>NZ_FQWI01000020.1 GCF_900129615.1 Pectobacterium carotovorum | reverse complement strand
ACCTGACCCCATGCCGAACTCAGAAGTGAAACGCCGTAGCGCCGATGGTAGTGTGGGGCTTCCCCATGTGAGAGTAGGGAACTGCCAGGCATCAAACAAGTGGAAAGCCTCTGTCGAAAGACAGGGGCTTTTTGCTATGGGCGTTAGGAACGGTTGTTTATACGTATCCGGTGGCAAAAGGCAGTCGGTATCTCGCGTAGATCAGGTAGACTATGTGATATCTGAATTAGTAGGTATTTCCATCATGCCATCGAGCATTATTTCATTAAAGCCTCATAACTCTTTCTCATTATCAGTGTCTGCCTCTCGTATTACGGTTGCAGATACTCAAGAAAAATTGATCGAGGAATGGCGCGTCGCCTGCGCATCACAAGAGCCCATTTTATTGCTAGGAGAAGGAAGTAATGTCCTTTTTCTGGAAGATTTTTTAGGTACTATTCTGCTAAACCGACTTAAAGGTATAGATATTCGCGAAGAACGTGATGGCTGGTATCTTCATGTTGGTGCAGGTGAGAATTGGCATCAATTAGTTGAATATACGCTTAAGCGTGGCATTGCTGGGTTAGAAAATCTGGCATTAATTCCCGGATGTGTGGGCTCTGCACCGATACAGAATATCGGTGCGTACGGTATCGAATTACAACATGTTTGTGATTATGTTGACGTGTTGGATCTGACTGAAGGTAAAGTCATGCGTCTTAGCGCTGAGGAATGCCAGTTCGGTTATCGTGAAAGCATATTTAAGCATCAGTATCGTTCTGGGTTTGCGATTACCGCAGTAGGGCTTTTTTTGAAGAAAGAGTGGAATCCGATACTTAACTATGGTGATTTAGCCAAACTGGATCCTACAACCGTTACGCCACAGCAAGTATTTGATTCTGTATGCCATATGCGTCGAAGTAAACTCCCAGACCCTGTAGTGGCAGGTAATGCTGGTAGCTTCTTCAAAAATCCAATAATTACACAACAGCATGCCGAACGGATTTTACGAGAGTATCCGAATGCTCCTCAGTATTTACAAGCCGATGGTAACGTTAAATTGGCAGCTGGATGGTTAATTGATCAGTGCAAACTTAAAGGATTCCAGCTTGGTGGTGCCGCTGTTCACGAGAAACAAGCATTAGTTCTGATTAATAAAAATAATGCAAAAAGCTCAGATATTGTTGAATTAGCTCGTTACGTCCGCAACCAAGTTTCTGAAAAATTCTCCATACAGCTGGAACCTGAAGTTCGCTTTATTGCTGCGCATGGAGAGATCAATGCCATCGAGGTATTATCATGAAAGATATTACAGTTCCTCTTAAGTTGATTAAAATCCTCTCTGATGGGGAGTTTTATTCCGGTGAGTTACTGGGCGAAATGATGGGGATGAGTCGGGCTGCGATTAATAAGCATATTCAAACTATACGCGATTGGGGAATTGATATTTTTACTGTAACGGGTAAGGGCTATTCTTTGCCAGCACCTATGCAGTTATTAGATGAGGAGGTTATCCTTAAGCACCTACCTGAAGGTGGCGTAACGGTTTTACCTGTCGTCGATTCTACGAATCAGTACATTTTAGAACGATTGGATACACTGTCCTCCGGTGATGCATGCCTTGCTGAATATCAGCAGTCTGGGCGTGGTCGTCGGGGGCGGCAATGGTTTTCACCCTTTGGTGCGAATTTGTATTTGTCCTTATATTGGCGCCTAGAGCAGGGACCCGCTGCGGCTGTTGGGGTGAGTCTGGTTATCGGTATCGTAATGGCCGAAGTACTGCATAAGCTTGGTGCTGATGGTGTTCGAGTAAAATGGCCTAATGATTTATACCTGAAGGATAGAAAGTTAGCTGGCATCCTCGTCGAACTTACTGGGAAAACGGGTGATGCTGCTAATTTGGTAATTGGCGCAGGTATTAATTTACAGATGAGAGAACCTGCTCCCGATACGATTAACCAAGGCTGGATAAATTTACAAGAGGCGGGTATAGAGATTAATCGTAATACTCTCGCTTCGACTCTTATTTCTGAACTAAGAAGCGCTTTGGCCGTCTTTGAACTACAAGGTCTTGAACCATTTATTCCCAGATGGGAAAAGTTGGATAACTATTTTAATCGTCCGATCCGCTTGATTATCGGTAATCGCGAAATACATGGGATAGACCGAGGAATCGATCGCCAGGGTGCATTGTTATTAGAAAATGATGGTTTGATAATGCCGTATATTGGTGGGGAAATTTCTCTGCGCGGTGCATAAAAAAGGGGGACTCCCCCCTTTTACATATTCATTCATTTTCACTTTCTTAATCGGACACATTCAACGGCATGATTAGCGCTTTTAGTCATAATAAGACTAGCTCTCTCCCGGGTGGGAAGAATATTTTCTTTTAGATTAAGTCCATTAATTTCCTTCCATAATTGAGAGGCAATACCGACGGCTTCTTCTTTCGTCAATTTTGCATAATTATGGAAGTATGAATTTGGATTTGAGAATGCACCTTGTCTAAATTTCAAAAAGCGATTTATATACCATGTTTGTAACAGTGTTTCAGGAGCATCGACATAGATAGAAAAATCCACAAAATCAGAAACAAAAACCCTATGTGGATCATGTGGATAGTCCATCCCACTTTGTAAAACATTCAACCCTTCTAATATTAAAATATCAGGTTGCTCCAACACTTTATTGTTATTAGGGACGATATCATATGTTAGATGGGAATACGTTGGAGCTGTGACTTTGTGTGTTCCTGACTTTATATCAGAAACAAATTTTACCAGGCTGTGCATATCATAGGATTGTGGAAAGCCTTTTTTCTTCATCAAGTCGCGTTCTTTTAACACCTTATTTGGATGAAGAAATCCATCGGTTGTAATAAGTTCTACACTGCGGTGTTCCGGCCAGCGGCTTAATAACGCTTGGAGCACACGGGCTGTGGTACTTTTCCCTACAGCGACACTACCTGCGATGCCGATTATGTAAGGTATTTTTTGGCCATCTGTTCCTAAAAACTGCTCAAGCACAGCCTGGCGGCGTAAATTAGAGCTTATATAGAAATTAAGCAGGCGAGATAGCGGTAGATAAATTTCCGCGACTTCGTCTAATGAAAGGTCTTCGTTAATGCCTTTGAGCTTAACGATTTCTTCCTCTGTCAGCGTTAACGGGACGGAATCGCGCAAGGCGGCCCATTGGCTGCGGTTAAATTGTAGATATGGCGTGGCCAAGGATTGCTCTCTGTTGCTCATAAGTCGTGTTCTGCCTGCTTCACAGGTAAGAAAAGGGACTCTCAGCCCAGCGAAGAAAACGGGCTATTAGTTCAGCCAACGCGATGATCGCGGCACCTTCTCTTATGTAATAAATTTTTGATAATGGGCAGGTTAACACTTTGCTGCTAGAAAGAAGAAGAGAAAATCGGTGCTGTACCCGATGCTTCTATGTTTACGCATCGGGTACTCGCTAGCTAGCGATGGCTTTACCTAAACCGTTCACAGCAAAGAGGCGCTTATAATAGATGGCCGTTGGGTGGTAATAGCCATCAGGTGTGCAAGCATAGTCTGGTAATTCTCCTAGATGGCGATAGCCCAAGGCACGATAGAACGCTTCCGCGGGAGAACCTGCTTGGGTGTCTAAGTAGAGCAAGCCCCTCTGCTGTAAAAGTGCGCTCTTTTCCAATAGCTGAATAAGCAGTCGGCCTATTCCTGCTCTTCTTGTGCGGCTATGGACCAGTAATTTTTGAATTTCAGCTCTGTTTTTCCCGTTTGTTTTTTGACATAACTCAAGCTGTACGCTTCCGACGATACCTTCCTCATCGCGCGCGACCCAGATCATACGTTCACCGTTGGAAACGGATGTTTGCAAACTATGAAAATATTCAGTGGCTTCTTTGTGGGACAGTGGCGAGTGGTATCCAACAGAAGCGCCTTTTTCTACAGCATCGATCAATAGATTAGCCAGTTCCTCACGATAGACAGGTAAGGTTGCTGCATTGAGTTGAACGGTTTTCATCGTATTTTGCCCCTTCGACAGAAATTTATTTTTAACCAAGCAAAATGCATTCCAGGTCTATTTTCTTAGAAAAACGAGCAAAATAGCATCGGTCAGTGCAGCGACTGCTCTTCTAAAGGGCAAAACTGTATTTTTGGTGCAAGAGAAACAAGAGGAAGGTTGATGGTGAAATCACCATTTCGTTGGATAGGATTGGTGGTTCTTTGCGCTAATTCTTACTGCTACTCTAGATTTATAGCTGAATTTGGATAAAATCTAAGCGATAGCGCATTTTACGCAATTTTTTTGTTGCATCGAGCGTTCTGTCTACCTAGAATGCGCAGCACTTGAAGCCGGCTTAGCTCAGTAGGTAGAGCAACTGACTTGTAATCAGTAGGTCACCAGTTCGATTCCGGTAGCCGGCACCATCAAGTACACAATCAGGTGGGGTTCCCGAGCGGCCAAAGGGAGCAGACTGTAAATCTGCCGTCACAGACTTCGAAGGTTCGAATCCTTCCCCCACCACCAAATTCAATCCTGGAAACAGGATATTCGATACGGTAGCAAGACTAAGCCGGATCGACGAAGGCGGGGTCTATAAAATCTTATTCCTCAACTTCAAAATCTACAGAAAAATTAGGTAGCCGAGTTCCAGGATGCGGGCATCGTATAATGGCTATTACCTCAGCCTTCCAAGCTGATGATGTGGGTTCGATTCCCACTGCCCGCTCCAAGATGTGCTGATATAGCTCAGTTGGTAGAGCGCACCCTTGGTAAGGGTGAGGTCGGCAGTTCGAATCTGCCTATCAGCACCACTTCCTTTTCCTCCTCCTGATTTTCTTTCTGTGAATAAATTCAGCAAGCTATCGCTTGGTTGATGTGGTGATACCACCGATTTATCCGTGTCTTAGAGGGACAATCGATGTCTAAAGAAAAATTTGAACGTACAAAACCGCACGTTAACGTCGGTACTATCGGCCACGTTGACCATGGTAAAACAACGCTGACCGCTGCAATCACTACCGTTCTGGCTAAAACCTACGGTGGTAACGCGCGTGCATTCGACCAGATCGATAACGCACCAGAAGAAAAAGCACGTGGTATCACCATCAACACGTCTCACGTTGAATACGATACCCCGTCTCGCCA
>NZ_FQWI01000010.1 GCF_900129615.1 Pectobacterium carotovorum | reverse complement strand
GAGTAGCATAAAAAAATCCGTAATCCCTGTGAGATTACGGATTGTTACACAAGTACCGGATCGTTCAACTGATCCTTAACTGATCGGCATTAAGCCAGCGGCTCCCTTTTTTTATCACGTTATTTTGCTGTTGCGGGTTGTGCAACGGGACGGCGTGGGCGGTAGAACATCGCCGCGTTACCCGCCAGAATCAGCAACAGGCCGATAAGCGCGTTGAGCCGCCACTGGTAATCTTCAAACAGCGTCGAAATCGACAGTGCCACCAGCGGAAAGAGCAGCGTGGTGTAAGCCGCCTGACTGGCACCGATGCGACCGATCAGGCTGAAGTAGGCACCGAAGCCGATGACTGAACCAAAGATGGCCAGATAGAACAGTGAACCCAGATAGCTGGTGTCGTACTCTGGGGCGAAGCTATATCCCTGAATCAGGCTGAACAGCCCCATCCATAGCGCACCATATCCCATACCCCAGCCGTTGGTCGTCAGTACGTCGCGGCCCTGTCGCTGGTGCTGGGCGCTAATCATATTGCCGAGTGAGAAGCAGTAGGTGCCCAGAATGCTCAATCCCACGCCCCACAGCAGATAGGGCTGCGCGTCGATTTGCGTCAGGTCATGCCAGAACAGCGCGACGATACCAATGAGTCCTAGCGGTGTGGCGATCGCCACGTTGCGCGTTAACGGCTGCCCGAAGAAAAGACGGCTGTTAAAGGCGTTAAATAGCACCGCCATTGAGAAAATGATGGATTCTAATCCACTCGAAATCCAGGCGATGGCGTGGTAAAAACAGAGAAAGTTGACGCCGAATACACACAGCCCTTGTACCATACACAGCAGGTGAGCGCGTGGCGAAAGCGGGCGCAGGCGGCGTGTCAGCGCCAGAAACGTCAGTAAGATGGCCGATGCCAGCGCAAAGCGCCAGAAAACGGACACTTCGGCGGCGACTTCGCCCTGTTGTAGGCTAATTGCGATCCAGGTCGTACCCCAAATCAGGACGACAGAAAAATAGAGTAACGTATTCATTGAGTGATTCCGCATGAGTGCATGACGGCAGTATGGCGCGTGCGTTTGTCGCGGGCTTTCAGCCCCTTGCGGTGAATAACAGAATCTTGCGGTTAAGTGAGAAACGGAGGCAGCAATGCATCGTTATAAAGCGTTCGATACCATGCTGCATCATAAAACCGAACTGCGCGACACCGTCGAGCTGACCTCCGGCGTGCGGCTTGCTTCATGGTTTAACCGCCACGATCGTGTCACGATGGAAAACACCGAACACCATACGCTCAGTCTTTATACTGCCGGTGGCTATGAGAGCTATCATAAAACAGAGGACGGCTGGCATAACGGCGGTGGGCCAGATCGTTTCTGCCTGATGCCGAAACAGAGTTCGTCGACCTGGGATATCCGTGGTGACCTCAATTTTGTTCACCTGTATTTTGACGATGCGCACCTGCGGCAGCTGGCCGAGCAAACCTGGGATCGTAGCCCCGCATCGATCTGTACAGAAGAGCGGATATTTGGCAGCGATCCGCTGATTACGTCGCTGTACCGGCAGTTCTTGCTTAGTAACCGCTGGGACGACTCGGCGAATCAGCTTGTGCTTAGCAGCGCCGCGACGCTGTTGATGATTCAGGTGCTGCGTGGCTACACCCAATTACAGTGGGAATTGCCGACGGTGCGCGGCGGGCTGTCGCCAGCGGTATTACGGCGTAGCAAGATGCAAATTGAGGCACATCTCGATCAACCGCTGACGCTACAGGCGCTGGCGGCGGAAGCGGGGCTTAGCGAGTTTCACTTTGCGCGCATGTTTCGCCAAAGCGTGGGGATGGCACCGCATCAGTATGTCCTGAAACAGCGGCTGACTCGCGCTGAAGCGCTCGTGCGGCAAGGTAAACTGTCGATCACGGACATCGCGCTGGCCTGCGGGTTCAGTTCCGCCAGCCACCTGAGCCACCAATTCAAAAAGGAATACGGCCTGACGCCGTCGGCGCTGCGGCTGGCACAGAAGTAGGTGGGGCGGACGGATGTCCGCCTTTCTCTTTTCTGGACGCGATTATTTCGCCGCCATCAGGCATAAATTCAGCGCCACTTCATACGATTTTATAAACGACGGCACGGGTAAAAATTCAAAGCGCGAGTGGAAATTGTGCGCGCCGGTGAAGAAGTTCGGCGTTAGCAACCCTTTGGCAGACAGCGCCGCACCGTCCGTTCCGCCACGCATTGGTGTCACCTTGGGTTCAATGCCCAGTGTGTCCAGTGCGGCAAACAGCAGGTCGATGGCCCGGCGATCGTCGGTAATCGCGTTGCTGATATTGCTGTAGATATCTGTGAGGGTGTAGGTCACGCTGCCAGTCGGATACTGCGCGCCAATCTTCTCTGCGATCGCGGCGATCTGCTGCTTCCGCTGTTCAAACGTGGCTAAATCAAAATCGCGGATAGACGCTTTGAGCTTCGCTTCATTGGCATTTGCCGTCAGATCGTTAAACCAGACATAGCCCTCGCGTCCCTCCGTATGCTCCGGCGTCTGCTGGCGATCGAACTGGCTGATAAAGTCATGTGCCATGAGCAACGGGTTAACCAGCACGCCTTTCGCCGACATCGGGTGCGCGGGCACACCGGTAAAGCGAATTTCTGCGGAAGCCGCATTGAAGTTCTCATACACCACTTCACCCAGTTCACAGCAGTCGATGGTGTAGGCGAAATCGACATCAAAGCGTTTGAGATCGAGCGCTTTCGCACCACGCAGCCCAATCTCCTCATCCGGCACAAAGGCCACCACGATATCGCCGTGCGGCGTAGTGTCGGTCAGGTTCTCCATGAGCGTCATCACTACGGTAACAGCAGCCTTGTTGTCCGCGCCGAGTACGCTGGTGCCGTCGCTAAAAATGATGTTCTGCCCAACATACGGCAGAATTTCTGGGTGTTCCGCCGTGCGCAGCCAGATGTCCTGCTTGGTATTCAGACACAGGTCTTCACCGGTAAAGCGCAACGTTTGCGGATGAATATGCGGCGACAGGCCGACGTCAACCGTATCGATATGGGTAATAAAACCGATGCGCGGTGCGGACGGACAGTTGCCCGGCTTCACGGCTGTCACGGTGGCGTGCTCATCAATCACCACATCCTGTAGGCCCAGTGCACGCAGCTCATCCGCCAGCAATTGCGCCATTTCATGCTGTTCCGGCGTGCTAGGCAACGTTGTTGAACCGGCATCGCTTTGGCTGGTGACGGCGAGGTAACGGTAAAAACGCGTGCTGAGCTGATGAGCCAAACGGTCTGTCATAACGAATCCTTTTTATTCAGTAATAGCTATGACAGTTATCCTAACGTAGAAATTATTTCATTCGATGGTTTTATTTGTCATTTTATGGTCATGATTTTTATATTTCAGACAGCGGAAGTCAGAAAGCCAACGCAGTAAATGGGGCACGAATAACACTAAATGGGACACGAATAACACAATAAGCGAGGACTGGAATGAAAAAAGCAGGAATACGATTGACTCTGGCAGCGTTGACGCTGGCGGTCGCTTCAGCGGCCTCGGCGAATACGCTGGTGTACTGCTCTGAAGGGTCGCCGGAAAACTTTAATCCGCAGCTTTACACCTCGGGTACCAGCGTGGATGCCAGCGCCGTGCCGATTTATAACCGTCTGGTGGATTTCAAAGTGGGTACCACGGAGCTGGTGCCGAGTCTGGCAGAACGCTGGGACATTAGCGCCGATGGACGCGTCTATACCTTCCATTTGCGCAAAGGCGTGAAATTCCAGAGCAATAAATACTTCAAACCTTCGCGTGATTTTACCGCTGACGACGTTATTTTCTCCTTCATGCGGCAAAAAGATCCGCAGCATCCTTACCACAGCGTCTCGAAAGGAACCTATGCCAATTTTGAAAGTTTGTCCTTTGGCTCGCTGATCCAGAGCATCGAGAAAGTGGATGACCACACGGTGCGCTTTACGCTCTCCCATGCGGAAGCCCCGTTTCTGGCTGATTTAGCCTGGTACTTCGCGTCTATTCTCTCTGCGGAATATGCCGATGCGATGCTCAAAGCCGGGACGCCGGAGCGCGTGGATATGGAACCGATTGGCACTGGACCGTTTGAATTAGCGCAGTATCAGAAAGATTCTCGCATTCTGTTTAAGGCGTTCCCCGCTTATTGGGAAGGCAAGGCCAAGCTGGATCGGCTAATTTTCACCATCACGCCGGATGCCTCCGTGCGGTACGCCAAGCTGGAAAAGAATGAGTGTCAGGTGATGCCGTTCCCTAATCCTGCCGACCTGCCGCGTATGAAAGAGAACAAGGACATCGTGCTAATGCAAAAGGCCGGATTGAACACCGGCTTCCTGTCATTCAATACCCAGAAGGCACCGACGGATAATGTGAAAGTGCGGCAAGCGTTAACGATGGCGATTAACAAGCCAGCGATTATCGAAGCCGTTTTTCAGGGAACCGGAACGGCGGCGAAAAACCTGCTGCCGCCAGGTGTCTGGAGTGCCGATAGCGACCTGAAAGATTATGACTACGATCCTGAGAAGGCGAAGGCGTTACTGAAAGAAGCGGGTTTGGCGGAAGGCACTGCCATTGAGCTGTGGGCGATGCCGGTGCAGCGTCCGTATAACCCGAACGCCCGCCGCATGTCGGAGATGATTCAGGCTGACTGGGCGAAAGTCGGTGTGCAGGCCAAAATTGTCACCTTCGAGTGGGGCGAATACCTGAAAAGGGTGAAAGGCGGTGAGCATCAGGCGGCATTGATGGGCTGGACAACGGCGACGGGCGATCCTGATAACTTCTTCGGGCCACTCTTTACCTGTACGGCAGCCAACGGTGGTTCTAACTCGGCAAAATGGTGTTATGCGCCGTTTGATAAAATCATTATTGAAGCGCGCGCTTCACAGGATCACGAGCAGCGTATTGCCCTATACAAGCAGGCACAGCAGATGATGCACGATCAGGCACCGGCCGTCATGATTGCGCATTCCACCATCTTTGAACCGGTGCGCAAGGAAGTGACCGGGTATGAGGTTGACCCGTTCGGTAAGCATATTTTCTATCAGGTAGACGTGAAGAAGTAAGACGTAGTGAAAACGGCACGCCGTACGGCGTGCCTGACTTCGGCGTAGCGTTATTCGGTTTCATCACCGTAATACAGTTTACCGATGCGGATAATATCGCGCCCCTGTGATTTGCGATGCTTATTGGAATCGCGCAGGGAATAAATGCAGCCGCAATATTCCTGTTGATAGAAACGTTCGCGTTTGCTGATTTCGATCATGCGCGACGAGCCACCGCCTTTGCGCCAGTTGTAATCCCAGTAGGTGACGCCGGGATATTTCTGCGCGGCGTTATGCCCACACTCGGTAATCTGCTGCATGTTTTTCCAGCGTGAAATCCCCAGCGAACTCGAAATGACGCTAAAGCCATTTTCTGCGGCGTACAGCGCCGTGCGCTCGAAACGCATATCAAAACACATGGTACAGCGAACGCCACGTTCCGGTTCCCACTCCATGCCTTTGGCGCGTTCAAACCAGTTATCCGTATCGTAATCTGCGTCGATGAAAGGCACGTTATGCTGTTCGGCGAAACGGATGTTTTCTTCTTTACGGATCAGATATTCACGCTGCGGGTGGATATTGGGGTTATAAAAGAAAATGGTGTAGTCGATGCCTGAAGCGGTGATGGCTTCCATGACTTCACCCGAGCAGGGCGCACAGCAGGAGTGCAGCAGCAGTTTGTCGGCATTATTCGGCAGAGAAAGCTGTGGGCGTTGCAGCGCGCCTGTTTTGATATTCGACATAATAGACTCGTCATACTTCGTTGTGGTCCGCAAGGACGGTGTCGGCACAAATTTGTCACGAATTATTGATGATATGTTCACAAGAGGCAACCTCATGGCCCGTCCCGCGTTATCTTTCCCATTGCGTTACCCGTACAATACCCCCTAAGATTGCCTGCTTTTTTTGGCCTGACTGGCTGTGATTAACGATCGAATGGTTACCGAGTAGCGTTATGCGTGTTCTGCTTGCCCCGATGGAAGGGGTTCTCGATTCATTAGTGCGAGAACTGCTGACTGAAGTAAATGATTATGACCTGTGCATCACCGAATTTTTACGCGTGGTGGATCAGTGCCTGCCAGTTAAATCCTTTTATCGCCTTTGCCCGGAATTACAGCATGCCAGCCGCACGCCGTCGGGTACGTTGGTGCGTGTGCAGCTACTGGGGCAATACCCGCAGTGGTTGGCGGAAAATGCGGCGCGGGCGGTAGAACTGGGCTCGTATGGCGTCGATCTCAACTGCGGCTGCCCGTCGAAGCTGGTGAACGGTAGCGGGGGCGGGGCGACGCTGTTAAAAGATCCCGAGCTGATTTATCGAGGCGCAAAAGCGATGCGTGAGGCGGTGCCCGCACATTTGCCGGTTACAGTGAAAATCCGGCTGGGCTGGGATTCGGGCGCTCGCCAGTTTGAGATTGCCGACGCGGTGCAGCAAGCGGGTGCAAGCGAACTGGCCGTGCATGGCCGCACGAAGGAAGACGGTTATAAAGCCGAATGCATCAACTGGCAGGCGATAGGGGAAATCCGCCAGCGCCTGCGGATTCCGGTGATCGCCAACGGTGAAATCTGGGACTGGCAAAGCGCGCAGGACTGTATGGCGACAACGGGCTGTGACGCGGTGATGATCGGGCGGGGGGCGCTAAATGTGCCGAACCTGAGCCGCGTGATTAAGTATAACGAACCGCGTATGCCGTGGCCGGAGGTCATGCTGCTGCTACAAAAATATGTGCAGTTGGAAAAGCAGGGCGATACGGGACTGTACCACGTCGCACGCATCAAACAGTGGCTCGGCTACTTGCGTAAAGAGTACGACGACGCCACCGAATTATTCAGCGAGATCCGCACCTTGAAAACCTCGGCGGATATCGCCCGTGTGATTGGTGAGCCATAAGCGCTCACCGCTTTTCCGTTCTCTGTTTCCCCGCACTGGATTTCCCGTTCTTGGTTTCCTGACAATGTCTGTTCAGATTTAACGCACCTCATCGCTCTCCCGCTGGTCTGTACTTTACTTTACGAATCGGTTGACGGTATAACACTCCATCTATCTGGAAGTTTAGACGTCTATACCCGTCATACTTCAAGTTGCCTGTGCGTTGGCTGTGCTCACTCACCCGAATCACTTACCTGTGTAAGCTCATCGGGATTCCCTCACTTGCCGCCTTCATGCAACTCGAATTATTTAGGGTCTATACCGTTCAGCTGCATAAAGCAGGGCGGATACATTGATAAAGAAAGGTCATCATGGAACAACACGCATCAGGCACGGAAGGGCAGTTTAAGCGCACCATGAAAGCTCGCCATTTGGTGATGCTTTCTCTTGGCGGCGTCATCGGTACCGGCCTGTTTTTCAATACGGGCTACATTATTTCGACGACGGGCGCAGCCGGAACGCTATTGGCGTATCTGATCGGCGCGCTGGTGGTGTATCTGGTGATGCTGAGTCTGGGTGAACTGTCCGTTGCCATGCCGGAAACCGGCGCGTTCCATGTGTATGCTTCCCGCTATCTCAGTCCGGCGACGGGCTATACCGTGGCGTGGCTATATTGGCTGACGTGGACAGTTGCGTTGGGCTCCAGCCTGACCGCTGCCGGTTTTTGCATGCAGTATTGGTTCCCGCAGGTGCCGGTCTGGACCTGGTGCTTGCTGTTTTGTGTGCTGATCTATTTGCTGAATATTGTGTCTTCCCGCTTCTTTGCCGAAGGGGAATTTTGGTTCTCTATCATTAAAGTCGTCACGATTCTCGCTTTTATCGTACTCGGTGCTGGCGCGATGTTTGGCTTTATTCCGATGCAGGACGGTTCACCCGCGCCGTTCTTCCAGAACATTACCGCGTCTGGCTGGTTTCCACACGGCGGCCTGCCGATTCTGATGACGATGGTGGCGGTGAACTTTGCCTTCTCCGGTACGGAGCTGATCGGCATCGCGGCTGGCGAAACCGAGAATCCGCAGAAGGTGGTGCCAATGGCGATTCGTACTACCGTCGCGCGGCTGGTGATCTTTTTTCTGGGGACGGTGCTGGTGCTGGCGGCGATCATTCCGATGGAAGAGGCCGGTATTGCTAAAAGCCCGTTTGTGCTGGTGTTTGAAAAAATTGGTATTCCTTACGCGGCCGACATTTTTAATTTCGTCATTTTGACGGCGATCCTGTCCGCCGCTAACTCAGGGCTGTATGCCTCGGGGCGTATGCTGTGGTCGCTGTCCAACGAAGGCACGTTGCCGCGTCGTTTTTCTCGCCTGACGCGTCGTGGTATTCCGCTTTTTGCCATTTCCGTCAGTATGCTGGGCGGGCTGTTGGCGCTGTTTTCCAGCGTGGTTGCACCGGATACCGTTTACGTGGCGCTGTCCGCGATTTCTGGCTTTGCCGTCGTGGCGGTGTGGCTGAGTATCTGCGCCTCGCATTATATGTTCCGCCGTCACCATGTCCGCTCGGGAAAACCGCTTTCCGACCTGCAATATCGTGCGCCCTGGTTCCCGATCACGCCGATTCTTGGTTTCCTGCTCTGCCTGCTGGCCTGCGTCGGGCTGGCGTTTGACCCAAGCCAGCGGATTGCCCTGTGGTGTGGAATTCCGTTTGTCGCGCTGTGCTATGGTGCTTATTATTTCACGCAGTCAATGAAGAAACGTAGATTAACGGGAGCGGAAGACATTGCGTAAAAATACGGTTACCGAAATGCTGGCGACGGCATCAACGATTGTGCTGGACGGTGCGTTGGCAACCGAACTGGAAGCGCGCGGCTGTGATTTAACGGATCCGCTGTGGTCGGCGAAAGTGCTGGTTGAAAATCCGGCGCTGATTTATCAGGTGCACCTCGATTATTTCAAAGCCGGGGCGCAGTGTGCGATTACGGCCAGCTATCAGGCTACGCCTCAAGGGTTTGAGGCGCGCGGGTATGGTGAAGCAGAGTCACTGGCGCTGATTGCCAAGAGCGTACAACTGGCGGCGCAGGCGCGGGATGATTACCGGCGCGATAATCCGCAGGCTGGCACGCTGCTGGTGGCGGGATCGGTGGGGCCGTACGGTGCCTATCTGGCGGATGGTTCGGAGTATCGTGGCGATTACCAACTGCCACAGGCTGAGATGATGGCGTTTCATCGGCCGCGCATAGCGGCGCTGCATGAGGCGGGTGCCGATCTGCTGGCCTGCGAGACGCTGCCGTCTTTTGCCGAAATAGAGGCGCTGATTGCGCTACTGGTCGAGTTCCCTCAGGCGCAGGCCTGGTTCTCCTTCACCTTGCGTGACAGCGAACATCTCAGCGACGGCACGCCATTGCGCACGGTGCTGGCGCGGGTCAACGCTTGTTCTCAGGTGGTTGCTGTGGGTATCAACTGCATCGCGCTGGAAAACGTGACGCCCGCGCTGACGCACCTGTCCTCGCTGACAGATTTGCCGTTGGTGGTTTATCCCAATTCCGGCGAGCAGTATGATGCGGTAACGAAAACCTGGAGCAGCGCTCACGACGACGCCTGCTCGTTGACCGCGTATTTGCCCGAGTGGCAGGCTGCAGGCGCACGGCTGATTGGCGGCTGTTGCCGAACCACACCTGCGGATATCGCTGGTATTGCACGCTGCTGCCAGCATGAGGGTCAGCACTAAATAAGGGGATGCTGTGATGGAAAATGATGTGAACCTGCAACAGGCGTACTCGCTTGCCAGACAACGCGTCGCGCCGGATGTGCCGATAACAGTACTGTATATTGGCGAGCAGCAGACGACCGTCATCTGTGGGACGGCATCACAACCGTCTGCAACCCTGCAATTAACCATCGGTTTTGACAAAACGGCAGCGGCATTTTTCAAGCATCTTCCTCCAACACCGGACGAGATGGAGCGGGCGATCATGGCGGTTGAGGATGAAGTGACGCGTATTCGCCACGACATCCCTGCGGATTCCGCTCTGTTTTCTTTCGACCCCGCATTGGTGACCCTCGCACAGATTTCGGGAGCAGAGGAAGAGGACGCAGGCTGGCGTTTGCCACAGGATGACATGGAGCGGACATTTAAACGTCTGGAACGCGTCATGCTGGGGAGCCCGGCGACTTGGGAAGGGATTCCGCTAGAGAACGCTTTCTCCGCCCGATTGCTGATTTTGCGTGAATTTATGCACCATCACGGCTTCGATTCTGCACTGATTTTGCTATTACCTACCGTTGCGGCGTGAAGAACTAGCGGTTTTTCCCTTCTCAGCTACTATTAACGGCGGTCAGCGTCCAGCAAGGATTCTGACCGCATTTTTTTCTGGGAAATCGCCGATAGCATTCGTCAACAGATATTCGTTGCCAGGAAATTGCGATCGGGATATCTGACGTTGTAAGGTAATAACGCGGCACGATTATCGCGGTACCAGGATGTGACAGGACGTAAGGTGTTAATCAAGGAGGGTGAGAGGACGGCCATTAGGCCATATTATGTTACCTGTATGATCTATTTTGCGGATGACTGAACCATTATTATCTTGAATTTCCGTATGACAGCATAATAAAACGCTGTTCTATATAGCGGAGAGTCAATTTTATTTCAGGGAATCCAGTGAGGGGAAAGAACATGGTTGAACATTTCACAGGGAAATATGAAGTTGAACTTAAATTTCGTATCGACGATATAGCCGTTTTCAGGAATACACTTTTTAGCCTTCATCCCGAGGCTTTCGTCTTTGAAAATAAAGAACATGATGTTTATTACGATGATGCAGAGAATCGCCTGCAACAGCAAAATATCAAAATGCTGGTGCGCCGCATGGAGCCATCAGGCATTAAGCTCTGGATTGTGAAAGGGCCGGGCGTCGATCGCTGTGAAGCGGTTAACGTTGAAGGTTTTGAAAAAACTGACAGCATGTTACAGACCTTGGGGTATCGGCCCCTTTTTGAAATTCATAAAATCCGCAGCATCTACTTTTTAAACGCCTTCCATATTACGCTCGATTATATTGAGTCACTGGGTTATTTCGTCGAAATATCGGTGATGACAGATGATGAAACCCAGTTGAAAGCACTAAGGGATCGGTGTATAGAGTGTGCGCTACGGCTTAAATTGTCGTTGGATAATATTGAAACGAAATCTTATTATCAATTATTAGGTTTTAATTAATTGTTCTATTCTGGTTATTGAATTGTTGTTTTTATTGTTCGGTTTACACACGGGGAAATGATGAAAAAATCTATTTCGGCGTTGCTGGCCACGTTAGTGATGGCTTTTTCTCTGTCCGCTCATGGTACCGATGTGGTGCACTATAAAGACGGTGCCTACATCGGTAAAGCGCAGGGGAAGGCGGCAGAAGTTGAGGTCACGGTCAGCATTAAAGACGGGAAGATTGCCAATGCTGAAGTGCTGAAGCATGGCGATACTGAAGCGATGATGCTGAGCGCGACGGATCAAATTGTGCCGGAACTCATTGAGAAGCAGGACATTAACAAGGTGGATGCGGTAACGGGGGCTACGTTATCGAGTCAGGGGGTGATTAACGCGGTGAAACAGGCGCTGGAACAGGCCAAAATCACGCCATAGTCGCACAGTTTTTGGACTATCACCGTTTATGAAAGCTTCATTGATGAAGGCTTAATTGATAAAGGAAATGGCATAGCCGTGGAGAACCTGCTGATTATTCTGCGTCACACGCCTTATTGGGTGTGGATCGTTTTGGGTTATCTGATTTATGTCGGCGTAAAAGCCAGCCGGCCGCGACAGCAATCGCTGGCACGGATGTTAGTTGTGCCGATGGTTTTCATGGTGTGGGGTATCAGTGCCATTTTTCATACGTTGCGACTCCCGCTTGCGGCAGCGGGGGGATTTCTGCTGGCATTGACCATTGGGTTGGGCATCGGATGGGCGTGGGGGAAGACGTCAGGAACCTACCTACCGGAATCGCGCCATTTTCAACGCACTGGTTCGTGGTGGCCGCTGGTTTTGATGCTGCTGACGTTTAGTTCTCACTTCTACTTTTCCGTCCAGTTGGCTCTGTTTCCCGCGGTGGCGCATGACCCCGTATTCTGCCTGCTGTCGGGTGCGGCAAGTGGGATTACTGCGGGGATATTCAGCGGCGTCAGCCTGCGTTTGCTCAACCACATGCGCAAAAATAAGACCATCTCTGGCGCAACACGATAAAAAACAGTAGGTTGCTATAATCGTTTGTCAAAATTTGTCACAAAGCTTTTTCTGCTGCATGAGTGCGTGGGAAAGGGCGGTAAATTATAATGCCGGTGCCTATCCCTTTCATTTAACAGAATACTGTTTAAGTTATTGAAGAATGACTAAAAATTTTAAGCTTTCTCTTTTTGGCCTGTTGTTGCTGTCAACCCATGCTGTGATGTTGCCTCAGGCTGTGGCGAAAGCGCCGACGTACTCCGCTGGCACTGCGCATCAGGAAATCGCTTCCGGTAGCGCCATGGTGGTGGATCTGCGTGATAACCACATCCTTTATTCCAGCAACCCTGATGTAGTGGTGCCGATTGCTTCGGTGACGAAACTGATGACGGCGCTGGTGGTGCTGGATGCCAATCAACCGCTGGATGAAATCATCTCTGTCGATATCAGCCAGACGAAAGAAATGAAAGGGGTTTACTCGCGCGTTCGTCTGAACAGTGAGATCAGCCGCCGCGACATGCTGCTACTGGCGCTGATGTCATCAGAAAACCGCGCGGCGGCCAGTTTGGCGCACCACTATCCGGGCGGCTATCAGGCGTTTATTCGTGCGATGAATGCTAAAGCCCGTGCGTTGGGTATGGCCCACACGCGTTATGTAGAGCCGACCGGGTTGTCCATCAATAATGTCTCGACCGCCCGCGATCTCACCAAGCTCTTGATTGCCAGTAAGCAATATCCGCTGCTGGGCCAGCTTAGTACCACGCAGGAGAAAACGGCGACATTCTCCCATCCGGCGTACAGCCAGCCGTTCAGAAACACGAACCATCTGGTCTATAAAGCGGACTGGAGCATTCAGTTGACTAAAACCGGCTTCACGAATCAGGCGGGACACTGTCTGGTGATGCGTACGGTCATTAATCAGCGGCCTGTTGCGCTGGTGGTGTTGGATGCCTTCGGGAAATATACGCACTTTGCGGATGCTAACCGCCTGCGTAAGTGGATTGAAACCGGTAAGGTCAGCGAGGTGCCTGCCGCTGCGTTGAGCTATAAGAAACAAAAATCGCTGGCTTCGCGCCAACCGCAGAGCATGGCGAGTATCGAAACTGAATAATCAGTACCCCTTCCCAATGCTGTGGGAAGGGGACGTTTTGACGGTGGTCGAACAGGCCACCGCCCGCGATGGCGCTAGGCGCGAGCGCGAAAATCTTCTATCACTTCACCCGCTTTTTTCACTTCATCATCATGCTCAGCTTCACGCCAGGTTTCTGCTAATGCATCTTCTAGCCAACGCTGCATGGCGGGCTGTGCTAACAGATAATCGCAGTAGGCGGCAGCTTCCGGTGACACGGGAAGCTGGTAGGTTTGGATACGGAAAACAACCGGCGCAAAGAAGGCGTCCACGGCCGAAAACTGTTTCCCTGCCAGAAACGGTCCGCTAAAGCGCGTCAGCCCTTCCTGCCACAGTTCGCAGATACGGTTAATGTCGTTGCTGAGAGCTGGTGATATTTCGTTCATTTTAACGCGCACGCCGCAGCTCATGGAGCAGATGTTACGCAGTGCGGTAAAGCCGGAATGCATTTCGGCAGCGGCACAGCGTGCCCAGGCGCGGGTTTTGGCATCGGCAGGCCAGACGCCGGGATGTTGTTCAGCCAGATATTCAGTAATCGCCAACGAATCCCAGACGGTGGTCTCGCCATCGATCAGGCAGGGAACTTTTGCTGTCGGTGAAAAGGCCTTAAATGCCGGCTGTGACATGCCCGGTGCAAAGGCGACCAGTTTCTCTTCGAAAGGAATCGACAGTGCTTTCAACAGCACCCACGGACGCAGTGACCAGGACGAATAGTTTTTATTGGCGATATACAGCTGATACATGTCTGATGCTCCTTGTGTTAACGAAGCCTTAGCATTAGCACGAAAGGGGGGAGAAATCATCCTCCTCTCCGCGGCTTATCTAGCGGTTTTGCGCATTGCTATCAGGATGATGATGCAAACGGAAGGTGGGGAATGTGAATTATGCGTATCGTTTAGCATTATTCTTGCAGTTTTTATTAAATGAAACCTCAATAAATGCACTATATTACGCGCTGTGCATTTGAGTGCGTCGGTGCGGCAACCACTATCGGGAAGCCTTATTCGCTTAAGGCAGGAGAAGGTGTTTTTCGCCTTGTCAGAGAAGGGATGTGACCGTCGGAATCTTCAACCTGTCTTGTGCTTCAGCGCTCTGTTTGGACTCTGACGCCTGGATTGACTGGGTCTTTATAACGAATGAAATGGCTTACTTCACTGACTATAGCAATTGGACTTGCCTGTAATCCGGCATTTGCGCAGGAGTTGACGTCTGCGCCGGCATCAATATCGCCTTCACATCAACAGCGTGATGCGTTTGTCACGGATCTGCTGAAGAAAATGACGCTGGAAGAGAAAATCGGTCAGCTCCGATTAATCAGCGTCGGGACGGATAACCCGAAAGAAGCCATTCGGGAAATGATCAGAAACGGCCAGGTTGGCGCGATTTTTAATACGGTGACCCGCCCGGATATTCGCGCGATGCAAGATCAGGTCATGCAGCTCAGCCGCCTGAAGATTCCACTGTTTTTTGCCTACGATGTGGTACACGGCCAGCGGACTATTTTTCCTATCGCACTGGGGTTGGCCTCTAGCTGGGATATGGACGCGATTGCGAAAAGCGCACGCGTAGCGGCCTACGAGGCGACGGAAGACGGTCTGAACATGACCTGGGCGCCGATGGTGGATATCACCCGCGATCCGCGCTGGGGCCGCGTTTCAGAAGGCTTCGGTGAAGACACCTGGTTGACCAGCAAAATTGCTGGTGTGGTAGTCAAATCCTTTCAGGGCGATGACGTAACCGGACGCCACTCGCTGATGACCAGCGTAAAACACTATGCACTCTACGGTGCGGTGGAAGGCGGACGCGACTATAACACCGTGGACATGAGCCCTCAGCGCATGTTCCAGGACTATATGCCGCCTTACAAAGCGGCGATTGACGCTGGCAGCAGCGGCGTGATGGTCGCGTTGAACTCAATCAACGGTACGCCAGCCACCTCAAATAGCTGGTTGCTGAAAGAGGTTCTGCGCGATCAGTGGAATTTCAAAGGCATCACCATTACCGATCACGGCGCGATTAAAGAGCTGATTAAGCACGGCGTGGCCAGCGATCCGCGTGATGCGTCGCGTCTGGCAGTTAAATCCGGTATCGGCATGAGCATGAGCGACGAGTATTTCGTGCGCTATCTGCCTGAGCTGGTGAAAAGCGGGGCGGTGAGCGTGCAGGAGATTGACGATGCCTGCCGTCAGGTGCTGAACGTGAAATACGATATGGGGCTGTTTGAAGATCCGTATCGTCATTTGGGGCCAGTCGGTTCAGACCCGGTAGATACCAACGCGGAAAGTCGCTTACACCGTCTGGATGCGCGCGATGTGGCACGTAAGAGTCTGGTGCTGTTGAAAAACCGCCTGCAAACGCTGCCGTTGAAGAAAGAAGGCACGATTGCCGTTGTGGGGCCATTGGCTGACAGCCAGCGCGATACGATGGGAAGCTGGTCTGCCGCGGGTGTCACGAAACAGACGATTACCGTCTATCAGGGCCTGAAGAATGCCGTCGGCGATAAAGCCACCATTCTCTATGCCAAAGGTGCCAACGTCAGTAATCACAAAGGCATTATCGATTTCCTGAATCAGTATGAAGATGCGGTTCAGGTGGATAAACGTCCTCCGCAGGTGATGATCGATGAAGCCGTAGCCGCAGCGAAGAAGGCGGATGTGGTGGTCGCCGTCGTCGGTGAAGCTGCTGGGATGGCGCATGAAGCATCCAGCCGTTCGAACATCGACCTGCCGCAAGGTCAACGCGACCTGATTGCCGCGCTGAAAGCTACGGGTAAACCACTGGTTCTGGTGCTGATGAACGGACGTCCTCTGGCTCTGGTGCGTGAAGATCAGCAGGCCGATGCGCTACTGGAAACCTGGTTCAGCGGCACGGAAGGCGGCAATGCGATCGCCGATGTGCTGTTTGGCGACTATAACCCATCCGGTAAACTGCCGATGTCCTTCCCACGCTCCGTCGGCCAGATCCCGATTTATTACAATCACCTGCCGTCAGGTCGTCCTTACACGCCGGAAAACCCAGGCAAATATACGTCTCACTATTACGATGAAGCTAATGGTCCGCTCTATCCATTCGGTTACGGCCTGAGCTACACCACCTTCAGCGTGTCAGACGTGCGTTTGTCCAGCCAGACGATGAAGCGTAATGGGACGATCAACGCCAGCGTCACGGTGAAAAACACCGGCAGCCGCGCAGGGGAAACGGTCGTACAACTGTATGTGCACGATGTGGTGGCTTCCATCAGCCGTCCGCTGAAAGAGCTGCGTGGCTTTGAGAAAGTGATGTTACAGCCGGGAGAATCCCGTACGGTCACCTTCACGCTCGATCAGGAAGCCCTGAAGTTCTACAATGCCCGCATGCAGCAGGTGGTGGAACCCGGTAAATTCGACGTGATGATTGGTCTGGATTCACAGCGTGTGAAGAGCGACAGCTTCACCCTGCTATAATGACGTTTGTCTCGCCGCCGAAAATTCCGGCGGCGAGACGCATTGTGCTGATCGTAATACAGTGTGATTGTTGGAGAATCAGGTATTGCAGGAGAAAGGTATGCCGTTGACTGAAGTGGTACTGGTTGATGAAAATGACAGGCCAACGGGCGTAATGGAAAAACAGGAAGCGCATGTAAAAGGAGCATTACATCGTGCGATTACCGTCTATATCTTCAACTCTCGCCAGCAGTTGTTATTGCAGCAGCGGGCAGAGGAGAAATACCACAGCGGCGGTCTATGGAGTAATACCTGCTGTAGCCATCCTGCGCCCGGTGAAGAGACGTTGCAGGCAGCACATCGCCGCTTGTATGAAGAAATGGGGCTACGCTGTGCGCTGACGCCGATGTTTACGCTGACCTATCGTTTGCCGCTGGATAACGGGCTGATTGAGCATGAACTGGGGCATGTGTATTTTGGCGTGACGGACGACGTTCCGCAGATGAATCCCGATGAAGTGTCGAGCTATGAATATCAGTCGATAGACGACATTGCACAGCGGATGGCGACGACGCCCGACCAGTTTACGGCCTGGTTCCAACTGACCTTCGCGCGTATCCCTGATTACTGGCAGACGTTTCAGTCTGAGCAATCGCATTAGTCGCCTTCACATTAGCGTGAACAACTGCGTTAATTGCCGCGTTTCCATGCGGCACCGTTCGCGCATTCGTGCCGTAGTAATAGTGCTGCGGGCCGAAAGCCTCAGCCCGCGTGCTCGATAATAATGTAGCCCACCAGCATCATGCCAGACATTCCGCCTAAGGCGAGCAGGGCAAAAAGACCGATAATGCCGATTTTTTGAAGAGTCATCAGGTTATCCTTTTGTTAACTGCTCCGAATTATAAAGCCTTCCGCCCATGAAACAAGGCCAAAACACTCCGCGCTTTTTAACTGCCCTTCATTATCGAAATATCTATTAGCGAAATAACAATTACTAAAATAACAATTATCGAAATAACAACAGCAGACCGAAAAACATCAGAATGACGCCGGCTCCGCGCTCAATCGGGTTAAGCCAGCGAGTTAAATGCTGTTGAACCAACGGACGAGCGATCAGCGCGGCGATCAGCAAATCCCACACCAGCACGACAGAAAACATCCAGCTACCGCTGACGACTTGCTGCGTAGGTGTCACATGTTGCCCAAGAATACTGGTCATCAGGCTGATGTAGAACAACATATTTTTGGGGTTTAACAGCGCTGAGCCGAGCCCCAGCAGGATTTGTTTACGCAGCGTTGGGCAACGATCGGACTGCTGTTCCGCCTGTAGCGATAGCACAGAACGACTTTTCACTAACTGATAGCCAACCCAGAGCAGATAGGTCGCCCCGGCTAATTCGATGAGGGTAAACAGCGTGGGCGAATGCTGAATACCTGCCCAGCCGATCGCTGCCAGCAGGATGTAAATGCCATTGCCCAGCGCGATGCCCAGACAAATTCCTGCACTGCCGCGCAGCCGGTAGCGAATGGCATAGGCCGTCAGCAGAAAGAAGTCTGGGCCTGGGCTCAGTAGCGCCACAAAATGCGCCAGCGCCAGAGCAGGAAAGTGGGTGGGAAAGAGAGAATCGGCGGAAAAAAGGGTATTAATAAACATGCTATTTCTGACCTCGATAAGTAATCGAGGTCAGTCTAGACAAGGTGTCCCGCTATTTATTGTCAAATATTGATCGCGCGTACTGACCCGGTGTCGCGGCGGTGTATTGCACAAACGTTTTGTGGAAATGGCTTTGATCGCAGAAGCCGCTTTGATAGCTGGCATCAACCAGCGGCGTGCCCTGTTTCAGCAGCGATTTGGCATACTCAATGCGGGCATTATTCAGGAATGCCATCGGTGTGATGCCGGTATCGTGACGAAATTGTCGCACGATGGTTTCACGTCGCAGGTTCAGCTCCTCCGCCAGCGTTTCCAGCGAGGGTGATTCTTGCAAATTATTCAGCAGACGTTCGCGTACGTGGCGCGTCGTGGTTTGCGAAGCATGATGGGGTAAAGCTGGCAAACAAGACGGCGCAGGCAGGCAATATTGCCGCCAAATCGGTTCCAGCATCGCTCTGAGGTGATGATCTGCTGACGCAATTTCTCCCCGATACAGCAGGGTCACTACGTGCTGATAACGTATAAACAGTGCGGGATCGCGTAGGACAACGCGGCTGCAACGCAAGGTATCCGCTTGATAACCCCAGTGCGTCGCAATCTGATCGAGACACCACTCGGTATCCAGATAAAGCATGTGATAACTGCGTGTTTTTCCAGGAAGTGGGTTGCAGCTGTGCGGCTGTTGAGGATCGATGAAAATCAGGTCGCCAACCTGTAAGTGATGGGTTTCGTTGCGGTAATGGCAAAGCGTTTCGCCGTGTTCTATCGCCCCAATAGAGAATTGCGCGTGGCTATGTGTTTTGTAGGCGTGGCTGCTATTGCGCGTGCTACGGCTTTCAACATGCGGTAACCGTGGCGAAAACCAGTACGATTGGTTAATGGCGTGGACTGAAGACATAATTTACCGAAGCTATTGTTTATGAAAATAGCGTTTACCGCTCGCGACACAGATAGGGTTTACCCTAATCGCTGGGCGGAAGATTGTCGAGATCGGAATTGTCGCGAGCGTGATATCGGCTGACGTCGCCGGGCGTCTGTGGGACAATGGCGGCCAGATTACACAGATACAGAGTATGCATGGCGCTGTCCCCCGCAATAAAATTGCAGATTGGTCAATGGTATAAGGCCCTGCAAGAGCAAATTCCGGATTTTATTTCCCGCGTTCCCCAACGACAGATGATTGCCGAAGTGGCGAAAACGCTGGCGGGCGATTACCCGCGCCATCTGGCTATAGAAGCGCCAACCGGCGTCGGGAAAACGCTTTCTTACCTTATTCCGGGTATTGCGGTAGGGCGTGCGGAGGACAAAACGCTGGTGGTCAGCACCGCGAATGTGGCGTTGCAGGATCAGATTTACAGCAAAGATTTACCGCTGTTGCAGAAGTTTATTCCCGAACTGAAATTTACCGCTGCATTTGGCCGTCGTCGTTATATTTGCCCACGTAATCTGGCGATGCTGGCAACCGATCCTGACGCGCAGGGGGATTTACCGCTCTTTCTGGACGATGAGCTGATGTCCGCCAGCAAGGAGGAAAAACGTACCTGTGTACGGCTTGAGAAAGCACTGCAAGGTCATGCCTGGGATGGGCTGCGCGATCATTATCAGGATTCACTTGACGATAGCCTGTGGCAGAAGTTGAGTACGGACAAAGCGAACTGTCTCGCGCACAACTGCCATTACTACCGCGAGTGCCCGTTCTTCATCGCACGGCGTGAGATCGAACAGGCCGATGTTGTGGTGACCAACCATGCGTTGGTGATGGCGGCGATGGAAAGCGAATCGGTACTTCCTCCCCCTAAAAATCTCCTGCTGGTGCTCGACGAAGGGCACCACATTCCCGATGTTGCCCGCGATACGCTGGAGATGTCTGGCGATATTCATCCGGCTTATATGATGGCGCAACTGGAACAGCTGGTGCAGCTTATCGGGCAATGTATGGCGCAGTTTGCTCCTAAATCGCCGCCGCGACTCGCTAACAGCGAACGGTTAACCAGCCACTGTGAGGAGATCCGTGAGTGCGTGCTGTCTTTCTCGCAAATGTGCGGGCTGTTTCTTCCGCATGACGGGCAGGAAACCGAATACCGTTTTGCGATGGGCAAAATGCCGGATGAAATGCGTGAACTCTGCGTGCGGTTGTTCAAACTGACCGACACGCTGCGGGCGTTGGCAGAGTATATGCTTAACGATCTCAGCGAGAAAACCGGCAAGCATGACGTGGTGCGGGTCTATCAGGCATTGCTGAAAATGAGCCGCCAGCAGGGCTATCTTGAGTCCATGAGCAAGCTGTGGCGACTGGCGGCGATGGAGAAGTCGTCGAACGCGCCGGTTTCCAAATGGATTACGCGGGAAATGCGCGATAACCAGCCGCATCTTCACCTGCACTGTGCGGGGATCCGCGTCTGCGATCAGCTTGAAAGGCTGCTGTGGGGGAAGGTGTCGCACGTCGTGATGACCTCGGCAACGCTGCGCTCGTTGAACAGTTTTGCGCGTATACAGGAGCTTTCTGGACTGAGCGAGCAGGAAGGGGACACCTTTATCGCGCTGGATTCACCGTTCAACCACCGCGAACAAGGGCGTCTGGTGATTCCCAAAATGCGTTATGAACCGCTGATGGAGTCAGAGTCGCAGCATATTGCTGAAATGGCACAGTTCTTCCGGGCGGAGTTAAAACAGGATAAGCATAAAGGGATGCTGATGCTGTTTGCCAGCCAGCGTGCCATGCAACTCTTTCTGACGCAGGTGACCGATTTACGCCTGATGCTGCTGGTTCAGGGAGATAAGCCGCGCTACAGGTTGGTCGAGCTACATCGGCAGCGGGTACAGGAAGGCCAGACTAGCGTGTTGATTGGTTTACAGTCCTTTGCGGAAGGGTTGGATCTGAAAGGGGATCTCCTTTCTCAGGTGCATATCCATAAAATCGCGTTTCCGCCCATCGACAGCCCGGTGATTCTGACGGAAGGCGAGTGGTTAAAAAGTCTCAAACGGCATCCGTTTATCGTACAAAGCCTGCCCAGCGCCTCGTTTAACCTCATCCAGCAGGTTGGACGCCTTATTCGTAGCCATGACTGCTTTGGTGAAATCGTCATTTACGATCGTCGCCTGTTGACCAAAGGCTATGGCGCACAACTGCTGGCGGCGCTGCCCGTTTTCCCGATTGAACAGCGGGATATGCCATAGCAAATTCCTATATATTCGTTTGCAGAATAAAGGGGTAATTAATCCCTATTTAGCGCTATATTTTTTTATTCTTATTTGTTAGATTTGTCTCGGAACAGCAAGGATGCCGTTAATTCGTGTGACAAAGTGTGTCATTACGCAGTGCGGTTTTTATCAACCAGGGACAGGTACCATGATGAAAATTAACGCAGCGAATAAAATTTCCTTCCTTTTCAAAAACGAATGCGGTCTGGCATCCGTTTCTCTTGTTGTCCATATCAATACCAATAATAAAAATTAGTCACCGTGACTTTATTATTTATCATTTGATAATAACGAAAATAATTGGCGTTATTTCTTAATTATTTCCTTATAGAGATAATTTTTATTTATATGCGTTTTTTGGATATAAATATTTTTAGTGAGCGTTATCTACCCAGGAGACGATTAGACCGCGGCCACACGCGGTGCATGCAATACCTCGATTGCATGAAGGGAATTAGGATTCTGATCATCCCGATCAGACTTATGGAGAAGAAAAGATGGCTTTACGAGATCAAGATAAGGATACCGCAGAATCGGCATTGCATGCAGCGGGTACGGGATATAGTGATGTGTACGATCTGTATAATTACCACTCCCGTGGCGATGGACAGCTTAATGGCAAACCCTCGTTCACAAGCGATCTGGCTGCTAAGGAAATTGTCCGCGACGGTCTGACCTGGAATGGCACGAACGTATTCGGTAAATCCGCTAATTTGACCTATTCGTTCTTACAGAACGTACGGTCTATCCCTTCTGGCGATCAGGGCTTTGTGAAATTCAGCGCAGCCCAGGAACAACAAGCTAAGCTGTCTCTGCAATCGTGGTCAGATGTTGCCAATATCACGTTTACTCAGGTTAGCCCTACCCAAAAAGCTACCATCACGTTTGGTAACTACACCCGTGATTCAAGCGGTCGGATGGACTACGATACTCAGGCTTACGCTTATATGCCGGGTAACCACTCGGCAGCGGGCAGCGCCTGGTTTAACTACAACTCTGATACGGTGCGTAACCCGGCAACGGAATACGGCAAGCAGACGCTGACGCATGAAATCGGTCATGCACTGGGCCTGAACCACCCCGGTGATTACAATGCGGGTGAAGGTAACCCGACCTACCGCGATGTGACCTACGCGGAAGATACACGCCAGTTCAGCCTGATGAGCTACTGGAGTGAGCAAAACACCGGGGGCGATTTCCAGGGGCACTATGCTGCGGGTCCGCTGATCGATGACATCACAGCGATTCAATATCTTTACGGCGCAAACATGAACACACGTACCGGTGATACGGTATATGGTTTCAACTCCAACACAGGTCGTGATTTCTATTCAGCGAATAGCAGCAGTGACAAATTGATCTTCTCCGTTTGGGATGCGGGCGGCACGGATACGTTTGATTTCTCTGGTTACAGAAACGATCAGCGTATCAACCTGAATGAAGGTGGATTCTCTGATGTTGGCGGCCTGAAAGGTAACGTGTCTATCGCTCACGGCGTCACAATCGAAAACGCCATTGGCGGTTCTGGCAACGATATTATTATCGGTAACGATGCGAATAATATTTTGCAGGGCGGTGCAGGCGATGACGTTATTTACGGCGGCGGCGGTGCTGATACGCTGACGGGCGGTGCGGGCAAAGATATTTTTGTCTATGCCAGCGCGAGTGACTCTTCCTATAAGAACGGCTATGACACCATCACGGATTTCCAACGCGGTATCGACAAAATCGATCTGTCAGCGTTGAATCAAAAAGGTGATTTGCAGTTCGTCAATTCATTCACCGGACTGGGTAATGAAGCATTGCTTAACTGGAATGCCGATAGCAATACCACCGATCTGTGGCTGAACTTTGCGGGTCAGACCACGCCAGACTTTGTTGTACATATTGTTGGTCAGCCTTCTGCGGCAACCGATTTTATCGTGTGATGTAGCAAGGACGGGGTAACCCCCGTCCTTTTCTGTTATCGACTTGGGGCCACTATGAAAAAGTTAATCATCGCGGCGCTGTTAAGTGCAATAAGCGGAGGATGTATGGCGAGTAGTTTGAAGTTGCCTTCAGCAAGTGAGCTAAGCGGCGTATGGCAATTGCGTGGCGGGGAACAGCAGTGTGAGGTTGTGCTGCACAATACGCCGTTAGTGGATAACACCTGGCGTCTTGAGGGTGATGCGCCGTGTTTAAACGCGCTGCTATCTGATGTACCAGCAGGCTGGAGGCCTACGCCGGACGGTATCACGCTGACGAAAGAACAAGGTCAGTCCGTGGCGTTCTTTAGCAAGGAAAAAGAGGGCTATACGCTGATATTGCCTGATGGCAGTGCGCGTACGTTGCATAAACAGCCCTGACAGGAGAGGCAAACGCAGTGAGTCAACTAGCAAATAAGGAACGTTCGTTGTTGAGTATACTGCGTCCTTTCCGGCGCAGCTTTTGGAGCATTGGGATTTTCAGCGCCATCGTTAATCTACTGATGCTGTCGCCTTCGATTTATATGCTGCAGGTTTACGATCGCGTACTGGCTTCGGGGAATGGCACCACGTTGCTGATGCTCACTCTGCTGATTGCTGGCTTGGGGATATTCATGGCGGCACTCGAATGGGTGCGAAGTCTGGTGGTCGTGAGACTCGGCACCCGTATCGACCTACAGCTGAATCAACAGGTTTTCAACGCCGCATTTGAGCGCAATCTGGAGGCCGGTGAGGCCAAGGCGGGTCAGGCGCTGAACGATCTCACGCTACTGCGGCAGTTTATTACGGGCAACTCACTGTTTGCCTTCTTCGATATTCCCTGGTTTCCCTTCTTTTTACTGGTGCTGTTCCTGATCCATCCGGTTCTCGGCCTGCTGGCGCTAGGGGGAACGGTGGTGCTGGTGCTGCTGGCATGGCTGAACCAGTATCTCACCACATCGCCTTTGGAAGAGGCAAATCACGAAGCGCTACAGGCAACTCATCTTGCGGATACGCAACTGCGTAATGCTGAAGTCATTGAATCGATGGGGATGCTGCCTAATCTGCGCCGCCGTTGGCTGGGGCAACACTACCGTTTTATTACGCTGCAAAATCTGGCAAGTGAGCGGGCCGCGGTTGTCGGGGCTGCATCAAAACATGCGCGTATTTTTCTGCAATCGCTGATGCTCGGCGTGGGGGCCATGTTAGCGATTAAGGGGGAAATCACGCCGGGGATGATGATAGCGGGATCAATTCTTGTCGGGCGCGTGCTGAGCCCTATCGATCAACTGATCGGTATTTGGAAACCGCTGAGCAGCGCGCGGCAAGCCTGGTCTCGACTCAGCCGTATCATGACGGCTTATCCGCCCAAAGCGGAGGCGATGGCGCTGCCCGCACCGATTGGCCAGCTTAGCGTCGAGAATGTGTTATTGCAGACGCCGCAAGGGGCATCACGATTGCAGGATATCCATTTCTCGCTTCAGGCGGGAGAAACGCTGGCGATTCTGGGCGCATCAGGTTCAGGTAAGTCGACGCTGGCACGTCTTTTGGTTGCGACGCAAACACCTACGCGTGGCAAGGTTCGACTGGATGGAGCCGATCTCAGTCAGGTAGATAAAACGGCGTTTGGTCCGGCAATGGGCTATCTGCCACAGGATGTGCAGCTCTTTAAAGGCACGCTGGCGGAGAATATTTCCCGCTTTGGCGAGCATGACGCGGAAAAAATTGTCGCGGCGGCGAAGCTGGCTGGCGTCCACGAAATGATTCTTAGCCAGCCGCAGGGATATGACACGCCTCTTGGCGCTGACGGCAACGGGCTGTCGGGCGGGCAACGGCAGCGTATCGCTCTGGCCCGTGCGGTGTATGGCGATCCCTGCCTGCTGGTACTTGATGAGCCGAACTCCAGCCTCGACAACGAAGGTGAAATGGCACTGGCGCAGGCGATCTCGCATCTTCAGAAGCGGGGTGCGACGGTGGTACTGATTACGCATCGTCCTGCATTAACCACGCTGGCGCATAAAATTCTGGTGCTCAATCAGGGTAAGCAACAGCGCTTTGGGCCAGCGCGCGATATTCTGAACGAATTGCAGCCGCGCCGTGCCGCTAATCAAGCACAAATGACACCTGCTGCTGCTGTCCAGCCGTAACAGGGAATGACGAATACAGGGAAAGACATGTCCGCATCAGAAATAAGCGAAGAGAGTATGAACCAGACGGCGCGGCGCGATGAAAAACGTGCCGTGCGTCTCGGGTGGTTGCTGGTGCTCGCCGGGTTCGGCGGTTTTCTTCTGTGGGCGCTGTTTGCACCACTGGACAAGGGCGTCATGGTTAATGGCAGCGTTGTGATTTCCGGTAACCGCAAAGTTGTGCAACACAATCAGGGCGGTATCGTCGATAAAATCCAGGTGAAAGACGGCGACAGAGTCGAGGCCGGTCAGATTCTGCTCACGCTGAATGAGGTCGATGCGCGTTCGGCGAGTGAAGGGCTGGATGGTCAGTATTTACAACTGGTGGCGCGTGAAGGTCGGCTGCTTGCCGAGCAGCAGCGCCTGGGCGACATGGTGATGACACCTCGCCTGCAACCGCTAGCGGAAAAGCCAGAGATGCGCGTGATTACGGCATTACAGCGTGATTTACTGCACAGCCGTCAGCAGTCGCTCAAGCTTGAAGCGGAAGGAATGCGATCGAGCATCGCGGGGATGGAGGCGTCACTCAGCGCCCAGCGTCAGGTGATGTCCAGTAAGCAGAAACAGCGGGAGACGCTGGAACAACAGCTGCAAGGGCTGCGCTCACTGGCGGCGGAAAATTATGTCCCGCGCAACAAAATGCTGGAGAACGAACGTCTGCTGGCACAGCTTAACGGCGATATCGCCCAACTGGCGGGAGATATTAATCGTACCCGTCGTGATATTGAACAACAAACGCTGCTGATCGCCCAGCGCCAGCAGGAATACGACAAAGAAGTGAATAGCGAGCTGGCGGACGTGCGGGCACTGCTGAGCGATGTGGGTAGCAAGAAGGAAAAAGCCGATTTCAATCTGGCGAATATTCAGATGCGCGCACCGGTTTCCGGTACGGTGGTCGGGCTGAAAGTGTTTACGGAAGGCGGTGTGATTGCGCCGGGTCAGACGCTTCTGGAGATCGTGCCGGATGACCAGCCTTTATTCGTGGATGCGCGTCTACCCGTTGAGCTGGTGGATAAAGTCTGGCCGGGATTACCCGTTGAACTTCAGTTTGTCGCGTTTAATCAAAGCACGACGCCGCGTGTGGCAGGAACGGTCGAACTGCTGTCCGCCGACCGCCTGCTGGATGAGCGGGACGGTTCACCTTATTACAGCCTGCGCGTTCAGGTGGATGAGGCAGGTAAACGTGCGCTAGAGGGGCTGGAAGTCAAGCCCGGTATGCCAGTGCAAGGGTTTGTTCGTACCGGAGAGCGGTCGTTCGTCAATTATCTCTTTAAGCCTTTAATGGATCGCCTGCATCTGGCATTAACGGAAGAATAATCATGCAAAGGATCGCGATAATCGTGCTGTTTGGGCTGCTTTCTTCGGGGGCCAACGCATTAGGGTTGCTTGATGCCTGGGAATTGGCGCTGCGTAATGACGCGCAGTTTCGTGCGGCGGGGTTTGAGCATGCTGCTGGTCAGGAAGAAGAAACGATCGGGCGCGCCAATCTGCTTCCCAATCTCCAGTATGGCTATAACGCTAACCGCAGCCATTCCAAAGTCACCCAAACAGATAGCTTCACGGGTAACACGCTAAAACGCAATTATGACAGCTACACGTCAACGCTGTCACTGCGCCAGCCGCTGCTGGACTATGCGGCCTGGGCACGTTATCAGCAGGGTGTTGCCCGCACGCTGATGGCCGATCAGCGTTTTCGCGATCGCAGTCAGGATTTGATGGTGCGGTTATATCAAGCCTGGAGCAGCGCGCTGCTGGCGCAGGAAAAGCTGCAATTGCTGGATGCGCAGCAGCGGGCGTATCGGGAACAGCTGGCGCTGAATAAACGCCTGTTGCTAGCGGGTGAAGGCACGCTAACGGATGTGCGGGAAACGGAAGCGCGTTTTACGCTGATCGAAGCGCAGCGCATTGAACAACAGGACAATCTGGATGCTGCGATCACCGATCTGGAAAATATGACGGGGACGGCGCTGGATATTACGACGCTGTATCCTCTGGCGCTCACTCAACCGCCGTCTGCGGAATCAGGCAAGCAGACACTGGCACAGTGGCGCGATCTTGCCGTGCAGCACAATGCCAAACTGGCGACACAGCGCGAGGGGCTGGCGGTCAGCCGCTATGAAATCGAACGCAGCCGCGCCGGGCATTTACCTACGCTGTCGCTGGTGGCATCGTCGCGCAATAGCCGTTCGGAAAGTGAATACAACTACAACCAGAAATACGACACGCAGAGCGTCGGTTTGCAGCTGAATGTTCCACTTTACGCTGGTGGTTCTGTCTCAGCCTCCATGCGACAGGCGGCGGCGGAATATCAGCAAAGTCAGGCGGAACTGGACGATCAAACCAAGCAAACGCTGGCGGAATTGAAAAAGTACTACAACCTGTATAACAACGGGTCGGCGAAAATTAAGGCCTGGCAAATGACGGCCTCATCTGCCCAAGAAGCCGTTAATGCCACACGGTTGAGCGTTGCAGGTGGAGAACGTATCAATCTGGATATTTTGCTGGCCGAGCAGGATTGGTATAACGCCCGACGAGAGCTGGCGGAAGCGAAATACAGCTGGCTCCAGGCATGGCTATTACTGCGCTATACCGCGGGTACGCTAAACGAGAAAGATATTCTGGAACTGGCGGCTTGGTTTCAGCCTGCAACAGCGTCATTTGCCAACAACAAGATCAGCAGAAACTAAAACAGGTGATAAAAATCATATACGGGTAATCGGTTATGATTTTTATCAGCAGGAAGTCTACGTATGGGCAACGTGAAGAATGAAGACTAGAAAGGGATGACGAATAGAAATGGTTCAATTCTGTGGGATCTTGCGCCTTAGTAATACTTAAACTCCTTTAAAATCATCAAACCCCCTCATTTTGCATAATGGCCTCCATTCTTATCAGGAGGCTTTATCGTGAAAAAAATCAAAAAACCGCGTCTTACCGGCTGGATTGTGACATCCGCTTTTCTCTTTGCTGTTATCGGGCTGATTTCACCGCAACAGCTTCCCGTCACCGTCTATAAGCTCTCGCTTATTTCACTCGCTGCGGTATTAGGCTATTGGCTGGATCGTTCGCTGTTTCCTAAAGCGCGTCCCGGTCTGTTCCTCGAACAAGGTGATGAGCCTGTACCGCGTGGACGTTTCCCGGTTCGGGACGGTCACCACACCGTATTTGCCGCCGCGATGTTACGACGTGCGCTGATTGTGTCAGCCGTTTGCATCGGCGTAGCGATGGGGTTGTGATATGCGACACCTCCTCATCACGCTGTTTGTTAGCCCGCTGCTTTTTAGCGCTACGGTCTGTGCCGACACGATCCCTCGTGCCGCGCAGGCGTATCGCAGTGATGTGATCCGCAGCGCACGGTTGGATTGGGGCATGAATGCCCCGATTGCTGACTTTGCGGCACAGTTGCATCAGGAAAGCGGCTGGAATCCTCGGGCCGTTTCACCCGTCGGTGCGCAGGGGCTGGCGCAGTTTATGCCGACCACCGCCGACTGGTTTAGCGGTATCGTTCCTGAACTTCGCGCTAATCAACCGTTTAATCCTGCCTGGGCTATTCGTGCTCTGACGGGCTACGATCGCTGGCTGTGGACACGAATCAGCGCCAGCAACGACTGCGAACGTATGGCAATGACCTTGTCGTCCTACAACGGCGGGCTTGGCTGGTTACAGCGTGATAAGCAGCGCGCGAAGATCGCCGGGAAGGACATACTCCGCTGGTTCGATCATGTGGAAACCGTCAATGCCGGGCGCAGTGCCGCCAACTGGCGTGAAAACCGTCATTATCCCGACCGCATTTTGCATCAGCTGGCGCCACGGTATTTGAGCTGGGGGAGGGCGAGCTGTGTGGAATAGTCTGTTTCTCAATAGCCTGAAATCCTTTCTTTCGCCACGCGTGGTCGCCGTCCTGCTTGTCGTGGTGTTGCTACTCGCGGTCTATCTGACCGGTCGTAATCAGGGTTATCAACTGGCGCAAGCACTGGGGGATGCCGTGCTGGCGAAACAGCAGGCGGCATTCAACTTGCTACAGCAGCAGCAGGCCGAAACCCAGAACCAGCTACTACGTGCGGCGGCGGAGCAATACCAGCAGCAGGTAGAGCGTGGGAATCAACTCGAACAGCGCTATGTCGCAGCGCGTCAAAAACTGGCGGCGGATAACGTCGCTCTCCAACGGAAAATTGACCATGTTACTCAGCAATACATTGACGAAAAAGGCAAAGTTCAGCCTGTGCAGTGCGTGTTTACTCGTGGCTTCGTGCAGCACTACAACGCCGCTTTCGGTCTGTCCACCGACGGTACCCCAGACGCTACCGCCGCTGCCCGCCGCACTGGCTCAGCGTCCAACAGCGGCACAACCGCTGACGCCGAATTACAACTTTCAGGCGTCTCCCAGCGCGATATTCTCGCCAACATCAGCGACAACGGAGAGCGCTACCAGGCGTTGAGCGCGCAGGTTAACGCGCTGCTGGATTACATCGAAACGTTACAACAGGCAGGGGAGGTAACACGTGAAGATTGAAGTGGAATTCTGGTCGTTGGTCGGCCTGTTGTTGTCGTTTATGAGCTTCCTGTTTGCCGCTGGGCGGATTTTGCTCACGCAGATTGAAAAGCGGCTGAATGAGCGTTTCGCCGCCCTGGAAAATGCTCGCCAGAAGAGCGAGCAAGGGTGGACGCGACTGGAGCGTGAATTTCTGGAATTCCGCGCCGATTTACCGCTGGTTTATGTACGACGTGAGGATTACATCCGTGGTCAGACGGTAATCGAAGCCAAGCTGGATGCGCTTTATAACAAGCTGGAATTGGTGCAGCAGCGGTATTCAGGAGGCAATCATGGCTGATACGCAGCGTATCCGACAGGAATCGATGCGTTGGCACTTGCTTATCGCATTAAACAAAACGCGGCCTTACACCGCGAATGAAATGTTCCTGCTAGCGCTGATGCAGCGGCTGTATGCCGATGCATCAGCGCCGGAGCTGCGTCACGCACTGGATTATCTGGCCGATCGCAAGATGGCGGTATTGACCAAGGAGGTAGGTGGCGTCTGGCTGGCGAATCTCACCCGCCTTGGTGTGGATGTCGTGGAATATGCGGTTGACTGTATGGTTGGCATCGCCCGGCCAGAAAAATATTGGGATCGGTAATCCCATTTGGATTGGTTTCTCTTCTGTCTTTGCGCGTTATCGTGTCGTCATCTTCCTTTGCGCCAGCACGATTGTGCTGGCGTTTTTTTATCGAAATAATTTTTATTTTTCAGTGTATTAACCGTCTTTTTTCAAATAAATCACGTCGCTGTTTTTTCTAAAACAGATTAAAAGCCGCAGCCAACCATTATCCGGATACTAGCGCCATCAACACGATGTGCCATCAACACAGTGGGTGAACGGATATGAATACCAGACCAATTATCGATGCGGTGATAGCCCGCCTCCAACAGCACTTACCGGCACGGCGGATTGCGTCCTGTCCAGAAAACATTCTGATCGGGCCAGACCTTCTGACTGCTGGAGATGTGCTGGTGGGGTATCGCGGTTCCGAATTTTCCGCACCGGAAGATGCGGATTCTCCGGTTCAGACGCAGCGGCCACAGCTGATGGTTGCCGTGCTGCTGCCGGAGCTGGATGGCGAAGACGGCGTACTGGCCACACTCGATACCGTCCGTCAGGCGCTGGGAGGATACCGACTGCCTGACTGTCATCGCGGTATTCGGCTAGTACGTGACCGCTACGTTGGTCACACCGAAGGACGTTGGCATTACGCCATCGATTGCACCACAGAAACCCTTTTTATCGAAGACCGCGAGCAGACGGATGGTCCGCTGCTTACCACGGTTAATTATGAGGAGAAAGACGCATGAAATACCGCTACACCGGCCCCGCCAGCGGCGTTACGCTGGCAGATGGTCAGGAAATTCTGCTTTGGCCCGCTCAGGTGACTGAACTGCCAGCAGATCATGAGTATGTGAAAACGCTGATCGCGCTGGGCTATTTGCTGCCTGTCGCGGATCAGATTCTGGCTGATAGCGCAACGGAGGTGACCCTTGGCCGCTAATTATTTACATGGTGTAGAAACAATTGAAGTTGAAACCGGTGCTCGTCCGGTGAAAACCGTCAAATCTGCGGTGATTGGGCTGATTGGTACGGCACCGCAGGGTGCGGTAAATGACGTTACGCTGTGCCTGTCTGAAAAAGATGCGGCGCAGTTTGGTAGCCAGTTCGGCGGCTATACTATCCCGCAGGCGCTGGATGCAATTTACGATCATGGTGCGGGTACGGTTCTGGTCATCAACGTGCTGGATCCGGCGAAACACAAATCGTCTGTGAGCGCAGAAAAAGTCACGTTTGACAAAGCGACTGGCACGGCACAGCTGGTAAACCGTGTGGTTGCCAAGCTGGTACTGACGGCGGCAGAAGGCGGCCAGCCGTTTATCGAAGGTCAGGACTATACGCTGGATGCGCAAACCGGCGTCCTGAAAAACCTGGGTAAAAATATTGATGTTGCTGCCGTAGTTAGCGCGTCTTATGACTTTGCTGATGTCACGAAAGTGACCGCCGCCGACATCATCGGCAGCATCAATGCCGCGGGCAAACGTACCGGCATGAAGCTGCTGAACGATACCTACAACCTGTACGGCTTCTTTGCCAAGATTCTGATTTCGCCGGTGTTCTGTACGCAAAATAGCGTAACGACCGAGTTGATTTCGCTGGCCGACAAACTGGGCGCGATTGCCTATATAGATGCGCCAATCGGTACCACCTTTGCGCAGGCGTTGAGCGGCCGTGGCCCGGAAGGCACGATCAACTTCAACACCAGCTCTGAACGCGCTCGTCTGTGCTATCCGCACGTAAAAGTGTACGACGCGGAAACCAACAGCGAACGTCTGGAGCCGCTGTCGGCGCGTGCCGCCGGTCTGCGTGCCAAAGTCGATCTGGAGAAAGGTTTCTGGTGGTCGTCGTCCAATCAGGAAATCAAAGGGATCACCGGCGTAGAGCGCCAGCTGTCCGCGATGATTGACGATCCGCAGAGTGAAGTGAACCTGCTGAACGAGCAGGGCATCAGCACCATTTTCAACAGCTACGGCTCCGGCCTGCGCCTGTGGGGCAATCGCACCGCTGCCTGGCCAACCGTGACGCACATGAAGAACTTCGAAAACGTGCGTCGTACTGGCGATGTGATTAACGAATCCATCCGCTATTTCAGTCAGCAGTATATCGACATGCCGATCAATCAGGCGCTGATCGATGCGCTGGTGGAATCCGTCAACGCCTACGGTCGCAAGCTGATCGGGGACGGCGCACTGCTGGGCTTCAAATGCTGGTTTGATGCCGCGCGTAACGAACAAACCGAACTGGCGGCAGGGCACCTGTTGCTTAACTACAAATTCACTCCGCCGCCGCCGCTTGAGCGTCTGACCTTTGAGACGGAGATCACCTCGGAATACCTGGTAACGCTGGAGGGCACTAACTGATGGCCGGGAAAATTGAAGTAAACCGTATTACCAACGCCAACATCTACATCAATGGCACCAACCTGCTGGGGCGTGCGCAGGAAATCAAACTGCCGGATATCTCCATGATCATGCAGGAGCACAAGGCGCTGGGCATGGTCGGCAAGATCGAACTGCCTGCGGGCTTCGACAAGCTGGAAGGTGAGATCAAATGGAACTCCTTCTACCGCGAAGCGATGCTGGCGGCGGCGAACCCTTACCAGTCGCTGGCACTGCAGTGTCGCTCCAGCGTGGAACGCTACGGCTCTCAAGGCCGTATCGAAGAAGTGCCGCTGGTGACGCACATGACCATCATGTTCAAAAAGAATCCGCTGGGCACGTTCAAGCAGCACGAAAACCCGGATTTTAGCAGCGCGTTCAGCTGTACCTACATCAAGCAGGTGATGAACGGTGAAGACCTGCTGGAGCTGGATTACCTGTCCAACATCTTCATGGTGGGCGGCGTGGATCAACTGAACAGCTACCGCGCCAATATCGGCGGTTAATTTATCTTCCAAGCCCGCCAGTGGGGCGGGCGTTTCTATCAATCAATGAGGTGACTATGTCAGCAAAAGTATTTGATATTATCGACTTGGAAAATAATATTCATTTTCAATGCCGCGAAGATGTCTACATTTTGGATGCTGCGGAAGAAGCGGGTTTTGATTTACCGTATTCCAGCCGTGCTGGTGCGGACTCGGCATCTGTAGCCCGTTTGATCTCTGGCCAGGTTGATCAGAGTGATCAGAGTTATTTAGATGATGAACAGATCGCGGCCGGTTTCTTTTTGAGCGATGTTGCTTATCCACTTAGTGACTGTGTTGTTCGCTTTTTTGCTGAAGGCGAACTGCCTCGTTAATTACTAATGTTCGCGTTATCGCAATGAAAGGGGCTTCGGCCCCTTTCTTATGCCTGCCCCTTTCGTTTTCTAATTCACTTTAAAATCGTTATTCCTCGCTGCACGCGATACTGCTCCCGACATTTACTAAGGAGCCGTTATGCACACTGAAACCTATTCTCTGCAATTCCCTTACACCACCTCTGCTGGCCAACGCGTGGAGTCCATTTCGCTCAAGCGTCTGAAAGTCAAAGACATCAAAGCGGTGAAAAAAATCAGCGATGACCCAAGCAACTGGGATGACGCGCTGCTGTCGCGCATGACCGGTCTGGTGCCGGAAGACATCGATGAGATGGACGCGCAGGACTATATGGCGCTGCAAAAACGATTTCAGCAGCTACTTGGGTTGGATAACGCAGCCGGCGCTGCTGTGGAAAGCGCAAGCCCTGCTGGCGAGGTGGTTTCGCTTTCAGCCGAGTGAGATTGATGCGCTGGAATTGGACGACTTTGAACGCTGGCTGGATGAAGCCAGCGAACAGATAAAACGTGAGAACGGTGAGGAAGACTGATTACTGACAGGATTAATGAGTCCACCATCCACCCAACCCAACCCGGCCAGCGACAGGGCGCTGGCCGTTTTCCTCCCTCACCACCTGTCTTCTTCTCCCGCTTATCACTCGTCCTTTTCCTCGTTTTATCCCCGGTTTGTGATGGGGAAACCACACTGGAGCGGCGCAAGCCGCCGTCTCCGATCCGCCCCGCAAGGGGCTTTTCTGAATGAGAGTGAACCGTGGATATGCTTTTAAACGGTGTCATGCTGGGCAGGGCGTTTGGCGCCACGCTGGATGACACAAAAAAATCGCTGCAGCCACTTAGCGATAAACTCAAACAAGCTGAGGAGTGGCAACGTCTGTTTAATCAGTCGCTGGAGCGTTTTGGCAATGTCAGTTTGCGTAGCACACAAGTGACGTCCCGACTGAGCCAGTCACTAAGTAAATTGGTAACCAATCAGGAACGGCTGGAGAGTATCCAGTCACGTCAGGAAACGCTACGTAGCCGTCGGGGTGAACTCGCCGAGGATTTTCAGACTAAGCGTGCGCAGTTTGATTCTGTCATGAAGCCGATTGTGGCGTCGGTCACACGCTATGCGTCGTTTGAGGCGCAGTTGCGTGGCATTAGCGTTGCTCATGGGATATCGAGTGAGCAAGAAAAGTTGATGGGGCAGAAACTGCGTCAATCTTCTCAACAGGTGAACCAAAAGCCAGATGCATTGCTCGGTAGTGCCGGACAACTGCTTGCTTATGGCATGTCACCGGATCAGGCAACGGATGTTGCGGCAGTTTTAGGGAAAACGTCAACGGCCTCTGGCGCGGCGCTGTCCGATCTTACAGCACTTTCGGCCACGTTAGATGACGTGTTTAACCTGAAAGGTGCTAAGGCGCTGGAGGAATCCTTCTCCCGCATGCTGGCAGGCACGAAACAGGGTTTCTCCATGGCGTCGATGACGCAATACGCGACTGCGCTAGCTCCAGGGTTTACGGCGATGGGGGCGACGGGCAATCAGGCGTTGAGTCAGTTGGTGTCCAGCCTGAGCGCGACAAAAGGCGCGGATACAGAAGCGAACACGGCTGCCCGGCTGGGGAGTTTCATGAATTCGGTGGGACGAACTGACATTGCCGACAGCTACTACAACGCGGGCGTAGATTATAACGCGTCACTAAAAAGCTACATGAAAGGTGGGTATTCACAGTACGACGCTGCGGTTCAGATTAGTAACCGATTCATCGACAGCAAAGGCAGTCAGTTCCAGCAACTGTGGGATAAGGCCAGTAAAGCGGGCAACGTAGACGCACAGCAAAGTTTAATGCAGCGCTACGGGTTGCAGGAGGTATTCCGTACGCCAGAAGCCGTGAATCATGCGATGTCGATGAAGCAGAACTGGCAGAGCTATCAAGCGAACCAACAGCGGATGAACAGCCCGGCAGCCACGCAAACGCTGGGTCTCGACTTCGCCCGGCAGAATGACACATTGACCGGGCGCTGGAATCAAATGACAACGTCAGTGATGAATATTGCACTCAATGTGGGAGAAGCGCTGGTGCCAGTATTGGTTTCCTTGAGCGACATACTGATTCCTATTCTGGATCAACTGGTGACCTGGACGGCGGCGAACCCTGAACTGGTTCGTGGGATCGTGATGGCCGTCGCCGGTTTCTTCGCGTTCAGAATGGCATTGAGCGGTGCGAAGCTGGGGATTACCACACTGTTATCGCCTTTACTGAGCGTTTGGGAAGGTATTTTGCAGGTTCAGCGTGGTTGGCAGCTATTCAATGCGGGATTAAGAACGACCGGAGTGTTGCAAGGTATTGGGGGGATTTTGAGCCGGTTGGTTGGTGGAGTTGGAGCATTCGGACGTATTCTGCTGATGAATCCGATTGGCTTGGCAGTAACGGCAATTGTGGGGGCTGTTTACCTGATTTACCGATATTGGGAACCGATCAGTGCATTCTTTAAAAACCTCTGGTCGCAAGTCAGTCAGGCTTTTAATGCGGGATGGGAGGCGCTCAGCAATGCGGTATCTGGTGGCGTAGCTGGTATTGCGGCGTTACTGCTCGACTGGTCACCATTTGGCGTGCTGTATTCGATCTTCGCCAATACTGTCAGCGAATTGGGCATTCAACTACCCGGTAGTTTAAGTGAGCTCGGTGGCGTGATTATTGACGGACTGGTTAATGGTCTGACTAGCGCTTTCCCTGAGTTAAAGAGCGTCCTGGAAACGATCAACGAATTTATTCCCGATAGCGTTAAAAACTTTCTGGGTATCGGCTCGAAAACCGTCTCTATCGAAGCTAGCGGTCAACCTGTGGCTGCCAATGTTATGACTCCACCCGTTCTACAACCCACATCGGTATCTGCATTGTCGCTAGGATCGACACCGCGTATTGAATCACCTAACGCTGAGAGTACTGCGTCAACCCCGCAACAGCGTGTTGCACTGACGCCAACTGTTGGTGGAACGAAAGGTAAGTTAGTCGCCACAGCCCCTTCCGAACGTGTTCAGGTCGCTTTCTCACCCACCATTTATCTCAACGGCCAGAAGGCAGCGCCAACGCCTGAAATGACGAAGACGCTGACGCTTAGCATGAATGAACTGGAAAATATGTTGAACAAGCTGCTCGCTCAGCGTGAGCGCAGGGGGTATGCCTGATGTTTGCAGTATTAGGAAATATTGAATTTAAAGTGACCGCCTACTGGGACGGCTTTAATACGTCATTCGGCGCAGATTATGCCGAGCATGGCCGTATTGAAGGCAAACCTGGCTTGCAGTTCATCGGTGCGAAGCTGGACGAGATTACTATTAGTCTGGTGTTTCACAAGCAGTACTGCACGCCCGATACGGAGCTGAAGCGGTTGGCTGAGGCGATGCGGGCGCATCAGGCGATGGCGTTAGTCTTCGGCAATGGAGACTATCGCGGCTGGTTTGTGATTACAGCGCTGACCTCGACCAGCGAACATACCGACGCGAAGGGTAACGTATTGGCCATGAATGCTTCGCTAACGCTGCGAGAATACATTGGCGATCCGAAGAATCCGCTCAAGCCGCCAGCGATAGAAACCCCTGTTCCTAACGTCAGCGCCATCACCAAAGCAGTCGATAAAGTGAGCAATTTTGCAGCTTCACTACGCACGGCTGTCACGTATGCCAAGAAGGCGCAGTCTGCCGTTAAGGCGGCGAGAACCACCGTGCAGATTGTAAAACGGATGAAAAACAATCCCGAAACTGCGCTGTTGCAAATTCCCGGGCTGCTAACGCAAGTCGGGAATGTATTGACGCCGTTAAGTGAGGTGGAACCGGCGTTTAAAAAAGCGGCAGAGGCCATATCTGATACGGCGGTTCAGGCAGAGAAGATGATGCCTGAAATTACAGCGGTTAATAAAGCGGCGAATGAAATGCTGAAACAGGTCAAGCAAGTTGCCACCTTGTTGCAGGACGTCGACAGCAAAAATGTTATCGAGAAGCTGGAAGCCATCAGCAAACATGTTGATGCCGCGAGCGACACATTTAAAGGCGCTGAACCTGCGCTGAGCAAACTGACGGCGGAAATCGTGAAGAGGGTTGAAGCATATGCACCTTGAACATATCACTACACAGGGCGAACGCTGGGATACCTTGTCCTACCTGTATTACGGCGATCCGCTCGGCTATCCGCGGATCATTGCGGCTAACCCGCATATCCCCATCGTGCCGCTGTTGCCATCGGGTGTGGTGGTGCTGATTCCGATTATTGAACAGGCTGAGGCCGGTAAAGCGGAGGACACCCCACCATGGTTGCGTTAACGGAAGAATTCAAGCTGATCTCTCCCGCCGTATCGGAAGTACTGCAACCGGCGTTCACCCTGTGGTATCAGCAAAAAGACATCACCAATGATATCGCACCGTATGTCACCAGCGTGACGTATACCGATAGCATCAAGAATGAATCGGATTCGATCGAGGTCAGGCTCGATGATACCGATGGCCGCTGGATGGATAAGTGGTATCCCGGTACGGGCGATACGTTATCGCTCAAGCTAGGGTATCTCGGTGAAATGCTGTTTGACTGCGGCACTTTCTCGATTGATGAAATTGAGGTGAGTTCACCGCCTAGCGAAGTAATGATTCGCGGCGTCGCGACATCGGTCAATCGTGCATTGAGAACCAAATCAAACCGCGGTTTTGAAGATACAACGTTAGCCGCGATTGCGACACGTATCGCGAAAAAGCATCAGTTGATGCTGGTAGGGAAGATTCAAATCATCAAGATCGATCGCGTTACGCAATATGCGGAAACCGATGTCGCTTTTCTAAAGCGGCTCGCCAGTGAATATGGCTATGTCGTGAAAGTAGTTAGCGACCAGCTGATTTTTTCCCATCTGGCAACGCTGCGTAATCAGGCGTCTGTTCGACAAATTAAGCCAACGGACGTCGCGCGTTTTTCACTGAGCGACACGATCAGCCACGTCTATAAAAATGCCAAGACGAAGTATCAGAAAGGGAGTGAAAAGAAACTGATGGTTTATGAAGCCAACGGTGGCGCGAACAACGAAATGAAGCCTGCCGGTGCTGAGACCAGTGCGGATACGTTGAAAGTTAACGTGCGCGCGGCGGATGCTTCTGGAGCGAGGATGAAAACGGATGCTGCATTGGATGCGCACAACGAAAAGCAACAAAAGGGGTCGATGACGCTGATGGGCAGCCCACAGTTGGCGGCGGGTAATAAAGTGGAACTGGTGTCGTTCGGCCAACTTTCTGGCCATTGGTTGATCGAATCGGCTCGCCATGCTCTGGAACGTGGCAGTGGCTACACCACGGAGATTGGGTTGATTCGCGGGCCAATTACGGCGGGCAAGCGGAAATCGGACGGCGGAAAAACGCTGGTGACTTACCACCCAGATGGCAGCCAGACAACACAGACGGTCAAGAGTAAAAAGGATATAGGTTTATGAGTTTATCTCGTCGAATTGGCACGATCAGTGCGGTAGATGAGGTTCGCGTCATGGTGCGCGTTCGTCTACCAGAGTGCGATAATCTGCGTACGGCCTGGCTTCCGGTATTACAGCGCAATACGCAGAATAATAAGGATTATTGGTTGCCGGATATTGGTGAGCAGGTCGAAGTTCTGCTGGACGGCAACGGCGAAGATGGCCTGGTGCTAGGGGCGATTTACTCTGCCACCGATGTGCCAACGCTGGCAGATAAGGACAAAAGGGCGGTAACGTTCGCTGACGGCGCGCATATTGAATACGATCGCCGAACGCATACGTTAACGATCAACGGCGGCGTGCAGCATATTGCGATTAGCAGCGGGACTGACGTGGTGGTTAACGCCCAGCGGGTCACCATTGATGCGCCAGAAACGACGGTGACGGGCAAGCTACTGGTGCAAGGACAACTCACCTACGAGAGCGGGATGTCCGGTTCCGGCGGTGCCAGCCTCAGCGGTGATGTCAGTATCTCCGGCAACGTCAGCGCCAGCGGCAGCGTCATGGACGCTGGCGGCAACTCCAATCACCACTCGCACTAACGTTTCCCTAAACCGCTTTAATATTCCTTTCTCTCACCGGGGGCGACAATAGCCCCCTATGAAAACTCAATCTGTTTTTTGGCAACCGGCGCTGCAACGTCCCGGCGACATCGTCGAAGGAACGGCAGATATCATGCAGGCGATTCACATCATCCTGCGGACACCCTGCGGCAGCGACCCACATCGGCCTGACTTTGGTAGCAATCTACATTTGTATCTCGATTATCCGATCGATCGTGCGATCCCGCATGTCGTCAGGGAATCGGTAGAAGCGATCAAACGATGGGAACCTCGCTGCCAGCTACTGGCGGTTAAACCTTCTGTGAATGGGGCTCACCTGACGCTGCACGTTAGCTGGAAAACCGCTAACGGCGCGACACAGACCACGGAGTTGTTATGGCGCTGACAGAACCCAATTTTATTGAACGCGATGCGGCGAAGATTACCGCCGAAATGATCGCGAAATATGAAGCTGATTCGGGGAAAACACTCTATCCGGCGCAGGCCGAACGCCTGCTGATTAACCTCTTTGCCTACCGGGAAACTTTATTGCGTAGTGCGGTCCAGGAAGCCGCCAAGCAGAACCTGGTTGCGTTTGCTCGTGCACCGATGCTGGATTATCTGGCAGAACTGGTCGGCGTCTATCGTTTGGCGGCGCAGCCAGCGCGTGCAGAACTTCGCTTTACCCCTGAAACGCCGTTAGTCAGCGATCTGCTGATTCCTGCGGGTACTCGCGTTAGCGCATCAGACAGCGTGATTTTCACCACCGACAGCGACGCGCTGCTGAGAGCGAGCGGCAGCGGGGTCACTGTGCTGGCGACCTGTACCGAAAGTGGCGATGTGGGCAATGACTGGCTGCCTGCTCAGATCAGTACTCTGCTGGATGAGATTGGCGACAGTGATTTAAGCGTCGTCAATATCACCAAGAGCAGCGGTGGTTCCGCCGAGGAAGATGACGATCGCCTGCGTGAACGTGTTCAACTGGCACCGGAATCGTTCAGTACGGCGGGATCGAAACTGGCGTATCGCTTCCATGCGATGCGAGCACACCAAAACATTGTTGATGTGGCAGTGATGTCGCCTGAACCGGGCGAAGTGGTGCTTTATCCGTTGCTCAGCACTGGCTTGCCGGACAGCAGCATGCTCTCGCTGGTGGAAAGTTTTTGCTCCGACGAACAGGTGCGCCCACTGACGGATTTTGTTTCCGCCAAATCCCCCACGCAGGTGGATTACGCCATCAGCGCCAAATTGACGCTATTTAACGGCGAACAGGCTGGCGTCGTTCAGGCCGCCGTAGAAAAAGCGGTGCAGGCTTGGGTGGAAACCCGCACCGCCACGCTGGGGCGTGACATTGTCCCAAGCCAGATTATCGCCACGCTTTCCATCCCCGGCGTGTATCAGGTGGAGCTCGTTTCGCCGTCATTGATGGTGCTTGATGACAGTGAATGGGCGAACTGTACGGGCATCAATGTCAGCGTCGTCGGGGTGTCGAATGGCTGATTCACTACAACTGTTGCCACCGCCGTTGGCGGCTGACGCCAGCTTTCGTTCGCTGGCGGAATTGGCCGACCGCTTCGATGACATCGATCTGAATGCTTTGCTGGTTTATCTGATCGATATCGCTGACGGCAGCGTGTTGCCCTGGCTGGCAGAACAATTCTCGTTGTTTGGCGACGGCTGGGAACTGGCGGAATCGGATGACTCCAAACGTGCGCTGATCAAGGCCGCTATCGACCTGCATCGCAGCAAAGGTACGCCCTGGAGCATTAAAGAGATCATCCGTCGTTTCGGATTCGGCGAGAGCACGCTGATCGAGAATATTGGCCGCCTGAGCTACGACGGCGAAACCACCTACAACAACCTTTATGTGCACGGCGACAAAGCGGCGTGGGCGGTTTATCGCGTGCTGCTAAAACAACCGATTACCAACGATCAGGCCAGAATGCTGCGCAATGCTATTGGGATGTTTGCCCCGGCACGGTGTCATCTGGCCAGCATCGAATATTGGGAAGTGCCTATCCGCTACAACCGGACGGCGATATACGACAGTAACTACAATCATGGGAGCGCTTGAACATGGCGAATTTGTCAGAGAACCCGCAATGGGTTGACGGCATTTACCAAATCGAAACGTCAGATCCGGTCGTGGGTGGACCGGATGGTGTTTCAAACCGACAGGCTAAAGAATTGGCCAATCGTACCCGCTATTTGAAAAAAGAGCAGGAAAAAACGGGCAGCGATCTGGCGACACACGCCGCCGCCGCTGACCCGCATACGCAATATGCGCCGAAGGATAATCCGACGTTCACTGGCACGCCGAAAGCGCCAACACCTGCGACCGACAGCAATAGCCAGCAGGTGGCGACGACGGCGTTTGTGAAATCTGTTAGTGCAACGAAATTGGCGAAAGACCAAAACGGGGCGGATATTCTGGATAGAGAACTGTTTAACCGCAATCTTGGTTCATCGCGTGCATACAGTTCCTCGATCCCTATTGGAGGAAGTGCCGGTTTATGGACAACAGCTGAGTTTATTGGCTGGTTAGAAAGTCAGGGTGCCTTTGTTCATGCCTATTGGGTGTGTCGTGGATCGTGGTCATATTCCCACAATAAAATTATCTCTGATACAGGGTGTGGTCAGATACCACTGGCTGGCTCCGTTGTTGAGGTTATGGGGCAAAACGATGCCACGACAATCAGGGTAACTACGCCTTCAACAACGCCAGCTGGGCTTAATGATTCAGCGAATGCTCAATTCACTTATGTCTACAACGGTGTTGATTATTCTCCTGGTTGGCGACGTGATTACAATACGAAAAACAAACCTACCGCGGCTGATGTAGGTGCGTTACCTGAGAAAGCAGTCGCTCAGGCGGCGGTAAAACTTGCAACACCCCGGACAATCAACGGCGTGCCGTTTGATGGCACGGCCAATATTGCGCTGACTCCCGCAAACCTCGGTTTAACTGAAACAGTTAATCTTGCCGCAGGGGCGTTGGAAAAATCTAAGAATGGCGCGGATATTTCTGATAAAACTGCGTTTTACAACAATGTGACATTACGTGGCACGTTAGGTGATGGTATGACCTTCGCCAGCTGCGATAAAGCGGGTGATTATGTTGTTGCGATAAACGATCCCAATACAGTTTCTGACATGCCTGTTTATAAAGGGCAGAAATTATACGGATATGGTGTGCTTCATGTTTTTCAGCACGGTAATTTCGTAGGACAAGAATATATCAATCATAGTGGGGATTATGCTTGGAGGCAGAAATGGGATGGTGGCATTAATACGCCTTGGGTTATTGCACTCAGTTCATCACGCGTACCGACTGCTGCTGATGTGGGTGCCATAACAAGAGCGGATGCCGATAGTCATTATGTTCATCAGGGGTCATCAGGTGTTATCTATCAGGACAGCGACCTAGCATGGAATAGCCCTACCGGTGCGTATTTAAAAGATAACGGTACACACTCATCACTAATTTGGCATATGGGATTAAATACTGGCTCTGCATCAGCAGCTCAGTTTTATTTTGACTTTGCTAATGGTGGAATAAAATATCGAAGTTCTCGTGATAATAGCGGCTTTGAAAAGCCGTGGGCACGTATTTATAGCGATCAGGATAAGCCAACAGCTGATGATATTGGGGCATTATCACTTAATGAGATTGTTGGTATGCCAATGCCATGGCCGCAAACGACAGCGCCAGCTGGTTGGCTAAAATGTAATGGGCAGACATTTGATAAAAATATTTACCCTAAATTAGCACAAATTTATCCAGCAGGAATATTACCAGACCTCCGTGGTGAATTTATTCGTGGATGGGATGATAGCAGAGGTGTTGATACCGGACGCACTTTGCTAAGCACTCAAGGTGATGCTATCAGAAACATCGTAGGTGAAATTTGGACAACAGCAGTGAATTATCAATTCCTTGGTGAGAGTCTGCTATCAAACGGCGCATTTGAATTATTCAAAGAATTTACTGTTGGTGCCATACCTGACGCTGCAGGTAATTCGTGCCCTTCTCGTATGAAGTTTGACGCATCGCGTGTTGTACCGACCGCATCAGAGAACCGTCCGCGAAATATTACATTTAACTACATAGTGAGAGCAGCATAATGAAAAATTATTCTATTGAAGTGAAAGCAGCAAAAATGAATGAATCAGGATTTAGCGTTCAGGCGGGTTGGATTACTATTTATCAGACTCATCCAACAAGTCGAGAGTATATCAGTGCGAATTATGAATATTTGCCTATCGGTGTAGGTGTGCCTGCTGGTAGTTACATTGATGTTCCAGAACTTCCTCAGGCAGATTTGGCTCTAAGGCGCAGTGCAGATGGAAAACAGTGGGAGCACGTATCTGACTACCGTGGGCAGACTGCTTATAATACGGAAACCCGTCAACCCCATAAGGTTACGGATATGGGCGAATTGCAAGCCAATCAGACTTTATTGGTACCGACCTCTGAATTTGATAAATGGGTGGATGGACAATGGGTAACCGATCTGGAAGCTCAACATCAAGTATTAGTTGCAAATAAAAAAGTGGAGCTTAATACCAGATTATCCCAAGCAAGTGAGCGCATTCAGGTACTCAGCGATGCCGTTGAGCTAAACCTGGCAACGGAAGAAGAAAAAAATGAGCTGAAAGCGTGGAAAACTTACCGCTTACAGCTCAGTCGAGTTGATATTGATTCAGATGAAATTGTTTTTCCTGATGCGCCGTCCTTAGGATAATTTAACTAACAGGTTCTTCAGGCCATTCAACGTCGGGGGCTTTTGATGTATCAAGACGCATCAGCAGCACCCGATATTTTTTCCATGCATTTAACTTGTTTTCTTCTTCTTCACTTGCAATACCTAAATCTACGGCATCCTGTAAGGGGATAACATCTTGGTTAATGAGATTCAACAGTAATTTCTTTTTATCATCTGCCCTTTCGATGTTTTCAGCTAGGGTGTAAACACGTGGAATCACTGAATTTCCATCAAAAATCCACCCACCATTAATATCAGCCTTATCAGGCACATCGGTTAATTCCGCTACGCTCATTTCGATAGGGAAAAATGAAGATACATCTTTTGATAAAGAGCGGAAAACATTATTTTCATCATACATCACTTTGATTGTGTTTTTTGAAAACCTATTTTGGCACTCATACCAGTCATCTCCTGAATCACTGATTAAAAATATTTCGTTGTAATTTAATAGTTCCTTTTTATTTTTTGGTGTGTATTTTTTAAACTTTATAAAATTATTCACTTCATTCAACCTCTACTGTTAGCCATGTACCATTGACCAATTTCTGAAATGGCCTGCGGGACAAAGTATCAATGTAATCATCATGGTTGTGATTTACTATTGCCGTCATAACATACCCGGCAGTATCTGCAAAACCAGGGCCGCGGAAGGCATTAACAGAACTTAGAGCACCTAAACGAACATCTTGAATACCGCCGCTTTTACCTAAATAACGTGCATCAGCTTCTGTTAACGTCAATGCACCAATGTCAGATGCAGAAGGTTTATTTCCTGAGTGGTAGATCTGCACGGGCTTAAGCCACGTACCATTGCTTTGCTTGTATATCGATATATCATATGAATTTGCCTGCAAATTCTCGTCAATAATAGCAAACCCATACAACGTATTATTGGAGTCTCCGTTTTCAGGTGTTCCGCCGAGGTGACGGACGGAAATATGTGTTTTCCAAGCCCCGTCAGCAAATCTTCTACTCCCCATCTCTTGTCGCTGAGCTAATTGAGATAAATATTCATCCGTACTGGATGGGTTTGCGCCGATAGCGCCGACAGCATTCGCCACAGCACCAACATCAGTAGCCGTAGGTTTATCCTGATCGCTATAAATACGCGCCCACGGTTTTTCAAAACCATGATGGTCACGAGAACTTCGGTATTTTATTCCGCCATTAGCAAAGTCAAAATAAAACTGAGCTGCTGATGCAGAACCAGTATTTAACCCCATATGCCAAATTAGGGATGAGTGTGTACCGTTATCTTTTAAATACGCACCGGTAGGGCTATTCCATGCGAGGTCGCTGTCCTGATAGATAACACCTGATGACCCCTGATGAACATAATGACTATCGGCATCCGTTTTTGTTATAGCCCCACATCAGCGGCTGTCGGTACGCGTGACGAACTGAGTGCAATAACCCAAGGTGAGTTAATACCATCATCCCACTTCTGCCTCCAAGCGTGATCCCCACTATGATTAATATATTCTTGTCCTACGAAATTACCGTGCTGAAAAACATGAAGCACACCATATCCGTATAATTTCTGCCCTTTATAAACAGGCATGTCAGAAACTGTATTGGGATCGTTTATCGCAACAACATAATCACCCGCTTTATCGCAGCTGGCGAAGGTCATACCATCATCTAACGTGCCACGTAATGTCACATTGTTGTAAAACGCAGTTTTATCAGAAATATCCGCGCCATTCTTGGCTTTTTCCAAAGCCCCGGCAGCAAGAGTCACGGTTTCCCCCAAACCGAGGTTTGCGAGAACCTCGCAATAAAAATACAATCAATGATTTCATTGGGTTATCGAATGCTGATTGGCTATGCGCGCGTGTCTACTACCGATCAAAATACGGAATTACAGAAAAAAGCGCTGATTCGCGCAGAATGTGAGCTGATTTTTGAGGATACCGCCAGTGGGAAGAATGCACAGCGGCCAGGGTTAAAAAAGGCGATCAGGCGGTTGCGGCGTGGCGATACGCTGATGGTATGGAAGCTGGACAGGCTAGGGCGCAGCGTGCGTGATTTGATTGAGTTGGTATCTGCATTGCAGGCTAAAGGCATTCATTTTCGCAGCCTGACAGATAGTATTGATACTTCTACCCCCGCCGGTCGTTTCTTCTTTCATGTGATGAGCGCACTGGCGGAGATGGAACGGGAACTGATTATCGAACGCACGCGGGCTGGACTCGATGCCGCTCGGTTGCAGGGGCGCATCGGCGGGCGTAAACGGCTTATGACGCAAGATGTGCTTTGTCGAGCCGAGGCGATGTTAGCGACGGGGGCTACGCGCCTTCAGGTGGCGAATATTGTCGGCGTGTCAGAAAAAACCATCTATAAGTACTTTCCCGCGCGGGGTAAGGATGGCGCTCCTGGCGCTGGCTAAAAAGCCGCGCGATAGCAATTTCCTCTGCGCCAGAGTGACCAGAAACTCGGTAAACATGTTATTTTCATTGATAAGTTCTTTACTGTGTCGCCGCAAATGAGAGGCCAACATGGATTACACCAAAATTATCAAAGAGGTTGGGCGCGGGAAAAATCATGCGCGTGATATCGATCAGGCAACGGCTTATGAACTGTATAGCGCGATGCTGCGTGGTGACGTGCCGGATTTGGAGCTCGGTGGGCTGTTGATTGCGTTTCGCATCAAAGGCGAATCGGAAGCCGAGATGTTGGGTTTTTATCAGGCGATGAACGAGCATGTACTGCGCCTGACGCCGCCGGCGGGCTTTCCTATGCCCATCGTGGTTCCTAGCTATAACGGGGCGCGGAAGCAGGCAAACCTGACGCCGCTGCTGGCGCTGCTATTGGCAAAACTGGGTTTTCCGGTCGTGGTTCACGGCGTCAGCGAGGATCCGACCCGTGTTACCAGCGCCGAGATTTTGCGTAATCTTGGCGTGACGATTGCCGAAAGTGCTGAGCAGGCTCAGCAGGAGCTTGATAACGGCAGTCCGGTATTTATCCCAGTTTCGACGCTATGTCCGGCTATCGATCGCCAGCTACAGCTGCGCTGGCGTATGGGCGTGCGTAACAGTAGCCACACGCTGGCTAAGGTGGCGACGCCGTTTGGTGAAAGCGACGCGCTGCGTGTCGCCAGCGTTTCCCACCCTGAGTATGTTTCCCGCGTGGGGACATTTTTTAATGACATCAACGGGCGTGCGCTTTTGATGCACGGTACGGAGGGCGAGGTTTACGCCAACCCGCAGCGTTGCCCGGAAATTCATTTCATCCATCAGCAAAATACCAAAGTGCTGCAACTTCGGCAGGATATCAGTGTTGCACCTGATGCGTTGCCGATTGCAAAGGATGCCGTAACCACGGCGCGCTGGACGGTACAGTGCCTGACGGGTGAAATTGCCATACCGCAGGCGATCCGTCTGCAACTGGCGTGCTGTTTAGTTGCTGCCGGTGAAGCGGCGACAATGGAACAGGCTGTCGCCACGATTAAAAAACGCCTTGGCTGATCGGTTTGCCGGAGCGGATTCGGACGCGTTTATCGCGCCACTTCACGCAGCCAGACGGCTGTCATTTGAAGAGAGAAGGAATAGCATGCAACAGGTAGCGGACTATTTTAACGCTTTGAATCGCGACTATCTTGCGGTTCATCAGGCGAAAGAAGAACTGTTTTGGCAACTGTATATGGGAACAGGCAACGATGAGGTGTCTGAGCGTTTCTCCGCCGCAGAAAGTGCCTATAAGCGCTTTATTTCGCAGCCGCAGCGTCTGGCTGAACTCAGAACCCATCTTGCGACACTGGAAAACAGCCCGCGTGATGAGCAACAGCAGGCGCTGTCGCACGGTTTGCAAGGCTGGTATCGGTTTTTTGACTGCAATGTGATTGAAGATCCGCAGGCTCAGGCGCTGATGGATGAAATCATCACCGCCGAAAGTGCGTTATACGCTAAGCGTAAATCCTATGAAATGACGCATCTGGATGCCAAAGGGGAACGGATTTCCGCTTCGCTCGGAGAGCTGCTGACCAATCAGACGACCAATGACACCGAAGCCTACCGCCAAAGTTCCCAGCAGGCGCTGCGCGATCTTGAGCAGTGGCTGTTGCAGAATGGCTTCCCTGAGCTGATTTCATTGCGTAACCGCTTCGCCCGTCAGATGGGCTACCGCAACTATTTTGACTATAAGGTCAACAAGACGGAGCGGATGACGCCGGAGCAGCTTTTTGCCATCCTCGATCCTTTTGAAGAACAAACGCGTGAAGCGAATGCCCGTAGCCTGAAAAATCTGGCGGATGAAAAGGGCGAGGATGCTCTGCAACCGTGGAATATTCGCTATGCCAGCGCGGGCGATGTGACGCGCCAGCTCGATCCCTATTTCCCTTTCTCTGCGTCGCTGGAGCGTTGGATCAACAGCTTTAAGCGTTTGCGCATTGGGTTTAACGGTGCAGAAATGCAGCTCGATTTGCTGGTGCGCAAAGGTAAATACGAGAACGGCTTTATGCATGGCCCGGTGCCGCCGTTTGTGCAGGAAGGAAAATGGGTTCCTGCACGGATTAATTTCACCAGTTTGGCAAAACCGGATCAGATTGGCAGCGGTGCCAGCGGCATTAATACGCTGTTCCATGAAGGTGGGCACGCCGCGCATTTTGCCAATATCCGGCAGAATGCACCCTGTTTTTCACAGGAATTCCCTCCAACCTCAATGGCTTATGCGGAAACGCAATCCATGTTCTGCGACAGCCTGCTGGGTGATGCCGACTGGCTAAAACGCTATGCAAAGAATGCGCAGGGAGAGACGATTCCCGATGAATTGATCCGTGCGGATATCAGCACGCAGCAGCCAATGCGAGCCTTTAGTGAGCGACACATCCTGCTGGTGCCGTATTTTGAGTGGCAGCTCTATTCGTGGGACGACGAAGCGCGTACGCCTGAGGCGATGACGAAACTGGCGCGTGACACCGAGCAGCGTATTTTGGGCATTAGCGGTAGCCCGCGCCCGACGTTGGCGATCCCTCATCTTCTGTCCATGGAGTCGGCGTGTTCTTATCAGGGATACCTGCTGGCTTTGATGGCGGTGGAGCAGACGCGCAGCTATTTCCTGCAGCGTGACGGCTACCTGACGGATAACCCGGCTATCGGCCCTGATTTGGCACAACACTATTGGCATCCAGGCAATAGCGTAAGTCATGACGATACGCTGCGTAGCCTGACCGGTGAGGGCTTCAATCCTGCTTATCTAGCGCAGGCCTGTAATCTAACGGTCGATGAAGCCTGGCAACAGGCGGAAAGCACCATGGCTCAGGCAACGTGTCGTCCTCAGCCTGCTGCGGATTTCGATCTGGGCGCACGTATTCGCGTGGTCGATGGCAGTCGCGTGCTAGCGGATAATGAACAGAGCGACGAGAAGATGTGTCAGGATTTTGCGGCGTTTATTGAACGAGAATATCCGCGTTCGCAGGCATAACGTTCGCTGACATTGCGAGTAAGAGAAAGGGGGCGAAAGCCCCCTTGTTGATCAAGATACGTGTTGCAGGAATTCACGCAGACGATCGCTGGGTGGATTCGTAATCAGCGTTTCCGGGTCGCCATCTTCTGCGATGCGGCCTTTATCAATAAAGATCAGACGCGAAGCTACTTTATGGGCAAAGCCCACTTCGTGAGTGACGATCACCATCGTCATGCCTTCTTCGGCCAGATCTTTCATGACGGTCAGCACTTCATGGCGCAGTTCCGGGTCGAGTGCCGATGTCGGCTCATCAAACAGCATCAGTTTCGGTTTAACTGCTAAAGCGCGGGCGATGGCCACACGCTGCTGTTGACCGCCGGAAAGCTCGGAAGGGTAATGATGCGCGCGTTCTGACAGGCCCACTTTCGCCAGCAATTCCAGCGCCAGCTTCTCGGCATCGGCTTTACTCGCGCCGCGTACCCGAATAGGGCCGAACGCGACGTTTTCCAGCGCGGTAAGATGCGGGAACAGGTAAAACTGCTGGAATACCATCCCGGCTTCCTGACGGATTAAACGCTCGTCAACGCGCGGATCGTTCACTTTAAGGCCATCAACAACCAATTCACCGCTGGTAATTTCTTCCAGCTTGTTGATGCAGCGCAGCAGCGTGGATTTACCCGAACCCGAAGGCCCGATGATGACCACAACTTCACCCTGACCGATGGTGAGATCGATATTGTGTAAGACCTGTGTCTTGCCAAAGTGTTTGGATACGTTTTTAAATTCAATCATATAATCTTAAGTCTTCTTTCCAGACGACGCAGAATAAAGCTGAGGATCAGCGTGATGCACAGGTAAATAATGGCAACCGCAGTCCAGATTTCCAGCGCACGGAAGTTGCCCGCGATGATTTCCTGGCCTGAACGCGTGAGTTCAGCCACGCCGATAACAATAAACAGTGACGTATCTTTGATGCTGATAATCCACTGGTTACCCAGCGGCGGCAGCATGCGGCGCAGGGCGAGTGGGGCAATCACATGGCGTAACGTCGCGCTGCGAGACAGCCCAAGCGCCAGACCTGCTTCACGGAAGCCGTTATGAATCGACAATACCGAACCACGGGTGATTTCCGCGATGTAAGCACCAGAGTTAATCATGATGGTGACGACGGCGGCGGCAAAAGGGTCGATTCGTACGGATGTGAAAATCATCGGCAAGGCGAAGTAAATAAACATCACCTGCACAACAATCGGGGTGCCGCGAATAATTTCAATAAAAACGAGCGAAATGCGGCTGGAAAACCAGCCGCCGTAGGCGCGGGCAAAACCCGCGACTACGCCAATCACCAGGCCGCCAAGCAGACCCAGAACAGAAATCAACAACGTCATTTTTGCCCCTTCCATCAGGAGGGGCAGAGAAGGCCAAATGGCGCTCCAATCAAACTGCATGGAATATCTCCAGATTAAATCGGCAATTACTTAGGTTCTACGCCAAACCACTTCTTGTAGATCTCAGCATAAGTGCCGTTTTCACGCAGTGTTTTCAGGGCGCCATTCACTTTTTCACGCAGATCGTTGCTGCCTTTCGGGAACGCGATGCCGTATTGCTGGGCTTTAATGGAATCACCTACCGCTTTAAATTGGCCGTTGCCTGCGGTTTTGATGAAGTAGAGGATATTTGGCGTATCGTGCAGCACGGCGTCAGCACGGTTGGTGCCCAGTTCCATGTAGGCGTTGTCGATGTTCGGGAACTGGCGCAGATCTTTGGTTTTGATATTGGCTTTCGCGTAATCAACGGAACCCGTGCCGCTCTTCACCGCAAGCACTTTACCTGCCAAATCCTGCTCGCCCTTGATGTCGTTGTTGTCTGCTTTGACCATCACCAGCAGGCCGCTGTTGTAATAGCCATCAGAGAAATCGATTGCTTTTTTGCGCTCTTCGGTAATCGTAATGCCTGCGAGTGCCAGATCGATGTTACGTGTTTGCAGTGCAGGAATAATGCCGCCGAAGTCCATTGGCTTCAGGGTGTACTTCAGGTTGAGCTGTTTAGCGATGGCATCCCAGAGGTCGATGTCAAAACCGACGTACTTGTCGCCTTGTTTGAATTCAAAAGGGACGAAAGCGGTGTCTGTAGCGACAATCAGTTCTTTTTCAGCAGCATAGCTAGATACGCTCATCATCAGCGTCAGTGCAGCCAAAGAGGCCTTAAGTAGTGATTTCATCAAACCCTTCCTATTAGCAGTTGTGGGAGCTTTTTGTTTTACAGGCGTTTTAAGCATAGTACATCGTACGAAAGTGAAACCTGAGTCAGTTACCCTGCGCTGTGCTTAACCTGTTGCTTTATTTATTGCCTTGCTAGCGGTGAAATTTTCACCTCCGATTCGCTCAGGCAAGGCGCTGCTATGATTAACTGATTTACAGAAGGGAAACAACCGTTGATTAGCGTTATGGCCAATTAATACGGGCAAAAGCTAATTTTTTGAGCGTCTTAACGGATAAAATGCGTGGTTTGTGCGGGTTATGCCAGAAAAGAGGGCGGCTTGAGTCGGGATACTGGCAGCAAAAAGGCTGCCTAAGCAGCCTTGAACGCGTTCACGGGGTGATAACGCCGACTATTCGATGTTTGATTCAATGAACCACAGGAACTGATCCAGATCGCGTGATGCGGCAGTCAGGATGTCCGCAGAGGCCTCATCTTCCGTTTTACCAATGGCTTTGCGTACGTTGTTGGCAACAATCGCATAGCGTTCGGCCAGTGCTTTCAGATGATCCTGAACGCTATGGATATTGGTTGGGTAGCTTTTCAGTGAGGTTTGTTTACCCACGACTTGCACAGTACCCAGCGCAACGCCGCCTATCTGCACCACGCGCTCAGCTATGGTATCCTGATGGTCAATAATCGAGGTGCGGAAGCCATCCAGCATTTCATGAACGGCGATAAAATTTGCACCGCGCATGTTCCAGTGCGCCTGTTTGGTAATCAATGACAGGTCGATGAAATCAACAACCAGTTGGTTTAACAGCGCGATCGTCGAGGTCTTAACGCTATCATCCAAATCATTACGAGTGTAAAGCAGTTCGGACGGTACTGATTTCACGAGTTTAGCGGTAGGCATAATAGTATCCTCTCTTTAATTATTGATAGTCTTGCTGTTCAATGTGATTAATTATAGCAGTGATAAAAATTAATATTGAAAAGAATCACCTATCAAATGGATAGCTATAGCATAACAATGGTGTGGGTATTTGTAGTCAGGATTTATCTGATACCAATAATGTGGCTGCGGTGATGTAAGTGTAATATTCAATTTCCATTGAAACATCATGTCATATATTGATAAATATCATCATTGGTTAGATAAAAATGATTATTATCCGCTATTGCTTAAATAGAATGACAGCGTCGTTTCCCTCTTAAAATGTATCGTTTTCTTCTTAAAATATAGCGTGTGCGAGTAAAAGGAGTCGTGGTGAATGAGAGTGAATATTATTGGCACCAGTGGAAGTGGCAAATCGACGCTTGCTCGCTGTTTGTCGGAAAAGCTGGCTATACCGTACATTGAAATGGATGCGCTTTTTTGGCTCAAAGACTGGCAAGGACGGGCGGATGCCGATTTTTTTCAACGGCTTGAAAGCGCGCTGGAACCTGACAACTGGGTGCTGGATGGCAACTATAATCGAACCCGTGAGATCAAATGGCGCAATGTTGATGTCGTGATTTGGGTCGATTACAGCTTTACCCGCACGCTTTTTCAGGCGGTACGGCGCGCCTATCTTCGTGCATGGCGCAAAGAGGAGCTCTGGAGCGGCACGGGTAATAAAGAGTCTTTTCTCCGCAGTTTCCTTAGTCGGGATTCAATTATCCTCTGGACAATAAAAACCTATTCAAGAAACCGGAAACGGTATTTGGCGGATTTAGCCGATCCTCGCTATCGCCATATCCGTTTTATTACTTTGCGATCTCCTCGGGAATGTGAAGCTTTTCTGCAACACGTTCCCAAGGAAATACACACTCATTCGGCTTGAGTCGTTACTTTGGCTCCACCTGCAGGTTTTATTGTCAGCGTTGCGCCGATTGATGCGATGATAATAAAGATCAGCGCCATCCACTGAATAAACGATAAATGTTCGCCAAGAAAAAGAATCCCGGAGAGGGCCGCAATAGCGGGTTCCATACTCATCAGCGTGCTGAACGTTCTGGCGGGCAGACGGGTCAATGCCACCATTTCCAGAGAATAAGGAAGCGCGGTGGACAGGATGGCGACGGCAATACCGAGCGGGAGTATAGAGAGCGAAAACAGCGTGCTTTCGGCGTAATACGCACCAATAGGGCAGAAAATCAGCGCGGCAATGCAGGAGCCGATAGCGACGGTTCCCGGCCCATGATTTGCTCCCGCTTTTTGCCCAAACAGGATATAGAGCGCCCAACAGGCACCAGCACCCACGGCGCAAGCCGCACCCGTTAAGTCAACATTGCCGATATTGTGGCCCAGCGGCAATAAGAACCATAGCCCAGCAACGGCCAGAAAAACCCATAGAAAATCAATCGGTCTACGTGAGGCTAACATAGCAACGGCAAGCGGGCCGGTGAATTCCAGTGCGACAGCAATGCCGAGCGGCACCGTTTGTAATGAGAGGTAAAACAGAAAGTTCATCCCACCTAGTGTCATGCCATACACCAGCAGCGGCAGGCGGTTACTGCTAAATCGCATCCGCCACGGCTTGAAGATGATGCACAGAATGATCGTACCAATTCCCAGACGCAGTGCTGTGACGCCAGTGGCTCCAATGAGCGGAAACAGGCTTTTGGCCAGAGCGGCACCACTTTGGATAGAAAGCATCGAGATAATGATGAGCAATACAGGTAAAAATGATGGCGAGCGATGGGAAAATAAGGTCATTCTTTTGGCCTTAAAACAGGTATAACATTCCGTTGCTATTATATCCAATTGTAAACAATTTGTCTGGTATGAATTGACTTTTATTGACCTTTATTTACGCATCATTTAACTGGCGTGTTTTTGCGCAATACCATTAGCATACAAACTGAGCGGGGAATTCGGAATTATCTGTTTTACTGCTGTGTAGTGAATTTATTTTTAATCTAACTGTCACAATAAAAAATTCAATGTAATTAGCGTGATAGGTTGATTTTGACAATATTTGTTACATCTAAAGTCTAATTGATAAATATTTATAGGGCGGCAAGTTCCGAATTTCTTTGTTATATTTACTCCGTTAGTTAGTCTTTCATAAAATGAATTTGAGGCTGTAAATATGAAAAAAATCGCGTGTCTTTCCGCTCTGGCTTGTGTATTAGCCGTTGGCGCAGGTTCTGCATTTGCTGGTCAAAGTACTGTAACTGCAGGCTATGCTCAAGGTGATGCTCAGGGCGTACAAAATAAAGTTAAAGGCTTTAACCTGAAATATCGTTACGAGCAAGATAATAACCCACTGGGCGTTATTAGCTCATTCACCTACCTGGAAAAAAATGGTAGCGATGGCAGCGACTACAATAAAGGCCAATACATGGGCTTTACTGCTGGTCCAGCTTACCGTCTGAATGACTGGGCAAGCCTGTACGGCGTTGTTGGTTTCAGCCATGGTAAAGTAACGAACAACGCTACCAACGGCCAGAACAACAGCAGCAACGACGATTATGGCTTCACCTACGGTGCGGGTGTTCAGTTCAACCCAATGCAGGACGTTGCTCTGGATGTGGGTTACGAACAAAGCCGTATCCGCAGTGTTGATGTTGGTGCCTGGGCTGTTGGCGTAGGTTACCGCTTCTAATCTAACCCCTGCAGGGTTTACTTACCCTCAGCGTTGGTTGTTAGATGTGTCGGAAGAATCCGCTCTTTTCAGGGCGGATTTTTTATGGCGCTAAATCAGCGACGAGTTTCTCCAGTCATTTATCCAGTCACTTTCCCGTCAGTCGATATCCCGTCGTTCTTGTAGCGTTGATCAAATGCATGCGGTATCGGTCTGTCATAAGATTTTATCTTGACGTTAAGATTCTTTATGTGAAGATAATGTTCATCAAGTCGTAGTGGTTTGCTCAAGCTATTGAGGTTATACATGGTAGTGACATCAACAGCCCGCACGCGGGCTTTTCTGTTCTTCACGATTATCCTGTTGGGGCTGAATTTACGTCCTGTTCTGGCGGGGATTGGTCCGCTGCTGAATCAGATTCAGGCTGCAACGGGTCTGGATGACAGCATGGCGGGGATGTTAACCACGCTCCCGGTGTTCGCTATGGGATGGTGTGCGTTATATGGTGGTCAGTTACAGGCACGTCTCGGTGAATATCGGGGGATCACGCTGGGCATCGTGGTGATTGCTTTAGCGTGTAGTGCTCGCTGGTGGCTAAATAGCGGTATTGCGCTGCTGGTTAGTGCCGCACTTGCTGGAATCGGGATTGCCCTGATTCAGGCGCTGGTGCCGTCGTTCATCAAGCTCCATTTTGGTCGCCACAGCAGCCTCCTCATGGGTTTTTATACCACGGCGATTATGACCGGCGCGGCGTTTGCGGCTTCATCGGTTTCTCCGCTGGCAAATGCGTGGGGCTGGCAAAGTGCGCTGGCCTGCTGGGGAATTGTGGCGCTGGTGGCTGCGGTGGCCTGGCGGTGTATCCCTAAAGCGTATACCGCGAAACAGGATGCGGCGGCCGTCGTAGCAACGCGCCGAAGCGGAATGGACTGGCTGCTGATGGTGTTCTTCGGTATTGGTACGGGCGCGTATACGCTGGTGCTGGCATGGTTGCCGCCGTATTACATTCAACTGGGGTTAGATGCGACGCAAAGCGGCCTGATGTTGGGCGGATTAACACTGACAGAAGTGATTTCTGGCCTGTTGGTGTCCACGTTTATCAACCGTTTTCCCGATCGACGTAAACTGCTGCTTCCTATCCTGAGCGTGATGCTGGTGGGGATGATTGGGTTGATTGTGGCTCCACTGACGTTCACGTATCCCATCATTATCATGCTGGGCGTTGGTATTGGTGCGCTGTTCCCGCTATCGCTCATCGTGGCGTTGGATCAGGTGACCGAATCACATAAGACCGGTTCACTGATGGGCTTTGTGCAGGGCGGCGGTTACATCCTAGCGAGCCTGATGCCTTTGCTGGCTGGTTTTATACGCCAGCATACGGCGGGTCTGGAGCAGGCCTGGATGATTATGGCCGTCGGTGTGGTCGTGTTGATTATCATGGCGACCCGTTTTACTCCGGTGAAGAGCCCGAATCGCTAGCCGTTTGTGGTGTTATAAGCGAGCGGAAACCCGCTCGCTATCATTAATTTGTCGGTGGACGATAGCGCCATAGCCAGCGCCCGCTCATCAGGCGACGGTAATAGAAGAACCCGCGAACAATCCAGTCAAAGAACATCCCCATCCACACACCGATCACGCCAAAACCGAGCATCACGCCGAGGATATATCCCGCGATGACCCGACATCCCCACATCCCCGCCATTGCCACCCACATGGTATAACTGGCGTCTTTCGCGCCTTTAAGACCTGCGGGGAGTACCCAAGATGCTGCCCAGATGGGCATAAATAGTGCGTTGAGCCACAGGAGATGTTTTGCCACTTCAATCACTTCCGGCTCATTGGTGTAAAACGACGCCAAAAAGCTGGCACTCGGCACCGACAGGACGGCAAGTACGCATAGACCGATATTGGACAGCCAGAAGATATGCTTCAACTGGCGGGTGGACTGCATGATCTGGCCTTTCCCCAGTCGTGTGCCAACGATAATCGTGGCTGCAGCACCGAGTGAATTACCGGGAAGGTTGATCAGCGTTGAGATGGAGAAAGCAATAAAGTTTCCGGCAATGACCTCGGTCCCCATATCTGCCACAAAACGCTGTGTGATGAGTTTGCCGATGTTAAACATCACGGATTCAATGCTGGCGGGAATACCGATACTGAGCACTTCATAGAGGATCGACAGGGTAAAAGGCGCAAAGTAAGACTTGAAGGGAATACGCAGCGCACCGTTAAAACCGTGCATCAGCGTCAGAATCACGAATACTGCGCCGATATAGCGCGAAATGGTAATACCAATGCCCGCGCCAACAAAACCAAGGCCATCCCAGGAAAATGCACCGTAAATCAGCAGGCTACTGATGGCAATATTGAGGATGTTCATCCCAATGTTGATGACCATAGGCAACTTGGTATTGCCCGCGCCCCGTAACGCGCCACAGCCTACCAGCGCGATGGCGACAGCCGGATATCCCCACACCGTCCAGCGAAGGAACGTGAGGGCAAGGGCTTTAACCTGTACGTCGGCTTGTCCTGCGATCAGATCGATAATCGCTGAGCCGGCGAATTCAACCAGCGCGACCAACAGAAACGATGACAGAACCAGTAGTGACATTGACTGACGAGCGGCCGATCGTGCCTGCTTTCTGTTGCGCTGTCCCAGGCTGAACGCGACAACAACGGCGGTCCCTAATGCTACGGCGGTAAAGAACGCGATGATGACCATATTGAAGCTATCAGCCAGACCGACGGCTGCCATAGCCTCTTTCCCTAGCCAACTGACCAGGAAGGTGCTGAAAACTCCCATCAACACGACGCAAAGGCCTTCAATAAAGATCGGGAAGGCTAGCGGTGAGATTTCTCTCCAGAAGAGAACGCGGTTGGAGTAACGCTTTTTATACCAGTCTGTGTCTTTTAATTTTTTCATGAAACGATCTTGGCGGTATCTCAAGTTTCCCAGTCGGCACGGTAAACGGAGCCACAAGGTGGCTCGTAAATAGCATTATTTTTGCACGGCACTTATGCATACAGTGACTTATCCATACCGTTGCTGACCCATTTTGTGCGATCGCGGAGGCATGGTTGTTTTTAAAATAGCGTTTCTGTTTACAGAGTATCAGCCGCTAAATCGATGTCCAGTCTGGATTGCTTTCCCCGTGTGGAAAGTTGTTGCGTGTGTCCATTATTTAATTTAGATTTTACTTAATTAGATTTTTCTAAACTAAAGGTGAGACGCGGACAATCGGCGATATCACCTTCCTTGCCGACGGAATGCCGTGTTTAACGAGTGCATTATGACGAGTTTCAACGGCTCAAAAGAGGATCACGATCATGCCAACACCCGTTTCTATCTCACCCGCCCAGGCTCGCAAATTGTTAGATGAAGGGGCGGTACTCATTGATATTCGCCAGCCAGAAGAATACGCCCGCGAGCACATCGCACAGGCAAAATTGCACCCACTGAATTCCTCTGTCGGGTATGTTCTTCCTGCTGCTGAGAGGGAAGGAAAGGTTGTGATTTTCCATTGTTTGTCTGGCATGCGCTCGGAACAGAATGCTGACTTGCTGGCGCAGGCGGTTTCACCCGCAACGGTATTGCTTCTGGAAGGGGGAATGGCCGCATGGAAAAAGGCAGGATTTCCGACGGAAGTGAATCGTAAACAGCCGATTGAACTCATGCGGCAGGTTCAAATCGCCGCTGGCGTACTGATTCTGGGTGGTATATTACTGGGCTACAGCGTAAACAGCGCTTTCTTCCTGCTCTCCGGTTTTGTTGGGGCAGGGTTGCTGTTTGCTGGTGTGACGGGTTTTTGTGGCATGGCAAGGCTGTTGATGAAAATGCCGTGGAACCGTACCGCCAAACGCTGATGTGCCGGGATGGCTTGCCGGTAAGCGGAGTGTTAACCGATAACGTTAAAGAATAGGGGCAGTAATATGGACATGAAAAACATTCCGTTTGGTACGACTGACTGGTCGCAAATAGAACCCACCGAACATCGGGGGGAAACGGGGATTGCCTACTGGCGAACACAGCGTTTTGATAATATTCGGGTTCGTATTGTTGAGTACACGCCAGGCTATCTGGCCGATCACTGGTGCTCAAAAGGGCATATTCTGCTGTGCCTCGAAGGTGAACTTCATACGGAATTAGATGATGGTCGTGTTTTTGTCCTTAAACCGGGAATGAGCTATCAGGTTGCGGATAACGCGGAAGCCCACCGTTCCTACACCGAGACCGGCGCTAAGCTGTTCGTTGTCGATTGATGCCAGGGGGCTAACTCGAAATGACGGAGAGAGTAGCCCTTGATTTAGTTAATCTCACTATGATCTGATTCCATAACAATTTGCCGTCTACAACAAAGGCCACCATCTGGCTCAAATCATTTTTCTGTGTTGGTTTTATGCAGAGAGTCACTGTTATGGCTTTATCGGTATTAACTGTGTCTGTTTTTTGACATTACTCTGGTTCTTAATAGATCTACTTAATACCTATTTAAGGCGGGGAAAAATGTCTAAAAATTTTTTGCTGGTACACGGAGCATGGCAGGGCGCATGGGTCTGGAACAAAATACAACCGAAGCTAACCGCTGAGGGTCATACAGTAAAAGCCATTGATCTTCCAGGAAGTGGTGACGATCAGACACCAGTGGCTACGGTGTCGCTCGATGTCTATGCCCGTAAGATTATTGATGCTGCCAGCTTACTGTCCGCTCAGGGTAAAGTGACTCTGGTTGGCCACAGCATGGGGGGCGCGGCTATCACGCTCGCTGCGTCGCTTGCACCAGAGCTGTTTGAAAAACTCATCTATGTCTGCGCCATCCTCCCGCAAAACGGCGAGTCTGTAGCTATTCTGGGCGAACAAAGCCAGAAGCTGGGGACGGAAGGGCCCGTTGCGCAGCCTCTCCTTGATAAAGGTGTTTTGGCTCTGGTTCCTGAAAAAATTGCGCCTACGTTCCTCAATGATTACACAGAAAGCGATGTTGATACCCTTCTTGCACAATTTAAACCGCAACCCATCCAGCCTCTGATGGAAACCGTCACATTGACGGAAGGATTCCTCAATTTGCCAAAGGCTTACATTGTTTGCACGAAAGACCTGGCTATCTCTCCCAAACTTCAGCAGCAAATGGCTGAAAAAGCGAATGTCGGCACCATTTACACCCTTGATGCAGGGCATGAACCTTTCTTCTCTCAGGTTGAAAAGTTGAGTGAATTCCTGCTGAAAGCGTAACGGGGAAAGGTAAATATTTACCCTGTTAAATTCGACTATCGACGGCAAGTCGCTCGTTTTTGAAACCTGTTGTGGATATCGTCTAATAACACTACAGTTGATCTGGTTAATTGTGTATTGAACATTATCTATACAGGAGAGCATGAACGTGTCTATCAGAGTTGAACTTGCAGAACCGATGGAAGTGCTGAGTCTTCGGGTTGTTGGCCCCTATTACGAGAAAATACCGCAGGGATTTGATGAGATACTCTCGTGGGCAAGGGAACACCATCTTTCCATCGATAAATCTCTGGCATTTTACTGGGATGACCCTGACAACGTTGAAGCGGATAAATTACGGGCCGATGTGGCGATTACGTGCAAAGAGATGCCGCCAACATTGCCAGAAGGTTCGGGAATTCGTAGGGAAATCATTCCCGGTGGGCTTTATGCCGTGACACATACCATCGTTGAGAATGGTGACTTTGCGAAAGCATGGGATGATTTTTATAAAGCTATCCATGCCGAAGGGTACCGACCTGCTGGCGAGATATGCTATGAAAGCTATTTGTGCGATGGAAGCAACGGTAACTGGGAAATTGAAATATGGCAGTCTGTTGAAGCGGCGAATGCGCCGTGAGAGTGATGTGACGCTGATTTTCCTGATAATTGCTGCTGGGTTTTATGATTCTCCATTTATGGCGGTAAATTCTTGTGTATAGAAGCTCGCAGAATCTGGAGCGTATAATTTTTCATACGGTACCCGCCGGATCGTTCAACCGATCGTTTTGCTTAACCGATCAGTGTTAGCCATCAGTGCGGGTTTTTATTCACGCGATGGCACTTCTTTTTCTCTTGGTTAAAACCACAGCTAACTATCAGCAACATAACGCTGTATCATTTGTGCTCTACTTATGGATGGATGTAACACTGGAGTGTGTATGAAATCGGTTTTATCGTTTGTTGTTGCTATTTTATTTTCTTTTTCCGCTTATGCTTTGGCTGCAGACCAAGGGTTGTCTGATTTAATTTGGTCAAAAACATCAAACAAAGAAGCGATCCAATTAATCAACAAGAATCCTGAGTTAATCAATTCAAGGACTGGCGCTGGGTTCACTCCGTTGCATTTAGCGGGGATGATTGGCAACAAAGAGATTGCCTCTTTTCTTCTGAAAAAAGGAGCGGATGTTAACGCTATTGATAGTGACGGATACAGCCCCTTGGTGAGAACTATAGCTAACGGCAATCAGGATATAGCGGACATCCTAATAAAAAATGGCGGTAAGGAGATAAGACCGTAACGTCGCAAATAAACATCACTTAAGGCTGCGCTAGATATCTGCATCTTCAAGCGTTGGCACCGGATCGATATGAATTGCTGGCGCGTCAGTTTCGCCGACGCGTACAGCGACATAAAATCCCGAGTCTTCTATCACTGCGTATGTTCCAACAGGGCAGTCGGTCAACATGTCGTGGTCGTCTAAAACACAGATTGTCGTTCCGTTATAGTTAATAGTTTCCATTTTTCATCCCTGATTTTATGACGGGTGATTCCCCCTGTGAAATCCTTTCGCGCCAGTACTGGTCTGAACGTTGTTTTGTATGTATATACAAACAGTACGTTTTCTGCAAAATCCGCATCATATACATCAATAGCTTACGCGCCGTTTTACCACCAGCCTGCTTTGATTTCTGCGTGCGGTACCGTGACCCAATCCAGATGATTTTGAGTATAAATTTTCGTGGATTTGGCATCGCTATGCGCCAGGCGTGCCTGCGGATCTATTCCCTGTTGTTCAAACATAAATGCGGCCAGTGCACGTATCTCGTGAAATGTTGGGCGCTCTGCTGGTGGATATTCAGACGCAACTCCAACAGTGTTACGCAGTTCAGAAAAGGCACGACTCAAATAGTTTGGGCTAGCCTGCGTCGTGTGATTAATTTCCTGACTGATTGGGTTGCTATTTTTCTCTGGTAATCGGTGTACGACATACGGACTGGCGATTCTGTTTCGGCTGTCATCAATGATGCGCTTAATCTCGCTCCCAATCGGTATAGCAATGTGTGAGGCTTCCTTTTTATGAATTTTTTGTCGATGGATGTAGAGCATTCCATATATGCCGTTTTCTGGCACCTGGTGCCATAGGCAGCCACAAACACCTTCTTTGGGTTCCTTTATTGAGTATTTAATGCGGGAAACTTCCAGCCGTGCCTGTGTTGTTTGTAAGGCCAGATCCATGGCCGTTCGTAACCAGTCCGGTGCAGAAGCCCTGATACGCTGAAAATCCTCAAATGAGAGGCGTCGGCGTTTTTTACCATCAACACGGCGCATTTTCTTACGAGATGCTGGGTTATCGAACATTAACGATTCATCGACAGTGTAGCTGAACAGTTTTTTGAGAAAGCTGACCTTCCGGTTTTGAACGTTCGCTGATGCCTCTGCGTGGTAATGCTGGATGTATGTGACTGGGTTCGTGAGCGCGTTCAGTTATGAGCATATTGTCGAGCTGGAAAATAGCAGGCTTGGCGCTGGTATTGCGATCGGCTGGTACATTCAGGGGCTACTCTGGGATGCTGCCGAGTTAGGCCGTCAGCAGTCTGACGATATCAGCACGGTGCAGCAGGCGATCATTGCAGGTCAGTCTCTGGAATTTCAACGTTTCAACGAAATTGCCCGTCAAGCCAACCAGTACGGCATAAATATTAAAGTGAATTCAAATGAAAAGCAGCTTGTTTACAGGACAATTATTAAACGTAACCCAGTTAGTCGCCAGTGCGCACCTGATGATGTTGCTGAACGGTTGTTCGACTATATGCGGACAATCTACGTGCCAGCACAATGCGTTTCGCTACCGGCGGAGTTGACGCAGCCAGTGTTAGTACCGCTGCCACCGAATGCAGACTGACGTATGGGCAGGCCGTTTATTGGATTGATTCGCTCTTGACGGTGATTGACAAAGCAAACAGACAACTTGCGGGGATACGAGAAACAGAGTTAAGCCGAGGTACACAATAAATATTTACCATACTTAAGGAAAGTAAATGAAAAGATTATTAGTTATCGCACTCTCGTTTGTATCAGTGCTGGCATTTGCTGACACTTACCCCCCATATAAGCAATTTCCGGAGATTACAACAGGTTTTGCTAAACGTGTTGTTGAGTACAACCCTGGAAACGGAGCGTCGGGTGTTGGCGCTGTGACTGATAAAATATTAGGATCACCGGATGACCCCAACACTTCCACGACACCATATAATTTCTTGTCTCTTGGGCAGGGGGGCAATGTCATTATTGAAATGGATACACCACTAAAGTCGGATGGTACGCATTACAACGAGCTGTATGTATTTGAAAGTCGTACATATGAAAAGTTCGATGTATATGTTTCTTCAGATTTGGATAGCTGGACGAAATTGAAAATTTCCACCTCGGCAACGAGCAATAAAGGCTCTTGGGTTGGATTTAACCTAGATGGTCAGGTCGAAGATGGACAGTTGTACCCTTACGTGAAAGTCGTGGATACAGGTAAAATGGGTAGCACGATTCCTGGTACATTTGGCGCAGATATTGATGCTTTAGTATCAACGGCGATCTCCCCGTCTGATGCTAGCTATAAATACTATGACACTGATTCGTTGAACGGAAAGGTATTCAATCTTTATCAGAATACGACTACTGGGGCAATTGGAATTAAATTGATCAGAAATGACAGCGCAGTTAGCTATATTCCATTCTCGTTTGACAACTCACTGGAGCCTGTTGCTATATCTGTGCAAAGTGACTTCAACGGCGATGGTGAAATAGATATGAACGTTCTGGCAACTAACACCGCTGAAAATGTTCAAGTAAATATCATTAAACAGCAGGATGGCACTGCGATTAAAACTATCAATAACTCAGCCATCAAATAAGGCATTACAGCAGGCATTCACTGAGTGCCTGTGATAATGACAAACCTCAAGTGGTTTTTCGCTATAAAACCACTAAATTAACTCCTGAGTATTAAAGAACCAGAGGTTTTATGACAAAATAAGAGCTATTTTTATGGGGTGTTCAGACAGTGGTGTTGAGCAACTACACTAATATGGTTCGACAAGATCCAAGCGGTAAGCGGTCCCACATTTACAGCGCCACTGGTGTTTATAGCGTGGTTCAGGATGCAATTTATGCGAGCGAAAGGATTCCAGAAAGCATGACTGCTGAGGTAGCCATCCATGATTTCTGTTTTTTATTCTTGAAAACTTGAGAGATGGAACTGAGTGCCCCGACTGGTTCACTCGCTATTAAATAAATACCCAAACCGCCTCCGTGCGGTTTTTTATTGCCAGCGTTTACCATTTTCTAATGATAAACACTGTAAGTTATCTTCACTTGATTAGGTAAAGTACCTCTAAGGCAATACGGAAAATCAGGGCTATGTGAATCAGTTTTGCCCCATCAGTTAAGGATAAGGTAAGGAGTATTGCGAAAATTATTGCAAGGGTAACGATTACTGTCATGCACATACCTCGTAAGAAACCTTAACGGGATTGCTAAGGCATGCGTCCTTTACAGTTTTAGAAATGAGGCTCTTAAGGAGTGGCAGTGACATGACAAAACCGGATTGGAAGTCGATCAAACGCGATTATGCAGCCAGCCAACTTTCGATACGGGCCATCGCGGAACTACATGGGGTAAGCGACACCGCTATTAGGAAAGCCGCAAAAAAGAAGGCTGGATGAAGTCTGAAAAAGTTCGCAAAACAGGTTCGCAGAAATCTACGAGTGCGAACCAAAACGCGAACCTGCGAACCAAACAAAAAAAGTCAATTCCTCAAATTGAAAATCAAATTGATTCGAATTGCCCGTCAATTGAAAACGCGGACAACGACTGGACGCTAAACCCTGATGAATACGGCTTACGTTGCCCCATTCTTTCGGTTCCTTCCGTCAGTGGTTTTACCATCATTTTACCATCGGCAAATTTAAGGTATAAAAAAACCAACCGTAAGAGGTTGGTTTTTCTGGGGAAAACTTGGTCGCACGAGAGCATTAAAGTAATGAATTTAAATTTATGAAATATATCATTTATTTTTCATATTGATATTTGGCGTATGCCTATAGCTATGCCTAAAAGTCAAAGTCATCCCATCAACAGAAAACATTGCCTCAAACTTCGAACCTTCAGACGATAAAGTATTACATCGGGTCTACGCTGTTCAAGTGACAGGAAAACTGAAAAGAGTGGTGAATAGCTAGTCATTCAGCCTGGTTCAACTATCCTTTTTTAAGGAAAGGACAATTGATAGAGGATGATCATATGAAAAATTTGTCGGACAAAGACATTAAAGAAATCAAAGAATGGCTAAATATCGATACTTATCGTCAGTTTGAAAACATATCTCTTGGGCGGCTTTATCACGAGCTAGTGATGCGGTCACTGTTTTTTAGATCTGACCATGGGGATGTTGAAATCAGGCTGGCAGAAATTTATACCAAAAGTCTTTTTAGTGGAGAGCCCTTCCTCATTACGGATAGCTATATGGAGCTCCTTGCAATAGACAATATGCTTTTCCCATCCCCACACTTCTCTATAACAACGACCGGAAGACTGGCTGAACTTTGTATACACGGTATGAATGATTCGTTGTTTTCCTGGGATGCAAAAAGTGATGAATATCGTGTGACAAAAGAATTCGTAAATACGCCCATCGCTAAGACATTACCTGTATTTTTTAAAAACAGCATAATGATTGAGATAGATTTCGCCAGTGGCACTGACGAAGAAATCATAGGATCTCTGAGAGAGATGCTCCCACAGTGGCGTAAAATATGGGGCATTGAAGAAGATTTATCAAATACTGTTCGCTTTGGCTACGGAACGATCAAGAAAATTATCAATTACAGGCTGATCCCGATGATCGACATACTGATATGGGCAAAGCATCATGATATCCGTGTGTCAGATGATCATCTTTCATCACTGCTCTATGACCATGCGGATAAAGAAGGGAGAATCAGAGCGAATAACCAAATAAAAGATACCGATAGACCACTGGCGTTAAAAGCGGTCTGCAAGCCATTCATCATTCAGTTTCTTCATTTTCTTAACAAGAACAACCATTTGAAAGAAATGCGGGTTTCGGATGTTATAACGCTCGCAGACAAGGACTAAAAACACGCGAATTCTGGATGTGCTGAAATTCGCTTGTTTCCCTGAACTTTTCATATAGTCTCTTCTAAAAAGCGAGGAGAGACTATGAATACCCAGAATCGCCTTATTCGTTTCCCAGAAGTAATGAGAAAAACCGGCTTTGGAAAAGCCTGGATCTATCGCCTTATTAGTGAAGAGCGTTTCCCCCAACCTGTGAAAATTGGTATCCGTGCTGTCGCATTTGTTGAAAATGAAATTGATGAATGGATATTGACCGCGATTGAAAAAAGAAATGTATTTTAAAAGTGTAAAGAATTTCAATCAATAAAGGCTATATATTTTACAGAATATTTGACAGATTTTAATGAGGGCTTTTGTTTAAAGGTTTTGCGGGGCATTATTAAGTCTCAGGTGTACTTAAATGTAATATTTTCCCAAAGGAACTGACTTATCGGTTCACAGCCAGCAAAGACTAAACAGTGTTGCCAGGCAGCTCAACGAGAGGCCAAGAAAAACGCTAGACTATGAATCACCCGCAGAGCGTTTTAACCAATGTGTTGCATCCATCAGTTGAACTCACAGCCAGAAGCGGATGTTGCAAACACTTAACTGTATTGGATATTTGAGAGCATTCCATTGGGGGCTCTATCTTACAAAAAAACAGAAGACCTAATTCAATTAGTTAATAACGCTGAGTTAATCTGGTTCCATGTTAACTATAAAATAAACCAGTTAAGATAAACTGGTTTATTTAAATTGCATTTATTATTGCAAAGGTTTTTTATAGATTAAAGATGTAAGGCACCATTACCAAATACATGCATGGCCATAGAGGCTTTAGGGCTAATGAATTTTTTTTCTACAGCTTCGTTAGCTTTAAAATTCGCCTCGGAAACATTTAGGTTGCTCTTTAATCCTGATATAAATTCTGGTAGCCATATAGAAGGGATAGATATATGCAAACTCCAGCTCGGCGATATTACGGCATCATAACCAGATTCAATTAACCTTGTTATTAATGTGTTATTGCTATTGGTGTAGGTATTTTTAACCATACTGCCGGAATGACAAATAAATAATATAGCAACACGCCCAGTGCCAAATAATTTATCAAGGTTGAATGTTTTATCCTCTCCAGGATAAACCCCATAAAACCCTACGGTGTTATTTTTTCCACCATGTGATATAAATATATTTATATCAGAATTTGCTGTCGGAGTGTCCGAGATATCACAGCGTACTTCATTTTTGTTTATAACTCGTTCTACTCCTGAGTAAGCCATAGCAATAGCAAAATCATTTTGATTTATTGGTGCCCATAGGTAGAAATCATCACTTATATTTTTAGATATGTAGTTATCAATAGAAAATGGTGCTGATAATATATGCTTTTCACCAAGTATCTCATCATTTACTTTTATAATATTAAAAGGCATTCCCATCATTTTGACATCAGGGAAAATAACAACTTTTTCTTTAAAATTAATATCTTTTATTGCCAGGTTAGGAAGTGATTCAATTATTTGATTTTTTTCAACCTTCCACACATCCTCATTTGGAAGAAAAATATCATTTGAAGGATTATCATTAAACCCCATTTTCTTAATGTTTTCATCAATCCATTCATCAAAGTCATTTAAATTAGCAGGTTTCACATAGCCAATATACTCTAAATCCTTACCATTTAAAATGAGAGAGTATAATTTATTGTCATTAAACCCAATCCAAAAATAAGAGGTGTCATCTTCAAGTTGTGATATCATAGAATTGTAATATTCATCTAAATTCAATCTATTTGATTTGTAATTATTAGGCTCTATTTTTATCATCCCATTAATAGGCTCTATAAGTTCGCCCTTGAATAATATTGATGCATCAGATTTTAATTTATGTGCTAGTAAAAACCCTTCAATATCTTTACTTTTAATCGACTCATCTATTAGATTATTTGCTAATGGCATTAGAGAATTAACCTCATATACATAGTCATCTTTATTTCTTGTTTTGGATAAATTATCCATGCCTTTAATTAGACTGTTTTTTAAATTACCACTAATACCTAATAGTGATTCTTTTAATTGTGTAACTAACTTTCTATCTAGAGAGTCTTCAAATTTTAAAATGGCATTATGAAAGTACTTTTTTTCATCATTATCAGGGAAGATTTTCATTAGGTTATGGAGTAACACAAACCATGGAATAATAGCTCCATTATGAAACCCAAGAATATCATTCATTTTTTTGTCAAGATAATTTTTTATATCAACTATTACTTCTTCATCTTCTTCAAGTATTTTTAGACTAAAATAAGCAAGTTGACATTTTTGACTTTCATATTCTTCTATATTTAGAGTGTTTATAACATCAGTATAATACTTCCTTGCTACAGAGTATAGACCTGACTCCCTAAGTAAGATAAATAGTTCTATAAGTGTTTTATTCTTCAATTCATGATTAATTGTCGTTTTATCAAATGAAATAATAAATAACGACAGGCTTAATAGGGCGTCCAATATATTTTTTTGTGATGTATACATAATAAATTTCACATAAAACCCATAATATAACTCCTTTTTGTCAAAAGAACAAAATAGAGCATCTTCTGAAATATCTCTTGCTAACTGAGGGTAGCCGTCTATGCTTAATCTGGAAAGAATAGATCCCAATTGAATATAAAACTCATGCTGCAAATTATACTTATAAGAATAATGATGTGATATAATTAAAGACATCATTCTCATATTAAGATCTTCTTTAATCTCCCCTTCTACGAAAGGAGTCGTAATACTTATATCCAAAAGAGCTTTATTGGTGTTATAAAACCCTATCTCGGCTGGTATTTTGACTGAATTAAGATTATCACTATATATTCTAATCTCCCTATTAGGGAATGCTAGATAGCACTTCTCAAGATATTTTATATATGCATCACCATCAACTTCCTCTCTTTTACTTCGGGGAGAGAAATAACCATCTATATCTATTATTTTATTAATGTTATTTAGAGAAAAGAGGGCCAAAATTGGAATGGAAAGCGATTCATGCTTATGCAATTCATGAGATAAATCAGCAACAAGATGCCGGGTTTCCTCTAATTCACAGCATTTTAACCCTTGAAGCAAGGATAGCATCTCATCCATTATCAAATCGTCCACATCTTCATGCAGTGATTTTTTTCTAATAATAAGTTCCTTTAGGTGTTCAATATTCATATTCATTTCCTTGTTTAAAGTATATTAAAAATATTTTGATTGATTTAACTATAACGTTTAGATTTTTTTATGAGAAATCTATCTCATGCGACCAACTTTTTATTAAGTTAAAAAGGAATTTACTGTGAAACTTTAGCTGATAGAAATGGTAATTAAATAGTCAATAAAAATTAATATTCATGTAACTGTTTTCATTTAAACGAAAGTAGGGTTTTATGAGATTACATAGTTCGTACATGGGTTTCATTAACCAAGTTCCTATCCAATAATTCGTTGTAGGACTTACAGAAATCCTGTAAAGAAATGTCCGCCACTCGCTCAATGAGTTGATTGTGTTTTATTTGCGAAAACGGTCAGTTCATGTCTGAACTAATGCATTCTAAGTTTCGTAGTCGTTTCAATGAAATTATGTGCTGATGCTCTATCTTCACCTACTGTCGGATAACATCGGTTCCAATAGAATTATCTTCGTCGGTTATACCAGTCGCAGAACTTCCCAAAGATGAGCATCAGGATAATTGCGACAGTCAGATGGTAAACCTTCTCACTCCATGGTGCATAACCAACGAATACAATATAGCAGATCCAGAAAAAACAAAGTGTCAGCAGTAAAAATCCTAACTGATAGGATAAAAACAATAAAACTTTCTTGGTGATTTTAAGCATGAGATTTAATCTTTTCTCCTACTTTATCAATCAATGCATTAAACATATTATCGCCATATATTCTTTTCACTTTCAGTGATTCCATGATCGGCTCCACCATTGGTTCGATTAAAAAGAATAAAAAATCAAGATCGTCTTTTCTTAGTGCGTAATAAACCTCTGGATTCTCAGCGTTCAGGCTTCTTGAGCGATATATCGATCTCTCTGCCATTCCTCCACCTAACAATATGTAATATGAAAACACAGAGGGTATGCTCGCCAGATTTCCAATGCGGGTTGCTAACTGCAATACTACCTGAGATACAATGACACTTCCGGTCATTGCACCGGTAGCACCGTGATAAATATTCCGTTTCTGCGACTCAGATGTGTGTTTGTTGAAGCTATCAAAGATCCTCTTTACAGTTTCATAGATCTTATCGCGTGAAAGAATTCCTCTGTGTATCGCACGGATCATTCTTTCCATTTCTCGTGACCGTGCATATCGGGTATCCGTATCAAGAAATGAATAGGTGAGATAGCCAAAGTTTTTGCTAACTTCGCCTATCCCTGACCCTATGCCTCTGTAAAATTCACCGGTTGTAAACAGAAGAACTATTTCATCAGCCAGTTCATCCAAGTCTGCTTCAGTCATTGTTATTCCATCCGTGAATTACATGATTGCGTCACAAGACTCATTGTAATGGAATCGGCTAGTGACCAGAACACATTCTTATTACATTAATAGGTTGGTAAGTATTTTATTGGAAAGATATTTGTTTAAGGCAGTTGTAGGCGGACATATTAGCTGGACAAAGACTTAAAAAACTTGCCGTTTAGAAACTGAGAATGCAAAGCAATGAACCGAGGTGATAATACAATTTAGCCATCCTTGGCCGTAAAATCTATCCTTTCTGTGCAAACTCAAACGGGCTAACTTAGCCAGCGACAGAAACGATGCTCGTTTTACCATATGAAGCTGACTCAACATGCTCTCCCCACCACGCCATCATATCTCTTCGTTGTTCCAAATACTGAGAGCGATTGTAGGCTCTCTTGACTTCATTAGTATCGATATGCGCTAACGCTGCTTCGATCACATCAGGGGGAAATCCTTTTTCATGGAGTATGGTCGAAGCAATGGCTCTCATACCATGAGCTACAAGCATATCTTTGAAGCCCATACGTTTGAGTGCCATGTTCGCGGTCTGGCTGTTCATTGGCTCAAGCGGGTTACGATATCCGGGGAAAACATAATCCCTGTGCTTACTGATGGGCTTCATGACTTCCAGAATCCCCAGTGCTTGCTCTGAGAGTGGGATAATGTGCTCACGTTTCATCTTCATGCGACCGGCAGGAATACGCCATTCTTTTGCGTCAAAATCGATTTCATCCCAACGCGATTCGGCGGCTTCGGCTGGTCGAGTCATAGTGAGTAATTGCCATTCGATAAGACAACGGGTTTGTCTCCCAATGCTGGCAAATGACAGTGTTTTCATCAGAAGTGGTAATTGCTCTGGCAAGAGGGCAGGGCGATGCTTCACCTTCGGTTTATGAAAAGTACGTCCGATTCGGGCGGCTGGATTTACTGAGACCAGACCAGAGTTGAGGGCATAATCCATGACTTCATTGATACGCTGACTCAGACGTTTAACAGTTTCAAGTCTGCCTGCGGCATGAGTGGGTTCTAACGCTCCAATAAATCGTTGAGCCGTGATATTAGCAATAGGCATAGAGCCAATGTGTGGGAACACATACTTGCTCATGGAGCGCCAGATATCGTTCAACGTATGTGTTGCCAAACCTGCTGATTCTTTGGTTTTAAACCATTCGGCAGCAACTTTTTCAAATGTGTTCTCTGTAGCATTTTTTTGCCGTGATTGCTCTGCTTGCTTATGCTCCTGCGGGTCAACGTCTTTGCCAAGAAGAAGGCGTGCATCTTCACGGAGCTTACGCGCTTCGGCAAGAGATACCGAAGGGTAAGCGCCAAGGCTAATCATTGCACGTTTGCGAGTGAAGGGTTTGTAGTAGCGAAAACGCCAGAGTTTTGAACCGCTCGGAGTGACCTGTAATTCTAAACCGTCTCCATCATAGAGGATGACGGCACGGTCAGTGGCCTTGGCGCTTTTGACCTCAGTATTGTTCAGGGGCTTTGTCTGACGTGCCATATCGCTCTCCAATCAAATCCGCAAAGCTGTTTAGGCATAGGGTTTAGGCTACATGTTGCGTCGTATGCCTAAATCTATGCCTAAAAAGTGTGGATTTCAATGTATCAATATGGAATTCAGTAGACAAAAGAAAAACAGCAGGTCTATGCAACCTACTGTTTAATCTGTTCTTTATAGTCTTGTCTGGACTTCAGTAGACAAAACGTTGGGGGAAATTTGGTCGGCACGAGAGGATTTGAACCTCCGACCCCCGACACCCCATGACGGTGCGCTACCAGGCTGCGCTACGTGCCGATGCTATGGGCATTTATACTACCTTTTCCTGACCTTATTGCAATAGTCTGATGGAACGACTGCTTTAGATTTAGGCAGTTAGTTGGCAATAAAGCGTCTTTCGTTCGTTAGTACCTGCAAGAGCAGGGCAAGCTGCGGTTTTTCATCATTCAGCCGATTTCCTGCCATGTCGTAAGCACGGTAGTTGCCGTTGCTTTCCAATATAATGAGCTGATCCGGCGTTGTGATGAGCAGCGTGCCGCCGTTGCCGTTAATCAACCACGGGTAGCGTCGCTGGGCAGAGAACAGGTCTTCCCCCTGAGAATAATCATCCGTGCTGTTTTTAACGTGGAGCAGGCGCTGCATTAGCGTGGTCATGACGTCTTTGTTGTCCGTCATTTTGGTAATGGTCTGTGCAGGCGTGTTCGGCCAGTGAACAATGAGCGGCGTTTGCCACTGGGTACGGGCAAAACGTGCCGCGTTGCTGGCATTAGCATTCTGGTTTTGTGCAGTTGTTACGATGACGACTGTGTTATTCAGAATGTTTTTTTCCTGCAGGGTATTAATGATTTGCCCAATCTGGCGGTCAACGTCCTGAATATTCATGCGGCCGTTAGGCTCAGCACCTTTGCCATCTGTGGTTTTTGGTGCGCTGCTCAGTTCAACGTAAGAGAACCAAGGTGCCGGGTTATTATCGCGGCTGAGCCATTCCTGCCATTGCGTAATAATGGCATCACCGCTTTGCTGCTGTGGCGCAGGTAAGGAGAAATCAGAAAGCAGCGCCTGACGATAAAGTGGGCTGTTGAAGCCGTTCGCCGAAAATAGCCCAAACTGATAGCCCTGTTGGCTTAACGCGGTGATCAAGGCAGAAGGTTTACGTGCGCTCAGAATACCATCCATATAGGTCGTCGAGAGGCCGTAAAACAGGTTAAACAAGGCCGCGTCTGGCTGAGATCCTGAATCATAATGATCGCTAAAGCGCACGTTTTCTGCGGCGAAACGCGATAGGTTCGGCATCCGATTTTGTATGGCGTCGGGCTGCGTATCGTCGATCATCACCATCAGCAGGTTGTAGCCGCTGCCGCTATCGCGGAAGGTGATGTTACTGAGCGGATATTCCACCGTCATGGCTTCAGGATTACCCTGCTGCGTCAGGCGACGCTGATATTCCTGTGCATCCAGCAGGCCATGTTTTTCCAGAAAACGACGTGCCGTCATCGGATAAGACAGCGGCAGGTTGGCGCGCTGCATGGTAATCGGACGATAGAAATTCGCATCGGCCCAGATGTACATCAGATGCGATGCGAAGAACGCCGAGATGAAAACGCCCGCCAGCGGTTTGCCAAAGTGGCGGCGGTTCAGGCTGCGGAGTTTTTGCCAACTCCACGTGCCGAACAGCATTTCCGCCATGAAAATCAAAGGGATGCCGATAAACATCCACTGCCAATCGCGGGCAATCTCCCCCTGTCCGGGGTTGACGACAAGTTCCCAAACGGTGCTGTTGAGGTGCAGGTGAAAGCGTGTAAAGACTTCAACATCCACTAACAGTATCGTCAGCCCAGCCGTTGCCAGCGCCGCAGACAGGAACCGTAGCAGGCGCTGCGACATCACAATAAACGTGAGCGGGAAGATGACCAGCAGATAGGCGGCAAAGACGATAAAGCTAAAATGACCAAGCCAGCTAACCAGCGCGTAAAGTCGACCGAACAGGGAGGTCGGCCAATCGGCAACAAACAGGTAGCGGCTACCCAGCCCCAAAGTGAGCAAAATGTTGAATAAGGCGAACCAGTGTCCCCAACTGATCATCTGGGAGACTTTTTCGCGGTAGCGCTGACGGTTGGTTACCATACGTTGGTCAAAACTTAGTGAGCTTTATCGGCTTTTTTAATCGAAGCCTGTAGGGCTTCAGCGAAAGAACGCGCCAGAACCTGACGTTGTGCAGGCGCGATGCTGGTGTTAATCAGGTTCGTCACCATGTTACCGAGCACCATCAAAGCAAGATCGGTTGGGGCGTGGTGCTTTTCCAGAACATTGACCATCTCAGAAAGCAGTTGTTCAACGTGTTCGTCACTATAACGGGATGATTGTGGCATAAAATGGCGTATCTCAAGCAGGTAAAGTCGCTTATCTTACCGTATAGGCTTATGCTTTTCTGCACTTTTATCATTAACGTACTTTTATTACTGACGCACTTTTATTAATAACTGACGTACTTTTATCAATAAGTAGTGTAGACGCTTAGCGCGCGTACAGATGTAAAGGGCTCGCTTTAATGTGTTGCGGGCCGTTCGTATCAGTGTTTGAATACGCGCCTTGCCAAAAGGAGAGTTTATCATGAGTCTGGATATCGCCCAGATTGCCCTGCATCAGCTAATTAAACGTGACGAACAAACGCTGGAAATGGTGTTGCGTGATTCCCTGCTGTCGACCAATGCGGCAGTCGAAGAGATGATGGCTGAATTGCATCGCGTCTACAGCGCCAAAAGTAAGGCCTATGGGTTGTTTAATGAGCAAAGCGAGCTGGCGGATGCGCTGCGGGCTTGTCGCAAAGAGGATGAGGACTTTCTGAGTTTCTCACGTGCCGCAACTGGGCGGTTGCGTGATGAGCTGGCGAAGTACCCGTTTGCCGAAGGCGGTATTGTGTTGTTCTGCCAGTATCGTTATCTGGCGGTCGAGTATTTACTGATATCGGTACTCAATAGCTGCAACAGCATGCGAGTTAATGAACAGTTGGATATCAGCACCACGCACTATCTGGATATCAATCATGCCGATATCGTGGCGCGTATCGATTTGACGGAATGGGAAACCAATCCAGAATCTACGCGTTATCTGACGTTCCTTAAAGGCCGTGTTGGGCGCAAAGTGTCTGACTTCTTCATGGATTTTCTGGCCGCGTCAGAAGGGCTGGACACCAAAGCACAAAACCGTGGCTTGCTGAAAGCGGTCGATGAGTATTGTGACGAAGCGCAGTTAGATAAAAACGAGCGCCAGAATTATCGTCAGCAGGTGTATAGCTACTGCAATGAACAGTTGCAGTCCGGTGAGGAAATCGAGCTGGCATCGCTGTCGCAGGAACTGCCACCGCTGGGCGAGAAAACCTTTCAGCAGTTTTCAGCCGATCAGGGTTATGAGCTGGAAGAGAGCTTCCCTGCCGATCGCGGGACATTGCGCCAGTTGACCAAATTTGCTGGCAGCGGCGGCGGCATCAGCCTGAATTTTGATGCGCTATTGCTCGGTGAGCGAATTTTCTGGGATCCGGCGACGGATACGTTGACGATTAAAGGCACGCCGCCGAATCTGCGCGATCAGTTACAGCGTCGGACAAGCAGCGGTAAGTAGTCGGCACCAGAAGACGCTGCCCTTTTTCTTACTTCAGGAAAAGGGCAGTGGCTGATGACGGTTTGAAACGATAGTGACTAGAAGTATTTAAGCCAGCGGATGTCTCTGCGGCGGGCTTTTAAGCGGGCAAACGCGCGAACGGGCGAAAATAACACGACCATCAGTATCACAGTGCACACCCACAATTGCCAGACGGCGGAAAAGCCGAACCATTCTCCCTGATTTTCCCCCCAGATCGCGACAGCGGTTAAATACATACCTTTTAAAACATACAGATGCAGTAGATAGAAAAACATCGGCGCGGCACCGAAGCTCGCCAGCATCACCAGCCAGCGCTTTTGCTGCTGACGCTCGAATACGGCAAGCAGGCAAAGCCCGATGCCAAGTGTCAGACAAAGGAACAGTAGCGATGGCGGGTATTTCGTGATGTTGAAATAACTCATGAGCGTCTGTGTGATGACATCACCCTGCTGCCAGGGCTTTTCGCCATACCGATTGATGCTACGCAGAACGAAGAACAGCGCTAGCGTGATCCCAGACAGAGCGAGCAGGGCTTTCTGACGCTGAAGTGGAAATACCTCTTTTCGGTATAGCGCCCCAGCCACGTAGCCAAGTGAAATGACACCAATCCAAGGCAATACCGGATATGAAGTACGCATACGGAATGTGTCGCCGATGTCTATCCAACCGCGATCGTGCAAAATTGCCCAGGGAATGGACCAGATGGAGTCTGCGGAAGCCTGTAGAGGGTCCAGCAGGTTATGTCCGCCCACGATAACGATGCCCAGTATCAAAACCAGCCCAGCAGGGAGCCAGATCAGTGCGCTGAGGGCCAGCATGCTCATTCCGATGGCCCAGATGACCTGTAAATAAATGACCTGCGGCGGGAATTGGAATGTCCACGCGAAGTTGATTAGCGTGAGTTCAAGAAGAATAAGAATTAAGCCGCGTTGGAACAGGAAGAGGGCGGTTTGTCGGCGATCTTGCACTTTCTGATGATAAAGCGCTGCAGAAAGCCCAGTTAAAAACACAAACACGGGAGCACACAGATGTGCCAGCGTACGGTTGATGAATAGCAGGGGATCGGTACTGGTTACATCAATCGGATCGGCGAGTTGCAGGTGCAGATAAAAGGTTTCCCGCACATGGTCCAGTAGCATAAGTACCATAACCAGACCGCGCAGGGCATCGATAGCGATAAGTCGCTGTGAGATATCACGAGACATGTTCACATTCCTTTGTGAATGAATAAGTTGTTATAAAAAAAACGCCGCATAAGCGGCGTTCTTCTTTTCCGGCGTCCCGGAAAACGACTTCAGCGCAAACTAAACGCGAACGAAGTCGATGTGAGTCAGTTTTGGCTTGTAAACGTGACGTTGTACAGCCTGAACTTTAACTTTAACTTCTTTGCCATCGATAGACAGGATCACTGTCTCACCGTAGAAGCCTTCTTTCACTTCTTGGTTTTTTACTGAGTCGTGATCCAGTTCGATAGATACTGGTGCTTCTGAACCACCGTAAACGATGGCTGGGAATTTACCAGCTGAACGCAGGCGGCGGCTCGCACCCTTACCCTGACCTTGACGTGCTTCTGCTTTGATAGTAATCATTTTCTTCTCTACTTATATAAAGTAATCCTGCTACAGGCGACCCAGCAGCAGGTTGGGTTATTCAGCTTTTGCGAACAAAAGCGGGCTGAATTCTAGCGGAATATGGCGACATGGGCAAATGAATCCCCAAATTACTTAGCCGCGGAGTTCGTTGGCGCGGCGAAAGCGTCCCTGATAATCAAAGAGCTTTTCGCGTATTTGCCAGAATTTTCCATGTTTGCGGGCGACGACAAAATCAGGTGCGCGTAATAATAGCTGTTGTGCGATGACGTCAGCGGCATTGTGCCAGTTAAACGGGGTTCCCGGCGCGCGTTGGTGAACACGTAAGAACTGTTGCAGGAAAACGTGGCGCTGAGCGGTAGTGTGCAGACGAAAACGTTCGCTAACTTCGGCGCCTTCCTCATCGTGATAGGTAATCTTCAGCCATTCTCCTTTCGCATCCTGCCCCTGCTCGAAACTCATGCCGCTACAGCGTAAAACCAGCGCATCTTTCAGTTTCAACGCCGCTTTCAGCATATCGTCAGGATCGACCAATACCTCGTCACACTTGTGGCAGCGCCGCGCGGCAATATCATTTTCCGCGCCGCAGTGCGGACACACTTTAAACCGAAACCGGAAATCACACTGTTGGCGTTGGCCACTTTCTGCCATTTCCCAACCCTGACAGCGGCGGCCATAGTGTTCGATGATGTCGCCGTCCGGGGTGGTTTTCCCCCAGAATAGATTGGCAAAGCCACATTCGGGGCAGAAGACCTGTACCGGCTGGCTGCCAGCATGCGGTTTGCTGTTGCCGACTTCTGGCGTATAGAGGTCGTGCGGGTTACCGGCGTAATCCAGAATCAGGCAGTCCGTTTTTCCCGGATACAAACGTAAACCACGCCCGACGATTTGCTGATACAGGCTAACGGATTCTGTTGGGCGAAGGATAGCAATAAGATCGACATGCGGGGCATCAAAACCGGTCGTCAGCACCGCCACGTTGACCAGATACCGCAGCGATTGCTGTTTAAAGGCGTCAATCAGCGCATCACGCTCGGCCGCTGGCGTATCGGCGCTAACCAGCGCAGACTGTCCGGCCGGTAGCAAGGCCGTAATTTCTTTGGCATGTTCGACGGTGGACGCAAAAATCATCACGCCGCGTCGCGTTTGCGCATAATCGATGACCTGGCTGATGATGTGCGGCGTAATACGCTGCTGACGTTTGAGTTCGAGGTTCAGGTCGGCTTCGCTGAATAGCCCGTTGCTACGGGCGACGAGCTTACTGAAATCATATTGCACCACGGGCATATCCAGTCTGTCAGGCGGCACCAGAAAGCCGTGCTTGATCATATAACGCAGCGGCAGCTCATAGATGCAGTCGCGGAACAAACTACGTTCGTCGCCACGGATCATGCCGTGATAGTGATACTGATATATCCAGCCTTTGCCAAGCCGATAGGGCGTCGCCGTTAAGCCGAGCAGCCGCAGCTGTGGGTTAGTTTTTTGCAGGTGCTGGATGATTTGCTGATATTGGCTGTTATCGTCGTTGCTAATGCGGTGGCATTCATCAATGATCAGTAGAGAGAAGGCACCATCGAACTGGTCGAGATTACGCGCAACGGACTGCACGCTGCCAAAGACCACCTTTCCCTGACTCTCTCGCTGCTGTAGCCCTGCCGCGAAGATATCCGCTTCCAAATCCAAGGCACGGTATTTGGCATGGTTCTGCGCGACCAACTCCTTAACGTGTGCGAGCACCAGTACGCGACCACGAGCAAGCCGCGCCAGTTCAGCAATCACCAGGCTTTTCCCCGCACCGGTAGGCAAAACGATAACGGCCGGTTGGGTGTGACGGCGAAAATAGTCGAGTGTGGCGGAAACAGCCTCACGCTGGTAAGGCCGTAGTGTGAACGAGGCAGACTGTGTGAACGACATAACTAGTGCTGGCAGATTTTACTGGCGCTGGTGGTAAAGCCCGCATCGTGCGGGATAAATTTCCCGCGTTCAGACAGAAACTGTACCAGCATCGAGGCCGTCATATTTTCGGCGGAACAGGTGTGAAAACGCGCAGCGCTGCCGAAGCGGGCTTCTATCGTGCTAATCAGCTGTTCGGTGGTAAATGACTCACCGGACGCGAGCATCATTTGCAACACTTCATGACCGTGAATAGATGACATGGGGCTGTCCTTAAAATGTAAAAAATTGCCCTTATTATGCCTGTTGATAATACCTGGCGCGAGAGATAAGCAAGGGGAGCGCAGCCTGAAGGTTGGCTAAAAAGAGCAAGTTATGGATGGTGAATTGCAGGACGAGCAGGCAAAGCCCCGTTATACTACGATCTCACAATTAAGGGTCTCACGATTTGAGACTGGCAGTTATTTGAGACAGGTAGTGAGTTTTAATGCGATTGGACAAATTTTTATCCCAGCAGTTGGAAATTAGCCGCTCACTGGTAGCGCGTGAACTCCATGCAGAGCGTGTTACCGTTGATGGTGAAGTGGTAAAAAGCGGTGCGTTCAAGTTATCCCCCGAGCATAACGTTGAGTTTGATGGTAATCCGTTGAAACAACAGAACGGCCCACGCTATTTCATGTTGAATAAGCCTCAGGGCTACGTCTGTTCAACGGACGATCCCGATCATCCCACCATTCTGTATTTCATGGATGTCCCGGTGGCGTACAAACTGCACGCGGCGGGGCGTCTGGATATCGATACCACCGGACTGGTGCTGTTAACTGACGACGGGCAATGGTCGCATCGCATTACCTCGCCTAAGCACCAGTGTGAAAAAACGTATCTGGTGACGCTGGAACAGCCGCTGGCTGAGGACACCGCCGCGCAATTTACGGCGGGCGTGCAACTGCATAACGAGAAGAACCTCACCAAACCCGCTACGCTTGAGAAAGTAACAGATTATGTCGTTCGGCTGACGATTAGCGAAGGTCGCTATCATCAGGTCAAAAGGATGTTTGCGGCAGTGGGGAATCGGGTCGTTGAGCTGCATCGCGAACGTATCGGAGGCATCTATCTGGATAGCGAACTGGAACCGGGAGAATACCGGGAGTTAAGTGCTGAGGAGATCGCCAGCGTAAAATAATGCTGCATAGCATGACCTTTTTTCTTATCTGGAGTTATTAGTGCAATTACGCCGCTCTTCTCATTTCGGGCTGATTTTTATTCTCGGCCTGATTTCGATGCTAATGCCGTTAGCTATCGATATGTATTTACCTGCGTTGCCGACCATTGCTAACGAGTTTGGCGTGGGGGATGGGCATGTCCAAATGACGCTCAGCACCTATGTGCTAGGTTTTGCGATTGGCCAGATGTTCTTCGGGCCGATGGCGGACAGTCTGGGACGCAAGCCTGTGATTCTCGGCGGTACGCTGGTTTTTGCGTTTGCAGGCGTGGCCTGTGCGCTGGCACAAACGGTAGAGCAACTGATCTACATGCGTTTTCTGCACGGCGTCTCCGCTGCGGCGGCTGCGGTGGTGATTAATGCCCTGATGCGCGATATGTTCTCGCGGGATGATTTTTCTCGCATGATGTCGTTTGTCGTGTTGGTGATGACGGTCGCGCCGCTCATTGCGCCCATCGCCGGTGGCTGGTTGCTGCTGTGGTTTAGCTGGCATTCCATTTTTTGGACGATCTCTGGTGCGGCTTTTCTGGCGTCAGCGCTGATTTTCTTTTTTATCAAAGAAACCTTACCGCCCGCTAAGCGGCAGAAATTTCATCTGCGCACTACCATCGGGAACTTTGCCATCCTGTTCCGCCACAAGCGGGTATTCAGCTATATGGTGGCAAGCGGGCTTTCGTTTTGCGGCATGTTCTCCTTCCTGAGCGCCGGGCCGTTTGTGTATATCAATCTGTATGGCGTTTCTCCTCAGAATTTTGGCTACTACTTTGCCCTGAACGTCGTCTTTCTCTTTGTGGTGACGCTGTTTAACAGCCGCAATGTACGACGGTTGGGCGCGCTGGCGATGTTCCGCGCAGGGCTGGTGATCCAGTTTGCGATGGGAATATGGCTGGTGATTGTCTGCCTGTTCGATCTCGGATTCTTACCGCTGGTATTTGGCGTGGCACTGTTTGTCGGCTGCATTGCGATGGTGGCGTCGAATGCGATGGCGGTGATTCTCGATGATTTCCCACATATGGCAGGGACGGCCTCGTCGTTGGCTGGCACGCTACGCTTCGGTCTGGGCGCGATTGTGGGGGGGATCCTCTCTCTGGCCTCATTCAACAGCGCCTGGCCGATGGTGCTATCGATGGCGCTCTGTTCGATAGGCGCCTTTCTGCTTTATCTGTACGCAACTCGTTCCCCCGCGTCCTGATTTTCCCTTCTTCTCAGATGCAGGAAAGATGTTCCTGCATCTGAGTCTGTTCTCTCTGATTCCTCATATTCCTTCTTAAGGTGATACCCAGGCATAGCTTTTTGTTTTGTTAATGTAAAATATTTGACCCAAAAGTGAACAAATGGGCTAAAAAGGGTTGAGATATTAAATGGAAAAGGTTACATATAGCCGGAAAAGAAGAAAAATTCGTGATCGATTTGGCATTAATAGTCCTTGCAATCGAATCTGTTAGTCACTATCACGATATGAAAAAAGCGTGTTTGTTGTTTTTTTGTTCACTAAAAGTGGCGAGAAATGGTGTGAACACGCTACTATGATAAATATGTTACTATTTTGTGAATTATTACCTGAGGAAAACAGTAGTGGACAGTTTCCAACTTTCGGTAGTTCATCGTTTGCCGCAAAGTTATCGCTGGTTATCGGGTTTTGCAGGTATCAATGTTGAACCGATTCCGCTGAGCGGCAGAGAAGAAGAGAATAACCTGATTGGCCTCAAGCTGTTGAGCCATGACGGCGATATTGCATGGAAAATCATGCACCAATTGCATCAGTCTCTGTCTGAAATTCAGGTTGAATGCGCCGTTCTGGAATGGGAAGGCGAACCGTGCCTGTTTTTGCATCGCAATGATGAAAGCACAGCAATGTGCCGTCTGAAAAATGTTGGTGTCGCTATCGCTGAGTCTGTATCGGCACAATATCCCTTTTAAACCGCAGCGTCAGCAGATTGGCGCTGCGGTGTTCCCTCATTTATGCTGACTGCGTTTCCGCCGTATAGGATGAAAACTGTAGCAATTCGCGCGTGTAATGTTCGGCAGGGTGCGCGAATACCTGTTTGCATTCGCCCTGTTCGACCACTTCGCCCTGTCGCAACACAATAACCTGATGGCACAGAGAACGGATAACCTGTAAGTCATGGCTGATAAACAGGTAGGCGATTTTGTGCTTTTCCTGTAATGATTTCAGCAGCGCCAGAATTTGCGCCTGCACCGTTCTGTCCAGCGATGACGTGGGTTCATCAAGGATCAGCAGCTCCGGTTGCAGTATCAGGGCGCGAGCGATAGCGATACGCTGACGCTGACCACCGGAAAACTCGGAGGGATAACGGTAGCGGGTCGTGGGATCCAGCCCGACTTCCTGCATCGCCTCAATCACACGCTGATCGAGCGCCTCTTTGCTTAACTTATGATGGACGGTCAATCCCTCAGCAATGATTTGTTCCACATTCAGCCGTGGGTTCAGCGCAGAGTTCGGATCCTGAAAGACAACCTGAATCCGGTGGCGGAAAGGCAGCATTTGCTTACGGGTCAGTCCTTGCAAGGGCTGACCGTCGAACCAGATATCGCCGCGTGATTGAATCAGGCGCAGCAACGCTAATCCGGTCGTACTTTTTCCTGAGCCGGATTCCCCCACCAGACCCAGACTTTCGCCACGTCGCAAGGTGAAGTTGATATTGTTCACTACCTGCTTTTCGTCAACGGTACGGCGCAAAAGGCCGCGTTTGATGGGAAACGAAACGTGCAGTTTTTCCACCCGCAAAAGAGGTTCGCCGTCATCCGTTACCGGAAGCGGCTCGCCCGATGGTTCGGCATCCAGCAACTGGCGCGTGTAGGGGTGCTGCGGTGCGCTGAAAAGCTGCTGACAGCTATTATGTTCCACGGCCTGACCGGCTTTCATGACCGATACGTTATCTGCCAACTGGCGGACAATATTCAGGTTGTGGGTGATGAACAGTAAACTCATCCCCAGTTCCTGCTTCAGCTCGTTCAGCAATTTTAATATTTGCGCCTGAACGGTCACGTCGAGTGCCGTTGTGGGTTCATCGGCAATCAGCAAATCTGGCTGTGTCAGCAGCGCCATCGCAATCATGACACGCTGGCGTTCTCCGCCAGAAAGTTGATGCGGGAAATCATTCAATCGGCTTTTAGCCTGCCGAATACCCACGCGATCCAGACAGGTGATGACTTCGCTGCGGGCGGCCTCGGTGCGCATGCCCCGGTGGAGTGAGAGCACCTCAATCAGCTGTTTCTCAATGCTTTGCAAAGGGTTAAGCGACACCATCGGTTCCTGAAAGATCATCGCAATCCGATTGCCGCGTATCTGACGCAGTGTTTTTTCATCAGCATGTAGCAGCGATTGCCCTGCGAAGCGGATATCCCCTTGCGGATAAACCACGGGCGGGGAGGGGAGTAAACGCAACACCGATAGTGCGGTGACGCTTTTCCCCGAGCCTGACTCACCGACCAGCGCCAGCGTCTCACCCGCGTTCACCGCCAGTGAAAGCTGGTCGACAACGCGCTGCTCCTGATCGCCTTTGCGGAAGGCAATGCTGAGATTATCTATCTGCAATAAAGGTGAACTGGACATATTAATGCGCCTTGCTGGGGTCAAAGGCGTCGCGCACCGCTTCGCCGATAAAAATGAGTAAGGAAAGCACGATGGAAAGCACCATAAACACGGTAATGCCCAGCCACGGTGCTTGAAGGTTATTTTTCCCTTCCAGCAATAAAGTGCCTAATGATGGCGAGCCCATCGGCAGACCAAAGCCGAGAAAATCCAGCGATGTCAGCGTGGTAATCGAGCCGCAGAGAATAAAGGGCAGATAGGTCAGCGTAGCGACCATCGCGTTTGGCAGCATGCAGCGGAACATAATGGCGCGGTCGCTGACGCCCATCGCCTGTGCCGCACGAATATAGTCAAAGTTGCGGGTACGCAGAAATTCCGCCCGTACCACGCCAACCAGACTCATCCAGCCGAAAAGCACGGTAATGCCCAATAGCCACCAGAAATCCGGCTGAATCACGCTGGACAGCAAGATAATCAGAAATAGCGTCGGCATGCCAGACCAGACTTCGATAAAGCGTTGCCCCCATAGGTCGAAACGTCCACCGTAATAGCCCTGTGTCGCCCCGACGGCGATACCAATCACGCTGGACAGGATCGTGAGCGCCAGACCGAACAGCAGTGAGATACGGAAGCCATACATTACCTGGGCTACCACGTCTTTCCCCTGACTGTCTGTGCCCAGCCAGTTCTGCCAGTTTGGTGCAGAGGGGAAGGACGCTGTCGTGGCGTAGTTTATGGTGTCGTAGCTGTAGTGAATCAGCGGCCAGATCGCCCAGCCGTGGCTGTTGATACGTTCGGCGATATAAGGATCGCGGAAGTCAGCAGTGGTATCCAACTGCCCGCCGAACGTCCGCTCGCTGTGGTCAATAAGCACCGGCGTATAGAACTGGCCGTCATACTTAACCAGCAGCGGTTTGTCATTGGCGATCAGTTCGGAAAACAGGCTGACGATAAACAGCACCATGAAAATCCACAGCGACCAGTAACCGCGACGATTACTTTTAAAACGCGCCCAGCGCGCCTGATTAATCGGGCTTAAGCGACTCATTGGCGTCCCTCAAAATCGATACGCGGATCCACCAGCGTATAGGTGATGTCGCTGACGATATTCAGCAATAAGCCGATCAGCGTGAAGATATACAGCGTGCCGAACATGACAGGATAGTCACGTTGCAGCGTGGCGTCATAGCCCAATAGACCGAGCCCGTTGAGCGAGAACATCACCTCAATCAGCAGCGAACCGGTGAAAAACATACTGATAAACGTGGCGGGGAAGCCAGCGATCACCAGCAGCATGGCATTGCGGAACACGTGGCGGTAGAGAATGCTCTTTTCATCCAGCCCCTTAGCGCGCGCGGTAACCACGTACTGCTTACGAATCTCATCCATAAAGGAGTTCTTGGTAAGCATGGTTAAGGTGGCGAAACCGCCAATGACGGAAGCCAGAACCGGTAGCGCGATATGCCACAAGTAATCGGTAATCTTGCTGTACCACGGCAGGGTATCAAAATTGCTGGAAACCAGCCCTCGAAGCGGGAACCAGTCCAGATAACTGCCGCCTGCGAACAGCACAATCAAAATGATCGCAAACAAAAACGCGGGAATGGCATAGCCGATAATGATTAACGTGCTGCTCCAGGTATCGAACGGTGTGCCGTTCTTCACGGCTTTTTTGATGCCAAGGGGGATCGATATCAGGTAGACGATCAACGTACTCCACAGCCCCAGTGTAATCGAAACCGGCATGCTCTCCTTAATGAGTTGCATCACCGAAGAGCCACGGAACAGGCTGTCGCCGAAGTCAAAACGCACGTAATCCCACAGCAGTTTAAAATAACGTTCATGGATCGGCTTATCGAAGCCATAGCGCTTGGTGATTTCCTCGATAACTTCCGGGTCAAGCCCGCGCGAACCCCGGTAAGCGTTCTCGATGTTGGGTGCGCCGCTGGTGCCTGTTCGTGCCATTCCGGCATCCATCCCACTGCTAGCTGTATAACCGCTGCCGTGGCCCATTTCAATTGCCGCGATGGCTTGATCTACCGGGCCGCCGGGGGCAATTTGCACAATGAAGAAATTAATCGTGATGATCGCCCACAGGGTTGGAATGACCAGCAAGAGGCGGCGTAACAGATACGTTCCCATTTTGATTCCTTAACGTCGCTCTGCGGGCAGCGTAGCCGCCTGTTTGGTGTCGAACCACCAGCCATCAAAACCAAGCGAATAGGCCGGGCGTACAGCAGGCATGGCAAACTTGTTCCAATAGGCGAAACGGTCATGATTGGAATACCACATCGGGATCATGAGCTGATTCCAGGTCAAGATCCTGTCCAGCGCGCGGCCTAATGACAGCAGGGGGACTTTCTGCCCTTGATGCTTAACGATTTCCTCGATGAGCGAATCAATCGCGGGATCGCTGACGCCCGGTCTGTTGTATGTCGAATCGATATACTGTGAGCTCCAGCGGATTTGCAGGTCGGCACTGGGGTAGAGAAACGCGCTGTACACCGTAGCCGTCATATCAAAATCCCGCTTACGGATGCGGTTGTTGAACTGCGTGCTGTCGATGTTACGTACGTTCATGGTGATGCCCAGCTTTTTCAGGCTCTGCTGAAAGGGCAGGACATACTGCGAGTTGCCAGCGCTGGGCAATAGCAGTTCAAATGTAAACGGCTGTCCGGTTTTGCTATTGACCAGTTTTTGATCTTTCAATTCCCAGCCAGCCTCTTCCAGCAGTTTGAGTGCCTTCAGCCAGTTTTGTCGATCATAACCGCTGCCATCGGAGGAGGGCGGTTGATAGCTGGGGCCAAAGACCTCGGCTGGCACCTTGTCCTTCAGCGGTGTCAACCATGCCAGTTCTTCTGCACTGGGTTCGCCTTTAGCGGCATACTCCGTATTCTGGAAATAGCTATCGGTACGTTGATAGGCGTTGTAATACAGAGCCTTGTTCATCCAGTTGAAGTCAAATGCCAGCGCTAACGCCTGACGCACGCGTCTATCCTGAAACAGCGGTCGCTGGATATTGAATGCCAGCCAGCGCGTATCCTGAGCGGATTGGTTGACCTGATCCTGTTTGATGATGTAGCCGCGCGCAAAGTTGCCGCCCTGATATTGTGTCGCCCAATGCTTTGGCGAGCCTTCTTCACGCAGATCGAAAGCTCCAGCTTTAAAGGCTTCCAGGGCAACGCTGTCGTCGAGATAGTAGTCGTAGCGGATTTTATCGAAATTGTACTGGCCTTTATTTACTGGCAAGTCGGCACCCCAATAGTCTTTCACACGAGAATAGGTGACATATTGTCCGGTACGATAGGCGGTGATGCGGTAAGGGCCGCTGGCAGGTGGCGGATACGATAGCGGATCGCTGAGTTTATGATTCTTCCAGAATTTCTCCGGCATGATGGGCAATGTCATCAGACTGAACATGCGGTTTTTGTCGGATACGGGAAAATCGAAGCGTACGGTCAGCGGTGCAACGGCCTTGGCGGTGACATCTTTAAAATAGATGCGAAACTGCGGCACACCCTGCGTCATAAACATATTGTAGGTAAACGCGACGTCAGCAGCGGTGATTGGTGAACCGTCATGAAAGCGGGCTTTGGGATTCATCTCGATTTCAATCCAGCGGAAATCCGCCGAATGACGTGTCGTCAGGGCGACCAGCGGATAATAACTGCCGGGTTCGTCATCAGAGGAAACAAAGAGCGAATCGTAGAGGCGTTCAGTACGTGCCGCTGCCACGCCACGTAGCGCGTAACGGTTGAAATTGTCAAAGGTACCCAGTGAGCTGAGAGTGATGCTACCGCCTTTGGGAGCATCAGGATTGACGTAATCAAAATGGCTGAAGTTCTCGGCATATTTGGGTTCACCCAAAAGTGCAAAGCTGGTGCTGTTTTCAGTCGTCTCGGCATACGCCCCAAGATGGGCCGTGCAGAGCAATACGGCAGCGATAACGCGCTTTAACATCTGACGGTAATCTCCTGCGAGTGGACGTTATCTGGTTGGGCGTCGTTTGATGCAGACATGCCATACCGTAACATCAACAATGCCGATTTCCTCGGCATAAAGTTCTTGAAATAATTAACATTCCCATCGGGAAGCTGCGTGTTTTCTTTTTATCATGAAATCAGGTGATAAACCTACCTTAATCACGGCCTGTTAATGTTTCAGGTTGTTGAGTCAGTCATATTTTGCGCAGTATGCCGCAGAAGGGGAGGAGCTCGGTGGTATTCGGGGGAAAAGCAGGCATAAAAAAACGTAGGGAATGTTTTTCAACGTTGCGTAGCAACGGCCTGTAGGGTGATGGACAAGGATGTCCATCATAAAAAAACGCCGCTTATAGTGATAAGCGGCGTTGATGTCGTCTGGTTTCGTTGGCTAACAGCAAAGTTCTTTTACTAACAAAACAATATCACAGCAAGGGAGAGATATTGTTTAGCTGGTTTTTCCTTTACTCAGGACACGGCGTCCTTCCTGATAACGCTTATTCCAGTAGTCTTCGGTCATCTTGGAAATGATGACACCACTGCTGGTTGACGCATGGACGAACTGATCGTTGCCAAGATAAATGCCAACGTGGCGGCCGGTTGAACCTGCACGGAACAGAACAAGATCGCCAACGCGCAATTTGCTGCGCTGAATTTGCTGGCCCATCTCTTGCTGTTCATAGGTTGAACGCGGTAAATCCATACCAAACTGTTCGCGGAAGGTGCGCTGAACGAAAGCTGAGCAGTCAATGCCACGGCGACTATCACCGCCTAAACGGTAACGAACACCTTTCCAGCTGGCATATTGGTTGAGTAACTTGGACTTGATGTCCACGTTACGAACCAGTGCTTCAAATTCATCCTGAGAGGCTTGCAGTAAAAGACCATCTTTATCATTAACTGCATGCATATCAGTTTGAGCTTTACTGTTGTATGCACTATTACTTCCACAGGCGGAGAGCATCATTGCTACCGCGACGGCAGGCACTGCCCGCCAGATATATCTCAGAATCGGTTGAGACTTGACCATTATTGTTATGTTCCCTTGCTGTCCTTAACGATAAATATCGCTATGTAGTATCCCCATTTCACTGGGGTATAAATGCCAAACGAAAACGAGACTCAGACTAAATCAGAGTTTCTTCTTAGCCAAACACTCATCGGCGAAAGTGTGCCGGAATGCACATTATTTCTCTTGCCGCTGGTAGTTCAGTGTGCGCTAAAAAGCAAACTTGAACGAGACTACCGTAACAGCAGCAGGATTGCGAGCAGTTTTAACTATTTTATTTATAAGATTTAATGATGTGTTCAGCTAAAAAATGTCGATGTAAAAAATCTGAAATCATGTGAATTTATACTGTCGATTTTTTAGGTAATAGTCGGTTTAACAGGGCAATAGCGGCATCGCTTGCTGGCGTTAATAGCCACCAGCTTAGCCCGACCAGAACAACCGAGAACGAACCAACGGCAATATCGGTAAACCAATGTGCACCAATCATGATGCGAGGCAATGAGAAAATCGCCATGATGGTCAGACCGATAGCGAAAGCGGTGCGGGTAAAATAACGCAGCATAAACGCAGCAAAGATCATCAGCATCATGCCGTGGTCGCCGGGGAAGCTGTCCGATGAAGCATCTTTGGTTGGAATACCAGTTAAATCCGAAACGCGGTTGACGTCACTAAAATAGAGCGTCGGGCTGGCGTGTTGCACCGGTAATAAATGTCCTGCCTGATTCAGCACGACGGCAGTTAACAGCATGACAAAACCGAGGATCAATAAACGGCGACGTTCTGTGGGCGTAGCTTTTAGATAAAACGACAGATACAGCAACCCCATCGCAACGAGCGCACAGCCGTCAAACGCGCGGTTATTAGTAATCGCAACCAGATGTAAAAACGTCGGGCTATCAACCAAGAGGCGGTTGAAATAGAAAAAGATATGGCTGTCGAGCGTGAGCCAAAAACCATGATTTTCCGGTAGATACCAGGATAAAAACAGGCCGATGCCCAATACATTGAGCATTAAAATAGAAGAAAAACGAGCAAATGACATAAGGCAAAACATCCAAACAAAGACGAAAAAACTCCAGTTTACTCTACGTTAGTTAAACGAGCCTTTAACAACGAGGCTTGTAACGTATTCCATTCTGCTGGTGTTTCATTAATGACTTCGATACGGCTATCAATCGGTGCCGCCGATCGGGTTTCTATATGAAGATCGTGTCCCTGACGGTTCACGACGAGCGTCCCTTCCTTTATACGCATTACCCCTTTAACCCGACTCACGGGAGAAAGGCGAACCCAGTCCAGCAGCGCGGCGGTATCAAAAGCGGTTTCAGGTGCGAATATCCAGCCGCAGGCGTGGTAGCCCTGTCCCTGATTGAGAGAGCGGCGCCAGGGTTGCCCACCCGGTAATTGCAGCGCGGCCAGGCCATTTTTTGGCTGATGCGCATGGTGATGTGCACCGTCCGGCAGTTCGCGCATGTTATATCTAGGCTGATCCAGCAGTTGCCAGCCAATGTTTCCCTGACTCGCCTCGATAATTTGTCGACCGCCGCCGCTTGCCTGCTGCCACTGCTGCAAGGCCGCGAGATCGTCGGCGGTATAAGTATCGCGCTTGTTGGCGATAATAATGTCAGCGGCGGCAAGCTGATCGCGGAAGTTCTCATTTTCCGTATAGCGAGTATCACTCAATTGACGCGCATCCAGTAGGCACAGCGTAGCCTGTAATGTCAGCCAGGGCTGATAGATATCACTCGTCAGCAAGGAGAGAATTTGTTTCGGGTGGCCGAGCCCCGTCGGTTCGATGAGCAACCGATGAGGCTTTTTCTGTTGCAGCAGCATATTCAGGCCAACCTGCATCGGCAAGCCGTTCACGCAGCACATGCAGCCGCCGGGAATCTCTTTCAGGACGGCACCGCTGTCCGCCAGTAACGCACCGTCAATGCCCACTTCGCCGAATTCATTGACCAGCACCGCCCAGACTTCGTCCTCAGGCTTTTGCGACAGAAGATGACGAATCGTGGTGGTTTTTCCACTACCCAGAAATCCCGTAATCAAATTGACTTTCGTTAGCATGGCAGGCTCCTAATGCGGGGAGGGTTGACGTGTGCCGGATTGGTCATCCGGCGACAAGTATTGTGCGGAAAGCACAATGTAGACTGTTAGTCTGCGCGGCCCATGTAGCGACGTTCTGGAATATGAATGCGGATCTTTTCACCTGCGCTCAGATATTCTGGAACAGGGATAACCAGACCAGTGCTCATGGTCGCAGGTTTGTTGCGCGAACTGGCTGAAGCACCTTTAATGCCCGGTGCCGTCTCAACAATTTCCAGATCGACCGTCTGTGGCAGTTCCAGCGCGATGATTTGGCCGTCCCAGCTCAATACCTGAATCCCCGGCATGCCGCCTTCAGGGATAAACAGCAGCTCTTCTTCTATTTGATCTTTTTTGAAGAGGTAAGGAGTGTAGTCCTCATCATCCATAAAGACATACTCATCGCCGTCAATATAGGAAAAAGTAACCGTGCGGCGCGTCAGCGTGATGGTATCGATAATGTCGTCGCCTTTAAAACGTTCTTCCACTTTCAAACCCGTGCGGACATCAGAAAAACGCATTTTGTACAGCGTGCTGGCTCCGCGGGCGCTAGGGCTCTGGACGTCGATGTCCTTTACCAGCAATAACTTGTCGTTATAGTTAACGACCATTCCGCGTTTAATCTCGTTCGCTCTTGCCATAAAAATTACCTGCTATAAAGGAGTGTGATTTTTGTGGCGACACGTTACTCGCGCCGGAGAATTCAGGCAAGCATAAGATACGTGGTCTTATATTGGTTTTTGGTAGAAGGGCTGTTATGGTGGCGCTCTCTACTTCTTGTCAGCCCACCGGAGAGCCTGCTGATGGACTGTCGCCCCCATTGCGGTGCCTGCTGTATCGCGGCATCGATTTCAACGCCGATGCCGGGTCTGCCGCACGGCAAACCTGCAAACACGCCCTGTATTCATCTTGATGACGCGATGCGCTGCGGGCTGTTTCATTCTCCACTGCGGCCTGCGGTTTGCGCGGGGCTGAAGCCGCGCGCCGATATGTGTTTCAGCCATCGTGATGAGGCGATGATTTATCTGCTAAAACTGGAAGCCGACACCGCCCCTTAACGTGCGGCGATCAGGCGTCTTTGATGCGCCACATACAATAGATAGAGCCAACGATCATCAGCAGCGCGAAGAAGAAGACGGCGTGATAGTTCCAGATTTCAGCAACAATTCCAGCCAGTGAGCCGGAGATGATCCAACCAACGCGCGTGGTATTGGTAAATAGCGTGGTGGCAGCGCCTGCCTGTCCGGGCATCAAGTCCTGAAAGTAAAGCATGCCGATTCCTGCCAGAATACCGATGAAAATGGCGTTCAACGCTTGTAACGCCAGCAGCGCTATTTCGCCATCAAGAACCAGTAAGCCGCCGAAGAACAGCAAACCAGAGGCAACGGCAAGCCGCATCAGGAAACGTTTACCGAAGCGTTTGGCAACGTAGCCCGCAATCAGCATCACCGGAATTTCCAACCCTGCGGCCACACCCATCATGATACCTGCCAGCTTTTCCGGCAGATGCAGCTCATGCACCAGATACAGCGGCATATTAATGAGGTAAATGCCGTTGCAGGTCCACATCAAGGTACAGGCTACGAACAGCAAGAGCGTGTCCCTACGGTTGCGGCGCGGTGATTCCAGCGTGGAAGTGGTCTTTTCCACGGCTTTGGGCATGGAAGGCAGAAAGAGTTTGACCAGAATGCCGCACAAGATAAAGACGACAGCGGCGGTCAGGTACATCGTTGTGAAGCCGAATCCCAGTGCCAGCGCAAAGGCGATAGGCGGGCCGACAACCCAGGCGAGAGAAATTTGCGCGCGGAGGATGGAGCTGAACATCGCTGCTTCACGACCGGTTTTATCCGCGTGCTCTCGCGCCAGTGCAAAAAGCTGTGGGTTCGCGGTCGAGCCAAAGCTGCTCAGCAACACGCCGATAAAGAGCAGAATAAAGTAGTTACGGTTCCATGCAAACAGCATGCAGGCCAGTGCGCCTAACAGACAGCAGACGAAGATCAGTGATTTGCGATCGCCCTGACGGTCCGAACGCGTAGCCAGCATTTGGCTGACGACAATGCCGATAACCGCGCTGCCGGTATAAAACATCCCGACTAAGAAAGGACGAGCCTGTACTTCGCTGGAAAGAAAGAGGCTGAGCGTAGGAAGTTGCAGGGCTCCGGCCGTTCCGGTCAGGAAGGCTATAACTAAAAATGCTGACGATGTCAGGTCGAGCGGACGTCGCGTTGTGTTTGCAGGAGTGAACATAAATTGATAGCGCTTGGAAAATAGGCAGAGGCTGTCGAGCGCGACATAGTACTCGGGTTTATAATGAAACAGAAATCTTGTTTCATTATTTTTCGTCAGCACGGCTTCAGCCATTGGGTGATTTTTGTTGGCGAGCAGCGCGTCATCCACGTTAAAATGTGCGTGATGTCAAAATTCTGTTACGTCAGCAGCGCAGAAAGCTTGCATAAATGGCGTAATAGAATGAGACTTTTGAAACGTTTCAGCGGAATTTTTTTTGAAACGCCCTAACAATCGACACATTTTTTTCTCATAAAAGCTGAAACGATTCAACTTTCAGCAAGAGAGGAGTGCCATGTTCCAGTTGTCACAGCAAGATATTCATTTGGGCGCAGCGGCCAGTACTAAGCAGGAAGCTATCCAGCTTGTTGCTTCAGCACTGACCGAGGCCGGGTGCGTTAACGCAGGGTATGTCGACGGCATGCTACAGCGCGAACAGCAAACATCCACCTATTTGGGAAGCGGCATTGCTATCCCTCACGGCACAACCGATACCCGCGATCTGGTATTGAAGACCGGGGTTCAAGTATTTCAGTTTCCTCAGGGTATTTCCTGGGGTGAAGATCAAACCGCCTACGTGGTGTTGGGGATTGCAGCCCGTTCTGATGAACACCTTGCGTTGCTGCGTCAGCTGACTCACGTCCTGAGCGACGATCGCGTCGCAGCACGTCTGGCAAGTACAACGTCAGCAGAAGAACTGCGTAGCCTGCTGATGGGCGAGCAGCAACTGGCGGAGTTCCGCTTTGATACCTCGCTGATCGCGCTGGACGTGGCGACCGATAATCTGCTGACGCTTCAGGCTCTGAACGCGGGTCGTCTTCAGCAGGTCGGTGCAGCAGACGCCAGCTTCGTCAGCACCGCAGTCAGCAACAAGCCGCTGAATCTGGGACAAGGCGTGTGGTTCAGCGATAGCGCTGTCGGTAACCTCAGCAGCGCGGCTGCGGTGGCACGTCCGGCTACGCCTTTCAGCGTTGACGGTGAAAACGTGGCCTTACTGGTGACGGTGGCCGCGGCTGACGATCAGGCTTTTGCGCCGATCGATTACCTGAGCAACCTGCTGATTGCACAAAAAGCGGAACGTCTGCTGACGGCTGATGCGCCGACGCTGCTGGCTTTACTGACCAGCGACGTACCGGAAGAAAGCGAAGTGCTGACGGCAGAATTTACCATTCGCAACGAACACGGTTTGCACGCGCGTCCGGGAACGATGCTGGTGAACGTGATCAAGCAGTTCAGCAGTGACATTACCGTCACCAATCTGGATGGCACAGGTAAACCGGCAAATGGCCGCAGCCTGATGAAAGTCGTCGCGCTGGGCGTGAAGAAAGGTCACAAACTGCGTTTCACCGCCAGCGGTAGCGATGCGGAACAAGCACTGGCCGCGATTGGCGAGGCGATTACGTCCGGTTTGGGCGAGGGGGCAGCATGAGCAGGAGAGTAGCCACAATCACCCTGAATCCAGCTTATGACCTGGTTGGCTATTGCCCGGAAGTTGAGAAAGGTGAAGTCAATCTGGTTCAGACAGCGGGTCTGCACGCTGCAGGCAAAGGTATCAACGTTGCCAAGGTGCTGAAAGATCTCGGGATTGATGTCACGGTAGGTGGCTTTCTGGGTAAAGACAATCAGGATGGTTTTCAGCAATTGTTCAGCGAGCTGGGCATTGCCAACCGTTTCCAGGTTGTGCCAGGACGTACGCGTATTAATGTCAAATTAACCGAAAAAGATGGCGACGTAACCGACTTCAACTTTTCCGGTTTTGAAGTGACACAGCAGGACTGGCAGCGTTTCGTCAATGATTCGCTGAGCTGGCTTGGGCAGTTCGACATGGTTGCGGTGAGCGGCAGTTTGCCTGCTGGCGTCGATCCTGATGCGTTTACCGACTGGATGTCGCGTCTGCGCACGCAGTGTCCTTGCATTATTTTCGACAGCAGCCGTGAAGCGCTGGTGGCGGGACTGAAAGCCTCTCCTTGGTTGGTGAAACCAAACCGCCGGGAGTTGGAGATATGGGCTGGGCGTAAATTACCTACGCTGGCTGATGTGGTGGATGCCGCCCACGCGCTGCGTGAGCAGGGTATTGCGCATGTTGTGATCTCACTGGGTGCAGAAGGCGCGCTGTGGGTGAATGCATCGGGTGCCTGGCTGGCAAAACCACCGGCTTGTGATGTGGTAAGTACGGTAGGTGCGGGCGACTCCATGGTTGGGGGGTTGATTTATGGCTTATTAATGCGTGAGTCCAGTGAGCACACTCTGCGTTTGGCTACGGCGGTTTCAGCGCTGGCCGTCAGCCAAAGTAATGTTGGTATTACCGATCGTCCTCAGTTGGCCGCAATGATGGCGCGTGTCGACCTCAAACCCTTTAACTGATACAGCAGGAGATAAACAATGAAAACGCTGCTGATTTTGGATAAATCACTGGGCCTGGCGAGAAGCCAACTGGTGAAGAACCTACTCGGCGCTGCCGCTGCGAAAGCAGGGGTGACGTTTACAGAACAAGCTAACGACGCTGAACTGGCGATCGTTCTGGGTGCGTCCGCTGCGGCGGATAGCGCACTGAATGGCAAGCAGGTTCATGTCGGTGATATCGAACTGGCTGTTTCGCAGCCGGACGCCTTCTTGGCGAAAGCGCAGGCTGAAGCCACGGTCTATCAGGCTGCGGCGTCAGCTCCCGTTCAGCAGCCTGCGGCTGCCAAACGCATTGTTGCAATAACGGCGTGCCCGACGGGTGTCGCGCACACGTTTATGGCGGCAGAAGCGATTGAAAGCGAAGCGAAAAAACGCGGCTGGTGGGTCAAAGTGGAAACACGCGGCTCCGTTGGCGCGGGCAACGCGATTACCCCAGAAGAAGTAGAACAGGCCGATCTGGTGATCGTCGCGGCGGATATTGAAGTCGATCTGGCGAAATTTGCCGGTAAGAAGATGTATCGCACCTCGACCGGGCTGGCACTGAAGAAAACGGCGCAGGAGTTAGATAAAGCGCAAGCTGAAGCTAAAGTGTATCAGCCATCCGGGCAAGCCAGTGCGTCAAGCGCTAGCGAGTCTGGTCAGAAAGGCGGAGCAGGCCCGTATCGTCACCTGTTGACCGGCGTGTCTTACATGCTGCCGATGGTGGTGGCGGGCGGTCTGTGTATCGCGCTGTCGTTTGTCTTTGGTATTGAAGCCTTTAAACAGGAAGGTACGCTGGCTGCGGCGCTGATGAAGATCGGCGGCGGCTCTGCCTTTGCGCTGATGGTGCCAGTGCTGGCGGGCTACATCGCGTTCTCCATTGCGGATCGTCCGGGCTTAACGCCGGGTCTGGTTGGCGGGATGTTAGCGGTGAGTACGGGAGCGGGCTTCCTCGGTGGGATCATTGCCGGTTTCCTGGCGGGTTATATTGCCAGAGCGATCAACAATAAACTGATTCTGCCGCAAAGTTTGACTGCGCTAAAACCGATCCTGATTATTCCGCTGTTCGCTACGTTGATCACCGGTCTTATCATGATTTACGTCGTTGGTACGCCAGTGGCGAAAATCCTGACTGGCCTGACAGGCTGGCTGCAATCCATGGGCACGGCGAATGCTGTGATTCTGGGTGCGATCCTGGGTGCGATGATGTGTACGGACATGGGCGGGCCGGTTAATAAGGTGGCTTACGTCTTCGGTACGACCTTACTCAGTAGCCAGATTTACGCACCGATGGCCGCCGTTATGGCTGCTGGTATGGTGCCACCGTTGGCAATGGGTCTGGCGACCGTGCTGGCAAGCAAGAAATTTAACCCGACCGAGCGTGAAGGCGGTAAAGCAGCGTTCGTACTGGGCCTGTGCTTTATTTCCGAAGGGGCGATTCCTTACGCGGCGCGTGATCCAATGCGCGTTCTGCCTTGCTGCATCATCGGTGGCGCACTGACTGGTGCGCTGTCGATGGCGGTGGGCGCTAAGCTGATGGCACCACACGGTGGTCTGTTCGTGCTGTTGATTCCTGGCGCGATTACCCCAGTTATTGGCTACCTGTTAGCGATCATTGCGGGAACCGCAGTGGCTGGCGTGCTGTACGCGCTGCTGAAACGCTCTGATGAACAACTGGCGAAAGTCGCGTAAGTCTGACTTTTACGATGCAGGAAACGGCGTCGTGAATAACAAGTAATGCCATAACACAAGGATGTGGATGAGATAGCGCCAGTTGGGTAAACCAACTGGCGCTTTTTACTATTATGGAGTGAAGAAGCTAATTAGCGCTGCGCTTCGGATTTGAGCCAGGCGATTTCGTCAGCCCAGATATCGGGGTTGATCGTTTCTAGAATCATCGGGATACCGTCAAAACGGGCATCTTTCATGATATAGCTGAAAGCGGTTTTGCCGATATTGCCTTCCCCCAGGCTATGGTGTCGGTCAACGCGGCTGCCGAACGCGCTTTTGGCATCATTCAAATGCATTCCGCGCAGATAGCGAAACCCAACAATGCGATCGAATTCAGCGAAAGTGGCTTCGCAATCGGCTTCTGTCCGCAGGTCATAACCACCGGCGAAAGCGTGGCAGGTATCGATACAGACGCCGACGCGGCTTTTATCTTCTACGCCGTCGATGATGGCCGCCAGATGCTCAAAGCGAAAACCCAAATTACTGCCTTGCCCGGCGGTGTTCTCAATCACAGCGGTGACGCCATCCGTTTCCGCCAGCGCGATATTGATAGACTCGGCGATACGTGCCAGACAGTCCGCTTCCTCTATCTGTTTCAGATGGCTGCCGGGGTGAAAATTTAGCAGGCTCAGCCCAAGCTGCTGGCAGCGAGACATTTCATCAATAAACGCGATGCGAGATTTCTCTAGCGCTTCGGCGTCCGGGTGACCCAGATTAATCAGATAGCTATCGTGGGGCAGAATCTGTGCTGGCGTATAGGCGTACTGCTCACAGGCGGTTTTAAAACGGTCGATGACCTCTGTACTGAGCGGCGCGGCCTGCCATTGGCGCTGGTTCTTGGTAAATAAAGCGAAAGCCGTCGCTTGTATCTCATGTGCGCGAATCACGGCCTGATCGACTCCGCCAGATGCGCTAACGTGCGCCCCGATGTATTTCATGTTGGTCTCCTCTGATAACGGAGACATTATGCAGGTTAATGAGACGTTAACAGGTAAATAATTTATCGTTAGCCGAATAAATGTTCGAAGAACAGATTAATGCCCGCACCGCCAACGACCAGCCAGAGAAACAGAACGAGTGCCAGCAGCAGCGGCTTTGCACCTGCCTGCTGGATGGCGCTGAAGCGGGTTGTGAGTCCTAATGCCACCATCGCCATGGTCAACAGCACATTATCGAGCTGTACCAACTGCGTGACGAGCGCAGTAGGAAGTAGCTGGAAGGAATTGAAGGCGGCTACGGCAATAAACCCCAGAGCAAACCACGGGAACATCAGTGGAATCGCGTCTTCCGCGTCACTTTTTTGCGTCGTTTTTTTCAGGTAAAACCCAAGAATGAGAAGGAAAGGGGCCAGCATCATCACGCGCAGCATTTTGCTGATGACGGCGATGTTCTCTGTTGCACCATCAATGGCATGTCCTGCGGCAACAACCTGAGCGACTTCGTGTATCGTTGAGCCAAAGTACAGGCCGACGATCTGGGGTGTGATGTCAATCCAGTGATGATCGAGATTGAGCTGATAGAGCCACGGATACAAAAACATCGCCGTCGTACCGAAAATCACCACGGTAGAAACCGCGACGGCAATCGCATTGCTGGATGCTTTGACCACGGGGGCTGTTGCCATGATCGCCGCCGCACCGCAGATGCTGCTGCCAGCGCCGATGAGCATCACGGTTTCATTGTCGAGTTTCAGCCAGCGTTTGCCTATCCAGCAGGCGAGTAGAAACGTCAACGTGACGACGGTAAGATCGACCGCGACACCGGTAAAGCCAACGGCAGCAACCTGCTGAAAGCTGAGGCGAAAACCATAAAGGATGATGCCCCAGCGGAGTAAATGCTGTTTGGCCCACTGCACGCCAGGATCGCACAGAGGATGAAGACGCGGATAAACGCTATTTCCCAGCACGATCCCAATTAGGATCGCCAATGTCAGTGAACCGGGTCCCCACTGGGCGATTTTCGGAATATTTGCCAGCCAGAGGAGCGAAAAAGTTATTAAACTTACTAACAGCAGACCGGGCAATCGCGCTTTTGCTCCATCAGGTGGGGCTATCGTAGGTAATGTCGCAGGAAGAGCCATGGATGTAGTGCCTATTCTGACCGTACCGAAAATTGAGAAGCCAGCTTATAATCCACAAGATTAAAAGAGAAATTGATTATATATTTATAACCTATAAGTATTTTAGATAAAGAGCGCACTATGCATATCACGTTACGTCAACTGGAAGTCTTTGCCGAAGTCCTGAAAAGTGGTTCAACGACACAGGCCTCCGTTGTGCTTGCCCTGTCTCAATCGGCTGTCAGCGCGGCTCTGGCGGATTTAGAAGGGCAGTTGGGTGTTCAACTTTTCGATCGCGTCGGCAAGCGTCTGGTGGTTAATGAACATGGGCGCCTGCTGTACCCGAAGGCACTGGCACTGCTTGAACAATCGATGGAAATTGAGCAACTGTTCCGGCGTGATAACGGAGCGCTGCGTGTGTATGCCAGCAGCACCATCGGCAACTATTTATTGCCTGCGATGATTGCCCGCTATCGTCATGACTACCCTGATATTCCGCTAGAGCTGCATGTTGGCAATACGAAAGATGTGATTACCCGCGTGTCTGAATTCAGTGTCGATTTAGGCTTGATCGAAGGGCCTTGCCATCACCCCGATTTGATTACGCAGCCCTGGTTGGAAGATGAGCTGGTGGTGTTTTGTTCTCCCGAACATCCGCTCAGCCGGGGCTCTGTATCATTAACGGCGCTGGCGGATGCGCACTGGATCCTGCGTGAACGTGGATCAGGCACGCGTGAAGTGCTGGATCATCTGCTGCTGACGCACCTGTCGCATTTCCATCTGGTGATGGAATTAGGTAATTCAGAGGCGATTAAACATGCGGTTCGCCACGGGATTGGCATCAGCTGCCTGTCACGGCATGTCATTGCCGAGCAGTTGGCGTCAGGTTCGCTGGTGGAGTTGAAGGTGCCGCTGCCTAAACTCACGCGGACGCTGTATCTGGTTCATCACCGACAGAAGCATCTTTCAAATGTGCTGCAGCGTTTCTTGAGTTATTGCTGCGAAACGCCATAGCGAAAATATTTTCTGCTGCTAATAATCGGACGTGAGTTATTAACCTCTCTTATAACTCGACGATCTTAACTATTCAGCACAACGCTATTTGCTACAATCCCGCCTCGATTTTTAGCACGAGCACGCAGGATAACAATGGCTCAGCACGATATTCAACAAACTACACAGGGCGCACCGACCCTGCGCCGTGAACTGAAAGCACGGCATTTAACGATGATCGCCATTGGCGGATCGATTGGCACCGGGTTATTTGTCGCGTCTGGTGCGACGGTTTCACAAGCAGGCCCAGGTGGCGCACTTCTGTCTTATGCCCTGATTGGGCTGATGGTTTACTTCCTGATGACCAGCCTGGGTGAACTGGCGGCGTTCATGCCGGTTTCCGGTTCGTTCTCCAGCTACGGTTCTCGCTATGTAGAAGAAGGGTTCGGCTTTGCGCTGGGCTGGAACTACTGGTACAACTGGGCGGTGACTATCGCGGTCGATCTGGTGGCGGCGCAGCTGGTAATGGGATATTGGTTCCCCGACGTCTCCGGCTGGATCTGGAGCGCGTTGTTCCTGGCGCTGATGTTCCTGCTTAACTACATTTCTGTGAAAGGATTTGGCGAAGCGGAATACTGGTTCTCACTGATTAAAGTGGTCACGGTCGTCGTTTTCATTGCCGTTGGCGTGATGATGATTACGGGCATCATGAGCGGTGCGGAAAATGCTGGATTCCACAACTGGGAAATTGGCGATGCGCCGTTTGCTGGCGGCTTCTCTGCCATGATCGGCGTGGCGATGATCGTCGGCTTCTCTTTTCAGGGAACGGAACTGATCGGCGTGGCGGCTGGAGAATCTCAGGAGCCAAGCAAAAATATTCCGCGTGCCATCCGTCAGGTTTTCTGGCGCATTCTGCTGTTCTACATCTTCGCGATTCTGATTATCAGCTTAATCATTCCGTATACCGATCCGAACCTGCTGCGTAATGATGTAAAAGACATTACGGTGAGCCCGTTCACGCTGGTGTTTGAGAACGCGGGCCTGCTGTCTGCGGCGGCGGTGATGAATGCGGTCATCCTGACGGCGGTGCTGTCGGCGGGTAACTCCGGGATGTACGCCTCTACACGTATGCTGTTTACGTTAGCATCGGAAGGGAAAGCGCCGCGCATTTTCGCCAGGCTGTCAAAAGGCGGTGTGCCGCGTAATGCGCTGTACGCAACTACGGTGGTGGCGGCGCTGTGTTTCCTGTCTTCTTTATATGGCAACCAAACGGTTTACCTGTGGCTGCTGAATACCTCCGGTATGACAGGCTTTATTGCCTGGCTGGGGATCGCGATCAGCCATTACCGGTTCCGTCGCGGCTATGTTATGCAAGGTCATGACCTGAATCGTCTGCCTTATCAATCGAGCTTCTTCCCGCTGGGGCCGATCTTTGCGTTTGTGCTCTGTCTGATCATTACGCTGGGTCAGAACTATCAGGCGTTTCTGGAAGATAAGATCGACTGGTATGGCGTGACGGCAACGTACATCGGTATCCCGCTGTTCCTGCTGATTTGGTTCGGCTATAAGCTGTATCGTGGAACGCGTTTCGTTAAGTATCAGGATATGACGTACCCCGATCATAAAGACTAAATCGTAAGAATGCGGTTAACCAACTCTGCTTTTTTATCTTAGAATCACCTCTCACGAACACCGCTGATAACATATTTATCAGCGGTGTTTTTATTTGGTAAAACTCGTTTTATATCAAATATTCTGAATGATATTGTTGCTGCGTATACCTTTCTGACTGTTTTTATTCTTCCCGATTAGCGTTTTCGCGCTACTAAAATCAGCATTTATAAACCGTAGTTAAACGAAACTAAAAATGCTAATACTTATCATTTACGTTTAAATGCATTCCTTTACACTATTTTTTGCAAAAAAACTCAATAAAATAACGAGGAATCATGAAAGGAAATTCTCTGATTAATCTCAAGAGTGCAGTGGCGCTGGCTCTGGCGGCAACAACAACAAACGTCGCGGTAGCCGCAGGTAATGATGATGTTTTGGTCGTTACAGCGAGTGGTTATGAGAAAAAGTTGACGAACGCTCCAGCCTCCATTTCTGTCGTCAGTGAAGAAGAGCTCTCTCAAAAAAGCTATCACGATCTGGGTGAAGCCTTAAGTGGCGTGGAAGGGGTTGATGTGCGCAGCGGCACGGGTAAAACCGGTGGTCTGGATATCAGCATTCGCGGTATGCCAAGCAGTTACACTCTGATTCTGATCGATGGCGTACGCCAGAACGCCAGCGGAGATACAACACCGAATGGTTTTGACACTATGAATACAGCGGTGATGCCGCCGTTGTCAGCCATTGAACGTATTGAAGTTATTCGTGGGCCGATGTCGACGCTGTATGGTTCTGATGCGATTGGTGGTGTGGTCAACATTATTACAAAGAAAAACAGTAAACAGTGGAGTGGCAGCGTTAATCTGTCACATACGGTGCAGGAACACCGTAAATGGGGCGACAGCTCAACGCTAGGGTTCTATACCTCAGGCCCGTTGGTGAACGAGCAATTTAGTTTGGCGTTACGCGGTAATCTGGAGCATCGACAGGCCTCCAGTGTGACCTCATTGAATAATAGTGGTGGTGATACTCGTATTCCCTTCCCGACGAAAACGGATAACTACAATGTGGGTGGGAAGTTGAGTTTCAAGACCAGCGAAGCGAATACGCTGTGGGTTGATGGCGATGTTTCGCGCCAGACTTATGATAATAAGAACAGCCAATTGGGACCGATTGGGATCACTGGCGGTGGTTATTGCGATGAGTTGCGCTTTGAGCGTAATAAGCTGGCGATTGGGCATGATACCGATCTGTCGTTTGGACGTTGGAGCTCGAACCTTTCCTATGCTGTGACCGAAAACAAAGGTCGCTTACTGACACCACGAGTGTTGAATACCGCTAATGCAAACCTTGCTGGTCGCGACCGCGAACTGAAAAATACCAACACTATCTTTGATACGATGCTGGTGTCGCCAGTCGGGGAAGATCATCTGCTAACGGTCGGAGGGCAATTTTGGAATGCACGCCTTAAAGACGGAATTGTGCTGGCAAACAGTGGCGAAACGTTCGAACAAAAAAGCTGGTCACTGTATGCGGAAGACGACTGGCAATTACTCGACCCATTGTCACTGACAGTAGGTGCCCGCTATGAGAAACATGATAGCTTCGGCGGCCATCTTAGCCCACGCGCTTATCTGGTGTGGAATGTTGCAGATGATTGGACGGTAAAAGGTGGTGTGAGTACCGGATACAAAGCGCCTTCTTTGGCACAATTGCATAACGGCGTCAGCGGCGTTGGCGGAAATGGAACAACGAGTACGATCGGTAATCCGAATCTTAAGCCGGAAGAGAGCACCAATTTTGAAACTGGGGTGTACTACGCGAACCCAGCAGATGTGAAGGCGAACATCACCGGGTTCGTTAACCATTATAAAAATGCGATTGATTCAGTTGAACTCAATAGTTCAACGGGGACGTATCGCAACATTGGCAAAGCCAGAACGCAAGGCGTGGAGCTGGCGACATCCTTCCCGGTAGTTGTGCCGGATATCACTCTTGCCTTGAACTATACCTACACACATAGTGAACAAATCGGTGGAAACAATCCCGGTGCGGCGTTAACTACCACGGCTAAGCATATGGCAAATGCCCGGCTGAATTGGAAGATTGATGAGCAGTGGAATAGTTGGCTGGCGGCAGAATATCGAGCTAAGACACCACGGTTTACGACCAACTATACGAATCTGAATGCGGCTCAAAAGCTGGTATATGACGATCGGGGGGCCGATCTGAAATCCTGGACGGTGGTGAATTTGGGTACTTCGTATAAATTAACGAAGGATGTTACGCTGAACGGCACGGTGAACAATTTGCTGGATAAGGATTTCTCTCAGGTACAGGCCTATACATCGGGTCGTAACACGTACTACGCTGGCGATTATTTCGGTAGTAGCTCTTTTACCTCAGGTTATGTCATGCCAGGTCGTAACTATTGGCTATCAGTAAACGTCAACTTCTGATATAGCACCTCCCCGGAATGGGCCAGCTCACTCCGGGGCATTACGACCCTCGCTTGCTTCCTCTCTCCAACGACATGTCACCACTTCTGCGGTTTTTCTCGCGAATGTATTCTTTATGATTAACAACGGGGCTTAGTTGTTACCCGTTATTATGGTTATCTCTTTGCTGATGTCATGATAACAATGAGCAGCCTGATTTATTTTTTTGTGATATTTCTGAATATTGACGCTAACAATGTCGATGAATGAAATTCATTATATTAGGTATTGTTAATTGCTTTAATGCTGACTACGCTTCACGTTACGGAGTGATGGATTTCCGATGAGGCAGGAAGTGTAACGTTATTAATACGTTCGTTGTCTTGTGTCGTACAGAGAATTTAATTCATTATTTTTGTATGAGAATACCTGTCGTGATTGACGACTGCGGAGCCCTTGATATCTGCAAGCGGAAATCAGTGTATGAATAGCAACCAGGGCACGATGATGTTAAAAATTACCTTTTTGGATAAAGGCTCACTGCCTGAGACCATTTTCCTGAAAAAGACGAGTTTTAGGCGTCCACAGTGCCGCCATGAATGGATTGAATATAACTATACCTCGCCCGATCACGTTATCGCCCGAGCAAAAGACACCCACGTTATCATCACGAATAAAGCCCTATTAACGCGAGACACCTTGGCCGCGTTGCCTGCGTTGAAGCTGATTGCCGTAACGGCAACGGGAACGGACAATATCGATCTTGTTGCTGCCAAAGAACTGGGCATCACGGTCAAAAATGTACCGGGCTACTCGACGCAAGCCGTATCAGAGCACGTGATTGCCATGATTTTTGCGCTAAAGCACAGTCTGATGGCGTGGTATCGCGATCAACTGAGCGATCGCTGGGCCAGCCAGTCGCAATTTGCGTATTTTGATCATCCGGTCAAGGACATCGCGGGTGCTACGCTGGGCATCATCGGCGCGGGTACGATTGGGCGGGAAGTCGCACGTCTGGCGCAAGCGCTGGGGATGAAGGTGATTTTTGCCGAGCACCGAGGAGCCGCACAGTGTCGCGCTGGGTATCTGCCGTTTGAAGACGTTCTGCGACTGGCGAATGTGATTTCACTCAACTGCCCGCTCAATGCGAGCACGCAGCATCTGATTAATGCGGAGACGCTCGCACTGTGTAAGCCCACCGCGTTTATTATTAACACCGCCAGAGGCGGGCTGATTGATGAGCGTGCGCTTGCAGAGGCTTTGCAGCAGCGCGTTATTGCCGGTGCTGCGCTAGACTGCCTGACGCAAGAACCGCCAACAAAAGACAATCCATTGATGGTCGCGGCGAAAACCCTGCCTAATCTTCTGATTACTCCGCATATCTCCTGGACTTCTGCCTCATCGCTGCAATTACTGATGGAAAAGACGATTGAAAATATTGATGAGTATGCTCAGCAGAACGGATACAAATAAGCTGTAATTTGATTTCGCCGGGTATGAAGGAATATTGCCCGGCAGAGGAATGATGATATTCATCAATTTTAATTGATTATCAAAATTGAACGTTTCATCGGTTCGAATCTTTCCCTGTCGATTATCTCTGTCGCTCTCGCTATATCGGCAGGGAATGAAAGCGGCGCACGTCAGACCTAAAGTGACAACGTTATTATTTGTGATTATTCCGAACCACTCTTGATTGTATGAGCGAATATTTATTTCTTAATAATAACGGAAGTAAATAATAGAGTGAATGCAGTGATATTTTTCGGCGGCAAAACGCCGCGTAATGAAGAAGGTATTGGTGAGCTGTATTATGAATCCGCCCCGAATTCGGATGAAGGGGCGGAAGCGAGAAGGTACTGAAAGCGAGACGTTACTGAAAGCTATAGCTATTAGCGCTTCTGGATATACGTCATGGCTAGCGCGAGTGCCAGCACCAGACCTTTGATGATATCCATCGCGTAATAAGGCACGGAGAGCATCACCAGTCCATTCTGCAAGACGCCAAGAATAACGGCACCGAGTAGCGTACCCAACGCGTTCGGCTTGCCGGATCCCGCCAGCGAGAAACCGATGTAGGCTGCGGCAACGGCATCCATCAAATAGCCGCCCCCAGCATTGACCTGCGAAGAGCCAATGCGTGATGCCAGTAAGATACCGCCCAGCGCCGCGAGTAGTGAAGAAAACACATACGCCTGTACCCGATAACGCGCCGTGCGAATGCCCGCCAGCCGCGCGGCTTCCGGGTTGCCGCCGATGGCGTACATCCGGCGGCCGTGCTTGGTGAGAGACAGATACAGTTGCACCAGTAACGTAACCGCCAGCATGATGACAACAATTACCGGCACCTGGCCCAGCGTGGCAAAGAATTCAGGAATGATGCCTTCCGCCATTTCCCCACTCGGCAGCACCATGTTCTGCGTGATGGAACCGCCGTAGCTGTAGGTCATCGCCACGCCCTGAATGACGAACAAACTGGCGAGCGTCGCCAGCATATCGGGAATCTTCAGCACGACGATGAGGAAGGCGTTGAATAGCCCGACCAGCGTACACAGCAGCAGCGTCAGGACAATCGCGCCTGTGGTGCCAAATCCATGCCAGACGAAAAGCGAGATAACCAGCGCATTAGCCAGCGAGGCCGTCGATCCCACGGAAAGGTCGAATCCACCCACGGACAGCGAAATGGAGACGCCAATGGCAATCACCGTAACGATGGCGATAGAACGCAGAATATTGATGATGTTATACGGATCGAGAAAGTTGTCCGACGCCAGCCCGAAGAGGGCAATCAGCGCAACAACCGTGATCAGCATGCCCCACTTATAGAGAAACTCGAAAACGTGGTGACGGAAGGGGAGCGCCCCGTTAGATGAAAGTGGGTGACTCACGCGGGAGTTCCTCCAGTTGAGTATAAAAGTAGGGTTTCTTCGTCAATCTCAGCGGCATTTAACTCTGCGACAATGCGGCCATCCCATAGCACGCAGATGCGATCGCAGAGCCCGACCAGTTCAGAGAACTCGCCCGACGCATAAATAATGCCTTTGCCCTGACGGGCGAGGCCGTCAATCAGGGTGAACAAGTCCTGTTTGGCCTTGATATCCACGCCTTTGGTGGGTTCGTCAAAAATCAAAACCTGTGCTTCACTGCGTAGCCACTTGCCGATAGCGACTTTCTGCTGATTCCCGCCCGACAGACGTGCCAGCTTTTGCGCCGGACCGGTGGTGCGAACCGCCAGCCGCTCAACGATCTGTTTTGCCCAGCCCAATGCCTTGCGACGGCTGAACAGGCCCCAGCGGGAAAAGCTATCGGTGGCGGTGATACTGAGATTCATGGTGACGGATTCATCAATAAAAATGCCTTCTTTGCGCCGCTCTTCAGGAACCAGCGCCAGACCCTGTTCGACGGACTGGTGCGGTGAATGCGGTCGCCAGGGTTTACCACGATATTCACCCTGTGCGATCTGGCAGGGTTCTGCGCCGAACAGCGCTTTACACAGCTCGGTTTTCCCCGCGCCCGCCAGCCCGGCAATGCCCAGAATTTCCCCTTTGCGCAGCGTGAGAGAAATATTGTGCAGCAGCGTTTCGTCGTGTAAACCGGTCACCTGAAGCAGCGTCTCTGCGGAAGGTGTCGTTCGGCGTGGCGGGAAGATATCGTCGAGCCGATGCCCCAGCATTCTCTCTACAATCTCTTCGCCGCTGAGCCCCTGCATCGCACCGCTGCTGACAAACTCGCCGTCACGCAGGACGGTCAACGTATCGCAGATTTCGCTCAACTCATGAATACGGTGGGAAATAAATACGATCCCGATACCATCGGCCTGTAAACGGCGTACTACCTCGAAGAGGCGCGCGCTTTCCGCCTGATCCAACGGGGCGGTGGGTTCATCTAAAATCAGGAAGCGACATTCGTGGGATAACGCGCGGGCGAGCAGAATTTGCTGTTTCTCCGCGAGCGAGCAGGTATCCAATCGTTGGCGAACATTGAGGTGAACGCCAAGCTGGTCAAGCAGCGCCTGCGCCTGACGATAGATCTGCGGCCAACTCAGCAGATGTCCGTCCTGCGCCAGCGTATCCAGCATAATGTTTTCCGCCACGGACAGCGTGGGGACCAGTGCGACATCGACTTCCTGCTGCACCAGATGAATGCCGTATCGCTTGGCATCACGCGGTGAATGGACGTCGACCTGCTTACCATTAATCAGAATGTCGCCCTGATAGTGATCGTAAGCGCCTGATAAGATCGTCATGAGCGTGGATTTACCCGCGCCGTTTGCGCCAGTCAGGGCATGAATCGAACCACCTTCCAGTGTGAAATTAACCTGCTTGAGGGCGTGGAAACCAGAAAAGGAGATGGAAATGTTGTGCATTTCCAGTCGGCTTTGGGAGGTAGGAATCATGGTCGGTAACGCTCTTGGCGGTCAAGGTCATGAAATAACGGAAAAGAAAGGTAGCACATATCCCAGAGAATTTAATACAGCTTCAAGTGTTTGAGAGTTATTGGCTATGAACGAAAAGGCATAAATTAAATAAAAAAGTTCTTAAGCTGGTGCAGGCAAGTGAATAAGATGGTTTTATCAATAGGGTAGCGCAGCAGATTCGGCTGTCAGACAAACATAAGATAAGAGCCGTGCTCAAGAGAAGGCACGGCGAGGAAGATTCAAACATGCACACAACGACAGTCCGCGTACAGGTTGGCCCTGCCAACTATTTCTCTTTCCCCGGCGCTATCGATAAGCTGCTGGAGTTTTATCCGCCGGACGTGCTGAAAAACGCGCTGTGGATCTATGGTGAGCGGGCGATTGCTGCGGCTCGACCGTATTTACCGGCAGAATTTGATGCACCTTCAGCCCGCCGCGTTCAGTTTGGCGCGCATTGTAGCGAAGGGGAAGTGGCAAAACTGGTGGCGCAGGCGGGCGATGAGTGTCAGGTCGTCATTGGCGTCGGCGGCGGAGCGGTGTTGGATACCGCGAAGGTTGCCGCGCGTCATATCGGTGTGCCGCTGGTGGCGATTCCGACTATTGCAGCGACCTGTGCGGCCTGGACACCGCTGTCCGTGTGGTATAACGATGCCGGGCAGGCGCTGCGCTTCGAGATTTTCACTGATGCTAACCATCTGGTGCTGGTGGAACCACGGATTATGCTGGCGGCACCGGTGGAATATCTGCTGGCTGGCGTCGGTGATACGCTGGCGAAGTGGTATGAAGCCGTCGTTCTCAGTCCTCAGCCGGAAACGCTGCCACTTTCAGTTCGGCTGGGCTTACAGGCCGCGCTGGATATCCGCAATGTATTGCTGCAACAAAGTGCAGCGGCGCTGGAAGCCGTCGAGCGTGGTGAACTGACGCAGGATTTTCTGGATGTCGTGGATGCGATCATTGCCGGAGGCGGCATGGTTGGCGGGTTGGGTGAGCGCTACACCCGCGTGGCGGCGGCGCATGCGGTTCATAACGGTTTAACGGTGTTGCCTCAAACCGAACGCTTCCTGCACGGCACCAAAGTGGCTTATGGCATTCTGGTACAAAGTGCGTTACTGGGCGATAACGACACATTGCTCCAGTTGAAGGAGGCGTTTAAGGCGTTTGGTTTGCCGACCTCGCTGGCTGCGCTGGATGTGGATATTCACGATCGCGCTGCGATTCAGGCCGTTATTGTTCGCACGTTGCAGGCGGGTGAATCCATTCATTATCTGCCGTTGACGCTCAATGAAGAGGTCTTGCTGGCCGCGTTTAACACCGTTGAGTCTACTGGGGAATAACCGGGTAGAAAGAGGAGGGCGGAGAGGATTCTCCGCCCCAAAGACTTTATCTCTAAAAAACCATGCTTTATCTTTAAAAACTACTGCGTTTTCTCGTAGGGGAATGAATTTTTGATAAAGTTGGCGTAGTAACGGTACTTCGTCTTGCTTGCCATCAGCTCTTCATAAATCATGCGTGCGACGCCGCTATAGAGATAGATGCTCCCATTCAGCAGTTCGACTTCCAACTGGCTTTTTTCTGCATCGTACCCGACTGAAAACAACTCTGTTGATGAAACTCGTTTTCTCTGCAAAATTAATCACTCCCAACGTATCAATACCGCATCCTGACGATATACCACCTTTCGAGCCTTCTAGCCATATTGTGTTATAACCTGAAGAACAGCGTTATAGCTCGAAATATATCGGGGTTAAACAGCAGCATATCTTTATTAGATCATGAATAATCAGTAAACGCTCACAGAATTCTTGCTCTGTCGCCCATCGACCCGCTTTGTTTGTCGTCGATGAGGGGATATTCCGATCGCACCGTTAATCCTGAGCAATAGCTCGTTGAAAAGCTGGCTGGCTTTCTATCCGCTCAATGTATTGCTGGATATGCGGGTAACGGTTGAAATCCAGACGCGTTTTCGCCAACACCAGCGGGACTGCCATTTGGATATCGGCACCGCTGAGCGACTCTCCCGCAAACCAATCTTGTTTAGTTAAATGCTGTTCGATGAACTGAAGTTGCGTCGTCAGCCGCGGCACAATAAAGGCCTGCTCGATACTTTGCACAATTTTGCGCGCGATAGGGCGGATGAAAAACGGCATCGGTGCGGATTCTGTTTTCGCCAATACTAAACGCATCACCAGCAGCGGCATGAGGGAACCTTCGGCAAAATGCAGCCAGAAGCGATAATCCAGCAGGGCTTGCCCGCTCTGTGGACGGAGCCTGCCGTTGCCGTAAGTTTCAATCAGGTATTCCACAATGGCTCCGGATTCGGCAATCGTCAGTTCGCCATCGGTAATCACCGGCGATTTCCCTAGCGGGTGGATTTGTTTGAGTGACGCCGGGGCGCTAAACGTTTTTGGGTCACGGGCGTAGCGAATGATTTCATAGTCAATGCCCAGTTCTTCCAGTAGCCAGGTCGCGCGGGTTGAGCGGGATTTTTCGAGGTGATGAACGTGTATCATCAAGATTTCCTTTTTGTTTGTCTTGGTTCCGTTATTCAGCACGGTGCAGGTGTGTGATTGTTTTACTGAGATTTGCTGTAACAGAGACGTGAAAATAGCACTCGGGAGACATCTCCCGAGTGCGGTTATCAGCTAGATGAGCATAGCCCATTATTCGTATCGCGATGATGCATACAACTATTTATGCGTACAAATAGTGGGCGTGGAAACGCAGGTGATCTTCGATGAAGCTAGCAATGAAGAAATAGCTGTGGTCATAGCCAGACTGTGTCCGCAGCGTCAGCGGCCAGTCATACTGGCTTGCCAGCGCTTCCAGTTTCGCCGGTTGCAGCTGGTCGGGGAGGAATTGATCGCAATCGCCCTGATCAACCAGCATAGGCAGCTTCTTCTGGCTATTCGCCAGCAAATGGCAGCTGTCATACTGCAACCACTGTGTTTCATCCTCGCCGAGGTAGGCGGTAAGCGCCTTGCGCCCCCACGGAACCTGGCTTGGGTTAACGATCGGTGCGAACGCCGACGCAGACAGGAATTGGTCCGGGTTGCGTAGCGCCAGCATCAGCGCGCCGTGCCCGCCCATCGAATGCCCACTGATGGACTGACGGCTATTCACGTTAAAATGTTGCTGGATCAGCGCGGGTAATTCGCTGCTGATGTAGTCATACATCCGGTAGTGTGCCGACCAAGGTGCCTGCGTGGCATTCACGTAGAATCCCGCGCCCTGACCCAGATCGTACCCTGCATCGTCCGCTACGCCATCGCCGCGCGGGCTGGTGTCTGGCATGACCAGCACCAGACCCAGCTCGGAGGCAACGCGCTGCGCGCCGGCTTTTGTCGTAAAATTTTCGTCATTGCAGGTTAACCCAGACAGCCAGTAAAGCACGGGCGGCGGCGTGTCATCCTGTGTCGGTGGCAGATAAATGCTGAACGTCATGGTGGTGTTCAGCGTTTCTGACACATGGCGGTAGCGCTGTTGCCAGCCGCCAAACATACGGTGTTCTTCCAGCAGTTCCAGTGATGAATTCATCGCTGTACAGCCTCCTTTATTCTGTTCCTGACGGTGGTGCAATTAACCGAAATGAATCACTGAGCGAATCGATTTGCCTTCATGCATTAAATCGAATGCCGTGTTGATCTCGTCCAGACCCATGGTGTGGGTGATGAAGTCATTCAGCGGGAATTCACCTTTCAGGTAACGATCGACAATGCCTGGCAGCTCGCTACGACCTTTCACGCCGCCGAAAGCAGAACCGCGCCATACGCGACCGGTCACCAGTTGGAACGGACGGGTTGCAATCTCTTCGCCAGCGCCAGCCACACCGATGATGATGGATTCGCCCCAGCCTTTATGACAGCACTCTAGCGCGGAACGCATAACATTGACGTTACCGATACACTCGAAGGAGAAGTCAACGCCGCCATCGGTCAGTTCAACAATGACGTCCTGAATCGGCTTATCGTAATCTTTCGGGTTGATCAGATCGGTAGCACCCAGTTTACGCGCCAGATCAAATTTGCTGGTGTTGAGATCGATACCGATGATGCGTCCGGCACCTGCCATTTGCGCCCCGATAATCGCCGACAGACCAATGCCGCCGAGGCCGAAAATCGCAACCGTATCGCCTGCTTTCACTTTTGCGGTATTCAGCACGGCGCCCATACCGGTGGTGACGCCACAGCCCAGCAGGCAGACTTCTTCCAGCGGCGCTTCTTTATTCACTTTCGCCAGCGAAATTTCAGGCACGACGGTGTGCTCTGCGAAGGTGGATGTGCCCATGTAGTGAAAAATCGGCTGGCCGTTTTTGGAGAAACGAGTGGTGCCGTCCGGCATCAGGCCTTTGCCCTGCGTGGAGCGAATAGCCTGACACAGGTTGGTTTTGCCAGAGCGACAGAATTTACATTCGCCACATTCTGGGGTGTAAAGCGGAATAACGTGATCGCCGACGGCAACGCTGGTCACGCCTTCCCCAATCGCTTCCACAATCCCGCCGCCTTCATGGCCAAGAATCGCTGGGAACACGCCTTCAGGATCTTTGCCGGACAGCGTGTAGGCATCCGTGTGGCACACGCCGGTTGCGACGATGCGTACCAACACTTCCCCTTTCTGTGGTGGCATCAGATCCACTTCTTCAACCGACAGTGGCTGGTTGGGACCCCAGGCGATGGCGGCGCGGGTTTTAATCATTTGCATGGTGGAGACTCCTAATGGCATTCCGTTATGGGTTGTAAGTTGAATGACAGGACGTAGCATTGCTCACTGTATCGTCCTCTCTTGAAAAGGGTCGTTCATGGAAAATAATGGGTTCATTCCGACTGAACGGGTGGTTCAATCATGCTGCTCTGTTCAATAATGAGCTTTTTAAGCGCCTCGACATTCGGGCCGAAGGCGTCGCGTCGCCAGACAAGCCAGGTGGACGCGGCGGCGATGTCGGGCGGTAATTCATGTACCTGAACGCGCGCGCCAGCGGGCAGCGATTCAAGGACGGCATAGGGGAGCATGGCGAGTCCGGCACCGCTAGCTACACAGGCAAGCATGGCATGGTATGAGTGGATTTCCATGATCGTGCTGGGCACCACGCCATCCTGCCGGAACCAGTTCTCAAGGCGCTTTCTGTAAGAACAGCTGGGGCGGAAGGCAAACAACGTATCGTGGCTGGCATCCCGTGCATGGGTAATCGGCGCGTGCGTCGTGTCCGATATCAGCACGAGTCGTTCCGTAAAACATGAACACCCATTCAGCTCATCGTAGACAACGGGGCCGTCCACTAACGCGGCTGCCAGCGTTCCCGCTCGCACGCGCTCAATGATTTCCCCCGATGTACCGGTGCTCAGGGACAGTGAAACATTGGGATAGCGCTGATGATAAGCCGCCAAGAGCGTAGGCAAACGCGTTGCCGCAGTGCTTTCCATCGAACCGAGTGCGAAATTACCTGCGGGTTCACCCGTGCGCGTCATGCTGATCGCTTCTTCGCTAAGTGCCAGAATGCGCTGCGCATAACATAAGAAATTGTGCCCAATAGGGGACAGGCGCAGGCGCTGTTTCTCACGGATAAACAGATCGGTGCCCAGTTCCAGTTCCAACTGGCGCAGCCGCGTGGTCAGATTTGAGGGTACCCGATGAAGCTGCTCTGCGGCGCGCGCGACGGAGCCCGTTTCGGCGACGAGACAGAACATGCGGAGCTGGGTCAAATCCATATCTTTCTCTTTTCGTAATGAACTGGTGTTTGATTATTCATTTTTTGTGAAGTTTAGCGGCAAGCAGCGCATTTCGCAACTGGCTTACGCCACACTGATGTGAACGTAGCGTGAACCCTGCGTGATGAGATGTGCTCGGAATGATGAAAATGACGGACGTAATTATCATCAAGATTAATATCTGGGCTTAGAAAGAGAAGAAAACGATAAAATGATCGCGGCCGGAATTAATAGCATCACAATCAACTATTGCTGCGAATAGGACATATTTTCTAATGAATAGGGCAGAATGAAAAAAATAAGAATAATCACAGAAAAATAAATCCGTATTTTCCCTGACGCAATAGCGAAGGCGTAAAAATAAATAGATAATTAAAATAAACAGTTAAATGTATATGTGAATTGCCGTATCAGAGCAATAGCCAGAAACTATCGCAATTCTTCATTTTGATCGCATTTATTGATGCAAGAGCGTAAAGTGCCCGTCTAAAGTGCCGATAATGTTAATGTATGGTAGGAATATCTTATCGTTATTGTAAGGAAGTGTATCTTTTGGTCATTAAAGGAAAATAACTCTAACTAATGAGAGCCTCTGCTCTTCATTAAATGACGTAACACCCGGCGTATTTCCAATTAAAAATGTGCGGCTATCTTGCAGAAAGCGCAGAGGAAAATCGCCAGATAATTTATAGGAGTCTTCTGTGAATTTTTTAAAAAATATCACCATCAGGGCAATGCTTTTAACAATATTGGGTCTGTTTCTGGCTGTATGGGGGGGAGCGTCTTTCTTTACCACTACCTCACTAAGCAGCATGACTAAACTATTGGAGTCCAGCGAAACTCAGCGTAAAAACGTAGAGATGCTGGTGAAAGGCAATGACCAGTATTTTCGTACGGTTACTCGCTTGTTGCGTTCTATGGATTTCCAACAAACAGGTGAAACTGCGGAAGCAGAAAAAGTATTTACGTCAGCAACGACTGCGTTTAAAAACACGTCAGATCAACTGGCTGCGTTTAAAGCCGTTGTACATGTCGGTGTCGATAAAGAAACGGCAGACAATATGATCGCCGCGTGGACCCAGATATTGGATAACGGGTTGACGCCGATGCTGAACGCCGCGCGTGAGAATCGTCAAGAAGAATTTCGTCAGCTTTTCCGTAAAACCTACCCGCCGCTGAGCGTGGCGTTTGGTGCGAATATGGATAAATACCAGACCGCGATGATTTCGTCGTCAGAGGCGTCAATGAACGAGGTCTATGGTCTGGTTGGCTGGAGCAACCATATTCTGCTGGGTGCGATGGTTCTTGGATTGCTCATCCTGCTGCTGACGGATCGCTATCTGGTTCACTATCTGGTCAAGCCGTTGAATATGATCAAAGGGTATTTTCAGGTGCTGGCTGCCGGTCAGCTTGGTCACCCGCTTGAAGAGTTTGGCCGCAACTGTGCAGGACAACTGATTCCTTATCTGAAAGAGATGCAGGGCAGTCTGGTTAATACGGTTTCCATTATTCGCGACAGCTCTGCATCAATTCATCAGGGCTCAAGCGAAATTAAAAGCGGCAATAACGATCTGTCCGCACGTACCGAGCAGCAGGCCGCCGCACTGGAGCAGACCGCTGCCAGTATGGAAGAGCTGAGTGCGACGGTGAAACAGAATGCCGATAACGTCCATCAGGCTACCAAGCTGGCGCAGGACGCTTCTGTTGCGGCGAAGAAAGGTGGTGACGTCACGGCTGATGTGATGGCGACGATGGCAAGTATTACGACTAGCTCGAAGAAAATTGCCGATATCACCAGTGTCATTAACGGTATTGCCTTCCAGACCAATATTCTGGCGCTGAACGCCGCGGTAGAAGCCGCCAGAGCTGGCGAACAAGGCCGCGGCTTTGCGGTCGTTGCGGGCGAAGTCCGTAATCTGGCGCAGCGCAGTGCTCAGGCAGCGAAAGAAATTGAAAGCCTGATTACCGAATCGGTTGAACGTGTCACCATGGGGTCAAATCAGGTCACACAAACCGGCGAAGCGATGGATTCCATCATTTCCGCCATTACCCGAGTGAACGATCTGATGGGCGAAATCGCATCGGCATCGGATGAACAGAGTCGCGGTATTACTCAGATTGGGCAGGCTGTTACCGAGATGGATGGCGTTACACAGCAGAACTCCGCACTGGTACAGGAATCTGCCGCTGCCGCTGCATCGTTGGAAGATCAGGCCCGTCAGTTAACTGAAGCGGTATCGGTGTTCCAACTGTCGGGTTCAGAGGCACTTCGTCGTCCCCAGCAGCGTCTGGCGGAGAACGTGCCAGCAACCCAAAAGCCGATGTTATTAGCGGCCGCTGGCGGTAAGAAGGGCAATGCTAACGACAACTGGGAAACCTTCTGATAGCTTCACAGCACGGGTCGTCAGGGCGCTGACGACCGCAAAAATCAGATGATTTATCGTTAAAAGCACTGGGATAGTCTCCCGGTGCTTTTTTGTTTATCGCTGACTTTTTTGTTTATCACTGAATAGCTACGGCTGAATAGGCGTTTTTTTGTGCATACGTTTCGGCCTTGTTACGGCACACAGGCACATCCGCCACGCTTGATAACTTGAATCTATTTCAACAATCATGACATACAATCGCTGGATAATCGTGACTCTCTCAACTAGAGTGTTGACGGCGCTAGGGTCTGACCAAGGCCGTGATAGTGCGATAGGCATAGTTACACCTGCAGGAGAATAATAATGTCATCACTAAGTAAAGAAGCCGTTATGGTGCACGAAGCGCTGCTGTCACGCGGTCTGGAAACGCCGCTGCGCGGCGCGTTGTTGGATCGGGATACGCGTAAGCAACGTATTGCCGAGCATATGACGGAAATTATGAATTTGCTGAGCCTCGATCTGGGCGATGACAGCCTGGCTGAAACACCGACGCGTATCGCCAAAATGTACGTTGATGAGATATTCTCCGGTTTGGACTACGCCAACTTCCCCAAAATCACCATCATTGAAAACAAAATGAAGGTCGATGAAATGGTTACCGTACGGGATATCACGCTGACCAGCACCTGTGAACACCATTTCGTGACGATCGATGGAAAAGCCACGGTGGCATATATTCCGAAAGATGGCGTCATCGGCTTGTCGAAACTCAATCGAATCGTCCAGTTTTTCTCTCAGCGCCCTCAGGTGCAGGAACGCTTAACTCAGCAGATTCTGGTCGCGCTGCAAACGCTGTTGGGAACCAACAACGTGGCGGTCTCGATTGATGCGGTGCACTACTGCGTGAAGGCACGTGGCATTCGTGATGCGACCAGTGCTACGACCACCACATCGCTCGGCGGGCTGTTTAAGTCCAGCCAAAATACGCGCCAGGAATTCTTGCGCGCGGTGCGTCACCACAATTAAGCCCTCTCTTATTGGCGATGATGAAGAAAATGCGCTTTGTCATCGTCAAATCGGTCATCGTCAAATCAGTAAGCATCTTCGCTTTTTCTCTGTATGTGCATACAATCGCTACTTCGATGATTTGAAAATGTAATTTGTATGCCTTCTCACTCTATACCGTCACCGCATTCGCCACCCTCGCGGATCGTTGCGCTGGATTTCGCGCGCGGCGTCGCCATCTTGGGTATTTTGCTGCTGAATATTACGGCGTTTGGCTTACCGCACGCGGCCTACCTGAATCCGGCCTGGCAGGGAGAAACCACATTATCTGATGCCTTAACCTGGGCGGCGATGGACCTGCTTGCACAAGCAAAATTTTTGACGTTGTTTTCTCTTCTTTTTGGCGCAGGGTTACAGCTGCTGTTGTCGCGGGGAAAACGCTGGGTACACGCACGTCTGTTCTGGTTGATGATCATCGGGCTGATTCATGCCATTTTCCTGTGGGATGGTGACATTTTACTCGACTATGCGCTGATTGGGCTGGTGTGTTACGGCATGATTCGCCACGCGGAAAGCAGTCGGTTGTTAATGCGGACGGGGGCGGTCCTGTATTTGGTGGGGATCGGCGTACTGTTTGTGTTGAGCCAGATTTTGAGCCTGCAACCGGGACGTTTCTGGCTGCCGGGCATGGCGGACATCGCCTATGAGGCCTACTGGCGGGCGTTAGGTGGGCCGGAAGCGTGGGGGAACCGTGTCGATCTGCTGACGGAAAGCCTGCTGTCACTGGGCGTGCAGTACGGCTGGCTGTTGGCGGGATCGATGCTGCTGGGAGCCGGCTTGATGCGTAGCGGCTGGCTGAAAGGTGAATTCAGTACGGCACACTACCGTAAGGTTGCGCTGTGGCTGATTCCGCTGGGTGTGGCAATTAACAGCATTGGCGTGGTAGGGCAGTGGCTGGTGGGTTGGGAATATCGCTGGAGCGGGTTGTTATTGCAGATCCCGCGTGAACTGAGTTCACCTTTGCAGGCGATAGGGTATCTGGCGCTGTGCTATGGCTTCTGGGCTACGCTGTGCCAATGGCGCATCACCTACTGGATTACGGATGTCGGGCGCATGGCGTTAACCAACTATTTGCTGCAAACGCTGATTTGTGTCGCGTTGTTTAATCAGCTTGGCCTGTTTATGGCGTTCAGCCGCCTGCAACTGCTGGCACTGGTTCCCGCTATCTGGATCGCCAATCTGGTCTTTTCTCACTACTGGCTACGCTATTTCCGTCAGGGACCGCTCGAATGGCTATGGCGTACGCTCACCAATGCGATAGGGAAAACGGCGTAGAGAAAGACCCTACGGTGCAGCCTGCTCGTGGTGAGCTTCGGATTCGGACTCGGGTTTTGCCAGTTGCTCCGGTTTAGCCTGATGCACTGGCGCGGGAAGCACCTGCTCCGGCAGGACGGCAGGATAATCCGGAGCATCCTCTGGAATGGTATGCTCGGCAGGAATCGGCACCTGTGGCCCTAAAAAGCGCGGCTCGCGTTTGAGGATATACAGGTCGAACAGCGCGCCCAGACGAGCGCCAAATTCACGAACCCGCACGGTCATCATATTTTTCGGGGAAGGCACGGCGTAACACTGCGCCTGAATACCGAGATGCAGCGCGATGAAGAGCGCTCGTTCACAGTGAAAACGCTGGGTGATGATGGTGAAATCGTTGGTATCAAACACCTTGCGCGTTCTGACGATGGAATCCAGCGTGCGGAACCCTGCATAGTCCAGCACGATATCCGAAGGCGGAACGCCTGCGGCGATCAAGTCACGACGCATCGTCATCGGTTCATTGTAACTTTGTAGCGCGTTATCACCGCTCAATAGCAGATAGCTGACTTTACCGCTGTTGTAAGCGTTAATCGTCCCTTGCATACGGAACAGGTAATACTGATTGATTACGCCAGTACGGTAGTATTTTGCCGTTCCCAAGACGACGCCGACCTGACGTTTCGGCAAGGTCTGAAGTTCATCGTAAATAAATGGCGCGGTTTTCCAACTGATCCAACGATCGAGGGCAAAAGCAGAGAGCAGCAGCACGCCAATGAGGGCTAACAAACCGAATGTCAGGCGTTTCCACATGCTTATGCCTCAGGTAAGGCGAGTAGACTAATCATGCCCCAAGGCTACTTTACCTGACAGGGGGACGCAAGACGCAGGCGAGGAACGGGCGGTTTATTGATTGAATTTTCAGCGTTCGGGGCGAGATGGTGTAAAAATAAAACGCCAGCTTTTCGGGCTGAAAAGCTGGCGTGATAAGCGTATTAAACGCGGCTACCCCACAGATCGTACTCGTCTGCGTGTTCGACCTTCACCTTGACGATGTCACCGACTTTCACGCCAGTTTCGCCGTTCAGGTAAACCGCGCCGTCAATTTCAGGGGCGTCAGCCATGCTGCGGCCAATCGCACCTTCTTCGTCGATTTCATCGATCAGCACCAGCACTTCACGGCCAATTTTATCCTGCAAACGCTGGGTGGAAATCGCCTGCTGAAGCTGCATGAAGCGGTGGAAACGCTCTTCTTTGACCTCTTCCGGCACCTGATCTGGCAATTCGTTTGCCGCTGCGCCTTCGACCGGGCTGAATTTAAAGCAGCCCACGCGGTCAAGTTTGGCTTCTTTCAGGAAGTCGAGCAGCATCTGGAAGTCTTCTTCCGTTTCGCCAGGGAAGCCGACAATAAAGGTAGAACGCAGCGTTAAGTCTGGGCAGATTTCGCGCCAGCGCTTAATGCGCTCCAGCGTTCTTTCTACCGCGCCAGGGCGCTTCATCAGCTTGAGAATTTTCGGGCTGGCGTGCTGGAGTGGAATATCCAGATAAGGCAGGATTTTGCCTTCTGCCATTAATGGGATCACATCGTCTACGTGCGGGTAAGGGTAGACATAGTGCAGGCGCACCCACACGCCGAGAGACGACAGTTGTTCACACAGGCTGACCATGCTGGTTTTGACTGGTTGCCCGTTCCAAAAGCCGGTGCGCTGCTTCACATCCGCGCCGTACGCAGAAGTATCCTGAGAAATCACCAGCAGTTCTTTTACCCCGGCATCAACCAGACGTTTCGCTTCGTCTAGCACTGAACCGATTGGACGGCTATCTAAATCGCCACGCATGGAAGGGATGATGCAGAACGTACAGCGGTGGTTACAGCCTTCTGAAATTTTCAGATAGGCGTAATGGCGCGGCGTGAGTTTCACACCTTGCTCGGGAACCAGACTGGTAAACGGGTTGTGCGTTGGCTTGGGAACATATTGATGCACGTGCGACAGCACCTGCTCGTAGCTGTGCGGACCGGTAATTTCCAGCACTTTTGGATGCACTTCGCGTATTTGGTTTTCTTTGGCACCCAGACAGCCCGTTACGATGACTTTACCGTTTTCATTCAGCGCTTCGCCGATGGCTTCCAGCGACTCTTGTACGGCGCTGTCAATAAAACCACAGGTATTGACGATCACCAGTTCAGCGTCGTCATAACGTGGGACGACCTGATAACCTTCAGTACGCAGTTCGGTCAGAATCCTCTCGGAGTCGACGAGGTTTTTCGGGCAACCGAGGGAAACAAAGCCGATACGTGGTTGTTGCATATTATTCGCTCACAAAATAAACAGAAAATAAAAACCGGAGGATTCTACACCATAGTTGATTATCCTTATAGTCAGTGGTGTAAAACTCAGCATTTTATCGCTGTGGTGATGGTGTTTTTAACGGCTGAATTTCTTCAATAAATGTAAACCTTGCCCCGTTTTTTTGCACAAACATCGCCTGCCGCCTAAATTTACAGGACTTTTTGTTGGATGGAGACAACGCTATGCCCCATTGCCTGATGCCTCGCGATTCTGCTTCACACACCGTGTTACGACGATTTTCTGCTGCACCGCATTGGCTGCTGCTCAGTGCGACGCTGCTGTTTTCCAGCCAGCTATTGGCGGCGGAGCCGAAGGTGACGGAATTGCAGGATAAGCTGGATCACCCGTGGTCATTAGCGTTTTTACCGGAAGAACAGGGGATTCTGATTACGGAGCGCGCCGGGAATTTACGTTTATGGAAAGCGGGTAGCGCGCTGTCTGCGCCGATAGCCGGTGTACCAAAAGTTTTTGCTAAATCACAAGGTGGATTGCTGGAAGTCGCGCTATCGCCGGATTTTGCACAGAATCGGCGCATCTACCTGAGCTTTGCCGAAGAGGGGAGCGAGGGTAAAGCGGGAACCGCTGTCGGCTACGGTAAACTCTCTGAAGATAATAAACGGTTAGAGAATTTCACGGTCTTCTTCCGTCAGGAACCGAAGCTGTCGACGGGTAACCATTTCGGCGGCAAGCTGGCCTTTGATCGACAAGGGCATCTGTTTATTGCGCTGGGTGAAAATAACGAGCGTCCGACAGCACAAGATCTGGATAAATTACAGGGCAAAATTGTTCGTTTGACCACTGAGGGTAAAGTGCCGTCCGATAACCCGTTTGTGAATACGCCTAACGCACGACCAGAAATCTGGTCTTACGGACATCGTAACCCGCAGGGATTAGCGATTAATCCGTGGTCTGGCGCGCTGTGGGAAAATGAACACGGTCCGAAAGGCGGCGATGAAATCAATATTCCCAAAGCGGGCGAAAATTACGGCTGGCCGATTGCGACACACGGCATTAACTATTCCGGGCTGAAGATTCCAGAAGCGAAAGGAAAAGAGATCGCCGGGATGGTGAACCCCGATTTTTACTGGGAAAAATCACCGGGCATCAGTGGAATGGCCTTCTATAATAGCGATCGTTTCCCGCAGTGGAAAAATTCCGTCTTTATCGGCGCGCTGGCAGAAAAGAACCTGATTCGTCTGACGCTTGATGGCGATAAGGTGGCTTCCCAAGAGCGCTTGCTGGGCGACCGCGGCGAACGTATACGCGACGTAAGACTGGGGCCGGACGGCTACCTCTATCTGCTGACCGATCACGACAATGGCAAATTGCTGAAAGTCGGGTTGGAGTAATAAATCAGGCACCTTGCGGTGCCTGTTTTACTTAAGACAGCGGAATCATGACGTGCTTCTGATACGCCGGGCGTTCGGTGAGTTGCTGATACCAGCGTTCCAGATGAGGATGCGACTGTTGTTCAATCGGCATATTCAGCCAGCCGTAAGCAATGCAGCCCAGCGGAATATCGCCAACGCCAAACTGTTCGCCGGATAGCCACGGCTGATTAGCCAGAACGGTATCGACTATATCGAACAGACGTTCGCATTCGGCGATGCCTTTCTGTACTAACGCCATATCGCGTTTTTCTGGCGCAACGCGCACCATATTAATGAACACCGGCCCGAAAGAGACGGCGAAGGAGGTGGCCCAGTCCATCCACTTCTCGGCACTTGCGCGTTTGCTCGCGTCTGCAATGTACAGCGAATCCTGACCATACTGTGCCGCCAGATAACGTACGATGGTGTTGGATTCCCACAGCACCAGATCGCCGTCCCGCAAGCAGGGGATGAGGCCATTAGGGTTCATCGCCAGATAATCGGCCTCATGGTTGAGACCGAATTGTCCGCCCGCTGCAATATGCTGATAAGGCAACGCCAGTTCTTCTGCACACCATAGGACCTTCTTTACGTTGGTCGAATTATCACGACCCCAAATCGTTATCATACTGCCCCCTTTCTTCGTGAAGCCTGTCTCGGTTATCCGCGACAGCCGATGAGAAATAATGATATGCCTTTTTAGTCTTTATGATTTAACCCGCCATTCTTAATAATGACAGCAAGTTACATTCAGACAGGAAAGTTACACAATGACATTGACGCATTCTGTTCGCGCCGTGCTGGGCATCACACTGCTTGCTGCCGGTATGCAACTGGCCATTGCCAGCAGCGATCCACAGACGATCACGTTTGGCGTAGCCCCCGGGCCGTATGGCGACATGGTGAATCTGGCCATCAAACCTGAGCTGGTGAAAAAAGGCTACAAGGTCGTCGTGCGTGAATTTAGTGATTACGTTCAGCCTAATCTGGCGCTGGCCAACGGCAGTATTGATGCCAACCTCTTCCAGCATACGCTGTATCTGGAAAAATTCGCCGCCGATAAAGGGTTAAAAATTTCCCCGCTGATTACCGTGCCGACAGCCAGCATGGGCTTCTACTCGAAGAAAATCAAATCGCTGGATGAGCTGAAAAAAGGAGATGTGGTCACGCTCTCTAATGACGCGACCAATCTGGCGCGCGGCCTGCGTTTCCTGCAATCGATAGGGCTGGTTACCATTAAAGCGGATATCGATCCGACCAAAGCGTCTGAGAAAGATATTCTTGAAAACCCGCGTGGGTTGGTCTTCAAACCGATGGAAGCGGCACAATTGCCCCGAACGCTGGATAGCGTAACGGCATCGCTGGTGAATGGTAATTTCGCGCTGGCGTCTGGGATGAAACTGTCATCGGCCATCAAGCTGGAAACGCTGGATGAGAACCTGAAGAATATTATTGCTGTGCGTACCGACGATCTCGATAAACCGTTTGTTAAAGAGACCAAAGCGATTGTGGAATCACCCGCGTATGCTGCGGTGATCAACGATCCCGCGTTGATGTATAGCCAATTCCAGAAACCAGAGTGGATGCAGGCGAAAACGCCAGCGCCCGCACAGTAAGTTTCAGGCTACACAAAATATCCTTTGGCCGGTCTATGACCGGCTTTCTTCTTTTCCGCTCAGGCCAGGAGTTTGCGGATAATGATCCAGTTAGAAGGGGTTAGTGTTGACTTCTTGCACGGGAAGCAGCCAGAAAACCGCGCAGTAGACAACGTGTCGTTGCACATCTCGCGTGGTGAAGTTTACGGGATTGTCGGTACCAGTGGCGCGGGGAAAAGCACGCTGCTGCGGACTATCAATCTCTTGCAGCGCCCGACGTCAGGCCGGGTGCTCGTCAATGGCGTGCTCATCAGCGAATTAGCTGGGCAACCGCTGCGAGAACAGCGGCAAAAAATTGGCATGATATTTCAGCATTTCAACCTGATGCAGACGCGTACCGTGGCAGAAAACGTGGCGTTCAGCCTGAAAGCCGCTGGGAAATCCAGTGCGGATATTGCAGCGCGCGTGCCGGAAATCCTGAATCTGGTAGGGTTGACGGATAAAGCGTTGTCTTATCCGGCGCAGCTCAGCGGCGGTCAGAAACAGCGCGTGGGCATCGCCAGAGCCATTGCCAACGATCCCGAAGTGTTGTTGTGTGATGAGCCGACCTCGGCACTCGATCTGGAAACCTCAGCCGCTATTCTGGCGCTGCTGAAAGAGATTAACGAGAAACTGGGCATTACCATCGTGCTGATTTCTCATGAGATGAGCGTGATTAAGGCTGTTTGCGATCGGGTTGCGGTGATGACGGGTGGTCGGGTTGTGGAAGAGGGCGATGTTTTCGATATCTTCGCGACGCCGCAGCACGCGTTTACCCGTCAACTGGTGTCCCATACGCTCGATCTCGCGTTGCCACCCCGCTTGCTGGAGGGGTTACAGGGCACATTACTGAAGATTCTGTTTGTTGGCGAATCGGCGGAGCAACCCGTGCTGTCGGATGTTGCAACGCGCTTTGGCGTGTCGGTTAATATCTTGCACGGTAAGATCGAATACATCGGCAACCGTGCGCTAGGCATACTCGTGGCGCTATTAACCCATCCATCCGACCCCGTAAAAGTGACGGAAGCGGTGGAACATATTCAGGTAAGAACGGCGAAGGTGGAGGTGCTGCATGGCTGATTTATGGATCGATCTGGTCGCGGCGTTCGGCGAAACGTTCCAGATGGTGGGGATTTCCACGCTGCTTGCTGTGATCGGCGGTTTGCCGCTGGGGCTGCTGATTTACGTCACCGATAGAAACCTGTTCTGGCAAAACCGCGCCGTCTATCTGTTTGGCACGGTGCTGGTGAATATTATCCGTTCTATTCCCTTCGTGATTCTGCTGGTCTTGCTGTTGCCGCTGACGCAGTGTCTCTTGGGGAATACGATTGGGCCTGTGGCGGCGGCGGTGCCAATGTCGGTCGCCGCGATCGCGTTTTATGCGCGTCTGGTGGATAGCGCGCTGCGTGAAATCGATCCCGGTATCGTGGAAGCGGCCGAAGCGTTTGGAGCCAGCCCGATGCGTATTATCGGCACGGTGCTGCTGCCAGAGGCGAAAGCGGGACTATTGCGTGGCCTGACGATTACTCTGGTGAGCCTCATCGGTTATTCGGCGATGGCGGGCATTGTCGGCGGCGGCGGGGTGGGTGATTTGGCGATCCGCTTCGGTTATTACCGCTATGAAACCGAGGTGATGGTGATTACCGTTATTGCGCTGGTTATTCTGGTGCAGGTGGTACAGACGCTGGGTGACTGGCTGTCAAAACGCGCAGATAAGCGCGAACGTCGCTAAGGGTATTTCCAACCGCTGGGCACGAGGGCGTCTGTGCTGCCATGTCCCTCGTGCTATCCGCTATTTTTCTGGTAGTCTTGCCGTCTGCATTTTCAGACATTCCTTATTTTTCCCTAAGTCATTTTTTTATCTGCCTTTTTTTAGAAACTTTCATTTCTTTGACTATCTTTACAGAATGAACGGTTTTCATCCCACAGATGACGCGTTACCTTTGTATGTTACTAAAGTTTTCAAAACATATTGAAAATTAAGAATTTTTAACGACTGATGGATATCGCGGCGAACTCATGAAAACAACTCCTTTCCTGACCAGACTCACGTCTTTCTCTGTAGGTACGGTATTGCTTGTTGGTTTAGTGCCATTCACCTATGCGGAACAGTTGCCAGCGGTGCCGCAAATTGATGCCAAAGCCTATATCCTGATCGATCACCACAGCGGTAAAGTGCTGGCGGAAAGCAATGCCGATGAGCGCCTTGACCCTGCCAGCCTGACAAAAATTATGGCGAGCTATGTGATTGGGCAGGCGATCAAATCCGGTAAAATTCGTCCGACGGATGAAGTGACCGTCGGAAAAGATGCCTGGGCAACCGGCAATCCGGCGCTACGCGGTTCGTCGCTGATGTTCCTTAAGCCGGGCGACCGCATCCCTGTTTCTGAGTTAAATAAAGGCATTGTCATTCAGTCAGGCAATGATGCCAGTATCGCGCTGGCGGATTACGTCGCGGGTAGTCAGGATGCGTTCGTTAGCCTGATGAACAATTATGCGAAGGCGCTTAACCTGACGAATACGAATTTTCTTACTGTGCACGGGCTCGATGCGCCGGGGCAGTACAGCACCGCGCGCGATATGGCGCTATTAGGGCAGGCGCTGATTCGCGATGTGCCAGAAGAATACGCGTTGCACAAGGAAAAAGAGTTCACCTTCAATAACATTCGCCAGCCTAACCGTAACCGTCTGCTGTGGAGCACTAACCTGAATGTAGACGGTGTGAAAACTGGCCATACCAACGGAGCGGGGCACAATCTGGTGGCCTCGGCCACCGAAGGTAATATGCGCCTGATTTCCGTGGTGTTGGGGGCGCAAACGGATGCCATTCGCTTCCGTGAAAGTGAAAAACTGCTCACCTGGGGCTTCCGCTTTTTCGAAACGGTAACGCCTATCAAGACGGATGCGCCTTTTACCACGCAGCGGGTCTGGTTTGGTACTGAGAAAGAGGCACGGCTTGGCGTCGCACAGGATGCTGCGCTGACCATCCCGAAAGGACAAATGAAGAACCTGAAAGCCAGCTTTACGCTCAATCAGCCGCAGCTTTCCGCACCGCTAACCAAGAATCAGGTTGTCGGCACTATCGACTTCCAACTGGACGGCAAGAGCATCGGACAGCGCGAACTGGTCGCGATGGATGATATTCCAGAGGCCGGTTTCTTTAGCCGCCTCTGGGATACGGTTATGATGAAGGTGCAGCAGTGGTTCGGTGGGCTATTCGGCTAAGAGCCTACCTCATTAGGGCTATTTTATTTGCCATTTTGAACCTGGGCAGTGCTCGAAATCCTCACGTACTACGTGTACGCTCCGGTTTCTGCGCGCTGTCCGTGTCCAAACTGGCTGCACCAATAACGCCTACTGGGACAGACTCTAATTCCCTGGGTGGATGAGCTGAATGCCGTTGTTGGAAAAATAGCGTAAGTAGGATTCGCTCGGGGCGCAGTCGGAAATGACCGTATCAAACAGCGTCATCGGGCCGATACAGGCGCGTTTGATCTGACCGAATTTGCTGCTATCCGCCACCATAATAATTCGCTGCGCGGTCGCCATCGCGCGTTGCTTCATGCCCAGTTCAGCAAAGTTAAAGCAGGTGGCACCCGCAGTCAGTTCGATACCTGCCGCAGAGATAAAGGCTTTATTCGGGCAGATGTTGTCCAGCTCACTTCGCTGGTTGAGCGGGGTAAAAATCGCGTTATCTGGATGGTATTCCCCGCCGCACAAAATCACTCTGCACGCCTTTTTTTCCTGTAGCGCTAAAAACGTGTTCAGAGAATAACAAATCGCGGTAAAGGATAATTCATCAGGAATGGCATCGATGATGAAGGGAATCGTGGTGCCACAGTCGAAAAAAACGGTATCGTTTGCTTCCACCAGATAGGCAGCGGCGGTACCGATAGCCTGCTTCTCTCTTACGTGCTTGCTCTGCTGGTCGGAGACAAAATAATTCGTGACACCGTTATTCTTCAGGTCGCTAACAACGTAGCCGCCGAGCAGCATGACGCTGGTGGAATCTGCATTCAGATCGCGGCGCACGGTCATCTCGGACACGCCGAGTAGCTGTGCGGCGTCTTTAAGATGGAGTTTATCGGTTTTCTTTAATGCCTGAGCCAGTCTGCCGATTCGTTCGTCGCGCCGCGTTTCCATAAAATTCCCTGCTAGTAAGCTATTTTTGTTGTTAGTAGTTTCCTGCTGCGGCTGTTTCACCTGAAACGATAGCGACGCCTGAGCTAGTGCCGATACGCGTGGCACCTGCTTCAATCATACGCTGTGCCGTTTGGCGATCGCGAACCGCGCCGGATGCTTTGACACCCATCTCGCTGCCGACGGTGCTACGCATCAGTCGAACGTGTTCTTCACGTGCGCCACCCGTACTGAAACCGGTAGACGTTTTGACGAACGTGACATCCAACTGACGACACATCTCACACACCATGACAATCTGTTCGTCATCAAGCAGACAGGTTTCCAATATTACCTTCAACGGTATAGCGGCGCAAACCTCACGCACGGCCTGAATATCTGCTTTGACGGCGGCAATATTCCCGCTTTTCAGCCAGCCAACGTTAATCACCATATCGATTTCCTGAGCACCGACATCAATCGCCGCTTTCGCTTCAAAAGCCTTGCTGGATGTCAGGCCTGCACCAAGAGGGAAACCGATAACCGAGCATACCTGTACTTCAGTGCCTTTCAGCTTTTCGGCCACTAAAGGAACGTAACCTGAGTTAACACAGACGGCATAAAAACGGTGAGCGATCGCTTCATCGCACAGAGTGGCGATTTGCTGTTCGGTGGCATTGGCTGCCAACAGGGTGTGGTCGATATAGCGTGCGTAGTCAGTCATGGCAAATCCTTGGAGATGTATACCCGTCATACTTCAAGCTGCTTGTGCGTTGGCAGCCCTTACTTACCCCAGTCACTTACTTGTGTAAGCTCCTGGGGATTCGCGCGGTTGCCGCCTTCACGCAACTCGAATTATTTAGGGTATCGATTAGAAATCAGATAGCGTGATTATGACACTCAATAATTTTAATGTCACAAAAATAACAATAAAATTAAATTTTGTTATGTTAATAACAAAAAATGAAGTAAATGTGATACCGACGATAGGGAGAATGAAAAGGTGGAGGGGTTTGAATCGTATGAAACAGAAAAGAAAACGCCCATCGTTCTTGAACCTGAAAGGCGGGAACGATGGGCTCCTCAATAAGGGGAATCAAAGAAAAGCAGTGGCACTTATTCAGACTTTAGAGCAAAGAAAAAGTTCTGGCTTTTAAAAAATAATATGACGATTTTTTACATTTTTTCAGCCGGGCAGTTCAGGCCAGATAACCACGATAAGTGAGCCCGCTAAGGTGAGTAGCACGTTAGCGATGGCATAGGTACCTGCATAGCCGAGCGCAGGGATGTTACTGCGTGCCGTATCGCTGATAATTTCCATTGCGGGGGCGCAAGTTCGTGCCCCCATCATGGCACCAAACAACAGTGCACGGTTCATTTTCAGCACATACGCACCAAACAGAAAACAAATCACCACTGGCAGCAGACTAACAATCAGTCCTGAAGCTAGCATCTGGATACCGACTTCTCCCAGACTGCTGTTGATGGTGCTACCTGCACTCAGACCAACGCCCGCCATAAAAACCATCAGGCCGAATTCTTTGACCATGTTAAGTGCGCCTTGCGGAATATAGCCGAAGGTCGGGTGGTTGGCGCGCAGGAACCCCAGCATGATACCAGCGAACAGTAATCCAGCCGCGTTACCGATGCCAAAGGTGAAGTTACTGAACTGGATGGTGATCAGCCCGACCATCACGCCGATGACGAAAAAGGCGCAGAAGGCGAGCAGATCGGTGACCTGACTATGAATAGAAATGAACCCGATCCTATCCGCAATGCTTTTTACCCGTCTTGCATCACCGCTGACCTGCAAGACATCGCCTTTATTCAGGACGACGTTATCGTCAATCGGCATTTCAATCTGGCTGCGGACAATGCGGTTAAGAAAACAGCCGTGATCGGTCAGCTTCAATTGGCTCAGGCGTTTGCCGACGGCATTGTGGTTCTTGACGACGATCTCTTCCGTCACGATGCGCATGTCCAGCAAATCGCGGTCGAAAACTTCCTTGCCATCGCGGAAATTGGAATTCAGGCGGGAATGGGCATCAGGATAGCCGACCAGCGCGATCTCATCGCCGATTTGCAAGACGGCGTCACCATCAGGGTTGGCCAGAATTCCGTTGCGTCGGATGCGTTCGATGTAGCAGCCAGTTTGTCGATAGATCCCCAGCTCGCGCAAATTCTTGCCGTCCGCCCAATCAACCAGTTCCGGCCCGACGCGATAGGCGCGAATCACCGGTAGATAGACTTTTCTCTGGCTGTCCGGGTCTAATCCGCGCTCGCGTGCAATCTGTTGAGCGCTGGTGGGTAAATCCTGATGCTGGAGTTTGGGCAGGTAGCGTGCGCCAAAAATGAGGCTGACCAGACCGACCAGATACGTCAGCGCATAGCCCAGACTCAGGTGATCTTGCTCAATACCGAGCTGGTTACCCAAGCTGGCGGTATTGCGCAGCGTATCGCCAGCCCCGACCAGTACCGGCGTTGAGGTCATAGAGCCGGCCAGCATCCCCGCCGTCAGGCCAATTCCCCAACCAAAGAATTTGCCTAAGCCTAACGCCAGTAACATGGCGCTGCCGACCATCACCAGCGCCAGCATGAAATAATTCTTTCCGTCGCGGAAGAAAATAGAAAAGAAATTCGGCCCAGCTTCCACGCCCACGCAAAAAATAAATAACATAAAACCGAGGCTCAGCGCTTCGGTATTAATCGAAAAATGCTGTTGGCCGAGTAATAAAGAAACAACTAAAACTCCAATGGAATTACCGAGTTGTACTGGCCCGAGGCGCAATTTCCCCAGGCAGAGTCCTAATGAAAGAACCACGAATAAAAGTAGAATGTAATTCCCATTTAACAAATCAGCGACGTTTATATTCATGGAATGTAACTTGTTGTTTACCAGTAAGTTCTTGATGTTATTCATTATAGCGGCTAGATTTAGCCATGAAATGCATGAATTCCCGTGACGGTATCAATACGCGTCAGCTGAAAGGAATTAGCCTCGTTCAGTATAATTTATCCGATAAAAATTGTTCAGTGTAATTATTGTTTAATTTAATGATTGTGGTGCCGCTGTTGAAGAAATACGTTGGGTTATCGTCTTTTCCTGTGGACAGCCCGCGTGTCGAATAAATCGTAGCGAAGCCTCATGTTTTTCATATCGGGGAATAGATACACCAATCATTTTTACCATGCCGCATATTTTCGGTATCTGGTTGATGCAGGTTGGGAGGCATATTGAGTGGGGGCGATTTATGGCAAGAAATAAAGGCTGGGTCGGTGCGACCTGCTGTTTTTTATTGTTCACCGTCGTGTTTCTGAGTCAAAAGATTGAGGTGTCAGAGGTTGCGGTGAGTGATGGGCTACGCGGTAGTCCAGGAATGTTGCTTTTTCTGCTGCCTGGCATGGTGGCCTGTTTTCTTTCTGCGCGCGGTCGCCTGCTTTACCCGCTGTTTGGCGCGCTGGCGGCAATGCCCGTATGCTTGTTGGTGCTCCACTTGTGGAATACGCCGATGCGTTCTTTCTGGCAAGAACTGGCCTACGTAATGAGCGCGGTCTTTTGGTGCGTACTGGGAGCAATGGGCGTGCTGTGTTTGCGGAGTCTGTATCGACGCTATCTTCGTTGAGAGGGTTCTATTCTGAACCTATAAAAAAGCGCGGACGGTCTCCGCGCTTGTTTTGTCAGTTTGATGATCTACTGTTTTGTCAGCTTGATGATTATGACTGGAACAGGGCCAGGTGCTCTTTGGCATAGGCTTCAAAATCAGTGCAGCCGCCGATGTGTTTTTCATCCAGAAAAATCTGCGGTACGGTTTCAACCGGCTTTCCAACCGTCTTGGACAAATCTTCTTTCGAGATGCCTTCTGCGTGGATGTCTACATAGCGAAAGCTGAAGTCATCACGTTGCTCGGCCAGTTTCTCTGCCAGTTCTTTCGCACGTACACAATAAGGGCAAGCTGGGCGCCCGAAAATTACAGCGAACATGTAAACTCCTTTGTAAAATTAGAAAAATGTTCTCATTCTTGAAACGGATAGCGTGACGCCTATTACAGACAAGGTCACGGCTAAAAGTGTTACGGTCAATGAGGTTACTGCGAATCGCGCTACTATACCGAAATTTATCAATACTATGCCCGCATTCATTGATGAAAAAAAGTAGTCATTACCTGTTACAACGATTTGCTGAAGCTATTAGGTGGTGAGGTAATGCAGATTCCGCCTGAGCTACGATATAATCTCGTCATACTTCAAGCTGCCTATGAGATGTACTTTACCGACTGAAGGATGCCAGTGTGACACCAATGATTGATTTGCTACAGCGCCACCGTTCTATTCGCGCATTTACGTCTCAGGCCATAACGGATGAGCAACGCCACGCCATCATTACCTCCGCACAAAGTGCGTCCAGCTCCAGCTTTTTACAATGCAGCTCAATTATCCGTATTACCGATCCTGCCGTGCGGGAAACGCTCGTTCATTATACCGGTGAGCAAGGCTATGTGGCACAGGCGGCGGAATTTTGGGTCTTTTGTGCCGATTTCCATCGGCATGTGGCGATCTTCCCACAGGCAGAAACTGGGCTGGCGGAGCAATTGCTGATTGGCTGCGTCGATACCGCTATCATGGCGCAGAATGCGCTGGTTGCCGCCGAATCATTGGGATTGGGCGGGGTATTTATCGGCGGGATCCGCAATCGAATTGCTGACGTGACGCAGCTGTTGCAACTGCCAACGTTAGTTCTGCCGTTGTTTGGCCTGTGTCTGGGGCACCCGGACGCGGAACCCATGCTAAAACCGCGCATGCCAACCGCTATGCTGCTGCATGAAAATGTCTATCAGCCACTCAACCGCGATGTGCTGGCGCAATACGATCAGCAAATGGTGGAATATTATCTACAACGTACCGGTAGTCGTCGTGAAAGCTGGAGTGAGCACGTGGAACGGACGCTGAAAAAAGAGTTACGTCCCTTTATGCTGGACTACTTACATCAACAAGGATGGGCGATACGCTAGTATCCGTAGGATATTTATGAAGATAGCCATTCTGTCTCGTGATGGGGCGTTATATTCCTGCAAACGCCTGCGTGAAGCGGCTGAGGCGCGCAAGCACAGCATTGAGATTATTGACCCGCTTTCCTGCTACATGAATATCAATTCGGCGGCGCCGTCGGTGCATTACCGCGGGCGTCGGCTGGATAAATTTGATGCGGTTATTCCGCGTATCGGTTCACAGATCACGTTTTATGGTACGGCGGTATTGCGCCAGTTTGAAATGCTGGGCAGCTACCCGCTGAATAATTCTGTCGCCATCATTCGCGCCCGCGACAAACTGCATTCGCTGCAACTGCTTGCCCGCGAAGGAATTGATTTGCCTATCACCGGATTTGCTCACTCACCGGATGATACCGGCGATCTGATTGCGATGGTGGGCGGTGCGCCGCTGGTCGTAAAACTGGTGGAAGGTACACAGGGAATCGGTGTGGTATTGGCCGAGACGCGACAGGCGGCGGAAAGCGTGATTGATGCCTTTCGCGGGCTGAATGCGCACATCCTGGTGCAGGAATACGTGCATGAAGCGCAGGGTAAAGATATCCGCTGTTTTGTGATCGGCAACCGGGTTGTTGCAGCAATTGAGCGACAGGCGAAAGCGGGGGAATTCCGTTCAAACCTGCATCGCGGCGGGTCAGCGAATAAAGTGAAGATTACGGCGAAGGAGCGTGCGATCGCCATCAAGGCGACAAAAACGCTGGGGCTGAATGTTGCAGGCGTCGATATTTTGCGTGCCGATAGGGGGCCGCTGGTGATGGAAGTCAACGCCTCGCCGGGGCTGGAAGGGATTGAAACGACGACCGGACTCGATATTGCCGACATGATGATTGAGTTTATTGAGCAAAATACCCTGAGGCGCTTCGCAATATCGACAACAATAAGTAAAAGTTAGCTTTCTGAAACAGGGACCGCGCCGTAAAATACGGTGTTGCTTATTGGCGCATAGGCACCGGACAGCGGCGCTCTCCGGCGTGTCACCGTGCAGCGGAACGAGGAAAGCGGGTGGTGGGGCGCTTTTATCATGGCATCGTCGCGCAATATTCCGTAAGCTATGGGCCGTTTTTAACCGCGTTTCTGTTTTAAGGCGGCTTCTGTTTTAACATCGTTCCTGAGTGAGCGGTGCTCTCTTTTCACAACGCTGTCTTTACGGCGACAGGTATGAGGCAAATATGATGGATTCACTCATCGTCCCGGATTTGGCTATGCTACGGCGGTGGCTGGATCAACTGAATATTCTGTATTTCGAATGTGATTCCTGTCAGGCGCTCCATCTTCCTCATATGCAAAATTTTGATGGCGTGTTCGATGCGAAAGTTGATCTGGTAGATAACGTAATCCTGTTTTCCGCACTTGCCGAAGTGAAGCCCAGCGCGTTGATTCCTCTGGTCGGCGACCTGAGCCAAATCAATGCCAGTTCGTTGACCGTCAAGGCGTTTATCGACGTTCAGGACGATAACCTGCCGAAGCTGATCGTCTGCCAGTCATTCAGTGTGGCTGCCGGCATGACGCTGGAACAATTCAGACATTTCATGCAGCAGTCCGAAGAGCAGATCTCAATGGTGATTCTTGAGGCCAGTGCTAATAATCTGCTGTTTATCGGCGAGGAAGAAGAGGGCTCTGCTGCCAGAGTCACCACCTCACATCTGCATTGATACGGTTGCTGCCAACGGCAGCAATTGGTTTTACTTATTTTCCTTTCGGCGTCATTTATTCTGCTTATTTCGCATTATTGCCAGATATTTCACTTTGTTTGCCGCCAAACGCCTTCATCACATCGATAAAATGTGAATAAATAATCGTTAAAACCCATTTTTTACGTTCAAGTATGGTGCGCACGATGTTGTGGGGTTATGCTTTATTCCTGTAAGACACAGACAGCGAAATCAGGGCTATGTCTGTGTCTGAGCGAATAAAAATCGGTGCATACTCATTCACCGGTTGGATAGCGCGGCAGGACATATTTTGTATCGGAACGATACAGATTAACTCCCATGAATCACCCCTTGTATGGAGGAAGGAACGGATGTTCACCCAACGTAAAAAATGGCTATCGGGTGTTGTTACCGGCTTGCTGATGGCCGCGTCCGTCACCGCATCTGCGGAAGAGAAAACGCTGCATGTTTATAACTGGTCCGACTATATCGCACCGAACACGTTAGCCAATTTCCAGAAAGAAACCGGTATTAAGGTCGTCTATGACGTGTTTGACTCCAACGAAGTGTTGGAAGGCAAACTCATGGCGGGCAGCACGGGTTTTGATCTGGTCGTGCCTTCTGCTAGCTTCCTGGAGCGCCAGCTCTCTGCGGGAGTTTTTCAGCCATTAGACAAGAGCAAACTGCCGAATTACAAAAATCTGGATCCTGAGCTGATGAAGTTGATCGCACAGCACGATCCAGACAATAAATATGCCCTGCCTTACCTGTGGGCGACCACGGGCATCGGCTATAACGTTGAGAAAGTGAAAGCCGCGCTGGGTGCTGATGCACCGGTTAACAGCTGGGATTTGGTGCTGAAGCCAGAAAATCTGGAAAAGCTGAAAAGCTGTGGTGTCTCCTTCCTGGATGCACCGGAAGAGATCTTTGCAACCGTGCTGAACTATCAGGGTAAAGATCCGAACAGCACCAAGCCGGGTGATTACACCACCTCTGCGACCGATCTGCTGCTGAAACTGCGTCCGAACATTCGCTACTTCCATTCGTCGCAATACATTAACGATCTGGCAAACGGCGATATCTGCGTCGCGGTAGGCTGGGCGGGTGACATTTTGCAGGCAGGGAATCGTGCGAAAGAAGCGAAGAACGGCGTGAATATCCAGTACAGCATTCCAAAAGAAGGCGCGCTGGCATTCTTTGACGTTCTCGCCATTCCGAAAGATGCTAAAAATCTGGATGAAGCCTATGCGTTTCTGGATTACCTGATGAAGCCAGAAGTGATGGCTGAAATCAGTAACCACGTATATTACGCGAGCGGTAATCTGGCTTCCTTACCGTTGGTGAACGAAGAAATTCGTAATAACCCAGGCGTTTATCCGCCAGCGGATGTGCGTGCCAAACTGTTTACGCTCAAAGTGCAATCTCCTCAGATTGACCGTACGCGTACTCGCGCATGGACTAAGGTTAAAAGCGGCAAGTAGCCTCTTGGATCTGAATCGTTACCCACGCGCTTGACGGTTGCTGGTCTCAGCAACCTGAGAATGGATGGGTATAAAATGTGGCGAACAGGCGGCTAACCCGCCTGTTCGTTCTCTATATTGTGTCACACCGCTGAATGCAAAAGCCCTGAATGGCGGCATCCACGGTGTGACTTGTTCTGCTTTTGCCGGAGAGCAATGCGAAGTGAATGACGCGATCCCCCGCCCTCAATCAAAACCTCAAAAAGCGGCCACGCCGCTGCTGGAAGTGCGTAACCTGACGAAGTCTTTCGATGGTCAGGCCGCCGTCGATGATGTCAGTCTGACGATTTATAAAGGCGAAATTTTTGCTCTGCTGGGTGCCTCTGGCTGTGGGAAATCCACGCTGTTGCGCATGCTGGCAGGTTTTGAGCTTCCCACGCAGGGGCAGATTGTTCTGGATGGTCAGGATTTGTCATTGGTGCCGCCTTACCAGCGTCCCATTAATATGATGTTCCAGTCTTATGCGCTGTTCCCACATATGACGGTGGAAAAGAATATCGCGTTTGGTCTGAAGCAGGACAAGCTACCGCGCGCAGAAATTAAAGATCGTGTGGAAGAGATGTTATCGCTGGTGCACATGCAAGAGTTCGCCAATCGTAAACCGCATCAGCTTTCCGGCGGCCAGCGTCAGCGTGTTGCGTTGGCTCGTAGTCTGGCGAAGCGTCCCAAACTTCTGCTGCTGGACGAACCGATGGGGGCGCTGGACAAAAAATTGCGCGACCGCATGCAGCTTGAAGTCGTCGATATTCTGGAACGTGTGGGCGTGACCTGCGTGATGGTGACGCACGATCAGGAAGAAGCCATGACCATGGCGGGTCGTATTGCCATTATGAATCGCGGTAAATTCGTACAGATTGGCGAACCGGAAGAGATTTATGAACACCCGAACACGCGTTTCAGCGCGGAGTTCATCGGCTCAGTCAATATGTTTGAAGGGATCTTGCAGGAACGTCAGGACGATGCGCTGATCATTAAAAGCCCCGGACTGGTGCATCCGCTGAAGGTGGATTCGGATGTCTCGGTGGTCGATGGCGTTCCGGTCTACATCGCGTTGCGTCCTGAGAAAATCATGCTGTGCGAAGAGGTTCCGGCCGACGGTTGTAACTTCGCGGTAGGGGAAGTGGTGCATATCGCTTATCTGGGCGACTTGTCGATTTACCACGTCAGACTCAACAGCGGGCAAACTATCAGCGCGCAGTTACAAAATGCCTACCGCTATCGCAAAGGCACGCCGACCTGTGGAGATGAGGTCCGGCTGTGTTGGGATGCGGATAGCTGTGTGGTTCTGACGGTGTAGCGAGGAAGAAAACCATGACTTCATTTCCCGAACATAACACGGCGGAACCACCGGGCAAGGCTAGATTCTGGCTCCGTGTGTTGATGGCGCGCTGGCGTCAAAAACATGGGCGCAAGCTGGTCATCGCGCTGCCGTATCTGTGGCTGCTGCTGCTGTTTATGCTGCCGTTCCTGATCGTGTTCAAAATCAGTCTTGCAGAGATGGCGCGGGCGATCCCGCCTTATACCGATCTGGTTTCGTGGCTGGACGGCAAGTTGGATATTTCCCTGAACCTTGGGAACTACCTGCATTTATTGGACGATCCGCTGTATTTCGATGCCTATATGCAATCGCTTCAGGTTGCTGCCGTGTCGACGCTGTGCTGCTTGCTTATCGGCTATCCGCTAGCTTGGGCGGTGGCGCACAGTAAACCGTCAACGCGTAATATCCTGTTGTTGCTGGTGATTCTTCCATCGTGGACATCATTCCTGATTCGCGTCTACGCCTGGATGGGGATTCTGAAAAATAACGGAATCCTGAATAACTTTCTGCTGTGGCTGGGTGTGATCGATGAACCGCTGGTCATTCTGCACACCAATTTGGCGGTTTATATCGGCGTTGTGTATTCCTATCTGCCGTTTATGGTGTTGCCGATCTATACCGCGTTGATGCGTCTGGACTATTCGTTAGTGGAAGCGTCGTTGGATCTGGGCGCGCGACCGCTAAGAACCTTCTTCAGCGTGATCGTCCCCTTAACGAAAGGCGGAATTATTGCGGGCTCTATGCTGGTCTTCATCCCTGCGGTGGGGGAGTACGTGATTCCAGAACTGCTCGGCGGTCCGGACAGCATCATGATTGGCCGTATTCTGTGGCAGGAATTCTTCAATAACCGCGATTGGCCGGTGGCATCTGCCGTTGCCGTCGTCATGCTGTTGCTGTTGATTATGCCGATTATCTGGTTCCACAAACATCAGAGTAAAACTGCGGAGGGTGAAGCGTGAATAATTTACCTGTCGTTCGCTCACCGTGGCGTATTGTGATTTTGGTGCTGTGCTTTACGTTCCTCTATGCGCCGATGCTGATGCTGGTGATCTACTCGTTCAACAGTTCCAAGCTGGTGACCGTATGGGCTGGCTGGTCAGCACGTTGGTACGTCGAACTGTTCCACAATACGGCGATGATCAGCGCAGTGCTCCTGAGCCTGACGATTGCTGCCGCCTCGGCAACGATGGCCGTGATTCTTGGGACGATCGCCGCCGTGGTCATGGTGCGTTTTGGCCGTTTCCGTGGCTCCAATGGGTTTGCTTTTATGCTGACGGCACCGCTGGTCATGCCGGATGTGATTACCGGCCTGTCGCTGTTGTTGCTCTTTGTTGCATTAGGGCATGCCATTGGGTGGCCAGCAGAGCGAGGGATGTTCACTATCTGGCTGGCGCACGTCACGTTCTGTACCGCGTATGTCACCGTGGTGATCAGCGCTCGCATGCGTGAGCTTGATCGTTCGATTGAAGAAGCAGCGATGGATCTGGGGGCGAATCCGCTCAAGGTGTTCTTCATCATCACTGTGCCGATGATAGCTCCCGCGCTGCTTTCCGGCTGGCTGCTGGCGTTTACGCTGTCGCTGGACGATCTGGTTATCGCCAGCTTCGTAGCTGGGCCCGGCTCGACAACGTTACCAATGCTGGTGTTCTCCAGCGTCAGAATGGGCGTTAATCCACAAATTAACGCCTTGGCTTCCCTGATATTGTTAGTCGTTGGTATTATTGGGTTTATCGCCTGGTGGTTTATGGCGAGAGCAGAGAAGCAGCGCTATCGTGATATGCAAAAAGCGAGACGCGGCTGATTCGATTTCTCATCGTAATTTGTTAGCCTAGCGAAGATTTCCAGCAACGCCGCCAGAGTATGGGGGCGTTGCTGTTTTATATCAGTATCACGTTTTATATTGGCATCGGATTCTATATTGGTGCTGTATTTTTGGCGAGTAAATGCCACATGAAGGGAGAGCGTTGAAATTCTGTACACGAAGAAGGAAATGACACAACGCAAAGTTTATGCCCCGGTGCCAGTGATGGTGGCGGGGATTGCGATTATTGCCACCCGTTTTTTGGGGATTTTGCTGCTGGTGTGGGAGCTAGGGCTCAGCGATTTGAGCGGCTGGATTGGCAGCAACGCGGAAGCCTGGGATTCAACGCTGGTGTTACTGCTATCGCTGATTATCGTCGGCGTTGAAATTCGCTGTGGCTTTGCCGTTTTGGCCGGAGTGAACTGGGGGCGATGGGGTTATGTGGCCTGTCAGGCCGTCGTGGTGTGTTACCTGCTGCTAGCGTCACTCAGTGAACTTATGCCAGCGATATTTCATATCTCAGGAGAGAACAATGCTGCCGTGCTGCATCAGCTCCTGTTGCAAAAGATCCCGGATCTTCTGGTGATTGTTTTACTATTTTTGCCACGACGCAGTAAGCGTTTTTTTACGCGGCAGAAGTAGGCATTTCTCTCTTATGAGCTAATCTGGCTGCTGGCGTCACCATGAATCAGTAAAAGGTCGCAGGGTGACGCCGCCAGAGTGATATAATCCTCGCATTCCGTATTATTTTAATAGTTAGATTTTTATGCATTGTGCCCGCTACAGCACGGGAACCTGTCGTTCCTGCCAATGGTTGGAAAAAGCCTACCCGCAGCAATTGTCTGATAAGCAGCAGCATCTTGAAGGTTTGCTGCACCCTCACGCCGTGCAGCGCTGGTTGCCCGTGCAACCTTCTGCGCAGTCTGCATTTCGTAATAAAGCCAAAATGGTGGTAAGCGGCAGTGTGGAACGCCCGCTGCTGGGGATGCTGCATCGCGATGGAACGGCGGTGGATCTCTGCGATTGCCCGCTTTATCCGTCCAGCTTTGCGCCGGTTTTCGACGTGCTTAAAGTCTTCATCGCAAGGGCAGGGCTGACGCCTTATAACGTGGCTCGACGTCGCGGGGAACTGAAATACCTGCTGCTGACAGAAAGTAGGCAGCACGGTACGTTCATGCTGCGTTTTGTCTTGCGCTCAGAAACGAAGCTTGCGCAGTTGCGTGCCGCATTGCCGTGGCTACAGCAGCAATTACCTCAGCTTGAGGTGATATCCGCCAATATCCAGCCTGTACATCAGGCCATTATGGAAGGGAAAACGGAGATTATCCTGAGTGACGCTGCCGCGCTGGCTGAACAATTCAATCAGGTACCGCTGTATATTCGCCCGCAAAGCTTTTTCCAGACGAACCCACAGGTGGCAGCCGCGCTGTATGCGACAGCACGCGATTGGGTTGCAGAGTTGGATATTACTAGCATGTGGGATCTGTTTTGCGGGGTAGGGGGTTTTGGCCTGCACTGTGCTTCACCTGAGATGCGTCTGACGGGCATTGAAATCAGCGCTGAGGCGATAGCCTGCGCGCGTCGCTCTGCGGAACAGTTAGGGTTGAAGCAGGTGGAGTTTCAGGCGCTGGATTCAACGCAGTTCGCGACAGCTAAAGCGGAAATTCCCGATCTGGTGTTGGTCAATCCGCCGCGCCGAGGTATCGGCAGCGAACTGTGTGCCTACCTGAGCCGCATGGCACCAGACTATATTCTCTATTCCAGCTGTAACGCTGAAAGCATGGCGAAAGATATGACGGAATTGGCGAATTACCGTGCGCTGCGCGTACAGCTGTTCGATATGTTCCCGCATACGGCGCACTACGAAGTGCTGACGTTACTGAAGCGTGAGGATGGCTAAGGCAAAGTCAGGACATCTGAATGCTTTGTGGGATTTGCTATAAAAGGCGTAAAAAATTATGCATCGGTGGGCTTGACCGCCGAGTGAGCGGCATGGATGCCGCGAAAGTCAGTGCCGCGTCGGACAAAACGTCAACGAGGTTTTGAACAGCACTTGTGCTGGCCCGAAGGGCGAGCCCCATTTATGGGGCGAGTAAACGCGTCACTGGCGGCTCGATTAGCGGTCATGAACGCCGATGGGACCGCGCAGCGGCATAATTCACGCCTTCAAAGCCAGAGGTCAAGGAGCTGCGGCGGTTGAGTAACCGTGTTGCCAGTCAAGCACTTCAATCGGTTACGACGCCGTAATTTTTGTCATAGGGCTGTTGAGTATGAAGTACGCCATAGCATAGA
>NZ_FQWI01000016.1 GCF_900129615.1 Pectobacterium carotovorum | reverse complement strand
GGGGCCATCAAGCCATCCTGCTAAGCGGGAGCGGCAAGCGGCGGCAACGACGCGACGGGGGATTGTGGATATGTGTAGAACGCGGGGCTCCGGCGCAACGGCCAGCTGGCGCACAAAACAAAAACGCGGGCCAAGGCCCGCGTTCGCGTCAAAAAATTATTTTGTTCAGATAACGTTATCTTACAAATGTCCAGACTGCTGGGGGGATTGTGTCATAACGCCTGCCCATAATTATTTCAGCCAGTCTATGATCCGCAGCGGAGTTAAACGCCTGTAGATCTTCATTAGAATACTTGCTTTCGCCGACTTCAATAACCTTTTCCAGAGTATCTCTAGAACTACATTTCCTGAGTCTGTATAAGTGCATTTCTTTTTTTTCTTTAAAATCCATATTAATCATCCTTAGTTGATTTTATCTTGTTCTTTGAAGCATGCTCCATAACAAACTCATATTCAGCTTTGGATACATTTTCAATAACATCACCACAAATCAATTTATTTTGCGCAGCAGAATGCCAATCTATTCTTATATTTACCTCTACTAACTTACAAGAGGCCCAATAGCTCTTATTAGCTATAAGGCTCTTATTTCTTTCTTTATCCGTATTTTTATGGATGGATAAAATACATAAGGCTATTAATAAAGAAAAAAAGATAGAAATACACGCATACAAAAAACATTTGAAAATTAGAGACATGAATTTAATCCCCCATTAATACATTCTGTAAATTAGCCTTTCAATCCATTTATTCTTCATAAACAACCTTAAAATCACCATGACTGGAATTTTCCAGACGTACAAAGACAGATTCACCTTCATCGTCAATAACATCAACCCCCGGTAGTTTCAGATTTTCCCGATTAGTCTTTACCGGGTAGGATCTACCAGAGGTGAAATAGTAAACTGATTCTCCGGGTTCAATACACAACATCGAGGAAATTTTTTTTGCCATCATTGCCGCCTTTATTATATTCGTGAAATCGAACATGCCCCGTCGTAGCGGGGCCACTTAGTATCTAAATACCAAGTATTTTCTTTGTATACTCGATGTCTACAAAATGCGTCCAATTTCCCTTGTAAAATTCAATAGCGGCTTCTTCCAATGTGATCAAGCCAGCTTCGAAATCCTTTTTTACTGATTCATGAAAGCTGGGTATATCAAACGGTTTATTTTTGCAGCGCATATAATTAACTCTTGTTTGTTTAACTTGAGATAATTATAACACTTGTGTTATATAAGACAAACGTTATTCATGCCTTTTTAAAAATTTTTGTTTTGCTCGTCAGCATGATCCAATCACCATTATCTAATCTAGCAACCTCATATCCCTTTGAAACTAAATTATTAAACTGTTGAACCGTATTAATCCCTGCCGCTTTCGCTGCTTTTTCTCGATTACCTTCATAGTAATCATTCACCATTTTGACAATAGGAATACGCATAATTACCTCTTGTTAATAACACCTAAATTGCATAACGATTGTGTTATATATCAAGTTATGAAGCAACTCCCAAACATCAGGTTATCGCAACGGGATGCGTAACAAAGCCACTTGCGCGGCCTTATAGAACATGGATTCGTTCAATTTTTTTCACGCCGCGTTTTTTTGACCGTAAATTACTAACCATCTGTTTTACAACAAAACACCGCCTTGCCTGGTTCGTGCTCGATGGCGTTGGCCAGTTGCTGGCGCCCGCGACCGGCGCGACCATTCATTCAACAATACTGAATCTTTCGGTATGTCCAGCACAGCTGGCAGAACCGGAGGAATTACCAGAACGTCCGCTCGGCTTACCAGCCATGAGGATAACAAGGCCATGAAAGCCACGCATCATAGACACGGCTGTTACCACAGGCCGCAGCATAGATCCCGCGATCAGGAAAATAATAGACAGGGGAATTAATTTGTTCACTTTCTAAATCCATTTCGATATGACCAATCGTGACTGTTTTTTCATTACGAAACACACTGATGTAATTACAAGGTTTGATCGCACTTACTGACCATGCTTGCTCGATTAATTCTCTTCTTGTTGCCCGACATGCAAAGCCTCGCCATGTATTATCTGCATATAATGATTGACCATGTTCACTGAGTGCCGTGTGTTGCTTATATTCATCTTCCGGGATAGTTTCGATATGCTTGGTGATTATCTTAATAAATTCTTCACTAAATTTATCCATTACGCTATTCCTCAATAGTGGCGAAATATTCGAAAACAATTCAGGGGACTTGTCTTGTCCCCTGGGTAAATCGCGCTATTTAAGCCATACAACGATGCAGGCTATAAAAAGGATGAGCCAACATAGATAGGAAAGACCGTTAGCAATTTTTCTATCTAGGCTATCTTTCGCGCTATTCTTACAGCCGCTCTTATTTCCAAGAAGTCGCACTATTTCTTCTTCTTCTCAAGCTCGAATGTCACTGCGCCGGTGCTTTTATCTTTCAGCACTAGCGCTGCGTCAAAGGGCTTATCTTCTTTCGATTTAAAACCCTTGAGTACCGCTGTTTTCCCTTTCTTTATGAGTGTTTCGGCCTGATTGTTCGTAATTTTTTTAGTAGCGATAATTGACCAGATCCCAAATTTGCAACCGCAGCACGAAAAACGCTTAGGTGAGACAGCAATAGCACCACCGCAGTTAGGGCAAGGCACCTCTAAACGGTTAGCATTAGCGCTATTAGTTTGTTTCTCTGTGACCGGCTTCCCGTCTTTATCCGGGAACGTTGTTTTGCAGTCTGGATAACAGGAGCAGCCCCAAAAGAATCCGTTAGCGCCTTTCTTCTTACGCAGATCCCCTTTCTCACATACGGGGCAAGGGGTTTGATTTGACGAGATATTGATACCGTTCTTTTCCAGCTCACCGATCAAGCCGCTGATATACGCATCTGTCTCTTTAATAAAGTCGGTAACAGTCAGTGTTCCCGCCTTGATCTGGGCCTGTTTTTCAGCCCACAGAGCCGAAATATCGGGCTTAACCACCTCCTGTGGGAGTGCAGCGCAAAACTCCTGCCCCTGCTTTGTCGTTTTCCAGACCAGCTCTGAGTAGCCTTTTTCTTTCTCGATAGAGATCAAGCCGGTGTTGGCCGCTAACTTCTCCAGAATCCCTCCGCGTGTCGCTTCCGTCCCGATACTGCCCTGGTCAGTGCTCCCCGCGTCTTTCGCTTCAAGGGATTTACGCAGGACAGGATCGTCGATAAATTTTGCCGCCCTGGTCATTGCGGCCAGTAGCGATGATTCAGTGAAATATTTCGGCGGTAATGCCGGTTTTTTGTCTACGCTGGACGATTCGCATACGCCATTATCGTTAAATTTCAGTGTAGATAAATCAAACCCTGTCATTTCTGTTTGATCATCAGCGTCAGCGTCTTCATCATCAATGTTATCCTTGCCTAGCGCCTCCCAGCCTTTTTTTACTAAAACACTTTGTGTCGCAGTGAACGTGTCCCCTTTTATATCAAAATGCACTTTCGTTTTATTACGAATAGCATCAGGCCAGAACAGGCCGATAAAATAGGTCGAAACAATGCGGTAAACGTTTTTTTCTTTTTCGTTTAATTGAACACTGGCACCGCTTTTTGTTGTTGGAACAATAGCGTGATGCGCTTCAATTTTACTGGCATTAAACGCTTTATGTTTCTGTCCCTTGTCCATGCCAGCAACTGACGCTGCGAGTTCCGGCATCGTCGCACTGATAGCAGCAGCAATATCGCCAGCCTGATAAAAATGCTCGTCAGACAGATAGCGGTTATCTGTACGCGGATACGTCAGCAGTTTATGTGTTTCATATAATCCCTGCATGATATTAAGCGTTTCTTTCGCTTTGTATCCGTATCGTTTCGCACAGATTCGCTGGAGCATGGAGAGATTGAGCGGCATCGGCGGTTTAGTGTTTTCAGGTTTAGTGGCCGCGATCGTCACAATGGCTTCTTTGCCAGAAACCCGTTCTGTAATGTGTCGAGCCTGGGCCTCTGAAATTAGCCGTTTCTTTTCATCGATCTGGTCGCTATCCGTTACCTGGTACTTCGCTTTAACCAGATTCCCCTTCAGCTCCAGTTCTGCGAACACATCATAGTAAAAGCTCTCTACGTGGTTTTGATTTGCCAACGTTCTCTGGTTAACCAGCCCCAGCACAGCACTCTGTACGCGGCCAACATTAAGAATGCCTTGATAGCCCCGCTCCCGGCCTTTCACGGTACAACCGCGAGTCAGGTTATAGCCAAAACTTTGATCCAGCAGTGCGCGTGACAATGCGCTATTAGTCATGCCCCGGAACTGTTCGTTCGGCTGCATGTTAGCCAGAGATTTTTTCACCGGCGCGAGGTTAAGGTCAGCGACGTGTAAACGCTGGACGGGTTTTTTGTTGTTTGCATACCCTAAAATTTCATCTACAAGCAGCTGGCCTTCATCATCCAGATCGCCAGCGTTGACAATGCTAGTTGCCTTCTCAATCAGCGACAGAATAATCCGTGTTTGCGCTTCTGATTCAGACTTCATTTTGTACGTTGGCGGGTATGTCGTCTTGATCGGCAAATCACTGAATTCCCATTTTGAGTATTTCGGATCATAGTCCTGCGGATCGCACAGCTCCAACATGTGGCCGTAACACCATGTCACAACGTCAGAGCCGTGCTGAAAATAGCCGTTTTGCTTTTCAGTATTTGGATTACCACCCAGCCCTTCAAAAATAGCTTTAGCTAAAGAGGGTTTTTCTGCGATAAATACTCTCATTATTGTTTCCTTTGATTAATAAATTGATTTTATTGGAAATGCTGCCCGTTTAGGCTTTGAAGCCATATAAGAATTTATTAACGATTTTCTAATGAATTAATTTAATATCCTGCCGTATACGCTCTCTGGAGCCGAGAGTTTCAAATTTATCAACATCAACTTTTTTCCAGTGATTTTTCTGTCTGGAAAAATAATCCCTGTCCCATCTAAGCACGCGCTCCCCGTCTTTAAGAATACAAACCATCCGATTTTTTGGCGTTCGTGAGTTCTTTACTATCGTATTCAAGTCGTCATTGAGATCAAACTCAACAACCGACTCAACCCCGTCATTAGATACAACAAGAATTTCAACTATCATAAAAAATCCTTTTTAGAGTTTTAGTATCGATGATATTTTCACGCAGTAAATATTGGTCGATTATAAAATCGATGAAAATCTGACATCAATACTACTGAAAACAAGAATATCGTCACAAACAACATAACAATAAGTAGGCGTCTTATTGTTCGCCTTTAGATATTCATTGTATGAATTAAGAACATGCTCCCAATTTGATGATTCAAATTTAGCTTCAATCACCCCGCCATAGGATTTATTTATTTTATCAGAAAAAGTAACCCCTTCACCTGAAAGGCCAATGCCCGGCGGGAAGGGTTTAATATCAATTGCAGTACCATGATTAACGGTATCGACTAATCCTATTACGATATGAGTATAGGATTCAGTAATCGAACTATTAGATGATTCCATAGCCCCCTCTACTCATTCTTTGCACAAGCAGCTTGTACTAATGATTGGATGCATCCAGCCGCTTTATAAATAACGTCCTCTGCACCATCTTTCCCAACCGAATTAACTATGATGGAAAGCTGAACGTTAACTTCACTAGCCAATAAATAAATGTTCTCACCTTCATCATCAAACATCGGATCGTAAGTCAAATTATCTAATGACTGTATGATATTGTTGGCTCTCTGTTCAGCAGCATCGTACTTCCCGTTTGCTATTTCTTCATTCATACACCTTATTTGCCGTTCCTTATCTGGATAAGTAACTTGGTTAAGATGAATTTTTATTAGTTTTTTCTTTAGAGACAAAGGCGTAATACCGGAAAGATTATTTAATGATTGAAGAATATTACTAGCTCTAAAATCAGCAGCATCATATTTTCCGTTTGCTATTTCTTCATTCATGCATCTTACTTGACGTTCCTTATCTGGGTAAGTGATTTCGCTAAGATTAATTTTTTTGATTTTTTCTCTCAGATGATTATTTGACATTACCATTTATCGAAAACCTTATTATGAATATCTAGTTATCAATCGAAGGATCAAATACTAATTTTTCAAAGCGCTCTAAAAACTCTTTCTTAGCAATCGGATCGGATTTTTTTGGGGGCGCACGCAGTAACTCTATTTTCCCATCGTGGGAAACATCAAAATCGCAATGGCAATTGTCACACTCAGCTAGGCGGCAAGGTAAATCATTTTCTTTAACCATAGAAATCTGTACTTCAACGGCGTTACCGCAGTTAGGGCATTTAACGGTCATGGAGTCACCGGCAGGCCACAAACATTTATTCATGAAATCCCCATCGCTAGTGAAAGTTATAAGGGTATGCAGGAAACGTTAACCAGCTTTCTAGTGAGAATTCCGTTTCAGGATTCCAGTAAAAGTAATAACCACCTGGATTAAAGTAAACAGAATGTTCACCAATCACGCCTATTTTTTCTGTTTGAGAGTGATTTAATAATCGACTGATATAAAAATCAGGCACACAAGAATCAATCACGTTGGTCTTTACAAGTTCTTTACGGGATAGTTTTTCAATGTTATCGCGACAATCGTTTATGTTAGATAATTCACCAGTTATAACATCGAAACCATTTGAGACAGTATCACCGGTCATTGCCCTGAATATATAATCATCCCATAACTCTTCATCAATACGTTCGACATGTTCCTGAATGATACGAATAAAATCGTTTCTTATAGGCTGGTTATCATCGGTTAACTTTTCAGGGAAGCTGATAAGAATCTCAGCCGTATCACCTTTACCGTGATTAAATAAAGAATGTAACGACTCTTCATTACCAAACACTGATTTAAAATCGTCTACATCACGAATAAAACAAGACATATACAGAAATTCTTTAGTCTTAAACATGCCCTGTAAATCTTCACCGTTCAGGAATGCATACTGGCTAATACGCTCATACAAGAGGGGCTCTATTACGTTAACTTCGGCGAGACTTTGTGTTGCCAACGGATTAATATAGCCATCAGCACTGATAATAACCCCGCGACCAACAATTCGATTATGAAAACGTAGTTGGTCGGACTCACTCATTTTAGAACGCTTCTCTTCCATTACTTATCACTCCGATTCTCATAAGCGTTACATTAAATATTCATAACTGCCAACACTTGGCGCTCTGTCGATTGTTTTAAATTTCCCCTTTCCTGTTGAAACGGAATACTCAATATTGCAAGCATCATCAAAAAGAGAATAAATAATATCATTAATCATATCAGAATCTATACCGGGGTCTGTTTCAAAACAAACGCTAGTACATGTCTCAGAGGCAAAGAAATGACAAGGAAGTGTGTCATTACCCTTATCAATCTTTGTGATATTAACAGCTACACTCTGTTTATTTGTCATTATTTGAATCACCCATCACTATTGCAAAAAAGTGTTGCGATAGAAAAGCATCAATACTCTCACGCTTACTCGCCTCTAATTTATTATATGTTTCAGAATGCATACGCGCTTTGTTAAGCAGATCGTTTGTGTTTGAAAAGAAATAGCTATCAGCGTTAGCTACTAACTCCCTGCCGATTTCATGAATCGGACTAGACTCAATGAGTTCACTACACTCATCATCTACAAACTCAAAAAGGGATGTAGCGTAAACGCCGTATGAAGCCCGTGGAGACGGTTTTAGCGTGTATGGGTAGTTATCTGCCACTGTCGCACCAAACGCATCAGCAGCCGCTGGTAATCTGTCATTGCCGAAGAACGGCACGGTGAGCCGTTCCCTCTCGACGGTAGGCACGACATAATATTCAACGCGTTTTGTAATCAACCGATTTTCATTTATTTCACTGAACACCTGGCTGAGACGTTCACCGCGATTTCGATTTCTGTCGTCTAACATCGGATACATGCAGGGCTGATCATTGGCCGGAATCCAATTTTCTTGAATTTTGCTTATGCGCGTTCTATACGGGGTATTATTAAATCCATTCCAAAGAAATTGGCATTCTGTTACCGCATCAAAATCAGCATCATTTACATGAAAATGAATTGTGTGGCTGACAGTATCTATTGCGTCATAGCCGCCGACTCCTGTTACAGACCATCGGGTAATGACAGTGAAATTATCAATAGGTTTATCTGTTTCAATAAATAATCCGTTTATTGCCTTTCGGCCTTTTTTTCTACAGGCCACATTATAACATTTATTTGGGTAAGGCGTTTTAACCATCAGGCCAACACCATTTTTCAAAACCATATTTAACTCTGGAATACTGACATCAATCAAATCAGTTTGAACGTTTGCATACTGCAAATAAAAACGAGGCGTTAAATGTATAAGCATAATTAATAACCTTTATCTTCTACAGATAGTGAACAAGCATCTTTTTTTGTATCTATTTTTATGACAACATTCAAAGCTCCGTAGTATTTACGGTTAATATCACCATCCTTAACTTTACTATTTCTATTAAAATCATCAATAAATGTTCTATAAATAAGAATTATATTTTCATCATAGCTACCATTTGCAAAAACAGTTTCAGGCAAAAAAACGTCCTTTTTGGCATTCCATGATACAGACCAATTACCGCCAAAATTACATTTCATCTCTTTACCGCTTTCAACAATTTCTTTAAATGACGACCCGGCTAGATACGTTGTTACGATTTTAGTACCGTCCGTGTTCCCATCAGATGAATTAACACTTGCACTTGCAATTGAAGTGATGACAAATACAGAAGCCATGATTTTTTTAATTTTATTCATAAAACATCCTTTCATCTATTAGTGAGGCATAGTTAAAAAAACTTTATTTTCGTCTTGCGACAACTTGATAAACTCAAACAATTCGTCTTCTGTTACATCCTTGATGTTCGATTCCATTTGTGCCAAGCAACACCAAATAAAACGCACATCAGATACACGCGACGCTATTTCTATTCTGAACTGGCGCAAATCATCTTGATTCATCTGGCTTACACGGCCACTCAGCTCCATATCATGCAGTTCCTTCATTTTAGACAGCGCAATCCTGTAACTTTCATGAAGTTCATTCATTCAACACACTCCATAAATTAAATAACCTTTTCGCCCCGTTCAGCTCTGGCAATGATATCGGCTCTGTTCTTTGTAAGAAGGGTTAGATAATTAGCGTAAATTATTTTCGCGTAAACGATACGTAGTCTTTTTTTCTCGTCGGAATCATAAAGCCCCGCATTGTAAGCGCCTATTGATTCCCAGCTCACACCATTTCTTGCTATGAATTCCGCTAAAATATAACTCCCCACCATGATGTTCTGGCAGGGTTCAAACAGAGCCTTTTCAGTAATCCCCATAGCCGCCAATCTTTTCAGATGATAAGAATTAATCTGCATAACGCCGATATCGATAGAAACGACCACACCCTGTTTATTTCGGTTCTTATTCGTAGCGGAGGGATTCATACCGCTTTCCTGTGATGCTATCGCTATCAGTAGCAGTGCATCGATGCTATAGCGCTTAGCCGCATCGGAAAAACAGTATTTCGATTGAGAAAATGCACTACAGGAAATAAAAAAAAGACTCAATATCATAATTCTCATGATATATAACTCTGCACAGGAGAAAAACAACATACATGTGAGGGACGAATGGCATTGATTCTTTCTTTCTTAACCACGCATACATTAATGTTGTTAGTAGTGTTCCGAATATGAATATTGGCAAACTATAAAACGACAAATAGATACCAACTGGAAACAACAAATATAAATCACCGCTATAAAAAACCCTAACACGCGAAAATAGATTAATAGATAAAAAAATCAGATAAAGCGCAACACCGGCGGTGAGGTGTAGATAGCGTTCGGTCAGATCCACTTCTACAAAAACGTGGTATGCCGAAACCCAACACAATATATAGATGAGAAAATCCGGCACCCATTGCTTATGTATATCGGCATAACAAATCATCGCTAAAGAAACTAAAAAAAAACTTTCAGTGAGATTACCATAACGATAATGGAAAATAGCCACTGATAGCGATAACAGCAACGAAACAGAAAAAAGAGGAAGGTTATAAGGCTTATCGTTATATTTTTTATTATCTATGACACTATCGTAACTTGATACAAAGTCATTTAGCGTTCGTTTATACAAAATCGGAAACACACAGAAGAATAAAACAGGAAAAAAAATCAATACGCAGGAAAAATAATTCATACACCCCTCAGAATAAATAAACAACATATCCATCTGGAATAAATGACGGTTTTGTAACATTCCCTTTTGGGGTTACCAGTAAACCATCGTTAGTAAGGCCAATATTTTTTGAATTATATGTTTTTTCATTAAGTTCTCTCATCATCCCCTTCTCATCCTGCATGAAAACATAACCTGTTCCATTGATATAGAACGCCCTGATATCCGTCCTGGCTGTAAGCCACGCAGGATAATAGCCATTAAGTGACGATATTTTAACCTCACCCTGAACGGGGTTTGCATTGATGTACCTTGCAAAAACATCAGAGTACAGAATAAAAGCAGTAGCCGAAGTTTTTACCTTTGCCTGTTCAAAAACTTCACTCCTCGAATTCATGCTAGTGATAGTTAATGCACTGGCTAGAGCAAAAAAAGCAAAAGCGCCGGTGATCGCTGGAGAGTTCATGTTTACCTCGTCATAGAGAATGCGCCTTTCAAAAAGGCGCGATTTATTAAAGTGGGTGTATCTCAATATTCCCCGGTAGAATGTTGCTGGGGAACGGTATGTGCTGCTTGTTTTTTATTCTGGTCGCAATCGCTCTCAACAATGCCATTGAACCTTGTTCCGTTGCTGTATCAACCGAATCCGCAACAACTGACAGTTCATCAAAATCCAGAAACGTTAACGTGAACGCGCCAGAGGTTTCATCAATTTTTGCCGGATATGGGACAAAAGGATCGGCTTCCACCGTATTTATTTTTTTCTTTTTCGCATTAAGTTTTTTAGCTAAAAAAGATGTTCTTAAATGCGCATATCTTTTAAGCATATTCAGATTCATGTGTCCTGATATACTGCTGATTTCTAAATCAGTTAAAATCCCTAGCTCATACAAACGAGAAATAGCTTCATGCCGTAAATCATGAAAATGTAGATCATGTATATTCAAATTTTTTACCATCTTCCTCCACGCTGATTTAAACCCGCTAGACGTGTACAGAAAAACCTTTTCATTACAACCAGTAACTGGCTTCATTAAATTTATAAAACCCACTGCTTTTTTAGTCAGTGGTACGGTTCGTAACTTTCCGTTTTTTGTTTTTTTTAATAAAACACTGTTCATGGAAGAAGAAAAATCGCACCAATTCATAGATAGAATCTCACCCTGCCGCATAGCGGTTTCCAGGGCAAAACCAACGATGCAATACAATTCATTATTTAATCGACTCGCATGATTGAATATGCTGCGTTCTTCATTTCGTTGCAAACGCCGCTCCCTGCTCGGTGATGGCTTAGGCTTTCTGACGCTGAGAACAGGATTGCTATTGCATGTTCCCCATTCAATAATGGCGATATTAAACAAATTGGAAATCAAAGCCATTTCTAACCTAACAGTATTATTCGATATCTTCTTTCCTGTTTTATTATTATATTCACCAAGCCGCTTATCCCTATAATTAGCAATATCTATAGTTGATATTTTATCCATATATAAATTAGCAATATCATAGCGTTTGATTACATTTATTCTATAGAACTCCTGCAACGCCCCATTTTTGTACTGAGAAACAGCTGTGTAATACCTATCCAGTGCATCAGCGAATAACATTTTTTTTATACGCATATTCCCCCCGGTGAAAACAAAAGGGAAGGACATTAGAACACGCTCACATGCCTGTCAATCCGGTGCGTGGGCCGCACCGAGTAATGGACGTGATTTCTACGCAATTCGAATCCCAAACGACTTCCCATTTTCACGATATTTCGAACGTTGCCAAAATTCTAACGAGCAATATTCCTGTAACCTCATCGCCAATTATGAAGCTGGGGCGTGTTCGATTGGCACGAATGAAACAGGAAAATGTGGATGTCCGAGTAATAAAACAAAAAAAATGGGGGTTGTTCTTTCAGAGGGTAACTCGTCATACGTTGGCTTGCTGATGCTATGTGATTGAGAATCCCCCTGTATGTAACCTCCCTGTCAATCCGGTATCTGGGCCGCAGGCGGCGGATTACAGACGTTGACCGGCTCGTTGTGCCCCGGATCGAGTAATGTACCGGTGATGTACTATGTGACAGAGGGCTACGCTTGGGGAAACCGCAATCGTCGTTATACTGAAATCGGGCAAAAATGGATATCGTCTAGTCAGATTAACGATACGGGCGAAAACTGCTGGGATTCAGGCTCAAACGGCGAAAACGGCTCTGGCGGACAGCGTTGTGCTCTGTTCAATAAATACTCAAAAATAACGAGTGTAAAATGCGGCTAACAGCAATCTGTTCACTACCTCACACAGCTGATAGATGTAAACTTTGACCTGTTATCACTCTGATTGTCCCCGCTACCTGATGAGCTGCGAGTTTCAAACTCTCCGGTTATAAATTTTTTGTAACCAACAGGGCACCCACACCGCCCGATCAACGGATTTTGCGTAGAGCAATAACGTTGATCAAACGAGTTCAAGATATCGTTAAATGCTCCCGGTTTCGTGCCTCCATCCGTAACGTTTATATAGCTATACACTGTGTTTGTCGCTGTAGCTAAGTTGTATTGTCCACCTGAAGCACTAGCGGCCCCCCACGCACCGGATTGACAGGGAGGTTAGCCGCACTTGATTTTCTCGATGCTGCTAAACTCGTATGCTCTTCTAGAACATGAATTCTGCGAGTTTGAACAATCAATATTCTGAGTTGCATCAAACGGGCTAATCCACATGTAACCTGAGGTAGAGCTGCTTCTACCTGTATTTTTTCTCATAAATCCGTACATGCCGATTAACATCGTGCCTGGCGGACATTCATCCAGATACCCACCGTATCCGCCATTTTTAACAACGACGTCGATCAATCCGCCTGCGGTTGCCCACGCACCGGATTGACAGGGAGGTTAGCCGCACTTTGTTTTTATCGGATCTAAATATAAACGGCGGATTTCGCAGATGTGATCGTCCTTCCCACGACACGACTCATACGTGTCATTTATGAGATGAGATGGCACCCACTGCAATATCCGAAGTGATGGAATCGTGTTGGTAAACGCTTGGTACAAAACAGGCACAGTTCCGTTTGGGCAGGCATTACCATCAACCGTAAGCAGCCCTCCGCCTGCGGTTGCCCAGGCACCGGATTGACAGGGAGGTTAAGGCTTAAAAACAGATAGCTCTACAATCGGTATTGGAATAAACATAGCCAGTGTCCATTTGCCCACTCACGATCCATTCTCCGTTAGCATTTTGTTGTACAGAACAAAGAGGGCCGGGACCCTCTTTACCCCAATTCCCATTTTGTATAGTTCCCAAAGCACAGAATTTATGTTTACCGATGTTTTGTGCATGCCACCCCGATTTTTGGGAATAATACACATCGCCGATACCTGGCTCACTCCACGCACCGGATTGACAGAAAAGTGCGCCACCGTTCGCGTCGCGGCTTACAAGCCCGTTTGACGCACACGCTGTGCCTGCAACTTCAATTTTTCCAAGCTGAACATACTCATCTGTTGTGATCCGATTTCCCGCTTTTAGCTGGCCGTCTGTCTGGATGCTTTTACCGTTGTACGCACGTATCCAGGTATCATCTGTCATATGCCAGCCGCCGCCGTGTTTGTTTGAATACCAGCCCGTATCGCCGTTTGTACGAAACCATTCATCAGTGGTTACAGCGCCAGTAGCAGTGACCTCTTTTGCATTATTGACGTTGTTCCCGTTCATATCGATGGCCGTGCGCATTTGATTAACCTCTGGATGGCCATCAATCGCCCCGCGATGCAGAAAATCGTTATTAGCGCCAGATTCAGCATAGAAATTGGCAACAACCAGGTGATTTTCACCGGGATTGTAGTTACCGAATGCACTGAGCGCTTCATTCCAGGCTCCAACCGCCCCTTTTGCCGTGGTTCCTGATATATATCCCCCTTTGCCGCTGCCGTTATCAATCCGCTGCGCGATACGTTCAGCTTCATCCCAATCTAATTCAGATCCGCCTGTCGTGAACGTCATCATATGCAGCTGGCCGCTAGCCGGTTGATATATTCGAACGTGGTAACCTTGCCCACGGTTATTTTTCTCAGAAAAACCCGCCCTTAAATACCCCGCATTCTTTAATGTAGCGACATCGAGAGTAAACGGGGTCGTAGCGGTTGTATTTGCCAGCAAAATATCTTTTTTATCTTTCAAATAGCTGTCTGCTGCTTTTGAAACGGCTGTTATATGCCCAGCTGTATTGTCCTCACGAATATTATTCGTAAACATAATTATTGCTGGTATTGTGATAGTCCCTAACACCGAATAACCGAGTGCTGTAGCGAGAGAAAACGAAGTAATATCTATTAACCCGCGTTTAATAATCATTCTTGATACTCCTTTGCGCTAGAGCGTTAAAATCATCAACAAGAGTAGAAAAATTGCCGTGCGCAATTTTTAATTTTACTGATTGCAAAATTGTATCTGTTTCGGTGTTTATTAACTTATATGCAGAAATAGATACATCATAGCCTCTCAATGTCTTTATATTATCTTGCCCATTTCGGTAATTAGGCTGTAATTTTTGATGCGATATACCGCACAAGGCTTTAGCTATCATTGGATTCGATTGACTGTTTTTTTCTGTGCACAGAATAGAAAACCGGTCTATCGCATCGATGACTGAAACACCGTGCAGCGTCGCACACACGAACGTTCCGTTTAACGACATTTTAAGCACTTCATACGCTGTTTCTGAGTCTCGAATCTCACCAACAAAGAGATTCGGTACTCCCATTCGAAGCGCCCGTTTTAGAGCACCGGCGTAGCCCTCATATTCGTCAACCTCAAACTGAATACCGCGCCCGTTCCCGTGAGGGCCACCTAGCGCGGTTTCGATTGGATCTTCCAGCGCTACCGTTATTGATCCGGTCTTATCTGTTCGATATGCCATAAATGATGCAGCTGACGTGGTTTTACCTACGGCCATGTCGCCAGTTACCAGGAACAATCCGTTGATTTTCGGATTAGCCAGCATAGATTTAATTTCATCACTGATAGCTAAATCATCAATAGGCAAGACGCTGTTTTTAGTCCGTCTTATAAATATTACCGGATGGTCATATGCATCATTTGAAACAGTAATTCGATAGAGAACATCATCAAAATTAATATTGAATTCACGCCGTTTAGTTTCTTTATGCTTCTTTACGCATTCAAATTTCAGAGCGTTGATATTATCTAATAGATCAGGAGGGGCAGGAACGAGTAAATTACTCGCTCCTTTTAATCCCTTTATGTCGGTGTATCCCTCACCGACATAAATATCAACAAACTCCGAGTCAGACAGACTCGCCATGAGTTTTACACCTTTTAGCTATTCGTTGTAACTACAATGGTGTTCGTTCTCCCCGCATTACAAGAGGCGGCAGAATCCGTTTCTGAAATAGTAGAGGTAAATGACTTACCATTAATTGACACGCTTTTAACATCATTCAGGCTAAGCTGAGGCGACATTTTTGTACATGTTGATTCACTAACATTATTAGTGGTTGCAATAAAACCAAATCCGTTACCGACTACAGTTACTTCACCTCCGTCATTATTATAAATCTTATCACCATCTACTTTAAATACCTTCGCAACTTGCTTACTTTTAATCAAGGCCGGAACCATGTTACCCGAATACCCAACGCCGTAGGTATACCCGCTTCTTGCTGCCGAAATCAACGTACTCATCGCTTGTGATGCTGATACACTAAAAAACATATAATAGGCCAGCAATGCCGCTGCACCGACCATACCCAGGCCAAAATAACGCATACCTGTTGAAATACTGGTATCGGTAGTATCAATTAATCCGCGCTTCATTAATTTCATGGTTTTTTTCCTTAAATTACATTCTAAAAAAAGATACTTTTATCAGATCATACATAACAATACATATTGTCATGAATACAAATGCGAATCCGAACATAACCCAAATCTTTAATTTCTGACCTTTTCCTTTTATATCCTCCAACGTTTTTTTCATCTTATGCTCTGAGAATCGACTTAGTGATCCTGCCGAGTTTTGATTGTTAAAAATTGTTTGCATCTTGATTATTGAATCCTCATCAGGAAATTCATAACCAGAGACAGAAAGCGCCGAACCTAAATTCTCTTCCCCCGTATTCACACCGGACATCGCAGCTTTAACCCGCTCTTTTAACCACTTCGATTTAGATGATTTATGGATGTGCTCTAATGTAAACTTTAGCGACATACCAGAGGATAACATTGCATCTACAGATGTTATAAAACTTGCCCCCATCATTAACTTGTAGAATGAATATGGAGGATACTTGTCAAAATAAAATCGAAGATCCCCCGTCCAGACCGGTATTGACTTTTTGATAACATAAGTCGCAAAGATTAAAAAAGGCGCAAGTATGTAGCTATAGTCAGTCATGAAAATGTAAAGGTAGTACACTGCTTTTTGTGCTGAACTCCATCTTTCCAGCGGCGTGGTTGATATAACTTCCGGTATCACGGAATAAAAAATAACACCTATTAAAGAAAAACAAATAAATATCAAGTATAGGATTGTATTTCGTGTGCTTTTTATTTCCTTATTCAGAATATCGGCATTATCCGCAAGAACCATTGCTTTTTCAAAACCGATATGTGATTTTTTTGAAAGGTAGTTTGTATCAATTACCGTTAATTCTTGTTCAGGTAACCAATCCCCAAATGCAGTAGAAAACCCACCTTCCCCTTCTTTATACCTTGCAGCGCACTCCTTTAATATCATAGCCATTGCAGATTTAGGCTTCTTTCCCTGCCGCGTATAACTCCTGATTAGATTTTCAAAAATGTCTTTAACACTCATATTGTTCATTGCATACAATTTAAAATTGTCATACAACTCTATTCTATCCCGTGAATTCAGCGTCGCTTTAAAAAGAAAACGTTGATAAGCTTTCATTGGCTATGACCTGTTTATTAAGCGATTTAACTATACATATCGTCTCGATTGAGATTACAAATATCTTTATTTGCAAGAATTGGATCAAGATATCCACTATTAATTAAACGTTTAGTTGAGGAGCATAATGAAATGCCCCCTTTTTTTAAAAAATACTGATACGCTGAGAATTCATCTTCTTTTTCATAGATGCGTAGCATTTTGCGATCAGTTTCAATAACTTCAAAAACGCCGGTACGCCCCTTAACCCCCTGATCGTCACACTCTGAACAACCGCTATTACTGGTTAAAAAGACGTTATGTGCATCACAGTGCTTTTCAATGAGTTCGATTTTATGTTGATCAAGGGGATACTTGATAAGTTCAGGGTTATCTTTTGCCTGCTGATACGGCACTTTGCAGTGTTCACACAGCAGCGGGGCCAGACGCTGGCCGACCATCGCAACGATCAAAGAGGGATTTGTTAACAAATCCAGCGGTACGCCCAGGCCACGTAGACGGATTAGCGTTTGAATAGCCTCCGGTGTATGCAGCGACGTTATAACATAGTGACCAGTTTCAGCCGCTTCAATCACGCCGTTTGCGCTGGCAGAATTATTAATTTCACCAAATAGAAACATATTTACGTCTTGGCGCAAGATCGACGACAACGCGTCTCCCCACGCTTCGCCGGGTAGTAATGGTGTTTGAGTAATTCCATCCATTGGATATTCAATCGGGCTTTCTACTGTTGCGATGTGTATCCCCGGATCTGAACGTTTCACATCTTCACAGATAATCTGGGCTAACGTCGATTTACCAGAACCCATCGGCCCGGTGAAAAATATCGCGCCTGCTGGTTTAGCTATTGCTCGTTTAATTGCAGCAACTTGCTCGGGTAGCAAGCCTAAATCCGAAAAATTCGAAACAGGGGGCCGAGTTTTAAACAGGCGTATAACCATGTGAAACCCGTCCTTTGTGGGTCGGCTGGATAACCGCCCCCCGCTTAACCCAAATTGATCTACATAGGACGGAAGAACCCGCGATTCACAAACAGCATTAGGAATGAATGTTCCCTCACTTTGCTCGACGCTTATCCAGTTAAATATCGTTCTTGCACGTCGCTTACCGGCTTCAGCAGGTATTTCTCTCTGAAATCTAAGTTTGCCATCTATACGATATTCGATATTACATAGATTTTCTTTTACATCTAAATGAACATCGGAGGCGTTTTTGCTGGCTGCATCTTTAAAAATATCCAAAGAAAGATTAATGCTTTCTTCCCTGCTTTCATTCTCATCAGCCCTATTAAATCGCTTATTAAGATAATCCATCTCAGCAATCGTTAATGATTTTAAATCATAATCGACGTTGTTTTCTTTTAACGTTTTCTCACAGTCTAAAAGAACGGCGCTATCGTAAATAGTTTTTTCGACGCAGAGCGTATCTTTACCATCCGACCGTAATATGAATATTTTTCCTTTATACGCATCAGAAATACGAAGAAGATCATTATTTTTTGATAACGAAAAACTGCTATTTATCATGAAGATCTCCGCAAATTAAAGGTTTTATCTCCGCTTGTGATTTTCACACTGTCAATAGAAATCGAAATTACTTTAAAGCTACCGACTGAATCACCGACTTTTACGCTAGACGTCGAACCATCAGGAAAGCGCAGCTTAGCCGTTACCCCTGTGACGTTTGAACCCATTATTTTTTCTATAACAGGTAATGCAGTTGTAGCCGTATCAACTTTAGAACGACTCCCACCTGTATTATCGTTATTGTTGCCCTGAACATTAAATTCGCTGGAAAACTCCTGAGAAGCAGCCAAAGCCTTGTTTCTTTCTGCCAGAGCTTGATAATACGCTGTCTCTCCCTGAATCACGTCTAAGTCACCAAATGTTTTAGTTTCAGCGAAAACCAAACCAGAAAGCAGAAGGGAAGACAAAACAAAAATTCTAATCACCATAAATGACTCCTTTAACAGAATACTTAACTTGCCCATCGTTAATAACTGATGATATTGACACAATACGAGTACCTAACAAATCATCATTATCGTTAAATATCATTCGCGGCGGGATGTTAGACGTATATTCAAAATTAACACCACTCCATTTTTGCGGAGGTAGCTCCATACCATCACTATCTAATTTTGGGCTGGGCTTCGGTATTGACTTTAACGATGGGATAATATTAATACGTTGTAAGATAGTAATGACCTTATCGACTCGTTCATCAATGTTACCAAGGGGATCATCTCCATATGCCGGTGTGTCAATTTTTAATGCAATTGATGCAACAGTAGACTCAACATAACTGAATGTAGGAACTACACCGAAATGTTCAATAGCCGCACGTTTAAATTCCATTATTCCAACTGCGGAGTTATCAGACCGATAATACTTTATATTAACGGTTGTTTTTCCAGCTGGTTCCAACTTGTCCATTTCTCCACAATCTATCCTTACAGGTTTCCAGCCCTCTAGTGATAAATCAATACGCTTGTAAAAAACATCACAGGCTTTTATATATTGGCTTACCGACGGTTGCTCAATCCAAGGATGGCGCATGTTCTCCATCAGCGCCTTATTTTTTGCCTCTTTATTTATTTGCTCTTGCCGTTCTCTCACTAATGCTTGTTGCCGCCGTTTCTCTGCCTCAACTCTATTGTTGTATTCATTCAGTAAAATTAAGCCAATGATTATCAGTAAAAAGACAACAGCGGCGATAACACATTGCTTTTTAGTTAATCCAAATTTTAATGGCCGTAAAACAAGGTCATTATGCTTTAGATTCCAAAAAAGCCATTTTCGAGTTAATAGCCCTTTGGTAAGAATAGAATTCAAATCTAAAACATAATTTACTAAGTCAATTTCATCCGGCCCAAAGATAGAAATCTCACCACTATCTATATCTTGTGAAAGACGGGATTTTAAAGAATTTATTTCTTTTGTTACCGCATCCTTTCCGATAACTCTATCCGTCCAGGGGACTATCGTTCCGTTTATACTGGCAACAACAACATAGGAATCATCATCAAAAGGGAAAACGGTAATCCATTTCCCTTCATTGATTTTATTACCTTCCTTCTTCGCTAGTTCTTTTATTGCAGAAACGACAGAAAGAGCAAATGAAAAACAGCCTCTGACATCTATCTCCTTTGTAGCATACCCAGCCTGGATAGTAGGAACCCCTTTATTTTCTATTTCACGAATTGCTACGACGCTTAATTTTTCATTTTTATTGTCAATCTTTTCATTTTCTTCATTGGCGATCCTTTTAACCTCTTTTAGATAATTCCGTGAGAAGGATAATGTTTTCCATTCCAGCCCGATCACAAACTTCATACCGTTTATGACAATGGTAGTCAGTTTACTCATCCCATTACCTCAAGGTTGGCGTAATAGTTATCACAAAGGTCTCTTTTACTAAACCTCCTTCCGATTTACCCCCGAAAAACATATTGGATGGTGAACCAACCCCTTGCTTAGTTGCTTTTTCCGTCGTCATTTCAAATCCCGAAACGATAACTGTCTCACCAGGTGTTAACCAGACACGCAACGGTACAGAGCGAGTATCGACCGTTGGCCCTTCAATCGTTTCAGAAGCCGTGTTCGATGAAGAACCAGTATCACCAATAGTTCTCATGGCCTTTAACGATGATATGTTGAGATTCATGTTGAGCTGGATCTTGCCGTCATCTGTCTGGTAACGCGGGAACACGACTAAATCAGTACCTGTTGTTATCTCTCCGGGTTCAATAGACTGCGCCAGTTGCCCGGACGATGTGTTAGTGCTCAATGTACTGAGCGTAACCCGGCGTTTATACGTCGATTTTTGCGCGATTTGAATACTCGTCGTTGCAAGATTACTGGTCATTGTTGACAAGTCTTGCGTTTCAAAATTTTTCGTTTGCTCTGAAATTGCGTTAGCTAACAGATTAGAGCCAGAAAATTGGGATAATCGGCCAGATGCTGTGTCGAGAATCTCAATACCTGCACTGGTCAACCCTGACGCTGTTGATGCGGCTGTAGACGACAAATTGATACCGTAATTTTTATTAAGTGATTTAAATACCAACCCCATTTTTAAATCAAAATTATCGTTTAACTCACTACTTATTTTATAAACCATCACCTGCAATTTTATTTGTTTAGATAGCGTTTCATTTTCGCCTTTTAGATATTTATCGATACGAGCTAGTGTATCCGGCGTATCTGACACAATTAACGAACCGGTGGTTTTATTAAGATTTGGCTCACCGACGAACGATAGAATAGACGGCGTTTGTAGTTTTCTCACTGATTGTAGAATGTCGCTATATATATCATTCCCCATTTCCGTCGATTGAGTTGTAACCGTACCACTGGTTGTACTGGTTCCAGAACTGCTGCTGGCAGAATCCCCGCCTGTTGTTGTCACCCCGCTTTTTACAGTGCTATTTTGCTCAAATTTAGCGTTAGCCGTTTTTAGCATAAATATGCGTGTATCAACGTAGGCAATACGGATCACATTATCTTCATATTTCCAATATAGCCCCAGACGCGACGTTACCAAGTCCAGCAAACCCGCGAGTTTCCCATGATATGAAACATCACTAATCATTGGTGCCACGCTGGGCACAGATGGCATAGCGACCTGATTTATTACACCCATTGTATTTAGGGGCTGCATTCCGTTCGGATCAAGCGTTGGCGCAGGAATGTTATTGCTTGCTAAACGCATTGTAGGGGTTGCGGCACTGGACGAACCGGACAATATCTGCATTACATCAGGTGTGATTCTCACAGGTATACGACACTGTGAGGTGATATCCTGAGCGAATTGATTAATATCAACGCTTTTATCCGTTGCATATAAAACATTGCAAGGTATATCTCTATTTTCCTCTTTCGGTTTTATTTTTAATGGATTTCGGTTTACCCACTGAGTTGTTTCTGTTGAAACAATAGGCCTGCCGACATTTTTATACATTTGAGATATATCATCAGCCCGTTTTTCATTCTTATTCATTGTGTTATTGACACGAGAAATTGAACAGGAACATAACGTAACCACAGCGGCTAATGTAAGTATTACTTTACGATTCATTATCAAATCACCTTACTATTTCAAGTACACAATTAGGATATTTTTTTACAAAGAGCGGAATTTCGGCATTCTCGTATAACTTGAATAGCTTGAAATAAAACTCATCAAATTCCCCGGTAAATCGCAACGTAGCGTCTACAGGGTAATCAACATCAGTAGCCTGCCATTCGACACGCCACTTCCTGTCTGCACACATTTCTTTTTCCGCAATAGAGGTGAACGCGGCTCTCAGCATCATTCCGCTTTTGACTTCCCACTGACGCAGAGGTTTAGGCGTTATCAGTACAACCGGCGCTTTCGGTGGCGCTGTAGTGATAGCAGGAGTAACCGGGGTCTTCAGCTCCGTTGTTTGTGGCTTAAATGGATTTTTCCCTGATGCTGCTATGGCTGCAATTGGCGTTACTGCCGGTTTTACTGGTGTTGGTGCTGCTGTGGCCGCAACTGGTGTTACTGCTGGTTTCCCTGATGTTGGTGCTGCTGTGGCCGTAATTGGCGTTACTGCCGGTTTTACTGGTGTTGGTGCTGCTGTGGCCGTAATTGGCGTTACTGCCGGTTTTACTGGTGTTGGTGCTGCTGTGGCCGTAATTGGCGTTACTGCTGGTTTCCCTGATGTTGGTGCTGCTGTGGCCGTAATTGGCGTTACTGCCGGTTTCCCTGGTGTTGGTGCTGCTGTGGCTGTAATTGGCCTAGGTGTAACAGTTATTGTCGATGGTGTATTTTCAAAGTCGATCCATTTACCAGTGGGTTCTGATAGTTCAGGCGGAGAGCTACAACCTGTTAATATATTAGCTAGGATGCTGCTAACAATAAGTCTTTTTTTGTACATTTCAGCGCCTTTTGTTTTACCCTCTGACTCTTCCGAATTTATCCATAATTTTACTTACATGATCTCGATCGGCTGATGGGCATTGACTTAAAAAATCATTTCTCTGACTGAATGTTTTTGATGGGTCAAATCGACCTTTTTTCTTAAAAGAATTTATACTGAAAAATTTATTTATTGCCGATTGACATTCAGCTCTTTCCCCATAAAACATTCCAGCCATACAGAAAAAAACATCACAAGGGTCATTTGGATTAACACTGTTTTTTTCGGCAAATGAAGAAGTAGATACAAAAAAAAACAACACCACCGTAATTACAGATAATTTCATGAAGATCGACCTTATTTATATTAAAGGATTTTTATCATAATAATATTTAATTCAGATAATAATTAAATCACAATCACTATTCTTCTTCATACGGTTCAAGCTCCGACTCCTTTATTGAACGCCTTTGTTGTTCAGCATTTAAATAATCACCCTCTGGTGTGGCTATTTTCACACTATTTTTCTTAGGTTTATTCATTGGAACAACTAAAGTATCAATTTTTGACACATCGCCGCTTGGTACTATTGGTATCGGATAAAGTGATTCATCCACTCTGCTTTTAAATATAGGTTCCTTATACCAGAATATTTTTTCAGACCTGATTTTCATTGCTGGATTCCATTTTGTTGGTTGCAAGAAAACTAGTTCTTCCCCGTATGGTAGTTCGTTAATTTCTTGTGGCAACATCAACGGCCTTGCTTGATCAGCAAAACTTTGCCCTCTCGAACGGCGCTGTCCTTCTGATAGTCCCTTATTACTACTTGCCACGTTAAGAGTCATCGTGCCTAATCGCTCACTATATTCCTTCGCCGCTTCAATATTACCGGGCGCGAATGCTACTTCGATATGGAACGGGTCCATAACCGCTTTCCCCCCCTCCGGGCCATAGCAGCTATCCGAACAAACCTGACTTTTATTCTGGAAAATGATGATGTAACGCAGCCCTGCACCGCGAGTCAATGCCGGTGCTGTTTCCATTACTTCTATGCGCCCCATGACGGCAAATTCATCTTTTAAACACAGAACCTGGTATTTCAATCTCAGTGATCCATCCTCGCAGTGTCCACCTTGTTCCGGCAATACCTTGCTGTTCTCACGAATCGCTTGAGAAAAAAACAGGTTCATCAATGGCCCAAATTTCTTTAACGCGCCTTCGGTCACACAAAAATAAATGCTAGTTGGCTCTTCACGCAGCTTGCTAAAATCGATGTTTTCATCTGGGTTATCACTTTCAGTCAATGCCAGCGCAACGAGTTTTTCACCATATAGACTCAGGCGACCAGTAACGAATGACATAAGAGTTGAAAATTCTTTGCTTTTTGATTCAGAGATAATTACTCCCATCTCACGAACTGTCTCAGCAGATAATTCATCAGTCTTTCCGTCTCGTTCGTCAATTACTCGTTGAGCCCATTCCCCGAGACGGGTTCCCAGCGATGCTATTTCATAGCACTGCGGTAAACTTAACGGGAGTGATGGCGTTTCAATTAAGTAGAGAACAATAGCCGTGAAAATGTCTCGGGCTTTGGAAAACCAACTGGCATTTTTCATGTTGTCGGGAACATACAGTGATGATCCCAATGTACGCGTATCCCCCAAACGAAATAATGGGTCTTTATTAATAACTTTTAGAGGGTTCCAGTGATGAGTTTCTAAACGTTCAGGAGAAAATCGAAATACTTTTTGACCACACGACTTACGAAATCCTGCGGTTAGATGCCAGTTTTCAAACTTACAATCGTTAACTACTACAGAATGTGGATATGATAGTAAATTAGGAACAACTATACCAACACCCTTACCACTACCAGGCGGCGCTGCTAACATTAAATAAGTCTGGCCGTAGGACGCTAATAGGTTATTGCTAAATGGGTCTTTGCCATAGATTATTGGTGGATAGCTGGTTATTTTCTTTTGTATCAGCCGACCATTTTCTATAGCCCAACCTTTAGGTATTTTCTTCTTATTCATTAATCACGTTCCTCTTGTTCTGGCCCAGTATACCAAAGACGACGGAGTTCCCTTTTATTAGCAAATCGAGCATTACCATGAAGATCTTTTCTATTACCGTTAGATCCAGAGGTCATAGCTAACAGTGAGACTCCGGCAGGAAAGAAAGTAATAGCGGCAGTGATACTCCAAGCCCACGGTAATAACATCCGGGATTTATCAGTCAAAGATTGCACACCACCCTGATTAAAGAGAGTCAACAAGGATAAAGGTTGTTTTACGTCAGACAAAGTAATCCACACCCATCCCCCCGCGTACAAACCTACAATAAAAAATAGGCAACAAAGAGCAACGATGACTAGTAATAGTTTTATTTTTTCCAACTGGAATACCTCATTTTACAGAGAGGGCACTTTCGAGACTTGCACCGTTCAAAAGTGCTAACTGAATTTCAGGCTCATATGTAACATCAAGAATCTCGGTGTGTTCCATATACATAACTACGTCAAAAGATGTTCTGACACGTCGATCTATATAGCTAAATTCCAGCCCAGCTCCGACAGCAGATTGCTTAATTAACCCAGCAATACGCGCATAACCATGAAGACTGCCGTTGGCGTGTGCAGTAGTGATCGTTCCGGGATGACCAGTGTTCAATAACTCCATAAAATCCCACGCCTCATCACCGGTAAGTTCAGCCAGTAAAATATGATCCCCTTTCATTCGCATACAGCATGAAACAAGATCTTTCGGCGTTACATAGTCTCCGTATAAAAGATGAACATGATTGAGATGATTCGGTAATTTCATTTCGTTCAGTTCTTCAATCGTTAGTAAACGCCGGTTACTGGGATAAATATCAACTACAGCTTTAGCAAATGTCGTTTTACCGGAACCAGTACCGCCAAAAATGATAACGTTGAGTTTATGTTCCACGGCCAGCTGGAAAAAATCGATATACTCACGGGCCTCGATCAGCTGTTTCATTTTTTTTTGCCAGTCGAATAATTCCGTCTGTCTGTGTGCTATGCGGTTCGCCTTATCAAATCGACCGCTAGACACATAATCATTCAAGGTGAACCGCTGTAGCGACGGCTTACGGAACGTCATCGATACAGTGCCTCGTTCACAAGCGGGGGGGATAACTAACTGGCCGCGTTCACCGCCTGGTAACTCCACAGTTTTTATTGGAGATTTAGGTGTTAGTTCTCGACTGTTGTACACAGCTAACGTTCCCGCCAGATGCTCACAGATATCTAGCGTCAGCCAGGGCGCATCTTCACGTTGCCAACCTCCCTTTGATGTTTCATGCCAGATTTCAAAAGGTCGATTAATGGCTACCTCTGTTACTCCCTCCATAGCTAAACGTTCAGTCACACCGGATTGATCAAGGTAACCAAGAACCAGTTCATCATTTTTAAGTGTAGAATCTTGATACATGAAGTCATTCATGTGATTCTCCCCTTTTTTTAATACAAACATCCGGTTTATTATCCGAAGAATTAAGTAGTTGAGGTGAAGCTGAACAAGAAGGTGGAGGCTCCTTATTTATTGTTGTTTTATTTGGTTTAATTAATGTAATTAACATGGCGATTAAGAACATGCTCACTGCCAAAATAATGCGGCGCGGTAATCGTGCGATAAGGTTCGTTATCATCGTTGCTCTCTCAGTAATAGTTACCTACGTCGAATTTTATACACGCTAGAGAAATCGATATCCTGAGCCACAATAACAGTGATGACAGTTCCGGGTAAAACATAGCCAGTTGGAGGGATATTAATACTATTTTCTAGCGCCTTACTCGCCATGTCCTCTGCATTTTGCTCAGTATTATCGACGCTATAACCATCACTATTTTTCTTCGTCGCATTCGATGCAGAAGATAATGCGTCTTTAATAAAGGAGAGCATGACCGCACCGCCGAAACGTTGGCCGTAATGATTATCGATATATGCATCTGTACCGCTACGCCCCATTGAATCTGTTCCCAATCCGTTCAATGAAGCTCTAACGCCCTCTGGCGCGGTTTCAAGCTGCGTCCATGCGGTGAATATACTGCTTTGTCCCGCCTTCACTTCAACGTTCTGCTCACCGTTAAGTTCAGCACCGGCTTCCGCTAAAACTGTACTGCCATCGGATGAATATAAAGGCCTTAATAAATAACAGGTGATGTAGCCTGGATAGTCCGTTTTCACACCATTGTACAAAACACACTGAAATCGGGTTTGTCGTTTCAGTAGATACTTACGAGCTGGGGACATATAGGCTTTTGCAGTTGCATAATTACGAGAGGGCTCCAGCTCACTGAGCAACCCGCCCCGCCCGCTGGTACTGCCGGATAAATCGTTATTCCCCCCCTGGCTTCGCAACGCTTGGTTAACCAACTCTGTAGGATCAGCATTAGCAAAGGCACGTAGGCGCTCTTCTGCATCAGAGGAACGCCCTCCGCTACTATCACTATTTCCCCCAGTTCCTTGGCTCATCCCTGAAGAATCAAAACGCGCTATTGGGGCAAACATTGTTTCCGGCTCTCTAGGGGCCTTAGCTGCATTATCAGTGTTATGCTCTGCTGCCTTAGCACTGTCTGTGTTAGATACGTTATTATCCTGTTTATCTACTGGAGTGTTTGGCTGTGCTGTTACTGTTGTTGGCTGTTCCTGGGTTACAGTAGGGCGATTTGCTTCCATGTATTCACCCATTACATCCTCAGACCTACGATTACCTTGTGTCACAACCTCAGTCTTAATTTTAGATTCATCAATTTCAGTCTCAGGTTCTGCTCTGTTTTTTATTACTAACGCTGCAAAAAAAATAGTGAAGACAAGCACAAAAATAATACCACCGATAATTACTGCTACAATTTTCCAGTTAATCGGAGTTTTTCGCCCAGCAGGTTTTAATGAAAACCCACCCTGACCTATTTTATTTCCTTGAACATTAGATACGGATAAATCACTACTTTGAGGAGAAATATCATTACTCACTTTTTAATCTCCCTGATATCTCCTGTAGTCGTACCGTCATAATTGTACCATCCTGTATTATTCACCTTTGAACGTATCGCTAAAACCATTTTATTCAGACGGAGCCTAAATTCCTGACTAACACCATGCACAACCATAATGTCATTGACCGGCCTCATATTAACCATACTTTCAGTGCCATCTGGAAGCACTTCATAGATAACAGGGCGCGGTGCATTTGTAGGGAACCGGAAGCATGTAAACGTACCATTATCCCAAACGGAGTAAGGCGATATAGCTACGTCTCCACGTTTTTGGTATTGCCTGTTTATCGTTCCGTCGCATGGGTTCTTGTTAATATCGCGGCCCGTAAATGGTGTTTCTCCGATCACCGGCGGTTTAGGATAATCAAACCGGAACAGATACGTTGTTGATGCTAAATTTTTTGCTAGTTTCAGTTCAAACAGGTAGGTGCGCCGGTTGGTACTAATAATGAGGTTTGTTTCAGGCTCTTCTGCGTAGCTGCTGGGCTTAATCATTATGATCCGCCCTTCTTTGTTAGCGCCTAACACCCATTCGGGACTTTGCTCACCACCTGGTTTCCCAAGGCTCATAGCCCCTGCATCTGTATTGATAGTTTCACCTGTTTCAAGTTGAATTATTGTCGTCCTATTTTTCATTGTATAAATTCGAAAAATATTATCAGGGCTATAAAGCGCTGTCTGAATACGACGATCATTAGTAGCACCTTGCCCCGAAATTTCGGCATCAGCTTGGGGTAGCCATACAGTCAGAAAAATAGCTAACAACTCTTTACGAAATCGCATTATTTCCCCTCCCGAATTTCTTGTGTTTTACCGTATGCCAGCACACCAAATCCTTTCGGGTTTACCCACCCTTCACCTTCGGTAAGTGGGGCGTTGTTGTAATCAAATGAAACTAGTGCCGTCCAATAGACCTTTTTAGGTTCGATAATAGGTCTACCGCTGGAATCAAGTTTAAGTGCTTGCCCAGTTTCAGGAACGGGCTTACCTTCGGAATCAAGTAATGTCTGAGAGAAACGAACTTGATACGTTTTTATATCGTCTCTTTCTCCTAATTTCTTTTCATGACTAACTGGTAATGGGACTATAGAATCTATATCAACATCTACTTGGCGAGAAGTTCCCAGAGTAGAAACATAACCTTTACTAGATAATTGAAAATTTTTGTAATCAGTGAAAACATCGGGATAAGACATTTGTTGCACTATCGAAAAATTGGTTTTTTGACTAGCCCAATTATATTTTTCGCGGGCCATTACATACATAGCTATATTGTGTTTATCGTCAGCAACCTCTTTCGTGTCTTCCTTTTTCCACCCTGGGCGAATCACATCCATATAGCCGCTGTTTTTATCCACACGAATCACTATTGTTTCCGTGGTTTTTAATGGTGTAAGCCCCACAAGTGCAATAATTGCCGACAGAGCTAAACCACCAAATAAAAACGCCAATATCTTATTACTTTTAGCCTTTTTACGATAATCTTCCGCAACACGCTTTTCAAAATACTGGGCTGCTTTATTATAGGCCTGTATATCTAATCCTACTTCATTACTTTTACCTGCTAATGGACCATCACCATAATGCAGCTGGCGCTCCAGATCAGTTTTTTCCTTTACTTTTTTATTTAATAGCATTTAATTCCTCCAGAAAGCAGCTTAGTCATCGTGCAAAACACAATGCATAATAGTGAGGGTGTCATGAGTTTTTTATATTATTAATCGTTAAATAGAAGGGAAACCAAAAAGACAATTTTTATTATGAAATATTTCCTTTCCCCCTACTATGAAATTTATTAATCAGTTTATTACCAAATGCACGACTCATTTGACCTGCTGCCCCGGCTCCAGTTGTTTTACCTAAAATTCCACCAACCCCACCTGTACCACTTGATGCACCGCCCATAATTGAAGCAGCATAAGATGGTAATTCAGTAGCTAGTAGAGTGAAAGCACCAAAATAAAAAAGCATGGCTAAACAGCTAGCTAAATCCGTAACTACCTCACCACCTTTAATTATAAAGTTATTTATAAACGCAATTTCCATCCCTAGCACTATAACAAATAAAGCTTGCGTTAAAACAAATCCCCCAAGAGTCCCTACCCATCCCCAAAAGTATCTATTAGTTTGAGGGAAAAGTAGAAAAGCTATAAATATAGGGCCAATGATAAGAATTAACTTCGTTGCTACATTCAACGTAATCAGAGTACCAACAGCAACTCCAAGAAATGGCAATCCGCCTAATAAATATATAACAGTTGAAAGTACACCTAACAGGAGTGCTTTTACCGAGGCACCAGACCAACCAAACTCCATAGAATCTATTAGTGAGATAAGTCCATCTAAGTACGAACTAATGACACTATCAACTAGGTTTTTCGATCCATTTTCAGTTCCCGCTATAGTATTACCAAGCCATAGCGGGAACTCAGTAACCACAGGAACTACTGTGCTTGTGTACCAAGAAACAGTAAAAGCCATAAAAAAAATAATCCCCCCCTTTAACATTGTAAAGAAAATATCTTTTATAGCCGCCGTCAATCCGTCGAAATACCAATATAGTGACTTCATTTGGAAATAAACAACCCAAACCCCACCAAAAACAATCCCCATGACAGACATGATTGTATTCATGTTTGTCATTTGGGATTTTGAAGCGGAGTCTATGGCATCAAACAGTGTTTGCGTAACCTGAATATCCATAGCCTACCCTATTTTTTGGCAAAGAGTTCACCATTGTATTTAACTTTACCATTTTCCATTCTCATCGAAAATCCATCACCTTGTAATGTACTATCGTTTAATGCTTTGGCTTCCAAAGAAATAGATTTATAACAGTCAGAAAGATCAAGGTCTTTAGATGGTTTTTCTTTTACTTTACCTAACATGTAATCGGTGAACGCCTTCTCCTGTTTTTTCTGAACGGCAACAACATCTAAAGAGTTAACATCCACATGATATACCCCATCATCATACTTAATAGATATATGTGCAGGATACTTATCCCCTGAAACTTGCCCCCATGAACCTATAAAACCCTGCCCTTTATCTTCACACCCAGAAATCATTAATGTTGCGATTATAGTAAGAGCAAATAAAAAAAACCTTTTCATATTTCAATCCTGTTTTTAAATTAAAGATATTATGGGCGCGTTTTATTTTTACCTAACATGTAATTCACAAAATCTTGCTCCTTTTTCTTCTGTTCAAGTTTTTCTTCTTGCTCCATCAGATAACGGGTATTTTGCAACTGTGCCTGCTGGTTAGCCATTTCCAGTTGCTCTTGCTGATAGCGTAATGCTAGCTGCTCACGTTCTGCGGGAGTCTGCACCGTGTTCAATTTTTCCCGCATAGATTCGGCATTCTTTTTACGGGTGTTTGTCGCTTCATACTGTTCTTCTAGAACACCGACCTGTGACAACAATTTATCAAAAACTTTCTGCGCTTCTGGTTCATACCCGACGAATCCATAGCGCTTACGTAAATCAGGAAGATTTTTTGCTTGAGAATAAATATCTTGCCAGTTACTTGTAGGTAGCAATTTATTCACATACGGATCATTCAGAAACGCCCCTAATTTATCATTACCTTCCATTATGGATTTGTAGTGATCATATTGGTTTTTTGCTTGCTGAATAGATTCCTTTGCCTTTTCAAGTTGTGCCAACGCTTGTTGAGCCTGCTGCTGTGCATTTAATACCATTTGCGTTAACTCGGCGACACTCACAGTCGGCACCCCAGCTGAAAATACAGGCAAGCAAACAGCGGTAGACACTACCAGTACAAAATAGGCAATGATACGGTTTTTACAGTTATTCATGGATAAGCCCTACTATTCAAATCAGTTTAGTAAAGTTAGACGGACCGCCCCAACTCGCGCATAGTTTCTTCAAATATAGGCTTCCACACCGTAGGGTCATCCACATCCAGCTCTGAGTTTTGCTGAATCAGCTTCTTTTTCACATCGATAGCTACCATTTCATTCAAAAACGGTTCAACCCATATAGCCGGATCATCGCTCCCTAAAGATTCCCGTACACTTTTAGCCACCTTGACGTTTGTCATTGTTGATGACAGTAACGGTAGCCAATATTTCAGCTGGCCGCTTAAATCCATTTTGATGACTACTGCTCCCCCTGCCTGCTTGATTAACACCTTGCGGCTGTGTTGATTCAGTTCTGCTATCTTATCAAATTCACGACGCGTAACTGAAAAATTACTGTAGCTATCAAATTTAGCCTTATCATTTGCCATCCATTGCTGCGTAATGGTCTGCTGAATCACAGAAGGCCCTCTCTCATTACTTAAAACATATTCAGGAACCTGAGTATCCATCATCGCCATTTCCCCACGCATTCTACCAGCGTGTAGAATTTCCATAATAGAGTTTGCCGTACTTTCAAACATTAATGGTGCCCAAAACTCTGCAATACCATTAATTAAAAGGCAACCGGGGTCAGTTTCATGCATACGCCGTTTCAGGAAAAAGAACGTGTTCAGTAACACTTCCATTGCTTTTGGATGCTGTTTCGCAAATTCACGACTCAAAATCTTTGTACAGTCAAAAGCTAATCGACGGAAATTTGCTGGATCAAACTGATTACGTGGGGAATCAAGTACCCAAGCATATTGTCCCCTACGGCCATTACCATCATCTCGGCACCATTTCATTAACCTAGCTCTGAGGCCATTAGGACCAGTTGCAGGGATAGATTGCAACAATAATGAAAAACAACGAGCCTCGACATTATGATGCATCATGACACTATCAATGGCCTTCTGTATCACGATTTCCTCGTTGCTGTCTGCCTCTCCGACACATTGAACTACTGTATCAAAAAGGTATTGGCGTACAGCAACAGAATCAGGCAGTTGGAATGGTTGTATTCCAGTGAAAACACCAGGTTCAATAGTGAAATAGCGGGTATTCAATGCCCGAAGCAGGTTCTCTAGTGAGTTGTTATAGTCAATAGAAAAAATCATCGGATTCCAACGACTAAAAAACAGCAGCTCCATTGCCTCCAGAGTCGTTTTCCCTGCCCCTGTCATTGCAATAGTGGTTTTATGGCCGGGAAATTGTTCCCCTGTATTATTCTGTCCTGGCGGGCTGTCATGTGCATTAAGGAAAAACAGCCCACCATTCTCCGTCATAACCGGCATTAACGCCGTACCGTCACCGGGAGGGTTCCCTGATGCCTTTCCTGATGGTGTTGCATGCAATGAAAAACCGCAGGCCAAATTTTCGCTAGATTTCGGCATCGAGTAGATAACATCAGCATATCCAGGGAATAGGGTCAGCCACGTTACATAGTTTGTACTCGTCGAACGGATAAAACCGGTATCCTTTGCCATTAACAAAGACTGCATTTTTGAGCCGCAATCCACGGCCTGCTCTGGTGTGTCACCAAAAACTATCAGACTCGCACTATATTCCCCATACACCAGCTTGCCTTGCGTCACTTCCTGAACACTATCAGCCAGCTCTTCAGTCTGGGTAGATTGCCCTTCCGTTGAAGATAAGTCGGCCATTTGTACCTTGAGTCGCCGCTTGATACGGTTACGATCTTCAAACAGAAAACTTTGTACCATACAAAAATCATACTGCTCATCAATCGCTTCATCCCACATCCCCGGAACCGATTTTGAAGGGAAATCACGTAGATCATACGTTGATGCAAAGCGCCTCTGCCCGTTGTAGGGTCGATTTTCCACATAGTCATAGGCACCAAAGGCTGTTTCGCTTTCGATAATACAATCCCCAAGACGGGTATCGGTGATCGGAATATCTTTTTCGATGCCATTTAATACAAATGAGTAAAATCGCCCAATCTGAGAATATAATTTTCCGTCACGTTCCTCCATCCCCATGACAGATACACCATAATCGCCCAGCATTTCACGACACAAGCCAAGCAATTCAATCATACGACTAATACCGTCATCTAGATCACGATATTTCAAGATTAACGCCATTCCATAGCCGACTTGCCGAAATGTTCCATTACGAAATGGGTGAGTATAGACGTCCACTAATTCTTGAATAATCGGCAATTCCATCCTATATCGATGATCAAGATGGATACGTTGTTTGAATGTATACGTCTGTAATTTAAGATTTGCACCCTCTTGTTTTCCTAGTGCCTTAAAACAACGAGCTTCATGCATGAACTCTCTATTTAACGTATTCTTATCTCGGGTATCATGCGGAACCCCTTTGAAACGAACAAGTGCTAAAAGGTGCCCGGTGCCTAACGTACATATTTCTGGATGAACATGGTGCCCTAACCAGGGCACCTTAGCGTCATTTTCCAGTGAGTATGCGTTTTTGAATAACGCGTCTGGCATTCTTTTCTCTCCAACGAATATTTCTAGGGGTTATTAATAGATGGCGGCCATATTTACGATTCATTTTTTGGCGACGAAAATAAAAACGCAGACGCCGAAATGCTTTATCATCGCGTTCACATATAACCCTCAATCCTACAATCACCAAAATGAATGGTAATGCTGCAAGAAATCCCCACCATCCCCATAAATACACGCCAGCGAATGTAGCAATAAGACCGCCAACTGCGAGAAATAACAGGGCAAAAACAGGAACTCCCCAGGCCATTGGAACGCGACTCATAGCGTTATGAGTATCAAACTCAAGAATCTCATCTTGCTCCATTAGCTGACTTGTCCCCCCCAAACAGAGTATGCCCACGTTGCGAGAGCGACAGCACCCCCTACCACGCCAATAACGGCAGCATGTTTGAAGTAATCCATCGCTGTAGTTTCCATGTTTCCAGACATGCGGGAAATGATCCAGCAGACACCCACATAGACAAGAGAACCAACAGCGGCGGCTCCACCAATGATAATAATCGCCGTTTGGAATTCTTTAACGAATTTAACAATAGGGTCATACCATGCCGCATGTGCATAGATTGGAATGAAAAGAGACATTAAAATTAAATTATTAATTGATGCTAACTTACGAAATGCTTTTTTCAGGTTCAGATTTTTCATTTAAGGCTTCCTTTGGCGCTTCATGTTTATTTGGTGAGGGTGGTATAACTTGTGATTCTCGGGGATATTCTCGTAAAACATCCCAACTTTCATATGTTCTCGGGGGGGTTCTTTCGTAGATTCGGTTAGACTGATCATTATCTTTCCCTTGATCATCTTTAGTCCCCGGAACAATATATTTAGCATTTGGCGGGGGGTATCCAATCCTCTGAATATAACTAGTATTAGCTAGTGCTGATTCCGATTTAAGTCCTGCCGTAAAATTCCCCGTATAATAGCAACTGAGTGCTCTTATTAAAGTACCGCCCCGTTCCCAGCAGTCTATAATTATCTTTTCAAATGCTGCTAAATTCTCACATGGTGAAAATAAAATTTCAGCAGTAACCCCCAATTTATCAAAATTAGAACTTGTTATTTGCATCAACCCAACAGAATAACGACGTTTTTTACCTTCAATCCTCCTGACGATATTCATTGCCTCTGATTTATTACTTGGTAAATGAGTTATGAATTCTTTACCGCCAGGTATACGTTCTGATTTAGGTATAATTTCTGCAATAGCATAAGGATTACGGCCTGATTCTGTTTTGACAACATCGAGGGATGTGTCTGGATGAACATTTGGCGCACACTGTGCTGCTAACGCCAGAAATGCACTAGCGGTTAATATGGTCATGTCATTTACTCATTTGATAGATTTTCTAAAATTTTCCTTTTTGCATCCTCTCCGCAGTTTTCAATTAAGTATCTAACAAATCCTGATGCAGACATCACCCTGCCTCTTTTATAACCAATTTCAGTAATCAGCTCTTCCAATTTTTTACGCGGTTCAGGTGCTACATAAACCGTATTAGAATATGCTTTCTTGGACTCTGTTTTTTGGGACACTATTTTCACTCCGTATTACATAATTATTAGGTCGTGTCAGCATAGAAAAAAGTAAATCAATGCGAACACCGGGGTTTTCAGAGGAATAAATTTCTGCAATCCGTTTTTGAGTTTTTTCTGATAATAATACAGATTCTAACCGTAACGTTCCGTGTGTAGAATCGTAACGCACTCGTTGCATTGCATCGATTTCTTCTTGGGCTATTGTAGCCATATTGTTACCGAATCGAACAAAGTCAATTGCGCCGGGAATACTCTGAATTGCAGTGGTATGTATTAATGATGGATTAAATTTAACAAAAATATAACCAGGGAAAGCAGGAATGTTGATTAGTCTATATGACTCTTTTTTATCTCTCCGTCGTCGGCGTTCAATAATCACGGGGCAGCATGTTTTCAGCCCTGCCTGATCTAAGTTTTGTAACGTCATTTTCCAGGCATTTTCACGGCAGCGCAGAAGATACCATGCATCACACCACTCTTGCATAAGTGTTCCCTTGATTTAACGCATTGAATTACAATAGCTATCGCACTGCATCAGCCCCCTGATAACAGTACATTTAGTATATTTAATATTGTTAATTCTCTAATTTTGCAGTTTGGTGAGGATCTAGTCTAATTGTTTTAATAGATCAATCCTTTATGTATTGATCGTTTTAAACGATCAAACCTATCAATAGTTTTTGCCGATAGGTACACGTTTGTACGCATTAAAATGTTAGTAAAACATACACTTATTAATATTACTAACTAATAAAGATTAGTTAACAGGCCTAAACTCCTGTAATGGATTAAGGAGACTTGGCATGATTGGTAAGCGACTTAAAGCTGCCCGAAAAGCAGCTAAAATGACACAATCGGAGTTAGCGAAACGAGCTGGTATCGATGAGCTAACAGTAAGCCGAATTTCTCACTATGAGACGGACACACATAGCCCAAACTTTCAGCAAGCCTGCCGTTTTGCCGACATACTGGGCGTTCCTGAATGCTTTCTGTATTGCCGTGACGATCTTCTTGCTGAGCATTTGCTTTCTGTTCATAAACGGCATAAAAAATTCAGATTCACGCCTAGCGAGGTAACTGAGCTAGAAAGAATTGTTTCCAATCTAACCTCATTAACCGATACGATTGCGTCATTGCTTAATAGACGTACTGAAATCATGCTTAATGAAGAAATTCCTTCATCTTTAAAGCCCTGACCTTTTTTAGCCGCGTATTTCAGCTCCCCTGATATCGTCAAGTTCTAAATCGCGGGGGCCCCTTTGGGGTTCCGATTTGGGACTTGACGACACACTTTTACATATCCTTGTCCTGGGTGATGGTTCACGTAGTGAGCCATCGCCCTGTTAAGCGGGTTTTGGGTTTAGATCTAAAGATCCAATGATGATCCTCCGTGTGATGAGTATGATCGGTTTTCGATGTGCCAAAGGCACATGCAGGCGGAAATGAAATCTCATGTATCAATGTGGTTTCATCCGCCGGAAAACTCGGCGCAGCCGATACCTTTATAGAATATACCTATTAACCCCCCCATCCTGCTAAGCCATACCAATTTACAGCCACGAAGAAGCCTATTTTCGCCGTCGGAGTGGTCCGGGCGTAGACCGGGCGTATCTCCGCGTTAGCGTGCCGTAGGCCGCTTACGGGCGTGTATTGGTGACTTTAAGCAATATTTTCTATGAAGCTGATACTGTCTGCATTTTTTGCCCCGGCTTGCCGGGGAGCTACTTTTGAAAGCGCAAATGTTCATCTATGAAGGTTTTTTTATGCAGAGGATTAGCCCTGAGCATAGCGAAGGGAGCTACCTCTAAGCCTGCGTAGCTGGCTCAGGGTAGTCTTTCTTTAGAAAGCATGTTTTGTTCAGAAGTAACGTTCGAAATTAGCAATATTCCGTATCCTCCTTTCGAAATTAATGGTATTAACGGTCGCATTGCCGCCTAGTATTCGAAATTAACTGGCTATTTACTGTACTTTGCCGACTGTATCGTCAGATTAATTAGTCACGAATGTGCCAAAAACAAATTTAAGGCGTGCGAAAGCCTGCCAGGCGAAGGTTCTACTGTTAAGCGCCAGCACAGAAACCGCGACGTGCGCGGTTATTTAATGGTGTGTATATTCAGAGGGTGATACCGGCTCGTTCCAACAGCAGACGGTAATACTTCTCAGCGTCGGTTACATTCAGCAGCGGAAAATCAGCCTTAACTCCCTTTTCTAGCGTCATTTGCATAGCCATAGTCAGTTCGCCACTGGCAGCATAGCGACGCCAAGCGTTCTGGTAGCGGTCGGAGCCGTTACTCTGGTGCGACTGCCGACGCTCTTCCAGTGCGCGCTCGATGTCGGAGATCACACGCTGCTTCTCTGCACGTAGCTCCGGGCTGACAATCCAGCGCTTTATCTGTTTCAGGCGGTTCTTCAGGGAGTGATGGCCGTCGATGTTAATGCACAGACGAGCCATCTTCAGTTGGTGACGTTCATACTTCTCGTGCATGGACTGCGCAACACCCGATGCTACTGCCCATTGGCGGTATTTGTGCAGCCACTGGCGCACGTTTTCGACCGTCATGCCGCGCGAAGTGAAGAAATTTTCAGTGAGGAAGATGCGCATCGGCTTGTTCTGGCCGGAGTCTGTGTCACGAGCTCGGTGTACGACGATATAGTCTAGGAGCTCCAGTACCCGCAGGGCGTTAAGTAGAACGTCATACGCCTTGCGGCCGCTCGCATAGATGTGAAGGACTCCCATGCGTCTGGCCATTTCTTCAACTGGGAGCATCACTTCGAACATGTACTCACTGTCAGGACTGTAGTCGCAGTTAGCGGCCAGCACCAATGATAACGCGGTCAGGGCCTCGCGGCTCTCCGAACGCGGGGTGATTCGCATGGGTTTCGGGCGGAACGTTTTATCAAACATCCTCGAGTACGGTGTGTAACCCCGACGACGCAGTTCTGTCAGGTCGCCGTTGCGGCACCAGTCGTGACCACGAATGCAGGCCACCACTTTGGACGCCATGCCACGCGGAATTTTTTCATTGAATTGAGGGATATGGTTGCGGTGTGTTTTCGCTTGACCTTTACGCAAGCGGTTAGATTCTCCACGCCGCGAAGTACGGTATGCACCAGCGAGCGGAGATGCTGAAAATATGTGCTCAGACAAAATCCCCGTCACTTATGTTGCGCGGGGGGAGTTGACCTTTAAAAGGCATAAAACTATACTCCCTGCATAGAGCAACGCTTCTATACAGTTTTAGTAGGACCCCGTTAATCTTCCTGTCGCCAAACTAGAGATTATCGGGGTTTTTGCTTTTCTGGCTTTAGCCAGTTCCTTACCGCCTTGTGGCGCGGCAACCATTAATTCTCACTTACAAACTGCTCCGTAATCTAGCACCCATCAGGTCAAGGATCAAGAAATGTAAAAAGTGACAAAAATGTACACTATTCATCTTCTTCCAACCTGCGATTGATTTCTGATTCGATCAATCTTTCCAGCATCTCAGCTTGGGTGATTCCCGCTTCTTCTGCAAACTGAGCTAGCCTATCTTTCAACGCAATACGAATAACGGCGCTAAGAGCCTTATGTGTCGTACTTTTTCTAGAAAGATAGGCTTTCTGCCGTTCTTTGGAAGGTACGGGATTACCTTTCTTATACGGTCGCTTTGTTTTCTTTGAGGAAGTAGCTGAACCTACGACGTTTGACATCTCTGCCGCCTCAAGGATCAAAAATGGATCATTTGGCAAAGACTACTACAAATTCCGTAACTTGACAGCTCGTATTGCAGAATTCGTGTTTTATTCACGGTGATGTAAATTGGCGAAACAACGAACTGAATACAGAATGCCAGCCCTAGAGGCTGGCAATTTAAGGTTAGACTGATACCTGGCTATGCTACTCCGGGACCATCGTTATCACGATCAGTGTCGCTGTAGGTTGATAAATCAATCTCACGACTTAACACAGAACCTTCCCAGATACGACGGTCACCGGATTTTTCCACCTCAGATCCGTCCTTCTGCGTTTCCTTCCACGTTACTGATTCCACCCCTTTATCAGCCAGTTTCACTCTGTCACCATCCTGAAATCCACGAGTAGCTGTCTCCAGCCCCACCCCCCATAGAGTCCGCGTTTTTCCGTTATCCATTTTTAGTTTCACATAGAAACTATCATTTCGCTCGTCTTCTGGCTTATTCATATCAGGTTTGAATCTGTATGGTGCAGGCCCACAAGCAACGAGAACCCCTTCATGAACATCAATCTTCTGTTTAGTCGGCTCATTGCTGGCCGGTGTATTTTCTTCCGGTGATACCGGCACTTGAGGCTCTGAAATAGTTGCCCTATCAGGCTTAGCTTCTGTTGTTTTATCATTTGGAAGTCGAGACAATTCCCACTTGTGACGTACAGCTTCCTGTATCGAACTGTTCCCCTTAGCATCACGGACATTTATTTCTACAGGGCGTGACTGGTTTAGGCTCAGAGAAATATTTTTACCTCTGCGCTGCCCTTTCATGATGTCCTGAAGGTCCGCACTCCAATGCGTTTTTTCAGCTCCCTGGCTGTCCTTTATCGTTACAAAATAGCTTTCCTCTTTCCCTTTTTCATGATTCAACGGCGCTTTCCCGTGAGAGATCAGTTTTCCCTGGAGATGAACGATCGTCTGCCAAAATGGTGTTTCTCCCGATGTAGTTGCGTCACTAGCGGGTTGTGATTTTTCAACATGACTTTGCGTTTCGGATGAGGCGTGGATATTTTCTGGTTGCTCTATCGTCTGACCGTCGAGTTCTAGGGCTAATTCGGCCTTACGTTCCTCTAACTGGCGATTCATTGATTTATCAGTGAAATGAATATCAAGATTGTTCTTAGCTACAACATCGATCACCTGCTTCTTGAACTCATCAGTACCTTTGATTGTTAGCGTACTGCCAAAACGCTCTTTTGCTAGTTCAAGTGCAACGGCCAGAGCAGCAGGAGACATCCCTTCACGACGCACAGCAATTGAAGTGCCAGTATCAACAAATAATGTGTGATCTGTTTTTTTATCCATGTAGTGAACGTTTTTACTGAGCTTTGACCGACGCGTGTAAAGATCAGCAGAAGTCAAAGTTTTTTGACGCTCCAAGTTAGTATCTGATCCGCTTTCAATCTGATTCTTCATCTTTAACACTATGCGAGAAAAACGGCGGCTAGCCGGGGGAATAGTGCGATCTTTTTCTGCCCCGGCCCCAATTGTGTTCCTCGATGAACGATTTTTTTCTTTAATAAACTTCCTAATATCTTCACTTCCCATATCATTGTTCTCCAAGTTATCCGGGTGATCCGGGTGTGTAATGTGCTGATGAGCTTTTAACCGCTCAAAAGTTAAAACAGATAAATATTGTGTCTTTTGGCTCCGGGTTAAGCGCTCATCTTGATAAATAAGACGCCGAGCCGTATAAAACTGGCTATCTACGTCACGTATAGCCCGCCGGTGCTCTGGCAAAATTTGGTTTTGCTCGTTTTGTCGGAGAAACCACGCAGCTACTGAAGATGAGTTTTTATTTCGATGCGGCCATTGTCTCTTTGCTAAGCTAAAACTCTTGCCCCCAGCTTGATCCCCCCTCTTTAACAGAAAGTTGCTCCGTTTCTCGATGTCATTGATAGTTGCAACTCGTTTACGACTCGTTGCATAAGCGGGTAGCCTGATCTCCGCGGCCAGTATTCCTCGCTTTTGTCCATTTCGTTGCTGACTTCCTGCCCATCGTTCGTAATAGGCTGTCGGCGAACGGCCAAGAATTGAGGATGCAGAAGACTCTTTCGCGTTTGGTATGGGTAGCCCTTTTGCCAGGCTAAGGCTCTTCCCTCCTGCTTGATCCCCCCTCTTTAACAGGAGGTTGCTTCGTTGCTCGATGTCATTGATAGTTGGAACTCGTTTACGGTTCGTTGCATAAGCAGGTAGCCTTATGTCTCCTGCCAATGTTCCTCGTCTTTGTCCATCTCGTTGCTGGATTCCTGACCATCTTTCGTAATAGGCTGCTGGCGAACGGCTAGGAACTGAGGATGTTCGCTTTGGGTTGTCACTGGGGGTACTTCGTCCTCTTCCGGTTCGTAGAGCATGTCGCAATCCAGTATTTCCTCCGATGGCTTCTGGCTGTCCCAAGAGAAAACGTGCATCAGCGGGCAAAAACATCTCACGTTGGGTTTTTCCACCGTCCCGAATATTTGCCATTTCCCGACCGTGCATACTTTGCAAGCCATCGGTAACGCTGGCAGATGTTTCGCTTCCAATTTCAGTAATACTTCGCTGGTTACCTCTTTGCCGTTTGCTAATATATAACTCATCATTTACCCCTTTAGTTTTATAAAAATCGGCTTGCGTCTTAGCTAATATCTTCAACTTCTCATCAGGAGAAGAGTTTTTATACTTACTTCTAAATGACTCACCGGCTTTGCTGATATATTTAAGTTCCTTGGAACGTTGCACCCACTCATGTAGCCTCTGCTGAATGACATTACTATCGAGTGGTGGTTTTTTAATTTCTCTCCTGACAATAAAATCATCACAAAAAATACTCTCTTTTAGATTAGTAAATTTAGCATCGCCTGGTAGTTTGACCGCAATGTATTCATTTTCCTTTCCTTCATTCCTAACTCTAGTTTCACCGAAAGATGCTACATGCGCATAGAATCCATTCCGTGATTGAATATCTTTATCAATAATATCTTTAACTAATTTCTGCTTAAATTCACGATTCTTACTTTGAAAGTCATCACCTTTATAACGAGATAAAACATCAGCAGAATTTTTTGGATCAACGCGTACACGCTCACGTGGTGATACAAGGCTATATTTTTGATTTATGTACTCTTGAAATGCCTCAAAATATTTTTCATTTGCTTTGTGATCACCTCGCGGATTTATAATATTTCCAGACAGTAAATTAACCTCTGGAATTATTATATGAACATGTGGTTTTCTATCAATCATTTCGCCAGTTTTTTTATCTTCCACTTTTTTTATTTTTGGAAGATGAGCCTCAGCATAAAAATTGTATTCATTATCGTGATAAGCGGACATTAAAAACTGACGATACTCTTCTGTTATATCCCTCATTTTCTCAATGGATATGTCATCTTCTAAGAAAGAAAGAGTAACAGAAATATATCTTTCTTGTCCATTATCCGGGATACTCTGATATACCTTTTGTGTCACATCAAGATTACCAAAAAGAATGGCCCGATCATCTAACTCATCACGGGTTAACTCCCTACCATTCTTAACACCTTCCTCTAAATATTCTTTAGCTCCATCATTATACCCCCTCAGCCTAATTATCATCGCCTAACCCCGTCAATAATAAGTTCCCAATATCAACAAGCCGATTAAGCACTTTTACATAGAGCTTTTCAGAGACAATGCCCGTTAAATGAGCCGCATTAACTTTATAAGCTAGCTGATTAAGATTGTTCCCGGATTTGTTATAATGATAAATTAATTTAGATGTATCTTTAACATTGATAACTACGGATGAAGACTTCTCCAATATCAACTTTCTAAAAAATTCAGAGCGGCTTAGCCCGGTTTTATTTATAGCATCAGAAAAAGAAGCAATCTCAGTTTCGGTAAATCTTAATGAAACCACAACTGACTTATTCTGCTTCTGTTTTTTATTTTCTGACATATAACACCTCCGGTAAAAAGCTTTTAATAACACCGCTAGGTAAGCAGTCCCCAGCGGGGGTTTCAAAGGGGCCCCCCCTTTGGCGCGTCGACGTATCGAAATCCGCAGGATTTTGTATACAGTCGGTCACGTGCCTCTTTTGGCTTCTGTGGTATCTGTAGCCCCGTTGCAATCTCTCTAAGTCCCTCTAAATCCCTCTAAGTCCCTCTAAATCTCTCTAAGTCTCTCTAAAATCATTGACAGTCTCTCTAAATCTCTTATAATCTCTCTAAATCTTACAAATGCCTCCTAATGAGGTAACATATAAGGAGATCCTTGCAATCAGAGGTATACGATGGAAGATTGGCGAACAAAGCCCAGAGTTGGGCGACAGGCGTTCATGCAGCACGTTGATCAGATCAGCGAACGATTGCGTAACGGTGAAACCCAAAAGTGTATATATGACAGTTTGGTAGAAAATGGTTTTGAATTGAGCTATAAGCAATTCAACAGCTATGTACGTCGTATTATTTTAGGTAGTGATAGTAAAAGTAATCCGGCTCATAAACCGACAATAAAAAAACAGGTTATAGAAAGTGAAAAAATCAATAACCTGCCGACAAAAATCAGAAACCCGGCAGATCTTCTTAGACTAAGAAGAAAGCCTATAGATTTAGAAGAACTCCAAAATTTACAAGGATACGAAGATGAAAGTAGCAATTCTTAACTACACTGGCACCGTAGGAAAAACAACCGTTGCAGCACACTTACTATCTCCACGCATGAATGGAGCACAGATTTTCGCCATAGAATCCATTAACGAAACAGCGGAAGGACTCGGTATTGATGTAGAAAAGATGAATGGCGATAAATTTCGTCATCTATTCAAAAAAATCATGTTAGAAGACGATGCAATTATTGACATTGGTGCTTCAAACATTGAAGACTTCATGAAAAACATGATTAAATTTGATGACTCGCATGAAGAATTCGATTATTTCGTTGTTCCTGTCACATCAGGGACAAAAGAACAAAAAGAAACGATACAAATGCTTGATACTCTCGCTAGCATTGGCATTCCAGCTGATAAGATCAAAGTTATTTTTAATCGTGTCGATAGCGATGTTGATGATGAATTCACATTCGTTTTAGCTCGACACAAAAAAGATAAAACATTCATTTTAAATAAAGAATGTGCCATTTATGAAAATGAATTATTTGATGCTTTAGCAGTTAAAGGTTTAACCGTTGATGCTTTACTTGCCGATGAAACAGATTACAAAACTTTGTTAAAAAACAAAGAGGCCAGTGCTAAAGATCGTAATTTTTGGTCTGATATGTTTGGCCTAAGATCCTTAGCGAAAAGTGTAAAAAGAAACCTAGATCATGTCTACTCTGAGCTTTTTGCCTAAAGGGAAAATCATGTCAGAAGAAGAAAAAGATCCAAGAACAGCTAGGGACGCTTTAATTATTGAATTATTAGGCGACGTTGGTCGCCTACATGATGAGATTAAGATGCTACCAAAAGTCATCAATGATTCAATTTCAGAGTCGTTGGAACTCTTGGCTAGAGCGGTAAGCGAAGCCGAGAATACAGCTGAAAAACTAAAATCAGAGAGTCAAACTTTGATGGAAGAAAAAGCAAAATCAGAAGTTAATCGCATTTCTGATGAGCTATCTAATGCAGTAAAAACAAGCATTGATAAACAAGTGGCTGATTCTCTTGATAGAAGTAAAAACGATTTAGATCAAATCCAAAGTAAAATAAAGTTTTTATCAAACAATATAAGAGATAAAAATTCGACAATTTTAAATTATATTTTAGCAACTTCTCTATTAGGATTCATATTTACATTCTGGTGTGTTTTATATAAATTAGGCAGTATCTGATTTATAATTAGATAAAAAGGCGGCTTTGCCGCCTTTTTCCTTATCAAGATCACTCCGAGCTTTCCGCGTTCTACACATATCCACAATCCCCCGTCGCGTCGTTGCCGCCGCTTGCCGCTCCCGCTTAGCAGGATGGCTTGATGGCCCCCTGCTAAGCTGGCTGGGTGGAATGGGGATATGTGCATAACGCTCCCTGGTCAAGTCTGCTGCACGTTCCCTGGTATGGCCCCGTAACCGACTGATCTACAATAGCTTAGACGCCCTTTCTGAATGATAAAAATGCGATAAAAATAACTAGTACGCCAAACCAAAAAAGATCGTCGTAAAGAACTTTTATAAGTACGTATAGATTTGTTATATTTTGAGGCTCCGGCTCTAGCATATTGATAACGAAAGACATAAAAAGAGAAAAGATAATAATTAACAAACCTGTATAAAATATTTTGGTGTTAGATAATTTCCCTAACTTGTCATGACCGTTTTTCAATACACCTAATAGAAGATATTTAATTCTTTCAACTGAACTTCTATTCCTATTCATTTTGACCAACCTCTTATAAATTTTTCAGATAAATACTGAAAACTTCCAGTTCCGTGATATGGCCCCGTAACCGGCAGCTGCGCCGCCGCTAACGCGCAGTACAGCGCCCCGCCCCGCTGACGCGGTGCGGCGTTCCCTCGCAGGCTCGGCGCTCACTGCGTCCCCCCGGAGGGCCAGGAAGCATTGGTGTGGCCGGAAAGCCCGTTATGGCTTGGCAGGATGGGGGGAGGGGTGTCGGTGTATGGCGGATCGTACCGCCTTGGGGCGGGTTTCGGCGGATTAATGCCGATGATCCCCTTGTCTCTTGCGTACCGCCTTTCATGCGCTACGCGCATCGCAAGATCCAGAAAAGAGAAATGCTCACGCACGGAGAAATCCCCTAGGGGAAATTCCGTTACGTGATTTTATCATATTTTAGATAATCGCCTCGGTAAAAGCGGTTATCTAAAATGAATGGCCGTCAACGGCCATTCTTACGATCAGACATCAGTATTCCATACAGCCCGGATGAATGGCCGGGGAGCAAACTTACGTCCGTAATACCGAACCGGTCAAGCACGGTCTGAAAATGGGCCAGAGTAAGAGACGCCGGATCGGGCTCATCCAGATTGCTGTAAAGCGGCGGGTCTAAATCCGGCTCAATCACCATAAAAAAGTAGGCCAGCGGTTGATCCCAGCCAATCAGTATCTCTACCCTACCCTTTGCCGTGTTGCCTTCTATCCAGTGTTGACTCATATGACCTCCCTTAGATTTTGGCCGACTCCAATACACACATGTTTTTACTGTTATCATCCAGCCCGGCATACGCCGCTATCGCCGCTTTCAGAATCGTCGTTTTGTTCTGGCCCGTTCTGAGTGATTCAGCTTCGAGTATATCGATAAAGCCCTGTGTTAAACGAAACTGGCAAGGGATAGCGCGGCCAGTATCAGGTCGGCGATCACCGGCCTTGATAAACTGCGCCGCCGCATGGCCTGACGGGACCGCTTCTGGACTGGAAATATCAGATGAAATCTCAGGTTTTTTTAGTGTAAAACCTTTCATTGTTCGCCTCATACAATGTAAATACATGGTATAAACACAATAATGTATATACACAGTAAACACAATGTATTTGTGTTTATTTCACTACGCCACAAGGCCAATTTCTTGTGCTAACAGTTCAATCTGTGCTTTGGCTTTCGACAAGCTGGATGCACGCGCCATGTCATGAACACCGGCCCCGTTATTGCACGCCGTTTCAAATATATCCAGCTCAGACAGTCGGGTTTTCAGCGGCTGAATCCACACGCTGTCACTCGTCAGCTCTTTTGTCAGTTCTACCGCATCACTCAGTTTGTTCGGTTTTACGCGGGTGATCAGCACAAAGGGCTCCAGATCGGGATTACCGCTGGCCTGCGCTTTGCGAACAGTTTCGGTGACGGTTGTGAGTGTTTCTTTCTCAAACATTGACGTGGGTTTGACCAGCGTTAACAGCACGTCACTGACTAGCAGAGCGCTACGGAATTCAACGCTGTCATGGCCTGCACAGTCTACTAGCAGAACACCACATAATTTAGCCAGTTTCTTGATTTGCTGGCTGACGTCACCGTAGGCTTCATAAACCGGGATCGGGGGCAATCCCAGGATCTCACGTTTTTTTGCCCAGCTGAGCATATCCGGGTTTTTATCCGTTTTCAGGATAATGACACTAATCCCTTTATAAGCCAGCATGACAGCCAGATTAGCAACAGTGGTACTTTTACCGACACCGCCTTTGTCTGAACCAAAAACCGCGATTCTTCCCATCACATCCTCCATACAGTAAAATTACATAGTATGTACATGGTAAATACATATATAGATTTACAGAGTAAACACCCTGCACACACAATGATAATACACTCCTGTAATCACTTCGTACATACAGTATCAACACATAATTATAAACACACCGTACATACACCGCATACACATCAGCATTACATAAAAAGAATGCAACGTAATAACACTGTAAACACATTATCGTAAACATACTGTAAATACACCATGTTTACAGTGTAGGTGATCATTTGTCGTGCCGCAGCTGTCCGGCCTGGCGCAGCAGCGCCGCCGCGTCGTCGGTACTCATGCCGAACCGCACCTGATAGTGGCCGCCGATCCCCGCCTCTAGTGCCAGCACCCGCAGGTACACCTGCGTACTCTTAAAATCCGCATGGCCCATATACGCCTGGAGCGTCAGCGGCGCGGCCTGACAGTACAGCAGGTGCATGGCGAACGAGTGCCGCAGCGTGTGCGGCGTCACCGGCACCGACAGCGCGATCCCCTGATCCGCGCAGCGGGTGAGGGCGGTTGCCAGCCAGTTTCGCGCCGTGTCGTCGGTTTCGTGCCAGATGGGTTTGGTGCGCCACTTGCAGAACGTCGCTAAAAAATCCCCCAGCCGCGCCGCAAATCCCCCATCGAGGATAGGCACATCACGGAACGCTCGGCCTTTTTCGGGGCGTCCGGGTTTGCGGGTACGCTGCTGTTTCAGCGTGGTCAGCTTGATGTAAGGCCGTCGCGCATCGAGGTGAATGTCATCCGGCGTCAGCGCCAGTGCTTCGTTAAGCCGTGCGCCTGTGTTCCAGATGAGATCGAACAGCATACGCTGGCGCAGGTTCGCCACCTGTGAAAGTAACAGTGTCACTTCTGGCTCTAACAGGTACTTGGGAAAATCGCGGTGCATCACGGCCAGCTGGCGCACGGATAACGCCAGCTCGAAATTGATCGCCGGTGTCGCAATGGTATCGAGTGCGCTACGTGAAATCTGCGAAATTTCACGGGGGAAATGAGGCAATTTTTAAATCTCCGCAATGTGCCATCTTTGCAACATGATAGGACAGGGGGAGAAGCGCTGTCATCGACATTAACCCCGCTGGCCGTGAATACCGTTCGGTTAAACTTCCATTATGGGACATTTTACCGAATGTGATGATCGGTGACAGCAACACCGGCGCGGGGAGGATTAGGGCCAGTCCGGGCGGTGCCGTACCGCCGAAACGGGCGCCCGTTTGGTCGGGGGAAGGGGGTTCAAATTGATTGAATGACTGTCTGCGCCGGTCGTCAGCTTCAGCCGCTGGCCACCGCCATCGAGCGCGAACCAGGCACGGCGGTGTTTTCATTTAAAACAGCAGGTTAGCGTTTAGCGTGGCCGTGAAGTGGGGCGTGAAAAAAACTGAATGACGGGGCAGGGCGCGTGGCTCGGTAAACTATCCGTAAACCCGAATCCGGGCGAACGGCCAAAAAAAACCGCCCGGAGGCGGTCAGTCAGCGGCGTCGAATGCTGCCAGCTCCTGGGCAACGTCGGGGAACGCCAGTTGCAACTCCATAAATCGTGGCCCGTCATTATTTTGCAGCGGATCGTCTCTGGTCACCTCAAACCACAGCCAGAACGTGGCAACAAAGTGTTTACGAAAGGTTTCGGTTTTTTCCGGCTCCTTCACGGCGGAAGCGATATATTCATTCAGCTTCTTTTCTGTTGCTGCCGTGATGAGGTTATACGAGTAGTGTATCTCTGTTGCCATTTATTAGTCGCTTTGAAGTGAAAAGGGAAGAGTAATTTACATAATATCGCTTTAGTCGGGATAACAAAACTATTTCGCCTTCCAACTTTTGACATTGAAGTCATTATTCTGCCTAACTTAAAATTTTTATTTTTACGTTCAACGTTAATAATACGCAAACGGCTAGGTAAATGCTGCTTAGTGAGTTTTATAACTCCGTTCATTATATCCGCCTATTTGAATCATCATAAGACTGCCTAACCAAACGCCCCGCTTAGGGGCGTTTTTTATCCATTCGCCCATACAGTAGGCCAGCCAGCAATTACCGCTGCACAACCAGGTTGATCATCGTCTGGATATGCGACTCGATGAGCCTCACGCCCTTTATCTTCGGCGGCTCTGTAATCTTCAGCCTGTACCTGGTAATCCCTGTAGCCGCTGTTACCGTCAATCAGTACCGTGAATCGCTTCCTTTTCATAAGTGTCCCTAGATAAATTTCTCAAGGCTTTCGGTGAAATCGTCTAGTTCGGCTACGGCCTTAAATGATCGGAAAAATTCGCAGGTTTTAAAGTATTTCCCGCGAGGCAGACGTTCTCCAACCCTCAAACGGTCTACCCAATACTCAAAAGCGGGGCATGAGCCGTTAGATATACGCGTTAGCATTGTTTTAGCAGGTTCTCTCACATGTCTGGCGACATCTTCCATTGTCAGCACGGCATCGCCTTGAGGATCGACACTGAGAATTTTTTCCTGAGCCGATTCTATCTTTATATATAGATGTTCCATCATGGTTTCCTTAATCAGAATTACCGTAACGTTTAAATAGCATACAGATAAATATTAATGTAACAATCGCACCACATCCCATCACAATAGAGAACGTCACATGTTCCGGTAAATGTAGAAAATTGCCAATGCTACTTAACACCAAAACCAGACCGATGAGGAAACCATTAAATTTGAACATCACATTAAACTTTAACATAAACCTCGCTTCCTTGAATTATGCCGGTTCTTTCTTTATGAAATCCCATTTCTCGATAAGGCTTTCCACGAATTCTCATGGTTTCCTTAATCATAATTACCTTAACTTATAGGTAGTTATTGATAAAAAATAAAATGCAAGCAAACGTGGTAATACCTAACAAAGCTATAACCATCCTGATTCTTGTTTTATCACTGATAAAGCTAAAATAATCATCGCCATATTTATGTTTTTCATGGTGAATAATTTCAGGCATCTCTGACCTATCCGAGATCGAACTACTAATCATTATCTGGCAACCGTTAGGAAGAATGGCAATTTTATCTACCGTTGCTCGTGTCGTGACCTGAACCACGCCATGATCACCGGCAATGATATTGCGCCCACAACATGGGCAGATTCGCATGGCATCATCAGCTGGTATTAGTTTGAGGTTTACCATACAGCGATAAAATTTTTTACCTTCGGCGATAAAATAATCACCGTTACAATCATGGTTCATTATTAACTCCCTTTTTTATGACTCATCATCAATGATGACCAGTACGGGAATAATTTCCTGAGATACACGCCCAGTGATGACCAGAAAATGCCGCCACACCCCATAAGGAACCGGACGTTCACCGTTCCGAAAGGAGCGTATACGCCGATCTACGTTACCATTCAATCCCAGCAGAATACCTAATTTCTTGTCTGATCCGTATTCGGGAAACGCACTTTTGAAGTGCTCGAACCAGGCATTGACCAGCGCCGCCGCCGGTGGCTCCCAGCCATCATTTTCAACGTTCAGGTGACGCGTGCCATATTGCCGGTAATCGAAATGTACTGGCCCTGGAATGTGCTCAGCCAGCAAGTTTTTGTCCAACTGTATGCAAGCCTTACGAACAGCATCACGCCGCACCATGTCTTTTTGCGTCCTGATATCAGGTATGTCTATTTTAAGCATCTGCTTGTCCTGTTTATGTTCACTGATAAAGAAGGGGGTTCCCCCCCCTCTGGTATCAGCATGGATTCAGCACGATAGATCTTACGTCTGAAACCCTGATGTTGACCAACTCTAATGCCCCTGTCGCTAACCGCGCCCACACCCCTTGTGAGTGTAAATACTCCATACACAGGAAAAGGTAATCGGGTAACAGAATATCTGTCCGTTCAATCTTTATCCCGATATGTTCCGGGTTAAATTGCCGGGTCGGTTTACCACAGGATTTTAAAGAGCCTCGGCGCACTATCCAGAAATCAGCTTCCTGAAAATGTGCCCGAACGGTCGCAACATCTGACAGTTTCATTCGTTTCCTCATCGGCAGCATGGCCTTCTCGTAACGAGTGACCTTCTAACGCCACCGTGGAAATAATTATAGGCGCACTGCGCCTACTTATCAATAATTATGTCTCTTCTCTACCTGTCAATTTCTTTGATAAACAGGGTCTGCCGGTCGTCAGCTTCAGCTGCTGGCCAACCCCATCCAGCGCGAACCAGGCAAGACGGTGTTTTGTTGTAAAACAGATGGTTAGTAATTTACGGTCAGAAAAATTCGGCGTGAAAAAAACTGAATGACAGGGAAGGGTAACGACACTGATTACAAAAAACCCGGTCTAAACCGGGCTTATTTGGGAGCACTTAATCATCGCCATATGCATCACGACAAAACTGTGCATGCGCGAGGGCATCACATTGTTGCTGATGAGCTTCCCCAGCCGCGTAATATTTGGCCCATGCTTCGGCATCCCGATCATCCTGGCCCGCGTTGTCGTTGCATTGTTGCGCTAATGCTTCCGCTTCACGTTCGCTAAGGTATACACCATGCTCATCAAATATAGCTGCAACATCTTGAATTGAAATATTCATCATTATCACGCTTTCCTCATTTCAGAAATTTCATTCCTGCGCCCGTAGATCAGGCGCAGGGTGCAATCACTTGATACTGATAATTTGAGCGCCAGACGCTTCCCAAAAAACCGCTATATCATTAGCAGAGCCAGATGCGTCCTGATTGTAAAAATATTCGCGCATCGTATCCCCTTTGAGATCTAACCGTGATGAATCCGTGATTACGTAAAGCACAAGCGGGTTTTCTTTTGCGTGTGTGTCATCAATTATTGATGCAATCATTACATGTTCGCTGGTTTTTTTATCACCGTCAAAGTAAGTTTCGTGACCTAATAATTCATTGCACCGCATCAGCACATTAACGGTTATTTTTGAATACTCATTCATTTTTTATTCCTGGCCGCTCGGCCCTTATATGTGAATCACCATTGATTCAATAGAATAATTGTACGTACAAATGATTATTTTATCAATTATAAATACATACTAATGTACGTATTTATATAGAGCAAGGTAGAAATATGGCGAAAAAAAAGCCCCTTACGGGGCGTGTTGGTTCAGGTCAAATAAGTACATGAATAATTTTCTGAGTTACATGAACGAGCAATAAACGCCCTACAGGGCGTTTACACACAGAAACTAGTCATAATAATGAGAAAAGAATCTATCAGCCCGCTTCCTTTGCTCATTGTTGATTTCATTTATACGCTCTTGAGCTGAGGACATTAGTGATGAGATTGTGTAACAACGTACTTTACCTGCAAACCCCGCTCGAATGTCCTCAATCACCGATCCCGCATTTAAAACCCCTTCATGCCATGCTAATTTAACCCACGGAATTGAATGGTCCCGATAGAAAGGTTCAAATAAAACTTTCGTTTCCTGCTCTCTGATTTCCGTGTCATCAGGTAATCGTGTCGTAAATTCCTCCAGAGCCTCTAATGAGAAAAACACCATCTGGTACGGGCAGTTACCACGATAACTTAAGTAGAGTTTATAAATTGTTAAATTAGTGGCTTCTTTCATTTTATGCCTCTGGCCGCTCGGCCTTTAATATGAATCACCATTGATTCAATAGAATAATTATACGTATAAATGATTTTTTTATCAATTATAAATACGTACAAATGTACGCAATTATATATAATGGAGTTAGACAGATGGCGAAAAAAAGCCCCTTACGGGGCGTATTGGTTCAGGTCAATAATCAGCGTCACATCAATGTGTCTATTAGCGATATACAGATCGACATCACGTAAATCAAACGGGGTGCCGATAATACCCGTTCGCGCCTTGAATTCAGACAATTCGGCTTTGATAATATTGAGGCGTTTAAGGATATTCTCTACGCCTATATTTTGGTTCTCCATCGCAGCCAGCAAATCCTCACCCGCTCTGATGTATGCTCGGATCTGCGGCAGATGTTGAATGACATATTCAGGAAACGGGAATTCGAATCCGTCAGGAAATAGAAAATGCCGGTCATCAATTTTCACTTTAACGGCCTGCATGTTTTTTCCCTTTAAAGTAATCTTCGCTATCAACCATGATGTGCTCTTTTTTATTGGGTTCGATGATCATCGCCTGCTGCTCTGTGATAATTCCCGCAACGGTATGCTCAATACGGCGGTTGAATGAATATTGACGCATCCATTTATCAGCAAAATATTGGTTTTTTGCGCAATAGATATAACCGATACGCTGGCCTGATAAAATTTTATTGAGATCAAACGCCCCGCGCTCTGATCGTAAGCCAGAATTGCAATAAACAATATACACCGGTTCGCGCTTCTCTTTCTCGTCCATCATCACTTTTCTCCATCTTGATTATTGATGCAAAGTCTCGGCGAAATTACCAGAAGTAAAGGCAGGTATTCCCTGTTTCGTATACGTCGCTGATGCAACGCCATAGGTTCTGATCGGTAGGCTGTCCGTATTTCTGCACATCATATCGACAAAGCAGCAAGAACGGCCCAGGGCCACGCTTAACGGCGCTGTCATCGCGCTCACAGATAATACCGCGCTCATAGCGATATTCATTGCCATCCGGGGCGGTAAACTGAACAGACGCCGCAGATTGCACGCTCATTGCTTTTTTTCTCATTTTCACCCCTGGCCGCTCGGCCTGTAAAGCAGAATCACCGCTGATTCAATAACCATTATTATACATACAATAGAAAGTAATAAATATATTTATTACGTACATATGTACGTATATTTTACATTAACCAGTGAAACAAAAGCCAATACCCACCAATAACCACAAACAACTTGCAGCAGTAGTTACTGGTGGGTATAATGAATACCAGTTGATAACGAAGGAGGGGAGATTGAGCAGTCATGAACTAATGAAATTGTTAAAAGAAAATGGGTGGGTTTTAGATCGTGTCAAGGGCAGTCATCATGTGTTCGTCAAAGCAGGCAAGGCGCATCACATCACGGTTCCCCATCCAGAGAAAGACATAGCGACAGGAACGCTAAAGAAAATTCTCAAACAGATGTAACTCAAGTGGCGCGCCCAGCGCCCTTTTCTAGTACCAAGTAGGAGTAACAGCATGAAATTTCCGATCTATCTTCACGAAACACAGAACGGCGGTTTTTCGGGATTTGTGCCGGATATCGACGGCGTGATTTTTGCCGGTGAGGATATCGACAGCGCGATAACAGATGCTTATGCCGCCATCGATCTGCATTTAGAATATCAAGCAGAAAAAGGTAAAAAATTACCCGTTGCGCAGGATGTCAAAGTACATCTCACTGATGAGGATTGTCAGGGCGGATATTGGGCATTTGTTGATATCGACCTGTCAAAATATGACGGTAAATCAGTTAAATTAAATATTACATTACCACAAAATCTGTTAGCAAGAATTGATCATCACGTTGAATTAAATAAAGGTTCTCGCAGCGGATTCATCGCTGAATTAGCACGCCGCGAATTGCAAAAACAAACTGCATAATAATAATCTTCCTGTTATCAACTGACTTTTAACCCGCCGTAATGCGGGTTTTTTTATGCGCTTAGGCGCATGAAAGGCGGCACTCCGCAATCCAGGAAACACCGACATTAATCCGCCGCAGCCCGCCCATCAGGGCGGTACGATCCGCCATACACCGGCACCCCTCCCCCCATCCTGCCAAGCCATAACGGGCTTTCCGGCCACACCAATGCTTACTGGCCCTCCGGGGGGACGCAGTGAGCGCCGAGCCTGCGAGGGAACGCCGTCCCGCGTCAGCGGGGCGGGGCGCTGTACTGCGCGTTAGCGACTACATAGCAGGCGGTTACGGGGCCATACCTGGAACGCGCAGCAGACTTGACGAGGGAGCGTTATGCACATATCCACATTCCACCCAGCCAGCTTAGCAGGGGGCCATCAAGCCATCCTGCTAAGCGGGAGCGGCAAGCGCCCGGAAGGGCGCGACGGGGGATTGTGGATATGTGTAGAACGCGGGGCATCGGCGCAACGGCCAGAGGATATAAATAATCAGGTTTACTCCCGCTTACGCGAGGAAGCTCGGAGACATTAGTTTATACATCCGGTTTATCCCCATAAAATGGGGAAATAAGAGGCCGATTTATGATTCTGCAAACTCTATAGACATTGCAATCGGGAAATGTTTTGTTTTATCTGACGAGGGGTAGTTGCCACTCGCTATATTTTTTATAGATTCATCCCTGATTTTTATCACGTCATATAGCGAACTCGGCAAAAAACCTATTTTGTATTTCACGCACAATTCTATAAATTGAGTTGTGTTTTTGTAAAATGATTCCCAATCTTCTAACTCATCCAGCTCTATTTTTAGCCATTTTTCAAATTTATTAGTACCAGCGCCAGCTCTTGCTGATGTCAATTTTGACCATGCGGCAGGTATTGAGTTTTTACCGAATTTTATCAACATCCGAGGCCGAGATCTGATGCCTATTTCGAGGCATAACAGGCATGCAGCGGCGAGTGAACTAATGTTGCAACGAGACTCAATTTCACGGATTGCCGTGATATAAACGGGATTGGCGTAAGCTGATGCTAGGCTCGGGATGCTGGGCGCACTGTGCATCCACGCCCCTCCGTTGCGGTACAGTTGATCATTAACACGAATGATATCCCTATAATTTTCATAACTCATATGAAATCCTCTAATTGTTTTTTTGTCTCGTCCATCAATCCGTGCTTGTTGATGATGAGTAGCATTTTTACTGCCGAGTTTGCGATTGCTGTCTGTTTTTGCTCCCCACTCACCCATTTGTAGTATGTCCGGTACGGGACGTTAAGAGCGGCGGCCATCTCTTTATTATTTAAACCAAGGCTGTGCTGAGCTGCAATTAGTTTCTCTTTTGTCATTAGAAACCACACGATTTCAGGTATTCAATTTCGGCAAGTTTTTTTTGTGATGCAACCACTGTTTTGTATTTATCGGGGCCGTATGAATTCATGTTCTTACTGTCGTTATAGACAACCACGCACGGTTTGTTTTTATGCATAAAAACGCTCTCGCCGGTGCCAGAAACCACAACAACAACGACCATCGACCCATTGGTGGTGTCGAAATTTTCGTTTGCAACGGCTTCGCCGATTGTTGTCTGAAATGTGTTAGTTGCAGAGTTATAGATAGAGCCTTTAACCGCGCGAGTAACGTCAATTACAGTTTCGGCGCTGATAACTTTAACGTATGTGACATGCATCGTAGCCATTTTGTATCTCCGATAGTGAATGCGTCTTTCGTTTCGATGAGTTAATTATGTACCTGTCAGGTCACTAAATCCAGTTAAAAGTTACCTGATAGGTACATTTTTATAATATCAATCACAATTAACGAACCTGGGAATTGGTAATAAAAAAGCCGCAAAAGCGGCTTGGTGTTTTTTAAAGCGCATATCCACGTAAATAATCCATCCACCATCTCAGATCATCCCACTGGTGCATTTTCATCGCAGGAATCCGTACAGGCTGCTTATTTACAATTTTTTGGGCTAACTGTACAATTTCATTCGTCATCTTAATTATCTCTCGCGTGTGGTAATTAATGACACAGAGGGCCAGTCTGTTAGCGCAGATTGGCCTTCGCCTTTTTAACACTGTCTTATAGGTTGTAAACGTCTATCCTCCTGTCTATCTCCAGCGTAAATTCTCGGCCATGATCACGGGTATTCAACTGCACCAAATAACACCCCAGTCTGGAACAGCGTTCTACCGATTCAACCACTTCCGGCTTACGCGTCAGCGAATTAATAACAATGTCACCCGCTTTTAAATCACCGGCTTTAGTGTATGTCCGCATCGCTACCAGTGTGTTGATATCTGCACGATCGCTGCTTTTGCGCAGCGCTTCGACTATCGACCGTTTTGATTCAGCACTGATTTCATTTTTAATCATTTTTTATACGATCCTGATTTGACTACGTGCCGCAATTCTTTTTCCTGCATTTGGGTATCATGCTCAAGTTTTGAAGACACGTTGCCAATACGCCACGCACCAGAAACATTATATACCTGCGTCAGAATCAATACGGGTTCACAATCCTCGCCCTTTTCATAGAGCCAAATTTTAGTGAGATTGCTTTCGCTGGATGGGTCAAATTCAGTGTTAATTTCGACATCGAAATATTTAGTGAGAAAATTCGTGAAGTGCATTTATTGCTCCTGGCCGAGCGGCCTTTGTATTTAAAATATTACCAACCCATGACCGTTATTATATATAAACAATGGATTTCAATCAATAAAAATACGTACATATGTACGTATTGTTTAAGTTTTTATTATTTAATCAGAAAGGAGTAAATCAAAATTTGATATCTGAATCACTGATCCGTCCATCCCCCTTGATCCATGCTCGCGTTATACTCACCGCGCACTCTACGATAGCATCATCAGTTAACTCGCTCTCATTTTTGGCATGTTTAACCAGATAACCACCGAGATATTCCGCCACATCGTATTCCCATATACCCACACAGCCCTCCGTTAATAAAATGGGATCAACGGCGTTATCAATCATTAATTCAACAGAACGGAAACGCTGGGCAACTTCTAATTCACCCGCTCCGCCAATCCAATTCATAGCGGTAACTGCGGCATCCGCATCTGTTTTTTCCAGTTCGATAATCGCATCACGATAGCCCGCGAAAATAAACATCGCGGTAACACTGCACATCATTTCCATTTCATTATCCCTAGCCGCTCGGCTTTTATATATGGAATCACCGTTGATTCCATGTCGTTAATTATACGTACAATTGATTATAAATGCAATTATTAACACGTACATATGTACGTATTTTATTGTTTTAGAAGGCAACGACACGGATCTACATATGCCGGTTTCGTCAAATTGCCGGGCCTTGCTGACTGCCAGAACGCCCCAACCCCTCCCCCGTCCTGCTAAGCCATAACG
>NZ_FQWI01000019.1:2018-5341 GCF_900129615.1 Pectobacterium carotovorum | reverse complement strand
TTGATGCCTGGCAGTTCCCTACTCTCACATGGGGAAGCCCCACACTACCATCGGCGCTACGGCGTTTCACTTCTGAGTTCGGCATGGGGTCAGGTGGGACCACCGCGCTATCGCCGCCAGGCAAATTCTGTTTCATCCCAACCGTCATGCTTCGCTCACGCTCTCGCACAACCATCAGAACCAATCTTTGAACAAGCTAACTATCAAAACACGTCTCTATGAGTCACTCTCAAAACACCTTCGGTGTTGTAAGGTTAAGCCTCTCGGGTCATTAGTACTGGTTAGCTCAACGTATCGCTACGCTTACACACCCAGCCTATCTACGTCGTCGTCTTCAACGGCCCTTCAGGGGTATCAAGTACCCAGGGAAGACTCATCTCGAGGCAAGTTTCCCGCTTAGATGCTTTCAGCGGTTATCTCTTCCGCACTTAGCTACCGGGCAATGCAATTGGCATCACAACCCGTACACCAGTGGTGCGTTCACTCCGGTCCTCTCGTACTAGGAGCAACCCCTCTCAATCTTCCAACGCCCACGGCAGATAGGGACCGAACTGTCTCACGACGTTCTAAACCCAGCTCGCGTACCACTTTAAATGGCGAACAGCCATACCCTTGGGACCTACTTCAGCCCCAGGATGTGATGAGCCGACATCGAGGTGCCAAACACCGCCGTCGATATGAACTCTTGGGCGGTATCAGCCTGTTATCCCCGGAGTACCTTTTATCCGTTGAGCGATGGCCCTTCCATTCAGAACCACCGGATCACTAAGACCTGCTTTCGCACCTGCTCGAGCTGTCACTCTCGCAGTCAAGCTAGCTTATGCCTTTGCACTAACCTCCTGATGTCCGACCAGGATTAGCTAACCTTCGTGCTCCTCCGTTACGCTTTGGGAGGAGACCGCCCCAGTCAAACTACCCACCAGACACTGTCCGCAACCCGGATTACGGGTCCACGTTAGAACATCAAACATTAAAGGGTGGTATTTCAAGGTTGGCTCCACGCAGACTGGCGTCCACGCTTCAAAGCCTCCCACCTATCCTACACATCAAGGCTCAAGGTTCAGTGTCAAGCTATAGTAAAGGTTCACGGGGTCTTTCCGTCTTGCCGCGGGTACACTGCATCTTCACAGCGAGTTCAATTTCACTGAGTCTCGGGTGGAGACAGCCTGGCCATCATTACGCCATTCGTGCAGGTCGGAACTTACCCGACAAGGAATTTCGCTACCTTAGGACCGTTATAGTTACGGCCGCCGTTTACCGGGGCTTCGATCAAGAGCTTCGCCTTGCGGCTGACCCCATCAATTAACCTTCCGGCACCGGGCAGGCGTCACACCGTATACGTCCACTTTCGTGTTTGCACAGTGCTGTGTTTTTATTAAACAGTTGCAGCCAGCTGGTATCTTCGACTGATTTCAGCTCCATGAGCAAGTCACTTCACCTACCATCAGCGTGCCTTCTCCCGAAGTTACGGCACCATTTTGCCTAGTTCCTTCACCCGAGTTCTCTCAAGCGCCTGAGTATTCTCTACCTGACCACCTGTGTCGGTTTGGGGTACGATTTGATGTTACCTGGAGCTTAGAGGCTTTTCCTGGAAGCGTAGCATTGGTTACTTCATCACCGTAGTGACTCGTCATCACGCCTCAGTGTTAATGACGACCCGGATTTACCAAAGTCATCCACCTTCACGCTTAAACCGGGACAACCGTCGCCCGGATAACCTAGCTTTCTCCGTCCCCCCTTCGCAGTAACACCGAGTACAGGAATATTAACCTGTTTCCCATCGACTACGCTTTTCAGCCTCGCCTTAGGGGTCGACTCACCCTGCCCCGATTAACGTTGGACAGGAACCCTTGGTCTTCCGGCGTGCGGGTTTTTCACCCGCATTATCGTTACTTATGTCAGCATTCGCACTTCTGATACCTCCAGCAGCCCTCACAGGCCACCTTCGACGGCTTACAGAACGCTCCCCTACCCAACAACACCTAAGTGTCGCTGCCGCAGCTTCGGTGCATGGTTTAGCCCCGTTACATCTTCCGCGCAGGCCGACTCGACCAGTGAGCTATTACGCTTTCTTTAAATGATGGCTGCTTCTAAGCCAACATCCTGGCTGTCTGTGCCTTCCCACATCGTTTCCCACTTAACCATGACTTTGGGACCTTAGCTGGCGGTCTGGGTTGTTTCCCTCTTCACGACGAACGTTAGCACCCGCCGTGTGTCTCCCGTGATAACATTCTTCGGTATTCGTAGTTTGCATCGGGTTGGTAAGTCGGGATGACCCCCTAGCCGAAACAGTGCTCTACCCCCGAAGATGAATTCACGAGGCGCTACCTAAATAGCTTTCGGGGAGAACCAGCTATCTCCCGGTTTGATTGGCCTTTCACCCCCAGCCACAAGTCATCCGCTAATTTTTCAACATTAGTCGGTTCGGTCCTCCAGTTAGTGTTACCCAACCTTCAACCTGCCCATGGCTAGATCACCGGGTTTCGGGTCTATACCCTGCAACTTAACGCCCAGTTAAGACTCGGTTTCCCTGCGGCTCCCCTATACGGTTAACCTTGCTACAGAATATAAGTCGCTGACCCATTATACAAAAGGTACGCAGTCACCTAACAAGTAGGCTCCCACTGCTTGTACGTACACGGTTTCAGGTTCTATTTCACTCCCCTCGCCGGGGTTCTTTTCGCCTTTCCCTCACGGTACTGGTTCACTATCGGTCAGTCAGGAGTATTTAGCCTTGGAGGATGGTCCCCCCATATTCAGACAGGATGTCACGTGTCCCGCCCTACTCATCGAACTCACAACTTGTGCATTTTTGTGTACGGGACTATCACCCTTTACTGTGCGACTTTCCAGACGCTTCCACTAACACACAAACTGATTCAGGTTCTGGGCTCCTCCCCGTTCGCTCGCCGCTACTAGGGGAATCTCGGTTGATTTCTTTTCCTCGGGGTACTGAGATGTTTCAGTTCCCCCGGTTCGCCTCATTAACCTATGTATTCAGTTAATGATAGTGTGTCGAAACACACTGGGTTTCCCCATTCGGGTATCGTCGGGTATAACGCTTCATATCAGCTTACCGACGCTTATCGCAGATTAGCACGCCCTTCATCGCCTCTGACTGCCTAGGCATCCACCGTGTACGCTTAGTCGCTTAACCTCACAACCCGAAGGTGTCTTTGATAAATAAAGTCACTGTCGTGCTGCGATTATTTGAGAGACTCATTGACAGACTGATGCATCACTCACACCACATTACTGTCGTGTCAGTATGTTCAGCTGTCATGTTTCAATTTTCAGCTTGTTCCAGATTGTTAAAGAGCAAT
>NZ_FQWI01000019.1:0-1654 GCF_900129615.1 Pectobacterium carotovorum | reverse complement strand
CAGTATTTTCATCAGACAATCTGTGTGAGCACTTCACGCAACACACATCTTCTTGGTAAGGAGGTGATCCAACCGCAGGTTCCCCTACGGTTACCTTGTTACGACTTCACCCCAGTCATGAATCACAAAGTGGTAAGCGCCCTCCCGAAGGTTAAGCTACCTACTTCTTTTGCAACCCACTCCCATGGTGTGACGGGCGGTGTGTACAAGGCCCGGGAACGTATTCACCGTAGCATTCTGATCTACGATTACTAGCGATTCCGACTTCATGGAGTCGAGTTGCAGACTCCAATCCGGACTACGACGTACTTTATGAGGTCCGCTTGCTCTCGCGAGGTCGCTTCTCTTTGTATACGCCATTGTAGCACGTGTGTAGCCCTACTCGTAAGGGCCATGATGACTTGACGTCATCCCCACCTTCCTCCGGTTTATCACCGGCAGTCTCCTTTGAGTTCCCGACCGAATCGCTGGCAACAAAGGATAAGGGTTGCGCTCGTTGCGGGACTTAACCCAACATTTCACAACACGAGCTGACGACAGCCATGCAGCACCTGTCTCACAGTTCCCGAAGGCACTAAGGTATCTCTACCAAATTCTGTGGATGTCAAGAGTAGGTAAGGTTCTTCGCGTTGCATCGAATTAAACCACATGCTCCACCGCTTGTGCGGGCCCCCGTCAATTCATTTGAGTTTTAACCTTGCGGCCGTACTCCCCAGGCGGTCGATTTAACGCGTTAGCTCCGGAAGCCACGCCTCAAGGGCACAACCTCCAAATCGACATCGTTTACAGCGTGGACTACCAGGGTATCTAATCCTGTTTGCTCCCCACGCTTTCGCACCTGAGCGTCAGTCTTTGTCCAGGGGGCCGCCTTCGCCACCGGTATTCCTCCAGATCTCTACGCATTTCACCGCTACACCTGGAATTCTACCCCCCTCTACAAGACTCTAGCCTGTCAGTTTTGAATGCAGTTCCCAGGTTAAGCCCGGGGATTTCACATCCAACTTAACAGACCGCCTGCGTGCGCTTTACGCCCAGTCATTCCGATTAACGCTTGCACCCTCCGTATTACCGCGGCTGCTGGCACGGAGTTAGCCGGTGCTTCTTCTGCGAGTAACGTCAATCGATAAGGTTATTAACCTTACCGCCTTCCTCCTCGCTGAAAGTGCTTTACAACCCGAAGGCCTTCTTCACACACGCGGCATGGCTGCATCAGGCTTGCGCCCATTGTGCAATATTCCCCACTGCTGCCTCCCGTAGGAGTCTGGACCGTGTCTCAGTTCCAGTGTGGCTGGTCATCCTCTCAGACCAGCTAGGGATCGTCGCCTAGGTGAGCCATTACCTCACCTACTAGCTAATCCCATCTGGGCACATCTGATGGCGAGAGGCCCTAAGGTCCCCCTCTTTGCTCTTGCGAGGTTATGCGGTATTAGCTACCGTTTCCAGTAGTTATCCCCCTCCATCAGGCAGTTTCCCAGACATTACTCACCCGTCCGCCGCTCGTCACCCAAGGAGCAAGCTCCTCTGTGCTACCGCTCGACTTGCATGTGTTAGGCCTGCCGCCAGCGTTCAATCTGAGCCATGATCAAACTCTTCAATTTAAGATTTGTTTGATTTGCTGAACTCGTCAGCGATGCTCAAAGAATTAGTAACTGTT
>NZ_FQWI01000015.1 GCF_900129615.1 Pectobacterium carotovorum | reverse complement strand
ACTGTTGTTCACTCTTCAAGACTTTTTATATCGTTAAGATACGGTCTTGTGAGTGCCCACACAGATTGTCTGATTAAATTGTTAAAGAGCAGTGCCACTTCATCGGTGGCGCGGGCTGCATATACTATGCTTTTCCGCTGTGAAGTCAAGTCATTACTGACCGCCTTCGTTGAATCTTTTTCCCTGTCACCACAACTGCGTGTCGCTGTTGCCGTATCAGTGGAGGCGCATTATAGGGACTTCTCGGCCACTGACAAGCGCTAAATGCAAATTATTTTCCAAGCGTTCAAAAAGAAACCAAAAACCAGTGTTTCGTGCACTCTCCATACAGAAAATGAATGTAATTTGAGCTTGAGACGTGAAAACGGGGACATTCATTGGCAAATGTCCCCGTTGATTACTTACCGTTTCACATTACTCTTGCAGTGCGACTATCTGTTCGCCTTCAACATCTAACGTGATCGGTTTACCGGGTATCAATTTCCCCCCCAGTATCTGCTGAGCAAGTGGGTTCTCTATCAGTTGCTGTATCGCTCTTTTAAGCGGACGAGCACCATAGACAGGATCAAACCCGACCTCCCCAAGCATATCTAAAGCTGCATCCGTGATCGTGACGCTATATCCACGCTCTTCAAGACGCTTGTACAGTCTCTGGAGCTGAATTTGTGCGATAGACGTAATATGTGCCCTTCCCAGTGGATGGAATACCACGACCTCATCGATACGGTTGATAAACTCGGGGCGGAAGTTGTGGCTAACAACTTCAAGTACCATATCCCTCATTTCGGTATAGCTACGCTCACCAAAACGTTCCTGAATAAGGTCAGATCCCAAGTTTGACGTCATGATGACCACAGTATTACGGAAGTCCACCGTTCTGCCCTGACCATCAGTGAGGCGCCCATCATCTAATACCTGAAGCAGGATATTAAACACATCAGGGTGTGCCTTTTCGATCTCATCTAGCAAAATGACCGAATAAGGGCGACGGCGTACCGCTTCTGTCAAATACCCCCCTTCTTCGTAACCGACATATCCCGGAGGCGCACCGACCAAACGCGAAACCGAGTGTTTCTCCATAAACTCAGACATATCAATACGCACCATGGCGTCATCACTGTCGAAGAGGAAAGTAGCCAGCGTTTTGCAAAGTTCCGTTTTCCCAACGCCTGTTGGCCCAAGGAACAGGAACGAGCCAATAGGACGATTTGGGTCGGATAGCCCTGCCCGACTACGACGGATAGAATTCGCTACCGCTTCAACGGCTTCGTTCTGCCCGATCACACGCTGATGCAGTTCATCTTCCATGCGTAATAATTTTTCTTTCTCACTTTCCAACATGCGAGAAACAGGAATCCCAGTCCAACGCGCCAGCACATCCGCGATTTCAACATCCGTTACTCGATTACGCAGCAAATGCATCGTTTTCCCTTCCTGCTGCGTTGCTGCTGCCAACTGTTTCTCTAGCTCAGGGATTTTGCCGTATTGCAGCTCAGACATTCTCCCCAGGTCGCCCTGACGGCGAGCCTGTTCCAGCGCAATTTTCGCCTGCTCTAAAGACGCTTTAATATTCTGCGTTCCCGTGAGTGACGCTTTTTCTGCTTTCCACTCTTCCTCTTGCCGGGAATATTCACGCTCTTTTTGGTCGAGTTCCGCACTCAGCAATTCAAGCCGCTTTTGGCTGGCATCATCAGATTCTTTTTTCAGCGCCTGCTGTTCCAGCTTTAACTGGATGATTCGGCGCTCAAGCCGATCAAGGGGCTCTGGTTTCGAATCAATCTGAATACGAATACTGGATGCCGCCTCATCAATCAGGTCAATCGCTTTATCCGGCAGTTGACGATCCGCGATATAGCGGTTAGATAGCATGGCCGCCGCAACAATCGCCGGGTCAGTAATTTGTACATGATGGTGCAATTCATAGCGCTCTTTCAGCCCACGTAGAATCGCAATCGTGTCTTCAACGGTAGGTTCAGCGACAAACACTTTCTGGAAACGACGCTCAAGGGCCGCGTCTTTTTCAATATATTGCCGATACTCATCGAGCGTTGTCGCCCCGACGCAATGCAACTCACCACGCGCTAACGCAGGTTTTAGCATATTACCGGCATCCATCGCGCCATCAGCTTTGCCTGCCCCCACCATCGTATGAAGTTCATCAATAAACAGAATGACGTTGCCTTCTTGCTTAGACAGGTCGTTGAGCACGCCTTTTAAACGCTCTTCAAACTCACCACGGTATTTCGCACCCGCCACCAGCGCGCCCATATCCAGTGAAAGTACGCGCTTGTTTTTCAGGCCTTCAGGCACTTCGCCATTAACGATACGCTGGGCTAACCCTTCTACTATCGCGGTTTTACCCACGCCGGGTTCACCGATTAACACCGGGTTATTTTTAGTTCGACGTTGCAGAACCTGAATAGTGCGGCGAATTTCCTCATCACGCCCGATCACAGGATCGAGTTTGCCTTGCTCCGCACGTTCCGTGAGGTCAATCGTGAATTTTTTCAATGCCTGGCGCTGATCTTCAGCCCCCTGATCGTTCACTTGATCCCCTCCTCTCACTTGATCGATAGCATTTGCTACACCTTGCTGCGTGACGCCCGCTTTTTTCAATATATCCCCCAGCGCGCCGCGAGACTCCAAAGCAGCAAGCACGAAAAGTTCCGAGGAAATAAAGGTATCGCCACGCTTTTGCGCGAGTTTGTCACACATATTCAATACGCGGACTAACTCGTTAGAAGGTTGGACATCACCATCAGTGCCTTCAACCTGCGGCAAACGCGTGATTGCCTGGTCGATTTCGGTTTTCAGGTGATTAAGATTAGCTCCGGCAACAGTCAGAAGTGGACCAACAGTTCCACCATCCTGATGAAGCAAAGCGCTCATCAAATGAAGTGGTTCAATAAACTGGTGATCGCGCCCAAGGGCAAGAGACTGGGCATCAGCAAGAGCAAGTTGGAATTTGTTGGTAAGACGATCCAGACGCATAACACCTCCCGTACACTGGTCAAAATTGCTACTGGAGATTAAATGAGGTCATCCCTCAAAAATTTCAAGGTTATTTTGCCAGTCGTGACAGGATTTAAACGTTACTTGTCTTGGATCGTCTTAATTCAATAGGTTATATCAGCCAGATTAAACTTGCCATACGGCCAGTCACACCATCACGCCGATAAGAGAAAAATTTGTGAGGTTCACTCACAGTACAGGCATTTCCACCAAAAATTTGCGTTATCCCTGCGGCACGTAAGCGCAGACTTGCCAGTTGGTAGATATCGGCAAAAAATTTATTTCCTTCAGGCCGAAATGCTGAGGCCGCAGCCATATCATGCTGAATAAATGCATCCCTGACTTCAGGGCCGACCTCAAAGGCATCAGGCCCAATAGCAGGCCCCAGCCACGCCATAATTTGCGCGGGTTGCGCACGGAAACAGGCTAACGTTTCTTCCAGTACCCCGGCGTGCAATCCCCGCCAGCCAGCATGGGCGGCAGCGACTTCGTCGCCGTTGATGGCACAAAAAAGCACGGGCAAACAGTCAGCCGTCATCACCGCACAGACTTTTCCTTTCTTATCCGTATAAGCAGCATCACCACAAACGGACGTTGGGGACGTCTCGCCAATACGAATCACATCGGTGCCATGAACCTGTTCCAACCAATGCGGCATAGCGGGAAGGCCAGCCATCTCCACCAGCGTTTGCCGATTTGCGGTAACATGCGCAGGCTCATCGCCCACATGGTTCCCTAAATTTAGCGAATCATAAGGTGCTACACTACGTCCGCCAACACGCGTCGTACTACAAGATTTCACACTTTCTGGCAAAGGCCAGTCGGGGTATATCAGCATAGTCCGTCACCTCTATAAATCGGCACTTATCGTATTGAATACATTACCAGTCGAGCTGATCCTTAAACGCTTCGGTATCCGCTTTCAGTGCATTAATCAGATCGACCATATCTTGTGGCAATTCCGCATGCCATTCCATGTGAATGCCAGTAATAGGATGGTAGAAACGCAGCATGGTGGCATGCAGCGCCTGACGATCGAACCCACGCAGCGTTTCAATGAAATCCTCCGAAGCGCCTTTTGGCGGGCGAGGACGACCACCGTATAGCTGATCGCCAACCAGAGGATGATTAATGTGCGCCATGTGCACGCGAATCTGATGGGTGCGCCCCGTTTCCAGACGCAACCGCAAACGGGTATGCGCACGGAAATGTTCCATGATGCGATAATGCGTCACTGCAGGTTTACCCATTGGGTGCACGGCCATATGAGTACGCTTGGTTGCGTGGCGAGCGATAGGCTGTTCGACCATACCACCTGCGGTCATCGAACCAATCGCAACAGCTTCATATTCACGCGTAATTTCACGCGCCTGTAACGCCTCAACTAAACGCGTCTGTGCTGGTACGGTTTTCGCGACCACCATGAGCCCAGTCGTATCTTTATCAAGCCGGTGCACAATCCCGGCACGGGGCACGTCGACAATCTCGGGATAATGATGTAACAAGGCATTCAATACCGTGCCATCTGGGTTACCCGCACCGGGGTGAACCACCAGATCTCTGGGTTTATTGATGACCAGGATATCCTGATCTTCGTACACGATATCCAGCTTGATATCCTGTGCTTCCCAGCGTGCTTCTTCTTCAATCAATGCATCAATCGCTACCGATTCGCCGCCAAGTACTTTCTCTTTTGGCTTATTGGTGACATTGCCGTTAATCTGTACTCGATTCTCAAGAATCCACTCTTTTATGCGGGATCGTGAATAATCAGGGAACAATTCGGCCAAAGCCTGATCTAAACGTTGTCCGAGTTGAGATTCGGCCACCGTTGCGGTGAGTTGTACTTGTTGTGCCATATTATGCAGCTTCTTCGTTAACGTTGGGTTTTGACGGCGACGCCGTTTAAAATAATGTACTATTGTAGCTGGTCTAAATCGGGAGCTTCACGGACAGTCTCCCGGAATAACATTCTGAGGATAATCAAAACGTCATGACGCGTATGAAATATCTGGTGGCTGCCGCCACGTTGAGCCTGGCGCTGGCTGGTTGCTCCAGCAATTCCAAAGATGCGGTTCCTGATAGTCCGCCATCTGAAATCTATGCCAATGCTCAACAAAAACTGCAAGACGGCAACTTTAAAGCAGCCATCACGCAGTTGGAAGCACTGGATAACCGGTATCCCTTTGGCCCTTACTCGCAGCAAGTACAGTTGGATTTGATCTACGCCTATTACAAATCCGCAGAGCTGCCATTGGCCCAAGCTTCTATTGACCGCTTCCTGCGACTCAACCCGACCCATCCAAACGTGGACTATGTCCTGTACATGCGCGGCCTGACCGACATGGCGCTGGATGATAGTGCGTTACAAGGCTTCTTCGGTGTTGATCGTTCCGATCGCGATCCGCAGTATGCTCGCACCGCATTTCGGGATTTCAGCAAGCTCATTCAGGGATACCCGAACAGCCAATACGCCACCGACGCAAACAAGCGTTTGGTTTACCTCAAAGAGCGTCTAGCCAAATATGAACTTTCTGTCGCGCAATACTACACGAAACGCGGCGCTTATGTGGCAGTAGTTAATCGCGTTGAGCAAATGCTGCGTGATTACCCAGATACCCAGGCAACGAAAACTGCGTTGCCGTTGATGGAAAATGCCTACCGTGAACTGCAACTGGCCGCACAAGCGGACAAAGTCGCAAAAGTCATCGCGGCGAATCCAGCATAAACGACAAGTGACACGCAGTAATGAGACGGCAGCTTCGGTTGCCGTTTTTTTATGGTTCGATCAATTGGCTATACATCAATGATGTAGAAAAAACGGGTCGGCGGGAGTCAAAAACAGCGCGGTAACGTCAATACATCCTATCAATAATGGCACAGGCCAGATGCCCCCTCAAGCACTTCCCTCCTATTCCCGATGATGCTTCACAAATCGCGTTTTCTTGACAAAAAGTGACGAAAAAAAGCGATCAATATCACGCTTTTTGTCACAACTCACTGTATGCTGAAATTATCCAAGACGGACATAGGCAGAGAGGTAAGTTTATATGACTATTAATATTACCAGTAAGCAAATGGATATCACCCCCGCAATTCGTCAACATGTCGAAGACCGTCTTTCCAAGCTGGACAAGTGGCAAACCCAGCTGATTAACCCGCATATTATTTTGTCAAAAGAACCACAGGGTTTTGTTGCTGATGGCACTATCAGTACGCCAAATGGCCCGCTGGTTGCCAGCGCCAAGCATGATGATATGTATGCCGCCATCAATGAGCTAATTACCAAGCTTGAGCGCCAGTTGGACAAACTCCAGCATAAAGGTGAAGCCAGACGTGCAGTAGCTAGCGTCAAAGAAGCGAATCTCCAGCCGACTCAAGAAGAGTAATTATCCCTTTTTACCTCAATATAACGCGCCTGAGGGCGCGTTTTTGCATTCCAAACTCCGCAATCCGCATCCTAAAGAGCCAACGCGATACCTCGTTTAAAATTGCACTCGGCGATTTTGTATTGACAGGATGAAAAGCCAACAGTTACCTTACCTACTCAGAATCTGGATATCTTCCTGACTAACCGAGTAAACATGACAAATAAACTGTTCTTCTTCGTATTCTTTTTCACCTTCCCCTGATTTGGGAGGCGATTCGTCGTAAGAGCAAGAATACGAAGACGAACAAAAAAGCCTCCTAACCGGGAGGCTTTTTTTATATAAGAACATAAGACAGGTAACAGCATCATGACAGACAACCCATTACTGGCACTGCGAGAACGCATCAGCGCATTGGATCTGCAATTAATTGAATTGTTGGCACAAAGACGAGAACTCGCGCTGGACGTTGCCCGCAGCAAATTGCATTCGCATCGCCCAATCCGTGATAAAGAGCGTGAGCGTGATTTGCTGGATAAACTGACAGCCGCTGGGAAAAAGCATCATCTTGATGGTCACTACATTACCCGCTTATTTCAGCTCATCATTGAAGATTCGGTACTGACGCAGCAGGCGCTCTTGCAGCATCACCTTAACCAAACAACGTCACACTCTGCCCGTATTGCGTTTCTCGGCCCGAAAGGCTCTTATTCCCATCTTGCCGCTCGCCAATATGCCGCGCGACACTTCGAGCAATTTATCGAATGTGGTTGCCAGAAATTTCAGGACATCTTCAACATGGTGGAAACAGGGCAAGCGGACTATGCCGTTCTGCCGATTGAAAACACCAGCTCTGGTTCGATTAACGACGTCTACGATCTGCTGCAACACACGGCTTTATCCATCGTCGGCGAATTAACCAATCCGATAAATCACTGCGTTTTAGTTGCCACCGATACGTCATTGGAACAGATCGAAACGGTTTACAGCCACCCTCAACCGTTCCAGCAGTGCAGCCATTTCATTAACCGTTTTCCACACTGGAAGATTGAATATTGTGAGAGCACGGCTGCGGCGATGGAAAAAGTCGCAGCGCTCAACTCACCAAAAGCAGCGGCGCTCGGCAGCGAAGCCGGTGGTCAGCTTTATCAGCTACAGATGCTGGAACACGATCTGGCAAATCAGTCGCAAAACATCACCCGCTTCATTGTATTAGCACGCAAGCCGATTGATGTGACAGAACAAGTGCCGGCAAAAACCACGCTAATTATGGCAACCGGCCAACAGTCAGGTGCGCTGGTAGAAGCCCTGTTGGTATTGCGCGATAACGGCATTGTGATGACCAAGCTGGAATCCAGACCGATCAACGGTAACCCGTGGGAAGAGATGTTCTATCTGGACGTACAGGCCAACCTGCGCAGCGATGCCATGCAGAAAGCGCTAAAAGGATTAGCCCCTATAACCCGCTCGTTAAAAGTGTTGGGCTGCTACCCGAGTGAAAACGTCGTCCCTGTCGATGTGAACGAATAATCGATGTAAACGAAGAATTGAAAAAGCCATCCTAGTATCCCCGGGATGGCTTCTTAAACACAACCAAGATAGTAAACGTACTTATTGACGAATATCGTTTGCCTGACGCAAAAGCACCCTGCTCTCCGCCTGAAAGCGTTTGGCATAGTCGCCAAACCAGTGTTCGACCTTCTTGAAGCTGTTGATAAATTCAGCCTTATCCGTCTGCTCCAGTAGTTCAATCGCCTCGCCAAAACGTTTGTAGTAACGCTTAATCAACGCCAGATTATCCTCTGAAGACATAATAATGTCGGCATAAAGCTGCGGATCCTGCGCAAACAGCCGTCCAACCATGATCAATTCCAGACGATAGATTGGCGATGACAGCGCTAATAGCTGTTCAAGCTGCACATTTTCTTCCGCTAAATGCAGACCATACGCGAATGTAGCAAAGTGGCGCAGCGCCTGAATGAACATCATGTTCTGATCGTGTTCGACTGCGCTGATACGATGCAGACGCGCGCCCCACACCTGAATCTGTTCCAATAACCACTGGTAGGCTTCCGGCTGCCGACCGTCACAATAGACGACAACCTGCTTGGCAAGGCTGCCGCTGTCTGGCCCGAACATAGGATGCAGACCAAGCACCGGACCACTATGCACCGCCAGCATTGCCTGAAGCGGACCATTTTTTACCGATGCTAAATCAACCAAAATACAGTCATCTGGTAAAGCAGGCAGGCGGGCAATCACCTGCTCAGTCACGTGAATCGGCACGCTAACAATCACCATGCCAGCATCAGACAGCAGCTCGTCCGCACGCGGCCAGTCATCTTGCTCCAGAATTCTCACCTGATAGCCCGACAGCGTCAGCATTTTCTCAAACAGATTGCCCATTTGACCCCGGCCACCGATGATGACGACCGGACGCAACTGCGGGCACAGCGGTTTAAAGCCTTTGTCGTTTTCACTGGTGTAGGATTCGCGCATGGTACGCCGCAGGATATCTTCAATGAGATCCGGCGGAACCCCCATCGACTCCGCTTCTTTACGACGTGAGCTGAGCATGGCCGCTTCACGATCGGGCGCATAAATGGGCAAACCATGGCGGCTTTTCACTTCACCCACTTCCGCCACCAAACGCAACCGACGTGATAACAGCGCGACAAGCTCCTTATCTACCTCATCTATCTGATCACGCAATACGGTCAGTTCAGCTACCATATTTTGTTACTCTCCTGAATGTTTCACTCGTGCAGCGCTCAGCTCTTGATGAACGGAACGCAGCAACGTCTCTGTACTTTCCCAACTGATACAGGCATCCGTGACCGATACACCGTAGTGCATATCTGAACGCGGCTGTTCTGAAGACTGGCTCCCCTCGTTGAGGTGGCTTTCCAGCATCAAGCCTATAATGGAACGATTTCCCGCCTTGATTTGTTCAATCGCAGATTCAACAACAAGTGGCTGACGACGGTAGTCTTTATTCGAATTACCGTGACTACAATCTATCATCAGCGATGGTCTCAGTCCCGCCTTCTCCATCTGTTTTTCACATTCGGCGACATCCTGAGCACTGTAGTTTGGGGTTTTACCACCGCGCAGAATCACATGGCCATCAATGTTCCCTTGCGTTTGCAGCAGACAGACCTGGCCCGTTTGATTGATACCCACAAAGCGATGCGGCATTGCAGCGGCTCTCATCGCGTTGATCGCCGTTCCCAGACTGCCATCCGTGCCGTTTTTGAACCCAACAGGCATCGACAGGCCGGAAGCCATCTCACGGTGCGTTTGTGATTCCGTCGTACGTGCCCCGATAGCCGACCAACTGAACAAATCCCCCAGGTATTGCGGACTGTTCGGATCAAGCGCTTCAGTCGCCAGCGGCAGTCCCATATTCACCAGTTCTAATAGCAACCCACGCGCAATATGCAGCCCGGATTCCACATCAAATGAACCATCCATGAACGGATCGTTGATGAGCCCTTTCCAGCCCACGGTGGTACGCGGTTTTTCAAAGTAAACGCGCATCACAATGTAGAGGCGATCGTTCAATTCAGCGGCAAGCGACTGCAGGCGGCGCGCGTATTCCAACGCAGCATCCGTGTCATGAATCGAGCAAGGCCCGCAGACGATCAGCAACCGATCGTCACGACCATGAATGATATCCGCAATGGTCGCTCTCGCTTGCGCAATATCACGCTGCTCCGCGTCGTTAAGCGGAAACTTGGCTTTCAATTCATCAGGGGTAATCAAAATTTGCTCGTCACTGATATTAATATTATTAAGCGAATCTTTTTGCATGAGTCTGTTCCTGAAAAGTTCAATATGTTCGCGATCGTCTGTAAAGACTGCTGTCTGTACAACCTGCCTACGCATGATGTTTACACCATAACACGAACCGTAAAGATTTCAATCCACTTAGTGTAAATAAAAAATTACCACCCTAAATATTGCCAGAAAAACGATATCTGTCTGGCCTATCACTTCCCGACGCAACCATGCTAATCCCTGGCATGAATAGTGATAGAATCACGCCAACAAGGGGGAAGGATGCTGAAAGCCATAATCATCGATGACGAACAGCTGGCACGTGAAGAGCTCAGCCTGCTACTGGAAAATGAGTCTGATATCACCATCATTGCACAATGCAGCAATGCGCTGGAGGCGATCCCGGCTATCCATCGGCTACAACCGGATGTGATTTTTCTGGATATACAGATGCCAAAGGTCAGCGGATTAGAGCTGGTTGCCATGTTGGATCCAGAAAATATGCCTTATGTCGTCTTCGTGACAGCCTATGATGAGTACGCAGTGAGGGCATTTGAAGAGCATGCTTTTGACTATTTACTCAAACCACTAGATGCACAGCGACTAAGCAAAACGCTAAATCGTTTACGCCGCGGCGTGAGTGTAAATAAAAACGTACAGATAATTTCAGAACCCTTGCTTCGCCACATCCCCTGTAACGGACACAATCGTATTTTTTTGCTCAAGATTGAGGAAGTCGAGTATCTTTGTTCAGAACTCAGCGGCGTGCATGTCGTGGGCGTCAGTCAGTCTGGCTATACCCAGCTTTCACTGAAAACGCTGGAAGAGAAAACGCCTTTCGTCCGTTGCCATCGTCAATATATGGTTAACACGGAACAGCTGAAAGAAATCCAGTTAATGGAGAACGGCGCAGCAGAAGTATTGACGCATACGGGAAAACACATCCCCGTCAGTCGCCGCTACCTCAAATTACTGAAAGAAAAATTGGGTATCGCCTGATGCGATGCTTCTTCAGGCCGATGGCCGAAACATTGAAGGTTTGATGATGAAATACAGTTATGTCTTGGCTGTAATTCTTTTAATGACAGCATGTCAAAGCAACATCCCATCGCTACCCGCTAAAAGTGAGTCAGGATTCTGGTACGAAACGGGTTATCAGGATGCAATCTCTGGCATGGTCGTAAAGGACGATAGCACTTTGCAGGAATGGTTTGGTAATCCTCAGATCGACCGTGAAACCTACCTACGTGGCTATCAGGCCGGACAGTCGGTTTTTTGCGGTACCGATAACATGGAAGAATGGGGAAAAGCAGGGAAAAACTTTCCCGCCAGTTGCGATGGCGTAGAGAATGCAGAGACACTGCGAACTCGCTGGCAACAGAGCCTGCCTTAATATCCTCCCGAAGAGAAAGCGATGATCCATACTCATCAGCAATTTAGCTGGCAAAGCGCTATGGCTCATCGCATCTGGTAACAATTCCACTCACTTTTGTACTCACACAGAAATACGTCAGACATACCTCCCCTCTATTATCGCTCACATTAAATAGTCACATTAAGTTATTAACAATCTAATGCTGGGATAACGAAAGGCATACCTCATTGATAGTTAAAACCATTATTCCTGATAGCGATTGATATTATGGAGTGCTCATATGTCCGGTTCAAGCAAGCCTCATAACTCGTCTCTAAATAGCAGCCCAAGACTCTTATCACACGCGACCTCATCGCAGGAAAGCCATGATGAACGAGTCGCCGCGGTAAAGAACAAAATTATCGAGTCCGGCGACTATCCCGGCATTTCCGTAGAAGAGCAACTCGCACTTCTGGATGCTTTTTCCCACCTCGAGTTAGGCCAATTTTTACTGAAACATCATGGGTTAAATGCGTACTGGACGCATAATGTGATAGCACATCGACCCACTCACTACATTAATCCGCTCGAAGAAATCATCTACACCCAGTTACCCAATGTTTTAGCGACACGCGAACGATTCGGTATTTTCCAACGTCTGCTTCAAGAACTCTTGCGCCCCGACGCTATCATGGTATCTGTCCCCTGCGGTGTCATGGCCGACTTATTGCTGTTGGACTATACGCGGCATCGAGATGTGAAATTAATCGGGATCGATCTGGATAAACAGGCCCTAGAAGAAGCTTACAAGCTTGCCAGTCAGCAAGGGCTGGAAAATAAGATATCGTTGGTACTTGCTGATGCATGGACAATTGATTTGGCAGCACAGGCAGATGTGATTACTAGCAACGGACTCAACGTCTATGAACAAGATGATGACAAAGTTACTGAGCTTTACCGCGTGTTTTACTCTGGGCTGAAACCTGGAGGCACGTTGATAACCAGCTTTATGACGCCTCCTCCTACGATGTCGCAAGACTCCCCATGGATAAACACCGATCCGAAATTGCTAGCCCTTCAATATGTCCTTTTCTCACGCATTATTGGAGCAACCTGGACAGCGTTTCGTACCCATAAACAAACACAGTTGCAGTTAGAGCAGGCCGGATTCACCGATATTCAGTTCATTAACGATCATATGCACATGTACCCAACTGTCATCGCGAATAAGCCGTTCTGAACAGGATAAAAACGGTATCAACACGATGTTTTGATCGCCGTAACCGATCAATATTGAAAAATTGATCTGTATAAACGTTTATAAAATAACCACACCTAATGTCATCATGGTACTGAAATTCAAACAATAATGATGGCACCAGGGAAAGCGAAGCCCACCAAAATGGTGGGCTTTTTACTACCAACACGGCCCATCATTTAGACTCGGGCCTTAAGCAAAGCACTTATTCCCAGAAAGAGGGCTACCACACAACCATGCTCTATGGACATTTTGCGGCCATCCAGCATAAAAAAAGGGGCTTAGCCTTTGGCTAAACCCCTTATTAATAACAACTTTCGGATGTTGCGAAAGCGCTATCTTAGTTAAGACGCTTTTCCCCGACCTCATTCAAAAACATATACTTATCATAAAAAACAAAACGTTACGCCGTTATAGATAGTAATGTTTAGTAGCCTTTATTATTCTCTGCCGCCACTTTGCCGCCACTGTAACCAGCTAGGGGATTGAGATGAGCAGCTTCTTCCAGATGGTCAGGGGCAAAGTGTGCATACCGCATCGTTTCACGAATGTTGGCGTGTCCAAGAATACGCTGAAGTACCAGAATGTTCCCGCCGTTCATCATAAAATGTGACGCGAAAGTGTGCCGTAAAACGTGGGTATTTTGCCCTTCAATAAGCTCGATGTTTGTTAAGGCCAGCATCTTTACAAAATCCTGATAGCACGGCTGGAACATCTTCCCTTGTAATTCTGATAACTCATCATGAAGCCAACGCGGGATCGGCACCGTCCGGTTTTTTTTGCCTTTGGTTTTAAAGAACGTCAGTTTGTAAGGCGATAGCTGAGAACGTGTTAGCCCTTCTGCTTCACTCCACCTTGCTCCTGTTGCCAGACATACTTTAACAATCCGCGTAAGGTAGACTTTTCCGTAGCGTTCGCAGGCATCCAGCAATTGTTGAATTTGGGAGGTCGTCAGCCACGACATTTCGCGATCTGCTTCTTTAAAGATGCGCATCCCTTCTAACGGATTAGGTAATGTCCACTCCCCTAGCCTTTTCAGTTCATTGAACATTGCATAAAGGTACTGGTGTTCTCGGTTCACCGTGATCGGTTTAGCTATCCACATTTTGGGGTCAGAATGGTAGCCGTTATCAATTTCTCCACGTAAGCGTTTATCCCGGTAATGCGCCCAATCTTTCGCTGTCAATCTTGAGGCCACCGGGTCACCCAGCCCGTTACAGATGATACGCAGTTTACCCATGCGGGATTTACTGGCACTGAGTGCCTGCCCATGCAAATTATTCCAAAGCTCAATTAGTTCACTAAGGTTGCGGCGATCCTCTTTCTCACCAAGCCACGGTTTATCTTCAACCTCACGCATGGTGTAGGTTTCAAAGGATTCCGCTTCACCTTTTGTGTTAAACGTCTTTCTTATTCGCCGGGAGTTTCGCCCGTTTGGGTAGCACTCACAAAGCCATTTCCCGCTGGATAGTTTTCTTACCGTCATATTTCTCGCTATTTAATTACTTATTTAGAATCAAAAGAATCTGCCCATTTATAAGGGTCTAGTAATTCTCCCGTATCCATAACAATGATGTTACCTTCAATTCTATTCAGCAAGAAAGTGCGAGTATCCCCAGCTAAATGGCAGTATCCATATACATATTCACCATCAACAGATTCAACATCAACCTCACGCCGTGTCTGATTTCCTGTAGAATCCACATAGCTAAACGCAATGCATTGTGTTCCATACATACCAACTTCTTCTGATGATTGATTGTTGTTAAAAGTAGAAGCGGATAAAGGTTTGTTTGCTGAACCAAGCTTTCTTAATGCTGCAATTTCTTTTTTTACTTTATTCTCATCACTTTCATTACTATCTTTTGATTTAGTTTTTCTTTTACTCAAATAAAAAGCAGTAGCAAAGCCGACGATAAGCATAATAAAACCGACAGAGAAATCATCGACTGACCTCATAGCGTCACCTGCTGTAAGGAAGTACCAAGCAGCTAAAACAGATTTCCCAATTTTCAAATTTTTATCTTGCGGTTCAGACCAAACCCCATAGATAACCCACGTAAGAACCACAATTGAAAGTGAAAAAAATGCTGTGGCAATCACTACGTTCATCTAGATAATCCCTTATTTGTTTTTTTCCAAAGTAAAAATAACGCTACCGTATGCTTGAATGTCGCTAATGCCACATTCAAAATTTATAGATTGATTTGATAATTTCAGTTTTCCGCCCGGAAGCCGGACAATATCAAATACATCATAAGAGTCATCAACATTAATGACCCATCGCCCGTTACCGATATCTGTCAGCGCGGTATCCACACCCCACGAACTACCCAACCCATCAATGTAAACAGGCTGAACGGAATCACTCACAAGCAACGTGCGATCCATAGACCAGAAACCACACTCTTTTAGTTTTCCAGCATCAAGGCGATATTTCGGTATAAGCACACTTGCGTTGGAAATATCAGGCAAAGAATCCGCAGATTCACCATTGCTCGTCGCTTTGCCCTTCCCTGTCGCCAGCCACTCAAGAGAAACGCCAGTATCCAGCGCACAGGCAATCACTACATCACCGGGAAAAAAGTTACGACGAATCCATGTGCTGATCGTCGCGGTAGAAATCCCCAGCAGGTCGCCTAACTCTTTTTGTGTTCTGAACCCGTAGGCATCCATCATCCGGCGCAGCACTGCTTTCCCACCTGATGCGAGTATCTGATCGTAAAGCGGCTTGCCTTTTAAAATCTCCGCATCAATTTGCAAATGCGAATTATCAAACTCACCAGTAACTAACCAATTCACATCAGCACCAGTATCAAGGGCGCATTGTACGATTACATTTCCGGGAACCTGTCCGCGTTGCAGCCAGCCAGCCACATTGCTTTTAGATATCCCAAGCTTTTCCCCTAACTCCTTTTGCATAGTAAACCCATAAGAAGAAAGGATTCTTTCTAGCACATCAGAAGCAACCGCAGATTCAACCCACATAAAAAAACCCCAAGACCGAATTATGTATTTACAGATACACAAAACAGATCTAAAGTGCTCCCATCTGCCAAGATGTGAACATAACCAAACATTACTATCAACCAACGCAGGATGATGCGATATGCAAACCGCAAAATCAACCGAACTATCTCAGGAAAGTGTTGTTTCAACGCTTAATCCTGAGCAATTCCAACAGTTAGCCACCGTATTAACTATCGCATTAGAGCCTATGCTTCGTGCCTCAATTGCAGATGTTATGACCGTCGCCGAGTTCTCCAAAGTAAGTGGTGTCAGCGATAGCCTTATTCGTAAATGGCTTGATGACGGTACGCTTATCCGTGCAGTGGCAGGTAAAGGCCATGCAGATAAATCTCGCGTTTTAATCAATGTGCTCGCATGGCGTGAGCGCTTGCGCCAGCAGGCCGTCAATTGCCGATACATCAAGTCAAAAGCGTAATTAACAATTCGATTATTCAAACTAAAGGGAATTTCGGCATGTTTGATTATCAGATTTCCATACACCCACACTTTGACCGCGCCTGTCAGGCGTTCGCGTTAAAGCACAATCTGGCGCAGTTGGCCGGACAGGTAGGCATGAATCATCAGACCCTGCGTAACAAACTGAATCCAGACCAGCCGCACAAGATGACGTGTGACGAGCTGATGACCCTCACCGATGTAACCGAAGACGCCACGCTGATCGATGGGCTTTTGGCGCAACTTAATTGCCTGCCAGCCGTGCCAGTGAATGAGGCAAAGGCAGAACGGCTAACCACGTATGTATTGCAGGCCACCGCCGCAGTGGGCGCGGTTGCTGCTGAAAGCGTATCGGATGAGCGTATGACGCCAGCGCGTCGTCATAACGTGATCGAGAGTATCAACGCGGGTGTGCGTTATTTGTCGCTGGTCGGCTTAACGTTGCAGGCGCGTATTCAGGCTAACCCCGCGTTAGCGTCAACCGTAGATGCACTGAGCGGTATTAGTGCGTCGTTGAATATTGGGTGAAAATAAGGAAGTTATGAAAAGTTTTATTGTATTAGTAGACAATGAAAAAAAAGTAATCATTGATGCTAGTGAAGTTAAATGTGTTCACGCATTCAACTATCAAAATGAAGAAACCACGATTTTATTAAATGGCAATAACTCAGTCCGAATTAATTTGTGTATTGATGTGGTTCTGGAAAAATTAGGGATAGATATCTTGTAAGTAAGGGGCATAAGCCCCTTACTCTATTCCCATTCAGAAGCTTGTAATTTTTCATCAAGCTTAGCTTCGAGCCACTCATAGTGTTTATCGAAGTCATTCTGAATATTACCAAGAGAAATGCTGTCACCACGAATCATTTTTATAATGTCCAGTGTTTTGCTGAAAAGGAATAACGTTTTTTCATCTGTATTCATAACCAATTTCCTTGTGGTTGGTTGTTTTTGGCGAACTAATCCTACCACAGAACCATGCGCCGGGCATGGCTAAAACCCGGCACCTATTCGCAACCGTCTATCCGTGGGCGGTTACCAATAGGAGGGGAAACCATGCAAGCACCAATATCAATAACGCCGTTCCTCTGGTGGCACCAGACGGAGACAAAGCCAGATTTTACGATCACCCACGGCAAAGGCCGTCAGGGGATCATCATTCGTACCCGTCGAGAGAGTGTTAGCCAGCGGGTTATCCGCTCTATCAAGTCAGTGTTACGGGGGAAAGCATGACAGCCTTTACCGTCAGCAGTATGCAGAATTTACCCGCCGGGCTGCGTAATGTGATCGGCAAGCACTTTGCTGATAGTCGCTGGCGTGAAACCTGCGCCTATTACAACGGGCTGCATGAGCGCGACCGTTTAACTATCTGCTTTCATGCGCAGATGAAAAAAAGCCAGACAGTTTACCGTCTGGAGGAAATGCCAGCCGCAGAGCGTGAGCAGATTGTCTGTGCGATTGACGAGCTGCGCCGCATGTTCTCGCTGAGCCGCAAACGTCGTGAAAAAACCTCGACATTTTTAAGTTGGTTAAGCGTCGGTGAAAGACGGACGTTATTTTTTCATGCGGGATTAAGTGAAAATGAATTTAATCAGCCTTACTGGCGGATTGATGATGTTTCATGTCCGTGGCGAGATAAAATATCACATGCCTTAAATGAGCTATTCAGCTTGTTTGAAGCCGCCCCCGATATCCTGACGGCAATTAAACCCGAAGAATATCTGAATTAAATAACCACCTGAAATTAATTAGGCGCTTAACCGCGCCGGGACTCTCTTTATCTGAGGATTATATGCACATGTATAAAACAGTCGGTCAGGCGATGCACCGCAAGGCTGAAAGCGAAGGCATTCAGTTAATGCTCAATCAGGCGCGCACCGAGGCGAAAGCCGATGCGCACACGTCTTTTTCTTCTCGTCTGGATAAGTTGGCGACTCACGCCGCTATTAATGAATTAAGCAGTGTTGAAATCATCGAATTATTACGTCAGGAATCCGACGCCTTTAATCATTCCGGGTCAGATATCAAGGCGGTGATGTAATGGAAAACCCAGCTTACAACCGCGTCGATATCAACGGCAATTATGCAATAGCGAAAGTCGGCTATGACTTTGCGCTGGGCGAAATTAAATGCGGGAAAGAAGACGGCGACCAGCCTTATTTATCCACGCTGGCTGTTTATCAGAATCCCGTCAGCCTGATTAACGATTTTGTGCATCGTGCTATCGCCACCGAGATTTGGCGCGGAAACGTCACCGATGCAAAGAAGCTACTGACTGAAAGCAAACGCTTTGCGGCACTGTGCCAGTCAGCCTTTGACCAGCTCAATAACGATAAGGGGCAAGAGTAATGCCGGATGCTATGGACATGGTGCAGCAGCGCCAACAGGAAATGTTAGACCATCAGATCGCCAGCGCCCGGAACGCCCAACGCGGCGTTTCTGCGTTCGAGTGTGAAGACTGCGATCAGCCGATACCCGAAGCGCGCCGCGCTGCAATCGACGGCGTGACCCGCTGCGCGACCTGTCAGGGCATTCACGAACTTAAAGGTAAGCATTATCGGGGTGGGTTATGAATACCGTCATCGATACACGTTGCTTTTCTGCCGATGCCATCAACATTAATTCAGTCTCTGGCGGTAAAGATTCGCTGGCACAATGGCTATTAGCTATTGAGGCAGGCGTACCAACCATACGAGCCTTTGCTGACACAGGCCATGAACACCCGCAAACAATGGAATATCTGGATTATCTGGAATCCAAACTGGGGGCAATTCGCAGGGTTAAGGCGTCGTTTGATGACCGTATAGCAGGAAAGCGCAAGTTTATTGCTGAGCGCTGGCCTGTCACGCTGGTAACTGAATGCGGTATGACTGATGCACAGGCCGCCGCAACGGTTGCCAGTGCGCTTGATGTTCTCCATCCTACTGGCATTCCTTTTCTGGATTTGTGTATGTGGAAAGGCCGTTTTCCTTCCACCAAAGTACGGTTTTGTACTTTTGAGCTAAAGCACGCGCCTATCCGTGACCAGATCGTCACGCCGCTCTTGGCTGAATATGACGAGGTTATCAGTTGGCAGGGCGTACGGGCGGAAGAGTCTCCCGACCGTGCCTTGTTGCCAGAATGGGAAGAAGACGCCGACCGCACGCCGGGATTACATGTTTACCGCCCGATACTGACATGGACTCATGCCGATGTGTTTGCACTGGCACGTCGCCACGGTATTAAACCGAATCCACTCTATCAGCAGGGATGCAGCCGCGTAGGCTGTATGCCATGCATCCATGCGAGAAAATCTGAGTTAGCGGAAATATTCAGCCGCTGGCCGGAAGAAGTGGCGCGTGTAGCTGAATGGGAACGGCTGGTCGCAGCTTGTTCTCGCCGTGGTAACAGCACGTTCTTTACTTCAACTCAAGACCCACGTAAGGCCGAACGCCGTATTGAGTTCATCAGCCTTGAATCCCACGGTATTGAAACCTATAGAGACTGGGCGTTGACCACTCGCGGCGGCAACCAGTTTGATCTGTTTGCTGGCATGAATGACAAGGCCGTGTGCAGCAGCGTTTACGCTGGTATTTGTGAATGACCGTTACCCACCGGGGGCGCTCCGCTCCCACACCTCCGCCACCTTTCCCCGGCAGCACCCGCGATGCGTTCGTGGGTGCGCATTCGTGGAACGCCCCCCGCTCGGCCATCGTACCGGAAGAAAGACAGCTTACCCGTGAGGAATGGACTCAGGGGCAAGCCGTTTTATCGAAAATTAACCAGCAACCGCACTTCCTGCGCGAAATCTGCCTGAACCGTTACGCATACCTGAAAAAAAATAAAGGGATGCTGAGCGCTAATCGTTTTCTGACTAACAGCTTTATGCAGCGCATGTGGCCGCGTATTGAGGCGATCAATGTCCGGCATGCCATGAACCGCCACGCCTCCGAGCGTTTCCTGTCTGAATCTGACGCCTATCAAACACTGCCCGGCATGAATGACAAGGCGCTGGGGCGTCTGGCTGCGCGTATTTCCGGCCAGATATTTTCGGCGTATGAAGAATTGAGCGATGCCATGAAAGCGCAACACGGCGACCAGCCTGATGCGCTCTTTACCGATGCGGCACAGGCCGAGCTTTTCGGCCATGTTGCCAGCATGGCGCGTGCGTTCAATATCACCCCACTTTTCTGGAAGAACTACCGCAAAGGCACGCTAGATATACGCAAGGCAATAGCCAGCGTGTCCCGCCTGATTAATGAGGAATGGTGGACTCGCCAGCTTAAAGCCCAGCGCACCCGCTGGCGTGAAGCGCTGATGATTGCCGTCGGTCAGGTCAGTAAAAAGGCGTCACCGTATGCCAGCAAAATGGCGATCCGCGATGTACAGGCGCGTCGCCTCGCTAACATGGATTACCTGAAAAACTGCGAGCTGGAGAACGTCGCAACAGGTGAGCGTATCGACCTGATCGACAAGGTGATGGCGAGTATTTCTAACCCGGAAATCCGCCGTATGGAGCTGATGAGCACTATCGCCGGGATTGAGCGTTACGCTAGCGAACAGCGAGACGTAGGGATGTTTATCACTATCACTACCCCGTCGAAATATCACCCGACCCGCGTGATCGGCAAGGGCGAAAACGAGACAGTCCAGTTTAACCGGAGCTGGGACAACGAAGCGTTTACGCCGAAAGACGGCCAGCGATATCTGGTCAAAATTTGGAGCAAAATGCGCACGGCATTTAAAGACGCAGGCCTGAAAGTTTACGGGATGCGCGTTGTCGAACCGCATCACGACGGGACGCCACACTGGCACATGATGCTGTTTTGCAAGCGCGCACATCGCCAATCAGCCATCGATATTATGCGCCGCTACGCCCTGAAAGAAGACGGCGCCGAACGCGGCGCGGCTAAGTACCGCTTTGAATGTAAACACCTCAATAAAGGCGGCGCGGCTGGCTATATCGCTAAGTACATCGCAAAAAATATTGATGGGTACGCGCTCGACGGCCAACTGGACGACGAAACCGGAAAGCCGCTGCGTGATATGGCCGCTGCTGTCACCGCGTGGGCGTCAACGTGGCGTATCCCCCAATTTAAGCCTATCGGTATCCCCACGATGGGCGCTTACCGTGAATGCCGCAGTAGCCCATTGCGTACCGTCAATCTCACTGACCAGTTCGATGAACAAGTCGAAGCCGTTCGTTGTGCCGCCGATGCTGGCGACTTTGCCGCATACATGGCCGCACAGGGTGGCGCGAATGTTTCCCGCGAATTGCAAACGGTGCGTGTTGCGCGCCGGGTATCGGACACGCTCAACGAGTATGACGAAGAGGTGCAAAAGGTTATCGGGATTTTCGCCCCGCATTTGGGTGCCAGTCATGTTTTTGAAACCCGGACAACCGAGTGGCGCATTGTTTCTAAAGCCGTTGACCTTGAGCCTTTGACTTTAAAAAGCGCCCCCGGCGCGCCTCGGAGTCCTGTCAATAACTGTGGGTTGGGTTCTCAACGGTCGGGCGCAAATGTCAAAACGCAGGCCAAAAACAGCGGTATAGCGACGACATCAGAAACCGATAACCCACCGATTGACTGGAGTGACGACGCGGCTGTGAGGGCGCTAGGAATGCGTCTGCGTGAGCAATCCGTCAAGAAGAATCACAAGCAGCGAGATTTTGACCCCAATACCCTCCGCGATCCGTCACCGTCAGCCAGATTAACGGGCGAAGAACGGGAGCGGATACCCCGTATTCAGCGTGATTTATCCCAGCGAGGTATCACAGCTCAACGCTGGGAGCTGGAAGCGCTGGCGCGTGGGGCAAAAATGAAGATAGACGGCGAACTTATTTCATACCCGGCGGCTGATGAGTGGCCGGGGTTTAGTAATCAGATGGAGATTTAACGATGTTAACTAACGAACAATTGGAAGAAATTGGAGAATTGGCGGGAAAGGCTACATATAATCCGTTTGATTCGGAACATGAACGTAATCTGAATGATGTCTGCGATAGTGAGATTATCGAAGAAATGGCGAAAGAAATTTTATCCCTCCGCGCCGTTCTGGATGGATTACCACCTGAAGCTATCGCCGGAGGTTGGACGGCAAAAGGGATTAGCGCCTACGCTAAAAAATTGGAATTGCAACTGGCGGAGTTGGGGAAACAAGAATTTGTAGCGATCGAATGGTGTAACGAAAAAACGGGTCATTGGAAAACGCTAAAAAAATCAGAGGTCAGGCCGGGTTGTAAACAGCGTGCGCTATTCGCACAACCATTGCCGCCGCAGATGATGGTGAAATAATGCCTAAATCCCCCTCCGAACGCAAAGCCGCCCAGCGCGCACGCCAGCGTGATGCTGGCGTGGTGAAAGTCGAGATACATGTTGATGCGCAAGAGCTGGAAATGCTTAAGCGCAACTGCGCCCTGCGTCGTCCGGGGCGCGATCCATATGATATCGACGAGTACCTGACCACGTTAATTCGTCAGGATGCCGCTGCCCTACAGCAAAAAATATCGGAGTTAAGTCAGCGTAAATGCCAGAAATGCTCGGAGAAGTTACCCGTTTCTGAGTGCTGCCTGTCTGGTGCGTCTGAGTGCTGGAACACGCAAGGCTGGCATGATTTAAAGTTAATTCTGTGAATGCCTCGGCGTGAAATGTTCTAGTGACATGTCACGCCGATTTGCTAGCGATGAACACATAACCAATCAGTCACCTGTAGCACACTAAGTGATTGACGAAAATTTCAATATGTAAAATACTGTATGTGCATACAGTAAAAATAAGGAAATGGCACCCCTTGGAAAACACGGAACACATACAGGCCGTTTTGTCGCGGGTTCAGTTAATCGCCGACATATCGTTAGTGGCTCAGTGCGATGTAGACGAATTAAAAACCGCGATGTCAATCATTGCGGATTTGGCGAACGGCACGATAGAAACCAGAGAGTATCGAGAGATTAGTGACAAGTCGGAACTGGTCGAATACCTGAAAAAACGATTAGAGGATGCCGTCTTTTAGCCATGCATGCATAACCCGCATGATTTTGCATGATGATCTCAGCCCAATTTATCCCCGTTAACGCCATAGCTGGCGCGGATCGCGCTGGATCGTGCGAGTGCATGAAAAGCGACACACAAAGCGGGCAGGCGTGGCGGGGATAGCATTGCGCGCGAGGGGGTGTAGAGGCGTGATTCATCCCGCGCCGCTGCGCCCCGCTGTGAGGTGTTCTACCTTGATATCATACCGTAGGTTAGTTTTGCACTGGTGCGCGTAGAGCGCGATTGGTGAGGTCTGAGCGGGTGTAAAAAAAGCCGCTGGTTAAGCGGCTAGGTTGCTGGGTTACTCTTCTGTCAGTTTGTAGGGATTAAACGCGATCACCTCCATCCCCAACCATTTATTAACCTCTTTCATGCGTGCCTGTAGCGGCGTCAGCTCGTTCCTGACAAACACCTGACTGGCATTTACCACATCCCCAAAACCACCTGTATTATTCGGGATAATCCCCATCATCTGCGGCGGCACGCGGTGGGCGCTGAGCAAGTCATCACGGCTGGCGTTCTTAATGTTAAAGAAGTCATCTTTCGTTGCCACCTCGCTGAGCGGAACAATCTTGATGCCGTCCGGTTTGCCGTTGGGGGCGTAGAAAAACAGGTTCTTAAAATTCCCCAGCCCCTTTGTATTACTCATCGCGGCGCGTAACTTGTCTACGTCGGTGCCGCTTTGTGCTGCGTCAGTCACGTACATGATGTAACCCGCGTGCGCGCCATTCTGGTAATACTTGCGCCGGAACAGCGTCGCCGACTCATTCAGCCATGCCGAGTTCAACGAGCTGATATATTCTGGCAGGCCGTACATTTCCTGATTGATATCCGGCTCAAGCAGATGAAACACGCTCCCCGGTTCAAAGCGGTGCGGTTCTTTGAATGACTGCACGAACCAGTACACATCCTCTTCTACTCCGCGCCGGGTGTATTTTGCCGGGCTGGAATCTAAGCGCAGGATGCCGCCTGTGCGGTTCAGGCGCTTTTCCAGAAACGCATTCCCAAACACCAGATAATCCAGCACAAAGCGGCTGAAATCCTGCTGACTCAATAGCGGGTGCGGGATAAACGTGCTCACAAGAATGTTACGTTTCACATAGATGGGTGAGCTGTGGTGTACCGCAGCGCGCAGGCTTTTAGCTAACCCGCTAAAGTTGATCGGCGGCTCAATCCATCGGCCATTATGGATACACTCGGCATAGTCCAGAATGTCGCGGCGATCCAGAACGGCAGACGGTTCACCAAATGTGAATGCCTCTATCGGTTGTGCCTGGCTGACGGGTGCCGATTGTGATTTGCGGTATTTGCGCTTTTTCATGCGGCCAGCTCCTTATTGTTGATGGCCTGTGACCAGTCGCATTCAAAAAGCTGCTGGTATTCTTCCGGGGTACATTCCCGCTTGATTTCGTCGATATCGTGAAGGTTGCAGCCCTGCGCTGCTGCCTGTTCCAGCGTCAGCGACTGACGCCAGACGCCATCGGTACAAAACGAACTACCCGGCATAAAGAGGGCGGGCTGTGGATGCCTGCGCCGTGAAAAATCGCCACGCCAGACCCGGAACGCGGAATAGTTATCTGATGCGGAACCGTACAACGTCCGGCGGTGTTTTTTATGCATCGACATAGATTTGGCGATTAAAAAGGCCGCGCGCGGGTTTTTGAACCACGGAAATTCATCAACATAAACATTGCCTGAGTAGGCCGCACAGTGGCTGTCCTCCCCTAAAAATGAAATCACCGCATCTTGTAACAGCACCTGTCCGGCGCGGTTCGTTGACAGATTGACGCCAACCTGCCACGCCGCCGCCTGCATGTAATAGCGCGCCTGTTGTGCGCCCGCGGGCGTCGGGGCATAAAAAATCTGGTTACGTCCGGTAGTCAGCGCATCGAGCAGCGCTTCGCGTGCAAAAAATGCCGTCGCGCCAATCTGGCGCGCCTTGGTGATCGTGCGGTCAACGTTTAGTTTGCCGACACGCTGCCAGACGGCCTGATGCTGAAAGGTGAATCGCTCGATTGACGTGTGGAGGTCGTCTATCTGGCTGGGGGTAAATGTGGTCATTTTCATTCGTTAAAATCCAAAATGCTGACAGGGACATGACCGTTAATCGCGGTCAGGGGTTCGTTTAACAGCGCGTGCATAGTTGCCCATGCCACATCGGCGTGGCTGATTTCTTCACTGCGGCTGGCTTCATAGGTGGTGCGGTTACCGCTGGCCGTCATGGTTTTGCGTATGGCCATAAACGATTGGGTGATGTCGGTGTGGCTGGTGTCGTACTCCAGCCGCCCACTTGTGATCGTGTCTTTGGCCTTGAGCACCATCGCGGTTTTGATTTCGGGTGAGTATTTGATTTCGCGTGCTGCGGGGAAAAAGCCGCGCACAAGCTGGTAAACACCCTGACCGATGCCCGTTGCATCAATACCGATGTATTCGACGATGTATTTTTCTGTCAGCAGCTTGATAGCCTCGGCCTGTGCGGCAAAATCCATGCCTTTCCACTGAAAGCGCTCAAGAATGCGGAACTTACCGCCCGGTGCCTGCGGCGGAGCCAGTACCACACAGCCTGCGCTGTCGCCTGTGTGTGACGGGTCGTAACCAATCCAGACAGGTTTATAGGCAAACGGGCGCAGCGCGTAGGGGTTAAAATCCTCCCACTCTTCCAGCGCATCGACCATACAGCGCTGTAATTCCTCGAACGGGAACACGGACGCTTTATCATCGACAAACTCGCACATCAGCAGGTTTTGATACTCTGCCGGGCTGTATTCCAGCGTGAGTTGGTCAAGGTCGAACAGGTTACAGCCCCCGGTCAGCGCATCTTCTACCGTCACAATCTGCCGCCACTGTCCATCACCGCACAGCACACCGCCGGACAAATTCGCGTGGCTTAAATCCAGATGGAGGTGATCGGCCTTGTTACTGCGCCCCTTGTTGAACAGCTCACCCGACCAGAACGGATAGGCGCTGTGTGCCAGACTCGACGGCGTGGAAAAATAGGTTGAACGCCATTTTTTGTGCAACGACATGCCGCTGGCGACCTTGCGAAGCTCCTGAAACTTGGGGATCCAGAAATATTCATCCAGATACAGATTCCCGGTGTAGCTCTGCGCGGTGCGAATGTTGGTGCCGAGGAAGAACAGGCGCGCCCCGTTCGGCAACACCATCGGGTCACCTTTCAGGTCAACATCGACCAGCCGGGCAAAGTCGATGATGTAGTTTTTAAAGACGTGCGCCTGTGCCTTACTCGCTGACAGGAAAATCTGATTACGCCCGGTGGTCAGCGCATCAATCAGCGCCTCCCGCGCAAAATAGAACGTCGCCCCAATCTGGCGCGATTTCAGGATATTGCGGATACGGTGCTGTAGCCCGGCCTGATGCCAGCCGCGCTGGTAGTCGAAAATTTCACTCAGGAAAATGTCGTTCAGCTTCTCGATAGCCGACTCGCTGAACATATTCTTTTCTGGTGCCTTACGTTCACCCTTGTTGCGGTTGCGCACGTTGGGATTGAGATCGGCCTCGTTGCCAGTCTGGCTGTAGCGGTTTACCCGCGCCAGCCGCTCAATCTGACGGCCTAACAGGTCAATCTCTTTGTAGTCATGCCCCTCCTTTTTCGTCTTCATGATGAGCTGGATCAGCCGCGCTTCCAGACTGGCTTCAACACGCGATACCGGGGCGATAGCGTCCCAGCCGTCGCGCTGCTTCCAGCTCTGAACGGTCGGCGTTTTCTGGTTCAGCATTTCCCCAATCTGACGCACCGAAAAGCCCTGCCAGTAAAGCAAAGCCGCCTGTCGCCGTGGGTCGCTGATGATGGTGGTATCGATGGCTGTATTCATGACGGCAAGGCTACGTCAGCGCCGACCCTCGCCGCCTTAAGTGCCTGTTGTGCCAGCGGTTAGCGAACCGTGATTAATGGCACGGCAAGGTGTCACGCCGGATACTCGCACCGACTTCCCGCAAACAACGGATGAGAAAATGGCAAAGAAAGTTTCTAAGTTTTTCCGCGTCGGTGTTGAAGGTGACACCTGCGATGGTCGCGTGATTGACGCGAACGATATTCAAAACATGGCGGAGACGTTCGATCCGCGTGTTTATGGTTGCCGCATCAACCTTGAGCACCTGAAAGGCTTACTGCCTGACAGCCCGTTTCGTCGCTACGGTGATGTGGTCGAGCTGAAAGCCGAGACGATTGATGACGATTCGGCTATCAGCGGCAAGCTGGCGCTGTTCGCCAAAATCACTCCGACAGATGAACTGGTGGCAATGAATAAAGCCAGCCAGAAAATTTATACCTCAATGGAGATCCAGCCCAATTTTGCCAACACAGGCAAAGCCTATCTGGTCGGTCTGGCCGTCACCGACGATCCGGCCAGTCTCGGTACGGAAATGCTGGAATTCAGTGCAAAGGCAAAATTAAATCCGCTGGCCACCCGTAAATCCTCCCCGGAAAACCTCTTTTCTGTCGCCACCGAAGTGACGCTGGAGTTTGAAGATCTGCCGGACGTGGAGCCGACGCTGTTAACCCGCGTAAAAGCCCTGTTTGGCCGCAAGCAATCCAGTGATGACGCCCGTTTTAATGATGTGCATGAGGCGGTGGCCGAAGTGGCCGGACAGGTGCAGACCAACGCCGACAGCGTGGAGCAGCGCTTCACCCAGCTTGAGCAGCGTCAGCAGCAGGACGTTGCCGCCCTGACGCAAAAGCTGAGCGCCAGTGAGCAGCAGTTAAGCGACCTCAAAGCCACGCTGGACGGCACAGAGAGCTTGTCGCAAAAGCGCCGCCCGGCGGCAACAGGTGGCGACGGTGAAGCCACGCTGCTGACCAACTGCTAACCGGGCGTAGCCCTTAGTCCCCTTATTCAGAACCAACAGGAAAAACCATGCGTAAAGAAACCCGCTTTAAATTTAATGCTTACATGACCCAGCTTGCCGCTCTGAATGGCGTTGACGTCGAAACGCTGAGTAAAAAATTCAGCGTTGATCCGTCCGTCACGCAGTCGCTGATGGAAGTGGTGCAAGAGTCCTCCGACTTCCTGACCCGTATCAACATCGTGCCTGTTTCCGAGCTGACCGGGGAGAAAATCGGCCTCGGCGTGTCCGGGTCAGTAGCCAGTACCACGGATACGTCAAACGGCGACGAGCGTGAAACCGCTGACTTGCTGAGTCTGGAAGCGCGCCAGTACAAGTGCGAACAGATGAACTTTGATTTCCATATCCGCTACAACACGCTTGACCTGTGGGCGCGTTTTCAGGATTTCCAGTTGCGTTTGCGTAACGCCATCGCCAAACGTCAGTCGCTGGATTACATCATGGCAGGCTGGCACGGCGTGAAGCGTGCGGCGACCTCTGACCGCGCTAAATATCCGCTGTTGCAGGATGTGGCGGTGGGCTGGTTGCAAAAGTACCGCAACGAATCCCCTAAGCGTGTGATGAATGCCTACACCGCTAAAGACGGTACGGTCTCAGAAAAAATTCGCGTCGGTGAGAACGGCGATTATGTCAGCCTCGACGCACTGGTGATGGATGCGACCAACACCATGATCGACGAATGGCATCAGGAAGACCCGGATTTGGTGGTGATTTGTGGCCGTCAGTTGCTGTCTGACAAATATTTCCCCCTGGTCAACAAACAGCAGGAAAACAGCGAAATGCTGGCCGCTGACGTCATCATTAGCCAGAAGCGTATCGGCAATTTACCTGCCGTGCGCGTGCCGTACTTCCCGGCCAATGCCCTGATGATCACCCGTCTGGATAACCTGTCTATCTACTACATGGACGACAGTCACCGCCGCCACATTGAAGAAGTCGCCAAACGTGACCGTATCGAAAACTACGAATCTATTAAACAGGATTATGTCGTGGAAGATTACGGCTGCGGCTGCGTGATCGAAAACATCCAGCTCGGTGAGTTCCCGAAACCGCCGGAAGCGGAAAAAGCCGCAGAGCCTGCCACGTCAGGAACTGAAACCTCAACCGATAACGCCGGAGCTTAAGCCATGCTAAGCCCCGCCCAGCGTCACATGATGCGGGTGTCGGCTGCTGAGGCGTCGCAGCGGGAGAATGATCCGCTGCGACAGGCCACCGGGTACGAGCAAATGCTGTTCCGGCTTGCGGCTGATAAACGCACGTTAAAACAGGTGCGCTCAATGGAGCGTAAAGCCGAAATGAAAAGCGGGCTGTTGCCCAGCTATGCTCCGTGGGTGGCGGGTGTCCTCGCCAAAGGTCGCGGCGCACAGGACGCGGTGTTGATGACGGTCATGGTGTGGAAGCTCGACGCCGGGGACGTCCCCGGCGCGCTGGAGATTGCCCGTTATGCCATCGCGCACAAGCTGGTGATGCCAGAGGGGTACACCCGCCCGACGCCGTACCTGTTAGCCGAAGAGGTGGCCGACGCCGCAACCCGCGCCCATACCGCCGGGCAGGCGGTCAATATTGACCTGCTGATCGATACGCTGACCCTGACCGATGCAGAGGACATGCCCGATCAGGTGCGCGCCAAGCTGCACAAAATCATCGGCCTGATCTTGCGTAGTGGCAAGCCAGAGCAAGCCCTGTTTCACCTGAAACGCGCCTTTCAGCTTGATAGCCGAAGCGGTGTGAAAAAAGACATAGAGCGGCTGGAAACGGCGCTGCGCATCGCAGCGGCCAGCCGTTAACCCAACGCGCCCCGCGCCGGGCGGCACACAGGCCGGAACGGTGATCCGTTTTCTGAGCCTGTGTCCACCGCCCACCTATTCAGAGGTTGTCATGACGACAATGATTTTTCCCGCGAAAGCGGAGCCACGCCCGGATGCGGTGGTTATTCCGGTGCCTGCGCAACAGGATGCCGTAATCAAAAACACCTTCTTCTGGCCGGATGTGGAGCCGGGAACGTTGCGCACGCTGATGCGCCTTGAGAACACCGTCACGCCGGAGCGCCTGCGCCATGCCGCAAAAACTGCCATTTCTGAGGTTAACGCCGAGCTGTACGAGTACCGCGAGGCACAGATGGCGGCAGGGTTTAAAACGCTGGACGCCGTTCCCGCCGAGCGGCTCGACGGCCAGAGCGAAAAAGAGCACCACTATCTGTGTGCGGTCAGCGCCATTACCACGGCGACGCTGTACGAGCGTTACCGAAGCTATGACGCCAGCGCCAAAGGCGACCGCAAGGCCGATGCGCTCGACGGCACGATTGATGAGCTGTGGCGCGATGCGCGCTGGTCAATCAGCCACTTGCAGGATAAGCCCCGCTGCATCATCGGGAATATCTGATGAACGTTATCGCACAGCAGGGCGACACGCTGGACGCCCTGTGTTATCGCCACTACGGACGCACGCAGGGTGCCGTTGAGGCGGTGTTAGCGGCTAATCCGGGGTTGGCTGAATACGGGGCGATTTTGCCCCACGGCACCGCAGTAACCTTGCCGGATATTGCCAGCGCCCCTGTCGCAGAAACGGTGAGTTTATGGGATTGAATATGGAAAGAGTCACGTCGTTTATCGCGTATTGGATAAGCGTCGCGCTGGCATTTTTTGGGGCGATGACGCCGCAGGATTTCGCGGCCTATTTCGGGGCGCTGGGGGTGGTGTTCACCGTTGGCGTTAACTGGTACTACCGCCGCAAGAGTTACCAGCTATTGAAGAGCATCGATAATCCCCGCGAGGTTATTCATGAAATCACTCGTTAAACGCTGCGTTATCGCCACGGTGTTAGCGCTGGCCGCGTTAGTGCCGGATTTTTCCTTGCTGAAAACGTCACAGGAGGGGCTGGCGCTGATTGCCGACCTTGAGGGATGCCGATTAAGCCCCTATCAGTGCAGCGCGAACGTGTGGACAAACGGGATCGGACACACCGCAGGCGTGGTGCCGGGGAAAACCATTACTGAGCGTGAAGCAGCGGTCAATCTGGTTGCCGATGTGTTACGGGTAGAAAAGGCGCTGGCACGCTGTATGGCCGTGAACATGCCGCAGGCCGTCTATGACGCCATCGTGAGCTTTGCGTTTAATGTCGGTGTCGGTGCGGCGTGCCGCTCTACGCTGGCGTTTTTTATCAACAAAGGCCAGTGGCGCAACGCCTGTGACCAGTTGCTGCGCTGGGTGTATGTCAACGGCGAGGTATCACGCGGTATTGAAACCCGTCGCCAGCGTGAGCGTGCCGTCTGCCTTAAGGGGGCGGTATGAGCACATTGACCCGCGTAATCCTTGTTGTTGCTGCGCTGTTTATCGTGCTGCTGTTCGTGACTAAGCGGCAACTGTCTGACGCGAAAAAATTGATTAACGAACAGAGCGAAACGCTGGTTAAGCAGTCGCTTGAACTGCTGGTCAGAGATGGAGTGATCGACGCGTTGCAGTCCAGCGCGATACGCAACGAACAGGCACAGGCGGAACTCCGCAAGAAACTGTCACAGGCCGGGCAACTGGCCGCGTCCCGCGATAACAAAATTACGAGGCTACTGAATGAAAATGCCGATCTGCGCCGTTGGTATGGCACTGCTTTACCTGACGATATTAAGCGGCTGCACCGCCGCCCCACCTTTGACACCCCCGACGATTATTTACGTTGGCTGTCCGAAAGTGGAGAGCTGCCCGATACCGGGCAGCAGCCCGGAAACCAACGGTGATTTAAGCGCCGACAACCGCCAACTGGAAAGCGCACTGGTGAGCTGTGCGCTACAGGTTGAAACCATCAAACACTGTCAGGAACAACACGATGCTGAAACCCAACAGCCTGCGCCGCGCCCTGAGTGACGCGGTGCCGGTACTGAAAAATAACCCGGACATGCTGCGCGTCTTTATCGACAGTGGTGCGGTTGTCTCCACGCTGGCCGCGTCGCTGTCATTTGAAAACCAGTACACGCTGAATCTGGTTATTACCGATTTTACCGACGATATCGACTGGTTATTGGTGCCGATTCAGGCGTGGTTACGAGAAAATCAGCCGGATATCACTCATGACAGCAAAGGCTTTACCTATTTCGCGGATATTAACGATAACGGTAGCTGTGATATCAGCATCAGCCTGAAACTCACCGAGCGGGTGATCGTCAAAGAGGTAGACAAGGCATTGCATGTGACCCACGCGCCGGAGCCGCCGTTACCCGTTCCTGTAGAACGCCCGATGTCGCTATACATCCACGGTGAGTTAGTGAGTACATGGCATGAATGAGCTGAAACCGTTTGACGACAAGCTGGCCGCGCTGATCGCCAATCTGTCGGCGTCTGGCCGTCGTAAGCTGGCCGGAACGGTAGCGAAAGCCCTGCGCGGTAGCCAGCAACAGCACATCAAGGCGCAGACCGCCCCAGATGGCACAGCCTATGCCCCGCGTAAAGCCCAGCCGATTAAGGGAAAAAAAGGCCGGGTGAAAAGCCAGATGTTCCAGAAACTGCGTACCGCTAAATATCTGAAAGCCAAAGGCACCGCCGATGCGGCCAGCCTAGAATTTATCGGGCGGGTGCAACGCATGGCGCGGGTGCATCACTACGGTTTACGTGATCGCCCCAGCCGCAATAGTGACGATGTGCAATATGAGGCAAGGCCGCTACTGGGGTTTAGCGATCGGGAAATTGAAAAAATAGAAAATGAAATAATTAAGCACATTCAAAACAATTAGCTTGCTTTGCAATGTAGGAGTTACTGCGCATCAAGCGTGCATTTTCAACAATCTTTTCGTGTGATAGTCTCGTAACAGGAAAATGTAAAAGGATGTTTTATGAATTTAGAATCTATCGCCAAAGAAATTGCGAAGGCGCTCAGGTCGCCTGATTTTTATATGGGAATGGGAGACGGGGCTGTAGGCGTTTTTCGTGATTTAGGTTATCTGGCATATGGTTATATTGATACGGACTCACGATATGTTCGTTCTCTGGAAAAAGAACGAATGATTAGAGCACTGAGAAGAGGCGTGGCCTCAAGAGAAAAACTAAAAGCGGCTATTGTGGCAACGCTATCGTTGTTTGATAAGCATGTGCCGGAAGAAAAAAAAGACAAGATATACCATAAATCATCTGGTTCACTCGTCGGTAAATCGCTTACGGGTACGGCTATCATGGCAGTTGCACACAAAATATCAAACGCAGGCCGATTCGGTATTTTTTTATCCTATTACGCGCTTTTACTTGGTGGAATGGCTGAACGTTCGGTGTACCGTTCGCTTTATTTAAAACGAGAAAACCCAGAACTTTATCAAGATTTAAGGCGTGACGATTTAGATTTGTTGTATTTTTTATTTGAGCCGTTTGTCAAACCTTTTTCTGATGCGCTTATTGTCAGGCGTACACATGGAGACAAGGCTTTTAATGAGTTAATAGATATGGTTGGGAAAGAGGTTGAAAAATATGATTAAAGCCATTTTCTCATTTATCAGAGACTGGTTTTTTAGTTTGCTTATGGGGATTCTAATTATAGGGTGCCTATACGTTTTCTTCCATTTTGAAACATGGATGGAGAGGTTTCTTTATATGCTGTACCCTCTGTCGGGATTATATCTACTGAAAATAGTGATGGATAAAGTCGATAAAAACGGGCGCAATTAATTTCGCGCCCAATGTTGTTAATTGGTAAATTTAGACATTTCCCACAAGCTATAACCGCTTGTGCCTGATTTGTGATGTGACCACGTAATATCTTTGTACTGAATTGAAACATGCTCCAGAATCAGTGCACCGCCATCATCTATAACGTTAGGCATAACAAGGTTTATGTCGCTAATGAGTCCGTCATTAATCTGAATAGAGAAAAATTTTTCTTGTTTAGCATGTGGGCTAGTTCGATAGAAATCAATAATACACTTTATCCTTTCCTGATCGTTTAGCGCCATTGCTATTAGCGGAGTAGACTTGTCGATGGGTTTAACCAGCGTCAGCGGATTATGTACAGCATGACCCGCATTACTCATGCTGTGGTTAAATGCCAATATCATAATCTCGTCTATATGGCCCGCCTGATATCGGTTACCAATAGATTCAACGGTAGAACATCCCTCAGAAATTAACCCTTGTACTCTGCCTTCAAGTGTCATGTATGCATAATTAGCCATGTCGGAATCCCTTCTTAATTAATACCAGAGTGTCCGATTATACGACAATGTTGTGTAATCCACAGCAAAACGAGCATTCATTGCCGCCATTCTCCCCCGGCGGCAACATTTCCCCCATGAAAACACAAGCCACCCTTAATGAAATCCAGCGCCTCTTGCGCAATCTGATCCGTGTCGGCGTCGTGACCCACGTCAACACAGCGGACGCCCTGTGCCGGGTACAAACAGGCAAAATGACCACAGGCTGGTTGAACTGGTTAACCCGCCGTGCCGGACGTTCCCGCGACTGGTGGGCACCGTCCATTGATGAGCAGGTGCTGATCCTGTCCATCGGCGGCGAACTGGACACCGCCTTTGTGCTACCCGGCATCTATTCCGATAACAACCCCGCGCCGTCGGCGTCTGCCGATGCGTTACATATCAGCTTTCCCGACGGTGCGGTGATCGAGTACGAACCCGCAACCGGAGCGCTGACCGTCAGCGGGATTAAAACCGCCGATATCTCCGCGTCTGAATCCATTACTGCCACGGTGCCATTGGTCACAGTGAGAGCATCCACGCGCATCACATTCGACACACCGGAAGTGGTCTGCACCAACAAGCTGATTACCGGAACGCTGGAAGTACAACAAGGCGGGGAAATGCGCGGCAATATAGAACATTCCGGCGGGTCGCTGTCGTCCAATGGCAAGGTATTGCACACCCACAAACACCCCGGAGACAGCGGCGGGATAACGGGTGCACCACTATGACCGCACGTTACCTCGGCATGAGCCGTGACAGCGGTCAGACGCTCGGCGACCTTGAACACATTCGCCAGAGTGTGCGCGATATTCTCATCACGCCCGTCGGGTCGCGGGTGATGCGCCGGGATTATGGTTCGCTGCTGTCGGCTTTAATCGACCAGCCACAAAATCCCGCTGTGAAATTGCAGGTCATGGCGGCGTGTTACATGGCGCTGCTGCGCTGGGAGCCGCGCATCACGCTGACGGCCATCAACCTGACAAGCACATTCGACGGCAAGCTGGCCGTTGATATTACGGGCGTGCTGGCTGACAGCAACGCCGTTTCCCTTTCTGTTCCTGTGAGCTGACACGATGGCGATGATTGATTTAAGCCAGCTTCCCGCGCCTGCCGTGGTGGAAGAACTGGATTACGAAACCATTTATAACGAACGTAAGGCGATGCTGTTGTCGCTCTACCCGGAAGACCAGCGCGCAGCTGTCGCACGCACGCTGACGCTGGAATCCGATCCGATCGTCAAGCTGTTACAGGAAAACGCCTACCGTGAACTGCTGTGGCGGCAGCGCGTCAATGAAGCCGCCCGCGCCGGAATGGTGGCGTATGCAAGAGGAAGCGACCTTGACCAGCTCGGCGCAAATTTCAGCGTCTCCCGGTTGGTCATTACCCCAGCTGACGATTCAACCCTGCCGCCCACGCCTGCCCTGATGGAATCCGACAGCGATTTCCGCCTGCGCATCCAGCAGTCGTTTGAGGGGTTGAGCGTGGCCGGGTCGGTCGGTGCCTACCAGTACCACGGACGCAGCGCCGACGGGCGCGTGGCGGATGTGTCGGTTATCAGTCCCAGCCCGGCCAGCGTTACCGTGTCGGTATTGTCACGCGAGGGAAACGGCAGCGCCAGCCCGGAGCTGGTCGCCATTGTGGCCGCTGCGCTGAACGGTGAAGACGTGCGCCCGGTAGCAGACCGGGTTACGGTACAGTCTGCCGCTATTGTGCCGTATAAGATTGACGCCACGCTGTACCTGTACCGGAGTCCAGAAGCGGAGCCAGTGCGCGCCGCTGCCGAACAGAAGCTAAAAGCCTATATCAGTGCGCAGCACCGATTAGGGCGGGATATTCGTCGCTCGGCGATTTACGCTGCGCTGCACGTCGAGGGCGTGCAACGGGTCGAGCTGACGACACCCGCCGCCGATATCGTGCTGACAGACGCGCAGGCGTCCTACTGTTCCGGTTATCAATTGAGTGTAGGCAGTGCCGATGAGTGATACCCGCCTGTTGCCTGTCGGGTCGTCTGCGCTGGAAGTGGCCGCTGCCACCGCCTGCGCCGAGATTACTCGCGTACCCGTTCCCCTGCGCCTGCTGTGGAACCCGGACGCCTGCCCGGCACACCTGCTGCCGTATCTGGCGTGGGCGTTTTCCGTTGACCGCTGGGATGAGGCGTGGCCGGACAGCCTGAAACGCCGGGTTATCCGCGATGCGTTCTTTATCCATCGTCACAAAGGCACCATCGGTGCGCTGCGTCGCGTGGTCGAACCGTTCGGCTACCTTATTCGCATCATCGAATGGTGGCAGAACGGCGACAAGCCCGGCACCTTTCGTCTTGATATCGGCGTGCAGGATAGCGGCATCACCGAAGAAACTTTCTTCGAGCTGGAACGCTTGATTGCCGATGCCAAACCCGCATCCCGTCACCTGCTGGGGCTGAATATCAACCTTGACACGCAAGGAGCGGCCTATGTTGCCGCTACCGTCTACGGCGGTGATGAGCTAACCGTTTACCCCTATTTCCCTGAAATCATTTCTGTATCCGGTCTGGACGTGACCGGGGCAGGCATTCATCTAATTGACAGCATGAGCGTAACCGCATGAGTAAATATTTTGCCCTGTTAACGAACATCGGCGCGGCTAAACTGGCTAACGCTACCGCGCTGGGTAACCGCCTGAACATCACCCGGATGGCTGTCGGGGACGGCGGCGGCGTATTGCCAACCCCCAACCCGGCACAAACTAAACTGATTAACGAAAAGCGCCGGGCGGCGCTCAACACCCTGAGCGTTGACCCGAAAAACCCCAGCCAGATTATCGCCGAGCAGGTCATTCCCGAAAATGAGGGGGGCTTCTGGATACGGGAAATCGGCCTGTTTGACGACGACGGCAACCTGATTGCTATCGCCAACTGCCCGGAAACCTACAAGCCCCAATTGCAGGAGGGCAGTGGTCGCATCCAGACCGTGCGCATGATTTTGATTGTCAGCAGTACCGACGCCGTGACGCTGAAAATCGACCCGGCGGTGGTGCTGGCTACGCGGGGCTATGTGGATAGTGCTGTGATCGAAGTGAAAGCCTATGCGGATTCCCTGATGAAAACCCATCTTGCCGCCGCTGATCCGCACCCGCAATACGCACCAAAAGCCAGCCCGGCACTGACAGGTAAACCCACTGCCCCCACGGCCGCACAGGCATCGAATGACACGCAATTAGCGACCACGGCATTTGTGAAATCCGCCGTTGCCGCATTGATTAACGGGTCACCCGGCGCGCTGGATACGTTGCAGGAGCTGGCAAAGGCGCTCGGCAATGACCCGAATTTCTCCGCAACGGTATTGGCGGAACTGGCGAAAAAGCTCCCGCTGTCAGGCGGCACGATGAGCGGAACGCTGGTTTCCTCTGTAGCTGACGCATTACGCATGGTTAATGGCGGCTACGGCGTCACTCTGCGCAACGATGGCGGTGACTTTTATCTGTTACTGACAGATAAAGGCGATCCGTATGGCAAATGGAACAGTTTGCGCCCGTTCAGGATTAATCTGGCGACGGGCGATGTCGCGCTGGGGAATAAGGTTGATGCAGGCACGCTGCTGGAAAAAGGCCAGCGCGTGTACAGCCCCAACAATAAACCCACCGCCGCCGATGTGGGGGCGCTGACGGATGCACAGGCCGCGCAAAAATATGCGCGACTGGAAAGCCCGGCATTGATTGGTAAACCGACAGCACCCACGGCGGTACAGGCATCTAACGATACGCAGATAGCGACTACGGCATTTGTGAAATCAGCGGTAGCGGCGCTGGTGAGTGGTTCCCCTGCCGCGCTGGATACGTTGCAAGAGCTGGCAAAAGCACTCGGCAATGATCCGAATTTCTCGACAACGGTATTAAACGCCGTAGCAGGTAAGCTGGCAAAAGACCAGAACGGCGCGGATATCCCTAACAAAGACCTCTTTGTTAAAAATATTGGTACAGTTCGAGCATTCAGCCCCGGAATGAATATCGGTGGGGGTGATGGAGCATGGAAAACATCTGATTTTATTGCATCACTGAAAACGCTGGGGGCATTTAATCACCCGTATTGGATTTGTAAAGGGTCGTGGTATTACGCCGGAAATAAAACTATCACAGACACAGAGTGTGGAGACATTCATCTGGCGGGTGCAGTAATTGAGGTAGCGGGTACTGAGAACGCGTTTACTGTCCGAATCACTACGGCATCGTCAACAGTCGGGAAAAACGCACAGTTTATCTACGTTAACAACGGTGATAATTATTCCCCCGGTTGGCGACGCGATTACAACACCCGAAACCCGCCCACCGCCGCAGATGTACAGGCACTTCCCAATGTTGGCGGTACATTGACGGGAGGCTTGAGAATCAGCGGCGCCGCGGGAGGCGAAGCGTTAAAACTTGATACGAATTCCGATACTGGAATGTTATTCATTCGCGGACAAAAGAATGGCGTCAATTCGTGGTATGTCGGCAAAGGTGGAAGTGTCATTGATGACATAATGCTGTTTTCGTATACGCACAACACAGGGTTGACATTAAAAGCTGACAGAGTGGAAGCCAGCAAACCGCTGTATGTCGGCGCGAATAGTGTGTTAACCGATGCGGCCGCGGCACAAAAATACGCCCTGCGCTCTATCCGGGTGAATGGAAAACCCCTGTCGGCTGACGTCAATCTGCTGGCCGGAGACATCAACACATGGAATAAAACCGAAGCCGACGCCCGCTATCTGATGAAAGGGGTCACGGTTCCGGGCACGATAACGGCGACAGGCTCAGGCAGCGGCTATTACTGGCGTAAATATGCGGACGGTATGATTGAGCTGTTCGGCACGTTTGAAACCGTTATCAATGCATCCCGCGATGTGGCATTCCCGGTTAAGCTGGGCGAGGTAGTTAACATCACATGGAACGAAGTAGGTGGCTACAATGGCGCAAATGCATTCGTCGGTCGGGTGAGCAGTGTCAGTGGAAGCGGATTTACACACCATTGGGATGTATGGGATTCAAACCGATACGGTTCTGGAAATAACCAGACTATCCATTACCACGTTTTGGCGAAAGCGGCGTAAAGCATAATTGATCGCTACCACCGATCAATAACGCATAATTGATCTGTATAAACGTTTATAAAATAGTCACCTGCAATGTCATTATTTGATTGGTTTTAAAATAATAATGATACGCTGGGGAAAGCGAAGCCCACCGTCCGCCAACGGTGGGCTTTTTTCATGCCTGTTTTACGCCTCTGTGTTGTACCAGCCGCCACCATACCCGCATTACTCGCGCACATCCTCATCGCACCAGACAATAGCCGCTCCTAATGCAGCAATCGTGCTATTAGCTGGAGCATTAATTTATGAGTGATTTTCACCACGGCGTGCAGGTCGTCGAGATTAACGACGGCACGCGCGTTATTTCCACCGTTTCTACGGCCATTGTCGGCATGGTGTGTACTGCACCGGATGCCGACGCTGCCACCTTTCCCCTTAATACCCCGGTACTGATTACCAATGTGCTGTCTGCCGCTGGCAAGGCCGGGAAAAAAGGCACGCTGGCCGCTGCCCTGTTAGCCATCGCCGACCAGTCAAAGCCCGTCACCGTCGTGGTGCGCGTGGCCGAAGGTAAAGACGAGTCTGAAACCATCACCAACGTGATCGGCGGCAGTGACGAAAACGGCAAATACACAGGGATGAAAGCCCTGTTAGATGCGTTGACCGTCACAGGCGTAAAACCGCGCATCCTCGGTGCGCCGGGGCTGGACTCGCTGCCCGTTGCCACGGCGTTAGCGTCCATCTGTCAGTCGCTGCGAGCATTCGGTTACGTCAGTGCGTGGGGCTGCAAAACCCTGTCGGACGCCATCAACTACCGCGAGAATTTCAGCCAGCGTGAACTTATGGTGATCTGGCCGGACTTTATCGCGTGGGATACCACAGCCAACGCCAGCGCCACAGCGTATGCAACTGCCCGCGCTCTGGGGTTGCGTGCCAAGATTGACCAAGAGACTGGCTGGCATAAAACCTTGTCTAACGTCGGCGTGAACGGCGTGACGGGCATCAGCGCCTCGGTGTACTGGGATTTGCAGGCACCCGGCACCGATGCGGATTTACTCAATGAAGCAGGTGTCACCACGCTGGTTCGTAAAGACGGCTTCCGCTTCTGGGGCAACCGTACCTGTTCTGACGATCCGCTGTTCCTGTTTGAGAACTACACCCGCACCGCGCAGGTGCTGGCCGATACCATGGCCGAAGCGCACATGTGGGCAGTCGATAAGCCCGTTACCGCCACGCTTATCAACGACATTATCGAAGGGATTAGGGCCAAGTTTCGCGAACTGAAATCCGGCGGCTACATCATTGATGCAGATTGCTGGTTCGATGAAACCGCCAACGATAAAGACACGCTCAAGGCCGGGAAACTGTATATCGATTACGACTATACCCCCGTTCCCCCACTGGAAAATCTCACCCTGCGCCAGCGTATCACCGATAAATATCTGGTGAATCTGGCCGCATCGGTCAACAGCTAAGGAGCTAACGCGCTATGGCACTGCCTCGCAATCTGAAATTTATGAACCTGTTCAACGACGGCATGAGCTACATGGGTGTCGCCACTGCCGTTACGCTGCCGAAATTGACGCGTAAGCTGGAGAACTATCGCGGCGGTGGCATGCCCGGCAGCGCGCCCATCGACTTTGGGCTGGATGATGACGCGCTGGCGATGGAGTTTACGCTCGGCGGTTTTGCTGACGAAACCCTGTGGAGCCAGTACGCCGCACCGGGTGCCGATAAGGTGCTGCTGCGCTTTACCGGGTCATACCAGCGTGACGACACCGGAGAAATTTCTGCTGTTGAAGTGGTCATGCGTGGCCGTCACAAAGAAATCGACGGCGGCGAGAGTAAGCAAGGGGAAGCCACTGAAACCAAAGTGTCAACCCAATGCACGTATTACAAGCTGACCATCGACGGCAAAGAGATGATAGAGATTGACACCATCAACATGATTGAGCGTGTTATGGGCGTTGACCGTCTGGAGCAGCACCGCCGGGCAATTGGTCTGGCGTAATCCTGTCCGGCCAGCCCGGCGCTGGCCGTCTTCTTCTATTTTTTATCTGAGCACCGAGGCAATACCATGAACAAAGACGACAACGTTGTAACACTGGAAACCCCGATTAAACGCGGCGACACCCTGATTGATACCGTCACACTGATTAAACCGACCACCGGAACGCTGCGCGGCGTCAGTCTGGCGGCGCTGGCCGGGTCGGATGTAGACGCGATGATTAAAGTGCTGCCGCGCATGACGCTGCCAGCCCTGACCGAAGCCGAAATCACCCGCATGGAATTGCCGGATATGATTGCCATCGCTGGCAAGGTGATCGGTTTTTTGACGCCGAAATCGCAACAGGGAACCTCCCCCGAAGCCTGAGTGTTGATGAGCTGATGGCGGATATCGCGGTGATTTTTCACTGGCCACCATCTGAGCTGTACCCGATGACCCTCACCGAATTGATCCTGTGGCGCGACAAGGCGCTGAAACGCAGCGGGTATGCCAATGAGTAACAATCTACAGTTAAGCGTTTTGCTCAAGGCCGTGGATAACGCAACGCGCCCGTTTAAAGCGGTGCAAACCGCCAGTAAAAAGCTGTCGGGTGAGATCCGTGATTCAAAAGACCAGTTAAAAACGCTGGAAACACAGGCCGGGCGTATCGACGGTTTCCGCAAGGCAAAAAGCCAGCTCACCGAAACAGGCGCAGCACTCCAGCAGGCGCAGGCGAAAGCCGCCGGGCTGTCGGCAGAGTTGCGCAATAGCGAAAATCCCACCAAACGGCAGGCGCAGACGCTGGAGCGGGCGAAACGTCAGGCCGCTACGCTAAAAACGGAGTATGGCCAACTGCGCCAGTCGGTACAGCGCCAGCGTACCGAGTTAGATCAGGCAGGCATCAGCACGCGCAACCTGTCCGGCGCGGAGCGTAAATTACGCACGAATATTACTCAGACAACGACGCAGCTTGACCAGCAGCGCGCCGCGCTTTCCCGCGTCAGTCAGCAACAGGAAAAACTGAACGCCGTCAAACAGCGCTATGAGAAAGGCAAGGAAATTACCGCCGGGGTGCGTAATACCAGTGCGGCGGCGTTTGGCCTCGGTTCCGCTGCACTGTATGCCGAAAGCCGCCTGATTGCACCGTCGGTACAGGCCGACGGACACGGGGCGCGCATCGCCGCACAGACGGGCGGGAACGCCGCCGACGGCGAACAGTACACCCGCGTTATCAAAGAGGTTAACGCCTCGGGTGTGAGTAACGATCTCACTCAGATAGCGGACGCGGTGGCCGCTGTGCGTAGCACATTGGGTACGCTGGGTAATGTGGGTGAAACCGAGCTGGCGCGGATATCGCGTAAGGCGCTGGACATACAAACGGCGCTCGGCGGCGATGCAACCGAGAGCATCCAGATAGCCGCCATCATGATGAAAAACGGCCTTGCGAAGAACAGCGACGAGGCGTTTGACTTGATGGTATCCGGGATGCAGCGCGTGTCTGCGCAGATGCGCGGCGAACTGCCGGAAATCCTGCACGAATATTCGACCCACTTCCGCAACATGGGATTCAGCGGATCGGAAGCCATGACACTGTTAGTGGACATGGCGCAGCAAGGCAAGTTTGCGCTGGACAAGACAGGCGACGCGGTGAAAGAGTTCAGCATTCGCGGGTCGGACATGTCAAAGGCCAGCATTGAAGCCTATGACGCTGCCGGACTCAATGCCGCCAAAATGTCTACCGCCATCGCCAGCGGCGGCGATAAGGCGCGGGCGGCAATGCAGAAAACCGCCAACGGGCTGCTGAAAATCAAAGACCCGGCAGAGCGCGCCAATGCTGCGATAGCCCTGTTTGGTACGCCGATTGAAGACCTGTCGATTGACCAGATACCGAAATTCCTGTCAGCGCTGGCCGGAGCTGAAAACAAGCTCGGTGACGTGTCCGGGGCGGCTGACCGCATGGGCGATACCCTGCGCGATAACCTCGAAGGGGATATCGGACGGCTACAGGGGGCAATGTCCAGCCTGCGCTTTAACCTGTTCAATGACGATGACGGCGCGCTGCGTAAACTGACGCAGGCCGCGACGGAATGGCTAACCCGCGTCAATGAATGGGTCAAGGCTAATCCGGAGCTGACGCGGCAGATAGTCATGGTGGGTGGCGCTGCCACGGCGTTAATTACGGTGCTGGGCGGGCTGGGGCTGGTTGCGTGGCCTGTCATGAGCGGGATTAACGCATTAATTGGCGGAGCGGGTTTACTGAGTGCCGGATTACGGTTCGCCGGAACACGCGGCATCACTCCGCTGTCAGGGGGATTAAGCCGCCTCGGCGGCATGATCGTCTGGCTGGCAAAGTCGCCGTTGATGCTGCTACGTGCCGGAGCCTCTGCGCTGACCTCGGTATTCGGGGCGGTCAGTAATCCACTGGCTGTTATCCGGGGTGCCATGTCGGGCTTTGCACGCGTGCTGATGTGGCTGGTGACGTCACCGCTGGCGCTGCTGCGCACCGGGATTACGCTGGTTAGCAGTGCGTTAGGCGTCCTGCTGTCGACTGTCGGGATAGCCGTCGCGGCACTGGTCGGCGGCGCGCTGCTTATCTGGAAATACTGGGAGCCGATTCAGGCTTTTATCGGCGGCGTGGTGGAAGGGTTTGTTGCGGCCAGTGCGCCGATTATTGCGGCGTTTGAGCCGCTCCAGCCCGTCTTTACGTGGATAGGTGACAAAATCAAGGCGCTGTTTGGTTGGTTTGGTGACCTGCTGACGCCCGTCAAATCCACTGCCGCCGAGCTGGACTGTGCGGCCAGTATGGGGAAACGCTTTGGTGAGGCGCTGGCAAGCGGGCTTAACATCATCATGAACCCGCTGGAGTCGCTGAAATCTGGAGTGTCGTGGCTGCTTGAAAAGCTGGGGCTGGTTGACGAGAAATCGAAGAATCTGACGACTGCTGACAGTATCCTGCCGCCGGAAGAAGCTGCCGCGCTGAAAGTGGGCGTGAGCCGAGCACCGACACCACAGGGCAACGACGCAAAGGCGATTGCATCCCGATACAGCGGTGTGAGTACGCCGGACATTGCGGCGGGTTCAGCGAATGTCACCAGCCGTCAGGATACGGCCGCAATGGCATCGGCCACGATGAACATGTCAGCCTATCGCCCGATAGCGTCGACGCTTCAGACCAGTGCCGCATCGTCCCCGGTCAGCATTCACGCGCCTATCAGTATTGTTGCCCAGCCCGGACAGAGTGAGAGAGGCATCGCGCAGGAAGTCACACGCCAGCTTGAGCAGCGGGAACGAGCGGCGCGGTCACGCGCATTCAGTCAGTACAGTTATCAGGGAGGTGAATAAAATGATGCTCACGTTAGGGCTGTTTGTGTTCCAGCTCCAGACCCTGCCCTACCAGAACATGCAGCGCAACGTTGATTATCGCTGGCCGTCAAACAGCCGCGTCGGTCAGCGTCCGGCGTTGCAGTTTTTAGGCGTTGAAGATGAGAAAATCACGCTGTCGGGTGAGCTGCTGCCGGAAATCACAGGCGGCACACTGTCATTGTTGATGCTGGAGACGATGGCCGATCAGGGGCGCGCATGGCCGCTGATTGGGGGCGGTGGCACCATTTACGGCGTGTTTGTGGTGAACAGTATCAGCCAGGCGGAAAGCGACTTTTTCCCCGATGGCCGCGCCCGGCGGATTGAGTTCACCGTCACGCTGACCCGCGTAGACTCGTCGCTGTCTGCCATGCTGGGCGATTTACGCCAGCAAGCTGACAGCTTGATCGGCAACGCTGGGGAAATGGCTAACCGGGCGCAATCCGCTATCGGGGGATTATTCGCATGATTAATCCGCTGAACGTTCGTGCAGGCAGTAAGACTGCCCCGGCGTACCTGCTGCGCCTGAATGAGCAGGACATCACGACCGTTATCAGTCCGCGCCTGCTGTCACTCAGCCTGACCGATAACCGGGGCTTTGAGGCCGACCAGCTCGACATCGAGCTGGACGACAGCGACGGGCTGTTGCAGTTGCCCCGCCGGGGCGCGGTGCTGTCGGTATTTTTGGGCTGGGAAGGTGAAGCGCTGATCGGCAAAGGTGATTTTACGGTGGATGAAATAGAGCACCGTGGTACACCCGATACGCTGACCATCCGGGCGCGGAGTGCCGATTTTCGCGGGTCGCTTAACTCCCGGCGTGAACTGTCGTATCACGACACCACGCTGGGGGCGATTGTTGAACAGGTGGCGAAACGTAACAACCTTGCACCAATGCTGGCCGATGGTTTTGCCGGGATAAAAATTCCGCACATCGACCAGACGCAGGAAACCGACGCGGTATTTATTACCCGGCTGGCTGAGCGCAACGGGGCAATCGTGGCAATCAAGGCCGGGCGTTTGCTGTTTATCCGTCCCGGAACGGGGAAGACGGCCAGCGGCAAACCCATCCCGCAACAGATGATTGAACGCAGCGACGGCGATCAGCACAGTTTTAGTCTGGCTGACCGGGGCGCGTACACAGGCGTAACGGCAAGCTGGCTGCATACCAAAGAGCCGCAGCCTGAAAAGCCGAAAACGGTAAAGGTAAAACGTCAGAAAAAAGTGTTATTGCATCAGGGAGCACAACCACAGAAGCCGCATCCTAAAGCGAAAAAGGCAAAGAAGGAGCAAGAAGCCCGTGAGGGGGATTATCTGGTTGGCACCGATGAAAACGTGCTGGCGCTGACCACGGTTTTTGCGACTAAGGCACAGGCCATGCGTGCCGCACAGGCAAAGTGGAACAAACTCCAGCGTGGTGTCGCTGAATTCTCTATCACGCTGGCAATGGGGCGCGCTGACCTGTTCCCGGAAACGCCTGTTCAGGTGAGCGGATTTAAACAGGTGATCGACGAGCAGGAATGGACAATCTCAAAAGTGACGCACAGTTTGAGTAATTCAGGGTACGTTACCGCGCTGGAGCTGGAAGTGCTGCTGTCTGATGTTGAATATGAGGGAAGTGATCAGTAATTCATTTTCAAATCAATATTTGAAAAATCGAATAAAGTGATATGATTGGCAATATAAACCAGACAGGACGATAAGGCGATTTACGAAATGATGCATTGCCCACTCTGCCAAAATGCAGCACACGCGAGATCCAGTCGCTACATTACGAACAAGACAAAAGAACGTTATCACCAGTGCCAGAATATCAACTGCGGTTGCACATTCAAATCAATGGAAACCATAGCAGATATTATTATGACGCCGGGCGATGTTAAGCCCGTCCCGCCACATCCTGATCGGTCGAATCAGGGAGCACTCTGGATTTAACACAACAACCTAAAGCCCGCGAAAGCGGGTTTTCTTTTACCTATCCGTCGCCACTGCTTTTTCTCTGCCGCCACTTTGCCGCCATTTAAATAAAAAAAAGCCCAGCTATTACGCTAGGCTTTTGAAAAATAAACACTTTCGGATGTTGCGAAAGCGCTATCTTAGTTAAGACGCTCTTTGATACGAGCAGACTTACCAGTACGCTCACGCAGGTAGTACAGTTTGGCTTTACGCACGGCACCACGACGTTTAACAGCGATGCTGTCAACAACTGGAGAGTGAGTCTGGAATACACGCTCCACGCCTTCGCCGTTAGAAATTTTGCGAACAGTGAATGCAGAATGCAGACCGCGGTTACGAATAGCGATAACCACGCCCTCGAATGCCTGCAGACGTTTTTTGCTACCTTCAACAACCCATACCTTCACTTCTACGGTATCACCCGGACGAAATGCAGGTACGTCCTGCTTCATTTGTTCGTCTTCGATTTGCTTAATAATGTTGCTCATAATATGTCTCTTACCCTAGGTAAACTGATAGTTGGGTTCGCCAGGTCAAACCGGCGTAACCACCTAATACTCTTGTTGCTCAGACTGATATTCACGTTGGAACTCAGCCAGCAACCTTGTTTGCTCGTCAGTCAGAGCTAGGCTTTTCAGAAGTTCAGGTCTTCTAAGCCAGGTTCGGCCCAGCGACTGCTTCAATCGCCAGCGGCGTATTTCTGCATGGTTGCCAGACAGTAACACTGCCGGAACGTCCATGCCTTCCAGTATTTCAGGGCGAGTGAAATGAGGACAATCCAGCAATCCATCAGCAAAAGAATCTTCTTCTGCTGAAGCCTGATGCCCCAGAACGCCCGGTATAAAGCGGGCAACGGAGTCAATCAGGGTCATCGCTGGCAGTTCCCCACCGCTGAGTACGTAATCTCCTATCGACCATTCTTCATCGATTTCGGTTTTAATTACGCGCTCATCAATCCCTTCGTACCGTCCACAGACCAGAATCATCTTCTGGTTCGTAGCGAGTTGATGTACGCCTTGCTGATCTAATTTACGGCCCTGAGGTGATAAATAAATCACTTTCACGCCTTCGCCTGCCGCTGCTTTTGCTGCGTGGATCGCATCCCGTAAAGGTTGCACCATCATCAGCATTCCGGGGCCGCCGCCATAAGGCCGGTCGTCCACGGTGCGATGCCGATCGTAAGTGAAATCACGAGGACTCCAATACTGTACGTTCAGCAGGCCATTTTTAACTGCCCGGCCAGTGACTCCGTAATCAGTAATTGCCCGGAACATCTCTGGAAACAGGCTAATCACCCCAATCCACATAGTCTCGTTCCGCTGGGTACTACTGGTCGATTCAGAGTTCAAAAACCAGGATCCCAATCTACTTCAATAGTTTGAGCAGAAAGGTCGACGCGCTTAACAACCTGTTCGGTGAGGAACGGAACCAGCCGTTCCTTGACTCCGAAGGCATCTTTCAGGTTGGCCTTTATTACCATCACATCGTTCGAGCCGGTTTCCATCATGTCGATGATTTTACCTAACTCATAACCCGTTACGGTCACGACCTGACAGCCAATAAGATCCTTCCAGTAATAATCACCTTCGCCCAGATCGGGCAGTTGTGACGAATCTACGACAATTTCACAATTAGTCAGTAAATTAGCCGCATCACGGTCATCAGCACCTTTCACTTTGATGATCAGATCCTGATTGTGATACTTCCAGCCTTCAATCTCGACAAGCTGCCAACCGCTTTTACTCTGGATGAACCAAGGTTGATAATCAAAAATGCTCTCGGCATCTTCGGTGGATGAAAACACTCTGAGCCAACCTCGGATGCCATATGCCGACCCTATCTTCCCCATCACAATCGGGTTAACAGGAGGTTTTGGGCTGAGTTGATTGCTCATTATCACCACCGCAACAGGTTATGCTGCTTTTTTAGCGTCTTTGATCAGCGAAGATACGCGATCAGACACAGTTGCACCCAGACCAAGCCAATGCTCGATACGGTCCAGATCCAGACGCAGGGCTTCTGCTTGACCAGATGCGATTGGGTTGAAGAAACCTACGCGCTCGATGAAACGACCATCACGCGCATTGCGGCTATCGGTCACGACTACTTGATAGAAGGGGCGTTTTTTCGCGCCGCCACGTGCCAAACGAATTGTTACCATAACATCCTCTTTAGTGAATAAAACAACTGGGCCCCATCGAGGAACGGAGCCCAGTATGTCATATAAAAAGCCCGAAAATTTTACTCATTTTGGCGCAAAAAGCAATCTAAAGCGTATAATCACGCCAAGAGTTTCTCTACACCATCGATTTCGGTGATTAACGCCCCGGGAATCCAGGTGGCATCATCCCTTTCATACCGCGCATCATTTTCGCCAGACCGCCGTTTTTCATCTTCTTCATCATTCGTTGCATATCATCGAACTGTTTCAGAAGACGGTTCACGTCCTGTACCTGCATACCAGAACCCTGCGCGATACGACGTTTACGCGATCCTTTAATAATCTCAGGTTTGGCACGCTCCTGACGCGTCATCGAATTAATGATCGCCTCCATACGCACCAGCACCTTGTCATCCATTTGTGACTTAACATTATCAGGCAGTTGGCCCATGCCCGGCATCTTGCTCATCATGCTTGCCATGCCGCCCATATTGCGCATCTGCTTGAGCTGATCCAGGAAATCGGTCAAATCAAACCCATCGCCCTTCTTCAGCTTGTTGGCAAGCTTTTCTGCCTGTGTACGATCGACCTTGCTTTCAATATCTTCAATCAGTGAAAGCACATCGCCCATACCGAGAATTCGCGAGGCAACGCGCTCAGGGTAGAACGGCTCCAACGCTTCGGTTTTTTCGCCGACACCGAGGAATTTAATTGGCTTGCCAGTAATATGGCGGATAGACAACGCCGCACCACCGCGAGCGTCACCATCAATTTTGGTGAGGATCACACCGGTCAGCGGCAGCGCTTCATTAAAGGCTTTCGCCGTATTCGCCGCATCCTGCCCCGTCATGGCATCAACCACAAACAGCGTTTCAACTGGCTTAATCGCCGCGTGAACCTGTTTGATTTCGTCCATCATCGCATCGTCAACGTGGAGACGACCCGCGGTATCGACTAACAAGACATCGTAGAACTTCAGCTTAGCGTGCTGTAACGCACGTTGTACGATAGCAAGCGGCTTTTCCTGCACGTCTGACGGGAAGAAATCGACCCCCACCTGCTCTGCCAATGTTTCCAACTGTTTAATCGCCGCAGGGCGATAAACGTCAGCTGAAACCACCAGCACTTTTTTCTTATGCTTTTCGCGCAGGAATTTACCCAGCTTGCCCACGCTGGTCGTTTTACCCGCACCTTGCAGACCGGCCATCAGAACAACCGCAGGCGGCTGTGCGGCAAGATTCAGCTCGGCGTTAATTTCACCCATTGCGCTGACGAGTTCATTCTTAACAATCTTGACGAACTCTTGGCCCGGCGTCAGGCTTTTGTTGACCTCATGCCCAACAGCACGCTCTTTTACACGATTGATAAAATCACGCACCACGGGTAACGCGACGTCGGCTTCCAGCAATGCCATACGCACTTCACGCAGCGTTTCTTTAATGTTTTCTTCAGTCAACCGCCCGCGGCCGCTGATATTGCGCAATGTGCGCGAGAGTCGATCGGTTAAATTTTCAAACATATCTCATGCTCAACGTAAGACAGGCCGCCAGCGCGACACGAATGGAAGAGATTATACACAAAAGCGGCAACGATCTCAGCGCTGCTGATGGAGAACTGTTGGTGCCCACGGCGACTAACGCTATACTGATTCTCTATTTTACCTAGTTGATATTTAATAACCTATTTGTATGTCTGTTTTCGCTATTGTGGCGCTTGTCGCCTACACACTCAGCCTCGGACTGATTATCCCCAGTCTGCTGCGCAAGAACAGTGCATATCGTCGGCTGGCAATACTCTCGGCCAGCGCTGCGCTAATTTGTCATGCGGTGGCGCTCTATCAACGCATTTTCGATGTTCAGGTCGGCCAAAACCTTAGCTTGCTGAATATCGGTTCACTGGTCAGCCTCATCATCTGTACGGTGATGACGTTTGTCGCCACGCGCGATCGCGGCTGGTTTATTCTTCCTATCGTCTATACCTTTGCGCTGATCAATCTGGCCTTCGCCAGCTTCATGCCGAGTGAATTTATTACGCATCTGGAAGCATCACCGGGCTTGATGATCCATATCGGCCTGGCCCTTTTCTCCTATGCAACGCTGTTAATTGCAGCCCTTTATGCGCTTCAACTCGCCTGGCTTGATTATCTGCTCAAGAATAAAAAGCTGGGATTTGCCGCTGACATGCCGCCGCTGATGGGTATTGAGCGCAAGATGTTTCACATCACACAGATTGGCGTCATTCTGCTCACGCTGACGCTCTGTACTGGTTTGTTTTATATGGATGACTTGATCGATAACAAAGAGAATCTGCACAAGGCCGTGTTCTCCCTGTTTGCCTGGTTCATCTATATTCTGTTGCTCTGGGGACATTACCATGAAGGATGGCGGGGACGGCGCGTCGTCTGGTTCAGCCTGATCGGCGCACTGATGCTGACGCTGTCCTACTTCGGCAGCCGTGTTATACAGCACTTCCTCGCGGTCTGACACATTCACTAGCACAAAAAAAGAGAGCCAACGTTCGGCTCTCTTTTTTATCTGCGCCTATCCAACAAGCTAGATATGTAGCTCGGCCAGTTTATCTTTCGGCAGCGCCAGATCGTCATTTTGGTTGATACCAATATCGTGATCCACTATGTGCTGAGCAATCTCCTGCGCTTCCTTCAGTGAGTGCATCTCATAGGTGCCACACTGGAATTCGTTCAGCTCAGGAATTTTACGCTGGTCAGTCACTTTCAGAACATCCGCCATCGCCGCTTTCCAGGAATCAGCAACGCGTTGCTCGTCCGGCGTACCAATCAGGCTCATGTAGAAACCGGTACGGCATCCCATCGGAGAAATGTCGATAATTTCAACGCCATCACCGTTTAAATGATCGCGCATAAAGCCAGCAAACAGGTGCTCTAGCGTATGGATACCGCGCTCTGGCATGACTTCGATGTTCGGACGGCAGAAGCGCAGATCAAATACAGTGATATTGTCGCCATGAGGGGTTTTCATGGTTTTAGCGACCCGAACTGCGGGTGCGGCCATACGGGTATGGTCAACGGTAAAGCTGTCTAGTAACGGCATAATGCCACCTCCTCATAGAAAAAATTCATTTTTTCTCGTTTCCGAGAACTTTTCCTTTTTATGCGAGTCTGACTTACTGAAAGACGCGCATTTATTATCATCATCCCTATTAGAGATGTTTATTTGGCCACAGTTTCTGTGGCCTTTTCTTTTTAATGCGTCGCCAGATAGTCGTCAAAACTCATCGTATCTTCAGACTCAATCTGACGTTGACGCTGCCAGGAGTTCTCACTCGCAGCAGCCAATTGTTCTTCCGTCAACACCTGCAGCGGCTCACTGCTGAGCATTTTGCGGTATTCTTCCGCTAAATTCAGTCCCACGCTACCATTGCCTTCTTGCTTCATCAACGTTAATAGTCGACCAGAGAACGTCGTTTCTGGATCGTCAAAACCAACAAGCAGTTCATCACATACCTGCTGATAGTGCGGTTGATTGTTTTCAGCGTCCAGCACTTCTGCAACGCGACGTAAATCCGCAAACAGAGATTTCCCCACCTCAGCAATCGGCTGCTGGATGGTTTCACACCGCATCCCCACCGTTTGCCCAGGTTTACGCCCTTCCAGAATCACTCGGTTCCAGTTTTTACGCGTACACAGTAGCTCATCCGCGCTCATTTCCGGTGCATCTGCCAGCGCACACCAGATCAGGAATAAATCCAGGAAACGCACCTGACTTTCACTCACTCCTGTCGGAGAGAACGGGTTGATATCCAGTGAGCGCACTTCGATATATTCAATTCCGCCACGCAGCAACGCATCAGATGGCGTTTCACCCGCACGCGTCACACGTTTCGGACGAATCGGCGCATAGAGCTCATTCTCAATCTGCAAGACGTTCGTATTCAATTGTAGATAACGACCATCCTTCTTCATACCAACCTGGGCATATTCCTCAGACGGCGTTTTTATCGCGCGCTTTAATGCGGCGACATAAGTATCAAGATCGTTAAACGTAATTCCCAGATTACTCTGTGATTTATTGGTGTAGCCTAGGTCACTAAGCCGTAGAGAGGTTGCATAAGGCAGATAAAGCATGCCTTTTTCCGTACGCTCAAACGGCAGTGCGGTTTCCCGCCCTTTTAGGAAAGAAGAACAGATCGCCGGAGAAGCACCGAACAGATAAGGGATCACCCAGCCAAAGCGGTAATAGTTGCGGATCAGCCTGAAGTATCCCGCAGAAATGGCTTTTTTCCCGCTTTCTGCATCAGCGACACCCTCTCGCGCCTGCCAGAATGACAGCGGAAGAGAGAAGTTATAATGCACGCCAGAAATAGTCTGCATCAACGCGCCATAGCGGTTTTTCAGCCCTTCGCGATAAAGCGTTTTGAAGCGCCCAACATTTGATGAACCATACTGCGCCAGCTCGATATTTTGCTCGCTGTCGATAAAGCACGGCATGCTCAATGGCCACATCCGCTCATCACCCAGATTACGGGAAACGTGACGATGAATATCGCGCAGAAACGTCAGCAGGTGATCGACATCTTTGTCGACTGGCGTAATGAACTCCAACAGCGCTTCAGCAAAGTCTGTCGTGATCCACGGGTGTGCCAACGCCGAGCCCAATATTTCCGGGTGCCCTGTTGTAGCAAGATGTCCGTTTGCTGTTACGCGCAATGTTTCGCGTTCAATTCCACGCTGAATACCCTTCACTGCCAGTGGGTGTTTTTCCAGCCAAGAAAGTGCTTCTGAAATGTCCGGGATCAAATCGACCTCCCGTTGTTAAAATGTAATGGTTGTAAGCATAATTGAAACTCAGCAGCACTCACCAGTTCGCATTGCAATCTGGTTAAGACCACCACGCCATCCCCTGCAACGTTATACCCGTCAATACGATATACCGCAGCGCTTTTCCAATACCGATGAAAACCGCCGATTGCATCCAGGGCATGCGTAGCCAACCCGCTAACACGCACAATAAATCGCCTACTACCGGCACCCAGCTAAATAACAACGCAGCACAGCCATAGCGCTGTAACCAGCGCATGGCCACCGAATACCCAGCTTGTTGTTTTGGCTGAGGGAGTAAGCGCCCTATAAAAATATTTGTTAACCCGCCCAGCGTATTTCCTACCGTTGCCACAGCAATCAACAGGTAGGGCTTTGCGCTGTCAGCAAGCAATAACGTTACCAGCAGCACTTCCGAACTGCCAGGCAGCAGTGTTGCACTGAGCAGGCTACTCCAGAAAAGAGAAAAAACAGCCCAGAACTCACTCACAATGTACGGACGTCAACCACGGCCATGTTAGCGCGTTTAGCGGCTTCAATGCCGTAGTCAGCATCTTCAAACACGATACAGTGTTCTGGTGCGACAGAAATCAATGTAGCGCAACGCAGAAAGGTATCGGGGAAAGGCTTATGTTGCATAACATCATCAGCCCCAACGATTGCATCAAAATAATCATGCAGCCCTAAATGCGTTAGCAATCTATCAGCCATGCCATGCGTGCTACCTGTGCCAACTGCCATCGGACGCCGTCCGCGATAGTGCTTAACAACATCAATCAGCGGCAGTGGTTTTACGGTATCCAGCAGCATTTCTTCAACAACAGCGGTTTTTTCCGCCGCGAGTTGGTGAGCATCAATATCAGCCTGATGACTGTCGATAATACGCTGTGCAATACGCCAGGTGGGCGAGCCGTTTAATGCAGTCATGGCACTGGCATCATATCTCATGCCATATCGGGCAAGAACCTGATCCCACGCTTTATGGTGCGTTGGTTCGGTATCAAGCAGGGTGCCATCCATATCAAAGATCAGCCCTTGATAGCGATCGTACATCATGACTCCATGATCACTGAAAAGAGAGCTTACTTTATCGTAAAGTGAAAACGTTGTCGCTTATTCAATAACCTTATAAAAAACAGGTTATTACCTCCATAGTAGTAGGCAGCCTTCATTTACTCGTCGGCTCAATATCAATATAGGCAAGAGAGAGGTAAGGATTAATACACGGGAGTAATGAGAAAAATATCATTCTGATATCAGCAGAACAGAAGGCTGTGCCACCAGAGCGCGAAAATAGGGTAGAGAGCGGTTGCTAAAACAGAAATGGGGCATCAGAGAAAATTATCTGGCTTGCTTAGTACTTCAGGACGTTGCTAAAACAAGGTTACTCTACGCTTATCGATTAACACTAAGGTAAGAGTTTTATTTACATCGAAATATGGTGCATCCGGGAGGATTCGAACCTCCGACCGCTCGGTTCGTAGCCGAGTACTCTATCCAGCTGAGCTACGGATGCAGAGTGTGGTGCAGAAATAATGGGGTGAGCAATTAAACGAGATACTTAAGAATGGTGCATCCGGGAGGATTCGAACCTCCGACCGCTCGGTTCGTAGCCGAGTACTCTATCCAGCTGAGCTACGGATGCATTGATAATTCTTCATCTGCGACAAAACTTGCTTTCACTAATACTACTTCCCTTGCAAAGGCAGTGTTTAATGGTGCATCCGGGAGGATTCGAACCTCCGACCGCTCGGTTCGTAGCCGAGTACTCTATCCAGCTGAGCTACGGATGCATATTAAATGGCGGTGAGGGAGGGATTCGAACCCTCGATGCAGCTTTTGACCGCATACTCCCTTAGCAGGGGAGCGCCTTCAGCCTCTCGGCCACCTCACCTTACATTACCTGATTCGCTACTAAGAACTTCTTGTTAGTGCTCACCGGTACTGCGTGGCGCACATATTACTTTCCCAGACTTATAAGTCAAACAATTTTTCCCACCTTGTGTTCGTTTGAACAATTCGCATCCAAGACGAGCACTTTCACAACAAAAAGTCTATTTTATCGACAGAAAAACAGGCGGTTACCTTGCCAAAGGAAGTGCACAATAAAAATGGATATATCGATAAATGTGTGGGGAAAAGCGGGAAATAACAAGTGCGTCCCGCGAACACGAGACGCATTGTCAATCAATATGACGTTGGTTGAGATTTTTCGGCCTGAATACGCTGATAGATCTCTTCACGGTGGACAGAAACCTCTTTAGGTGCATTAACACCAATACGCACCTGGTTGCCTTTCACTCCTAATACGGTAACCGTTACCTCATCGCCGATCATGAGGGTTTCGCCAACTCGACGAGTCAAAATAAGCATTCTTTGCTCCTTGAAAGATTATAAAGAGTCGGGTCTCTCTGTCTCCCCGCCATTATCCATCATGTGCCGTGAAAACGTAAACCTAGACGATGGTATAACCACACCATCACACCCCGGTTTGTCACTACTTGTTAGTTTAGTCGATATCAGTAGCTTGTGCTTTTGTTATCACAACAACAGGACTGAGCATGTAAAGCTTCAGAATATCTGAAGGTAACACACTTTCTATCCTGCTTGCCGGATCCTTTTCCGCAGACAAAAACGCCACAACCAGAAAGTTATGGCGTTCTTGTTGGATAACGCGAATAAAACGTTATCTGTCGTTTATAGCTTAGCAGCAACCCAAGATTCAACGCTTGCCAGCGCAGCAGGCAGTGCAGACACGTCTGAACCACCAGCCTGAGCCATATCTGGGCGACCACCGCCTTTACCGCCAACCTGCTGGGCAACAAACCCAATCAGTTCACCGGCTTTTACGCGGTCAGTCAGATCTTTCGTTACACCAGAAATCAAGCTGACCCGGCCTTCTGCCGCCGTTCCGAGAACGATAACAGCAGAGCCAAGCTGATTCTTCAAGTCGTCAACCATCGTGCGCAGCAGCTTAGGATCCACGTTGTCCAGTTGCGTGACCAGCAACTTCACACCGTTAACCTCTTTTGCTTTGCCAGACAGCGACGAGCTTTCCTGCGCCGCTTGTTGAGCCTTCAACTGCTGAAGCTCTTTCTCCAACGCGCGGGCACGATCCAGAACAGAGCGTACCTTATCCGTCAGGTTGTGACTATCCCCTTTCAGCAGTTGCGCAATGTCTTGCAAAACGTCGCTCTGGCGATGCAACGCAGACAACGCATTCTCACCCGTGGTCGCTTCAATACGACGCACGCCGGCAGCAGTGCCTGATTCAGAAATGATCTGGAACAAGCCAATATCACCGGTACGGCTTGCGTGCGTGCCCCCACAAAGCTCAATGGAGAAATCACCCATCGTCAGAACACGGACATGGTCATCGTACTTCTCACCGAACAGCGCCATCGCGCCCTTCGCTCTCGCATCATCCAGCGCCATGACATCCGTTTGCACGGTAAGGTTACGGCGGATTTGCGCGTTGACGATGTCTTCAACCTGACGAATCTGCTCAGGCTTCATCGCTTCCGTATGTGAGAAGTCAAAACGCAGATAGCTATCGTTAACCAGAGAGCCTTTCTGCGCGACATGATCGCCCAGAACCTGACGCAGCGCAGCATGCAGCAGGTGCGTCGCGGAGTGGTTCAGACGAATGCGATCGCGGCGTTGGCTATCAACGTTTGCCTCGACACTGTCGTTAACACGCAGCGTACCCTGAGTCAGTTTACCGACGTGACCAATTGCCTGACCGTATTTCTGAGTATCCTGAACAGCAAAGCTGACACCCGCATTTTTCAGTTCACCCTGGTCGCCAACCTGGCCACCGGATTCACCATAAAATGGCGTTTCGTTCAGAATCACAACCGCTTCATCACCAGCCGCAATCTGATCAACCGCGTTTCCATTGTGATAAATCGCAATAACCTTCGCTTGCTGCTGCGTTTTTTCATAACCGCAGAATGGCGTGTTCTCATCCACACGGATAAGACTGTTGTAATCTACGCCAAATCCGCTGGCTCCACGCGCGCGCTGGCGCTGCGCCGTCATTGCGGCTTCAAAGCCTTCTTCATCGACTTTCAGGCCGCGCTCGCGGCACACATCTGCCGTGAGGTCGACAGGGAAACCATAGGTGTCATACAGGCGGAAGGCGGTTTCACCGTCCAGCGTATCCCCTTTCAGGTTTTTAATTTCTTCGTCCAGCAGAGACAAGCCGCGTTCCAGCGTGCGGGCAAACTGTTCTTCTTCCGTCTTCAGCGCCTGCTCAACCACAGACTGCTGTTTTTTCAATTCTTCAGCCGCTGGCCCCATGACTTGAATCAGCGGCGCAACCAGTTTGTAGAAGAAAGCATCCGTAGCGCCCAGCATATTACCGTGGCGCGCAGCGCGGCGGATAATACGGCGCAGAACATAACCACGGTTTTCATTAGATGGCATCACGCCATCGGCAATCAGGAACGCACAAGAGCGGATATGGTCAGCGATAACACGCAGCGATTTGTTGGTTAAATCCGTCGTTCCGACGGCTTTCGCTACCGCATCAATCAGCGTTTTGAACAAATCAATGTCATAGTTTGAATTGACGTGCTGCAAGACGGCAGAAACGCGCTCTAACCCCATGCCGGTATCGACGGAAGGTTTAGGCAGTGGCAGCATGGTGCCGTCAACCTGACGGTTGAACTGCATGAACACCAGGTTCCAGATTTCGATATAGCGATCGCCGTCTTCATCAGGGCTTCCCGGCGGTCCACCTGCGATGTGCTCACCGTGATCGTAGAAAATCTCGGTACATGGACCACACGGCCCCGTTTCCCCCATCTGCCAGAAGTTATCAGAGGCGTAAGGTCCGCCTTTGTTATCACCAATACGAATAATTCTTTCGCGCGGCACGCCAACTTCATCAGCCCAAATGTCATAGGCTTCATCATCCGTTGCGTACACAGTTACCCACAGTTTTTCTTTCGGCAGATTGAACCACTGAGGAGACGTCAGCAGTTCCCACGCATAGCGAATCGCATCATGCTTGAAATAGTCACCGAAGCTGAAGTTACCCAGCATTTCAAAGAAGGTATGGTGGCGTGCGGTATAACCTACGTTTTCCAGGTCATTATGTTTACCACCGGCACGTACGCAGCGCTGCGAGGTCGTCGCTCGGGCATAGCTGCGTTTATCCAGACCGAGGAACACATCTTTGAACTGGTTCATACCCGCATTGGTGAATAACAATGTCGGATCGTTGTTCGGCACCAGAGAGCTGCTATCAACAACCTGGTGTCCCTTACTGTGGAAAAAATCGAGAAACGCTTGACGGATCTCAGCGGTGCTCTTGCTCATAATTGTCCTGGAATCAAGCTAGAAGAACAGATCGCGGGCAAGGTTAGTCCAGCATGCTGACGTTACCGAGCAACTCACGAACAAAAAAGTGGGAATAAGATAAATTTTCTTCGATGGGAAGTAAAATCCCGTGTGCGTTCAATCTGAAAAATTCGTATAAATTGACTGGATTTCTTCATGAAAGAAGCCACGATAAAGCAGATATCGCTGATGTTTGACTTTGTCTTTCCATTCATCGGACAGAGGATGCCCGAATTTTCGTTCCACAACCGATTTCGCCAGTGCACACCAATCGATATCACTCTCGTTTAATGCTGTGGCTAACGTTGTCTTATCGATTCCTTTCTGGCTTAGCTCCATTTTGATCCGCTGGGCACCATAGCCTTTGCGGCTCCGGCTGCTGATATAGCGGCGAGCATAGCGCTCGTCATCCAGCCAACCGTGTTCCTTGCAGTAAGCAATAGCCGCTTCCACATCTTCTGCCGCAGCTCGGGCTGTGGCTTCGTCTGCCTCATCTTCTGCTTTTGCGCTTTCTGACTTATATAAATACGCCGCACATTTGCGGCGTATTTCGGTTTCACTATAATCGCGAACAGAAAGCACATTCATCGCATAGCGTAATGGTTTATTCATCCATCTATCCGCTGAAGTGCCCTGTCACAATCCATTCAGCCACCATTAAAACTCTTCGTTGCCTTCACCAGCGAATTCATCTTCGTCATGGCTATTTCCAGCGGCGGCTGGCGTCAGTTCATTGCCTTTGTGCAGCAACATTTCACGCAATTTCTTGTCCAGTTCCGCAGCAATCGCCGGGTTCTCTTTCAGGAAATTACAGGCATTCGCTTTACCCTGACCGATCTTGTCGCCGTTATAGCTATACCAGGCACCGGCTTTTTCGATCAGCTTGTGTTTCACACCCAGATCAACCAGTTCACCGTGGATATTGATGCCTTCGCCGTACAGAATTTGGAATTCAGCCTGTTTGAACGGTGCTGCTACTTTATTCTTAACGACTTTCACGCGGGTTTCGCTGCCGACCACTTCTTCGCCTTCCTTGATAGCGCCAGTACGACGAATATCCAGACGAACAGAGGCGTAAAACTTCAGTGCGTTACCACCGGTAGTCGTTTCAGGGTTACCGAACATCACACCGATTTTCATACGAATCTGGTTAATGAAGATCAGCAGCGTATTGGCTTGCTTCAGGTTACCCGCCAGTTTACGCATAGCCTGGCTCATCATACGAGCAGCCAGCCCCATGTGGGAGTCGCCGATTTCACCTTCAATTTCGGCTTTCGGCGTCAGTGCCGCAACGGAGTCAACGATGATAACGTCAACAGCACCGGAGCGCGTTAGTGCATCACAGATCTCCAACGCTTGCTCGCCGGTATCCGGCTGAGAACACAGCAGGTTATCGATATCTACGCCAAGCTTTTTCGCATAAATCGGGTCCAGCGCATGCTCAGCATCGATAAACGCACACGTTTTGCCTTCGCGCTGAGCGGCAGCAATAACCTGTAAGGTCAGCGTTGTTTTACCGGAAGATTCTGGGCCATAAATCTCAACGATACGCCCCATCGGTAAACCACCAGCCCCCAAAGCGATATCCAGGGACAAAGAGCCTGTAGAAATGGTTTCAACATCCATTGAGCGATCCTCGCCCAACCGCATGATAGAACCTTTACCAAATTGCTTTTCGATTTGACCCAGTGCTGCCGCAAGTGCCTTTTGTTTGTTCTCATCAATAGCCATTTCTGCTCCTGTCATGCGGCGTAAAGCTGCTGTCTCTACGCGGCTGCTTAATCATGAATTGCCGAATAATTACTGACATTATACTGTATGCGCATACAGCATCAAGGTTATTTTTTCAGAAACGTGTCGAGCAACGTTTGCAGCGCAAAATGAACCGATTGCAGACGCACCGCGTTTCTGTCTCCGCTGAACCGCATTGTCCGGGCGAATGCCCCACCCTGTTTGTCAGTGAAACCAAACCATACCGTGCCGACAGGTTTCTCTTCGGTTCCCCCGTCTGGCCCGGCGACGCCGCTTACCGATATGGCAAAATCTGCATCGGCGGCCTGCAAAGCCCCTGCGGCCATCTCATTGACGACGGCTTCACTCACCGCACCATGCTGTTCAAGTGTCTCTGCGTTCACATTCACTAGACGCTGCTTGGCCAGATTGCTGTATGTCACAAAGCCGTAGTCAAACCAGCCAGAACTACCCGCGATATCGGTAATAGACTTAGCCAACCAGCCTCCGGTGCAGGATTCCGCACATGTCAGCGTGGCACCACGCGCCTTTAGTTTTTCGCCCACCAAAGCACTTAACCGCAGAATGTCAGCTTCCGTCATTGCCGCCTCATCTTAATCAAGGATTGTTGGGTCAGGGTAACACTTTTCCCTGAAAAAGACGCTCCGCTACGCGGTATGCGAAGCGCATAGCAAAGAAGATGAAAAAGGAATGAAAACCGAAGAAGAGCGAATAAAACGCTGCCGAATAATCAGAGAGAAAATAGCACGACGCTAATAGAGTAGTCGGCTGGCAGGAATACAGAGGGTATAGGTGTAATTAATAATGATGGAGCAATTTACATACAGCCAGCGCAACTGGTGCATCGCCAGTCCTGCTTATTTATAGCCTGAAAGAAATATCTGAAATAACACTCTTCAATAGGGACATTATTTTCTTCAAAGCTATCGGCCAGCCAGTCGATATTTTCCAGAATCCAATCATCTTCATCGAGTCCGTCCCGGTACATTTCATCATCAGGATCGATGATAGAGTAGATCCCCATCGTTCCCATATGATTTTCTTTATATTTTTCCGGTAACCTGAAATCGTTTTCTTTATAAGATATTAACCAGTGGCCGTGGCAAAGCAGGTTGCCATTACGACTCCACCTAGCAACAAATGGATTACTCATATTTATTCCTACCAGCATAAAAGCTGGTTATAAACGTATCACGACATGCCTATAAAGTAAATTACCACACAACTAGCGCGCCATTTTAAAAATAGAATATAGGGATACAGATTCATTACATCTTAATAGGTACAAAACCATTAACCATAAATTGATAAATATCAATTTACATAGCAATAAAATATCTAAACAAGGAAGTATAAATAAAAAAAAGCCCACTAAAAATAGTGGGCGGGGTACGGCTATTATCGTTATGTAAAAACCCTGGTGTTTTGCGGCACGTCATTCGGCTTCTGTCTGACTCTTACAGTACCGAACGAAGATTAATGCAACATTAGGCGTGGAAAAATTCTGACGATTGCTGTGATAGCCTGCACCAACACTATCGCCACCGTCTCCGCTTTGCTTCGTTGGTCGAGATCGGTCAGAATGGCCTGCATATGCCCATAAAGGGGTAATAATCCATTAGGGAGGATGACGGGTGTTTCCCTCTTTCTTAAGAAAAACCGCAGCGAAAAACGGCAGTTATGCCAATGAAATCAGCAGCAGTATCACGATCAATCGCCCGGCAGAACGCTTGTTTGATCTCTGGCGCAAACCGGAAACGTTGCCGATCCTGATGGGCCATTTCGCCAGTATCGAGATACTGAACTATACCGACTCTAACTGGCGGATTAACACGCCGATTGGCGCGCTCATTGAGTGGCAGGCTCGTATTATTGATGAAAAACCGGGGGAGTATATCCACTGGCGTTCGCTGGAAGGGGCACGGGTTCCCAATGAAGGCAGGCTTTCTTTTCAACCGGCCACATCGGAAGCGGGTACAACCGTAACGCTGACAATTCGCTACAACCCACCGGGGGGCTTGATTGGGAAAAAGATCGGCCAAATGTTTGATATGTTTTCTCGCGATATGCTGACGAAAACGCTCTATCGTTTCAAAAAATTAGCGGAGGATGAACTGGCCTAAGCCACATCAGACACCATAGCAGCAGGTCATCATTGGCCATTTTCCTGAACTGACGAAAGCGCCCCACTAAAAGGAACGTAGAATGCTGGAATTGATTCAAACCATTGGTCTTGGTCTGGTGTTAATCCTGCCACTCGCGAACCCACTGACAACGGTAGCGGTATTTTTAGCGATGTCCGGCAACATGAGCCAAGGGGAACGAAATCGCCAGATCTTTCAGGCCTCGCTCTACGTCTTCATTATTATGACCGTCGCGTACTACGCGGGTCAGGTCGTAATGAATACCTTCGGAATTTCCATTCCTGGGTTGCGCATTGCTGGCGGGCTCATCGTCGCATTTATCGGTTTTCGCATGCTTTTTCCTCAGCAGAAGCCAGAACATGCGCCTGAAGTCAAAAGCAAAAAAGAAGAAATTAACGACAGTTTCTCCGCCAATGAGGTCAATATCGCCTTCGTTCCATTGGCGATGCCCAGCACCGCGGGGCCAGGAACCATTGCCCTCATCATTAGTTCTGCCTCACAAATCAAGAGCGGTGTCGATATCACGCCATGGGTGATTACCGTTGCCCCCGTACTCACGTTTATGTTGATCAGCCTGATCGTCTGGCTCAGTCTGAAAAGCTCTGGCCTGATTATGCGTCTGATCGGGAAAAGCGGCATTGAAGCCATTTCACGGCTGATGGGGTTTCTGCTGGTTTGCATGGGCGTGCAGTTCATCATTAACGGTACGCTGGAGATCGTACATTCCCTGCATTAAATTGAAGATGCGGGAGAGATATCAATACGTTGCCAGATAGCCCAATTAGCGTCTATAACTTTGAATGGCGGGTTATTCATTGGTCGCAAGCGAATACCCCGCCAGTTTGCCATTGATGATGACATAACAAAAAGAAAGCGTGATTTTGCTTACCTAGCGGAAAATAGGTGCGGCCAACAATGAAAATAAAAAAACGATTCCCAATCAATTTACGTTCACTCATTTTATCCCTCGCCATTATCAGCATGATCATCACGCTGACCAACGCCTATGTTGCCGTTTATAACGTACAGAAGAAGCTCATTACCGATCAGATACTGAGTTCAAACCTTAACTATTCGTCCAAATTAGCGGCTACCACAGAAAGTTTTTTATCTTCGGCACAGCAGGAGCTGGCTTACAGCGCGACATCAGTCGCCGAGAGTTTTAGTGACGATGCCGCGCTACTGGGGAAAAGTGAACAGACATACCGCATGAGCCAAAGTTTTAATTCTATTTTCATTGCGGATACCCAGAATAAGATACAAGCGGTTTACCCAACCTCGCTGAACCTGAAAGGAAATACACTGACTTCAGAGGCCAGCAAGCTGGCGTTGGTGGAACAGAAACCGTTAATCAGTCAGCCTTATGTCTCTATGTCCGGGAATTTAATCGTACTGGTGTCTTCCCCGATAAAAGACAAACAGGGAAATTATCTCGGTTACATCGGCGGGACGATTTATTTAAAGAGTGAAAGCGTCTTAAACGAATTCATGAATACCCATTTCTATAACGATTACTCCAGCGTTTACGTGATCGATAAAAATGGGGTTGTCCTCTACCATCAGGATAAGCAGTGGGTCGGTAAGCCCGTCAGCGACGAAAGAATCAAAGAGGTGTTTCGGGACAAGAAAAGTGGCACCGCCGCCATGCCCGATATGCAGGGCATGCCGTCTCTGGCGGGTTTCGATACGGTCAATTCATCCGGCTGGATCATCATTACCTTACACCCTTCTCAAACCGTTATCGATTTGCTCGACAGCGTAATGCGTTCCGTCTTATATGAAGGTGCGCCAGTGATGATATTAACGCTTATTGCCCTCACTCTACTCGCGTTCTCTATTGCCAACCCTCTGCGCTTACTGGCCGTTTCTGCCAGTAAAATGGAGGAACCCGATGTCATTGAAAAAATTAAGAAAGTTCCCTCTTGGTACTTTGAAGTTGACCAGCTAAAACGCGTCATTCTTTTCGGTACTCTGCTGCTGCACAAACGAATTGGCAAACTGAGTTTGCAAGCCCATACCGATCCGCTCACTGGGTTGCTCAATCGCCGTGGCATCTATGAAAGCATTGAACTCATTCTCTCAAAGAGCAATCAGGTTGCCGCCATCGTGATTGATATCGACCACTTCAAACGCGTGAATGATACCTATGGGCACAATGTTGGTGACGATGTCATCAGGCTGTTGGCGAAAAACATAAAACAGGGAGCTCGCGAATCCGATCTGATTTGCCGCACTGGCGGAGAGGAATTCCTCGCACTTCTACCCGATACGGACATGACGCAGGCCGCTGATATTGCTGAACGGCTGCGTAAAAAAGTCGAAAAAATGCCGCTACCGATTCCTGAAAACATCACGATTTCATTAGGCGTCACCTGTTTTATTCCTGGAATGGAGCAGATCGATAGCGTTTTGAAAATCGCGGACGACGCCCTCTATCAGGCCAAGCATGAAGGAAGGAACCGAGTCGTTATCAAAGTCGCTTCCGATCATTCAGTTAATCACGACACGGAATAGACACGTTCAACACGAATCCCGCGAACGGGAAAGCAGGAAAAAAAAACCCGCACAAGGCGGGTAAGGTCATTCTAATGACAGGGATGGTTAACTACACAACACTCACAGAGATGTGGGGTACTGACAAGGGATGGAAGGACTATAGCAAGCCAAATGTATAGTATTGTCATCAGCAAGTAAGGTTAATCTACTGGTTGTAAAACAACATTGGTGAGACTTCCCAGCCGCCATATCTGGCTATTTCAACCTGCTTTCCCCGATCGTAATTACGCTTTTGGGGTTTTCATCAGCGCAACCAGCAGCGCCATAATTGCCAGAACACTGGCAAGCGCTCCGACCATCAACCATCCTCCCTGATGCCATGCGGCCATCGCAACCGAGGAACCCGCCGCACCGCCCAGAAACATACCGCCCATGAATACGGTATTAATCCGGCCTCTGACCGCTTCACCGAGCCCGTAAATCACATGTTGATTGGCAATTAACGCACTTTGTACACCGAGATCGAGCAGGACAACACCGATAATCAGGCCAATAACGGAATCGAAACCGATGAATATTGCCCATGAGAGCAGCGTCAACAGCGCGCCGGCAATCACAACCGGGCGGCTGCCGATTCTATCGGCCAGTCTTCCCGCCAGCGGAGCCGCAAAAATTCCCGCTACACCAATCACGCCGAACAGGCCCGCAGCGGCAGCGCCCATTTGAAAACGTCCGCTTGCCAGATACAGCGCAAGCACACTCCAGAACGCGCTGAACGATGCAAACAACAGCGCCTGAATCAGCGTGGCTTTACGCAATGCGCGTTCATCCCGCCACAGCGTCACCAGCGAACGCATCAACTCACGGTAACGAACGGTTTGATTCGATGGTGAAGCCGGTAACATTCTTCCCATTGCCCACGCGCCCGCTAGCGCCAGCGGCACGCTCAGCCAAAACATCGCCCGCCAGCCTGCGCTTTCCGCCACCAGGCCCGCAATCGTACGGCTAAGCAGAATGCCGCTTAATAGTCCGCTCATCACCGTTCCAACAATCGCACCACGCTGTTTCGCATCAGCAAGCGCCGCCGCAGCCGGAACAATCTGCTGTGCGGCGGTCGCCCCAAAACCGATGAGCAGCGAAGTACCTAATAACGCGACAGCCGATGTCGACAAGGCCGCAAACGCAGAAGCCAACGCCAGCAGCAAAAATTGCCACACGATCAGCCGACGCCGATCGAACTTATCGCCGAGCGGAACCAGCAGTAGCAGCCCCAAGGCGTAGCCCAACTGCGTCACGGTCGGGATCAGCGAAACCGCCCCGCTTGACGTAAAGCTTTCGCCGATCACGCCCAGCATCGGTTGGTTGTAATAGATATTGGCAACAGAAATACCGCTGGCTGCCGCCATTGAGAAAATCAATACTTTGCCGGGAGCCTGCTGCGTTCTGATATCGGCTTCGCTGGATAATGTACTCATCATCATACCTGTCTGTGTGTTTCCTGCCGGAAGTCGGCAGGTGATGAGCAGAGCATAAGGTGCCCTACTCATTCCCAGTAGAGAGGTAAAATGGATATCAGCTATTCCAAAGAGGAATACGTCAGGAGAAAAGATGCTGAACGAAATCGGTAAAAATTCTGGCGCGAGCTGATGTCATGCGGCCTCCAGGGTAGACAGCCCACAGATCCATCTTACCCAGCGACCATGAATCCAGCGCGGTGACGACCTGCCCGCTTTCAAGCTCTGGTGCAAACATCCATTCCGACGCCACAATCAGTCCTACACCGGATAGCACCGCTGCACGCACGCCTTCCGCCGCAGAAACACGGATACGCCCATTGGGGAATACCGTGGTCTGTGTTCCATTCCGAGAAAAAATCCAACGATCGGTTCTCTCTCCCTGCAAATAGATGACAGCAGGATGCGCGGCCAGTACGTCAGGAGAAGCTGGCACACCATGACGCGCGAAATAGTCAGGGGTCGCCAGCAGGCGCATAGAACACGATGCTAACCGCTGGGCAATCAGGCTTGAATCCTTCATTTCGCCCAAACGCAATGCCACATCAATTCCTTCAGCAATCAGATCGATCGGGCGATCGTCCAGAATAACATCAATATTTAGCTGGGGATGCTCGGCCATGAATTCATGGAGCCGCGGTATGATGAGTTGTCTGGCGAAAGTTACGGGTGCACCGATACGTAACCGTCCAGACAGCGCAGTGCTCCCGCTAACCACATGCTCTTGAGCATCCCCCAGTACCTTTAACGCAGGGGCGATTTGCTCATAAAAATTCTGTCCAGCTTCTGTCGGCGTCAGCCCTCGGGTAGAGCGGAGCAGCAACGGCGTTGCCAGCTGATTTTCAAGCTGCATGATCGCTTTGGACACCGCAGGCTGCCCAATACCGAGCCTGCGAGACGCAGCGGAAAACGACCCCGTTTCAAAAACGCAGATAAATGTTTCCAGCGCGCTCAGGCGATCCATGATTTCTCTTCCGCAAAAGGGGGGTCACTGCATCATACAGGAATCCTACGAGGATAAAGCGGATCCACACCGCACCCTTCTTTTCCCTGCCATCGCCATCTTCAGGCACATTCGCTTTACGGCCAACCGTATCAGGTATTACTCTGATGGAATAACTTGTCATGACAGGGCTAGCAAATTTTTGCTGACTTTTTCAAAATCTTACGAGGCGATGCATGAAACTTTTCATTTACGAACACTGCCCATTCTGTGTCAGAGCCAGAATGATTTTTGGCCTGAAAGATCTGCCTGTTGAGCAATCCGTCATTATGGAAGGCGACATCGACACGCCAACGCGCATGGTGGGCCGCAAAGTGGTGCCGATCCTGCAAAAAGAAGATGGCAGCTTCATGCCGGAAAGCATGGATATCGTCCACTATGTCGACAGCAAGCAAGCACCATTAATCGCCGACAAACCGGTTGATGCTGAGATTGAAGCCTGGTGTAAATCTGTTTCCAGCGCGGTGTTTAACCTTGCGATCCCTCGCTTCACAAAAGCCGATTTCAAAGAGCTTTCCACGCCAGAGGCGCGTCATGCCTACATTCTGCGTGAAGAGAAAGCCTTCGGTGACCTGGATGCACTGCTCGCAAAAACGCCGGAACTGATTGCGGAAGTGGAGCAGAAACTCAAGGCGCTGGAGCCACGTCTGGCAAACGTCAGCACCATTTCCACCACCGATTTTATTCTGTTCCCGATCTTACTGTCGCTCACGATCGTGAAAGGCGTGCAGTTTGGCCCTAACGTCCACGCCTACCTTGAGCGTGTCTCAACAGCCAGCAAGGTCGACTTGTTGACCGATAAGGCGCTGTAAAATAAAAATATATACCCTAAATAATTCGAGTTTCAGGACAAAACGTTAGCGTTTTGAACAACGCAAAGCGTTGGCCCTTTAGGGCGAGGCTCATTTACGCGCCTCGTAACGCGGTAAGGGAAGGAATCCCGATGAGCTTACTCAAGTAAGTGATTCGGGTGACTGAACGCAGCCGACGCACATGCAACTTGAAGTATAACGGGTATAGAAACAACAAAGGAGCGGCTTATGGCGGCTCCTTATTTTTAGCAACGTTCGGATAACGTGGTTCATTTACCGAGATCAGGATTATTGATCCTTGGGATTGAGCTCACATCCTTCTACGTCGTGTTCAAGCTCGATCACGGAATACGCCTGAGCATTTTTCGTTTTCTTTATCAGGAAAGGACTTGTCGCAAAGTAACTCCCAATGTGGGCATCATCCACGAAACAGGCAATGATCTCCTTTTCATTTTCCGAGATAATACGTAGTGAATACGTCCAACTACCATCTTTTCGCGCTGCGTCTGCCCAGTCGTTTTCCTGGCTAAACACATAGTCATCGGTATCCTTCAGCAGCGTCCCCTTGGGGAAATGTTTCGGCCCAAAAGAACTGCGGAAAGTGGTCACATCCAAATGCTTCAGCACCGTCAGCGCATCCGTTTGTGTTGCCGAAAAACCGGTCTGGGGAATCATCAATACTGAAAAAATCACGGCCAACAATAGCTTCATTTACTGCAACCCTGCGATAGAACATCCGTGCGCGTATTCTATTTTAAAAACACAATTCACAATAGCGTTATGGGGCACTGTTTCACCCCATAACGCGTGACCGATTTCAGCAGGTTACTACGATGAAATAATGGCTAAACACGAAGCAGAGAAACATCCTTACCTGATGTTATACCGCCCTCTTTTAGTGGACATTCATTTGGAAGGCATAGCGCATTCACTTCGGCCTTAATCAGAGCAAGCGCATCATGGCTTGCATAATCTGCCTGAATCCATCTTGCACGCTGTAAATAACCAGGATCCTCCAATATCTCAATAACAGACCGCTTAATCTGCTGTTCACTCGGCGTACTGGTTTGCAGGTTAATCCCACATTTGGCAAATACCACACGCGCAGCACCTTCCTGCTTATCTTCCCCAACACCGGCCACAATTAAGGGAACGCCATCTTTCAGCGCAGCATTAATCGAACCGTATCCGCCATTGCTGATGACAATCGACGCCCTTGGCAGCCAATCGTCATAAGAGAGGAAGCTCACCACTCTGGCATTTTCAGGCAAGGAGGCTTGCAGCGAATCAACCGAACGCCCCCCGGTGGTCGCCAGCACTCTGACAGGTAAGTCAGCTAATGCGCGCAGCGCTGGCCCAATGAGCTGCTGGAGATCGACATTCGCCAGTGTGCCTTGTGAAACGATAATAAGTGGCCGCTTGTCGTCCGGTGCCCACCATTGCGGAACACGTTCTGCTGCTGCGTGGTGGGATAAGGGCCCAATAAATCGCACGCTTGGTGGCAAATCATCACGCTGATACTCAAGTTCAGTGGTGGATAACTGTAAGAAACGATCGCAACGGCCAATCAGCGTATCCATAAAAGGCTGTTCGAGAGGCTTTCCTCCCGACTGCACCATCGCATGATTAAACGTGTGCTGAACCTCGCTCATCAATCCCCGCGTTTCTTCATCGACCAGTTGTTCATGGCTCAGGTCAGGCGGCAGCAATTTGGGAGGAATGCGAGGCCCATAGAAAACAGAATCTCGTGTCGAATAGGACAGCGGCGTAACGCCTATTACGATGACGGGCGGCCGTTGCCCGGAGAACAGCAAAGGCAAGACACCATAAAAACAGTTTTCAACGATGAGCAAATCGGCGTGGGTCTTTGCCAACGCGTCACGCAGTTGCCGATCCAGCAGTGGAATCGGTGCCGCAAAGAAATCTTTTAGAGCCAGAGCCATCTGCGCATTACCCGGCGGCAACATCGCGCGTTGGGGGAAATGCTGCTCAAGGTGCCGGTAGTCGAAATCAATGTCATCGCTAAAAGGGATAAAACCGACGCCAGCGGCCTCCGCCTGCTCACGGAACAACGCACCGCTAAACAACGTGACATCGTTCCCCTGCGCAACCAGATAGCGAGCGATAGTCAGTAGCGGGTAAACGTGCCCCGGCGTCGCCATCGCTGCCATAAGAATATGTGCCATGATGCTTTTCCTTATGCCGCGTTATCAATGCAGGTATTCACACAAATCGGGGTGCCCTGAATATGCACGCGCTGGAGGTGGCGTGCAGAATGCGCCGTAAAGGCTTCACGACCATGCAGCAGCGAGAAGTTGTCGGCTATGACAACATCGCCCTGTAGCCATTGATGCGCATAGTAATAGCGGGGATCGTACAAATGCTGCCGTAACGTCTGGCTAAATGCGTTTTGCGTTTCCGGCGTAACATTGTGGTATTCCAGCGCATGCTGATTAAGGAAACGCTCCCCTTCGGTTGGCGGCTCGTTATAACGCATAATCTCACCCGTGCCGTTGGGATGCGGGATGACCAATGGAGATGTGACTTCACCACCGTAATGCACAACGGCTTTAATACGGTAAGTGATTGAAACACGTCGCCACTCATCGACTAACTGTGCGTCTGTCTCTGCCAACAAACGCGTGGTATCGACAAACGTGGTACGTCCGCCTTGATCCTGCCCCGGCGCAGAAACGCAGTGGAACAGTTGAAATTCGGGGATGGTTGGTTTGTACATACCATCCCAGTGCAACGGCACATAGCTGTTATCAAAGATGTGATCCTTGGTATCCGCATGCTCCTTGACGTCCAGCACAGCCCCGAAAGGCCACATCATGATTTCCCCCCAGTGACCGGCATACTCGGTCAACGTTTCAGGATCGGAAAACCTAGAAGAAAACCCACGCAGTACCAGAAGATGATGTTCGCGGGCGAGCTCACGCAATGTATCAATCGGTAGTGTGGCAATGCTCTGCCCCGTTTCAACAGGTGTCAATAACGCGCCAAAAGGGGAAAGCGATTCGATGCGACAGTTCATGTTATTTTCCATCGTGTATATTCCTTTATAAGATGACAATCTTGATGTCTCAGTGAACGATAACGCTTATGCCATATCAGGCTGTTTAACTAAGTAATGGCTAGGCGTACCGCGGATCTCCACAACCTCACCGTCCAACTGCTGTGCATCCGTATTTTTCATAAGCACAAACTGCCCATTAACATTGGCAGCCACACCATGCCAGGGCGTCAACCAATCGTCCTTAGTTGGCATCATATGAATACCCAGCTTCAGGCTGTCCGAAGGCTGGGGGTGAATAGACAGTCGGATGGCATCTGGGAATTGTTCAGCAAGCAGGTTGCCCCACGCCCAGCTGCGTTGAATAACGCCACACGCGCGTTTTTTGGCATCCTTCTGTAAGGCCGCATTAGAGCCGGTATAGTCAGGCCGCAGGCTATCCTCATAAAGAAAGCGGGTTATTGAACGATAAAGCTGCAAGCCTTCTTCGCTCTGCATGAGTAACCGTGTTGCCAGTCAAGCACTTCAATCGGTTACGACGCCGTAATTTTTGTCATAGGGCTGTTGAGTATGAAGTACGCCATAGCATAGA
>NZ_FQWI01000014.1 GCF_900129615.1 Pectobacterium carotovorum | reverse complement strand
ACCTGACCCCATGCCGAACTCAGAAGTGAAACGCCGTAGCGCCGATGGTAGTGTGGGGCTTCCCCATGTGAGAGTAGGGAACTGCCAGGCATCAAATTAAGCAGTAAACCGGAGCGATCTGGTGGTTGTAGAGAAATTCGGTGGAGCGGTAGTTCAGTTGGTTAGAATACCTGCCTGTCACGCAGGGGGTCGCGGGTTCGAGCCCCGTCCGTTCCGCCACTTATTATGCAAAAAGCCCTAAGTTAACGCTTAGGGCTTTTTGCATATCTGAATATTAAAATCTGTATATGAATTCGTCTCCTTCCCTTCTTTTTTGTTTTTGCCGATCATTTCATTTTTCCTACCCTATCGCCGAGCGTACATTGTAAGTCTGCGATAAAATTCTATAACAGAAGTGGGTTCTTTTTTGATAGGGTATTTGGTGTATTGAAACTGATAGTGGATGAGGCGTGCGGAAAAAAACCTATGCAATGAGGTATGTTGCCGGCCAACCAGCTGAACGTATCTTTCCTCCCGGGGAAATGCATTATCCGGGGCAAGTGCTACCTACAGGCTCATTGTTGCTGGAGGGGGATGTTTTACGTGTAATGGTGTGGAACATTTTTAAACAGCAACGAATGAATTGGCTTTCCGTATTGCAAAATTTTGGCAAAGGTACCCAGTTAGTCCTGTTGCAGGAAGCGCAAAGCACGCCAGAACTCATCCGTTTTGCAACCACTAACTACCTTTCTGCCGATCAGGTTCCTGCTATTATTCTCCCACAACATCCATCTGGTGTGATGACTCTATCGGCAGCTCAGCCAGTATATTGCTGTCCTTTACGTGAAAGGGAACCCTTGTTGCGTTTGGCTAAGTCCTCTTTGGTGACGGTCTACGCGCTTCAGAATGGCCAAAGACTGATGGTTATCAATATCCATGCGGTTAACTTTAGCTTTGGTGTTGAGGTTTATACTAAGCAGTTGGCTACGATTGGGGAGCAACTCGTACATCATCAGGGGCCGGCTATTATGGCTGGAGATTTTAATGCATGGAGCCAGCAACGTATCAATGCACTTAATCGGTTTGCGACAAGGATGGGGCTGCAGGAGGTACATTTCGTTGATGACCAGCGGCGTAAGGCGTTTGGTAGACCGCTCGATTTCGTCTTTTACCGTGAGCTGACTGTTAACCAGTCTTCTGTATTGGTGACTCAGGCCTCAGATCATAACCCACTGCTCGTCGAATTTAGCCTGAGTTAATCACTATAAAAAAAAGCCCTCTACATCTGTAGGAGGGCTATTTTTCATTATTGATTCTGATATGACGTTAAGAATCAGGTTTTATATTGCTGCTAACATAAAGCGTCAGACGATCGCCTGGCTGGATGTTGGCATTCTTGTTGATAACGGTATTCCAGCGCATCACATCAACAATATTTACACCGTGGCGTTTAGCAATGCTTGCCAGCGAATCACCCTTCCGAACTTGATAGGTGATAGAGCTGCCATTGCCTGACGCTTTGGCAACTTGCAACGTTTGACCAACCTTGAGCGCACCAGCGCTACGCAGATTGTTCCAGCTCTGCAAATCTTTCGTGCTGACATTAAGTCGTGCCGCAATGGCTGATAAGGTATCACCTGAGCGTACCTTATACTGCTGTGATGCTGGCGTTGACTGTGTTTGCGCTAAGCGTGTTGGTTGAATCGCCGCGATGTCACCATCAGCCAGCGAATCTTTCAACTGCTCAACGTGAGCTTTAGGAACCATAATGTAATGTGGCCCATTTGGCGCGGTAACATTACGTTTATAGCCCGAGTTATAGCTCTTCAGCTTATTCAACGACAAACCAGCCATCTCAGCGGCTTGTGTCAATTCTATCTGCTGCCCTAGCTCAACCTTCGCTAATGCGCGGCTTTCATTGGGTTGCGGCAGACTCACGCCATACTTCTTACTGTTTTTAAGAATATCGCTCAAAGCCAGCATCTTAGGAACATAGATCGACGTTTCACGCGGTAACGCCAGTGCCCAGAAGCTGGTTGATTTTCCTTTCGCTTTATTCGCTTTCATCGCTTGCATGACGCGACCTTCACCACTGTTGTATGCAGCAACAGTCAATAACCAGTCGCCATCAAACATCGTGTTGAGTCGTTGCATCATATCCAGCGCAGCCGTCGTAGACGCAATCACATCGCGACGTCCGTCGTACCACTGGTTTTGTTTCAAACCATAGTTGCGTCCTGTGCCAGGGATAATCTGCCATAGCCCAGCGGCATTGGCGGATGATGTGGCACTTGGATCAAAAGCGCTCTCCACTATGGGTAGCAGTACCAGTTCCATCGGCATTTTACGTTGCTTAATCTGCTCGACTATCCAGTACATGTACGGCTCTGCCCGTAATGTTACATCGTGGAGATAGCTCTTATTTTTCAAATAACGCATTTTTTGCTCGCGGATCCGGGCGTTTTCCGGAACCTCCATCTTCAGCTCGTCGCCAATGAAGTTCCACAGATCTCGTTGCGCGAGGCTATCGTCATCTAACCATCGCGCGGAGGCCTCTCGGCCATCTGTGTACTTTCCTGCTTCACTTTGACTTGCCGAAGACAAACTCTGTGCATGCTGCTTAGGTTGCGAGGTGTCATGTGGTGAGACCTGACAACCCGCCAGCAAGACTGAGGCGATAATCATCGCTTTAGCCTTCATATGTTGGTCAATAGTTGCTTAAAAGACGAGCAAGGATACTTTGATTAGACGAATAGCACAACCTAAACCTTCAGAAGCAGTCTTTCTTGCTACGTAGCATCTCAAAAACTTGCCAATTCTCTATATTTTCAGGTTCCTTTGATAATTTCCTTTTTAAATCAATTTCATGACAGCGGAGAAATAGGTTGATTCTTCTCTCCAGCCCTAATGTTGTAGGTAAGCTAGACTGAGATTTTTCTCGTATCTGACTGATTTCATGGAGGTAAGCTTCAATATTGGCATCTTCTGGCAATATCGTATTAGAAAACCTTAAGTTTGATAGCGTGTATTCATGAGCGCAGCACGCTACTGTATCATCAGGAAGTTCCGCTATTTTTTGAATTGATTCATACATTTGTCTCGGTGTGCCTTCAAATATACGACCGCATCCCGCTGAAAACAGGGTGTCGCCACAGAACAAAAATGGCGCATTGTAGTAAGCAATATGACCTGATGTGTGTCCTGGAACCTCAATTACAGAAAATTCCGAATTTAACAAAGAGACGGTATTTCCTTCTTCCACCAGGTAGGTTGCGCCGCATTTAGCGGTTTCTTTTGGACCAAAAACAGGCAGATTAGGGTAATGCTTGAGGAGCTCACCTACACCTCCTACATGGTCGTTATGATGGTGAGTGAGCAAGATTGCTTCGGGAAAAAGTGCGTGTTGATCGAGCGCATTAAGCACCGGGGGCGCTTCACCAGGATCGACGATCACACAGCGATTTTCTTTATTGCTCAATAGCCAAATGTAGTTGTCCTGAAGTGCGGGGATACTGATAAGATTCATTCATCACCTCTTTTTTCTAGCAGCCTGAGGACGAGAACAGAAGATGAAATTGGCACGAACCCCTCAGACCATTGTTGCACCTGATTCGTGGGATGATATCACCTGCGGGCAATTTTATCGCGAGTCGATTGAACTGGCTTTGTTGCCATGGTGGCCAAAACTCTTTGGTTTTCATCTTATCAAGGTAGGGGCGCTAAGCGCGGAAATCCATGTAACAGAGTGTGCGATTGCGCATCAGGTTAATGTTGCTCCACACGGCGATAACCTTCAGGTTATAGCAGATGCTCATCAATTACCGTTCTCTGAAAAGTCGATCGATGCCTGCTTGCTCGCTCAAACGCTGTCTTATTCATCGGACCCGCACCGTATTCTGCGGGAGGTTGATCGTGTCTTGATCGATGACGGTTGGCTAATTCTGAGCACGTTTAATCCGATCAGTCTGGTTGGCCTGGGCAAACTGATCCCTAGACTCAATAAAAAACACCCTTATTGCAGCCGTATGTTCACTCAAATGCGTATTACGGACTGGCTGGGACTATTGAACTATGAGGTTATCGATCAGACCCATTTTCACGTTACGCCATGGCGAAGAAACAAAGGGAAGTTGAATAAACATATTCCGATGCTGGGATGCCTGACGCTGATTATTGCCCGGAAGCGCACCATTCCGCTGACGTTTACGCCGATGAGGGCGAGGTTGCGCAAAGCATCAGTGCGCCGCACGGTGGGCGCAACAAAGATATATCGGAGATGAGGCGGAGGCCTGCGGTGATTTACTCAGCCTGATAACCGGTGTCATCAAGCGTTGGTGCACTTGCGGCTGCGCGAGCGAGTTCATCGCAGCGCTCGTTTTCCGGATGCCCAGCGTGTCCTTTTACCCATTCCCATTGCACGGAGTGGTGTTGAATCGCGGCATCCAGTTTTTGCCAGAGATCGACGTTTTTGACGGGCTTTTTGTCGGCGGTTTTCCAGCCACGTTTTTTCCAGTTATGAATCCAACTGGTTATCCCCTGCCGAACATATTGGCTGTCAGTGCAGAGCACCACATCGCACGCGGTAGTCAGTGTTTCAAGTGCTGCAATTGCAGCCATCAGCTCCATTCTGTTATTCGTCGTAAGACGATAACCTGCACTTAACGCTTTTTCGTGCTGCTTGTAGCGCAGCAGGGCGCCATAGCCGCCGGGGCCGGGATTACCGAGGCAAGATCCGTCGGTGAAAATTTCTACCTGTTTGCGCATCTCTGGTAGACTCTCCCTTATGGTAAAAACGGCAAGTCTGACATAAAACGAAAACGATGAGCACTGAAATTACGCGACAAATCGTCCTGGATACAGAAACCACCGGTATGAATAAGCTAGGGGTTCACTACGAGGGGCATAAAATTATCGAGATCGGTGCGGTCGAAGTGATTAACCGCCGCCTGACTGGCCGTCATTTTCACGTCTACATCAAACCCGATCGTTTAGTGGATCCCGAAGCGTATAACGTACACGGTATTAGCGATGAGTTTCTGGCTGACAAACCGACGTATGCAGATATCGTGGATGATTTTCTCGATTTTATCCGTGGTGCGGAGTTGGTTATTCATAACGCGACGTTTGATATCGGCTTTATGGATTACGAATTTCGGTTGCTGAACCGAGATCTTCCCAAGACGGAGACGTTCTGTAAGATCACCGATAGCCTGTTGATGGCGCGGAAGATTTTTCCCGGTAAGCGTAACAGTTTGGATGCGCTCTGCGATCGCTACCAGATAGATAACAGCAAGCGTACGCTGCACGGCGCATTGCTCGATGCCGAGATTCTGGCAGAAGTTTATCTGGCGATGACTGGCGGTCAAACGTCTCTGACTTTTTCTATGGAAGGTGAAACGCAGCAGAAGAGCGAGAATACTGAAACCATCCAGAGAATCGTCCGCCCCCAGTCGGCGCTAAAGGTACTTTACGCAGATGAGGCAGAGCTGTTAGCGCATGAACAACGTCTGGATCTGATTGCTAAAAAAGGCGGGAGTTGCCTGTGGCGGGCAGAATAGCACTGCCGTAATATCGTCCTTTGCGCAGTAAAAAGAATCGGTTGATCGCACCGTGGGTGAGAGAATAGCCAGTAAGATGAAATTATAAGCAAACAGAAACGGTTAGTTATAAAAAGCATTGACGTAATAGTGCCATCATCTTAGTATTCATCCCGCTCAGTGAGCACGAGTGGAGCGGTAGTTCAGTTGGTTAGAATACCTGCCTGTCACGCAGGGGGTCGCGGGTTCGAGCCCCGTCCGTTCCGCCACTTATATGAAGACCCTGAATCAGCAATGATTCAGGGTTTTTTCATTTCTGGCTCTGTAGAAAAAGGGCTGTAGAAAAAATATGGCCACCCAGAACGTAGTGGCCGTTTTTTCAGAAATCCCAGTCTTCGTCTTCGGTGTTGACGGCTTTACCGATCACATAAGATGAACCTGAGCCAGAGAAGAAGTCGTGGTTCTCGTCCGTGTTTGGCGATAGCGCCGAGAGAATCGCGGGATTCACATCCGTCATGCTGGCGGGGAACAGCGCTTCATAACCCAGATTCATCAGCGCTTTGTTCGCGTTGTAGTGGAGGAATTTCTTCACGTCTTCCGTCCAACCGACGCCGTCATAGAGTTCCTGCGTATACAACACCTCATTGTCATACAAATCCTGTAGCAGATCGTAGGCGAAATTTTTCACCTGCTGCTGACGAGCGGGATCGGCCTTCGCTAACCCGCGCTGGAATTTGTAGCCAATATAGTAGCCGTGTACCGCTTCGTCGCGGATGATCAGTCGGATCAAATCCGCTGTGTTGGTCAGTTTGGCGCGGCTTGACCAGTACATTGGCAGATAGAATCCAGAGTAGAACAGGAATGATTCCAGAAACACGCTGGCGACTTTCTTCATCAGCGGATCGTCACTGCGGTAGTGCGACAGAATAATGTCGGACTTCTTCTGTAGCGCCGTATTCTCTTCGCTCCAGCGATACGCATCATCAACTTCGCTAGTCAGACACAGCGTCGAGAAAATAGAGCTGTATGAGCGGGCATGCACCGCTTCCATAAAGCTGATGTTAGACAGCACGGCTTCTTCATGCGGTGTCACCGCATCGGGCATGAGCGTCGGCGCGCCCAGCGTATTTTGGATGGTATCCAACAGCGTTAGGCCAGTGAACACGCGGATCGTCAACTGACGTTCGCGGGCATTCAGCGTACCCCATGACGGAATATCGTTAGAAAGCGGCACTTTTTCCGGCAGCCAGAAGTTAGACGTCAGCCGGTTCCAGACTTCCAAATCTTTGTCGTCTTCAATTTTGTTCCAGTTAATCGCCTGGACGCGAGTGAGTGCGGTCATGCTTCGATTTCCTTCCGCGATGGCTTATAGCGCACAGGACACACAGCCCTGAACTTCGGTGCCTTCCAGCGCCATCTGCCGTATGCGAATGTAATAAATAGTCTTAATGCCTTTGGTCCAGGCGTAGATCTGCGCTTTATTAATGTCGCGCGTGGTGGCGGTATCGCGGAAAAACAGCGTCAGCGACAGCCCCTGATCGACATGCTGCGTGGCGGCGGCATAGGTGTCGATAATCTTCTGCGGCCCGATTTCATAGGCATCCTGGTAATACTCCAGATTGTCATTGTTCATGTAAGGGGCGGGGTAGTAGACGCGACCAATCTTGCCCTCTTTACGAATTTCGATACGTGACACAATCGGGTGAATGCTGGACGTCGAGTGGTTGATGTATGAAATCGAACCAGTCGGCGGAACCGCTTGCAGGTTCTGGTTGTAAATGCCGTGCGCAATCACGGATTCGCGCAGTGCCGCCCAGTCCTGCTGAGTGGGAATGTGGATGCCAGACTGTTCAAACAGCTCACGTGCGCGTGCCGTGGTGGGTTCCCAGCGTTGCTCAATGTATTTATCAAAATACTCGCCCGTGGCGTATTTGGAGAGTTCAAAGCCTGAGAAACGCTGGTTCCGCTCTATTGCCAGCGCATTCGATGCCCGAAGTGCGTGGAAGGCGACGGTGTAAAAATAGATATTGGTGAAATCGACGGCTTCTTCTGTACCGTAAAAAATCCGTTCTTTCGCCAGATAGCCGTGCAGGTTCATCTGGCCTAAACCAATCGCATGTGATTGGTCATTGCCTTTTTCGATGGATGGCACGGAGCTGATGTGGCTCATATCGGAAACGGCGGTCAGCGCGCGGATCGCCATTTCAACTGTCTGACCGAAGTCGGGCGAGGCCATTGCGTTGGCGATATTCATCGAACCGAGGTTACAGGAGATGTCTTTGCCAATGTGGCTGTAGCCAAGATCGTCGTCGTACAGGCTGGCCTCGTTGACCTGCAAAATCTCAGAGCACAGGTTACTCATATTGATGCGGCCGTGAATCGGGTTCGCACGATTCACCGTATCCTCAAACATCATGTAGGGATAACCGGACTCGAACTGGATTTCAGCGAGGATCTGGAAGAATTCGCGTGCCTTAATTTGGGATTTACGGATGCGCTTGTCGTTTACCATCTCATGGTATTTTTCGGTGACACTAATTTCCGACAGTGGCACGCCATAAACCTGCTCGACATCATAAGGTGAGAACAGGTACATCACCTGATTATTCTTCGCCAACTGGAATGTGATATCGGGGATGACCACACCTAAAGACAGCGTTTTGATGCGGATTTTTTCATCGGCATTTTCCCGCTTGGTATCCAGAAAACGCAGAATATCCGGGTGATGCGCATTGAGGTACACAGCCCCCGCACCCTGACGCGCACCAAGCTGGTTGGCGTAGGAGAACGCATCCTCCAGCATTTTCATGATCGGGATGATGCCGGACGATTGGTTTTCGATACGTTTGATCGGCGCGCCAGTCTCGCGGATGTTGCTGAGCATGAAGGCCACACCGCCGCCGCGTTTTGAGAGCTGAAGCGCGGAGTTAATCGCGCGACCAATCGATTCCATATTGTCTTCAATGCGCAGTAGGAAGCAGGAGACCAGCTCGCCGCGCTGCTTTTTACCGCAATTGAGGAATGTGGGGGTGGCAGGCTGGAAGCGCCCGCTGATGATCTCGTCGACCAGCGCGCTAGCGAGTGCAGTATCCCCTTTGGAGAGGGTCAGTGCTACGAGGCAGACGCGATCTTCGTAGCGCTCCAGATAGCGTTTGCCGTCAAAGGTTTTCAGCGTATAGCCGGTGTAGTATTTGAACGCACCCAGAAAGGTTTGAAAACGGAATTTGTGAGCGTAAGCCTGCTGGAAGAGGCTTTTGATGAAATCGAAGTGGTATTGATCCAGCACGTCCGCTTCGTAGTAGCCTTCTTCAACCAGATAACGCAGCTTTTCTTCCAGATTGTGGAAGAACACGGTGTTCTGGTTCACATGCTGTAGGAAATAACGGCGTGCCGCGAGCTTATCCATCTCGAACTGGATATTCCCCTCTGCGTCGTAGAGGTTGAGCATCGCGTTCAGCGCATGGTAGTCGAGTGTATGGTAATCGAGCGAGTGGGCATCCGCTTCGGCCTTGGTTGCCTTTGCACTCACGTGGTCTGTTGTTGCCAAAATTCAGTTACTCCCTTACGCACGTTTGCAACGTCTTCTGCCGTGCCGAGCAATTCAAAGCGGTACAGGTAAGGCACCTGACATTTCTGCGCAATGATGTCGCCAGCGATGCAGTACGCTGCACCGAAATTGGTATTGCCTGCGGCAATCACGCCGCGCAAGTAAGCGCGATTGTGCGGATCGTTGAGAAAGATGATGACCTGACGCGGCACAGCCCCTTTCGTGCTGCCTCCGCCGTAGCTGGGGACAACCAGAATGTAGGGGCGATCAACTTTCAATGCAGGCTGTTCTGTCGCTATCGGGATTCTCAGGGCTGGCAAGCCAACCCGAGAAATGAAGCGATGCGTGTTTTCCGACTGGCTGGAGAAATAGACCAGCGGGTTCATATTGCCCCCTTACTGCAATTGCAGGGTGGCGTTCAGAGTACTGATCTTATCCGGGCGGAAGCCGCTCCAATGATCGTCGGCCGTCATCACGACGGGGACCTGTTGATAGCCCAACGCTCTTACCTGCTGTAACGCCTGTTCATCTTCAGTTAAGTCCACCAGTTGATAGTTAATTCCTTGCTTGTCCAGCGCACGGCATGTGGCGTTGCATTGAACACAATCTGGCTTAGTGAAAATAGTAATACGCATGATTCGTATTTACCCTTTGGCGTGAAAGAAGTATGTCGGAGCGGCTATCTTCAGGGTATATGCACCCGAACCGATCCACTGGGTAGCAACTCGTTACGCGAGCGCCACACAAAGAATACTAGATGTGGGTGTTTTAAATTTCAACCACACAAGATATATGATTTTTAGTTGACCTTATACCAATTGACGCAAACCCAGATGCAGCAAGGCTGGGAGAGAATGCAAGTAAAAAATGTAGAAATAAATAAATGTGACGCACATCATTTTTGACGAAATAGTGTGCTAAAAAACAAAAAGGAGAGTTGGGGAAATGGAAATGTTACCTAAGATTGCTGACAAAGTGCGTCGAGCGGTGGTAATGGATAGATCGTAAAGACGCTGCAAGTACCTCCCTGTAAGCTCGGGTTGCGCCATCCTGGCATAAACGCTTTACTCTTCTATTCCATTACCACCGTTTTCGTTCTGCAAACAAGCTTACCAACGGCTGGTGCAGCATCGCAGTCTGAGGCCGTCAATTAGAGGACGGGCAGGTTTCTGCCGTAATAGATTTCCTGCATTTCGTGATACAGCAGATCGGTGATTCTTTTCCGTTCAGCTGCGCTGAGTGCTTCAGGGCTGACGTTGAACAGGTAGTGTTTCAGGTCGAAATCTTTCAATAACATCTTGGTATGAAAGATATTTTCCTGATACACGTTCACATCCATCATGTGATAGAGCGCTTTCATATCCTCGGACATGAAGTTCTGAACCGAATTGATCTGATGATCGATGAAATGTTTTATACCGTTGACATCACGAGTAAATCCTCGCACGCGATAGTCGATGGTCACAATATCGGATTCAAGCTGGTGGATCAGGTAGTTCAGCGCCTTCAGCGGTGAAATTACGCCACAGGTAGACACTTCGATATCCGCACGGAAGGTGCACAGCCCGCCTTCTGGGTGGCTTTCTGGGTAGGTATGAACGCAGATATGGCTTTTATCCAGATGCGCGACGACAGAATTGGGCAGTGGTCCGGGATGTTCTGAGGTATCGACATCCCGTGGATCGATGGGTTCTTCGCTGACCAGAATGGTCACGCTGGCACCTTGTGGGTCATAGTCCTGACGCGCGATGTTAAGGACGTTGGCACCGATAATGGAGCAGGTTTCAGTGAGGATTTCTGTTAAACGGTTAGCGTTATATTGTTCGTCGATATAGGCGATATAACCATCGCGATCGTCGGCCGTTTTGGTGTAACAGATATCGTAGATACAAAAACTCAGGCTTTTCGTCAGGTTGTTAAAGCCGTGTAGTTTCAGCTTGTGCAATTTACGTCACCCCCTTGTGGTTGTGTGGTTACCCTAAGTGATGGGTTATTGCGCATTCTGTAACGCGCTCAGCAGATACTGTGGCAGGGCAAAACTGCCGATGTGAACATTTGGTGTGTAATAGCGACAGGTGATACCAGAGTGCGCAAAACGCTGGCGCAGCGTGGCGGTGTCTATCTGACGCAGCGCCGGGTTATTGCTGGCCCAGGCGAACGTCATAATGCCGCCGTAATACGTCGGGATCGCTGCCTGATAAAAGCTGACATCGTTGAAATAGTGGCTGAGTTTTTTATGGCTGCCGACGGCTTCATCCTGTTGCAGGAAACACACGCCATTCTGAGCGACGAAAATCCCGCCTTCGTTCAGGCAACGGGCGCAGCCCTGATAGAAATCGGAGGTGAACAAGCTTTCGCCGGGGCCGATGGGGTCGGTGCAATCGGAAATAATGACGTCAAACTTGTCGCTGCACTGTCTGACGAAGTTAACGCCGTCATCAATCACCAGATTAAAACGCGGGTCGTCATAGCTACCGGCGCTGTGATTGGGCAGATACTGGCGACAAAATTCCACCACGCCCGCATCAATTTCTACCATCGTGATATGTTCGACGCCGCGGTGTCGGCTGACTTCCCGCAGCATACCTCCATCGCCGCCACCGATAATCAGGACGCGTTTAGCATTACCGTGTGACAGAAGAGGAACGTGGGTGAGCATTTCGTGATAGATGAATTCATCGCGCTCGGTGGTTTGCACCACGCCGTCAAGCGCCATTACGCGGCCTAATGCGTCGTTTTCAAAGATGATGAGATCTTGATGATCGGTCTTCTCGTGATACAGCACACGATCAACCGAAAAGTACTGGCCAAAGTTGGCATGTAGGGTTTCATACCAAATTTCTTTCTGGGACATGTTAGGGCTTCCTCCGCGATAACAGCCATGAAAATTGGCGCGCCATCATAGCCGACTCTTTTGCCGCTTGCACGGTCAAATTTCAGTCAGCGCGGAGGTGGAAGAGAACTACTGTGCGTAGGAGAGCAAACCGAGCGAATTACGCGCCAGAGACTGGCATTTCTTTGGCGTCGGGATAGCGATTTTACTCAGATCGCGATAGCTGTCTTCACCCATCGCTGTCATATCGTAAGCGCTGTAATTGCTGAGATCCCAGCGGTTTTGCTGAGCAAACGCGACTAGTGTCCGACGAATCTGTTCATTCGGCAGATCTTGATAGCCACAGTGGTTTTTCAGATAAACAAAGATCGCGGTCAGATCGGCCAGATCTTCCGCTTCAAATTCATTCAGCGCCTTGCTGGCGGAAGAGAAGCTCATCAGGCTTAGCAGGAGCAGAGCCAGCGCAGAGTTTTTCATGGTTGAACCTGTTCCAAATGTTGTCAGATGACGTTATCACAGATATCCCATGAGGTTCCAAGTTTTCTTACGGGAAACATCTGATTGCGATAAAAAACGAATGGTGAAAAGGTGGAAAACCAATAAATGCAATCTATTGAAATGGTTGATTTTTATTTTAGTGACGGTCGGTGATGGAAATCGCCTCAGGTTAATCGCAGGATTAAAGCCCATTTATCGCTGTTTGATACGATGACGCCACCGTCAGCCTCTGTTATTAATAACAGCGATCTCATCTAATACAGTTTTTATTCTATGATCTCCGGTGTCTGGCGCGTCAGTAGTTGGTTGTTGGCGGGACTGTTGCTGCTTCCTTTAGCAACGGTTTTTTATCAGGCTTTTTTTGCCGATGGGATGGGATTTACCCAACTGTGGCAAGTCGGGCTACCCACCTATCTGATACATTCAGCGGTCATCGTAATTGGCACGCTTTTCTTCAGTTTGCTGTTTGGATTGCCTTCCGCCTGGTTTATTGCCATGTACCGTTTTCCCGGCCATCGCGTGCTGCAATGGGCGCTTTGCCTGCCGCTCGCGATGCCCGCATTTCTGCTCGCCTACCTTTATACCGATGCGTTACGCCATCTGTCCCGGTTGTTGCAAGAAGGTGGGTTGCAGATAGTGTCGTCGTGGGGTGAATCCCACATTGCTGGGCTACCCGTTTCGCTGGGTTGCATAAGTCTGGTGCTGGCACTGGTGCTCTATCCCTATATTTACCTGTTAGTACGTGAAGCGTTGGTGAAACAGCCTGCCAGCCTTATCCATTCGGCGCGTTTACTTAATCAGACGCGTGCTCAGGTATTTCGCCGCTTATGTTTGCCTATTGCACGGCCTGCGATTGCCTGCGGTGGTGCGCTAGTGGTGGTCGAGACTCTGGGCGATTATGGCGCAGCGTCTTATCTTGATACCCCAACCCTGACAACACAGGTGCTGGATATTTGGCAGAAGCAGGGCGATCTCGGCGCGGCAGCACGCGTTGGCGTGTTGATTTTACCTGCGATCTTCCTCTTGATGTTTCTGGTTAATTTCTGGCGTCGCAAGCAGAGAATTTATCAAGCTCAAGCGAATCCTTCTCAGGTGGTTCCGCCTGTGTTGAACGGGTGGCGCAGTAAGGCGGTTCGCAGTTACTGCTGGGGAATCGTTTGTCTGTCTTTTCTGTTCCCGCTGCTGTATCTACTCTTTTTGGCCCTCCGACACATGCTGTCGGTGTGGGATATGGCGTTCCTCCACGCGGTAACGAATAGCCTGTTGGCGTCCGCTATCGCGACAGCCGTTATTACGCTAATGGCGCTGTCGTTTATCTTCTACACGCGCACGGCCGGGATATTTGCCAATCAGACGCCGGTTCGGCTAGTCAGCCTGAGTTTTGCCTTGCCCGGCGCGGTGCTGGCTGTCGGAATGTTTACCTTGTTGTCGCTGGTGGACAGCGGAATTAATCTGTTTGCCAGCGCGGCGGGGTTACCTCCCGCGGAGGCTTTGCTGGCGGGATCGCTGTTTATTCTCATCCTCGCCTATAGCGTTAAATTTGGGCGTCTGATGCTGGACAGCCTTGAGCGCAGTATGGAAGCCATCCCGCGTTCGCTGGACAGCGCGAGCCTTGTGCTGGGCGCGTCTCCCCTCAGCCGCTGGTCACGCGTGCATATTCCGCTGTTGCGCCGCAGCCTGTTTATCGGGGCGCTGCTGATTTTCACGGAAAGCATGAAAGAGCTGAATGTTTCGCTGCTGCTGCGCCCTTTCGGGATTGATACGTTGGCGACGTATGTTTTTCGCTTTACGGCGGATGAGCAGATTGCGTCATTTGCCTTTCCTGCGCTGGTGCTGGTGGCGGTAGGGCTAATCCCTGTTTTCTGGCTGAATCGCGCACTGAATATAAAAGGATAATGACATGGCCGCGTCGATAGATATTCTGAGCGTTCAGGCGGTAAGTTGTACGCTACAGCAGTCCCCCGTGTTGGAGAACATCTCATTTGCCGTGCGCGATGATGAAACGATTTGCCTACTGGGTAAAAACGGTTGCGGTAAAACGGCGCTATTACAGGTGATCGCTGGCCTGCTACCGATTACTCAGGGCAAGATCTTGCTGGAGGGTGAGCCTGTCAGCTCACCGCAAGAGTACGTCCTGCCTGAGCTGCGTCAGGTTGGCCTGATTTTTCAGGACTATGCGCTCTTTCCGCATCTCACGGTGGAAGGCAACATTGCGTTTGGCTTATATGGCCGCCCGGAAAGCGAGGTGAAGCCAATCTGTGCGGAGATGCTGACGCTCTTGCAACTGGATGATGTCGCCGCACGCTATCCACACGAGCTATCGAATGAACAGCAACAGCGTTTGGCGATTGCCCGCGCGCTAGCCTGTGAGCCGAAACTGCTGTTGCTGGATGAACCCTTCCCAGGTCTGGACAGCCAGACCCGTTACCGCTTGATCACCGAATTACGGCAGGTTCTCAAACAGCGCCATGTCGCGGCGGTTTTCGCTACGCACAGCAGAGAGGAAGCCTTTGCCTGCGCCGATCACCTGATTCTGCTGGATGAAGGGAAAATTATGCAGCAGGGCTACCCATCCGAGCTGTACCATCGCCCGAATAGCCGCTTTGTGGCTGATTTTATGGGGAATACGAACTATTTGCCTGTGAAAATTATGAGTGACCATCAGTGGCAAAGCCCATTGGGCGATCATCAGGCGACACATCCACTCAATCAGCCGATGGATTCACAATGCGACTGGATGGTGCGCCCGGCAGACGTGGCGCTGGCGCTCGATCCCGATGGTCCGGCGTCGATCGAAGATAGGCTATTTATGGGCACATCAAACTTGTATCGGGTGAAGATGGGAGAACTGATGCTGCTGGTGCAGACTGGCAACTGGTTTGAACCGGGACAGCAGGTGCGTTTAAGCATTAAGACGGATCCGCCAGTCTTGTATCCTGCTTTACCCGCCGCCAGCGGTCCGGCTGACGGCCCTGAAACGAAATGATTATGCCTCGTGCAGGTCTGCCGCTGGCATGAGCCACGTGCTGTTGTGTTTTTCAAACCCTAATTTCGGGTAGTAATCCACCGCCAGCGGCGCGGCCAGCAAAATGATTTTGCAGCCTTTTTCAAGCTGCTGAGCGGTTTGTTGAATCAGTTTCTTGCCTATTCCCGCATGCTGACAGTCCTCTGATACCGCCAGATCGGACAGATAACAGCAAAAATGAAAATCCGTCACGCTGCGCGCGATCCCAACCAGTGTCTCCCCTTGCCAGGCGGAAACCAGCAGGTTGGCGTGCTTAAGCATACCGGCAATTGCCACTTCGTCGTCCAGCGGGCGGCGCGGCCCCAATGAGGTTTTCGCCAACAGCTCAATGAACTGCTGACTGGAAAGCGGGGCATTCACTTTGTAGCAAACATCCACTGGTGTTGTGCTCATGGTGTCTCCTTCATGGTGTGGTTTCTGATATACTTCGCGCGCTTGGGCATTGCCCGGGCTGATTCAAACGTCAGCATTGGCGCATCATCGATAATGAATCTGTCATTTTGCCGATGGTGCTGAATACCTTACTTCAAAGAGTTATCAGTATGATGAAACATACCGTGGAAGTCATGATTTCTGAGCAGGAAGTGATGGCACGGGTTACCGAACTGGGGCAACAGATCAGCGAACACTACCGTGATAGCGGCAGCGATATGGTGCTGGTGGGGTTATTGCGCGGATCGTTTATCTTTATGGCCGATTTATGCCGGGCGATTGATGTCCCTCACGAAGTGGATTTCATGACGGCATCCAGCTATGGCAGCGGTATGAACAGTACGCGCGATGTTAAGATCCTGAAAGATCTGGATGAAGATATTCGCGGCAAAGACGTGTTGATCGTGGAAGATATTATCGACTCGGGCAATACGCTGAGCAAAGTGCGGGAAATTCTGCAACTGCGTGCGCCGAAATCGCTGGCGATCTGTACGCTGCTGGACAAACCGGAGCGCCGTGAAGTGGCGGTGAAAGTCGAGTGGGTGGGGTTCTCGATCCCCGATGAGTTCGTTGTGGGTTACGGCATCGACTATGCCCAACACTATCGCCACTTACCTTACGTCGGCAAGGTTGTTCCACAGGAATAGCGTATCAGATAAGGCCGATGCCGTGAGCGACGCCCAGCGAGTGGGCGTCAGACAGCGTATCAAGGCAGGGAGGAAATCGCGCGGCGATAACGCTGTTCCAGCGTCTCCCGGTTGGTCGCAGTCACTTCCAGATCGCGCAGACGGCCATCCTGAATACCGTAAACCCAACCGTGGATCGTGACTTTCTGCCCACGCTTCCAGGCGGACTGCATGATGGTGGAGTGGCCGAGATTATAAACCTGCTCGACAACGTTGATTTCACAGAGCGTATTCAGCCGCTGTTCAGGAGGCAATTCCCCCAGCAGCGAACTATGCTTGTACCACAAATCACGAATGTGCAGCAGCCAGTTGTTAATCAAACCCAATTCTGGGTTTTCCACCGCAGCCTGAACACCACCGCAGCCGTAGTGGCCGCAGATAATGATATGTTCGACTTCGAGAACTTCGACGGCATATTGCACGACAGACAGGCAATTGAGGTCGGTGTGAATAACCAGATTGGCAACGTTACGGTGAACAAACAGTTCACCAGGCTCAAGGCTGGTCAGACTTTCCGCAGGTACGCGACTGTCCGAGCATCCAATCCATAGAAAACGGGGTCGTTGTGCCTGCGCCAGACGTTCAAAATAGCCAGGATCCTCTTCCACCATCGTTTTAGACCAAAGCTGGTTGTTCGCGATGAGCGTTTCAATTTCTTTCATGAAAGTAAATGACCTGTAACAAACAAGGGGCAGTGAGGAGTAATATAAGGCAACATGCGTCGTTTGAAAAACGATAGTTTATACTCGTCATACTTCAAGTTGCATGTGCGTTGGCTGCGTTCACTCACCCGAATCACTTACTTGAGTAAGCTCATCGGGATGAAATGAGAGACATCCTGTCTCTCACCGGAGGCCAGCCGTTGGCTGGTCAAATTCGTTCCCGACGAATTTGTCCTTCTCTTGCCGCCTTCCTGAAACTTGAATTATTTAGAGTATATATTTGTCACACTTTGAATCTGTAGAACTCACTGATAATAAGGCAATCCATTTCTTATGACATATGCACTGGAACTGGCGCAACTAACCAAAACCTATTCGGGAGGCGTCCAGGCGCTACGGGGGATCGACCTGAACGTGGAAGCGGGGGATTTCTATGCGCTTCTGGGGCCAAATGGCGCGGGAAAATCGACCACGATTGGGATTATCAGCTCGCTGGTGAATAAAACGGCCGGTAAAGTTCGCGTCTTCGGCTATGACCTTGAGCTGGACAAAGTGAATGCGAAACGCCAACTGGGGTTGGTCCCGCAGGAATTTAACTTCAATCCTTTCGAAACGGTATTACAGATTGTGGTTAATCAGGCCGGCTATTATGGCGTGAAACGTCAGGACGCGTTGCAGCGTGCCGAAAAATACCTGAAACAGCTCGATCTGTGGGAGAAACGTAGCGAAAAAGCGATGATGTTGTCTGGTGGGATGAAGCGTCGTCTGATGATTGCGCGTGCGTTAATGCATGAGCCTAAGCTGCTGATTCTTGATGAACCAACCGCAGGCGTGGATATCGAATTACGTCGTTCTATGTGGGGTTTTTTGAAGGAGCTGAACGCGCAGGGCACCACGATTATCCTAACGACGCACTATCTGGAAGAAGCGGAAATGCTATGCCGCAACATCGGGATCATCCAGCGGGGAGAGCTGGTGGAGAACACCTCGATGAAGCAGCTACTTGCTCAGCTGAAGTCCGAAACGTTTATTTTCGATCTGGCGGCGAAAAGCCCGCTGCCACAGCTTGAAGGTTATGCGTTCCGCCTGATGGATACCTCAACGCTGGAAGTGGATGTGATGCGCGAGCAAGGCCTGAACGCGTTATTCAGCCAGCTCAGTGCACAGGGGATAACGATATTAAGTATGCGTAATAAAGCGAACCGGTTGGAAGAGCTGTTTGTCACCTTGGTTAATGGGGACGGGGTGAGCGGTAAGGGAGAAAAGGCATGATGCATTTGTATTGGGTAGCGCTACAGAGTATCTGGGTGAAAGAAGTCACTCGATTTGGGCGTATCTGGATTCAGACGCTGGTGCCGCCAGTGATCACGATGACGCTGTATTTCATTATTTTCGGCAACCTGATCGGTTCACGTATTGGCGATATGCACGGTTTCACCTACATGCAGTTTATCGTGCCGGGCTTGATCATGATGGCGGTGATTACCAACGCCTATGCTAACGTCGCTTCTTCCTTTTTCAGCGCCAAGTTTCAACGCAATATTGAAGAACTGCTGGTCGCGCCAGTGCCGACTCACGTGATCATTGCGGGCTATGTTGGTGGGGGTATTGCACGTGGCCTGTGCGTCGGGGTTCTGGTGACTGCTGTATCACTGTTCTTCGTCCCGTTGCAGGTTCATGCCTGGTGGATCATTGTTCTGACGCTCCTGCTGACGGCGACGCTGTTCTCGCTGGCGGGCTTATTGAATGCGGTATTTGCGAAAACCTTTGATGATATCAGCCTGATTCCGACATTTGTGTTAACGCCGCTGACCTATCTGGGTGGGGTGTTTTACTCGCTGACGCTGCTGCCGCCGTTCTGGCAGGCCGTTTCCAAGCTGAACCCAGTCGTGTACATGATTAGCGGCTTCCGCTATGGCTTCCTCGGGATTCAGGATGTACCGCTGCTGTTCACGATGTCGGTGCTGATAGCCTTTATCGTGGCGTTTTATCTGCTGGTCTGGTGGCTGATTGAACGCGGACGCGGGTTACGGACGTAGTGTGTGGATGCTGCAAAAATGAGAAGGCGGTGGTAACACCGCCTTTTGCTTATCTAAAGCGATCAGGCGACCTGAACCGGAATCGCTTTTGCCTGACGTTGCAGCTCGTTATCGCCAGAGAAATAGGCGACCTTCGGGCTGTGGCTTCTGGCTTCCTCGTCGGACATCTGCACATAGGAGCAGATAATCAGTTTGTCGCCCACGCAGGCAAGGCGAGCGGCAGCGCCGTTCACGGAGATAATGCGTGAGCCTCTTTCGCCCGCAATGGCGTAGGTCGAGAAACGCTGACCGTTATCAACGTTGTAGATATCAATCGCTTCGTATTCCAGAATGCCAGCGGCATCCATAAAATCCTGATCGATGGCGCAAGAGCCTTCATAATGCAAGTCAGCCTGAGTTACTTTGACCCGGTGCAGCTTGCCTTGCAGCATGGTACGTATCATCGCTTTGTTACCTCGGTTCATACAGTCAAATCGACCTGGTGGTTATCAATCAATCTGGCCTTGCCTAACCAGGCAGCCATCAAAATCACTGCTCGTGTGCTGGCCGCGCTCAGCGGTTGCAACGTATCAGCATCGCGGATAAACAGTTCATCAGGCGTAAAGCCCGCTTCACACAGCTTGTCTGCCGCCTGTTCCAGTAAGGTGTCTATCTGGCGGTCGCCGTTGTCCAACTGTGTCGCCATGTCCATCATCACCTGATAAACATGCGGTGCTCGCTGGCGTTCTTCCGCGCTGAGATATCCATTACGTGAACTCAATGCTAAACCGTCTTTTGCACGCACGATAGGGACACCAATAATATCAATGTCATAGCCCATATCGCGGACAAGCTGCCGAATCAGCGCTAACTGCTGGTAATCTTTCTCACCAAAGCAGGCGACATCCGGCTGTACCATATTGAACAACTTACTGACGATGGTCGCAACGCCCCGAAAATGGCCAGGACGGCTGGCGCCTTCCAACATGGAAGATAGGCCTGGCACATCGACAAACGTTTGCGACTCCAGTCCATTGGGGTATATCACATCCGGGCTCGGTGCGAAAACCAGATCGGCACCGCGGCGATTCAATTTCTCGCAGTCTTCCTGCAATGTCCGGGGGTAGCGGGCTAAATCATCTGGCCGCTCAAACTGCATAGGATTGACAAAAACGCTGACAATAACGATATCGGCACGTGCTCTGGCTTCATCGACCAGCGTCATGTGCCCGTCATGCAAATTACCCATGGTGGGAACTAAAGCAATGCGTTTCCCTTCCTGACGCCAGCGACGAACCTCGCGGCGCAGCAGCAGAGGGGTTTCGATTATTAACACACTCGTACTCCTAAAAAATAGCCCGATTAACGGAATGCTCGTTTTTTAATGAAATGACTGTTCTTAATGAAACGAGTGCTCTTCTGCTGGGTAAATACCCTGTTCGACTTCTTGTGCATACAAACGCACTGCCGCGCGGATATCACCCCCGCTGGGTGCCAGAAAGTTCTTGGCAAACTTAGGCGTGTTGTCGCCGGTAATGCCGAAAGCATCATGCATGACAAGAATCTGCCCGTCGGTAACGTTGCCTGCGCCAATACCGATCACCGGAATTGACAGCGCTTCCGTTACGCGCTTGGCCAGCGCGACAGGCACGCATTCCAGCACGAGCAGCTGCGCCCCCGCTTCTTCAAGCGCAAGGGCATCGGCCAGTAGCTGATTGGCATCGCTTTCGCTCCGGCCCTGAATTTTATAGCCGCCGAAGATGTTAACGGACTGCGGCGTCAGACCCAGATGACCGCACACCGGCACGGCGCGTTCTGTCAGCATTTTTACCGTCGGGGCAAGCCAGCTTCCGCCTTCCAGCTTCACCATATTCGCACCGGCACGCATCAGTTCTGCGGCCTGGCTGAACGTTTGTTCTGGCGTGGCATAGGTCATAAAAGGCATATCGGAGAGAACCAGCGCCAGCGGTGCGCCACGGCGGACACACTGCGTGTGGTAAACGATATCGTGTGTGGTCACGGGTAATGTGGAATAGTGACCCTGTACGGTCATTCCCAGTGAGTCACCCACCAGCATCACGCGGATGCCTTGCTCGAAAAACAGGCGAGAGAAACTGGCGTCGTAAGCAGTAATCGTAGCGAATTTTCGCTGCTCTTGTTTCCATTGGCGCAAGTGGGAGATAGTCGTCGGTTTCATGACGGTCTTCCTATGTCAATAGGGCGAAGAATTGAGGGGGACATTCTAATGTAAGCCGACGTGTAGCGATATACCCGTCGCGCTTCAAGTTGCAGATGCGGAGAATTATTCGTGGTCGACTGTTCCGGTCAGCTTCTCGTCATCCCAGCGTTGATTATCCCACTTTCTATTATCCCATAGGGTCAGACCGTTGCGGTCGACATGGGTTAACCGCTGGGCGAGGGTTTCGCCGTCGGGGAACGTCAGTTCAGGGGCGATTTCTGCGAGCGGGTAGAGCATGAATTCACGATTCTTCATGTCGTAATGCGGCACGGTCAGACGTTCAGTCTGGATGACGACATCGCCGAACAGCAGAATGTCCAGATCCAACGTGCGTGGCCCCCAGCGATGTTCCTTGCGTTCGCGACCTTGTTCCAGCTCGATGGCCTGTGTGTGATCCAGCAGCGATTCGGCCGCTAATGCGGTTTCCAGTTCAACAACGGCGTTGAGATAGTCTGGCTGATCCTGCGGGCCAAGCGGGCGGCTACGATAAAATGAGGAGCAGCAAACGACGCGCGTATGTGGAATCGCATCTAGCGCAGACAATGCCGCGCGCACCTGTTGCAAAGGCTGGGCAAGATTGCTGCCCAGCGCCAGATACACGCGCGTCATTATGCTGGATCTCTACGTGCTGTTGTCGGTTTACGTGGTCGACGAGGGCGGGAACGACGATGTGGCGTCGGGCCGTCATCCAGTGATTTCAGCATGTTTTGCTGACGTGGCGGTGCGGCTACCTGAAATTCTCCCCACCACTGAGCCAAGCGCAGCAGCTCCTGATGGTTTTCGATTTCGGCACGCAGGCAAAGCAGGTCATACGCGGCGCGGAATTTAGGATGTTCCATCAGCTTATAAGCGCGTTTACCCTGACGGCGAGACAGCCGCGTTTGCAACTGCCAGATATCACGAACTAAAGAGGTAATGCGCTTAGGAATTGCCAGAGAACGGCACTGTTCATCCAGTACATCGTTCATCGCCAGCGAGAAGGCATCGAAGTAAGCCAGCCCGCTTTCCTGAGCCAGCTTTTGTGCATGCTCAACCAGCGGATACCACAGCATGGCGGAAAACAAAAACGCCGGATTGACTCGCATGTCATTTTGCAAACGCTGATCGGTATTTTTCAGTACTTGTGCAACCATGCGCTCCAGCGTGGAGTCGCCGTTTGGTGTGAAGTAGCGGCTCAGCAGCGGGAAAAGCGGTTGGAACAGCTGGTATTCACACAGCATTTTATAAGTCGGGTAGCCATAGCCTGACTGAAGCAGCTTCAGCGACTCTTCAAACATGCGCGCCGCAGGGATATCGTGCAGCAATGAGGCCAGACGAGGAATCGGCTCAGCGGTTTCCGGGCTGACCGTCATGTTCAGCTTAGCGGCGAAACGGACGGCGCGCAGCATACGCACCGGATCTTCACGGTAGCGCGTTTCGGGATCGCCAATCATACGGATGATGCCCTGACGCAGATCGTTCAGGCCATCGGTATAGTCACGTACGCTGAAATCAGAAATGCTGTAATAGAGGCTATTGATCGAGAAATCGCGGCGCTGGGCGTCTTCTTCAACGGAACCAAAAATATTGTCGCGTAACAGCATGCCGCTTTGGGCCTGCTGAGAGGAATTTTTGACTTCTTGCTGTTCCTGATGCTGTTCGTGGTGACCACGGAACGTGGCAACTTCAATCACCTCTGGCCCGAACATGATATGGGCGAGGCGGAAACGACGCCCGACCAAACGACAGTTGCGGAATAACTTGCGCACCTGATCGGGTGTGGCGTTAGTGGTGATATCAAAATCTTTCGGCTTTTTGCCCAGAAGCAGGTCGCGTACGCCGCCGCCAACCAGATAAGCCTCGTAGCCCGCTTTGTTCAGGCGATAAAGTACTTTCAGCGCGTTATCGCTGATATCGCTGCGTGAAATAGTATGTTGGTCACGCGGAATCACCGTCAGATGCTGGCGCGGTTCCTCTGATTCGACCATTTCGTTCTCACGATTCAGTACCTTACGACAAAAATTAGCAACTCGGGAAAAGATAATACACCTCGATAGTGATGGATAAATCAACGGCACAGCAAAAAATTTCCGGGAAACGTTTTTGACGTCGACCCAGTGACGGCCTGCAAATGTGACGGCCAAAGAGAGTGCGTCACTAAAAATAGCGGCTAATCATAGCTCACCAATGCCCCTTTGAGAATGCTGATGTGATCGTGGATGGGTTTATTGCCGCCTGCAACGGAACAACATCAAGGGACCAGTGCGCGACAGACCACGCCAGAAGGGCGGAAAGCGTCATCTCCTGACCGTTCTCCGGCAGTGGTTGGTTCAAGAATTGCAGTGCAGCCAGCAGCACGGGACGCGGATCGCTATTCGGTAGCGCTGGTGCATGGTTCTGCTTGGAAAGCTTATTTCCCTCGGTATTCAGCACCAGCGGCAGATGAGCATAGGTAGGGATCGCGTAGCCCAACTGCTGATAGAGCGAAATTTGCCGCACTGTTGGCTCGATAAGGTCGGCACCGCGCACGATCTCCGTAATACCCTGATCGTTATCGTCAATCACGACGGCCAGATTATAGGCAAACAGTCCGTCACGGCGGTGGATAATAAAATCTTCCTGCGCGAGTGCCGTGTCGGCATACAGCTCGCCACGCAATTTATCGTGAAAGTGAAATACCGGCGTTGTCTGGCGCAGGCGTAGCGCGGCGTTATCGGGCGGCAGGTTACGCGTCCGGCAATAACCGTCATAATGCCCGCCTAGCTGCTGGATACGGCTACGCGTACAGGTGCAGTAATAGCTCATGCCCTGCTGTTGAAGCTGCTGAAGGATCTCGCGGTAACGCGCATACCGCTGTGACTGGTACATCACCTCGCCGTCCCAATACAGACCGTAATGTTCTAATTGTGCAAGGATACGGGAGGCGGCGCCGGAAATTTCCCGTGGCGGATCGATGTCTTCAATGCGTACCAGCCAGCGCCCTTGTTGGGAACGAGCTTGCAGATAACTACCGAGTGCGGCGATCAGTGAGCCAAAATGCAGGTCACCAGAAGGAGAGGGAGCAAAACGCCCGACGTAACGATGCGTTTTGGTGAAACCAGTTGTTCCAGACATAAGAGGTTGGTGCTATCTCGTCAGCGTTTTATCCAGACAGAAGATAGGGTGATGAACATCATTCATCAGCGGTAGAGTTCCTGAAGTCGGCCCCCGCGACGGGCAGGAGCCGATTCTGGACAGGAAAATTAGCCTGCCATTTGCTTTTCGCGTATCTCTGCCAACGTTTTGCAGTCGATACACAGATCGGCGGTCGGACGGGCTTCCAGACGGCGGATGCCAATCTCGACGCCACAGGATTCACAGAATCCGAAATCCTCATCTTCGATTTTCACCAGCGTTTTGGCGATTTTCTTGATCAGCTTGCGCTCACGGTCACGGTTACGCAGTTCGAGACTGAACTCTTCTTCCTGCGCTGCGCGATCCACGGGATCGGGGAAATTAGCGGCTTCATCGCGCATGTGCGATACCGTACGATCCACTTCATCCATGAGTTGGTTGCGCCATGCTTCAAGAATACGCTTGAAATGAGCCAGCTGAGCGTCGTTCATATACTCTTCGCCCGGCTTCTCCTGGTACGGCTCTACTCCGGCAATTGCGAGAATGCTCAGAGAAGATGTCTTACGGTTTTGCCCTTCTTGCATGTTGCTTCTCCTACATAACACGACACGCATAATACCCTTTTATGCAGTGAAGTTGCGGCGTTGTTGGCCATAACTTCAGCTATCTGGGTATATCGGCCCCCAAAGGGGGAAAAAACAGGCCGCTATAAATAGCAGATGAAGATGGGGTTGGCAATGCTTCCTGACACCGGCCTGATAAAGTGTGAGGAACAACCTGCTTACATTAAATAATAAACAATGTGTTACGCCTTTGGTGGTACGTTCGGCGTGTTATGCAATGCTTGTACGTCATCCCAACAACGGTAGCTTATGCGTCAATTTAATACCATCAGGGCATAATGTGGAGCCGTAACATAAAATTTCAACCCCAGCCTGCTGTGCTTCGATAAATAATTCCGCATAGCGTGAATCAATATGCCGGGCGGGAGAAACCTGCTGGATACCTGAATGGAGAACGGCGAAAAAAAGGACTGCACGTTTTCCATTGGAAACCATCTGTTGCAGCTCGCGCAGATGCTTTTGCCCTCTGAGTGTAACCGCATCCGGAAAGTAACCACATTCATGTTGCAATAATGTGACAGATTTCACCTCAATATAGCAGTCAATCCTGTCCGGCGCCTGTAAAAGCAGGTCGACTCGGCTATTTTCCGTACCGTATTTTACTTCCGTTTTTACGTCCGGGTAGCCTGCTAGCTCTTCTATGCGATTTTCCAATAAGGCTTCGTACAATAATGTGTTGGCACGCAGAGTATTGACACAAATCCAGTGATTTTGTTGCGTTTCAGTCAGTTCCCAGCTCTGGGCATATTTGCGCTTGGGGTTATCCGACGTGGAGTACCAGACGGTATCGCCGGGCGTGGCGCAGCCTGTCATCGCACCGGTATTGGCACAATGCAGCGTGAGCGTCTCGCCTTCTGGGGTTACGACATCGGCCAAAAAGCGTTTGTAACGTTTAATCAACCGGGCGGGTTGTAAGCGTGGGGTATAGTCCATGCGTATCCTGTTTTTTGTTTATCCACTCGACTACTTATTTAATAAATGACCAGCTTTCCAACTGCTGATAGCGGGTTTTGCCATTATCGAAAAGTGACTCGTAAAGTGAAAAGTGCGTCATGTCGAACTGCCAGCTAAAGGTGGCGGGGGGAATCGCAACGGGGCGAGTTGCGCCACGTAATAGCGTAATGTGCGGATGAAACGGCAAGGCCGTTTGATAGCAGCCGTTGCGTGCGGCCTGAGAACGCAGCAGTTCCGCCAACTGTAACAGCCCGCGCGGTGCACGACGGCAGCCCAGCCAGACCACGCCGGGATGCGGCCAGTGTCCGGCGTCATTCAGCGTAAGGGAAAAAGCGGGTTGACGGATGCGACCCGCCAGTGTCTGTAAGACCTGCGCTTTTTGCTCGCTGACATCGCCCAAAAACGCCAGCGTCAGATGAAGATTGGCGGCGGCGACCGGACGACCCGCTTCCAGAGGGAAGTGTTCGGCACGCCAGCGGATAATCTCTTGCTGTGTGGTTTCCGGGAATGATAAGGCAAAAAACAGGCGGCGGGTGGCTGACATGGCGATCTCTCTGTTCTGATTCCATCAGATGCTACATTCATCCAGATGCTACAATGCTCGCCGCTGAAAGTTAACCTTATACGGAGAAGCCTGTGATTTTACCGCCCGTCAGCGCCGTGCTGGATGATGTTATAACGGCGCTACATAACGCGCCTCAGGTGCTGCTCAATGCGCCAACAGGGGCGGGGAAATCAACCTGGCTGCCGTTGCAGTTGCTGCAACAGGGTCAATTGAATGGGCGCATTATCATGCTGGAGCCACGTCGTCTGGCGGCGAAGAGCGTGGCCTGGCGGCTGGCGCAGCAGCTGGGTGAAGAACCGGGGCAAACCATCGGTTATCGCATGCGGTCGGAAAGCTGTGTGAGTGACGCAACGAGGCTGGAAGTCGTCACTGAAGGCATGCTGACTCGTTTGCTGCAACAAGATGCGGAACTGCAAGGCGTGGCGCTGATCATCCTTGATGAATTTCACGAGCGCAGCGTGCAGGCCGATTTGGCATTGGCGCTGTTGCTCGATGTGCAACAAGGGCTGCGTGAAGACTTAAAACTGCTGATTATGTCCGCCACGCTCGACAATGCACGGCTGGCGACGCTGCTGCCGGAAGCCGTCTGCGTGGTTTCCGAAGGTCGCAGCTATCCAGTTGAGCGGTGTTATGCGCCGCTGAATAATCAGGAGCGTTTAGAAGAAGGCGTTGCGCGACAGGTACGGCGTTTGCTCAGTGAAGAAGCTGGTTCGCTGCTGCTGTTTTTACCCGGCGTCGCGGAGATTCGCCGTGTGCAGGCGCTGCTGGAAAATAGCGTGTCGAGCGAGACAGATCTTTGTCCTTTATATGGTGCATTGACGCTGGCGGAGCAGCAAAAGGCGATTCTGCCCGCGGAACCGGGCCGTCGTAAGGTGGTGTTAGCCACCAATATTGCTGAAACCAGCCTGACGATTGAAGGGATCCGGCTGGTGATGGATAGCGGCCTTGAGCGCGTAGCCAGCTTTGATGTGAAAAGCGGTGTCACCCGACTGATGACGCAGCGAATCAGTCAGGCGTCGATGGTGCAGCGCGCCGGGCGTGCTGGACGTTTAAGCCCCGGCATATGCTGGCATCTGTGCTCGCGTGAACAAGCAGAGCGCGCGGCGGTGCAAAGTGAAGCCGAGATATTGAACAGTGATTTAAGCAGCCTTTGGCTGGATTTATTACAGTGGGGCTGCACTGATGTGACGCAGTTAACCTGGCTGGATACGCCGCCAGCCCCTGCGCTTTATGCTGCACGTCAACTGCTGCGCCAGCTTGGTATCACCGATGAGCAGGATAGGTTAACCGCCGAGGGGCGGAAAATAGCCGCGTTAGGCTGCGATGCCCGACTGGCGACGATGCTGTATACCGCATCACAGCAAAGTTCAGATGCGTTGGCCACGGCTGGATGTCTGGCGGCGATACTCGAAGAGCCGCCACGTAGCGGGTCGATCAATCTGGCTGATTGGTTGCATCGCCCATTGCCGCACTGGTTACGGCGGGCAAAACAGCTGACGCGTCGTTTATCGACGACCTCAGGACGCATTGACGGCGGGGAAGCCGACTGGCTGTTGGCGCAGGCTTTCCCCGACCGCATCGCCCGGCGGCGTAGTCAGGATGGGCGCTACCAGCTTGCTAACGGCAGCGGCGCGATGATGTCGCCTGATGAGGCGCTGTCAGGCACCGAGTGGTTGCTGACCCCGGCGTTGCTACAGAACGATCGATTAGTGCAAAACAAGCAAAGCGCAGAGGCACGGATCCTGCTGGCGTTGCCGCTGGATATTGAACGGCTGGAACGGCGGCTACCCGGATTAATAAATGAACGTAACGTGGTGCACTGGGACGAAGAAAAGGGTACTCTGCGCGCCAGCCAGCGCGACCAGATAGGTTGTCTGACTCTGCGAACGCGTCCGCTGAATAAGCCATCCGATGAGGCACTACAGCAGGCGATGTTATCCTGGATTCGGGAGCAGGGGATGGATGCATTAAACTGGGATGCTGCAGCGTTGCAGCTACGCGCCCGGCTACAGTGTGCGCACCAGTGGTTGCCGGAAGTTGACTGGCCGCGAGTGGACGATGAAGCGCTGCTGGCAACGCTGGAAGTCTGGTTACTGCCGTCACTTGCTGGCGTGCGTGATTTACGGGCGCTGCACCAAATTAATTTGAGTGATGCGCTGCTGCGACTGTTGGACTGGTCGCTGCGCCAGCGGCTGGATAGCGCATTGCCCACGCACTATACGGTTCCCGGCGGCAGTCGCTTGCCTATCGCCTATTATGACGATAAGCCACCGGTGCTGTCGGTGCGGATGCAGGAAATGTTTGGTGAGCAGCAGAGCCCACTGCTGGCGGAAGGGCGTGTGGCGCTGGTATTGGAACTTTTGTCACCCGCACAGCGTCCACTACAGATTACGCGAGATTTAGCGGCATTCTGGCAAGGCACCTACCGCGACGTGCAAAAAGAGATGAAGGGGCGTTACCCCAAGCATGTCTGGCCGGACGATCCGGCAAATACGGCTCCGACGAGACGTACCAAGAAATATCAGAATCACTAATTTCAGACGTTTCCGCTTTCCCAAAAAAGGGGCTGGAAACAGAGTAGGCGGCTTGAGCGCAGAGCAGATAGCCGTGAACAACCTGATGGAGAAGTTATTGTAATGTCTCGGGATGACCGCGAACCTATCGGGCGCAAAGGGAGAGCGCCAAAACGTAAGCCTGAACGTAAGCAGGCCATACGACGTCGCAGGGATGACGACTATGATGATGAAGACTATGACGATTATCAGGACGACTATGACGACGATGATGATTACGACGGCGATGACACCATGACGCGTAAATCGCAGAGAAGACGGCGCTGGCTGGGGCTGGCGATCAAGCTGTTCCTGATCTTTGCCGTAGCGATGGCGATCTATGGCGTATACCTCGACAGCCAGATCCGTAGCCGTATTGAAGGCAAAGTCTGGCAATTGCCGGCCGCCGTCTATGGCCGCATGGTTAACCTTGAGCCGGGCATGGCCTATAGCCAGAAAGAGATGATCAGTCTGCTGGAAGGCATGCAATACCGTCAGGTGAGCCGCATTACCCGTCCGGGTGAATTCAGCGTGCGTGGCAACAGCATCGATATGCTGCGCCGTCCGTTTGATTTCCCCGATGGAAAAGAAGGGCAGATTCAGGCGCGCCTGACGTTTGCCAACGATCGTTTGTCGCAGATCCAGAATCTGGACAACCAGCGTAACTTCGGCTTTTTCCGTCTCGATCCGAAATTGATCACCATGATGCAGTCGCCGAATGGCGAACAGCGTTTGTTCGTGCCGCGTGCTGGTTTCCCCGATCTGCTGGTTGATACACTGGTCGCGACCGAAGACCGTCATTTTTATGAGCACGATGGTATCAGCCTGTACTCCATTGGCCGTGCGTTCTTAGCGAACATCACGGCGGGGCGTGCAGTACAGGGCGGTAGTACGCTGACGCAGCAGTTGGTTAAGAACCTGTTCCTGACCAACGAGCGTTCGCTGTGGCGTAAAGCTAACGAAGCCTATATGGCGCTGATCATGGATTATCGCTACAGCAAGGATCGTATCCTTGAACTGTATCTGAACGAGGTGTACCTCGGTCAGAGCGGTAACGATCAGATCCGCGGCTTCCCGCTTGCCAGCCTGTACTACTTTGGTCGTCCGGTGAATGAACTGAGCCTCGATCAGCAGGCGTTGCTGGTGGGCATGGTGAAAGGGGCGTCGCTGTATAACCCGTGGCGTAACCCACAGATTACGTTAGAACGACGCAATCTGGTGCTGCGTCTGTTGCAGAATCAGCAGGTTATTGATGCCGATCTGTACAACATGCTGAGTGCGCGCCCGCTGGGTGTGCAGCCGAAAGGCGGCGTCATCAGTCCTCAGCCGGCGTTTATGCAACTGGTGCGTCAGGAACTGCAACAGCGGCTTGGCGACAAGGTTAACGATCTCTCCGGCGTGAAAATCTTTACCACGCTCGATCCGGTCTCGCAGGATGCGGCGGAAAAAGCGGTGGAAGTCGGGGTTCCGGCATTGCGTGCAGGCCGTAACGTCAGCGATCTGGAAGCGGCGATGGTGATTGTCGATCGCTTCAGCGGCGAAGTCCGCGCGATGGTTGGTGGTGCTCAAACGCAGTACGCCGGGTTTAACCGTGCGCTACAGGCGCGTCGTCCTGTCGGATCGTTGGCGAAGCCGCCGACCTACCTGACCGCGCTGAGCCAGCCGGACACCTATCGTCTGAATACCCTGCTGGCGGATGAACCGCTGTCGATCAAACAGCCTAACGGGCAGCTGTGGCAGCCGAAGAACTACGATCGTGAGTTCCGTGGCCGCGTCATGCTGGTTGATGCGCTGGCAAACTCGCTGAACGTGCCGACCGTCAATCTGGGGATGGCCGTGGGGCTGAATCAGATCACGGAAACGTTGAAGCGTTTAGGGATTCCTGAAAACGTGATCCAGCCTGTACCGGCGATGCTGCTGGGAGCGATCAGTCTGACGCCGATGGAAGTGGCGCAGGAATACCAAACGATCGCTAGCGGCGGCAACCGTGCACCGCTTTCCTCACTGCGTTCAGTGATTGCGGAAGACGGTACGGTGCTGTATCAGAGCTTCCCGCAGGCGGAACGCGCGGTTCCGGCGCAGGCGGCTTATCTGACGCTGTATGGCATGCAGCAGGTTGTTGAACGCGGTACGTCGCGCTCGCTGGCGGTGAAATTCCCGAATTATCATCTGGCGGCGAAAACCGGTACGACTAACGACCTGCGTGATAGCTGGTTTGCTGGGATCGACGGTAAAGAAGTGGCGATTAGCTGGGTAGGGCGCGATAACAACGGCCCGGCCAAGTTGACCGGGGCGAACGGTGCGCTGACGATTTATCGTCGCTATCTGGAGAACCAAACGCCGCTGCCGTTGATGCTGACGCCGCCGGAAGGCATTACGACTATGACGGTAGATGCCAGCGGTAACTTTATCTGCAACGGCAGCAGCGCCGGGCGCGTATTGCCGGTCTGGACGGATAATCCGCAGGCGCTGTGTCAGGCTAGCCAGCCGCAGCCTTCAGCGCAGCAGGACCAGCAAAACGGAGAAGGCGTCGCTGACTGGATCAAAGAAATGTTTGGTCAATAATCTATCGATGCTTGAACTGGTTGCCGTCTCTTAGCCATATTTTTATGCAGCCTGAGAGACGGTTTCGTGCGCTTACAATACGATTATTTTATGCTACCTCGTAGCACGCGCCCGACATAGGGGGCTACGCCAGCCCCCTATGAACCCCAGCTTTTGGCGGGAATTATGCCGCTGACGCGGTACCTTCGTCGGTATCTGGCTTAGCGGACCGCTTGCGACACGTTCCCGACGTGGCGCAAGCTTTCGCCGCGTCCTGCGGCTCATCCGAAGCCAGCTACCGCCTCAGCATAATTTTTACGCCTGACCACGGCAAAAACCGCGATACTTCTAGACTTGTGTATAAGGAACAGGATTAATTTGGGGGTATTTTTTGTGCCTGCCATTTTTCGAGAAAGGGGCATGTCCTGCCTGATACCGCTTTTCCTGCCGGAGTACTCTGGCGCTGACAGGTAAAAGTCTTGCGATTGGCATTCCGTTGCGCCTATCATGCTGCCTTTATCGTAATCATTATCGTTCTCTTTTAGATCGACGATTACGGAAATAGTGAATTCTGCTCACCCCTTTCCTTCGGTGACATTAAAAAACCAAAAGCGCTATGCAAAATCAAACTGTACTGCCTGACACCACCTTCAGACTGGATGACGTCAGCTTTTCCGTCGCCGGGCGCACGCTGCTACATCCGTTATCTATCACGTTTCCCGTGGGGAAAGTGTGTGGGCTGATCGGGCACAATGGCTCAGGCAAATCGACATTGCTGAAAATTCTGGGTCGCCATCAGTCCGCCAGCAGCGGAACCGCATTGCTGGGTGAACAGGCGACCGGAAGCTGGGACAGCAAATTGTTCGCCCGTCAGGTGGCTTATTTACCGCAGCAGCTTCCCGCTGCCGAAGGGATGACCGTGCGTGAGCTGGTCGCTGTGGGGCGCTACCCGTGGCACGGCGCATTAGGCCGTTTCGGCAGCGCCGATCGGGAAAAGGTCGAAGAAGCCATCACGCTGGTGGGATTAAAGCCGTTTGCTAACCGTCTGGTGGATAGCCTGTCCGGCGGTGAACGGCAGCGAGCCTGGCTGGCGATGACGGTGGCACAGGACAGCCGCTGCCTGCTGTTGGATGAACCGACCTCCGCACTGGATATTGCGCATCAGGTTGAGGTGCTGGCGCTGATTCAGCGTATGAGCCGCGAGCGCGGCATCACCGTCATTGCGGTGTTGCATGATATCAACATGGCTGCGCGCTACTGCGATCATCTGGTGGCGTTGCGCGGCGGAAAAATGATTGCGCAGGGTGAGCCTGTCGCGCTCATGCAAGGGGACGTGCTGGAAAATATCTACGGCATTCCCATGGGCATTCTGCCTCATCCGGCGGGTGGCGCGCCGGTCAGCTTCGTTTGTTAACTCGGTTTTCCTGCTCATGATGCCTGAACGTTTTTCTTCTCCATCCTCTCCCGATCCGCTACGCCGTCGTTTGCTGACGGCGCTGCTATTGTCCCCGCTGTTTTATTCTGCGGCGAGCCGGGGAGCCACTGCCACATTTCCCGATTTAAACCGCATTGTGGCGCTGGAGTGGTTACCTGTTGAACTGCTTCTGGCGTTGGGCATCACGCCCTTCGCGATTGCGGATAAACATAACTACAACCTGTGGGTGAAAGAGCCCGCGCTGCCTGAATCGGTGATTGATGTGGGGCTGCGTACCGAGCCCAATCTGGAATTGCTGACGCAGATTCGCCCGTCCCTGATTCTTTACTCTGAAGGCTACGGCCCTTCGGTCGCGAAAATGTCCCGTATTTCTCCGCTGCTGGGCTTTGGCTTCAGCAACGAACAGGGAAAACCGCTGACGTCGGCACAGGCCTCGGTCATGAAACTGGCCGATGCGCTAAATATGAAAGCGGCCGGAGAACGGCACCTGACAGAGCTGGCGCAGTTTCTCCAGCAGGAAAAAATCACGCTCCAGCCTTACACCCAGCGGCCTCTGTTGCTCATCACGCTGGTCGACAGCCGCCATGTGTTGGTGATCGGCAAGAACAGCCTTTTTCAGGAAGTGATGGATCATATCGGAATCGAGAATGCCTGGCGCAGCGAAACCAGCTTCTGGGGCAGTACGATTGTCGGCATTGAGAGCCTGGCAGAAATCGGCGATGCCAACGTGCTCTGCTTCGAACACGGCGATAGCGCCACACTTGACCAGCTTGAAAATAATCCGCTCTGGCAGGCCATGCCGTTTGTGCGTAACCAGCGTTTGCAACGTGTGCCAGCCGTCTGGCTGTATGGCGGAACGCTCTCGGCGATGCGCTTCTGTCGCGTACTAAATCAGGCGCTGGAGGCGAGAACACATGCCTAATTCTCTGTCCGCCGTGCACAAGCGTGCTGTGCACCCGCTGGTGCTGCCTGTTGTTTTAATCGGTTTTCTGCTGTTCGTGATTCTGGGGATGGGCAGCTACAACTTGCAGCAGCAATTGCCTGTATCGCAGTGGCTTCAGGGGCTGACACAGCCCGCCTTGAACAATATGCAGCAGCTTCTGTTTCATTACAGTTTGTTGCCACGCATGGTACTGGCGCTGCTGATTGGTGCGGGACTGGGATTGTGTGGCGTGCTGTTCCAACAGGTCTTGCGTAATCCGCTAGCTGAGCCATCAACGCTGGGGATTGCCACGGGTGCACAGCTCGGCATCACGGTGGTAACGCTATTGGCGCTGCCCGGTGGTGTATGGATCCAACAGGCCGCTGCGATGATCGGGGCGCTGGTGGTTGGCGCGCTGGTGTTTGGCGTCGCCTGGGGCAAACGGTTATCGCCGGTGACGCTGATACTGGCGGGGCTGGTGCTGAGTTTCTACTGTAGCGCGGTCAATCAACTGCTGGTGCTTTTCCATCATGAGCAGCTTCAGGGCTTGTTCCTGTGGAGCAGCGGCGTGTTGAACCAACAGGACTGGAGCAATGTGCAGTTTGTTCTCCCGCGTCTTCTGGTGTGTTTCTGTCTGGCGCTATTGTTGATTCGCCCGCTAACCCTGCTGGGGCTGGATGACGGCGTTGCACGTAACCTGGGGCTTGGGCTGTCACTGGCACGTCTGAGTGCGCTTGGGTTGGGGATTTTTCTGTGTGCCCAGTTGGTGAATGCGGCGGGCATTATCGGTTTTATCGGCCTGTTTGCGCCGCTGCTGGCGAAAATGCTGGGCGCACGGCGGTTACTTCACCGTCTTTTATTAGCGCCGTTGCTCGGGGCGTTGCTGCTCGGCGTTGCCGATCAGGGCGTTATCTGGCTGAGCCGCGTGTGGCTTGACGTCCCTACGGGGGCTGCGACGGCGTTGATTGGTGCGCCGCTGTTACTGTGGCTGCTTCCGCGCCTGCGTAATAGTGGTCAGCCCGCACTGGTCGACAGCAATAGCACGCCGACGGTTGAACGTCGCCTGTGGGGAACGTGGCTGGTACTTGGCATCACGCTGCTGGGAATGGTGGTGATTGCGGCGCTGATGTTAGGGAAAGATGCAGAGGGCTGGCAGTGGGGCGGTGGCGATGTGTTAGCGCAGTTGCTCTCATGGCGCTGGCCTCGGGTGCTGGCGGCGCTAACTGCCGGGGTGATGCTGGCGGTGGCGGGAACGCTAATACAGAAGCTGACGTGCAACCCGATGGGGAGCCCGGAAGTGCTGGGGATTAGCTCCGGTGCCTCGTTTGGCGTCATTATTTTGCTGTTCTTCATTCCCGGCAATGCCTTGGTGTGGCTGCTTCCGGCCGGTAGCGCGGGTGCGGCGTTAACGCTGCTGGTCATGGTGATTATCGCCGGTCGCGGAGGGTTCTCCACGCAGCGTATGCTGCTGGCGGGGATTGCGCTCAGTATGGCGTTCTCCACCGTGATTGCGCTTCTGTTAGCCAGTGGCGATCCGCGTATGGGAACGGTGCTGACCTGGCTGTCGGGCTCAACCTATGCGGTCGAACCGACTGACGCGATACGTACGGCGGTGATTGCGGTTCTGCTGCTGTTGATCGTCCCGCTCTGTCAGCGCTGGCTGCGTATTTTGCCACTGGGTACGACAACGGCCAGATCGCTTGGCGTAGCTGTCACGCCAGTCCGTCTGCTGGTGTTGCTGCTGGCATCGGTGCTGACCGCGATGGCAACCCTTATGGTTGGGCCGATGAGCTTTGTGGGCTTAATGGCACCGCATATGGCGCGGATGCTAGGTTTTAGCCGCGTGTTGCCGCAAATCGCCAGCTCTGCGCTGATTGGTGGGGCACTGATGGTAATTGCTGACTGGTTTGGCCGGATGATCCTCTTTCCGGCGCAGATCCCGGCAGGTTTGCTCGCGACGTTTATCGGTGCGCCTTACTTTGTTTATCTGTTACGCAAGCAGGTGAGATAACGCGGGCGTCGGCGGGGAGGGAAGCCCGCCGAAGTCGTATGATTACCCCGTGACGTTGATGGCTTCGGCCAGCATCCAGAACGTGGTAAGCACCAGAGAAAGTGCCATGATGCCGTTGAAGGCTTTCAGTTTCCACGGTTCCTGAAGATGTTTGCCGATGCGATCGCCGAGCACGGCCCACACTAGAATGCAGGGCAGATTGAGCGCCATAAAGGCGAACATTGTGGGGAAAATACCGTTGCTGGCGGTATACAGCAGCGCGATGTTGCTGGACATCAGCCAGGCTTTTGGGTTTACCGCCTGAAATAACGTCCCTTGCAGTACGGTCATCGGCTGTACTCGCCCTTGTAATTCCGGTGCTGATGAACGCACGATTTTCCACGATAGCCACAGCAGATAGACGCACCCCAGCACAGTGAGGGGCAGGCGGATCATGCTCAGCCAGCTCAGCAACAGCTCCAATGCCACGCCCATCAGCGCCGTTTGTAGCGCACAGCCAATTAAAATACCCATCAGCATCGGCAAGGTACGACGCAGGCCAAAATTGACGCCTGACGTCGCCAGCAGCAGATTATTGGGCCCCGGCGTGATCGACATGACGGTGACGTAGCTGAAAAAAGAAGGGTCGAGCATGGTGTTATCCTGATGATGGGGTGAGAACACTATGGTAGGCAGAAAAAAGAAATGGTTACAGATACACAAAATGATTATTGTTATGGGTACAAAATGCATTAATCGTTAACTGTACTCATTGGCTGGCGGGGGAACTGTGTCCATCATCGACTCACAAGAAAGTACGCTCTATCAACAGCTCGCGGAAACCTTCGCCACGGCTATTCATCAAGGAACGTTAGCGCCGGGAAGTCGCCTGCCTTCTATTCGTCGCGTTGCCGGATCGCATCAGGTAAGTGTGAACACGGTATTAAATGCCTGGCGTATTCTCGAAGATCGCGGGTTGATCGAAGCACGACCGCAGTCCGGCTACTTTGTGCGAGGACGTCTGCCGTCGCTGACGGAAAGTAAGCCCCACCGTGCGCAGGTGATTGTGCCGGGCAGTGAGCAACTGGATCTAATTGATACCGTTTTTGCTGCTCAGACGCACCCGGATTACATCAACATTTCTCTGGCGTGCCCGCAGCATGCCGATTTCTATCCGACCGAAAAGATCAGCCGTATTGCTGCTTCTTTGCTGCGGCGGCAGCCTGAACTGATTGGTCGCTATGCGTTGCCGCCAGGCAGTGAACGGTTGCGGCGTGAAGTGGCGCGGCGAGCGATGGATTTGGGTATGTCATTGACCCGCGAGGACATCACGATCACCCACGGCTGTATGGAAGCGCTACAGCTGGCGCTACGTACGGTCACGCAGCCGGGCGACTGTGTGGGCTTGGAAACGCCAACCTATTTTTATCTTTTTCCCCTGCTAGCTAGTCTGGGGCTGAAAACGGTGGAGATTCCTACCGATCCGCAACGCGGTCTCGCGCTGGATGCGCTGGAGCTGCTGCTGTCAGAACAGCGATTACAGGCGATTATCGCCATGCCAAACGCGCAGAATCCGTTAGGGTGCAGCATGACGCTGGCGGATAAAAAGCGGCTGGCAAAGCTGGTGAATGATTATCAGGTGCCGCTGATCGAGGATGGCTTATACAGCGAACTTCAGTTTACCTGGCCGCTGTCGCCGACGGTGAAAGCCTTCGATCGCGATGGCTGGGTGATCTACTGCTCCAGCTTCACGAAAACGCTGGCGCCCGATTTCCGCATTGGCTGGATGGCATCGGGTCGTTTCCGTGCCAAAGTGGCGCGGCTGAAAGCGGTATCGTCAATGGCGGAATCGGCGCTACTATCGGAAACACTGGCGCAGTTTCTGGAGTCCGGCGGTTACGATCACCATCTGCGCACGCTGCGCCGCCGCTATGCCGCGCAGATGGATGAGGCGCGCGGGCTGATTGCTCGGCATTTTCCGCAGGGGACACGCGCGACGCAGCCGCAGGGCGGTTTTGTCTTCTGGCTGGAGTTACCGGGCGGCGTGGATGGCGTTGAGCTATTTCATCGTCTGCTGCAAGAGAAGATTTGCGTCACGCCCGGCGAGCTCTATACGCTGAGCGGCCGCTGTAAGCACGCGCTTCGGCTATCGTGCTGCTACCCGTTTGATGAACGCTATACGTATGCGCTTAAGCGCGCGGGGGCGCTGGCCTGTGAGATGAGCGGTATCGAGCCGGGTAGCGCAGAGTAGTGTTATGAGTAGCTTTATGGCGTGCCGTTGCGTCCCCAGGTCAGGTAGCCTGCGCGTGCGCTTAAGCGCTCATAGTAGGCGCGGACGGCGGGATAGTCTGTGTGTTCCAGCGGCGTTTCATACCAGCGGTTCACCGATAGCCCGATGGGAATATCGGCCAGCGTAAACGCGTTTCCTGCGATGTAGTGGCCGGTTCGCTCCAACTGCTGATTCAAAATGCCCATGGTGCGTGACCAAAGCGTGCAGGATGCTGCCAACAGCGTCGGATCCTGGTGTGCGGGAGACTGGCGCACCAGCGACATAAAGGCGTAACGCCATGAAGGATTGAGTTCGGAGGCCTGCCAGTCGATCCATTGGTCGATCGAAGCACGGCTACGCGGATCTTGCGGGTAGAGCCAGGCTCCGTCCTTCGCGTTGGCGAGGTAACGCAAAATCGCGTTCGATTCCCACATGACGAAATCCTCGTCCTGAATCACCGGTATCATGGCATTAGGATTGAGCGCCAAAAACTCCGGTGACTGCGGTGATTTATAGCCTTCGCCCCAGTCTTCGCGGTCGAAGGGAATCGCCAACTCATCGCACAACCACAGCACTTTCCGAACGTTGATCGACGACGTGCGTCCTAGAACCTTTAACATGACCTCTCCGCTATTTTCAGGAACATAGACTTACTCATAACCAATTTAAGAGGGCTTGTCATTCTCGAATGATAGCTTCGGTGAAAAAAGTAGGGGCGGGGGGAGAAGGGGGAATGCGACGGCGTCAGTGTCAGTGAATGACGCCGTCGAGATACGCTTTTACAGGCGTGAGAAGCAGAGCTGTGCGGCTTCGATGGTGCGATCGATGTCCTGTGGTGTGTGTGCCAACGACATAAAGCCCGCTTCAAACGCGGACGGCGCGAGGTAAATCCCTTCTTCCAGCATCATGTGGAAGAACAGCTTAAAGCGCTCGACGTCGCACTTCATCACATCCTGATAGCAGGTGACGCTCTCGGCATCCGTGAAGAACAGGCCGAACATGCCGCCCGCTTGATTCACCACCAGCGGGATATTTTCGGCTTGCGCGGCAGCTAGCAGGCCGTCAGCCAACTGATTGGTCAACGCGGTGAGCTTTTCGTGTACGCCGGGTTTCGCCACTTCGGTTAAACAGGCAAAGCCTGCGGCCATGGCAATCGGGTTGCCGGACAGCGTTCCCGCCTGATAAACCGGGCCGGTCGGTGCCAGCGCCTGCATGACTTCGCGTTTACCGCCGAATGCGCCGACTGGCATGCCGCCGCCGATGATTTTCCCCAGACAGGTCAGATCCGGCACCACGCCGTAGTGCGACTGCGCCCCCGCCAGTGCGACACGGAAGCCGGTCATCACTTCATCGATGATAAACAGGGCGCCAAACTCATCGCACAGGGCACGCAGGCCGGGCAGGAAATCTGGCAGCGGTGGAATGCAGTTCATGTTGCCCGCGACAGGTTCAACAATGATCGCGGCGATCTCGTCAGGATATTGTTCAAATGCAGCGCGAACGGATGACAGATCGTTATAGACGCAGGTCAGCGTGTGACGGGCGAAATCGGCTGGAACGCCGGGAGAATTAGGCTGGCCCAATGTCAGTGCGCCGGAACCGGCTTTCACTAGCAGGCAGTCGGCGTGGCCGTGGTAGCAGCCTTCAAATTTGATGATTTTGTCGCGGCCCGTGTAACCACGCGCCAGTCGGATCGCGCTCATGGTCGCTTCCGTGCCGGAGTTGACCATCCGCACCATATCCATACTGGGCACCAACGAGGTGACCAGACGGGCCATCTGCACTTCCATTTCTGTCGGCGCGCCAAAGCTCAGGCCGCGTTCCGCTGCCGCGATTACCGCATCACGGATTGCCGGATGATTGTGACCCAGCACCATCGGACCCCACGAACCCACGTAATCAATGTACGCTTGATCGTCAGCATCGTAGAGATAAGCGCCATCAGCCCGTTCGATGAACAGCGGGGTACCGCCGACGCCGTTAAAAGCACGAACGGGTGAGTTCACTCCGCCGGGAATAAGTTGCTGTGCCGCAGCATACAGGCTTTCAGATTTGTTCATTACGCGGTCCTGACTGGTCTTGATCGTAAAATGTAGGGGTATTCTAATGAACTGACCGCCGTTATGAAATCGCTGTGCGGGTTTTCACTTGAAAACACATCGCATCATACCCACAGAGAGTACTGGCTGTGTGGTGTATGAGACGGCATAATACGGCGATTATTTCAACAATGACTGTCAAATCTTGAACGTTTTCGCTTACTGCCGGATAATAAGCGTATGAATATGGGTCTATCACCTGGTAAGCCCTGAGTTGGGAGTAAAAATATGAGCGATGATATAGCAGCACTGCCTCTGCAATTTACCGATGCGGCGGCAAGCAAGGTGAAAAACCTGATTGCTGATGAAGAAAACCCAGAGCTGAAACTGCGCGTGTACATCACGGGCGGCGGCTGTAGCGGCTTCCAGTATGGTTTTACCTTTGATGATCAAATCAACGACGGCGATATGACCATTGAGAAACAAGGTGTGGCGCTGGTGGTTGATCCGATGAGCCTGCAATATCTGGTTGGCGGTGCGGTGGATTATACCGAAGGTCTGGAAGGTTCTCGCTTTATCGTGACGAACCCGAACGCGAAATCCACCTGCGGCTGTGGTTCCTCTTTCAGCGTCTGATCCTGCATTGCGGTTATTCACCGACTAAAAAAACAAAAACCGTGTCTTGTTGCCGAGACACGGTTTTTTTATAGCAGACATTTTTTATCGCAGACAATAAGCCAATGATAGGAAGCGTTAAGAAAACACGCCTCCTGTTTTTACTGTGATTACCATTCGACCGTAATCAGACGCGTTTCCGTACCCTGTGCGGTTTTTGCCGCAGAAGTCGAAAATTTTGCCTGATCGACCTGAATACGTGACTCAGTAATTTTAGGTTGTGGTACAGAGGCTACGTTACAATTCATTTGATATTGACCGGATTGAGGCGTTACGCCGCACGCCGGTAGTATCGTCAGTTGAGCGTTAATTTGCCCACTCTGACTCCCTGCATATGCCGTGCTACAGGCCGCCATAAGTAAGCCCGCGTAAAGCAACGCATTTTTCATATTTAAAGCTACCTGGTGTTAAAAGAACCGATATCGGTTCAAAGTTTTCTCATTTCGTCTTGCTTTGGCTTTATCGCCAGATGGTAATCAAAACCATGAATGCTGTTTATGATTCCACCGTTGCGTTCAGATTATCGGCAACTATTGGCGAAATAAAAGCCTGTTAGTGTTACAACTTGTATACTAATGAAGCTATTGTTATCGGAATGGTTTCACTCTGTTAATTAACAATCACTTCGCTGACGAAAGCGTGGGTCTTAACTCTGCTAATTGAGAACAAATTTGCTGGGCTGCCAATAGTAAACGAGGGCCGCTGCGGCTAAACCAGTCTTCATTGACGGTAATTACCGGAACCGCTAATTGCGGCTGCCAAAACGCCTGCACACTGGCAATCCTCTCTGGCGCACCGCCGACAATAATGGCCTGCGGCTCGCGTCTTAACACCTGTTCACGACTGACCTGCGGCCAGGGCACCGGACTGTCGCTAAAGACATTTTCGGCACCACACAGTGAAACGATCTGGCTTTGCAGCGTTGCTTTCGAAGAAGTAAACAGCGGCTGAGTGCCAAATTGAAGGAATACCCGCAATGGCGCGGCGTTATGCCTCTCGCCAGCGTGCTGGAGTTTGTCTATTTCCTGCTGAAAATTTGTTGCTGCTTGTTCGGCTTGTTCAGGGTGGCGGCTATAGGTCGCCAACTGTCGTAGTGACGCCGTGATATCGTCTACTGTCTTCGCATCCAGATAAACGATAGGAATCGAGAAGTTGGCGAGCTGTTCCAGCGGACGCTGCGGGTTACCCTCACGCCACGCCAGAATCAGATCGGGCTTGAGGGCGAGGATCCGCTCCAGATTGATTCCCTGCCAGGAAGCCACCTGTTCAAGCTTTTTCGCTTCTGGTGGATAATCTGACCAGGCGCTAACCGCAATCAGCTGTTCACCCATGCCTGCCGCATAGGCCATTTCCGTCGCGTGTGGTGCGAGACTGATCACACGCTGCGGAATGGCATAAGCGGCGGTGCAGAGCAGCAGCCCGGTCAGCCAGCAGAGGAGCCTGAACATCACGATTAGCGTGCGGCCAGCTTGACCAGAATCGCTTCTACCATCCGCGTTGATTGCTGTGCTGCAACGCTCAGGAACTCATCGAAACTCAGGTGTGAGGCTTTATCGGCCACATCAGAAATCGCGCGCACAACTACAAACGGGACGGCGAACTGGTGGCAGACATGGGCGATCGCAGTCGCTTCCATTTCTACGGCAATGGCCTTCGGGAACGTGGTGCGGATACGAGCTAACGGCTCTGCGCCATTAATGAAGGCATCACCGCTGACAACCAGGCCGCGCACGGCGTTCAGCTGTAATTCGGCAATGACTTCCTGCGCTAGTGTGATGAGTTTTTCATCGGCAGGGAAAGCGGCAGGGCAGCCTGCCATCTGGCCGGGTTCATAGCCAAAGGCCGTGACGTCGGCATCGTGGTAGCGCACTTCATCGGAAACCACGATATCACCAACGTTCAATGTTGGTGCCAGTCCGCCAGCAGAACCGGTGTTAATCACCACGTCTGGCTTGCTGTGTTCCAGCAGCAGCGTGGTGCCCAGCGCGGCAGAGACTTTACCGATGCCAGATTTCAGCAGCGCGACTTCTACGCCGTTGATTTGTCCGGTGTAGATTTCGCAACCCGCACGCTGGAAGGTCTGACGGTTTTCAATCCGATCGCGCAGCAGCGTTACTTCTTGTTCCATCGCACCGATAATACCGACTTTCATAAGGTTCCCCGCAAATTCTGTTATAAATGGAAGGCGTGTAGCTGGGGTTAGTCTATCATGGCTAGCGGGATGAGATGGAGTGTCCATCATTGTGCTGTAGCGGGATGACATGGAGAACCGTATGTCTGATATCGATTTCGCCAAAAAAATGAGCTTTCAGCGCTATTTTAGCCGGTCTAAAACGCTTGATGATGGCTATGCGATTGTGCGCCAGTTTGAGAGCGATCGGGGTCGTATTATTAACTCCGCTGCCATCCGCCGTTTACAGCAAAAAACCCAGGTCTTTCCGCTAGAACGTAATGCGGCTGTCCGCTCCCGTCTGACTCATTCGATGGAAGTTCAGCAGGTTGGCCGCTATATCGCCAAAGAAATTTTGCACCGTCTGCAAGCCGATGGACGGCTGACATCGCTGGGTCTGGACGACAGAGAAACGCCGTTTGAAAGTCTGGTCGAAATGGCGTGCCTGATGCATGACATCGGCAATCCGCCGTTTGGGCATTTTGGCGAATCCGCGATTAATCAATGGTTCAGAAAATTGCTGGATAGCCACTATCTGGACAGTAAATCCCCGGAACGCGTCGATGACTGTAGAGTCCCTACGCTGCGGATGCAGCAAGATGGACTGGACGATCTGCGCGGGCAGATTCGGCAGGATCTGAGTCATTTTGAAGGCAACGCCCAGGCGATCCGTCTGGTGCATACGTTGCTGAAGCTCAATCTGACCTATGGTCAGGTCGCTTGTATCCTGAAATATACCCGCCCTGCGTACTGGCACGGCGAGCTTCCGGCGGATTACCATTATTTGATGAAGAAGCCGGGCTACTATCTGGCAGAGGAAGCGTTTGTCGCCACACTGCGTGAAGAGCTGGATATGGGCGAATTTCATCGTCATCCGCTGAGCTACATTATGGAAGCGGCCGATGATGTGTCCTACTGCATCGCGGATCTTGAGGATGCGGTCGAGAAAGATATCCTCACGATCGAAGAGCTTTACGATCGTCTGCGTGAGAATTGGGGCACAGGAACAGAGAAAGACATCTTCGCTAAAACAATTGAACGTGCTTACAAAGAACGCGAGCGCTTTCAATGGCGTAGCCACGACGATCAGTTCTTCATGAATCTCCGTGTTCATACCGTGGGGCAGATGGTGCCGCATGCCGCGCAGCGTTTTATCGACAACCTGCCGGAGGTCTATGCCGGATCGTTCAATCAGGCGTTGCTTGAGGACGACAGTCCGCAGAACCGCCTGCTAGGCATTTTCAAACGCGTCGCCTTAAAGCACGTTTTTAACCATCATGAAGTTGAACAGTTGGAGCTACAGGGGGATCGCGTGATTCGCGGCCTGCTGGATATTTATAGCCCGCTGCTCGAGATGCCCTATCAGGATTTCAGCCAACTTGTTAGTGACGATACGCACAAGCACTATCCGATTGAAACGCGGCTTTACCACAAGCTATCCAGCAAGCACTGTCTGGCCTATTGCGAAGCAGTTACCGAGTTGGAGGGATTACCCGAAACCGAGCGTGTCATCCGTGAATATTATTATCGGGCGCGCCTGATTCAGGATTACATCAGCGGTATGACGGATTTATACGCCTACGACGAATACCGCAAGCTGATGGCGGCAGATTAGCGATGAACAGGTCGCAACGGAAATCGCGACTTTTGTAAAGCCGTTCAATATTTCCTTACGCTTCACGATCTTCCCCTTTGGAACCTTGTTGGTCCATATTTATCTCATACAGCACGACCACTGAGTGTACCCGGTGTCGGGTACACGGGCCGTAAGACTCGCGTGTTGATTACTATGAGATAACCTCCTATGAAAAGAAAATCACTGGTTCTGAGTGCGCTGGCGTTAAGTCTGGCGATGGCGATGGGCTCCACCACGGCGAATGCCGCTGAGTCAGCGGCGTCTGCCGCGTCATCGGGTCAATTACCCAGTCTGGCCCCTATGCTGGAAAACGTCATGCCTTCTGTGGTGAGCATCTATGTGGAAGGGCATACCACCCATGCGGGCAATGAGGGAAAAGAAGGTATCCCACCGCAGCTTCAGCCGTTTTTTGGTGAAAACTCGCCTTTCTGTCAGGAGGGATCGCCGTTCCAGTCATCGCCAATGTGTCAAGGCGAAGGTGACGACGACGGTCAGCCACCGCAGCAGGAAAATTTCCAGGCGCTGGGCGCGGGCGTCGTGATTAATGCAGAGAAAGGCTATGTGGTGACCAACAGTCATGTGGTGGATAACGCGGATAAGATTCAGGTTCGACTCAGCGATGGCCGCAAGTATGACGGCAAAGTGTTAGGCAAAGATACACGTTCCGATATCGCGCTGGTGCAGTTGAAAGATTTCAAAAATCTGACGGCGATTAAGGTCGCGGATTCCGACCAACTGCGGGTTGGTGATTATACGGTAGCGATTGGTAACCCGTATGGTCTGGGCGAGACGGCGACCTCGGGCATTGTGTCCGCGCTGGGGCGTAGTGGGTTGAATATTGAAAACTACGAGAACTTTATTCAGACCGATGCAGCGATCAACCGGGGGAATTCCGGTGGTGCGCTGGTCAACCTGAACGGAGAGCTGGTTGGGTTGAATACCGCGATTCTTGCTCCAGATGGCGGCAATATCGGGATTGGTTTCGCTATCCCCAGCAATATGGTGAAAAGCGTCGTGGCACAGATTGTCGAATTTGGCGAAGTGAAGCGCGGCGAGCTGGGCATCACCGGGACGGAGCTGAACTCCGAACTGGCACAGGCGATGAAGGTTGATGCACAGCGCGGTGCGTTTGTGAGCCAAGTGCGACCTAAATCAGCGGCAGATGACGCGGGCATCAAGGCGGGCGATGTAATCGTCACGCTGAATGGTAAGGCGATCAGCAGCTTCTCTGCACTGCGTGCGCAGGTTGGGTCGCTGCCGGTGGGCAGTAAAGTGGCGCTGGGGCTGCTGCGTGAGGGTAAACCGCTGACGGTTGAGGTGACGCTGCAACAGAGCAATCAGGCTCAGGTGGCTTCCGGTAATCTCTACTCTGGCATTGAAGGTGCCGAGCTGAGCAATACTCAGGTGGATGACAAAAAAGGCGTTAAGGTGGATAACGTTAAACCCGGTTCTGCGGCGGCTAAAATTGGCCTGAAGAAGGACGACATTATTCTGGGCGTTAACCAACAGTCGGTACAGAATATTGGCGAGCTGCGTAAAATTCTGGACAGCAAACCGGCCGTATTGGCCTTGAATGTGCGTCGCGGTGACAGCACGATTTATCTGCTGGCTCAGTAATCGATCTGTTTAGCGCATAAGTTAATAATTACCTTTTAAGACAATTTGTTACGTTAGTCTTTTGGCCGGGCACGCGGGTGCCCGGCTACCTCTCGCTTCTTCCTGAAAGTGCTTTTGTGAGTTCTTCCACAGATTTAACCTAATTCCCGTTTCTTTGTTAATTTGCACAATGTGTGGCGCACCGAGTGGCGGTATGCTGGTGCAATTGTCAATGTTCCTCTCAGAGGTAAAAATGGCGTCGTATCATCTCAATGCCAAGATGGCACAGGATATTGTCGCGCGGACCATGCAGATCATTGATAGCAATATCAACGTGATGGATGCTCGCGGTAAGATTATCGGCAGTGGCGATCAGGAACGATTGGGGGAACTGCACGAAGGCGCGCTGCTGGCACTTTCGCAGGGGCGAGTCGTCGATATTGATGATGCCGTCGCGCGTCACTTGCACGGCGTGCGTCCAGGTATCAATTTACCCCTGCGTATTGATGGCGAAATTGTTGGTGTCATCGGTCTGACGGGGAACCCAAGCCAGCTACGGCAATACGGCGAGCTCGTCTGCATGACGGCAGAAATGATGCTGGAGCAGGCGAGGCTGCTGCATATGCTGGCGCAGGATAGCCGCCTGCGTGAAGAGCTGGTGCTGAACCTGATTCGCACCGACGATCTGTCTCCCGCTCTCATGGAGTGGGCGCAGCGCTTAGGCATCGATCTGAATAAGCCCCGCGTCGCTGCGGTGATCGAAGTCGACAGCGGGCAGCTCGGTGTCGATTCCGCTATGGCAGAGCTACAGCAGTTGCAGACGTTGCTGACCACGCCGGAGCGCGACAACCTGATCGCTATCGTTTCCCTGACGGAAATGGTGGTGCTAAAACCGGCGCTGAACAGCCACGGGCGCTGGGATGCAGAGGAACACCGACGTCGCGTGGATACGCTGATGTCGCGTATGGCGGAAAGCAGTCGGCTGCGGGTACGGCTGGCGCTGGGGAACTATTTTGCGGGCCCGGGCAGCATCGCGCGCTCTTACCGCACGGCACGAACGACCATGAGCGTAGGCAAACAGCGTATGCCCGCCCAGCGCTGTTATTACTATCAGGATTTGATGTTGCCCGTGCTGCTGGACAGCCTGCGCGGTGGCTGGCAGGCGAACGAACTGGTGCGCCCGCTTTCGAAGCTTAAAGCAATGGACGGCAATGGTCTGCTGCGTCGGACGCTGGGTGCCTGGTTCCGTAACAACGTCCAGCCCGGCGCGACGGCGAAAGCGCTGTTTATTCACCGCAATACGCTGGAATATCGCCTTAATCGTATCTCTGAACTGACGGGGTTAGATCTGGGGAATTTCGACGACCGTCTGCTGCTGTACGTGGCTTTGCAACTGGATGAAGAAGAGTAGGGCAGAAAGGTGCCTACCTGTTTAAGCCTATACTTCTAAGCCTATCCTCTACCGTATTCACCTGATGCCGCACGGCATCAGGATTACCTTATATCCAGTCGTAAAAAGATTGCCGCTGCAACAAAATTGCTTAGATTGAAAACTATTACATAACCATTAACAATATAACGCGATAGCATAAATTATCGCGAAACAATATTTTTGCCCCTTCCTTATATCCACTATTGTCACTCCCATATTGTCGTTGTCAGTTCGATAACCGCATAAACGGCCTAACCAGCCACATTCATCATTATTTTATCTAAATACTTTCAAGCATTAAGGTTAGGGAGTGATAAGAATGTCAATACGTCGTCTGGGGTTATCTGTTGCTACGGCAGCGCTGTTATTTTCTGGTGTGGCCTCGGCGGCTACCGAATTATTAAACGTGTCTTACGATCCGACGCGTGAACTGTATCAGCAATACAATGCGGCGTTTATTAAGCATTGGAAAGCGACCACGGGTGAAGATATCACCATCAAAAATTCGCACGGCGGTTCTGGAAAGCAGGCGCGTTCGGTGATTGACGGCTTGCAGGCCGACGTGGTGACGCTGGCACTGGCTGGTGATATTGATGCATTAAACCTGAACCAACAGCTGATCGACCCTAAATGGCAGGCACGTCTGCCTGACAACAGCACCCCTTACACCTCCACCATCGTTTTTCTGGTGCGTAAAGGGAATCCAAAGCAAATCAAAGACTGGAACGACCTGGTGAAGCCGGGCGTTGAAGTGATCACGCCAAACCCGAAAACCTCCGGCGGCGCGCGTTGGAACTTCCTGGCTGCATGGGCTTATGCCAAAGCGCAACCGGGCGGCAATGATGAAACCGCACTGAAATTTGTTACGGAACTGTATCGCCATGCGCCAGTACTGGATACCGGTGCGCGTGGAGCAACCATCAGCTTTGTGCAACGTCAGCTAGGCGATGTGCTGTTGGCGTGGGAAAACGAAGCGTATCTGTCTCTGCAAGAGCAGGGCGGCGATCAGCTTGAGATCGTGACACCGTCTCTGTCGATTCTGGCTGAACCGCCGGTTGCCGTTGTCGACAAGGTGGTTGAGCGTAAAGGGACGCAGAAACAGGCTGAAGCCTATCTGCAATACCTCTACAGCGATGAAGCGCAGCGTATTATCGGTAAAAACTTCTATCGCCCACGTAACGCCAAGATTGCCGAAGAGTTTAAAGATCAGTTTGCACCGGTGAATCTGGTGACGATTGATAAGGATTTCGGCGGCTGGAAAGCGGCACAGGAAAAATACTTTAACGACGGCGGCGTGTTCGACGCTATCTTTAAAGAGATCAATAAGTAAGTTTTAACGTCTGACGGATTAAGGCCGCTATCACAATAGCGGCTTTTTTCAGGTTAAAAAAGGCAGAGGACCTGCCGCCTGAAACGTTCTGTCAGGTAGCGCGCGTCGGCAAGCAGTTGTTGGCTGGATAGTGAGTATGAAAATTAAAGGCACGGTATGTCACAACGTTCTTCCTCAGTGATTCCCGGTTTCGGGCTAACGTTAGGGTTTAGCCTGAGCTATTTAGGATTAATAGTCCTCATTCCGTTGGCGGGGATGTTTTTGTATGCCAGCCAACTAACGTTCGGTCAGTTTTGGGATCTGATAACCAGCCGCCAGGTGCTTTTCTCCCTGCGGCTTTCGTTTGGTACGGCGCTGGCTGCGGCGTTTATTAACGGTATTCTCGGGACGCTGCTGGCTTGGGTGCTCGTGCGTTATACCTTTCCCGGCCGTAAAGTGATCGATGCCATGATCGACATGCCCTTTGCGCTGCCAACCGCCGTGGCGGGGATTGCGTTGACGGCGTTGTATGCGCCGAATGGCCTGATTGGTTCGCTGTTTCCGTTCAAAATTGCCTATACCGGTATTGGCATCACGCTAGCGCTGATCTTCGTCACGCTGCCTTTCGTGGTCAGAACGCTGCAACCGGTGTTGGCCGATATTCCCAAAGAAGTGGAAGAAGCCGCTGCCTGCCTTGGCGCGCGCCCGCTTCAGGTTTTCCGCCATGTTCTGCTTCCTGCGCTGTTACCCGCGTGGCTGACGGGCTTTGCGCTGGCCTTTGCCCGCGGCGTCGGGGAATACGGTTCCGTGGTGTTTATCGCGGGAAATATTCCGTTTAAAACCGAAATCCTGCCGCTGCTGATCGTCTCCAAGCTCGATCAGTACGACTACAAAGGCGCAACCGGTATCGGCGTGTTCATGCTGCTGGTTTCTTTCATTATGCTGCTGCTGATTAACGTGTTGCAGCGCCGCATTCAACCGAAACTGTAAGGGCTGGTCGTCATGGAACAGGTTATTTCCGCTCAGGCCAGCGCGGCTAAAAGAAAAAAACAGCCCGCCGCCTATTACATTCTGGTTTCATTAGCGTGGGTCGTCTTTTTCCTGATTCTGGTGCTGCCGCTGATGATGGTGGTGACTCAGGGGCTGGATAAAGGTGTCGGCGCATTTTGGGACGCGATTACCGAACCGGATGCGATCTCTGCGCTTAAGCTGACGCTGCTTGCGACCGTCATTTCCGTGCCGCTAAACGTGGTATTCGGGCTGGCGACGGCGTGGTGCGTGACGAAATTCGAATTTCGTGGCAAGAGCTTCCTGCTAGCGCTGATCGATTTGCCATTTTCCGTTTCACCCGTGGTTGCGGGGTTAGTGTATGTGCTGCTGTTTGGGGCACAAAGCAAGATCTATCCCTTCTTGCTTGAACACGATCTGCAAATTGTTTACGCCGTACCAGGCATCGTACTGGCGACAATTTTCGTTACGCTGCCTTATGTTGCCCGTGAGCTGATTCCGCTGATGGAAGAGCAGGGCTCGCAGGAAGAAGAAGCGGCGCGATTGCTGGGGGCGAATGGCTGGCAAATGTTCTGGCACATCACGCTACCGAATGTGAAATGGGCGCTGATCTACGGTGTGGTGCTGTGTACCGCGCGTGCGATGGGGGAATTCGGCGCTGTTTCCGTTATTTCCGGCCATATTCGCGGCCTGACGAACACGCTACCGCTGCATATCGAAATTCTTTATAACGAGTACAACATCGTTGCGGCTTTCAGCGTGGCGATCCTGCTGCTAATTATGTCACTGGTGGTGTTGCTGTTACGCCAGTGGAGTGAGAGCCGATTGACGAAGCAAATAGAGAAACAACAGGAGTTGGCCAAAAATGAGCATTGAGATTCGCAATATTAATAAACAATTTGGTCAGTTCCGGGCGCTGAACGAGATTAATTTGTCGATCCACAGCGGCGAGCTGGTGGCGCTGCTGGGACCATCGGGCTGTGGTAAGACGACGCTGCTGCGTATTATCGCCGGGCTGGAACAGCCGGATAGCGGCAGTATTATTTTCCACGGTCAGGATGTGTCCGTTCACGATGTGCGCAAGCGTAACGTGGGATTTGTATTCCAGCACTATGCGCTGTTCCGCCACATGACGGTGTTCGATAACGTGGCGTTTGGGCTGCGAATGAAGCCGAAAAATATCCGCCCGTCGAAGAGTGATATTGAAAAGAAAGTACATGAATTACTGAATCTGGTGCAGTTGGACTGGCTGGGGGATCGCTATCCTGAACAGCTTTCCGGCGGTCAGCGTCAGCGTATTGCTTTGGCGCGTGCGCTGATCGTCGAGCCGAGCATCCTGCTGCTGGATGAACCTTTTGGTGCGTTGGATGCCAAGGTACGTAAAGAGCTGCGTCGCTGGCTGTCTCAGCTACATGAAGATATCGATCTGACGTCGGTATTTGTGACGCACGATCAGGAAGAAGCGATGGAAGTCGCCGACCGCATCGTGCTGATGAACAAAGGCGTGATTGAACAAATCGGCACACCGGCGGAAGTTTATAACAACCCGGCCAGTGAGTTTGTTTACCATTTCCTTGGCGACAGTAACCGGCTGAAAGTGGCGCAGACGGAAGAGACGATTCTGTTCCGTCCGCATGAGGTGTCGTTGTCTGTTCAGGCGCAGGAAGGCTATCAGGCAGTGACAGTGCGAGATATTCGCCCACTCGGTGCCTTAACGCGTCTGTCGCTGAAACTAGGCGAGCAGTCGGAGCTGATTGAAGCAGAAGTCGCAAAAGACGATGCAAGCCTGCACGGGCTACAGAAAGGCGATGTCATTCAGTTCAAACCTAAGCGTTACAGCCACGATTGGGAAATCTAATCGGCAGATCTCAGGCATGAAAAAACCCGCGAAATTCGCGGGTTTTTGCTTTTGTCGTCAATATCTGCCGGATAGCGGGGATTAGCGATAAGCGGGATTGGAAGCAACAGAGTAGCGACCGCTGCCAACCAGCATGATGATAATGCCCGCAAAGAAATAGAGGGCTTCCAATTCCAGCGCCCAGGCGCCGACTTTGGTTAACGTAAAGAATTTACCCGTACCAACCATTAGCGTGGCAACAACCAGCGTTAATGCAGCAATCAGGCCTGAAACGCGGGTAAACACGCCCAAAATAATCAGGATTGGGGCAACAACCTCGCCGATATAAACGCCATAAGCGATAAAACCAGGTAGGCCTGCGCCTTGCAGTATCTGTACGATCCAGCCTACGCCGTGCTCAACTTTTGCTACGCCGTGAAACAGCAGCAGAATACCTACGGTTAAACGCAGTAAAAGTTTACCTGCATCAGGATGATCGGTTAAACGCGTGAACCACTGATTCAACTGAGAAATCATAATAGACAACCTCATAAGTGAGCAAAAATGCTGATTGGTAATGCTGGGAATGCTTGTTTATATAGTGCGGCAGTGTCGTCGATTTAGGGACAGAATAGAAAACCAATAAATTTGATATTTTCTGTCAAAAAATTACGTGAACAGGGCAAACGCAGATAAGCATAGCACCGCAATTGCGGCGGTCTAATGATGGATGGGAATAATGCAATAACAAGATGTTATGAAAAAGAAACGCAGTCTGAATGGCTGAAGGTCAGAGGAATGGATTGCATAAAGGGAATCGTTTTAGAGGGGATAGAGTTTGGAACCTATCTTGGATGTGACAGGTTCCGTTTCATTACCTGTTTATGCGTCGGTAAGCAGCGCTTTTTTGGCGGCGATAAGAAAGTCGTCCGACAAAGGATCGCCAGCCGTTGCTCGCGCTAACGTGAGCGCACCGGATAACAGGGCGAATTGCGCCAGAGCATGCAGTCGGCGTTGTTCTTTATCTTCTATTGTCGATAGAGACTCCAGCCTGTCCAGCATGGCTCTGACACCACTGAGATAAACCTCACGTACCGGTTTGTCTTCACTTTCTCTGGCTATGTCGCTGGCTAGCGCAGTGAGCGCACAGCCGTCCTTAGCGCCGTCACGATGGGCGGGGGAAAGATAGTGTTCCACCATCGTTTGCAGATCAGGTTGATCTGCGTGCTGAGTTATTTCCTGCCAACGCGAGCGGGAGTCCTCAAGCGCTTTTTGGCTGGCGATGGCGGCGAGTTCATCTTTAGAAGCAAAATGACCATAAAAGCCACCGTGAGTTAAGCCGGCCGCGGCCATCAAGTCGTTCACGCTGACGCCGTTCAGGCCCCGTTCACGAAAGAGCTGTGAAGAAACCTGAATGATTTCCTCTCGGTTACGCTCCATCTGCTGTTTTGATACACGGGCCATGCTGTTCTCCTCTTTCTGTCAGGCATCATCTTAGGGTATGAAAAAGTCAGACTCAATAGATGATGCCTTTCATCAATAGCCAGATCAGGCCCGTGGCGGCCACGGTGTAATAATATGAGCGCTGTTGCCCCCTTGAGCCCGCGGCAATGTACCTGCGATCTGATCGTGCGGTGTCCCCAGCGAAATAGCACTGACGTCGTCCAGTCGTGCGACCTGCTCGTCGCTTAGCGTCACACCTAATGCAACCAGCGTATCGTCCAATTGTGCCAGTGTGCGGGAGCCCAGAATGGGGATCAGGCTGGTGCTAGCGCGGGCGGATTTGTATCGCAACCAGGCGATGGCAATTTGTATCGGCATGACGTTTAAGTCGTTTGCCACGCGAAATACCTCGTCCAACAAGGTTGTGTCTTGCTCGGTGTGCACTAGTCTTCCGCCAAAACCAATCAGACGGCCTTCCTTACTTTTACGGTATTTGCCCGTCAGCAGGCCGCCACCCAGCGGAGACCAAAGCGTTGCAGCCAGCCCCATTGCTTCTGCCATCGGTAGCAGTTCTCGCTCTGCGGTGCGCTGTACCAGACTGTATTCCACTTGAATGCCGGCAATTCGCGACCAGCCGCGCAGTTCCGCTATGGTATCTGCTCGGGCAATGCGCCAGGCTGGGAAATTAGAGAAACCAGCATACTGGATTTTTCCTGCCCGAACGAGATCGTCGAAAGTACGAATAATCTCTTCCAGTGGGGTTAATTGGTCATCAAAGTGTGCCCACAGCACATCGATACGATCGGTGTTCAGCCTCTTAAGGCTGCTTTCTACCGATGAGATCATATTCTTACGGCTATTGCCGGTTCGAGATATTCCTGCTTCCGGTAGGGCGCTTAAGGTGTACTTCGTCGCTACAACAAAATGATCGCGATCTGCGGCAATGAATTCTCCAACTATTTGCTCAGATTGACCGAACTGGTAAGCATCCGCCGTATCAATGAAGTTACCGCCCGCGTTGGCATAACGATCAAATACCTGTTTAGCCTGATCTTTTTCAGAACCATAGCCCCAACCGGTGCCAAAATTTCCTGTTCCGAGAGCAAGTTCGGAAACGCGTAAGCCGGTGTTGCGCCCAAAAGTCGTGTATTTCATACCGTGCCTCATTTTTAAATGTCGATTGACATTTATTATATATGTCATACATCATCTATAAGTGCAAGCAGGGTGGCACTCTCTTTACGGGCTTTACGGGCTTTACGGGATGCGATGCTAACGGGGGTTGCTTAACTGCATGAATTGAGTTTTTAATCATTGTCCAACGCCGCGATGACGTTAAACCATAAAAGGAAATATTTATGTCTGATGATGTTCTGTTTAGTCCCTTCACGTTGAAAGGGTTAACCCTTCCCAATCGCATCGTTATGGCACCCATGACACGAAGTATGGCGGAAGAGGGGATTCCCGGCCCAGCGAATGCGGAATATTACCGCCGCCGTGCCGAAGGAGGAGTCGGGCTGATTCTGACAGAAGGGACGGTAGTCGATCGTCCTGCTTCACGCAACACGCCAGGGATTCCATTTTTCCATGGTGAGGCGGCGCTGACAGGTTGGGAGGCGGTGGCTAAAGCGGTTCATGCCGCAGGAGGCCGTATTGGTCCACAAATTTGGCATACGGGATCAACGCATGGTCGCGGCTGGGAGCCTGATGCGCCTGTTGAAAGCCCTTCGGGATTGGTTGGCCCAGATGAGGCTCGCGGTGTGGTGATGACGGAAGAAGATATCGCGGATACCGTGGCGGCTTTCGCCCGTGCGGCGGCGGATGCGAAACGACTGGGATTCGACACGCTGGAACTGCACGGTGCACATGGCTACCTGATCGACCAATTCTTCTGGCCGGGGACGAATAAGCGTGAAGATGCCTTTGGTGGCGCAACGATCCGCGAACGCTCTCGCTTTGCCGCAGAGATTATCCGTGCTGTCCGAGCCGCTGTTGGCGAGGATTTCCCGTTGATCTTGCGTGTGAGTCAGTGGAAACAGCAGGACTACAGCGCACGGCTGGCGAGTTCCCCACAGGAGATGACGGACTGGCTAGCACCGCTGGTTGAGGCGGGTGTGGATATTCTTCACTGTTCCCAGCGCCGTTTCTGGGATCCGGAGTTCCCAGAGATTGATGGGGCTGAAGGGCTGAACTTTGCCGGTTGGGCGAAAAAACTGACAGGTGCGGCGACCATCAGCGTTGGCTCGGTGGGGCTGACCTCGGATTTCTTTGCCGCGTTTGGCGGTGAAGGTTCAGGTACGGCGGCACTGGACAATCTGTATGCACGGATGGAGCGAGAAGAGTTTGATTTGATTGCGGTAGGCCGAGTCCTGCTTTCTGATGCGCAATGGGTGCAAAAAGTGCGTTCTGGGCAGACTGATAAATTACGCGGTTTTGATGCTGCTGATTTAGCCGTACTGGCGTGATATTTAGGTGCCGTAGCTGAGTAAGGCTGCGGTACTTCATCGAATACTAGGAAAGTTAATGTAGAGCAAACGAACAGGATTTTATCGACACGACACGTGCAATAGATAATTTTTAGTGGATTTACTTCAGAGAGGAATCACTTTGCGGAAGTGGTGGGTCGTGCAGGATGACTCGGCCTTTGGCCTCGCCCCTTCGGGGTCAACGCTAACGCGTTGCTGTCTCGCTTCGCTCGGCTCGAACCTGAACGCAGGTTCTCATCTACACGACACGTGCAATAGATAATTTTTGGTGGATTTACTTCAGAGAGGAATCACTTTGCGGAAGTGGTGGGTCGTGCAGGATTCGAACCTGCGACCAATTGATTAAAAGTCAACTGCTCTACCGACTGAGCTAACGACCCGCAGAAGTGGTGGGTGATGACGGGATCGAACCGCCGACCCCCTCCTTGTAAGGGAGGTGCTCTCCCAGCTGAGCTAATCACCCACTTCTGAACTACCTTTACTTCAAATTCTAGTAAAAAGACCAGCTGGTATGAGATTGGTGGGTGATGACGGGATCGAACCGCCGACCCCCTCCTTGTAAGGGAGGTGCTCTCCCAGCTGAGCTAATCACCCAATCTCAAATCTTCTTACTCTACACAGCGAGACACTTTTACTTTCGTAAAGATTGGTGGGTGATGACGGGATCGAACCGCCGACCCCCTCCTTGTAAGGGAGGTGCTCTCCCAGCTGAGCTAATCACCCCCGCTGTGTGGAGTCGCATTATAGGGATCCTTGAATGTGAGTCAACGCTTTTTAAAACTAAAATGATTGTTCGTTGCAAAATTAGTCAAGGCGTCGTATTTATCGCCGTTGGTGCTGCATCCTTGCGCAATTCAGCCTGTTATCTTGCTATCGCTAGCAGAATAAAAGCACGTGCGGCATGTTACGGCGTTGAGGAATCGAAGCAGAGTGATAGAATGTTGCCCACTTTTGTTCTCTGAGCTTATGTCGGTCTATGCCGACAGCCGTTGCGTAATAAGGCTGTAATCCCAAATGAAAATCAAAACCCGTTTCGCCCCTAGTCCTACTGGCTATCTTCACGTCGGCGGCGCTCGCACCGCACTGTACTCTTGGTTGTTTGCCCGTCATCATGACGGCGAGTTCGTGCTGCGTATTGAAGATACCGATCTGGAGCGTTCAACTCAGGACGCGATTGATGCCATTATGGATGGTATGAACTGGCTGAGCCTGAACTGGGATGAAGGCCCGTACTACCAGACTAAACGCTTTGACCGTTACAACGCGGTTATTGACCAGATGCTGGAAAACGGCACCGCCTATAAGTGCTACTGTTCTAAAGAGCGTCTGGAAGCGCTGCGTGAGCAGCAGATGGAAAAGGGTGATAAGCCACGTTACGACGGCTGTTGCCGTGGTTCTCACGAACATCATGCCGATAATGAGCCACATGTTGTGCGTTTCCTCAACCCGCAGGAAGGCTCGGTCATCTTCAATGACCGCATTCGCGGGCCGATCGAATTCAGCAATCAGGAACTCGATGACCTGATTATCCGTCGTACTGACGGTTCACCGACCTACAATTTCTGTGTCGTTATCGATGACTGGGATATGGAAATCACGCATGTTATCCGTGGTGAAGACCATATCAACAACACGCCGCGTCAGATCAATATCCTGAAAGCGTTGGGCGCACCCGTGCCAGAATATGCGCATGTGTCGATGATTCTGGGCGATGACGGTAAGAAATTGTCCAAACGTCACGGCGCTGTCGGTGTGATGCAATACCGCGATGACGGCTATCTGCCTGAAGCACTGCTGAACTATCTGGTGCGTTTAGGCTGGTCTTCTGGCGATCAGGAAATCTTCTCTATTGATGAAATGAAATCGTTGTTCTCGCTGGATGCCGTCAACAAATCGGCGAGTGCTTTCAATACCGAGAAGCTGCAATGGTTGAACCATCACTATATTAATCATTTACCCGCAGAATACGTAGCAACGCATCTGTCATGGCATATCGAGCAGGCAGGGATTGATACTCGTACCGGGCCGCAGTTGAGCGAGCTGGTTGGTTTACTGGGCGAGCGTTGCAAGACGCTGAAAGAAATGGCGGATTCTTGCCGTTATTTCTATGAAGATTTTGCTGAGTTTGACGCCGATGCCGCGAAGAAACACCTGCGCCCGGTTGCGCGTCAGCCGCTTGAACTGGTTCGCGAGAAACTGGCTGCGATTACGAGCTGGACGCCAGAGAACATCCACCACGCCATTCAGGGCACGGCGGATGAGCTGGGTCAGGGCATGGGTAAAGTCGGTATGCCGCTGCGCGTTGCGGTAACAGGCGCAGGTCAGTCTCCGGGCGTTGACGTTACGGTGCACGCGATTGGTCAACAGCGTTCGCTGGCGCGTATTGATAAAGCGTTGGCGTTCATTGCTGAGCGTGAAGCGCAGCAGTAATCCCTACTGCATGAATACACAAGAAGCCCCGGTCAAATGCTGGGGCTTCTTATTTTATGACTTAGGGGATTATTGACCGGCGATAGCAACTGCTTTACCGATGGCATCGGGGATCACGTCGCCGTGCCCTTTACCGGGGAATAGAATAAAGTCGGCTTTTGTGCCTTGTTCATTGAGCTGTGCGACCAGTGCCGTTGCTCTTTCCACCATTTTTCTTTGGCTGATCCGTTCTGCCCGCTTTTCATCAACGGGTTTACCCGCCTGCGTTTTGGCTGGCTCATCTTCATTTGCCCCTGCCGTGACGGTTATTGACAGCGGTGGTGTAGTGAGCAGCGGCGTTCTTGCCGGAATCACGACGCCATTTCCCCACCAGATAGACGGACTCGCGGCAACATAACGCTGGAAAGATTCGGTGTGGTTAAACAGCGTATAGAGCGTAAACAGACCGCCGAAAGAGTGCCCGGCCAGCGTTTGTTTTTGCTTATTTACTGCGTAGTTCGCTTCAACCCAGGGCTTTACCGTGAATTGCAGGAATTGATAAAACGCTTCGGCTTCGCCGCCTGCGGCAAAATCTGGATCGGTGAGCGTTGTCGGCGGCGTGTAGTCACGCGTTCTGGCGGGAACATCATAAGGCTTATCGATTGGATAACCGATGGCGATAATCAGCGGTGCTGCGCCATTTTTTGCCTTGTAGCTGTTTACGGCAACGGGAAACTGAGCGTTGCCATCCAGCATGTACAGAACTGGATAACCGCCTTCAGGTGCGGGCTGGCGGGGAAGCGCGATGAAAAGCCGATAGACATGCTGTGCATCGCTTTTCATTTCAACGTGCCTGATATCAAATTGAGCTTTTGCTTGTTCGGTCATATCAGGAATGGTTGGCTGCGCCCGAACAGGCAACATGCCAGAGGCAGATACCATCAGAGAAAATACAATCATAGGAAAATAGCGCATGTTATGAGGCTTATATAAGAGGCGGAAGCGTAACGTGAAATGATGATAATAAATCGCGTTATCGTTAGCAGCTTTTTATTGTGCTTATGATGAGATGACATCGAAATTGCCGCCTGTTTTTTCTCACCTTTGGCGTCTTTTTCAGCGGTTAATCGGATAACCGGATTTAGCCGTTGACACTGCGAATCGGGTTTCATATTATGCGACGCGTTCGCACAGTACTCGCCTTCGCGGTGATGCTGTAAGATACGGGGCTATAGCTCAGCTGGGAGAGCGCTTGCATGGCATGCAAGAGGTCAGCGGTTCGATCCCGCTTAGCTCCACCAAACACTCCCTCTGTTTGGTTGGTTATCACGAACATTCCACACGTTGTGGGGCTATAGCTCAGCTGGGAGAGCGCTTGCATGGCATGCAAGAGGTCAGCGGTTCGATCCCGCTTAGCTCCACCAAATCATCGAATTAACGCTTATTTATCCCTTTCTCGATATATCTGCATTCAATCAACGTTTTTATTTGCTCAATACATTAGTCAGCTATTTCTTGTAAACAATTCCTTGTAAACGACAGTTGGCCGCCTTCGTTTTTTGAAGACAACCAACCCGTTATCGCTTAAGCCTCTTCCGGGAGTCTTGGCGTCCAGTCTATTGGCGACAGCCCTTGCTGTTCCAAAAGCTGATTAGCCTGAGAAAAATGCTTACAGCCCAAGAAACCACGGTGTGCAGACAGTGGGGAAGGGTGCGGCGATTTCAGAATATGGTGGCGCTGCTGGTCAATGATGTTGCCTTTTTTCTGTGCATGAGAGCCCCATAGCAGAAAAATCAGGCCTTCCCGTTGTTCATTCAATGCTGCGATGACGCGGTCAGTAAACGTTTCCCAGCCCAAATTAGCATGCGAGTGCGCCTGTCCAGCTTCAACGGTTAATACCGTGTTGAGCAGTAAAACGCCTTGCTCTGCCCAGCTTTGTAGAAAACCGTGTCGTGGAATTTCAAATCCAGGGATGTCGCTCGCCAATTCTTTATAAATATTACCCAGAGAAGGCGGAGCGGGTACGCCCGGACGTACAGAAAATGACAGCCCGTGTGCCTGATTCGGGCCGTGATAGGGATCTTGCCCGAGAATGACGACTTTGACCTGATGCAGTTCAGTAAAGCGGAACGCGTTGAAAACATCCTTCTGCGGGGGATAGATAGTTTTACCCGCTGCACGTTCTTTCCCAACGAATTCAAGGGTATTAATGAAGTAAGGCTGCTGCTTTTCTTGTGCCAGCACGTCATGCCAGGTGAGAGAGGTCGCCATCATGCACTCTTTTTTTACAGGTTGAATGGTGTTGTAGGTAGCTTACCGATCTATCGTGCCGAGGTAAAACCGTAACCGCTATTGTCGGGATGAAAGCCCCTTTTTTTGAAAAAAAATTGAAAATTTACAAAAATATTTGCAATTCGGTGTGTTGGTAAAATTGATATAAAACAATATATTGCCATCAGACAGCCAAATTGCGGGGTTTTAAAATTGACTTAAGTCAAGGATGTCTGGTTATCAGGCTGGTATATAAGAGGCAGATACAAACGGTTTTATACGATCGTTACGAAATTTAGCAGTTTTTTGCTGATAGCGATTTTTACTCAGTTAGTTTTTAACTAAGACAATAACACGCCGTTTTACGGAGGCAATTATGGTTACTGGTATTCAAATCACCAAGGCTAACGACAGCGCGCTGATCAATTCCTTCTGGTTGCTGGATGAAGAAAAATCACAGGCGCGTTGCGTGTGTGCTAAATCGGGTTATAGCGAAGATCAAATCGTTCCGGTGAGCGATCTGGGTCAGATCGAGTATCGTGAAATTCCGCTGGAAATCAAACCTGAAGTGCGTGTGGAAGGCGGTCAACACCTGAACGTAAACGTTCTGCGCCGTGAGACGCTGGAAGATGCCGTTAAGCATCCGGAAAACTATCCGCAGCTGACCATCCGCGTATCTGGCTACGCTGTGCGTTTCAACTCACTGACGCCAGAACAGCAGCGCGACGTTATCGCTCGTACTTTTACTGCAAGCCTGTAAGTTGTTACTCAAGCCTTAACAAAAAGGGAGCCGAAGCTCCCTTTTTTTATGTCTCTATTTTATAGAAATTTTATTCGGCAGAGGGTTCGTCGGTTTTCTGCGTTGGCTGACGACGCTTACCAATATTCTTAGCATCGCGATGACGAATTTTTACCTTAACCTTTTCTTTTTCCTTCTCTTTTTTCTCTTGTCGCTTAGCCAGCACTTTTTTCGACGGTTTTCCCGTCGTTTTGGCGCTTGGTGCTTTCGTCTCTGGGCGGAGTTCATCAATGACGCGCGGTTTTAGCGGTTCATTCAGGTAGCGACTGATTTTCCCCAGCAGCAGATGGTCGTGTGCTTCGACGAAAGAGATGGCACAGCCTTTACGACCGGCGCGACCAGTACGGCCGATACGGTGAAGATAGGTGTCCGAGGTGCGTGGTAAATCGAAGTTAAATACGTGGCTGACATCGTTAATATCAATACCACGCGCTGCGATATCCGTTGCTACCAGCACATTGACACGCCCGTCGCTGAGACGTTTGATCGCCTCATTACGTTTGGCCTGCACCATTTCGCCTTCGAGATAGCAGGAGTTAATGCCTGCTTCACGCAGCCAGGCAACCAGCTCATGCACACGCTCACGCTTGCGTACAAAGACGATAGAACGCGTTACGTCAGGCTGTTTTAACTGGTGGCAGAGCAGTGCCGTTTTGTGTTTGAGATCGTCGGCGCGGTAATACCATTGCAGAATTTTTTTACGTTCCCGACGCGATGGATCGGATTCGATTTCAACGGGATCGTTGAGCAGACGCTCGGCGAAATCTTTGATCGCGTCCCCTTCCAGCGTCGCAGAAAACAGCAGCGTTTGCTTGCGCCAGCGGGTTTCTCCGGCGATGTGTTCAATATCCTGAGCGAAGCCCATGTCCAGCATTCTGTCTGCTTCATCCAGAATTAGCGTTTCTACCGCGCGGCAATCGAAGTTTTCTTCTTTAATGTATTGCAGCAGACGGCCCGTCGTCGCGACGACGATATCCTGATTTTCACTGAAGACTTCCGCGTGGTTCATGTAGGCCACGCCGCCGGTAATCGTGGCGATATCCAGGTGTGTATGTGCTGCAAACGCTCGCGCCTGATCGGCTACCTGCATGGCGAGTTCACGGGTTGGCGTGAGGATCAGAATACGAGGTGGACCCGATTTTTTACGAGGGAAATCGATAAGATGCTGCAAAACCGGCAGCAGATAGGCGGCGGTTTTACCTGTTCCTGTTGGCGCGGAGCCCAGTACGTCTCGGCCTTCCATCGCCGGAGGAATCGCCTCTGCCTGAATCACGGTTGGGCGCTCGTAGCCCATGTCGCGCAGGGCGTCTAACAGGCTTTCATCAAGATCGAGCTCGGAAAAATTGGTTACAGTCATGGTCTACCTCTATTTGGGGCGCCGATTATAGACGGATTGGTCGGTTTCTTCACCTGTTTAAGCAGACATCGGCACTTTTCCTGCATTGATGTTTCACCTATGCTACTGCGGTTTACGTTTGGAATCTTATTTTCATGAGTCATCAGGCTGATAATAAACTGACATTGCGTCGGGATGGTTTTACCTTCAAGCAATTCTTTGTGGCGCACGATCGCTGTGCCATGAAGGTGGGAACCGACGGCATTTTGCTGGGCGCCTGGACGCCGGTGTCTTCAGCCACGCGGATCCTTGATATCGGTAGCGGTTCCGGTCTTCTCGCGTTGATGCTGGCGCAACGTTCTGAACCGTGTGTTCAGATTGATGCCGTCGAACTGGATCGCGCCGCCAGCGATCAGGCGAAAGAAAACGTTGCCGCCTCGCCATGGGCTGACAGAATCACGGTGTATGCTGAGGATATCGTCAGTTTTGCTGAGACGCGGGCTGCCGACTATTCGTTGATTATCAGTAACCCGCCTTATTTCCCGCCGGGGATCGCGTGCGGATCGGTTCAACGCGATCAGGCTCGCTATACCACCTTGTTAACCCATGAAGCACTGTTGCGCTGTGCTCATCAACTGCTGATGCCTGAAGGACTTTTCTGCGTGGTGCTGCCGGTTCAGGTTGCTGAGCATTTTATTCCGCTGGCGCAGCAGAACCATTGGTATGTTCACCAGCAGCTTCGCGTATCGGAGCAGGAAGAGAAGCCTGCGCATCGCGTTTTGCTGGCGCTGTCTCGCCAGGAAAGAGAGTTTGTAAATTCCTCACTAGTAATTCGTGATGCAGAAAGGTACTACTCGACGGATTTCCAGCGGCTGACAAAAGATTTTTATCTCTTTATGTAGATGGCAGACGCCTTGTTGCTGCGCCTGCCTTTGCTGAGTGAACTATTTTTTATGAGTTATTTTTTATGAACTACGGCACCAGAATGGTGGGGGTTGGGGCATCGAACTGTTCTGGGTAGTCCAGAGTGTAATGCAGCCCGCGGCTTTCTTTTCTTTCCAATGCGCAGCGGACGATGAGTTCGGCAACCTGCACCAGATTACGTAGTTCCAGCAAATTGTTGGAAATACGGAAGTGGGAGTAGTATTCATTGATTTCCTGCTGAAGCAGTTGGATGCGGCGCTGTGCCCGCTCCAGTCGCTTCGTCGTCCGCACGATCCCAACGTAATCCCACATAAACAGGCGCAGCTCGTGCCAGTTATGTTGGATCACCACTTGTTCGTCGGAGTTGTCGACCTGGCTTTCATCCCAATCCGGTAACTTTTTCACGGCTTTGATTTGCGGTAAGCGCTGCAAAATATCCTCTGCGGCTGACCAGCCGTAAACCAGACACTCCAGCAGTGAATTCGACGCCATGCGGTTTGCGCCATGCAAACCGGTATAGCTGACTTCGCCAATCGCATACAGGCCGTCAAGATCGGTACGGCCGTGCTGATCGACCAACACGCCGCCGCACGTGTAGTGTGCAGCGGGTACGATGGGTATCGGCTCACGCGTCAGATCGATGCCGAGAGACTGTAGCTTTTCATCGATAGTGGGGAAGTGCTGTTTGATGAATGCTTCGGGCTTGTGGCTGATATCCAGATACATGCAGTCTGCGCCAAGCCGTTTCATCTCATGGTCAATCGCCCGGGCGACCACGTCACGCGGGGCCAATTCGCCTCTGGCATCGAAATCGGGCATAAAGCGTGTGCCGTCAGGACGTTTAAGGTACGCGCCTTCACCGCGCAGCGCTTCCGTTAGCAGGAAGTTTCGCGCCTGCGGGTGGAACAGGCAGGTCGGGTGAAACTGATTGAACTCCAGATTTGCCACGCGGCAACCCGCGCGCCAAGCCATGGCGATGCCATCACCAGAGGAAATATCGGGATTCGTGGTGTATTGATACACTTTAGATGCGCCGCCGGTCGCCAGAACCACCGTTTTCGCCCGGCAGGATTCTACGCGTTCCCGTTCACGGTTCCATATATAAGCACCGACAATGCGGCGTGTGCCGGGCAGACCCAGCTTATTCGAGGTAATCAAATCGACGGCGTTGCAGCGTTCCATAATCCGAATATTCGGATGGGATAACGCTTTCTGCACCAACGTGTTTTCCACTTCTTTTCCGGTTGCATCCGCGGCGTGCAGAATTCGACGATGGCTGTGCCCGCCTTCGCGCGTGAGATGGTAACGCTCTTCACCGCTGGTGCTGGTTTCGGTATCGAACAGCACGCCTTGTTCGATAAGCCATTGCACGCAGTGTTTGGCATTGCTGGCGATAAACTCAACGGCTTCCCGTTCACACAGGCCATCGCCGGCGATCAGGGTATCTTCGATATGGGAGTCAATCGTGTCGGTTTCATCGAAAACGGCGGCGATGCCACCTTGAGCATAAAACGTCGCGCCTTCGTTGAGTGGGCCTTTGCTTAATACCGTCACGTTGGCTTGTGAAGCCAGACGCAGCGCCAGTGAAAGCCCGGCAGCACCGCTGCCAATGATTAAAACATCACAGACGTATTCAGTGGTCGTTTGCATGGTCGTGTCGTGGGTGCAAAAAGAAGAGGAAATCCGATGGTAGCACCCAATGGTTGATTGCTGCATTGGTTTTTAGCCCCATGTTTACGCTATAAATAAGCGAAAAGTAGGACATGCTGAATCGTGCGCCTATCCCAGATTTATCGTATCATCCTCGGAGAAGTGTAGAGCCTCAGATGAAGACCATTTTTGATGAAGACAATGTGTGATGAAGAGAATGCGTCATGATACGCATCGCAAAGACGAGTAACGGCGCTAAGCAAAAGAAAAATGATGACTCGGAACTTTATTGGATGTCTTGGTTCTAATGAGGAGCTTGCTCTAAATATGACTTATATAGCTGGCAGTACTATTTTGCGTTTACGCGTGGAGAACGGTTTGAGTAGAGATTACCTCGGATGAGCGAGCAACTGGCAGATCAGGTTCTGGTCGAGCGAGTCCAAAAAGGCGATCAAAAATCGTTTAACTTGTTGGTCGTTCGTTATCAGCATAAGGTAGCGAGCCTGGTATCGCGGTATGTTCCCCAAGGGGACGTGCCGGACGTGGTACAGGAATCGTTTATTAAAGCCTATCGCGCGTTAGAGTCATTCCGCGGCGATAGTGCGTTTTATACGTGGCTGTATCGTATCGCAGTGAATACGGCCAAGAATTATCTGGTAGCTCAGGGACGCCGCCCGCCTTCCAGCGACATTGATGCTAATGACGCGGAAAACTATGAAAATGCGGGCGCACTGAAAGAAATATCGAACCCTGAGAATTTAATGTTGTCAGAGGAATTACGAAGCATCGTTTTCCGAACTATTGAGTCTTTACCGGAAGATTTGCGTTTAGCGATTACGCTGCGTGAGTTGGACGGTTTAAGCTACGAAGAGATCGCCGTCATTATGGATTGTCCCGTCGGCACTGTTCGTTCTCGTATTTTCCGGGCGCGGGAAGCGATTGATAATAAAGTACAACCGCTTATTCAGCGCTAGCGAGCGTTTTCAGCTATCCGCATGACTAATGATGGATTTGACAAGGTAAGGGTGTCGGTATGCAGAAAGAGAAACTTTCCGCTTTAATGGATGGCGAAGCAGTAGATTCCGAACTGTTAGGCGCACTGTCACGGGATGACGCGTTGCAGCAAAGTTGGCAAAGTTATCATCTGATTCGTGATGTGATGCGTGGTGATGTGAGTGAAAACGTGATTCATCTGGACATCGCTTCTCGTGTTGCCGCTGCAATCGAAAAAGAACCTGTTCGTCTGGTTCCACAAGCGCAGCCTGAATCTCAGCCACAACCTGTCGAGTGGACGAAAATGCCTTTCTGGCACAAAATCCGCCCGTGGGGCAGCCAACTGACGCAAGTCGGTGTGGCCGCCTGCGTCTCTTTAGCGGTGATTGTCGGCGTACAAAATTACCAGCAGGGTAATAATGCTTCCGAACATGTTGTGGAATCCGGCGTGTTCAGCACTTTACCCGCTATGGGCACCGCCTCTCCAGTGAGTCTGGGCGTGCCGTCAGAAAATGTTGCCCCTAACAGCGGTCAACAGAAATCCGATATGCAGCGCAATCGCCTTAACGCCATTTTGCAGGACTACGAATTACAGCGCCGGCTGCATGCCGAGCACGCTCTGCCGCAGGACGATCAGCAAGCGGCAATTCAGGTTCCCGGTACTCAATCATTAGGAACACAGCCCCGGTAATGAAGCGTGTTTGGTCCGCCGCCTGTTTTCTGATTGGCAGTCTGCTTTATTCTACTTTCGCCCCGGCTCAGAATGTTGAGCCGGGCGCATTGCTGCAACAGATGAATGGCGCTATTCGCTCTCAGAATTACGAAATTTCCTTTATTAACATTACCCTGCAAGGGTTCGAGTCGGTACGGTATCGCCATGCTGTGGTGAATAACCGTGCCTTAGCGCAGTTGCTATTTATGGACGGGCCGCGACGCGAGATCGTGCAGCGTGGTAATGAAATCAGCTATTTCGATCCTGGTTTTGAGCCATTTACGCTCACCAGCGATCATATCGTTGACTCTCTCCCTTCTCTGGTGTTCGCTGATTTTCAGAAACTATCGCCCTATTATGATTTTGTTCCTGCTGATGGGCGGGTGCGCATCGCCGATCGTCTGGCATCAGGCATTCGGGTCATCTCACGCGATGGCACACGCTACAGCTATACGGTGTGGATTGATGCGGACTCGAAACTTCCACTGCGCATTGATTTACAGGATCGCAATGGCGACAAACGGCTGGAACAATTCTTAACGACATCACTGATTGTTGACGATGATGTAGTGAGCGTGATGCGTCCGCTGGAAGGTATCAAACTTCCTCCCGCGCTACCCGCGCCTGCTGCGGAAAAAGGTGATTTTACCTGGGTGCCAGAATGGCTACCTGCTGGGATGAAAGAGCTGTCGCACAACAAAAAGGTATTGCCCGGTTCGTCCATCCCGATTGAAACACGTCTGTATAGCGATGGCTTATTCAGCTTTTCGATTAACATTAGCCCGTCTTCTGACGTGAGCGAGGAACAATCTGTGCTCACGGGGCGACGCTCTATTCACACTGTCATGAAAGGCAACCGAGAGATTACCGTCGTCGGCGATATTCCTCCTTCTACGGCTAAACGCGTGGCTGACAGTATTATTTTGAAGGCGCAACCGTGATTAAAGAGTGGGCAACGGTAGTGTCATGGCAGGATGGAATTGCAGAGCTGCGGTGTGAGCCAAGTTCGGGCTGCGGCACCTGTAAATCCCGCTCGTCGTGTGGAACCGGTTTATTAAGTCAGCTTGGGCTCTCTGCTGAAAATACGCTGTACGTTCCTTACGATCGGCCTTTAGAAGTGGGACAAAAGGTGGAGTTGGGCATTTCTGAGGGGCGGCTGCTGTTTTCCGCTGCTCTGGTTTATTTCGTTCCGCTGGTTGGGCTACTGCTCGGCGCGGCGATCTGCCAAACGTTATTCGGCACCGATCTGGCCGCTGTTATTGGCGCACTGCTGGGCGGTGGCGTGGCGTTTATCGGCGTGAAGCGCTGGGCTAAACAGTTGGGTAAAAATAAGCGTTATGAGCCCGTTATCCTGCAAATCGCACTGCCGGGCACTCTGTTACAAAATTGACCTGTTTACCTGAGCGTAAACGGCGCGCGGTGCGGAAACATTGCTTACTTGTTTGTTATCTTTCGACACGATGTTTGCCACGTAATGACACTTTACTTCCTGCTTTCCTCTTGTTGTTCTGCTATTCCAAATAAAACCGTCATAATCAAAGGGAATGCACCGGACATGACTAGGTTTTCACGCCTCTCGCATGTAGAATGCTGCGATTCAGGTGGAATAACATCGCTGCTGTTTTCACCTATGCGCATGCCCATCGGCAAGAATTTCAGGAATATCAAGGTAGAAAAATTTTTATAATGAAGCATATACGAAATTTCTCCATTATTGCCCATATCGACCACGGTAAATCAACGTTATCTGACCGTATTATCCAGATTTGCGGCGGTTTAACCGAGCGTGAAATGGCTGCGCAGGTTCTGGATTCCATGGATCTGGAACGTGAACGCGGAATAACGATTAAAGCGCAAAGCGTCACGCTGGATTATAAAGCGCAGGACGGCCAAACCTACCAGTTAAACTTCATCGATACGCCTGGGCACGTTGACTTCTCTTATGAAGTTTCCCGTTCGCTCGCCGCCTGTGAAGGTGCGCTGCTTGTTGTTGATGCTGGGCAGGGCGTTGAAGCTCAGACGTTGGCGAACTGCTATACCGCGCTGGATATGAATCTGGAAGTGGTGCCGGTTCTGAATAAGATCGACCTGCCTGCTGCTGACCCGGATCGTGTTGCTCAGGAAATTGAAGATATCGTCGGCATTGATGCTACCGATGCGGTGCGCTGCTCTGCGAAAACGGGTATTGGCGTGCCGGATGTTCTGGATCGTTTAGTACGTGATATCCCGCCGCCGGAAGGCAGCCCAGACGAACCGCTGCAGGCGCTGATTATCGACTCCTGGTTTGATAACTATCTTGGCGTTGTGTCACTGGTGCGTATCAAAAACGGCACGATGCGCAAAGGCGACAAAATTAAGGTGATGAGTACGGGTCAGGTTTATAACGCCGACCGTCTCGGTATTTTTACGCCGAAGCAGATTGACCGCGATGTATTGAACTGCGGCGAAGTAGGCTGGTTAGTGTGCGCCATCAAAGATATTTTGGGTGCTCCAGTCGGGGATACCCTGACGCTGGCGCGTCAGCCAGCTGAAAAAGCGTTACCGGGCTTTAAGAAAGTCAAACCTCAGGTCTACGCGGGTCTGTTCCCGATTAGCTCCGACGACTATGAAGCATTCCGCGATGCGTTAGGCAAGCTGAGCCTCAATGATGCCTCCCTGTTCTATGAGCCAGAAAGCTCTACCGCACTGGGCTTTGGTTTCCGCTGTGGATTCCTGGGTCTGCTGCATATGGAGATCATTCAGGAACGTCTGGAGCGTGAGTACGATCTGGAGCTGATCACCACGGCACCGACGGTAGTGTATGAAGTAGAAACGACGGCTAAAGAAACCATCTATGTGGATAGCCCGTCTAAACTGCCGCCGCTGAACAATATTCAGGAACTGCGCGAACCGATCGCCGAATGTCACATGCTGATGCCTCAAGAATATTTGGGCAACGTGATTACGCTTTGTATTGAGAAGCGCGGTGTGCAGACGAACATGGTGTACCACGGTAATCAGGTTGCGTTGACGTATGAAATCCCGATGGCCGAAGTGGTACTCGATTTCTTCGATCGCCTGAAATCAACGTCTCGTGGTTATGCCTCGCTGGATTATGGCTTCAAGCGTTTCCAGGCATCAGACATGGTGCGCGTTGATGTATTAATCAACAACGAGCGTGTTGATGCATTGGCCCTGATTACTCACCGTGATAATTCACAATATCGTGGTCGTGAATTCGTCGAAAAGATGAAAGAACTGATTCCACGTCAGCAGTTTGATATCGCGATTCAGGCCGCTATTGGTAACCACATTATTGCACGCTCTACGGTTAAGCAATTGCGTAAAAACGTACTGGCCAAGTGTTATGGTGGCGACGTCAGCCGTAAGAAGAAACTGTTGCAGAAACAGAAAGACGGTAAGAAACGTATGAAGCAGGTCGGCAACGTCGAACTGCCGCAAGAAGCGTTTCTGGCAATTCTGCACGTCGGCAAAGACAGTAAATAAATTCTGAGGAGTTGGCATGGCCAATATGTTTGCCGTAATTCTGGCATTGGTGACGCTGGTCACGGGGATTGTCTGGTGTTTAGAACGTTTCGTCTGGGCACCCGCTCGCCGGAAGAAATTTGCTGCGATGAGCGGCGCCGATCTGGCTGATGGCGCGGTTTCATCGAAAGCGATTCAACAACCAGGCTGGATTGAGACGATAGCGTCCGTCTTCCCGGTTGTCGCTTTGGTATTGGTTGTGCGCTCCTTCATTTATGAGCCGTTTCAAATTCCATCGGGTTCGATGATGCCGACGCTGTTGATCGGTGATTTTATTCTGGTGGAGAAATTTGCCTACGGTATTAAAGAACCCTTCACGCAAAAAACGCTGATCGAAACCGGCCATCCGAAGCGTGGCGACGTGGTGGTGTTTAAATATCCGTCCGATCCTAAAGTGGACTTCATCAAACGCGTGGTTGGCGTACCTGGCGATCGCGTTAGCTATAACCCGATAACCAAGCAGGTGACGATTCGTCCATCCTGTCAGGGACAGCAGGCGTGCGATACGGCACTGGCCGTCACATACAGTAACGTACAGCCTAGCGATTTTGTTCAGACCTTCAACCAGCCAGGACTGGAATCGCGCAGCGGATTTTATGAGGTACCTGCTAATGACAACAGCGTGGAAGGGACCCGCATGGGCGCACGCAAAGAGTCATTAGGTAATGTAACGCATAATATTCTGTTGGTGCCGGGTCAGCAGGATCAGCTCGGTGGTTATTACCAGCAATCGCAGCAGCAGCTTGCGACATGGGTTGTCCCAGCCGGGCACTACTTCATGATGGGTGATAACCGCGACAACAGTCTGGATAGTCGCTATTGGGGCTTTGTTCCGGAGAGAAATCTGGTCGGTAAAGCCACCGCTATCTGGATGAGCTTCGAGAAGCAGGAAGGTGAATGGCCTACCGGCGTACGTTTGAGTCGCATTGGTGGTATCCATTAACTAAAGTAAGCATTAACCGAAATAAGATACAGGCAGCATTCTGATGCTGTCCGATGTAGAATATTTTCTGTAATGCTCTTTTTGAAAGAACATGCCCTAAATAGTACGAGTTGCAGGACAACACGTTAGCGTTTTAACCACGCTAACGTACAGGCAACGCGAAGTATGACGGGCAAAAAGGCAGGCTCCCTATGGGAGCCAATGCAAACGAAACAGTTTTGACCGAATTGGTAAGCAGGGCTGTTCCGTATGCTGCTGTTTTTGACGCATCGTTGATCTATTGGTAACACATGAATCCCATCCTGATAAATCGTTTACAAAGAAAGCTGGGCTATACTTTTCAGCAGTACGATCTTTTGTTACAGGCGTTGACGCACCGTAGCGCTAGCAGCAAACATAATGAAAGACTCGAGTTCCTGGGTGACTCCATCCTGAGTTTTGTGATCGCCAATGCGCTGTATCACCGTTTCCCCAAGGTTGATGAAGGGGACATGAGTCGGATGCGAGCGACGCTGGTGCGAGGAAATACGCTGGCGGAAATCGCGCGTGAATTCGAACTGGGAGAGTGCTTACGCCTCGGTCCCGGTGAATTAAAAAGCGGTGGTTTCCGTCGTGAATCGATCTTGGCTGATACGGTCGAAGCGCTGATTGGCGGCATTTTCCTCGACAGCGACATTCAGACCATCGAACGTTTGATCCTGAACTGGTATCAGACGCGTCTGGATGAAATCAGTCCCGGCGATAAGCAAAAAGATCCGAAAACGCGGTTGCAGGAATTTCTGCAAGGGCGCCACTTACCTCTGCCAACGTATTTGGTGGTGCAGGTTCGTGGGGAAGCACACGATCAGGAATTTACTATCCACTGTCAGGTGAGCGGCTTTAGTGAGTCGGTCATTGGTACAGGATCGAGCCGTCGTAAAGCCGAACAGGCTGCGGCTGAACAAGCGTTGAAAAAACTGGAGCTTGAATGAGCGAAGTACAGACACACTGCGGTTTTGTCGCGATTGTTGGTCGACCAAACGTCGGTAAATCGACGTTACTGAATCAATTACTGGGGCAGAAGATTTCTATTACGTCACGTAAGCCTCAGACGACGCGGCACCGCATCATGGGTATTCACACTGAAGGGCCTTATCAGGCTATTTATGTGGATACGCCGGGATTGCACATTGAAGAAAAGCGGGCGATTAACCGCCTGATGAACCGTGCCGCCAGCAGCTCAATTGGTGACGTTGAGCTGATCATTTTCGTTGTTGAAGGGACACACTGGAACGACGACGACGAGATGGTATTGAATAAGCTGCGCGATCAGAAACTCCCTGTGCTATTGGCGATCAATAAAGTCGATAACGTCACGGATAAAACTAAGCTGCTGCCACATATCCAGTTCCTCAGCCAACAGATGGACTTCCTTGACGTCGTTCCAATCTCGGCTGAGAAGGGCACGAATGTCGATACGATTGCCAGCATTGTGCGTAAACACTTACCGCAGGCAACGCACCACTTCCCGGAAGATTACATCACCGATCGCTCACAGCGCTTTATGGCATCGGAAATTATTCGTGAAAAACTGATGCGCTTCCTGGGTGAAGAATTGCCGTATTCCGTGACGGTTGAAATCGAGCGTTTCGTGACGAACGAGCGCGGCGGTTATGACATCAACGGCCTGATTCTGGTTGAGCGTGAAGGCCAGAAGAAGATGGTCATTGGCAACAAAGGTGCCAAAATTAAAACCATTGGTATCGAATCTCGTCAAGATATGGAAGAGATGTTCGAAGCCAAGGTGCACCTTGAGCTGTGGGTTAAAGTGAAATCCGGTTGGGCAGATGACGAACGTGCCCTGCGCAGCCTGGGTTATAGCGAAGACCGGTAAGGTTCACGCCGATGGAAGGCTTGCAGCGCGCATTTGTCTTGCATGGGCGACCTTATAGCGAAACCAGCTTATTGCTGGATCTGTTTAGTGAAAGCGGTGGTCGAGTTCGCGTGCTTGCCAAAGGCGCGCGAGCCCGACGCTCTAGCCTGAAAGGCTGTTTACAGCCTTTCACTCCGCTGCTGGTGCGCTGGAGTGGGCGGGGAGAAGTGAAAACATTACGCAGCGCCGAGCCTGTCTCGCTCGCGCTACCACTGACTGGCTCGATGCTTTATAGCGGTTTATACGTTAACGAACTGCTGTCTCGCGTGCTGGAACATGAAACCAATTACTCCGCTCTTTTCTTCGATTATCTCCACTGTTTACAACATCTTGCTGCACAGGATGCCTCTCCCGAACCCGCATTAAGACGCTTTGAATTAGCGTTACTGGGCTATCTGGGATACGGCGTTGATTTCCTGCATTGTGCTGGTAGCGGCGAACCGGTGGCAGATACCATGACTTATCAGTATCGAGAGGAAAGGGGATTTATTGCCAGTCTGGTTGTCGATAACAAAAGTTTTACCGGGCATGAATTACGTTCGCTGGCGTCGCGTGAATTTCCAGATGTCGGCACACTGAAGGCGGCAAAGCGTTTCACCCGCATTGCGTTAAAGCCGTATCTGGGGGGAAAACCGCTAAAAAGTCGTGAACTGTTCCGCCAGTTTGTTCCTGCTGCTAATTTGTCCAAACCCGCATCTTCTGATAAATAATCCCACCTCCTCAGTACCCTGACGCCGTGACATCGGTGTAAACTGCCACGTATCGTGCATGACTTTACCGAGGATTTATCATGGCTGAACTGCTGCTTGGCGTTAACATCGATCACATTGCAACGCTGCGTAATGCGCGTGGAACGGCGTATCCCGATCCCGTTCAGGCGGCTTTTGTCGCTGAGCAGGCGGGGGCGGATGGCATCACCGTGCATTTGCGTGAAGATCGTCGCCATATTACGGATCGTGATGTACAGATCCTGAGAGAAACGCTCCAAACCCGTATGAATCTGGAAATGGCCGTCACGGAAGAAATGCTGAACATCGCCTGTGAAGTGAAGCCACATTTTTGCTGTCTGGTACCGGAAAAACGCCAGGAAGTGACAACCGAAGGCGGGCTGGATGTCGCAGGGCAGCAGGAAAAGATCGATAACGCAGTAGCCAGACTTAGTCAGGCTAACATCTTGGTTTCACTCTTCATTGATGCGGATAAGCGGCAAATCGATGCCGCCGTTGCCAGCGGTGCACCCTATATCGAAATCCATACCGGGGCGTATGCCGATGCGCCAGATGATGAAGCACGCCAGCATGAGTTCGAACGCATTCGTGATGCGGCGACTTACGCCGCAGCGAAGGGGCTTAAAGTCAATGCCGGACACGGTCTGACGTACCACAACGTTCTGCCGATTGCTGCCTTGCCAGAAATGCACGAATTGAATATTGGGCATGCGATTATCGGGCGTGCGGTGATGAGCGGTCTGAAGGATGCCGTTGCCGAAATGAAGAACCTGATGCGAGAAGCACGCCGCTAATGGCGATTCTTGGGCTCGGAACCGATATTGTCGAAATCGCCCGTATTGACGCGGTGATTGAACGTTCAGGCGAGCGATTGGCTCGCCGCATCCTGACGGATGCTGAATGGGCACATTATCAGCAGCATCAGCAGCCTGTTCGTTTCCTCGCCAAGCGCTTTGCCGTGAAAGAAGCGGCAGCAAAAGCCTTTGGCACCGGAATCCGTAACGGGCTCGCGTTCAACCAGTTTGAGGTTTTTAATGACGAACTGGGTAAACCTTGCCTGCGGTTTTTTGCTAAAGCGGCAGAGCTGGCTGAACAGATGGGCGTCAGACACGTCCATGTGACGCTGGCTGACGAAAGACGCTATGCCTGTGCGACGGTGATTATCGAAAGCTGATCGTTCGTAAACGGATGCTTAAATCCTGTCGGCATGGTGCATGAGCACGTATTTTTCCCACAGCTGCTCATTGCCTTCAACATGGTTTGGATCTTTGACGATCGTATTGTCGATCGGACAGACTTTCTGACACGTAGGGGTGTCGTAGTGGCCAACGCACTCAGTACAGAGGGTGGAGTCAATTTCATAAATGTCCATGCCCATGGAAATAGCCTGATTAGGACACTCAGGTTCACACATGTCACAGTTGATGCATTTATGGGTGATGAGTAACGCCATGATGTTCTTCTACCTTACAAACAGGGCGCAGATTATACCCGTTGATGCTCGTTTAAACACGCGTAACTGTCATTGATGAAGAATATACTGGTAAATCGGCTTCCCCTGCCTTCAATGTGCCTTTCTTCCGAGACCGTTTACTGCGGGTTTCGCGTGTTTTCGGAGGCCTTCAGCATGTAACCCATTGGCTGCATAAATAGTGAGGTTACAGGGTAAAATTACCATCTGTTCGTTAAATTGGTTTTATACCTATCCTTTAAACTGTATGAATCAGCCAGTGCGACTGTGTTTCTTGGGTTTTAATTTATTGATTTACAATTTAAATAAATTTAGTTGTGATATTGAACCACTTATTTTTGTAATATCATGGACATTGATTTAATCGGTATTGCCGATGAAGTTTGCATCTGGAGAGTCGATGACGGTGCATGTCCGTATGATATAATTTTATAACTAATAGTGTCAGTTTAATGGCGGAACTCATAGTGCAGCAGGAAGGTCATCTTAATCAGGTTGGGGCAGGATTTTTCCAACAGGGAGACGCAGAGCCATTAGGCGCTGATTACTGGCACCAATGCCAACGGCGGTATACTTTTCAGCCCATTTACCGAACATCAGGTAAATTAATGGCTATTGAGTTACTGACTTCCGTTTTTTCTCCTACCCTGCCGCAAAAGTTCATCTCTCCTGAAAAATACTTCGCGAATATCGATGTTGAAACCCGCCTTTTAATTATTGTAGAACAACTGCAACTTTTATCTCAGTGGAGTTTTCGATTTACTCGTGACGATCTTTTTGCCTCTGTCAATATTGATGGTATGACGCTACTCGCGTTGCAAAATAGTCTGGAAGCCAAACGTCTGATCGCGGCAATGCCCTGGATTCGTTTTGAAATGGTCGAAAATCAGGGAGGGCTGCCAAAAGAAATCTTAACCAAGCTTCCAGAAGCGCAAACACTGTGGCTGGATGATTTTGGCTGCGGTATGGCGAATTTTTCATCACTCATGCTGGCTCAGTATGATTGCATCAAAGTGGCACGTGAGCTCTTCATTCTCCTGCAACAAAGTGGTGAAGGGAAAACCGTTTTCCCGGCGTTGATCGCTTTGCTATCGCGTTTTTGCAATTATGTGGTCATTGAGGGAATCGAAACAAAGGAAGAGTGGGCAATTGTTCAGGCCTCGCATGCTTATGCTGCCCAAGGATACTACCTCTCGCGCCCTCAGCCGTTTGAGAATTTTGAGACGTTGAAGCTTGAACTTTAGGTGATAACCTGTTGTTTAGGCTATCACTTTACACAGTAGAGTACCGCTGTATGCCCATCAATGTTTTTCCTTCCTATTAATTCATTATATTTCCTAATATTTCATCGCTGTACGAAATATCGCCTATCTGACAGGCTGTCTTTCCTTTCTGATTAGCAAGGCATAATGCTGTATTTTGTTTTATTTTTGTTATTTAATTCTTGTTTTATTTGTTATGGCAGTGTTTAATTTCAATAAAACAACAGGGAGGAGGACTGCGGATTTTGCATCAAATTATGACATATATAATCAGACGCTTGCGTTAATGATTTTATTTTTTTCTTTTAATTATTTGATTTTTAATGGTAAAAAAATATAATGTTTACTGTTAACGATCAAAAATCACTTTGTGATAGATTTTGTTGATTAAAACAATGATACTTATTGGTATAATTGATTTGCTTACAAAAATTTGATGTTCAGAATATATCGCCATGTACCTTTAGGAATATTCTTTTATTCCATTAGAGAAGCTTATAACCCGAACAATTACTACTATTAAATTAAGATACTCTTTTGAATTTGTTGTTTTTATCTGCGCACAGTCATATGCGAGGGCTTTATGCTTACGTTGCTATGTTTCTAAACACTCCTGCTTCATGGAGCGTTTTTTCTTTCATCCTTTCTGCTCTCCGGAAATGCACCCATCCTGAAAATCTACGGGGTAGGGGCTTGTTACCGGGATTTTTCGTCATCAGCGTTGTGATTTGTACGATCAGGACCACTCGGGCCTGAGGAGAGTGTTATTGTGTATGAAATTATAATAACCCTACTGTTGTTATTGTTATTGTTTTCTTCTGTAAAAAATAGAAAAATTAAACAAAAGTTTAAAACTGAGCAGAAAAAACAAGACTTCCTCAACATGACTTTTTTTGCGATGGAATATAGCCCTGCCTCAATTATGATCGCAGATGAAAATTGTGAAATTATTTACGTCAATCGCCAGTTTATTACCATGTCTGGCTATATGCCAGATGAAGTTATTGGCAAAAAAACGAATATATTAAACTCTGGCATGACCAACGCCAGCGTCTATGAAGATCTGTGGGCTACCATAAATAAAGGTAATGTTTGGAGCGGTGAGTTCGTTAATCGGCGTAAAGATGGTCAGTTGTATTGGGAAAAGGCCAATATCGTTAAAATATATAATAAGGCGAGTAACACGACCCAGTATGTCGGCATTAAGTTAGATATTACCGAGCGGAAATCACAGGAACATCATGATAATTCATACAATCGTGCGTTGGAGCTGTTATCAAGCGGCGCACCGCTGAAGGATATCCTGGACGCGATCATTTTCAGCGTTGAGGAAAAAAACCCTGGCCGTATCGTTTGTTCTGTACTGCTCGTTGATAAAGAAAAGAAATGTTTGACGCTTGGATCGGCACCGAGCCTGCCAGGTTTTTATAAAAATGCCATTCACAACGTGAAAATTGCCGATGGTGTGGCTTCTTTTGGTACTGCGGCCTATACCGGAAAACGCGTGATTGCTGACGATATTTCCGTGCATCCGCATTGGTCTTTATATAAAGGGCTCGCATTATATGCCGGGCTGCGTTCCTGCTGGTCTGAACCTATCATTGGTCAGAACAAAGAAATATTAGGGGTTTTAAGCGTTTATCATCGCAAAGTGTATGTGCCGACCGAAGAGGAAATTTTCTCTATCGAGAAGTCGGCACAGCTGATTGCGATTGCCATAGAGCGATATCATGCCATTGATATGCTGCGGCGGAGCGAGGAACACTATCGGCAACTGGCGCACTATGACTCATTAACGTCACTGGCTAATGGCCTGACGTTTGCCGAACAAATGGAACAGGCGATTCTGCTATCCAAACAAACGGGTAGAAAAATCGCGCTGATGTTCCTGGATCTCGATAAATTTAAACAGATCAACGACTCGTTTGGGCATGCTGTTGGCGATTTGTTATTAAAAGAAGCGGCTGCACGTATGCGTGGTGCGGTTCGGGATTCGGATACGGTATATCGCCGTAGCGGTGATGAATTTATTATTCTGCTTCAGGGTATTAAGGAAATTGATAATACACTCTATGTTGCAGATAAAATCCATAACGCATTGAATAAACCTTTTGAGATCAACGGGAAAAAACTGGATATATCGTGCAGCATCGGTATTGCGCTGTATCCAGAACACGGCTCCGATTCTCTGACGCTGGCAATTAATGCCGATTCCGCCATGTACCAAGCTAAAGCCATGGGGCGCAGTCAAACTCAGATTTATCACAACATGAACGATCATTGATAAATGAAATAAAAAAGGCGCTCTGTCGGGCGCCTTTTTTATTATCTTTCTCGTAGTGCTTCTGCGTTTGCCCGAATAATCGGTTTTAACAAATAGCTGAGGATAGTTTTCTTGCCTGTGATTATATCCACAGAGGCCACCATGCCAGGAATGATAAGAAGTGGTTTATCGGCTGAACCTAAATAATTCTTATCAGTCCGTAAGCGAATAATATAAAAGCTGTTGCCTTCTTTATCAGTGACGGTGTCCGGGCTGATTTGTTCCAACTGGCCTTTTAGGCCACCATAGATGGTGTAGTCGTAGGCCGTTAATTTTATGATGGCGTCCTGACCAGGGTGTAAAAACGCAATATCCTGAGGGCGAATTTTAGCCTCGACCAACAGCTTGTCATCTAGTGGAACAATTTCTACCAGATCGCTACCCGGTTGAATCACTCCCCCGATGGTATTCACCAGAACCTGCTGTACGATACCGCGAACCGGGGAGACGACCAGCGTTCGGTTTACCCGATCTTCGAGCGCTTTCCCTGTGGCTTCAATTTTGTTCAGGCTGGTTTGTGCTTCACTCAACTGAGATAACGCTTCGCTTTTATAGCGGCTGCGCGTTTCTTCTATTTTATTCTCACTCTCTTTAATCGCAGACTCCGCCCGCGGAATGGAGAGTTTGATGGAATCAAGCTGGCCACGGGTTTCGACTTCAGCACGGCGCAGGCGTAGAACTTCTACTTTAGAAATCGCGCCTTCCGCGATCAGCGGTTCTGACATTTTAATTTCTTGCTGGAGCAGGCCAAGACTGTTGCGGAACTGAATCTCTTTGGCTGAGAAGTCCCGCAGTTCCTGCTGGCGCTGGATCAACTGTTCTTCCAGACCGGATATCTCATTATGCAACTGCTGGCGGCGGCTGTTATAAAGCTCTTTTTCTCCTGCCGCGATTTTAGGCGCTTGCGTCGTGATTTCTTCGGAAAGCACAAGCTCTTGGCCGTTGATTTCGGCGTTCAGGCGTTCAATTCGCGACAGTAGCGCAAGCCGGTCAGCTTCGGTTTCACCGACGTTGGAGGCAAAGCGCGTATCATCAAGGCGCAGCAAAGGATCGCCTGCATTGACGACTTGTCCCTCACGAATGAATACTTCCGTGATAATGCCGCCTTCCAGGTTTTGGATTTTTTGCAGTCGAGAGGATGGAATGGCTTTACCGTCACCCCGCGTGACTTCATCGATATTCGCGAGCCCGGCCCACAGGATGAAAAACAGGAAAAAAGCACCGATAGCCCACAGCGTGAAGCGAATAGAACGTGGCGAATCCTCGGCCATTGCCCGGCTCACTTCTGGCATCGTTTGCAGGCTCTCTTCATCTCCGCCGACAAAATACCGTTTGATTCGTTTGATATATTTACCGAGACGCATTGATTTGCCCCTTCTTCAACGCATCCATCACGATTGCTTTCGGCCCATCAGCAATAATTTTGCCTCTGTCGACAATCACTAAACGATCGACCAGTGCCAGCATGGAAACCCGATGAGTGACCAGTAAGAGCGTTTTCTCTGCAATCACGGGTGCCAGGGCTTGCTTTAACCGATCTTCGCTGGTGTTATCCATCGAGCTGGTGGGTTCATCCAGCACCAGAATCGGCGGATCGAGCAGCAGCGCTCTGGCTATCGCGACAGCCTGACGCTGCCCGCCGGAGAGTTGTTGGCCGCGTTCACCCACCTGAAGGTTGTAGCCATCGGGGTGCAGACGAGCAAACTCGTTCACCCCTGAAATTTCTGCGGCTCGCAACATGGCTTCGTCTTCGACATAGCGTGCGCCGCTAATCAGGTTATTGCGCAGCGAGCCACTAAATAGCTGAATATCCTGAGGAACATAACCGATATTGTGGCGTAAATCGCTGACATCCAACTGACGAGCATCGACGCCGTCGATGAGAATATTGCCCGTATTAGGCTGATAGAGGTTTACGATCAGTTTTTGCAGCGAGCTTTTGCCTGAACCGCTGCGGCCGATGACGCCCACTTTCTCGCCGGGCGCGATGGTCAGGCTGATGCCTTGCAGCGAACTGGTTTTTTGTTCCGGATAATTAAACGTCACATCACGAAATTCAATACCGCCCCGGATGCTCTCGCGCTTCAGCGGGCGTTCGTTATCGCTACGCTCTTGTGGCAGCTGCATCATCTGTTCGGTGGTTTGCATCGTCAAACGTGCTTGTTGGTAACGGCTGACCAGCCCAGAAAGTTGGCCCAACGGCATGAGCGCTCTGCCGTTCAGCATGTAACAGGCAATCAGCCCACCCATACTGAGTTTGCCGTTAATCAGCATATAGACGCCGACGACAATCATGGCAACGCCAGCAAATTGCTGGAACCACTGCGTCAGGTTTACCGCCAATGAAGACAGTGCCTTGGCCCGCATTTCCAGCTTGCTCAGGCTGCCAATGGTCTGTTCCCACTGGTGCTGCCGTTCACTTTCCGCATTATTGACCTTGATTGCGTCCAGACAGCTCAAGGTTTCGATCAGCGTAGCCTGCCGTTCACTGGCAAGGTGCATCGTTTTTTCAATGGTCGCGGACAGCGGCTTTTGCATCGCCCAGCTTGCCAGCAGGGCGATAGGGTAGGCCAGTATGGAAACCCAGACCAGAGGGCCGCCGATGATGCCGATAACCAGCAGCAGAAGCAGCGTAAAAGGAAAATCGATCAGCGTCGTCAGCGTCAGTGACGACAGGAAATCTCTGAGCGACTGAAATTCATGAATATTTTGTGCAAAGCTCCCGACCCGTGGAGGTCGAGCCTTCATCGACATACCGGTAATGCGTTCAAATAACGTGGCGGAAATAATCAGGTCGGTTTTCTTGCCCGCCATATCGAGGCAAATGCCGCGCAGCGTTTTGAGTATCAAATCGAAAATAAACGCGCCGGTAACGCCGATAGCCAGCACCCATAGTGTCGCCGTTGCCTGATTAGGCACAACGCGGTCGTAAACATTCATCACGAACAGCGGCGTGGCAAGCGCGATAATGTTCACCAGCAAACTGGCGAGGACGGCATCGAGATAGAGTGAGCGTGAAAGTTTAAGCGTATCTTTGAACCAGGATTTGGTTCGGGGGATCAGAGACGGATTTTGCAGATCGAACTGATGGCGAGGCTGGGCGAACATCACCAGACCGAGGTAATTCTGTTGCAGCGTATTGTGCTCAACGGAAATTTCTCCGCCTTCTGTTTCACTGGGCATCAGACGCGCGCTGCCGTCAGCATTCCAGCCTAACAGAATCGCCGCACCTCCTTCCCGTAACAGCAACATCGCGGGGAGCGACATTTCGGAAATTTTATTCAGAGAACGTTTGAGAACGCGTCCTTGTAACCCCGCACGTGCAGCAGCTCTTGGGAGCAATTTTACCGATAACCGCTGGTTGGCTAAAGGGAGCCCCGCGGTGAGTGTCGTACGACTGACAGATTTCCCCTGCAAGGTGCAGAGGATCAGCAAGCTATCCAATAAGGGATCGTCATGACGGCTGCGAGGGTCACTGTGTTCATGAATGATGGGCTCATGAACACCAGTCGATTCATGGACAGTTGGCTCTTGGACGATAGACTCCTGGGCAACTGATTTATCAGAACCATTTGTCTCTTGTACTGAATGCAGCTTCATTTAACTAAACGTTCCCTTACGCAACGTAATTCCCCGCATATAAACCATAATTTATCGCCGTCTGACCAATGAAATATATTAATTAAGGCTCGGCAACTCTGCTTGGGTGGTGACGTTTGTCAAGCTGGTACCTGCATCAGGCGCTGGGATCGCTAAACGGTTTAATAGCTCTCCCATGCGGGATGCGATCCGGTATTCGGTGTAGAGGGAGGTGAAGCGAACCTCGACCAGACGGCGCTGTGCGGTGAACAGTTCGTTCTCGCTGTCCAGCAGGTCCAGCAACGTCCTTTCTCCCAGGCCAAATTGCTTCTGATAGGCGGTACGCACTTTCATACTGCGGTCGGCATATTCGGCGGCAATTGGCAGCTGCTGACGCGAGTTATTTAGCGCTGACCAGGCTAGTTTTAGTTCTTCGCTCAGCAGGCGCAGGGCATTATTTCGGACATCCTGTGCTTCTTTTACCTGATAGGCTTTTGATTCCATGTTGGCTTTGCTGCTACCGCCTTCATACAGGTTGTAGCGCATCCGCAGCATCGCCTGCCACTCATTATTTTGACCGCGCGTTCCGTCAACGTTGTTATCCATCGTGCGAGAGAGCTCAACATTGAGGCGCGGGTAAAACGTTGATTTTGAAGTCTCATACTGCTGCTGAGTGGCTTCAATATCTGATTCTGCAGACTTCAGAGCCGGGCTGTTAGCCAGCATGATACGCAGCGCTTCTTCCAGCGAGGCGGGGAGTTTGATAACAGAAGCATCGGGCATCACCAAATTCTCTGGTACCTTACCCACAATGCTCATGTAGTTGATTTTTGCATCGTCCAGATTGGTTTTTTCTGTCAGCACGTTGTTACGGGCCTGCGCAAGACGGGCTTCCGCCTGATCCAAATCGGCCAGTCGCCCAACGCCTTGTTCGCTGCGCAGCCTGATTTGATCGTAAATGCGCTCATGGCTTGCAAGGTTGGCTTCCGCCAGACGGACAAATTCCTGACGTTGCAGCACACTGAGATAGACCTGAACGGTATCTAATGCCGTTGCCTCACTGGTATTTAATACTTTATAAGCGCGTGAATTGACCGTGGCACGCTGTCTGCCCACTTCGCTGGAGGTGGCGAAACCATCAAATACCGTTTGGCTTAGATTGATACTCGATTCCTGACGGCTGAGCTCAACGCGCTTATTGGTGCTGGCGCGTGTTGAGGGGCTATCGGTCTCTTCGCGGCCAACACCTGCACTTAGCGTGATGGAAGGGAGATATCCGCCTTTGGCCGCACGTAAATCATGTTCGGCAGAAAAACGGCTATTAATAGCGGCGCTTACTTCAGGATGCGTATAGAGCGTGCTTTTTATTGCTTCCTGAATCGTCTCGGCATGCGTTGCTGTGGAAAAAAGGGTAATAAAAGGTAATAAAGCAAAAGAGTGTCTACGCATCATCAGCAGTTTTCCTTCACAAAAACTTTATTTGTGATTATTCCTATTAAAGTGTTTGAGTGTTATATAAACGCTTAACGAATTGATTTGCTTTTATTCCATTTATATCAATATGTTAATCCCTTTCCCTGAAGCGCCCTGCACAAGAAAAAATAAGGCTTACTCTAAATGAGTAAAGTTCTGGAAAGAATATTCCGAATTTTTTATTATATTAGTCATTGAGTCAAGCGTCTGACGCATAACGACAGCACTATCGTAACGCTTTTTTTCATAAAATGTCAGGATGACACACAGCAAATCAACCTTATCAGGATGATAGCAAAAATCTATAGCCGCAATATCGCCACATTATAAAAATAATTATAGATATCAAGGAGAAAGTATTTTGAACGGTGTGATTGGTGTCATTAAATTCGTTATCGGACAAGTTTTTATCGTCGCGCTTGATGGAAGCCAGAGATTGCTGGTTGCTGGCGATCGGGTTTACAGCGGTGAAGAGGTAGTGACCGGCGCTAACGGCGCGGTTTCAATCACATTACCGGATGGGAAAACATTGGATCTGGGGCGCGATAGCCGCTGGAGCGATGTTAGCAATGCGTCCTCTCAGGCCAATGCGGATGTCGCCGATGATGTCGCGGCGATACAAGATGCTATTGCTCAGGGCGCCGACCCAACGCAAGTATTAGAAGCGACTGCCGCGGGTAATGATGACACCGGAGAAGCGGGTGACGGCGGTGGTGGGCATTTCAATCCAGCGGTCGTTCTGAATTTGACGGCCGAGGTCGTGACTACCCCGATTGGCTATGATACCGCTGGCGTATCGTTTACTGACCGAGCCTCGTCCGTTCTGGATGGCGTAGATTCATCCACGACGTTGCTGGCTGCGGCAACGGATTCCACCGATACCACTCCGCCTTCTGTCACCATTGTCATAAACAGTGATGGCACCGTAAGTTTCGTCTTCACAAAACCGATCGTTGGTTTTGACCTCAGTGATATCACCGTAACAAACGGCTCGGTAACGAATCTGGTGCAGGATCCTAACGATCCAACTCGCTGGACGGCGACATTGACGCCAGCCGCCAATTTTGAAGGAGAAGTCCGCGTCAGTATTCCTGACGGCAGCTACACCGATGCTGCGGGCATTCCTGGCACGGGCGGAAGCGAAGCGGTAACGGTCGATACTTTGCCCCCTGTCGCCTCAATCTCTATTGATAACGTCACGTCGGATAACGTGATTAACGCCAGCGAATCGGGTCAGACCATTGCGGTCACTGGTCAGGTCGGCAATGAAGTCAAAGCGGGCGATGCGATCACCGTTACCGTCGGCACGGAAACGTATCAGACCACTGTGAATACTGACGGCAAAACCTGGAGCGTCAATGTTCCGGGCGCTGTGCTGGCAGCCAATGGCGATATCTCTGCTTCGGTCACCACGCGCGATGCGGCGGGTAACGTCACCACTTCCAATACCAGTCACGCTTACGGTGTCGATACCGTCGCACCAACCGCGTCTATCTCTGTCGACAATGTCACCAGCGATAACGTGATTAACGCCAGCGAATCGGGCCAGACGATTGCGGTGACTGGTCAGGTGGGTAATGAAGTCAAAGCGGGCGATGCGATCACTGTTACTGTTGGTTCTGAGACTTATCAGACGACGGTGAATACTGATGGCAAGACCTGGAGCGTGAATGTTCCAGGAGCGGTGCTGGCTGCGAGCGGAGATATCTCCGCTACAGTGACCACGCGTGATACCGCAGGTAATGTCACCACCGCCAATACGACTCATGCTTACAGCGTCGATACCGTCGCACCAACCGCGTCTATCTCCATCGACAATGTCACGTCCGATAACGTGATTAATGCCAGCGAATCCGGTCAGACCATTGCGGTGACGGGTAAAGTCGGCAATGAAGTCAAAGCGGGCGATGCGATCACCGTTACCGTCGGCACGGAAACGTATCAGACCACTGTGAATACCGACGGTAAAACCTGGAGCGTCAACGTTCCGGGATCGGTGCTGGTTGCGAACAGTGATGTCTCGGCGACGGTCACTACCCGCGATACGGCAGGCAATGCGACCACTGCGAATACCAGCCATGCTTACGGTGTTGATACCGTAGCACCTGTCGCTTCGATCTCTATCGACAATGTCACGTCCGATAACGTGATTAACGCGGCCGAATCCGGCCAGACGATTGCCGTGACCGGTAAAGTCGATAACGACGTGAAAGCGGGTGATGCCATCACGGTTAAAGTCGGTACCGAGACGTACCAGACGACGGTGAATACCGATGGTAAGACCTGGAGTGTGAATGTTCCCGGTTCTGTTCTTGCCACCAATGGCGATATCTCCGCCACCGTTACCACGCGAGATACTGCAGGCAACGTCACCACCGCCAATACGACTCATGCTTACGGTGTTGATACCGTAGCACCTGTCGCTTCGATCTCTATCGACAATGTCACGTCCGATAACGTGATTAACGCGGCCGAGTCCGGCCAGACGATTGCGGTGACGGGTAAGGTTGGTAATGAAGTCAAAGCAGGCGATGCGGTGACGGTGAAAGTCGGTACCGAAACCTATCAGACCACCGTCAATACCGATGGCAAAACCTGGAGCGTGAACGTTCCGGGCGCTGTGCTGGCAGCCAACGGCGATATCTCTGCCACCGTCACTACGCGTGATACGGCGGGTAATGTCACCACCGCGAATACCAGCCACACTTATGGTGTTGATACCGTTGCGCCAGTCGCGTCTATCAGTATCGATAACGTCACATCTGATAACGTCATCAATGCCAGCGAGTCCGGGCAGACGATTGCGGTGACGGGTAAAGTCGGCAATGAAGTGAAAGCGGGCGACGCGATTACCGTCAAAGTCGGCACCGAAACCTACCAGACGACGGTGAATACCGATGGTAAAACTTGGAGCGTCAACGTTCCGGGTTCGGTGCTTGCAGCTAAGGGCGATGTGAGTGCCACCGTGACCACGCGCGATACCGCAGGTAACGTGACCACCGCCAATACGACTCATGCTTACGGTGTTGATACCATCGCACCCACGGCGTCTATCAGTATCGACAATGTCACGTCCGATAACGTGATTAACGCCAGCGAGTCCGGTCAGACGATTGCCGTGACCGGGCAAGTCGGTAATGAAGTGAAAGCGGGTGACGCGATCACGGTTAAAGTCGGCACTGAGACGTACCAGACGACCGTCAATACCGATGGTAAGACCTGGAGTGTGAACGTTCCGGGATCGATATTAGCAGCAAACGGTGATGTGAGTGCGACGGTCACCACGCGCGATACGGCGGGCAACGTTACCACAGCTAACACCAGCCACACTTACGGCGTAGATACCGTTGCACCAACGGCTTCGATTTCTATCGATAATGTTACGTCAGACAACGTGATTAATGCGGCCGAGTCCGGCCAGACGATTGCGGTGACGGGTAAAGTCGATAACGACGTGAAAGCGGGCGACGCGATCACTGTAAAAATCGGTACTGAAACGTACCAGACGACGGTGAATACCGACGGCAAAACCTGGAGCGTGAATGTTCCAGGAGCGGTGCTGGCTGCGAACGGAGATGTGAGTGCCACTGTGACCACTCGCGATACGGCAGGCAACGTGACCACCGCCAATACGACTCATGCTTATGGCGTGGATACCGTAGCACCTGTCGCGTCTATCTCCATCGACAATGTCACCGCTGATAACGTGATTAATGCTACCGAGTCGGGCCAGACGATTGCGGTGACCGGTAAAGTTGGCAATGAAGTCAAAGCCGGCGATGCAGTGACAGTAAAAGTGGGCACCGAGACCTACCAGACGACAGTCAATACCGACGGCAAGACCTGGAGCGTGAACGTTCCGGGATCGGTGCTGGCCGCCAATGGTGATGTGAGTGCCACGGTCACTACGCGCGATACCGCAGGCAATGTCACGACGGCCAATACCAGTCACGCTTACGGTGTTGATACCGTTGCGCCAACCGCGTCTATCTCTATCGACAATGTCACCAGCGATAACGTGATTAACGCCAGCGAATCGGGCCAGACCATTGCCGTCACCGGTAAAGTCGATAACGACGTTAAAGCAGGCGACGCGATTACCGTCAAAGTCGGCACGGAAACGTACCAGACGACCGTGAATACCGATGGTAAAACCTGGAGCGTGAACGTTCCGGGTTCAGTGCTGGCAGCCAATGGTGATGTGAGTGCCACAGTGACCACGCGCGATACTGCAGGCAATGTCACGACTGCGAATACCAGTCACGCTTACGGTGTCGATACGGTTGCGCCAACGGCGTCGATCTCCATCGATAACGTCACGTCAGACAACGTGATTAATGCCAGCGAATCGGGCCAGACCATTGCCGTGACTGGTAAAGTCGGCAATGAAGTGAAAGCCGGTGATGCCATCACCGTTAACGTCGGTACCGAGACCTACCAGACGACGGTGAATACCGACGGCAAGACCTGGAGCGTGAACGTTCCGGGTTCTGTATTAGCGGCAAATAGCGATGTTTCGGCGACCGTGACCACACGCGATACCGCAGGCAACGTGACCACCGCCAATACGACTCATGCTTACAGCGTTGATACCGTTGCGCCGACAGCCTCTATCTCTATTGATGATGTCACGTCCGATAACGTCATCAATGCCAGCGAATCCGGCCAGACGATTGCGGTGACCGGTAAAGTCGGTAATGACGTGAAAGCGGGTGATGCGATCACGGTTAAAGTCGGTACCGAGACGTACCAGACGACCGTCAATACCGATGGCAAAACCTGGAGCGTCAACGTTCCGGGTTCGGTGCTGGCTGCGAACAGTGATGTCTCAGCGACGGTCACCACTCGTGATACGGCAGGTAACGTCACTACCGCCAATACCTCGCACACTTACGGTGTCGATACCGTAGCCCCGACAGCCTCTATCTCTATTGATGATGTCACGTCCGATAACGTGATTAACGTCAGCGAGTCGGGCCAGACGATTGCCGTGACCGGGCAAGTCGGTAATGAAGTCAAAGCGGGCGATGCGATCACTGTTACTGTTGGTTCTGAGACTTATCAGACGACGGTGAATACTGATGGCAAGACCTGGAGCGTGAATGTTCCGGGCGCTGTGCTGGCAGCCAATGGTGATATCTCTGCTTCGGTCACCACGCGTGATGCGGCAGGCAACGTCACCACCTCCAATACGACTCATGCTTACAGCGTCGATACCGTCGCACCAACCGCGTCTATCTCCATCGACAATGTCACGTCCGATAACGTGATTAACGCCAGCGAGTCCGGCCAGACGATTGCGGTGACCGGTAAAATCGATAACGACGTGAAAGCGGGCGATGCGGTGACGGTCAAAGTCGGCACCGAGACCTACCAGACGACGGTAAATGCGGATGGCAAAACCTGGAGTGTGAATGTGCCGGGATCGGTACTGGTTGCTAACGGTGATGTCTCTGCTTCGGTCACCACGCGCGATACCGTAGGCAATGTCACCACCGCCAATACCAGTCACGCTTACGGCGTCGATACCGTTGCACCAACGGCTTCGATTTCTATCGATAACGTCACCAGCGATAACGTCATCAATGCCAGCGAATCGGGTCAGACGATTGCCGTGACCGGTAAAGTCGATAACGACGTGAAAGCAGGCGATGCGGTGACCGTCAAAGTGGGTACCGAAACCTACCAGACGACCGTGAATACCGACGGTAAAACCTGGAGCGTGAATGTTCCGGGTTCTGTGTTGGCCGCCAATGGTGATGTTTCGGCGACCGTGACCACCCGCGATACGGCAGGCAACGTCACCACCGCCAATACTTCTCATGCTTACGGCGTGGATACCGTTGCACCGACAGCATCTATCAGCATCGACAATGTCACGTCCGATAACGTGATTAACGCGGCCGAATCCGGCCAGACGATTGCCGTGACCGGTAAAGTCGATAACGACGTGAAAGCGGGTGATGCCATCACGGTTAAAGTCGGTACCGAGACGTACCAGACCACGGTGAATACCGACGGCAAGACCTGGAGCGTGAATGTTCCCGGTTCTGTACTTGCTGCTAACGGTGATGTCTCTGCGACGGTCACTACGCGCGATACGGCGGGCAACGTTACCACAGCTAACACCAGCCACACTTACAGTGTCGATACCGTTGCACCTGTTGCCTCAATTTCTATTGATGATGTCACGTCCGATAACGTGATCAATGCCGCTGAATCCGGCCAGACGATTGCGGTCACTGGTCAGGTTGGCAATGAAGTCAAAGCAGGCGATGCGGTTACGGTGAAAGTCGGTACCGAAACCTACCAGACGACGGTCAATGCCGACGGCAAAACCTGGAGCGTAAATGTTCCGGGTTCCGTGCTGGCCGCGAATGGTGATGTGAGTGCGACGGTCACCACCCGTGATGCCGCGGGTAACGTCACCACGGCCAATACCAGTCATGCTTACGGTGTTGATACCGTTGCGCCAGTCGCATCGATCTCTATCGATAATGTCACGTCAGACAACGTCATCAATGCCAGCGAGTCCGGCCAGAGCATTGCCGTCACCGGTAAAGTCGATAACGACGTGAAAGCGGGCGACGCGGTTACGGTCAAAGTCGGCACCGAGACCTACCAGACGACGGTAAATGCGGATGGCAAAACCTGGAGTGTGAATGTGCCGGGATCGGTACTGGTTGCTAACGGTGATGTCTCTGCTTCGGTCACCACGCGCGATACCGCAGGCAATGTCACCACCGCCAATACCAGTCACGCTTACGGCGTCGATACCGTTGCACCAACGGCTTCGATTTCTATCGATAACGTCACCAGCGATAACGTCATCAATGCCAGCGAATCGGGTCAGACGATTGCCGTGACCGGTAAAGTCGATAACGACGTGAAAGCAGGCGATGCGGTGACCGTCAAAGTGGGTACCGAAACGTACCAGACGACCGTCAATACCGATGGCAAAACCTGGAGCGTCAATGTTCCGGGCGCGGTGCTGGCAGCCAACGGAGATATCTCCGCCACCGTCACCACGCGTGATACTGCAGGCAACGCCACGACCGCGAATACTTCGCATACTTACGGTGTTGATACCGTAGCCCCAACCGCGTCTATCTCTATCGACAATGTCACGTCTGATAACGTGATTAACGCCAGCGAATCGGGTCAGACGATTGCCGTGACCGGTAAAGTCGATAACGACGTGAAAGCAGGCGATGCGGTGACCGTCAAAGTGGGTACCGAGACCTACCAGACGACCGTCAATACCGACGGTAAAACCTGGAGCGTGAATGTTCCCGGTTCTGTGCTGGCTGCAAACAGCGATGTGAGTGCGACCGTCACCACACGCGATACTGCAGGCAATGCGACCACTGCGAATACCAGTCACACTTACGGCGTGGATACCGTAGCACCTGTCGCTTCGATTTCTATCGATAATGTCACGTCAGACAACGTCATCAACGCAGCCGAGTCCGGCCAGACGATTGCGGTGACGGGTAAAGTCGA
>NZ_FQWI01000013.1 GCF_900129615.1 Pectobacterium carotovorum | reverse complement strand
TGGTAGTGTGGGGCTTCCCCATGTGAGAGTAGGGAACTGCCAGGCATCAACTACGTGGAAAGCCCCTGTCGAAAGACAGGGGCTTTTTGCTATGGCTGTTCCCCTGAGTGATTCCTATGCGCTTGAACGTATTCAGCAGAAGTCGTGCTGATGGTATGCAGCGTGTTGTGTCTCGTGAAACATTTTCACCTTATGCGTTGAGCGCTCGACATTAGTACAAAAACTCGCTATCTTCGGGCATCTGGATGTCTAAACGTTTAAACGTATGCTTTGAGGATATAAGGTTATGCCAATTCGGGTTCCTGATGAGTTACCAGCCGTTAATTTTCTGCGTAATGAGAACGTCTTTGTGATGACGTCCTCGCGTGCTAAAACGCAGGAAATTCGCCCCCTCAAAGTGCTGGTTCTGAACCTGATGCCTAAAAAGATCGAGACTGAAAACCAGTTTCTACGCTTGTTATCCAATTCTCCCTTACAGATCGATATCCAACTGCTACGCATTGATAGCCGTGAATCAAAGAATACGCCAACCGAGCATTTGAATAACTTCTACTGCAATTTCGACGATATTCAGGACGAAAATTTTGATGGCTTGATTGTGACCGGTGCACCGTTGGGATTGGTCGATTTCTGTGATGTTGTCTATTGGCCGCAGATCGCACGTGTCATCGAGTGGGCAAAAGAGCATGTTACCTCCACATTATTCGTGTGTTGGGCTGTACAGGCTGCTCTCAATATCCTCTACGGCATTCCCAAGATGACCCGTAAGGAAAAGCTATCTGGTGTTTACTCGCATCACACGTTGCAACCTCACGCTTTGCTGACCCGCGGCTTTGACGAAACATTCCTGGCTCCACATTCGCGCTATGCAGATTTTCCGGTTGATGTGATTCGGGAGCATACGGATTTGGATATTCTGGTCGAGTCGGAGCAGGCTGGTGCTTACCTGTTTGCCAGTAAAGATAAACGTCTGGCGTTCGTTACCGGGCATCCAGAGTATGATGTCTTGACGCTCGCAGGAGAGTTTTTCCGTGATTGTGACGCTGGGCTGGATCCGACTGTTCCGGTTAACTATTTCCCCGATGACAATCCTGAGCTGGAACCGAAAGCGAGCTGGCGTAGCCACGGTCATCTGCTTTTTGTTAACTGGCTGAATTACTATGTTTACCAGATTACGCCTTACGATTTACGTAGGATGAACCCTACGCTGGACTAGCTCATCCCAATTCTTTTCTCTGAGGCACCTTTAAGGGTGCCTTTCTTTTTTTCTGCTGAACCATTCCATTCTCATTATTTGGTGAAAGTCATTTCTCTTCTTTTTTTATTTTAATCTTCATTTTTATCAAAATCTTACTTTTGTTTTTACATAAAAATGGAAATTGTTTTTGATTTTGTTTTTTCTTGTATTACGCTTAATTCTGTCGGCTAAGAAATGTACATACTGATTTGCCGATCTGGCGGTTGTTGATAAATGAAGCGGAATCTGAAAAGGAACCACGAATGATGCAGCAGACGATAAACAGAGAATTGGCGTTTAGTCAGCGTTTTGGCGAAGGTGAGAAGCAAATTCTTACGGAAGAAGCGATTGATTTCTTAACGGAGCTGGTCGCACATTTCACGCCAGCACGTAATCAATTACTCGCCGAACGGCAGGTACAACAGCGTAATATCGATCAGGGTAAGTTACCTGATTTTATTTCAGAAACAGCTTCCATTTGTGAAAAGGCATGGACAATACGCGGCATTCCCGATGACCTTCAAGATCGTCGCGTTGAAATTACCGGTCCGGTCGAACGCAAGATGGTGATCAACGCATTGAATGCCAACGTGAAAGTTTTCATGGCGGACTTTGAGGATTCGTTGTCACCAAGTTGGGAAAAAGTGATCGACGGGCAAATCAACTTGCGTGATGCCGTGCGCGGTACGATTTCCTACATCAATGAAACTGGAAAGATCTACCAGCTGAAACCCAATCCTGCCGTGTTGATTTGTCGTGTACGCGGTTTGCATTTGCCCGAGAAACACGTGTCCTGGCAGGGGGAAGCGATTCCCGGCAGTCTGTTTGACTTCGCGCTGTATTTTTTCCACAACTATCAGGAACTGCTGAAGAAAGGGAGTGGCCCTTATTTCTATCTGCCAAAGACGCAGTCATGGCAGGAAGCGGCCTGGTGGAACGATGTCTTCTGCTACACGGAAGATCGTTTTGATCTGCCGCGCGGGACGATCAAAGCAACGGTGTTGATTGAAACGTTGCCCGCCGTTTTTCAGATGGACGAGATCCTCTACCACCTACGCGATCATATTGTTGGGCTGAACTGTGGCCGCTGGGATTACATCTTCAGTTATATCAAAACATTAAAGAACCACAGCGATCGCGTTCTACCCGATCGTCAGTCGGTGACGATGGAAAAACCCTTCCTTAGCGCTTATTCGCGGCTGTTGATCAAAACCTGTCACCGTCGCGGTGCATTCGCCATGGGCGGGATGGCGGCGTTCATTCCGAGTAAGGATGCGGAACGCAATAATTGGGTGTTGGATAAGGTACGTAAAGACAAAGAGCTGGAAGCTCACAATGGCCATGACGGCACCTGGGTGGCCCATCCGGGGCTGGCCGATGCAGTGATGGAGGTGTTCAATCGGGCGTTAGGTGAGCGTAAAAATCAGCTCGATATCAGCCGTGAACATGATGCGCCTATTCGTGCAGAAGAGCTGCTAGAGCCTTGTCCGGGAGAGCGAACGGAAGTGGGGATGCGCGCGAATATCCGCGTTGCAGTGCAGTACATCGAAGCATGGATATCCGGTAATGGCTGCGTCCCGATTTATGGACTGATGGAAGATGCGGCGACGGCAGAAATTTCTCGCACGTCAATCTGGCAGTGGATTCGCCACGGCAAGACGTTGAGCGATGGTCGTGTGATCACCAAAGCGCTGTTCCGCCAAATGCTGGCCGAAGAGATGTTTGTGATTCAAGAGGAGCTCGGTGATGCCCGTTTCAGCGGAGGGCGCTTTGATGAAGCCGCTCGGCTGATGGAAAAAATTACCACGCAAGATGAGCTGATCGACTTCCTGACGCTACCCGGCTACGCATTGCTTGATTAATCCTGACTGATAATAAAAAGGAACCTCTGCTATGACGACCTCTCGTACCCAACAAGTCCAGCATATCGAAAAAGAGTGGAAAACCGCCCGCTGGGAAGGTATTACGCGCCCCTACAGCGCAGAAGATGTGATTAATCTACGGGGATCGGTGAACCCGGAATGCACGCTCGCGCAGCTCGGTGCGGCGAGGTTATGGAATCTGCTGCATGGTGATTCTCGCAAAGGCTACGTTAACTGCCTTGGCGCGCTGACGGGTGGGCAGGCTTTACAGCAGGCGAAAGCGGGTATTGAAGCGATTTATCTTTCCGGCTGGCAGGTGGCGGCGGATGCCAATCTGGCGTCCAGCATGTATCCCGATCAGTCGCTCTACCCAGCGAATTCCGTACCCGCGGTGATTGAACGCATCAACAACACCTTCCGGCGCGCCGATCAGATTCAGTGGGCGAACCGCATTGAACCGGGTGATAAGCGTTATACCGATTACTTTCTGCCGATTGTTGCGGATGCGGAGGCTGGATTTGGCGGCGTGCTTAATGCGTTTGAGCTGATGAAGTCGATGATTGAAGCGGGCGCGGCGGCGGTTCACTTTGAAGATCAACTGGCATCGGCGAAGAAATGTGGCCATATGGGCGGCAAAGTACTGGTGCCGACTCAGGAAGCCGTTCAGAAGCTGGTTGCAGCGCGTCTGGCTGCGGATGTTTTGGGGGTGCCCACCTTGCTGGTCGCGCGAACCGATGCGGATGCGGCAGATTTGTTGACCTCCGACTGCGATGAGTATGACCGTGATTTCATCACCGGAGAGCGCACGGTGGAAGGCTTTTACCGTACGCGTGCCGGGATCGAGCAGGCGATCAGCCGGGGTCTGGCGTATGCGCCTTATGCCGATTTGGTGTGGTGCGAAACTTCAACGCCGGATTTATCGCTGGCGCGTCGTTTTGCCGAGGCCATCCATGCGAAATTCCCCGGTAAGCTGCTGGCGTACAACTGCTCGCCTTCCTTTAACTGGAAGAAGAATCTCGATGACAGCACGATTGCGCGTTTTCAGGATGAGCTGTCGGCAATGGGCTACAAATACCAATTTATTACGCTGGCTGGCATCCACAGCATGTGGTTCAACATGTTTGATCTGGCGCATGCCTATGCACAGGGCGAGGGGATGAGGCACTACGTAGAAAAAGTACAACAGCCTGAATTTGAAGCGATTAAAGACGGTTATACCTTCTCATCGCATCAGCAGGAGGTCGGTACTGGCTACTTTGATAAGGTGACGAACATTATTCAAGGAGGCGAGTCTTCGGTGACGGCGCTGACGGGATCGACGGAAGAACAGCAGTTCTGATCCTGCCCGGTCAGCGTTTGGCTGGCCGGGTCTCATCTGGAGATCATGATGACGCGTGACCTTGAAAAGCTGGTGGCGCAAACGATCCTGCAAGGGTTTGATGCGCAATATGGACGTTTTCTCGAAGTGACGGCGGGTGCACAGCAGCGCTTTGAACAGGCTGACTGGCCCGCCGTACAACAGGCAATGAAACAGCGTATTCATTTATACGATCACCACGTTGGTCTGGTGGTCGAACAGCTGCGCTGTATTACCGGCATTCGCTGCGATGATGCGGATTTTTTGGCTCGCGTGAAGCATATCTACACCCGTTTATTGCCGGATTATCCGCGTTTTGAGATTGCAGAGAGTTTCTTTAATTCCGTCTACTGTCGGCTGTTTAACCATCGGGAACTGGCGCCTGACAAACTGTTTGTTTTCAGTTCTCAGCCTGAACAGCGATTTCGTGAGATTCCCCGGCCTATCGCCAAGACGTTTGTGCCCACTGACGGCTGGCAGAGCATGCTGGAAAAGCTGCTGGGTGACGTGCCGCTGCGTTTACCGTGGGAAGATTTGCCGCGTGATATTGGCTATATCACGGCGTATTTACAGCGCACTTTCTCAACGGAGCAGCTTGCGCACGCGACGTTACAGGTGGCGAATGAGCTGTTTTATCGTAACAAAGCGGCCTGGCTGGTGGGCAAACTGTCGCTCCCTGACGGTGTTTTCCCGTTCCTGCTGCCGATTCACCACAACGAACGCGGTGCGTTATTTATTGATACCTGCTTAACCAGCCAGGCCGATGCCAGCATTGTGTTCGGTTTCGCCCGCTCTTACTTCATGGTGTATGCTCCGCTGCCGTCTGCGCTGGTGGCCTGGCTGCGTGACATTTTACCGGGGAAGACGACAGCGGAGCTTTATCTGGCCATCGGCTGCCAGAAGCACAGTAAAACTGAGTATTACCGTGAATATCTGCACTACATTGCCGAATCAAAAGAGCAGTTTATTATCGCTCCCGGCGTGAAAGGTATGGTGATGCTGGTGTTTACGCTGCCTTCCTTCGATCGCGTATTTAAAGTCATCAAAGATCGTTTTGCGCCGCAGAAAGAGGTGAGCGCCGAGCGGGTTATGGCGTGCTATCAACTGGTGAAAGAGCACGATCGTGTGGGGCGCATGGCGGATACGCAGGAATATGAAAACTTCGTCATCGATAAGCACCGCATCAGCCCGGAACTGCTGGATGAACTCTGGCGGGAGGTGCCGGAAAAACTGGAGGATCTGGGCGATCAGTTGGTGATCCGACATTTGTATATGGAACGCCGGATGACGCCGCTGAACCTTTATTTGGAACAGGCAAACGCACAGCAACTGCACGATGTGATTGAAGAATACGGGAATGCCATCAAACAGCTGGCTGCGGCAAATATTTTCCCCGGCGACATGCTATTCAAGAATTTCGGCGTCACGCGTCATGGGCGAGTCGTCTTTTATGACTACGATGAAATTTGCTACATGACTGAGGTGAATTTCCGCAAAATACCGCCGCCGCGTCACCCAGAGGACGAACTGGCCGCAGAGCCGTGGTACAGCGTTGCACCGAATGATGTGTTTCCCGAAGAGTTTCCCCATTTCCTGTGCAGTGACCGTCACATTCGTACGCTGTTTGAGGAAATGCACGGCGATTTGTTTTGTGCGGACTACTGGCGAGCACTGCAGCAGCGTATTAGGGAAGGGCACATTGAGGATGTTTACGCCTACCGACGCCGCAAGCGTTTCAGTCAGCGTGTTGAGCCGCTATACACTACTACTGAGAATGATTCTGGCCTTTGCCATTATCCGGCGTAAAAAATTATGCTGAGGAGATAGCAGGCTTCGGATGAGCCGCAGGACGCGGCGAAAGCTTGCGCCACGTCGGACAAAACGTCAACGACGTTTTGAACAGCACTTGTGCTGGCCCGAAGGGCGAGGCCCATTTATGGGGCGAGTAAACGTGTCGCAAGCGGTCCGTTAAGCCTGATACCGACGAAGGCACCGCGTCAGCGGCATAATTCCCGCCGAAAGCCTGGGTACACAGGGCGGCGGCGACTGAGCGCCCTGTGTCGGGCGCGTGCTACGAGGTAGCATGAAATAACGGTATTATTGCGCACGAAACCTTCCCACAGTCTGCATAAACATGCGGCTAAAAGGCTCATAACCCGCTGTATTCCTGCATGACCTGCTTAGCGGCTTTGATCACCAGCGCGCCGAGTTCTGTGACACGGTCGTCCGTGATGCGCGACACAGGGCCAGAGATGGAAATGGCGGCGAAGGCTTCATGATGTTCATCCAGAATACAGGCTGCGATACAGCGTAGCCCCAGCGCGTGCTCTTCGTCATCAAACGAATAGCCCTGCTTGCGAATCAGAGACAGGTTTTCTTTCAGGGCTTGTGGCGAGCTAAATGTGTGTGGCGTATAGCCATGCAGCCCTTTCTTGTGCAGCAGTTGAGTGACCTGAGCATCGGGTAAATGCGCCAGAAACGCTTTCCCAGCCCCCGAAGCATGCATCGGCAATTTACCGCCGATGGGGGCGGACATGCGCATCAGCGCCGTACATTGAACCTGATCGATGATGATCGCCTGGCTATCTGTCTGATCGAGCACGGCCAGATTGACGGTTTCGCCAGAATCTTCCATTAGCTTGCGTAGTATCGGATGCACAATGGCCAGCAGGTTGCGGCTTTGCAGAAAGCTGCTGCCGACGATAAACGCGTGTGAAGCAATCGTCCACAGCCCCAAGTCGCCAACCTGACGCACAAAGCCCTGTTGCTGCATGGTGGTGAGCAGGCGGTGGGTCGTGGAATTCGGTAAACCGGCCTGTTGAGCGAGATCGGTTAGCGCCACGCTGCCGTTTGCTTTGGCGATATATTCAAGCAGCGTCAGGCCACGGGTCAGCGACTGAACCTGCCCGGTTGGCTGCGCGGTGGTGCCCGTACTGGCTCTGGGTTTCTTCCCGCGTTTGGTTGGCTCTGGTGGCGTCATGGCGTCGATTCCTTTTTAGGGTTATGGAATTGATTTTCGTTTTTTTACCACAGAATGCAACTCTTCTTTCTCTGCGCTTTTTATCGGCGAATGATCTGAAAAAGTCTCATGCTACACGGCGTTAGCGTGCTCATAACTTATGCTAGGATATACCCGTCATACTCCAAGCTACATGTGCGTTGGCAATACTCGGCTCTCTGAGCCTCGCTCTGAAGAGCCGCCGCAAGCGACGTTCAAATCGGCTTAGCCGATTTGTCCTTACTCACCCCAGTCACTTACTTATGTAAGCTCCTGGGGATTCGTGCGGTTGCCGCCTGCATGCAACTCGGATTATTTTGGGTATAGACACTACATATCGTATTTATTGGCCGGGGATGGGGTTCGCGTGAGTAATCGGGTAGACGAATTGCGGCGTCAGTTGGCGCAACGCATTATGGTACTGGATGGTGGTATGGGAACCATGATCCAGGGTTATCGCCTGCAGGAAGCAGATTACCGCGGTGAGCGCTTTGCTGACTGGCCGAGCGATGTGAAAGGAAATAACGATCTGCTAGTGCTGACCAAGCCGCAGGTGATTAGTGAAATCCATGACGCCTATCTGGAAGCCGGTGCCGACATTCTCGAAACCAACACCTTCAACGCCACCACCATTGCGATGGCGGACTATGATATGGAAGCGCTGTCGGCGGAAATTAACACCGTTGCCGCACAGCTCGCGCGTGCCAGCGCGGACAAATGGACTGCCTTAACGCCGGATAAGCCGCGCTATGTTGCCGGAGTGCTTGGTCCGACGAACCGCACCGCGTCGATCTCCCCCGATGTTAACGATCCCGCGTTTCGTAACGTGAGTTTTGATCAACTGGTGGAAGCGTATCGCGAATCGACACGTGCCTTGATCGCAGGCGGTGTTGATCTGATCATGATCGAAACCATTTTCGATACCTTGAATGCTAAAGCGGCGAGTTTCGCCGTCGAAAGTGAATTTGAAGCGTTAGGGATCGTACTGCCCGTGATGATTTCCGGCACGATCACGGATGCGTCAGGGCGTACGCTGTCCGGTCAAACGACGGAAGCCTTTTACAACTCCCTGCGTCACTCCCGTCCGCTTTCCTTCGGCCTGAACTGTGCATTGGGGCCGGATGAGCTGCGCCAGTATGTCGCCGAACTATCACGTATTTCAGAATGCTATGTGAGCGCACACCCGAATGCGGGGCTGCCTAATGCCTTTGGGGAATACGATCTGGATCCGGCTGATATGGCGAAACATATCGGCGAATGGGCGCGATCCGGTTTCCTGAATATCGTGGGCGGCTGCTGTGGATCGACGCCTGCGCACATTGCCGCTATGGCGAAAGTGGTGGAAGGCGTGCCGCCGCGTAAGCTGCCGGAGATCCCAGTGGCTTGCCGTTTATCTGGCCTGGAACCGCTGAATATCGATGCCAACACGCTGTTTGTTAACGTCGGGGAGCGGACAAACGTCACCGGCTCCGCACGTTTTAAACGTCTGATCAAAGAAGAGAAATACAACGAAGCGCTAGATGTCGCCCGCCAGCAGGTGGAAAGCGGCGCGCAGATCATCGATATCAACATGGATGAAGGCATGCTGGATGCGGAAGCGGCAATGATCCGCTTCCTGAATCTGATTGCCGGTGAACCTGATATCGCCCGTGTGCCGATCATGATCGACTCCTCAAAATGGGATGTGGTTGAGAAAGGGCTTAAATGCATTCAGGGCAAAGGGATTGTTAACTCAATCTCCATGAAGGAAGGCGTTGAGGCCTTTATCCATCACGCTAAGCTGGTGCGGCGCTATGGCGCCGCCGTGGTAGTGATGGCCTTCGATGAAGTCGGGCAGGCAGACACCCGTGCGCGCAAAATTGAAATTTGTAGCCGGGCGTATCGCATCCTGACGGAAGAAGTCGGTTTCCCGCCGGAAGACATTATTTTCGACCCGAATATTTTCGCCGTAGCAACGGGGATCGATGAGCACAACAACTACGCGGTGGATTTCATCGAAGCCTGTGCGGACATCAAGGCGCAACTGCCGCATGCGATGATCTCTGGCGGCGTCTCCAACGTGTCGTTCTCATTCCGTGGTAACGATCTGGTCCGTGAGGCGATCCACGCCGTCTTCCTGTATTACGCGATCCGCAATGGGATGGACATGGGGATCGTGAACGCCAGCCAGTTGGCGATCTATGACGATCTGCCTGTTGAACTGCGCGATGCGGTTGAAGACGTGATCCTTAACCGCCGCAGCGATGCCACCGAGCGCATGCTCGATCTGGCCGAGAAATATCGCGGCAGCAAAACGGAAGATGAAGGTAGCAAAACGCAGGCGGAGTGGCGCGGCTGGGACGTGAAGAAACGTCTGGAGTATTCGCTGGTTAAAGGCATTACTGAGTTTATCGAGCTGGATACCGAAGAAGCGCGCCAGCAGGCGACACGGCCGATCGAGGTGATCGAAGGCCCGCTGATGGATGGCATGAACGTGGTCGGCGATCTGTTCGGTGCAGGCAAAATGTTTTTGCCGCAGGTCGTGAAATCCGCCCGCGTCATGAAGCAGGCCGTGGCCTACCTCGAACCCTATATTGAAGCCAGTAAAGACAAAGGCTCGTCCGCCGGGAAAATCCTGCTGGCGACCGTAAAAGGTGATGTCCACGATATCGGCAAGAATATCGTCGGTGTGGTGCTGCAATGTAACAACTACGAAATTATCGATCTGGGCGTGATGGTACCGACGGATAAAATCCTGAAGACCGCGCGCGAAGAGAATGTCGATATCATCGGGCTGTCCGGGCTGATTACGCCGTCGTTGGATGAAATGGTCAACGTGGCGAAAGAGATGGAGCGTCAGGGCTTTACGCTGCCGCTGCTGATTGGCGGCGCGACGACCTCTAAAGCGCATACCGCTGTGAAGATTGAACAGAACTATAGCGGTCCGACGGTTTATGTGCAGAATGCCTCGCGCTCTGTCGGCGTGGTGTCGGCCCTGCTGTCCAGTACGCAGTATGACGACTTTGTTGCGCGTACTCGTAAAGAGTATGAAACCGTGCGTATTCAGCACGCGCGTAAAAAACCGAGAACACCGCCCGTGACGCTGGAAGCAGCTCGCGCTAACGCCTCCGATTTAGATTGGGAAAACTACACGCCGCCGGTTGCGCATCGTCTGGGTGTCCAGGAAGTAACGGCCAGCATTGAAACGCTGCGCAACTACATCGACTGGACGCCATTCTTCATGACCTGGTCGCTGGCGGGGAAATATCCTCGCATTCTGGAAGATGAGGTGGTGGGCGAGGAAGCGAAGCGCCTGTTTGCCGATGCCAACGTGATGCTGGACGACTTATCCGCACGTGGCGCACTGAATCCTCGCGGCGTGGTGGGGCTCTTCCCGGCGAACCGCGTGGGTGATGACGTGGTGATTTATACCGATGAACGGCGTGAAACGGTGCTGTCAGTGAGCCACCATTTGCGTCAACAGACGGAAAAAACCGACTTCCCGAACTACTGCCTGTCTGATTTTGTGGCACCGAAATCCAGCGGTAAACCGGATTATCTGGGAGCCTTTGCTGTGACCGGCGGGCTGGAAGAAGATACGTTGGCCGATCTGTGGGAAGCTCAACACGATGATTACAACAAGATCATGGTGAAAGCGATCTCTGACCGTCTGGCGGAAGCCTTTGCGGAATATCTACATGAGCGTGTGCGTAAGGTGTACTGGGGTTATGCGCCGAATGAGAACCTCAGTAATGAACTGCTGATCCGCGAGAACTATCAAGGCATCCGTCCTGCACCGGGCTATCCGGCTTGTCCAGACCACACGGAGAAAGTGCAAATCTGGCAGTTGCTGGATGTGGAAAAGCATACCGGCATGAAGCTCACTGAATCCTATGCCATGTGGCCGGGTGCGTCGGTATCCGGCTGGTATTTCAGCCATCCTGACAGCAAATATTTCGCCGTCGCGCAAATCCAACACGATCAGGTGGAAGATTACGCGGTACGTAAAGGGATGAGCGTGAGTGAAGTTGAGCGCTGGCTGGCGCCGAATTTGGGCTATGATGCGGATTAAGGAATTGAGTAAGTGACTTACTGATATTGTTGTCTGAATTATGTATTGCAGGGGGGCGTTTCGTGCGTGATAAGCCACATTTTTCTCTGTGACACTAGCGCCACGCCCGACATAGGGCAGCTCAAACGCCGCTTGCCCTATGTACCCAGGCTATTGGCTGAAATCCTGCCGCTACGCGGTGCCTTCGGAATCATTGAACGCTTATCGAGCCGCCAGTGACGCGTTCCCTACGCGGCACTGGCTTTCGCGACGTCCTGTCGCTCACTCGGCGTTCACTGATACCTCAGCATGATTTCTGATGCCAGCCAAAGAACCTTCCCTACGCTAGCTAAGGTGTTCAGGATTTAGAATGCATTTCAATGAGAATAGTTATCAGTCTTATTGATGCGCTCGCTACGCAATGATAAGGTGAATAACGATCTCTGTAGCGAATACGTCGCTGCGTCACGTCATTTCCACTAACCGCAGGCCTGATTCTGGGCGTTAAACAGGATGAGGGTATCTTCCCGCTCATGCTAAAACGACTCTTTTCCATTGAGGATTTCTTCGACATCGGTGAACGTTACGGGATTGATTACCACTTCCCGCAGCTGTCGTCCTGTCGTGAGCGCGCGAAAGAAAAGCGTATCGTGGTGCAGGGCGATGTCGAAGAGATGACGCTGTCCTCTGGGATTTGCCTGACAAATTCTAACGTGCGCGTGTTGCAGCCTTACGAATCGACGTCTTTGCACTGCTGTCCGTTCTATACGCTAGTGGTGCTGGAAGGTCGTGTCGCGCTGAGTCTGAACGGCAAGGAATTTGTTGTGCGCTCAGGTATGGCATTCAGCACCCGGCTGGGTGACCCGTTAGTCATGAACGCCAGCCACCTTGCGGACTGTCACCTTCGTACCGTGTCGCTGGGTATTTTTCCCACCACTTTCGCTTTGGATCCGCTGTTGGGCTCGCTGCTGAACGAGTGGGAACAGGGCGGTAATCCGACGTTTTTATGGCAGGTTCCCGGCTATTTATTATCTGGGTTGCAGCACGCGCTGGAAAACACCGTGCCGGGATTATCGCGCCAACTGATGCTGGAAGGTGTGATGCTACAGTTGCTAGGGCAAGGTCTGTCATTCGGGCAACGTGGGGGAGAACGGCGCGTATTGCCGCCGCCCGGCGAACAGGATCGGCTGGAGAACGTTCGGCGACTTCTGGCGCAACAGCCTGAAAAAGAGTACACCCTCAATGAACTGGCGCAGATGGCCGCGATGAGCACCAGTAGCCTGCGTACCAAGTTCCGTCAGGCGTATGGTCATTCAGTTTTTGACTACCTGCGCGATTGTCGGCTGGAACTGGCTCGGCGCTATCTGGTGCAGGGATACAGCGTTCAGCAGACGGCCTGGATGTCGGGTTACCAGCACGCCACCAACTTTGCCACGGCTTTCCGGCGGCGTTACGGTATGGCGCCGAGCGATGTGCGCATGGTCAGCTAACGTTTCCTTCCTTATCAACATCAATCCATATCAACTCATTGACCCTTTACGCCTGACTTTTCCACGGTGCTGCTAGTCTGGCGTTTTCTCGCTGAGTTCCCGTTTTGTCATTGCGCATACGTAAGCTGTCACTGCGCATAGCTATCGCCAGACCGAAAACGGTAATAATTCTTATTTACAATAATAAGGTCTGTGGAGATTCCCATGTTCAGAAAAACGCGGCTGGCGCTGGTAGTTGGCTGTTTCACCAGTGGATTGACGGTGTCGGCACTCGCGCAGGATACGCCATCTTCTTCTCAGGGCGAGACGCTAGTCGTGACGTCTCAAACACAACGTGGTGCAACCAAGCTGGAAACGCCCGATATTGAGACTCCTCAGGCCGTTTCTATCATTACGCGCGACCAGATTCAGGAGCAGGGTGCGACCAGCGTTCGTCAGGCGGTCGGTTATACGCCGGGCGTGTATAACAACCAAATCGGCGCGTCCAACCGCTTTGACTACATGGTGCTGCGCGGCTTTTCCGATGGCAGTCTCGATAACGTCTATCTCGACGGGCTGAAGATGATGGGGGATACCAACTCCCATAGCTCACTGGTTATCGATCCCTGGTTCCTCGACAGCATTGAAGTGGTCAGAGGCCCGGCGTCTGTACTCTACGGACGTTCTTCTCCGGGCGGGATTGTGGCGCTGAATTCCCGTCAGCCGTCGTTCGATCGCAGCGGGCAGATCAAACTGTTCGCAGGCAATAATGCGCAGCGTGGTGCGGCGTTTGACGTTACCGGCCCGCTGGATGATGACGAACGTTTTGCGTTCCGCCTAGGCGGGATGGTGCGTGAGGCGGATACCCAATTTGGGCCGCTGAAAGAAGAGCGCTATGCGATTGCGCCTAGCCTGCTGTGGCGGATTTCCGACAAAACTCGTCTGGAATTTATGGCTTACCTGCAACGCGATCCTGAGGGCGGTAGCCATTCGGGTTTACCGTATGAAGGCACCGTGGTGGCGCATAACGGGCAGAAAATCTCGAACACCTTCTATGAAGGGGAAGAGAATTATGAGAAATACGACCGTAAGCAAAACATGGTGGGATACAACTTTGAGCATGGTTTTGATAACGGCTGGGCGGTGCGTCAAAAAGTGCGTTATCTGCGTACCAAAGTGCACTTGGATCAGGTGTACGCCTATGGTTGGACGCAGCCGAACGCCGACACGCTGACCCGTTACTACTCAGGTTCCCGCGAGTCGCTGTCTGCGTTAACGTTAGATAATCAGCTCGATGGCAGCGTGGATACCGGTGCGGTGAACCACCGTCTGCTGGTGGGAATCGACTATCAGCAGCGTAATAATAATGTGGACTGGCCTTCGGGCTCCTTCCCAGCGATCGATGCGTTTAATCCCGTTTACGGCTCCGGTCCAACGGCCATGTCCGGTACGCTGGAAAAGCACAAGCTGCAACAGACGGGCATCTATCTACAAGATCAAATGAGCTGGGAGCGCTGGCGCTTAACGCTGGGCGGTCGTCACGATCGGGTAAAAGTGACTCACGTTAACCATACCAACGGCACGCACAGCGAGTTGGATAAAAACAACTTTAGCTCGCGTGCTGCCTTACTCTACCTGTTTGATAATGGTTTTGCGCCGTATGTCAGCTATTCCACGGCTTTTACGCCGACCAGCTTCGCCGATGATAACGGCAACGTACTGGAGCCGATGAAAGGCAAGCAGTGGGAAGCCGGGATGAAATATCAGCCTGAAGGTTCTCAGGATCAGTACAGCCTGTCGGTATTCCGTATCAATCAAAAGAACGTGGCGACCAAAGTGCAGCCTAACGATCCTTACCGCTCCGTGGGGGAAATCGAGTCTGAAGGGGTGGAACTGGAGGCAGTGAGCCATATTACCGACAATCTGCGTCTGCAAGTGGCCTATACCTATACGGATATTCGCTATAAGAAAAGCAGCGTAGCCGAGCAAGGAAAACGTGCGGTGTACGCGCCGCGCAATCAGGCCAGCGCCTGGGCCAGCTATGATGTCAAAAGCGGTCCGCTGGACGGCCTGACGCTTGGTTCTGGTGTGCGTTACGTGAACGGTGTGACTTCCGATCGCGCCAATACTCACACGCTGCCTTCTTATACGCTGGTGGATATGGCGGTGGGATACGATCTCTCGAAGGTCGGTCTGAAAGGGCTGAGTGCGCAGCTTAACGTCAACAACCTGACCGACAAACGCTACGTGGCGGCCTGCAACTCGCTGGAGTTCTGCTACTTCGGTGCCGAGCGCAGTGTCGTCGGCAGCGTCTCTTATTCGTTCTGATCGCGTGTTTTGCAGCAATAAAACGAAAGCCGGGTTTCCCCGGCTTTTTCACATCATGATTCGCTAACCATTAATACAGGCCAATCGCTTTCCACCACAATAGGCCGGCGCTCATGAAGATCGCCTGATTCACCAGACTGACGACGAAACCGGTGCGCCACCATACGGCGGTGGGCACGTAACCTGCGCCGAACAGGATTGGGCCGCGCGCGTGGGTATATTGCGTCAGTGAACAGTACAGGCTGCTGGTAAACGCCAGCATGAACGCCATTGGCACCGCTGGAATGTTCAGGTTGATCCCGACACCGAGGAATACGGCAAAAAGCGCGGCGATCTGTGCATTGCCGCTGGCGAAGAAATAGTGAGTGTAGAAATAAGCGGCGTTCAGCAGCAACAGCACCAATACCCAACTGGTTCCCTGCATTAAATGACCGATATTGCTGCCGATGAGATCGCCAAACCAGTTGGTGAAGCCGAGCTTTTTCAACTGATTTGCCATCATCAATAGGGCGGCGAACCAAATCAGCGTATCCCAGGCTCCTTTCTCACTCTTCACGTCTTCCCAGCTCAGTACGCCGGTTAACAGTAGGAAAGACAGACCGACGAACGAGGCCGTCGTGGCATCCACGCCTAGTTTATCGCCAAAAATCCACAGCACCAGCAGCAGGACAACGGTGAATGCCATCAGCCATTCACCGCGGCTCATGTGGCCCATCTTTGCCAGTTCGGCGACGGCCAGTTTTGGTGCATCCGGCGTATGGCGAATTTCCGGTTTGGTTAGCCAGTAGACGAGCAGCGGGACAACTGCCAGAGAGATTAAACAAGGCACGAGCGCCGCCAGAAACCAGCTTCCCCAGGTAATGGTTACGCCCGCATTGGCTGCGAGTTTCACCGCCAGCAGGTTGCCGGTGTAAGCGGTCATAAACAGCGCCGCCGTCACGTCGTTAACGTTACCGATGCAGGTAATCAGAAAGGTGCCAATCTTACTGCGCGAGGCATCTTCCGGTTTGGAATCGAAGCTGCGCGATAGCGAATCGGCAATGGGATAAATAATCCCGCCGCAGCGTGCGGTGTTGCTCGGCATCGCGGGGGAAAGCACCAGATCGGCAAAAGCCAGCCCGTAAGCCAGACCCAGCGTGCGTTTTCCCAACATGCGGATCATCTGCAAGGCGATGCGGCGACCCAGCCCCGTTTTGATAAAGCCACGTGCGATCATGAAGGCGACAACAATCAGCCAGATCAGCGAGCTGTTCAGGTCGCTGAGTGCCGTTTGTATCGCGCCGCTGGCCGTTTTATCCCCTGCGGCGTATGTCAGCGCAAAGAGCGTGATACTGATAATACCGATGGCCCCAATCGGGAGAACATTCGCGACAATACACACGATCGTGGCCACGAAAATGACGGCGGAGTGCCAGGCGGCGGGGCTTAGGCCGGTTGGGGGCTCCATGTGCCAAAAAAAAGCGGCGATGGCGAGAATAATGATTAGCGGGAGCCAGTTCAGTCCATATGAGGTTTTCGTCTTCATCCATTTTCCTTACTCGAGAGCAGCAAGATTCTGCAGAGTTATAACCCATAAGAGTTATAGGGATAAAAAGAGCATAGCGCTAACCGGGGAAGGTGTGAGGCAAAATTATCGGCTTATTGATTTGGATTCTGTTTTTTAAATATTGTCAGTTAATTAATTTTTATCAGTCCTTGATCGCTGGGCGATTTTGCTTTGACGCGGGCCGCCTCGCAGTACGGTCTGCCAACATCTGGTAAGATGGTCATTCATTACGTCATCAACACGTTTTATTTCATCAACACACGTTTAGCTGGAGGCGCGGACTTTTTGTTAACACTGCTGAATCTCCTTTCTGCGATTGCGTTACTGGTATGGGGCACTCACATTGTCCGTACCGGTATCATGCGGGTTTATGGCACCCAGTTACGGCGGGTTCTCAGCGATAGCGTTGAGAAAAAACCGTTGGCTTTTATGGCTGGCATCGGCGTCACTGCGCTGGTGCAGAGCAGCAATGCGACCGCGTTGCTGACGACCTCTTTTGTCTCACAGGGGCTGGTGGCATTAACGCCTGCGCTGGTGATTATTCTCGGGGCGGATGTCGGTACGGCACTGATGGTGCGAATTCTGACGTTCGACCTGTCCTGGCTTTCTCCGCTGCTGATTTTTCTGGGCGTGATATTTTTCCTCAGCCGTAAGCAGACGCGGGGGGGGCAGGTTGGTCGCGTGGCGATTGGGCTTGGGCTCATTTTGCTGGCGTTGGAAATGATTGTCGTGGCCGCGGCTCCTATCACGCAAACGTCGGGCGTGAAGGTACTGTTTTCCTCGTTGACGGGCGACGTCATGCTGGATGCACTGGCTGGCGCGCTGTTCGCGGTGATTACCTATTCCAGTCTGGCAGCCGTGCTGCTGACGGCAACCTTGACGGCAAGCGGTGTGATCTCGCTGGAAGTGGCGATGTGCCTGGTCATTGGTGCCAATCTGGGCAGCGGATTACTGACGATGATGAGCACCTCGACGCAGAATGCGGCAGGCCGACGCGTCGCGCTCGGTAGCATGCTGTTTAAGCTGATAGGCTGTTTGGTTGTGCTGCCGCTGGTTGAACCGCTTTCGCGCTGGCTGACGCGCATTCCGTTAAGCGCCGAAGAGCTGGTTATCTACTTCCACCTGTTCTACAACCTGATTCGTTGCCTGCTGCTGATCCCGCTTACCGGCGTGGTGGCGCGACTGTCCTGCGCGATGATTGCTGACTCGCCGCAGGTCGATCTCCAGATGAAACCGCGCCATCTGGACACCAGCTCGCTGGATACGCCAGCGCTGGCGCTGACCAACGCCGCACGAGAAACGCTGCGTATTGGCGATGTGCTGGAGCAGATGCTGCGTTTGTACCGTGAAGTCTTACAGGGCGACCATATGCAGCGGCGGGAGATTCGTCGACTCGATGATGATGTCGATATCCTTTACACCGCGATTAAGCTCTATCTGGCGCAGATTCAGAAAGACGGATTGGATGAGCGGGATTCCCGGCGTTGGGCTGAGGTGATCGAGGTGGCGCTGAATCTGGAACAGGCGGGAGACATTATCGAACGCATGGCAGATGACATTGCTAATCATTCCTCTGGCGTACGCATGGCGTTTTCCGCGCAGGGGCTGGAAGAGTTGAACCACCTGCATGAACAACTGCTGGCGAATTTGCGTCTGGGACTGTCGGTTTTCCTGTCGGAGGATGTCACCAGCGCAAAACGCCTGCGCCGTGCCAAGCACCGCTTCCGCATTATGAATCGCCGTTATGCCCATGCGCATGTCGATCGCTTACATCAGCACAACGTACAGAGTCTGGAAACCAGTTCGCTCCATTTAAGCTTGCTTGGAGACATGAACCGACTGAATTCACTGTTCTGTGCAGTAGCGTATAACGTCTTGATTGTGCAACAGGATGGGGAAGAGGAACGCGAAGAATCTCCGCTGACGTTGTGACAGAATCTTGTGGGGGTGTTTCCCCCACAAGATAGAAATAGCTTACTCGAACAGGCTGCGGTGCAGCGTTTGCACCACACGCTCGGCGTCATCACCCGGTACCAGGAAGCACAGGTTGTTGCTGCTGGCGCCGTAGCAGATCAGGCGAATACGGAAGGGTTCCAGTACGCCAAATACTTCCTTCCCGACGCCACAGGCCTGAGACAGATTGTTGCCGATCAGTGCGACCAGCGACAGATTCTCTTCAACCTCAACCCGACACAGCGATGACAGCTCAGTCAGCAAGGCGCTGGATAGCAGGCTGTCGCCCGTAGAGGTGGAGCCGGTTGTGTCGAGTGTCAGCGCGACGTTGACTTCTGACGTGGTGATCAGGTCAACGGAGATGTTGTGACGCGCCAGAATGCTGAACACTTCGGCCAGAAAACCGCGTGCGTGCAGCATGTTCAGGCTATACAGCTTAAGCAGCGTTTGTTTACGGCGCAGCGCCAGCGCGCGGAACAGCGGCGGATTTTCAGTTTTATTGCACACCAGCGTACCGCCAGCGGCCGGATCTTTGCTGGAACCGACAAACACAGGAATATCGCTACGCACCGCAGGCAGCAGCGTAGCTGGGTGCAGGACTTTTGCACCAAATGTCGCCATTTCGGCGGCTTCTTCAAACATGATTTGGTCGATGCGTTTTGCAGTCGGCACCACGCGTGGATCGGTGGTGTAGATGCCGGGAACATCGGTCCAGATATCAATCCGGCTGACGTTGAGCGCTTCGCCCAGCAGTGCCGCCGTATAATCGCTACCGCCGCGACCCAACGTGGTCGTGCGACCTTTCGCTTCGCTGCCGATAAAGCCTTGAGTGATCACCAGACCTTGCTCAAGACGCGGCTGCAACTGGCTGCGAGTCAGTTCACCTAAAACCTCGAAGTCTGGCTGTGCACGGCCAAAGTGATCGTCGGTACGCATGATTTTGCGCACATCGAACCATTCTGCAACGACATCACGCTGGCGCAGAATCTCGACAAACAGCAGGGTAGACATGAGTTCGCCGTGGCTGACCAGTTCATCGGTCAGGGCGTTAGATGTCGCGAGTGCCGCCGCTTCAGACAGCGTGGTGACGCTGTCCAGCATGCGATCAATCTCATCGCGAATCACGCTTTGGTTGGTCAGTTTGTCGATGATGGCGTATTGGATTTGGCGGATTTTCGCCAGATGCTCGGCACGCGTTTCGGGCGTTTGACCTTCCGCGAGCGCGACCAGTAAATTGGTGATACCTGCCGACGCCGACAGCACCACAACGCGCACATTCGGGTTGGATAACACCACATCGGCACTGCGATTCATGGCGTCAAAGTCCGCCACGCTGGTGCCGCCAAATTTGGCAATAACGGTAGAGTTCGCGTTTGCGGATACTTCAATTGCAGACATGTCAAAAAACCTCGTGTCAGGGGGTAGGCTGTTTTCAGTAAACAGCATTCCATTAATCAGCCTTGGCACAGGGGGAGAGCAAAAGTAGGGGGCAGGCGTAGAAAATCACTACGATACACCCAGAAGCGCTCCACCTTGCTGGACGTCCGTCAGGACTAATCCGGTGACAACCCAGAGGATTCAGCCTCTGTAGTCGATAGGGTGAAAGCCGTATTTCACCGCATCTCGGCGTCGCTCCCCCTCGGATATCATCAGCGGATTACGGTTCCTCCGATATCTTACCTGGGCGACGCGCCTCTTCTGGCTTGCACACCGAGTGTGCAAGTACGGTGTTAGAAATAACGGGTTATGCCGTTTCTGTCAATAAACAATCTGCCTGCAAACGACAAGCTGTCAGTAAACGACAGGGCATAAACCGCTTTTAGCAAGAAAAGGGATCTCAATCGGGATTTTAAGGGATACAATCGATTCAGTCACTTTGAACTCATGCTTAGAGAGAAAGTCGCATTATGAAAAATATTAATCCAAGCCAAACTGCCGCCTGGCAGGCATTACAAACCCATTTTGATACGATGAAAGAGGTGCAAATCAGCGAGCTGTTTGCACAAGATAGCGATCGTTTCGCGCATTTTTCCGCGACGTTCGACGATCAGATGCTGGTGGATTTCTCCAAAAACCGCATCACGGCAGAAACGATGGAAAAACTGCACGCGCTGGCACGGGAAACCGACCTGTCTGCGGCGATTCAGTCCATGTTTGCTGGTGAGAAAATCAACCGTACGGAAGACCGCGCGGTTCTGCACGTTGCCCTGCGTAACCGCAGCAACACGCCGATTCTGGTGGATGGCAAAGATGTGATGCCGGAAGTCAACGCGGTGCTGGCGAAGATGAAAGATTTCAGCGAGCGCGTGATTGGCGGTGAGTGGAAAGGCTATACCGGCAAAACAATTACCGACGTGGTTAACATCGGTATCGGCGGCTCCGATCTGGGCCCGTTCATGGTAACGGAAGCGCTGAAGCCTTATAAAAATCACCTCAATATGCACTTTGTCTCCAACGTTGACGGCACGCATATCGCTGAAACGTTGAAGCCGCTGAACCCAGAAACCACGCTGTTCCTCGTCGCGTCGAAAACGTTCACCACGCAGGAAACCATGACCAACGCGCACAGCGCTCGCGACTGGTTCCTGAAAACGGCGCAGGACGATAAACACGTTGCCAAGCACTTTGCTGCGCTGTCCACCAACGCGAAAGCCGTCGGCGAATTTGGTATCGATACCGACAACATGTTCGAATTCTGGGACTGGGTTGGCGGACGCTACTCCCTGTGGTCGGCGATTGGCCTGTCGATCATTCTCTCTCTGGGCTTTGAGAACTTTGAGAAACTGCTCAGCGGTGCGCACGCGATGGACAAGCACTTTGCTTCCACGCCAGCGGAGAAAAATCTGCCCGTGCTGCTGGCGCTGATCGGCATTTGGTACAACAATTTCTTCGGTGCCGAAACGGAAGCGATTCTGCCGTACGACCAATACATGCACCGCTTTGCCGCCTATTTCCAACAGGGAAATATGGAATCCAACGGGAAATCTGCCGATCGCAACGGCAATCCAGTGGATTACCAGACCGGGCCGATTATCTGGGGTGAACCAGGTACGAATGGTCAGCATGCCTTCTACCAATTGATCCATCAGGGCACCAAGCTGGTCCCGTGTGATTTCATTGCGCCGGCGGTTAGCCATAACCCATTAAGCGATCATCACAGCAAGCTGTTGTCGAACTTCTTTGCACAGACGGAAGCGCTGGCGTTCGGTAAGAGCCGTGAGGTGGTGGAAGCGGAATTTGCGGCGGCAGGCAAAAGTGCAAAAGAGGTGGAACACGTCGCGCCGTTTAAAGTATTTGAAGGCAATCGCCCGACCAACTCTATCCTGCTGCGTGAAATCACCCCGTACAGCCTGGGTGCGTTGATTGCGCTGTATGAGCACAAGATCTTCACTCAGGGCGCGATCCTGAACATCTTCACATTCGATCAGTGGGGCGTGGAGTTAGGGAAACAACTGGCGAACCGTATTCTGCCAGAGCTGGAAAATGACAGTACGATCGACAGCCATGACAGTTCTACCAACGGACTGATCAACCGCTTCAAGGCGTGGCGTAACTAATCGGGCCTGTGCCCTTTGGTTTTTCAATCGCAAGGAGGAAGACATGCAGGTTCGTATTTTGTTGGGACTAGCCGCGGCAGTGTTGCTGGCGGGATGCAGCAGTAGCAGTAGCCAACTCAGCGCCGCCGGGCAGGCCGTGACGTTCACGGATACCAAGCCAGGCAGCGAATGTCAGCTGTTGGGGCAGGCTAGCGGTAGCCAGTCTAACTGGCTGGCAGGCAACCATAGCGACGGCAGTTCTATGCGCGGTGCGGCAAACGATCTGCGTAATAAAGCGGCGGCGATGGGGGGCAATACGGTCTATGGCGCAACCAGTCCGAGTGAGACCTTCTGGTCAAGCTTTGCTCCGCTGGACAGCAAGATGAACGGCAGCGTCTACAAATGTCCTTAAGCTAAAGAAAAACCCGGTGAGAGTGGAGCAATCCGCTCTCACCGCATTATTTACTCACTCAGTTAACGTAATAGCCCAGCGTCATCCTGATGCTGCTTCATCCCTAAATCCAGCGGCGTTTTGCTGGCTTCCCCACCGATTTCCCGCGCCAGACGGGGCACCAGATAGCCGGATACCTTCTTCAGCAGCGCTTTAACTAAGATGCGCGCCTCGTTGTCATCTACCAGAAAATGCGCGGCACCCTGAACCTTATCCAGTACGTGCAGGTAATAAGGCAGAATGCCTGCGTCAAATAGCGCATTGCTGAGTCGGGCAAGTGTCTCTGCGTTGTCATTCACCCCGCGTAGCAGCACGCTTTGGTTGAGCAGCGTCACGCCTGCGCGGCGCAAACGCGCCATACTTTGTGTTAAATCAGGATCAATTTCCTGCGGGTGGTTAATATGCGTCACCAGCAGCACCTGAAGCGAACTGCGTGACAGGCGATCGCACAGTGCGTCGGTAATGCGCGCAGGGATCACCACAGGCAAACGGCTGTGAATGCGCAGGCGTTTCAGATGTGGGATGTGTTCCAGCTCGGTGATCAGCCAGTCCAGCTCGTGGTCTTTGGCCATCAGCGGGTCGCCACCGGAAAAAATAATTTCATCCAGTTCTGGGTGCTGGCGGATATAATCCAGCGCCTGACGCCAGTTTGCCTTGTTGCCCTGATTATCTTGATAGGGGAAATGACGGCGGAAGCAGTAGCGGCAGTTTACCGCACAGCCGCCTTTAACTAGCAGCAGGGCGCGGTTGTGATATTTGTGCAGTAGCCCCGGGACGACGCTGTGTTGCTCATCAAGCGGGTCATGAGTGAAGCCTGGGGTGGCGATAAACTCTTCACGCGCGGTCAATACCTGTAGCAGCAACGGATCGTCAGGATTGCCTTTTTGCATCCGTGCAGCGAATGCTCGCGGTACACGCAGCGCAAAAAGCCTGCGTGCATCACTGCCTTGCCGGAGTTTAGCGTGATCGTTCAGAGCCAAAAGTTGCAGTAATTCATCAGGATCGGTAATTACGTCCGCAAGTTGCTGCAACCAATCTTCTCTGGAAGGTATATTTAGGGTTACAATGTGTGCCATTTTTTGGCTTCGTACCAGTATTAAAATTGTAGAGGGCCTTTATGGCGACTTATTCTAGCAACGATTTCCGTTCCGGTCTTAAAATCATATTCGAAGGCGAGCCGTATGCCGTCGAATCCAGTGAGTTTGTTAAGCCGGGTAAAGGCCAGGCTTTTGCTCGCGTAAAAATGCGTCGCCTGTTGACGGGCTCTCGCGTTGAAAAAACCTTCAAGTCTACCGATTCTGCAGAAGGCGCAGATGTCGTTGATACCAACATGAACTACCTGTACAACGACGGTGAGTTCTACCACTTCATGCACCCTGAGACGTTTGAACAGCATCAGGTTGAAGAGAAGACTGTTGGTGATGCGGCAAAATGGCTGCAAGACAACGCCGAATGTATCGTTACCCTGTGGGATGGTCGTCCTATCGCTGTTCAGCCACCGAATTTCATCGAAGCTGAAATCACCGATACCGATCCAGGCCTGAAAGGCGACACTGCCGGTACCGGCGGTAAACCAGCAACGCTGAGCACTGGCGCAGTCGTTAAAGTACCATTGTTCGTGCAGATCGGCGAAGTTGTCAAAGTTGACACGCGTTCTGGCGAATACGTATCACGCGTTAAGTAATTAATGCGAAAAAGGCCGCCTTCTGTGAGGGCGGCCTTTTTAATTCGTTTTTTCTCACTCAAGTATTCCCCCTGTTTTGCTCCTCGTTCGAAAAAACCTCCACAAGAATTAAAATTGGCTACGCTTAAAAAGCAGTCACTTTCGTACCGTTGAAATCCTACTCTCATAAAGAAGGAATCGAGTATGTTGAAGAAAGCGTTTGTTGCCATTTTCTCTCTGGTTATTCTCTCTGCGGTGGTTGGGTGCAATACCACCCGAGGCGTTGGGCAAGATGTTGAAGCGGGTGGGAAGGCTATTCAGCGCAGCGCCCAATAGCCCAACGTGGGAAATAAATCGTAATAACTTTTCCGAGTGGAAGAAAATGCCGTGATGGTGTTTTCTTCCCTACGGAGAGATAACGTGAAAGTGGATCACTCGGAGAGGTAATTATATTGCCTCTTTTCATTACTGCCGGCATGCTGACGTTGAGTAATATATTTATGACGTTTGCCTGGTATGGGCATCTACGCTATTTCAGTGGCCGAACCTGGATAATTGCTGCGTTGATCGGTTGGGGGATCGCATTATTTGAATACCTCTTGCAGGTGCCAGCAAATCGGATTGGTTATCAGGTTGCCTCTGCCGGCCAATTGAAAATATTGCAGGAAGTGATCAGCCTTTCCGTATTTATCCCATTGTTGCGGTCGATATGCTCCGATTACTGATTGACCCAGATAAGTGCCTCTGTCGGGAAGCCGTAGCGTTTGGCTGTGGCGACCAGTTTTTCGCGTGTCGCCGCATCCAACGTTGGCGTGCGTGAGAGAATCCACAGGTAATCACGGTTCGGCCCGCAAATCAGGGCGTAGCGGTAGTCGTCGTCCAGTTCAATAATGTTGTAACCGCCATAGAACGGCCCGAAGAACGACACTTTTAGTGCGCCCCGCTGAGGTGAACCCGTGAAATACGCTTTCCCGATGCTTTCTTTCCATTCCTGTTTTTCGACGTTAAAGCCACGATTGATCACCTTGATGCCGCCGTCATCCCGCGGGCTGTAGGTTGCCGTCACACGTTCCATATTGCGTTCAAAGCGGTGGTCGAGGCGGGCGATCTCATACCATGTGCCGAGGTAGCGATTAACGTCAAAATTTTCCACGACGGTGACGTTATCGGGCGGCGTCACGCTACAGGCAACAGAAAAGAGTGCGACCAGCGCGGCAATGCACGTTTTCCCGCATCGTCTGATTTTGAAGAGAAGGTTTTTGAATAACGTGGTGTTAAAGCGAATAGCGTTAAAGGGCATCATATTGACATCTCATCGTTTTCATCTCTGTTCCAGTGTAGACGATGGATGTGGTCAGGTGGGGAAAATAAAACGGCCTGCAATATTGTGCAGGCCATTAAGCATTACATTTATAGCGCTGTATCTACAGCGTAACCACACCGATAACGGTAACCACGGTCAGGATTGCCGCCAGACCGTAGAACACCCACTTCCCGGCAGGAACGTGGATTTTCAGGTCATGCATCGCATGGTGGATACGGTGCAGGCCACACCAGAGCGGCAGCACAATCATCAGCAGTAAAAAGACGCGACCGATGAAGCTCTGGCTGAACGCGGCGATGCGCTCATAGGTTAACGCGTCCGGGAACAAGCCCAGAGGCAGCATCACACCGACCAGCAGGATGATCACCGGAGCGAAGAACGCGCTCCACATCCCACCAGCGCCGAACAGGCCCCAGAAAGGCGGTTCGTCAGAACGTTTTGGCGTTGGGTTAATCACATTATTTCTCCTGTTCAGAATAGTAAGGCGATCGCCAGAACGGCTACGGTTACCACCACGGTGACAGCCCACAGCCCTTTAATGATCGGCTCTGGCCCCATTTTTTCATCTTTAATCACGATGATGCTGGCCTTCGGTGCCAGTTCAAACCAGGTTTTGGTATGCAGCGCAGCAGCGAGCAGAGCAACGATATTAATCAGCAGTACCAGCGGGTTTTGCAGGAAGCTGACGAAGTTTGCCCAGCCTTCCGGCCCATTTTTCAGCGCGAAAACGCCAAACATCAGTACGATGCTGAACCAGACGGCAGGGACAGCAGTCCCTTCACGCAACATATAAAAGCGGTAGAACCCCAGCTTTTTCCACCAGGTCGGCGACATACCGCGAACATACGCTTTACGTTTAGATGTCATCATTGTCCCTCCCTTATTGTGGTTTCAGCATCGCGATCATGAAGTCTTTCGCACTTTCGACTTTGCCTTGCTGAATAGCTGCGGCAGGGTCGACGTGCTTCGGACACACTTCTGAGCAGTAGCCCACAAACGTACAGGTCCAGACGCCATTATTCCCGTTCAACTGCGCCATACGCTCTTTCTTGCCATGATCGCGGTTGTCTAGGTTATAACGGTGCGCCAGCGTAATTGCCGCCGGGCCGATGAACTCAGGGTTCAGGCCGAACTGCGGGCATGCCGCATAGCACAGACCACAGTTAATACAGCCGGAGAACTGGTGATACTTCGCCATTTGCGCCGGAGTCTGTTTGTTCGGGCCGTCAGCCGGTTTACGATCGTTGCCGATGATATATGGCTTGATGGCTTCCAGACTCTCGATAAAGTGGGTCATATCGACCACTAAATCGCGCTCGATGGGGAAGTTGCCCAGCGCTTCGACCTTCAGACCGTTCGTGTATTCACGCAGAAAGGTTTTACAGGCCAGTTTAGGGACGTTATTCACCATCATGCCGCAGGAACCACAGATCGCCATACGGCAGGACCAGCGGTAGGAGAGGTCCGGTGCCAGGTTATCTTTGATATAACCCAGCGCATCCAGCAGGGATGTCTGCGTGTTGTACGGGACATCGAACGTCTCAAAATACGGTTCGTTGTCCTGCTCAGGGTTATAGCGCATGACTTCCATTTTCAGGGTTTTGATCATCTCAGCCATTCGCCTGCTCCTTCTTGCTGCCTTCCTGCGTATCACCTTCTGCACCGTATACGCGTTTGGCCGGTGGAAGTTTGGTAATCTTCACATCGCTATACTCCAGATGAGGTGCGCCTTCCGGGTTATAGAACGCCAGCGTATGCTTCAGGAAGTTAACGTCATCACGCTCGGTGCAACCTTCATCCAGACGCTGGTGTGCGCCGCGGGATTCTTTACGGTTGATCGCCGAGTGCGCCATACATTCCGCCACATCCAGGCTATGGCCCAGCTCAACGGTGTACAGCAGGTCGGTGTTGAACACGCTGGAGCGGTCGGTGATTTTCACGCGTTTGAAGCGTTCTTTCAGCTCTGCCATCTTATCGACGGTTTTCTGCATCAGATCAGTGGTGCGGTAAATACCACAGCCTTCTTCCATCGACATGCCCATTTCGTCGCGGATTTTCGCCCAGCTTTCGGTGCCTTCCTGATTCATCAGGTCATGCAGACGCTGTTCGATGTCGCGCGTCTGTGCATCCAGCGCCGTGCCGTTGGCCGGTGCCGCCGCCTGTGCGCGCTGTACGGCATGCTCACCCGCAACGCGACCGAAGACCACCAATTCGGCCAGCGAGTTGGAACCGAGACGGTTCGCACCGTGCAGGCCAACCGAGGAACATTCGCCGACGGCAAATAGACCTTTGATGCGGGTTTCGCAGTTTTGATCGGTTTCAATGCCGCCCATCGTATAGTGCGCGGTAGGACGGATAGGAATCGGCTCTTTCACTGGATCGACGCCGACATAGGCTTTTGCCAGTTCACAGATGAACGGCAGACGTTCCAGAAGCTTCTTCTCGCCGAGGTGGCGCAGATCGAGGTAAACCACGTCGCCCAACGGGGTTGAGACGGTGCGGCCTGCACGCCATTCATGCCAGAACGCCTGCGAGACTTTATCGCGCGGCCCCAGCTCCATGTATTTGTTTTTCGGTTCGCCGAGCGGCGTTTCCGGGCCCATGCCGTAGTCTTGCAGGTAACGGTAGCCGTCTTTGTTGACCATGATGCCGCCTTCGCCGCGACAGCCTTCGGTCATCAGGATACCGGAGCCGGGCAAACCGGTCGGATGATATTGAACGAATTCCATATCACGCAGCGGAACGCCGTGGCGGAATGCCATGCCCATGCCATCACCCGTGACGATGCCGCCGTTGGTGTTGTAACGGTACACGCGACCTGCGCCGCCTGTCGCCAGCACCACGGCGTTAGCGCGGATCTGAATCAGCGAACCTTCCATCATATTGATGGCAACGAGACCACGCGCCTGGCCGTCATCGACCAGAACGTCGAGGACAAAGTGCTCGTCGAAACGTTGAATTTGCGGATATTTAAGGGAGGTTTGGAACAGGGTATGTAGCATGTGGAAGCCGGTCTTATCGGCGGCAAACCAAGTGCGTTCGATCTTCATTCCGCCAAAGCGACGCACGTTGACAGAACCATCCGGTTTACGGCTCCAGGGGCAGCCCCACTGTTCCAGTTGAATCATCTCTTCGGGGCACTGTTTGACGAAGTGCTCAACAACGTCTTGTTCACATAGCCAGTCGCCACCGGAAACGGTGTCGTTGAAGTGATAATCGAAGCTATCGTGTTCCTGAGTCACTGCTGCTGACCCACCTTCTGCCGCCACGGTATGGCTACGCATTGGGTAGACTTTTGAGATCAGCGCAATTTTCAGTTGAGGGTTAGCTTCCGCGGCAGCAATTGCTGCTCGTAGGCCAGCACCTCCGGCCCCGATAATGGCTAAATCGGCATTAAAGGTTTGCAATGCATTCCTCCAGTTACTTAAGTTAATTAAGTTAAAATAAAAAAATAATATCTATTCGTTTCTGTCTTTATATCCGAGCTTAATATCAAACCCGCTAAAAATTATGTGATAGATGTATAAAGAATAGATAAACCTATAATTTTTGTGTGGGAATGATTATACCGAATTATGGGTAGATGAAATTTGATGTGATCCTGCATTTTGTGGTTTTTTCAGCAGGTCGTGTATTTATTGATAAAAACGTGATCGAAAGGCTTATTTAGGGGGAAATAATGCTTTTATTTCTTTAATAACCCTTTTGAGGTGGATATAAGAAAATGATCCACTGGATATAATTGACGGCTGCTATCCTGACCGCGCCTTCTTAGAGGGTAGATCATGCGTTGCTGAAAAGCGCGTCTGGCCTTTTTTCTGCTGGAAATTTGGGCTGATGCGGGTAGACTGCACCCCCTGTTTGACTTTGGAGTAAGAACCATGAGCGAGACGACAAGTTGGCAACCTAGTGCTTCTGTCGCTAATTTGTTGAAACGAGCGTCGATCATTGCTGCTGTCCGACGTTTCTTCACCGATCGTGGTGTACTGGAGGTCGAAACGCCCGCGATGAGTCAGGCTACGGTAACGGATGTTTTCTTATACCCGTTCCAGACCCGCTTCGTTGGCCCTGGTGCTGCGGATGGCATGACGCTGTATTTGATGACCAGCCCGGAATACCACATGAAGCGCCTGCTGGCTGCTGGCAGTGGACCAATATTTCAGCTGTGCCGCAGTTTCCGCAATGAAGAATCAGGCCGACACCACAACCCAGAATTCACGATGCTGGAATGGTATCGCCCTCACTATGATATGTACCGCCTGATGAATGAGGTCGATGACCTGTTGCAGCAGGTTCTGGATTGTGAAAGCGCGGAAATGCTCTCCTATCAGCAGGCGTTTTTACGCCATCTGGAGATCGACCCTCTGTCTGTTGATAAAGCGCAACTGCGCGAAGCGGCAGAAAAACTCGGGCTGGGCGATATCGCCTGCCGTGAAGACGATCGCGATTCGCTGGTGCAGATGCTGTTCACCTTTGGCGTTGAGCCGCATATCGGGCGTGACAAACCCGCGTTTGTCTACCATTTCCCGGCAACGCAGGCCTCGCTGGCTGAGATCAGTTCGGAAGACCATCGCGTCGCCGAACGTTTTGAAGTCTATTTCAAGGGGATCGAGCTGGCGAACGGCTTCCGTGAATTGACCGATGCCGATGAGCAACGTCAGCGCTTTGAGCAGGATAACCGCAAACGTGCCGCGCGTGATTTGCCACAGCAGCCGATTGATGAAAACCTGCTGGCGGCGCTGAAACACGGTCTGCCGGAGTGTGCCGGTGTGGCGTTAGGTGTGGATCGTTTGATCATGCTGGCGCTGAATGCCGAGAGGCTGAGTGATGTGATCGCGTTCTCCGTCGATCGCGCATAATCCGTTTTAAGTCGGGCGGTGCCACATCTGGCCGTCGCCCGTTTTCCCTTCTTATAAACTGCCCGGCGTCCGCTGCCGCGGCGTCAGCGTTTTTCCACTGCGCGACAGATTGTCCATTTTCACCTGGAACGGTGGGAAAGGAAGCTCCAGATTGTGTTTGCGGTAGTTTTCCAGAATCAGCTGATGCAGTTCGTGGCGCAGCGGCATACGGTGCCCCATTTCGGCGGCGAACACGCGCAGTTCGAAAATCTGAATCCCCTGTTGCAGGTCAACGAGGAAGGCTTCGGGCTCTGGCGTATCCAGAATCAGCGAACAACGCTTCACTGCATCCATCAGCAGTTCCGTGACTTCCTGACTGTTCGCGTTCGCCGGAGCAGGCACCGTCATCACCACACGCGTGACTGAATCCGACAGCGACCAGTTGATAAACTGCTCGGTGATAAAGGCCTTGTTCGGCACGATGATCTCTTTGCGATCCCAGTCTGAAATGGTGGTGGCGCGGGTGTTAATTCGCATGACGCTACCCGTGAGATCGCGGATTGTGACCGTATCGCCGATGCGGATCGGTTTCTCGAAGAGGATGATCAGGCCGGAGATAAAGTTGGCAAAGATCTCCTGTAAACCAAACCCTAGCCCTACACCCAGTGCAGCAACCAGCCATTGCAGTTTCGACCATTCGATCCCGATCAGCGAGAAGCCCATCAGGCAGCCGATCAGCATCAGAATATATTTGCTGATGGTGGTAATGGCGTACCCGCTGCCCGGCGACAGATCCAGATGCTGTAGGATCGCCAGTTCCAGCAGGGCGGGCAGGTTACGTACCAGCTGTGCGGTAATAATGAAGATCAAAATCGCGATCAGTACCGATCCTAGCGTAATTGCCTGCACGCTCTCCACGCCCTTCACCGTGCTGGAGACATCCCACAGGCTGATATTTTCCAGAAATGCGAAGGCGGAATGAATTTCCGACCATAGTGCGATAACGGAAACCAGTGCGATCAGCGTCAGAATGGAGCGTACTAACTGCAGGGACTTGGCGCTGATGGCATCCAGATCGACGACGGGTTCTTCCACCGCTTCCGAACTGCTTTCATGGGACGACGCAGACGGCGTGTCTTCTTCACCTTTGGCGCGCTGCGCCAGAATTTCCGAACGTCGCTGTTTGGCGCGGTCGAAGGCGATGCGGCGGCGCTGAATTAACATCCAACGGCGAATAATGTGGTAAACCACCAGCAGGAAGAACCAGATAGAAACGGAGGTTTCCAGACGGGCTAACAGCGCCTGTGCGGTTGCCAGATAGCCGATGCAGGAGGCCAGCGCAGCAACGAGCGGCATGGCGATCAGGATGTTCCACATCGCACGGTTAACGGAGTTTTCCCCCGAGCCTTCTTTATCCAGATACAGCGGGATACCTGCGCGTTTTAATCCGGTTGTGACCAAACTCAACGCCATACAGAGCAAGATGAAGCAGAGCCGCCCGAGCGTGCTAGAGAACTCGCGATCGTTGAGCTTATCGAACGTAATCAGCGCCATAATCAGCGGCACGATAAAGGCGATGGAGAGACGATAGTAGCGCATCGCTCTGGCTACGCGCTCCGGCGACCAGCGGAAGTGGACAATGAACAGCCCCTGCGGATGCGAGAATGAGGCGCTGATCATCACCAGCCACATCAACGGCACGGTGGCGGTTACGCTATCGCCGATGGCGACAGCAATCGGGTAAGGCCAGGCGTTTTGCAGCCCGTATCCCAACGCGGCCCAGAGCACCGGCAGCGGCAGGGCGGTAAGGATGGACCAGAACACGGTACGCAGCGTCAGCATAAAGTGATCGAGCGTGACTTTGCCGACGCGGCTGCTGGCGCGCTCCATAAACGCATGATAGTGACGACGTGAGCTGATACTGAAGCCAACCAGCAGCAGTGCGCCCAGCAGCGGCAGCACGGTTTCCTGACTGGTCACCATCATGACCAGCGCGCTACCCAGCTGCGTCAGCGTATCCAGTGACAGCAGACGCGTCAGATCCTGTACCAGTTTGAGCGGATAGGCGAACGTTACGGGATCGACATCCGCCACCCAGAACAGGTCGCGATGGGCTGCTTCCCGTGTTTCGGTTAGCGCATCCGCCAATTGGTTATTGGCAACTTTGAGTTTGGTCAGTTCCAGTATCTGTGAATCGCAGCCGGAGATCAGTGAAGTCAGCAGGTCGCGCTGGGTACGCATCTGATCGGCCAGAATACGCTGCTGTGCGCTGGTCAGCGGATCGCCGTTATCCTGCTTGGCATTATCAAGATCTTGCGGTTTGTTGATCAGGTCTTCAAAGTGCAAGCGCTGTACGCGCAGCTGCGCCATGTCGCTATCCAACAACTGGGGCTTGGGCATTTCCGGCAGGCGGGCTATCTGTGCCCGTAACGTTTCACCCAATATCGGTGAGACGCCGAGCCATTGTGCCTGCTCGCGAATGGTGCTCAGCGCCTGACGAACCTGAATGGTGTGCGTGGCAGCCTGACGCTGCTGAGAGGCGATAAGATCCATCCGCTGCGCTTGTTGATTCAGCGCGACGGAGAGCTCGCGGTTAACCTGTAGCTGCTTGCTGATGACGCTGGGTAAATCGCCACTTTGTTCCGCGAGCAGCTCTGTGCGCTCTAATGCCTGTTCGGCTTCGCGCTGGCGCATATTGTTGAGTCTGCTGCGTAAATCCTGTTGCAGCAGATCCAGCCTATCGTGGCGCTTTTTATACAGTTCGACACGTAGCCGGGACAGCTCCTGACGATTGCTGGCTGACAGCTGTGCCAGTTCTAGCTCGTCGACCCGGCTTTTGCGCAGGGCGGATTCGGCTTGAAGCGCGACGAGCTGCGCTTGCCCCAGCGGGGTAGCAGGCGTACCGAGAGACTGAATACGGCGTTCCGCCTCGCTTTGCATGCGGCTGGCTTCAGTTTGCTGCTGCGGAAGCTGGCTCAGTGAGTCGCTGATTTCACGCAGCCGATCCTGTTCTTGCTGGAGCTGGCGAGCCTGTTCCAACAGCTGGCTGCTGGTTTGCAGTAGCTGCTGTTCGAGATCGTTGCTAGAGAGACTTTCTGAAATAGACGAGGGTTTGCCATCTTCGGCATTAAGCTGGCGGCGCAGTTCCTGAACTAGCTTGGGGAAATCATCGATAACGCGCTGATACTGTGTGGCGCGCTCCAGTGACTCTTTGCGATCCTGCAGGGTGTTCAGTGCAGCCTGATATTCCTCAACGATTTTCGCCTGATCGGCTGCACCTTTGTTGGCTTCCGCCTGCTGTAGCTGCTGGCGTAACTGCGCCTCATTGGGCGCAGTGGCAGCCAACGTAGCCGTTGATAATAAACATCCCAAAAGAAAAGTCAGAATCAGACGCACGTTAGCTACCTTTATTACAAACAACACTCTTACAAGCGACGAAAGTCGGACGTTATTTTACGGCGCGTCGGGTTTGTGGCCCGTCTGGCCGGCTGCATCAGTTGCAGGATGTTGTCCCTCAACTTGAACAGGCTCAGACGTTGCCGCGACAGGCGATGGTGCGGCATCGTTTTCTTCCAACTCGGTTCCTTCCGGGAAAACAACGGGCGCTTGTTCATCCTGACGGATTTCGGCAAACGGTTCGCCCATACGCGTCACGCTCATCGTATTCAGGTGTGCAGCAAACTGGAGATTATTGCCTGCGGCAAACAGGTTAATCACGGTTGAACCCAGCTTGAAGCGACCCATTTCCTCGCCTTTCGCCAGCACGACTGCACCTTCTTCACCCGCCTGTGGGTAAGTCCAACGCTTGATGATGCCTTCACGCGGTGGCGTCACTACGCCTGACCACACGGTTTCGATGCTGCCGACAATGGTTGCACCGACCAGAATCTGTGCCACTGGGCCGAATTCAGTATCAAACAGGCAGATGACACGTTCGTTACGTGCAAACAGATTCGGCACGTTATCGGCCGTCAGCAGATTGACGGAGAACAGGTCACCCGGCACATAAATCATCTCGCGCAGCACGCCATCGCACGGCATGTGGAGGCGGTGATAATCACGTGGAGAAAGATAAATGGTGGCAAACAGGCCGTCGCGGAACAGATCGGCCATCACATAGTTGCCAGCCAGCAGCGCTTCCAGCGTGTAGTCGTGGTTCTTCGCCTGAATCAGCTTGCCGTCGGTAATGGGGCCAAACTGCGACAGGACACCGTCAGCAGGCTGCACCAGACGGTGCGCATGAGGATCGACAGGGCGAATGCCTGGGCGCAGCGGGCGAACGAAAAATTCGTTAAACGTGCGGTAGGAGGCGGTATCCGGCTGCTGTGCTTCCTGCATGTTGACGTTGTATTGGCGGACAAACAGATCGATCACCAGCTTGGTGAGTTTTCCCGCACGCTTATTTGCTCCCCAGCCCGCTAAGCGGGTCAGCCAGATCTTGGGAAGCCAATACTGTAATTTGATTTTGATATTATCCAGCACTGTGAGCCTCTTGGATTAATAGTGCGCCATAAAACAAGCTTTCTGGGGAACACGCTTAGCTTAGCGCTGTCAGCGGTAGCCCAGAGAGAATAAGCGGATTCACTTATCCTCAAAGGGGGCGCATTGTAGCGACGGTTATGATAAATGTCAGTTATCTGTATCCGAAAAGCCTTTACGCGTTTTTACTTGCGCCATGCTTTCCAGAATCCGGTGATAGTTATCAAAGCGCTCTGTGGCAATCTCTCCGCGCGCAAGTGCGGCATTGATCGCGCAGCCTGGATCGTTTTCATGTTTACAGTCGCGGAACTTACACGAGCCGATGTGTTTACGTAACTCAATGAAACCACTCGTCACCTGTTCAGGCTCCAGATGCCACAGACCAAATTCCCGTACGCCCGGTGAGTCGATCACGTCGCCGCCGTGTGGGAAGTGATAAAGCCGAGAGGCGGTGGTGGTGTGTTGCCCCAATCCTGAGTTATCAGAAACCTCATTCACCAGAATGCGTTCTTCACCCAGTGCGAGCAGCGCATTAAGCAGGCTGGATTTCCCGACACCTGACTGCCCGGCGAAAATACTGATACGGTCAGTGAGTGCCTGCTCCAGTTCAGGGATACCCTGTTGAGTATGGCTGGAAACCATCAGCACGCGATAGTCGAGGGCGCGGTAGATATCCATTTGTTTATCAACAAACTGGCGGGATTTGTCATCCAGCAGGTCAATTTTGTTCAGCACGATCAGCGGATCTATCTCCAGCGTTTCGCAGGCGACCAGATAGCGATCGATAATGTTCAGCGACAGCTCAGGCAAGATCGCTGAAACGATCACGATCTGATCGATATTGGCGGCGATCGGTTTAATGCCATCGTAATAGTCGGGGCGAGTCAGGACGGAATGGCGAGGGTGAACGGCTTCCACGATCCCGCTGATGCCAGCGAGTGATTCATGGCCGGGGCGCCAGACGACGCGGTCGCCCGTGACCAGCGATGAAATGGTCCGACGAATGTTGCAGCGGTGCACCACGCCATCGGTGGCTTCCACATCGGCGTGCATACCGAATCGGCTGATGATAATACCTTCCTGCGCATCGCCCAGTTGGCTATCTTCCCATTCGACTTTGCTTTCCGTTTTTTTCAGGCGACGCTGGTGGTTTGCGCTAACCCGACGCTGCTGACCTTTCGACAGTTTCTTTTTGCTCACTGAGCCTCACTTAAGACGATTTATCGTTCACGACAGCGGATTGTCGCTCGCCGCGTTTGAACAGACTATAATACACCCTATTTGATTTTAATTAACTGATACCACCTTATCGGTATCAGCATTGAGATTGATACTGGTATCCTTGCCTCGACGACAGGGCACAATGCAACAGGAATTCCCACGATGGTAGATGAAAATAACCTGATCTGGATCGATCTCGAGATGACCGGTCTGAACCCGGATCACGATCGCATCATTGAGATCGCAACGCTGGTGACGGATGCAAACTTAAATGTGTTGGCCGAAGGACCGGTAATGGCGGTGCACCAGTCAGATAGCCAACTGGCACTGATGGATGACTGGAATGTGCGTACGCACGGTGCCAGCGGCCTGACGGATCGCGTCAAAGCCAGCACCACGGATGAACGCGCTGCCGAGTTGGAAACGCTGGCGTTTCTACAAAAATGGGTACCAGCGGGTAAATCGCCGATCTGTGGCAACAGCATCGGCCAGGATCGCCGCTTCCTGTTCCGCTATATGCCAGAGCTGGAAGCTTACTTCCACTATCGCTATCTGGATGTCAGCACACTCAAAGAACTGGCGCGACGCTGGAAGCCGGAAATCCTGACGGGCTTTAAGAAGCAAGGCACGCATCAGGCGATGGACGACATTCGCGAATCCCTGGCGGAACTGGCCTATTACCGTGAGAACTTTCTGCGACTGTAGTCGGTGATGCGAAACGGGCAGGGCGTGATGTCCAGCGATCTGCTGCTATTTACGCCATAACGTCTGTTTTCTCAGCGCATTGTTTTTTTTATCAGCAGTCAGACGGTTTTTCATTTTTGGGGGCTTGCGGTTAAACGGATTTCTCGTATAATGCGCACCCCATACCGATGAAGAATTTCAATTAAAGAACTTCAACATCGTGTAAAGATTTCCCGGGCGGGAATAGCTCAGTTGGTAGAGCACGACCTTGCCAAGGTCGGGGTCGCGAGTTCGAGTCTCGTTTCCCGCTCCAAGTTTTATTACTGTTTGTCACCATACAGGCAGTGTGCAGTAATCAGACGCAATGCCTGTTAGTGTCTGTCCGATATGCGGGAATAGCTCAGTTGGTAGAGCACGACCTTGCCAAGGTCGGGGTCGCGAGTTCGAGTCTCGTTTCCCGCTCCAATCTTTTAGTCTCTTTCTCTGATTCATTCTCCTTCTCCTTCTCCTTCTCTTTTTGATGCATGAAACTCGTTAAACGCTTTCTGCCTTCTTTATCGCGTAAGAAACACATGCTGTGCGCTGAATGATGCCTCTGGGTTGTGCCTTGATCGTTGATATCGTAGATAAATCATTTTATTAAATACTTAGCTTGGTTATATTTATTCTGATTCCTTTCTCTATTTTATTTTTTGTATCGATTGTATTTTGACGTAATATCAAAATTTGACTATGTTTATAACCAGAATGCATTTATAAAAATCACATCATTAAAATGACGAAAATTTTTATTGATTTTTCAGTGATTTTTTCTATTCGATTCTATCTGGGAAATATTATTTAAATTCCATGAGCAATTCCGATTATTTATTTAATAAATAACGGGTTTTTATCATGGATCATATGGTTATCCCTACAGATAAAAGAGGATGGAACAATGAATGCAATGAATAGCGCTATTTTACACGTTGTAGCAACGGCGACGCTGGTGATGAGTGGTTTTGCCCAAGCTGATGACATGGCAAAAGCACATACCGGAAAAGATCAAGTTGAATTAAAACATATTCATGCTGTCCTGCAAAATGGAACGCCCAGCCCGCAGCACGATGCGATGTGTGAGAAACAGCTGAATATGCCTGAATCCAAATACGTTGGCATGAAAGTAACAACAGAATATAACATTAATACCCAGTCAATGATGATGTCAGCAAAATCCATGTTCCCTTCGCCACACAGTACGCAACCCATGGAATTAACTGCCGACCTATCCCCTCTCGGTTTAGCTGATAGCTACTCATTTGGCGCGTTTAAACCTAGTTCCTTACCTAATGCTTATATTATTTTCTCTGTTGATAAAAAAATGAAAAACCCGGTGAGCACTTTTATGGTTATTAATGAAAGTGAAACGTATAACTGTGTTATTAGCAGCTCAATGCATGGGGTAAGCAAAGAGGCAATGAAAAGCCTTGAAATGAAGAAATAGTCATTTTTTATTTTCTATCGTAAATTGCAGGCGGTTGTCTGCAATTTACGTTTATACAACAGGGGGCGAACTTCACCATAGACATATAAAACGTTCAAGCCGACAGAAAGTTAACGAGTCGGCAAAACGCATGAGGTTTGCCTCTGGGGATCGGTTTTGAAAGCAGTAAACGATGGTCATAGGCGATCAGCGTTTTTTTCACGGCATTCGTTGAAACGTTACGAAATAGTGCCGATTTACTAAAATCGCTCTCAACAGTGACAAGCGAATATTGTCCTTTTGTACTCCACTGGTTGAAGCGAACGACGACGGAGTCCCTTAATATAACGGCACCTTCTTTCTTATCCTCTGAAAAATAAAATTCAAAAACAGGTTCAGCAATCCCATCAGCTAAACAAACGGCCTTATAGCATTTCAAAAGAGAAATAAGGCTCGCTCCCCGTCCTATGGAGAGACCGCTTCCGGCATTCTCATCGAGATAAAAATAGCGTTTAAAAACAACACTCAGTTTTTTATTATGGTAACCAACAGCATAGTCCTTCTCATAAAAATGAAAGTCGGTCGGATCGCCGACTAACTCGTACTCTTGAGAAACCAGTTCTATCGGCGAAAAATCCTTAAGCCCAAAAATGTCTGGATGCCGAATAGTGGATTCTTTTAAGTACCTAATAAAGAGAGTAAAGAAAGAGATTTTCAACATTGTTTGCCCACCACGTATTGCCCCCTGAGCACAATGTTACCTGTTTGTATAAGAATGTGATGGTATCATCTCTGTTCAGATGGCCAAATTTAGTGTGTTACTCCATTCCGTGTGTTACGACAGGCCAGCGTTACAGGTAAATAATTATTTTGAGTGCAAATCGAATCCAAACCCCGTCTCTCCCCGTGTTAAAGCTCCTCGCACTTGCGACAGCCGCGTTTCTGACCTTACTGACTGAGATCATGCCGGCAGGGCTTCTCAGTTCGATCGCAACGGGTCTTGATGTCTCTGAAAGTCTGGCCGGCCAGTTCATCACGGCGTTTGCTCTGGGGGCGTTGTTATCTGCGATCCCCGCGACAGCGCTGACGCGAGGACTGAGACGCAAGCCTCTGTTGCTCGTGGCGATTAGCGGATTTGCTGTTGTTAATGCGGTGACCGCCGTTTCAGACAACTACGTTTTATCACTGGCTGCCCGCTTTGTCGCTGGCCTGTTCGGCGGTGTGGTCTGGTCGATGCTGGCCGGGTACGCATCCCGTATGGTTCCCAGGTGGTTACTCGGGCGTGCAATCGCGATTGTCGGTGCAGGCTCTACGGCTGCGCTGGTCCTCGGCGTACCGATTGGCGGCCTTCTCGGCTCGGCGATTGGCTGGCAGGGCGCCTTTGGGCTCGTGTCAGTTGTCGCGGTGCTCCTTGTCGTCTGGATCGCGCTCTTTGCTCCCGATTTCCCAGGTGAATCAGCCGATAAACGGCTATCGCTGCCTCAGGTTGCTGCCAAGCGTGGCGTCGGGGCGACACTTGCGTTGATCCTCACCTACATCGTCACGCACAACATTCTGTATATTTACATCGAGCCTTTCCTCGTGGCTTCCGCCATGGGGGACTGGCTCAACGGCGTGCTGTTTATTTTCGGCGCAGGGGCGGTGTTTGGCCTTGTACTGTCAGGCATTATCGTCGATGGAAATCTCAAGCGTCTCGGCCCTGCTGAGGTGTTATTATTCGCCGCTGCGACGCTCCTTCTGGGCCTTTGGTCCGATGTACAGGCCATTCTGATTCTGGCAGTCTTTATGTGGGGCATCTCCTTTGGGGGATTCTCCGTCGTCACGCAAACGGCAATGACTCACCTTTCCTCTGATGCCGTGGACGTCGCACAATCGATGTCGACCACATCGTGGAACACCGCGGTGGCCTCAGGGGGCGTCATCGGAGGATTGCTCCTCAGCGGCGCAGGCCCGGGCGCGTTTCCGTGGGTGATGATTGGGCTATTGACGCTATCATTCCTCGTCGTGCTTCTGGGGGTTAACCGCGCGCTGACAGCAGCTAAGCCAGCGCAGTCCGTCCCTGTCAGAAGCGATTCCTTGATGCAGAGTAACCAACACTTATGAAATACCGCCATTTCCTGTTTGACCTTGACGACACGCTGTTGGACTTCAAAGCCTCCGAGCGTCTTTCGTTCGCGCGTACGCTGACGAACCTTGGTGTCGATATTGAAAATACGACCCTGTTCGCAGATTATCAGCGCGAGAATTCCCAGCTATGGAGCGAGTTTGAGAAAGGGGAAATCACCAAAGATCTCCTGAAAGTAGAACGATTCCGTCGCACTTTTTCTCTTCATGGCATCGATATCGATCCTCACAAAGCGAGCAATCTCTATCTGGAGTGCCTGCCTGAGACCGTGGTGCTGGTAGATGGCGCGGTTCAGATCTGTGAAGCGCTTGCCGAGATCGGTGAAGTTGGCATTATTACCAACGGCATCGAGTATGTGCAGGCGAAGCGAGTGGCGAACTCAGGTCTGGCAGATTGGCTCTCGTTTGTCGCTACCTCTGAAGCCTGCGGCTTCGCCAAGCCGGATGCGCGTTTCTTCGAGTTCTCAGCCAGCAAATTCAGCTCGTTCAAAAAAGCCGAGGCGGTCATTGTAGGCGATAGGCTCGATGCCGATATTCTTGGGGCGAACCTGTACGGCATAGACAGTTGCTGGTTCAATGCAGGTGGGGCCGCCAACGATTCGGACATCGCGCCAACCTATGAGGCTGCAACACTACAAGATGTCTTCACGCAGATCAGCGCCAGGTCTTGAGCCTGTACCACGCAACATCGACGACAATCACCATCATCAACTCGCTTTGGGTTGTCGTCGTACTTACCTGCTAATCAGCGCAAATTCTCAGTAATCGCAGACCATGAATATCCGATCGAAGCGTTGGGCTGCAAGGTCGGTACGATGGATGATGAAATTCAGCGTGCCTTCATCCCACTGAAATTGTCCATCCAGGCAGACCTGAAACAGCACCAGCCAGTCCTGCGCTTCGCCGCCCAATTTCTGTGCTGCCTGTAATTCTGGTAATTCATGCTGGCTGAAGCCACAGCCGTTGATTCGGGCAATACCCTGATACTCGGGCAATGGGACATCAGGCGGAAAGTTAGATGGCAGCATGTCCTTTTCGATCATCCAGGTGAATTGCTCTTTAGTCACTTTACTATCAGGCAACAGATTGAATGCGCCCAGCTGCCGTAACTGCCAGGCGTAATATTGTGCGAAGCCGAGATGGGATAACGCATCGTCGTATGCATCATCGTCCAACTCTACCTGCTGTTCCAGACTCAGGCGCGAGCAGAGTATCGAGCCAAGATGGGGGTTTTGACGCAATGCGTAAAAACTGGGTACGGTGACGCTGGCTCTGGGATGCAGTGTAAAGGCAGGCTTTTGCCCGAGCGTCTTCTCATCATTGAAAGCAAGGTCTGCAAAGCGCGTGCCGCTACACAGGCTTGCGACATCCTGCACATAAATTACCTTTCCTCTGGTCGTTAAAGGGCTGCTTCCACATTCCAGAAAGAAGAATAATGTGCCTTCGCGCGGTAAGTAATCTTGCAACGGTGCCAAAGCGCGGCAGTCTATCTGTGCAATAAATTCCAGCGGTACACGATAGGTCTGCGTAACGTCGTCCCAGGGGAAAATGCACACGTCTTTTTCGTCTTCACCTTCTTGCCAGCACTCCTCGTATTCGAGCAAGGTGTCTTCGGTGGTGCTGACGCAAGGGTAGGGGATATCGATAGGTAAATCCGGCAGGCCGCCCAGCCGATGATTGCCCAGCGCCGTGTGGTCGTCTTCTGCACCATGATAGAAATCGATACTACTGCGTAAGGTACCAGCCACGGCATCGGCGATGGGGGTGATGGCGTCAGCCGAGAGCAACGTGTTTATGAGATATTGTCGCTGCGGAGAATGCTCCGCCAGCAACGGGTGCAGGGCAGGATCTTGCATTATAGGGGGATAGGCTGGTGTCTCTGCGATGTTTACCTGCTTTGCTTTCATCTCGTTGTCTTGTGCGGTATCAGTCTCTGCCTCTGCTCCCTTCGCTTTTAGGTGGCTGTGCAATGCCGTTTCTGGTGTTGCAGTGACAATTCGCAAGCTGCGCAGCGCAGTTTCTATTGTGATGAAGTGCTCTTGTTGCTGTTCCTGCGGGCAGTATCCCCCAGCGAAAAGGCAAACTGTGTCAGTTAAGCGGATAAACGCGAACATGTATGAGAAGCCGTAAACCCCTTCGGCCGTCATTAACAATGCGCTGTAGTTTTCAAGGGCTAACGTTTTTTCTTCAAGCCAGGTGAGCTTTCCATAGATTTTTCCGCAGAAGGTGCGATATCGCTCGGACTGTCCCGTTTCTGTTTTGTGTAGCAATTCCCTGTCGACCGGATAAATATCCAGCACGACGAGACTGTCATCAGTGGAATACTGGCCGAGAGCACCTTGCCCGATTTGCTCAACGGAAGTGAAATTCGGGGGGAAATCGATGGATAAAACGTCCGTGTGCATGATTGGCATGGCGGTCCCTAACGTAGAAAAGAATATCGCCTCTGATGTGGTTTTTTATGATGCCACATTTGTCTGCTTCAGCAAGAAGACGATGTACTGACGGCTCGTCACTCTGCATCACTCGCAATGCATTTTTGTAACGTTTTGCTTTTTTTTGGTGCGCTAACGCTGCCGGAACAGCGTATTTACTGGGGTTTTACGGCGTCGATAAACATGGCACGGCCTGTGCTTAGTCTTACATACCATCTTGTGTACAAGATGGGGCGACTCAGGCAATCGACCTGATCGGTTTTTTCAGGCTGGTGGTTATCGGCTGTTGTTAGCTCACCGTTGAAGGGGGAATACAATGAAAAATAACAATGACAAGATCGATCGTAAACGCAGGCAGTTAATGCAATGGTCAGCGATTAGCGCGAGTGCGTTGACGCTAAGCAGCTTGCTGCCGGGAATGGCTTTTGCTGCCGAAGGTGAAGAAATCCGCATTGGTTACTGGCCGATTGTGGGCGGTTTGCCTTTATATGTGGGCGTTGAGCGGGGCTTTTTCAAAGAGGCTGGGTTGAATGTGCGAGCGGTGAAATTCGCCAGCCCGCAACAGATTGTCGAGGGGATGATCACGGGCCGTATACACGGATGCGCCAACGGTACGGCCACCGGCGCATTGGGATTAGGGGCGATTACCTCACCCGGCCTGTTCAAGATCATTTGCTCGAATCCTTCTAATCATCAGATGGTATTGGATGAATTTCTGGTGCCGTTAAACAGCGATGTAAAAAGTATCGCGGAGCTGAAAGGCAAACGTATCGCCTGTGGGCCGGGTATTCAGAATGTGGTGATGACCAAAATCATTCTGGAGAAAAATGGCTTTACGGCGGACGAGCTGCGCGTGACGGAATTGCCAGTCGGGCAGCACGTGGCTGCGCTGGCTGCTGGTCAGATTGACGGCGTTTATACGCTGGAACCGACGGGAACGGTGGGGCGGCTGAAAGGGCTGTCGCGGACCTTGGAAACGGGCGTGATCTCACGCTATGTGCTGGGTAACTCCGATGCGCCGTGGTTTGGTGGTGCAGCGGCGTTAAATAGCGGTTTTATTGAAAGTCGTGCGGCGGATGCCAAACGCTTCACGCAGGCCTATGCCAAATCGGTGCAGTTTATTCAACAGAACGCGGAGGCCGCTCGCGAACACATCACGGGTTACACCAGCATTGAGGCCGAACTGAGTAAAGAAGTGCCTTTGCCGGGGTTTGTCATGTACGACGAGCTAAAAGGCGACAATCTGGCGTGGTTCCAGAAGTTTTATGACGTGTTCACCGAAAGAAAAATCTTCCGGCAGCCGGTAGATGTCAGCAGCCTGATTTATCAGCCTTAATGGAGGGGCTCGATTATGCGCCAGCATTGGACGTCTAAATTATTACCCGCTGTCGGCCCGATTTTGCTGTTTCTCTTTTGGCAATTGGCTGTCAGCGCGAAATGGCTGAACCCCATTTTATTACCCTCGCCGGTCGAAACGTTGAGCTATATGTTCCAGTCTTTCGCGGATGCCAGCATGCGGACGGATATCGGCGCGACGCTATACCGTACGCTCGCCGCATTTGGTTTTGCCGCACTAATTGGCGTGCCGCTCGGCGTTATTCTGGGCAGTAATGAAAAAATCTACCGTAGTCTGGAGTTTCTGATCGATTTCTTCCGCTCTACGCCGTCGTCAGCGCTGATTCCGTTGTTTTTGCTGATTTTTGGCATAACCGACGCGAATAAGATTGCCATTTCGGCTTTTGCCGCCGTGCTGGTGATTCTGTTCAACAGCGCCTATGGCGTGATGAATGCAAAGAAAACCCGTCTGATGGCGGCGCAGGTTATGGGGATTTCCCGCTGGCATATTTTTAAAGACATCATGCTGCTGGAAAGTCTGGCGCAAACCTTTGTCGGCCTGCGCACCGGTGTGTCGATGGCGTTGGTGATCGTGATTGTCGCGGAGATGTTTATTGGTTCGGAAACGGGGTTGGGGCACCGCATCATTGATGCGCAGCAGGTGTTCAACATTCGGGATATGTATGCCTCTATCCTGATTACGGGCGCACTGGGGTATCTGCTTAACGTATTGTTTTTGTTGGTAGAAAAACGAATTGTTCACTGGAGTGGCAAAGCATGATGACACCTCGTACCGCACAAGTGGAAAAACCGGATACCGCGTTGCCGCCTTATCCGGCACCGAACACCCACGTCACCATTCGCGGCTTGAACAAGTCGTTTGCGGGTCAGCCGCTCTATACCGATCTGAATCTGGATTTACCGCGTGGCAAGATCGTGTCTATTTTCGGGCCGAATGGCTGTGGTAAATCGACGCTGATGAACATGATTGCTGGGCTGATTCCCGTTGATAGTGGCGACATCCTGTTTGATGGCAAAACGCTGTCAGAAACCAAGATTGGGTATGTATTTCAAAACTATCGTGATGCGCTTTTTCCCTGGATGAGCGCCTGGAAGAATATTGCTTATCCGCTGGTGCGTAGCGGGATGAGCAAACACGATGTGCAGACGCGGATGGATGAACTGATCGCGATGTTTGATATTCGCTTCGATCTTCAGCGTTATCCGTATGAGCTTTCAGGTGGACAGCAGCAGACGGTCTGTATCATGCGGGCGCTGGCGACGGGGCCGGAGGTGATGTTTTTGGATGAGCCGTTCTCCGCGCTGGATTTTGAAATGACGCTGTTCATCCGCGACAAGCTGCAAGAGGTTCAGTTGGCGACCGGCGTGACGATGGTCATCGTGTCACATGATTTAGAAGATGCGGTGTTTCTGGCGGATGAAATCCTGCTGCTGACGCGTCGGCCAACGACGGTGTCGGAGATTATTCCGTTTGATTTAGCGCGTCCACGTGGTGCGGAGGCGATGAGCGATCCTGAGTTTATTCGCGTCAAGGCGCACACGCTGGAGGTCTTCAAACGCGAAATGGCCGCATAAGCAGCCCATCTGCCGTATCTATTTCAGGCTCATCAAGCCGTCGCTGGCTTGGTGAGGCCTGATGCCTACATTCACTCTTCACCCAGCGAACGCGATACGCGTTCTTTTCTTAATACGCCCTGTATGCCAACAAACAGCACGCCGGTTAGCAACAAGATGGCGATGAGACCGTCGTAACCGTAAAACGTGATGGCTGCGCCAGAGAACAGCGGCCCGCTGATACTGCCCGCAGACCACACCAGCCCCAGAAGTGAATTCATCACAATGAGCCGCTGACCAGCAAATTTCTGACCTGCCCGCACCAGAGACAGCGTGTAAAGCCCGCCTGCCGCTGCGCCCAGTACGATACAGACGGGAACCAGAAGGGAAGGGGAGGAAAATGAGAAGGTGATCAATACCAGCATCACACAGAACAGAATGCCGCAGCTGATGTGGGTTTTGATGATGCCGCATTTGTCTGCCAGCCAGCCAATCGGCGTCTGAAAGACGGCATCGCCCAGAAAAATGAGTGTGACTAGTAATATCGCAGATTTTTCGTCTAAGCCCTGTTCCATACCGTAAAGCGGAAAGAGCGCAAGTATGCTGGCATCGAAGAAGGAGAAGCAGAGCACGCCAGAGGCGATTGCCGGGAGAAAAGGAATAAGATCTCGATAAGACGTCGAGGACTGTTCATCCGCTCGAACCATACTGGCGCAGTTCCTTAGCATGAACGCACACGCGGCGGATATCGCGCAAATCAGCCATAGCGCATAGGTTTGCACCGACTCACCAGCGGCAATAAGCAGCGGCCCTATTAGCTGACACCCTGTGAAAACGGCGGCATACAGCCCCGTCAGCGTCGCTTTGTGTTTGTCTGAAGCCCGGCTGGTGACCCAGGTTTCTCCCAGCACCACCAAAACCCCCGAGGCCAGCCCGGTTAACAGGCGAGGTAAAATAAGCGAGACAGGGTGTGACAGCAGGAATGAGGCAACGGTTGAGGCCGCCAGAATAATCAGGCTGCCTGATAACAGATAGCTAGCGTGCAGGTGGCGGCTGAGCCACGGCGTAACGAAGGAGGAGAGCATCATCCCCGCCGCCGGAAGAGCCGCCAGAATACCGAGCGTCGCCGTGCTGTGCCCGTGCTCGGCCAGCTTCAAGCTGATCAGCGGTAGCGTGTACCCTGTCACCAATCCCACGAGTGAGGCGGCGATAATCATGTACAGTGTCGTGAAATTGGATTCACGGGCATGTGCTGTCATTGTACTTCCAGTGTGGGTTTAACAAGCATTTTCGACCCCGGAAAGGCCGGTGGACACTTCCTGCATTAGCCAGGTATGAAATCGTACATACTTTTCATTTTGCTCAAGGGGGATGGGCGATAACAGATAATAAGCAGACCCATCCCGTGCAAATCCATAGGGTGCATGCAGTTGCCCGTTTGCAATCTCGTCCTGCACCATCAGGAAAGACGCCATTGCGATGCCTAATCCCGAAACGGCGGCCTGAATACACAGATAAAAGTGCTCATAGTCCGCTCTGGTGCTGCCTTTGAGTGACACATGCGTCTGCCGCTGCCAGGTTGCCCACGCTTTTGGTCGCGTTCCGGTATAGAGCAAACGCATCCCTTCCAGACTGTTTTTTCGCTCGGTTTTGTCGCGACTTACCGGCCCCATCCATTCGTCACACACCTTTACCGCATGCGTTTGCGGATCCCAGTGAAAATCGTCACGCCGCAGCGCGAGGTCAACGCCGCTACGCACAAAATCAATCGGCCCGCCCGCAGCCACCAGATGAAGTTTGATATCGGGATGCGCCTGATTAAAAGCCGGTAGCCGCGGAATCAGCCATTTCATGGCAATCGTGGGCTCGCATGACAGCGTCAGCACGTTATCCTGTGCACTTTGCTGTAGCCGATAGACCGCGCCTTCTAGCTGCTCGAAGACGGACTGCGTGACCGTATGCAAAGAACGCCCCGCTGCGTTTAAAAAGATCGCGCGGTTGCGTCGTTCAAATAGCTCAACCCCCAGCGCCTCTTCCAGCAATCTGATCTGCCTGCTGACGGCACCATGCGTGACATGCAGGGACTCGGCGGCTTTAACAAAGCTACCGGTTTGTGCGGCTGCTTCAAAGAAGCGAAAAGAGGCTAACGAGGGAATTTTCATATACACGATGAAATTTGACAGATTTATACCAAGATAAATCGCTTTTTTGGCATATGCAAACGCTGAATAATCACACTTCACTTCAGGTGAAGAAGGCCTAATAGCCTAAATCGTGAGGAAATATCGTGAGGAACGCATCTTTTCTCGTCGTATTACGTCAGTGATTTTTGCATTCCTCTTTTAGCCTGTTTGTTACCCATCTGTGCAAAATCATCGTGAAAGCGATAGCTTGCCGAACAAGGAAAACGTTAATGAATGAGTTAATTGCCGTCGCGACGATCACTATTTTGGCGGTGATCAGTCCGGGGCCTGATTTTGCTATGGTGACCCGCAACAGCTATGCCTTTGGTTCGCGTGCTGGTTTACTCAGCGCGTTTGGCATTGCCTGCGGCGTCCAGATCCATGTGATGTATACCGTTTTTGGCATCGCGGTATTTATTGTTAACTCTCCGATGATATTTATGGCGATGAAGGTTCTGGGAGCCTCATATCTGATTTGTCTTGGGTATAAGTCATTAACAAATAATACAAAAATAAAATTAGAAGAGGCGTCCGGCAATGCACCGTCATCGCTTGCTGCGTTTCGCATGGGTTTTCTCACCAATGCACTTAACCCAAAAACCATGCTGTTTGTCGTCGCTACCTATACCCAGGTCGTGCAGCCCGGTAGCCCAATGGGCCATAATTTTGGCTATGGGTTATTCATGTCGGTGGCGCACTGGGTTTGGTTCAGTATTGTTGCGCTGTTTTTTGCTGCACCGGCCATGCGTCGCCGGCTGATCGATCGTCAACATTGGGTCGACAAAGGTATCGGTGTTGCCTTGATTGCGTTAGGGGCGTCTCTGGCATTGACCAAAATTACTCTCTGATGAGGTGAGATTCATCGGATCGGGCAAGAAAACCATCGGAATGCTATACCTGTCTGCTGAGGGATTTAGGAAAATAGTCGATTTCTTAACATGATCGATTCTCAACATGATCGGTTTCTCAACAGAAAAGGAAATAGCCATGCTTGTACATGCGTATGGGGCCCATGCGGGCGATAAACCTCTTGAACCGTTGCAGATTGTCCGTCGTGCGCCGGGAGCCCACGATGTCCAGATTGAGATTGCGTACTGCGGTATCTGCCACTCGGACCTGCATCAGGTGCGTGCGGAATGGGCAGGAACACAGTTTCCCTGCGTGCCCGGCCATGAAATCGTCGGACGGGTGTCTGCGGTAGGGGCGCATGTCTCCGCCTTTAAGGCGGGCGATCTGGTGGGTATCGGCTGCATCGTAGACAGCTGTCGACACTGCGAAGAATGTGATGATGGCTTAGAAAACTACTGTGACGGTATGGTCGGCACGTATAACGGCCCGACTGCGGATGAACCCGGCTGGACGCTTGGCGGCTACTCTCAGCAGATCGTCGTGCATGAGCGCTATGTGCTGCGCGTCCGTCATTCCGAAGCGGAACTGGCTGCGGTCGCACCGCTGCTGTGCGCGGGGATTACTACCTATTCGCCGCTGCGCCACTGGAATGCTGGGCCGGGTAAGAAAGTCGGCGTTGTGGGTATCGGCGGGCTTGGCCACATGGGGATCAAACTGGCGCATGCCATGGGGGCTTATGTTGTGGCGTTCACCACGTCTGAATCCAAGCGTGAAGATGCCAAGGCGCTGGGCGCAAATGAAGTCGTGGTGTCTCGTAACGCGGAAGAAATGGCAGCACACGCAGGCAGCTTCGATTTAATCCTGAATACCGTTGCTGCGCCGCACGATCTGGATGCGTTTCTGGTTTTGCTGAAGCGCGATGGCGCGCTAACGCTGGTCGGTGCGCCTGCGTCACCGCATCCTTCTCCTAACGTGTTCAATTTGATCATGAAACGCCGTACGGTGGCGGGATCGATGATCGGTGGCATTCCTGAAACGCAGGAAATGCTGGATTTCTGTGCCGAGCACGGAATTGTTTCCGATATTGAGCTTATCCGCGCCGACGAAATCAATGAGGCCTACGAGCGGATGCTCAAAGGCGATGTGAAATACCGCTTCGTCATTGATAACGCCACGCTGAACGCCTGATTGGCCTGTTCCCACAGCACGGATCTCCCTGTGCTGTGGGACTACCATGACGTGATTTATCACGCCTTCTCTGCATCATGAGAAAAACCACACCATCGTAATTTCCTGTCACCAACGACGAGTGAATGCAGTACTATTTATCGTCATGTCTTTATGCCAATGCGTTGATTTTCCTTCTCTATCACAGTGAAAAGACAGTTTAAGATAAGCATTTATCCTGGTTTCGCCCTCCTGCTATGTTCGCTACATTTCACTGCTACAGAATGACGGGAAAGGCAAAAAATAGTGCTTTCGTGCTACCTTTTTGGCGGTTGGTAAATCTCATCAATACCGTGCTTTGGGGCAACGTTTCATCTGCGATAAATAATAAGGGAAAAGAGAAAAATGACGGACGGGCATTCAAACGAAACTGGGGTATCACTACAACACGATTTCCCTATGCGGGACGAGTCACTTACGGCAATCAACAACTGGTTCGACGCGCAGGAGCAAAGAGCTGGGCTTGATGAAATTATCTCGCGAACCACGCTGCAAGCAGGCATTCATAACGATGTGATACTGGATTATGCGCCAGGCCGTACGTCGATAGCCCCTGAATCAAAAAGCGATGCTGACGGGCTGTCTCCCGGTAGCCGGACGGGGGCGCTGAGTGTGGCGCAGATACAGGAAAATATCGTTCCTGTGCTGACTCAGGCTATCGCGCAGCGTGTTGAGAAACTGGCAGATACGGCGCTGATTGACTATCGGTTTTGCTTTCGAGCGGTGTTTCCAGCAACGGAAGGGCGCCTGCTGGTTACGCTGTTTACGTTCACCAACGAGGTGAAAAAACAGCGGCTACTTGAGTCTATTCACGCCTATATTGATCGCTATCTCACTCATGGCACTGCGCCGACAAAACCGCTGCAAACGTTCTTTCTGGTTCGCCACCTGTTCGATGCACATCTCTTTCCTGCGATGGATATCGACAACGTTATCACTCTGCTTGAGCAGATTCAGCAGCGAAACGCAGGGAGTGCGGAATTGTCTGAGCATCGACGCACGATTATCCGCGTGTTAAGAACGTGGGTTGATCAGCAGTTTTTGTTGCGCTACTGCGATGTGTCCCAGCCTGAGCATTTTTTTGAGCCGGATAGTTATACCCTCAAACTTGGCATCGCACTGGATGTGCAGGATTCACAAACGCTTCATCCCGTTGAATTAGTCCTCTATGCGGCCATCATGATTCTGCGTTATGAGCCTTCCTACAGTAAGTCTCAGGCGCTGGAATATCTGGATATCGCGAAGCAGTTGGGATACCCGCGGGCGCTAAGCATCATGGAAGAGGGAAGTGGTGCGTTTGAGAACGCGCAGATTAACCTGAAGAACGAATCGCTCGAATGCGTGGCGAATGATGTGTTTTCGACCATAACGGTACGTATTCGTAAGGAAAGCGCCGAAGCGTATGAGCAGGCGCTGCTTTTCATTACGCGCTTACTGACGCTCGGTTTTCCAAAGAGCTACAAGATCGTCCTGAAATCGTCGGCGCGACAGTATCTTCCCATCAAGGGACTGGCAAAATCGGATACCCACCGCTTTTTTGCTAACGCGTTGCAATATGCATCGAACTATCCGCTTCTTGAGGATTATGCGCGTACCGCGATTGAGGAATTTGAATGGTACGCGGATTCGGAAGGCGAAAAGTGCTGCATGCCGGGAAGCTATGCGGTATTCGGGCTGGGTCTGACCGATGCTGGGTATTTCCCACTCGTAAAAGAATATATGGAAAGCGTGGATGACGAACATCAATCGGTACAAGATGCCTTCATTCGTGCATTTTTCGATAAGCATGGTGTGACGGCGCAGAACGTGGCGACTTTGGTTGCTTGCCTGAGCCATGCGACGGAAAGGCTAAAGCTGAATATGCTGCCTGCGTTAGAGAATGATGCGCTGTTCGAACAGCTCGTCGAAGAAGTACGGATGCGAGAACCCGCCGTGATAGAACATATTTTGTATCTCATCTGGGGCAATACCAAGAAACTCGCTGCGTTGGTGAAAAAATCGGAAGCGAAGCGTGGCGCGCTACTGACGTCGCTCATTCAGGCTTCTGCCTAATCTTAAACGTAATGACGACAATCATCGGGATGAAGCCAAAGGTGCTTCACCCTATTAAGGAACATGCTTATGACCGCTATTCTGCTGCTGGACTCGCGTGCCGATGAGATTGGCTCTGTCTTACATCATGCTGCGCCAGAGCTTGAGCTGGTGCTTTCAAACGGTACGGCAGAGCAGGCCGCGAGCTGCCCGATTTGGCTGGGTGAACCTGATACCGCCGCTGCATTGCTGGCTCAGGGAGCTAAACCACAGTGGCTACAGTCGACGTGGGCAGGGTTCAAACCGCTGTTGGCCGATGGGCTACCGCGCGATTACCGTTTAAGTCGCGCCGTTGGCGTGTTTGGGCAGCCTATCGCCGAATACGTGATTGCCTACATGCTCAGGCATGAGCTTCGCCTGGGGGAACGGCAAATCAGTCAGGAAGAGCGGCGCTGGGATCACCGTTTACCGGGATCGCTGGCGGATAAAAAGGTGCTGATTGTCGGTGCGGGAGAGATCGGCTGCGAGGTTGCTGGCTTTTTACGGCCTTTTGGCGTTGAGCTATATGGCATCGTCAGTACGCCAAGACAGCAGCCTGATTTTAAACGGATCATGAGTTTAGCGGAACTGCCTGCCGCGGTGCCGGAGGCCGATTATGTGATCAACCTTCTGCCGGACACTTCGGCAACCACCGATATTTATGACGCGAGTCTGTTTGCCGCCATGAAGCCTTCGGCGCTGTTTATCAATGCCGGGCGCGGTAGTGCCGTGGTGGATGATGATTTACGGGCGGCGCTATGTGATGCGCAAATTGCGGGAGCGGTGCTGGATGTATTCAGGCAAGAGCCGTTGCCGTACAGCCATCCGTTCTGGAAAACGCCGAACCTGACGTTGACGGCGCACATTGCCGGACCGATGGTGCCGGGACTGATGGGGCGATTATTTCTGGAAAATCTTGCTCGCTTCCATGCTGATAATACGCTGCGTGGTGAGGTAGATTTTAGTCGCGAGTATTAAATAATTATTGAGTAAATTATCAATGAGCGAATTAATTATATTTAATAATAATTTCAATTCGCTCATTTAAAGAATTTCATTTTAAATATTTTTGTAAGATTTTATTGAGATTATACAGCATGTCGGTGTAATACTACGTCCGCTTCACGTTCAGTATTTGTTAATTATTAAATAATAAGTCTGCGCTCTATTTGAGAATACTCAAAGATAAGGAAATATTGGGATGAAATACCATCGTTTAAATGTATATCTTGCGGCTGCCGGATTGGCATTCTGCATGGGTTCAGCGATTGCTGAAACCAGCGTTTCTGTCGAAGTGAAGGATATTGGGAAACTGCAAAAGAAAGGCTCGGTTTCTGTATTTGAGGCCCCTAATAGCATACAGGCGCATGCCGCAAGTCATTATAAATTTCACAAGGCTGAAAATGAGGGAGTTGTCGTTATTACTCCCAATGCTCCCACTGCGCAGGCTGATGCAAATAACGCACAAAAAAAACCGTTATCCAGCACTCAACCTCTTGCTAATAACGCTGCATTTACCCCTTTGTGCCCAACCCTTGCCGTAAACACCATTTATACGCTGGACGGACTGCAAAGTGGAGGCAGCGCCTGTTATCACTTTGAAATCACTCAGCGTTCTAAAACAACCGCGTTCGTCGTAGGCATGAGCCCTGAAACCGATATTGCTCTTAGTTTGATGCGGGATGATGGTCAGAATAATGTGACAGCAATTAATTATTCAAATCAGGCGGGAAATGCTGATGAGGCTACGTTGGATTTAACTCCGCCAGGGCACTATTACTGGTTTATGGAGGCCAATACGGCAGATGGTTCTGCTTTTAATTTTGGCGCTATCGTTAATACGAATGTTGATGCCTATGAGCTGAACGATATTCCGTCTTTGGCCTATCCCTTGTCTGATAATTTGAGGGAAATTGAAGGTAACTCTGATAGTGATTCTGATGCGGATTACTACGTATTTACCGCAACCCGTGGCCAGCACGTTTTACTTCGCTTTGATGGCGTGACGAGCGGAACCAATAACAACTGGTTACTGGCGTCTTCCACTGATGGCGGTAATACCTGGACAACCCGTAATACCGGACAGGAAATTACCATCATTCCACCTCAGCCGAATGAAAAGGTTTTGGTGAGAGTGCTGCCTAATCCATCAAGATTACCTACAGTCTCTCAGAAATATAAATTAACGCTAGGCTCGAAAATTGCAAAACTTAGCCACTCTCTTTCGGGAGAAAGTAATGTTCTGCGTATTCCAAGCTCTGCACCGACAGCTTATGGTTTTATGACCACGCAAGCCTACCGGGATATTACCTGGAGTGTTCGTGTTACTGATTCAACTGGCGCGGGTATCCCAAATATCGTTGCGATTCTTCTGCTCGACCAACGAGAAAGTAATGGTCAGTTAGAGTTTAATGCTGCCAACGCCCACGGAATAATCACGGATTCAAACGGGAGTGCTTCTGGGGCTGTGAAATTGGATGCCTGTAATGCTGATTACACGACACAGTTCCAAGACTACGATTTAGGCTATATCAATACGTGGAGAACGACCTATGACATGGGGGCGTGGATTATTGATGTTCCAGCTCAGGACGGTATCGGTGTGGGCAGTGCGGGGACTTACGTCACATTTGGGCACATCTGCAAGCAAACCTTGTTGACTAGCGTCAGATCCTGATATTCCAGATCCTCATGACAGATCGGGCCGCCTTAAGTTAAGGCGGCTTTGTTGTGGAGGCGGGCTTATAGCTTTGATTCCATAGCGCGTAGCGGATTAAAACTGGACGGTAAAGTTTTCAGTGGAAAGGGCTTGCCACGTTAAGTTGATTGGTACATAATGCTGACCGTCGGATTACCTTGTTGGTAAATAGTGATTAGATTCATTAAGTTACATGTGATTTGACAGGGTTTAATCAGTTTTGGTTTCGGCGCATTTTGCTTTTTGCTGAAAGTAAAAGATAATAAATCCAATTCTCTGCGGGAATAGCTCAGTTGGTAGAGCACGACCTTGCCAAGGTCGGGGTCGCGAGTTCGAGTCTCGTTTCCCGCTCCAAAATTCTTCATCGTCTTCATTACTTCCCTCTTCTTTAACCTGACATGTGGTTTTATCGTTGTCTTGTACTCCGTTCATCCCTCTTAAACGTTATTTCCCACGATGAAACAGAATTCCTGCTATATCACCACTCATATTCTGAACCCTGTGCGCTAACGCTTGGCGGTTATCATATTAAAACCATTAAAGTCTTCGATTGTTGTGGTCGTTAAGCAATTAAGCGGCTTTTCCTAAAGCACAAACAGTAGGATAATTCGACTACTGTGATGCTTTCGGGGATCAGTAAAGAGGCAAGGATGTCTAATGAAAGAGTAACGGATCTGATCTGTTTACAAGGTATTTCACACACCTACAGTACCGGTGCTTCCTCTCAAGCGGTGCTGCACGATATTTCACTGTCCATTCCTGCTGGGCAAAGCTGTGCGATTGTGGGCGCATCGGGTTCTGGCAAAAGCACCTTGCTCAATATCATCGGTTTACTCGATCAGCCCGTTTCCGGGCGTTTATTACTTGCTGGGCAAGATATGGCTCAGGCGAGCGCTGATGAACGTGCGATCGTGCGTAATCAAGTCATTGGTTTCGTCTTCCAGAGTTTTAATTTACTGCCGCGCCTGGATGCGTTGGATAACGTCGCGCTTCCTCTGACCTACCGCGGTGTCTCGCGTCAGGCTGCTCGGCAAGCCGCTCAAGTACAGCTGGCGCGCGTTGGCCTTGCAGAACGAACCCACCATCGGCCAGCCGATCTGTCTGGCGGCCAACGCCAGCGGGTGGCAATTGCGCGAGCACTGGTTGGTGAACCCGCACTTTTGCTAGCGGATGAACCGACTGGCAACCTCGACAGCCAAACGGCCGATGACATCATCACACTATTGCTGGCATTGAACCGCGAACAGGGGACGACGCTCGTGATGGTGACGCATGACGAAAGCATGGCTTGCCGCATGACCCGACGCATTCAGGTGCAAGATGGTCGACTCTATGAGGTGAATCATGTCTGATCCTCGTTCACAGAGGGAAGATCGTCAGGTGCGCCGATGTCACTATGGCCCTTCACTGCAACAGCGTCTGCTTGAGCCGTTGAACAGCCTTATTCTTCTGGGACGACGTGCTGTTCTGGCCCTCCTTGGGATTGCGGTTGGATGTGGATCGGTTGTCGCTTTGCTTAACATCGGACACAACGCAGAAGCCGAAGCCATGGGCGTATTCCGAGGCATGGGCAGTGACCTGCTGGTTGCCACCGTTCAGAACCGGGTGGGGAGTCATGCAATTGGCTCGGCACCCGATGATTTGGATATCCCTGCTTTGCGACAGGCTTTGCCCGATATTAAAGCCGCAACGGCCTTAATTGTTACCTCGACTGAAGCACGGCTACACGGGCGTTCACAAAGCACCATGGTGGTGGGAAGCGGGGCTGAATTGTCGGACGTTTTAGGATTAAAGCTCGCGCAAGGCCGCTACCTGAGTGATTTTGATGAGCAAAGTACCTACATCGTGTTGGGGGCGAATGTTGCAGTACAGTGGGCATCGCAGGGTGGCGTAGCTGCCTTAGGTGAGCGTGTGCAGGTGAGTGGATACTTGTTTGAGATTGTGGGAATCCTTCAGCCACAGGGACACAACCCTCTGGTTCCCATCTCGGTTGATGACTCTATTCTGATGCCTATCTCAGGTATGCGCCGTGTCATGCCAACACCGCAGATCGTCAGTGTGATTGCGCGTAACGGCAACAGTGACACGCTGATGCAAACGGGAGCACAGTTAAAGGATTATTTGTCCCCCCTGATGCCGAAACTTGATATCGGTGTACAAATCCCACAGCAGCTACTGGAGGGAATGGCGCAGCAGTCCCGAATGTTTTCATGGCTGCTGGCGGGGCTAGGAGGGATTTCCCTGCTGGTGGGGGGAGTAGGGGTGATGAACGTCATGGTGATGAATGTGTCTGAGCGCCGTCGTGAAATTGGTGTTCGTATGGCGCTGGGCGCGCGACCGCGCGATATTGCGGGGCTGTTTTTGCTGGAGGCCGTCGTGCTGTCCGCCTGTGGAGCTCTGATTGGGGCGGTGTGTGGCGTTGTGGCGGCGTGGCTGTTTGTCTTTTTTTCAGACTGGTCAGCTTTTTCACTTTCGGCATTGTCACTTCCCCTTGGGATTGGCAGTTCATTGGCGATTGGTCTGTTTTTTGGACTTAACCCAGCAATGACTGCGGCTCGGCTCGAACCCGTACAGGCGCTACGCGATGCGTAAATCTATCCTGTGTTTACTGATTTTGTTTTCTGCCCATCAAGGGTATGCAGAAACGGATTTGACTCCTTCTCAGGCGATGCGACAGGGACAGGCGATAGTCAGCACATCGCTGAATGCACAAACTATCGATCTCACGCTGAGCGATGCTATTTATCTTGGATTGCGTGACAATCGCGCGATCCGTAGCGCCTATCTGGATCGTATCGCGCAGAAATTTGATCTTCGTGTTGCGGAGGATCGTTTTACTCCCAAACTGTCGCTGACGGGCAGCTACCTTTCCAATCGCAATCAAAGCGATCGTTATCGGCAGGGCAATCTAACGCCGACGTCGACACTGCTCACGCCGTATGGCACCCGTTTCAGCCTTGGCTGGACCTACCGCCACACGCAGGCTGATAGTGTGGGGCTGTCACGTAATGATGGAGCGAACATCACGGTAATTCAGCCTTTGCTTCGCGGTGCCGGTAAAGAGGTCACCACCGCCCCCGTTCATATTGCGCAGTTGACTGAGCAGTTAAATCGTCTGACGCTGAAATCCACCGTTTCACAGACGATTACCCAGATTATCTCCGCTTATCGTGAGCTGCTGCGCTCGCAGGAGCAACTGCAAATTGCTCGTGATGCACTGGCACGTGCGCGCCAACTGGTTGAGGTCAACCGCGCGATGATTGCCGCAGGGCGCATGGCTGAATTTGAAATTGTGCAAACCGAAGCTGAAGTTGCCACGCAGGAACTGGCGCATGAGGAAGCCAGAAACCAGCTGGATACCGCGCGCCTTGCGCTGTTGCAACTTCTGGCACTGGATTTAAATACGCTGATTGTGGCAACGGAATCGATGCAGGCACAGCGCGTTGATGTCAACGCTGCACAGGCATTGAAACAGGCCGAAGCCTCCCGGCCGGCTTATCTCGCCCAGCTCATCGCTAACGAGCAGGCTGCACTCGGTCTGGCGGTGGCACGTAACGATCGCCTGTGGGATGTCTCGCTAATCGGGGGGGCGAGTCAGGTGCGCGACCGCGCAGCACAGAGCAGTACCTCACGAACCTGGGAGAATTATGTTGGCGTGCAGGTGGAGATCCCTATCGGCGATCTGAGTACCCGTCAGGCGGAGGTGCAAGCGCGAGTCAATGTGCGTAACCAGCATATTCAACTGGATGAAGTCAGGCAGCAGCTTGAACGCGATGTTGCCAATGCGGTGCGTGATATCGGTACGCGCTGGCGGCAGTTCGAGATCTCCCAACGTGCGCGGGATTTATCGCGCCGCAAGCTGGAAATTGAACGAGAAAAGCTCACGGTTGGGCGTTCCAGTAACTTTCAGGTGCTGAGCTTCGAGAACGATTTACGCAACGCTGAAAACGCCCGTCTCAATGCGCTGATTGGCTACCTCAATGCGCAAGCTGAACTGGATGAGACGCTGGGCACCACATTACAAAGCTGGGATATCGCACTCAATGATTAGGCATCACTTTTGGTCTCAACTGCGCCGGCGTCACCTTATTGTATTGCTGTTGATTGTGGCGTTCGGCATGCTCACTTGGCTGCTGGCAGGGCGCGCGAATGAACAGGAAAGCGCGCCTCAGGGGCAATGGTTCCCTGCCCAACCCCAATTATTGGAGAATCAATTAGGATTGGTTGGACGCATTCAGGCCGCGAAGCAGACAACGCTGGCGGCTCCTTTTGAAGGCACTATCCGCGAGGTATTGGTGCGTGAGGGACAACGAGTCGAACAAGGGCAAACGTTACTGATACTGGATCCCGGGCAAATTGAGATTCAGCTACGTCAGGCGCAGGCGGAAGTGCTCAAGACGCAGCGCGAGGTACAATCGCTCAGGCAGTGGGAGCAAAGTGCTGAGGTATCACGTGCGCGGCGTGCGGTAAGCTCCGCTCGGTCTACTTTTAGCAATACGCAAGCCAATCTTCGGGATACACAGGCGCTGTTCGAACGTGGCATCGTCGCGCGTATGGAGGTTGATACGTTAAAGCAGCAAATTCGTTCGCAGGAGCAGGACCTGAGCGCCGCACAAGAGGAGTTGCGAACGGTGCTGGCGCGTGGGAACGGTGAAGATCGTAAGATTGCGGAGATGGAGTTGACTAACGCACAGGTACGCTATCAGATGCTGGCTACTCAGGTTGAACGGCAGACCGTCAAGGCACCGTTTAGTGGTTTTGTGGTGCGCCCGGCTACGCCTGATAACGGCAAACCTGTGGTCATCCAATCTGGTTTGCTGGTCAGCCAGGGAACGCCGCTGTTTGGTGTCATTGCTCAGGACCGTTTTCAGGTGGCGACTCGGGTCGAAGAGACAGATCTGCATCAGCTGCGAGAGGGAATGCCAGTTAACGTAAGCGGGGATGGCTTTGCCGGACAGATCCTGACAGGAAAGGTTGCTTCGATTGATATGCAGGCCGATGCTGCTGAGATGTCGGGCAGCGGTGCTTACTATGATGTGGTAGTGTCACTTGATACGCCGTTGGCGGATTTAAGGCAAAATATTCGACTGGGTATGAGTGCCCGGCTGGCTATTATTGTCTATCGTAATGAGCACGGTATCGCGGTGCCTGCACAGGCTGTGCATACCGATGAGAATGGTCATGCCTATGTGATTTACCGTTCGACTGCTGGCACACCGTCAAAGAAAATCAACGTGACGTTAGGGAAAACGGTGGCGCAGGGCGTAGAAATCTCCGGGCTGGAGGCGGGTGAAGTACAGATCCTTCACTGATTGGCTTAAGGATATAGCCTGGTATCAATGTGATACCCGAAGCGTTTGTCTGTAGACTGCACACATCATTTATCTTGCGATCTCACAGCATCTGAGTGGTGAATACGTTTGTACACCACCGCCTAACATGTGATGTACGTCGACAAAAGGATTTGCCATGTCCGCCCATTCTCCATCGTTAAAGTTTTATCTAACTATTGGCCTGCTTCAGGGGCTGCTTCTTGTCGCGGCGCTTGAAATGGAAGAAGGTGCTCTTCAGGCAATGTTGATAACGATGGCGACGGTTGGTGGAATCAGCCTGCAACTGCTGGAACGCACTCTCTTTGTGAAAAAGACGTGGCTGTTTGCCAGCGCGCTGACCGTGCTGATGACGGCAATCAGTGGCTGGGTTCTCTCCGAAAGTGGATTGTTCCGGTTGCTGGACTCCTGGGTGCTATGTGGCATTCTCCTCGGTTATATCGGCTGTACGTTCATTTGCTGTTGGCCTGTCCGTGAAGGGCGATGGCCGTCCTATGACTCACTCTGTAAACACGCCTGGATCAATATTTTTACTGTGCTACTGGCCTGGTTATTAGTTTTGGTGGTCGTGTTGCTGCTTGTGCTGTGCGGCATGCTGTTCAACATGTTGGGATTCCGGCAGGTGAGTAAAGTATTCAGTCATTACCGATTCTATATGCTGCTCTTGCCGGTGGTGTTTTCTATCGGCATGTATATCGGAATGACCAAAGAAGCGGTAGTCGGACTGCTGCGTGGAATTCTGCTGTCGGCCTGTCGTTTCCTGCTGCCGTTTAGTGCACTGATCACGGTGGTGTTCACCTTGACGCTGCCTTTTAGCGGCCTGGAACCGATATGGAATACCGGTCGTTCCACCGTCATTCTGCTATGCCTGATGGGCGTGAACTTATTTTTGATTAACTGTGCGTCTCAGGATGATAACGAGGGCCGCACTTATCCGACGGTGCTACGTGGGCTGGTTAGCGCCAGTGTGCTGTGCCTGCCGATTTTGGTTGGATTAGCTGGCTATTCCAGTTGGCTGCGCATCGAACAGTATGGTCTTACTCCTTTCCGTTTTCAGTCGATCTTCGTCGTGGCGATCGCGATGCTTTACAGTCTGGCGATGGTATGGGCCGTCATTCGTCGTTCTGGCATCTGGCTGGGAAATTTGCGCACGAGCAATCCGCTGCTCGCTGCCGTCATCTGTGTTCTGGTGATATTGCTGCATACGCCGTTATTAAACCCAGAGGCATTTAGTGCGAGAAATCAGGTTCAGCGCTTGCTTAGCGGGAAAACGCCGGTCGATGAGTTCGACCTGTGGGCGCTGCGCGATGACTTAGGGACCGCGGGTAGGCAGCAGTTTACCTGGCTGGCTGAAGAATTGCAGCATGACCGCATACTTGACGCTACCGCGCGTCAGGTACTGCTCGATCGGTTGCAGGGGCGCCCTGCAAAGGTACGTCCTGTTCAGGTTGAATGGGTTGGTCCGTTGGAAGACGGGATAGAAAGCATGTTGCAGGGCGATAATCTGGGCAATCAATGTAGAGAAGCAGCTTGTCTGCTCTTCGCGATTGATTTAACTGGCGATGGCCATAACGAAGTGCTTGTTTTTCCTCGGGTGGAATGGGGAATCGGTGCGAAGATCCTTGCGCGTAATGATAAAGGACAATGGCAGCCTGTGGGCAGACTGTTTGGTTCAATGGGGACGGAAAAGCTGATTGATCTGATTAAAGAAGGCAAGGTTGAGGTTGTTACGCCACGCTTCAAGACGCTCAGAATTGGTGGCAAGGACATGCAGATTGATCCCCTTGAAGTTGAATCAAATTAGGTATTACTTATTGATTCGATAAAGACAACGGATTGGTGATGGTGGTCACATTTCTGTACTTTAGCCACATGCGAAAACACATGAGGATAAAGTGATGTCAGTAATTAATACCCAAGTTAAACCATTCAAAAACATGGCTTTCAAAGACGGTCAATTCATTGAAGTGACTGAGAAGAACATCGAAGGCAAATGGAGCGTGTTCTTCTTCTATCCGGCTGACTTTACGTTTGTCTGCCCGACCGAACTGGGTGATGTCGCTGACTACTACGACGAATTCCAAGAGCGTGGCGTGGAAATCTACTCTGTTTCCACCGACACCCATTTCACGCACAAAGCGTGGCACGGCAGCTCTGAAACCATTGGCAAAATCAAATACACCATGATCGGTGACCCAACCGGCCAACTGACGCGTAACTTTGAAAACATGCGCGAAGCAGAAGGTCTGGCCGATCGCGGTACGTTCATCGTTGATCCACAGGGCATCATTCAGGCGGTAGAAATCACGGCAGAAGGTATTGGCCGTGATGCCTCTGACCTGCTGCGCAAAGTGAAAGCGGCGCAGTACGTGGCTTCTCACCCGGGCGAAGTGTGCCCAGCCAAGTGGAAAGAAGGCGAGGCTACGCTGGCTCCGTCTCTGGATCTGGTTGGCAAAATCTAAGCTGACACCTCGGAAAACATAGCTATAGAAAACATGGCCTTTTTTGTCGGGTGCGTTGCACCCGATTTTTCTGGCCCGGCTTTTGGGGCCAGCACCCTGCACGATTTTGCCTTTGTACTTACTTGCCTAATTAAGGACGACCGATGCTCGACAATACGATGAAAGTCCAGTTGAAAGCCTATCTGGAAAAATTAACCAAACCTGTTGAGTTGATTGCGACTCTGGATGACTCCGCTAAATCTGCTGAAGTCAGAACCCTGCTGGCTGAGATTGCTGAGCTGTCCGATCGGGTAAGTTTTATTGAAAAGAATGATCTGGCAGTACGTAAGCCTTCATTCCTGATTACCAATCCAGGTTCCCAAAGCGGCCCACGTTTTGCCGGTGCGCCAATGGGACACGAATTTACTTCTTTGATTCTGGCGTTATTGCAGGTGGGCGGTCATCCGTCGAAAGAAGCAAAAGAATTGCTCGATCAGATCCGTCATCTTGACGGCTCATTCCACTTTGAAACCTATTACTCGCTGTCCTGCCACAATTGCCCGGACGTGGTGCAGGCGCTGAATTTAATGGCGGTGTTGAATCCGAATATCACCCATACCGCAATTGACGGCGGCGTGTTTCAGGATGAGATCCAAAGCCGTAATGTCATGGGGGTTCCGACCGTTTTCCTGAACGGTGAACACTTCAGTCAAGGGCGGACGAGTCTGGCTGAGATTGTGACTAAAATCGATACCGGCGCGGGCGCTAAACAGGTTGAGAAGCTGAACCAGCGTGACGTCTACGATGTGTTAATTATCGGTAGCGGCCCAGCGGGAGCAGCAGCGGCGGTCTATTCGGCGCGTAAAGGCATCCGTACCGGTTTGGTTGGTGAGCGTTTTGGTGGTCAGGTACTGGATACCGTCGATATCGAAAACTACATTTCCGTGCCGAAAACGGAAGGTGCCAAGCTGGCGACCGCGCTGAAGAGTCATGTTGATGACTACGATGTCGACGTGATTGACGCGCAGAGTGCAGAGGCTCTCATTCCTGGCGGTGAACCGGGTAAACCGCATCAGGTGATTACTGTATCTGGTGCGACGCTGAAAGCGCGCAGTGTGATCATTGCGACCGGTGCACGCTGGAGAAACATGAATGTACCCGGCGAAGATCAGTACCGTACGCGTGGCGTAACGTACTGCCCGCACTGCGATGGCCCGCTGTTTAAAGGCAAGCATGTCGCGGTGATTGGCGGCGGAAACTCCGGTGTAGAAGCAGCTATCGATCTGGCTGGTGTGGTGAAACATGTCACGTTGCTTGAGTTTGCTCCAGAACTGAAAGCAGATTCTGTATTACAGGAAAAAGTGCGTAGCCTGCCGAACGTTGACATCATCCTGAATGCGCAAACCACAGAAGTGAAAGGCGATGGGCAGAAGGTGACGGGGCTGAGCTATAAAGATCGTATTACCGATACGGTACACGATTTAGCGCTGGAAGGGATCTTCGTACAGATTGGCCTGCTGCCTAACACCCACTGGCTGGAAGGTACGGTAGCCAGAAACCGCATCGGTGAAATTGAGATCGATGCCAAGTGTGAAACCAGCGTGAAAGGGGTCTTTGCTGCCGGCGACTGTACGACGGTGCCGTACAAGCAGATCATCATCGCGACGGGTGAAGGCGCAAAAGCGTCCTTGAGCGCCTTTGATTATTTGATCAGAACCCGTGCATAACATCGGCCTGCTGAGGATGAAGGTGGATATATTTGCCATTCTTCTGCTTCTATGACGACGATCTTAACGTTCCGCGCGGCGATGCCTCATCAAGAGGTGTCGCCGCGTTTTTGCTTTTTATCGTAGAATTTTTCTTTCGATCGTAAAAATTAGATCTCAGCCCTTGCTAAAGGACGATAAGAAATTCATAATGCACGCCGCTTTGTGCTGTTGCCCGTTTTTTACTGTCTACACAGCATCATATTTCGAGCACAAGCGTTACCTCAATCCACATCATTTTTTATCAGTTAATACAAAAAATCATATTCTTCTTAACAGACTTATCCACAGGCTGTCTGTTGGTTATTTATTAATCACGCTATGTTATTGATAAAATACTGTAGAGTATCTTATTGATATCTATTCATAAATTTTACTTATAAAACGTTATAACGATCGCTTGTACTTTTTGTGACAGTTGATTGGCAACGGTTTTTTTTATTTATTCACAGCGCGTGCGACAAACTGATGACAAGAGTTTGAGCGGCTCACGCATCACGCGGTAATCCTTTCTCTACTGCACGAATAAGTCGTTTTTTCTGTGTGGATTGGACGTCAATTTCCAGTGACGCGCGACGTTCCAACTGCTGATGAACTGCCCAGTGGATATGTTCATCCAACAGTTCGCTTTCACCCAGACGGGCTTGCAGCGCCAGTACGATACTATCCTGATAGGGGGCATTCCCCAGTGCGACGGCAATATTGCGTAGCCAGCGGAGATGGCCGATGCGCCGGATCGGAGACCCTTCCGTAATTCGCAGAAATTTCTCTTCATTCCAGCCGAATAGCGCCAGCAGCTCTGGCGTATGCAGTGCGGCTCGCGGGCTGAAATCCGCCTCTTCGGTAAGCTGTGAAAACCGATTCCACGGACAAATCAGCTGACAGTCATCGCAGCCATAGATGCGATTGCCCATGAGCGGACGAAATTCTTCAGGAATCGGACCTTCCAATTCGATGGTGAGATAGGAAATGCAGCGACGGGCATCAACGGTGTAAGGGGCGACAATCGCGCCAGTTGGGCAGGTGGTCATGCAGGCGACGCATCGGCCGCACTGTTCTTCCTGTGGGCGATCGACGGGCAGAGGTAAATCGATCAGCAGTTCACCAAGAAAGAACCAGGAGCCAGCTTCTCTGTTCAGAATTAGTGAGTGTTTACCAACCCAGCCAAGCCCGGCTTTTGCAGCCAAAGGACGTTCCATAATGGGAGCTGAATCGACAAAGGGACGAAAATTCAATTCACCGCAGTATTCCTGAATCTGGTCGCCGAGCTTTTTCAGACGCTGGCGCAGCAGCTTGTGGTAATCGCGACCCAGCGCATAGCGGCTAACGTAGCCGAGTTCTGGGTTTTTTAAGGTACTGGCGAATGCGGCTTTGGCGGGAAGATAATTCATACGTACGCTGATGACGCGCAGTGTCCCAGGCAGCAGCTCATGTGGACGCGCCCGCAGCATACCGTGGCGCGCCATCCAGTCCATTTCCCCGTGGTATTGCTTATCCAGCCAATCCTGAAGTCGAGGCTCTTCTGCGGACAAATCGGTGTCGCAGATGCCGACCTGCTGGAACCCCAATGCCTGTCCCCATTGTTTGATGTGTTGCGCTAATTCGTTGAGATCGTAGGGGTATGACATGATGGGCCACAGAAATAAACAAGACGTGCTGATGTTACCATATTCGTGCCGCAGAGCCGATGCCTGCTGAGATGTGCGGAATGCTGGCGGTCGTTTAGGTTGCTTGCTAATTTTAAGTCATTGTAATGAAAACTAAGAGCAGATGATGACGGGTCACGACCAAAAGCGAGAGGATGATTTGCCTGATTCGGTGTTTTACGCCGAGTGGGTACGCCGTGAAGAAGCCAGAGCGGCCAGCGAGTCGGGGCTTTCGCTGTGGGAACTCATGCAACGTGCGGGAGAAGCCGCATTTCAGGTGGCCCGTCAATGCTATCCCTTGGCTCGACGCTGGCGAGTGCTGGCCGGACACGGCAATAACGGCGGCGATGCATATGTGGTCGCCAGTTTGGCGCTGGCGGCGGGCATTGAAGTCGATGTTGTTGCTTGCGCCAGTGATAAGCCGCTGCCTGACGAGGCTCATCTCGCCCGGCAGCGCTGGCTGGAGCAGGGTAGCCGTGTTCAAGAAGTCAGTGCGCAGGATAGCGATACGCCGTGGCCGGACGGGATCGATCTCATTGTCGATGGTCTGCTTGGCACAGGGCTTTCCGCTGCACCGCGTGCGCCTTATGCTGCGTTAATGACGCAGGCGAATGCCTATCCCGCCCCCATCGTTTCACTGGATATTCCCTCTGGCTTACATGCCGAAACTGGCGCTTGTGCGGGTGTAACGATCTGTGCGGCGCAGACGGTGACGTTTATCGCGCTGAAACCGGGGCTACTGACCGGTCACGCCCGTGAGCACGTCGGAACATTACGTTATCATTCGTTAGGGTTGCAGGCGTGGCTGGACGATCAAACCGCGCCGATACGGCGGCTGACTGCGGCGCAGCTGCCCGAATGGCTGTCGCCTCGTCCGGCTGGACAACATAAAGGTGATAACGGCAGGTTACTGGTGGTAGGCGGCAACGCTGGCTTAGGTGGTGCGGTATTGATGGCTGCCGATGCGGCGTTACACAGCGGTGCAGGGTTGGTGCGAGTACTTACTCACAAACAGTATCAGTCGGCGTTTTTGACGGCCCGGCCTGAGTTGATGGTGCAAGAATTGACGACAGAGACGCTGCGGCAGGGGCTGGAATGGGCCGATGTCGTGGTGATTGGACCCGGTTTAGGGCAGGATGACTGGGGTAAAAGTGCACTGCGTCTGGCAGAAAATTGTAACAAACCCATGTTATGGGATGCGGATGCGCTTAACCTGCTGGCAATCAATCCGCATAAGCGGCAGAATCGCGTGCTGACACCTCACCCCGGCGAGGCGGCACGTTTACTGAATTGCCGCGTCTCTGATATTGAAAGTGATCGCTTACTTGCGGCCACAAAGTTGGTAAAACGCTATGGTGGCGTTGTCGTATTGAAAGGTGCGGGAACGGTGATTGTCAGCGAGCGAGACGAGGTTGCCATTGCTGATGTGGGAAACCCCGGCATGGCGACAGGCGGTATGGGTGATGTGCTGTCGGGTATCGTTGGCGGTTTGCTGGCACAAAAGCTCTCGCTGTATGATGCTGCCTGTGCAGGATGTGTCGTACACGGTGCGGCGGCCGATTGGTTGGCAGCGCGACGCGGCACCCGAGGTATGCTGGCAACCGATTTACTGCCTGTGTTGTTCCGATATGTTAATCCCGAGCGGATGTTTCTAGAGCCGATGTTTTTAGAACCGATGTTTTTAGAACAATAGATAGAATGAAAAAAATAGTCTTACTTCTGCCGGATGAGGCAGCAACGATCTCTTTAGGCACGGCGCTGGCGAAAGCCTGTGACGGTGCTTGTGTTATCCACCTTTATGGCGACCTCGGTGCGGGGAAAACGACGTTTAGTCGCGGGTTCCTACAGGCGCGCGGTCATCAGGGCAATGTCAAAAGTCCCACTTATACGCTGGTCGAGCCTTATGCGTTATCGCCGCTGGCGGTCTACCACTTTGATCTCTATCGACTGGCCGACCCGGAAGAGTTGGAGTTTATGGGGATCCGCGATTATCTGACGCAGGATGCCATTTGCCTGATTGAATGGCCGCAGCAGGGGGCTGGTGTGCTGCCTGAGGCGGATATCGAACTGCATTTGCGCTATCAGGATCAGGGCCGACAGGCTGAACTGTTCGCTGTCTCTGCGACGGGAGACGCGATGTTACAACGTTTTTCTCTTCAGCCAGGAACAACAGAATCATGATGAGTCGTATGGTTAAGCTGTTCATCGGCGTATGGCTGTTGCTGGCAGGAACGGCGTGGGCAGCCAATCTGTCGGATATCAAGGTGGACAATGCGTCAGGTCAGGCCACGGTGCGCCTGAGCTTTAGCGGTCAGCCTATTTATGCTTTTTTCCCGCTCAGTAACCCCGCCAGAGTGGTCATCGATATTCGTCAGACTGGCGTCATTCAGGGACTGCCGTTGGATTTCAGCGGGCAAAATCTGATTAAGCGTGTGCGAACCAGCAACGCGCAGGACGCACAAAGCCTGCGTTTGGTGCTGGATTTAACCCAGGCGGCGAAAACGCGGGCGGTGACGCAAAAAGAAGGCTCAGGCTACGTTGTTGTCTTCACCATCACGGGTGATAAAGCGAAAACGGTACAAGCCTCAGCGCCTCCGGCTTCACGGCAGCAAAATAGTGCGCCGGCAGAACCCGCCAAAAATCCGTTTACCAACAAGCCTACTGTTGTCGTGAATAGCAATGCGTCGTCTACTACGCGAGTGCCAGCCCGACAGGGTAATGAACGGATTGTTGTGGCGATTGATGCCGGTCACGGTGGACAAGATCCTGGTGCGATTGGGACGAACGGGCTGCGGGAGAAAAATGTCACCATTTCTATCGCGCGTAAGTTACAAGCCTTACTGAATAGCGATCCGGCCTTTAAAGGCGTGCTGACGCGCGACGGCGACTACTTTATCTCCGTCATGGGGCGTTCGGACGTGGCGCGTAAGCAGGGCGCGAACCTGTTAGTGTCGATTCACGCAGATGCTGCACCGAACCGCAATGCTAAAGGCGCCTCTGTCTGGGTGCTGTCCAACCGCCGCGCAAACAGCGAAATGGCAAACTGGCTTGAACAGCATGAGAAACAGTCTGAACTGTTGGGCGGCGCGGGCGATCTGCTGGCGAACAGCAGCGCGGATCCTTACCTCAGCCAGGCGGTGCTGGACCTGCAATTTGGTCACTCCCAGCGCGTTGGGTATGACGTCGCGACCAAGGTGCTGCGTGAGCTCCAGCGTGTTGGAGGGTTGCATAAACGACGCCCTGAGCACGCCAGTCTGGGGGTATTGCGCTCGCCAGATATTCCTTCTCTGCTGGTGGAAACCGGGTTTATCACCAATGTCTCGGAAGAGCGGCTTTTGGGAAGTAACGACTATCAGGAAAAACTCGCCAATGCGATTTATCAGGGGCTGAGAAGTTATTTCCAAACACACCCGATGCAATCCGTTCCCAAAAACACTCTCCCAAAGCAGGAAAGCCGCCCACTACAGTCGGCGGCAAGTGATACAGAAACGTCGGGTGGTAACGTAACGGAGGCAAAAGCGAGCGCGGGTAGCACGCGTCATACCGTTGCGCGTGGCGAAACGCTCTCTTCTATCGCACGACGCTATGGCGTCAGCCTCGCAGCCATGCGTGATGTGAATAAGCTAAACAAGGACATCGTCTGGGTTGGGCAGCGCTTGAATATTCCGGCGACAGGAACGAAGCAGACGGCATCAACGCCCGCGCCCAAAAAGGCAGCACCAGTGAAGCATAAGGTCGTAAAGGGTGATAGCCTGAGTGCGATTGCTGCCCGTTACGGTGTCAGCATGAAAGAGATCCAACAGGCGAATAATATGCGCTCTGGCACGGTACAACTGGGACAAACGCTGGTTATTCCGTCTGCCTGATTCTTCATGCTGACGATGTCGATAGATTGAGGATAGTAAGAGGGATACGCTATGCCGATTCAGGTGTTGCCACCGCAACTGGCTAACCAGATCGCTGCCGGAGAAGTGGTTGAGCGTCCGGCTTCGGTCGTGAAGGAACTGGTGGAAAACAGTCTGGATGCAGGGGCGACCCGGATTGATATCGACATAGAACGCGGCGGCGCGAAGTTGATCCGTATTCGTGACAATGGCTCGGGTATCGGAAAGGATGAATTAACGCTGGCGTTGGCGCGTCATGCGACCAGTAAAATTGCCACGCTCGACGATCTGGAAGCGATCGTCAGTATGGGGTTCCGTGGCGAAGCGTTGGCAAGTATCAGTTCCGTCTCCCGTTTAACGCTGACATCACGCACCGCCGAACAATCTGAGGCCTGGCAGGCCTACGCCGAAGGGCGCGACATGGCGGTGACAGTCAAGCCAGCCGCCCATCCTGTGGGCACCACGCTGGAAGTGTTGGATCTGTTTTATAACACGCCCGCCCGCCGTAAATTTATGCGCACGGAAAAAACCGAATTCACTCATATTGATGAGGTGGTGCGCCGCATCGCGCTGGCGCGTTTTGATGTTGCCATCACGCTGCATCATAACGGTAAGCTGATGCGGCAGTATCGTGCTGCGCCGGATAAAAGCCAGTATGAGCGCCGGTTGGGTAGCATTTGTGGTGCGACATTCTTACAGCATGCGCTCGCGGTGTCATGGCAACACGGCGATCTTACCATTCATGGCTGGGTTGCCGATCCGGTTGGCGCCAAGCAACTGCCTGATATGCAGTATTGCTACGTTAACCAGCGCATGATGCGCGATCGGCTGATTAATCATGCCATCCGGCAGGCCTATCAAGATCAGCTCAGTGACGATCAGCAGCCCGCGTATGTGCTGTATCTGGAGATCGACCCGCATCAGGTTGATGTCAATGTGCATCCTGCCAAGCATGAGGTACGGTTCCATCAGGCTCGGCTGGTACATGATTTTATCTATCAGGCGGTGATGTCCGTTCTGCAACAGGCATCCTCACCGGCGCTTGGCATGACAGAGCCGGAGACCGGGAAACCTGTGCAATGGCAGCAGGAAAACCGCACCGCCGCAGGTGAAAACCACTTTGCCCAGCCATCACGTACCGATAGTTCTCCGTCGTATGGTGGGAAAACGCCGCGCGCGGGTCATTCCGGTCAGGCGCGAGAATCGGCCTATTCCGGCTATCAGCCAGAGAATCCGTACCAGAAAAAGCAGGGTGAGCTGTATAAAACATTGCTGCAACCGACGGATAACGCAGCAAGTGTACCGCCGCCGTCTGGCGAGCGTATTTCTGTACCGTCGAATCACGTGATGTCGTCGGATAGGGTTGTTCCATCCACGGTATCGCATGACGCACCACCAAATCGAACCGCGGCGAACACCGCAGCCAGCAATAATAAGCAACGTGCTCCGGTTGAATCACCGCTGGAAAGCCAATCGAACGGCTTTGGGCGAGTGTTGACGGTTTATCCGCCGTGCTACGCGCTGTTGGAGTACCATAAGGGCTTGGCGATGCTGTCGCTTTCCGTGGCTGAACGTTATCTGAAAGCGGTGCAGTTGACGCCGTCGGAAGAGGGATTGCGGGCGCAGCCGTTACTGATTCCGCAGCGCCTGACGTTGAGTAAATCTGAGCTGGGCGTTTTGTCTGCCCATCACGCTTTGCTGGCGCGTTTTGGTATTGATGTCGTGGTTGAGTCACAGCGTGCCACATTGCGTGCCGTACCTTTACCATTGCGCCAACAAAATTTACAAAACTTGATCTCCGAACTGATAGGCTATCTGGCCGACTATCAGACGGTTGAGACACAGCAGGTGGAACCTGGCGAATTGGCGTCGTGGATGGCAACGCGATTGCAGAGTGAGCAGGAAAGCTGGAGTCATTCTCAGGCCATACAATTACTGGCGGATGTCGAGCGGCTTTGTCCGCAGTTGGCGAAAGCGCCGCCGTCTGAACTTTTATCGATGATGGACATCCAGGATGCCATCAAGGCTTTAAAGCATGAGTGATGTAGAAAACGCGCCGTTGCCGCCCGCTATTTTTATCATGGGGCCGACGGCGTCAGGAAAAACGGCATTGGCAATGGCGTTACGAGAATATTTGCCGGTAGAGTTGATTAGCGTAGATTCCGCCCTCATCTATAAAGACATGGATATTGGGACGGCGAAGCCGAGTGCGGAAGAGCTGGCACTGGCACCGCATCGGTTAATCGACATTCTCGATCCGACAGAATCCTATTCTGCGGCGGATTTTCGCCGCGATGCGTTACGTGAGATGGCGGACATTACCGCTGCCGGGCGCATTCCCCTGTTAGTCGGGGGGACGATGCTGTATTTCAAGGCGCTGCTGGAGGGACTTTCTCCTCTGCCGTCAGCCGACCCTGCCGTGCGCCAACGCATTGAAGAGCAGGCAAAAGAAATCGGCTGGGAAGCGATGCATCGGCAGCTCAGTGAGATCGATCCGGTAGCAGCAATTCGGATTCATCCAAATGATCCGCAGAGACTCTCGCGAGCACTGGAAGTTTTTTTCGTTTCAGGTAACACTTTAACTGAACTGACAAAAACGTCTGGCGACGCGCTGCCCTATCAGGTTCATCAGTTTGCTATCGCCCCGGCGACGCGTGAATTGTTGCATGAGCGGATTGAACAGCGTTTTCATCAGATGTTGGCGGCAGGTTTTGAGACAGAAGCCCGGACATTGTTTGCCCGGCATGACCTTCATACGGATATGCCCTCTATTCGTTGCGTTGGTTATCGCCAGATGTGGTCATATTTATCCGGTGAAATTGATTACGATGAGATGGTTTATCGGGGAATTTGTGCGACGCGTCAGTTAGCGAAGCGGCAAATGACCTGGCTGCGCGGTTGGGATGATGTCTGCTGGCTGGATAGCGAAAAACCGACTGAAGCACTGGACAAGGTGATACAGGTTGTTAGTGCATAGGTTGAGTGATTGTGTACAATCGGTGAGTCTCAGCGTGCAAGTTTTTTTACACCGTTATTTTAGAGCCGTAGGGTTCTTTGTTACAAACAACATACAAATAAGGAAAATATAGAATGGCTAAGGGGCAATCTTTGCAAGATCCGTTCTTGAACGCTTTGCGTCGTGAACGTGTTCCGGTTTCGATTTATTTGGTGAACGGTATTAAGTTGCAAGGTCAGATCGAATCTTTCGATCAGTTCGTGATTTTGTTGAAAAACACGGTAAGTCAGATGGTTTATAAGCACGCCATCTCTACAGTTGTTCCCTCTCGCCCAGTCTCTCACCATAGCAACAATCCAGGCGGCAGCAACAACTATCACGGTAGTAACACGACTGCTCAGCAGCAGTCGCAGGAAGCTGATGACGCCGAATAAGGCGTATTGTCAATTCACCACGGCGCGGGAGAGCTGGACGCATCGCTCGGCTCCTTCGCTGTGGTGTTTTTTGCTCGTTTGAGAGGTTACTCGCTTGTTTGACCGTTATGAATCAGGTGAACGGGCCATATTAGTTCATATTTTCTTTTCGCAAGATAGAGATACAGAAGATCTACTGGAGTTTGAATCTCTGGTTTCTTCTGCCGGTATTGAGTCCTTGCAGGTTGTTACTGGCAGCCGTAAGGCGCCTCACCCCAAGTATTTTGTCGGGGAAGGCAAAGCTGAAGAAATTGCTCAGGTAGTAAAAGAAACGGGCGCGTTTGTCGTGCTGTTTGATCATGCGTTGACGCCAGCTCAGGAACGTAACCTGGAGCGTTTGTGCGAGTGTCGGGTGATTGACCGTACCGGACTGATTTTAGATATTTTTGCCCAGCGTGCGCGTACGCACGAGGGGAAATTACAGGTAGAACTGGCACAGCTGCGCCACCTTGCGACCCGACTGGTTCGCGGCTGGACGCACCTTGAGCGTCAGAAAGGCGGTATCGGTTTACGTGGCCCGGGTGAAACCCAGCTTGAAACCGACCGTCGTTTATTGCGTAACCGTATCACGCAGATATTATCGCGTCTTGAGCGGGTAGAAAAACAGCGTGAACAGGGGCGGCGTTCGCGGGTCCGTGCTGATGTCCCTACCGTTTCGCTGGTGGGCTACACCAACGCCGGTAAATCCACGCTGTTTAACAAGATTACATCGGCGGGCGTTTATGCCGCCGATCAGTTATTTGCCACACTGGATCCAACATTGCGCCGCATTGAAGTGGATGATGTGGGTGATACAGTGCTGGCGGATACCGTAGGTTTTATCCGGCAGTTGCCCCACGATTTGGTGGCTGCGTTTAAGGCTACATTACAGGAAACACGTCAGGCCTCGCTGCTGCTGCACGTTGTTGATGCCGCCGATCCTCGTCTTGACGAGAACATCGACGCGGTTCATGACGTATTGGCGGAAATTGAGGCGGACGAAATACCTGCGCTGTTGGTAATGAACAAGATTGATATGCTGGATGATTTCGTTCCGCGTATCGATCGCAACGAAGAGAATCTACCGGTACGGGTCTGGCTTTCAGCACAGACCGGCGACGGTATTCCGTTGCTATTTCAGGCATTGACTGAGCGGCTTTCCGGGGAAATCGCACAACATACCTTGCATCTTCCCCCGCAGGCAGGACGCTTGCGTAGTCGTTTTTACCAGCTTCAGGCAATAGAAAAAGAATGGATTGAAGAGGATGGGCAAATTGGTTTGGTTATTCGTATGCCGATTGCTGACTGGCGCCGCCTCTGCAAAAAAGAGCAGGAACTGATGGACTATATTGTCTGATTTGACTGGTATAAACAGTCTGAGCGGTGAAATAGTCTGACGGACTCTGGGATATTGAACCTGAAGAACACCTATCATAAAGAATGGAGCTAAAACATGGCGTGGAATCAGCCCGGTAATAACGGACAAGACCGCGACCCGTGGGGGAGCAGCAGCAATAATGGCGGCAACTCTGGCGGAAATAACAATAAAGGTGGCCGAGATCAGGGGCCTCCGGATCTGGACGACATCTTCCGTAAGCTGAGCAAAAAACTCGGCGATCTGGGTGGCGGTAAAGGTTCAGGCTCAAGCAACAGCGGAAATTCTGGCGGCCCAGCACTGGGTGGCCGGATCGTCGGTATCGCTGCCGTCGCTGCGGTTGTCATCTGGGCTGCTACTGGTTTCTATACCATTAAAGAAGCGGAACGCGGTGTCGTCACGCGTTTTGGTAAATTCAGCCACTTGGTCGGACCCGGTCTTAACTGGAAACCGACCTTCATCGACTCAGTTCGCGCGGTGAACGTTGAATCGGTGCGTGAATTGGCGACGTCGGGCGTGATGTTGACGTCAGATGAAAACGTCGTGCGCGTTGAAATGAACGTGCAGTATCGTGTCACGCAGCCAGAACAATATCTGTTCAGTGTAACCAATGCTGATGACAGCCTGCGTCAGGCAACTGACAGCGCGCTGCGCGGCGTTATTGGTAAGTACACGATGGACAAAATTTTGACGGAAGGCCGTACCATTGTGCGTACGGATACTCAGCGTGTACTGGAAGAAACCGTTCGTCCGTACAACATGGGTATCACGCTGCTGGACGTCAACTTCCAGACCGCGCGCCCGCCGGAAGAAGTAAAGGCTGCGTTTGATGATGCGATTGCCGCACGTGAAAACGAACAGCAATATATTCGTGAAGCGGAAGCCTACGCGAACGAAGTGCAGCCGCGTGCTAACGGTCAGGCGCAGCGTATTCTGGAAGAGTCTCGCGCTTATAAAACCCGTACCATTCTGGAAGCTCAGGGTGAAGTTGCCCGTTTTGCCAGAATATTACCGGAATATAAAGCGGCACCGGAAATCACCCGTGAACGTCTGTATATCGAAACGATGGAACGCGTACTGAGCCATACCCGTAAAGTTCTGGTCAATGACAAGGGGGGCAACCTGATGGTGCTGCCGTTGGATCAGATGCTGCGTGGACAAGGCGGTGAAAATACGCAAAGCAATAACAGTAGCAGCGCTAACCCACTGCGTCTGCCCACTGGCAGCAGCGGTGCAGCGAATAGCAACCAGACGCGCAGCAGTAATAATGGAAATATCATGGATCAGCGCAGAGCAAATGCGCAGCGTGATGACTTCACTCGAGTAGGGAGAGAATAATCGATGCGTAAGCCCTTACTATTTATCCTGATCCTGGTACTGATGGTGGTCTATGCGTCACTGTTTGTGGTGCAGGAAGGCCAGCGCGGCATTGTGATGCGTTTTGGCAAAGTATTGCGTGATGACGACAACAAACCGCTGATTTATGCGCCGGGATTGCAGTTCAAGATTCCGTTTATCGATTCAGTGAAAATGCTGGATGCGCGTATTCAGACCATGGAAAACCAGGCTGACCGCTTTATCACTAAAGAGCAGAAAGACCTGATTGTCGATTCCTACCTGAAATGGCGTATCAGCGATTTCAGCCGCTACTATCTGGCAACGGGCGGTGGTGACATCTCTCAGGCGGAAGTGCTGCTGAAACGTAAGTTCAGTGACCGTCTGCGTTCTGAGATTGGTCGTCTGGATGTGAAAGGCATTGTTACCGACTCGCGCGGTCAACTGATGTCTGACGTACGTGAAGCACTGAATACAGGTACCGGTGAAACGACCGAGGCCGATAATGCGATTGCTTCTGCGGCTGCACGCGTCGAGAAAGAGACGACGAGCAACGAACCTCACATCAACCCTAACAGTATGGCTGCGCTGGGTATTGAGGTTATCGATGTGCGAATTAAGCAAATCAACCTGCCAACTGAAGTGTCTGACGCGATTTACCAACGTATGCGTGCAGAGCGTGAAGCGGTAGCACGTCGCCATCGTTCACAAGGTCAGGAAGAAGCTGAAAAACTGAAAGCGGCGGCAGACTATGAAGTCACCCGTACGCTGGCAGAAGCGGAGCGTCAGGGCCGAATGTCCCGCGGTGAAGGGGATGCTGAAGCCGCGAAACTGTTTGCTAACGCATTCAGTGAAGATCCTGATTTCTACGCTTTCGTTCGTAGCCTGCGCGCGTACGAAAACAGCTTCAGTAATAATCAGGACGTCATGGTTCTCAGCCCGGATAGCGACTTCTTCCGCTACATGAAGTCACCGGACAGCAGCATGGTACCACGCCGCTGATAGTCATTAACTGACGTCTCACCAAGCCCGGGTTCTTTCTCCGGGCTTTTTTTTGCCGTTTTCTGGCAGAGAGATATCCAAAGGGTTGGTCCTGCTCGAACCTGATGCGGGGAAAAGGGGTTGTTATGAATTCAACGATTTGGCTGGCGCTTGGGCTGGTTTTGGTGCTTGAAGGGCTGGGGCCGCTGCTGTTTCCTCGTCTCTGGCGACGTATGATTTTGGGAATAGCGCTGTTGCCGGATAATATTTTGCGCCGTTTTGGCGGCGGAATAGTTGTTGTAGGGTGCGTGATCTACTACATGTTGCGTACCCGGATGGGTGGCTAAAATTAAGCGGAAAAATGTGCGCAATCGTGTGCTAAAAGTACTGAAAGCATCCAAATGAGATGGTAGAATCCTTTTTTAAGCAACCTGGTGATTCTTGAAATGGGTAAGAACGTCGTCGTACTGGGCACCCAATGGGGTGACGAAGGTAAAGGCAAGGTCGTTGACCTGCTGACTGAACGGGCTAAATATGTTGTGCGCTATCAGGGTGGACACAACGCTGGCCACACGCTGGTTATCAACGGTGAAAAAACCGTCCTTCATTTAATTCCTTCTGGCATTCTGCGTGAAAATGTTGTCAGCATCATCGGTAACGGTGTTGTGCTGGCGCCTGACGCATTGATGAAAGAAATGACGGAGCTTGAAGCGCGTGGCGTCCCGGTACGCGAACGTCTGCTGCTTTCTGAAGCCTGTCCGTTAATCCTGCCTTATCACGTCGCGTTAGATAACGCGCGTGAAAAAGCGCGTGGTGCGAAAGCAATTGGTACGACTGGCCGCGGTATCGGTCCTGCGTATGAAGATAAAGTTGCTCGCCGTGGCCTGCGCGTTGGCGATCTGTTTGATAAAGAAACCTTTGCTGTCAAACTGAAAGAGATCGTCGAATACCATAACTTCCAGCTGGTTAACTACTATAAAGCGGATGCCGTCGACTACCAAAAAGTGCTGGACGACGTGTTGGCGATTGCCGATATTCTGACCGCAATGGTTGTTGATGTTTCCGATCTGCTGTACAAAGCGCACCTGCGTGGCGACTTCGTCATGTTTGAAGGCGCGCAGGGTACACTGCTGGATATCGACCACGGTACTTATCCGTACGTGACCTCCTCAAACACCACTGCGGGCGGCGTTGCTACCGGTTCTGGTCTGGGTCCACGCTATGTAGATTACGTACTGGGTATCGTTAAAGCTTATTCTACTCGTGTAGGTGCAGGTCCATTCCCGACTGAACTGTTCGAAGACGTGGGCGAGCACCTGTCTCAGAAAGGTAACGAGTTTGGCGCGACAACGGGTCGTCGTCGTCGTACTGGCTGGCTGGATGCGGTTGCCGTACGTCGTGCAGTACAGATCAACTCGCTGTCTGGTTTCTGCCTGACTAAGCTGGATGTTCTGGACGGCCTGAAAGAAATTAAAATCTGCGTAGGCTATCGTTTGCCGAATGGCAGTGAAGTGGATACCACTCCGCTGGCTGCTGAAGGCTGGGAAGGTCTTGAGCCGATTTACGAAACGATGCCAGGCTGGTCTGAAAGCACGTTTGGCGTGAAAGATCACAGCAAACTGCCGCAGGCTGCGCTGAACTACATCAAACGTATCGAAGAAATCACGGGTGTGCCGATTGATATTATTTCTACCGGCCCAGACCGTAGCGAAACGATGGTGTTGCGCGATCCGTTCGACGCTTGATTTTGCCACCCTTAATGGGTGATGCGAATATGAAAAAGGACGGGATTCCCGTCCTTTTTGCTATCTACTGTTTAACCGTTGCGATGTGCACGACAACGGCTTCCACCTGTTATTCCTGAACTGCCTTCGCCTTCTGCGCTTTGTTCTTCAGGCCATCCAGCAGCTTATTGTGGATGTTGCTGAACCCGCCGTTGCTCATCACCAGAATATGGTCGCCAGGCTGTGCGGTCTTGACGATATTTTCTACCAATGTGTCAATATCCGCGCTCCAGTGAGCGGGCTGTACGCAGGCTTCCGCGACTTCTACGACCTGCCACGGAATATGTGCGGGCTGGAATAGGAAAACTTCATCGGCGCGACCTAATGACGGCGCCAGTTCATTTTTGCACATTCCCAATTTCATGGTGTTCGAACGAGGCTCAAGTACGGCCAGAATACGAGCCGTGCCGCCAACCTTGCTACGTAGCGCTGACAGCGTCGCCAGAATCGCAGTCGGATGGTGCGCAAAATCGTCATAAACGGTGACGCCATGCTCTGTACCTCGTAATTCAAGGCGGCGGCGCGCGTTGATAAACCCACCCAGCGCGCGGCAAGCATCAGCGGGTAGCACGCCGACGTGGTGCGCGGCAGCGATGGCCATCAGCCCGTTATGCATGTTGTGTTCACCCACCAGCTTCCAGTGGACTTCACCGACGAGTTCTTTATTCAGGTAAACCTGATATTGGCTGGCATCGGTCGACACTTTTTGTGCCCGCCATGTGCCTTCTTCGCCGACCAGTTCCTGTTCACTCCAGCATCCCATTCCCATCACCTGTTTGAGGTTAAGGTCGTTGGTTGGCAGGATGATTTTCCCGCTGCCCGGCACCAGTCGCACAAGGTGATGGAACTGTTTCTGAATGGCTTTCAGATCGTCAAAGATGTCGGCGTGATCGAACTCAAGATTGTTGAGCACCAGCGTTCTTGGGCAGTAGTGTACGAATTTGGAACGCTTGTCGAAGAATGCACAATCATATTCATCGGCTTCGAGCACCATGAACGGGCTGTCACCCAAGCGTGCGGAAACGGTGAAGTTGCCGGGAACGCCACCGATCACAAAGCCGGGCTGGTAGCCGCAATCTTCCAGAATCCAGGTGACCATCCCCGCCGTGGTGGTTTTGCCATGCGTTCCTGCAACGGCAATCACCCAGCGATCGCGCAGCACATAATCATGCAGCCACTGTGGACCAGAAACATAAGGTAATCCCTGTTCCAGTACGGCCTCTACACACGGGTTTCCGCGCGTCATCGCATTACCGATGATGACCAAATCAGGCGCGGGGCTAAGCTGTGCCGGATCGTAGCCCTGAATCAGCGTGATTCCCTGTTCTTCAAGTAAGGTACTCATGGGGGGATAAACATTTGCATCTGAGCCTGTGACGTCATGCCCCAGCGAACGAGCAAGCAGGGCAAGGCCACCCATAAAGGTGCCGCAGATACCTAAAATATGAATACGCATACATTTTCCATCTTCACAGTGAGTCTGCGTCACATTCTAACGCTATGAATCCGCCATAAGAAATGGATTTGACTAGGTACTCACTTTCTCTTTGGGCTACACTGCATGCGCAAACGTTGGCGGTGCAGAAATGAAACCGCTTTTCATCCGTAGATTCTGGAATAGTGTTATGAAAACGTTAGGCGAATTTATCGTCGAAAAACAGCACGATTTCTCTCACGCCACAGGTGAGCTTACCGCGCTGCTGTCTGCTATTAAACTGGGTGCCAAGATTATTCACCGTGATATCAATAAAGCGGGTTTGGTTGATATCCTGGGAGCCAGCGGTATTTCTAATGTTCAGGGCGAAGTACAGATGAAGCTCGATCTGTATGCCAATGAGAAACTGAAAGCTGCATTAAAAGCGCGTGGTGAAGTGGCAGGTATCGCCTCCGAAGAAGAAGACGAAATTGTTATCTTTGAAGGTGATAAGGCGGAAAATGCCAAGTATGTGGTTCTGATGGATCCGCTGGACGGCTCATCGAATATTGATGTGAACGTCTCCGTCGGTACGATTTTCTCTATTTATCGCCGTATTACGCCGCTGGGAACGTCAGTCACGGAAGCTGACTTCTTACAGCCGGGTAGTCAGCAGGTTGCTGCGGGCTACATCGTTTACGGTTCTTCTACCATGCTGGTGTACACCACGGGTCACGGCGTTCACGCCTTTACCTACGATCCGTCGCTCGGTGTATTCTGTCTCTCGCATGAAAAAGTTTGCTTCCCGGAAAAAGGGAATATGTATTCCATCAACGAAGGGAACTACATCAAGTTTCCTGTCGGCGTGAAGAAATACATCAAATACTGTCAGGAGCAGGATGAAGAGACGCAGCGTCCTTATACGTCGCGTTACATCGGTTCACTGGTGGCGGATTTCCACCGCAATCTGCTGAAAGGCGGGATTTACCTGTACCCGAGCACGGCGAGCTATCCGAAAGGCAAACTGCGTTTGCTGTACGAATGCAACCCGATGGCGTTTCTGGCGGAGCAGGCGGGCGGCAAGGCCAGCGACGGTAAAAACCGTATTCTGGATATCACGCCAGAGAAACTGCATCAGCGTTCACCGTTCTTCGTAGGAACAGAATCCATGGTTGATGACGTCGAACGTTTCATCCGTGAATTCCCAGACGCCTAATTACATTAATTAGTCGTTAATGCTAATTAGTCATCAATATAGTCCCGTGTGGTCGGATCCTCGGCTACACGGGATTGTCTTTTAAAGCTGTGCTTCGAACCAGCTCTCCAGAATAATCACTGCAGAAGCCGCGTCTACGCTACCTTTATCCAACGCTTTAAAGCCACCGCGCTCGAAGAGATCGGCACGCGCTTCCACCGTACTCAAGCGTTCATCGTGTAACTCAATAGCGACGCCAAAACGGCCATGCAGCCGGTTCGCGAACTTCCGCGCCCGTGCTGTCAGCGGTTGCTCTGTGCCATCCATGTTGAGGGGCAGGCCGACGACGACCAAATCGGGCTGCCATTCTGACAACAGCTTCTCCACTTTTTGCCAGTCGGGTATTCCTTCCTGCGCCTTGAACGAGGTCAGTGCGCGTGCCGTACCGGTAATCTCCTGACCGATAGCGACACCGATACTTTTTGTCCCAAAATCAAAGGCAAGAATGGTTCTGCTGGCCATCAGGCATGCCCTGCTTCGGTGGAGATATTATGAATATCGATGCCCAATTTTCTAGCCGCCGCCCGCCAGCGTTCGGCAATCGGCGTGTGGAACAGAATCTCTTTATCGGCTGGCGTCGTCAGCCAGGCGTTCTCCAGCAGTTCTTCTTCCAGTTGGCCGTTCTCCCAGGCGGAATAGCCTAAGGCGACCAGCGTATTTTTTGGCTGGTTAGGCGTACCCAACGTTTCCAGCACGTCTTTGGACGTGGTGATCATCGTGTCCTCAGAAATACTGATGCTGGAACCAAAGCCGGGGCAGGGCGTATGCAGAATAAAGCCACGATCGTCCGCCAGTGGACCGCCTATGAAGACGGGTTTATCCAATCGAATGGCAGGATCGCGCGGTGTCGGGTCTATTTTTAGCTTTTTCAGCACATTTTCCACGGAAAACTGATCCATCGGTTTGTTGATGATCAGCCCCATGGCTCCGTCTTCATTATGTTCGCAGATATAGACCACCGAACGTTTAAATACAGAGTCCTGTAGTGCTGGCATAGCAATGAGGAAGTGATGCTGTAAATTCATTGTGTATTTTAATCGATATCCGTCAGCGTTGGAGAAACGGCCCGTATTGCGCGGGCCGGGTGGCGTGTCAGGTGTCTCTGGTCTTAGCGAGTACGTGCAGCCAGACGTTTTTCAATGGCGTCCATCAGCATGCCAGTGATGGAAACATCTGGGTAAGCCGCTTCGATTTCACGCACGCAGGTTGGGCTGGTGACGTTAATTTCTGTCAGGCGGTCGCCGATAATATCCAGACCGACGAAAATCAGGCCTTTGGCTTTTAGCGTCGGAGCAACGTCTCGGGCAATTTTCCAGTCGCTTTCGGTCAGCGGACGCGCTTCGCCGCGCCCACCGGCTGCCAGATTGCCGCGTGTCTCACCACTTTTCGGGATACGCGCCAGGCAGTAAGGCACGGGTTCGCCATCAACCACCAGTACGCGTTTGTCGCCATCTTTAATTGCAGGCAGATAGTTTTGCGCCATGCAGTAGCGGGTCGCGTGTTCGGTCAGCGTTTCGATAATGACCGAGACGTTAGCATCATCCTGCTTCAAACGGAAAATAGACGCACCGCCCATGCCGTCCAGCGGTTTGAGAATGACGTCGCCGTGTTTTTCATGGAACTGACGCAGTTTGTCTGCACGACGCGTAACCAGCGTATCAGGAGTCAGATGCGGGAACCAGGCGGTGAACAGCTTCTCGTTGCAATCACGCAGGCTCTGCGGCTTGTTGACAATGAGCGTGCCTTTCTCTTCCGCTCGTTCCAGAATATAGGTGGCGTAGATGAACTCCGTATCGAACGGCGGATCTTTACGCATCAGCACCACATCCAGCTCTTCCAGCGCGATATCCTGCTCGCCGGAGAAATCGTACCAGCCGTCGTAATCGTACTGGACGCTCAGGCGACGCGTTGTTGCACGCGCTACGCCCGCATGCATATAGAGATCGTTCATCTCCATATAATGCAGTTCCCAACCACGGCGCTGTGCTTCCAGCAGCATGGCAAAGCTGGTGTCTTTCTTGATATTGATGGTGTCAATCGGGTCCATCACGATACCGAGTTTGATCATTCTTTTCTCCTTTACCCCAAATCGCCGAAACGTACCTGTAAGGCGGTCATGGCGGTGAGTGCAGTGGTTTCTGTGCGCAAAACGCGTGGCCCCAACAGGATATCAGTGAATCCGTGTTCTGAGGTCATGGTAATTTCACCGGCGGTGAGTCCGCCTTCCGGGCCAATCAGTAGCCTGACCCGAGCGACCGGCAGTGGTAACGTATTGATACTCTGTGTGGCGCGTGGGTGCAGATTCAATTTCAACGCGTCGTCTTGTTCCGCACACCAGGCTTCCAGCGTCATCGCTGGCCGCACCAGCGGCACACAATTGCGGCCGGACTGTTCACAGGCGGCAACCGCAATTTTCTGCCACTGGCTAATTTTTTTCTCCATACGCTCGGCATCCAGTTTGACGCCACAGCGTTCAGAAAGCAGCGGAGTAATCACATTGACGCCCAGCTCGATGGATTTCTGAATGGTAAATTCCATCTTCTCGCCGCGCGACATCACCTGTCCCAGATGTAAATGTAGGGGCGATTCTTTATCTTCCAACTTACCTGCTGTGAAGCGAACGCGCACACTCTTTTTGCCAGCCGCGATGATTTCTGCATCAAAGACATGATTGCTGCCATCAAACAGCTGCAATGACTGACCCGTCGTCATGCGTAACACGCGACCCACATGATTGGCGGCATCGTCACTCAGTTCGGCTTCACCGCCGTTAAGGGAGAGTGTTTCGGGATGAAAAATGCGTGGTACTCGCATGCTGAATTAAGACCTTTGAATAAAATAGAGCGGCGCAGAAACGCCAGAAATAGGCAAAACCACCGTCATCTGACGGCGGTTACGCTGGAAACCGATTCGCTATAGTAGGTAGAGGAACTAGCGCTGGCAAGCCTGTTGAACGTAGGGATTTGGGTTTCCCTGTTTTGCGGCGATGCGCTGATTGCGGGTACATTCCCACTGGGTGACCGGGTATTGCTTATCCCAGGCTTCGAACAGCTGGGTTTGCTGGCTGGAAAGGCGTAACTGATAGCGGTCACGCATGTAGAAATAGGTGCGAGCGATCTGGCCGCGAGCGCGAGCGGGCGGTTCTGCCAGATTGTTTTTGAAATCGACCTTCATCTCGCATTGACCATACTGAGATGCGCCACCGTTCCATTGTCCATACATGGCATTGCCGCGATCGCCATTTACCTCGCCGATAGCAGGTTGCAGGTTATGCAAATCGGTTTCCATCTCGCGGTAGACAGGGTCGCTGTTACAGTTTTTTCTGCCGCCATCCTGCCAGCACTGACGCTGGTGGCCGAACTGCCAGGCCGGTACAACGTGCTCCCACTCGATACGGCTGGCACGCTGCTCATTTTTCCTCACCTGATAACCACAGGATTCAAGGTCGGGCGTGCCTTTCTTGCCCTGCCACGTAATCTTGCAGCCACAGTAGAACGAACCCGGCGCATCGCGATTAATATCGACAGCGGCGGCCTTTGCCTGCGAAAAATTATTGATGTTTTGACCCAGCGCGGCAGCCGAAAACAGACCCGCGCCTACGGCGGCGATAGCGAGAATTTTGCGTAGCATATTCCAAATAATCCACAGGCTGTAAAGTTGGCAGACTACCGGATGTCTCGTCGACAGGCAAATGCAAAAGCAGTTTTTAAAACTGGAAATTCCCTTTTAAATAGAACTTTTTACATCATGACGTAAGGTTTTCCCGCAACGACGGCAGCGATATTCTGTTTCGCCGCGTAGCACCCGATTGTGCCGGCGGATCGTTAGCTCATGCTGTTGGCAATCGCACAGGTAGGTGAAGGTTTTCCCCTGTACGGATTGCACCGCAAACCGATGCGTACGTTTTGCCGGGACGTGCAGGACGTTTTCCATCATCCAGCGCCATTCCTTGCCATGCGGTGCGACACGGCCAAAGCGGGCGTAGACCAGCAGATGGGCCAGTTCATGGGGAACCACTTCATCGATAAAGGCCTGCTGATTTTCCTGCAACAAGACGGGATTCAGTCGAATTTCCCAGTGTTGCAGCCAGGCCGTTCCTGCCGTTGAACCGCGTTGTTGGTAATTTACTGCTGGCTCGGTGTAGTTCGTTTGCAAAGTGAGGTTAGCCTGCTGCAATTTATCACGCAGGCAGCGCATCACAGCCTGATGGCTGGCAATGGGGATTCGGGGTGTGTTCATTACTGTGAGCATAAATTGAGTGGCGGGGATACGCAATAGGGAAACTGGGGCGAAATATTCAGGGTGCTAGAATGAAAAACGGCGAATTTTCATTCGCCGTTTGGTGTTTATTGAGTCGCCAAATTACAGGCCAGCAGCTTCGCGCAGCTCTGCGGCTTTGTCCGTTTTTTCCCAAGGGAAATGTTCGCGGCCAAAGTGACCATAGGCTGCTGTTTCCTGATAAATCGGATGCAGCAGATCCAGCATTTGGATTAAGCCGTAAGGACGCAGATCGAAGAATTCACGCACCAGCAGCGTCAGTTGCTCGGTGGACACTTTCTCTGTGCCGAAGGTTTCGATCATGATAGAGGTGGGTTCTGCCACGCCGATAGCGTAGGACACCTGAATCTCGCAGCGATCGGCCAGGCCAGCCGCAACGATATTCTTGGCAACATAGCGCGCAGCATAGGCAGCAGAACGGTCTACTTTAGACGGATCCTTACCGGAGAACGCACCGCCACCGTGACGTGCCGCGCCGCCGTAGGTATCAACGATGATTTTACGACCCGTCAGGCCGCAGTCACCCATTGGGCCGCCGATAACAAAGCGTCCGGTTGGGTTGATGAAATATTTGGTATTGGCAGACAGCCACTCTGCAGGCAGAACCGGTTTGATGATCTCCTCCATCACCGCTTCATGCAGATCTTTCTGGCTGATGTCCTCTGAATGCTGGGTAGACAGCACCACGGCATCAATGCCAGCAATCTTGCCATCGTCGTACAGGAACGTAACCTGGCTTTTCGCGTCCGGGCGCAGCCACGGCAGAGAGCCGCTCTTGCGGACTTCTGATTGGCGCTGAACCAGACGGTGCGCATAAGTCACAGGTGCGGGCATCAGGACGTCGGTTTCGTTGGTCGCGTAGCCGAACATCAGACCCTGATCGCCTGCGCCTTGTTCCAGCGGATCGCGGCGGTCAACGCCCTGATTGATGTCAGGAGACTGCTTGCCAATCGCGCTCAGTACGGCGCAAGAGTTGGCATCAAAGCCCATTTCGGAATTGACATAACCGATATCACGCACGGTACGGCGGGTAATTTCTTCAATATCGACCCAGGCGCTGGTGGTAATTTCACCACCGACTAACACCATGCCGGTCTTTACATAAGTCTCACAAGCGACACGCGCTTTTGGGTCTTGCTCCAGAATGGCGTCGAGAACCGCATCAGAAATCTGGTCAGCAATTTTATCAGGATGTCCTTCAGAGACTGACTCGGACGTAAAAAGGTGTTTAGCCATGAGTTTCTTTACCTTCAAATCAAAGCCGTTAAGCAGTGTATCAGTTAATCGGTATAGACGGATTAACATCTGGATGGCTATTTTAGGTCACCTTTTGGTCTCAGTGCCAGTAGTTTTTCGCATTAGCGAACCATCGTCCTTTTATCATCGGCCGTTTTTTCTTTTACAAGAGATGACTAGCGGTAATTTTCATTTTGCTTTTCCAGCAGCATGTAGGTATAAACGGCGAGCGGTGATGCAACCCGCGACATCTTGAATTTTTTATTGATAGCTGACCGCATAGCCTGCGGCGCACGTGGAGGTGGTAGGATTAATGATCCGTTGTTTACTGAGTATATTGCGTTCGCAATATGTCCCTTTTGACGCTACCGCGTCCGCGACTCAACCCTTCTTTTCCGTTTCTCGACGTTGCCTGTCTTTAAATTCGACACAGGACTCCAGGGCTGGTTAACCTGCCTGTTATTCTTTCTGCCAGAAGCGTTTAACGTTTTTCTGGTCACGTTCGCCCGGTGATTTTCACAACGAGTTTTATCGACCCGTAACACGGAGCCTGACAACGTGTTTTACACTAATAAGAGTAATAAAGTGACGGCATACTTCACTACGCCGGTTTTTTCACTGTCGATGCCGCATGTTGCAGGTATGCTCATGTGGGCTGTTTATTCAGGTACTGATGTGATCCGCAGTCCAGAAAAAGAAGAGGTTCGTTATGTCTGACGACATGATTCATCACGGCTCGTCAGCGACGGGTAAACATGAAAATTTGCGCTCTATGCAGGAGGTTGCCATGAATGACCGTAATGCCAGCGAAATGCTTCGTACTTACAATATTGCCTGGTGGGGCAATAATTACTATGACGTCAATGAACTCGGCCACATTAGCGTGTGCCCAGATCCTGACGTACCAGAAGCTCGCGTCGATCTGGCCAGATTGGTCAAAGATATGCAGAAAGATAATCATCAGCGCCTTCCTGCGCTGTTCTGCTTTCCGCAAATCCTTCAGCATCGCCTGCGTTCTATTAACGCTGCGTTTAAACAGGCCCGCGAATCGTTTGGTTATGAAGGCGGGTATTTTCTGGTTTATCCGATCAAGGTTAACCAGCATCGTCGCGTCATTGAGTCATTGGCTAATTCCGGTGAACCGTTAGGTCTGGAAGCCGGTTCAAAAGCGGAACTGATGGCAGTACTGGGCCACGCGGGCATGACCCGCACGGTGATTGTATGTAACGGCTACAAAGACCGTGAATACATCCGTCTGGCACTCATCGGTGAAAAGCTGGGCCACAAGGTTTATTTGGTCATCGAGAAGATGTCCGAAATTCGGCTGGTGCTGGAAGAAGCTGAGCGCTTGAATGTGGTGCCGCGCCTTGGTGTCCGTGCGCGTCTGGCTTCTCAGGGATCGGGCAAGTGGCAATCCAGCGGCGGTGAAAAATCCAAATTTGGCCTAGCGGCGGTCCAGGTGCTGCAACTGGTTGAGATGCTGCGTGAAGCAGGGCGGTTGGATAGCCTGCAACTGCTGCATTTCCATCTGGGATCGCAGTTGGCGAATATCCGTGATATCGCGACGGGCGTACGTGAATCCGCGCGCTTCTACGTTGAACTGCATAAGTTGGGTGTAAATATCCAGTGTTTCGACGTCGGTGGTGGATTGGGCGTGGATTATGAAGGCACGCGCTCTCAGTCCGATTGTTCAGTGAACTACGGCCTGAACGAATACGCCAACAACGTGATTTGGGGCATCGGTGATGCCTGTAATGAAAACGGGTTGCCACACCCGACGGTTATCACCGAATCTGGCCGGGCGGTAACCGCGCACCATACCGTGTTGGTTTCCAATATTATCGGGGTTGAACGCAACGAGTTCAGTGAACCTACAGAGCCGGAAGAAGGCGCTCCGCGTGCGCTGGAGAGCCTGTGGTCAACCTGGAAAGAAATCAAGCAGCCGGGAAAACGTCGTTCACTGCGTGAATGGCTGCACGACAGCCAGATGGATTTGCATGATGTACATACCCAATACACGCACGGCATGTTGGATCTGACGCAGCGCGCGAAAGCAGAGCAGCTTTATCTGAGCATCTGTCAGATGATTCAGGAACAGCTGGATCCGAGCAACCGTGCGCATCGGCCGGTAATTGATGAATTACAGGAGCGGATGGCTGACAAGCTGTATGTCAACTTCTCGCTGTTCCAATCCATGCCGGATGCATGGGGGATCGATCAGTTGTTCCCGGTAATGCCGTTGGAAGGGCTAAACAAGCCGCCTGAGCGTCGTGCTGTCGTGCTCGACATCACCTGTGATTCCGACGGCACGATCGATCATTATGTCGATGGTGACGGGATCGCGACGACGATGCCAATGCCGCCTTACGATCCAGAAAATCCGCCGCTGCTGGGCTTCTTTATGGTCGGTGCCTATCAGGAAATCCTGGGGAATATGCATAACCTGTTCGGCGATACGTCGACCGTTGACGTGTTTGTCTTCCAGGATGGCACCGTTGAGATTGAAGAGTCTGACGAAGGGAATACGGTTGCCGACATGCTGGAATATGTGCAGCTTGACCCCAAAGTGCTGATGACCCGTTTCCGCGATCAGGTCAAAGAAACCGACCTGGATACCGAACTTCAGGCGCAGTTCCTGGAGGAGTTTGAAAGCGGACTGTACGGCTATACTTATTTGGAAGATGAAGAATAAGCGTTGCTGAGTGAGTAAAAAGGGATGCGAGTGAGCATCCCTTTTTTCGTCTATCGCTTAGATAAGCGAATTACTCATATTGATATCGGCTGCTGGTTTTGGAAGGGAATCAAATTCTTCAATGACGCTGTCTTTGAAGATAATTTTGGCAATAAGCAGTAAAGAGTTTTTATCCTGAACGCCATATTTATTCAGTAATCGTGATTTGCTGTTCAGTACTGACTTCTTATTTAATCCGATGATATCGGCAATCGCTTCCGCTGTGTAGCCCGCACACCAATGCTGGAATACGGCATATTCAGATTTTGACAGTCTGACGGGACTGAATAAACGACGGTCGTGAAGGTGGACGAAATCGAGTAATTTATAAAAAGAATCGATGGCTGCTGACTTTGAAATAAGAATCGTTTTTTCGTCAATGCACACGGGAGGGTGATTGGGGGAATTATTGATGATAACGAACGACGACGCCATATTATAAAAGTGAGTTCTTATCGACTCGTAGTATTCCTCAAAGCCCTCGCTGCTACCGTCAATGATGAAAATACATTTCTTTTTTCCTTGCTGCAGCGTAAACCGGTTGACGGGTTTTATCGAGAGCATAGGGATACTCGATAGGATTTCCCGTAATCCTACCGTGGTAAAATTGCATTTACTGAAAATTCTCACATCCATGATTTTTAACACATATGAGTTTATTGTCTGAAAGTGGCCATAAACCAATAATCGCTGCTGATGTTATCCAGTTATTAAGAAATCGCGATCCTGAAATGCCTTTAAATCGCTAAAAGGTGGAGCCTCTAGAGAAACCTGCGGGCGCGACAACAGGTTTTATCATATATCTATATGATCAAACTGGAAAAATTTTTATTGGTTTAACATAGTATGCTTGATTTACTGGTTTATTTCTATCTTTAAATACAGGGGGTTACTCCATCATCCTTGTTTATTGCGACGTATGTCTCTGTACTAATCACGATGGCCTGTTTTTCCCTATGCCGCCACATTCGCGGAGTGCTGCTTCCAGCATCTGGAAATCTGCTGAGATTCGTTTCTTAAAAAGAGAACGGAAAGTAAATACGATTGAAAATAGCTATCTGTTTATATCTATTAATTCTTAAATCCTATCATTGTGAGGATAGAGGCGATTGGAGATAGCGGTTATGTAGCAGCTTACCGTGAATATGATGAGGATGATAGTGGTCGGATGACTAGCGGGCAATTGAGATTTTTTCAATTGCCCCAGTGTGTTCTTTGCGAGTAATCAGCGTGTGTGCTTATTTCTCGGCAGCGATACGCTCACGAATGTGTTTGGCGCGCCCTTCCGATGAAGGATGGGAATCGAACATGCTGCTCTCACGACCGGCATCAAGTTTGGCCAGTTTTTCAAAGCTGCTTGCCAGACCTTCCAGCTTGACGCCACGTTTCTTCAGCAGATCGAAGGAATAGTCATCTGCCTGCGTTTCCTGAGTTTGAGAGAATTGGGAATTAACCAGTTTTTCTCCCAGATCGGCGAGTTGAGACTGTGACAGGGACGCCGCTACGCCACCCGCAGAGCCAATGGCAGTACGTGCAGCCGTCGCCGCATAGGCAACCTGCATAGCTTTACGCGTGTGGCCCAGCGCAACGTGGCCAATTTCGTGGCCGAGAACGCCTTCCACTTCGTTGTCATTCATCATATCCATCAGGCCGCTGTATACGCGGATGCAACCGTTAGCCATTGCCCAGGCGTTGACGTCTTTTGTCAGATAAACCTTATAGTTGGCTGGTGTACCGTTGATGTCATGACCCAGAGCATCTGCAATTTTATTCAGGCGCTGTGTGTATTTGCTGTCGGCAGGGGCAATTTTTGCTTCTTTATCCATTTGCTCACAGGACTGGTTGCTGAGTGATTTAACATCAGCATCGCTGAGCGTTGCCGCTTGAAACGCCTGTGCGCCGGATTGCATTAAGGTATTGGTGTTTAAGTTCTGGCAGCCAGTCAGCAAGGTTGCTACACACAGCGCCAGTACAGAAGAACGAATAGCCATAAAAATCATCTCCATACGATTAATGTTTATTTTTTTAATACCAAAAAAGCGGCTATTAAGGTACTCGAAAACGACATTGATAAATAGATCGGAAAATCTGATTTGTATGCCTTCCTATATCTCGTCGACGATGAATTTTTGTTTTGGTGCGTTCCAAAAAGGCGCGGTTGATAGAGGTGAACCTGCTAGAAAACACGGCGTATAGCGCTGTAATCAACTGCATAATTGGCAAAAGAACCGCCATTGATTCGTCAGCCGATAAATCCCTGTTTTTTGCTCACGGTTCCATGTGCATTCCCTCTGCTTTTCATGTACATTTGTAATCATATTTATTTTGTCATTCTTGTTTAACTTGTTGATTTTAATGGTTATGCAAGAAGGGCAGTCGTTCAATCCGATCTGGAGTCAAGCATGTCCTCTCGTAAAGAACTTGCCAATGCTATCCGCGCGCTGAGCATGGATGGGGTGCAGAAAGCCAAATCCGGTCACCCGGGCGCACCGATGGGCATGGCCGATATCGCCGAAGTGCTGTGGCGCGATTATCTCAACCATAATCCGGCCAACCCTAACTGGGCCAACCGTGACCG
>NZ_FQWI01000011.1 GCF_900129615.1 Pectobacterium carotovorum | reverse complement strand
AACGTGATTAACGCCAGCGAATCGGGTCAGACCATCGCGGTCACTGGTAAAGTCGGCAATGAGGTCAAGGCAGGCGACGCGGTTACCGTAAAAGTCGGTACCGAGACGTACCAGACAACAGTCAATACCGATGGTAAAACCTGGAGCGTGAATGTTCCGGGCGCAATTTTAGCAGCCAATGGTGATATCTCTGCGACCGTTACGACGCGTGATACGGCAGGCAACGTTACCGCGGCGAATACCAGCCACACTTACGGTGTGGATACAGTTGCGCCGGTGGCCTCAATTTCTATTGATAATGTCACCAGCGATAACGTCATCAACGCAGCCGAGTCCGGCCAGAGCATTGCCGTCACCGGTAAAGTCGATAACGACGTTAAAGCAGGCGATGCGGTTACCGTTAAAGTCGGTACCGAAACCTACCAGACGACGGTGAATACCGACGGTAAAACCTGGAGCGTGAATGTACCGGGATCGGTGCTGGTTGCGAACAGTGATGTGAGTGCCACGGTAACGACCCGTGATACCGCAGGCAACGTCACCACTGCAAACACTACTCATGCTTACGGCGTGGATACCGTAGCGCCTGTCGCTTCGATCTCTATCGACAATGTCACCGGCGATAACGTGATCAATGCCGCTGAATCCGGTCAGACGATAACGGTCACCGGTAAAGTCGATAACGATGTTAAAGCCGGTGATGCGATCACCGTTAAAGTCGGTACCGAAACCTACCAGACGACGGTGAATACCGACGGTAAAACCTGGAGCGTGAACGTTCCGGGATCGGTGCTGGCGGCCAACAGCGATGTGAGCGCGACGGTTACCACGCGTGATACCGCAGGTAACGCCACCACCGCGAACACCAGCCACGCTTACGGCGTGGATACCGTTGCACCGACAGCATCTATCAGCATCGACAATGTCACCAGCGACAACGTAATCAATGCCAGTGAATCCGGCCAGACCATTGCCGTGACGGGTAAAGTCGGTAATGACGTCAAAGCAGGCGATGCGGTTACGGTGAAAGTCGGTACGGAAACGTACCAGACGACGGTGAATACCGACGGTAAAACCTGGAGCGTCAACGTTCCCGGTTCTGTGTTGGCCGCGAATAGCGATGTGAGTGCCACGGTGACGACACGCGATACCGCAGGCAACGTAACGACGGCGAACACCAGCCACGCTTACGGCGTGGATACCGTTGCACCGACAGCATCTATCAGCATCGACAATGTCACCAGCGACAACGTAATCAACGCAGCCGAGTCCGACCAGACGATTGCTGTCACCGGTAAAGTCGATAACGACGTGAAAGCAGGCGATGCGATTACCGTTAAAGTCGGTACGGAAACGTACCAGACGACGGTGAATACCGATGGTAAAACCTGGAGCGTCAACGTTCCGGGAGCGGTGCTGGCAGCCAATAGTGATGTGAGCGCCACCGTCACCACGCGCGATATCGCAGGCAACGTGACCACCGCCAATACCTCGCACACTTACGATGTCGATACCGTTGCACCAACCGCGTCTATCAGTATCGATAATGTCACCAGCGATAACGTCATCAACGCAGCCGAGTCTGGCCAGACGATTGCCGTGACCGGTAAAGTCGATAACGACGTTAAAGCAGGCGATGCGGTTACGGTGAAAGTCGGTACCGAAACGTACCAGACGACAGTCAATACCGACGGCAAGACCTGGAGTGTGAATGTTCCCGGTTCTGTGCTGGCTGCTAACGGTGATGTCTCTGCTTCGGTTACCACGCGTGACACCGCAGGTAATATCACGACTGCGAACACGAATCACACTTACGGCGTGGATACCGTTGCACCGACAGCATCTATCAGCATCGACAATGTCACCAGCGATAACGTGATTAACGCCAGCGAATCGGGCCAGACCATTGCCGTGACGGGTAAGGTCGATAATGACGTCAAAGCAGGCGATGCGGTTACGGTGAAAGTCGGTACGGAAACGTACCAGACCACGGTGAATACTGACGGTAAAACCTGGAGCGTCAACGTTCCCGGTTCTGTGTTGGTCGCGAATAGCGATGTGAGTGCCACGGTGACGACACGCGATACCGCAGGCAACGTAACGACGGCGAACACCAGCCACGCTTACGGCGTGGATACCGTTGCACCGACAGCATCTATCAGCATCGACAATGTCACCAGCGACAACGTAATCAATGCCAGCGAGTCCGGTCAGACGATTGCCGTGACCGGTAAAGCTGGCAACGAAGTCAAAGCAGGCGACGCAGTCACGGTTAAAGTCGGTACCGAAACCTATCAGACCACGGTGAATACCGACGGCAAAACCTGGAGCGTCAACGTTCCCGGTTCTGTGTTGGCCGCCAATGGCGATGTGAGTGCCACGGTCACCACGCGCGACACCGCTGGTAATGTCACCACGGCGAACACCAGCCACGCTTACGGCGTCGATACCGTCGCGCCAGTGGCTTCGATTTCTATCGATAATGTCACGTCAGATAACGTGATTAACGCGGCCGAGTCCGGCCAGACGATTGCCGTGACCGGTAAAGTCGGCAATGAAGTCAAAGCCGGCGATGCGGTTACGGTAAAAGTCGGCACCGAAACCTACCAAACGACGGTGAATACTGACGGCAAGACCTGGAGCGTGAATGTTCCCGGTTCTGTTCTTGCAGCGAATGGCGATGTGAGTGCCACTGTGACGACACGTGATACGGCAGGCAACGTCACTATCGCGAACACCAGCCACGCTTACGGCGTGGATACGGTTGCACCGATTGCTTCTATTTCTATCGATAATGTCACGTCGGATAACGTGATTAACGCTAATGAATCCAGACAGACGATCTCTGTTACCGGCAAGGTCGGTAATGAGGTTAAGGCAGGCGATAGCGTTACGGTAAAAATTGGCACCGAAACCTACCAGACAACGGTGAATACTGACGGCAAAACCTGGAGTGTCAACGTTCCGGGATCCGTTCTGGCGGCTAATAGTGACATTAGCGCCAGCGTGACCACGCGTGATAACGCGGGGAACGCCACCACGGCGAATACTCATCATGCCTACAGTGTGGACACGACTGCACCAGAAATTGATATTACGAATTTTGCTGGTAACGATGGGTATGTCAGCCAGAGTGAGTCGAAAAATACCGTAGTCAGCGGTACCAGCAACGAGAAAAAGGTCGATCTGGTCTTTACCGATGTGAATGGTAAGTCGGTTACGCTGCATGATGTGCCTGTGACGAACGGAAAATGGCAGACGAATGTCGATCTGAGCACGTTAGCGGAAGGAAAGATTACCGCTGGGGCGACGGCGACCGATGCGGCAGGCAATCAGGCGCATGATAACAGCCAGGCCATCATGGATATTACGCCGCCAGCCGCACACAACAACACGGTGTCGGGTACAGAAGATACACCGCTGCACATTGGCTGGAGCGATCTGGGTGTATCGAGCGATACCACAAGCATCGTGATTTCGTCTCTGCCGCCTGCTGCCGCTGGCACGCTCTATTTTAATGATAACGGGAGTTGGAAAGCGGTCACCGCTGGCCAAACCTTTACCGCTGGCAACACCGATCTACGCTTTACGCCAGCGAGTAATGTCTCTGGTTCATCGCTGGGGGACATTGCTTACCGACCTGTCGATAGTGCAGGGAACACGGGCGATAAAGCTGCGCTGCACATTGGTATTACGCCAGTAGCCGATGCGCCAGTCGTAAGCTTGAGCACCTCCAGCGTTACCACGACGCCAGCCTCTGCGGAAGTCATTAAGGTGAATGGCGGAAGCACGAACGGTGGTTTTGACGTGCAGAACGGAAAAATCGTTGCGGTGGGCAACGGCGTCCGCGTCTGGCTGACCGAGGGGGATTCGGTTCCTACCGTAGTCGGCACCGGGAAGGTGGCGTACTACAGTCAGGGCAATACCAGCGGGGACGGTAGTTACAGCGATATCTTCGTTGTGCATTCCAACAGCGGCTATTTTTATCGTCAGAGCGACTGGGCGGCCGATCGTAAAGATCACCGCGATCTGGATTCATTCAACGGTAACCGGACTAATAACGGCAGCAACGCACATTCTGACTATGTTTTCGTCATTAAGGAAACGGGCTATACCTATAACGCAACCTACAGCACGAACAACAACGCGAATACGTCGGTCAACACGCTGGATGGGCTGAAGGTCAACTATACCGATAGCAGCGGCAAGTCGGGCTCGTTTACGCGGCAGGTCAGCAACAATATCGAAGGCGTGATCTACAGCGATGGCACGACGTATACCCCCGGAACCAATAGCGCGACGGTGGATAAAGTCCCCGGTCAGGCGGGAAAACAGACCTATACGCTCGATGTTTCAGCGGCATTGACCGACCGTGACGGTAGCGAAACACTGTCTGGGATTCGGTTGACGGGGATCCCGACGGGAACGGTGCTGACCGATCAAATCAATAACGTGAAGTATACCGTCGGTGCTGATGGTTCATACCTGATTCAAAATGCTCACAATGCCCAGACGCTGGCCGGGAAGATTAGGCTTGAGGTGCCAGCCGATGCGGGTAAATTGAATGTTGTGGCGCAGGCGACCTCGACAGAAATGGGCAACCACGATACGGCAACTGGCTATTCGGCGGAAGGCGCTGAACAGTATGGACTGAGTGTCGGTGCGGCGGGCAATGACACGATGTCCGGCACGTATAATGATGATGTGCTGTTCGGCGATGTTGTCTCGTTCCCTAATACCGACGGTACTGGCATCGCGGCCTTGCAGAACTACATCGGCAAGCAGTTAGGCATGCAAACGGGCGTCCCTACCACGAAGGACATGCATAACTATATTGCCGCGCACAGTTCAGAGTTTGATCTGTCGTCGTCGAAGGGAGGGAATGACATACTCAATGGCGGCGACGGGGATGATATTCTCTTCGGCCAGGGAGGAAATGACACCCTCTATGGTGGAGCGGGGAATGACCTGCTCTACGGCGGTAGCGGAGACGACATCCTTATTGGCGGCGCGGGGGGCGATACGCTCATCGGCGGAGCTGGCGCGGATACCTTCAAGTGGCAGGCTGGAGATATCGGCAACGATGTGATCAAAGACTTTAACGCCAAAGAGGGTGACCGGATTGATTTAAGCGATCTGGTGGGCGAATTGGAGGAAGGCACCGATATCAGCCGCTATATTCGCATCACCGATAATCATGGTTCACCGACGATTGAAGTGAGCACGGCGGGGAACTTTACGGCGGATAAAGGCGGAACGGTTGCAGTGTCGATTACGTTGGAACACTATAACGGTGCATTACCGTCGCTGGAGAGTCTGGTCAGCAAGCCTGAATCGTCTAGCTGACAGGAAAGGGGAAAAGGAGCCGATCTGGCTCCTTTCTTTATCAAAAACTTAAAAGGTCTCCGAACATGTTTTATATCCAGCGCGACAGTGATGGTCACCTGATGAAGGTAGAAAAGAGTCCTTTTCCTGAAATGAATGGCGAACTGCATGATGATTCGCGCGAGGCGCAGGCCTGGTTCCGCAGCCATCAGGCAGCGATGTCCAGCCTCCAGCAACTGCGGCAAAGCGATCTGGAAATGGTGCGCGTGCTGGAGGATTTAATTCAGGTTTTGATTCAGAAAGGTGTGGTCAGCATTACTGACTTCCCTCAGGCGGCACAGCTGAAGTTGATCAACCGAGCGCAGGCGCGTGAAGCGCTAAATGGCGGATTAAACAAGCTGATTGGCGACGATGAAGAGACGATGTTTTGAAGAAATGATGTTGTAGAGAGATAATATCTTAACGTCGATCCCCGCTTTTCAATATGGCCTCGGCTTCTCAATATCGTAGTAAGAAGCCGAGGCCGTTAAACGCCGTTAGCCAAAATAACGCCGTTAGCCAAAATAATGTGGTATCAGATTCTGACCGCTGGCACCGGTTCACCCAACAGCCGTCCCATCGCGCCCTGTAATCCCATCTCCTGAAGCACTTTCAGCTCACCTGCGGTTTCAACACGTTCGGCGATAAGCGGCAGGGCAATACTGTTGGTGGCGCGATACAGCGCTTCGATAAACATTTGCTTATCGTCTTCCTGATCGATGTTGCGGATGTAGCTACCATCGACTTTCAGATAAGCCAGCCCCCATTGGGACAGGTTGCCGATCATATTAAAGCGCCCGCCAAAATGCTGTAGCCCCAGCGCACAGCCATGCTCATTCAGCAGCTTGATTAAGGCTTCCAGTTGGGCACTGTCTGGCAATTGGTTCTCATCCAGCTCCAGAATCAGTCGTCTGGCGACGTCAGGCTGATGCTTCAATGGGGCAAGCAGATCGGCGAGCAGATGAAGATTGAGAACCGTAGTGCCGGACAGGCTCAGCGCCAGATTGCCGTCGTGCTGACGGAGATAGTCCAGCACTTCGCGCAGCATAGTCTGATCCAGACGGGTATCCCAGCCAAAACGTTGAATCCACGGCAGGAAGCGGCCTGCGGCGATGCTGTTCCCTTGCGCATCCTGAATACGAGCCAGTACTTTGTGATGCAGCACCTGGCTGGGATCGTCACACGCTACGACCGGTTGCAGGAAAAGCTGCAAGCGTTCCTGTTCCAAAATGGGATCGAGCAGGTTAAACCACATATGGCGATCGGTTTCGACCTGTTCGGCACTGACGGACGGCATCTCGTGAGGCGCAGTAGTATCGGTATCGCTTTCGGCCCGCGTGAGCGCCTGATCGCCCTGAATAAACAGGGATTGCGCGGTGTCGCCGGGGCGGAAAGGCACCATGCCGAATTGGGCAACAGGGGAGACATCGGTTTCGCCTGTCAGGTGCAAGGTTTCAATGTTGCGCGTCAGTTCGCCAATCAACGCATAGGCTTCTTTATCGACCAGGCCCGGACAGAACAGCGCAAATTCCCCACCGCGGATACGTGCCAGAAGGCTCTCAGCATTCGTATGCTGCTTTTGCGTTTTACGCAGAATATGCCCGACGGAGGCTAATAGCGCATCGGTACGCTGACCGCCCAACCGCTGGTTCATCCCTGCCAGATCCTGCACGCGAATCATAATAAGAAAACCGGGGGCGGTTTCTTCATCGGCCAGTTTGTCGTTGAACTGCATGTCAAACGCGCGGCGGTTATTCAATCCGGTTTGAGGATCCTGATAGGCTTCCTGACGTAAGCGCTCGCTCCGCTCTGCTTCCTCTTCAAACAGCGTTTTGAGCTTGCTGACCATCAGATTCATCGCCTGCGCGACGCGGCGAAATTCGGGCGTATTGGGTAAATCTGGCTGGCTAAGGAATTCACGACGGGTAATCGCCAGAGATTGATCGACGATATAATCGAGCGGGCGTAGCTGGCGGCGCAGGAACAGCGCGCCGAGTAACACGCCTAGCGTGCCACAGCCGAGCAGCCACAGGAAGGTGGCCGTGCTGCTGCGCCACAAACGGGTGACTGCGAACATCGGGTGGCTGACGACTTCGACTTTTGCCGCCTGCTCCCAGCCGCGCATCACGATAGCTTCGCCCGCGCCGGGTTGCAGGTTCACCAACCGGACAAACCAGAGCGGGACGTCAGGGATATCCGGCGATGCGGTACGTTCCAGCGTGACGTTGCCGGTTTTTAAATCCCGCACGCGAATACTGGAAAAATAGCCGCTGTCGAAAATCGAGCTGACCATCAGCTCTACCATCGCCGGGTCATCAATATTTGGCGTCAGGGAAAGCCCCAATGCGGTAGCGGCATCCTGCGCGTGAGAGTGAAGCTGGTTATTGTACTGTTCACGCGAATTTTCCAGGCTGACGAAAAAACTCCCGCTGAAAATAATTAGCACAAACAGGCAGATGGCTATCAGTAATTGTTTGTATAGAGACATAGCCTACCCTTACTCCTCAATTGAAAACCCTTCGGCACGCATTTTGGTTAATACATCCTGCCAGCGTGAAAGTCGTTTACTGTCACCGACGCGTTTATTGCTGCCGCTCGCGCCCGGCAGCCAGAGACCGCCGCCGTTAAAGGCGTACACCGGAACTAAATCGTTGCGCTCTGTCGCAGGTTGGATCTTGTCGGTCAGATTGTCCAACACCAGTGGAATCGAGGTTGGCGTGGGATAATAGGTCACTACCATGTGCGCTTTATTCAGACGCAGGGCTTTAACATAGGTAATGCGTAATTTGTCCGCTGACACGCCTAAATGGCGCAGAGTAAAATACTTGGCAAGCGCATAATCTTCGCAGTCCCCGGCACCTTTACGTAGCGCTTCAATCGGCGTAGCCCAGTAATCTTCCTGATTCCAGACGACAATATCATCGCGAAACAGCATACGGTCATTGAAAAATTGGTTCACGCTGCTCAGCAGCGCCTTTTCCTCTTTATTGCGGGAATTGACCAACAGCGTCTGCCATTCATCTATTCGGCGGCGAGCATCAGGCGTAGCCGGGCCATAAAGCTGCTCGGTTCGCTGATTAATGGTAATAAAATCCCAGTCCGCACGTAGGGAACCCGCCAGCAGAAACAGCAGACAGCTAATAAAGAAAAGCGTGTAACTGGAAATTCTGAACCCGGGGAGCCGCACTGAGGTTTCTCTGTTTACCTTGCGAGATGCATGTGGAGAGTGAATTCGATGCAGAATAGCGTACTTTCATAGGTCTCAAAAGCAGTATAGTGGTGAAAAGGGTTGTTTGTCATAGGCGTGTAGCGCGCTGATATAAAGCATGAGGTAGCTGAATGCGTTCAGATGTGATGGATGGAGAGAATCTTAATTTAGGGAAACTGGTTTCCGAAACGCGCAATCCGGCAACGATGGCGCTGGATCAGCTCTCTACGCTGGAGATGATGCACGCGTTTAATCAGGAAGATCGGAAAGTGCCTGAAGCCATTGCGCTGGTTTTACCTGCGATTGCCGAGGCTGTCGATCTGGCTGCGGCGTCGTTGCAGGAAGGCGGGCGGCTAATCTATCTGGGTGCGGGAACCAGCGGCCGTTTGGGCGTGCTGGATGCCTCAGAGTGCCCGCCGACATTTGGTGTACCGCACGGGCTGGTTATCGGCCTGATTGCTGGCGGGCCGGGCGCACTGCTGAAGGCGGTTGAAGGTGCGGAGGACGATCCTGCACTCGGTGAGGCGGACTTAAAAGCGCTGAATTTAACCGCTGCGGATATGGTTGTCGGCCTTGCGGCATCAGGCCGGACGCCGTATGTGATTGGCGCGTTGCGCTATGCGCATGACGTTGGCTGCCGGACGGCGGCGATCTCCTGCAATCCCCATTCTCCCATCGCACAAGAAGCACAGGTGGCGATTTCTCCGGTGGTTGGCCCGGAAGCGTTAACGGGATCGACGCGGTTGAAGTCAGGAACGGCGCAAAAATTGGTCCTAAATATGATTTCTACCGGCGCAATGGTTAAGCTGGGGAAGGTGTACCAGAATTTGATGGTGGATGTGAAGGCAACCAACGTGAAGCTGTTAGACCGGGCTTGCCGCATCGTCGTTGAAGCAACGGGCGCCGATCGGGAGCAAGCGCAGCAGGCGCTGGTGCAGGCGGATAATGAGGTTAAGCCTGCAATTCTGATGCTTCTGGCTAATATTGACGTGGCAGCGGCGCGTGAGCGTCTGAAGCAGCACAATGGTTATCTGCGTGAGGCGCTAATTGGCGGATAAGATTATCTTGGTGTAAGTCGGGAGAAACGTTTTGAGTGATAAGCGAGAGCAACGCATTGTTTTTTTTGATCTGGATGGCACGTTGCATCAGCAGGACATGTTTGGCAGCTTTTTGCGTTTTTTACTTCGTCGGTTGCCGTTAAATCTCGTTCTGGTTATCCCGCTATTACCGATTATCGGGCTGGGGTTATTGATTCGCGGTCGCGCGGCCCGGTGGCCGATGAGCTGGCTGCTGTGGGCGATTACGTTTGGGCGTGATGAAGACGAGCTGGTGCAACTGGAAAAGCAGTTTGTCGGCGCGTTTCGTCATGATGTCATTCCGTTTCCGCAGGTTCAGCAGCGGCTGAAAACCTATCTTGAAGACAGCGAGGCGCAGGTCTGGCTGGTGACGGGATCGCCGCAGCGGCTGGTGGAACAGGTCTATCATGATTCGCCTTTTCTGCCCGGCGTGCGCCTGATGGGAAGCCAGATTACACGCCGCTATGGCGGCTGGGTATTAACGTTGCGCTGTCTGGGACATGAAAAAGTGACGCAGATGGAACAGCGTCTGGGCGCGCCGCTCAAGCTCTACAGCGGTTACAGCGACAGCAAACAGGACAATCCGCTGCTCTATTTCTGCGAACACCGCTGGCGAGTCACCCCCGAAGGTAGCCTGCAACAGCTGGAGTAACGCCTTCAATACGCCATCCAGATAGGTATAATGCGCCGCCAAAATATGAATGTTCGAGAGAGGAAACGTGGTTAGCCTGCCTAACGATGAATACTGGATGCGCTATGCATTAACGCTGGCTCAGCGTGCTCAGGATGAAGGTGAAGTACCGGTTGGAGCGGTGCTGGTGCTGGATAATGAAGCGATCGGCGAGGGGTGGAACCGGCCGATTGGGCATCACGATCCTACCGCGCATGCTGAGATTATGGCACTGCGGCAGGGAGGTCAGGTGTTGCAGAACTACCGCCTGCTGGAGACGACGCTGTATGTCACGCTGGAGCCGTGCATCATGTGTGCAGGCGCGATGATACATAGCCGTATTGGCCGTCTGGTTTACGGCGCGTCAGATGAGAAAACAGGGGCGGCGGGATCGCTGGTGGATATTCTGCGCCATCCCGGCATGAATCATCAGATCGTGATTGAATCCGGCATTCTGGCTGATGAATGTTCTGCCACGCTCAGCGCGTTCTTTCGCCTGCGTCGTGAACAGCATAAAGCCCGTCGGGCAGCCGAGAAAAACGCCGCGCAGGAGTAGCGTATCCCCGTCATACTTCAAGCTGCTTGTGCGTTGGCTGCCCTTGCTCACCCCAGTCACTTACTTGTGTAAGCTCCTGGGGATTCACTCAGTTGCCGCCTTCACGCAACTCGAATTATTTAGGGGATAGTCCTATTAAGGTACGATTATTCCGGTACCTTGCTGAGAGGCACGGCCGGATAGCCTTGTGCGATCTGGGTTTGCTGCTGCACTTTGGCCTCTTTTTCTATCAGATAGCCTTCCAGACTCACCATATAACGCCGAATGTTTTCCACGTAGTTATAGGCTTCATGTCCGCGCGCGTAGCCGTAGGTGGTTTGAGTGTAATAGCGCTTCTGGCTCAGCATCGGCAGGCGCATTTTCACATCGACCCAGCTGTCGGGGTTACCCTTCTGTTTTTCGGTCAATTTACGTGCATCAAGCAGATGGGCGTATCCCATGTTGTAGGACGCCAGCGCAAACCAGATTTTTTCATCTTCCGGTATGGTGTCCGGCATTTTCTGCATCATGTGCGACATATATTGCGCACCGCCGCGGATACTTTGCTCAGGGTCGACTCGATCGGTGACGTTCAGGCTTTCTGCCGTGTTACGCGTGAGCATCATCAGCCCGCGCACGCCGGTAGGGGAAGTCGCCAGCGGGTTCCAGTGTGATTCCTGATAGGAGATGGCGGCCAGCAGCTTCCAGTCGATATCGGTGGCGTATTTTTCAAACAGCGGTCGCAGATCTGGCAGCGTTTCATCGATCGCGCTCAGGAACGTGGTGGTATCGACATAGTCAAATTCGCCAACATGACCGAGGTATTTCTCCTCCAGACGGGCGAGCGTCCCGTCTTCGACAATCTGGCTGAAGAAATCCAGCAGCGCGGCGGACAGGCTGTCATCGTGTGAACGGCGCATATACCAGGTAACCGGCTCTTCGTCGCTGAGATCGAAGGCGACGGCGAGCTGCGGATGAATTCGCTGCATTAAGCCGATGGTGACCGAATCACCCAGCGTATAGTCCAGTTTGCCGTCGGCAACCTGCTTCAGTAAGTCCTGTGTGCTCTGATCGGAAGCCGATTCCCAGCTTAGCTGCGGGTATTTTTCTGCTTTTAGATCGCGCAGGGTAGCGGCATGAGCCGAACCTGACGTCACAACGAGGCGGCCTTGCAGTTTATCCAGCGTTTTTGGGCGAGGTGAACCGAGGCGGTACACCATCTGTTGTGAAATGGAATAGTAGGTTGGGCCGGCACGGAAGCGTTCCAGACGCTCGTGGTTATAGATCAGCCCGGCTGCCAGCAGGTCTGCATCGTCACCGTCCAGATCGTCGAACAGTTCGTCAAGATTCTTGCGTGACGAGACCACCAGCTTGACGCCGAGGTAATCGGCGAACCGTTTTGCCAGTTCATAGTCCAGACCTGTCGGGGATCCGTTGCTCATTGCATAGGTCAGCGGTGAGTTGACCGTGCTGATACGCAACTCACCGCGTGAGAGGATTTGCCTGAGCTGTACATCCTGACTACTGCGCCAGGGAATACTAGGCCATAGCGCTAACGCCAGCAGTAACGTGATAATCCCGATGAAAAAATAATTTAATTTTAACGGCTTCAAATAGTTATCTCTCGGCGGCCGTGTGGCCAGGCTGTCTGTAACGGCAGTTTTTTTATACGTCATTTCCCAGAGTGGGGGCATTTTGCTTAACAAAGCGCCAGTGTGCAACTTTTATTGATTTGGTCACCGATTAATCATTCGTCGGACGCGAAGTGAAATTATCGCCACGCAAACGGTTTCGTCCGAGGGAAGGATTCTCTATAATATGCGCGTTTCCCCCCTGTTGTGCCCCATGGCTGTATCGCAGCCAGTGCATCGAAGACGAGAGAACTTTAGATTATGGAAATACTGCGTGGTTCACCTGCTTTATCGGCTTTTCGTATTAATAAATTGCTGGTCCGCTGCAAAGAGCACGTTTTGCCGGTCAGTGATATCTATGCTGAATACGTACATTTCGCCGATGTCAGCGCCCCGCTGAACAACGATGAACAGGCCAAACTGACACGTTTGCTGAAGTATGGTCCTTCTCTCGCGGAGCACGAGCCGCAAGGCCATCTGTTACTGGTCACGCCGCGTCCCGGCACGATTTCACCGTGGTCTTCCAAAGCAACGGATATCGCCCATAACTGTGGGTTAAGCAAAGTACTGCGTCTGGAACGCGGTCTGGCTTTCTATATTCATGCGCCGACGCTGAGCGATGAACAGTGGCAGCAACTGGGGGCACTGCTGCATGACCGGATGATGGAAAGCGTATTTAGCGACCTGAAACAGGCCGAAGCGCTGTTCTCTCATCATCAACCTGCACCTTTCAAGCGCATCGAAATTCTGCTGCAAGGGCGCCAGGCTCTGGAAGAGGCGAACGTCCGTCTGGGGCTGGCATTGGCAGAAGATGAAATTGATTATCTGCTGGAAGCCTTCACCAAACTGGGCCGCAATCCTAACGATATCGAACTGTATATGTTCGCCCAGGCGAACTCTGAGCACTGCCGGCACAAGATTTTCAACGCTGATTGGGTGATTGACGGCGTTACTCAGCCTAAGTCACTGTTCAAAATGATCAAAAACACCTTTGAACACACCCCTGATCACGTTCTCTCCGCCTATAAAGATAACGCCGCCGTCATGGAAGGCTCCGCCGTCGGCCGTTTCTACACCGATCCCAACGGACAATATACTTACCATCAGGAAGACGCCCATATCCTGATGAAGGTTGAAACGCATAACCACCCAACCGCCATTTCACCGTGGCCGGGCGCAGCAACAGGATCCGGCGGTGAAATCCGTGACGAAGGCGCGACAGGCCGTGGTTCCAAACCGAAAGCGGGTCTGGTGGGCTTCTCTGTATCGAACCTGCGCATTCCTGGCTTTGTTCAGCCGTGGGAAGAAGAAGAGTTCGGCAAGCCAGAGCGTATTGTCAGTGCGCTGGATATCATGACCGAAGGCCCATTGGGCGGCGCGGCATTCAACAACGAATTCGGTCGTCCTGCACTGACGGGCTATTTCCGTACTTATGAAGAGCGTGTCGATAGCCACAATGGCACAGAGCTGCGCGGCTACCATAAACCGATCATGCTGGCGGGCGGCATTGGTAACATCCGCGCCGATCACGTCAAAAAAGGCGAAATTAGCGTCGGGGCCAAACTGATTGTACTGGGCGGACCGTCCATGAATATCGGTCTGGGCGGCGGTGCAGCCTCTTCTATGGCATCGGGTCAGTCCGATGCGGATCTGGATTTTGCTTCTGTACAACGCGATAACCCGGAAATGGAACGTCGCTGTCAGGAAGTGATCGACCGCTGCTGGCAATTGGGTGAAGCCAACCCGATTCTGTTTATCCACGATGTTGGCGCTGGCGGTTTGTCCAACGCCATGCCGGAACTGGTGAGCGACGGTGGTCGCGGTGGTCGCTTTGAACTGCGTGATATTCTGAACGACGAACCTGGCATGAGCCCGCTGGAAGTCTGGTGTAATGAGTCGCAGGAACGTTACGTTCTGGCCGTTGCGCCAGAGCAGTTGGCACAGTTTGATGAAATTTGCCGCCGTGAACGTGCGCCTTATGCGGTGATTGGTGAGGCGACGGAAGAACTGCATCTGACGATGAACGATCGTCACTTCAACAACCAACCTATCGACTTACCGCTGGATGTGCTGCTGGGTAAAACGCCGAAGATGCTGCGTGACGTTGAGCGCAAACAGGTTGAAGGCACGCCGCTACAGCGTGATGAAATCTATCTGGCTGAAGCGGTCGAGCGCGTGCTGCATTTGCCTGTTGTCGCCGAAAAAACCTTCCTGATCACCATTGGTGACCGCTCTGTTACCGGTATGGTGGCACGCGATCAGATGGTCGGTCCGTGGCAGGTGCCGGTGGCTGACTGTGCGGTGACTACCGCCAGCCTTGATAGCTATTACGGCGAGGCGATGTCTATCGGTGAACGTGCGCCAGTCGCGCTGCGTAACTTCGCGGCCTCCGCACGTTTGGCCGTGGGTGAGGCGCTGACGAACATTGCGGCTACGCATATCGGTCCGCTGACTCGCGTGAAGCTGTCTGCTAACTGGATGGCAGCAGCAGGCCACCCGGGCGAAGATGCCGGACTGTACGATGCGGTGAAAGCCGTGGGTGAAGAACTGTGCCCGGCGCTGGGTCTGACGATTCCGGTGGGTAAAGATTCCATGTCGATGAAAACCCGCTGGCAGGAAGAGGGCGAAGATCGCGCGGTAACCTCGCCGATGTCGCTGGTGATCTCTGCGTTTGCCCGCGTGGAAGACGTGCGTAACACGGTAACGCCACAGCTGCGTACCGGACAGGATAATGCGTTGCTGCTCATCGATCTGGGTGCAGGCAATAAAGCACTGGGCGCGACAGCGCTGGCGCAGGTTTATCGTCAGTTGGGTCGTAAGACGGCAGATGTTCATAGCCCAGAACAGCTGGCAGGCTTCTTTAACGCCATACAGCAACTGGTCGCGGACAAAGCGCTTCTGGCCTACCACGACCGTTCTGACGGTGGCCTACTGGTTACGCTGGCAGAGATGGCGTTTGCTGGCCATTGCGGCGTGACTGTTGATATCGCGTCTCAGGGCGAGGATACGCTGGCGACGCTGTTTAACGAAGAGCTTGGCGCGGTCATTCAGATTCCTGCTGCCCGTCGTGCGGAAGTGGAAGCCGTTCTGGCGCTGCACGGTTTGGTGGACTGCGTGCATTACCTCGGTCATGCTGAAGAAGGCACGCGTTTCACCATCAATCAGGGTGCAGAAGCCGTCTATCAGGAAAGCCGTTCAACGCTGCGTCGCTGGTGGGCTGAAACCAGCTGGCAAATGCAGCGCCTGCGTGATAACCCGCAGTGTGCCGATCAGGAACACATCGCCAGACAGGATGATAACGATCCTGGCCTGAACGTGTCGCTGACCTTCGATCCGCAGGAAGATATCGCCGCACCTTATATCGCTAAGAATGTCTGCCCTAAAGTGGCAGTCCTGCGTGAGCAGGGTGTGAACTCTCACGTCGAAATGGCGGCGGCGTTCCACCGTGCAGGCTTTGATGCCATCGACATCCATATGAGTGACCTGCTGGCGAATCGCCGTAATTTGAAGGATTTCCAGGCGCTGGTGGCGTGTGGCGGCTTCTCTTATGGTGACGTGCTGGGCGCGGGTGAGGGCTGGGCTAAATCCATTCTGTTCAACTCTCGCGTACGTGATGAATTTGCTGAATTCTTCCTGCGTCCACAGACGCTGGCGCTGGGCGTGTGTAACGGCTGCCAGATGATGTCTAACCTGCGTGAACTGATTCCGGGTGCCGATCTCTGGCCGCGTTTTGTCCGCAATAAATCCGATCGCTTTGAAGCGCGCTTCAGCCTGGTCGAGGTGGAGAAAAGCCCGTCGCTGTTCATGAATGACATGGCAGGATCGCGCATGCCGATTGCGGTTTCACACGGTGAAGGTCAAGTTGAAGTCCGCGATGGTGCGCATCTGGCAGCGATTGAAGAGCACGGTCTGGTGGCGCTACGTTATATCAACCACTACGGTCAGGTAACCGAGAACTATCCGGCTAACCCGAATGGCTCGCCAAACGGTATTACGGCAGTAACCAGCACCAGCGGCCGGGCAACCGTCATGATGCCGCACCCTGAGCGTGTGTTCCGTACCGTCAGTAACTCCTGGCACCCAGAAGAATGGGGCGAGGATGGTCCGTGGATGCGTATGTTCCGCAATGCGCGTAGACAGCTGGGCTAAGTTAAGGTCAGTGAGAGAAAGGGGCTTCGGCCCCTTTTTTACGTCTGTTTTCTCAGTTTGTCGTTTTTTTGCGACGGACCGGTTTTTTGGTGTCTCTAATTGGTGACATTTAACTGTTTGATTTATATGAATGGTATGATGGCATCATAAAGCTGTCTGTTTTTAGCGACATAAATCGTCTCTTTGGCGTGTGTTTTCGTTATTCGAACTCTGGATTATGTGTTTTTTAGCGAAATTTAAATTAAAAATCATTAATAATCAGTGTGTTGATTTAATTATTTCAAACTTGGCATGCTAAGTGCATTTTAATAAGAGTTGCTCATTCAACTGGTTATGATTGCGTTGCTAACTGGCAAACATTTTCGCTCATAACATCTGGAATGATGCCAAAAGAAAGGGTGCCTATCGTCCACCAGACCGATAATCGGGCGTGAAAACGAACGTTATCAAGCATCGGGCGACACGTTGAGTGAGGCACCGCCTATTCAGTTACGCGGCCAGAGGGAGCGATTCTTCTGGCCGCGTGACGTTTTAACCCGCCACCTCCCCCAGAGAATCCTTCCTGATTGTTTTTACGGCGCTATTTTTTACGACGTTATTTTTTGACGTCCTTACATGGGTATTCATGCCACATTGCGAAGCGTTACGCATGTCGTAAGGGAAAACGTTGAAGTTTTATAAGACTCAGTTAGCATCAGAGCGGATTCGATAGGTAACGAGATGATTTCTTTGAAACGATGGCGTTTATTCCCGCGTTCCCTGCGGCAATTAGTAATTATGGCGTTCTTGCTGGTGTTGCTGCCGCTGTTGGTGCTGGCCTATCAGGCTTATCAAAGCCTGAACATGCTGAGCGAACAGGCTGCGGAGATTAACCGGACAACGCTGACGGATGCCCGACGCAGTGAGGCGATGACCAGCGTCGCGCTGGCAATGGAGCGTAGCTACCGGCAATACTGCGTATTGGACGATCAGACGCTGGCAACGCTCTATCAGAACCAACGTAAACAGTATTTGCAAATGCTGGATTCTCACGCGCAGGTACTGCCCGATCCCCGCTATTACCAGACGTTACGTCAACTCCTTACTCAGCTCGGCGAAATTCGCTGCCATAACAGCGGCCCGGAACAAACGGCGTCCAGCCTGCTGGAAGGATTCTCCCGTGCCAACGGACAAATGGTACAGGTAACGCGCGACGTCGTTTTCTCCCGTGGGCAACAGCTCCAGCAGGCTATTTCTGAACGCGGCCAGTTCTTTGGCTGGCAGGCGCTGCTCTTGTTTCTGGTCAGCGTGCTGCTGGTAGTTCTCTTTACTCGGATGATTATCGGCCCCGTTAATGGCGTCGAGCGGATGATCAACCGCCTTGGAGAAGGGCGATCGTTGGGTAACACCAGCACGTTTAAAGGGCCGCGTGAGATCCGGACGCTGGCGCAGCGCATTATCTGGCTGAGCGAGCGTCTGTCCTGGCTCGAATCACAGCGACATGAGTTTTTACGCCATATCTCCCACGAACTGAAAACACCGCTGGCTAGTCTGCGGGAAGGCACCGAATTGCTGGCCGATGAGGTGGTCGGCCCGCTGACTGCCGATCAGAAAGAGGTGGTCACTATTCTTGATAGCAGCAGCCGCCATCTGCTACAGCTGATCGATCAACTGTTGGACTATAATCGCAAGCTGGCGGATACACCGACCGAGCTGGAGCGGGTCGAAATTGAAGAGATCGTCGATATTGTCGTGGCCTCTCACAGCTTGCCTGCCCGCGCCAAAATGATTCATACCGATGTGACGCTGGCCGTTGAGCACTGTTGGGCGGAGACGACACTGCTGATGCGAGTGATCGATAATCTCTATTCCAATGCGGTGCACTACGGTAAGGAATCCGGTAACATTTGGATTTATAGCCGTCAGATTGGCAATCGCGTTCAGATTGATGTCGCCAACAATGGTACGCCTATTCCCGATGCCGAGCGGAGCATGATTTTTGAGCCCTTTTATCAGGGAAGCCATCAGCGCCGTGGTGCCGTCAAAGGAAGCGGGTTGGGGCTGAGTATTGCGCGTGATTGCATTCGCCGTATGCGTGGTGAGCTTAGCCTAATCACCGTGGACTATGCTGATGTGTGTTTCCGCATCGAGCTGCCCTTATTGTCTGATAACGAATAGTCCGAGAATGAATAAATAATGAATGCAGGGTTTATGAAGGGATGGCTTGCGAATAGCGTATTTTCCCGCCTTTTGACGGCGGCGATTGTGTCGTCGCCGCTCGTTTTGGCTGCGTGTAATAGCCATGTGAGCAGCGGCACGGCGTTGCTTGAGGCAGAGGCTACACCGCCGAAAGAGCAGGTTGCCGATTTTCGCATCGCGCAATGCGAGCATCTGTGGCAGATAGACGATCGTGAATCCATGAACAACGCGCTTTATTGGCTGCGGGCGATGGACTGCGCCGGGCGTTTGACGCAGTTCCAGGCCCGTGAGGAAGCCGGGCAGGTTGCGGGAGATAGCTGGGACAGCGTGTTTAAGCAGGGCATCCTGCTGGATAACGCTGGTATTACTCAGGCTGAGCGCCGTCAGGTGCTGGAACAGATCAATTTATACCGTCTGGCTTTCCCTGCTGCGCTGCGCCCGCTGATGCAAACCTGGCGTGACAGACAAACGCTGTTTCTGGCGCTATCGGATGAGCGCCTGCGTTATAAGCGTTTGCAGGAATCCAGCGACAAACAGCTAGATGCCCTGCGTGTGCAGCAAAGTCACCTGCAATATCAGTTAGAAACGACCACGCAGAAACTGGAAAATTTGACGGATATTGAGCGTCAACTGTCGTCTCGTAAGCAGCTGTCAGGGGAAATGCCGGATAGCGACGGCGATCGCCGCGGTAGTTCCGGTGCGAATAGCGGTAGCGGAAACAAAGATGGTTCGCGCAATTCGGCAACGAAATCCAGAAATGAGCCAGTTGATGCGGATGATACCTATACGCCGCCGATGGAATCACATACGGACAACGCGACGAGGAAGAAGGAGTCAACAAGACAATGACAGCCCGAAAAACGGCGAATTTATTGCTCGTGGATGATGACCCCAGCCTGCTGAAACTGTTGGGTATGCGTCTGACCAGTGAAGGATTTAGCGTGATGACGGCGGAGAGCGGCCAGGAGGCGCTACGGCTGTTAACACGCGAGACGTTCGATTTGGTGATCAGCGATCTCCGAATGGACGAAATGGATGGCATGGCGCTGTTTTCCGAAATTCAGCGCTATCAGCCGGGGATGCCTGTGATCATTTTAACCGCTCACGGTTCCATTCCCGATGCGGTTGCGGCTACGCAGCAGGGCGTATTTAGCTTTCTGACGAAGCCCGTCGACCGTGATGCGCTCTACAAAGCGATAGACGAAGCGCTGGCATTGTCCGCCCCGGCGGGTGATGAAAGCTGGCGTGAAACCATCGTGACGCGCAGCCCAATTATGCTGCGTCTGCTGGAGCAGGCCAGAATGGTCGCGCAGTCGGACGTCAGTGTGCTGATTAATGGTCAGAGCGGCACCGGGAAAGAGGTGCTGGCTCAGGCGATTCATGCGGCGAGCCCGCGTGCGAAGAAAGCCTTTATTGCGATTAACTGCGGCGCGCTGCCGGAACCATTGCTGGAATCGGAGCTGTTCGGCCATGCGAAAGGGGCTTTTACCGGTGCGGTCAGCAGCCGTGAAGGGCTTTTTCAGGCGGCGGAAGGTGGCACGCTGTTTTTAGATGAAATCGGCGATATGCCGCTGTCTTTACAGGTTAAGCTGTTGCGCGTTCTGCAGGAGCGAAAAGTCCGCCCGCTGGGGAGCAACCGCGATTTGGACATTAATGTGCGGATTATTTCCGCCACGCACCGTGATTTGCCGAAGGCGATGGAGAAGAACGAATTTCGCGAAGATCTCTATTATCGGCTCAATGTGGTGAATATGAAACTGCCAGCGCTGCATGAACGTGCTGAAGATATCCCAATGCTGGCAAACCATCTACTGCGCGAATCCGCCAATCGCCACAAGCCTTTTGTGCGCACCTTTTCAACCGATGCGATGAAGCGCTTGATGACGGCAAGCTGGCCGGGTAACGTGCGTCAACTGGTGAATGTTATCGAACAGTGTGTGGCACTGACCAGTGCACCAGTGATCAGCGATGCGTTGGTTGAACAGGCGCTGGAAGGTGAAAACACCGCGCTGCCAACGTTTGTTGAAGCACGTCATCAGTTTGAGCTTAACTATTTGCGAAAACTATTACAGATCGCAAAAGGTAACGTGACGCAGGCCGCGCGAATGGCTGGGCGTAACCGAACGGAATTTTATAAACTGTTGGGTCGCCACGAGTTGGATGCCAACGATTTTAAAGACTAGCGCTGAGAGAGCGGGTAGCACGCCTGCAGCGTGATGCCGGGTGGATATGGATGGATTGTCCGCCTGAGTTCTGACATGCTGTTCACTTGCTGATGCTCGGCTTTGGCCGCAACATAGATAACACAAAGGTTCCTCCATGAAGAAAATTGATGCGATTATTAAGCCGTTCAAACTGGACGATGTACGTGAAGCGTTAGCTGAAGTGGGCATCACAGGGATGACGGTAACGGAAGTTAAAGGCTTTGGTCGTCAGAAAGGTCACACCGAGCTGTATCGTGGCGCAGAATACATGGTCGATTTTCTGCCAAAAGTAAAAATCGAAATTGTCGTGTCAGATGACATCGTCGACACCTGCGTGGAAACCATCACGCAGACCGCGCAGACGGGTAAAATCGGCGACGGTAAAATCTTCGTCTTTGATGTGGCACGCGTTGTCCGTATCCGTACCGGTGAAGAAGACGAAGAAGCGATTTAATCGTCTCGCTCTCCCCGTCACTAGAAGCCAGCCTGATGAGGGCTGGCTTCGTCACACTTACTTCCCTTTAGGCGCAGTGGGAACCCAACCCGCCAACACCTTGTCTGCCGTATATTCTGCTGCTTCCGCGTTGCTTAGCTGACGGCGCTGATCGTTTTTCTCTGCACCTGCGCCTTTGGATTTATACTCGAAAAAGCGCGAATCTTGTGGATAGAACCAGATTGTCGCACCTTGTTTATCTTTACCGGACATTTTGTCCCAGCCGTAGATGTGATCATCCATGCTGGTGTTCAGGAACACCGTTTGCCCGATGGCATTAGGGTTGGCATAACGTCCATCTGGAAAGGTCGTTGTTGGGTGCCAAGGTCGACCCAGTCCATAACTTTTCGCGGGGACGCCTTTCTCTTTAATCACCCGGCTATTGGTAATGACCAATCCATATTTTTGCTTAATATCCGTGCTGGGTGCAGTGAGATAGCCAAGCGGCTGACCTTTCACGTCGGTACGGTTGCGTGAGACGATGTCGCAATTGTCAAATAATGCAGTGCCGTCACCAAAGATGAAGTCAACGGTGCCGCTGATTCGACATTGTGAGAAGAAGCTGCGCCCGCCTTTCACATATAACGTGTCCTGATACCCGACCAGACTGACATCATGAAACCACGCACGATCGCTATTTTCGGCAACCAGCAGCGCAACGGCCTGCGAATCTTTTAGTTTGGTCGGATCGTCGCTGGCTTTAGCCTGATTGGCGGGGTAATCGAAATCATTACGAATGGTCAGCGAACGGGCACTGAAATCAGGCGCATCGACTTTCACCGTGTTGCTGCCATAAGTTCCCCATTTGCTGCCATCGGGTTTGAGCGTCCCGGCTGCTGTGGTCGCGGTGATCACGGTACCGTTACGGCTTTCCCCCTTTAGATGAATGTTGGGGCGCGTAATCGTCAGGCGCTCATGATAGACACCATTTTTCACATAGATAACAAATGGCGAGCTGTCTGCCGGAGCGCTGGCAATCGCTTCAGTAATGGTTTTGTAGGCTTTGGCGTCCCCTGATTGGGCGGAAACCAGTGCATTGTAGTCGGCTGCCTGTGCTAGTGATAAAGGGGCAGAAATTAACATGGCTAAGGTCAGCGTCTTGCAGAGGTGTGAGGTGTCTATCATGTCCATAGTCCTTTAATTGGTATAGGGAAGGGTACATAACGCGCGGCGGTGAAGTACACCGCGCGCGATTCGGTCTTATCGTTTTACCTGACTGATAACTACTTGTGTTTGCTGGCCGTTTTTTCCGCCAGCGACGCTAAAGCGGGTTCCTGCCGAATGGCATCAGCGACAATCCCTGCCACGGCGATAGCGCCTTTTTTCTGAAAGTGGGTGGTATCTGGTTTGCTCAGGCTACCCGCCTGATCGCGATAAAAAGGATATTTTTTGGGATCGATCACCAGCCAGTACTGTTTCCAGTTGTCGCTGTTACCCTGATTCGCCAGCGCGATAGTGGCTGGCTCAACGTCCAGTAAAATCACCTTGTTATCTGCTGCCGTATTCTTGATGGTCTGGCTGTAATCGCCGATGAACGCGTAGCCGTTATCTGCATTTTGCTTGGTGAAATGGCTATGTACGGCAGGCGTGCCATCTTTGCCTTCAGCTGTTTTCACTCGGGTGGTTGGGGTAAGCAGAACCGGTGTGAGTTTGTGCTGGCGGGCAAAAGTGATGTAGCGCTCCAGCGATGTCTGGAACGACATATCGGCTTTCCCCTGCGGGGCCTGTTTTTTCCCTGCCGCATCGTTCGGGTAAGTACAGAGGTTAGCGACATCCGCTGGGCCACGTACCGCCTTCGCCCCGTTGCAGTTTTGATCGTTGTGTCCCATTTGGATAAACAGGAAATCACCTTCCTTCATCAGCGGCTGCATCTGGCGGAACCAGCCTTCGTAGAAATAGTCGCGTGAGCTACGGCCTGAACGTGCGCCATTGACGACTTTTACGCCGCTATTTTTACTGAACTGTTGTTCAAAAACCTGTCCCCAACCCATACGTGGGAAGCGCCCCTTTTCATAGGTGGCTGCAGTTGAGTCGCCGACGATAAAGATTCGAGTTTGTGCTTTCTTAATCGCATCTAGATTTTGACGTGCAGCGCGATAATCCAGCGGTTCATAGTCGCCTTTGTCGTTCAGGCCAACAATTGGGTGAAATGTGCTGTCAGTCAGCACGGTGTGGCCGGAGTAACCCGTATTGTTGTGATAGTTGCGGTTATGGTTTATGACGCTGACGATTTTGGTGACCGCATCCTGCTGAGTCGCGGGGTAAGTCAGAGGATCGAAACTCTTGGGCGCACTGACGCCTACCTGTTTTAGCGCGTCATTAAAGCCTGCATGAAAATCAGCGTAGGCTTTTTTCCATGCGGCGGCGTCCAGTTTCGGTGATGCCGTATCGTCTGTTAGCTGCTGTGGACCAATGTAGCCTGCCGCCACTGCGATATCTGAAGTAATGCGGTCAGTCAGCGGGTTGATATTGGCAATATTCTCTTTACCGTCATGCAATGACGGGGCGACAGCGGACAGGCAGATTGCACGGGAGATATTATTCAGCAGGCAGTTATTGCCGCCAGATTCGACGGCTAAAAGACGTAATGGCGGTGTGAGGCCAGAGATATCGAGGTGATATTTTCCTTGCTCATCGGTCTGTGTCTGCCGCTTCTGACCCTGCTGGTCTCTGATAATGATGGTGGCAGGCAGATGAATATCCCGTACGGTAACATGACCGGATAAGCCGGTTTTTTCACCCAGCGTTGAACCCGACAGTAAGTTAACGCTGTCCGGCGCGGCGAGCGTTTTAGCGTGTACCAGTGTGAAAGGGGCGGAAAGTATCAGCGCTAAAGCTACACTTTCTGAAAAACGTTTTGCCATGGTCAGACATATCCCTTGTTGGTTAGTCGAAAACGGTTAATGAACCCAGGCGTTATCAAAGGAAGGTCGCTGTTTTTTATCGCTCTTGTCACGGCCTTTAGCGAGAACGTCGGGATTTTATTGTGCACCCAAGCCGATTCAAGGGCGATGCCTATATCCGTCATTCTTCAAGTTGCATGTGCGTTAGCTGCGTTCGCTCACCCGAATCACTTACCTGAGTAAGCTCATCGGGACTCCCTCGCTTGCTGCCTTCTTGCAACTCGAATTATTTAGGCTATAAACGAAGCTCCATCGGTGAAATAACTATTCATTAAAAGTGAAATGTTATTTTAATAATGTCTTGTTTTTTGTGACCCACCTCTTTTTTAGCGGAGCACTGCCGTACTGGCATATAGATTTGTGATCAATAAGGTGTTTTACAGGCGGTGGCTTTCTGAAAGATGAAAAAAAGGCCGCAAAAGCGACCTTTGGGTTTGATCCGTTATCAATGAGGGTTAGACAACTTTATGCGGACCAAAACATTCGTAATGCAGTTGCTCAGCGGGGATACCCATAGCCAGCAACTGCTGTGCGATAAACTGCATGAAAACGACAGGGCCGCACAGGTAATAGTGCATATCAGGCGTGGTTAATTCCTCTTTTAACGAGGCCAATTGCATCAGCCCGCTGTGATGATAATCCTCACCCGGACGATCGGCCTGCTGCGGTTCGCGATACCAAATATGATGCTGGAACTGTGGCAGTGACTGGCCTGTTTGTTCGATTTCATCCGCAAATGCATGCGCTGTGCCGTTTTCTGCCGCGTGCAGCCATAGCACCTTCGCCTGATGACCCTGCTGCTTGAGCGTATGCAGCATGCCCAGCATCGGGGTTTGCCCCACGCCACCGGAAATCAGGGCAACGGGTGTGTCGGTTGGGATATCAAGGAAGAAATCGCCGTGCGGAGCCGCCAGATGAATGATATCGCCTTCGCGAGCGGTATCATGCAGATAGCCGGAAACGGTGCCTTGTGCTTCGCGTTTAACCGCAATTCGGTAGGACTTTCCATTCGGCGCATGAGTCAGAGAGTATTGGCGAATCTCCTGATTGGCAAAACTGTCATGCTTGATGTAAACCGCCAGATATTGGCCCGGCTGAAAATCAGCAATAGGCTGGCCGTCGGTGGGTTCCAGTGTGAAGCTGGTAATCACCGAGCTTTGTGGCTGCTTGTTCACGATACGGAAAGGTCGCACACCGCTCCAGCCGCCGTTTTTCGCTTCTGTGCTGCGGTAGATATCGCCTTCGCGCTGAATGAAGACATTCGCCAGCACGCCATAGGCTTTACCCCAGGCATCCAGTACTTCTTGCCCTGGGCTAAACAGTTCATCCAGCGTGGCCAATAAGTGATTACCCACGATCTGATACTGATCGGCCTGAATGTTAAAGCTAGCGTGCTTCTGGGCGATGCGCTCAACCGCAGGCAGCAGCGCGGCCAGGTTTTCAATATTCGTTGCATAAGCACAGATGGCATTGAACAGCGCTTCACGCTGATCGCCATTGCGCTGGTTGCTCATGTTAAAAATATCTTTGAGCTCAGGGTTATGCGTAAACATGCGATCGTAAAAATGCGCGGTCAGTTTCGGGCCGGTTTCCGCCAGCAGAGGAATGGTCGATTTAACGATGGCGATAGTTTGGTTATCCAGCATGGTGACTCCTTATTTATTGGCATGACTTATAAGTTGTATTTTATATGCATCTTATTGGGTTTGTCCGCTGCTGTAAATTACCTTTTTGGTGGTAGGGGTTTTTAGGCGGAGCCAAAGGGAATAACATGAAGAAATAGCAGGTTGAGAATGAAGAAAAATCCGTTTACCACTGCGCAACAGATATTTGCTGAAGCCTTGTGCTGCCTGTAGCTAATCGTTTGCGTAAAAACCTCTGTCAAGACCTATCTTCATTAGGGAAAAACGGTTTACACTATACGCCATTCCCCAAAAGGGTAGCCCAATTCCCAAATGGGCCATTAATTCCCAGTATATTTATGTTAGCTGAGTCAGGAGATCCGGATGTTAAAGCGTGAAATGAACATTGCCGATTATGATGCCGACCTGTGGCAAGCAATGGAGCAAGAAGTGGTGCGTCAGGAAGAGCACATTGAACTGATTGCGTCAGAAAACTACACCAGCCCACGCGTTATGCAGGCTCAAGGGTCTCAGCTGACGAACAAGTATGCTGAAGGTTATCCGGGCAAACGTTACTACGGCGGCTGTGAGTATGTTGATATCGTTGAGCAACTGGCGATCGACCGTGCGAAAGCGCTGTTCGGTGCAGATTATGCCAACGTGCAGCCGCACTCCGGCTCTCAGGCGAACTTTGCCGTTTACACCGCGCTGCTGCAGCCGGGCGACACCATTCTGGGTATGAACCTGGCACATGGTGGTCACCTGACGCACGGTTCTCCGGTTAACCTGTCGGGCAAACTGTATAACGTCATTCCTTACGGCATCGACGAAAGCGGCAAGATCGATTACGACGAAATGGCTGAACTGGCGCGTACGCATAAGCCAAAAATGATCGTTGGCGGTTTCTCTGCTTACTCTGGCGTGGTTGACTGGGCGAAGATGCGTGAAATCGCTGACAGCATCGGTGCTTACCTGTTTGTTGATATGGCACACGTTGCCGGTCTGATTGCCGCAGATGTTTACCCTAACCCGGTTCCTCATGCTCACATCGTGACCACCACCACGCACAAAACGCTGGCTGGCCCACGCGGTGGCCTGATTCTGGCGAAAGGCGGCGACGAAGAGCTGTACAAAAAACTGAACTCAGCTGTTTTCCCTGGCGGTCAGGGCGGCCCGTTGATGCACGTTATCGCGGGTAAAGCGGTTGCGCTGAAAGAAGCGATGGAGCCTGAATTCAAGGTTTATCAGCAGCAGGTCGCGAAAAACGCCAAAGCAATGGTTGAAGTTTTCCTGTCACGTGGTTTTAACGTCGTTTCTGGTGCAACCAGCAACCACCTGTTCCTGCTGGATCTGGTGAGCAAAAATCTGACCGGTAAAGAAGCTGATGCTGCGCTGGGCCGTGCAAACATCACCGTGAACAAAAACAGCGTGCCTAACGATCCGAAGAGCCCGTTTGTGACTTCCGGTATCCGTATCGGTACACCAGCGGCAACCCGTCGTGGCTTTAAAGAAGCGGAAGTACGTGAACTGGCTGGCTGGATCTGTGATGTGTTAGACAACATCAACGACGAGGCGACCATTGAACGCGTGAAACAGAAAGTTCTGGATATCTGCGCCCGCTTCCCGGTTTACGCATAATTCGGCATTTTCTCTGACATCACTGTCGGAACACTTCCCAAACGCCAGCCTGAGTGCTGGCGTTTTTTATGGCGGCTATCCCTGCGGGCCGTTGCTGACGCAACGTTAAAAATTTCTCCCGGAAATTTTTTATGCCTGTCGATCGGGCTGGTATCTCCGTTCGCGTTTAATGACGAATAACGCGTTGCGCCGCCGTGTGCACTCTGACACAGTAACCGGCAAAAAAGTGCCGAAGCTAGGGGAGTTCGTCACCGAAAGGGAGGAATCATGGTTTTGCAATCGACGCGCTGGTTGGCGCTGAGCTATTTCACCTACTTTTTTTGCTATGGTGTTTTCCTGCCGTTTTGGGGCGGATGGCTGAAAGGCGAGGGGCTGTCCGCTGAGTCGATCGGCATGCTGTTGGGAGCGGGGCTGGTGGCGCGCTTCGTCGGCAGTCTGGTCATCACGCCCAGCGTGAAAGATCCGTCCAAATTAATTACGGTATTACGTGGGCTGGCGTTGCTGTCACTGGCGCTGGCCGTCGGTTTCTGGCTGGGGAATGCCTGGCTGTGGCTGATGATAGTGATGATCGGGTTTAACCTGTTTTTCGCACCGCTGGTGCCGCTGACCGATGCATTGGCCGCGACCTGGCAGCGGCAGGTCGTGATGGATTATGGCAAGGTGCGTGTCTGGGGCTCGATAGCGTTTGTTATCGCTTCTGCTGCAACGGGTGAACTGGTCGCTATCTGGGGACATCCGGCGATTCTGGCAATCCTCAGCGCAGGGCTGGTTGTGATGCTATTAGGCATGCTGCTTCGTCCCAGCGTGATGCCGCAAGCGGCAACGTCGACAGCCCAGTCGGTTAGCGTCACGCCGTGGAAACGATTGCTGGCCGAACCGGCGGTATGGCGCTTCCTGCTTTGCGTGTCGCTGCTGCAAGGGGCACACGCGGCTTACTATGGTTTCAGCGTCATTTATTGGCAGGATTCGGGCTATTCCGCCTCGATTATCGGCTATCTCTGGTCGTTAGGCGTGGTTGCGGAGATTGTCATCTTTACTTTCAGCCAGCGCCTGTTCCGACGCTGGAGTGCGAGACAGCTTCTTTTGCTCTCGGCCGCATGTGGCGTGGTGCGCTGGGGCTTGATGGGCGCGACAGTGGCTCTGCCGTGGCTGATTGTGATACAGATATTGCACTGCGGTACGTTCACCGTGTGCCATCTGGCGGCCATGCGCTTTATCGCTGCACGTACCGGTGGTGACATTCTGCGGCTACAGGCGGTGTATTCTGCTCTGGCAATGGGCGGGAGTATCGCGGTGATGACGATGGTGTCCGGTTTCCTGTTCGAACACCTACAGGGCGGTACGTTCTGGGTGATGGCGCTGCTGGCGGTTCCGGCCCTGTTTATTCGGCCTTCTGTCAGCCACCATACTGCTGTCGAAAAGGCGTAAGAAATGGCGTGTACTGTCAAGATAACGTAGTGTGGTAAAAATAATGTTACATTATAACGCTTTGAAACGGTGGTGCGGACGGATAACGTTGCTGATGACAGGTTTGGCATTCGGCCAGCCCGTTTTCGCTCACCCACACAGTTTTATTGATATGCAGACGACAGTTGAGAGCAAGAACGACAACATCACCGGTTTACGTATGCTGTGGACGATGGATCCCATCACGTCTGCCGACCTGTTGTATGACGCAGGGAAGGCGAAGAAGGACTCTGAAGTCTGGAAAAAGCTGGCGGCGGAAGTGATGGCGAATGTGTTAGGGCAGCACTATTTCACCGATATTTATCGTGATGGTCAGCCCGTGAAATATGCACCGATGCCAACGGAGTATCATCTTTCCCGCAAAGGCAATCAGGCGGTACTGGAGTTTGTGCTGCCGCTGGCGCATCCACAGCCGCTGGCCGGCAAGCCTTTGCTGATTTCTACTTATGACCCTACCTACTTTGTCGATATGTCCTACCAGAATGACAAGGCCGTTACGCTCGCACCTGCGCTGGCTTCACGTTGTAAAACCTCGCTCGTCACGCCGGAACCTAATGCTGAACTGCAATCCTATGCGCTGTCGTTGGATAAGAACGATGCGCCGGATGAAGACATGGAGCTGGGGAAACAGTTTGCACAGCGGGTGACGTTGCAATGTCAGTGAACCTCGGCTCGCTGCCGCGTCAGCGCCCGTTGTTGAGCCGATTGCGCGATCTGTGGCCGCTGTGGCTGTTTTTGGCACTGCTGGCCTCAGCGCTGCATTACATCGTCGGATACTGGCCGCAAATCGTGCTGCAAAGCGCGATCTGGCAGAAATCGCTGCATCAGCAGATGTCGCATCTGTTGCAGATGGTGGAACAGCAGCCGCATCAGGCGGGGCTGAGCCTGATGATGTTCAGTCTGGTCTATGGCGTGCTTCATGCCGTCGGGCCGGGGCACGGTAAAGTCGTCATCATGACCTATCTGGTGACACATCCGTCGAAGCTGAAAAGCAGCCTGAAGTTGACGCTTGCCGCGTCGCTGGTTCAGGGGCTGATGGCAGTCGCGCTGGTGACCGTGGTATTAGGGATTTTGCAACTGTCGAGTCGAACGTTGCATAACAGCAGTTTCTGGATGGAAAAGGGGAGCTTCGTGCTCGTTGCGGGACTGGGGCTACTGCTCTGTTTCCGCGCGTTGAAACAGCTGTATATCGTCCTTGTTCGGCAGCCTAAGCCCGCGACGATTTTGCGCGTGACGCCTTTGCACGTAGATTCTTTGAATGCAACCCAGCTTAACGTACCGACCGATAGACGTATGGCGCTTCGCCCGATGCCTATGCTTTCCTCTTCTCCTCATCAGCACGATGCCGACTGTGGCTGCGGGCACCGCCATCTCCCGAGCAATGAGGAACTTGAGCGCGATAGCAGCTGGCGTACGCGGCTGATGATTGTGCTGGCGATGGGGATGCGCCCGTGCTCAGGTGCTATTCTGGTGCTGCTTTTCTCTAAAGTGATCGGCGTGTATTGGTGGGGCGTGGCCTCTGCGCTGGTGATGGCTGCCGGAACGGCAATCACGATCTCGGCACTGGCCGTGTTGGTTTTTTACTGCCGTCGCGTGGTTGAGCGCTTAGGTGCAAACCGTGCCTCGCCCGTGTGGCAACGTGCGGCTTTTTCTCTTCTGGCTTTTGCTGGTGGGCTGATTTTAGTTGGCTCCGGCGTCCTGCTTTATCTCAGTGCACAGCCCGCGATGATGGGCGGCATTCGGCCATTCTCCGGCTAATTTTACCTTTTATTAACGCTGCGTTAAAAACCCATTGCTTCTGTTAATCACGGCAGGATATTATTTCAGTAATGATAACTATTATCATTTATAACCATAATCGCAGAAGGGAATAATAATGAAGAAATGGCTGTTTTCAGTCGTTGCTCTGTTGGGGCTGAGTGCGAGCGTTGTCGCCAGCGCTAACCCGATTGTTATTGAAGACGTTAGTGGCAGGAAGGTAGAAATCAAATCCGAAGTGAAGCGGATTATCTTAGGGGAAGGTCGACAGATTTATCTGCTGGCTGCCTTTGATACCGAGGCACCGTTCCAGCGCGTAGTTGGCTGGCGTGACGATCTGCCAAAAGCGGATTACGACGGCTATCTGGCTTACGAAAAGCAATACCCGGAAATCAAAAAGCTGCCGACCTTTGGCGGAGCGAAAGACGGCACTTTCAACGTCGAGCAGGCATTGACGCTGAAGCCGGATTTGGTACTGATGAATCTGGAATCAAAAGCGGCGACGGATGAAGGCAAGTTGATTGAGAAGCTCAGTTCGCTGGGTATTCCGGTGGTGTTCATCGATTTCCGCGAGAAGCCGTTTGAGAACGCAGAAAAAAGCATTCACATCATGGGCCAACTGGTCGGCAAACCACAGCGTGCGGAAGAGATCATTAAGTTCCGTCGTGAGCAGATTGAGCTTGTCACCGATCGGTTGAAGAACTATCAGGGGCCACGTCCGAAAGTGATGATTGACCGTGCTGGCGGCTATGACGAAGAGTGCTGTATGTCATTTGGTGATGAGAACTTTGGCCGCATGGTTGAGGCCGCTGGCGGTGACAACATTGCCAAGAACATCATCCCCGGCACGTTTGGTACGCTGAATCCCGAGCAGATTATCAGCTCTCGCCCGGATGTGGTGGTGGTGACTGGAGCTAACTGGAAAAACTACAACACGGCGAATGGCTGGGTTGGCGTTGGACCGGGAGCCGATCAGAAGGAAGCGCTGCAACGCTTGCAAAAACTGATGGAACGCTCAGCATTCAAAACCTTGCCGGTAGCAACCGATGGCAATGCGCATGCCATCTGGCATCAGTTCTATGACAGCCCGTATCAGTTTGTGGCGATTCAGGTATTAGCAAAATGGATGCACCCGGAACTGTTTAAGGATATCGATCCTGATGCAACGTTCCGTACCTTCCATGAGAAGTTCCTGCCGCTGCCTTATCAGCCAGGTTATTGGGTTACCCTGCCAGCGAAGAAATAATTCTGTCGGACAGTAAACCAGATAATGCAGTAAACCAGATAATAGAAAAGCACTGAATCTCATCGGTCAGTGCTTTTTTTTGTGCTTTTTTCGCTGATTCTATCGTCTATCAACATCAGCACTGGCGATGTTTATTTCACCGCATTCTTTGTCCTGCCGGAAAACAAAGCAAACGTTTCCCTTCCTACAACCTCATTACAGGATCGTTAGATGTTTATGACGATCGATTATCTTACTTTGATAGTTTTTGGCTATTGTTTTGAGATTATTAAGTGATTTTAATGATCGATGCTATCAAGCTACCCGCTTCTGTGGCGATAATTGAACGTGGTAAAGGTATGTCTGATTTTTATGCAAAACGCCATGTATGGAGGGAGATTCGGTTTATTTGACATACCGGAATCAGGAAAAAAATACGGTATAAAAATTCAAAAAATGGAGCGGTTATGAATATCACGCAACGCCTGCTGTTGACGTTTTCGCTAATGTCGCTGGCACTTATTTCATTAGTTATTGTTACTTTATCATTGTTATCAGGGTTCCAGTCTCGTTTCGAATATGTTCAGGATAATGCGATTCCGAGCATCAAAGATTTGAACAACTTAGTAGATAAAAGCAATTCGCTGGTGATGTTTTTGTATCGTCATCAGACGACGGATGATGACCGTAAATTACCTGCAATTGAGCAAGACATTAGTAAAAATATCGAAGAGATGCAGGCACTCAATGAGTATTACCTGAAAAATAATGCTTCCAGTGAGGAAGATCGCCAACTGACCAATACAGCGATTGACCTGACCAAAAAACTACAGACCTCTCTGCCCATTTTTCTGAACGCATCAAGAGCGAACCAGAATGACGTTGCACTCGGCCTGCTTCAGGGAATGGACGGTCCGGGAAAGGTCGTTCGTGATCTGCTCGCCAATTACCGTAAGCAATTCGATCTGAATGTTAAAATGGGCGACGATCTACGTCAGGTGAATAAACAGATCTATGAACAAACGTGGTTTGGCCTGTTGTCCGGTACGTTATTGATCGTGTTGCTGATCGGCTTTTTCGCGGTGAGAACCATTCTGGGCATTAGAAAAAGTTTGAATAACATGAGTCAAACGATGGAAAGCGTGAGTACCCATCTCGACCTGACGATTCAAGCGGACGATCGACGTAAGGATGAAGTGGGAAATACCGCCCGTGCCTTTAACAGCTTGATGCAGCGGGTATCCTCAGCGCTGGCTTCGGTGAGTGCTTCATCGCAGTCGGTGAGCAGCGCGGCGACGCAAATTGCGGCGGGGAATGAAGATCTGTCATCCCGCACCGAGGAACAGGCTGCTTCGCTGGAACAAACGGCGGCCAGTATGACGGAAATCAGTGAGACAGTGCGCCAGAATGCGGAGAACACGCAACAGGCGAGTCTGCTGGCAGGCAATGCCAGCAAGATCTCCATCAATAGTGCCGATTCCGTCAATACGATGCTGAATACGATGGAACACATTCGCACCAGCTCTGGCAAGATCACCGAGATCATTGCGCTCATCGAAGGCATCGCGTTTCAGACCAATATCCTTGCCTTGAATGCGGCAGTAGAAGCCGCTCGTGCCGGTGAGCAGGGGCGTGGTTTTGCGGTGGTCGCGGGAGAGGTGCGCACGCTGGCACAGCGGTCGTCTACGGCGGCGCGTGAAATCAAGGATTTGATTGATGCCTCAAACTCGCTGGTGTCGGCGGGTGTTGATCAAGCCAGCGATGTAGGGAAAAACATGTCAGCGATGAAGGATGCGATCCAGCAGGTGACGGATTTAGTCAATGAAATCGCGGCGGCGACTGAGGAACAAAGCCAGGGTATCAGCCAGGTGCATCAGGCCGTTAACCAGATGGATGATGTGACTCAGCAAAATGCTTCATTGGTGGAAGAGGCGTCTGCGGCGTCGCAGTCGTTGCAGGAACAGGCAAGTACGCTGAGCCAACTGGTGGGGCAGTTCATTGTGGGGCAGGTTACTCCTCTGGCGCTGGCTTCCGCTTCTGTATCCGCGCTACCTGGAATATCCGCGCCGCGTCTTGCTCCCGTGAGGAAAAAAAGCGCTGTTGCTCAGGATGAAGGGGACTGGCAGCGTTTCTAACCTATCGCGCCGCGTGCTGCGCAGTGAGGCGGCATGCGGCTATAGGCTCGATTGACCAGTGGCGAAAGCCAAGGGAGATACGGTATGGAATCGACTGAGCACAGTGCGGAAAACCTGGGGGATTATGCGTCGCTACTGACGGAATTCGAGCATATGACCGCGTTGCTTACTCAGCTAATGAAAAGCGATTACCGCACGCTTGATCTCTATCTCAATAATTGCAGTCACCTTATTTTGCGATTTACTGCAATTTATAAACTGCTCGATAAACCAGAGTTTGAACATTATCTGAAGCATTATGACGCAGCGCTCTACTACAACGTAAACAGCGTGGGTTTGGCATTGCGTTTGTTCGAGAACATGCTGACGAACATGCGCGATATGCTTGCCTCTGAGCGTTTGTGTTGAATAACGGCAATATTAAGCGCTGTGCGTACGGCGTGAAAAGGGTTCTGGCGTGGTGAATCCGCGTTGTCGCGTTTGGTAAGGTAAGACGGTGAGGGGACTCACCGTCTAGTCGTATAGAGAAAGACTTAGATGGTCGGTTCGCTGACCAGCCCGTCGATAATCACCTGCGGCACGCCCTGCGAACAGCGCTCGATGCGTCCGCGTACGCCATAGACCGCTGACAGGCTTTCAGGGCTAATCACCTCGGCCGGTGCGCCATTGGCAATCAAATTACCGTTTTGCAGCATCAATACATGGTCGCCATGACGCAGCGCGATATTGATGTCATGCACCACCACGACGGTGATGATGTTGCGCTTGCGCGTTTCCTTGCGTACCAAATCCATCACGTGGAACTGATAGTTCAGATCGAGTGCGCTAAGCGGTTCGTCCAACAGGAGCAGCGAAGGTTGGCGGATCAGCGATTGTGCTAACCCCACCAGCTGTTTCTGTCCGCCGGAGAGCTGATCGAGATAGCTCAACGCCAGATGTTCAATGCCTAACTGACGCAGCAGGCTCATCACTTCATCCTGCTTTTCGGCGTTGTGCATGCCGCCGGACGCGCGCTGTGCGACGATAATCGATTCCAGCACGTGCAGGTGAACGCCCGCAGGCAGGGATTGCGGCAAATAAACGACTTTTTCCGCCCGCTGAGCAAAAGGCAATGTCATCAGATTGGTGTCATCCAACCACAGCTCGCCTTCGGAAGCATTCAGACCTGCCATTGCACGCAACAGCGTTGATTTACCGCTGCCGTTGGGGCCGAGCAGCACGGTAATTTTCCCGCGCGGTAGCTGCGGGACGGACAGATCGCGAATCACCTGACGCTTGGGGTAACCGGCGCGAAAATGGGAAAGGCGTAATCCAGAAGAGGTTTGCTGGTTCATACGTTTCCTCTGTGGCGCAGGATGATACTCAGGAAGAAGGGGACGCCAACCAGTGATGTGACGATCCCGACCGGGATAATGACGCCGGGGATGAGATTTTTCGAGGCAACGGATGCCATCGACAGCACCAGCGCGCCAGTTAACGCACTGGCAGGCAGATAGAAGCGGTGGTCTTCACCGAAGATCATACGTGCGATATGCGGAGCAACCAGACCGATAAAGCCGATGGGGCCAACAAACGCGACCGAAATGGCGGACAAAATACTGATGCGCAGCAGCGTCGCCAGACGCAGGCGGCGGACGTTAATGCCAAAACTAACGGCGCGATCTTCACCCAACCGCAGGGCGGTCAGCTTCCATGAGCTCATCAGTGAAATTGGCATCACGATAGCCAGCACCAGCAGCAGGATGCCTAATTTTTCCCACGAGGCACGAGCCAGACTGCCCATCGTCCAGAACACCAGACCTTGCAGCGTGTCTTCGTTGGCGATGAACTGGAGCATGGATACCAGCGCGTTGAAGGTGAACACCAGCGCGATACCGAACAGCACGACGCCGGAGGTCGCGACCTGCGTCCAGCGCGTAATGCCATCAAGCAGCAACGCTGCCAGCAGCGCAAAGATAAAGGCGTTTGCAGAGATAAACCACTGAGCCGGAATACCGGGGATGCCGATACCAAGGACGATAGCCAGCGCGGCGCCGAATGCGGCGGCGGAAGAAACGCCGAGCGTAAACGGACTGGCCAGCGGGTTGTTCAGGATCGTTTGCATTTCTGCACCGGCCAGACCAAGTGACAGTCCGACCACGATAGCCATCAGTGCGTAAGGCAGACGAATATCCCAGACGATCACGCGCGTACCGGCATCGGCGCTGGCCGGATCGGTCAGCGTCTGCCAAAGCACATCAAGCGTCAGCCCTGAAGGCCCCATCGTGAAATCCAGCAACAACGAGCCGATGATGATCAACAGCAGTATCGCCATAACACCCACGCGGCGTCGAATAATGCCGCGATAGTTGTCCATAATGGTGTTGGCATCCGCGGCAGTATTGCGGATACCCGGTTCAGTGGTTGTACTCATGAAAAATTACTCACCTTGTTTCCAGGCAAAGATAAAGTCACTGTCAGGCAGCGAGGTAAAATTCTGAATGATATGGTGATACGTGTCATCAGGATTCAAGCTGGAAAACGCCTGAGGATAAATGTCCTTTGCCAGATATTCCATACCAACAATGTTGTAAGGATGGTTGTAGAAATGGTGGTAAACGCCGTAAACGTGTTTCGCCTGAACCGCCGGAATTTGGCTGATGCCAGTGCGGTTTAGCAGCGTAGTGGCCTGATTACGAACGTCTTCTACGCTGGCACCATAGCCTAACGGCAGTACCTGACTGTTACCACGCTTAGAGCCTGTCATAATGTAGACATCAGGTTTCATGCTGATAATTTTTTCCAGCGAGACAAAGCCTGACGCGCCTGGCAGTAAATCCGAACCAATATTTTTCGCGCCGACCGCTTCAATCAATCCGCCCCAGCCGCTGTTGCTGTGTGTGAAGCAGCAGGAGTCTGAGTTGCCAGCAATCGGTTCAATAAAGACGTTAGGTTTCGGAGTGATTGCAGCGGTTTTCTGCTGAATAGCATCGAAGTGTTGACGATAGAAATCGGTATACGCTTTGGCATTGGCTTCACGGTTCAGAACTTTTCCCAACAGGTCGACGCTGGGAGCGGTATCTTTAGCCGGATTCACTTCATAATCGACGAACAGCACGGGAATATTCAGCGCGCTGAGCTTGTCGATCACACCGCTTTCCTTCAGTGCTGCTTTTGCTCGCAGCTGGGCAATCATCAGATCCGGCTGTTTTGACAGTACGCTTTCCAGATCGACATTGCCTTTGTCACTGAAGCCCATATCCAGAATGCCAACGGACTGAGGCCATTTTCCTTTCAGCATATCCCAGGTTGCGGTGTCCTGTTTTTTCGCCAGATTGTTCCAGGCGACCAGACGCTGAAAGGGATTATCGCGATCAAGCAATGCCATCGTCATAATATCGCGCCCATCTTGCAGAATGATGCGCTGTGGCTCTTGTTTAATGGTGACACTTCTTCCGTCGAAATCGGTGACAGTAAGAGGATATTGGGTGGCGTAGCTGAAAAGCGGGGTGGTGAGTAGTGCGGTCAGAAAGAGTGATCTTACTGATTTTCTTAACATGGTGGCGATCCTAATTCACGATTTATCGGTGTAATGAGTTTGATAATTATTATCGTATAAGGATAAACAATGCGTATACAGGATTCATATGTAAAGAAAAATAACAACTCCGGCCCAATGTCGTTTTTATGGGGGTGGGCCGGAGTGGGTCGGAATTAGCGTTTCAGCGCGTCGCTCAGTTCTTCACGGATGGTGCCCAGAATGGATTTCACCACGCGCGGGTTACCTGCAACCAGATTGCCGGATGTCAGATAGTTATGGCCGCCAACGAAGTCCGTCACGATCCCGCCAGCTTCACGTACCAGCAGTTCGCCACCGGCAAAATCCCATGGCTTCAGGCCGATTTCAAAGAAACCGTCAACGCGACCCGCGGCCACATAGGCCAGATCCAGTGCAGCAGAACCCGTACGGCGGAAATCCGCACAGTGGGTGAACAGCGCACCGATGACGTTGATATAGCTTTTGCTGTGTTGTTTTAATTTGAAAGGGAAACCTGTTGCCAGTACGGTGCCTTCCAGATCGCGGGCAGTGCTGCTGCGCAGACGGTAGCCGTTCAGCTGTGCGCCTTGACCACGGGTCGCGGTAAACAGTTCATTACGCATAGGATCGTAAACGACGGCAACTTCGGTACGGCCTTTAATGCGGACCGCGATAGAAACAGCGAAGTGGGGTAAACGTTTGATGAAGTTGGTGGTGCCATCCAGAGGATCGATAACCCATTGTACTGCCGGATCTTCGCCAACCAGCTCGCCACACTCTTCACCAATAATGGTGTGCTGTGGGTAAGACTTACGGATGACTTCAACGATCAGACGTTCTGCATCCCGATCAACGTTGGTCACAAAATCGTTGCTGCCTTTCTGGCTAGCTTCGACGGCGTCTGGCGTTTCATAGTTTTTGGCAATTAAATTACCGGCTTTACGCGCAGCGCGTATAGCGATGTTGAGCATCGGATGCATGGTATCGGTCCACTGGAATGTTAAAGAACGGAAAGCGGCGCAGAGTATAGCAGGAGAAAAGTCAAATAGCGAAGTTTGTGTTAGAGTACGGCGGTTTCCTTTTCGCACGACTTCCTTTCGCACAATAGAGTACATATGTTAGACAATATTCGCATTGTTCTGGTTGAAACGTCGCACACTGGCAATATGGGGTCAGTGGCCAGGGCGATGAAAACCATGGGATTAAGCAAACTTTATTTGGTCAACCCATTGGTGAAGCCTGATTCGCAGGCAATTGCGTTGGCGGCAGGCGCCAGCGATGTTATCGGCAATGCCACCATTGTGGATTCGTTCGATCAGGCGCTCGAAGGGTGTGGTCTGGTCGTTGGCACCAGCGCACGTTCTCGAACCTTACCCTGGCCGATGCTGGAACCGCGTGAGTGCGGCGTTCGTAGCGCGCAGGAAGCAGAACACGCGCCGGTCGCGTTGGTGTTTGGGCGTGAACGTGTGGGGCTGACGAATGAAGAGCTTCAGAAATGCCATTATCACGTGGCGATTCCTGCGAACCCGGAATACAGCTCGCTCAATCTGGCGATGGCGGTACAGATCATTGCTTATGAAGTACGCATCGCACATTTGGATCGCTTACAAGCTGGGCAGCCGGAACACGAAGAGTCGCCGTACCCGCTGGTCGACGATCTGGAGCGGTTTTATCAGCATCTTGAACAGACGCTGCTGCAAACCGGATTTATCCGACCAGCACATCAAGGGCAGGTGATGAACAAACTGCGCCGCCTGTTTACCCGTGCCAGGCCTGAAAGTCAGGAACTGAATATCTTGCGTGGGATACTGAGCTCGGTACAGAAAACACACGATGAATAATACTTGAGTGTTTTACTTGGTTAAATAGTTGACTAAAACACTCAGGAATGTCAGACTCGCGGTATGTTCTGCCAATACATGTTTTCATAATACATGTTTTATCTACAGGTACCACTATCATGAGACTGACATCCAAAGGCCGTTACGCCGTTACCGCCATGCTCGATGTGGCTCTGCACTCCCAGGAAGGACCCGTTCCATTGGCGGATATTTCTGAACGCCAGGGTATTTCACTGTCTTACCTGGAGCAGCTGTTTTCGCGTCTGCGCAAGAACGGACTGGTTGCCAGCGTTCGTGGCCCAGGCGGCGGTTACCTGCTGGGTAAAAATGCGAATGAAATCGCTGTTGGTATGGTCATTTCGGCCGTCGATGAATCCGTTGATGCAACGCGTTGCCAGGGCCGCGAAGGCTGCCAGGGTGGCGATCGCTGCCTGACGCACACGCTGTGGCGCGATCTGAGTGACCGTATTACCGACTTCCTGAATAACATCACGCTGGATGAGCTGGTGAACAATAAGGAAGTGCTGGATGTGGCGGATCGTCAGGATGCTGACACGCGCCGCACCGCCAATGGACGTATCCAGGAAACGATTAACGTTAACCTGCGCGCCTGATACACCTTCAACGTGACGAGCACCCTTACTCGTCACGTTTTGCCTTTCCGATAGCCGCATAATCCTGACCACATTACCCAATGTGGCGTTGGCGTTAGTCCGACTATCACGGCGTGTTCTGACGATAATGTGTTCCGACTATAACATCGTCAGATTTTTTGCATTGGCCCGAGAGGTTGCGGGTATAAACAGCCTGTCAATAAAACAAAACGCATTGTACGTTTTGAAGTGATGTACGGAGTTTATGAGCAATGAAGTTACCTATCTATCTCGACTACTCAGCTACCACGCCGGTTGACCCGCGCGTCGCTGAGAAAATGATGCAATGTTTGACGTTGGACGGTACGTTCGGTAATCCGGCTTCCCGTTCCCACCGTTTTGGCTGGCAGGCGGAAGAGGCGGTTGATATCGCCCGTAACCAAATTGCTGAACTGGTTGGTGCCGACCCGCGTGAGATCGTCTTCACGTCAGGCGCGACCGAAGCCGATAACCTCGCCATTAAAGGTGTTGCCAACTTCTATCAGAAGAAGGGCAAGCACATTATCACCAGTAAGACCGAACACAAAGCCGTGCTGGATACCTGTCGTCAACTCGAACGCGAAGGCTTTGAGGTGACTTATCTGGCCCCGCAGCGTAACGGTATTATCGATCTGGCTGAACTCGAAGCGGCAATGCGTGAGGACACCATTCTGGTTTCCATCATGCACGTCAACAATGAAATCGGCGTTGTGCAGGATATCGCTGCTATCGGTGACATGTGCCGTAGCCGCGGTATTGTGTTCCATGTCGATGCCACGCAGAGCGTAGGCAAGCTGCCTATCGATCTCAACCAGTTAAAAGTGGATCTGATGTCTTTCTCCGGCCATAAAATCTATGGGCCGAAGGGAATCGGGGCACTGTATGTTCGTCGTAAACCCCGTATTCGTCTCGAAGCGCAGATGCACGGCGGCGGCCATGAGCGCGGTATGCGTTCTGGCACTCTGCCTGTGCACCAAATTGTCGGTATGGGTGAAGCCTACCGTATTGCGAAAGAAGAGATGACCGCAGAAATGGAGCGCCTGCGTACGCTGCGCGATCGTCTGTGGAACGGTATTAATGATATTGAAGAAGTCTACCTGAATGGTGACATTGAACAGGGCGTGCCTAACATCCTGAACGTCAGCTTCAACTATGTTGAAGGTGAATCGTTGATTATGGCGCTCAAGGATCTGGCTGTGTCGTCCGGTTCTGCCTGTACGTCGGCTAGTCTGGAGCCCTCCTACGTGTTACGTGCGCTGGGTATGAATGATGAGCTGGCACATAGCTCGATCCGTTTCTCGCTGGGGCGTTTCACCACCGAAGAAGAGATCGACTACACCATCGAGCTGGTACGTAAATCTATTGGCCGTCTGCGCGATCTTTCTCCGCTGTGGGAAATGTTCAAGCAGGGCGTGGATATCAGCAGCATCGAGTGGGCGCATCATTAATTCACCAGTTCGGGGACGACTATCATGGCTTACAGCGAAAAAGTAATTGATCACTATGAAAATCCACGCAATGTGGGTTCGTTTGACAACGCCGATCCGTCTATCGGTAGCGGCATGGTCGGCGCGCCAGCGTGCGGCGATGTGATGAAGTTGCAGATAAAAGTCAACAATGAGGGTATCATCGAAGATGCCCGCTTCAAGACATACGGTTGTGGTTCTGCCATTGCCTCCAGCTCGCTGGTCACTGAGTGGGTAAAAGGCAAATCGCTGAATGAAGCTGAAGCGATTAAGAACACGCAGATTGCCGAAGAGCTTGAGTTACCGCCAGTGAAGATTCACTGCTCCATTCTGGCGGAAGACGCTATCAAGGCAGCGATTGCGGATTACAAAAGTAAACGCGACGCGCAGTAATCTCTGCGGCTGAACTCGTCGGGGCACCGTTTCTCTGGGTGCCTGATTCCGTCGAGGTGGCGAACGATCGAGGTAACAGTATGTCGATTTCTCTGAGCGAAAGCGCGGCACAACGCGTGAGCGCTTTCATCGCAAACCGGGGCAAAGGCCTTGGGCTGCGTCTTGGCGTACGGACATCCGGCTGTTCCGGTATGGCGTATGTGCTGGAGTTTGTTGATGATTTGAACGACGGTGATACGGTCTTTGAAGACAAAGGCGTCAAGGTCATCGTGGACGGCAAAAGTCTGGTCTATCTTGACGGAACAGAATTGGATTTCGTCAAAGAAGGGCTGAACGAAGGCTTTAAGTTCAATAATCCGAACATTTCCGGCGAATGTGGTTGCGGCGAAAGTTTCAACGTCTGACCCCTCTTGGGTAGTGAACGTGCGATCGGTTAATGGCCTGCGTTGCTACCCAGAACTCCCAGAGTACCACTATGGATTACTTTACGTTATTCGGGCTGCCCATTCGCTATGATGTGGATGGCGGCCTGCTTGCATCCCGTTTTCAGGATTTGCAGCGGCAGTTCCATCCTGACCGTTATGCTGCCAGCCCAGAGCGCGAGCGCATGCTGGCGGTGCAGCAGGCGGCGACGATCAATAATGCCTATCAGTCGCTCAAGCATCCGCTGAAACGCGCGGAGTATATGCTGTCGCTGCACGGTTTTGATGTGAACAACGAACAGCATACGATGAAGGACACGGCTTTCCTGATGGAACAGCTGGAACTGCGTGAAGAACTGGAGGCGATCTCTCAGCGATCCGATGCGGATGATGCGCTGACGGCCTTCGCGGAGCGGTTGCAGGCAACGATCGTTAAGCGCCGTTCGCATATGCGTGATGAACTCGATAATGAGACGTGGACAGACGCTGCGGATACCGTGCGCAAGCTACGCTTTTTAGACAAGCTCCAGCAACAGGTTGAAGAACTCGAAGAACAATTGCTGGACAGATAACTGGTTAATCCGGCGGGAAACCCGATGGTGATTACCATGCCGGTTTTTTCGCCAGCCAATTGATGGAAGCTCAATATGGCCTTATTACAAATTAGTGAGCCTGGCCTTAGCGCCGCACCGCATCAGCGCCGTCTGGCTGTCGGTATTGATTTAGGCACGACCCATTCTCTTGTTGCTACCGTACGCAGCGGCGAAGCGCAGACGCTGGCGGATAGCGACGGACGCGACCTGCTGCCGTCGGTTGTCCACTATCGTCACGATGGCCACAGCGTCGGCTGGCACGCGCGCGACAATGCTGCCCACGATCTGGAAAATACCGTCAGTTCAGTTAAACGCCTGATGGGGCGTTCTCTGGACGATATTCAGCAGCGTTACCCGCATTTACCCTATCGCTTTCATGCCAGCGATAATGGCCTGCCGCTGATTCAGACGTCGGCTGGCAACCTCAATCCTGTACAGGTATCGGCGGATATTTTGTCTGCGCTGGCTGCGCGTGCGGAAGCGGCGTTAGGCGGCGTGCCTGATGGCGTGGTGATTACCGTTCCCGCTTATTTCGATGACGCACAGCGTCAGGGCACCAAAGATGCGGCACGTCTTGCTGGGCTGCACGTCTTACGCCTACTGAACGAGCCGACTGCGGCCGCGATTGCCTATGGGCTGGATTCCGGTAAAGAGGGTGTGATCGCCATTTACGATCTGGGCGGCGGTACCTTTGATATTTCCATTCTGCGCCTGAGCCGTGGCGTCTTTGAAGTGCTGGCGACGGGCGGCGATTCTGCGCTGGGCGGTGATGATTTCGATCATTTGCTGGCGGAGTGGCTGCGTGAGCAGGCGGGCATTCACGATCGTGACGATCACCAGTTGGATCATGCCTTTCGTGATGCGGCGGTGAAAGCCAAGATTGCGCTAAGCAGCGCCGAGACGGTACGCGTGGATATCGCAGGCTGGCAGGGAGATATCACCCGTGAACATCTTGATGCACTGATTGCTCCGCTGGTGAAACGCACACTGTTGTCCTGCCGTCGTACGCTGAAAGATGCAGGGCTGACGGCAGAAGACGTGCTGGAAGTCGTGATGGTGGGCGGATCGACGCGTGTTCCGCTGGTGCGTGATCAAGTAGGAACGTTTTTTGGCCGCACGCCGCTGACGTCGATCGATCCGGACAAGGTTGTGGCTATTGGCGCGGCGATTCAGGCGGATATTCTGGTGGGTAACAAGCCAGACAGCGACATGCTGCTGCTGGATGTGATCCCCTTGTCGCTGGGGCTGGAGACGATGGGGGGGCTGGTGGAAAAAATCATTCCGCGCAATACCACGATCCCGGTTGCCCGCGCACAGGAATTCACCACCTTCAAAGACGGCCAGAGCGGCATGATGATCCACGTCTTGCAGGGCGAACGCGAAATGGTGGCGGATTGCCGCTCGCTTGCACGCTTCTCACTGCGCGGCCTGCCGCCGCTGCCGGCTGGTGGGGCTCACATTCGCGTGACCTTTCAGGTCGATGCGGATGGCTTGCTGAGCGTGACGGCGATGGAGAAATCGACGGGCGTTGAGGCATCCATTCAGGTTAAACCGTCATACGGTTTGAGCGATACGGAAATTGCCACGATGATCACCGACTCGATGCTGAATGCGAAGGAAGATGTCGGCGCGCGTCGGCTGGCAGAGCAAAAAGTGGAGGCGGCACGCGTGCTGGAAAGCTTGCAAAGTGCGCTGATGGCCGACGCAGAATTATTGAACCATGACGAAAAAGGCATCATTGTCGCGGCATCTGAACACCTGCATACGATGATGCAGGGAAGCGATCCCGTGGCAATTGAAGCCGCGATTAAAACAGTCGATCAACAAACCCAGGAATTCGCCGCTCGTCGCATGGATGCCTCTATCCGTCGCGCGTTGGCAGGCCATTCTGTGGATGAGGTGTAACATGCCTAAAATAGTTTTTTTACCGCATCAGGATCTGTGCCCTGAAGGGGCGGTTTTGGAAGCGGAACGCGGTGAAAGCATTTTGGAAGTCGCCCTGCGTAACGGTATTGACGTTGAACACGCCTGCGAGAAATCCTGTGCCTGCACCACTTGCCACTGCATCGTGCGCGAAGGTTTTGATTCGTTGGTGGAAAGTACGGAAGAAGAAGACGACATGCTGGATAAGGCCTGGGGTCTGGAGCCGGAAAGCCGTCTGGGCTGTCAGGCGCGTATCGCCGGGGACGATCTGGTTGTCGAGATCCCGCGCTATACGATCAACCACGCACGCGAGCATTGATCTGAATAAGGAGAAACCGCGATGGGATTAAAATGGACAGACAGCCGGGCTATCGGTGAAGCGCTTTACGACCAGTTTCCCGATCTCGATCCGAAAACCGTACGTTTCACGGACATGCACCAGTGGATCTGCGAATTGGATGAATTTGACGATCGGCCGGACGCTTCCAATGAAAAAATTCTGGAAGCGATCCTGTTGGTCTGGTTAGATGAAGCAGAATAGAAAGATTACGGGGCTGCCTTTGGTGGCCCGTTTTATTCTCGTGCCAAAATTCGTAACATTTGCATGTCATGATGCACCGTTTATTTATCTGCAAACTGAGTATTTATAAGCGAGAGCGTTTATAAACACGCATTGATAAGCAGAATGTCTGCAAATATGAACATCACCTGCAAACATGAAAAGTGGCAGGAATACCTATTATCGGAGAAGCACTATGACGAACAATACCATGCTGATTTCACTCTCCACTCAACCTGCTGACGCGCGCTGGGGAGAAAAAGCGACGCTGAGTGTGAATGAGCAGGGTTTTACCATTCATGCAGGGGCGTCCCTGAATGGCAAAGCTGCACTAGCGGTGATCCAACGTGCTGCCCGTAAAATTGATGGGCAGGGGATTAAACACGTTAAGTTAGCGGGTGAAGGCTGGGATCTGGCAAACAGCTGGGCATTCTGGCAGGGATATCGCGGGCCGAAAGGGCAAAGAACGGTTGAATGGGCGGAACTGAACGACGCCGACAAGCAAGAGCTGAACGCTCGCCTGAAGATTGTGGACTGGGTGCGTGACACCATCAACCTGCCTGCTGAAGATTTGGGGCCAGAGCAACTGGCGACCCGCGCAGTCGACCTGCTGTGTGATGTAGCCTGTGATGCCGTCAGCTACCGCATCACCAAAGGTGAAGATCTGCGTGAACAGAATTATGCCGGTCTGCACACGGTGGGGCGCGGTTCTGAACGTCAGCCGGTGCTGCTGGCGCTGGACTATAACCCAACGGGCAACCCGGATGCGCCAGTGTTCGCCTGTCTGGTAGGTAAAGGTATTACGTTTGATACCGGCGGCTACAGCCTGAAACCCAGCAGCTCTATGGATTCCATGAAATCGGACATGGGTGGTGCGGCCACCCTGACGGGCGCACTGGCGCTGGCGGCGGCGCGTGGTTTGCAACAGCGTGTGAAGCTGTACCTGTGCTGCGCGGACAACATGGTGAGCGGCAATGCATTCCGACTGGGCGACATCATTCGCTACCGCAACGGTAAAACGGTTGAAGTCATGAACACCGACGCGGAAGGGCGTTTGGTGCTGGCGGATGGCCTGATCGATGCTTCCGAGCAGAATCCACAGTGGATCATCGACTGCGCAACGCTGACGGGCGCGGCAAAAACGGCACTGGGCAATGACTATCACGCGCTGTTCAGCTTCGATGATGAGCTGGTGGCAGCATTGCAGGAAAGTGCGAAAGAAGAAAACGAACCGTTCTGGCGTCTGCCGTTGGAAGAGTTCCATCGCAGCCATCTGCCGTCCAGCTTTGCGGATCTGAACAATATTGCCAGTGGTGCACACACTGCTGGTGCCAGTACGGCAGCGGCTTTCCTGTCGCACTTTGTGAAAAATTACCAGCAGGGCTGGCTGCACATTGACTGTTCCGCGACGTACCGTAAAGGCGCGGTAGATCAGTGGGCGACGGGCGCAACGGGGCTCGGCGTACGCACGCTGGCTAACCTCCTGCTGAGCAACGCCAAATAGTCGGTTCAGGTCTTAAAGCGTCGGTTTTTAACGTAATCATGTTGAGGGAAGTATGGAGTTTTCGCCACGTAATAAACTGGAAGAAGTGTTGATTCTGGCTGCAACGGAACCCGCGCATCGTCCTGAGTTTTTCAGTGAACTGATGGAAGCCACGGTGTTTGTGCTGGGCACTACCGATGACGGGGATGAATCCGGTGAGGTGGTGTTGCATGCGGGCAGTAATGTGAACATCCAACACTGGGAAAAAGACGATGGTTCATCCGCTATTCCTTTCTTCTCTTCTCTGGAAGCATTACAGAGCGTGATTACGGAAGAAGCGCCTTTTCTGGCGCTACCGACGCGTTCGCTGTTTGAAATGACGCAGGGCGTCACGCTGTTCCTCAATCCTAAGCTGCCGTACGGTAAAGAGTTTTTGCCACAGGAAATTGAACATATTCTGTCTGGTGAAGGTAACGGCTTTGTTCAGCAACGCGTTGTTGAAGAAGAAATGCAGGTCATACTGAGTCAGCCAGCCGAGATGCCCGCGCAGATGATTGATTCTCTAACGCAGCTGTTTACCAAACATCGCCATGTAAAACGGGCGTTTTTGGCACAGATTCAGGAGCCGGGTGAAGAGCAACCGCACCTGCTGATTGGTATTGATGCCGATCAGGATGAAGAAACCATCATCCGTGAAGCGGGCAGCGTCGCCAGCGATACATTGCCGGACGAGCGTCCTGTCGACCTGTGTCTGGTGAAAGAAGGTGAGTCGGGAATCAGCCACTACATGATTAAGCACACCACGCCGTTCTACGAGCGCAAGTGGGGGAGTTTCCTGAGGGAGTTTAAGGCCACTGGCAACGCCTGATACCGGGTGGCAATTTGATATAGGCAACGGCGGATTACGATTTTTCCGCTGTTGCCTGCAACAGCAGTAAATCAATCAGCATCACCAGATTCGATTCAAATGAGCTAATCTCACCGGCTTCTGCCGCATAGTGAACCGCATCATCGTAGAGCCGGAAGTGCAAATCGGCTAACTCGCCTAACGAATTCAACGACGCGCGGGTAAATGCGATCACCTTCATGCCAATGTTTTTGGCGATACGCGCCTTATCCAATACCTGTTCAGTTTCCCCACTGCGAGAGATGGCGATAAACACCTGATATTTCGGCGCGTTATTGAGAAAAATGCCTCGGCTATCTCCTAACCCAGAGGAGAAGGCATCTTTCCCCAGCACCTGCAGTTTCTTCGCCAAATATTCGGCAAACAGATGGGAAAACCCCGCGCCGTACAGGAAAAAGTGGCTTTCCTGCCGCAGGATAGCGCTGAAAGCGGCTCTATCCTGATGGCTAATGTAGGCAAATGTGCGCTGATAATTGTCGATAAAATGCTGGAAAGCATCAGGAAGCGAAGCGTCATTGGGCGTAACGACAGGCGAGGGGGCAAGACGCGGATTATCCGTGAGCAGCGTTTTGCAGTGATAAATGAATTCACTGTAGCCGCTAAAGCCGATTTTCTGGCATAGCCGCATGATCGTTGCCGTGGACACATAGGTTTTCTGCGCCAACTCCCGCACCGTGATTTTGCCTATCAGCGATGAATGGTCGGCGATAAAAGCCAGCACGCGGTATTCCGCGCGCGTCAGCGCCTGACCGTGCTGCATTAAGGATGCCAGCCGATTATCCACCCACTACTCCTGACCAACAGGCGGTAAAACACCGAGCGGGATTAATCACGCGCAATAGGGACATCATCGCGGCTACCCCAATCGCTCCACGAACCATCGTACAGCGTCACATTCGGGACATTTAACTGCGTCAGAGCCAGCACGACGACAGATGCCGTTACGCCGGAGCCGCAGCTGGCGACGATGGGACGAGTGAAATCCACGCCGTGTTTATGAAGAATGGTTGCCAATTCGGTATTGGGCTTTAACGCCCCATGACTCACTAAATCGGTCCACGGCACGTTCAGGCTGTTGGGAATATGGCCGCGATGCAGGCCGGGGCGCGGTTCATCCACTTCAGCATTAAAACGCGGAGCGGGGCGGGCATCGACAATCTGTTCTGATTTATCCCGACAGATGGAAAGCACTTCATCGCGTGAGCGAATGGCGTTTTCATCCAGCGTAGCGTGGAACGTCGTTGGCTTTGGTGTCACATCGCCCTGTTCCAGCGGTAGGTTCTGTGCTGTCCAGCCCGCCAGACCCCCGCTCAGGATTGAAAGGGATGTCGCGCCGAAGGTGTGCAGCATCCACCACGCACGCGGTGCGGAGAAGAGGTTGCCTTCATCGTAAATCACCAGATGCTGCTGGTTATCGATCCCCAACTCGCCCATTGCGCGTGCGAAGTCTTCGCGCGTTGGCATCATATGTGGCAGGTCGGTGCTGTGATCGGATAGCGTTTCAATATCAAAAAAAACCGCGCCAGGCAGATGACCGGCGCGGTATTCAGCGTGAATATCACGGGTGCTGTTGCCCGGAGGCAGCATGCGGGCGTCAATGAGCGTGATGCTGCTGTCATTCAGGTGGCTGGCAAGCCAGTCTGCGGAGACAAACCGCTCATGAGAAACGGGCAAATCAGAAGACGATGCTGACATAGATCCTCCACGTTGGGGCCGACGAATTCGACCCAGAATCTATCATTGATGTGCAATGATAGATTCATTGTCAGCGATTTTCCCTAATCCGACAAGTAGCGGATTATTGGGCGATACCGTCTCTATATGCTTGTTTTAATTGCGGCCAGTAATCCTGATTGGCTTCAATCATCTCGTCCAGAATGGCTTTGGCGTGCTGCATGGTTGGCACGGTACGGTTCAGGGTAAATGCCTGTAAGGCCTTCTCGTAGCTACCTTCCAGCGTGGCTTCAACCAGTAATTGCTCAGACGCTAACTGCTGTTCCAGCAAGGCGCGATGGAACTGCGGAACATTCCCCATCCGCACCGGCTCTGGCCCTTGGGCGGTGATATAAGCCGGGACTTCCACCATCGCATCGTAAGGCAGATTGGCGATAGCGCCTTGGTTTTCGACGATGACCAGATGGCGCTGGCGCAGATCGAACGCCAGCGAGCAGGCGACATCAACGATGAACGAGCCGTGCACGCCAACGTGGAACGCATCCGACAGAATACCGGTTTCCTTGTAGCTGGCCGCCGCCGCAAACAGCTTCTTCTCACGCCCGTCCATCACTTCATTGGCGCGCGTGTAGTCAGGATCCTGATGCTCGACGATCTGGTTCGGCATCAGGTAGTACTGCAAATACGGATTCGGCACGAATTCCGGGAAATGATCCATGATCGGTTTGATGTTGCGCCAGGTTTTCACCCATGACGGATCAGCGTGCTGCGGATCGGTATCGGCAGCATCGGCGGTCAACAGGCCGTAGCGGGCGATGTGCTCGCGCAGCTCTGGCATACGATCGACGCCATCGACCAGCACGCGGGTAAACCAGCCGAAGTGATTCAGCCCGAAATAGTCCACCGTGATGTCGTGACGATCGACACCGAGCACGGCCGCAATGTTACGCATCGCGGCAACCGGCATGTCGCAGATATTCAGCACGCGGGCGTTAGGACGCAGACGGCGCACGCCTTCGGCAACAATTGCGGCGGGGTTGGAGTAATTGACGATCCACGCTTCTTTATGCGCATAGCGCTCAACCAGATCGATCAACTCAGCCATCGGCAGAATGGTACGCAGGCCGTAGGCCAGCCCGCCGGGACCACAGGTTTCCTGCCCGACGACGCCGTGGCGTAATGGGATTTTTTCATCCTGCTCGCGCATTTTGTACTGGCCGACGCGCATCTGGGCAAAGACAAAGTGAGCGCCGGTAAATGCGGTTTCTGCGTCGGTTGTGACGGTAAAGACAATGCTGTCACTGTGGTCGCGAATCACCTTTTCCACCACCGGTGCGATGGTGTCCTGCCGCTGGCCGTCGATGTCATACAAACGAATCTCTGCCAGCGGGAAATCCGCAAGACGTACCATCAGACTTTTTACGATGCCTGGGGTATAGGTGCTGCCGCCACCGGCAATCGTCAGAATAAATGGGGGTTTCGTCATGGTCAGTCTCCTGTTAAAGCGCGTTTTCAACTGCTTCGCGTATCGTTTTGACGTGAAGTCCGTAAACCACCTGTACGTTGTTACCCTGTCGGATAACGGCTTTCGCACCGGTGTTCTTAAGCTGTTGTTCGTCTACCAAAGCGGGGTCGATGAGCGTGACCCGCAGGCGGGTGTAGCAGTTATCCACCACCTCGATATTGGGTTTACCACCCAGCCCGGCGATGATGGTGGCGCCAACAAGTTGGGCATCGCCTTTCACCGCGTCCTGCGTTTTTGCCGGATTCTCTGTCTTGGACTGATATTCGGTTTTGGAATAAAGCCGCGTCTCTTCCTCATCGGTTTCACGCCCTGGTGTTGGCATGTCGAAGTACAGAATCAGGAAGCGGAAGACGAAGAAGTAAATCACCGACATCGTCAGCCCAACCACGATGTACATCGGCCAGTTGGATTTCTCGATGCCCAGCGGCAGGTTATAAAGCAAGAAGTCGATGACGCCGTTGGCACCAATCGCATGCACGCCCATGATGGAGAACAGCATCATCCCTATGCCGGTCAGTACGGCGTGGACGGCAAACAGCATGGGCGCGACGAACAGGAAGGAAAACTCCAGCGGTTCGGTGACGCCCAGTAAGAAAGAGGTAAACGCGGCCGGAATCAGAATGGCTTTGGCGGCCAGCCGTTTTTCTGGCTTTGCTGTCACGTACATCGCCAGCGCAGCGGCCGTCAGACCAAACATTTTACTGATACCGCGCGCATCCCAGACCACGGTGGAACTCAGCTGTTTGACGTCCTGACAGGCCATTTCAGCAAAATAGATGTTGCGTGCGCCCTGATACAGCTTGCCGCACACCTCTGCGGTTCCGCCCAGTTCGGTGTACAGGAACGGGGTATAGACCAGATGATGCAGCCCGGTGGGGATCAGCACGCGTTCGAGAAATCCATATATCGCGATGCCAACAGGGCCCGCGCCTTTGATAGCGAAGGCCAGCCAGGTAATGCCGTGCTGAGCAAACGGCCACAGGGTGCTCATCGCAAAGCCCAGCGCAATCGCCAGCGGAATCACCAGAATGGCGACGAAGCAGTGGCCGGAATAGATCGCCATCACGCCGTTAAACTGTTTACTGGAATAGCGGTTATAAAGATAGCCTGCGAATCCACCGATCAGGATACCGGCGAAAACGCCCATTTCGAGCACCTGAACGCCCAGCACCATGCCTTGCCCGGCGGGACGCATTTCTGCGGCAGGCACGAGCTTGCCCTGCAATTGCAGCGTGATGTTCATGGCATTAATAAAGATGATAAACATCACCAGACCAATCAGCGCAGCATAGCCCTTATCGCGTTTCGCCAGTCCGATCGGGATCCCGACAGCGAACACCAGCGCCAAATTAGCCAGAATCGCCACGGCAGATTTTGAAACCAGTTGGCCAAAATCCTGAATCAAGGGGTGATTAAGTAAAGGGACATAGCCCGCTAAATTGCCGTTACCGAACACATTCCCAAATGCGATGAATAACCCGACAATCGGGAGTATCAGCACCGGCCCATACAGGGACTTGCCGAAATTTTGCAATGCATTGACCGCTCTTTTCATTATCAGCCCTCTTACTGGCCATTATGGTGGGTACAGCAGCAAGGCTAGCAGTGAATGACAAAGAGATTCCAGTTATCTTATTGTTTTAAAAACAAATAACCTATAACGTTACAAGTAACCTTCAGAACTGTGATCGCCGATGATTTGTTACATTCAGTACTGGGCGGTGGGAAACGAAAAAGTACGAGGCGTAATCGTTAATGAAGAGAAGGGGAGAGGTAATGTTTTTTTTAATAAAATGTTATCTCCTTGGTAGGCAACAAAGGCCGCTACCCTTATAATCTGCGCCACTTTCACTGGCCGGGTATACCCGTCATACTTCAAGCTGCATGTGCGTTGGCTTCTCTTACTCACCCCAGTCACTTACTGGTGTAAGCTCCCTGGGATGAAATGAGAGACATCCTGTCTCTCACCGAAGGCCAGCCGGTGGCTGGTCAAATTCGTTCCTGACGAATTTGTCCTGCGGTTGCCGCCTGCCTGCAACTCGAATTATTTAGGGTTGATACAATTCTTATAATCCGGCTGTAATCTGACAGTTTAGTTAATGAGGTCAATATGACGATAGAACGTACCTTCTCCATCGTAAAACCTAATGCGGTTGCTAAAAATGCCATCGGTGCGATTTACGCACGCTTTGAAAGCGCAGGTTTTACCATTGTTGCGGCTAAAATGCTGCGTCTGAGCCGTGAGCAAGCGGAAGGCTTTTACGCTGAGCATAAAGGCAAGCCGTTCTTTGATGGCCTGGTCGAATTCATGATGTCTGGCCCGATCATGGTGCAGGTGCTGGAAAGTGAAAACGCCGTCCAACGTAACCGTGACATCATGGGTGCTACTAACCCAGCAAACGCATTGGCGGGAACGCTGCGTGCTGATTACGCGGACAGCTTCACGGCGAACGCGGTACACGGTTCTGATTCTATCGAATCCGCTCAGCGTGAAATCGCTTATTTCTTCAGCGATGACGAAATCTGCGCGCGCGCGTAATGTTGCGTGTGATAAACAGGTTAGCGCGTGTGATGTTGCTTCTTTTTCGTTGCGTGAGTGTGCAGTGTCGAAGTAATGACACAGAAAAAAAGCGGTGATGGTAGCTTACCTGTTTTAAACTTTGTACAATGCTGCGCCCCGGATGAGCCTGCACTTATCCGGGGCGTTTCTTTGGTCATAACCATCGAATTCAACCTTCTTTTTAGCGCCATAACGTGTAATAACGAGGCCAGGATTGACAATGTCTAAGCAAATCGCGTCTGAAACCGTCGTGTCTGAAACGACGGCATCTAACACTACCGCATCTAAAACTACCGTATCCGAGCAAACCGTGTCCGAATTCTCTCCGGCGTCTGCTGATGCCTCTCAATCCGTCAAAGCCAGTGCGGAAAAAATCAACCTGTTGGATCTTAACCGCCAGCAAATGCGTGACCTCTTCATGTCGATGGGAGAGAAACCGTTCCGCGCCGATCAGGTCATGAAGTGGATTTATCACTACTGCTGTGATGACTTCAAACAGATGACGGATATTAACAAAGTCTTCCGCAGCAAATTGCAGGAGATCGCTGAAATTCGCGCCCCTGAAGTGGTGGACGAGCAGCGCTCTTCCGATGGCACCATCAAGTGGGCGATTCTGGTGGGCGGTCAACGGGTTGAAACGGTTTATATTCCAGAAGAAGATCGCGCCACGCTGTGTGTGTCGTCTCAGGTAGGCTGTGCGCTGGAGTGCAAATTCTGTTCAACAGCGCAGCAGGGCTTTAACCGTAACCTGCGCGTATCGGAAATCATCGGTCAGGTGTGGCGTGCGGCGAAGATTATCGGTGCGTTTAAAGTTACCGGCCAGCGTCCAATCACTAACGTCGTGATGATGGGTATGGGCGAACCGCTGCTGAACCTGACTAACGTGGTGCCAGCGATGGAAATCATGCTGGATGACTTCGGCTTTGGTTTATCCAAGCGCCGTGTGACGCTGTCCACGTCAGGCGTGGTGCCTGCGTTGGATAAACTGGGCGATATGATCGATGTTGCGCTGGCGATTTCTCTGCATGCGCCGACCGACGACATCCGCAACGAAATCATGCCGATCAACAAAAAGTACAATATCGAGACGTTCCTGAGCGCGGTACGTCGCTATCTGGAGAAATCCAATGCAAATCAGGGACGTGTTACCGTTGAGTATGTGATGTTGGATCATATCAATGACGGCACCGAACATGCGCATCAACTGGCTGAGTGTCTGAAAGATACGCCGTGCAAGATCAACCTGATTCCGTGGAACCCGTTCCCGGGCGCACCGTATGGCCGCAGCTCAAACAGCCGCGTTGACCGTTTCTCCAAGGTACTGATGGAGTATGGCTTCACGACGATCGTACGTAAAACCCGTGGGGATGACATTGATGCTGCCTGCGGTCAGTTGGCGGGTGAAGTCGTAGACAGAACCAAACGTACGCTGAAGAAGAAAATGGCCGGTGAACCTATCACGGTGAAAGCGGTCTGATAGCAAATGGTCGCGGGTTAACGTGGAAGCGCTAGCCCGACGTCATCCGCTGGGCTAATTTGCAGGGCAAAAGTAAGCAAATTGCGAGGCGCGCCGCGTTGTTGTCAGGTCCAACTGCCACCCTGTTCATATTCAGGTAACCTCGCTGGTCAGGATGTCTGGCAAAGACGACAAGGCGAGGGAACAGGGATGGCAAAGCCACTATCACAGAGATTTTCTTTAGTGCAGGGAATGTCTTTATCACAGGGAACGCATTGGCTGAGTGGCCTGTTCGCGGTGTTGTTGCTGGTGGGGTGTGTGAAATCGCCTCAAGAGACGACAAATCCAGCGGTCGCCCAAACCCGCTTGCAGTTGGGGTTGACCTATCTGGCGCACAATAATCTGGATTCGGCTCGGCAGAATCTTGAGAAGGCGGTAGCGATTGCTCCGCAGGATTATCGAACACAATTGGGGATGGCGCTTTACGAGCAGCGGATAGGTGAAAACCGTCTGGCTGAACAGCGTTATCAGCATGTGTTGAACATGGCGCCGGAAAATGGCAGCGTCATGAATAATTACGGTGCGTTTCTGTGTAGTTTAGGGCAGTATGTAGCGGCTCAGCGACAGTTTAGTGCGGCTGCACAACTTCCTGATTACAGTCAGGTTGCTGATGCGTTGGAAAATGCGGGATACTGCTTTTTCAATGCCGGACAGACTGAAGACGCGCGCAATTTATTAAGTCGGGCGCTGAAGTATGACCCGACGAAAGGCAGTGCCTTGCTGGCGGAAGCAAACAAACAGTTTGCTGCCGGGAAAAATGAGCAAGCGCGGCTGCTGCTTGATGTTTATCAGCATATTCTTCCGGCCAGTGCCGAAAGCTTATGGTTACAGATTCGTTTCGCCGCGTTAGCGGGCCATGATGGCGATAAAGAACGTTATGGCAACGTGCTGGCGCGAAGTTTTCCACAATCTAAACAGTACCAGCATTTCTTAGCTAATGAATACTGAAGCCACCCAAGATACAACAGAAGCAAAACTACCCGGCGAACGTCTGCGTGAGGCGCGTGAACGCCTTGGGCTAACTCAGCAAACTATTGCTGAGCGTTTGTGCCTTAAAATCACCACCGTTCGCGATATTGAAGACGGTACGACGCCTGCCGATTTAGCGCCGACTTTTCTGCGCGGCTATATCCGTTCTTATGCCAAGCTGGTTCATTTACCCGAAGATGAACTGCTTCCCTCTGTGGATAAGCAGGCCATACCTAAAACGATCTCAGTTTCGCCGATGCAGAGTTTTTCGCTGAAAAAAAGCCGCAAAAAGCGTGATGGATGGTTGATGACAATCACCTGGCTGGTTGTGCTGGTTGTTCTGGGGCTAACGGGCGCATGGTGGTGGCAAAACCATCAGGCTCAGCAGGCGGAAATCAACAGCATGGTCGATCACGCCAGCTCGATACAGGCACAAACGGAAGGGCAGTCCGTTCCGCTAATGGAGAACGGCACCGCGCAGGAAACGGCGACACCGGGTTCTGCTCCGGCTCCGGCTTCTACGCCAGTCGACCTTTCTGCCACTGGAACAGAGACACCTTCAACACCTTCTTCTGTTTCTACACCGTCTGCTGCACCGTCCAGCCAATCACCTTCACACGCGAACGCCGCACAGCCACAAACTGCGGGTAATGTTCTGTTGGGGGCTGGGGCTGTCGCACCCGCTGCGGGTACGGTAGCGGAAGCTAATCCCGTCTCTGCGGCTCATGCATTGGCGATGACCTTCACGGCCGATTGCTGGCTGGAAGTCACGGATGCCAGCGGTAAGAAACTGTTCAGCGGCATGCAGCGCAATGGCGGCACACTGAACCTTGATGGTCAGTCACCCTATAAACTCAAAATTGGTGCGCCTGCTGCGGTACAAATTCAATTTCAAGGCAAGCCAGTCGATTTAAGCCAATTCGTGCGCAGCAGTCAGGTTGCACGCCTGACGCTAACGGCCGAATAACGTGTTGTTTAAGTAAGACTGCAATGTTGGAGATGAAGTAATGCATAACGCTGCACCCATAACCCGTCGAAAATCAACACGGATTTACGTCGGCAAGGTGCCTGTTGGTGATGGCGCACCGATTGCGGTGCAATCTATGACCAACACCCGAACCACCGACGTTGAAGCTACCGTCAACCAAATCAGAGCACTGGAACGCGTTGGCGTCGATATCGTCCGCGTTTCTGTGCCAACAATGGACGCGGCCGAAGCCTTTAAGCTTATCAAACAGCAGGTGAATGTCCCGCTCGTCGCCGACATTCATTTTGACTACCGCATTGCGCTGAAAGTCGCAGAATACGGCGTCGACTGTCTGCGCATCAACCCCGGCAATATTGGTAATGAAGAGCGTATTCGCTCGGTTGTCGACTGTGCGCGTTACAATAATATCCCGATCCGCATTGGCGTTAACGGCGGTTCGCTGGAAAAAGATTTGCAGGAAAAATACGGTGAACCAACGCCGGAAGCGCTGCTGGAATCAGCGATGCGCCATGTCGATATTCTTGACCGCCTGAACTTCGATCAGTTTAAAGTCAGCGTCAAAGCTTCGGATGTTTTTCTCGCGGTGCAATCCTATCGTCTGCTGGCTGCGCGTATCGATCAGCCGTTGCACCTCGGCATCACCGAAGCGGGTGGTGCACGTAGCGGTGCGGTGAAATCTGCTATCGGCCTCGGTCTGCTGCTGTCTGAAGGTATTGGCGACACGCTGCGCATCTCGCTGGCGGCCGATCCGGTTGAAGAAGTGAAAGTTGGCTTCGATATCCTGAAGTCACTGCGCATTCGTGCGCGCGGAATCAACTTCATTGCTTGCCCGACCTGCTCTCGCCAGGAATTTGACGTGATCGGTACGGTGAACGCACTGGAACAACGGCTGGAAGATCTTATCACGCCGATGGATGTCTCGATTATTGGCTGCGTGGTGAATGGCCCCGGTGAAGCGCTGGTGTCGACCATTGGTGTCACGGGTGGACACAATAAGAGCGGCTTCTATGAAGACGGCGTGCGGCAGAGAGAGCGCTTCGATAACGAACAGATGATCGATCAGTTAGAAGCCAAGATCCGCGCGAAAGCCTCCATGATGGACGAAAATCAGCGTATTACCGTCAATCTGGTAGATAAGTAACTCTGACGGCGTGACGGTCTGCCGTCACCCGACTAATTCACGATTCCTGAACCCGATGGGGAGGCCCTGCATTGAAGATGCGACGACAATCCCTCTATAATCGGGTTTATTTTTTGAAAAACGCATAGAGAACTGACGTGGCAAAAAATATTCAAGCCATCCGTGGCATGAACGATTACCTGCCAGCCGAAACGGCATTGTGGCAGCGTATTGAAAACAGCCTGAAACAGGTGCTCAGCGGCTACGGCTATAATGAAATTCGTTTGCCGATTGTCGAGCAAACGCCGCTGTTTAAGCGCGCTATCGGTGAAGTGACCGATGTCGTCGAAAAAGAGATGTATACCTTTGACGATCGCAATGGCGATAGCCTGACTCTGCGCCCGGAAGGGACGGCAGGCTGTGTCCGCGCCGGTATTGAGCACGGTATTCTCTATAATCAGGAACAGCGGCTGTGGTATGTCGGCCCGATGTTCCGCTACGAGCGTCCGCAGAAAGGGCGCTATCGTCAGTTCCATCAGTTGGGCTGTGAAGTGTTTGGTCTGCAAGGGCCAGATATTGATGCCGAACTGATCCTGATGACGGCCCGCTGGTGGCGTGTGCTGGGCATCGCCGATCATGTCAAGCTGGAACTGAACTCGATTGGTTCATTAGACGCGCGTGCGCGCTATCGCGAAGCGCTGGTGGCGTTCCTCGAACAGCATAAAGATCAGCTGGATGAAGACTGCCTGCGTCGGATGTACACCAACCCGCTGCGCGTTCTGGATACAAAAAATCCGCAGATTCAGGTGTTGCTGAATGACGCGCCAGTGCTGACGGACTACCTGGATGACGAATCGCGTGCACACTTTGAAGCGCTGGGTGAACTTTTAACGCAGTCCGGTATCCCATATACCGTTAATCCACGTCTGGTTCGCGGTTTGGATTACTATAACCGCACCGTATTTGAGTGGGTGACGACCAGTCTGGGCGCGCAGGGCACGGTCTGTGCCGGTGGGCGTTATGATGGTATGGTGGAACAGCTTGGCGGGCACGCGACGCCAGCGGTTGGTTTTGCGATGGGTTTGGAGCGTTTGGTGCTGCTGGTGCAGTCTGTCAATCCAGATTTCAAAGCACAGCCGAATGTGGATGTTTATCTGATTTCTTCCGGTACAGGAACGCAGGTTGCGGCAATGCAGCTGGCGGAGAAATTACGTGACGCGCTGCCGCAGTTGAAACTGATGACCAACTACGGCGGTGGCAACTTTAAGAAACAATTCGCCCGTGCTGATAAATGGGGCGCACGCGTCGCATTGGTATTAGGCGAAAATGAAGTGGCGGCCGGTCAGGTTGTGGTTAAAAACCTGAGCAATGGCGAGCAGGATACATTGGCACAGGCCGACGTCGCATCGCGGCTGGCAACGTTACTGGATTGAGGAGAGAGACACCGTGGAAGTCTATACCACAGAGAATGAACAGGTTGATGCACTACGTCGTTTCCTCGCGGAGAACGGAAAGGCGTTAGTTGTCGGTGTTGTGTTAGGCGTTGGCGCACTGGTTGGCTGGCGTTTCTGGCAAAGCCACCAAAATGACAGCGTGATGGCGGCATCTTCATCTTATCAGCAGGTGACGGAGCAATTGGCCGAAGGCAAAGCCGACGCGATTACGGCAACCGAGAAATTTACGGCTGAGAATAAGAATACCTATGGCGCGCTGGCTTCTCTGGAACTGGCTCGTCATTACGTTGATCAGAAAGATTTTGCTAAAGCAGCACAGCAGCTGGTACAGGCGCAGTCTCAGACTAAAGATGCCGATCTGCTGGCCGTGGTGAATCTGCGTCTGGCGCGGGTTCAGCTACAGGAAAACAAAGCGGATGACGCGCTGAAAACGTTGGATGCCATCAAGCTGGAAGGCTGGGCGTCACAGGCTGCGGAAGTGCGTGGTGATATTCTGGTAAGCAAAGGGGATAATCAGGCTGCGCGTGATGCCTACAACAAAGGGTTGTCTTCCAATCCATCGCAGGCACAGCAAGCGTTACTGCGTATGAAACTGAATAACCTGTCCAGCTAAGAGGAATTCCATGCAATTGCGTAAAACACTTTTGGTAGGACTGGTTTCTGTTGCCCTGCTGAGCGGATGCTCGCTGTTTAACAGCGAAGAAGATGTTGTCACTATGTCTCCACTGCCGCAGGTGGAAAACCAGTTCACGCCAACCAAGGTGTGGAACAGCTCGGTTGGGAGTGGTATTGGCGAGTTTTATTCCAATCTTCACCCCGCATGGCAGGATAACCGCGTTTTTGCGGCTGATCGTCGCGGTACCGTAAAAGCGATGGATCTGAGTGACGGCAAAGAAATTTGGCGCGCGGATCTGTCAGAGAAGACCAATTTCTTCTCCCGCAATAATCCAGCGCTGCTGTCTGGCGGCGTAACGGTTTCTGGTAACCATGTCTATGTCGGCAGCGAAAGGGCGCAGGTCTATGCGCTGAATGCGGAAGATGGTGCGCCGGTATGGCAGACTAAAGTGGCTGGTGAAGCGTTGTCTCGCCCTGTCGTCAGCGACGGCGTGGTGCTGATTCACACCAGCAACGGCATGTTGCAGGCATTGAATGAAGCGGATGGCGCAATCAAGTGGAGCGTCAATCTGGATATGCCGACGCTGTCTCTGCGCGGCGAATCTGCCCCGACAACCGCATTTGGTGCGGCGATTGTGGGTGGTGATAACGGCCGTGTGAACGCCGTGATGATCAATCAGGGCCAGCTCATTTGGCAACAGCGTATTTCACAGCCGAGTGGCGCCACTGAAATCGATCGTCTGAACGACGTCGACACCACGCCAGTAGTAGCGGGCGAAGTGGTTTATGCGCTGGGTTATAATGGCAACATGACCGCGCTGGATCTGCGTTCTGGTCAGGTTCTGTGGAAGCGTGAACTGGGTTCAGTGCATGATTTCATCATTGACGGCGACCGCATCTATCTGGTCGATCAGGACGATCGCGTTGTTGCGTTGAACACCAACGGCGGCGTGAGCCTGTGGCGTCAAAGCGATCTGTTGCACCGTAACTTAACGGCTCCGGCGCTGTATAATGGTTATTTGGTTGTCGGCGATACCGAAGGGTATCTGCATTGGCTGAATACGGCGGATGGTCGCTTCGTGGCGCAGCAAAAAGTGGATAGCTCGGGCTTCCTGAGCAAACCTGTGGTTGCCAGCGACAAGCTGCTGATTCAGGCGAAAAACGGTGATGTCTACGCGTTCACTCGCTAAGTAACCGTATTGATTTGGAGCACGGCATTTTTGGGTGTGCTCGTATAACGGCTCCTGACACTATCAGGGGCCGTTTCGTCTTTTTATCGTCAGCGAGTATTTCGCTGTAACGTATTGAAATATAAGTAATGAGGTTGTAACAATGATACCTGTCGTCGCGCTGGTCGGGCGCCCGAATGTGGGGAAATCCACGCTATTTAACCGCTTAACGCGCACCCGTGATGCATTAGTGGCGGATTTCCCTGGGCTGACTCGTGACCGCAAGTATGGTCGTGCAGAAGTGGAAGGGCATGAATTTATTATCGTCGATACTGGTGGGATCGACGGTACAGAAGACGGCGTGGAAACGCGCATGGCGGGTCAATCGCTGGTCGCGATTGAAGAAGCGGATATCGTGCTGTTCATGGTGGATGCACGCGCGGGGCTGATGCCTGCGGATGAAGGCATTGCTAAACATTTGCGCAGCCGCGAAAAGACGACCGTGCTGGTCGCTAACAAAACCGATGGCCTTGACCCGGATATGGTCACGGCGGATTTCTACTCGCTCGGAATGGGCGAAGTGTACGCGATCGCGGCGTCTCATGGCCGTGGCGTAACATCGCTGCTGGAAACGGTTCTGCTGCCGTTTGTACAGGATGAAACAGAAGAGCCGGTCGAACTAACCGAAGAAGAAGAGAACGCGGCTTACTGGGCAGCGTTAGAAGCGGAAGAGCAGGCCAGCGAAGAAGAAGCAGAGGACGATTTTAATCCTGAAGATTTGCCGATCAAACTGGCGATTGTCGGGCGTCCGAATGTGGGTAAATCCACGCTGACTAACCGTATTTTGGGTGAAGAGCGCGTAGTGGTGTTCGACATGCCCGGTACGACGCGTGACAGTATCTACATCCCGATGGTGCGTGACGAACGTGAATACGTTCTGATTGATACCGCCGGGGTGCGTAAGCGCGGCAAAGTAACGGAAACGGTAGAAAAATTCTCTGTTATCAAGACATTGCAGGCGATTGAAGATGCCAACGTAGTGCTGCTGGTTATTGATGCGCGCGAAGGCATTTCCGATCAGGATCTCTCGCTGTTGGGCTTTATCCTCAATAGTGGGCGCTCACTGGTGATTGTGGTGAACAAGTGGGATGGCATGTCGCAGGAAGCGCGTGAGCAGGTGAAAGAAACGCTGGATATGCGCCTCGGCTTTATCGATTTTGCCCGCATTCACTTTATTTCTGCGCTACACGGTAGCGGCGTGGGTAACCTGTTTGAGTCGGTAACCGAAGCCTATTCGTGCGCGACTCGTCGCGTCAGTACGGCGATGTTGACCCGTATCATGCAAATGGCATCAGACGATCACCAGCCGCCGCTGGTGCGCGGTCGCCGCGTGAAGCTGAAATATGCGCACGCCGGTGGTTATAACCCGCCGATTGTGGTGATCCACGGGAATCAGGTGAAAGACCTGCCGGATTCCTACAAGCGCTACCTGATGAACTACTATCGTCGTTCGCTGGAAGTGATGGGTACGCCGATTCGTATTCAGTTTAAAGAAGGGGAAAACCCCTTTGCGGACAAGCGCAACACGCTGACGCCAAACCAGCTACGCAAGCGTAAGCGTTTGATGTCACACCTTAAAAAAAGTAAGTGATGTATTAACGGGGCGAATAGCGATATTCGCCCCGTTTTGTCAGAGAAGAAACCAATAATAACCAAGGAAAGCCATGTCCTGGGAAACCTGGAGTTTTGCGTTCAACGTCACGATGCCCAATTTGCTGATGTTGTTTATGGGCGTTGCGTTGCGCAAGCTCAATCTGCTTAATGATGCATTTTGTGATACGGCAATGCGGGTCGTATTCAACGTTTCTCTTCCCTGTCTGCTGTTTTTTAGTGTTGCAGGTAATCAGCAATCTTTTGCAAGCCAGTGGCCGCTGGTGGTTTATGGCACAGTCGGAACATTGGCAACGTTTCTGCTTTTGGAGATTGCGGCGACGAGGCTAGTCAAGGATCCGAAGGAGCGTGGCATCTTCGTACAAGGCGGGTTCCGGTCGAATACTGGCGTGATGGGGCTGGCTTTTGCGATGAGTGCCTATGGCGATGAAGGCATTGCTGTTGGCTCATTATATCTGATGGTGACGGTCATTATGTTTAACGCGCTGTCTGTCATTACCTTGACGCGCAGCTTGCAGCGGCAATCGCCCGAACAGAAGATCCCAGTAAGCCAACTGTTGCGGGGGATTGTGACAAACCCGCTGATTATTGGCCTGCTTCTTGGTGCGGCCTATGGGCAAAGCCAACTGCCGATGCCGAACGTTATTAAGCAAACCGGTGGCTTTATTTCCTCAATGGCACTGCCGCTGGCGTTACTCTGTGCTGGAGCCAGCCTGGAGTGGCGCAGCATGTTCCGCTCGTCCAATGTGGCTGTGCTTTCTTCTGTGGCGAAAATATTCGTTGTACCGGGGTTGCTCACGCTGGGTGGATGGCTTGTTGGTTTCCGCGGCGTTGAGCTGGGAATTATTTTTCTATTTTCCTCAACGCCCACCGCAGCTGGCAGCTATGCAATGACGAGAGCCATGGGGGGAAACGCCACGCTGGCCGCCAATATTATCGGGCTGACTACGGTGGGGGCATTCTTTATGATCGCGCTGGGGCTCTATGGTTTACGTTCACTGGGCGTGATTTAGCGCTGTTGGCTCCTGTTGCAGTAAGTGACAGAGTCTTACGTCTTGCCTTTTGGCTGACAGAACAAGAATTTGCTAGCGTACTCTTGGACAGTCTTTTGCCAGAGGTGCAGTGATGAAAACAAATCATTCTGAACGGGGCGTATATTGCCAGCGGATTGCCCCGCAGACCCAGCATCAGGGCAAGCAAGGATTGGTTTACTCGGTTGGAATTTCACGCGAGACGGTGGGTGCCCAACATCTTCATATGCAGTTGGCCTGGATTCCGCCGCGTTCGCAAGGAAAGGCGCATAAGCACGAACATCATGAAACAGCAATTTACGCGCTAAGCGGTATTTCCTGTGTGTATTACGGGGAACAGCTTGAAAACATGATTGAATTACCCGAAGGCAATTTCCTCTATATCCCTGAGAACGTCCCGCATTTGCCCTATAATCCCAGTGATGAGGTTGCCGTGTTGGTGATTTCCCGCACTGACGCCAACGAGCAGGAAAGTGTGGTTATGCTGCCGGAATTGGACAGAAATGTGTTGTCTGAACGTGGTGAAACGAGAGGATAAATATGGAAGCAAATTGCCTGAACTGTGGTCATCCTCTGGCCTGGAAAAGCGGTGCGCGGTTTCAGTGTACTGCCTGCCAGCAGGATTATCTGCGTGAGGCTGCGTGCCCTGAATGTAAGCACTTGCTTCAGGAATTGAAAGCCTGTGGTGCGGTGGATTACTTCTGTCAGCAGCACGGGATGATTTCCAAACGGCAAGTCGTGTTCAGCTACGCGCCTGCCGATTAAATTCGTTATGAGTCCTGTACGCCGTTGCGCCATAGCTCGGTCAGCTCCGGTGGCGCGCGGTCTTCGGGGATCAGCAGGATGACATCGGTATAGTGATTCTGCTGCGGTTGGCAGTAGCTGATGTGGATGCGGTAATAGAACTGGTCGCCGCGCCCGGGGCCGTCTGGTTGGCCGGGTTCGCGAGCCTGAGGAAAGGCATTGCGGATCGCGTTACAAATCCGCTCCCGTTCGGATGGCGGTACGCTGGCGAGCGCGAAGCGTCGCGGCCCCGCCAGCTTAGGGATAAAGGCAAATCCCCCTTCACGCGCTAGCTCAATGATGGCATCGTCGTTGAGCGCCGGCAGCGTCTTCATAGGAACTCCTGCCGAACCTCCACGCCCACGGTTTCCCACGACTGCATGACGATGTCAGCAACAGTGTGGTTAAAACGCTTAGCGGCATGTTGAATGGTATGGCGCGCGAAGATTTCGAAATCCGCATTTTGCGGCAGCGTTTTATCACACAGTGTGTCGTACCAGATGCGACCCGCTTTTTCCCATGAATGGCCGCTCAGCGCAATGGCCGCCAAATAGAATGCCCGGTTGGGGATGCCTGAATTCAAGTGTACGCCGCCGTTGTCTTCACGCGTGTTCACATACTCGTTCATGTGAGAGGGCTGGGGGTCGATACCGAGCAGTTCATCATCATACGCTGTGCCAGGATGGGACATCGACCGCAGCCCCATGCCGTGAATACCGTCAGCCAGAAGCTCGGCACCGATAAGCCAATCGGCCTGCTCAGCGGTTTGCCCCAAATGATACTGCTTGACCATGGAGCCAAAGACATCGGACAGCGATTCATTGAGCGCACCGGACTGGCGGAAATAGATCAGTCCCGCTTCGTTTTCGGTGATGCCGTGAGTGAGTTCATGTGCGACCACATCAAGCGCAATCGTGAAGCGATTAAAGATTTTGCCGTCGCCATCTCCGAACACCATCTGCTGCCCGTTCCAGAAGGCATTTTGGTAATCCTGACCGTAATGGACTGTGCCAGCCAGCGGCAGCCCTTCGGCGTCCAGTGAGTTACGTTGAAAAATCTTCCAGAAGAAGTCGTAAGTGACGCCCAGATAGTTATAGGCCTCATCGACGGCGATATCACCGTTGCTGGGTTGACCTTCAGCGCGTACCAGCTTTCCGGGCAATTGTTGTTGCTGTTCGGCATCATGAATGCTGCGATTTGCCTGCCCGGCGGGTAATTTCTCATGAGGTTCCGGGCGCGGATTGTGGCTGACCATTAATGACTGAACGTGCATCAGCGTCTGTTGCGCGCAGTGGCGCTGCTCGTCTGTGCCGTTTGCGATAATACGATGCAAAATGTAAGGGGGGATCACACTACAAATCGGTCTGGACTTCATACCTCATCTCCTTGAAAACGCTCATCAGGGGTAACACAGACGATCAACAAAGCTCACTGTCTTTATCCACTTCATTTCACCACGTGGAGGCTGGTAACCCATGCAGTGAAAACGGTGAATATAAATTAGTGAGCTGGGAATGAGTATAGTTCAGATGCCGGGGGCAAGAATGGGGGATCGCCGTTGTTTTAGGACAAATCCCCATTCACGCATTTTATGCCGATCGCGTTATTTTGGCGTCCGGGATGAGGGTTTTCGCTGCTTTTTCGCGGAATCTGGATTTGGAACCAGCGTCGTGACCTGGCTTTCCACCCAGCCGTCCTGCAAGCGGGTTTTCAGTGTTTCACCGGGGGTGATTTGTGCGACGTTTTTCAGCACCTTACCGTCCGGGGCTGTGGTGACGTTATAGCCGCGCGCCAGCGTCGCCAGCGGGCTAACGCCTTCCAGCCTTGAACAGGCGATGCCTAGCTTCTGCTTGTTCTGATTCAACTGACGTTCCACCGCGCTCTGCATCTGATAGCTAAGCTGTTGCAAACGCTGCTGTGCACGATGAATCCGGGTCTGCGGCTGCTGTTGCATCAGGCGCTGTTGTAAGCGTTCACTTCGGCGCGAGGTCTGCCGTAGCTGCTGCTGCATAGCATCATCCAGCCGCTGACGCAGTTTAACCAGCTGTGCCTGCTGACGCGCCAGCCGCAGCTGCGGATGCTGCTGCTGTAAGCGGTGGTGCAGACGGGTAAAGTCCCGATTGCGCTGGGCAAGGTAATAATCCATCGCCATTTCCAGACGCTGACGCTGGGACTGTATCTGACGCAATAGCTCAAGTTGGTTACGACTTACTAACTCGGCAGCAGCGGACGGCGTTGGCGCGCGCAGGTCACCCACGAAATCGGCGATGGTGACATCGGTTTCATGGCCGACGGCGCTGACGATAGGAATGCGGCTGGCGAAAATCGCGCGGGCTACCCGTTCGTCATTAAAGCTCCACAGATCTTCCAGCGAACCGCCGCCGCGCCCGACGATTAACACGTCACACTCATCCCGCTGGTTAGCCAGCTCAATAGCGCGAACAATCTGTAGCGGTGCTTCCGCACCTTGCACCGACGTGGGATACACGATCACCGGCAGTGACGGATCGCGGCGCTGTAACACCTGCAAGATATCGTGCAGGGCGGCACCGCTGGCTGATGTAATCACGCCGACCTGTTTGGCAGGAGAGGGGAGTACTTGCTTAAACTGTTGGTCGAACAGCCCTTCGGCGGCGAGACGCTGTTTGAGCTGCTCAAACTGCTGCTGTAGCAGGCCATCGCCAGCGGGCTGCATGCTTTCCGCCAGCAGCTGATAGTCACCACGGGGTTCGTAGAGCGTAATGCTCGCCCGAATCAGCACTTGCTGACCGTTTTGCGGGCGGAACGTTACTTTACGGTTGCTGGTACGAAACATCGCGCAGCGCACCTGTGCACGTTCGTCTTTCAGCGTGAAATACCAATGGCCGGATGAGGGCTGAGAAAGGTTGGAGATTTCGCCGGAGAGCCAAATCTGGCCCATTTCCATTTCCAACAGTTGTCTAACCGTCTGATTCAGGCGGCTAACGGTAAAAATTGCAGAGGAGGGAAATTGAGACATTGTGAGCCAGATCAAATTTTAAAACAGTCACTTAATTGATCGATACTACCTACCTGAAACAGGTAATCAAGCATTTTAGTAAAATAATGCTGGAGGCAACCGATTACGCTCTGTATAATGCCACGGCAATATTTTATCTATTCTTACATCCACCTTGGTGAGATATTGCCCATGCTACGTATCGCTAAAGAAGCACTGACGTTTGATGACGTCCTCCTGGTTCCCGCTCATTCTACTGTTCTGCCTAACACTGCCGATCTGTCCACGCAGTTGACGAAAAACATTCGCCTGAATATTCCTATGCTGTCCGCAGCGATGGATACCGTTACCGAATCTGGCCTGGCCATTGCGCTGGCGCAGGAAGGCGGTCTGGGCTTTATTCACAAAAATATGTCCATTGAGCGTCAGGCTGAAGAAGTTAGCCGCGTGAAAAAACACGAAAGCGGCGTGGTGGTTGATCCACAAACCGTGACGCCAGAAACCACACTGCGTGAAATGAAAGAACTGACCGAGCGCAACGGCTTCGCTGGCTATCCTGTCGTGGCAAAAGACAACGAACTGGTCGGTATCATCACCGGTCGTGACGTGCGTTTTGTTACCGATTTGGAAAAACCGGTTAGCGCGTTCATGACGCCGAAAGAGCGTCTGGTCACGGTCAAAGAAGGCGAAGCGCGTGATGTCGTGCTGCAAAAAATGCACGAAAAACGCGTTGAAAAAGCGCTGGTGATTGACGACCAATTCCACCTGATCGGCATGATCACGGTAAAAGATTTCCAGAAAGCAGAACGTAAACCGAACGCCTGTAAAGACGAGCACGGTCGTCTGCGTGTAGGTGCAGCGGTTGGTGCGGGTGCAGGTAACGAAGAGCGTGTTGATGCGCTGGTTGCCGCAGGCGTTGACGTCCTGCTGATCGACTCCTCACACGGCCATTCCGAAGGCGTATTGCAGCGTATTCGTGAAACGCGCGCTAAATACCCGAACCTTGAAATCATCGGCGGTAACGTTGCGACAGGCTCTGGTGCGAAAGCGCTGGTCGAAGCGGGCGTGAGCGCAGTGAAAGTCGGTATCGGCCCTGGCTCTATCTGTACGACGCGTATCGTAACTGGCGTGGGCGTACCGCAGATTACGGCTATCTCTGATGCGGTTGAAGCGCTGGAAGGCACGGGCATTCCTGTCATCGCCGATGGCGGTATCCGCTTCTCTGGCGACATCGCTAAAGCCATCGCGGCAGGCGCAGCCTGTGTCATGGTCGGTTCTATGCTGGCGGGTACGGAAGAATCCCCGGGCGAAATCGAACTGTATCAGGGGCGTTCATTCAAATCTTATCGCGGCATGGGTTCACTGGGCGCAATGTCCAAAGGCTCATCAGACCGTTACTTCCAGACCGATAACGCCGCCGACAAACTGGTGCCGGAAGGTATCGAAGGCCGCGTAGCCTATAAAGGCCGCCTGAAAGAGATCGTTCACCAGCAGATGGGCGGCTTGCGCTCTTGCATGGGTCTGACCGGTTGCGCCACTATCGACGCACTGCGCACGCAGGCTGAGTTTGTACGCATCAGCGGCGCGGGCATTCAGGAAAGCCACGTTCACGACGTTACCATTACTAAAGAGTCACCGAACTACCGTATGGGTTCATAAGGTGATTTAATGCCATAAACCCTGTACTATTTTGCGCCGCTCTGCCTTTGAATGAGGCGGAGCGGTTAGCTGGGTTTACTTTTCGCTTTTGTCTTTTGCTTTTTGGAACATGCTCCTCATGACTCAAAACATTCATCAACACCGCATTCTTATTCTGGATTTCGGCTCACAGTACACGCAACTGGTTGCACGTCGCGTGCGTGAACTGGGCGTTTACTGTGAACTGTGGGCATGGGATGTCACGGAAGCACAGATTCGTGGGTTTAATCCGAACGGGATCATCCTGTCCGGTGGCCCGGAAAGCACCACCGAGTTTGGCAGCCCGCGTGCGCCAGAATACGTTTTCAATGCTGGCGTACCGGTATTAGGCGTGTGCTATGGCATGCAGACGATGGCGATGCAGTTGGGTGGCCACGTTGAAGGTTCCAACGAGCGTGAGTTTGGTTATGCGCAGGTAGAAGTGAAAACGGATAGCGCGCTGGTGCGTGATATTCAGGATGCGTTGAGCGCCACAGGTGCACCGCTGCTGGATGTCTGGATGAGCCACGGCGATAAAGTAACGGCGATCCCAGAAGGCTTTGAGACCGTTGCCAGTACCGATACCTGTCCGTTTGCCATCATGGCGAACGAAGAGAAGCGTTTTTACGGCGTGCAGTTCCACCCGGAAGTGACGCACACCCGTCAGGGCCAGCGCATGCTGGAGCGTTTTGTTCTTGATATCTGCCAGTGTGAAGTGCTGTGGACACCAGCCAAGATTATCGACGATGCGGTGAACCGTATTCGTGAGCAGGTAGGCAACGATCACGTGATTTTGGGCCTGTCTGGCGGCGTGGATTCTTCTGTTACTGCGATGCTGCTGCACCGTGCGATTGGCGATCGTCTGACCTGTGTGTTTGTCGATAACGGCCTGCTGCGTCTGAACGAAGCCGATCAAGTTCTGGAAATGTTCGGCGATCAGTTCGGTCTGAACATTGTTCACGTGGCGGCGGAAGATCGCTTCCTGAGCGAACTGGCGGGTGAAGATGAGCCGGAAGCCAAGCGTAAAATTATCGGTCGCGTGTTCGTTGAAGTGTTCGATGAAGAAGCCAGCAAGCAAGAACAAGTGAAATGGCTGGCGCAAGGCACCATCTACCCAGACGTGATCGAATCTGCGGCTTCTGCGACGGGCAAAGCGCACGTGATCAAGTCACACCACAACGTGGGTGGCCTGCCGAAAGAGATGAAGCTGGGTCTGGTTGAGCCGCTGAAAGAGCTGTTCAAAGACGAAGTACGCAAGATCGGTCTGGAACTGGGTCTGCCGTACAACATGCTGTACCGTCATCCGTTCCCTGGCCCAGGTCTGGGCGTACGCGTGCTGGGTGAAGTGAAGAAAGAATACTGCGACCTGCTGCGTCGTGCGGATGCGATCTTCATCGAAGAGTTGCACAAAGCCGACCTGTACAACAAGGTCAGCCAGGCATTCACCGTCTTCCTGCCAGTTCGTTCCGTGGGCGTGATGGGCGATGGCCGTAAATACGATTGGGTTGTCGCGCTGCGCGCGGTAGAAACCATCGACTTTATGACCGCGCACTGGGCACACCTGCCATACGACTTCCTCGGCCGCGTCTCCAACCGCATCATCAACGAAGTCGACGGCATCTCTCGCGTCGTTTATGACGTATCGGGCAAGCCACCTGCGACGATCGAGTGGGAATAAGCCAGCGTCTGAAATAGCGTTGTGCTAAACAGCAAAAAGTACATCTAAACCCGCGTAACTGCGGGTTTTTTGTTTTTATGTCTGGCATTTTCAGGCAGCTATCGCATGAGAAACTCATTTTTCAAATGGAATTTGAGATGGTTTTACGCCAGATGGATTACAACTATTGCGCTGAAAAAACTCTAAAGCTGTGACCACTACATCCCCCAATCACATAATAGGTATGGTAAAAAGAGTCTGGTTGTTACAGATAGAATAGGATTGCAAACGGAGCGAGGAGCACCAGTTTTCGGATTGTTTTCTTAATGTGTCAGGGAGGGGGATTATATGAAAGTAAGTGGTGTAGCAATTCGGAATTTCCGCCGACTGGAAAATGTTCAGATTGACCTTGAAGATAGGGAATCCATTTTTGTTGGACCCAATAACAGCGGTAAGACTTCTGCCACCGCAATTTTTCGCTGCTTTCTTGGCGGACGCGATTTTAAGATTCACGATTTCTCCGTTGCCCGAATGCCTGATTTCGACACATTTGCAACGACCGGAGATGCTGCCCAGCTTCCCAAAATTAGTCTTGATATTTGGTTCACCATTGATCCCGAGAGCATCGGTTTCGGTAGAGTTTTCACACTGTTGCCAAAACTTTCGGATTTCACTCGAGTAGGAATTCGGCTGTCGTATGAAGTCTCGGAACCAAAGAAGTTACGTGACAATTACGACGCCGCTTATCCACCAATGGAAGGTGGGATCCGCTCTAAGTCGCTGTCGCAATATTTAGCGCTTGGTGGAAATCTTGGACGACATTTTGCAGTTTGCTACTCCTCTCTCGATGAGAAAATTCAGGAGGGAGCACCGCCAGAGATCCTAACTAATCACCTTGATCCTGATGAAGGTAAACGCCTTCTGAAGAATCTTATACGGGTAGAGTTTGTGGACGCGCAGCGCAATATTAACGATGACGATAGCAGCCGTAGTAACCGGCTCTCATCGGCTTTCTCCACCTTCTACCAAAAGAATCTTGAGCAAGTCGGTCATGCAGCAGATGCTCACAAAGTAATCGATGATAATAACAAACAGCTGACAGATCACTATGCAAAGCAGTTTGCCCCGCTGATCGACCTCATCAAACACCTTGGTGTACCATCGATCAATGATCGAGAATTACAGATTATCTCGTCACTTAGCCCTGAAACTGCACTGCGTGGAAATACCGAGCTGCTTTATATTGACCCTAGCCGAAAGCATGAACTTCCCGAGTTATATAACGGTCTTGGTTTTAAAAATTTAATATTTATGGCTATTCAGGCCCGGCACTTTCATTCTCAGTGGGTAATGACCACTGAAAACAGGCCTTTGTGCCTGATGATATTTATTGAAGAACCAGAGGTTCACCTTCACGCTCAGGTACAACAAACTTTCATCTCTAATATATGGCAGGTAATCAACCAGTCCGCTGAGGCGGCTGGCGAACCTAATCTAGTGCCACAACTTGTCGTAACCACACACTCTTCTCATATCATGGAAGCTGTGGACTTTGAGAAAGTTCGCTATTTCCAGCGCTGTTACAGCGAGGGTGAAATAGGAGCGACTCGTATTCGCAATGCCTCAATGGTTCGAAGTCTACGGACTTTCCAGCCGGAAGTGGAGATGGTAGATGGTAACCTTGTTTCCCCGTCAGAATCGCTAGCCTTCCTGAAACGCTATTTACGCCTTACACACTGCGACCTATTTTTTGCTGATGCCGCCATACTTGTCGAAGGTGCAGTTGAGAAACTGCTAATGCCATCCATGATCGAACGTGCTGCAGGGCGATTGAGGACTGTATATCTAACAATCCTAGAAGTCGGAGGGGCCTATGCCCACCGCTTCGAAGGTCTGCTCAGCTTCCTTCATATCCCCTACCTTGTTATCACTGATATTGATTCTGTGGCACCTACCGGCCATCCGAGCGCCTGTCGAGCAGATGTAGTCGGAGCAAGGACCTCTAACGCATCTCTAAAAAAACTTTGCGGGCAGACTACAATCGCCGATTTGATGGCATTGACTTCTGCCGAGAAACAACACACTGATAAGGATCGCTGCATTGCCTTTCAGACGGATATTTTGGTCACAGATGGTGTGACGAACGCGACACTTCGTCCGCGAACTTTAGAAGAGGCAATCGTCTATGAGAATCTTGGGCTACTTCGATCCGGTACGTTATCTATCGGCACCAACGTCCACGTCCCTCTTAGCGATGTTTACCAGGTCGTCTACGAGAGAGTTCGGTCAGATAGTTTCAAAAAGACCGATTTCGCCATGGATATATTGGCTTGCACTCAGGAATGGACTGTCCCTAGGTATATTGCCGAAGGATTGAGTTGGCTTGAGTCACGCTTATTACCCCAGCTATCAGCGGCTGTGGATACAGAAGTCGTTGTCTAAGAGGGAGAATAGCATGGTGACATGGGTAGAAAGCGACGCGGATATTCAAGTCCGAGAATGCATAGATGACCATCGTAGCTTTGCGATGATAGCTGGTGCGGGGGCGGGCAAGACTAGCTCCCTCGTTGATGCTCTTAGTCGGGTTAGGCACAAAGAGGGGCATTTCCTTAGAAAAAATGGTCAACGCATTGCCTGTATTACCTTTACCAAGCGTGCAGTTGAGATCATCAAGGGGAGGCTGGGGTTCGATGAGCTATACCGGATTTCAACTCTGCATGGATTTTTGTGGGAACAGATAAGTCGTTTTCACGAAAATATTAGGCAAGCGCTCTGCGAGAGTAGGATTCCAAAGCTTATAGAAAAGGCTAGGGAAGATGATAACGGTGGTAACAGCAAGAAGGCACTAAATGCCCGTGCAAAAATTGAACGGTTGACTGAGGAGCTTGAACTTCTCTCCTCAATCAAACATTTTGACTATGCCGACACGAGCTTCAGCGATTACGCAAAAGGACAGATCGGCCACGACGACGTCATTGAGATTGCAAGCTACTTACTTGCAAATAATGAAACCCTCAGACGGATCATCGGCCTACGTTTCCCTTACATCTTTATCGATGAAGCACAGGATACATTTGAGGGTATCGTTTCAGGGCTCAATCTCGTTAGTTCGGGTGCTGAACTTCCTTTGATCGGTTATTTTGGTGACCCTTGGCAACAAATTTACGACCGGAGTGCAGGTAATTTTGCACCGCCTGACAAAGGTGAAGTCATCAAGAAAAGGGAAAATTTCCGATGTTCCCAGAGCGTCATCCGACTTCTCAATGCTTATCGGGGAGATGTTGAACAGTATGCCGCTGGCGAAAATGCTGCACGTGAAGGTAGTGTCGAATTTTTGCTTATTGGGGCAGAAGAGCCATCGGAGCCACGCAGGCGCTACTCAGAAGACCAGATTGAGCGGGCGCTAGCTCGTATGGATGCTGCAGTCGAAGAGTGGGGCTGGACAGATCGCGATGATGTCATGAAACTCTTTCTGGCACGTCAAATGATCGCACGTCGGCTTGGCTTTGCTGACCTCAACCGTCTTTTCACTGGCGATTTTGCGTCGTCCCGCGCAAAGGATGCTTTTGAGGAAGGTACCCATTTTCTTCTCAAACCATTTCTTTCGACGATTTGCCCTCTTATCTATGCTCAACGTCAGGGTGATGAACGAAACATTATCAATTTGCTTCGTCGCGATAGTCCAGCTTTCGCGATCGATGGATTAAATGCGGAAAAATCACTGAAATTGATGATTGAGACTTCGAGGGCTTTGCTTGGGCAATTGCAGACTTTGTGGGATACGGAGACGATCGGAGCGATCCTTCGTTTTTGTATCGAGAATCAGATCATCCAGCCTTCTGAAAGGCTGAGTGAGCATCTTGATCGTGCCCCTCGGGCTGAGCTGTTCGATAAGGATCTTCATAGTCTTGATAAAGGAGACTGGCTCGCAGACTCGCTGTTCAAAATGACGCCTGAGATGGTATCCCGTTATGCTGATTTTCTTAACAACAATACCGCTTATAGTACTCAGCATGGCGTTAAGGGGGAGGAGTATCCAAAAGTATTGGTCGTCTATGACGATGTCGAAGCCGCATGGAACCAATACAGCTTTAGTAAGACTCTAACCCCGCTCACTGCTGGCGAGCCTTCTGAGCGGCAACGTTCTGTAACTCAGAAACTTGCATATGTCTCGTTCTCCCGTGCGGAGGAGGATCTGCGTATCGTACTCTTCACCAGTGACCCAGATGGAGCACGAGATGAACTCATTGAAAGCAAGCTATTAGCATCTGATCAAATCCGAATCATGGCCTGAGTGTTGTTATTGCCTTTTGATTTACTAAATGGGGGTTAAGGCCGCGACCAGTCCCTGCGCCTGAATGACGGCGTCAAGTAAGGTAATGTAACGTAGACTATCAATGGGCTCATGTAGAATGACATCGTAGTATTTTGAATGGTATTCAATATTTTTATCTAATTTATTGATTTTAATTGGTAAGTTACTTTGACTTACAATCGAGTGGGAATAAGCCAGCGTCTGAAATAGCGTTGTGCTAAACAGCAAAAAATATCTAAACCCGCGTAACTGCGGGTTTTTTACGTCTTTCTGGGCTCTTGAGCTACTGATATTTTTAGTTATTGTGAGTATAGGGAATCAGTCGAACGCCTGCGGCTCTGGTGATTTCGGTGAGCGTCGTCAGCGTCGGGTTGCCATTTTCAGACAATGTTCTGTATAGCTGTTGGCGAGACAGTCCCGATTTTTTGGCTATTTCGCCCACTCCGCCACGCGCTTCAACAACACGGCGTAATGCTGTCAGGAATGCCGCGATGCCACCTTCCTCATAAATATCCTCTAGCGCTGTCTGGAGGTATATTTCTGCGTATCCAGGATTTTCTCGTAGTTCCGCAACCATTGCATCATCGTGGCTAATGACTTTTTCGAATTTAGTGGATTGGGTGATGATTGCCATGATGTTACCTCTTTTGATAATCCCGGCAGTATTGGCTGTTTTATATAACTAGTTATTTTTTATTATTTTTTCTTTGTGTCGATTTCAAGTAAGAGGCTTTATTACTACCGTCCTGATAACGTTTTTGCGGCGTACAGGATGGTCTCCTTGTAAGTTTTCAATCCACTGGATTTTTAACTTAAAAACGACAACGTTGCAAAGTAGTTTCATTGGATTGGTGTTTCGGGATTAGACAGATTTAAGTGGTGACAAATTATCCAACCACAAACGGTGGCGCAATCTTTTTCTGTACGGTAAAATTACGTACAAAAGGAGGTCACTATGACTACTACTGCTCGTTTAGATCTTCGGTTGAATGCTCACGATAAAGAACGCATCACTAAGGCTGCCGCATTACGTGGTATCGCTGTTTCTGCATTTGTGCGTGATGCGGTGTTGCGTGAAGCGGATACCGCCATTGCCGCAGATACCGCTGTTACGCTTTCTGAGCAAGAATCTCGCCGTTTCTTGGCTGCGTTGAATCAGCCGTTTCTGCCTAATGATCGTTTGCATAAAGCGATGGAAGGGGCTGCCAATTTGATGAAACGCTAACCTATGGCTCTGATATTTTCATTGTTGGACGGCCGCCGCCATGACCGTTCAAGTTTTTCTTGTGGTGTTTTGGCTCTTGATGATTACCTACAAAAGCGAGCCTCGCAACATCAGCGTGATGGAATCGCTACGACTCATATCCTGCTCGATGAGTCGCAGCCTACCTGTATTCTGGGCTACTGCTCATTGTCCGCAGCACACTTATATTTGCACGAGCTCAGTGAAAATGACCGTAAGCGACTGCCTGGATATCCGGTGCCTGCTATGCGTATGGGGCGTTTGGCGGTATCGACTGCTGAACAGAAGAAAGGTTACGGACAACTTTTGCTTGGACATGCTGTGAATATGGCGTTATCTGTGCGTAATACGATGGGGGTGCGAGTGCTGATTGTTGATGCGAAAGATGCACGGGCTGCGGCGTTTTATGAGGAATACGGTTTCCGGCGCAACAGCTAGCGCAGCGTTGACATTGTATCTACCAATATCGAACGGCTAGGTGAGTGCAATTATCCCCACGGAATGTGAAGTGACTCATACTGCTTTGCTTCCTGAATAGAATGAATTTATTTATAGCGTGGCTTTTTATTAAAACAAATAACATGAATGTTCTATATTCTAATTGGTGAGCTAATCGGGTCATAAATTTTTTCTTCTCCCCATATGTTATCTAAATATGATTCATCGGAAATGATTATTGCGTCTAGCGTGAAAATTCCCCCTACTTTATTTATTTTTTTGGTTTTATTCGTTTTTATTTCATTTTCAATTTTTTCTGAAGTTTTTGTGACAAAAACAATAATGTCGTTTGGTGAGCTTTTTAACTCAAAGGCGTTAAATGTAGCAGTTACGTCACCACTTTTTATAAAAGATCTTTCTTTGTATGAAAAGCCATTGCTTTGATACTTTTTTCTTATTTCACTTAATGTTGTTTTTCCGAAAGTTAACCCATTAATGCCAGTTTTTTCACCACTTTTATTTTGATTCCAATCAATCTCCATATAAATGATACGATTTTTTATACTGTCGTAGGTAATGCTGAGTTCATTTCCGTTTTTTAATTTTATTTTTGATATTTTTATGTTTCCTATTCCTTCTCTTGCAATTTTTTCTAACCTCGAACCTCCTAAATTATCAATTGGATTTCCTATTCTAAAACCTTGAAATGCTTCATCTAAAACTTTCCATGTTTTGTTTTTATTGATTTTTTTATTAAATTTCTTAAAATTCTTGATGAGAGTTTCTGAAAGTAAAACTATACCGCAAAAAATCCCCGCAATCCACGACAGAGGTTCAATCCACTGTGGCATATTGATTTACCTTTTTATTTTAGCAAGAGAAATCGAAAAGAATTTTCAATTTTATCCCCAGACCATCAGCAATAACCCCAATCACTTCCAGCGTCGGGTTTCTCACTCCGCGCTCAATGCCGCTGATATAGGTACGATCTAATCCGCACTTATCTGCGAAGGCTTCTTGTGAAAGCCCTGCTTGTAAGCGAAGTGTTTTTACTCGTTGTCCGAAGCGGACTGTGATGTCTTTTGATCTTTCCATGCGGATAAGCATTATCTTTTGTTGCTTATCCGACCACGGACGATGAGTCACAATTGATTGTATAACCAACAAAATCGTGACGTTAGTTGGGATCACTGAAAGTGAATAGGTGATTCAGAGTTGTATGTAATCCGTTGGCGATGATGTGGAGGATTTCCAGAGTGGGATTTCTGATACCGCGCTCAATGCCGCTGATGTAGGTACGATCCAGACCGCATTTTTCAGCAAAAGCTTCTTGCGACAGACCTGCTTGCAATCTGAGTGTTTTTACACGTTGTCCTAGCAGGACTTTCACTGAGTCTGATGTTTTCATGTGACTAGCATTCAATTTTGATGCTTATCAGTCCACGGACTATTAGTCACATTCGTTAAGTTTTGTGCTATAATTGTGACTTATAGTCAACAAAAGGAGCAATGGAATGAATCACACTGACTGGCACCCGGCGGATATCATCGCGGGGTTACGGAAGAAAGGGACGACGCTGGCGGCGGTTTCCAGAGCGGCGGGGTTGGCGTCATCTACGCTGGCGAATGCGCTTACCAGACATTGGCCGAAAGGAGAACGCTTGATTGCCGAAGCGATGGGGAAAAGGCCGGAAGAGATTTGGCCGTCGCGTTATTCAGGCGTGAAATGAGGGCAGGGAGTAGGGTAGAAAAAGGTGAAAGCGCTATTCCTCGATGTAATGCTGTTCACTTAAACATGGATTTAGGGGGAAACACGGTGATGAGGTTCCCGCAGGGATACCTCGCACCGTGGTAGCCCCCGGTATCTCGATCCTTAAACGATCGGCATTACATTCATCGATGGCGCTTTTTCATGTCGGCCGTAAGCCCTATCGTGCAATGAAATCACGTAAACACGACTTTAACGCTATTAATCCTGAGTGTTAACGCTTTTCCTCTTGCTTCAAAATCCCAGCCTTAAGCACATCCACCTCTTCGCCGTTGATCGTGGCGGTAGCCGCGATGACCTGATATTCCACATCGTGGAACTGGCAAAAATCAGATTGGTACTGTGGGAGCAGAGCTGATTCCTGGGAAAAAATGAATTTTTCTCCCATCATTCCGGCATCAAGGCTACTCAACCCAAAAGGCGGGAAGGCGAGTGTTTGTTCGGCTGAAGCGCCTTCACTATTTTTGAGTTGCAGCGTGGCGCGAAAATTGGCGACTTCGCCTAATTTATTCGTATTGATAGAGAAATTAAGCTCGCATTTATAGGGATTATTATTTCCACCGTATGGGCTAGATTCATGCTTTAACGTTAAAAGTGGTAATACGTCGCGGGTCGCTATTCTCTCGCGTTTGTCTTTTTCACACTGGCGAAAATAATTGTTATCTGTACTCCCTGCGTACTTTTGAGCCTGATGGCAATCTACCTCAACGTACTGCCCACTGTAATACATCTGGGATAAATAGCGGCTGGCACCAGTCAAGTCACGTTTATAGGCTTGTTCAAACAAGGTATAGGCCTTACTGTAATTGGCCTTGATAAGCACACCGTTATAATACATTTTCCCCAGATTCATTAATGCATCATCATCGCCTTGCTTTGCTGCACGCTCATACCATTTTTCAGCTTCTACCCCATCTGGGAAAACGCCCCAACGCCCTTTTTCGTAGACGAACCCAAGTATATTTTGTGCTTCTCGATGGCCACCTTCAGCGGCGACACGGAACCACTTCAACGCCTCAATGTTCTCATTTTTGATATCGGCATAGCCAAAATTATAAAAATGACCGACGTGGAAATTAATTTCTGGATCGCCATCCTTTGCCCAGAATGTCGCGAGTCGCAGAATATCCTGTTTGCTAAAACCAATATGGGTGAAGAAGCGTTGAGTATCGGCATCGCCGCTCGTCAAATATCGTCTTACTGCTCGAATTAGTTTAGGTCGATAGGATATATCACTATCGGCAGCGGCTTTCGCGGAATAAATGTAATCGACAACCTTATCCATCACATCAACGGGTATTTTTATGTCGGCTCGGTTCATTTTTTCTGAGAACTGTTTGGCGCGAGCTTTATCCTGCGCCACGCCTTTGCCGTATTGATAAAAATACCAGACGTTGTAGCAGCCAACATTGCCGTCTATTTCGCAGGCCTGCTGATAATACTGGAGCGCTTGTGTCGTATTTTGCGGGACGGTGATGCCATATTCATAGATGAACCCCAGCGTGCTCAATGCCTGCGGGTCGTTGCCTGTCGCTAGTGCCGTCAACGCGGTTAATGCAGCCGCATCCTGCTGCGTGAGGCGTTGGTAGAGCGTATCTATCTTGTCATTTGCCTGGCTGATGGATACTGCCGATAGGCCGATCAACGTGGCAATAACGGTTTTCCTTATCATCGATTTTATGTCCTTAATTCATTCCCTGAGTGAATAGCAATGTGTAGCAAAGGTGCCAATCAAGACGGCGGTTTACCGTAAGCTGTGTCTTTCAGAGTCATCGCCTTAATCATCATCCTCATGATCCAGCGCGATCTGCTGATTATTCCTCAACAGCGCCCATTTCCTGAACTGGGTCGGCGTCATCTCCATCTGCTGGGAAAAGGCGCGTCGGAAGGCTGTGTCTTCACTGTAGCCACATTCGGCGGCGACCTGTTTGATATGGGTCATTGGGTTTTCAAGCAGCCGACAGGCCATTTCGATCCTGACGCGGGTAATAAAGTTTTTCGGGCTTTCCGCTGTGAGCTCTTTGAGCTTGCGGTGAAGCGTTCGGTCACTGAAATTCAGGGCGCTTGCTAATTCTTCTGCGGTAATTGCCGGGTTCTCGTAGCGGATGATCTGTTCAGCACGCAGTAGCAAGGGATGTACGGTATTAATGAACCCTTGTGGGGCATAAATGCGTTGAGAAAGGGGCTGGCTATCTGCTACTGCAATATCTGCTGCTAATTTTGCGAGCTTATGTCCGCCACTGCGGCGAATAATATGCAGGGCAAGTTCGACCCAGGACAATGGTCCACCAGTGGTAATGATGCCATCTTGTTCTTCCAGCGCTTTGCCCCACACCGGTTTTGCCTTCGGGTATTTCTGCTTAAACGTGTGGTAGAGCCACCATGTCGTGGTGCAGAACCGGCCATCCAGCAGCCCGGCCTCGGCCAGAATAAAGCCCCCCGCACAGGCACCGCCTATCAGCGAGCCCTGTCGATATTGCTCCCTGAGCCACAGTGCGGATTCATTAACGGATGACATCGACATCGGTAATTTATCGGGCCCGAGCATCATTCCGGTCGCCAGCACGACATCCGACTTACCCACTGCGTCAAACGAACTGTCTACGTGAATCAGTCTCCCCTGCGCATCACGCACGGGCTTGCCGTCTGCACTGACGATGGACGTTTCAAAAGACAGCGGCGAGTCGGTAGAAGCGATGCTATCAGGCTGTGTAATGAGCGTCTGATTAACCATCCAGAAGATATCGGAAAGCCCGGATATGGCCGACTGCATACTGCCCGGCAGCGCCAGAATGGAGATGTGCATAGTGATTTTGCCTGCCAGACACGATTTGGCGAATTTTGCATGAACTATGTCAAGTTTGCCATCTTACCGCAAGCATCAACCACGATTAACATTCAACCATTCGCTACCCCTGATGAAACGCATCGGGGGAAACCAGCAGCCGTATCACCCTTCCAGAGGAAAGCATATGACGCATTACCGCATTAAATGGCTAGGCCATCTGGCTATCGCGTTAGGTCTGGTGCTGTCTGCCAGCGTTCACAATGTTGCGGAGGCGGCAAAAATTAACAATATCGTCTTAGTCCACGGTGCCTTTACCGATGGCTCCAGCTGGTCCGCCGTCACGGCCCGACTACAGGAAATGGGATACCACGTGACGGCGGTGCAAAACCCGCTCACTTCCTTAGCGGATGACGTTGAAGCGACGGAGCGCGTGCTGCAAAGGCAGCAGGGCGATGTGCTGCTGGTGGGGCATTCATGGGCGGGGGCCGTCGTGACGCAGGCCGGTAATGATCCCAAGGTTCGCGGCATTGTCTATTTGTCGGCGCTGGTGCCAGACAGTGGAGAATCCGTCTCTGATTTATTGCAACGCCTGAAAGCGCCGATGGAAGGCATGGCACCCGATTCTAATGGCCTGATTTGGCTGGATAACGCGGAAAAGTACCGTGAGGTGATGGCGGGTGATGTCCCCCTGAAGAAAGCACAGGCGCTGGCTGCGGTGCAACAGCCGATTGCGGCAAAAGCCTTTGGCGATCGCGTTCAGCAGGCGGCGTGGAAAAATAAACCAACCTGGTATTTGTTGACGGAGAAGGACAAGGCATTAAATCCATCGATTCAGAAAGACATCGCGAGCCATATCGGTGCAAAGACACAGTCTATTTCGTCTAGCCATATGTCTCTGGTGTCACACCCGGAAGCTGTCGCGGATTTTATTGCTAGCGCGGCTAAAGCAGTTAAATAAGTGAGCGTTGAAACTCAATGTAGGAGAAGTCATTGTGAACATTTTACATATAGACTCCAGTATTCTTGAGAGCGGTTCCGTTTCCCGACAGATTTCTGCTGACGTTGTGGAACAGTTAGTCAAACAGCATCCGAATGCCGTCGTTGCTTATCGGGATGTGGTTAAAGATGAAATACGCCACTTAACCGGGCCGATTGCGGCGGGTTTCCGCCAAATAGCGTCTTCTTCAGCGGATGAAGCAACGCTGCGGGAACACCAACTCTCTGAAGCGTTGGTTGCGGAATTTCTGGCGAATGACGTTATCGTCATTGGCGCGCCGATGTATAACTTTTCTGTCTCTAGCCAATTGAAATCGTGGCTGGACCGTCTTGCGCAGGCAGGAAAGACCTTTAAATATACGGAAAAAGGCCCAGTAGGTTTATCTGGGGGAAGAACGGTTATTGTGGTTTCCTCCCGTGGTGGTTTTTATACTACGCTGCCTTTTTTAGATATGGATTTTCAGGAACGTTATCTCCAGGGCTTTTTCCGCTTTCTTGGCATTACCGATATTCATTTCGTCCGCGCGGAAGGCGCTTCAAAAGGGGATGAAATCAAGCATCGTGAAATCCAAAATGCGCAGTCCTCTATCCATTCGGTGGTTACATCCATAGCTTAAAAGATATATAGCCAAACAATAATCATTGAGGTAGCAATCATGCTCTATGCCATTACGCTGTATTACACCAGCCCTAAAGATGAACTTGAAAAGAGTATTGACGCCCACAAAAAATGGCTGGCGGATAATATTAAAAAAGGAAATATTATTTTTGCTGGCCCGTTGGAGGATGGAACGGGGGGATTTATTTTAGCCTACGGGTTAGAACTTTCTGATATGGAAGACATTCTGGCTGACGATCCCTTTGTCAATCTGGGATTAGTCAATACAGAGATAAAGGAAATTGAGCCTGGAATTTGTTCGAGTCATTTCTATGCCGAATGGGCAGGAAATGCGAAGGCGTTGTAATGTAGTGTTAGAGTTATAATAGCAATCTGGCTATTTTAATTCTGCACTAAAATACAATGGATTTAATGGAATTTATTCGACATTGTTCGAGTTTAAATCCAATAAAAAAAGCCGCTGAAATAGCGGCTTAAAAATATAACTTAATGATTATGGATGTTGATAAGCGAGCTTGTAATTCCCGGCAACCACTGTGCGGAATGTGATGCTATTGCTATTCCAACGAATTTCTACTTCCGCTGGCGTTTGCAATTTCCAGGATGAAGCGTTATCGACATTTAATGCCAGTTTATCGATGGAAGAAACATCGATTGCTGGATCGGTGACATCTAATCCAAAGGCAAATGCGATACGGTCTGGTACATTATTTGTTGCAGCAAAAAGTTGTCCCCACTGTGCCGCTGTTACTGCATTTAAAGCGCCTGGTGTCATGCCACTCTGAATTAATGCGGTTGCACCTGTTGTATCGGCAGAGAGTGCACCAATAGACAACCATGCTGTGCCATCCCATGTGAACCAATCGTTCAGATCGCGTGATACCGCAACGCGAACTTTGCCTGCATTAGTTTGTACAGCTGTTAAGGTTGCTGAATTAATTTTCTCCCAGGCGTTGGCATGCATCAGTTCTTTAGGTAACACGATTTGTGGGAAAGGAATATATGTCGTTTTTACCTTCAGTTTTTCATTTGAAACAATTTTCACCGGAGCGGACAACTCTTTTCCGGAAGTCGGGAGTTTATCCAGGCTGAAAACACCAAATTGATCAATTTTTTCTTTGGTTAATTCACCAGTGATTTCTGATAAGACACCGTTGGTTACCCCGTAATATTTACTGTTTGAGTGAATCACAAATCGACCAATGGGGGAAAATAAATTTAGCTCGGCCAGCGTAGTAAATGGCTGGTTTCCATTTTTGGCCGTGATCAGCAACCGATAGCTTTTATAGGTGACGGTTGTGCCAAGCTTATAACTTCTTTTACTTCCGGGATTATTGTCTGCGCTGTCTGTAACCTCATGCAGGGTATCCCATGTGCCGCCGTTATCATTGCTTCCCTGAAATTTCCAGGATTTAGGGTTGCCTAATTCATTTCTTGAGCGGTTAACCATCTGGTAGCTGAGAACCGATTTTCCTTCTGGAAGGTCGATCCGCAACCAGTGTGGGTTCGCCACAGACGGGAGCCACTGATTATCGGTACTCCAGCAGTCTGGCCATTCTCCGATATTGTCTTTTCCATCGAAAGCCACATAAGGGTGAAAGGCTGCGGTAGAGATCGCAAAATTGGAAGCGCTTGCGACATAACCGGTAGGCGCGGTGTCCGATGTCATGACCGGAATAATAGACGTGCTAGTCTCTGGGACGATCGAAAGAAATTCCCCATCAGCTTTTATTTCAGCGCTGTGGAAACCGCCATCTTGTTGTAACTCGTACGTATCGCCAGTAAAGGGGGTCACCGAACCGTTAAAATTTACCGTGCTCGTACTGTTATAGTTAAGTTTGCTGGCGCTATCAAAGTCATCTACCAGATAGGTTTGATTGCTTGCACCTTTTTCTTCTTTCAGTGCATAAGCGTCATACGCGTAGGATGTCTGAGAGCTAATGTTGAATAAATGATTTTCACCTGCTGCTGCGCCAGCTTTATTAACAACGGTATACCCTCCGTTACCTGAACCACTGCTGACCGTCGCACTAATGACCGTTTTGCCATTAGAGGCATTGTGGCTTAACGTTACGCCATTTCCGGCTTCAAGTGAGTCGGCGATCAGCTGCTTGGTTTTCTGCGTATAGTCGGTGATATCTGAGGTTGTGTGGGTATGCGTTGCTGCTGCTGCACCCATTTGAGCGGGGGTCGGTGAGAAATCTCCGCTACCGAGCAAAGATTGTCCAAAAAGCGTCCGGATATTAGTGCCAGAAATTAATGCAGATTGCTTTGCATTCCATACGGACTTTTCATCAGGTGTGACAAACTTTCTTGTTGCCGTCTCTGTGATCTGATCTGCGGTGTAATCGCCTGCTTGTGCTGTTACGACACCTGTGCGCCCGAATACGGAGGAAACGCCAGAGATGTTTGGATTCTCTTCGCACTGGCTGTTTGTATTGCAACACGTGTGGTGATCAACGTTGATTGGTGGATGAACGGTGCAGGTTGATTTTCCTGTACTGTCACATACATTAATTTCGATATTGAAATTTTTCATAAATTTTATTACCCCGTTGGTTGATTTTCGTGAAAATTATCCTTGATTCAACGGAAGGGATATTTTAAAGCAGTTTACTAAATAGTTTATTGGAGTGTTCAATTTGTGGATGTTTGATGGCATAACGCGAAAGCGCCATGAAAAAATGGCGCTTTAACATCATCGTGAAATAAACAGCATATCGAAAAATAATTTCCCTATTTACAGCCCAGCGAATTCAAACGGCGTAGCGGGTTTAAAGTGCCCGGAAGCCTGACCAGAATAAATGGTGCTTTGGTTTGGTCCTAAATCTAACTTACTGGCGTTATTTCCACGAGGAGAAAAGTCGATCTTATTCAAATCAACCCAAAAAATATTGGGGGATACGGCAGACTCAAAAAAGTATTGTAGCGACTTATGATCAACAACGGTACGCCAGCGCGTTGAGGCGATATTTGGCATGTTCGGTAAGGAATAACCATAAGGGACCGAAACATTACGTATGATACTGAATGCGGTGGCTAAGTCCGCCTTATCTTTTTCTATTTTACTTTTCTCTGCCACCCCTGGAATGAGTTTATTGGGGGCAACATTTTTCACATAGAATGAGGCGCGGACAAAACGATCGGCCGCGCGGTTCGTTCCCGGTAGCATCACATTGCCACCTATCTGATCCCAATAGGCATTCAGCGTCAACTGCTGATCGAACGTCGGAGAATTGGTCATCACCTGATAATCCTTATTATGGTGAATGACCTGCTTGCCATCGATATATTCAATAATTGCACTGTCACCGGATGAATCGGATAAGGAGAGGTGAAGCGTTGCCTTTCTATCCTGATGTGGTAAGTCTTTTGTGACCAGTATAAATTTTCCCTCTTTCAGCGCCTTTACGGCTTCATCGACGGTAGCAAAATTATCCAGTACATATTGTGCCCACGCAGCGACGCTTAAGCCTGGTTTTTGTGCCGTCGGTGCGGTTTTAGGATATTTAGATTCCGCCAGCCAGAGTACGTTGGCCGCCAACCCTTTTTCATTCACGCCATCGGTGGTGGAGGCCATATTTGGGTTACTGTCGAAAGCAGAGGCAATGACACTGCCGTATTTTGATGTCCACTCCAGAGAATGCTGGCCTGCGGCACCAGAACGTTTTAATTCTCGGGGGAAAATCCAGAGGTTGGTCTCGGTATCATCGGCCCAGTCCATTGAACGGGCCGTAATAGGGTAATCAGGATTCTGTAGGTCCTTATAAACGAATCGCGTACAGGCGAGTGAAACCGCTGAGCCTAGCGTTAATGCGGCTAATGACAGTGCGCATACCGTAGACTTAAGGTGCTTATTATTTCTTATCATTTAATTTCTCCATTTTATTCTCAGGGGGAGTTCACTAATATTATCGCTGATTATAGTCAGTGATTTATTTATGGGAGGTGGTGGCTATAAAATAAATAGAATGATGCATTCTGATTAGTTTATTTCTTATTATTCAATGAGAATGTATTTTTTGATGGTTTGTTTATTTTAGGTTTATTTTCAACCAAGCCATGCATTAAAACGAGCATTCCATAAAATGCTTTGAGACGGTTGTCGTCGTACCCACATAACGTAAAAATAGGTCAATATTTCACCCAGCGCTTAACCTAACCGCCAACTGGCGGTAAACTGGTGGAATGATTTTTTTGAGCGATTTTCACTGTGGGCGCTCGCTCACAGGCGTATCGATTCCGTTCCCTCTTTTCAGTGAGCTATCTGGCCTATGACGTACCTCAAATTCTTGGGGATTGGGTTTATTTGTGTGCTGTTGCTGTCTTTTTGGCAAAGCTGGGCGCAGTCAACGCGTAACGGCGAAACGTTTAATGGGCAAAGCTGGTGGTCTGCCAAACGTGATTCTTCCGGCTTGGCGCCGAACCCTGTGCAATTTCGCCAGACTGCTATCGTGCAGGTTTATGCTGCGCCGACATACGGCTGGCGTGGGCTGGTGGCGGTACATCCGTGGATCATTTTCAAGAAAGCAGGGGAAACCCAATATCGCCGCTATGAAGTCGTGAGTTGGGGGAGCGATAACGTCGTCCGTCTTAACCGTTCGGTGGCCGATGCGTATTGGTATGGTGCGAAACCGAAGCTGTTGGTGGAACACCGTGGCGACAACGCGGAAGCGATGATCCCACAGATTGAGGCTGCGATAAAAAGCTACCCGTGGCCGAATACTTACCACGCCTGGCCGGGACCGAACAGCAATACGTTTCTGGCGCACATTGGCCGCGCAGTGCCCGCGCTCAAGCTGGATATGCCCGCTAATGCGATTGGCAAAGATTACCGTCCGATCACGCGCCCAGTGGGGCTGTCGCCATCGGGAAGCGGTGTGCAGATTTCACTGCTGGGCGTGCTGGGTATCACGATGGGCATTGAAGAGGGAATTGAGGCCAACATTCTGGGGCTGAGCATGGGCGTGGATATGAACCCGCCCGCGCTGCGTTTACCCTTTGTTGGCCGCCTCGGCTATGAAAAAACGGGTAGCGAAGAAGGCTAAGGCTCGCGCTTCACTTTTACGTGCCGCATTGCCGCAGATGTGTCAGCAGATTGGCGACTTCGGGTTGCAACGTCGCGCCGGATTTCACGCCCAGCCAGAGCTGGCGTGAAGCCCACTCGTCAGTGAGACTGATGGCGCGTAACCCGGTGCCGAGCACTCCCGGGCGAATCGCGCCCTCCGGCAAGACGCTGATCCCCAGTCCTGCTTCGATCATGCGACAAATGCCGTCAAAGCTGCTGACCTGCACCCGCAGGCGCAGCACTCTCCCCAGCTCATCTGAGGCATCTTTTAACTGCTTCAGCAACGAGCTGCCGTTATTGAGGCCGACATAGTCGTAGCCCAGTGTGTCGTTAAAGCTGATTTCTGGCCTTGCGGAAAGTGGGTGCTGGGGCGGAACGAGTACGACAAGCTTGTCCTGACGATAAGGAATCTTCTCGACCCCCTGCGAGCCGACATTGTCAGCGAAGATGCCGATATCGGCTTCTCCCATCGCGAGCGCCGTCACCACGGTCTTACTGAGCTTTTCCTCCAGGTTAATACGAATGAGCGGTCGTGCCAGAAGGAATGACGCCAAATCCTGCGGAAGAAACTGAATAATCGCCGAGGTGTTCGCCCACATGTGTACGTGGCCGCGCACGCCAACGGCGTAGTCGTTCATTTCACTCGCCATACGCTCCACGTTGCTCAACACATTGCGCGCGTGATTCACCAATTCCTTTCCTGCGGGGGTTAACGTCAGGCCGCGCGGCATTCGAATAAACAGCGCACAGTCCACGGTGCGCTCCAGTTCGGCGATACGCTTGCTCAGGGCTGAAAGCGTAATGTGGAATTTTTCTGCGGCTTTGGTCAGGCTACCCGTTTGGGCAACCTGCAAAAAGATGCGGAGCGACTGGAGGTCAAAGTGCGTCGGGTTAATCATGGCGTATCGAGAGTCCTCAGCAGGGCAGAAAAGCAGGCCAATGACTGGCGTATTGATACCGCGCAGTATGCGGGCACATGTCTTATGTCACGCTGTAATGTAGCACGGCGGATGGTTTTCCTGACAGGAAAGGGTCATTGAGTATTCAGGGATTATCAAAAGACCGCGTTACTCCTAGGATGTGAGAAATATCGTTCAGGATAGGACTTATCAATGTCACTTATCGATCATGTCGATCACCTTGTATTGACCTGCGTTGATTTTGCGGCGACCCGACATTTTTATGTTGATGTGTTGCAAATGCGGGAAGAAACGTTTGCGAATGGGCGCGTTGCTTTTCATTTTGGTCATCAAAAAATCAATGTGCACCTGCGCGGTGCCGAACATGAACCGAAAGCGCATCTGCCCGTTCCGGGATCGCTCGACCTGTGCTTTATTGCGTCGGTGCCGCTGGAGCAGGTTATGGATCATCTGGCACGCTGCCGCTGGCCAATTAGCGAAGGACCAGTGATGCGAACCGGTGCAACGCAGCCAATTCGTTCTCTCTATCTGCGCGATCCCGATCTGAATTTGATCGAAATCGCGGAATATTTACCCTAAAGCCATTGTCTGTCTACCGGCCTGACACGCGGTTCTCCAGATAGTCTTGTGATATATAGGTCATGCATTTTTTATGTTTAGCTTAATGATGTTCAGCGATATCTTGTTGTGTTTGCTTTTGGGGATTGGGCTGGGATTTTGTGGAGGAATGCTGGGGATTGGCGGTGGGCTGATCGCGATTCCGATTCTGGGCGTGCTCTTCGGGATGGATCAACATATGGCACAGGGAACCGCGCTGGTGATGATTACGCCTAACGTGCTGATTGGTTTTCTACGCTATCGCCAGCGTAACCGCATCGATACGCGGGTGGCGCTGACCATGTGTGCTTTCGCGACGGGGTCTGCTTACCTTGCGGCTCACATTGCCTCATCGATTGATGTTCACAATCTCCAGCGCGCCTTTGCCACTTTCCTGCTGGTGTTGGCGGCGTTCTATATGTGGCAGTGGTATAACAAGAAGCGCAGCCAAACGTCGGAAATTGTGCTGTCGACCAAATACCTGCCGCTGCTCGGCGTCGCAAGCGGGTTTATGTCCGGTATTTTTACCGTCGGTGGCGGTCTGGTTGTGGTGCCGGTGTTGGTTACGCTGTTTGCCTTTGCGCAAACGCAGGCGCAGGGCATGGCGTTGATACTCGTTGTTCCGGGCGCACTGGCGGCGCTGCTATCCTACTCGCAGGCGGGTAACGTTGATTGGGGTATTGGTTTACCACTGGCGTTGGGCGGGATCTTTAGTGTTTCCTGGGGCGTGGCTTTAGCACACAAGCTGCCCGTTGTTTACCTGCGTGGGGCGTTTTGTCTGATGCTGATCGGCGTGGGAATCACTATGCTGGTGCTGAAATAACTGACTGATACGTCCTACTTATCGCTTTTAATTCCTACCTATTCAGCCTAAAGTTTTCAGCGCTTTCTCCGTTGATAGGTAGGAAGTGATGCGGTTAGCGTGAATGATTTCTCCGTTTCCTGACCGCTGCTGGAACGGCCCGAGTGAAGCAGGGTCGCATCCTCTCTGAAGCCCAATCTGAATAAGGCGTGATGTATGAGTCTCGTGAGCTATCTAGGAAAGCAAACTCTCGGTGTACTGGCGGGTTATAAGCAGGATGGCGTGGTCATCCATATTTGTGGCGTCTACCCCAATGCGGATAACAGTCTGCGCGTTTTTTTCCCACACGGGCATGAGTTTACCGTTGGCGATCTGGCAACTATTCACCTTGATAACCGCTCCGGGGTTGATGAATTTGATGCCAATATTCAGGTCTATCGTACTTCTTACAAAGGGCGTGTGGTCGCCAGCGATGGCGATTGGGTCGTGCTGGAACCGCGAGAGTGCCAGCTCCTGCACGGTTTCACGCCTGTGCTGGATATCCGCGAACCGGGCTATCAGTTTCCGCAAGATAACCGTCCGTCAAAGCCTGTGCCGCTGACGCCGATGGTTGATTTTCCATCGACGGAAAAGCAGGATTTCTCCAATAAGGTCGGTGTACTGATTACTATGGCTGCCGAACAGCCGCATACTACGGTGCTGGCATTCCTGTCGTCCGTGGATAACGATATCTTCCTGATTACGTTCCCTGAAACCTTTAAATCTCAGCTGCTCAAACGTAATCCGCACTGCTTTTTTGCGATGGATGAACGCAGCCATTATACCTTCGAGCGAGCCATTGAGTGGAACTACACGATTATTGAAGGGGAAGCGTTTATTATCGCGCGTGATAATCCGCTCTATGAAAAAGTACGCCATGAATTCGTCACTAAAAACCCGTGGGAAATCGCCTTTTTCACGCGTCCTGACGTCGAGGTTTACCATATTAAAAGTAAACAGCTCGTGTGCCCCGGTAATACCCAAGCGCTTAGCTAAGCTATAAAGAAAACAGACGGGATAGCGCTGTGTTATCTCGTTTTATATTAATCAATCGTGGCTTACAGTGGCAGGTCGATCACCATACGGCCTGTGATTTTCCCGTCTTTCATTTCAGCGAAAATGGCGTTGATGTGTTTCAGAGGACGGCGCGTCCATGCGGCCGTGTTGCGGGGATAAGAGGGGCGGGCTACAGGGTTTTTTCTTTCGGTTCCAGAGCCCATTCAACCTTGCCTTTACCTGTGCTTTTGGCCTGGTACAGGGCGACATCCACGCGTTTCATAAAGTGTTCAGTGGGTTCCTGAGGCTGTTTTTGGCCGGCACCAATACTGACAGAAAGATGATGCATATTTTTAATGATGATTTTGTTCGCATTTTTTAGTACTTCTCTTGCCAGCTTCTCTGCCCGAGCCTGTGTCCCGGCATACAGAATAATCGCGAATTCTTCGCCACCGATTCGGGTTGCGACGACTTCACTATTATCGAAACGGGAAAGAATATGGCCAAATTTACTTAATATTTCATCGCCTTTCGTATGACCATATTTGTCATTGATGACTTTGAAATTATCGATGTCAATAATAAATAAATAGGGTGTTTTCGCTTCGAGTTTTTTTAATTCGTTAATAAAAAACCGACGATTAGGAAGCTGGGTGAGTTCATCGCTAAATGACTGTATTCTGGCTTCAACATACTTATTGTTGATTTGCTGTATCAGGTTATAAACACCAAATCCGACGCCAAACATACCAATAATTCTCAGTAAATCCTCAACGTAATATCCAATAAATTTAGTCTGATAAACAAACTCATCCATAAAATCAAACGTGGCGGAGCATATCCATACGTGTAGCCCGAGGCGAATGGATAAAGCCGAAGTATGGTTAAGTGATATTTTACTGGTACACGATAGGATAAAAAAAAGAAAAACCAGTGCGATCGCATCGGTATAAAACCCAGGATTGTTGTGCAACTGCTCCTGAAAATCTCGATGCTTTAAGAACAGAAGATTAAATATAACGATCAGCGTTGACGATAATAGGGCGAGCCTTACCGGGTAAGACGCTTTCTTGTTTTTATCAATGAAATCATGATCATATTGTTTAAAAGGCATCGCTCACCTCCTCTTGTATCACCTTTTAATCCTATCATGAAATAGATTGAATAGATTCAGTATTATGTTAACCGCAGGTGTACTCCAGAGGATGGTGTAGGGCGGACTGATTCTGCAAAAGCAGACGCCTGATTGCTCAGGCGTCTTTACCGATTAAAAATCGGCTTTCAGTACCACGCGGTAGCGGGCTTTGCCGTCACGTACGTGCTGGATGGCATCATTGATTTTCGACATCGGGAACAGTTCCGTCTGCGGCTTCACGTTAGCACGAGCGGCGAGCTTCATCAGAGAACGCAGCTCATGCGGTGAGCCGGTAGAAGAACCGGAAACGCTGCGGTCACCCGCGATAAGCGTGAAAGCTGGAACGCTGAATGGCTTCATCACCGCGCCGACGGTATGGAACTTCCCGTTATAGGCGAGCGCGTTGAAGTAGGGTTGCCATTCCAGATCGACGCTCACGGTGTTGATGATCAGATCGAACTGGCCTGCCAGTGCGGTCAGCGCCTGCGGATCGCGGCTGTTGACGACCTTATCGGCACCCATCGCCAGCACTTCCTGTTCTTTGGCCGGGTTCGAACTGAACGCTGTGACTTCACAGCCCATCGCGTGCAGGAGCTTAATCGCGATATGTCCCAGACCACCGATACCGATCACGCCGACGCGGCTGGTTGCGGTGACATGGTGCATTAACAGTGGTTTGAACACGGTGATGCCGCCGCACAGTAACGGACCCGCAGATTCGATATCAATGGAGTCAGGAAGCGGGATAGCCCACTGCCAGTTCGCGCGAATCTTATCGGCAAAACCACCTTTATTCAGGATGGTCGGCACGCTGCCTTGCTGACAGTTAGTTTGACTGCCGCTGATACAGGCATCGCAGTGCCCACAGCTGCGAGCCGTCCAGCCAATGCCGACGCGCTGACCAATCTTTAATCCTTTGCTTTTCGCCGCGTCACCCAGTGCGTGTACACGGCCAATCACTTCATGCCCTGCAACCAGCGGATAGCTCGACATACCCCATTCGTTATCGATCATTGAGAGATCGGAATGGCACACGCCGCAGTAATCAACCACGACTTCGACGTCTTCCGCTTGCAGTTCACCCGCATCAAACTCATACAACTCCAGCGCTGCGCCTGCTTCCGGTGCGGCATAACTCTTTATCATCGTCATCACAATTTCCTCAGTATGGGTTTGATTAACCAGTCTAAAGGGTTATGGCGTTTTTCTCTATGTCACAACGTGCCTGTGGTTTTTCATTTTGTGTCGGGTGGGGGTCGCGTGGCGATGGCTTGCTTTACTGGCGTCACTTACTTATCCTGCAAAGCGTAGTACATGACTCGGGGTGCCCTTCTTTGTGAAGGCTGAGAAATACCCGTACCACCTGATCTGGATAATGCCAGCGTAGGGAAGTCACGGTATGCCCACCGGTAGCCGCCTTCTTCCACGCCGGTTGGGAGACCTATGAACATGCGGCCCGCCGACTTTTCTGCCGCTCAGGCAGCAACATCACTAACCCAATTCCGTTCTGCCTCGCCGCTGGTGCACTGTTTGACCAACGATGTGGTGCAATCTTTTACCGCTAATGTGCTGCTGGCGCTGAATGCGTCACCGGCAATGGTGGTCGATCCTGAAGAAGCTGCGCAGTTTAGCGCGCTGGCCGATGCGCTGCTGATTAATGTCGGGACGCTGGAACGTACGCGCGCTGAGGCGATGCGGGCGGCGATAAACAGCGCACATCAGGCGGGTACGCCGTGGGTACTCGACCCGGTTGCCGTAGGCGGTTTGACCTTTCGTACTGAATTCTGTCGTGAATTGTTGGCAGGGAAACCCGCGGCGATTCGCGGCAATGCATCTGAAATCATGGCGCTGGCGGGCTTAGCCGCACAGGGGAGGGGAGTCGATAGCGCCGATGATTCGCTGGCGGCGCTCCCTGCCGCCCGCGAGCTGGCTCGGCAAGTGGGGACGATTGTTGCGGTGACCGGCGTGGTGGATTATGTCACGGACGGTGAGCGAGATATCGCGGTAACCGGCGGCGATAGCATGATGACGCGTGTGGTTGGCACGGGCTGTGCGCTGTCGGCGGTCGTGGCGGGTTTCTGTTCTTTGGAAGGTGACCGCTTATTGCACGTAGCGGCGGCGTGCTATGTCATGGCGTTAGCGGGGCAGCAGGCAGCTTTGACGTCGCAAGGAACGGGAAGCTTTATACCTAACTTTCTCGATCGGCTTTATACCCTGCGCGCGGAGGATCTGGCATGAAGCGTATCAATGCGTTGACGATTGCGGGCACCGATCCGAGCGGCGGTGCGGGGATTCAGGCGGATTTAAAAGCGTTTTCTGCGCTGGGCGCTTACGGCACGTCGGTCATTACCGCGCTAGTGGCGCAAAATACGCGCGGCGTGCAGTCCGTCTACCGGATTGAACCGGATTTTGTCGCGGCGCAACTGGATTCCGTACTGAGCGATGTGCGTATCGACAGCGCCAAGATTGGCATGCTGGCGCAGACCGATATTGTCGAAGCCGTTGCCGAGCGCCTGCGCCATTACGCGGTGCCTTTCGTGGTGCTGGACACCGTGATGCTGGCGAAAAGTGGCGATCCGCTCCTTGCGCCGGAGGCGGTGGAGTCGATATGTCGTGAGCTGCTGCCGCTGGTGTCCCTGATTACGCCGAACCTGCCGGAGGCCGCCGCGCTGCTGAATACGTCACCCGCCACCAACGAGCGGGAAATGCGTGAACAGGGGGAAGCGCTGCTGGCGATGGGTTGTCAGGCGGTGCTGATGAAAGGCGGTCACTTGAGTGAAGCGGAAAGCCCGGACTGGTTGTTCAGCCGGCAGGCCGAGCCACAGCGTTTTAGCTCTCCGCGCGTGAATACTCGTCATACACACGGCACCGGCTGCACGCTGTCTGCCGCGCTGGCGGCGCTGCGACCGCGTCATGATAGCTGGGGCGAAACGGTTAAGGCCGCGAAAGACTACTTGCAACAGGCGTTACAGCAGGCCGACACGTTGGAGGTTGGGCACGGCATCGGCCCTGTTCATCATTTCCACCGCTGGTGGTAAAACGCACATGCAGCCTGAAGTCTGACGGGCATAAGTAAATTGACTTGTACTTTGCGTGACATATTTGCCAGTAATTTCAAACTAAATTAAGCGTATTTTGGCGTGACAGTGCGGGGGCATCCGGTTACTTTGCTGTGAATTCTTGGCGTTAATGTGAAATAGGATGTGGAGATAACATATGGCAGGTTCTGCTCGTAGTGCGATGGCTGCCAAGGCGCTTCAGACGATACTCAATATCGGCCTGCTGGTGCTGGCGACCATTCTGGTGATTTTTTTGGTCAAGGAAACGTTTCATCTGGCGAAAGTGCTGCTGATCTCCAACGAGAAAGATTCCTCCTATCAGTTGATAGAAGGCATTGTGATCTATTTCCTTTATTTTGAGTTCATTGCGCTGATCGTGAAGTATTTCCAGTCCGGCTATCACTTCCCGCTGCGCTATTTTATCTACATCGGCATTACGGCCATCATTCGCCTGATTATTGTCGATCACAAAAGCCCATCGGATACGCTGATTTATTCCGCGGCGATTCTGCTGCTGGTGGTAACGCTGTATCTGGCAAACAGTAATCGCCTGAAGCGGGAATAGTTGAAACAGGAATAATCGAAACGCGCCGCTATTCCAGCAGCGAGCACTGGGGCGGCAGCCGACAGTGAATTGCAGCGGGAAGCACCTCGATATGGAAACGTTTGGCGGTGAGCGGTTCGCCGTCCAGATTAAACGTCATATCGTCCGGGGCGGTAATCTCCAGCCAGGGCAGGGTAGCGGAAATCATGTTCTGGTTTTCGCTGCCGGTAAACCAGGCTTGAAGCATATTCGGCAGCAGCTCGGTTGCCGACAGCACGCTCAGTTCCAGCAGCCCATCGTTGATTAGCGCTTCCGGGCAAAGCTGCTGCCCGCCGCCAGCCTGACGACCATTGCCTACCGCGATAACCAGCGTATCCCCCGACCAGTGAAAATCCGGTCCACGAATCTCACAGCGCTCGGCTTGCAGCATGTCCATGCGAAAGAGCGCGTGCAGCACGTATGAGGCGCTTCCCAGCGCGGCCTTCATTTTGGCCGGTGTCTCGGTAGTAATGCGCGTAGCAAATCCGCCCGTCGCCATGTTGATAAAGTAATGACTGTCGTTCACCTTGGCGATATCAATGGCGGTGGCGCGGCCTTTGATCGCCAACGTCAACGCGTTGTGCATCTCCATCGGAATCTGACAGCTGGTGGCAAAATCGTTGGCTGTACCCAGCGGCACAATCCCCAGACATGGACGAACCGCTTCCGGCTGTACTGCTAATGCGGCGGCGACTTCATTGACGGTACCGTCGCCACCGGCGGCGATCACGTTATCCGCGTTGAGCTGAATCGCCTCTTCCACATAGCGTTTGGCATCACCGTATTCCCAGGTCACGCGGACATGCAGCGTATAGCCGTCCTTGCGTAGCTCATCAATGGCCTCGCGAAGTTCTTCATTACCCGCGCTTTTCCCATTCAGAATCAGCAGCGTCACCGGATTTTTTTCCATGGCCTATTTCTCCTCAGCAGGATAGTGGAATTAATAATAGACACTAAATCGGTAGGTAGAAATCAGAAGAGTCGGTGAATGTTTGCGGTAGGGAAATGGTGGGGCGTGATAAAAAGAAAAGCCAGCTCAAGGGAGATTGAGCTGGCCAAGGAGGTGGTTCCTAGTAGTATCACTACGCTTATTTTTCGTTCTATGTTTTCTCAGCGGTGCAATACTAACCACAAGACCAGCTAATTGATGTGATCTGTTTCTAATATTCGTTAAAAAACCCTGAGCTTTGTAACGATACCCTCGGGCGGCTGACGTACTGATTCGCGGTTGGGGAAGGTCGATAAGGGGGGAGCATACTGCAAGGAAGGATTGCCTTGTGGGAGGCATTGCCGGATGTACGTGACATCCGGCGACATTACCGGTTTATTCCACGTTAGGATTGCGCGTGGTGGTGCCCGGCAGATTGCGCAGCAGTAGCGCGTAATCCAGCGAGACATCGTCCGGCACGGGCAGATAGACGATATGGCCGTTACCCGGTGCCACATCGGTCGGCTGCCCTTTGGTATTCTGCATAGATTCGATGGTGAATTGAATATTGCCGTTTGGCGTCATCATCTCCACGCTGTCGCCGCAGGAAAATTTGTTCTTCACCTCGACTTCCGCCAGCCCATCGCGGCGCACGCCGGTGAATTCACCGACAAACTGCTGACGATCGGAAACGGAGTATCCGTATTCGTAGTTCTGGTAATCTTCATGCACGTGGCGGCGCAGGAAGCCTTCGGTGTAGCCACGGTGCGCCAGGCCTTCCAGCGTTTCCAGCAGCGTCGGATCGAACGGTTTCCCCGCGACGGCATCGTCAATGGCGCGGCGATACACCTGTGCGGTACGGGCGCAATAATAGAATGACTTGGTGCGACCTTCGATTTTCAGCGAATGAACCTGCATTTGCGTCAGGCGCTCAACGTGCTGAATGGCACGCAGATCGCGGGAGTTCATGATGTAGGTGCCGTGCTCGTCTTCAAATGCGCTCATGTACTCGCCGGGGCGCAGGTTTTCTTCCAGCATAAAGACTTTGTCGGTCGGTTCGCCGATGCCCAGCGCAGGCTCAACGTTTTTCACCGCAATAGGTTCGTGCTGATGAACGATATTCCCGATGTCATCCTCTTTGCCTTCCTGAACCTTATATTCCCAGCGGCAGGCGTTAGTACAGGTGCCCTGATTCGGGTCGCGTTTATTGATGTAACCGGAAAGCAGGCAGCGACCAGAGTAAGCCATGCACAGTGCGCCGTGAACGAAGATCTCCAGTTCCATATCTGGGACGTTCTGGCGAATTTCTGCAATCTCTTCCAGCGACAGTTCGCGGGACAGAATCACACGGGTCAGCCCCATCTGCTGCCAGAATTTCACCGTCGCCCAGTTGACCGCGTTGGCCTGAACGGAAAGGTGAACATCCATCTGCGGGAAGTTTTCGCGCACCAGCATAATCAGGCCCGGATCGGACATGATCAGCGCATCCGGCCCCATTTCGATCACGGGTTGCAGATCGCGCAGGAAGGTTTTCAGTTTGGCATTGTGCGGCGCGATGTTAACGACCACATAAAATTTCTTGCCCAGCTCATGCGCTTCGTTAATGGCTTGCGCCAGCGTCTGATGGTTGAATTCGTTATTGCGCACGCGCAGGCTGTAGCGGGGTTGACCGGCATAAATCGCGTCCGCGCCATAGGCAAAGGCGTAGCGCATATTTTTCAGCGTACCGGCCGGAGAAAGCAGTTCCGGTTTAAACATGGTATCTCTCGATTCTGATCACAAGTCAGGCTGCTCCACGGCGGGAGCAGTAAAGGCGGAGGATTCTAGCGCTAATAGGGGTAAATTGCAGTAGACGACACACGAAATGTGGGGCCTTTGTTTGACGTAAATCAATCGTTTGACGTAAATCAATTTTTTTGACCTAAATAAAGAATGGCCTGCCATTAATATAGCAGGCCAGATAACGCAGGATTAACGCGTCGCGATACGGGATTTTCCAATCGTTTCGCGGTTGTGGAGCTGATATAAATCGACCTGTGGGCCAACTGGCACAATCTGCGTCGGGTTCAGCCAGGCAATACCGTAATAGCCCGCTTTGATGTGCTCGATATTGACCGTCTCCGCGACGCCCGGCCACTGGTACAGTTCACGCAGGTAGTTCGACAGGTTCGGGTAGTCGGCAATGCGCTTCAGATTACATTTGAACGCGCCGTGGTAGGCCACGTCAAAACGCACCAGCGTCACAAACAGACGCCAGTCGGCCTCGGTCAGCGTGTCGCCGATGATATAACGATGGCGACCCAGATGATCGTCCAGTTCGTTCAGCGTGGCGAAGAGCGTGGTGACAGCATCGTTATAGTGTTCCTGCGTTTTGGCGAACCCGGTCTTATACACGCCGTTGTTGACGTTGTGGTACACGGTTTCGTTCCAGCGGTCGATCTCGCTGCGCAGCTCTGACGGGTAGAAATCAAGGTGATTGCCGGTCAGGTCGTTAAATTCGCTGTTCAACATGCGGATGATATCCGCCGATTCGTTATTCACGATGCGGCCTTCTACCCGATCCCACAGCACAGGGACTGATACCTTTCCGGTGTAGTCGGGCACGCTGGCGGTGTACAGCTGGTGCAGGTAGTTTATCTCACCCACATGCTCGCCGGCATCCTGTGGCGTGGCAAATTCCCAGCCGTTATCGGCGATACGCGGGTTGGCAACGGAGAGGGAAATGATGTTCTCCAGCCCTTTCAGCTTGCGGAAAATCAGCGTGCGCGATGCCCACGGGCAGAGGTAGGAGACAAAAAGCTGGTAACGACCTGCCTCTGGCACCAGCTCGGTTTGCCGAAATTTGGTTTCTTCGCGGTGGAACGCCCCGTTTTTGATCTCTTCCGCTGCGACATCGCCGTTAACCCATTTGCCATTCACTAAGCCTGACATACACTTTTCCCCTTATCTGTACTGTTGCAGGTTACCCCTGTCCCGCACTGTGTGCGAGGTGATACCCGTTATTATTGTAGGCTTAAAAGAGTAGCAGCCTTGGGAAAAGAGAAAATGACAAAATTTTCATTAAGTCAGACAGTATTTTTGACCAGCATGGGAAGGGGATGGGGAGCTAGAGCCTAATACCAGTCACTTAAGCATGGATTTACTCGCACAGTCCCTGTGCTCGCCCTGACGGGCTGCCACAAGCGGCATTTAAAATGCGTTTGCATTTTATAGGGGAAACACGGTGAGGAGGTTCCCGCAGGGATGCCTCACACCGTGGTCGCCCCGGTATCTCGATCCTTAAACGATCAACATTAGGCTAACGCTTAGCCGCCAGCAGACCGTATAGCGCAGAGTCGGACACCTCGCCGTCTACGATCCACCGCTGCTTTAACAGCCCTTCCTGCGTGAATCCCAGTCGTTCCAGCGAGCGGGCTGAGGCCATATTGCGGGGATCGATTTCGGCTTCCAGTCGGCTGAGTCCCGCCGTTTCAAAGGCAAAATCCCGCAGCGCAGAGAGCGCCTCCGCCATATAGCCTTTGCCTTGCGCACTCGCCGCCAGACAGTAGCCGATCTCGGCGCGTTTAGACTCAATCTCAAGGTTGAACAGCACGCAGGTGCCGATCAGTTCGCCGCTCTCTTTGACTTCCAGACCCAGCTTCATGTGCTGCCCGGCGCACAGCGCGCTCCAGTGTTCGTCAATCGCGTCGTGCGCCTGCTCGATGTGCTGCCAGGGCGGATGATTCCAGAAGCGCATCACAACCGGGTCGGACATAAAGGCGAACAGCGCAGGCGCATCATCACGATAGAGCGGACGCAGCAGCAGGCGAGGTGTCTCGATTCGGGTGGTTTCGGAAAATAGCGCAGTCATTAGCGTGAAAGCCTCTTCTTCGTGTGGAAGGATTCATGTGGAACGGAAGACGATTACTCTGACAGATGGACAGCTTGCAGCGCCGCAATATCGCCAGCCGCGATGATTTCCAGATGACGCGTGATTTTTTCTATCGGCCAGTCCCACCAGCACAGTGTTTCCAGTGTATCGATGATGTCCGGCGCAAAACGGGATTTAAGGATTTTGGCCGGATTGCCGCCAACGACCGTATAAGCGGGCACATCGGCGGTGACCACGGCGCGTGACGCAATGATGGCGCCATTTCCAATGCGGATGCCGGGCATGATCAGCGCGTCATAGCCAATCCAGACATCATTGCCGATGAGGGTATCACCTTTGTAAGGCAGATCGCCGGGCTTGGGCGTCACTTTCTCCCAGCCGTTGCCAAAAATCTGAAACGGGTAGGTAGACAGGCCGGAAAGCCGATGATTGGCCCCGTTCATGATAAATTTTGCGCCACGCGCGATAGCGCAAAATTTACCGATGATTAATTTATCGCCGAGAAACGGATAGTGGTAGAGCACATTTTGCTCGAAATTTTCCGCGCCATCGGGATCGTCATAATAGGTGTAGTCGCCAATTTCAATATTCGGGTTGGTGACAACATTCTTGATGAAACACACTTGGGGGAAACCGGCCATGGGGTAGCGGTTATCAGGGTCTGGTCCGTTCAACATGGTCTCCATAACATCATAAGGCGGTGGGCGTTATACCTCATTACAGGGCGCGGCTTCCCAGCGATAGCCGATGCCGTATACCGTGCGGATAAATGAGGTCTCTTCGTCTAGCTGTTCCAGCTTGCGGCGAAGATTTTTGATGTGGCTATCGATGGTGCGGTCGGTCACGACGCGATAATCGTCGTAGAGCTTATCCAGCAGCGCCTCGCGAGAAAACACCTTGCCCGGCTCGGTGGAGAGCGTCTTGAGCAGGCGAAACTCTGCTGGCGTCAGGTCAAGGTTCTGCCCCAGATAGCTGGCCTGAAAGCCGCTTTTATCAATCAACAGGGCCGTTTCGGTTTTCTCTGCGGCTTTCAGCCCGTCATTTTGCCAGCCGCAGCGGCGCAGCAGCGTTCTGACGCGCACGACCACTTCACGCGGGCTGAAGGGCTTACAAATATAGTCGTCGGCACCAATTTCCAGCCCCAGCAGGCGATCGATCTCTTCGCTACGGGCGGTGACCATAATAATCGGCACGTTGGAAAACTGGCGGATAGTGCGGCAGAGCGTCAGGCCGTCGCAGCCCGGCAGCATTAAATCCAGCAAAATGAGTGAAGGAGAATGCTGCCGCACCCACTCGACGACATCGTTGCCGTTGGGCAGCCAGTGCGTGGCATAGTCCGCTGCCTGAAGGTAATCCACCAGCAGTTGCCCCAATTTGGGCTCATCTTCGACGATCAGAATCGGTGATGCCATAGCGAAATCGGGTGCGGTTGTCATAGCTCTGCTTATTTAGGTGTGGATCTTAATCAGCTTCGTGCAAGGGAAGCTCGATGGTAATCATCACTCCCCCTAATGGTGAATGTTCAGCATACAGCCGTCCGCTATGCGCCTCAACGATATTATTGCAGATCGCCAGCCCCAGCCCGGAGCCGCCGCTGGCGCGGTTGCGCGAACTTTCCGCACGGTAAAAGCGCTCGAAAATCAGCGTGAGCTGTTCGTCGGTCACACCGGGGGCGCTGTCCTGCCAGATAATCGCCCAGCGTTTATGCTGCTGAACCACCGTAATGGTCAACTGACCCTGCTCATCCGTGTAGCGCAGGCTGTTTTCCAGAAGGTTATTAAATAGCTGGCTCAGCCGGTCCGGGTCACCAAAGACGCCAGCCTGAGTCGGTAAAGCGGTGGTGAGCGTAATCTGCTTTTTCTGGAAACGTTCATGAAACGCGGCGATAGCAATATGCAGAATTTGCACCACGTCCACGGACGTTTTGCGGTAGGCCAGCGCCCCGCGATCGGATAGGGTGAGCTGATGCAGATCGTCCACCAGTTTGGTCAGCGTCGCGACTTCAGACTGGAGCGAGTGCAGAGAATTCGAGTCGGGTTTACGTACGCCATCCTGCAAGGCTTCCAGCTCGCCACGCAGCACCGCCAGCGGCGTTCTCAACTCGTGGGATACGTCGGCCATAAACGCGCGACGGGACTGCTCGTTTTTTTCCAGCGTGATGGCTAGCTGGTTGAAGTCTTGCGCCAGCCTGCCTAGTTCATCGTGCGAGCTTGCCGTCACGCGCGTACTGAAATCCCCCGATGCCAAACTGTGCATGCCGTTGACCAACCGCTTGACGGGCGCGAGCAGGCCACGCGCGGTGAGCCAGGTGGCGATAATCGCGAGCAGCGTCGAGAGTGCGACAATCAGCCAACTGGTGCGCTGCTGCTGTTGATCGAAACTGATATCGGCGTTGCGGGTCAGGCGTTCAACGGGCGAGGCGACAATCCAGCCGACCGTTTGGTTTTGCACCTCAATCGGCTGCCAGGTGCCTTCGTTCGGGATGGGAGCGGGAGAGCCAAACAGTTTGCGTTTACCAGTATCGAGCACCCAAAGACGGACTCGCCATCCTTGCATGCTGTTGTCGGTATCGTTGTTCTGATCCATCGAGTGCAGCATCTTGAACACCAGACGCTCATTGTTACGCAGGAATGACCAGTTGCCGTGCTGCTGATATTGCTCCGCCAGTGCATCGCGCAGTTGCGTGACCCGCTGTTCGTTGCCGCGCTTAATGTAGTCGATAAAGCCACGCTCGAAGCTGGCGCGCACACCCCAGTGCATGGTAATCAGCACCAGCATGCAGGTGGCGAAAATCGCGAGAAACAGTTTAGCGGTGATTCCGAATTTCATGACGACCTCACGATTTACGCGGCAGCGTTGACTGCTTGACGCTGTCCATTGGCACGCGATTAAAAATCAACACGGGCAGGGCGATGATGACGATCATGCTGAGATAGGTGTAAATAAACACCATGTGCGTTTCGCCGCTTCCCGCCGCCATGTGCGGCTGGGAAAACATGCCCAGCAGAATGCCTGCGATGCTGACGCCGAGGCTGGTGGACAGCTGCATGGTCATCGACAGCAGGCTATTGCCGCCGCTGGCGAGCGTATCCGGCAGATCCTTCAACGTCAGCGTGTTCATGGTGGAGAAGCGAACGGCGTTTACCGTACCGAGGAAGAACAGCACAATTGGGATCATCCAGATCCATTTCATTAGCGCAACCAGTGCAAACAGCGCCGTGATCAGCGCCAGCAGCAGCGTGGAGATAATCAGCACGCGGCGGTAGCCGAGTCGGTTGACGACCTGCACCACGATCCGCTTCATTCCCATGCTGCCTAGCACCATCGGCACCATCATCAGCCCAGCGTGGAACGGAGAGAATCCCATTCCCAACTGTAAAAACAGCGGCGTCATAAACGGCAACATGCCGCTGCCGATGCGCGCCAAGAGCCCGCCTGTCAGGCCGATAGAAAAGGTGGATGTGTCGAACAGATGCAGGTTAAACAGCGCCCGTTTGTTGTGACGGGCGTGCAGCCAGTAGCTTAATAGCGCGATCAGCCCGACGGCGATTAACGCGAAAATGGCAATTGGCGGAATGCCCAGACTGCGGTTGCCGTCCAGCGCCAATGTCAGCGTTGCCATCCCAACGGCGAGCCAGAGGAAGCCGCTGATATCGAAGCGTTGGGTGCGCATGGTGTAATTGGGCATCAGGAACCAGGTTGCCAACGCGCCGATAATGCCGACTGGCAGGTTGATGAGGAAAATCCAGTGCCAGCTGGCGTATTCCACCAGAAAGCCGCCGAGCGCCGGTCCCATTAGTGGGCCAATCTGGCCGGGCAGCGTTACGAATGTCATCGCCGCCATATACTGATCGCGTGGGACGATCTTCATCACTGTCAGGCGGCCTACCGGCACCATCATCGCGCCGCCGACACCCTGAATGACGCGTGAAACCAACAGTTCATTCAGCGTCTCCGAACGGGCGCACAGCAGTGATCCGAGCGTAAACAGCAGAATCGCGGTGAAAAAGATGTTTTTTACGCCGATGCGATCCGCCAGCCAGCCACTGGCGGGCAACATCACCGCGACGGTCAGCACATAGGAAACAATCACCGAATGCATATGCAGCGGGCTTTCATTCAGACTCGCGGCCATCGAAGGCAGCGCGGTATTCACGATGGTGGTATCCAGCGTCTGCATAAAGAAGCCAAAGGCAACAATCCAGAGCTGCCAGCGGACGGAGGCTGGTTGGGTCATCTTTCATGACCCTCTGGATTGTTGAATACATTGGGCATAGTCGGTGGTGTCCTCACATTTCGCATGGTGCTCTCAAAGCACGAATATTATTATCTCGGAGAGGTTTCGTGCGCTGAGCATTTTCCTTGGCGTAAATTATGCTGAGGGAAATGCATACTCTCGGATAAGCGGCATGGACGCCACGAAAGCCGCTGCCGCGCCTGGAGCGCGTCACTGGCGGCCCGTAAAGAGACGGCTTTCGACGAAGGCACCGCGTAGCGGTACAATTTAGCGCCACAAGCCAGGGTTCCAAGGGCGACGGCAATTGAGCCGCCCTTGGTCGGGCGCGTTCGGGGCGCTATTAGAAAAACGGTGAAGCTTGAGCGCACGAAATATCCCCATAAATAGCATATTAATTAGATAGTTAACGTTAATCCTATTCCGTCACGACAGTGACAAATCCTTCTCCGGTTTTTTGCGCCGAATATTCCTCAGCTTGTCGAAAAACAGATACACCACTGGAGTGGTATACAGCGTGAGGATTTGGCTCATCACCAGCCCGCCGACAATCGTGATGCCGAGCGGTTGGCGCAGTTCCGCGCCATCACCGCTGGTCAACACCAGCGGCAGTGCGCCAAACAGCGCGGCTAACGTGGTCATCATAATCGGGCGGAAACGCAGCAGGCAGGCCTGAAAAATGGCGTCCTGTGCGCTTAACCCGCTGCTGCGCTGTGCCACCAGCGCAAAATCCACCATCATGATCGCGTTCTTCTTCACGATCCCAATCAGCAGCATGATGCCAATCAGCGCCACCAGACTAAACGGTGCGCCGAACCACTCCAGCGCCAGCAGCGCGCCCACGCCTGCCGAGGGCAGGGTAGACAGAATCGTCAGCGGGTGGACGTAGCTTTCATACAGCACGCCCAGCACGATATACACGGTGATAATCGCTGCCAGAATCAGCAACAGTTGGGAAGACTGCGACTGCTGGAATGCCTGTGCGGTACCGGAGAATTGACCGCGTACCGCTGACGGCACGCCCAGCGACGTCATGGTTCTTTCTATCGCTGCCGTCGCGCTGGAAAGATCGGTGCCCTCTGGCAGGTTAAAAGAGATCGTCGAGGCGGCGGACAGCCCCTGATGGTTCACCGACAGCGGCGAGTTGATCGGCTTCCAACTGGCGAAATAAGAGAGCGGGATAGGCTTACCTTCGTTATTGATCACGAACATCTTGTTCAGTGAACTGACATCCTGCGTGTAGGCGTCGTCCACTTCCATCACCACCTTGTATTGGTTTAACGGCTGGTAAATGGTCGAAATCTGGCGCTGTCCGAAGGCGTTATTGAGCAGCGCGTTAGCGGCAGAAACGCTGATGCCGAGCTGCGCCATCGCATCGCGATCGTAAGTGAGCGCCATTTCCGCGCCTTTATCCTGCTGATCGGAGTTCACATCGGCCAGCTCAGGGAGTTTGCTGAAAGCAGCACGAATCTTGGGTTCCCAGATGCGCAGCTCGCTCAAATCGTCAGACAGCAGCGTGTACTGGTATCCGGCGCTCGCTTCCCGCCCGCCGATACGAATATCCTGCACCGGCATTAAAAACAGGTTGGCACCGGGTTCTTTTGCCAGCTTGACGCGCAGGCGACTGATCACCTGCTGTGCCGATACATCACGTTCGGACAGCGGTTTCAGTGAGATAAACATCGAGCCGCTGTTGGTGCGCGATCCGCCGGTAAACCCGTTCACGTTATCCACCGCCGGGTCGCTGCTGACAATGGTCATGAAGTTCTGGAGTTTCACCGTCATGGCCTGAAAAGAAATACTCTGATCGGCCTGAATGAAGCCCATCAGCCTGCCCGTGTCCTGCTCTGGGAAGAAGGTCTTGGGAATGCTGATGTACAGCCAGACGTTGAGCGCGATCGTTCCCAGCAGGAGCAGCAACACCCAGCGCGCATGGTTGAGCACCCATTTCAGCGAGCGCCCGTAGCCTTGCTGCATGGCGAGCAATACACGATTAAAGCCACGGATGCGCGGCTGGCTACGCTTGGGTACAGCACGCAGCAGGCGGGCGCACAGCATCGGCGTCAGCGTCAGCGAGATCAGTAGCGAAATCATGATCGCTACCGACAGCGTGACGGCGAATTCGCGGAATAATCGCCCCGGCAAGCCATCCATCAGCAGCAGTGGGATGAACACCGCCACCAGCGACAGACTCATCGATAAGACGGTAAACCCCACTTCGCGCACGCCCTGAAGCGATGCCTGTAGCGGCTTCATGCCGGCTTCGATGTGGCGGGAAATATTCTCCAGCACCACGATGGCGTCATCCACCACGAAACCGGTGGCAATGGTAAGCGCCATCAGCGACAGGTTGTTCAGACTAAAGCCGCACAGGTACATGGCGGCGAAGGTGCCGATAAGCGACACCGGGACGGCCAGCGCTGGAATGGCGGTTGCACGGGCTGAACGCAGGAACAGGAAGACGACCAGAATAACCAGCGCGACGGCGATAATCAGCGATTGCTCGACCTCCGCCAGCGAGGCGCGAATGGTGGGTGAACGATCCTGCGCGACGTCCAGCTGTATTTCGGCAGGCAGGCTGGCACGCAGTTCTGGCATCGCGGCGCGGATATTGTCTACCGTGGTGATAATGTTGGCATCCGGCGCGCGGCGAATCATCACCAGAATCGCAGGCTTCGAGTTCGCCATCCCCGCGTTACGGGAGTTCTGCACCGAATCTTCTACCGTGGCGACGTCGCTCAGGCGGACGGCGGCCCCGTTGTTGTAGTGGATAATCAGCGGCGCGTAGGCATCGGCGGTTTTGAGCTCATCATTGGTTTGTATCTGCCAGCTTTTCTGGCTGTTTTCCACGTTCCCCAGCGGCTGGCGCACGTTTGCCTGCGCGATAGCCTGCCGTACCTCATCGAGGGAAATTCCCTGATTAAACAGCGCCACTGGATTCAGCGCGACGCGCACGGCGGGCAGCGAACTCCCGCCGATGGAGACATCGCCAACGCCTTCCATCTGCGAAATTTTTTGCGACAGCTGGGTAGAAGCAAAGTCGTACAGCTGTCCCTGACTGTAGGTGTCCGAGGTCAGCGTCAGAATCATGACGGGGGCGTCGGACGGATTGACTTTGCGGTAGGTCGGACGGCTGGACATGCCGGACGGCAACAGATTCTGTGCCGCGTTAATAGCTGCCTGCACATCACGCGCCGCGCCGTTGATATCCCTGTCGAGATTAAATACCAGAATGACACGCGTACTACCGAGTGAGCTGGTGGAAGTCATTTCGCTGACGCCCGCGATCCTGCCAAGTGCCCGCTCCAGCGGCGTGGCGACGGCAGAGGCCATGGTTTCCGGCGAAGCACCGGGCAGCGAGGCGCTGACCGAGATCACTGGGAAATCCACCTGCGGCAGCGGCGACACCGGCAGCAGGCGGAAACCTAATACGCCACAGAGCGCGATGGCCAGCGTCAGCAGCAGGGTGGCGACGGGGCGGTGGATGAACAGGGCGAAGAACTTCACTCGGTTTCTTCCTCCTGACGTGGCGCACGGCGGAATCGCGTCGCCAGACGATCAAACAGCAGGTAGATCACCGGTGTGGTAAACAGCGTCAGGACTTGGCTCATGATCAGGCCGCCGACCATACAGATCCCCAGCGGCTGGCGCAGTTCTGCGCCGACGCCGGTGCTCAGCATCAGCGGCAGCGCACTCAGCAGCGCCGCCATAGTGGTCATCAAAATCGGCCGGAAACGTAGCAGACAGGCCTGATAAATCGCGTCATACGGTTTCATGCCCTGTTCTCGCTCCGCCGCCAGCGCGAAGTCGATCATCATGATGGCGTTTTTCTTCACGATCCCGATGAGCAAAATGATCCCGATAATGGCGATCACATCCAGCTCATTCCCCGCCATCATGAGCGCCAGCAGTGCGCCGACGCCCGCCGTTGGCAGCGTAGACAAGATGGTGATCGGGTGAATAAAGCTCTCGTATAGCACGCCAAGCACAATGTACATCGCGACAATCGCCGCCACAATGAGCCACACGGTGCTGCTCAGTGCCGACTGGAACGCCAGCGTACTGCCCTGAAAACGAGTGGTAATATCCGCAGGCAGATTCATCTGCTGCTCGGCCTGCGTGATGGCATCAACCGCTTCGCCCAGCGCATAGCCTTTAGCGACGTTGAAGGAGATTGTCGTCGACGGGAACTGGTCGATATGGTTGATCGCCAGCGGCCCCTGACGCTCCTCAATGGTAGCAATACTGCTGAGCGGAATGGTTCCGCCGTCGCTGCTGATGAGGCGCACTTCATTCAGCGCGTCCAGACCGGTGTTGTTGGTCGTATCGTGCTCCAGCACCACGCGATACTGGCTGGCCTGCGTATAGATGGTGGAAACTAGTCGCTGACCAAAGGCATTGTACAGCGCGCTATCGACCTGTGACATTGTAATACCCAGACGGCTAGCGCTGTCGCGGTTCACGTTGACGTAGGCGACCGCTGCGCCGTCTTGCCAGTCGCTGCTGACATCCTCTAGCTGCGGCAGTTTTTTCAACTCGGTCATCAGCTTTGGCACCCACTCGCTCAGCTCGTCCAGCGACATCGCCTGCAAGGTAAACTGGTATTGCGTGCGGCTAATCTGGGTGTCGATGGTGAGATCCTGCACCGGTTGCAGATACAGCTGAATGCCGGGGATCTGGGCAGTTTGCTGTTGCAGACGGCTGATGATCTCTGGAATACGTTCGCTGCGTTCACTGAGCGGTTTCAGGTTGATTTGCAGTCGGCCGCTGTTCAGCGCGGCGTTTGTGCCGTCAACGCCGATGAACGAGGACACGCTTTCCACCGTCGGATCTTTCATGATGATGGATGCGACACGCTGCTGGCGGTCGGCCATATTGCTGAACGAGACCGTCTGCGGTGCCTGCACGGTGCCCTGAATGATGCCGTTATCCTGTATCGGGAAGAAGCCTTTCGGGATCCAGATATAGAGCAAAACTGTCAGCAGCAGCGTACCGAGCGCGACGCTGAGTGTCAGCCACGGATGATTCAACACCTTACGCAGCCAGACGCCGTAGGCATCAATCAGGCGAGTGAAGAAACGTTCGCTGGCGCGGGTAAAGCGGTTCTGTTTACGCAGCGACTGATGGCTCAGCATTCGTGCGCACATCATGGGCGTCAGCGTGAGCGAAACGACGGCGGAAATCAGGATAGACACCGCCAGTGTGACGGCGAATTCGCGGAACAGGCGTCCGACGATATCGCCCATAAACAGCAGCGGGATCAGCACCGCGATGAGGGAGAAGGTCAGAGAGATAATGGTGAAGCCGATTTCCCCCGCGCCTTTCAGCGCCGCGTTAAGCGGTTTTTCCCCTTTTTCGATATAGCGGGCGATGTTTTCAATCACCACGATGGCATCATCCACCACGAAACCGGTGGCGATGGTCAGCGCCATGAGCGTCAGGTTATTGATGGAGAAACCGAGAAAATACATGGCGGCAAAGGTGCCAATCAGCGACAGCGGCACGGCAATGCTGGGGATCAGCGTGGCGACGGCGTTACGCAAGAACAGGTAAATCACCATCACGACCAGCGCGATAGCCAGCAGCAGTTCGAACTGGACGTCTTTCACCGAGGCGCGAATGCTGGTGGTGCGGTCAGTCAGCGTGGTGACTTCGACGGAATTCGGCAGGCTGGCTTTCAACGCGGGCAGCATCTTGCTAATGCTGTCCGTGGTCGTGATGACGTTGGCACCCGGCTGGCGCTGAACGTTAATAATGATCGCCTGCTGCCGATTCGCCCAGGCACCGAGATGAATGTTCTCGGCGGCCTGCTCAATCGTTGCGACATCCTGAAGCCGCACCGGCGCGCCATTCTTCCATGCAACAATCAGCTTGCGGTAATCATCAACGGATTTCATCTGATCGTTGGCGGAGAGCGTCACCGAGCGCGTCGGACCATCCAGGCTCCCCTTGGCGGAATTCACGTTGGCGGCAGTAATGGCGGTGCGGATCGTTTCGCTGGTCAAACCGTACGCTGCCAGCGCTGGCGCGTTCAGCCTGACCCGTACTGCCGGACGTTGCCCACCGGCTAACGATACTAGCCCGACGCCCGCCACCTGCGAGATTTTCTGCGCGATGCGGTTGTCCACCATGTCCTGCACCTGCGTCATCGACATGGCGCTGGAGGTGACGGCCAGCGTCATAATCGGCGGATCCGCCGGATTGACCTTGCTGTAGGTCGGTGGGTAGGGCAGATCGTTAGGCAGCAGGTTGCTGGCCGCATTGATAGCGGCCTGTACATCCTGTTCGGCGACGTCCAGCGATAGCTCAAGCTGGAACTGGAGCGTGATAACGGATGCGCCGCCTGCGCTCTGCGTCGACATCTGTTTTAGCCCGGACATCTGTCCGAACTGCCGCTCCAGCGGCGCGGTAATCGCCGAGGTCACCACGTCCGGGCTGGCACCGGGATACAGGGTAATGACCTGAATCGTCGGATAATCGACTTCAGGCAGCGCGGACACCGGCAGCGCCCGATAGCCGATAATACCGGCCAGCAGAATGGCGATCATCAGCAGCGTCGTGGCGACCGGACGCAGAATAAACAGGCGTGACGGCCCACCGCCGCTGGCTGGAACGGTATCCTGCATCAGGATTTCTCCCCAGCGATTGCGGGCGTTTTCTCCGTCAACGCAGAGGGAATGACTTCCACTTTCGCGCCTTCGGTCAGGCGGTCGATACCGTCGGTCACGACCTGAACATTCGCGTCCAGCCCGGCGGTCACCACAACTAGCTGGCCGTACTGAATGCTGGTGGTAACCTGACGCTTACTCACTTCATTTTTATCATTCAGAATCCAGACGAAGCGGCCTTCATTGCCCATTTGTACGGCGGCGGACGGCGCGACGACGGCATTTTTCAGCGTGTCGACCTTCATGCGGATATTCACGAACTGGTTCGGGAACAGGGCATCGTCCAGATTGTCAAAACGCGCTTTGAGCTTGATCGTGCCCGTGGTGGCGTCGATCTGGTTGTCCATGCTCAGCAGGATGCCCTGCGAGAGTTTCTTTTGATTAGCACGATCCCAGGCTTCTACCACGGGCGGCTGACCTGATTTCTGCGCACTCAGAATCGTGGAGATTTCCGCTTCCGGTACGGTAAAGACCACATCGATAGGGTAGGTCTGCGTAATCACGACAATGCCATTGGTGTCGCCGCTGGTGATGTAATTCCCCACATCGACCTGTTTTAAACCGATCCGACCGCTGATAGGGGCGGTGATTTTGCTGTAATCCAGCTGAAGCTGTGCGCTGGCGACGGCACCTTCATCGGCTTTTAGCGTGCCTTCCGCCTGACGAACGGCGGCGGTCTGCGCATCCAGTTCTTGACGGGAGATCAGGCTGGTTTTCACCAACTGCTGATAGCGCGCTAAATCCTGTCGGGCGTTAGCCAGTGAGGCCTGATCTTTTGCCAACTGTCCCTGAGCCTGCGTCAGCTCAACCTGAAAAGGACGCGGGTCGATTTCCGCCAGCAGCTCGCCAGCCTTAACCTGTTGCCCTTCCTGAAAGTGTAACGCCATCAATTGCCCGTTCACCCGACTGCGCAGCGTCACGGTGTTGGCCGCTGTCACGGTGCCTAACCCGGACAGATAATAGGGCACGGAAGCGGATTGCGTCATCGCAGCCTGCACAGGGGCCAGCGTGCGCATAGCAGCGCGGCGTCCACCGCCATTGCTATTGCTTCCCGAATGTGACGTACGGGCGGCATGCTGTTCACTCGTGCCAGGGGCGGCAGGCGGTACCTGGGTAAAATGGCGCCAGATCAGTACGGCAATAGCGATAACGGCGGCAATTACCAGCAGGCCTCGGATACGTTTGGCATTCATAGTGATGGATTACTCTCTCCAGGTTGCGCGGGAGGCACGGCGTAGCCGCATACTTCACGCTGCATGTGCGTTGGCTGTCATACCCAGCACGTTATTAGACCAATGGCCTTATTTTACTAGTTTAAACAAGGGATGCCGGACAAAAATGAAGGAATTATGGAAGATATGTCAGGGTTTGTAGGAAAAAGAATCCGGCAGCATAAGGCCGCCGGATAGAGATAAAAATTTTATAACGTGATGAAGGATTACAGCACCAGACCGGCGATAGCGGCGGAAAGGATGCTCACCAGCGTAGAACCGTAAACCAGTTTCAGGCCGAAACGGGAAACCACGTTGCCCTGTTGTTCGTTCAGACCTTTAATCGCACCGGCAATAATACCGATGGACGAGAAGTTGGCGAAGGACACCAGGAACACAGACAGGATGCCCACGCTGCGCGGAGACAGTTCGCCTGCTACTTTTTGCAGTTCCAGCATCGCCACAAATTCGTTAGAAACCAGTTTGGTTGCCATGATGCTACCAACCTGAAGGGCTTCGTGAGACGGGATACCCATGATCCAGGCGAACGGATAGAACACGTAGCCGAGGACTTCCTGGAAGCTGATGCCAAAAATGGCGCTGAAAATCGCATTGACCGCGGCAATCAGTGCAATGAAGCCGATCAGCATCGCTGCAACGATAACGGCCACTTTGAAGCCTGCCAGAATGTATTCGCCCAGCATTTCAAAGAAGCTCTGATTTTCATGCAGATTACCCAACTGCAATTCCTGCTCTTCACCGACTTTGTAGGGGTTGATCAGCGACAGCACGATGAAGGTACTGAACATGTTCAGAATCAGCGCGGCAACGACGAATTTGGCATCCAGCATAGACATGTACGCACCGACGATAGACATCGAAACGGTCGACATGGCGGTCGCGGACATGGTGTACATGCGTTTTTCGGACATCTTGCCCAGAATGTCTTTGTAGGCAATGAAGTTTTCGGACTGGCCGAGAATCAGTGAACTGACTGCGTTAAAGGATTCCAGTTTACCCATGCCGTTTACTTTGGACAGAACCGTACCAATCGCGCGGATGATGATGGGCAGCACTTTAATGTGTTGCAGGATACCGATCAGCGCGGAAATGAAGACGATAGGGCAGAGCACTTTAAAGAAGAAGGAAATCAGGTTCTTCTCACTGTTAACCATGTCACCGAATACGAAGTCCGTCCCTTGACCTGCAAATCCGAGTAGTTTGTCGAATAGCGCTGCGACCCCTTTGACTGCGCCTAATCCGATGTCGGAGTACAGGAAGAAATAAGCGAGCAAAATTTCGATGACGAGTAACTGAATAATAAAACGAATACGAATACTTTTACGATCGCGGCAGACGAGTAGTGCCAGCGCCGCAACAACAACCAGCGCCAGAATAAATTGCGCGATATGGGACAGGGACATGTGTGCTCCAAATATGAGGCAGGCCTAATTTTCCACGTCATTTTATGTAACGCGTGCATTAAAAATGAGAGGAAGAACGCAAAAAAACAATTATACCTTGGGATTTTATCTAAACTAAATGCTACGTCTCGTTATTCGCACTTTTCTGATCATTCATTATTCTTATTCCACACAGAAAGTGACGTCGGCCTACTTGAGGTTGCAGGCTGGCGGGGCTTTTCATGATGTTTTCTGCATGATTCAAAAGGAGAGTGATTATGTCAGTATCAGATACCACACGTGAGCTTGGACGTTCTGGGATCGTGGTTCCACCTTTTTCTTTCGGCGGTAATGTCTTTGGCTGGACGGTTGACGAATCGACGTCGTTCAGCCTGTTGGATGCGCTGCTGGCGCACGGGCTGAATTTCATTGATACCGCTGATGTCTATTCGCGCTGGGCTCCCGGCAATCAGGGCGGTGAATCTGAAACCATCATCGGTAACTGGCTGAAAAAAAGCGGCCAGCGTGACAAGGTCATTCTTGCCACCAAAGTGGGTATGGATTTAGGCGATGGCAAGAAAGGGCTGTCTCCCCGCTATATTCGACAGGCGGTCGAGGCCTCATTACAGCGTTTGCAAACTGACTACATCGATCTCTATCAGGCACATACTGACGACAAAGATACACCGCTGGAAGAAACGCTGGCCGCGTTTGATGCGCTGATTAAAGAGGGCAAAGTGCGCGCGATTGGGGCGTCTAACTACAGTGCGACGCGTCTGGCGGAGGCGCTGAAAGTCAGTAAAGCCAACCATCTGGCGCGTTATGAAACGCTGCAACCGGAATACAATTTGTACGATCGGCAGGGTTATGAGGCCGCGCTAGAGCCGCTGGTGCGTGAGCAGGGGATTGGCGTCATTAGCTACTATTCGCTGGCTAGCGGGTTTCTGTCAGGCAAGTATCGTCAGCCGAAGGATGCGTCGAAAAGCGCACGCGGGCAGGGCGTAGTAGAAAAATACCTGAACGAGCGCGGTCGCACCATTTTGGAAGCGTTGGATAGCGTGGCGAATGCGCATCAGACGACGCCATCGCAGGTCGCGCTGGCATGGCTGATCGCACGCCCGAGCATCACTGCCCCAATCGCCAGTGCGACGTCGCTGGAACAGGTAGCCGAACTGGCGGGCGCGACGCGGCTGGTGCTGCCAGCAGAAGATATTGAACTGTTGAATCGCGCGAGTCGTTACTAAGAAATTGATACCTTCGAAGTGGTGATTTTTATGCGGACGTGAAGATGGTTTCGTGCGCCACAAATGTTGTGAATGTATGGGGGTATGGTTGTTATCCGGCGTAAAAAATTATGCATCGGTAGGCTTGACCGCCGAGTGAGCGGCATGGATGCCGCGAAAGCCAGTGCCGCGTCGGGAACGCGTCACTGGCGGCTCGGTTAGCGGGCATGAATACCGATGGGACCGCGTAGCGGCATAATTTCCGCCAAAAGCCTAGGGGTCACGGGGCGGGCGGCGTTTGAGCCGCCCCGTGTCGGGCGCGTGCTACGAGGTAGCATGAAAATGACGGTATTATCGCGCACGAAACTGCTTCAATAGTGGCATAAAAATGTGGCTAAGAAATAGCGACCGAGCAGACTTAAAACCGCTACCGCGCTTCTGCTCCATCATCCTCAAACCAGGCGGCTAACTCGCGCCGCAGGTTATCCGACTGGGTGCCGAAGATGGCCTGCACCTGATGGCCGACGATGATCACGCCGATAGCGCCCAGTTTTTGCAGACTGTCGCTGTTAACCAGCCGCAGGCTGTGAACCTCGACCCGCAGGCGGGTGATACAGGCATCCAGACTGACGATATTTTCTTTGCCGCCAAAGGCGGTTACCAGTTGCTGCAAGTTTTCTTTGTCTAGCGGTGAAGCGATTTCAATCTCGGTAATTTGCTTACCCAACATTGATGCGAACAATTTCCGAAAATTGTGAATCTTGCCCATCGTAGTCACCTCTTCGTTTGTTTATCAGCGTGCGTATGATAATGCCGTCCACGTAACATTACTGTTAGGCGACACACGGTGATGAAGTTCCGTAGGAACATCTGCACTGTGCTCGCCCAGTATCGTTATGCTTAACCGACAAGCATGAGCCTTACTGTAGCGCGCGGCGTAGAATCCGGCAGCCGTAGCCTGACAGGTCGAGCGCCCCTGAAAGTGTGCTGCCCGTGGTCATTTCCTCGTAGGTGGCAGGCAGCGCGATCTGTTGCGGCGTTGCCGTGTAGTTCTGTACGAAGATAAACTCACTTTCCCCGTCATCACGACGATGAGCGACAATGCCGTAGGGCAGGCCGGTCGGTAGCGCACGCGGTAAATCCAGCGTCTGTATCAGCGTGGTGAAGAAATCACGCTGGAAGGCGAGATCGTTACGCGATGCGATGTAATAGGTTTGACCCTTGCCGTAATCATTGACCGTAACGGCCGGACGACCCGCGTAGAAATCGCTGTCATAGGTTGCCAGCGCCCGCGCACCTTCAAGGTGAATTAGCTCGCACAGGTGGGTGACCTGATACGGGCCGACCAGACGTTGCTCGTTGCCGTCCAGACCGCTGATGCTGTTACTTTCATGATCGTACAGCCCATCGATTTCTTCTGCCCAGATCCCCATGATCGGACGCAGCGGGCCAGGGAAACCGTTTTGGTGACACAGATCGGTTTCGTTGACGACGCCAGACCAGTAGGTGGTGACGAAGCGGCCGCCTTGTTTGACGAAGGCATCGACACGTTCGGCAAAGCCATCGCGTACCATGTAGAGCATCGGTGCGATCACGAGCTGATAGTCGCTGAGATCGACATCGGCGTTGATGATATCCACCGCCACGCCTTGTTCCCAGAACGTACGATAATGCTCGGTGACGGTTTTCTCATAGAACAGCCCCGCGTTGCGTGGCCCTTGGGCGTTATCCATTGCCCAGCGGCTTTCCCAGTCGAAAATGATGGCGACTTTGGCGTCAACCCGACTTCCTGCCACCGGTGCGAGTTTGTTGAGTATGTCACCCAATTCCTGCACTTCACGCCCAACGCGGGTGTCGATATGTCCGACATGATCGACGACGGCACCGTGGAATTTTTCAACGGAACCGCGGCTTTTACGCCACTGGAAATACTGCACGGAGTCTGACCCGTGTGCGACGGCCTGAAGCGAAGACAGGATATGCATGCCCGGCTTTTTCAGTTTACTGATCGGCTGCCAGTTGGTCAGGCTTGGCGTTGACTCCATCAGGTAGAACGGTTTTCCACCTTTCAGCGTACGCATCAGATCGTGATACATCGCGGTGTAGGCGCCCAGCGTGCAGTCATCTTCCGCGTTATGCCACAGCGGGTAGCTGTCCCAGGAGACGAAGTCGATCACCTTCGCCAACTGCCAGTAGTCGTAATCATAGAAGTATTCCATGAAGTTCGTCGTCGTTGGCAGAGACGGATTTTCGGCTTTTAGCGGTGCAATTTCTGCGGCACAGAAATCGCTGACCTGTGAGGTGTTAAAGCGTTTCCAGTCCAGATTCAGGCCGTGGATGGATACTTCACCGATGGGCGACGGGGGTTCTAACTGTGACCAGTCGGTGTAGGTGTGGCTCCAGAAGGTGCTCCACCACGCTTTATTCAGTGCATCTATCGTGCCGTAGCGCGCTTTCAGCCAGCTCTGGAAGGTGCTGCGGCAGGTATCGCAATGGCACTCGCCGCTGTATTCGTTGGAAATATGCCAGCCGATCACTGCAGGATGGTGCGAGTAACGCTTTGCCAACTGGGTGTTGATTTGTTTTACTTTCTCGCGATAGTTCGGCGAACTCAGGCAGTGGTTGTGGCGACCGCCGTGCAGCGCCTGCACGCGGTTGCTGCCTACACGCAGTACGTCTGGGTATTTTTGCGATAGCCAAGCTGGGCGTGCGCCGCTCGGTGTTGCCAGAAAAACGAAGATACCGTTGGCATACAGCGTGTCGAGGATGCCATCCAGCCAGCCAAATTCGTAGCGACCTTCTTCCGGCTCAATCCCAGACCAACTGAAAATGCCCACGGACATGACGTTGCACTGTGTCTGCTTCATCATCTCAATGTCTTTTTCCAGAACCTCTGGGTCGTCCAGCCATTGGTCAGGGTTATAGTCTGCGCCGTGCAGCAGAACAGGCACCTTGCTGCTTAGCGGGGGGAATTTGAACATCGTTCTCTCCTAAACGGGTTGTCACGCTCTGAATACGGTTTACGACTTACTTAAACGCTTTGATGGAGGGCAGTACGTTGCCTTTGCAGTCGAACAGCGCTTGGTTTTCCCGTGCGTTGCCTTCTTTCCATTCGTCGTTGTTGTATTTCATACCCGCTTTCGTGGCCCAGGTTGCGCCTGGGGTAGGCAGCCAGATTGGCTCCCAATAGAAGACGCCTTTGCCGCGCTGGTTGGGTACGTTGATGACGCTTTGCATCAAATCGTGCAGGTAATTGGCCTGACCCTGAACGGAAGCAGGGTAACCGCCGGCATCCAACTCTTTTTGCTGGAAGCTGTTTTCCGCGTTATCGCAGTTTTCCAACGTGTAAGCATAGGCGGCTTCAACCACGATGATGTCTTTATTGTAGCGTTTGGTGACGTCGTTCATGTTGTACTGCAACGCGCTGATGGGGCCGTTCCAGTAGGTGTAGAACGAGGCACCGATGACATCAAACGGGACATTACGTTTGACGATTTCATCGAACCACCAGATAAAGGTGTCGTTTTTGGTGCCTTCCGCCAGATGCAGCATGATTTTGACGTTATTCGCGCCCTGTACGTCCTTCACGCCCTGAATACCGGCTTTCAGCATCGCCGCGAGGCGATCGAATTCGCCGCCACCCTGACCCCAACTTTTTCCTTCCGGCCACAGCATCCCGCCGTTCAGTTCGTTACCGATCTGCACCATATCCGGCATGACGCCCGCTTTCTGGAATTCGCTAATGGTGGCTTTGGTGTAGTCATGTACGGCAGTCGTGAGCTGCGCTGCATTTAGGCCAGACCAGGCTTTGGGCTTGTTTTGGTGAGCCGGGTCGGTCCAGAAATCGCTGTAGTGGAAATCCAGCAGTATTTTCATTCCGTTCGCTTTGGCGCGTTTAGCCAGCGCCAGCGTGGTCGCCAGATCGTTGTTACCGCCGCCGTAACCATTGCCTGCCGCATCTTTCGGATCGTTCCAGATGCGCAGACGGATATAGTTAATGCCGTTCTCTTTCAGGATCAGCATGGCATCTTTCTGTTTGCCATGTTCGTCATAAAATTTTCCGCCGTGCTTTTCCACCTCGTTCAGCATGGAAATATCCGCGCCTTTAATGAAGTCGGCAGGGACGTTCGTCAACTTATTGATCGTCACATTCTCTGCGGCATACAGGGTTTGCGGCAGGGAGAAGGTCAACAGGCCAGTTGCCAGCATGGCGGCCATCAGTACGCGTTTTTTCATTTTCATTTTACGTTCCTGGAATAGGTACAGATGTTGAGTTATTACCCTTTGGTTCCGCCTGAAGTCAGGCCGGAGACAAAGTACTTTTGCAATGAAAGATAAAGAATGGCGACCGGTACCGCGATCAGCACGGCACCCGCGGCGTAGGTGGTGTAGCTGGCTCCCATCTTTTGCGAGACCAGGTTGTACAGCCCGATGGGCAGCGTGTACTGATCCGGCGTGCGTAGGATGGTGCTGGAGAGAATGAAGTCGCCCAGCGGGCCGGTAAACGAGAACAGGGCTATCACCGCGATGATCGGTTTGGACAGCGGCATAATGATCTCGATAAAGATGCGGAAGTTGCCTGCGCCGTCCATACGCGCGGACTCATCCAGATCTTTCGGAATGGCATCCAGATAGCCTTTCATCAGATAGGTATTCATCGGGATCATGCCGCCGACGTAAACCAGTACCAGCGCAATATGGCTGTTCACCAGCCCCAGCATCTGCGCCAGTACGAAGATGGCGATCAGCGCGGAGAACTGCGGGATCATCTGCAAGAGTAGAAACAACATCAGCCCATTCTGGCGGCCGCGAAAGCGGAAGCGAGAGAAGGAATACGCGGTGAAACTGACGCTGACGAGCGTCAGAATCATGGTCAGGAAGCTGATTTTCATCGAGTTCCAGTACCACGCCGCGTAGTCAATCTGGCCGTTAAACAGCTCCTCATAGTGAATGAAGGAGAAGTTATCTGGGATGATCGAGGTGTTGAGCAGGCTGTTGCCGGGGTTCAGCGACGCGCCAACCGTCCAGATCAGTGGATAAATAATGATAACGGCCACGATCGTCAACAGCAGGTAGGTCAGGCCGAGTTTGATAAAATTCTGGCGTTTAACGCTGTGTTTTTTCATCTGCGCGCTTTCCTATGCCATGTTGTCTTGTTTGAAAGAATTGGTGGCGCGGAACTGCCACAGCGCGACGCCCACGACAAAAATCGACAGCAGAATGGTGATGCTGGCTGCGATCGCATATTGGGAAGAAGACATGGTCAGCTTATAAATCCAGGACACCAGAATATCCGTCCCGCCCGCGTTGGAGCCGATCACCGCCGGTCCGCCGTTGTTGAACAGATAGATGATGTTGAAATTATTAAAGTTGAACGTGTACTGCGTGATGATGATCGGTGCAATGGAGTAGAGCACCAGCGGCAGCGTGATAGTGGTCAGCTTGTACCAGCTGCTGGCACCGTCAATGGTTGCGGCTTCGTACAAATCGTCAGGAATCGCCTGCAATACGCCCGTCGTCATGGCGAATACAAACGGGAAGCCTAACCAGGTTTGCATCAGAATCAGCGCGGTCTTGGTCCAGAACGGGTCGGTCATCCACGCTTTAGGCTCAATCCCCAATGCGGCCAGAATGCCGTTATTAATCACGCCAAACGTTTCGTTAAACATCCCCGCGAAGACCAGAATAGTGACGAAGCCCGGCACTGCCCACGGCAGGATCAGGATGGTGCGGATCAGCGGCTTGAAACGCAGCCCTTTCTGGTTCACCAAAATCGCCAGCAGGATGCCTACGGCGCACTGGAGTGTGGTCGCAATCAGCGTCCAAATCACCGTCCATTGCAGCACATCAAAGAACGTTGAGCGCCAGAGATCGAGCCGGAAGATGTTGATAAAGTTCGTCATCCCTACCCAGTCGACGAGCTTGGCGGGCGGTGTGTGATAGAGATTGTAATTGGTAAAGGCAATGGAAAAGCCGAAAACAATCGGGAAAACCACGACAAAGACCAACAGGATGAAGCCAGGCGTGATCATCAGATAAGGGAAGCCTTCGCTCAGCAGCATCTGATATTGCTTTTTCACGCTGTTCAACGGCAGGCCTTTATCGCGTCTAGCACCGCACACGTAAGCATCGCGCAGGCTGAGATAGTAAACGCCGACGCCAAAAGCGGCGACGATCACGCTGATAATGCCTTTTGCCAGCAGAAAGATAGAATGATCGCGCGGCAGCTCAGTGCCCAGCGTGATGAGCCCCCAGGCGCCGTTTCGCAGGAAATCATGGAATATGCCGATGAAGCAGGCCATGACGATAAAGAAAAGCGCGCCTTTGACGAACTGGCGATTATAAATCTGTCCGAGTCCGGGGACGAGCGCCAGCAATACAGCCGTTCTGGCGTGGCGACATCCTCTTTCTTGTGGCGTAAGGCCGCTGGCGTTGACGGTCACATCTACCTCCATTTTCTTAAAAACATGGGTATCCCTCACATCCCGAAACCGATTGGGGAGAAATAAGGGATCCCATGTTGACCCACGGTGGTGCAGGGGATTACTGGTTACTGTGGTTAGCTTCTATCTGCATTTTGATAATCTTCACGGCAGATTCCAGCGCCGCTTTGGTGTCCTGCTTGCCGGTCACGCTCAGTTGCAGCGCGCTGTTCGCTGGCGTCCAGACTTCCTGCATTTCCGGTACGCTCGGCATAGGAACGGCATAACCAGACTGGATCGCGACAGCACGGGATTTTTCGTCATCCTTAATCAGCGGATCGTCAACCAGCGCCGCGATCGGTGGGATTTCGCCAGTTAACTGGAAGCGAATTTTGGCGTACTCAGGCTGGTTGATGAACTCGATGAATTTCTGCGCCAGCTCTTTGTTTTTGGAGTAGGTGGAGATGCTGTAGCCTTTCACGCCCAGCAGCGAACGCGGATGCTCGCCGTTTGGCAGCAGCGGCAGTGGGGCGACGCCATAGTTTACGCCCGCGTTTTTGTACGGTTGGAACGCCCACGGACCGGTAATCACGGCAGCGGCTTTTTTCTCGGTAAACAGGGAATCGATGGCGTTAGCGCCGGTTTCACCGACGATGCCCGGTGGGAACAGGCCATCTGCATAGAATTTCTTGATGTAGTTGACGGCATCGATAGTGGCTTGTTTATCCAGACCGATGTCTTTTACGTTCGGTGAACCGTTGCTGTTCTGCCCGAAAATGTAGCCACCCATCCCGGCGATGACGCCATAGGCGTAATAAATTTCGTCAAATTTCGCCAGCAGACCATAGCGGCCTTCGGCACGTTGCTGTTTGGAGAAGGTGAACAGGTCGTCGAATTTTTCCGGCGGCTGTGGCATCAGGTCTTTGTTGTACACCAGCACGGTGGTTTCAACCGCTTTCGGCACGCCGTACAGCTTACCGTTATAGGTTTGTGCTTCCAGTGCTGGTTTGGTGAAACTCGACAGGAACGTCTGATCCAGCTTCAGTTCGCTGATCAATCCCTGAACCACGGCGGTACCGACCTGATCGTGTGGCATCACGATTACATCCGGGCCGATCCCCGCTGGGCCATCCAGACGGAGTTTCTCAATCTGCTGTGCGTAGGGCGTTTCCAGCACTTTGATTTTGACATTATTCTGTTTTTCAAAGGCTTTGATCGCGTCGGCGATGCCGTCGGATTTCTTGATATCTTCCCATACCAGAAGTTCTTTGTCGGCTGCCAGCGCTGATTTGCTGAGTACACCGGTGATACCCAGTGAAATCATAATGACGGTGGCCAGTGTTTTCATTTTCATCATTAGTCCTCAAAGCCCTGGTGGGCCCATCATGGTAGGAAATCGTCGCGTACTTTCCGCTTTCGCCGTTTTTGCTGTCTCTGTGCGATGTTGGTGTAACGTTACATCACACGGCAGTACACCGCAGAGAATGAGGCATCTAACAGTACACGTTGTTTGGCGATCGTCGCTGTGTGGTGCTTGACGCTTTATTACGCGTTTTCCACAAACTAGGATAACGGTTACACCAATGGCGATTACATTAAGCAGAGTGCGCCACGTCTGCCAGCGAAACATGTAAAGGCTGTGATCTTATGCACAAAAGTAACCCCCTGTTTGTGCAAACGGTTACACCATGCTGTTATATTGCAATTATGACCAGCGTGCAGGTAAACCTGGCCGGATGCTAATGCATCTGGAAGGGCTACCGAGCCATTTTGAGTAGACGACCACTGGGCCGTTGTGACTCAGCGCTTATATCCTGAAAAGCAAAATTATCAAGAGGTTACCGTTATGGCGTCGATCCAGTTGGATAGAGTGAGTAAGCATTTTGGCAAAACGATTACGCTTCACGATGTGAATCTGACGATTGCGGATGGAGAGTTCGCCGTTTTTGTTGGGCCGTCTGGCTGTGGTAAGTCGACGTTGCTGAGAATGATTGCCGGGCTGGAAGATGTCACAGGCGGTGAAATCATGATTGATGAGGCGGTGGTGAATGATGTTGCCCCTGCTCACCGTGGCGTGGCGATGGTGTTCCAGTCTTATGCGCTGTACCCGCACATGACCGTCGCTGAGAATATGGGCTACGGCCTGCGCGTGAATGGCGTCCCGAAAGACCAGATTAAGCACCAAATCGAGATGGTAGCGAAGACGCTGCAACTGTCTCACCTGCTGGAGCGCAAACCGAAAGAGCTATCCGGTGGGCAGCGCCAGCGCGTGGCGATAGGGCGCGCCATCGTGCGTAACCCGAAAGTGTTCCTGTTTGATGAACCGCTGTCGAACCTGGATGCAGAGCTGCGCGTGGATATGCGTTTGCACATTGCCAAACTGCATCAGGAATTGAAAACGACGATGATCTACGTGACGCACGATCAGGTCGAAGCCATGACGCTGGCCGACAAAATTGTGGTCATGAACTACGGCAAAGTCGAGCAGGTTGGATCGCCGATGGAGCTTTATTATCATCCGGTTAACCAGTTTGTTGCGGGTTTTATCGGCTCGCCAAAAATGAACTTCCTGCCTGCGCAGGTCATCGATTGGGCGCCGGATAGCCTGACGGTGAATGTTGCTGAGCAGTTGCAGCTTGAGCTGCCGATTCGCACTGGCGAACTGACCGTTGGCAGCGCGATAACGCTGGGGCTGCGGCCGGAACACGTGTCACCGGAAGGTGAGGGGATTCGTCTGTCATTCGGTTGTGAAGTCGTCGAACGTTTAGGTAACAGCACCTACCTGTTCGGCCAATGCTGTGGCATCGACAACTTCAAACTTCTGCTGGCGGGTGACAGTGCCTTCAAACCTTATGAACATATTGAGGTCTTCTTCTCCCCGAATAACTGTCTGGTGTTCAACGCCGATGGCCTGCGTATCAGTGAGTAGTAAGCGACTGCATCGCTGAATCTCAATAGCCAAAATCCCTTCTAAACATAAACAGCGCCCTTAGCGGGCGCTAATTCTGACATTTATAAATCCTCTATTGCGAAATATGTCGCTGCTCTGTGTGTTCCAGGCGTAAAAAATTGCGCTGAGGTGGGCGTGACTGCCGCGTCGGGAACGCGTCACTGGCGGCCCGAATAGCGGTCACGCACGCTGAAGGCATCGCGTAGCGACGCAATTAGCGCCGAAAAGCCAGTGGTCAAGGCGCTGCGGCGATTGAGTAACCGTGTTGCCAGTCAAGCACTTCAATCGGTTACGACGCCGTAATTTTTGTCATAGGGCTGTTGAGTATGAAGTACGCCATAGCATAG
>NZ_FQWI01000018.1 GCF_900129615.1 Pectobacterium carotovorum | reverse complement strand
CGCGATGGACGACGGTTTGCGTTTCGCAATCCGTGAAGGCGGCCGTACAGTAGGCGCGGGCGTTGTTGCTAAAGTTATCGCTTAATCGCTGATAAACTTAATGCATGAAAAAGGCACTTCGGTGCCTTTTTTTACGTCCGAATGATTAGATGGGAATTGAAATAAAAATAATTCTTATTTAGAATGGCTCGATTGGTTAAAAAATCGCTAGGAGCGGTTTCAAATGCTGGTTGTAGTGTCCTGAAAGGTAGTGCGAAAGACACTCGCGATAACAATGAGTCATTCTGATATGTATGTTTGTTTGTGCAATGCGATTTCTGACAAAGTCATTCGTAATGCTGTTCGTCAGCACCAACCTCAATCTATGCAACAATTACGCAAACTCGTTCCTATCGGGACAGATTGCGGTAAGTGTATTCGTCAGGCACGTGTCATTTTTGAGGAAGAGCAGGCTAAAATTCCTGATATGTATGAAGTAGCATAAAATGTAGGGTTGTTTTTTTGACTCTCTGCTTACCGGTTCTACACTTTAAGAACTGGAGCGGAGGAGCATGTCATGAAAGGCGATAAAAAAGTCATCACACACCTGAATAAGTTATTGGGCAACGAGCTGGTAGCCATTAACCAATATTTTCTTCATGCCCGAATGTTTAAAAACTGGGGCTTAACCCGTCTTAACGATCACGAATATCATGAGTCTATTGACGAAATGAAACATGCTGATCGCTACATCGAACGAATCTTGTTTCTCGAAGGCATCCCGAATCTACAGGATTTGGGTAAGTTAAATATTGGCGAGGATGTCGAGGAGATTTTACGTTCTGATCTTCAACTTGAATTGGATGGTGCAAAGAGTTTGCGTGAGGCAATTGCCTATGCTGATTCGGTGCATGACTACGTCAGCAGAGATTTAATGATAGAAATTCTTGCTGATGAAGAAGGGCACATCGACTGGTTGGAAACGGAGTTAGATTTGATTTCACGTCTTGGTATACAAAACTATCTTCAAGCTCAGCTAAAAGCTGAGTAACTGATTATCGTAGCCTGCTATGTAATTTATGCCCCAATCCGGCCGGACTGCGCACATTGCTCCGGCCGCGTTAAAATCATTTCATCCTGCTTGTTGCTTCCCCAGCCAATTTGCGTATAATGCGCGAGCTTACTGAAACTAGGTAAGCCTGATTCAATCTGAATCAGACGGCCAATATTCATTTATTGACCAAAACAATACTCCCGATATGGGGGTTATGTGCTGACGATTACACTCCCCCATCAATCGAAATGGGTGTGAGGAGTAATCATTTACGTTTATAAATAATTGGAGCTCTGGTCTCATGCAGAACCAAAGAATCCGTATCCGCCTGAAAGCGTTTGATCATCGTCTGATTGATCAATCAACTGCGGAAATCGTCGAGACTGCTAAGCGCACTGGTGCGCAAGTACGTGGTCCGATCCCGCTGCCGACCCGCAAAGAGCGCTTTACCGTTCTGATTTCTCCGCACGTCAATAAAGATGCGCGCGATCAGTACGAGATTCGCACTCACAAGCGTCTGGTTGACATCGTTGAGCCAACCGAGAAAACCGTTGATGCTCTGATGCGTCTGGATCTGGCTGCTGGTGTAGACGTGCAGATCAGCCTGGGTTAATCAGGTCATTGAGCGATTGAGAGGTTGAAACAATGATTGGTTTAGTCGGTAAAAAAGTGGGCATGACCCGTATCTTCACTGAAGATGGCGTATCTATCCCCGTAACCGTTATCGAAATTGAAGCAAACCGCGTAACTCAGGTTAAAGACCTGGCTAACGACGGTTACCGCGCTGTGCAAGTAACTACTGGTGCTAAAAAAGCAAACCGTGTTACCAAGCCAGAAGCAGGTCACTTTGCTAAAGCTGGCGTAGAAGCTGGCCGTACTCTGCGTGAATTCCGTCTTTCTGAAGGCGAAGAGTTCACTGTAGGTCAGAGCATCAGTGTCGAAATTTTCGCAGACGTTAAAAAAGTAGACGTTACTGGTACATCTAAAGGTAAAGGTTTTGCTGGCACAGTTAAGCGCTGGAATTTCCGTACTCAGGATGCTACTCACGGTAACTCCTTGTCCCACCGCGTTCCGGGTTCTATCGGTCAGAACCAGACTCCGGGCAAAGTGTTCAAAGGCAAGAAAATGGCAGGCCAGCTGGGTAACGAACGTGTAACCGTTCAGAGCCTGGACGTAGTGCGTGTTGACGCTGAGCGCAACCTGCTGCTGGTTAAAGGTGCTGTTCCGGGAGCTACCGGTAGCGACCTGATCGTTAAACCAGCTGTGAAGGCGTGAGGAGATAGCAATGGAATTAGTATTGAAAGACGCGCAAAGCGCGCTGACTGTTTCCGAAACTACCTTCGGTCGTGATTTCAACGAAGCGCTGGTACATCAGGTTGTTGTTGCTTATGCAGCAGGTGCCCGTCAAGGTACTCGCGCCCAGAAGACCCGTGCTGAAGTAACTGGTTCCGGTAAAAAACCTTGGCGTCAGAAAGGTACTGGCCGTGCGCGTTCTGGTTCTGTTAAGAGCCCGATCTGGCGTTCCGGTGGTGTGACCTTCGCTGCTAAGCCACAGGACCACAGTCAGAAAGTTAACAAAAAGATGTACCGCGGCGCGCTGAAAAGCATTCTGTCCGAACTGGTACGTCAAGATCGTCTGATCGTTGTCGAGACGTTCTCTGTAGAAGCACCTAAAACTAAGTTGCTGGCGCAGAAACTGAAAGATATGGCACTGGAAGACGTGTTGATCATCACCGGTGAACTGGATGAGAATCTGTTCCTGGCTGCGCGTAACCTGTACAAGGTTGACGTGCGTGATGCAGCAGGTATCGACCCAGTTAGCTTGATCGCCTTCGACAAAGTCGTTATGACTGCTGATGCAGTTAAGCAAGTTGAGGAGATGCTGGCATGATCCGTGAAGAACGTCTGCTGAAAGTACTGCGCGCGCCGCACGTATCTGAAAAAGCATCTACCGCGATGGAAAAAACTAACACCATCGTTCTCAAAGTTGCTAAAGACGCGACTAAAGCAGAGATTGTTGCTGCTGTAGAGAAACTGTTCGAAGTAGAAGTTAAAGACGTAAACACCCTGGTAGTTAAGGGTAAAGTTAAGCGTCACGGACAGCGTATTGGTCGTCGCAGCGACTGGAAAAAAGCTTACGTCACCCTGAAAGAAGGCCAGAATCTGGACTTCATCGGCGGCGCTGAGTAAGTCGGAGGAGAAAGACAATGGCAGTTGTTAAATGTAAACCGACATCTCCGGGTCGTCGCCACGTTGTTAAAGTGGTTAACCCTGAGCTGCACAAGGGCAAACCTTATGCCCCGTTGCTGGAAAAGAACAGCAAATCCGGTGGCCGTAACAACAATGGCCGCATCACTACCCGTCACATCGGTGGTGGTCACAAACAGCAATATCGTCTGATTGACTTCAAACGCAATAAAGATGGTATTCCTGCGGTTGTTGAGCGTCTGGAGTATGACCCGAACCGTTCCGCGAATATCGCGCTGGTTCTGTACAAAGACGGCGAACGTCGTTACATCCTGGCGCCGAAAGGCCTGAAAGCCGGCGATCAGATTCAATCTGGCGTTGATGCTGCGATTAAAGCGGGTAACACCCTGCCGATGCGTAACATTCCAGTCGGTTCAACGGTTCATAACGTAGAAATGAAACCAGGTAAAGGCGGCCAATTGGCTCGTTCTGCTGGTGCTTACGTTCAGATCGTTGCTCGTGACGGTTCTTACGTTACCCTGCGTCTGCGTTCTGGCGAAATGCGTAAAGTCGAATCCGACTGCCGCGCTACGCTGGGCGAAGTCGGCAACGCTGAGCACATGCTTCGCGTTCTGGGTAAAGCTGGTGCTGCACGCTGGCGTGGTGTTCGTCCTACCGTTCGCGGTACGGCAATGAACCCAGTCGACCACCCACACGGTGGTGGTGAAGGTCGTAACTTTGGTAAGCACCCGGTTAGTCCGTGGGGCGTTCAGACCAAAGGTAAGAAGACCCGCAGCAACAAGCGTACTGATAAATTTATCGTACGTCGCCGTACTAAATAATCTTAGAGGATAAACCATGCCACGTTCTCTCAAGAAAGGTCCATTTATTGACCTGCACTTGCTGAAGAAGGTAGAGAAAGCGGTGGAAAGCGGAGACAAGAAGCCTTTGCGCACTTGGTCCCGTCGTTCAACGATCTTTCCAAATATGATCGGTTTGACCATCGCTGTCCATAATGGTCGTCAGCACGTTCCGGTGTTTGTTTCCGATGAAATGGTCGGTCACAAACTGGGTGAATTCGCGCCGACTCGTACTTATCGCGGCCATGCGGCCGACAAAAAGGCCAAGAAGCGCTAAGGTAGGAGGAAGAGATGGAAACTATCGCTAAACATTGCCACGCTCGTTCTTCTGCTCAAAAGGTTCGCCTGGTGGCAGACCTGATTCGCGGTAAGAAAGTGTCGCAAGCTCTGGAAGTTCTGACCTACACCAACAAGAAAGCTGCTGGTCTGGTTAAAAAAGTGCTGGAGTCTGCTATTGCTAACGCAGAACACAACGATGGCGCTGACATTGATGATCTGAAAGTCGCGAAAATCTTCGTTGACGAAGGCCCAAGCATGAAGCGCATTATGCCGCGTGCTAAAGGTCGTGCGGATCGCATCCTGAAGCGTACCAGCCACATTACTGTGGTTGTGTCCGATCGCTGAGACTCTGGAGACTAGCAATGGGTCAGAAAGTACATCCTAATGGTATTCGCCTGGGTATTGTCAAACCTTGGAACTCTACCTGGTATGCGAATACCAAAGAATTCGCTGACAACCTGGACAGCGATTTTAAAGTTCGTAAATACCTGACGAAGGAACTGGAGAAGGCTTCCGTTTCTCGTATCGTTATCGAACGTCCGGCAAAAAGCATTCGTGTGACTATTCACACTGCTCGCCCGGGTATCGTGATCGGTAAAAAAGGTGAAGATGTTGAGAAACTGCGTAAAGTCGTAGCGGATATCGCTGGCGTACCTGCACAGATCAATATCGCAGAAGTTCGTAAACCTGAACTGGACGCAAAACTGGTTGCTGACAGCATCACTTCTCAGCTGGAGCGTCGTGTGATGTTCCGTCGTGCTATGAAGCGTGCGGTACAGAACGCCATGCGTCTGGGCGCTAAAGGTATTAAAGTTGAAGTAAGTGGCCGTCTTGGCGGCGCTGAAATCGCGCGTACCGAATGGTACCGTGAAGGTCGTGTTCCGTTGCACACACTGCGTGCGGATATCGACTACAACACCTCCGAAGCGCACACCACTTATGGTGTTATCGGTGTGAAAGTGTGGATCTTCAAAGGTGAGATCCTGGGTGGTATGGCTGCCGTTGAACAACCGGAAAAACCGGCTGCTCAACCTAAAAAGCAGCAGCGTAAAGGCCGCAAGTAAGGAGAGTCGCTGATGTTACAACCAAAGCGTACAAAATTCCGTAAGGTGCACAAGGGCCGCAACCGTGGTCTGGCGCAGGGTACGGATGTTAGCTTCGGCACTTTCGGTCTGAAAGCTGTTGGCCGCGGTCGCCTGACTGCTCGTCAAATCGAAGCTGCACGTCGTGCCATGACCCGTGCTGTTAAGCGTCAAGGTAAGATCTGGATCCGTGTATTCCCGGACAAACCGATCACCGAGAAACCGCTTGAAGTTCGTATGGGTAAAGGTAAAGGTAACGTAGAATATTGGGTTGCCTTGATTCAGCCAGGTAAAGTCCTGTACGAAATGGACGGTGTGCCGGAAGAGTTAGCCCGTGAGGCATTCCAACTGGCAGCAGCGAAACTGCCTATCAAAACCACCTTTGTAACTAAGACGGTGATGTAATGAAAGCAAATGAGCTGCGTGAAAAAAGCGTCGAAGAGCTGAACACTGAACTGCTCGGCCTGCTGCGCGAGCAATTTAACCTGCGTATGCAGGCTGCCAGTGGTCAGTTGCAACAGACTCACCTGGTAAAACAAGTGCGTCACAATATTGCACGTGTTAAGACTTTACTGACTGAGAAGGCGGGTGCGTAATGACCGATAAAATCCGTACTCTGCAAGGTCGTGTTGTAAGCGACAAAATGGAGAAATCCATGGTTGTTGCTATCGAACGTTTTGTGAAACACCCGCTTTACGGTAAATTCATTAAGCGTACGACTAAGCTGCACGTACATGACGAGAACAATGAATGCGGTATCGGTGACGTGGTTGAAATCCGCGAATGCCGCCCGCTGTCCAAAAATAAGTCTTGGACACTTGTTCGCGTTGTAGAGAAAGCGATTCTGTAATAAAGTAGCGCTCTTCTCTTATGATAAACGGCTCTGCAAAGGGCCGTTTATTTTTTCTACCCATACCAAGGAAGCGGTGTTATAATGCTGCGCCCTCAATTATGGGGTATTTAATGGCCCGAAAGGGTCCTAGAGTAGTAGTTGACAAGCGGAGCACTAAAATGATCCAAGAACAGACTATGCTGAACGTGGCCGATAATTCCGGTGCACGTCGCGTAATGTGTATCAAGGTTCTAGGTGGCTCGCACCGTCGCTACGCAGGCGTCGGCGATATCATCAAAATTACCATCAAGGAAGCAATTCCTCGCGGTAAGGTGAAGAAAGGCGATGTTCTGAAGGCGGTAGTGGTGCGCACCAAGAAGGGTGTTCGTCGCCCGGACGGTTCTGTCATTCGCTTCGATGGCAATGCTTGCGTTATTTTAAATAATAACAGCGAACAGCCTATCGGTACGCGTATTTTTGGGCCGGTAACTCGTGAACTGCGTAATGAGAAGTTCATGAAAATTATCTCTCTGGCACCAGAAGTACTTTAAGGAGCGAATCATGGCAGCGAAAATCCGTCGTGATGACGAAGTTATTGTGCTAACCGGTAAAGATAAAGGTAAGCGCGGTAAAGTAAAAAATGTCCTGTCTGCTAGTAAGGTCATTGTTGAAGGTATTAACCTGGTTAAAAAACATCAGAAGCCGGTTCCGGCCCTGAACCAACCAGGCGGCATCGTTGAAAAAGAAGCTGCAATTCAAGTTTCTAACCTTGCAATCTTCAATGCGGCAACTGGTAAGGCTGACCGTGTAGGCTTTAGATTCGAAGACGGAAAAAAAGTCCGTTTCTTTAAATCTAATAGCGAAACTATCAAGTAATTTGGAGTAGTACGATGGCGAAACTGCATGATTACTACAAAGACGAAGTAGTTAAGAAACTCATGACTGAGTTTAACTACAATTCTGTCATGCAAGTCCCTCGGGTCGAGAAGATCACCCTGAACATGGGTGTTGGTGAAGCGATCGCTGACAAGAAACTGCTGGATAACGCAGCAGCTGATCTGGCAGCTATCTCCGGTCAAAAACCGTTGATCACCAAAGCACGCAAATCTGTTGCAGGCTTCAAAATCCGTCAGGGCTATCCGATCGGCTGTAAAGTAACTCTGCGTGGCGAACGCATGTGGGAGTTCCTTGAGCGTCTGATTTCCATTGCTGTACCGCGTATTCGTGACTTCCGTGGCTTGTCCGCTAAGTCATTCGATGGTCGTGGTAACTACAGCATGGGTGTGCGTGAGCAGATCATCTTCCCGGAAATCGACTACGATAAAGTCGATCGCGTTCGTGGTTTGGACATTACCATTACCACTACTGCGAAATCCGATGATGAAGGCCGTGCGCTGTTGGCCGCCTTTAACTTCCCATTCCGCAAGTAAGGTAGGGTTACTAATGGCTAAGCAATCCATGAAAGCACGCGAAGTTGTTCGTGTGAAACTGGCTGAAAAATACCGCGCTAAACGCGAGGAATTGAAAGCTATCATCTCTGGTGTGAACTCATCCGACGAAGATCGTTGGGATGCAGTTCTTAAGCTGCAGACTCTGCCGCGTGATTCCAGCCCGTCTCGTCAGCGTAACCGCTGCCGCCAAACTGGTCGTCCGCACGCTTTCCTGCGGAAGTTCGGGTTGAGCCGTATCAAGGTCCGTGAAGCCGCTATGCGCGGTGAAATTCCGGGTCTGAAAAAGGCTAGCTGGTAATTGTCACCAATTGAATCACGGGAGTAAAGACAGATGAGCATGCAAGATCCGATCGCGGATATGCTGACCCGTATCCGTAACGGTCAAGCCGCGAACAAAGTTGCGGTCACCATGCCTTCCTCCAAGCTGAAAGTGGCAATTGCCAACGTGCTGAAGGAAGAAGGTTACATTGAAGATTTCAAAATCGAAGGCGACACCAAGCCAGTTCTGGAATTAGAACTTAAATATTTCCAGGGCAAGGCAGTGGTAGAAAGCATTCAGCGAGTAAGCCGTCCAGGTCTGCGCATCTATAAAAGAAAAGATGAGCTGCCAAAAGTTATGGCCGGTTTGGGTATCGCAGTTGTTTCTACCTCTAAAGGTGTTATGACTGATCGTGCAGCTCGCCAGGCTGGTCTTGGTGGCGAGATTATCTGCTACGTAGCTTAATCGGGAGGAAAAATGTCTCGTGTTGCAAAAGCACCCGTCGTCATTCCTGCCGGCGTAGAGGTAAAACTCAACGGTCAGGATGTTTCGATTAAGGGTAAAAACGGCGAGCTGAGTCGTAAGATCCATGATGCTGTTGAAGTGAAACAAGCTGACAACGCTCTGACTTTCGCTCCGCGCGAAGGTTTCGTTGACGGATGGGCCCAAGCGGGTACCACTCGCGCTCTGTTGAACGCAATGGTTATCGGTGTTACCGAAGGCTTCACTAAGAAGCTGCAACTGGTTGGTGTTGGTTATCGTGCTGCTGTTAAAGGCAACGTGGTTAACCTGTCTCTCGGGTTTTCTCACCCAGTAGAGCATGCACTGCCGGCAGGTATTACTGCAGAATGCCCAAGCCAAACTGAAATCGTACTGAAAGGTGCTGATAAGCAGGTTATTGGTCAGGTTGCTGCGGAATTACGCGCCTACCGTCGTCCTGAGCCTTATAAAGGCAAGGGTGTCCGTTACGCCGACGAAGTCGTGCGTACCAAAGAGGCTAAGAAGAAGTAAGGTAACACTATGGATAAGAAAGCAGCTCGTATCCGTCGTGCGACCCGCGCACGCCGCAAGCTCCAGGAACTGGGTGCGACGCGTCTGGTGGTACATCGTACTCCACGCCATATTTATGCGCAGGTCATTGCACCGAACGGTTCTGAAGTCCTGGTAGCCGCTTCTACTGTAGAAAAAGCTATCGCTGAACAACTGAAGTCTACCGGTAATAAAGACGCAGCAAGTGCAATAGGTAAAGCTATTGCAGAACGCGCGTTAGAAAAAGGCATCAAAGATGTCTCTTTCGACCGTTCCGGTTTCCAATATCATGGTCGAGTCCAAGCACTGGCAGATGCTGCCCGTGAAGCTGGCCTTCAGTTCTAAGGTAGAGGTGTAAGATGGCTCACATCGAGAAACAAGCTGGCGAACTGCAGGAAAAGCTGATCGCGGTAAATCGCGTATCTAAAACCGTTAAAGGTGGTCGTATTTTCAGCTTCACCGCACTGACTGTAGTGGGTGATGGCAACGGCCGCGTTGGTTTTGGTTACGGTAAAGCTCGCGAAGTTCCAGCAGCGATCCAGAAAGCGATGGAAAAAGCCCGTCGCAATATGATGAATGTCGCGCTGAACAACGGCACCCTGCAGCACCCAGTTAAAGGTGCTCACACGGGTTCTCGTGTGTTCATGCAGCCAGCTTCCGAAGGTACCGGTATTATTGCCGGTGGTGCAATGCGCGCCGTTTTGGAAGTTGCAGGGGTTCACAACGTATTGGCTAAAGCCTATGGTTCCACTAACCCGATTAACGTGGTTCGTGCGACGATTGATGGTTTGGCCAATATGAAGTCCCCGGAAATGGTCGCTGCCAAGCGTGGTAAATCCGTTGAAGAAATTCTGGGGTAATGACCGTGGCAAAGACTATTAAAATTACTCAAACCCGTAGTGCAATCGGTCGTCTGCCGAAACATAAGGCGACACTGCTTGGCCTGGGTCTGCGTCGTATTGGTCATACAGTTGAACGTGAGGATACTCCTGCGGTTCGCGGTATGGTCAACGCGGTTTCCTACATGGTTAAAGTAGAGGAGTAACAGATGCGTTTAAATACTCTGTCTCCGGCCGAAGGTGCTAAACACGCACCGAAGCGTTTAGGTCGTGGTATCGGTTCTGGCCTGGGCAAAACCAGTGGTCGTGGTCACAAAGGTCAGAACTCTCGTTCTGGCGGTGGCGTGCGTCGTGGTTTTGAAGGTGGTCAGATGCCTTTATATCGTCGTCTGCCGAAATTCGGTTTTACTTCTCGCAAAGCGATGATCACGGCAGAAGTTCGTCTGTCTGATTTAGCTAAAGTAGAAGGCGACGTGGTTGACCTGAATACGCTGAAAGCCGCTAATGTTATTGGCATTCAGATTGAGTTCGCGAAAGTGATTCTGTCTGGTGAAGTTGCTCGTCCGGTAACGATTCGTGGTCTGCGTGTCACTAAAGGTGCTCGTGCTGCTATCGAAACTGCTGGCGGTAAAATTGAGGAATAAGTAGCAGATGGCTAAGCAACCAGGATTAGATTTTCAAAGTGCTAAAGGCGGAGTTGGTGAACTGAAGCGCAGACTTTTGTTTGTTATCGGTGCGCTAATTGTTTTCCGTATTGGCTCTTTTATCCCAATTCCTGGTATTGATGCCACTGTGCTTGCCAAATTGCTTGAACAGCAGCGAGGCACCATCATTGAAATGTTTAACATGTTCTCTGGTGGTGCTCTCAGCCGTGCTTCTATCTTTGCACTGGGTATTATGCCGTATATTTCGGCGTCGATTATTATCCAGTTGCTGACGGTGGTTCATCCTGCGTTGGCTGAAATAAAGAAAGAAGGGGAAGCTGGCCGTCGTAAGATCAGCCAGTATACCCGCTACGGTACCTTGGTATTGGCTATATTCCAGTCTATCGGTATTGCTACCGGTTTGCCGAATATGCCTGGAATGCAAGACTTGGTGATAAATCCAGGCTTTGCTTTCTACTTTACCGCTGTTGTGAGCCTGGTTACTGGGACAATGTTCCTGATGTGGCTGGGAGAACAGATTACGGAACGTGGTATCGGTAACGGTATCTCGATCATAATCTTCGCTGGTATTGTTGCGGGACTACCGCCGGCCATTGGCCATACCATCGAGCAAGCTCGGCAAGGCGACCTGCACTTCCTCCTGTTGCTGTTGGTTGCAGTTTTAGTGTTTGCAGTAACCTTCTTCGTTGTTTTCGTTGAGCGTGGTCAACGCCGTATCGTCGTTAACTATGCAAAACGTCAACAGGGTCGTCGTGTTTATGCAGCACAGAGTACGCATTTACCGCTGAAGGTGAACATGGCTGGGGTTATCCCTGCAATTTTCGCCTCCAGTATTATTCTGTTCCCAGCCACGATTGCATCTTGGTTTGGGGGCGGTACCGGTTGGAACTGGCTGACAACTATTTCGCTGTATTTGCAGCCCGGACAACCGCTTTATGTGTTACTCTATGCGTCTGCAATCATCTTCTTCTGTTTCTTCTACACTGCGTTGGTTTTCAACCCACGCGAAACAGCAGATAACCTGAAGAAGTCCGGTGCATTCGTGCCAGGAATTCGTCCGGGAGAGCAAACGGCGAAATATATCGATAAAGTGATGACTCGCCTGACTCTGATTGGTGCGATGTATATTACTTTTATCTGCCTGATCCCGGAGTTTATGCGTGACGCAATGAAAGTACCTTTCTATTTCGGGGGTACATCTTTATTGATCGTTGTTGTCGTCATCATGGACTTTATGGCTCAAGTGCAAACTCTGATGATGTCGAGTCAATATGAGTCTGCATTGAAGAAAGCAAACCTGAAAGGCTATAACCGTTAATTAGGTGAGCTTGAGAAGTTACGGAGAGTAAAAATGAAAGTTCGTGCTTCCGTCAAGAAATTATGTCGTAACTGTAAGATTGTTAAGCGTAACGGTGTCGTTCGTGTGATCTGCAGTGCCGAGCCGAAGCATAAACAGCGTCAAGGCTGATTATCTCGCATATTTTTCTTGCAAAGTTGGATTGAGCTGGCTAGATTAGCCAGCCAATCTTTTGTATGTAGCTGCAACATTATTTGAGTATCCTGAAAACGGGCTTTTCAGAATGGTGTTGCTGTATAAAATTGTAGGAGTGCATAGTGGCCCGTATAGCAGGCATTAACATTCCTGATCATAAACATACCGTTATTGCGTTAACGTCGATTTTCGGTATCGGTAAAACCCGGTCGCAGGCTATTTGTGCTGCAACAGGGATTGCCGAAGATGTTAAGATCAGTGAGCTGTCTGAAGAGCAAATCGATAAGCTGCGTGACGAAGTTGCCAAGTTTGTTGTAGAAGGTGATCTGCGTCGTGAAGTTACCCTGAGCATCAAGCGTCTTATGGACCTTGGTACTTATCGTGGTTTGCGTCATCGTCGTGGTCTGCCGGTTCGCGGTCAGCGTACCAAGACTAACGCCCGTACCCGTAAGGGTCCGCGCAAACCGATCAAGAAATAATCGGGGTGATTGAATAATGGCAAAGGCACCTATTCGTGCACGTAAGCGTGTAAGAAAGCAAGTCTCTGACGGTGTGGCTCATATCCATGCTTCTTTCAACAACACCATCGTAACCATTACTGATCGTCAGGGTAATGCGCTGGGTTGGGCAACTGCCGGTGGTTCCGGCTTCCGTGGTTCTCGTAAATCTACGCCGTTCGCTGCTCAGGTAGCTGCAGAACGTTGCGCAGAGGCCGTGAAAGAGTACGGTATTAAGAACCTGGAAGTTATGGTTAAAGGACCTGGTCCGGGCCGTGAGTCTACTATCCGCGCATTGAACGCGGCTGGTTTCCGCATCACTAATATTACTGATGTGACTCCGATCCCTCATAACGGTTGTCGTCCGCCGAAAAAGCGCCGCGTATAACGCCGCTTTTAGGATTGTTGGAGAAAGAAAATGGCAAGATATTTGGGTCCTAAGCTCAAGCTGAGCCGTCGTGAAGGCACCGACCTGTTCCTGAAGTCTGGTGTTCGTGCGATCGATTCCAAGTGTAAAATTGAACAAGCTCCTGGCCAGCACGGTGCGCGTAAACCGCGTCTGTCTGACTATGGTGTACAGTTGCGTGAAAAGCAAAAAGTTCGCCGTATCTACGGTGTTCTGGAGCGTCAGTTCCGTAACTATTATAAAGAAGCTGCACGTCTGAAAGGCAACACAGGTGCAAACCTGCTGCAACTGCTGGAAGGTCGTCTGGATAACGTTGTTTATCGTATGGGTTTTGGTGCCACTCGTGCTGAAGCACGTCAGATGGTAAGCCACAAAGCTATCATGGTAAACGGTCGCGTTGTTAGCATCGCTTCTTATCAGGTATCCCCGAATGACGTAGTCAGCATCCGTGAGAAAGCGAAAAAGCAATCTCGCGTGAAAGCCGCTCTGGAGCTGGCTGAACAGCGTGAAAAGCCAACTTGGCTGGAAGTTGATGCTGCCAAGATGGAAGGTGTGTTCAAACGTATTCCTGAACGTACCGATCTGTCTGCGGACATTAATGAACACCTGATCGTCGAGCTTTACTCCAAGTAAAGCTTAGTACCAAAGAGAGGACACAATGCAGGGTTCTGTGACAGAGTTTCTAAAACCGCGCCTGGTTGATATCGAGCAAGTGAGTTCGACGCACGCCAAGGTGACCCTTGAGCCATTAGAGCGAGGCTTCGGCCATACTCTTGGCAACGCACTGCGCCGTATTCTGCTTTCATCCATGCCAGGTTGCGCGGTGACCGAGGTTGAGATTGATGGTGTACTGCATGAGTACAGCACCAAAGAAGGCGTACAGGAAGATATCCTGGAAATCCTGCTCAACCTGAAAGGGCTGGCGGTGAGAGTTCAAGGCAAAGATGAAGTTATTCTTACCCTGAATAAATCTGGCATTGGCCCTGTGACTGCAGCCGACATCATCCATGATGGTGATGTCGAAATCGTCAAGCCGCAGCACTTAATTTGCCACCTGACCGATGAAAATGCATCTATTAGCATGCGTATCAAAGTTCAACGTGGTCGTGGTTATGTGCCGGCATCTGCCCGTATTCATACGGAAGAAGATGAGCGCCCGATCGGTCGTCTGTTAGTTGATGCTTGCTACAGCCCTGTAGAGCGTATTGCCTACAATGTTGAAGCAGCTCGTGTAGAACAGCGTACTGACCTGGACAAGCTAGTCATCGAAATGGAAACCAATGGCACGATCGATCCTGAAGAGGCGATCCGCCGTGCGGCAACCATTCTGGCTGAACAACTTGAAGCTTTTGTTGACTTACGTGATGTTCGTCAGCCAGAAGTTAAAGAAGAGAAACCAGAATTCGATCCGATTCTGCTGCGCCCTGTTGACGATCTGGAATTGACTGTCCGCTCTGCTAACTGCCTTAAGGCAGAAGCTATCCACTACATCGGTGATCTGGTACAGCGTACCGAGGTTGAGCTGCTCAAAACGCCTAACCTTGGTAAAAAATCTCTTACTGAGATTAAAGACGTACTGGCTTCCCGTGGTCTGTCTCTGGGCATGCGCCTGGAAAACTGGCCACCGGCAAGCATTGCTGATGAGTAACCAGATCACAGGTTAAGGTTTTACTGAGAAGGATAAGGTCATGCGCCATCGTAAGAGTGGTCGTCAACTGAACCGTAACAGCAGCCATCGTCAGGCTATGTTCCGTAACATGGCTAGTTCTTTGGTTCGTCATGAAATCATCAAGACGACCCTGCCGAAAGCGAAAGAGCTGCGTCGCGTTGTTGAACCGCTGATTACTCTTGCCAAGACCGACAGCGTTGCTAATCGTCGTCTGGCATTCGCCCGTACTCGTGATAACGAGATCGTGGCAAAACTGTTTAATGAACTGGGCCCGCGTTTCGCGAGCCGTGCCGGTGGTTACACTCGTATTCTGAAGTGTGGCTTCCGTGCTGGTGACAATGCGCCGATGGCATACATCGAGCTCGTTGATCGCTCAGTTTCGCAGACAGAAGAAGTGGCTACTGCAGAGTAATCTGTAAGAGCGTAAAAAAACCGGGGAAACCCGGTTTTTTTATATCTGAAATAAATCATTCTTTCGCATAAGTACACATTCTGAGCAATTATCTGTGTCTAAGCGAGCTGAAAAAATACATCCCGCCTGTTCCTATCTATCCATTTCGACTATATACTCTGCGCGTTTTATTGATGTACATATCACCCCCCGACTTTCTTAGGAGTAATGATGACCACATACAGTCATAAACGCGGGAAAATACAGGACAACGCCATTGAGGCATTGCTACATGACCCGCTGTTTCGCCAACGAATTGAAGTGAATGAAAAAGGAAAAGGAAGTTATCGTAGAAAAGAGAAGCACATGAAGAAAGGTAACTGGGAGGCCAGTGGTAAGCAATCAAATGATTATTTACCTCTGGCCTTTCTACTTTCTGCGTAACGATACTGAGTCTAGGCAGAAACTCAATTCTTACTGTCTAGTTTGTTGTTCTTTAAGTAAATCGCGAATTTCAGCTAATAGCTTCTCTTCTGCGCTAGGTTTTGGCGGTGCGGCTGGCGTATCTTCCTGTTTCCGACGCATTTTATTCATAAGCTTGATCGCTATAAAAATCGCGAAAGCGACGATGATAAAGTCAAAAATATTCTGGATGAAAGCGCCATAGTTCATGACAACGGCAGGAATTTCACCTTGGGCGTCACGAAGAATAAGGCTGAATTGTTTAAAATCGACACCACCAATCAAAAGTCCAAGTGGCGGCATAATAATATCTGATACCAGAGAAGAAACGATTTTGCCGAAAGCTGCGCCAATAATGACACCCACTGCCAAATCGACAACGTTGCCACGCATGGCAAACTCTCTGAATTCTTTAATGATGCTCATATCCGTTCTCCTTGCCAAAAATTATAAATTAATTCTAACCAATAGCCTCATCTTTGCCAGATTATCGATAAGCAATAAATGTGTTCCCACATTACAAAAAGAAGGGACTCGGTTGAAATAGACGTTCAACATCAGGTACAAATTTCTTGTCAGCCAAGAACATGATGACATGGTCACCTTGCTCAATTTTACTATTTGCGTTGGCAATGATGACGTCATCACCGCGAACAATTGCGCCTATAGTGGTACCGGGTGGAAGCTTAATATCTTCGATCATTCTGCCGACAACTTTCGATGTGCCTTCATCACCGTGGGCGATGGCCTCGATTGCTTCGGCTACACCACGACGTAAAGAGGATACGCTTACAATATCCGCCTTGCGGACGTGGCTAAGTAGCGCAGAAATTGTTGCCTGCTGTGGAGATATTGCGACATCGATGACGCTGCCCTGAACCAGATCGACATAAGCTCGGCGCTGGATAAGCACCATTACTTTTTTCGCGCCCATACGTTTAGCCAGCATAGCTGACATGATATTCGCTTCGTCATCGTTGGTAATGGCGATGAATACATCGATCTGCTCGATATGTTCTTCGGCGAGGAGCTCTTGATCTGAAGCATCACCATGGAATACGACCGTATTTTGCAGAAGCTCAGCCAGTTCCACAGCTCGGTCTGCATTTCGTTCTATCAACTTAATGCTGTAATCTTTTTCTAACCGCTGCGCTAGCCCTGCACCGACATTCCCGCCACCAACGATCATGATCCTTTTATAGGGTTTTTCAAGGCGCTGCAATTCGCTCATCACCGCGCGAATGTGCTGCGAAGCGGCGACAAAAAACACTTCATCTCCAGCTTCGATGATGGTGGAACCCTGTGGGCGAATCGGACGATCGTGACGAAAAATAGCCGCAACGCGGGTATCTACGTGAGGAATATGTTCGCGGAGTGAGGTAAGGGCATTACCCACTAGTGGTCCGCCATAGTAGGCATTAACTGCGGCAAGACTCACTTTACCTTCAGCGAAGTTGACGACCTGAAGTGCTCCGGGATATTCGATCAGTTTGTAAATGTTATCGATCACCAACTGTTCTGGGGAGATCAAGTGATCGATGGGAACCGCTTCTGGTAAAAACAGCTGTTCTGATTCGCGAATGTATTCAGCGGCGCGAATGCGTGCAATCCGGTTTGGGGTTTTAAAAAGAGAATAAGCAATCTGGCAGGCTACCATATTCGTTTCATCTGAATTGGTAACGGCTACCAGCATATCGGCATCTTCTGCCCCTGCTTCACGAAGCACTCGCGGGTGAGAGGCATAGCCCGTAACGACACGCAGGTCAAACTTATCCTGAAGCTGGCGTAACCGATTTGCATCAGTATCAACGACAGTGATGTCATTGTTTTCACCCGCTAGATTTTCCGCCAGTGTTCCGCCGACCTGACCCGCGCCAAGAATGATAATTTTCATAATAAGCCATGCCGTTTATTGATTGCTGTCTGTTGCAGACAATACTGGGTTTAATATCAGTTTTTTACCAGCTTCGCATAAAAGAAACCATCACCACCATCGGCATGAGGAAGCATCTGTATACCTGGCATTTCTCTTGTACCTGTATCAACCAGTTTTGCATCGGTATGGCGAGTTAGGAAATCTGTAACTTGTTGAGCATTTTCTTGCGGAAGAATGGAGCAGGTAGCATAGACCATTGTGCCGCCGGTTTTGAGATGTGGCCAAATGGCATCAAGGATCTCTTTTTGTAGCACAACCAGCTCTTCAATATCTCTGTCTCGGCGTAACCACTTAATATCAGGATGACGACGAATCACACCCGTGGCTGAGCATGGGGCATCCAACAGAATACGATCAAACACACGCCCTTCGCACCATGAATCGGGGTAACGTCCATCGCCTTGTTTTACTTCGGCATGCATTTGTAACCGCAGTAAATTTTCTTTTACCCGGCTTAAACGTGTTTCATCTACATCGACAGCGAGTACATGAGATTTTGGTGCCGCTTCTAAAATGTGTGTCGTTTTTCCGCCAGGTGCAGCGCAGAGATCGAGGATCTGTTCACCATCTTGTGGATCGAGCCAATAGACGCAGCCTTGAGCAGATGCATCTTGTACCGTTGCCCATCCTTGAGAAAATCCTGGCAATTGATCGACCGCACAGGGAGCAGCAAGTCGTATCGCATCGCTGTATTCAGCATGAGGAAATGCTTCGATTCCCTCTTGCTCTAACAAGTTTAAATACGCTTCACGTGTGTGGTGTAATCGATTCACACGTAACCACATTGGGGGGCGCTGATTATTTGCCTCAACAATACCTTGCCAGTGATTTGGATAGGCACGCTCAATGCGCGCCAGCAGCCAGCTTGGATGCAGGTAGTGAGATGAGTGAGTTGCCTCACGTTGAATCAGTTCTTCCTGCTGACGCTGAAATTGGCGTAATACGCCATTAATCAGCCCCTTGAGTTGCGGTTTTTTTAACGTCACAGCACCTTCTACTGTTTCAGCCAGCGCTGCATGTGGCGGGATCCGCGTATATTGCAGTTGGTAGATGCCGACCATGATGAGGTAGTGCAGCGTGCGTTGTTTACCTGTCAGAGGTTTAGCCATCAGTTGTTGAATACACCATTCCAACTGCGGTAAAACGCGTAATACGCCGAAGCAAAGCTCTTGCAAAAGTGCGCGATCTTTATCGGAGACTTCACGCTGATGAACAGGTAATAAGGCGCTGAGTGATTGCCCCTGATCCAGAACCTGTCCAACCACTTTTGCGGCAATACTGCGTAGATTGTATGAGCTTTTCATGTGTTAGCGATGACGTATACGTAAAAGAGAGAGGATATACCGGCATGGTGCCGGTATGAAAAATAGATTAGTCCAGTGTATTACCGGGAACGAACCACTCACGACGTGAGTTAAGCAGATCCTGCGCGCCCATGACTTTTTTGCCTGCGGGCTGCAATTCCTGAATATTCAAGATGCCATCGGCTGTTGCTACCTGAATGCCCTGCTTGTCTGCCTGTATGATTGTACCAGGCTGTGAGCCATGTGCTTTGGCGATGACCTCAGCTTTCCAGACTTTCACCGGTTGTTCATCGACGATGAAATAGCTGACTGGCCAAGGATTAAAAGCACGAATACAGCGCTCAAGCTGCTCAGCAGATAACTGCCAGTTTAGACGTGCTTCTTCTTTGCTGAGCTTTTCTGCATAGGTGGCAAGGGCGTCATTTTGTACTTCAGCGACAGCGCTACCATCAGCAAGCTGTTCCAGCGTTTCCAATAAGCCACGTGGGCCCAGCTCAGCAAGTTTATCGTACAACGTTGCGCTGGTATCTTGCTGCAGAATAGGGCACGAAATTTTGTGCAGCATTGCGCCAGTATCGAGCCCAACATCCATTTGCATGATCGTCACGCCGGTTTCACTATCCCCAGCCCACAATGCACGTTGAATGGGAGCCGCGCCGCGCCAGAGAGGCAACAGAGAACCGTGAACATTAATGCAGCCAAGGCGAGGCATGGATAGCACGGGCTGCGGCAGAATTAAGCCGTAGGCGACAACGACCATAACATCGGCATTTAACGCCTGAACCATCGCCTGGTTTTCTTCCGGCCGCAGAGATTTAGGCTGGAAAATGGGGATGCTGTGTTGCTCTGCCAGTACTTTTACTGGACTGGGAGTGAGCTTGTTGCCTCTGCCTGCTGGCCGATCGGGTTGGGTGAAAACGCCAACGACCTCATGGCCCGATGATAAAAGCGCGTCAAGGTGACGCGCGGCAAAGTCAGGGGTTCCGGCAAAGATTATGCGTAAAGAATCAGACACGGTGCTTCCTGTCAGGATGAAAATTATCGGGCTCGGCTATTCTGCTTAGCCAGTTTTTCCAGTTTTTGACGAATGCGCTGGCGTTTAAGTGGGGAAAGATAATCGATAAACAGTTTCCCAACCAAATGGTCCATTTCATGCTGAATACAAATGGCGAGTAGTTCGCTTGCTTCAAGTTCGAACTCTTTACCTTCACGATCCAATGCGCGCACTTTCACATGCTCTGCACGAGGAACCAGTGCACGCGTTTCAGGGATCGACAGGCAACCCTCTTCGATGCCCGTATCGCCGCTCTTTTCAATCAACTCGGGATTGATCAGCACCAGTCGTTGGTCTCGTTCTTCAGAGACGTCAATAACAATAATACGCTGATGAATATCGACTTGTGTCGCCGCCAGGCCAATACCTTCTTCTTCGTACATGGTGTCGAACATATCATCCACGATACGTTGAATATCTGCATTGACTTCTTTTACGGGCTGCGCAGTGATGCGGAGCCGCTCGTCTGGAAAATGTAATACCTGCAAAACTGACATATATGTTTAGATCTGTATCTGAATAGTGAGAGAGTCTTAATGCTCATTCTAGACATTTCCTGCCCCGATTGACAGCATCAGCACTGAATTGCAGCACTTATCTGAACAGAGTTGAGTAAGGGATGCCGATGCTATCAACGGAAATCTGGCTACGTATGACGGGCGTACGGCACCTAGGTGTCAGGCGTGCTCGGGCGATTGTCAGAAAGCTTATTGATTTAAACACGTTCGATAACGAGACCTTGAGAGCGTTAGGCCTGTCTGATGCTCAAATAGCCCAATTTTGTACCTACGATCGTAAGACTTTGGAAGAAACCCTTAATTGGTTGTCTTACCCCAATCACCATATCGTAACGTGTGAAGATGCCCTATATCCCTTTCTGCTGAGCAATGTTCGTGATTTTCCGCTTCTGCTCTTTGTTTCTGGTTCTCCTGAGTTGCTGGCATCGCCACAAATATCGATTATTGGTAGCCGGGGGAGCAGTGCTTACGGTGAACGCTGGGGATGTTTTTTTGCTCAGGAGCTGGCCGCAAATGAACTCACGGTGACAAGCGGGCTAGCGATTGGCATTGATGGTATTGCTCATCGTGCCGCTTTGGATACGGGAGGGAGAACCATTGCCGTGCTGGGAAGCGGGCTGGAGAATATTTATCCTAAGCGGCACGCTAAGCTTGCCGAACGTATTTGTGGCGATGGTGGCGCGCTGGTTTCCGAATTTCCCCTCGCTATGCCGCCTTTCCCAACCAACTTTCCCAGAAGAAATCGTATTATCAGCGGACTAGGGCTGGGTGTCCTGGTAATTGAAGCGTCTATCCGCAGTGGGTCGTTGGTTACAGCGCGTTATGCTTTGGAGCAAGGACGGGAAGTTTTTGCTCTGCCGGGACCGATTGGTAACCCTATGACTGAGGGGACACACTGGTTGATCCAGCAAGGTGCGAGCTTGGTTACACACCCTAAGGATATTCTTGAACAGTTGGTGAGTGAATTGCAGTGGCTACCGATGCAAAGCGGGCAAACTATTTCTAACGAAGAAGAGGATGGCGAATTGCCATTTGCCGACGTGTTGGCTAACGTAGGAGATGAGGTTACACCTGTTGACGTTGTCGCTGAACGTGCCGGCCAACCTGTGCCAGAGATAGTCACTAAGCTATTAGAGCTGGAGTTAGCAGGGTGGATCGCAGCAGTACCCGGCGGCTATGTCCGATTAAGGAGGGCAGGCCATGTTCGACGTACTCATGTACTTGTTTGAGAGTTACATCCACAATGAAACTGAAATACGTGTCGATCAGGATACGTTAACTGATGACCTCACCCGCGCTGGATTCCATCGTAACGATATCTATAGCGCGTTGAGTTGGCTGGAAAAACTGGCCGATATTCAGGAAGGGCAGACTGCGCCGCTTTATTTAGCGAACGATCCTCTTGCTATGCGGATCTATACGCAGGATGAGGCGTTGCGTCTTGATGCGGAATGTCGTGGCTTTTTATTGTTCCTTGAGCAAATTCAGGTTCTGAACCTTGAAACGCGGGAAATGATTATTGAACGCGTCATGGCGTTGGAAACGCAGGAGTTTGATCTGGAAGATCTGAAGTGGGTCATTCTCATGGTGCTTTTTAATGTGCCTGGTTGTGAGAATGCTTATCAGCAAATGGAAGAATTACTCTTTGAGGTCAATGACGGTTATGTGCAATAGCCAGAGGAATAACAGTTCGAATGGCTAAGCCTGCACTGTTTGCTGAAAAAAAACAGGAAATATGTCCAGACTGTGGGTCAGTGCTGGTTATCCGTTCTGGTCGGCACGGCCCATTTCTTGGCTGTTCTGCGTATCCAGAATGTGAGTTCATTCGCCCGCTGAAAGCACAAGCTGACGGACATATTGTCAAAGTGTTAGATGGGCAGCAATGTCCGCTTTGTCAGTCGACCTTGGTCTTACGACAAGGTCGTTATGGGATGTTCATCGGCTGTGGCAATTACCCCGAATGCCATCATACCGAGACTATCGATCGCCCTGATGAAACGGCGATTCGATGTCCACAGTGTAATGAAGGCACGCTGTTGCAGCGTAAATCTCGCTACGGCAAGGTGTTTCATTCTTGCGATCGCTATCCCGATTGCCAGTTTACGTTAAACCATAAGCCGATAGCGGGTGAATGCCCTTCTTGCCATTACGCTTTATTGTTTGAGAAAAAAACGGCACAAGGTATCAAGCTATTTTGTGCCAGTAAATTATGTGGAAAACCGATAGCGGCAGAAGTTGATAAGAATGAGTGATGTATCTGATGAACTAATGATTCCCGTTTTGCGGGAATTACATAACGAGCAGGTTATTGCGTACCCGACTGAAGCGGTATTTGGGTTGGGATGCGATCCTGATAGTGAAGTGGCGGTTAATCGCCTGCTGGCGTTAAAACAACGCCCCTGGCAAAAAGGGTTGATCCTGATTGCGGCAGATTTTAGCCAACTGGTTCCTTATATTGATGACAGTACGTTATCCGATGAGCAGAAGGCTGTGATGTTTTCCACATGGCCGGGGCCGGTTACTTGGGTATTGCCAGCAAAACGCACGACTCCGCAGTGGTTAACAGGGCAATTTTCTTCGCTTGCGGTGCGCGTTAGTGACCATCCGCTAGTCAAGGAACTGTGCCTGCGTTACGGTAAACCGTTGGTGTCGACCAGTGCTAATTTAAGTGGTCAACCTCCCTGCCGTACTGCTCAGGAAGTCTCTCAGCAGTTTGGTGATGATTTTCCTGTGCTAGTTGGGGACGTAGGCGGAAGAATGAACCCATCAGAAATCAGGGATGTATTAACAGGCGAGCTTATTCGTCAGGGGTAACGACAAGTTGGAGAGGAACGTGTCTGAAGTAACGTCTTTTGCGGTTTTTGGCAATCCGATTGCACATAGTAAATCACCTCGCATACATGAGCTATTTGCTGCACAGACGGGGATAACGTTGACATACCAGCGCGTGTTAGCGCCTCTGGATAATTTTGAGCAGATGCTGCGCCAGTATTTTCGTGATGGCGCTGGTGGGGCGAATGTGACTGCGCCCTTTAAAGAGCGGGCCTTTGCCGAAGCTGATGAGTGTAGCGAGTGTGCTGCGCTTGCGGGGGCGGTCAATACATTGAAGAGATTGAGTGACGGTCGCCTGTTTGGTGATAATACCGATGGCATCGGTTTGCTCAGCGATCTACAACGATTGGCGCTGGTGAAACCTCTGGATCGTGTTTTGCTGGTTGGTGCAGGTGGTGCGGCGCGGGGTGTTATCCAACCCCTGCTGGCCTATGGTTGTACAGTGGTGCTGGCGAATAGGACCTTTTCCAAGGCCGATGTCTTAGCTAAGATCTTCCGTGATATTGGTGATATTCAAGCTGTTGCTTTCGATGATTTACAGGGGCAGTCTTTCGATCTGATCATCAACGCCACATCTTCTGGTATGGACAACAGCGTTCCTAACTTACCGCCAGAGCTTATTTCTCCGGGAACGTGCTGTTATGACATGTTTTACCTGCCGCAACTGACCCCCTTTTTGTCATGGTGCGTACAGCATGGCGCTCTCCATTATGCAGATGGTTTGGGAATGCTGGTGGGGCAAGCGGCACATGCGTTTAAACTTTGGCATGGTGTTATGCCGGACGTGGAGCCAGTGATTGCTTTACTAAAGCAGGATCTTGCTAAATGAATCAGGCGATCCAGTTCCCCGATCGTGAAAGTTGGGATGATAAGGTAATGGCGATCCGCTTTCCCGTTTTAGTGAATGGCTTTCAGCAGGAATGTTTAGTCAGCGCAGAGCTGCTCCAGCAACGTTATGGCGGTGATAGCCCTGAACGGTGGCTGGCACTGTTCAGGGAGTATCGATGGGATCTTGAAGATGAACTGGAAAAAATGATCGTTGCTGAAGAATGGGATGATGAAGGTTATTACTCATTGTCCTGAGCAAGATATTCATCTTTCCAACGAACATAGTTGTTTGCCGAGTAAATCAACCCTTCTATTTCTTCTTGTGTGAGTGGCCGAATTTTTTTGACTGGGCTGCCGAGGTATAGATGTCCCTTCTCTAGCCGTTTTCCTGGAGGGACCAAGCTGCCTGCGCCAATCATGACATCATCTTCAACAATTGCTCCATCCAAGAGTATTGATCCCATTCCGACCAAAACCCGATTTCCTATTTGGCAACCGTGCAGCATTGCTTTATGGCCCACTGTAACGTCTTCACCAATAATAAGTGGATTACCTTCTGGTTTTTTCTCTGAGCAGTGGGTGACATGAAGTACAGAACCGTCCTGAACATTACTCCTTGCACCAATAGCAATGTAGTTAACATCACCGCGTATGGCGACAAGGGGCCAGATGCCGACATCATCGCCTAGTGTTACCTTGCCAATCACCACGCTGGAATGATCGACCATGACTCTTTCGCCTAAAACGGGAGAAATACCGTTATAACGGCGGAATGTTTTTGCACTCATCGACAACCTCGTAGTTATTTGCCACATACTGATTACTCGTTATTAGACAAAATATCGACAGATATGGGATGTCGGCAACTGAAAAGTGGCGTGGATCGAGTAAGATCTCATCGAAAGGGTCGAAAAACACGCGAACAGAAAAAAAGATCAAGAAAGTTGTTGTGTAACGAAAACGGATCCCTATAATGCGCCTCCATCGACACGGCGCTGTGAACACACAACCGGGTCGATAAAGAAAGAGAAAACACTTTAAAATAAGCGTTGACTCTGAA
>NZ_FQWI01000008.1 GCF_900129615.1 Pectobacterium carotovorum | reverse complement strand
ACCTGACCCCATGCCGAACTCAGAAGTGAAACGCCGTAGCGCCGATGGTAGTGTGGGGCTTCCCCATGTGAGAGTAGGGAACTGCCAGGCATCAAATTAAGCAGTAAGCCGGAGCAATCTGGTGTTGTAGAGAAATTCGGTGGAGCGGTAGTTCAGTTGGTTAGAATACCTGCCTGTCACGCAGGGGGTCGCGGGTTCGAGCCCCGTCCGTTCCGCCACTTATTAAAAATTATGCCTGCTAAATTTAGCAGGCATAATGTTAAGCGTAATTTAGGGGCGTAGCTCAGTTGGTAGAGCACCGGTCTCCAAAACCGGGTGTCGCGAGTTCGAGTCTCTCCGCCCCTGCCAAATAAAACCCTTCACGTAATCGTGAAGGGTTTTTTTTGATCTGTACTTTATGCTCGATCCTGTCTCGTACCCCTCTTTCCAATTTCTCCGTTATTTCTCCCCTCTGGACGTCTAATTAATCTAACGTATTGTTATTTAATAGATAAAATTTTCTGATGTGTTGTTGATAGATCGTGCTGATTTAGCTGTAAATATGCACAAAATCACCGTAATACCAGGTTGTGAACTTGCTCATTCACCTTGTTCGATATTTGAACTAAAACTATCTACAACCTGAGTGAACGGTAAATCGTTTTTCAGAACGATCCTTCAGGTCGCATTCACTTGTTAGTGATACCTGCCAACATCACATCGGTAGCGCTATAGCAGAAATTCGTAGCGCTATTTTGTACCTGAAATCTGACTAAGTAGCTGTAAGACTACGCAGAAGGAGTTTAAGTATGTACAGACGTTTACTGGTAGCTGTTGCTGTAAGCACGGCATTATGTGGTGCCGTACAGGCAAAACCCTTAACTGTTGGTTTTTCCCAGATTGGTTCAGAATCAGGATGGCGCTCTGCGGAAACTAAAGTATCAAAGCAGGAAGCCGAGAAACGTGGAATAACGTTAAAAATAGCTGATGCTCAGCAGAAGCAGGAGAATCAGATTAAGGCTGTGCGGTCGTTCATCGCTCAGGGCGTAGATGCCATATTTATTGCGCCAGTCGTCGCGACAGGTTGGGCACCAGTCTTACAGGAAGCTAAAGAAGCAAAAATCCCAGTGTTCCTGCTTGATAGAACGATTGAGGTTAGCGATCCATCGTTGTACACCGCTGCTATCGCCTCTGATAGCGTCTATGAAGGAAAAGTAGCAGGGGAGTGGCTTGTGAAAGAGGCTGCTGGCAAACCTTGTAATGTTGTTGAGTTGCAGGGAACAGTTGGGGCTAGCGTTGCGATAAACCGTAAGAAAGGGTTTGCTGACGGTATAGCTTCAGACCCACAGATAAAAATTATTCGTTCACAGTCGGGAGACTTTACTCGCAGCAAGGGTAAAGAGGTTATGGAAAGCTTTATTAAAGCTGAGCAGAACGGAAAGAATATCTGTGCGGTTTATGCACATAATGATGACATGGCTATAGGTGCTATTCAGGCAATTAAAGAAGCTGGCCTGAAACCTGGTTCACAAATAAAAGTCGTCTCCATTGATGGTGTCCCTGATATTTTCAAAGCCATGATGAATGGCGAAGCTAATGCCACCGTTGAATTAACACCTAATATGGCCGGGCCTGCTTTTGATGCTTTATTAGCGATGAAGAAGGACGGGAAACAGCCTGAGAAATTCATTCAAACCGAATCACGTTTATTACTGCCTGACACGGCAAAACAGGAATATGAAACCAAGAAAGACCTTGGTTATTGATATTAATGTTGTGGATTTATCATTGATATAAGTTTTGCTAAATACCTGGCAGAAATATGAATATGGAAAAGTGGGCTTGCGATGCTTTCTGCACCGTTTAATCACGGGACAGTGAATATTGTCAGCCTACTTACCATAATATTACTCAGGTGTGACGTAGCCTTGTTAAGTTGTCGCATAGGTGATGCTGATGGAAACGACACGGTTGTTAGACATTCGGGGCATGAGCGTTGAGTTTCCGGGGGTAAAAGCATTAGATCAAGTGGACTTCACGCTTAATCGTGGCGAAATAGTGGCGCTATTAGGAGAGAATGGCGCAGGGAAATCAACATTAATTAAGGCGTTGACTGGCGTTTACCATCGCTCAGCTGGTGAAATTATCCTCGATGGTATCGCGATTAATCCTGTAAATACGGCTCATGCTCAGTCATTGGGTATTGGTACGGTCTATCAGGAGGTTAATCTATTACCGAACTTGTCCGTTGCAGCAAATCTATTTATTGGCCGTGAACCCACACGCTGGGGCATCGTGGATCAAAATAAAATCTTACATCAGGCCGAAGCACTTTTATTGAATTATGGACTGATGATCGATGTTAGCCATCCGCTTGGTAATTACTCCATCGCAGTTCAACAAATTGTAGCCATTGCTAGAGCTATCGATCTTTCCGCTAAAGTTTTAATTCTTGATGAACCGACCGCAAGCCTTGATGCAAAAGAAGTCGATATGCTACTGGATATATTGCGGAAGTTGCGCGACTGCGGAATCGGTATGATATTTGTGACGCACTTTCTGGATCAGGTTTATCGCATTAGCGACAGAATTACCGTTTTGCGTAATGGAAAATTAGTGGGGACATTACCTGCCGCAGAATTGCCACGTATTGAATTAGTCCAAATGATGTTGGGGCACAGTTTTGATGAAACATTATTGAAGCGTTGCGAGCATAGTGACGTCTCAGGTGAGCCCATCGTGCAGTTTAAACACTATGGCCGACGTGGCTCTATTAATGACTTCGAGCTTTCCGTGCGCCCGGGAGAAATTGTTGGCCTTGCTGGTTTATTGGGTTCCGGCAGAACAGAAACCGCGCAGCTGATATTTGGCATCACCGTGCCTGATGCCGGAGAAGCCAGAGTTGATGGCAAACAAGTCAGCATTCGTACGCCGCGTGCAGCAGGAAAGCTCGGTTTTGGCTATTGCCCTGAGGATCGCAAGACTGACGGTATTGTCGGTGCGGCAACGGTACGAGAGAACATCATTTTGGCGCTTCAGGCGCAGCGCGGCTGGCTGAAGCCCATTTCCTTACGTGAGCAAACCCGTATCGCTGAAAAATTTATCAGCCTGTTAGGGATTCGTACGCCTAGTCCAGAGCAGGAAATTCAGTATCTATCGGGAGGGAATCAGCAAAAAGTATTGCTATCGCGCTGGCTGGCAACAGAACCACGTTTTTTGATTCTGGATGAGCCAACTCGAGGAATTGATGTTGGCGCGCATGCTGAAATCATTCGTCTGATCGAAAAACTGTGTGAGCAGGGGATGGCCTTACTTGTGATCTCTTCTGAATTGGAAGAACTGACCGGTTATGCGGATCGCATCATTGTACTGCGTGACAGGCAGCACGTTGCGCATCTCGAACATAATGAGATCTCGGTTGCCGCAGTGATGCAGGCAATCGCAGTACAAACGGGAGCAGCTGATGACAGACAATAACGTCAAACCTGCCAAAAAAGTCCGTCTAACGTTTACCAAAGGGGTGCCACAGCTTCTGGCGCTCGTTGCCATCTTGCTGATTGATAGTATGGTTGCGCCCAATTTCTTCTCCCTCCACATTCAGGATGGGCGCTTGTTCGGTAGCCTTATTGACATCCTTAACCGCGGTGCGCCCGTTGCGCTGCTGGCATTAGGGATGACGTTAGTGATTGCAACCGGCGGAATCGATTTATCGGTTGGCGCGGTAATGGCGATTGCAGGCGCGACGGCCGCAACACTGACCGCTGCTGGTCATCCACTCCCTTCTGTACTGCTGACTGCGCTATTGGTTGGCGCCCTGTGTGGGCTATGGAATGGTTTTCTGGTTGCGGTGTTACAGATTCAGCCGATTGTGGCGACGTTAATGCTGATGGTTGCCGGGCGGGGTATTGCTCAGTTGATTACCGAAGGCCAGATTATTACCTTTGATAACGCAGGGTTGGCTAAGCTGGGCAGCGGAACCCTGTTCTATCTACCTATGCCAGTGATTATTGCCTGCGTAGTGTTGCTGGCGCTGTGGGCTCTGACGCGCAAAACGGCACTTGGGCTATTTATTGAATCTGTCGGTATTAATCTGCGATCGGCTCGCAACGCTGGCGTGAGTACGAAGCTGGTATTAGTCGCGGCTTATGTCATATGCGGCGTGTGTGCTGCCGTAGCGGGCGTTATCGTCACGGCAGATATCCGCGGTGCGGATGCGAATAATGCAGGGCTCTGGTTGGAATTAGACGCGATTCTGGCTGTCGTGATCGGTGGCGGCTCGCTACTCGGTGGCCGCTTTAATTTACTGCTCTCTGTCGTCGGTGCCTTGATTATTCAGAGTATGAATACCGGCATTCTGCTGTCTGGCTATCGGCCGGAATTCAATCTGGTTCTGAAGGCACTCGTCGTTCTGCTGGTTTTGGTTATGCAATCTCCGCGTATTTCGCTGCATCACCTGTTCAGGAGGAAAACATAATGTTGAAACGCCACTTCCCCCTGTTGATGACGATTTTGGTCTTTATTGCGGGTTATTTATTCTGTCTTAGCCAGTTTCCTGGCTTTGCTTCGACGCGCGTTTTCTTTGACTTACTGACGGATAATGCTTTTCTGGGGATCGTGGCGGTTGGGATGACGTTTGTCATCCTGTCTGGTGGAATCGATCTCTCCGTGGGGTCAGTGATTGCATTTACGGGTGTGTTACTGGCCAAATTGATCGGTACATATGGCATCGATCCTTTCTTTGCATTCGCAATCGCGCTGGTGATGGGCGCCATGTTTGGCGGGTTGATGGGATGGATTATCGATACGCTCAAATTACCTGCCTTTATTATCACGCTGGCGGGGATGTTCTTTGTTCGAGGGATGAGCTTTATCGTTTCACAGGAGTCGATTCCAATCGATCATCCGGTCTATAGCCAACTGGCGGGTTTAGCATGGCGTATGCCGGATGGGGGACGGTTTACCTTTCTGGCGCTGGTTATGTTGATTGTGGTACTGCTGGGGATCGTGATGGCGCATCGTACCCGTTTTGGTAACCGTGTTTATGCGATTGGCGGTAACAGCTATTCTGCGGAATTGATGGGGGTTCCAGTCAGGCGGACAACGATCCATATCTACATGCTTTCCAGTACGTTAGCGGTGCTGTCAGGCATTGTTTTTTCGCTCTATACCTCGGCGGGTTATGCCCTGGCGGCAAGCGGTGTGGAATTGGATGCCATCGCTGCCGTTGTAATCGGCGGCACGCTACTGACCGGCGGTGTCGGAACCGTATTGGGAACCCTGTTTGGCGTGCTGATTCAGGGCCTGATTCAGACGTATATCACGTTTGACGGCACCTTGAGCTCATGGTGGACAAAAATCGTCATTGGTTTCCTGTTGTTTGCTTTCATTGGGTTACAGAAAGCGTTAAGCACATTCTGGTTAGCCAGACGTGCTTAAGTTGGTCGTGAGCAAAATCGCTCATGGATTAATCACAATAGGCGTTTTTAGCAATTGACGGATCATCGTCTGCTGATCGCTGTTTTGTAACCAAACGGCATAAAACGGGCGCACAACGGGCTGGCTGTCACCGACTATCCGCAGATTGGAATAGGTTTGTAACCAATGGCTGGGTAAAAACGCACAGCCGCCAGTCGTTTCAAGCAGTTGGCGGGTCAAATGTGCCGATGTTGTTGTCAAAACGGGAAGCTGATCGCTGGCTAATAGGCGATGTTCCTGCTGATGAAAATCTGCGCCCCACTCCAATTTTATATAAGGCAGTTCCTGTCCGGGTGGGTGTGCTTCTGCTGCAAACAGCGAAAGGGAGAAATTGCCCAGCAGCTGGCTTGCCAATTCTTCCATTTTGGGTTGCTCGGTCGTAATCAATAGATCCAACTGACGCTCATGGAGTTGTTTTACCAGCGAATGACGTAAGGCAATTCGTGCTTCTAGCTGGAGCAGTGGGCGCTGTTGGTACAGCGATTGTAGCCAGGGGGTCAGATAGGCTTCCCAGAGCGACGCGGTTGCCCCTACCGAAAGCAGGCTGTGTTGCTGCGAGCGTGCGACCTCTTTTTTAGCGATCTGCCAGGTACCGATAAGGCTTTCTGCATAGGGCAGAAGCCGTTCGCCGGCGGGCGTCAGGCGTATATTGTTTCGATGGCGCGTGAACAGGTTGGCACCAAGCTGCGTCTCTAACTGGCGAATCCGAAAACTCACCGCTGACTGCGTGAGATACAGGGATTCGGCGGCACGGCCAAAGTGTCTTGTCCTGCTGACTTCCAGAAAGGTTTTTAGTAATTCGGTATCCACGCCCATCTCCAAAAAAATTTTGTCGTAATGATTTAAATGTTTTGTTTTACACAATGTCAAGCCTATCTAATACTCCGCGCCATAAACAACACGACCATAGAAGAATTAGGAGCGTGTAAGATGGCAGAAAGCTTCTCTACCACTAATCGTTTTTTTGATAACAAGTTCTACCCGCGTGGTTTTTCCCGACATGGCGACTTTACGATTAAAGAAGCACAATTGTTGGAGCGCCACGGTTACGCGTTTAACGAGCTGGATTTGGGTAAACGTGAACCAGTGACTGAGGAAGAGACATCGTTTGTTGCAATGTGCCGCGGCGAACGTAAAGCGGAAACGGAACTGGAAAAAATTTGGTCCAAATATCTGGATCGTATCCGTCGTCCTAAACGCTTCCATACGTTGTCTGGTGGTAAGCCGCAGATGGATGCGGTGGAAGAATACACTGAAAGCGATGATTAATTAAGAATGGGGCGTTAGCCCCATTTCCTTTTGTGGCGAATAATATAGCGCTCTCGCTATTCAAGGCTTTTGTGGAGCTGGATGAGCAATCGATCCATACAGCGATAGCTCAGCGCTTCGGCAAGGTGTTTCCTTTCAATATTATCCCGACCGCCGAGGTCAGCTATCGTGCGCGCGACTTTCAATATCCTGTGCCATGCACGTACGGATAAGCCAAGTTTGTTCATTACCTCTTCCAAATAGGTCGCATCAGCCATCTCCAATCCGCAGTGTTTTTCTATTTCACGTGAAGTGAGCAGTGCGTTGATTTTATTTGCCCGCTTCAGCTGTATCTGCCGTGCGATCAGCACGCGCTCGCGAATTGTCGCGCTGCTTTCGCCTTGATAATGTTGCTGAGATAAAACCCCTGGTGGTAGCAAAGGGACTTCGATTGAAATGTCAAAGCGATCCAAAAAGGGACCGGAAAGTTTGCTGAGATAGCGCAGTATTTGTTGTGCTGGCAACCGGTTATGAACGCCCTGATAGTGTCCTGAGGGGCTGGGATTCATTGCGGCAACGAGCTGCACCCGTGCTGGGTAGCATACTTTAGCCCGAGTGCGGGAAATGATAATTTCACCGGACTCCAGAGGCTCTCGTAGTGAGTCTAAAACGCGTCGCTCAAACTCCGGTAATTCGTCCAAAAATAGTACGCCGTTGTGGGCGAGCGAGATTTCTCCAGGTTTGGGCAGCGACCCTCCGCCCACGAGCGCAGCCATGGAGGAACTATGGTGAGGTGCTCTGAATGGCCTGGCTCGCCAGCGCGTCATGGTGGCATCAATGTTGATTAGACTGTTGATAGCGGCGCTTTCTAGTGCTTCTTCATCGCTTAATGACGGCATCAGATTGCCTAATCGGCTTGCCAGCATGGTTTTCCCGGTTCCCGGTGGCCCCAGTAAGAGCAAGTTATGGCCGCCTGCCGCCGCGATTTCCAACGCGCGTTTCGCCTGCTCCTGACCGATGATATCCTTCAGATCGAGGGTATCTTCCTCGATCGGTGGAACGGGCGTCATGTCGGAGCAACTGAGCAATTCCTCTTCCCCACTGAGAAAAGCACACACGTCCAACAAATGCCCGGCCATTAGCGCTTCACCCTGCGGTATCAGCGTCATCTCCCGTTTATTGTCATCTGGCAGGATAAGCTGGCGGCCTGCTTTTATGGCTTCTAATGCGGCGGGAATCGCGCCATTGACGCCACGTAAGGTGCCAGACAGGCCGAGTTCGCCAAGAAACTCGTAGCGGCTTAGCTTTTCACCATCGATTTGTTCTGAGGCCGCCAGAATCGCCAGCGCAATCGGCAGATCGTAGCGCCCCCCTTCTTTTGGCAGGTCTGCGGGAGCGAGATTGACCGTGATGCGCTTTGCTGGAAAGGTAAATCCGCAATTGATGAGTGCGCTGCGCACGCGATCGCGCGCTTCCTTGACGGTGGTTTCAGGTAAGCCCACCAGCGTTAGGGCCGGCAGCCCGCTGCTGATGTGAACTTCGATATAAACGTCCGGTGCTTGTACACCAATCATTGCCCGAGTATAGGTAACTGCCAATGACATGCTATTTCCCCTTTGCTGATGGTTTGCATCATGTCTGGCAAGGGAGAAGAAGTAGAGACCGTCTTCGCCACTCTGCGCGGCGGTGTCATGAAATAATTCTCTGTTGCAGTAATGAATAAAATTTGTGCGCGATGTGCCGCAATTATGTAGGGTGAACCGATCGCTTAACGCTATCCGACGTTCGATGACCCCCGCTTTCATCTGCCACGTTTCTCGGACAACGCTCATTTTTACGCCAATGAGCGAAAATAATTTGGTGTGCTTCTACCTTATGATTACGTTGTATTTTTTCCCTTATCATAGGTAATCCTTACGGGTGGTAATGAAAAAAAATGGTTGTCATGCCATGTCTGACTGTGATAACTCTGTAGGCATTCGTTCGACAGAAGATTAATGAACAACCTATTATGAAAGCCCTATCCCTAGTGATTAGCCTAGTCGTGATTAGCGTGGTGGTGATTATTATCCCACCGTGCGGGGCTGCACTTGGACGAAGAATGGCTTAGAAATCAAGGCCTAATTCAAGAAAACCCCCGCACCGAAAGGTCGGGGGTTTTTTGTTGGGCGTAATCTATAACGGAAAGGAACAGAAAATGAACATCAGCATAAAATTCTGTTATTCCCATAAGATGTCGGGGAAATAACTATGAATGGAGCACAGTGGGTGGTTCAAGCGTTGCGAGCGCAGGGAGTGGAAACCGTTTTTGGTTATCCGGGGGGCGCGATAATGCCAGTCTATGATGCACTTTATGACGGCGGCGTTAAACACCTGCTGTGTCGCCACGAGCAAGGCGCGGTGATGGCGGCGATTGGCTATGCTCGCTCCACGGGCAACGTGGGCGTCTGCATTGCGACATCTGGCCCAGGAGCAACCAACCTGATCACTGGTTTGGCCGATGCGCTGCTGGATTCTGTTCCTGTGGTTGCGATCACCGGGCAGGTCGGGTCGGCGCTGATTGGCACTGATGCTTTCCAGGAGATCGACGTGCTGGGGCTATCGCTGGCCTGTACGAAACACAGTTTTCTGGTTGAGTCTCTCGAATCACTGCCGGAAGTGATGGCAGAAGCGTTCGCGATTGCTAACAGCGGTCGCCCAGGCCCTGTTCTGGTTGATATTCCTAAAGATATTCAGCTGGCAGTGGGGGATTTCACTCCAAACTTTGCGCCCGTTGCTAACGATGTTGATTTCCCTGAACAAGATATTGCGCAAGCGTACGCTCTGTTAGCGAAAGCGCAAAAACCGGTGCTGTACGTTGGCGGTGGGGTCGGCATGGCGAATGCGGTTCCGGCACTGCGTGAATTCCTGAGCGTAACGGATATCCCGTCCGTTTCGACGCTGAAAGGGCTGGGTGCCGTGGATGCCAATCATCCCTATTACCTCGGTATGATTGGTATGCACGGCACGAAGGCAGCGAACCTGATTGTGCAGGAGTGCGATTTGTTAATCGCGGTTGGGGCGCGTTTTGATGACCGTGTGACCGGCAAACTGAACGCCTTCGCGCCTCATGCCAGCGTGATTCACATGGATATCGACCCAGCAGAGTTGAGCAAATTGCGTCATGCTAATGTCGCGTTGCAAGGCGATCTGAAAACGATATTACCTGCGCTGCAACAGCCGCTGAACGTCAGCGCGTGGCGCCAGCAGGCGACCATGATGAAGGCGGAATACCCGTGGCGTTATGATCATCCCGGTCAGGCGATTTATGCACCTGCGCTGCTGAAAACGATCTCCGAACGAATGGATGCGGATACGGTGGTCACGACCGATGTGGGCCAGCACCAGATGTGGGCTGCACAGCATATGACGTTCAGCCGTCCTGAAAATTTCATTACCTCCAGCGGCCTCGGTACGATGGGCTTCGGCGTACCCGCTGCGGTTGGCGCACAGGTTGCGCGCCCGGACGACATGGTTATCTGCATTTCCGGCGACGGATCTTTCATGATGAACGTCCAGGAATTGGGCACCATCAAACGAAAACGGCTGCCGTTGAAGATCGTGCTGCTGGATAACCAACGGTTAGGTATGGTGCGCCAGTGGCAGCAGTTATTCTTTGATGAACGCTACAGTGAAACCGACCTCTCCGATAACCCTGATTTCCTGACGCTGGCAAGCGCGTTTGATATTCCTGGCCAGCGCATCACCCGTAAAGATCAAATTGATGTCGCGCTGGATGCCCTGTTTAACAGCGAAGGACCCTATTTATTACACGTATCGATTGATGAGTACGAAAACGTTTGGCCACTGGTTCCGCCGGGTGCGGGCAACGAAACGATGCTTGATAAAACCAAGTAAGGCTCGATAAAACCAAACTAAGCTCGACAAAACCGAACAATGGCCGACTTACACAGAATAAGTGCTGGAGACAACAGAATGACACACCATCAACTTTCGATTCAGGCGCGCTTTCGTCCCGAGGTTCTGGAGCGTGTATTGCGTGTTACCCGCCATCGCGGTTTCAAAGTTTGCGCGATGAATATGGTGCAAACCACCAATGCCGATCACATTAATATTGAACTGACCGTTGCCAGCCATCGTTCGGTAGATTTATTGTCAACGCAATTGAGCAAGCTATTGGATATTGCCTGCGTTGATATTCAACCGATGACGACATCACAGCAGATCAGCGCCTAACGTAAAAGAGTAAGGAAAAAGAAGAATGACAAAAAAAGCGGATTACATTTGGTTCAATGGTGAGATGGTTCCATGGGCTGAAGCAAAAGTACACGTTATGTCGCACGCCCTGCATTATGGCACCTCCGTCTTTGAAGGCGTTCGTTGCTACAATTCACATAAGGGCCCGGTGGTTTTCCGTCACCGTGAGCACATGCAACGCCTGCGTGATTCGGCAAAAATCTACCGTATGCCCGTCGCGCAAAGCGTAGATGAGCTGATGGAAGCCTGCCGTGAAACGCTGCGTAAAAATAACCTGACCAGCGCCTATATTCGTCCATTGGTGTTCATTGGTGATGTGGGTATGGGTGTTAACCCGCCAGATGGTTATCAAACTGATGTGATCATCGCAGCCTTCCCGTGGGGCGCGTATCTGGGTGAAGAGGCGCTGGAAGCAGGCATCGATGCGATGGTGTCGTCCTGGAATCGCGTGGCGGCGAATACCATTCCAACCGCCGCAAAAGCGGGTGGTAACTATCTGTCCTCCCTGCTGGTGGGTAGCGAAGCGCGTCGCCACGGCTATCAGGAAGGGATCGCGTTGGATGTCCACGGCTATGTTTCCGAAGGTGCTGGCGAGAACTTGTTTGAAGTGAAGGACGGTATTATCTTCACGCCGCCGTTTACCTCTTCGGCGCTGCCAGGTATTACGCGTGACGCTATCATCAAACTGGCGAAAGACGCAGGATATGAAGTGCGTGAGCAAGTGCTGTCCCGCGAGTCACTGTATCTGGCCGATGAAGTCTTCATGTCCGGTACTGCGGCAGAAATTACCCCCGTGCGCAGCGTCGACGGCATTCAGGTCGGCGTTGGCAAACGCGGCCCGGTCACCAAAGCCTTGCAGCAGGCGTTCTTCGGCCTCTTCACCGGTGAAACCGAAGATAAATGGGGCTGGTTGGATCCGATAAATCGTTAAATTATATACCCTAAATAGTTCGAGTTGCAGGACAAAACGTGTTCGTTTTGAATAACGCAAAGCGTTAGCCCTTTAGGGCGATGCTCAGTCATGAGCATCGTAACGCGGCGACGCAGAGAATCCTCAGGAGCTTACATCAGTAAGTGACTGAGGTGAGCGAGGAATGCCAACGCACATGCAGCTTGAAATATAACGGGTATAGAGACAGACAGTCAGGCGGTGACTCGTTCCGTCATCGCCAAATTCGTAATTTTTGGAGTAAAAGAGCATGCCTAAGTACCGTTCAGCCACAACCACACACGGCCGTAATATGGCGGGTGCCCGAGCCTTGTGGCGCGCCACCGGGATGACCGACGACGATTTTGGTAAACCGATTATCGCGGTGGTTAACTCCTTCACCCAATTCGTGCCGGGCCATGTGCACTTGCGCGATCTGGGGAAACTGGTTGCCGAGCAGATCGAAGCCTCCGGCGGCGTCGCGAAAGAATTTAACACCATTGCAGTTGATGACGGTATCGCGATGGGACACGGCGGCATGCTCTATTCCCTGCCTTCTCGTGAACTGATCGCCGACTCCGTGGAATACATGGTCAATGCCCACTGTGCGGATGCAATGGTGTGTATTTCCAACTGCGACAAAATCACCCCGGGGATGTTAATGGCGTCGCTGCGCCTGAATATTCCGGTGATTTTTGTTTCCGGTGGCCCGATGGAAGCGGGGAAAACCAAGCTATCCGATCAGATCATCAAGCTGGATCTGGTGGATGCGATGATTCAGGGCGCGGACCCGAAAGTCTCTGATGAACAGAGCGAGCAGGTGGAGCGTTCTGCCTGTCCGACCTGCGGCTCCTGCTCCGGTATGTTTACCGCTAACTCCATGAACTGCCTGACCGAAGCGCTGGGCTTATCTCAACCGGGCAACGGTTCGCTGTTGGCGACGCACGCCGACCGTAAGCAACTGTTCCTGAACGCAGGCAAACGCATTGTCGGTCTGGCGAAGCGTTACTACGAGCAGGATGATGCAAGCGTATTACCGCGCAACATCGCCAATAAAGCCGCATTTGAAAACGCCATGGTTCTGGATATCGCGATGGGCGGTTCCACCAATACCGTTCTGCATCTGTTAGCCGCGGCGCAGGAAGGTGAAGTGGACTTCACCATGACCGACATCGACAGACTGTCACGTCAGGTTCCTCACCTGTGTAAGGTGGCGCCGAGTACGCAGAAATACCACATGGAAGACGTACACCGCGCGGGCGGCGTGATCGGTATTCTGGGCGAGCTGGACAGAGCTGGTCTGCTGAACCGTGAAGTGAACAACGTGCTGGGCAAAACGCTGCCGGAAACGCTGGAAGCCTACGACGTCATGCTGACGCAGGATGACAGTGTGAAAAGCATGTATTCCGCTGGCCCTGCGGGTATCCGTACAACCAAAGCGTTTTCTCAGGATTGCCGCTGGGATTCACTGGATACCGATCGTCAGGAAGGCTGCATCCGCTCGCGTGAATATGCCTACAGTCAGGATGGCGGTCTGGCCGTGCTGTACGGCAATCTGGCAGAGAATGGCTGTATTGTGAAAACTGCAGGCGTGGATGAAGGTAGCCTGGTATTCCGCGGTCCGGCAAAAGTTTATGAAAGTCAGGATGATGCGGTAGAAGCGATTCTGGGCGGTAAAGTTGTGGCGGGCGATGTGGTTGTGATTCGCTACGAAGGGCCAAAAGGCGGGCCGGGCATGCAGGAAATGCTGTATCCGACCACCTACCTGAAATCGATGGGATTGGGTAAAAGCTGTGCGCTGATCACTGACGGCCGCTTCTCCGGCGGCACCTCTGGCCTGTCTATCGGCCATGCGTCTCCTGAAGCTGCCAGCGGTGGCACCATTGCTCTGGTACAGGACGGTGACACTATCGCGATTGATATCCCGAACCGCAGCATTGCGCTGGTTCTAGATGATGCAGAGTTAGCGAGCCGCCGCGAAGCGGAAGAGGCGAGAGGCGAGCAGGCCTGGACGCCACATAATCGTGAACGTCAGGTCTCTTTTGCGCTGCGTGCGTACGCTAGCCTGGCAACCAGCGCAGATAAGGGCGCTGTGCGGGATAAAAGCAAGCTGGGAGGCTAATGCTGATGGCTGTGTCACAACCTCTTCCTGCCGCGCCGGGAGGCGCGGAGTACCTGCGGGCGATCTTGCGGTCGCCAGTGTATGAAATCACGCAGGTCACACCGCTGGAGAAGATGGATAAGATCTCTTCGCGGCTGGGTAATGTCATTCTGGTAAAACGTGAAGACAGACACGCGGTGCACAGTTTCAAGCTGCGTGGCGCGTACGCGATGATGGCGGGTCTGAGCGATGAGCAAAAATCACACGGTGTGGTAACGGCATCAGCCGGTAACCATGCGCAGGGTGTTGCGCTCTCTTCCAGCAAGCTGGGGATTAAATCTCTGATTGTTATGCCGGTAGCGACGGCTGATATCAAGGTGGATGCGGTGCGGGGTTTTGGCGGCGAAGTGCTGCTACACGGCGCCAACTTTGATGAAGCCAAGGCCAAGGCGATTGAGCTGTCAGAGCGGGAGCATATGACCTTTCTGCCGCCGTTTGATCATCCTGCGGTGATTGCCGGGCAGGGCACGCTGGCGATGGAACTACTACAGCAGGATGCGCATCTGGATCGCGTGTTTGTGCCAGTTGGTGGTGGTGGTTTGGCGGCAGGTGTTGCCGTACTGATCAAACAGCTGATGCCGCAGATTCAGGTGATCGGCGTAGAAGCGGAAGATTCCGCCTGTCTGCGTGCGGCGCTGGATGCCGGGCAACCGGTCGATTTAGCACGTGTTGGGCTGTTTGCTGAAGGTGTGGCGGTGAAGCGCATCGGCGATGAGACTTTCCGCCTGTGTCGGGAATATCTGGATGACGTGATTACCGTCGACAGCGATGCCATCTGTGCGGCAGTGAAAGATCTGTTTGAGGATGTCCGCGCAATTGCTGAACCGTCCGGCGCGCTGGCGCTGGCGGGGATGAAAAAATACATCCAACAGCATCAGATTCAGGGCGAGCGTCTGGCGCATATTCTGTCCGGCGCGAACGTCAACTTCCACGGGCTACGTTATGTTTCCGAACGTTGCGAGCTGGGTGAACAGCGCGAAGCCTTGCTGGCCGTGACGATCCCCGAGAAACAGGGCAGCTTCCTGAAATTTTGCCAACTGTTGGGGGGGCGTTCCGTCACCGAGTTTAACTATCGCTACGCGGATGCCAAAGACGCCTGCATTTTTGTCGGTGTGCGTCTGACACGCGGCTATGCAGAGCGGCAGGAGATTATCGCCGAGCTGTCCGCAGACGGTTATGAAGTGGTGGATTTGTCCGATGATGAAATGGCGAAGCTGCACGTTCGCTATATGGTCGGCGGACGCCCTTCCAAACCGCTCCAGGAACGGCTGTACAGCTTTGAGTTTCCAGAGTCGCCGGGGGCGTTACTGAAATTTCTGCATACGCTGGGGGCGCACTGGAATATTTCGCTGTTCCATTACCGCAGCCACGGTACGGATTTTGGCCGCGTGTTGGCCGCGTTCGAGTTGGATGCAGGCGATCGGGAATTCGAGCAGCACCTACAGGCGCTGGGCTATGAATGTCACGATGAAACCAATAACCCAGCGTTCCGCTTCTTTTTAGCGGGTTAAATTGCTGAGGAAAAGAAAAAACACGGCGGAATATTCGCCGTGTTTTTATTAAGAGCACAGTTCTGTTGGTTATTACTAATCGATGGAATGTTCTTTTTTTTCTTGTTAGGTGAATATCTAACTCATTAATGTAACCATTAATATAGGTTGCTTAATATATTCTGGTGAATTATTTAATTTTTTATTTGGATGGTTTTTCGTATTGTTGTGAATATTGCTAATTATTATTGTTTGGGTTATCTTGTGACGCAGTGAAGATCACACATGGAGCCCGCGTATGAAAAATAAAGAAAAACTGGTTTCTCAGTTAAATGACCAATTAAAAGAGAGTGTCCTTAATAGTTCATTACCTCCTGAAGAGATATTAGCGTTGATGATGAAGCTATGCCTTTCTCTTATGCAGGTGACCCAAAGTAATCTTGTGGAAATGAAGACGTCAGATGGGCGAAAACTTTCACTCAAGCTTGATACACCGGCAGTGCATTGATCATATTTATTCTTAGAGGCTGCTAAAAATGTCGAGTATTATCTATTTAGAGTTGACGGGTGATAAGCAAGGATTAATTTCTTCTGGTTGCTCAACATTACAGTCAATTGGTAATAGAAGCCAAATTGGTCATGAAGATCAAATTCAGGTGTTAAGTTTAAATCACTCAATGAGTCATGCTGATAATCTATCTTGTCATCCCGTTGAAATAGTTAAGCTTATCGATAAGTCATCACCGTTGCTTGGTGTTTCGACCTCTTCCAATGAAAAGCTAACTGCAAATTTCTTTTTGTATAGGATAAATGCTGCTGGGCAATTAGAGCTGTTTTATGTCATTAAATTAACAGATGCCCGTATTGTTGATATTTCTTGTAGCTATCCGCATTCGATTAATGATAATGACGTCATGCCATATGAGAAGGTTTTATTAAAATATGGTTCTATATCATGGGAGCATAAAGTTGCGGGAACATCAGGTTATAGCATCTGGAATGATAGTGGTATTTAGTTTTATGTGGCAATAAAACATACAGCCATTGATAATTATGTTATCTATGGCTGTTTTTATTGATTAATCACTAACCGAAAGAGATGCTAAATAATTTTGTACATTGGCGCTGCGTATTAATAAAAAGGAATTTACTCAATGCTAAGAGTACCTCAAGGACAAATAACCTTCGATGGTGAAGGGGATGATATTCCCAATAGCCCTTTTTTTAGCCGAGTCATTCACTGGCCGGGAAATCCTGAATCAGGTGTGACACTGGGGCGCGGTTATGACATGGGGAAGAGAACCAAGGGCGAAATCTATTCGGATATGCTCAGAATTGGTATTGGTAGTGAAAAAGCGAATTTGATAGCGAAGGGGGCTGGGCTAAAAGGTGCGGCGGCAGGCCTTTTTGTCAAAGAACACAAAACGAAAATAGGAACAATTATGCACCAACAGCAAGCGGAATTGTTTAATATGGTTTACGTCAGGTATATAGAAATAGCGAAAAAGAGATACGCAGATTATTCCGCAAATGTACCGGATAGAGTGAATTGGGATGAGCTTCACCCCGCTATCAGAGATATTCTGGTGGATCTTGCCTATCAAGGGATTCCTGGAAGGAAGACGATTCCTGTCGCCGCAAAAAATGATATCGATCTGTTAATAAATTTAATAGAGAGCGAACCAGATTTGCTAAAGTATGAGGCCGCAAGAAATCGAGCGGGTTATTTAAGGATGAAAAAATGAAAAGTATCTATTTCTGTATGTTGATGCTATTTGCTGTGCACGGTATATCTCCTGCATTTGGTGAGATTTACTGGAGCAAATTTGACGTAATGGAAAAAACGCTGTGTAAAGATCTGATGAAAGATGGCGGTTATAATAAAGTGGATCTATGTATTAACCTGATGCTCTCGGATTCGAAAGAGAAACTTGAGAAGAGAAATAAAGAAATAACAGAGGCTCTATCTAAATTTGATTCTTTTGAAAATTTTGAAGATCTTGTTAAGTCTTTCAAGAAGGATCAAACTGCATGGAAAAATTATGCTTCCCATCGTTGCTCATATAAGCAATTGGCATTCATAAAAGATAGTCCTATTTATTTTTCCAGTAATCGTCTTTGTCATGCGGTAGAAAATTATAGGCGGATCGAAACATTAGAAGGCGAACCCAGCATACCTTAATACTCATCCTTTGGATAATCGTGTCACGCCACCGATGGTGTTTCGCCGTCGGCGGCGTTATCTTTATGTCATCTGATAGAAACAGGGATGGCATTTCTTTATGGCAACGCCGTTCACCGGCTTTCCTCAAGCGGGTTATTTAAGGATGAGAAAATGAAAAATATCTACTTCTGTCTGTTGATGTTATTTGCTGTAAACGGTATATCCCCTGCATTTGGTGAGATTTATTGGAGTAAACTGGAATTAATGGAGAAAACGTTATGTAAAGATATAATGAAAGGGGAAAACTATCATGAACTTTATATTTGTACTGACCGAATGCTTGCTGATTCGACGGAAAAACTAGAGAAAAAAAATAAAGAAGCAATAGACTTTCTCTCAACACTCATAACTATAGAGGGTGAGGACGATGCCGTTAAGCTTTTCAAAGCAGATCAAGCCGCGTGGAAAAATTATGTTGTCCATCGTTGTGCGTATAGAGGGCACCCATATATTAAAGATAGCCCCGTTTATTTATCAAATAAAGATCTTTGCGAGGCGGTAGAAAACTACAGACGGATTGAATCACTGGATGGTGAACTCAATATCCCTTAATGCCCATCCTTTGGATAAGCGTGTCACGCCGCCAATGGTGTTTCACCGTCGGCGGCGTTATCTTTATGTCATCTGACAGCAACAGGGATGGCATCTCTTTATGGCAACGCAGTTCACAGGTTTTTCTCAAGCGGGTTTAACGTTTCTTCAGCAGGTGCGTCAGTACAACGATAAAGCGTGGTTTGACGAGCATCGTGCAATTTACGACGAGCAACTGGTTGCGCCGTTCCGCACGCTGGTGGATGAGCTCAGTCTGACTATGTTGCAGATTGACGACCATTTTGAAACGCGTCCTGCCATCGGCAAAACGCTCTCCCGTATTCACCGCGACACACGTTTTTCTCACGATAAATCACGTTATCGCAGCCATATGTGGCTCACTTTCAAACGTACTCGCAAAGACTGGACGGACGCGCCGGTGTATTTCTTTGAAATCACGCCGGATACCTGGCGTTACGGGCTGGGCTATTACAGCGCGACGCGTAATACGATGGACCTGTTCCGTCAGACGCTGCGCGGGAATCCGTCACAGTTTCTTGAAGTGGCGAGCTGTTTGGGCAATACCTTCACGCTGGAAGGCGAAAGCTACAAACGTCCGTTGATTAAAGGTCAGGGTCCGGAGCTGGCTGACTGGTATAACCGTAAGTCGTTTGCTGCGATATGTACCCGACAGGATATGGACGCGCTGTTTTCCGGTGATCTGGTGACGGTTCTGTCACAGGGTTTTACCCAGCTTGAACCGCTCTATCATTACCTGATGAACGTCGAGACCATGAAGAAAGCCGCGCAGGAAACGGAGTCCGATACGCGGGCATTTTCGGCGGATAAGTGGTTTGAACGCTAGAGCCAAAGTGAGCCAACGCTACGGCGTTTTCTGCGGCTCCAGTGGGTTTTTATCGCGCTCCAGCAAAGTGTTAAACAGGTAACCTTCTTCCCGATTGCTGCCGAAGGTGGTGATTTGCAGATGATCATCGTCAATGCAGGTGAGCAGTATTTTCACCTGCTGGCCGAAGCTGCTTTCGCCTTTGCCAATCGCTTGTACATCGCTCATCTGACGGGCCGTGAAGGCAGAATCATCCAGCTTGTTACCGTAGCGGAATGCAATGGATGCGCCGCCCTCAATCTTGCCGCGCTGGTTGGTCATCGTCAGGCTGACGGCGTGGTAGGGCGCTTTCTGGTCATACATTTCCCGAAAATAATCACCCAACTCGCGGTACTCTTCGGCAGAAAGCCCTGACATCACATACTCATAGCTGAATGAACCGTGGAAGCAGGACGTATTTTTCACCGGCGTAATCGGCGAAGGGAGTGCGTGTTGCGCGATGTCATTCAGATAGCGCAGCCGATTTAACTGCTGCTGATAGCGCTGGCGTAGACAGTCTTCGTCTTTGCATTGATCGCGGGTGGTCAGCCAACTGCGTTGAAACTGGTTGAGCGTTTTTTCCCACGGTGCGCTGTTGTCGTATGCCGTCAGGGACGCGCGGGAGGTCTTCCATGTCTGTGCCAGTTCTTCATCAAGCTGCCCGAGCAGCGGGCTGGCGCAAATTAGCTTCTCCTGCGCTGAGGCGGCTTTTTCGCAGGGAAAACTGGCGGCTTGCGCAGTGTGGCAGAGGGAGGCCAACGTCACCCCTGCGGCGATGATGGCAGTGAAGGCTATCTTCATGGCGTGTCCTGTAATATGTCCCAAAAGGCGGCAATCAGCGGTTCGCTAAGCCGTTTTTTCTGTACGCACACGCCGAGTTCTAGCGGCTCCATCACCTGCTCGACAAAGACAGAAACGCGGTTGCGTACCGGTTCCGGGCTGTTCTCCAGCACGACGTTGGGAATCAGCGCGATGCCGCAGCCCAGCGCGACCATCGATACCATCGCTTCATGCCCGGAGATGGTGGCGTAAATTTGCGGGTTGGTGATGTGGTTGCGTCGGAACCACAGATCGATGCGCTTACGCACCGGGCCGTGTTCTGGCAGGATGAACGGAATCTGCGACCAGTCTGGGTCTGTTTGCCGCACCAGCGACTGCACGGGGCAGGGAAGTGCCGGGATAATCAACGCCAGAGGCAGCTTATCGAGCGGCATGAAGTCAACGCTGGCCGGGAGCGCCTCCGGGCGTCCTGCAATCCCCAAATCCCCATCATTCGACTGAATTTTCTCAACGGCATCAGCGGCATCGCCAGTTGTCAGCTTAATTTCTACCAGCGGGTGCAGCGCCCGAAAGCGATCCAGAATCGGCGGTAGATGGCTGTAGGCGGCGGTGACGGAACAGAAGATCCGCAGTTCGCCGCTTAATGATGGCCCGTGCTGGTCTATCGTGTGGCGTAGCTGCTGGTATTGCAGCAGCGTTTGTTGGGCGAACAGCTTCAGATGCTCTCCGGCATCGGTGAGCTGTACGGTACGGTTATCACGCAGAAACAGCGTCTGCCCTAAATCCTCTTCGAGCCGCTGAATTTGCCGCGACAGCGTGGACGGGCTGATGTGCATCGCCTTGGCGGTACGGCCAAAGTGCCGGCTTTCTGCGAGGTGCAGGAATAATTTGAGATCACGTAAATCCATGCGATGCAGGCCCCGTTTTTTATCTTGCAAATAGTGCAATGTGACGTTGTTAATATATCAATTTAAGCAACGCAATTCCTGTCATATGATGGGGTCATAGTGAATTCCCATCTGACGGGAATCCTTTCTCGAATAATAGACAAACAAAACCGTATACGGAGCACAACATGGCTAACTATTTCAACACATTAAACCTGCGTCAGCAGCTGGATCAATTGGGCAAGTGCCGCTTTATGGGGCGTGATGAATTTGCCGATGAGGCGAGCTACCTGAAAGGGAAAAAAGTGGTGATCGTCGGCTGTGGTGCTCAGGGTCTGAACCAGGGTCTGAACATGCGCGATTCTGGTCTGGATATCGCTTACGCCCTGCGTGCTGAAGCGATTGCCGAAAAACGCGCATCATGGCGCAAAGCGACCGAAAACGGCTTCACCGTTGGTACATACGAAGATCTGATCCCGCAGGCTGACCTGGTGGTTAACCTGACGCCAGACAAGCAGCACTCCGCTGTGGTTCAGGCAGTACAACCGCTGATGAAACAGGGTGCAGCGCTGGGCTACTCTCACGGTTTCAACATCGTTGAAGTGGGCGAGCAAATCCGTAAAGACATCACCGTTGTGATGGTGGCACCGAAGTGCCCAGGTACGGAAGTACGTGAAGAATACAAACGTGGTTTCGGCGTGCCAACGCTGATCGCGGTCCACCCGGAAAACGATCCGAAAGGCGAAGGCATGGCCATTGCTAAAGCCTGGGCTGCAGCAACTGGCGGTCACCGTGCTGGCGTTCTGCAATCTTCTTTCGTTGCAGAAGTGAAATCTGACTTGATGGGTGAGCAAACCATCCTGTGTGGTATGTTGCAAGCGGGCTCTCTGCTGAGCTTCGACAAACTGGTTGCTGAAGGCACCGATCCGGCTTATGCAGAAAAACTGATTCAGTTCGGCTGGGAAACCATCACCGAAGCGCTGAAGCAAGGCGGGATCACGCTGATGATGGATCGCCTGTCTAACCCAGCGAAACTGCGTGCTTACGCACTGTCTGAGCAGCTGAAAGGCATCATGGCTCCGCTGTTCCAGAAACACATGGATGACATCATCTCCGGCGAATTCTCCAGCGGCATGATGGCTGACTGGGCGAACGATGACGTGAAACTGCTGACCTGGCGTGAAGAGACCGGTAAAACGGCATTCGAAAACGCACCGCAGTTCGACGGTAAAATCGCTGAGCAGGAATACTTTGATAACGGCGTGCTGATGGTTGCGATGGTGAAAGCGGGCGTTGAGCTGGCGTTTGAAACCATGGTGAGTTCTGGCATCATCGAAGAGTCGGCTTACTACGAATCACTGCATGAGCTGCCGCTGATCGCCAACACCATTGCGCGTAAGCGTCTGTATGAAATGAACGTGGTTATCTCTGATACTGCAGAATACGGCAACTACCTGTTTGCTAACGCTGCCGTTCCATTGCTGAAAGATGCGTTCATGGCATCTCTGCAACCGGGCGATCTGGGCAAAGCGGTCGCGGGTACTGAAGTAGACAACGCACAGCTGCGTGATGTTAACGAAGCTATCCGTAACCACCCAATCGAAACCGTAGGCCACACGCTGCGCGGTTACATGAAAGACATGAAGCGTATCGCCGTTGCGGGTTAATTTCCGTCGGTGATCGAAATAGAAGAGGGCGCAGCATTGGCTGCGCCCTCTTTTTTTATCAAACGGACTTGTATTCTGCTTCCGCCTGATTGAAACGGTCGGTAATCGCTTTTGATGGCGCTTTACCCAGCAGGCTGACGATGAAAATAGTCAGGCAGTTGAAGATGAAACCGGGGATGATTTCATACAGACCCAGCCAGGCGTACTGTTTCCAGATCAACACCGTTGCCGCACCCACGATCATACCGAGCAGTGCGCCGTTGCGCGTCATCCGCGGCCACAGCAGAGAAATCAAAATCACCGGCCCGAATGCCGCACCGAAGCCTGCCCAGGCATAGCTCACCAGACCCAGGACGCGGTTTTCTGGGTTGAGAGACAGTGCGATAGCGATAATAGCGACTAACAGCACCATGCCGCGACCCACCCAGACCAGTTCTTTCTGGCTGGCATTTTTGCGCAGGAACGGCTTGTATAAATCTTCGGTGATGGCGCTGGAACAGACCAGCAGCTGGCAGCTCAGCGTACTCATCACGGCCGCCAGAATCGCAGACAGCAGGACGCCGGCAATCCACGGATTGAACAGCAGCATGGACAGCTCAATAAAGACGCGCTCGCTGTTTTGTGCCACGTTGCCTGCCTGATCCGGATTATTGTGGAAGTAGGCGATGCCGAAGAAGCCGACTGTCACGGCACCGGCCAGACAAAGAATCATCCAGGTCATACTAATACGGCGCGCGCTGTGGATTGTGTGGTGTGAATCTGCAGCCATGAAACGCGCCAGAATGTGAGGCTGGCCGAAATAGCCCAGACCCCATCCCATCAGCGATATGATGGCGACAACATTCAGCCCTTTGAACATATCCAGATTGGCTGGGTTTTTCGCTTCAATCACCATCAGCGAGCTATCGATTCCCCCAAGTGACAGAATGACGATTACTGGCGTTAGGATCAGGGCGAAAATCATCAGGCTGGCCTGAACGGTGTCCGTCCAACTTACAGCCAAAAAGCCGCCGATAAAGGTATAGGCGATGGTGGCCGCTGCGCCTGCCCATAAGGCGGTGCCGTAGCTCATGCCAAAGGTGCTTTCAAACAGACGCGCCCCTGCGACCACGCTGGATGCACAATAGATAGTGAAGAAAATCAGGATGACTAACGCGGAGATCACGCGCAGTAATTTACTGTTATCTTCAAAACGGTGGGTGAAATAGTCAGGTAGCGTAAGTGCGTTGTGGTTGATTTCGGTGTGGACACGCAGGCGTCCGGCGACCCATTTCCAGTTCAGGTACGCGCCTAGCGTCAGGCCGATCGCGATCCAGCTTTTAGAAATCCCGGCAATGAAAATAGCGCCCGGTAATCCCATGAGCAGCCAGCCGCTCATATCGGAAGCGCCAGCTGACAGTGCGGTCACCACGCTTCCCATCCTGCGTCCGCCCAGAATGTAATCGCCAAAGTTATTGGTGGCGCGGTAGGCAAACAGGCCGATGAGGACCATCCCGAAAATATACACCAGAAATGTCACCAGCATGGGTGTACTTATTGTCATTCAACTCTCCACATTTTTTTTCGTGCCACTGTCGCGGCGACGCTGTGTTTTATAGTAATCACTCAGGCCGGAACGAGGTCTGACGGTGATGATGGGCTGCAACCGTTCCATTTGTTAACAAGGTTGCACAAAGTTGCAACATGGTTGATATTGGCGTTATCCCGATGTGCATCTTCTCATTACAGGAGTGGACTCTATGGGCTCTACCACAATGGGTGTAAAACTCGATGAGGAAACGCGCGAACGCATCAAGGCGGCAGCACAGCGTATTGATCGTACACCGCACTGGCTGATCAAACAGGCTATTTTCCATTACCTTGAACGCCTCGAAAGCGGCCTCGACACTCCTGAAACACCGCAATGGGCGAACGTCAGCCACATTGAAGCGGAAGAGATTATACCGCAATCTCAGGAAGAAGAAACCCACCCACCCTTTCTTGATTTCGCTGAACATGTTCTTCCTCAGTCTGTTATCCGCGCCGCCATTACTTCTGTTTACCGCCGTCCCGAAAGTGAACTGGTGCCTATCTTGCTTGAACAGGCAAGACTTACCGATGAAATGTCGCAGTTAACGCAGAAACTGGCTTATCAACTGGCAGAAAAATTACGCGGTCAGAAAGCCGGAAATGGGCGTGCGGGCATTGTGCAAGGGCTGCTACAGGAATTTTCACTTTCTTCTCAGGAAGGGGTGGCGCTGATGTGCTTAGCCGAAGCGCTGCTGCGTATTCCTGATAAATCCACGCGTGATGCGCTAATCCGCGACAAGATCAGTCGGGGAAATTGGCAGGCGCATCTTGGTCACAGCCCGTCGCTCTTTGTGAATGCTGCAACCTGGGGGCTGCTGTTTACCGGAAAACTGGTGGCGACGCACAACGAAGTGAACCTATCGAATTCGCTGAACCGCATCATCGGAAAAAGTGGTGAGCCGCTTGTCCGCAAAGGTGTCGATATGGCTATGCGGCTGATGGGGGAGCAGTTTGTCACTGGGGAAACCATCGGTGAAGCGCTGGCGAATGCCCGTGAGCGGGAGGGCAAAGGCTTCCGTTACTCTTACGATATGTTAGGTGAAGCCGCGCTGACGGAGCACGATGCTGCTGCCTATCTGACGGCCTACCAGCAGGCGATTCACGCTATCGGCAAGGCCTCGAACGGACGCGGGATTTATGAAGGGCCGGGTATCTCCATCAAGCTGTCGGCGCTGCACCCGCGCTATAGCCGGTCGCAGTATGACCGCGTGATGGAAGAGCTTTATCCGCGTTTGTTGATGCTGACGTTGCTAGCGCGCCAATACGATATTGGGATCAATATTGATGCGGAGGAAGCCGATCGACTGGAAATCTCGCTCGATCTGCTGGAAAAACTCTGCATGGAGCCACAGCTGGCGGGGTGGAACGGCGTTGGGTTTGTCATTCAGGCTTACCAGAAACGCTGCCCGTATGTGATTGATATGCTGATTGAACTGGCACAGCGCAGCCGTCGGCGGCTGATGATTCGTCTGGTGAAAGGGGCGTACTGGGACAGTGAAATCAAGCGCGCGCAGGTTGACGGGTTAGAAGGCTATCCGGTCTACACGCGTAAGGTCTATACCGATGTGTCGTATCTGGCGTGCGCTCGCAAGCTGCTGGCCGTACCGAATCTGATTTACCCGCAGTTTGCCACGCACAACGCGCAGACGCTAAGCGCGATCTACCACATGGCGGGCAACAATTATTATCCCGGTCAGTATGAGTTTCAGTGCCTGCACGGCATGGGCGAACCGCTCTACGATCAGGTGGTGGGCGCGGTTGCTGATGGAAGACTGAACCGTCCGTGTCGCATTTATGCTCCGGTCGGAACCCATGAAACGCTGCTGGCTTATCTGGTGCGACGTCTGCTGGAAAATGGCGCGAATACCTCGTTTGTTAACCGCATTGCAGATACCTCAATGGCGCTGGAAACGCTGATTGCCGATCCGATTCGTGGCGTAGAGGCGCTGGCAAAAGTGGAATGGAGTATGGGCGCGTCGCATCCCAAGATTCCTCTGCCACGTCAGCTATATGGGCGGGAACGGCAAAATTCGAGCGGGCTGGATCTCTCGAACGAGCATCGGCTGGCTTCTCTCTCCAGCGCGTTGCTGAATCATGCGTCACAGCCGTGGTATGCCGCACCGATGATTGAGGGGGAAAGCGAGGCGAGTGAAGAAAGGCCTGTCGTGAACCCCGCAGATGTGCACGATGTGGTGGGCTACGTTCTCGATGCCTCGGTGGCGGATGTTGAGCAGGCGGTAGACGCGGCGGTACATGCTGGCACCATTTGGTTTGCGACGCCACCCGCAGAGCGTGCCGCGATATTGAATCAGGCCGCTTCGCTGATGGAAGGGCAGTTGCAAAGTCTGCTGGGGCTGCTGGTGCGGGAAGCGGGTAAATCCTTCAGTAACGCGATTGCGGAAGTGCGCGAAGCGGTGGACTTTTTACGCTATTACGCGGCTCAGATTCGGGATTCATTCACCAATGATACCCATCGTCCGCTGGGGCCGGTGGTTTGCATCAGTCCGTGGAATTTCCCGCTGGCGATCTTCACCGGTCAAATTTCTGCCGCACTGGCGGCAGGAAACAGCGTGCTGGCGAAACCGGCTGAACAGACGCCGCTGGTTGCGGCACAGGCGGTGCGTATTTTGCATGAGGCGGGCATTCCTCAGGGCGTGCTGCAACTGCTGCCCGGGCAGGGAGAAACGATTGGTGCCGCGTTGGTGAACGATGAACGGGTACGCGGCGTGGTGTTTACCGGATCGACGGCCGTTGCCAAAACCTTGCAACGCAGCATCGCGGGCAGGCTCGATCCACAGGGACGTTTGACGCCGCTGATTGCCGAAACGGGTGGCCTGAATGCGATGATTGTCGATTCGTCTGCGCTGACGGAGCAGGTGGTGAATGACGTTATCGCCTCTGCGTTCGACAGCGCCGGACAGCGTTGCTCGGCGTTGCGTCTGCTGTGCCTGCAAGAAGATATCGCGGATCGCACTCTGGCTATGCTGCGTGGTGCGATGGCGGAGTGTCGAATGGGGAATCCTGAGCGGCTATCGACCGATATCGGCCCACTGATTGACGCGGAAGCGAAAGAGAACGTGGAACTGCATATCCAGACGATGCGGGCGAAAGGCCATACGGTATTTCAGGCAGCGTATCCGCAGGATGAGGAAACGTGGCGGCACGGGACGTTTGTGAAACCAACCCTGATCGAACTGGGCAAGATAGACGAGCTGAAAAAAGAAGTTTTTGGTCCAGTTTTACACGTCGTTCGCTATCAAAGCCAGCAGTTGGATGCAGTGATTGAGCAGATTAACGCGGCGGGATACGGTCTGACGCTGGGTGTGCATACCCGCATTGATGAAACTATCCTGCGTGTGACGGGCAAGGCGAAAGTGGGTAATCAATATGTGAACCGCAATATGGTCGGTGCCGTTGTCGGCGTTCAACCGTTTGGCGGGGAAGGCTTATCGGGAACTGGGCCAAAGGCGGGCGGGCCGCTTTACCTGTATCGCTTGCTGGCACATCGGCCAGACGACGCGCTTGCGGCTGAATTCGCACAGCAGAACCGTGAGCAGGCACTGGATGCGTCTGCTCGATCGTCGCTGCTGGCGGGGCTACAGGCGCTGGAAGGCTGGGCGATTGCCGGGGAGCGTCACGGGCTAGCGACGCTATGCCAACGCTACAGAGAATACAGCGTCGGCGGGACAACGCGATTGCTGCCCGGCCCGACAGGAGAAAGTAATTCCTATACGCTGCTGCCGCATGAGCGGATTCTGTGTCTGGCGGATAATGAGGACGATCGCTTGATTCAGACGGCGGCGGTGCTGGCAACGGGCGGGGAGTTGTTGTGGCTGGAAGGCGAGCAGGAGAAAACGCTCTATGGCCGTTTACCCGTAGGCGTGCAGTCGCATATTCAGTTCACGCCCGACTGGCAGCGGCAAGACGCGTCTTTTCATGGCGTCATTTATCATGGGGATGCCGATCGGTTACGGCAACTGAGTGAGGCGCTTGCAGAGCGCGATGGCCCGATTATCCAGCCGTTAGGCTATGCGCAGGGCGATACCCACGTTCAGTTGGAGCGTCTGTTGACCGAACGTTCTCTGAGTATCAATACCGCCGCCGCGGGCGGCAATGCCAGCCTGATGACGATAGGTTAGTCAGGCGGGTATAGTATAAAAAGCGTGCCAAACCAGAAGGTTGGCGCGCTTTTTATGTTCGGGGGTGTCGGCGTGACGACTGAGTTGCAGGACAACTTAGTTGCGGTATAGCACTTTGATCACATGGTAGCCAAACTGGGTTTTCACCGGACCAAACGGTTTCAGCAATTCGCAGGAAAACACCGCCTTATCGAAAGCTGGCACCATGTCGCCTTTACGAAACTCACCTAAATCGCCGCCGTTGCGTTTTGACGGGCAGGTCGAGTGCTTCTGTGCCAGTTTCTGGAAGTCTGCACCTTTTTCCAGTTGCGCAAGAATGTCATTAGCTTCCTGCTCAGTGTCTACCAGGATGTGTAGGGCTGCTGCGGTATTTGCCATGTTATTACCTTTTTTGCAAAAGAGATTCCGGCGCGCAATGTAACATTTGCAACGCAAGATGTGGACTGCGATGTGCTTTCCTTAATAACAAATCCCTGGTCAAGATCGATACGGCTTTCTGCTACAATCGCCTTCCGTTTTATGAGTGAGCAAGATCGTTATGCGCTTAAACCCCAGCCAACAACACGCCGTCGAATTCGTCACCGGACCTTGTCTGGTGCTGGCGGGCGCAGGTTCAGGCAAGACCCGCGTTATCACCAACAAAATCGCGCACCTTATTCGCCAGTGTGGCTATCAGGCTAAGCACATTGCCGCCGTGACGTTTACCAACAAAGCGGCGCGAGAGATGAAGGAGCGCGTGGCGCAGACGCTGGGGCGTAAAGAAACGCGTGGGCTAATGATTGCGACCTTCCATACGCTGGGGCTGGAGATCATCAAACGTGAATACGTCGCGCTGGGCATGAAATCTAATTTCTCCCTGTTTGACGATCAGGACCAGATGGCGCTGCTGAAAGAGTTGACGGAACAGTGGCTGGAAAACGATAAGGTTCTGCTGCAACAGCTGATCTCGACGATCTCAAACTGGAAAAACGATCTTATCGATCCTGCCGGTGCGGCAGCAACCGCTCGCTCCGAACGAGACAAGCTGTTTGTGCATTGCTACTCGCTCTATCACGACCACCTTCGCGCCTGTAACGTGCTGGACTTCGACGATCTGATTTTGCTGCCCACGCTGTTGCTGAAGCAGAACGCGGAGGTGCGTGAACGCTGGCAGAACCGCTTACGCTACCTGCTGGTGGATGAATATCAGGACACCAATACCAGCCAGTATGAGCTGGTTAAGCTGCTGGTCGGCACCCGTGCGCGTTTTACCGTGGTAGGGGATGACGATCAGTCGATTTACTCCTGGCGCGGTGCGCGACCACAGAATTTGGTGTTGCTACAGCAGGATTTTCCCGCGCTTGATGTGATCAAGCTGGAACAAAATTACCGCTCATCAGGGCGTATTCTGAAAGCCGCCAATATTCTCATCGCCAATAACCCGCACGTCTTTGAAAAGCGTCTGTTCTCGGAGTTGGGTTACGGTGATGAACTCAAAGTGATTACCGCCAACAACGAAGATCACGAAGCAGAGCGGGTCGTGGGTGAGTTGATTGCCCATCACTTTATTAAAAAGACCCAGTACGGCGACTATGCCATTTTGTATCGTGGCAACCATCAGTCGCGTTTGTTTGAAAAGATGCTGATGCAGAACCGTATTCCGTATCGTATCTCCGGTGGCACATCCTTTTTCTCCCGACCTGAAATCAAAGATTTACTGGCCTACCTACGCGTACTGACCAACCCGGACGATGACAGTGCGTTCTTACGCATTGTGAACACGCCTAAGCGTGAGATTGGCCCGGCAACGATGAAGAAGCTAGGCGAGTGGGCAGGGCAGCGCAATAAAGGTCTGTTCAGCGCGAGTTTTGATCTCGGGCTGAGCCAGTCGCTGACCGGCCGTGGGCTGGAATCCCTGCAACGGTTTACCCAGTGGCTGGCGGAAATCGCCCTTCTGGCAGAACGTGAACCGGTAGCCGCCGTGCGGGATCTGATTCATGGGCTGGACTACGAAAGCTGGCTGTATGAAACCTCACCCAGCCCAAAAGCCGCAGAAATGCGGATGAAGAACGTTAATCAGCTATTCAGCTGGATGACGGAAATGCTGGAAGGTTCCGAGCTGGATGAACCGATGACGTTGACGCAGGTGGTGACGCGTTTCACATTGCGGGACATGATGGAACGTGGTGAAAGCGAAGAGGAACTGGATCAGGTTCAGCTAATGACGCTGCATGCGTCCAAAGGTTTGGAATTCCCGTACGTCTTTTTAGTGGGGATGGAAGAAGGTCTGTTGCCGCATCAGAGCAGTATTGATGAAGATAACGTCGATGAAGAGCGGCGTCTGGCATACGTAGGAATTACGCGTGCCCAGCGTGAACTGTTCTTCACATTGTGCAAAGAACGCCGCCAGTATGGAGAGTTGGTGCGCCCCGAACCGAGCCGTTTCCTGCTTGAATTGCCGCAGGATGATGTGGTGTGGGAAACGGAAAGAAAAGTGGTTAGCGGACAAGAGCGCATGCAGAAAGGTCAGACGAACGTCGCCAATATCCGGGCGATGTTGGCGAAAGCAAAAGGGGGATAATCCTCCCCCTTATATGCTCGTTAAGCCGGGGTTTCTTCCAGCATCAGCGGCCAGTGTACGTAACTCTGCCAGCGGCTTTCCTGTTCCAGCATTTCTGCCCGTAACGGGTGCTGAGCCAGCCATCCAGCAGGCAGAATCAAACGCAATGCTTCGCCTTCTACGCGCAGCCGTACGGCTGGCAGCGTGTCATCACGGCGGCGGCTGGCAAAAATAATCGCCAGACGCAACAGCCGGCACAGGCGCTGTGCTTGATTGACCGGCAGCGCATTTTGCTGACTGAGCGGCATTAAATCGACAGGGTTAATCTGGTTTTGCAGGAGTGTAGCTAACAGTTTTTTCTGGGCGGGCGTAAAGCCGGGGAGATCGCTATGGCGAATCAAATAGGCTGCATGCTGGGGCGACTGGCGAAAATCGATGCTCAAACCGATTTCGTGAACCAGACAGGCGCTGCGCAGTAACTCGCGACATCGGCTATCTAATTGCCAGTCACGGGCAACCTGTTGTAGAAAGTTGTCCGCGAGCGTGCTGACGCGTTTGGCCTGTTCGGTATCCAGCAGATAGCGGCGTTGCAGCGTTGCTAACGTACGGTGACGGATATCTTGATCGACGGGCAGATGCAGCATGCCATAGACCAGTCCTTCACGCAGCGCACCTCCGGCCAGCGTCATCGTTTTGATGTCGAGTTCCTGGAAGATCGCCAGCAGAATGGCTAATCCGCTGGGGAAAACCAGCGCACGTTCCAGCGTCAGGCCATCAATTTCCAATTCTTCCAGCTTATCGCACTGAATCGCATGCTCTTTAAGCTGTCTGAGCTTCGGCAGAGTAATGTATTCATCCATTCCCTGCGCGACCATAATTTCCTGTAGCGCTTGAACTGTGCCGGAAGCACCGACGCAGATTTGCCAGCCCTGTTCGCGCAGAGAAGCCGCGACAGGACGCAGCATTTCACGCGCCGCCTGTTCAGCGCGTTCAAAGTTACCGGCTTCCAGATTGCGGTCGCTGAAATAACGATCCAGCCATGTTACGCATCCCATCGGGAGGCTGATCAACTGAGTCGTTTTTGCGCCGATTCCTGTTGCCAGTTCGGTACTGCCACCGCCAATATCTACGACAAGACGCGCATCTGGGCCACCTGTCGTATGTGCTACACCTTGATAAATCAAGCGTGCTTCTTCTTCACCGCTGATAACCTGAATCGGCAAGCCCAGAATTTCCTGAGCCCGTTGCAGAAACTCGTCAGCGTTCGTTGCCAGCCGCAGGGTTGCGGTCGCGACGACGCGCACCTGATCCTGCGGAATGTCCTGCAACCGTTCAGAGAACAGTTGTAGACACTGCCAGCCACGCAGCATCGCTTCCTGCGAGAGCCGATTCTGCTTATCCAGCCCTGCCGCAAGGCGGACTTTACGCTTTATTTTCGCCAGCGTCTGAATGCTGCCTGCGGTTTCCCGGGTGACCAGCATATGAAAGCTGTTCGAGCCGAGATCGATGGCAGCGTAAAGTGAAGAAGAGCTCAGCATCGACGGTTAGTCCGCTCGTTTACGGTTATTTCGGGGCGCTCCGCTGCGGCGCGGCGCATTGTGTCGGCGCGGGCCATTATTGGAACGCGGTGGACGCGTTAAACGCTTCGGTGCAGGTAAATCATTCATCAGCGCGTCACTGTTGTATTTGCTGACTGGGATACCGTGACCGATATAGGTTTCGATAGCTGGAAGGTTCAGCGCGTACTCTTCACAGGCCAGGCTGATAGAGAATCCGCTTTGTCCCGCGCGGCCTGTACGGCCAATACGGTGAACGTAGTCTTCGCAGTCATCCGGCAGATCGTAGTTGAAAACGTGGGTCACAGAAGGAATATGCAAACCGCGTGCTGCAACGTCCGTTGCCACCAGAATATCCAGATTACCTTGGGTAAATTCTTCCAGAATACGCAGACGCTTTTTCTGCGCGACGTCGCCCGTCAGCAGCCCAACGCGATGGCCATCAGCAGCCAAATGGCCCCAGATGTCTTCGCAGCGGTGCTTGGTATTCGCGAAAATAATGCAGCGGTCCGGCCACTCTTCTTCCAGCAGTGTCTGGAGCAGGCGCATTTTTTCTTCGTTGGACGGATAAAACAGTTCTTCTTTAATGCGGTGGCCAGTTTTCTGTTCTGGTTCTACTTCCACGTACTCGGCGTTATTCATCTGTTCAAACGCGAGTTCACGCACCCGATAGGAGAGCGTAGCGGAGAAGAGCATGTTCAGGCGCTGCGCCGTTGGCGGCATGCGGCGGAATAGCCAGCGAATGTCTTTGATGAAGCCGAGATCGTACATGCGATCGGCTTCGTCCAGCACGACGACCTGAATCGCGCCCAGATTGATATGGTTCTGCTTAGCGTAATCGATCAGGCGGCCGGTGGTGCCGATCAGAATATCAACGCCGCTTTCCAGTACTTTAAGCTGTTTGTCGTAGCCGTCGCCACCGTAGGCTAAACCTAATTTTAGCCCAGTGGCATGAGACAGCGCTTCTGCATCTGAGTGAATCTGGACAGCCAGTTCACGGGTTGGTGCCATAATTAAAGCACGTGGCTGATTGGTCTGACGCTCTGCGTTTGCAGGGTGTGAAAGCAGATAATGGAAAGTAGACGCGAGAAAAGCCAGCGTCTTGCCGGTACCGGTTTGCGCCTGACCCGCAACATCACGCCCTGACAGAGCCAATGGCAGAGCTAACGCCTGAATAGGCGTACAGTTATGAAACCCTTTACTTTCAAGAGCTTCAATAACCTGCGGGTGCAGGGCGAAGTCGGAAAACTTCTGTTCAGTTAAGTGTGTTTTGCTCATAGTGTGGTAGAATATCAGCTAACTATTGCTTTACGAAAGCGTATCCGGTGAAATAAAGTCAAGCCGTTGTTGGTTAATGCTACACCAACACGGTAGAAATAATCCTGCGGAGTAAAATATGAGCGATAAAATAATTCACCTGACTGATGACAGCTTCGGCACGAAAGTATTGCAAGCTGATGGCGCTATCTTGGTTGATTTCTGGGCTGAGTGGTGTGGTCCTTGCAAAATGATCGCTCCTATTCTGGATGAAATCGCCGAAGAGTTTGACGGTAAACTGACGGTTACCAAGCTGAACATTGATGAAAACCCGGCTACCGCACCAAAATATGGTATCCGTGGCATTCCTACTCTGTTGCTGTTTAAAAACGGCGAAGTCGCTGCGACGAAAGTCGGCGCACTGTCCAAAGGGCAACTGAAAGAGTTCCTGACGGCGAACCTGTAATTAGCTTGATACCCTAAAAAGGGTGTCACCGGCGGGCGCAACTGGGCAATATGCAATTCTCATATTGACTGCTTGCCGCTCGTCGGGAAGCGTGTTAGATTCTTCATCACTGCATATCGTACTTGCCTATGTTTAAGCCCTTAGGCTTAAGCCTGAAAGTTAGAGTCTAAAGCATTATTCTGTGTCGAAATCGAAAAAATCGTTGTTTTGTAAGGTAATTGTTCTACAAGACGATTGTTTTACAACACGTTTGTGATCCGGTTTGGACAGTCTACTAGTTTTACAATAATTGGTTTTATGTGTCTTCGATCTCCTGCCGTTGATTTATGCGGATATCGTTTATGCGGATGTCGTTTTGCGCGGATTTAATGCGCTTCAGGTGTGAAACCAGACAGGAATCCGGTGGTTGAAGGCTGCTATAGAGGCACGGATGATCCTGCCATACCATTCACGTTAATAGTTCGAGATTTACCCCGAGTTAAAGAACCCACCACTATGAATCTTACCGAATTAAAGAATACGCCAGTTTCTGAGTTAATTACTCTTGGCGAAAATATGGGACTGGAAAACCAGGCCCGCATGCGTAAACAGGATATTATCTTCGCTATTCTGAAGCAGCATGCCAAAAGCGGCGAGGATATTTTCGGCGATGGTGTGCTGGAGATATTGCAGGATGGCTTCGGCTTTCTCCGCTCCGCAGACAGCTCCTACCTCGCAGGCCCCGATGATATCTACGTTTCTCCCAGCCAAATCCGCCGTTTTAACCTCCGCACTGGTGACACCATTTCTGGCAAGATTCGTCCGCCGAAAGAGGGTGAACGCTACTTTGCGCTGCTGAAAGTTAACGAAGTCAACTACGACAAACCTGAAAACGCCCGCAACAAGATCCTGTTCGAAAACTTAACACCGCTGCACGCAAACTCTCGTCTGCGTATGGAACGGGGTAACGGTTCAACAGAAGATCTGACGGCGCGTGTGCTGGATCTGGCTTCGCCGATCGGCCGTGGTCAACGTGGTCTGATCGTTGCACCGCCAAAAGCGGGTAAAACCATGCTGCTGCAGAACATCGCACAGAGCATCGCTTACAACCATCCTGACTGTGTGCTGATGGTGCTGCTGATTGACGAACGTCCGGAAGAAGTTACCGAGATGCAGCGTCTGGTGAAGGGTGAAGTGGTGGCGTCAACGTTTGACGAACCAGCTTCCCGTCACGTTCAGGTTGCTGAAATGGTGATCGAAAAAGCGAAGCGTCTGGTTGAGCATAAGAAAGACGTTATCATCCTGCTGGACTCCATTACCCGTCTGGCGCGTGCCTACAACACCGTGGTTCCGGCTTCGGGCAAAGTGTTGACCGGTGGTGTTGATGCTAACGCCCTACATCGTCCGAAGCGTTTCTTCGGTGCGGCGCGTAACGTCGAGGAAGGCGGTAGCCTGACAATCATCGCCACCGCGCTGGTTGATACCGGTTCCAAGATGGACGAAGTGATTTACGAAGAATTTAAAGGTACAGGTAATATGGAACTGCACCTGGCGCGTAAAATCGCAGAAAAACGCGTGTTCCCGGCGATTGATTACAACCGTTCCGGTACGCGTAAAGAAGAACTGCTTACCACCTCTGAAGAATTGCAGAAGATGTGGATTCTACGCAAGATCATCCACCCAATGGGTGAGATCGACGCGATGGAATTCCTCATCAACAAGTTGGCGATGACAAAAACCAACGATGAATTCTTCGATATGATGAAACGTTCATAAATCCGGGCGTTCATCCATTACGGATAACTCGGGGAACGCCACGCTGGGTCGTGGCGTTTTTTTATCCCCTAATTGATCGGATGTGAAGGGGCTTTCTACTGGGAAGTCTCGGTTATCACTCAATTTGTACTGGCGATCAACGTGGGCGATAGGATATAAGGCGTAAACCGAGTCTATACTGAACAGCTACAGCGCAGCTGTTAACGGTGAACTTACTCACTATGAGTACCGAATTACTATTTATTTTCTTGTTTTCTTTAGGCTTCCTTTTTTTTGCTCGCAGCATCGCGGGTAAAATAGGGCTCGTCGATCGTCCCAACTACCGTAAACGCCATCGGGGTCTTGTGCCTCTGGTTGGTGGTATCTCCGTGTATGCGGGTATCTGCTTTACCTACTTCATTACCGATCAATATATCCCCAACTTCCGTCTTTACCTGCTGTGCGCGGGTGTGCTGGTGTTTATCGGCATGCTGGACGATCGTTTTGATATCAGCGTGAAAATTCGTGCTGTTGTGCAGGCGTTTGTTGCCGTCGTGATGATGGCTTTCGCTGGCTTGACGATACACAACCTGGGATACATTTTCGGCCCGTGGCAGATGGGGCTGGGGCCGTTTGGCTATCTGGTCACGCTGTTTGCCGTTTGGGCGGCGATTAATGCGTTCAATATGGTGGACGGGATCGATGGATTGCTCGGCGGATTGTCCAGTGTCTCATTTGGGGCGATGGGGATTTTGCTGTATCTGAGCGGCCATACGAATCTGGCATTGTGGTGTTTCGCCATGATTGCTGCGACCTTACCTTACATTCTGCTTAATCTCGGCATGTTTGGACCTCGTTACAAGGTGTTCATGGGCGATGCAGGTAGCACGATGATTGGCTTCACGGCCATCTGGCTCCTGATTCAAACAACGCAAGGCCCGCAGCATCCGATTAATCCAGTTACGGCACTGTGGATCATCGCTATCCCGCTGATCGATATGATCGCCATTATGTATCGGCGCTTGCGTAAAGGGATGAGTCCGTTCTCGCCTGACCGACAGCATATCCATCATTTAATGATGCGAGCTGGTTTTTCTTCCCGCCAGGCATTTGTGTTGATTACGCTTGCTGCCGCCTTGTTGGCTGCGGTTGGCATATTGGGAGAATATTTCTTTTTTATACCCGAATGGTTCATGTTGGCATTATTCTTGCTTGCATTTCTACTGTATGGCTACTGCCTGAAACGAGCATGGCGGGTCGCCCGTTTTATCAAGCGAATCAAACGCCGTATGCGGCATTCTGATGAGCAAAAGCAGTCATCCTGACCAAATAATTTTGGGGAAGTAATGAAATCAGAGAACTTGTCTACCGGGAATGCATTGATTGATAACGAACTGGATATCCGTGGTTTATTTCGCCTGTTGTGGCGTGGAAAGGTGTGGCCGATAGCGTTCGGCCTGCTTTTTGCCGTCGTGGCACTAGGCTATTCCTATCTTGTTAAACAGGAGTGGAGCGCGACAGCGATTACCGACAAGCCGACGGTCAATATGCTAGGTGGGTATTATTCGCAGCAGCAATTCCTGCGTAACCTCGACGCCCGCTCTTTTTCTGCGCCTCAGCCAGAGCAACCATCCATTTCAGCCGATGCGTATGACGAATTCATCATGCAATTAGCGGCTTACGATACCCGCCGCGATTTCTGGTTGCAGACTGACTATTATAAGCAGCGTCTTGAAGGTGATGAAAAAGCCGATGCGGCTCTGCTGGATGAACTGGTCAACAATATTCAGTTTACGCCGCGTGACGACGGGAAAAAAACCAATGATTCCGTGAAGCTGGTGGCGGAAACCTCTAAAGATTCCAACACGTTGCTTCGTCAGTATGTGGCTTTTGCCAGCCAGCGTGCAGCCAGCCACCTGAATGAAGAGATCAAGGGTGCCTGGGCGGCCAGAACCATTTTCATGAAGTCACAAATCAAGCGTCAGGAAGCGGTAGCAAAAGCGATTTACGATCGCGAAGTCCGCAGCGTTGAACTGGCGTTGAAAATTGCCCAGCAGCAAGGTATTAGCCGTAGCCAGACGGATACACCCGCAGACGAAATCCCCGCATCGGAAATGTTCCTGCTTGGCAGGCCGATGCTTCAAGCCCGACTGGAAACGTTGCAGACCAGCGGCCCGCACTACGAACTGGATTATGATCAAAATCGCGCGATGTTGGCGACGCTGAACGTTGGCCCAACGCTTGAGGCGGCTTTCCAGACGTATCGTTATTTGCGTACGCCGGAAGAACCGGTGAAGCGAGACAGCCCACGCCGGGCATTCCTGATGGTGATGTGGGGGGCGATTGGTGCGCTCGTCGGTGCGGGTGTTGCCTTGGCTCGCCGTCCGCGCTAACCAGCTTGCTGATTCGCGTCTGATGCTCTGCGAGCGTCTGCGTCTAACCTGATTAAAGAGATTCAATGTGAAAGTATTGACTGTTTTCGGCACCCGGCCGGAAGCCATAAAAATGGCACCGCTGGTTCATGCCTTGGCTCAGGATGGAGCCTTTGAATCGAGAATTTGCGTAACAGCCCAGCACCGGGAGATGCTGGATCAGGTGCTGCGTTTGTTCGATATTACGCCGGATTACGATCTGGATATTATGCGACCGGGACAGGGACTCAGTGAGATATCCTGCCGGATTTTATCGGGACTTGAACCCGTTATGGCGGAATTCAAACCGGACTTGGTGTTGGTACACGGCGATACCACCACAACGTTGGCAACCAGTCTTGCGGCGTTTTATCAGCGTATCCCCGTCGGCCACGTAGAAGCGGGATTGCGTACTGGCAATCTCTACTCGCCCTGGCCGGAAGAAGCTAACCGCAAACTGACCGGACATTTGGCGATGTACCATTTCGCCCCGACGGAAAATTCCCGCCAAAATTTACTGCGTGAGCATCTGTCTGACCGGCATATTTTTGTGACGGGTAATACGGTGATTGATGCGTTGTTCTGGGTGCGCGATCGCATTCTAGGGGACGCCGCATTACGCCGCAGCCTCGATGAAAAATATGCTTTTTTAGACGACAACAAGAAGCTGATTCTGGTTACCGGACACCGTCGCGAGAGTTTTGGCGGTGGTTTTGAACGCATTTGCAGTGCGCTGGCAGATATCGCCCGTCGACACCCTGAAGTACAAATTGTGTATCCGGTCCATTTGAATCCTAACGTCAGTGAACCGGTGAATCGCATTCTGAGCGGCATTGATAATGTGATGCTGATTGCGCCGCAGGACTATCTGCCTTTCGTGTATTTGATGAATCGTTCTTACATGATTTTGACCGACTCTGGCGGTATTCAGGAAGAAGCGCCGTCGTTAGGCAAGCCTGTATTGGTGATGCGTGATACGACAGAACGACCGGAGGCGGTGGAAGCCGGTACGGTCAAGCTGGTAGGTACGGAAGTAACCAGCATTGTCGATGCGGTGTCTATGCTGTTGACGGATGAAGAGGCGTATCAGGCAATGAGCCGCGCCCACAATCCCTATGGTGATGGACAAGCCTGTCAACGCATTGTTGATGCTTTAAAAAATCGCTAGGAGCGATTTTAAACGTCGCTATGCGACGGCCCGAAGGGGGTCGGGCAAGGATAGCCCGACATAAAAAATCGCTAAGTACATTTTCAGGCTGCGAAGAGCCGATTTACAGAATGCAAACGGTGATAATGGAATAGAAGAGTAAAGCGTTTGCGCCATGGATGGCGCAACTCGAGCGTACAGGGACGTATTCACAGCGTCTTTACGATCTATCCATTATCACCGCTCAATGCATCTATCAGTATCCGAGAAATAATTATGGTGACACTATGAGCTTTACTACCATTTCCGTAATCGGTTTGGGCTACATCGGTTTACCCACCGCCGCGGCGTTTGCGTCGCGCCAGAAAAAAGTCATCGGTATCGATGTGAACAAACTGGCGGTCGAAACCATTAATCGCGGCGAAATCCATATCGTCGAGCCCGATCTGGATTCGTTGGTCAAAGTTGCTGTAGAAAATGGTTACCTTCAGGCGATGACAAAGCCTGTACCAGCCGATGCTTTCCTGATCGCCGTTCCTACCCCTTTCAAAGGCGATCACGAACCCGATCTGGCCTATGTTCAGGCGGCTGCGGCGTCCATCGCGCCTGTTCTGAAGAAAGGCGATCTGGTGATTCTGGAATCGACATCCCCCGTGGGGGCGACGGAGCAAATGGCCGAGTGGCTGGCCGACGCGCGCCCTGACTTGACGTTTCCGCAGCAGGTTGGGGAAACGGCGGATATCAATATTGCCTATTGTCCTGAACGCGTGCTGCCGGGGCAGGTCGTGGTCGAGCTGATTAAAAACGATCGCGTCATTGGCGGCATGACTCCAGTGTGCTCTGCTCGTGCGAGCGAACTGTACAAAATCTTCCTCGAAGGTGAGTGTGTAGTTACTAACTCCCGCACCGCCGAAATGTGCAAGCTGACGGAAAACAGCTTCCGCGACGTCAATATTGCTTTCGCCAATGAGCTCTCGCTGATTTGTGCCGAACAAAACATTAACGTATGGGAACTTATCCGATTGGCAAACCGCCATCCCCGCGTCAATATCCTGCAACCCGGCCCTGGCGTCGGCGGACACTGCATCGCTGTCGATCCCTGGTTCATCGTGGCGCAGAATCCGCAGCAGGCTCGGTTGATTCATACCGCCAGACTGGTGAACGATGGCAAGCCACTCTGGGTGGTGGATCGCGTAAAAGCAGCCGTGGCGGATTATCTGGCACAAACGGATAAACGCGCGAGCGAGGTTACGGTGGCCTGTTTCGGGCTGGCGTTCAAGCCCGATATTGACGACCTGCGTGAAAGTCCCGCGGTAGGGATTACGTCCATGATTGCACAGTGGAATACCGGCGTGACGTTAGCCGTCGAACCGAATGTCAAACACCTGCCGTCCGTGTTGGCCGGACAGGTAAAACTGGTCGATACCAGCAGTGCATTAAAAGAAGCCGATGTGCTGGTAATGCTGGTCGACCACCGTCAGTTTAAAGCGGTTAACCCAGAAGATGTGAAACAACAGTGGGTTATTGATACTAAAGGAGTATGGCGTTGAAACGTATTTTAATTACCGGTGGTGCTGGGTTTATTGGTTCGGCGTTGGTCAGATACATTCTGACGGAAACGCAGGACAGCGTCGTCGTTGTCGATAAGCTGACCTATGCGGGCAACCTGTCTTCGCTGGCTCCTGTTGCTGATAGCGAACGTTTTGCGTTCGAGCAGGTGGATATCTGCGATCGTGCTGAATTGGACAGTGTCTTTACGGCTTACCAGCCTGCGTTGGTGATGCATCTGGCGGCAGAAAGCCACGTCGATCGCTCTATCGATGGCCCGGCGGCGTTTATCGAAACCAATATTGTCGGCACCTATACGATGCTGGAAGCAGCACGCCACTACTGGCAGAACCTGGCTGATGCGGACAAGCGTGCGTTCCGTTTTCACCATATCTCTACCGATGAAGTGTTTGGTGACCTGCACGGGACGGACGATCTGTTTACAGAAACCACGCCTTATGCGCCAAGCAGCCCTTATTCCGCATCGAAAGCCTCCAGCGACCATTTGGTTCGCGCCTGGCTGCGCACCTACGGGTTCCCGACGGTTATCACCAACTGCTCGAATAACTACGGCCCTTACCATTTCCCAGAGAAGCTGATTCCTCTGGTGATCCTGAATGCGGTCGCGGGAAAACCGTTACCCGTTTACGGTGACGGCGCGCAAATCCGTGACTGGCTGTTTGTCGAAGACCACGCTCGCGCACTGTACAAAGTAGTGACGGAAGGCGAAATCGGTGAGACGTACAACATCGGTGGTCACAACGAGCGCAAAAACATTGAAGTGGTGCAGACCATTTGCGCGCTGCTGGAAGAGCTGGCACCGAATAAGCCCGCTGGCGTGGCGCATTACCGCGATCTCATCACCTACGTGAAAGACCGTCCAGGTCACGATATGCGTTACGCGATCGATGCCGGGAAAATTGAACGTGAGCTGGGCTGGCGTCCAGAAGAAACGTTTGAGACGGGCATGAGGAAAACCGTCAGCTGGTATCTGAATAACGAAAAATGGTGGCGCAGCGTGCAGGATGGTTCTTATACCGGCGAACGTTTAGGGCTGAACGACTAAACCCGTGCCTGAACCAGATGGCGGAAACGAAGGAGCGAAACGATGACCCATCCGATATCAATAGGAAAGGGAGAGATTCGTGCCACGGTTGAACCGCTGGGCTGGGAGAGTGAATTCTTCCAGATTGACAGCGGTAAGCTGAATTTTTCGCCTTCTGCGCCTGCGTTGACGCCCGATGCACTGAACGCATTGACGCTGACGCAGGCCAAAATTGCGGCGGACAATCTGGTGCTGGCGGATGCGCTTGCCGATCTTGGTTTTCGATTGGTGGAAGGCGAAGTCGATCTCAGTCTGCCGCTGCAACGGGCGACTGTTGTGACACCGCTATCGTGCTGGCGTGAAGCTACGCTCGACGATATCCCTGCACTGAGGGATGCGGCGTCACGTGTTTTTGCACTGAGCCGTTTTCGTTCTCCGTGGTATCAGCCGGAGGATAGCGGACGTTTCTATGCGCAGTGGATTGAAAACGCCGTGCGCGGTACGTTCGACCACTGCTGTTTGCTGGCGGAAGATGCCGCTGGCAATCCGCAAGGATGGGTCACGCTACGTAGAATGGATGACACGGATGCACGTGTCGGGCTACTGGGCGTCTGGCCGGGCGTTACGGTACGGGGCATCGGTTCACAGCTGATGGCGCTGGCGGAAATGTGGTGTCGACAACAAGGATTGGTACGTCTTCGGGTCGCGACGCAGGTTGGCAACGTAGCGGCGCTTCGTCTTTATCTTCGCCGTGGTGCCACTATTGAGAGCACGGCGTATTGGTTATACAGGTGAACACATGATTCCATTTAATGCGCCACCGGTTGTTGGTACGGAACTGGATTATATGCAGGCTGCCATGAGCAGCGGTAAATTGTGCGGCGATGGGGGATTTACCCGCCGTTGTCAGCAGTGGCTGGAACATTATTCCGGCAGTAAAAAAGTCCTGCTCACGCCTTCCTGCACCGCTTCGTTGGAGATGGCTGCGATACTGCTCGACGTTAAGCTCGGCGATGAAGTGATCATGCCGAGCTATACCTTCGTTTCTACCGCCAACGCCTTTGTGCTGCGCGGTGCGAAAATCGTGTTTGTCGATATCCGCCCGGATACCATGAACATCGATGAGACGAAGATCGAAGCGGCCATTACGGAAAAAACGCGCATTATCGTGCCGGTTCACTATGCGGGCGTGGCCTGCGAGATGGACGCGATTATGGCGCTGGCGAAGAAATACGATTTATATGTCGTGGAAGATGCCGCGCAGGGCGTGATGTCCAGCTACAAAGGCCGCGTTCTTGGCTCCATCGGCCATATCGGCTGTTTCAGCTTTCACGAAACCAAGAACTACACCTCGGGCGGTGAGGGCGGAGCCACGCTGATTAATGACGCAAGGTTGGTGGAACGCGCGGAAATCATCCGTGAAAAAGGCACCAACCGGAGCCAGTTTTTCCGCGGACAGGTGGACAAATACACCTGGCGGGATATCGGTTCAAGCTACCTGATGGCGGATATTCAGGCTGCCTACCTCTGGGCCCAGTTGGAAGCGGCGCGTCCGATCAACGAGCGTCGCCTGAAACTGTGGCAGAACTACTACGCGGCATTTAAATCGCTGGCTGATGCCGGGCGTATTACCCTGCCGACCGTTCCTGCCAATGGGATTCACAACGCGCACATGTTTTATATCAAACTGTGCGATCAGGACGACCGCAGCGCGTTTATCAATTACATGAAAGAAGCGGAAATCATGACGGTCTTTCATTATATCCCGCTACATAGCTGCCCGGCTGGCCTGAACTTCGGTCGTTTCTCCGGTGACGATCGCTACACCACGCAGGAAAGCGAACGGTTGGTGCGTTTACCCTTGTTCTATAACCTGTCGGACGTCAATCAGCGGACGGTCATCAATACCATTCTGAGCTTCTTCTCCTGATATGTCGTTGGCGAAAGCATCGATATGGACGGCAGGCTCCACGCTGATAAAAATCGGCGCAGGGCTGGTTGTTGTCAAACTGCTGGCGGTCGCTTTTGGCCCCAGCGGCGTGGGGATGGCAGGGAATTTCCGCCAGCTTATTACGGTGTTGGGCGTGTTAGCCGGTGCTGGGATCTTCAACGGCGTCACTAAATACGTGGCGGAGTATCAGCAACAGCCGGAACGGCTGAGGCCGCTGCTCGGTACGTCTGTCACGCTGGTGCTGGGCTTCTCCACGCTGCTGGCGATTCTCTTTCTGGCGGCCGCAACGCCTATCGCTAATCTGCTATTTGGGCATGACGACTATCACGACGTGGTGCGGGCGCTGGCGTTTATCCAAATGGGTATCGCCTACGCCAATCTATGTCTGGCGATCCTTAAAGGCTATCGGGATGCGATAGGCAACGCGCTGGCCGTTATCGGCGGCAGCCTGATTGGGCTGGTGGCCTTTTGGCTCTGCCTGCAACTGGGTGGCTATGTTGGTGCGTTGGCAGGGCTGGCGCTGGTGCCTGCGCTGCTGGTGATTCCGGCAGGAATCATGCTATTGCGGCGTACGCCGCTGGCGCTGGCATCGCTAAAACCCGCGTGGGATCGCGCGATTGCCGGACAGTTGGGCAAATTTACGCTGATGGCGTTGATGACGGCGGTGACGCTGCCCGTTGCGTACATCATGATGCGTAACCTGCTGGCGGCACATTACAGTTGGGATGAAGTGGGTATTTGGCAGGGCGTCAGCAGTATTTCCGATGCTTACCTGCAATTCATTACCGCCTCCTTTACCGTGTATTTGTTGCCGACACTCTCGCGTCTGACGGATAAAGCCGCGTTGGCGCAGGAGATTGTTCGCTCGCTGAAATTTGTGCTGCCCGTCGTGGCTGGTGTCAGCTTTTGTGTGTGGCTGCTGCGAGATTTTGCCATCTGGCTGCTGTTCTCCAGCGAGTTCACGGCAATGCGAGATCTTTTCGTTTGGCAATTGGTAGGCGATGTAATGAAAGTGGGCGCTTACGTCTTTGGCTATCTGGTCATTGCGAAAGCGGCGTTGCGCTTTTATCTGCTCACGGAAGTGAGCCAGTTTCTCCTGCTGACTGGGTTTTCCCACTGGTTGATTCCGCTTTATGGCGCACAAGGTGCGGCGCAGGCCTATATGGCAACCTATCTGGTCTATTTTTTGCTTTGTTGTTGCGTATTCATTATTTACCGTAGGCGAGCATGACGACACTGATTCATGTATTGGGATCTGACATCCCGCATCATAACCAGACCGTTTTACGTTTTTTTAACGACGTACTGGCGACGGAACTCCCCGAACAGCAGATTCGGCACTTCATCGTGGCTTCTCACGACGGCATTTCATCGGCCGATTTCCCCGCGCTGCGTATCGAAACCTGCGTGGATAAGAAAACGCTGGCTGAGGCGGTCATCGCCAGAGCTAAAGCAAACCGCAAGATGCGTTTTTTCCTGCATGGGCAGTTTAATCCCACGCTGTGGCTGGCGTTGCTGAGTGGAAAAATCAAATCCGAGCAGGTTTACTGGCACGTTTGGGGGGCGGATTTGTATGAAGAGGCGAGCAGCCTGAAGTATCGCCTGTTTTATCTGCTGCGGCGTATGGCGCAAAAGCGTGTCGGGCACGTATTTGCCACGCGTGGCGATCTGGCGTGGTATCAGCAGCGTTCACCTCGCGTGCCGACGTCGTTGCTGTACTTCCCAACGCGAATGAATCCAGCGCTAACGGGCATGCAGGTGGATAAACCACTGGCAGGGCCGATGACGATTCTGGTCGGCAATTCTGGCGATCGCACCAATCGCCATCAGGAAGCGCTGCGGGCGATTCACAAGCAGTTCGGGAAAAATGTGCGGGTGATTGTGCCGATGGGCTACCCCGCGAATAACGCGCCCTACATCGCACAGGTGGAAAAGGACGGTTTGGCGCTGTTCGGCGTGAAAAATTTCCAACTGCTAAAAGACCAACTGGCGTTTGATGATTATCTCAATATGCTGCGCACCTGTGATTTGGGCTATTTTATTTTCGATCGTCAGCAGGGAATCGGGACGTTATGTCTGCTGATTCAGTTTGGCGTGCCGTTCGTGATCAGCCGACAAAACCCGTTCTGGCAGGATCTGACGGAGCAAGGGCTGCCCGTGTTGTTTTACGGTGACGAGCTGGATGAGGCGTTGGTGCGTGAAGCGCAGCGCCAGCTGGCATCGGTCGATAAGCACCAGATTGCATTCTTCAATCCCAATTATCTGCAAGGCTGGCGCGATGCGCTGGCGTTGGCAGCGGGAGAACCGACATGACGCTGGGGCAATTTGGTGGGCTGTTTGTCGTCTACCTGATTTCAGTCATCTTTATCCTGAGCCTGACCTGGATGGAGTTTCGGCGGGTGCGTTTTAATTTTAACGTGCTGTTTTCCCTGCTCTATTTATTGACGTTCTATTTTGGTTTTCCATTTACCTGCGTGCTTGTGTTCCGGTTTGGCGTCGAAGTGGTTCCCGTGCAGTTTCTGCTTCAGGCGATGCTGTCTGCGACGGCGTTCTATGCGATCTATTACGTCAGCTATAAGACACGGCTACGCCAGAAAGCCTCCGCGCCGCGTGCGCCACTCCTGACGGTAAACCGGGTTGAAGCCAATCTGACCTGGCTGCTGCTGGCGTTGATTGCGGTAGCCACCGTCGGTATTTTCTTCCTCAACAATGGCTTCTTGTTGTTTAAGCTGCGTTCGTACAGCCAGATATTTTCCAGCGATGTGTCTGGCGTGGCGTTGAAGCGCTTCTTCTACTTCTTCATTCCGGCGATGCTGGTCGTGTATTTCCTGCGCCAGACGCAGCGTGCGTGGCTACTGTTCCTCATCGGAACGGTCGCGTTCGGGATGCTGACGTATGTGATTGTCGGCGGAACGCGTGCGAATCTGATCATCGCCTTCGCCCTGTTTTTGTTTATTGGGATTGTGCGCGGCTGGATTACGCTCTGGATGCTGGTTGCGGCTGGTGCATTCGGGATTGTCGGGATGTTCTGGCTGGCGCTGAAGCGCTATGGACTGGACGTCAGCGGTGATTACGCATTTTATACGTTCCTCTATTTAACCCGCGACACCTTCTCGCCCTGGGAAAATCTGGCGCTGCTGTGGCAGAACTACGACAAGATTGAATTCCAGGGACTGGCACCGATTGCCCGTGATTTCTACGTCTTTATTCCCTCTTGGCTATGGCCGGATCGTCCGAATCTGGTGTTAAACAGTGCGAACTATTTCACCTGGGAAGTGTTGAATAACCACTCCGGGCTGGCGATCTCCCCCACGCTGTTGGGCTCACTGGTGGTGATGGGAGGCGTGCTGTTTATCCCGCTCGGCGCGATTGCCGTAGGGTTGGTTATCAAATGGTTCGACTGGGTGTACGAGTTAGGGAAGAACGACAGCAATCGCTATAAGGCCGCTATTTTGCAGGCGTTCTGCTTCGGGGCGGTGTTCAATATTATTGTGCTGACGCGTGAAGGCGTTGATTCTTTTGTTTCGCGTGTGGTGTTTTTCTGTCTGGTCTTCGGCCTGTGCTTGCTCATTGCCAAGCTGCTCTACTGGCTGCTGGAAAGCGCAGGGCTAATCCGGCAACGCTTGATGCGTATGCGTGCCACGCCGACACCCAACACCGTACAGGATCCTGTGATAAAGGAGCAGGTATGACAGCGTTAAAAACCACAGAGACCATTCCTCTGTATACCATTCGTGGTTTGCCCATTCACGGTTTTCGTAATATGGCGCAGTTTGTTGATTACCTGTTTGCGGGCGAGCGGGTTGAAACGGGCACGCTCGTCGCGATTAACGCTGAGAAAGTGTTAACGGCGGAAAAAGACGTGGCACTGCGTGCATTGCTCGATCGCGCAGAGTACAAGTATGCGGACGGCATCAGCATCGTGCGCTCCATTCGGCGCAAGTATCCGCAGGCTGACGTCACGCGAGTTGCGGGCGCTGACCTGTGGGAAGCGCTAATGGAGCGGGCAGGCAAATTAGGCACGCCGGTTTTTCTGGTGGGCGGCAAACCTGATGTGTTGGCACAAACGCAGGCGAAGCTGCGGGCGCAGTGGAACGTGAATATTGTCGGCAGTCAGGATGGCTATTTTGCGCCAGAGCAGCGTGATGCCCTGTTCGAACGTATCCGCACCAGCGGTGCACAGATTGTTACCGTCGCGATGGGGTCGCCACGACAGGAAATCCTGATGCGCGATTGTCGCCACCACTATCCTGATGCGCTCTATATGGGCGTGGGTGGAACCTATGACGTCTTTACCGGGCATGTGAAGCGCGCCCCGCTCGTGTGGCAAAACTTAGGACTGGAATGGCTGTATCGTTTGCTGTCCCAGCCGAGCCGTATTTTTCGGCAGCTTAGGCTGTTGAAATATGTTGCCTATCACTACAGCGGTCGCCTGTAGCTTCATTGAATTGGCGCGTTAAACGCGCCAACCTTGCTCCACAATCTTTCCTCGCAATATATAAACCTGATTTCTTATTCCTATTCGATTTTAATTGTCTGTTTGCTAGTCAATCAGAAATACAGAATTCTATCTTTGGCGTATTCGTCATCCCTTATGTGTTATTCAAACCCACATTACGGTATTTTCATGGCCGCTAATTTGAGGCGAAGGCACATTTTTTCTGAAAATAAGCAGCATGACAGATGCGGTATGCCTGATAAGAGCCGGTTTCTTTTCACGAAACCGAATGGGCTCTTCATAAAACTGAATAAAAAACAATAACCGGCAGCAGCCGGGATAAGCACAACATAAAGACAGAGGATATATGGCAGAAGATATAAAGCAGGAGAAACTCCATCGGGGGTTGGAAGCCCGGCATATTGAGCTGATTGCGCTGGGCGGCACGATCGGCGTTGGGCTGTTTATGGGCGCCGCCAGCGCGCTGAAGTGGGCGGGGCCGTCAGTATTGCTGGCCTATATTGTCGCCGGAATCTTCGTTTTCTTCATCATGCGCTCAATGGGCGAAATGCTCTATCTGGAGCCAGTCGCGGGATCGTTTGCCGTCTACGCACACAAATACATGAATCCCTTCTTCGGTTATCTCACCGCATGGGGTTACTGGTTTATGTGGATGGCGGTCGGGATTTCGGAAATTACCGCGATTGGCGTGTATGTTCAGTACTGGTTCCCCGATTTGCCACAATGGATACCGGCTATTGCCGCAGTTGCGCTGGTGGCGGGGGCAAACCTTGCTGCGGTAAGGCTGTATGGCGAAATCGAATTCTGGTTCGCGATGATAAAAATCACCACCATCGTCGTGATGATCGTCGTCGGCGTAGGCATTATTTTCTTCGGCTTCGGTAACCACGGTCAGGCAACCGGATTCAGTAACCTGACCGAACACGGTGGCTTCCTCGCGGGAGGCTGGAAAGGCCTGCTGTTCGCATTGTGTCTGGTCGTGGCGTCTTATCAGGGCGTGGAACTGGTCGGCATTACGGCGGGCGAGGCGAAGAACCCGCAGGTGACGCTGAAGCGCGCGATCAACAACATTCTGTGGCGCATCCTGATTTTCTATGTGGGCGCGATCTTCGTTATCGTCACGATTTTCCCCTGGAATGAAATCGGCACGTCCGGTAGTCCGTTTGTGCTGACATTTGCGAAAATTGGCATCACTGCGGCGGCGGGTATCATCAACTTTGTGGTACTGACGGCTGCGCTGTCCGGCTGCAACAGCGGCATGTATAGCTGCGGACGTATGCTGTATTCGCTGGCCAACAACCGTCAGCTTCCCGCCTGGCTAGGTAAAGTGACGGCCAGCGGCGTACCCGCAGCAGGCGTCATGATTTCTATTCTTTGCCTGATGGCGGGGTCGGTGTTGAATTACATCATCCCTAATCCGGAAAAAGTGTTTGTTTATGTTTATAGCGCCAGCGTACTGCCGGGCATGGTGCCGTGGTTTGTGGTGTTAATCAGCCAATTGCGTTTTCGTGAGCAGCATCGTGCCGCGCTGGTCGCACATCCGTTTAAATCGGTGTTGTTCCCGTGGGTAAACTACCTGACGATGGCGTTTTTGCTGTGTGTGCTGGTGGGCATGTACATCAATATCGATACGCGGATGTCTTTATTGGTCGGCGTCGCGTTTTTAGCTGTGGTTAGCCTGTGTTATTTTGCGTTGGGACTGGGCAAAAAAATGTCGCTGACAGAGGATAAATCGTAGTAGTTGGGGGCAGGAAGGGCGGAACTGTGTGTTATTTAGCTTGGAATGAGCAAATCATAATCAAACGCATCATTTCGATAAAAAAGCACTAGACAGCCAGTCACTAAGCCCGTAATATCCCGCCCCGCAACGGCGCTAAGCGCCCGTAGCTCAGCTGGATAGAGCGCTGCCCTCCGGAGGCAGAGGTCTCAGGTTCGAATCCTGTCGGGCGCACCATTATATTGTGTAAACGAGTATGTTGTGTGCAAGAGCTGCGGTGGTACACTTTTCTTCGTAAAGAAAGTATCCCGTAAAAAGGAAGTACCGCGTAATAAGTAGTTGATGTAAAGTGTGGTGATGGTGGCTATAGCTCAGTTGGTAGAGCCCTGGATTGTGATTCCAGTTGTCGTGGGTTCGAGTCCCATTAGCCACCCCAGATTTTGCAGCGATAGTAGTTGATTGACGGTTTGTGAGTTATGCGAAGGTGGCGGAATTGGTAGACGCGCTAGCTTCAGGTGTTAGTGTTCTTACGGACGTGAGGGTTCAAGTCCCTCTCTTCGCACCACACACAAACGAGAACATCAGTGATGTTCAAAAAAGCAGTACATTCGGCGAGTAGCGCAGCTTGGTAGCGCAACTGGTTTGGGACCAGTGGGTCGGAGGTTCGAATCCTCTCTCGCCGACCAATTACAAAGAAAAGCACATCGAAAGATGTGCTTTTTTTTCGTCTGCAATTTGCCTTCTCTGGCGAAAGTCTTGCCGGATTTATCAACCCGACAAGACGTTGTGGTTCCCTGCGATATAGCGTGCTACAGCGCGTAATGCACTGGCGCTAGCGCGCTGCTATCGATACTTTCTCGCATTGATTTTAGTGCGGTATCAAAAGGACACAGTGTGCCTTTTTCTGTCTTCTGGCAGCCCTGAGAGGTAAATTCCTCTTTCAGTAACGGCTGCCGATCGTCAAGCGGCGTCAGTGAACGAATCTGATCCAACGACTGCGTCTGGAAATAGATACGCAAGAAGCGCTGCTGAGTAGTGGTATCGCGCCAGCGTTCGAAGACCAAACTGCCTGCGGGCGGAATGTTATCGGCGGTATCGCCGGGTAGCTGCCAATGAAACTGCAACAGTGTGCGCAGGTAGGCGATATTGGTATCGTGAGCGACATACAGCAAGTAAGGGACGGCTGGTGGCTCGCCTTGTGTGGTGTCCTGCTCTGCTGGCGTTCCCTGCGCGAGTGCCTGTGCGACTTGCTGCATGAAGAGCGAACCGCCGCGCTGTGCGATATAGGGAACATCATTGGTGAAGTCGTATTTAGCGGTCATCGCTGCCATCAGCGGGACGAGATCCTGTGTGTTGCGGACATGACCAAAGGCAACCTGTACCAGTGGCAAGTTTTCGCTGTACTCCAGCAGGAAAACCTCGCTCATATTCGCCAGCGTATTCAGGCCGCGGATAGAAATTGAACCCTCTTTATCCTGCTTATTCGCCCACGGTTTATCAAACACCGGGCACGGCTTACCCGCTTCGCATACGACCTGTTTTAACAGCTCGATGCTGGGCTTAAGACGCTGATAGGCGATATCCAAATCACCTCCCATGGCTTTCAGTACCTCAGCCTTTGCCCGTTCGGGGTCAAGCGTGCCAATCCCCATTTTATCCCCGTGGAACAGCGGGTCCTGCTTTTCATCCTCAACGGCATGCGTCGCAACGCCGCAGCCCGGAAACATGCCGTCCATATAGGCTTGTGCGGTTGCACGGGTGCGTTGTAGCGGGCTGGCGAGCACATAAATCTGCTGTTCCGTTGGGCAACCTGACGCGAACAGATGCTGTTGACGATAATACTCGCCCTCGTAGCGGCCTTTTAATACGGTGGCGGCATAGCCATGCCCGGTTAATTCTCCTTCCCGCGTGACCCATTGAGGCCACTGCCGTGCCGTGCCGGATTCCAGTGCGATAGTGTTAGATTCTGTTGGAGGACGTACGCCGTGACGGCTGACTTCAACGACCTTTTCCAGAAGATAGCGATCCTGAGCATGGGCCTGAGTAGAGAAGGCTGAAATAATGATCATGGTAATCAATAAGCTACGGGGAGTACGTAATGTCGTGTGGTAAAGCATGATAATCCTTCGTCAGCGGTCATACGGATAAGGAGTTTCATTGTAGGAAGAGGAAAGTGACAAAGGGGTTTTTCAGCAGAGGAGAGAGTGTTAGCGAACATTTCTACATGCATAGTTTGCAATCAAACTTTTTGATCTAAGATAGATCCCAAAGGTATAAAGCGCATAATTTCCGCATGTTATATTTTTAAAAATTAAAAAGACGACATAAATCCCCGCCTGATAAATCCAACACTAACGAGTTAATTATGGCATCACATCTTATTGATTTTCTTCTTATAGGGAATAATTTTGGCACGCCTGAAATGCGCGGCGTATGGTCCGAGCATAACCGCCTGACTAAACAGGTCGAAGTAGAAGTTGCCCTGGCGCTTGCCGAGGGTGAACTGGGTGTCATTCCGCTGGATGCGGCAAAAACCATTGCAGAAAACGCTGACGCAAGCGCGCTTAACGTTGAAGAGATTGCAAAAGATGCCGCGCGCATGAAGCATTCTCTGATGCCGACGATTGCCGCGATTCAGAAACAGTGCGGTGCTGCGGGTGAGTTTATTCACTACGGCGTGACCACGCAGGACATTGTTGATACGGCGACGGTGTTACAGCTGAAACAATCTTTTGATATTGTCGTCAGAGATACACAACTGCTGGCCGTTGAGTTGAAACGTCTGGCAAAGAAACACCAGCATACGCTGATGGCCGGTCGTACTCATGGTATGCAGGCGCTGCCCACCACGTTTGGCTTCAAACTGGCCGTCTGGCTGGATGAATTTATCCGTCACCTCGAACGTCTGGGTGAAATCAAAGAACGTGTTTTGGTTGGCAACATCAACGGTGCGATTTGTACCTATGCCTCTTTTGGCGAGAAAGGGCCGGAAATCGAGCGTCTGACGCTGGATAAGCTGGGGCTGAATACACCGAATATCGGCTGGCAGTCTGCCCGCGATCGCTTCTCCGAATATGCTTCTGTTACGGTTCTGATCAGCGGTACGCTGGGCAAAATCGGCAATGAGCTGTACAACCTGATGCGCACCGAGATTAACGAAATCGAAGAGCCGTTCTCCGAAGGGAAAATCGGTTCTACTACGATGCCGCATAAACGCAACCCTGCCGCGCTGGAAGGGCTGGCGAGCTTGACGGCTCCGCTGTTTAAGAGCGCAGCGTTGATTCATGAATCCATGAAAGTTGAGCATGAGCGTGATGCGATGAGCTGGCGTGCGGAGTGGATCGCGCTGCCGGAAATCAATATCTATCTGTCTGCTCAGCTTCAGAACGCGCTTGGCATCCTGCGTGGCATGTCCGTCAACGAGAAGCAGATGCTGGCGAACCTCGATCTACAAAATGGCCTGCTGCTGTCCGAGAAAGTGATGTTCGAGATTGGCAAACGTCTCGGCAAGCAGACTGCTCACCATCTGGTTTACGAATGTTCTATGCAGGCATTCGAGCAAAATCAGTCCTTTAAATCGGTACTGCTGGCCCACCCTGTGCTTTCTGAACAAGTGACCGCCGCCGATCTGGACGAATGGCTGAATCCGGCTAACTACGTTGGCAGTGCGCCGCAGAAGGTTGATGACGTGATTCGCTATGCGGATAACTCCGGCCTGCTGCCAGCATAAGGTGACATCATGAGTATCGTATTTCGTCAGGCTACGCTTGCGGACGATGAGACCTATCTGGCGCTGGCGCTGGCGGCATTTGAGCCGATTCGCCAACTGGGTATCAACTTTTCCGCCGCCCATGCGGACATCGACATGGTGCGTACGCATATTGCCTCACATGGCGTTTATGTGATGGAAAAAGACGGCGAGATGGTGTCGTCATTTACCATCCGCTATCCGTGGGGGCCGGAGCCGGGCCCGTTCGGTTTGCCCCATTTGGGCTGGTTTGCGACGCACCCTGGCTATAAAAAACAGGGGCTGGGTAAGCAAATGATGAACTGGCTGGAAGAAGAGATTCTGATTAACCAGCTCAAAGCCCCTGCGGTGTCGCTTGGCACCGCGCAAAACCACCCGTGGCTGATTGAGATGTACAGAAATTATGGTTTCAAGGAAGTCGGGCAGACGAATCTGGGAAAAGGACACCTGACAATCTGGATGGAAAAAATCCTTGATAACCAATTGTATGACCAGTGGAAAGATAAAAACTCAAAAAGAGAGGCAGTAAAATGATGAAAAAAGTAACGTTGTCTGTTCTGGCGCTGACGACCGCCTTTCTTGTAGCTGGCTGTGACTCTGGGAAGAGCGGCTCTGAGCAGGAAAAAGTACTGAAAGTGGGTTCAACAGGCCAAAGTTATCCAAGCGGCTTCAAGCAAGATAACAAGCTGGTCGGGTTTGACGTTGAAGTGACGGAAACCATCGCGAAAGATCTGAACTACAAAGTTGAGTGGGTTACCGCCGATTTCAGTGGTTTGATGGGGCAACTGGAAGCGAGAAAACTGGATACGGTCGCGAACGTGGTGGCAATTACCCCCGCGCGTCAGGAAAAATATAACTTTGCCCAACCGTACAGTTATTACGGTAGCCAGATTGTGACGCACAAAGACAATACGGACATTAATACACTGGCTGACCTGAAAGGGAAGACGGTAGCGGGTGTTCTGGGTTCCAACCACGTTAACAACCTGAAAAAAGCCTTTGCCGACGGCAGCGTGAATATTCGTACCTATGAAACGCGCGATGGCGCGATGAACGATGCGCTGTCTAAACGCGTTGAAGGCTACGTGAATTCACGTCCGATTCTGCTGGCAGAAATCAATAAGCGTAACCTGCCGTTCAAACTGGTTGGTGAGCCGCTGGTGATTGAAGAAGTGAGCTTCCCGTTCCATAAGGACGAAAATGGTGATGCATTACGTAAACAATTCGATGCTGAATTGACGAAAATGCGTGAAGATGGACGCCTGAAAGCGCTCGCCGAAAAATACTTTGGTGAGGACATCTCTGTTCCACCGAAAAAGTAACGCTATTGCCGCTTGTCGGTTGACTTATCACCTTCTCCACCGGCGCAGTATGGCCGGTGGAAGCATTAATGGTATGACTCATGAATGTCGATCTTGCCTACCTGTTAAAAGTCTTTCCTCAGGTATTAATGTATTTGCCGACCACGCTGTTTCTTGCCGTGGTTTCGATGTTTTTTGCTATGGTTCTCGGCCTGATACTGGCGTTAGTCCGTGAAAGCAAGATCGTCGTGGTAGTAAAAATCGTCGAACTGTATATCTCGCTGTTCCGCGGTATTCCGTCGCTGGTTCAGCTGTTTATCATCTACTTCGGCTTGCCGCAGCTATTCCCCGGCTTATCCAATCTGGATGCGATGACGGCCGCGATTATCGGCTTTAGCCTGAAAACATCCGCCTATATGGCTGAGATTTTCCGTGCGGGTTTGGCCTCGGTCGACTTCGGCCAGACGGAAGCGGGTCTATCCATTGGAATGAGTAAAGCGCAGGTTTATCGCCGCATCGTGTTGCCTCAGGCCATGCTGAATGCGCTGCCAGCGACGGGGAACACCTTCATTTCCCTGATTAAAGATACCTCGGTAGCCTTTGCGCTGGGCGTCTCTGAACTGTTCGCGGAAGGCAAGATGATTGCCGCCGAATCTCTGCGTTTCTTTGAGACCTTCCTGGTTGTGGGTCTGATTTACTGGTTGGTGATCATTGTTTACTCTTGGCTGCAAAAACAGCTTGAGAAGAAACTGAATCACTCGCTACAGCGATAAGGGGCTGACATGATCAGTGTAAAGAATCTTTCTAAACGCTTTGGCGATCAGGTGGTGTTGGACAACATCAGTTTGGATATCGCGAAAGGCGAAGTCGTCGCGATCATCGGTCCATCGGGTTCGGGTAAGTCCACGCTGCTGCGCTGTCTTAACCTGCTGGAAACGCCAGAGTCGGGCACGATCGAAATTGGCGAACAAACGCTGGATACGCGCCGTTACAGCGCTAAAGAAGCCTATGCGTTGCGCCGCCAGACGGCGATGGTATTCCAGAGTTACAACCTGTTTAAGAACAAAACAGCGCTGGAGAATGTGACGGAAGCGCTGATTGTCGTGAAAAAAATGCCGAAGAAGCAGGCGGATGAAATTGGTTTGGCGCTGCTGGAGCAGGTCGGTCTGCTGCCGCAGGCGGCACAATATCCGGTGACGCTGTCCGGCGGACAGCAACAGCGCGTGAGTATTGCGCGTGCGCTGGCGGTGGATCCGAAGGCGATTTTGTTTGATGAACCGACCTCGGCGCTTGACCCGGAAAGGGTACACGAAGTGCTTCAGGTGATTCAGAAGCTGGCGAAAAACGACACCACGATGGTGATCGTCACCCATGAAATGCAGTTTGCGAAAGAAGTGGCTGATCGCGTGATCTTCATGGCGGACGGGCACATCGTTGAGGAGGGCCCGGCGGAGCAGGTGATTAGCTTCTCGGACAACCCGCAAACCCAGCGTTTCCTGCGTCAGTTGACCAAGCTGCCTGAGCCGCTTGAGTACGATATTTAACGCATACGTAGAGACACCTGCACGCCTGAACAAGGCAGCCCTGTCAGGCAGGGCACGATAATGTGGAGCAAGTATTCATGAGAACAGCATCTCAGCACGAGCCTCTGGCTCAGTTTATTCAGGCGTTTCGCCACGATTTACACCGCCATCCTGAACTGTCGAATCAGGAGTTCGAGACCACGAAGAAGATTCGTGCGGTATTGGAAAAAGAAGGGATTCGTATCCTCGACCTGCCGTTGAAAACCGGTCTGGTTGCGGAAGTGGGCGGTTTACAGGAAGGCCCACTGGTCGTGGTGCGTTCCGACATAGATGCCCTGCCGATTGAAGAAGAGTCTGGCGTAGAATTTACGTCGCTCAACAAGGGCGTGATGCACGCCTGCGGTCATGATTTTCACTCTTCCGCGGCGCTGGGCGCGGCGATTCTGTTGAAGAAAATTGAGCCGGAGCTGAAAGGCACGGTGCGAATTTTGTTCCAGGCTGCTGAAGAGACAGGATTGGGCGCGCCGGAAGTCATCGCCGTTGGCGCGTTGGACAATGCGGTAGCGATTTTTGGCATTCACAACGATCCAACGCTGCCGGTTGGCGTTATCGGTGGGAAAGACGGCGCATTGACGGCGGGTGTTGACCGCTTTGAGATCAAGATCGCAGCGAAAGGCTGTCACGCCGCGAAGCCGCATGAAGGCAACGATCCGATTATCATTCTGGGTCAGCTGATTTCTGCTGTACAGACCATTATCAGCCGCACGGTATCGTCCGACAATAACGCGGTGGTGTCGATTACGCAGGTACATAGCGGCAGTACCTGGAACGTGATCCCAGACACGGCCTATGTCGAAGGTACGGTCAGAACGTTCAATCAGGCCGCGCGTGATTTAATTGAACAGCGCTTCCGTCAGATCGTAGCGGGTATCGCCAGCACCTTTGGTGCAGAAATTGAATTCCTGTGGCATGCCGGGCCGCCGTCGGTGATCAACACGCCAGAGTGGGTTGAGTTTGCGCTGAATGTGGCGAGTGACGAAGGGTTTGAAGCGCGTCGCGTGGAAGCCAGCCCGATTGGTGAAGATTTTGCGTTCTATCAGCAGAAATTGCCGGGTACGTTCATGATGGTCGGCTCCGGCGGACCATATGCGCTGCATCACCCGAAATTCCGCGTCGATGATAGCGCGCTGTTCCCGACTGCGCATTATCTGTATCAGGTGGCGAAGCAGAGTTTAGAACAGCTGTCCTCCCGCTAATTCACGGTTAAGCCATGCTATCCGCGCCGATTCCTCGACGCGGATATTTTTTTGCTTATCAATGGCTCAGAATCTGATCCAGGAATTGGCGCGTACGCGGGTGTGATGGCGTGTTGAAGAAGTCTTGCGGCGGGGCGGATTCCACAATGCTGCCATCTGCCATCAGAATGACTTTGTCCGCGACCGTTTTGGCAAAACCCATTTCATGGGTGACGACGATCATCGTCATGCCGGATTCCGCCAGATCGAGCATCACATCCAGCACCTCTTTAATCATCTCTGGGTCCAGCGCAGACGTGGGCTCATCAAACAGCATAATTTCCGGCTGCATGCACAGTGCCCGGGCAATGGCCACGCGCTGCTGCTGGCCGCCAGAGAGCTGTAGCGGGAATTTGTGCGCCTGATTGGCGATATGCACCTTTTCCAGGTAATGCATCGCTAAATCAATGGCTTCCTGCTTCTTACGCTGTTTGACCAGCGTCGGGCCGATCGTCAGGTTATCCAGCACGCTCAGGTGGGGAAACAAATTGAACTGCTGGAACAGCATGCCGATGCCGGAGCGCACGCGGTTGATGTTCTTGATATTGTCGTTAACTTCAATGCCGTTCACGCGGATATGCCCGTCGTGGTGCTCTTCCAGTCGATTAATGCAGCGGATGAGCGTGGATTTGCCGGAGCCGGAAGGGCCGCAAATCACCACGCGTTCTCCTTTCTCCACGTTCAGCGTCACGTTATTCAGCGCCTGAAACGCACCGTACCATTTGCTGACAGCGTCGATCTCAATAATGACGTTATTGTTTGTAACGATACTGTTTGTCACTGCATTGTCTGTAACGAAAGTGTCTGCGGCTAAGCTCATGATAACAAAGCTCCTGTCTGTGTTTTCATCAACGGCTATCGCTTAACCGTGATACGTTTCTGGGTTACGGCTGGCATCGATGCGTTTTTCCACCCACAGCGCGTAGCGTGAGAGCAAGAAGCCAAACAGCAGATAGATAGCCGAGATGAAAAGGTACGTTTCAATGTAATAACGCCGCCATAGCGGGTCCTGCATCACCGAACTGGTGGCGGTGAGGATGTCGAACAGCCCGATAATGATGACGAATGAAGTATTCTTCATGGCGGCGATAATATGGTTGGTCATGGCGGGCAGGCAGATACGCAGCGCCTGCGGCAGGATGATTTTGGTCGTCGTGTGCCAATAGCCGAGGTTGAGTGCCATCGCCGCTTCGTATTGCCCGCGTGGAACGGACTGTAAACCACCGCGAATCACCTCAGCCTGATAGCAGGCGAAAAACAGCGCGATGCCGATGATGATGCGCAGTAGCTTGTTGATTTCCATGCCTGCGGGTAGGAACAGCGGGAAGACGTTAACCGCGACGAACAGAATCGTGATGAGCGGCACGCCGCGCAGGCCTTCGATAAAAATAACCGACAGGCCGCGCAGAAAGGGCAGCGGTGAGCGTCGGCCTAACGCCAATAAAACTGAAACCGGCATACCGATGACGACCGTGCCGCTAAACAACAGAATGGTCAGCGGCAGTCCGCCCCATTCGCTGGAAGGCACGTAAGATAAGCCAAATACGCCGCCAGACATCAGGATGGCGATGCCGACTACCGCGACGATCCACTGCGGTAAGAGGATGCGCGAATGCCAGAAGCGCGGCATCAGCGACAGGCCAAGCGCCAGAAACCAGATTCCCATCGCCAACACCAGACGCCAGTGTTCATCGTAAGGATAAAGGCCAAACAGGATGGGGCGATGTTTTTCCACGATCACCGCCCAGCAGGCGCCAGCGGCTACACGGCAGATGTCTGGGTCAGTGGTGTACCACACGGCATCGAGAATGCCCCAGTGCAGCAGTTTATTGCCGACGTTCCACATCAACACCGCTAGTAGCAGTGTGAGGATGGTTTGCGGCACGCTGCTGAACAGGTGGCGACGCAGCCACAGCAGCGGCGTGCGCAAGCGGCTGGGAACGGCGGAGAGTGACAGTACCGGAAATAACATTCAGTGCTCCTCAGCGCTCTTTGATGGCGACGACGCGGTTAAACAGGTTCATCAGCAGCGATGTCACGATGCTGACCGTCAGGTAAACCACCATCATGATGGCAATCACTTCGAGCGCCTGACCGGTCTGATTCATTAGCGTGTTACTGATGTTTGCCAGCTCCGGGTAACCCACCACGACTGCGATTGAGCTGTTTTTTGACAGGCTGACATATTGGCTGGTCAACGGTGGAACGATGACGCGCATGGCCTGTGGAATGATGATGTGGCGCATCATATGCCAGGGCGAAAAAGACAGCGCGCGTGCCGCTTCCAATTGGCCTTTAGGGATCGACTGAATGCCTGCCCGCACGATTTCCGCGATAAACGCAGAGGAATAGAGTGCAATGCCAAGCAGCAGCGCAGTGAATTCAGGGCTGACGGTAAAGCCACCGCGGAAGTTAAAGCCGCTCAGGATAGGTCGGTCAAGCTCTGCTGGAGCGCCAGAAAGCCACCAGACCAGCAGCGGTAACCCGATGATCGCGGCCAGTATCAGGCGACCTGTAGGCAGAGAGCGGCCTGCATTTTCCCGCATGTAGCGGGCCACGCGTTTCAGAATCAGGCTAATCAGGACGGCGGCGAGTAGCGCGATCCCGGTCCACAGCCAGCCGTGATGCGCAGCGGGGACGGAAAAAGACAGCCCGCGATTGGTCAGAAATCCCAGGCTACCAAGCTCGATGGCGTCGCGTGGCGAGGGCAAATTACGGATCACCACCGACCAGAAAATCACCTGCAAGATCACGGGGATATTGCGCATCAGCTCGATGTATCCCCCGGCAAGCCGCGCCAGTAGCCAGTTGCGGGAGACGCGGGCGATCCCGACGGAGAAACCGAGCAACGTGGCGAGTACGATGCCGCATAGCGTGACGTACAGGGTATTCAATAACCCGACGCCAAGTGCGCGCAGATAGCTGTCTCGCGGGGTAAACGCGATGAGCTTTTCACCAATCTCAAACTGTGCGGTGTGATCAAGAAAACCGAAGCCGGTGGCAATGTTTTGCGAACGCAGGTTTTCGACCACGTTGGCGTACAGCCAGTAGCTGAAAGCGACAATCAGGAGGCCGAGCAGGCACTGATAAATCCAGGCGCGTAGGGACTTGCTGTCAAACGCATTCAACAGACGGCGCGAATAAGGTAGTGTTCCCAGCCACGGTGGTGCAGAGGCTGACGATAGCGTCTTCTGTGATGATTTCATTACCGGCGGTCTTTTCTTCTGGCCAGTACCGCTACTTAACATGCGACCTGATAGCGGTAGGGCGTGAATGCGATGGCATGGCATCAGCTCAGAGATTTCCGGGCTGATGCCGATGGTGTAGTGAATTAACGAATGGGCAGGCCGTAGAGCAGGCCGCCTTTCGTCCAGAGATTATTCAGGTCGCGCTCCAGCGGTGCCGGGGTGTCTGGCCCGAAGTGGCGGTTATAAATATCGCCGTAATTGCCTACCTGCTTAATCAGGTTGTAAGCCCACTGGTTGTTCAATCCCAGCTTCTGACCGTAATCGCCGGTGACCCCAAGCAATGCCTGTATATCCGGGTCTGTTGATTTGAGTTTGCTGTCCACGTTCTGCTGGCCGATTTCCATCTCTTCCGCGTTGAACGTGGCATACACCACCCATTTCACGATGTCGTACCACTGGTCGTCACCCTGACGGACTGCCATTGCCAACGGCTCTTTTGAGTAAATCCCCGGTAGAATGACGTGGTCAGAGGGCTTTTCCGCGTCGAAGGTGCGCACGCCGGGCAGCGCCACTTTATCGCGGGCAATGACATCGCAGCGTCCAGACAGGTAGGCTGCGACGTACTCTTTATTGTTCTCGATGACGACCGGGGTGTAATGCAGGTTGCGTGATGCAAAAATCTGCGCGACGTTGCGTTCGGTGCTGCTGCCCGGCGTGATGCAGACGGTCGCGCCGTCCAAATCTTCCACCTTCTTCACATTGGTGCTGGTACGCACCATAAAGCCCGTTCCGGTATAGAAGGTCGGCGGTGCGAAGTTCAGGCCCAGCGACGTATCGCGCGACAAATCGGCAGTGATATTGCGTGACAGCACATCAACTTCACCAGACTGAATCGCCGGGAAGCGTTGCGCGGTAGACAGGGCGGCAAAACGCACTTTGTTTGCGTCGCCAAAAATAGCGGCAGCTAATGCGCGGCAATAATCGACGTCCAGGCCGGTCCACTGTCCTTTGCTATCAATCGCAGAAAAGCCGTGGCGCGCTGGGTGCACGCCGCAAACCAGCTCACCGCGTGCTTTGATCTTTTTGAGTGTTTCACCATTTCCAGCGTCAGCGGCAGTGGCCTGAGCAACAGGCAGCAGGAGACTCCCTAAAGTCAGCGCTGTGGCGGTCGTCAATGAGAGTAGTTTTCTCAGCATAGTATCCTCAGAATAGTCGGTGTTGTTTTAACGTGTTGTAATTAATTGTTTTTATTATGGTGCGTCCATTTGTATACAAATGTTCTCAATGTTGCATTCAAATGGCAAATAGCATATTTCTCTATCTAAAGCTGAATAGTGGATATAGCCATTTTGGGGATAATGTGAAGGGGAAAAGAGAACTGTGCCTCGCACGGTAAGCAAGGCACAGAAGGGAGAGATTAGTGGGCGAGCAGGCCTTGTACGCCTTGCCAAATGAGCTGAGCGCTGAGAATCAACATGGTGAGGCGAAAGGTGGTACGGAAAAGTTTTTCGGGCAGATTATCCAGCAGGCGCGTGCCCAGCCAGGTACCCAGTACACCGCTGGCAATCATTGCGGCCAGCATCGGCAGCCAGTCGTGATAGGCAAACCCCATCAGTCCGAATGCCAGAATCTTCAAGCCGTGCTGTAACACCATGCAAAGCGCATGCGTGGCGATCAGCGGCTGTTTGGTCAGCCCTTGAGAACTGATAAGCCCTGCGACCATCGGGCCTGTTGCGCCGACGATCATGGTGCCGAGGCTGGTGAGCGCGCCGCCCAGAATGAAGAACAGCCGGTTAACCGGTTTTGGTGCGGTACGTTTACGAAAAACTGACCACAGAATGAAAAGAGCCAACGCGATTTTTGCCACGTTGTCTGGGATCCAGACTGCAATAGGGGCACCCACTGCGATGCCAATGACGCTGCCGATAAAAAACCACAGCGCCAGCGGCCAGACGATATACAAACGTTGGATCAGGCTACGGCTGAGGTTGGAGCCTAGCTGGACAATGCCGTGCACTGGCAGCAGGCTGCTGACTGGCATACCCAGTCCCATGATGGCAAGCAAGGTGACGCCACCGCCCAAGCCCAGCGCTGCCGTTAGCGCCGATGTCAGGAAGCTGCAAAAAATCAGGATACCGGCAAAGAGCGGCGAGATGTCGGGTGGAACAAGATCTAGCATGGTGGAACCCATCGCGTGGTAGAGCGAATGATAATGCCTGATGCGATCAAGGCGTATCAAGCATCCTTCCTGTTGTTAACGATAATCGTCGCGTAACAGGCGTTGGTATAACGCCAGCGCTTCGGTGCGCGGCAACGCCTGACTGGCGCAGTCGATAAATTTCTCCGCAATCAGGTTGTCCGGCAGCGGGTTCTCCGCGCTGGAGCCGAGTGCGCCCGCCACGCGACGATGATAGGTATTCCCATCATGAGCCACCAGCGTGACGTGCGCCGTATGCGTAGTGGCTTCGTCATGGCAGATCAGCTCAACGCGCGCCATCAGCGACTGCGTGGTTGGGTCGTGTAGTGCTGCATCGTCAATAAAATCATCCAGCGTCAGCTTCCCTTGCACCCAAGCGCGGGCAATGCAGTAATGCAGGCTAAACTTCCCTGCCAACGGTGTATCTGGCGTAGGAATGTTGATATGTGGAAAGCGAATGGGGTGAATGGCAATCTGAATGCGTTCCAAGGATTCGGGAGCTAGCCCAGTTTCCTCACGCAGCGCCAGCAGCCCGTCCAGCGGTGCCAGAATGGCGTAGCAGCAGGGAAAATATTTAAAATTATTGCCTTTTACGGGATCCAGAATATGGGACGGTGCAGACCAGGGTTCGGTTAACGGCGTGGTATCGACGTTTTCGGCTGCACGGTTGTAGACGTTGAAATAGCCGTGGTGATGTTCAAACGCGGTATCTCCCGCACTGTATCCCTGACGCGCCAATAATACTGCCATGACGGCGCTGCGGTTGGCGTGGCCGACCGCCAGTGATTTCGTCTGGCTGCCAAAGTTGGATTTTATACCGGAGGCTAGTGATGCGGTGATTGCAAAGGCGGTCGCCGCTTCTGCTTCGCTAAGCTTCAACAGCACCGCGCAGGCGGCTACGCCCGCGAAAATGCCGACGGACGTTGTCGGGTGCCAGCCGTTGCGATATTGGAAAGGGCTGACGGCTTTGCCCATGCGTGCCGCGGTTTCATAGCCGCACAGATAGGCGTGCAGGATGGCTTCTCCATCGGCTTCCTGCTCATCAGCCAGTGCCAGCAGCGCGGGAAGTACGGCAACGGAAATATGCCCGTGCAGCCAGGAATTGGAATCGTCGAAATCAAGTAAATGTGCGGATGTGCCGTTCAGCAACGCGGCGTCCAGCGCGTTGAGTTTGAGGTCCGTACCGAAAATCCGGCTCTTTCCCTCGGCAGCCGAGGGAACTATCACCGCCCTGAGTTTTTGCGCCCCGTCCTGAATCCCCCCGGCGAGCGTGACGCCCAGCGTGTCAATCACAGCGGTTCGTGCGTGAGCCAATACGTCGGCAGGGAACGTCTGGCGAGAAAATTCCAGCAGATTATGGGCAAGCTGGCGGGCAATGGTCATGAAAGTATCCTGTCGTTATCGTGAAATTTTTTATATCGAATCGTTTATGCCGAACGGCAACGCGTTAGCCCGCTAATAGCTCAGTGAGTGCAGCGAGTGAACCCGGCTGCTCAAAGTGGAAAGCTGCCTGATAGAGTCGATCGCTACGGGCTTCTCCTAACACGGGAATAGTCAGGGCGTCGAACTTGGCGCGCAGCTCGGCGTCGGTCAGTGGATTTTGCGGATGACCACGATAAACATCGGTTTCCGCATGCAATGTTTCGCCGTCTTCCAGTTCGATATCGATAAACGCGGAACTGGCCGATTGCCCCTCGACTGCGTCGATCTGCAAGCGCGACAGCAGTTGGCGCGGTGCCGGGTCGTCAACGGTTTGCTGCGTAAAGTCCGTATCGGTGAGGTGATAGCCGCTCAACGCCAGCGCAATGCAATGTGGAATGCTGAATTTGCTCTCCAGCGGGTTTTGCGGGTTGGCGATCCCAGCGTTCACCATCCCCATTGGATGGACCTTGGCATGAATGCGGGCGATAGCGCGGCCTTTTAGCTGTGGATAGAGCTTAAGTGCGGTTTCGATTGATGCATGCGTTCCCCGACAGCTGGCATACAGCTTGTAGCCGTTACCCAGTAGCTCCCAGCTCTCGCCAAAATCGAGCGGTGGGATAACGGCACTACCGTCTTGCACAAATGTTTTCACCCAGCCATCGGTTTCATAAAAGTGATGGGCGGCAATAAAGCCCTCATCAGCCAGTTCTGCTGCTGTGATGCCGTCCATTGCCGCTTTACCAGCATGAAACGGTTTGCCGTGCGTACCGGATGATTTCTGTAATCCCCCCATCATGGTCGCAGCTGCACCCAACGCATTGGCAATCGCGTTGGGTTCAAGGCGTAGGATAGAAGCGGCAACAGCAGCAGCCCCCGCGCGTCCGACAATCGACGTCGGGTGAAAGCCCCGGCGTTGCAAGTTGCGTCCCACGCCGGGCACCCAGCCGCCACCCAGTCTGGCCATGACTTCAAAGCCGGTGATGAAAGCGATAAGCGTTGTGCGCTCGTCCGCACCGTAGTGCTGCGCCATCGCCAGCGCGGTAGACCAGCACGGGCCGCTGGGGTGCCCCGCGCCAGCCGGATGGGTATCGTCATAGTCGGCCGCATGAGAAAGCGTGCCGTTGATCAGGGCTGCAAGCGACGGTGTGGTTTTCGCACCGAGAATGATTTGCGCATTCCCATTAGCCTGCCAGCGTTGTGCCACGCGCTGAACCGCGCTGGCCGCGTCGTCTCCTACTGCGCCAATAGAGACGCCCAGATAGTCAATGAGCGCTCGCTTGGCCTCGTGCCAGACGGCATCGGGTATCGTAGTCGTGGAGGCGGTGTGAATAAACTGGCTGAGCGCGTTGCCGCGAGGAAACGTCGGGGTGGCAGACATCGTAGAAGCTCCTTAGGCGAAAACGCGATGATATTGCCAGCACAGTCGAACGGTTCTGGGATTCACGTTTTGTCTTGTTGAATGCATTTGTATACAGTGTGTGGCGAAAAGCATATGCAATCGCCCATTCACTGACAAAGACGCTTTTTCGCTAAGCTAAGCACAAAATATGCGATTCGATATCTTGCTAAAGGCAGGGCGTCGGGCAAACTTGAATTTTTCTCAATGCATGACGATCCACGGCGTAGCATAAACGCGCGAACCGCCATAAAGGCGAGGTGTTTTACCCGTCTGCGCGTGCTCCCGTTTTGACCGTCACACGACATATCAAGGGATTATGAACTTAACACTTAACGACAAAGAGCTGGCGCTGTCGCCGTTCGAGATACTGATTAACGCGATCGAGAAGGGCGAGCTGCTGCCTGGTGAACGTTTGCAGGAAACACGGCTGGCGCAGCAGTTTGGGCTAAGCCGTACGCCGATTCGTGAGGCGCTGCATCGGCTTGAAGCGCTGGGATTGGTTGAACCTGGCCCGCAGCGCGGGCTGATGATTGCGCAGATCAGCTATGAGCGGCTGCGTCAGCTTTTCGCCGTGCGTGAAGGGTTAGAGAGGTTGGCGATGGAACTCGCCGTGGCTTCTGCGTCGGCAGAAGAACTGGCACTACTGCAAGATATGGTTGAAGTGGAGAAGACGCTCACCGACAGCAGAAAACTGCACGATCACAATCGGCTTTTCCATCGGCAGATTTACCGGGCGACGCATAATCCCTATCTGAACGAGATGCTGGAAAATCTGCGTATTCATCTGTCACTACTGCGCGGAACCACCTATGAGTCGACGGAACGTACCGAGGAAGCACGGCGTGAACATCAAGCGATTGTGGAAGCGTTGGTGCGGCGTGATAAGGACGCCGCACAAGAAGCGGCTTGTCAGCATATTCGTAACGGTTACCGCGCCCGGTTAAGCATGTTGAATCAACAGCTTTGATAAGGCTGTCGGAAAAACACGACACTCTAGGGGTTCTGCTGTCGCAAAAAAGAGACATTTAATTCATTGATTATTAATGATTAATATTTTACATAACAAATTCGTCTCTGAATGGCGACAGGTTTTGTGAGCGCGATCTCGTTTTTGTCGCCCATCGTGTCTTGCGCTCTCTCCCAGTGGATAAATAAAAATATTATTTATTATTAGCTGGTTAGCTTTATTTCATGCAGTGTTGATAATAAAATTATGCATGTTGGCATAATTTATGCTTAAATAAGCGTGTAGATGCTCATTCCACCTTCTATGTTTGCTTCGGCTTCATAATCCTGGGAATGACGCAGAGCCAATTTGAGGTGCCTATCGTCCAACTCCAGATGAAGATGCAAATCTCCATCGGGCCTTCCGGACATAACGTTGAGTGAGGCACCATTCTGTTGTCTGACAGACCTGATATTTTCAACGCTTACCGTTTATCGGTAAGCGTTTTTTTTCGTCTGAGGAAAATGTTCGGTAACTGCCTTCTGTCGGGCTATGCAGGACGGGTCACACAAAAGAATAAGGCTCCAAAAAAGGAGCCTTATGAAAGGAATCGCGCAGTGACTAGTCGGCAGGCTGCTGTAGTGTGAGTAACAGCCCTTCGCGCCGCATTTGTGCCGCTTCATCCGGCAGACGCAACCGATCGAGTGCGTCTGCACGCCAGGCATAATCATAAGCGTCTGGGCGTAACTCTAGCGCGGTGCGGAAGGCATCGCTGGCCTGCTGCCATTCGCCGTGTTTCATCAGCAATTGGCCTAACGTGCTGCTCAACAGCGGCGTTGCTCCCTGTTGCTTAATGTACTGGTGCAGCACTTTTTCCAGCTGTTCTGGATTACCAGCTTTGAGGCGTGGCATTAGCAGGATCAAGCGTTCGTCATACTGACGTTTGAGACCGTCGAGAATGATCTTCTGGGCGGTATCATGATCGTCACACTCGATCAGATGCTCAACCATCGCGACCTGAAGCGGGATCTCATGGCGAACTTTACGGCTCTGATTATTCCACCATGACTTCAGCCCTTCGCTGCCGCCATCCGCCATCGCCTGATTCATAAGACCGATATAGGCCTGCTGTTGCAGATCCAGCAAACGTTCTTCAGGGTACAGATTGATCTTGCGCATCGCAGGCAGAATATCCAGCAGCGCGCTATAGGCGTGAGTGCGCAGGAAAGCCTGTTCCGCTAAACGCAGAACCTCAGGATGGCGGGGCGCGACCTCCAGCAGTTTGTCCACGCCGTGACGTGCGGCATGATCTTCATTACGCGCCAACTGAATACGCACGCGCGTAATATCCACCGGAAGCTGATCGGTATCTGCAACCTCGGCGGCACGCTCCAGATATTGCTTGGTGCGGAACTCGTCACCGCGCTGCTGGGCGGCTTCGGCAGCCAGCAGGTAGTTAACCACGGGCTGCTCGGCATGGTCGGCATTGCGAGTCAGCAGCTTCTCTACCTGTAAATAATCTCCCTCGGCCAGCTTGAGCAGCGCGGCTTTGGTCTGTTTTCTGGCGCGAGTGCGTTTGCGGCCGAGGAACCAACCGCGCGTGCGGGAACCGGTACGAAAGATCCGGCGGAGCACCCATTCCACCGCCAAAAAGGCGAGGAAGAACAGCACCAGAATGATGACCAGACCGGTTACGCTGGTTTGAATATCGTAGTTATCCGTCTGGATCAGAACGTAGCCTTGGTGACCTGCGACGATCGGGCCGATCACCACGCCTGCGATCAGGATCAGGAACAGCAATAAGACTTTCAGCATGTTCACTCTCCCTGCTGTGTGGCTGGCGCCTGAGCCAGCAGGTTACGAACGCGCGTTTGCATCAGTTTTTCCAACAGCACCTGACTTTGTAGCTCCGTTGGGACATCCAGTGAAACTGACTGCTGGCTTAAGGCATCGAGCTGATCCAAAAAGGCCTGCGTCGTAGGGTCGGTGGTATTGAAGTAGGCGCGAACCCAGGTTGCTGCCGTTTCCAGCGACTGTTTGTACACTTCATTCTGGTGGCGCGGAATGGCCTGTGCGGCAACCAGCAGACGTGAACGGATATTCTCGCGCAGATACACATCCTGATTCGGTGCCAGCAGCGGTTCGGCGGCGCTGTCACGGCGGCGAATGGTGATAAAATCAGCCAGGAAATTGTGCCAACTCTTGCTCAGATTTTGTCGCCACTCGCTCAAAGAGGCGGACAGCTCTGTGCTGTTGGCATCCATCGGCGCTTCATCGGTGTTGTTGTCGGCGAGCTGCAAGTTATCCAACTGATCGGTGAGCTGATTTACTTTCAGTATGATGCCGTCAAAATCGACCTGACTGACGCCTGCCAGCGCACCGATATCGTTGGTCAGCGCACGACGGATTTCTATCAGGCTGGGATCGTTCATTTCCGCCAGACTAGCGTCCGCGCTTTTCAGCAACGCGCCTGCGGTGGTGACGTCTTTGTCGCTCCACAGCTTGCGCCCTGCCAGTTTCACCAGAAAATCTGCCTGAGCGATTAGCCAGGTATTGGTGTCATGACTGGAAAGTGCCGCCAGTTTATCGCGCAGCTCGTCTGACTGACGCGTTAGCGCCTCAAGACGCTGTGCGGCAGTCTCCTGTGTTTTGCTTTGCTGTTGTTGAGCGTCCAGCCACTGCTGCTGCTCTTGCTTGTGCTGCTGCTGTAATGTGTTTAACTGCGTTTCCAGGCGTTGAAGCGCGGCAGTTTCTTTCTGCGCCTGCTGGTGGCCGTGGTAATACAAGCCCGCGCCTATTGCCAGCGCAATCACAATCGCGATCGCCCCTAGCACGGCACCGCTACGTTTGGGCTGCGGTGCGGGATCTTGCTGCTGATGCGCGGGTTCAACCCGTTCAGCAACCTCGTCGGATGGAGCTGTGGGGGTATTGTGTTCCGTCATAATGGTACATCCCATGATCAGGTTTATTGTAGTGCGCGCACGAGCGCATCGTTATCGGCGTTATCGGCCACCCGGATATCGCGCCAGCCAAGCTGACGAGCCTGTTCTGCCAGTCGTTCGCTGACGACGATCAGCTGGCAGCCGAGTAACCAGGAAGCCCGATAGTAATCAGGTACTAAAGTATAGATCCGTTGTAGCATTTCTCCGCTGGTGATCACCAGTTTGTCGATGCCTATTTGTTGCCAATGGCGGCTTTGTTCTAGTCCGTCATAGTGAACGTCTCTGCGCTGATAACATTCACAGTAGGTCACCTGTGCACCGCGTTCGGTTAGCGTTTCCCCCAGCAGTTCCCTGCCGCCGTTGCCACGCAATAATAGTGCATGTTTCCCGGCAACATCTTGTAGGTCAGGCAGTTGCAGGAGCGTTTCGCTGGTTTCGCGCTCAGGCGGATAGGTTACTGGATGTGCGCTGATTTTATGTAGCGCCAGTGCCGTGGTACGGCCGATGGCGTAATAAGCGAGATGGGCAGGCCAGCTGATGCCCGTACGTGCCAGCATCGGATCGGCGTAATGAATCGCGTGTTGTGAAAGTGCAAACACCAGATCGTCTGGGTGCAGTGCCTGCAACAAGGTCGGCAGGCTGGCGAGTTCTCGTCCGGGCGAAAACTCGATCAGCGGGCTGTGCCAGGCGTTGTAGCCGAGCTTTCTTAAACGGGTCACCAGTTGTTCGCCAGTTGGTGACGGACGGGTAACCAGAATAGTCATGATGAGCTTGACCCTTGATAAACGGCTTGAAGGATGGCGCTGGCCCCTTTTGCCAGTAGCTCTTCAGCCAGTGCAATCCCGAGTTGTTCGGCATCGGAGACGCGTCCTCTCCGTTCACCGACGATCATTTGGCTGCCGTCCAGCGCGCCAACCAGCGCACGTAGCCACAGCGTATCGCCTTCCAGTTCGGCGTAGCTACCAATCGGCACCTGACAGCCGCCTTCAAGGCGCACATTCATCGCGCGTTCAGCCAGTACGCGGGCCGCGGTAGCGGGGTGATTGAGCGGGGCAAGGAGTTGACGGACATGCTCGTCATCCAAACGGCATTCGATGCCGATAGCACCTTGTCCGACGGCTGGCAGAGATTCTTCCGGGCTTAACGCACAGCGGATGCGCTCTTCAAGGCCGAGACGTTTCAGACCGGCGACGGCAAGAATAATGGCGTCATACTCGCCGTTGTCCAGTTTTGACAGGCGTGTGCCGACATTACCGCGCAAATCACGAATCACCAGATCGGGGCGTCGGGCGCGCAGCTGGCACTGACGGCGCAGGCTGGAGGTGCCGACGCAGCTGCCTTCCGGTAATTGTTCGAGGCTGTCGTAATGATTGGAAACAAAAGCGTCGCGCGGGTCGTCGCGTTCGCAAATGGTGGTCAGGCCGAGGCCATCTGGGAATTCGACAGGGACATCTTTCATGGAGTGGACGGCAATATCGGCGCGCCCTTCAAGCAGCGCCAATTCCAGTTCTTTAACAAACAATCCCTTACCGCCGACCTTCGCCAGTGGCGTATCGAGGATGATGTCGCCGCGGGTTACCATCGGCACCAGCTCCACGTGTAAATCCGGGTAGAGGTGATTCAGACACTGCTGAACATATCGTGCTTGCCACAGGGCGAGTGGGCTTTGTCGGGTGGCAATTCTAATAATATTGGCTAACATGCTTGATACCGTTTTTATCATTTTCCGCCATCGTATCATTGATGGTGCGTTGGTGTCAGGTTGTGGGCATTAGCGGTGCGCCTTTTAAAACGGTCTGAAATTCGGGTGCCGCAAGTCGAGTAAGAAGCCGTGCTGATGCAGTCAGGTAGGGAAATTCGTAATAAAGCAAGATAGATAAGTCTAACTTTCTTTACTTTCTTTACGCCCAATCAGCAAGGTGTTAAATTGATCACGTTTCCAGCAATAATTCGCTAAACATTCTTCTAATTTCATCATGCGGATTTGGAACACGGGGTTTTTCTAGGCACTGGGATAAATCAGGCGAAACGTCTTGTACTTCTACATCGAGACTTTGAAGCAAAGACTGGATGCGATCAACCAACTGCGTGTTGACCGTGCTCTGGGAGCAATGAAGCCCGCTTTTCAGCAGGTTTACAGTCTTCTGCCCATTTTATTACATCATCATCACCCGTTGATGCCCGGCTACCTTGAAGGCAAGGTGCCTCACGGTATCTGCACTCACACGCCTGATGAAAAGCAGCAACAGTACCTTGATGGCATCGCGTTGCGTTGGGGTCAGTTTGACTGTTCTCATCCGCAGGGTGAACTGCCGATCACGGGCATCTATTCCATGGGAAGTACCTCATCTATCGGGCAGAGCTGTAGCTCCGATCTCGATATCTGGGTGTGCCACCAATCCTGGCTGGATAGCGAAGAACGCCAGCTCTTACAGAAGAAATGTACGCTGCTGGAGCAGTGGGCAGCAGCGCAGGGCGCTGAGGTCAGTTTCTTCCTGATGGATGAAAGCCGCTTCCGCCACAATGAAAGTGGCAGCCTGAGCGGTGAAGACTGCGGCACCATGCAGCACATCCTGTTACTCGACGAATTCTACCGTACTGCCGTGCGTATGGCCGGTAAGCGTATTCTGTGGAATATGGTGCCGGTCGAAGAAGAATCCCACTACGACGAATATGTGCTGTCGCTGTACTCGCAAGGGGCGCTGGCTCCTAACGAGTGGATGGATTTAGGCGGCTTAAGCACGCTGTCGGCGGAAGAGTATTTCGGCGCGAGTCTCTGGCAGCTCTATAAAAGCATCGATTCTCCTTATAAAGCCGTACTGAAAACGCTGCTGCTGGAAGCCTATTCCTGGGAATACCCGGACACCAGCCTGCTGTCGACCGAAATTAAAAAGCGCCTGCATGACGGCGAGATCGTCTCTTTTGGCCTTGATCCTTACTGCATGATGTTGGATCGCGTGACGCACTATCTGACGGCGATCAACGATCCCACGCGCCTCGATCTGGCGCGTCGATGTTTCTACTTAAAAGTCTGTGAAAAGCTCTCCAGAGAAAAAGCCTGTGTCGGCTGGCGTCGCCAGATTCTGAGCCAACTGGTGCAAGAATGGGGATGGAGCGACGAACATTTGGCCATGCTGGATAACCGCGCTAACTGGAAAATCGAACAGGTACGCGAAGCACATAATGAGCTGTTGGATGCGATGATGCAGACCTATCGCAACCTGATTCGCTTCGCCCGTCGCAATAATCTGAGCGTCAGCGCCAGCCCGCAGGATATCGGTGTGTTGACCCGTAAACTGTATGCTGCGTTTGAAGCGCTGCCGGGTAAAGTTACCCTGCTGAACCCACAAATTTCGCCCGATTTGTCGGAGCCGAATTTAACCTTTATTTATGTTCCGCCGGGTCGTGCGAACCGTTCAGGTTGGTATCTGTATAATCAGGCACCATCGATGGATGCGATCGTCAGCCACCAGCCGCTGGAATATAACCGCTATCTGAACAAATTGGTGGCGTGGGCGTATTTTAACGGCCTGCTGACGCCAAGCACGCGTCTGTACATTAAAGGCAACGAGCTGTGTGACATCACGCGCCTGCAAGCGCTGGTGGACGACGTCGCCAGTCACTTCCCGCTGCGTTTGCCTGCACCGACGCCGAAGGCGCTGTACAGCCCGTGTGAAATTCGTCATCTGGCGATTATCGTCAATCTGGAACACGATCCGACGGCGGCCTTCCGCAATCAGGTCGTGCATTTCGATTTCCGTCATCTGGATGTCTTTAGCTTCGGCCAGCAGCAGCAGTGTCTGGTCGGCAGTATCGACCTGCTGTATCGCAACTCGTGGAACGAAGTGCGTACGCTGCATTTCAGCGGCGAACAGGCGGTGTTGGAAGCACTGAAGACCATTCTGGGCAAAATGCATCAGGATGCGGCGCTGCCGGAATCGCTGGAAGTCTTCTGCTACAGCCAGCACCTGCGCGGGCTGATTCGTACCCGTGTGCAGCAGTTGGTGTCCGAATGCATTGAGCTGCGCCTGACCAGTACGCGTCAGCAGGAGCCTGGGCGTTTCAAAGCCGTGAAAGTCGCGGGTCAAACCTGGGGTCTGTTCTTCGAACGGCTGAGTGTCTCGGTGCAGAAGCTGGAAAATGCGGTCGAGTTTTATGGCGCGATTTCCAACAACAAGCTGCAAGGCCAGCCGGTTCAGGTTGAAACCAACCATGTGCATTTACCGCCGGTGGTCGATGGCGTCGCCAGCGAGGGGATCATCCAGTTCTTCTTTGAAGATCTGACAGAAAATCAGGGCTTTAATATCTATATTCTGGATGAGTCGAATCGCGTTGAGGTGTATCACCACTGTGAGGGCAGTAAAGAAGAGCTGGTGCGCGATGTCAGCCGCTTCTATTCGTCTTCGCATGACCGCTTTACCTACGGCTCCAGCTTTATCAATTTCAATCTGCCGCAGTTCTACCAAATCGTACAGTTGGACGGCCGTACTCAGGTGATCCCGTTCCGCAGCAGTGCGCTTTCTCATCTGTGCATTACGCCCGTGGTGGATGATGAAGCGATGACGATGAAGCAGCGGCTGCAAATCCTCTAGTAACGCTCTGATACTCGGTTTTCAGCGTATTCAGGAAGGGATGTATTGATGGATTCGTTGCAACGCCGAAACCTGATACTGCTGGCGCTCGGACAAGGGCTGACCGGCAGTATTATTTCCCTGATGACGCTGTGTTCTACGCTGGTTGGCGTATCGATGACGCCCGTTCCTTTGTTGACCACGCTACCGATTACCGCGACGGTGTGCGGTGCCGCGCTCATGATCTACAGCGTTTCATCGCTGATGACAAAATATGGCAGGCGCAATACGTTCATCATCGGCACGCTGCTAGGGCTGGCTGGCGCGCTTTTGGCGGCGTTGGCGATTGTGCTACACAGTTTTTCCCTCTTTGTCTTTTCGACGTTTGTTCTGGGGATGTCCTGCGCTTTCAATCAGTATTATCGCTTCGCCGCGGCTGAGATATTTACCGACAATCAGCAGAAAAACCGGGCGATCTCATGGGTCATCAGCGGCGGTATTCTGGGCGGTTTTCTCGGCCCGTTCGCGGCCAGCCAGTCTTCTCAGCTCTGGGCACCGTACCCGTTTTTCGGCAGTTTTATCGCGGCGGCGTTCATCTGCGTTATCACGTCACTGCTGTTGCTTGGCCTTAAACTTCCCCCGATGCCCATTGTGACGGCCAGCACCCAGCGTAGCGAACCGCTGGCGGCGATTCTGAAAAGCCGTGCGTTTGTGTTGGGAACGGCAAGCTGTTCCGTCGGGTTTGTGGTGATGACGCTATTAATGAACTCTGTGCCGCTGGCGATGCATCAGCACCACTTTTCCGTCAGCCACAGCGCGACGGTGTTGCAATGGCATTTTGTGGCCATGTATGCGCCCGCGCTGCTGTTAGTGCTGCTGGCGAAGCGGCTGACGCCGATTCAGGTCGTGGTGATTGGCATGGTGTGCAATGTTGTCGGGGTAGCGATAGCGCTGAGCGGTTTGACGTTCTGGCACTTCCTCTTTGCGCTGATGTTGTTCGGCATTGGGTGGGCGTTTATGTTCAACGGCGGGACATTCATGCTGAATGCGTTTACCCATTCCGTGCATAAATCCCGTTTGCAGGGGATTAACTCGCTGGTGATTTACGTGCCTAACGCGCTGGCCTCGTTGTCTGCCGGTAGCCTGATGGCGCTGACCAGCGGCTGGCCGTTGGTCAATATGGTGGGTATCGGCATGCTGTTGTTGCTGGTTCTGGGGTTGATAATTCTGGGACGGCGCTGATGTGTGGAGCGCCGTGAAGTCGTTGAAAGACCGTTACCCGAAGTGAACGGTTTCCCCAGCCTGAGCCGAACAGGCCGCTGACAGCAACGCGATAAAATCTTCACCGCTGCGGTCGCATACCCAGCGTGCTCCCTGACGGTTGAAGTGATAACCGCCTGCTTTGGTCGCCAACCAGATTTGGTGTAGCGGCTCCTGCCGATTAATCACGATTTTGCTGCCGTTTTCAAAACTCAGCGTCATCACACCGCCGTTGGTTTCGTAATCGATGTCGGCATCACCCTCAAACCGATCCAGCGTTTCTTCCAACTGAAGCATGAGTTCGTCGGCTAATTGGTGGAACTCGCTATCGTTCATTTTCGATTCCTATTGATTTTCATGATCCACCTGCGATTATAGAGAGCATACGAGTATTAATGACAGGTCTTAACGTGATGAAGAACGTATTTCGCCAGTCTTTTCTGGTGTTAGCCGTAGTGAGTTTATTCGGTTGTGGTCTGAAAGGTCCGCTTTATATGCCTGCCGATGGCAAATCCGGTGCGTCAACGACTCAGCAAAATGAGAACCAGCCGCCGCAAAAGAAAACGTCAATGCGTCCTTAGTGCGTGACGACAGTAATAAATAACAGGTCACGCGCCCGGTTAAGCAAGCGGGGGAGTCAGGATAATGCAGTTCGCTAAGATGCACGGGTTAGGCAACGATTTCATGGTTGTTGATGCCGTTACGCAAAACGTTTATTTTTCACCCGAATTGATTCGCCGTTTGGCGGATCGACACTGTGGTGTAGGGTTCGACCAACTGCTGGTTGTCGAGCCGCCCTACGATCCTGAACTGGATTTTCATTACCGCATTTTTAACGCGGATGGCAGCGAAGTGGCACAGTGCGGTAATGGCGCGCGCTGCTTTGCTCGCTTTGTCCGCTTGAAAGGGTTAACTAACAAGCGTGACATCGCCGTCAGTACGCAGACGGGCCGGATGGTACTGTCGGTGACGGACGATGAACTGGTGCGCGTCAACATGGGCGAACCGAATTTCGAGCCGCAACAGGTGCCTTTTCGCGCGGTCAAAGCGGAGAAAACTTACATCATGCGTGCCGACGAGCATACGGTGCTGTGTGGCGTGGTGTCGATGGGCAACCCGCACTGTGTGATTCAGGTTGAGGATGTGGACACGGCGAAGGTGGAAACGTTGGGGCCGCTGCTGGAAAGCCACGAGCGTTTTCCCGAGCGCGCCAACATCGGTTTTATGCAAATTGTTGATAGCCACACTGTCCGTCTGCGGGTGTATGAACGCGGTGCGGGAGAAACGCAGGCGTGCGGTAGCGGCGCGTGTGCTGCTGTGGCGGTAGGGATCCAGCAGGGGTTATTGTCCGCGAACGTTCGCGTATCTCTGCCGGGCGGGGAATTGGATATCCAGTGGGATGGGCCGGGACATCCGTTATTCATGACCGGGCCTGCAACGCATGTCTACGATGGATTTATTCATTTATGAAGAATGTCGAGGAACAGGCAGAACGCGAGATCGCACTCAGTGACGAGATGGTTTTGCAGTTCCTGCAACAGAATCCCGATTTTTTTATCCGCAATGCGCGTCCCGTCGAGCAGATGCGCATTCCCCACCCCGTCAGGGGAACCGTGTCGCTGGTGGAATGGCAGTTGGCACGTCAGCGTAACCACATTACTCAGCTTGAGGAAGAAATCACGCTGTTGATGGAACAGGCGGGCGCGAACGAAGTGTTGTTCAATCGCCTGCTTGGGTTACAAACCGAATTGGCCTCTGCGGACAGCCTGACGGACATGCTGGAGCGCTTGCAGCGCTGGGCGCGTCAGCTTGGCCTGGCGGGCGCAACCGTTCGTCTGTTCAGCGATAAATGGCGTATTGGTGCGCCTTCTGGGTTTACCCATCTTGGGCTTAATCGCTCCACCTTTGAGCCGTTGCGCATTCAGCGCTTCGGGCAAAAGAATCATTACCTCGGCAGCTTGAACGGGCCTGAACTGTTGCTCCTGCTGCCGCAGGCCAGGCAGGTTGGGTCGGTCGCGCTGTCGCTGATGGGAAATCATCACGATTTGGGCGTGCTGATTTTCAGCAGCCGCGACAGTCACCATTATCAGGATGGCATGGGAACCGTGCTGCTTCAGCAAATGGCCATGATGCTACCAGCGATGCTGGCGCGCTGGGTTGAGCGGGTATGAGCCGGCAGCCCGCGCCATCGGAGGTTCCTTCTTCTTCGCCGTTACAAACCGATGTTGATGCGTTCCTGCGCTACCTGAAAGTCGAACGTCAGCTAAGCCCGCTGACGCAGACCAGCTACTTACGCCAATTGTCAGCGGTTATCACGATACTCTCCGCGGCGGGTGTGGCTGACTGGCGCAAGCTGGACGCCTCTGGCGTCCGTTCCGTGGTGTCCCGCAGTAAGCGCGATGGGCTACATTCCAGCAGTCTGGCGCTACGTTTATCGGCATTACGCAGTTTTCTCGACTGGATGGTGTCACGCGGTGTGCTGGTGGCAAACCCGGCTAAAGGGGTATCTACGCCGCAAGCGGGTCGTCCATTGCCCAAGAATATGGATGTGGATGAGACGAATCGCCTGCTGGAAATCAATTTGGACGATCCTCTTGCGGTGCGCGACCGTACGATGCTGGAAGTGATGTACGGCGCGGGGCTGCGTCTTGCGGAGCTGGTCGGTATGGATTATCAGCACATCGATCTGGCAAGCGGTGAAATCTGGGTGATGGGGAAAGGCAGCAAAGAGCGCAAATTGCCGATAGGAAAAACGGCGGTAACCTGGCTGGAACGTTGGCTGGCGCTGCGTGAGCTGTTTGGCCCGCAGGATGATGCCGTGTTTATCTCCAATCAGGGGCGACGCATTTCGATGCGCAACGTGCAGAAGCGTTTCGCCGAATGGGGAATTAAGCAGGGCATCAATAGCCATGTTCATCCTCATAAATTGCGCCACTCCTTTGCGACGCACATGCTGGAATCCAGCGGCGATTTACGAGCGGTACAAGAACTGCTTGGTCACGCTAACCTGACCACGACGCAGATTTACACCCATCTTGATTTTCAACATTTAGCCTCCGTGTACGATGCTGCGCATCCACGCGCCAAACGAGGGAAACCCTGATGCATTTTTACCGATCTCTTGGCCCGATCCGGGCGATCACGTTCGATCTGGATGACACGCTGTACGATAACGCGGACGTCATTCGGCGCACGGGGCAAGAGTCAATCCACTTTCTGCAACAGTACCATCCTGCACTTCGTGACTTTCAGGCGGATGACTTTCAGAACCTACGCCAGACCTTGCTTGAGCGCGAGCCGGAGATCTATCACGACGTGACCGAATGGCGTCGTCGTGCGGTTGAGCTGGCGATGCTAGAACGCGGCTTGAGCGCCGCCGAGTCGAAGGATGGCGCAAAAGCCGCAATGGAAAACTTCGCCCACTGGCGTAGTCAGATTGCAATTACCGAAGAAACGCACCAGACGTTGGCGGCGTTAGCTGAGAAAGTGCCGCTGGCAGCGATCACCAATGGCAACGCAGAACCACACCGGTTCGGCCTCGATCGCTATTTTTCTTTCATCCTGCGCGCTGGCCCGCACGGCCGTGCTAAGCCGTTTGATGACATGTACCATCTGGCGGCGCAAAAGCTCAACCTGCCTGTTCATGAGATCCTGCACGTAGGTGACGATCTCACGACCGATGTCGCAGGGTCGATCCGCTGCGGTATGCAGGCCTGCTGGATTAACCTGCGTGAAGGCAGTCTGACGCAGATTGGCGATGCCCGACTGCTGCCGCATATTGAAATTTCGCGGTTGGCATCGCTGTCGGCATTGCTATAATCACTGCATTAATCTGTATAAATCACCAGTGGAAATGCCCCTTGGGCGGTGTTTCCCGCCACCGGATAACCCGTACCTATGGACGTTTCTGATCTGCTCGATGGCCTCAACGACAAACAGCGTGACGCGGTAGCCGCGCCGCGCAGCAATTTATTGGTGCTGGCAGGGGCAGGCAGCGGCAAAACTCGGGTACTGGTACATCGTATTGCCTGGCTCTTGTCCGTCGAAAACTGCTCACCGTATTCCATCATGGCAGTGACGTTTACCAACAAAGCGGCGGCGGAGATGCGCCACCGTATCGACCATCTGATCGGCACCAGCCAGGGTGGCATGTGGATTGGTACTTTCCACGGGCTGGCACATCGCCTGCTGCGTGCGCACCATATGGACGCCAATCTGCCGCAGGATTTCCAGATTCTGGACAGCGACGATCAGTTGCGCCTGCTGAAGCGCCTGATTCGGGCGCTCAATCTGGATGAGAAACAGTGGCCACCGCGTCAGGCGATGTGGTTCATCAACGGGAAGAAAGATGAAGGCCTGCGTCCGCAGCACATTGAAAGCTACGGCAACCCGATCGAGCAAACGTGGCAGCGTGTGTATCAGGCCTATCAGGAAGCGTGCGATCGCGCCGGACTGGTAGATTTCGCCGAACTGCTGCTGCGTGCGCACGAGCTGTGGCTGAATAAGCCGCATGTGCTGAACCACTATCGCGAACGTTTTACCAATATTCTGGTGGACGAATTTCAGGACACCAACCGCATCCAGTATGCCTGGATCCGTATGCTCGCGGGCGACAGCGCCAAGGTGATGATCGTCGGGGATGACGATCAGTCTATTTACGGCTGGCGTGGGGCGCAGGTCGAAAATATTCAGCTGTTCCTGAAAGATTTCGCCGGCGCAGAAACGATCCGTCTGGAGCAGAACTATCGTTCGACCAGCAATATCCTGAAAGCGGCGAATGCGCTGATTGCCCACAACGGCGGGCGACTCGGCAAGAACCTGTGGACCGATGGTGCAGAGGGCGAGCCGATTTCGCTGTATTGCGCGTTCAACGAGCTGGATGAGGCGCGTTACGTCGTCAACCGGATTAAAGCCTGGCAGGAAAATGGCGGTGCGCTGAGCGATAACGCCATTCTGTACCGGAGCAACGCCCAGTCGCGCGTACTGGAAGAGGCGTTGTTACAGCAGAGTATGCCGTACCGCATCTACGGCGGCATGCGCTTCTTCGAGCGTCAGGAAATCAAAGATGCGCTGGCTTATCTGCGTCTGATCGCCAACCGGAACGACGATGCGGCGTTCGAGCGTGTGGTGAATACGCCGACGCGCGGCATCGGCGATCGTACGCTGGACGTGGTGCGCCAGACGGCGCGCGATCGTCAGCTGACGCTGTGGCAATCCACGCGGGCGCTGTTGCAGGAGAAAGTGCTGGCTGGGCGCGCGGCGGCATCGCTGCAACGCTTTATCGAACTGATTGATGCGTTGGCTTATGAAACTTCTGAACTGCCGCTGCATATTCAAACTGACCGGGCGATTAAGGATTCCGGCCTGTGGAGCATGTACGAACAGGAAAAAGGCGAGAAAGGGCAGGCTCGAGTAGAAAACCTGGAGGAATTGGTGACGGCGACGCGCCAGTTCAGCTATCAGGAAGAAGATCAGGATCTGATGCCGCTTCAGGCTTTCCTGTCGCATGCCGCGCTGGAAGCAGGCGAAGGTCAGGCTGACGCCAATCAAGACGCCGTGCAGCTTATGACGCTGCACTCGGCGAAAGGGCTGGAATTCCCGCAGGTGTTTATCGTCGGTATGGAAGAAGGCATGTTCCCAAGCCAGATGTCGCTGGATGAAGGTGGGCGTCTGGAAGAAGAGCGTCGTTTGGCTTATGTCGGCGTCACGCGTGCGATGCAAAAGCTCACGATAACCTACGCGGAATCCCGTCGTTTATACGGCAAAGAAGCCTATCACCGGCCTTCCCGATTTGTCGGCGAACTGCCGGAAGAGTGTGTGGAAGAAGTGCGGCTACGCGCCAGCGTCTCCCGCCCTGTCAATCACCAGCGCCTCGGCACACCGATAACGCAAAACGACAGCGGCTACAAATTGGGGCAGCGGGTTCGTCATGCCAAGTTCGGCGAAGGCACGATCGTGAATCTGGAAGGCAGCGGCGATCACGCCCGCCTTCAGGTTGCGTTTCAGGGGCAGGGCATTAAATGGCTGGTCGCCGCCTACGCCAGACTGGAAACGGTGTAATCGTCACGATGCGGCTGGGAGTATGACGGGGTTATATAACTTATAAAAACCCTGTCTTAGTCTTTATCGTCATTTTCGACAATGCTAGGTGGCCTGCCGCGTATCCATGGATGTGTGGTATCACAATAAAAAAGGAGCCTGCCCATGACGCTAGACCAGATTATCGCCGAGTTACAGAAGAAAAAATGGGTCGATCTCACGCATACGGTGACGGAGTCGATTCCTATTTTTAGCGCATTTGAAGGCGTATTGCAGCGTAAGACCTTATTCAACGTTGAAGAGCATGGCTTTTTCGCTCAATCTGTGACGTTTGCGACACAGACGGGAACGCATATTGATGCGCCGGGGCACTTTGTCGCAGGTAAGCGCTATCTGGATCGTATTGATAATAAAGAGCTGTTGCTGCCGCTGGTGGTGATCCACAAGCAAGACGCCGTCGCGCACGATCCCGATTACCGCCTGTCGGTTGACGACATTCTGACGTTTGAGCGCGAATACGGGGAAATCCCGTCAGGCAGCTTTGTCGCGTTTGCCAGCGGCTGGAGCACGCGCTGGCCTGATATTGACGCCTTCGCCAATAAAGATGAAGAAGGCAACAGCCATACGCCGGGGTGGTCGCTTGAGGCACTGACGTTCCTGTTTGAAGAGCGCGGCATTAGCGCGGTGGGGCACGAAACGCTGGATACGGATTCCGCCGCGGATTTCCGTCGCAATAACGGGCTTATTGGCGAGTTCTTCGTGCTGAACCAAAATGCCTGGCAGGTTGAGGTCCTGAATAACCTGCATCAGCTGCCGTCTACCGGCGCTTATATTCACGTCAGCTACCCTAATTTCGCTGGTGCGCCCGGCTTCCCCGTCCGTGCCATCGCCTATTTACCCGACAACGCTTAATCGATAAACGCAGTTCTTTTTTTACTCCTAGGACTGCGTTTTTTACCACTTTCCGCGCCGAATTTATTGGATAAACCTTATCCATTTAACCAATATTTTACAGCGTGTTTCAGCCGCGGTTTTAAAGTTGAAGTCTTTTTCATCTCGGCGTAACATGCGCGCATCATTATTCTCGGAGGACTAACGCCTTGGACACACCCAGTCGATACTGGCTCACTAACCTGTTCATTAGGTACAACTTCTAAGGCTATCTTCCTCTGCTGATAGCCTTCGTGGTTGTCAGCGACGCTGTTTTTGTCGCTACGAGTCAGATCCGTCGAACGGACTGAAACCTGCTGGTGACACCTCACCTTTGTTTCTGTGCTTCAATCGCGTTGTCCATCTCTGCTACTGAAAGGGGAGCTATGGCCCATGCTGAGCGCATTTAAACTGGATAATTGCCGTTTATCTCGTCTGGAACTGGATGACTCCGATGATCTCACCACGTCAGTTTGGGTCGATTTGATCGAGCCGGAAGACGATGAGCGTGAAAAAGTACAAAACGAACTGGGACAAAGCCTGGCAACCCGCCCGGAACTGGAAGACATTGAAGCGTCGGCACGTTTTTTTGAAGACGAAGACGGCCTGCATATTCACTCCTTTTTCTTTTTTGAAGATGCTGACGATCACGCTGGCAACTCCACGGTGGCGTTTACTATTCGCGATGGTCGTCTGTACACCTTGCGCGAGCGTGAGCTGCCTGCGTTCCGCCTGTATCGCATGCGCGCCCGTAACCAAACGCTGGTGGACGGCAATGCTTACGAGCTGCTGCTCGACCTCTTTGAGACCAAAATTGAGCAGTTGGCGGACGAGATCGAGAACATCTACAGCGATCTGGAATCGCTGAGCCGCATCATTATGGAAGGGCGTCAGGGTGAAGAGTACGACGACGCATTGTCCACGCTGGCGGAACTGGAAGACGTGGGCTGGAAAGTGCGCCTGTGTCTGATGGATACCCAACGTGCGCTGAACTTTCTGGTGCGTAAAGCCCGCTTGCCATCCGGCCAGTTGGAACAGGCGCGCGAAATTTTACGCGATATCGAATCTCTGCTGCCGCACAACGAATCCCTGTTCCAGAAAGTTAACTTCCTGATGCAGGCGGCAATGGGCTTCATCAATATCGAACAGAGCCGGATTATCAAGATCTTCTCGGTCGTATCCGTGGTGTTCCTGCCGCCGACGCTGGTGGCATCCAGCTACGGGATGAACTTTGAGTTTATGCCGGAACTGAAGTGGTCGTTTGGCTATCCGGGCGCGATTGTGCTAATGATTCTCGCCGGACTGGCACCGTACCTCTACTTCAAACGTAAAAACTGGCTCTAAGTTTTCACCGGTGCGCCTGATGGAGATTAACCATCAGGTGCATCGCGTTTCTTCCCTTCAATGCAAAACTCCTTTCCTGCTTGATAGTTTGCGACCTTACTATTCCTGTTTATTCTCCAACTATTCTGTTTATACTCGTCATACTTCAAGTTGCATGTGCGTTGGCTGCGTTCAGTCACCCGAATCACTTACGTGAGTAAGCTCATCGGGATGAGGGAGAGACATCCTGTCTCTCACCGAAGGCCAGCCGTTGGCTGGTCAAATTCGTTCCCGACGAATTTGTCCTTCGCTTGCCGCGTTATTCGGCCTTATGGCCTCACCCCTTCGGGGTCAGCGCAAGCGCTGTTCAAAAACGCCTTGCCGTTTTTGTCCTGAAACTCGAATTATTTAGAGTATGGAATGGTGGACTGCTTTTCTGTTCTTGCTTTCTATTTTTACTCTTTATTCCTAAACAAGGGTCGTGTGCATGAAAGGGATGTCACCGTGGGTGCAATGGGGAATCCTGCTGTCGGTCTCATTAATTCTGGGGTTTGGGCTACAGATTTACCACGTTCCCGCCGCGCTGTTGCTGGGACCGATGATGGTCGGCGTCGTCATGGGGTTAAACGGTGCGACGATTCGTATCCCGCCCGTCTGCTTTGCTGGCAGCAATGCCGTTCTGGGCTGTCTGGTTGCACAAAGCCTATCATTTTCCATCCTGAAACCGCTGATGAGCGAATGGCCGCTGGTGCTGTTCATTCTGCTCGCGACGCTGGCTGCCAGCGGGCTATCTGGCTGGTTACTGGTCAAATTTAGCGAGCTGCCCGGAACGACCGGAACCTGGGGGGCATCGCCGGGCGGTGCGTCTGCGATGGTCGCGATGGCCGGAGAGTTCGGTGCGGACGTGCGGTTGGTCGCCTTCATGCAATATTTACGCGTACTGATGGTCACCGCTTCTGCCGCGTTTGTGGCACGCCTGAGTTTGGGCGACGAGGCGGCGGAAAACAGCGCGATGCTGGTCTGGTTTCCCGCACTGGACTGGCGCTTTCTGGCAACGCTCGGCGTGGCGTTTGGCAGCGCCTGGCTGGGAAGACGTTTGCGCATTCCATCCGGTGCGCTGTTAGGGCCAATGATTATCGGCTCGATGCTGCATGCCAGCGGCACCTTGCAGCTGCAAACCCCGGAGTGGCTGCTGGCGTTGGCCTATGCCTTTATCGGCTGGAGCGTCGGGCTCTGCTTTACTCGCCCCATCTTTTTACTGGCGATACGCACGCTGCCGCACATGATGGCGTCGATAGTCGGATTGATGCTGCTGTGCGGTGGAATGGCGTGGATGGTGACGAAAATGATGCCGGTGGATATGCTGACCGCCTTTCTGGCGACCAGCCCCGGCGGGCTGGATTCGATTGCGATTATCGCCGCAGGCAGTCGGGTCGATATGGCGTTTGTCATCGCCATGCAGACGCTGCGGCTGTTTTCGACGCTGTTGTTCAGCCCGATCTTATCGCGCTTTATTTCCCGTCGTGTTGAGGCAGGGACGTTGTAGCTGGCGTGCGCCGTAGCTTACGCTGCGTATAAAGCGCATCCAGAATAAACAGCGCCAGCGCACCCCAGATAAAGCCAAACGTCACTAGCTTGTCGCTGCTAAACGTTTCACCGTAGAACACCACTGCCAGCATAAACATGATGGTAGGGCCGAGGTACTGGAAAAAGCCGAGCGTCGACAGGCGCAGACGCATCGCTGCCGAGGTAAAGAACAATAGCGGTACCGTGGTGACGATGCCTGCCGAGAGCAGCAGCAGATTCAGCGACCAAGGGTTGGCTGTCAGATGGCTACTTGGCGTGTCGGCAATAAAAAACAGATAAATGACGGCTACTGGCAGCAGCCACAGCGTTTCGATCAGCATGCCGGTTTGCCCGTCGATGCCAATCTTCTTACGCAGCAAGCCGTATAAAGCGAAGCTGAATGCCAGCCCGAGCGCGATAATCGGCAACGATCCAAACGTCCACAGCTGAACCAGTACGCCAGTCACGGCAAGCAGCACGGCCAGCCATTGCAGGCGGCGAAAGCGTTCGCCCAGAAAGATCATGCCTAACATGACGTTGACCAGCGGGTTGATAAAATACCCCAGACTAGCTTCCAGCATGTGATGGTTGTTGACTGCCCAGATATACAACAGCCAGTTTCCGCCGATAAGCACCGCCGTTAATGCCAACAGAAACAGATGCTTGACGTTGCGGCAGGCTAGGCTCACCTGACGCCACTTCCGACCGATGGTCAGCAGGATCAGCATAAAGAAGAATGACCAGATAATACGGTGCGTCAGTATTTCATTGGGCGGAACGTGCTCAAGCAGCTTGAAGTAAACGGGAGCAATTCCCCAAATGAAATACGCGGCGAGGGCGAAAAAGATCCCCTCACGGGTTTGTTGCGCGTTCATGGGTGACTCGATAAGGACGGCGGGAAAACGCTAAGTCTACCCAAAACGGTGAGCGCTTTCACGTAAAGTGTTGATGACAATTTTTTCTAACGTAAAGGTTACCCGACAATATAGGTTGCGGTGGCGCTGGCGAGATGTGAACCCTGTTCGTTATGCAATTCGGCGCGTGCAACGGCGATTTTATTGCCGCCGCGCAGCAGCGTGCTGGTAATGGTGAAGTGTTCGCCATAGCCCGGACGCAGATAATCTACCCGCATATCAATCGTTCCCATGCGGGCGAGCCGATGATGAAACTCCTGATCGCTGATCGTCTCATGGCGCAGCAGCGTGTTGCCGACGCAGACCAGTCCTGCAGCCACGTCCAGCCCGGCAGCAATCACGCCGCCATGCAGGATTTTTTGTGCTGCGTTGCCGATGAGCTTCTCTTGCCGGGCGAACGTCAAGACGGCTTTGTCGGCTTCAAATTGCTGTAACTCAAGGCCCAGCTCAATGTTGAAGGGCATTTTGTAAATGAAAATCTCCCCAACGAGCTGGCGCACTGTCTCTCTGGTTAGTGTGGTTCCGTGAAACGATGGAATGTCAGCCATAGTGGTTTCCTGTTTGGGTGAGAGAGACTTGTTAAATGTAGTTGATTTGATGCGGTAAGGTTATGTGATTGTTTGTTTTTTGCGTTGATTTTGTTTCTTTCCAGAAAAGGCAGAGAAACGGGAGAACGATAATTCAAACGTCGCTGAACTGTGTAGAATGGCGGGCTTGAGTGGGGAAGGCTTATCACTATTTAGATAAATGAGTTTATTTAGATAAAAGATTTTATTTGGATAAAAGCATGCTGGAGAAAAACATGTCGGAGAAAATGAATGCATAAAATCGGATTCGTACTGGCAGTATTACTGACAGCACAGGCTCATGCCGAAGACACAACAAACGCACCTGCGCCAAATCAACCTGCGGTACGTGGCAGCATTATTGCCAGCTTGTTAGAAGAGCACAACACCCCGTTTGTTCTCTATCCTTATGAGAGCAACTACATACTGTATACCTATACCAGCAACATCAATAAAACGGCGATACAGAGCTATAACTGGGGCGATGAAGCACGTAAAGATGAAGTGCATTACCAGTTGAGTCTGGGATTCCCGATCTGGCGTGGCATTCTGGGTGATAACTCGTTACTGGGGGCTTCCTATACGCAGCGCTCGTGGTGGCAGTTGTCTAATAAGAGCGAGTCTTCTCCGTTCCGTGAAACCAACTATGAGCCACAGGTCTTTTTGGGCTGGGCAACGAACTACACATTAGCAGGCTGGACGCTGCGGGATGTGGAAACGGGCTTTAATCACCAGTCTAATGGCCGCTCTGACCCGACGTCGCGTAGCTGGAACCGCGCTTATGTCCGCCTGATGGCGCAGAACGGCAACTGGCAGGTTGATGTGAAGCCGTGGGTGCGTTTCTCCGACAGTCAGGATGACAATCCAGATATCACCAAATACATGGGCCATTACCGTTTGCGCGTCGGCTATGTGTGGGGCGACAGCGTGTTTAGCGCAGAAGGGCGCTATAACTGGAATAGCGGCTACGGTGGCGGTGAACTGGGTTGGAGTTACCCGCTGACGCGTCATGTCCGTTTCTACACCAAGGTGTTTAGCGGCTACGGCGAATCCCTGATTGATTACAACCACCGCCAGACCCGCTTTGGCGTTGGTGTGACGCTGAACGACATGTTCTAACGACCATGTTTTCGCGATCGGGGTTTTAGCGATTACCGCTTTAGCCCTGTCGTTTTACCAAACTAACGATTGCAGTTTTACCCAACGGCGCTGAAAATAGCGCCTGTTTGATTTCATTGAATTGGGGAAGGCGTGTCTACGGCGGAAGTATTGAATAAGGAAGCGCTGGCGGTTCAGGTTCTGCGGGACACGTTCGGCTACCAGCAATTCCGACCGGGTCAGCAGGAAATTATCAGCGCGACGCTCAGTGGGCAGGATTGTCTGGTTATCATGCCGACAGGCGGCGGCAAATCGCTGTGCTATCAAATCCCCGCGCTGGTGATGGACGGGCTGACGCTGGTGGTGTCCCCGTTGATTTCACTGATGAAAGATCAGGTTGATCAGCTTCAGGCCTACGGTGTTTCGGCAGCCTGCCTGAATTCGACGCAGACGCGCGAGCAGCAGCTTGAGGTGATGGCCGGTTGTCGTACCGGTCATATCAAGCTGCTTTATATTGCGCCGGAACGCCTGACGACGGACAGCTTCCTCGATCATCTTGCTCATTGGCAGATTTCCCTGATCGCGGTGGATGAAGCGCACTGCATTTCCCAATGGGGACACGATTTCCGCCCTGAATATCGCGCGCTGGGGCAGATTAAACAGCGTTTCCCTCATCTTCCTTTCATTGCGTTGACGGCAACCGCCGATGAGACCACGCGGAACGATATCGTTCGCCTGTTGGATCTCCAGTCACCGCTGATTCAGATCAGCAGCTTTGACCGTCCGAATATTCGCTACACGCTGGTGGAGAAGTTCAAGCCGCTCGATCAGCTCTGGATGTTCGTGCAGGGGCAGCGTGGAAAAAGCGGCATCATCTATTGCAACAGCCGTTCCCGCGTGGAAGATATTTGCGCCCGCTTGCAGGCCCGTGGGCTGAGCGCAGGCGCTTATCACGCTGGATTGGATAACGAACGGCGTGCACAGGTGCAGGAAGCGTTCCTGCGTGACGATCTCCAGGTGGTGGTGGCGACCGTCGCCTTTGGTATGGGTATCAACAAGCCTAACGTGCGGTTTGTGGTGCACTTTGATATTCCGCGCAACATCGAATCCTACTATCAGGAAACGGGGCGTGCCGGGCGTGACGGCCTCGCTGCTGAAGCCGCGCTGTTCTACGATCCGGCGGATATGGCATGGCTGCGCCGCTGTCTGGAAGAGAAACCGGCTGGGCCGCAGTTGGATATCGAACGCCATAAGCTTAATGCGATGGGGGCGTTTGCCGAAGCGCAGACCTGCCGTCGTCTGGTGCTGCTGAATTATTTTGGTGAAGGGCGCCAACAGGCCTGTGGCAACTGCGATATTTGTCTCGATCCGCCGAAGCGTTACGACGGGCTGGTCGAAGCGCAAAAGGCGCTCTCCTGCGTATACCGCGTTGGGCAGCGCTTTGGTTTAGGGTATATCGTTGAGGTGCTGCGCGGGGCGAATAACCAGCGTATCCGTGACTTCGGCCATGACAAACTACCGGTTTACGGTATTGGTAAAGAGAAATCGCAGGAGCATTGGGTCAGCGTGCTGCGCCAACTGATTCATCTGGGCTTGCTGAACCAGAACATCACAATGCATTCTGCGGTACAGCTTACCGAATCTGCGCGTCCGGTATTGCGGGGAGAAATGCCGCTACAGCTGGCCGTGCCGCGTGTGATTAACCTGAAACCCCGCGCCAATCAAAAATCGTACGGTGGAAATTACGACCGTAAGCTGTTTGCCAAATTACGCAAACTGCGTAAATCCATCGCTGATGAAGACAATATTCCGCCTTACGTGGTGTTCAGCGATGCCACGCTGCTGGAGATGGCCGAAATGATGCCGATCACCGCGGGTGAACTGCTGAATATCAACGGGGTTGGACACCGTAAACTCGAACGTTTCGGTGCGCCTTTCATGAACATGATTCGCGATCATGTCGATAATAATGATGACGAGTGATGCTCGTCTTGTCTGACTGCATTTAAAAAACAGGAAAACCAACATGCTGATGCTATTTATGACTGTGGCGCTGGTGCATTTCATTGCGCTGATGAGCCCGGGGCCGGATTTCTTTTTCGTTTCACAAACGGCGGCCAGCCGTTCCCGCCGTGAAGCGATGATGGGCGTGTTAGGTATTTCTCTGGGCGTTATGGTTTGGGCGGCTATCGCGTTGCTGGGGCTGCATCTGCTGTTGCAAAAAATGGCCTGGTTGCATACGGCAGTTACCGTCGGCGGTGGGCTGTACCTGTGCTGGATGGGCTGGCAGATGCTGTGTTCCGCGCGAAATAAAGCACAGTTAGAAACCACGCAGGAGAAGGCGGTGGTACTGCCTCAGCGCGGTAAAACCTTCATGCGTGGACTATTGACGAATCTGGCGAATCCGAAGGCGCTGATCTATTTCGGCAGCGTGTTCTCGCTGTTTGTCGGCGACAGCGTCGGTAGCGGCGCGCGTTGGGGGCTGTTTGCGTTGATCTCGATTGAAACGCTGATCTGGTTCAGCCTGGTCGCGATGGTTTTCGCCCTACCGGCAATGCGTCGTGGCTATCAGCGTCTGGCGAAATGGGTGGATGGCGTGGCGGGCGTGCTGTTTACCGGTTTCGGCCTGCACCTGATTTTCTCTCGCTAACCTTTCCTTCTGAATGATAGATAGGCGTGCGCCGCTAGCCGCTACGGCGCGCTGCCTTAATCAGGCCTTTCTCGCCGTGGCGAGTAACGCGCCGACCAGCACGAACAGCGATCCAAATATCCGGTTGAGCGTCTTCATCTGCCGTGGGCCTTTCAGCCATCCTGCGATACGCGTGGCCAGTGTGGCGTAGCCAATCATCACGATGATATCGACCACAACGGTGGTGACGCCCAATACCAAGTACTGTGCGGCCTGCGGCTGGTGGGGAATAATGAACTGTGGGAACAACGCCGCCAGAAACACGATGCTTTTCGGGTTGGTCAGATTCACCAGCACCGCTCGTTTAAAGAGCCTACGACGCGGCATGGCGCTGGCGATCGCCTGAAGGTCAAGTGCGCCTGCGGCGCGCCACTGCTGAATCCCCAGCCAAATCAGATACGCCGCGCCCAGCCATTTTAGTACATCGAAAGCCAGTACAGATTGGTTAAGCAACGCGCCTAACCCAATGCCGACCAGCACGATATGAATCGCCAGCCCGACCTGTAAACCACAGATCGAGGCCGCCGCGCCGCGATAGCCGTGGCTAATTCCGGTGCTCATGGTGTTGATGGCACCAGAGCCGGGCGACAGGCTGAGAATAAGCGTTGTGAGTAAGTAAGTTAACCACCAGTCCAATGTCATGAAGCATGCCCCTGAATCACGTTCTGTATTACGAGAGTCTGTCTGTTTTTTATGTCACAATACGCTTGTGCTCCACTGCTTGTCATGTTCTTCCGCTAGCTTTGTTTTCCCGCGTCACCGGAGAGGTGTGATGATTCAACGCCACAATACGTTGTTTACGTCGGAACGGTTAACGCCTGAAGGGTTAACCTCGAACCTGTTAACGCGAGAAGCGCAGTTTGCCGCTTTTGCTACCGGAGAATTACTGGATTTCTGGCGTCAGCGCGAAGAGGGCGAATTCTCTGGCGTAGACGATGTGCCGATCCGGTTCGTTCGCTTTACCGCGCCGCAGCACGACAAGATTGTCGTTGTTTTTTCAGGTCGTATCGAAAGCTATGTCAAATATAGCGAAGTGGCTTACGACCTCTTTCATAGCGGCTATGATGTGCTCATCATGGATCACCGTGGGCAAGGGCGGTCGGGGCGAGTATTGCAAGACGGCCACCGTGGACACGTGCTGCGCTTTAGTGATTATGTCGATGATGCCGAAACGCTGTGTCAGCAGCATATTGGCCCGAAACACTACACCCGCCGATTTGCCTTAGCGCATTCAATGGGGGGCGCGATTCTGGCGCAGCTTTTGATTCGCCAACCTGAAACGTTTGATGCCGTGGCGCTGTGCGCGCCGATGTTTGGTATTCGTTTGCCGCTTCCTCACTGCGTTGCGGGTTGGATCGTCGATTGGGCGGAGCGCCGCCCGGCGATACGCGATTACTACGCCATCGGCACAGGGCAATGGCGTCCTTTGCCTTACCGGATGAATGTGCTGACGCACAGCCGTGAACGCTACCAGCGCGGCATTCGCTTTTATGCGGATTCTCCGGATTTACGCATCGGCGGCCCCACTTATCATTGGGTGCGAGAGGCGATACAGGCGGGGAAACAGCTATTGGCTCAGGCCAGCGCCGTCACCACGCCGCTTCTGCTGTTACAGGCGGGAGAAGAACGCGTGGTGGATAACCGCAGCCAGAATGCGTTTTGTCAGGCACTGGCTCAAAGCGGTAACGCTAATTCAAACGGCGTTTTGCAGGTTATCCACGGTGCGCGGCATGAAATTCTCTTTGAAACGGATAACCTCCGCGCTCAGGCATTTGCGCTGATTCTGGCGCACTTTGCGCGTTATCATTAATTTTAGACTGTTGGCGGGGGTCGTTCAACGGACGCTGCCAGCAACCTCGTTAATTTTTTGCGGCGCGTGCCGCCACAACACACCAGAAGTGAGATCTCATCGCTATGTACCATGTCGTTGCTTCCGATTTAGATGGCACACTGCTGTCACCTGACCACTCGCTGTCCCCGTATGCCAAAGAAACCCTCAGGCTGCTGACGGAAAAAGGGATTCACTTTGTGTTCGCTACCGGACGGCACCACATGGATGTCGCGCAGATCCGCGATAACCTCGGCATCAGCGCGTTTATGATTACCTCGAACGGTGCGCGTGTGCACAACTCGCAGGGCGAGCTGATTTTCAGCCACAATCTGGATCAGGACATTGCCCGCGACCTTTACAGCGTCGTACACAATAATCCCGATATGTTGACGCACGTTTACCGCGATGATGAGTGGTTTATGAACCGTCCGCGTGCGGAAGAAGAACGTTTCTTCAAAGAGTCGATCTTTAAATACAAGCTGTTCGAGCCTGCGCTGCTCGAAACCGATGGTGTCAGCAAGGTGTTCTTTACCTGCGATTCTCATGAACAGCTGTTACCGCTGGAAGAAGCGATCAACGCGCGCTGGGGTGACCGTGTCAACGTGAGCTTTTCGACGCTTACCTGTCTGGAAGTGATGGCGGGCGGCGTGTCTAAAGGCCATGCGCTGGAGCAGGTGGCGAAGATTATCGGCTTCTCGCTCAAAGAATGTGTGGCGTTTGGTGATGGCATGAACGACTACGAAATGCTGTCTATGGCCGGAAAAGGCTGCGTGATGCAGAACGCGCATCAGCGTCTGAAAGATATGCTGCCGGATCGCGAAGTGATTGGTTCTAACGCGGACAGCGCGGTGCCGAATTACCTGCGTGAACTGTTTCTGAAATAATCGATGTGTTATCGAGCCAACGCATCATCGGGCACATTGTGCCCGATGGGAAAGCTGAGCCTCAGCGATCGTTTAAGGATCGAGATACCGAGGGCGACCACGGTGCGAGGCATCCCTGCGGGAGCCTCATCATCGTGTTTCCCTCTAAATCCATGCTTAAGCGACCAGTATTAGCGCTTCAGCGCGGTTTTTTCAGGAAATCGACCGCTTTGTCGGGAAAGTCGGTGAACAGGCCGTCAACATCCGCCTGATAGTAGAGGATGCCGTAGAGACGATCGATATCCTTGGCGTACGCCGGTAGCCTGTCGGCTCTTGCCGTAAACGGGTGTACCTGAAGTTTATGCTGGTGGGCTTCCTTCACCATGTCGGTAAAGGTGATGCTGTCAGGCGTCGAACCTTTCTGGACGAGCATGTGATAGTCCGGGCCGATACCGTCGGCATAGGTCGCAATTTGCTGCATAGCGCCGGGCTTTTGCATCCAGTCGTAGTGGTAATTCACCCACGTTCCATCGGCCTGCTTCTCGTAGGTTTCATGCCAGTCGGTATAGGCAATCAGTTGAATCAGGTTCAGATCCATCTTCATCTGCGGCTGCAATTCGGTTTTGATACGCTTTAGCTCGGCAACATCAAACGATTGCAGGAAGACCTTATCGCTTTTTTTCGTATAGCCATACTGCTTCAACACGGCCAGCGTTTCGCGCGCGATGTCTTTTCCTTCCTGATGGTGAAACCACGGCGCTTTGATTTCGGGATAGAGTCCGATGTTTTTGCCAGTTGAGTGGTTCAGCCCCTGAATAAATTCAATTTCTTCCTGAAAGGTATGAATACGGAAGTCGGATTTCCACATCGGAAAACGGTTCGGGTAGCTCTGTACCTGCTTGCCGTCTTTGATGTCGAACCCTTCGGTAAATTTCAGTGACTTGATTTCTTCCAGCGTGAAATCGATGGCGTAAAAGCGTCCATCTTTGCGGGCGCGTTGCGGAAAGCGTTCTGCCACGTCGGTAACGCGATCCAGATAGTGATCATGCAGGACAATGAGCGCGTTATCTTTGGTGAGCACCAGATCTTGCTCCAGATAATCAGCACCCTGAGCGTAGGCCATCGCTTTCGCCGGAAGCGTATGCTCGGGCAGATAGCCGCTGGCACCGCGGTGGGCAATAACGATTTTGTCGGTAGATGAAGCGGAAGCACTAAAGGATACGGAGAGCGCGAGGGCGGAGAGTAGGGATGTTACGGTAACGTTCATGCGATCAAACCTCTTTCTGTTGAGAGAAAGGCGGCGTCATCAGGACGCCGCCAGAGGGATGCTTACAAGAGCGGGTTAGGCGCGATTGGCTAACTCTGCTTTATGCTTTTTCTCATTCAGCATAACAACAACCAGCAGAAGTACAGCCAGAATGCTGCCGCCGATCATGACTATAAAGCCGCCGTCCCAACCGAAGAAGTCAACGGTGTAGCCGACGATGGCGCTAGCGGCAACAGAACCGCCGAGGTAGCCGAACAGGCCGGTGAAGCCCGCAGCGGTACCCGCTGCTTTTTTCGGTGCCAGTTCCAGTGCATGCAGACCAATCAGCATGACTGGGCCGTAAATCAGGAAGCCGATGACGATCATACAGGCCATGTCCACACCCGGGTTACCGGCTGGGTTCATCCAGTAAACGATAGTTGCTATTGTCACCAGCGTCATGAAGAACACGCCTGTTGCACCACGGTTGCCTTTGAAGACCTTGTCGGACATCCAGCCGCACAGCAGCGTGCCCGGAATACCCGCATATTCGTAGAAGAAATAGGCCCAGGAAGACTTATCCAGTGCGAAGTGTTTAACTTCCTTCAGGTAGGTCGGTGACCAGTCGAGGATACCGTAACGCAGCAGGTAAACGAAGACGTTGGCGATCGCGATGTACCACAGCAGTTTGTTGGGGAAAACGTACTGCATGAAGATCTGCTTAGCCGTCAGTTCTTCTTCCGCTTTTTCATTGTAATCAACCGGATAATCGTTTTTGTACTCTTCAATCGGTGGCAGACCACAGGATTGCGGCGTGTCACGCATCAGTGCAAAAGCGATCATGGCAATCAGAATGGCGGCGAAGGCCGGCATATAGAGTGCTGCTTTCCAGTCGTTGAACCAGGCCATACCCAGCAGGAACAGCAGAGGAGGAATACCACCGCCGACGTTGTGAGCACAGTTCCATACGGACACGATGCCACCACGTTCTTTCTGCGACCACCAGTGAACCATCGTACGTCCGCACGGCGGCCAACCCATACCCTGGAACCATCCGCACAGGAACAGCAGGACGAACATAATCGCAATGCTGGACGTTGCCCACGGCACGAAGCCCATGAACAGCATGACCGCACCTGACAGAATCAGACCCGCAGGCAGAAACACGCGCGGGTTAGAGCGGTCAGATATCGACCCCATGATGAATTTGGAAAAGCCGTAGGCGATGGAAATGCCGGACAGCGCAAAGCCAAGATCGCCGCGTGAGAAGCCCTGTTCAATCAGATAAGGCATGGCGAGTGCGAAGTTTTTACGCACCAGATAGTAGGCCGCGTAGCCAAAAAAGATCCCCATGAAAATCTGCCAGCGCAGGCGGCGATAGAGCGGATCAACGTGTTCTTGCGACACGCGCGGCTGGTGGGCTGCGGGCCTAAAAATACTCAGCATAGATATCTCCAATGCGAAAAAAAACGATAGCTTTTTTGTTCTATTACGAACGTTATTGTAAGGGGATAGCGTGCAAATGAGTGTGATTCATGACGCTAATGTTACACTTTTATGAAACTGTGACGATTTTTGCGCTCATGTTAACAGAATAGGAAAATTCCACAGCGTGGTTTTAGTGACCTAAATCACACTTATTGTTTTTAAATCCTGCTTTATTTTCGTTTAGTGTTCGTTTTTGCTCTTTATCAAACATCAACCCTTCTTTCTGTGTCCCAATAGCAACATGTATACCCTCCGCCTGAAGTGAGAGCAGAATGAAAAACATGGGGAACTGGCGTGAAACTGACGTGGTTGTCATCGGCGGTGGTGCGACGGGGGCGGGTACGGCACGAGACTGTGCCCTGCGCGGACTGCGCTGCCTGCTGCTTGAACGTTATGACATTGCGACCGGAGCGACCGGGCGTAATCACGGCTTATTACACAGCGGCGCCCGCTATGCGGTAACCGATGGTGAGTCTGCCCGCGAATGTATTGAAGAAAACCAGATTCTCCGGCGGATTGCTCGCCACTGTATTGAGCCTACCGACGGTCTGTTTATCACCTTGCCCGAAGACGATCTCGGCTGGCAGGCGCAGTTTATTACCGCCTGCCAGCAGGCTGGGATTCGCGCTCAGGCGTTGGATCCGCAGGAAGCGCTACGGCTGGAACCGGCGGCAAACCCGACCCTGATTGGCGCGGTGCGTGTGCCGGATGGCTCTGTCGATCCCTTTCGCCTGACGGCGGCCAACATGATTGATGCCTGCGAGCACGGCGCGGAAGTGCTGACCTATCATGAGGTCATCGGGCTGATTCGTCAGGGCGACCGTATTACTGGCGTGCGCGTTTTCGACCATAAAAAAGGTGTAGAAACAGAAATCTATGCACAGGTGGTGGTCAACGCGGGCGGTATTTGGGGGCAACACATTGCGGAATATGCCGATCTGCGCGTGCGTATGTTTCCGGCAAAAGGCGCTCTGCTGATTCTTGGACACCGCATCAATAACATGGTGATCAACCGCTGCCGTAAGCCGGCGGATGCCGACATTTTGGTGCCGGGCGATACCATTTCGCTGATTGGCACCACTTCAACTCACATCGATTACGATCAAATCGACAATATGCTGGTGACACCTGCTGAGGTGGAAACGCTGATGCGGGAAGGCTCGATGCTGGCGCCGACGTTGGCGAGTACGCGCATTCTACGCGCCTATGCGGGCGTCCGACCGTTGGTTGCCAGTGATAGCGACCCCAGCGGACGTAGCGTGAGCCGCGGCATTGTGCTGCTCGACCATGCCATTCGCGACGGGCTGGAAGGTTTTATTACCATCACCGGCGGCAAGCTGATGACCTACCGCCTGATGGCGGAATGGGTGACTGACGCTATCTGCAAAAAGCTGGGCCATGACGTGGCCTGCTCGACGGCACAGACGCCGCTGCCCGGTTCTGAATCGCTGGAGGAAGTGAAATCTGCCCCTCACGCCCTGTCTGCTTATCCTGTGGCAAAACCGTTATCTGCGCCGCTGCGCGGTTCGGCGATTTATCGTCACGGTGAACGAGCAGGACGAATGCTGTCCGGTGAGCGTCTGGATCGCAGCCTGGTATGCGAATGTGAGGCCGTGACGGCGGGGGAAGTGCGCTACGCCGTGGAGTCGTTGCAGGTAAATAACCTGATTGATTTACGTCGGCGCACTCGCGTGGGTATGGGCACCTGTCAGGGCGAACTGTGCGCCTGTCGTGCAGCGGGTCTGCTGTGCCGTCTGGGTACTGCGACGCCGGAGCAGTCGCTCACGCAGCTCAGCCAGTTTTTGAACGAACGCTGGAAAGGCATTCGCCCGATTGCGTGGGGCAATGCGCTGCGCGAAAGCGAGTTTACCAGTTGGATTTATCAGGGATTGTGCGGCCTGACGGCCAGCGACAGTCAGGAGGATCGTCATGCGCTATGACGTTGTGATTATCGGCGGCGGGCTGGCGGGATTGACCTGCGGCATTCGCTTAGCGGAGCAGGGAAAACGCTGTGCGATTGTCAGCGCGGGGCAGAATGCGCTGCATTTTTCTTCCGGTGCGTTGGATTTACTTTCCCATCTCCCTGACGGACAGCCTGTTAGCCAGCCGCTCGATGCGCTGGATGAGTTGGCGCGTCAGGCTCCTCATCATCCTTATTCCCGTATGGGCGCGACGGCAGTGGCGACCCTGTTGCCACAGGTTGAGGCGCTGCTGGAACGCAGCAATATCATCCTGCAAGGCAGTCATCACCAGAACCACTGGCGCATGACGCCGTTAGGTAAGTTTCGTTCATGCTGGCTGAGCCCGGTCGATGGCGTCACGCGTGGTCTGCCGGATGCCCGCTTTGGCGACAATCCGCTGATTGCGGGTATCGAAGGCTTTCTGGATTTTCAGTCCCGTATTGTGGCCGGCACGCTTCAGGCGCAGGGTATTGCGGCACGCAGTGATGAACTCAAGCTGCCCGTGCTGGATCGGCTACGCCAGAACCCCAGCGAATTCCGCGCGGTAAATATCGCCCGCGTGCTGGATCGGCCGGAAAATCGCTCGGCGCTGGTGGAGGAACTGTCGCTTCTGGCTAACGGTAACGATGCCATCATCATGCCTGCCTGTCTGGGATTGGACAGCACTGAAATCATCAATGAACTCGCTGGTGCGTTAGGTAAACCGGTGCTGCTGTTACCGACATTACCGCCGTCAGTACTCGGCTTACGCCTGCATCAGGCGCTGTCGCAGCGCTTTCGCCAACTGGGTGGCATGGTGATGCCGGGCGATCGCGCGGTGCGCGCCTCGCTATCGCCGCAGGAGATTGCGATCCATAGTCTCCACCACCGTGATATTCCGCTGCGGGCGAAGCATGCGGTGCTGGCGAGTGGTAGCTTCTTTAGTAACGGGCTGGTGACGCAGTTCGATCGCGTGACCGAACCGGTCTTTGGGCTGGACGTTCGGTTTGCTGACCAGCGCGAGGGCTGGAGCCAGCAGGATGTGTTTGCGCCGCAGCCTTATCTGCAATTTGGTGCGATTGTCGATGAACATCTGCATCCTCGCATTGAGGGCGAAACGGTCAGTAATTTGTACGCGATTGGTGCGGTGCTGGAAGGCTTCGACCCCATTGTGCAGGGATGTGGAGCGGGGGTTTCCTTGCTCAGCGCACTTCATGTTGCCGAACAGATTTTGAAGGAGGGCAACCCATGAGCCTGCTTAGCGATAACAGTTTTGAAGATTGCATCAAGTGTACGGTCTGTACCACGTACTGTCCGGTGTCGCGCGTGAACCCGCTTTATCCCGGCCCGAAACAGGCTGGCCCAGACGGCGAACGCTTGCGGCGTAAAGATCCAGCGCTGTATGACGATGCGCTGAAATACTGCACCAACTGCAAACGTTGTGAAGTCGCGTGCCCGTCGGATGTCAAAATTGGCGACATTATTCAGCGTGCGAAAGCCACGCACAGCAGTCACAAGCCGACATTGCGTGATGCGATTCTGAGTCATACCGACTTCATGGGGTCAATTGCTACACCGTTTGCGCCTCTGGTGAATACGGCGACTAGCCTGAAACCGGTGCGCCAACTGCTGGATAAAGCGTTGAAAATCGACCATCGTCGCCAGTTGCCGAAATACTCGTTCGGCACCTTCCGGCGCTGGTATCGCCAACAGGCGGCAAAACAGCAGGCCTATGATGAGCAGATCGCTTACTTCCACGGCTGCTATGTGAACTACAACCATCCACAGCTAGGTAAAGATCTGGTTCAGGTCTTTAACGCGATGGGTATTGGCGTCCAGTTGCTGAATAAAGAGAAGTGCTGCGGCGTGCCGCTGATCGCCAATGGTTTTCACGACAAGGCCAGAAAGCAGGCGCACGCGAATATCAAATCGCTGGATGAGGCGATTAATCAGAAATCCCTGCCAGTGGTCGCGACGTCATCCAGCTGTACGTTCACGCTGCGGGACGAGTATCCACATCTGCTGGGCGTGGATAACGGTCACGTGCGCGATGGCGTCGAACTGGTGACGCGTCAGCTCTACCGTCTGCTGGAAGAAGAAGGGCGAACGCTGCCGCTGGGTAAATTGCCGCTGCGGGTGGCGTATCACACGCCTTGCCATCTGGAACGAATGGGCTGGACGGCGTATACCCTGGCGCTGCTGCAACGCATTCCCGGTCTTGAGCTGGTGATGTTGGATTCCCAGTGCTGCGGCATTGCGGGTACCTACGGCTTCAAGAAAGAGAATTACGCCACGTCGCAAGGTATTGGCGCACCGCTGTTTCAGCAGATTGAAGAGAGCGGGGTCGATATCGTGGTGACGGACTGCGAAACCTGTAAATGGCAGATTGAGATGTCGACCAGCAAAAAGTGTGAACACCCGATCACCCTGCTGGCAAGGGCATTAGCGCAGCCAGAGTAGCAAACAGAAGGGGAGCAAAACGGGCTGTTCCACAGTCCGTATTGAGAATAAGAATTTATCGCAAAAAGCACTTTACAAGTGCGAATGATAATGATTATTATTGCTGTGCGTTCCGGGGAACGATGTCATGCGCCTGTGTTAGTTATTGATGGTGTTCACGACGATCCGGCTTCCCTGTGAAGGCACGACATTGCTCACATTGCTTCCAGTATTATTTAGCCAGCTCGGGTGCTGGCTTTTTTTTTTGCAATTCCTTTCCAGCCATTATCCCGTTCTGATTTTTCGAACAGAGCGATGAGTTTTTTGCGCTATCTTATTTACCACCGCCCGTTACACTTTCCTTATCAAAAACGCGGGAGGAAATAACATGATCTATTTACGTCAAGCGCAAGATCGCGGACATGCGAATCACGGCTGGCTCGACAGCTGGCACACATTCTCATTCGCCGATTATTACGATCCTGATTTCATGGGATTTTCGGCACTGCGCGTCATTAATGAAGACTATATCGAAGGCGGTCAGGGCTTTGGTACGCATCCACATAAAGATATGGAAATTCTGACCTATGTTTTGTCCGGTGCGGTTGAACATCAGGACAGCATGGGAAATAAAGAGCAGGTGCCAGCGGGCGAATTCCAGATTATGAGTGCGGGAACGGGTATTCGTCATTCTGAATACAATGCCAGCAAGGACGAGCAACTGCACCTGTATCAAATCTGGATTATCCCAGAAAAAACCGGCCTGACGCCGCGCTACGAGCAGAAGCGCTTTGATGTGCTGCAAGGGCGTCAACTGGTGCTGTCTCCGGATGCGCGTGAAGGCTCTCTGAAGGTCTTTCAGGACATGACGCTGTGGCGCTGGGCGCTGAAAGCGCAGGAGCAATCGGTGTATCAGATTCAGGCTGACCGTCGCGTCTGGGTTCAGGTGGTGCGCGGTACGGTAGAGATTAACGGCCAGAAAGCGGAAACCAGTGATGCGTTTGCCGTGTGGGATGAAACGGCGATCTCCGTACACGCCAGCGAGGACAGCGAAATCCTGCTGTTTGATCTGCCGCCGGTATAATGACGAGTGAGAAAAATGAAGAAGCCCGCGTAGGAAAAGACGCGGGCTTTTTATTTGTCACTGCCTGACGTCATCATTCAGATTCTGCCCCTTTGCCTTTACTTTCTTTATGCTTTTTTTGTTAGACTTAGCTTACTGTTTTTCAGGCATTTTAGTCGACGATGAAGAAAAAAAGACCCGTTCTCCAGGACGTTGCTGACCGTGTTGGGATTACCAAAATGACGGTAAGCCGTTATTTGCGTAATCCCGCTCAGGTGTCCGCCGCGTTGCAGGAAAAGATCGCTATTGCATTGGATGAGCTGGGCTATATCCCCAATCTCGCGCCGAATATGCTCGCCAGCTCCACCAGCCGGGCGATTGGCGTGCTGCTGCCGTCATTAACCAATCAGGTTTTCGCCGAAGTCTTGCGCGGGATTGAACGCACGGCGGAAGCGCACGGCTACCAGACTATGCTGGCGCACTATGGCTATCATCCTGACAGAGAAGAACAGCGTCTGACTTCACTGCTGTCGTATCACATCGATGGGCTTATTCTCGCCGAACGAACCCACACGCCGCGCACGCGCCAGATGCTGGACGTTGCCGGTATTCCGGTAGTCGAGCTGATGGATTCTGTCTCCCCTTGTCTGGATATGGCTGTCGGGTTTGATAACGTCGAAGCCGCACGGCAGATGACATTGCGTATGGTCGCGCTGGGGCATCGTCATATCGTCTATCTCGGCGCACGGCAGGATGAGCGTACGATTATGCGTTGCCGAGGCTATGAACAAGCGATGTGGGAAAGTGAGCTCAAGAGCTATTGCGTGATGAGCGAGCGGGCATCTTCCTATTCGCTTGGTGGCGAACTGCTGCGGCAGACGCAGGCGGAATACCCGCAGGTCGATAGCGTGTTTTGCACCAATGACGACTTAGCCGTCGGGGCGATGTTCGAATGCCAGCGGCAGGGGCTGCGCGTGCCGGATGACATTGGCGTAGCGGGTTTCCACGGGCACGACATTGGTCAGGCGATGGTGCCGAAGCTGGCTAGCGTACTGACGCCGCGTGAACACATGGGGCGCGTCGGCACCGAACAACTGCTGGCTCGTCTGCGGGGCGAGCCAGTCGCACAGGATAGGATCGATGTCGGCTTTACCGTACTGGACGGTGAAAGCCTCTAAGCGTCTGCGTTAGCCTGCTGCACGCAGTGCCTCAACGCAGCGCTGCACGACGTCCTCTCGGGTACCGTCAATATCGACCTTCAGGACATCCGGCTCATCGCTGCCCGGTTCTTCCAGCGCATCGAACTGGCTTTTCAGTAGATCTGTCGGCATGAAGTGGCCTGCTCTGGCTTTGTGACGCTCAAGAACCAGCTCAAAGCTGCCTTTCAAATAGATAAACACCATCTTTTCGTTCCCTTCGCGCAGGCGGTCACGGTAACGCTTTTTCAGCGCGGAACAGACGATGATGCCCGTCTCGTTTTTGTGCGCCAGGCTGTAGGCAACATCGCTGAGTCGCTCCAGCCACGGTGCACGGTCGTCGTCATTCAACGGCGTACCGCTGGCCATTTTCTGGATATTTGCGCGCGGATGCAGATCGTCGCCGTCAATAAATTTTGCCTGAATGGCGCGGCCAAGTTCAGCGCCAACTGAGGATTTTCCACTGCCTGATACGCCCATCAGAATAATGCTTCGACCTGACATAATTTGATCTCTATCTCAAAATGTAAATTAAATGGTGTTTGATAGTTCCTGATTTTAACATGTTACCCGTATCATGTTACCGGTATCAAATGATGATGTGATACACCTCACAAACAATCAGCCAATCCAGACCGGGTGCCCTAAAGAGATTATTAACGATGACAGAAATAACATCCGCCTATAGCGCCAGTGTGCTATTAACCATCGCCGCAGGTGCGGTCGCACTGTTACTGGTACTGATTATGCGCTTCCGCGTCCACGCGTTTTTGGCGTTGACGTTGGTGAGCCTGATCACGGCACTGGCGACGAAAACCCCTTTTGAGAAACTCGTTCCTACACTGCTCAGCGGTTTCGGTAGCACGTTGGCATCCGTTGCCTTGTTGGTTGGTCTGGGGGCAATGATTGGTCGCCTGCTGGAAGTGACCGGTGGCGCAAATGTGCTGGCGGATACGCTAATCAATAAATTTGGTGAGAAGCGCGCGCCTTTCGCGCTGGGTCTTGCTTCTCTGCTATTCGGCTTCCCGATCTTCTTCGACGCCGGGCTGATCGTGATGCTGCCGATTATTTTCAGCGTGGCGAAACGTTTTGGCGGCTCAACGCTGACTTATGCATTCCCTGCTGCGGGCGCGTTTGCCGTTATGCATGCCTTGTTGCCACCGCATCCCGGTCCGGTTGCGGCCAGTGAACTGCTGGGTGCCAACATCGGCCTGCTGGTACTGGTTGGTGCTGTGATTGCTTACCCCACCTGGTATTTTGGTGGTTATCTGTTCGGCCTGTGGGCAGGTAAAAAATTCCATTTGCCGCTGCCGTCAACGTTCCTGACCGAAGTAAAGGCCGATGAGCAGCATACGCCGCCTCCGTTCAGCGTTGTGATGTGGGTGCTGTTGCTGCCGCTGATCCTGATTTTCCTCGATACCGGGTTGAATACGCTGACGGTAATGGGCGTTATCAGCGGCGATAGTGGTCTGGTGCAGTTCCTGCGTATGTTGGGGAAAACGCCGATTGCGCTGCTGATTACGGTCTTGTTCGCCATGATTATGTTTAGCGGCCAGCATAGCCGTAGACACCTTGAGAAAATCTGTGAAGGCGCGCTGGGTCCGGTGTGTTCGATTATTCTGGTAACCGGTGCGGGCGGGATGTTCGGTGGCGTTCTGCGTTCCAGCGGCATCGGCGATGCGCTGTCTGGTGCGTTGGCAGATACTGGAATGCCGGTGATTGTGGCGGCGTTTGTGGTGTCTGCTGCACTGCGTGTGGCGCAGGGCTCTGCGACGGTGGCACTGACGACGACAGCGGCGCTGATGGCACCGGCGGTGGCAGCGACCCCTGGCCTTAGCCAGTTCGATCTCTGCTTTATTGTTGTGGCGATTGCGGGTGGTGCGACCGTGCTGTCGCATGTGAACGACTCAGGCTTCTGGCTGGTTGGCCGTTTCCTCGAAATGGATGAGAAAACGACTCTGAAAACCTGGACGGTGATGGAAACGCTGCTCGGCACCATCGCGTTCCTGATAGCGCTGGTGGGGAGTATTTTCCTCTAATGTGTTTAACCCCCTCCTTGTGGAGGGGGCTTTTAGTCACATTTTTTATGCCGACGAAGAGACGGTTTCGTGCGCGATAATGTCGTTATTTTCATGCTACTTCGTCGCACGCGCCCGACATGGGGCGGCTCAAACGCCGCTCGCCCCATGACCCCAGGCTCCTGGCTAAATTATGCCGCTACGCGGTGCCATCGGCGTTCATGACCACTTTTCGAGCCGACGGTGACGCGCTCCCGGCGCGGCACCGTCTTTCGCGGCGTCCCTGCCGCTCACTCGGTGGTCATGCCCACCGCTGCATAATTTTTACGCCAGATAACGTCAACCCCAAAATCATTTGCGCATTTATGTATAAGACTCAGGGGGAAACGGAGCAGTTATAACTTCATATAAGCCCGCACGCCGTCGAGGAACATCTGCGTTGATAGCATCACCAGAATTAACCCCATCAATTTCTCCAACGCGCTCACACCTTTCTCGCCCAGCAAACGCAAGAACACATCGGACATCAGCAGGATGATGAAAGAGATCGTCCAGGCGATAAACAGCGCCAGCGTCAGGTGAGGTAGCTGATTGGGATACTGGTGGGAAAGCAGCATTAGCGCCGCGAGAATCGACGGCCCCGCGACCAGCGGAATCGCCATTGGCACCAGAAACGGTTCTTCTCCGGCTGGCAGACCGCTGCTATTGCCTTCCTGCGAAGGAAAAATCATACGAATCGCGATGAGGAACAGCACGATACCGCCGGAAATCGACACGGTTTCGGTGCGCAGATTCAGGAACGCCAGAATGTGTTCACCGGCGAACAGGAAAATCAGCATCAGTCCGAGTGCGATCAGCATTTCACGGATCAGCACCACACGTCGGCGTTTGGGGTCGAGGTGTTTGAGTACGGACATGAAAATCGGCAGGTTGCCGAGTGGATCCATAATGAGCAACAGCAGCACTGTTGCGGAGATCATTTCTGTCATTTTGGTTTTTTACTCCCGAAACCTTGTTTCCTGACCTGGGCCATCTTTACGGGCTGACCAACATTGTTATCCTGTGCCAGGTTGATGATATTAGAATGACTGCTGAAAATTGCCGTACTATCGAATAAATTCACTTGCGACTTTATGTACATTTTGTAAGGTTGAATGACACGATTATTTACAGGTTTACGACACGACGCGCGCGCGACCTCTGCGGGAGATCACCGAGTCAGCAATCACTAAGCGCTATCGACGTTAGCCAGAATTCTTTTTGTTACCCCCAAAGCAGGACAGTTACCATGAAAAATGTTGGTTTTATTGGCTGGCGCGGTATGGTCGGCTCGGTTCTCATGCAGCGCATGGTGGAAGAACGCGACTTTGATGTGATTCACCCGGTATTCTTTTCGACTTCTCAGCACGGCGACGCTGCTCCAGCGCTGGGCGGTCATAAAGGCGTGTTGCAGGATGCTTATAATATCGAAGCCCTGCGCGCGCTGGACATCATCATTACCTGTCAGGGCGGCGATTATACCAATGAAGTTTACCCAAAGCTGCGTGAAAGTGGCTGGCAGGGTTACTGGATCGACGCGGCATCCTCACTGCGTATGAAAGACGACGCGATTATTATTCTGGATCCGGTGAACCACGGGGTGATTCAACAGGGTCTGGATAAAGGCATCAAAACCTTTGCCGGCGGTAACTGTACCGTCAGCCTGATGCTGATGTCATTGGGCGGCCTGTTTGCTAACAATCTGGTGGAGTGGGTTTCTGCTGCGACGTATCAAGCTGCTTCTGGCGGCGGTGCGCGTCACATGCGTGAACTGCTGGCCCAGATGGGTTCGTTACACGGTGAAGTGGCGAAAGAGCTACAGGATCCGGCTTCTGCGATTCTGGATATTGAGCGTAAAGTGACAGCACTGACCCGTAGCGGTTCGCTGCCGACTGATAACTTCGGTGTGCCATTGGCGGGCAGCCTGATTCCGTGGATCGACAAACAGCTGGATAACGGCCAGAGCCGCGAAGAGTGGAAAGGTCAGGCGGAAACCAACAAGATTCTGAGCACCAGCAGCGTCATTCCTGTTGACGGTCTTTGCGTCCGTGTCGGCGCACTGCGCTGCCACAGCCAGGCGTTCACCATCAAACTGAAAAAAGACGTGGCACTGCCGGAAATCGAACAACTGCTGGCAACCCACAACGACTGGGTGAAAGTGGTGCCGAACGATCGTGACATCACCATGCGTGAGCTGACCCCTGCTGCGGTAACGGGCACGCTTTCCACGCCGGTGGGTCGTCTGCGTAAGCTGAACATGGGGCCGGAATACCTGTCCGCCTTCACGGTCGGCGATCAGCTGCTGTGGGGAGCCGCTGAACCGCTGCGCCGTATGCTGCGCATCCTGCTGTAGTTATCTTGCTATAGTCTTCCTGCTTTTCTGGCGCAACATCAGTTGGTGTTGCGTCAGTTTCTAAGATCAAATCCCTTCTTTTAGTTACGTCTTCGGCAATTTGCACTCGTTTATCTTATCTCTGTCAGGTTTTGGTTTTGATGGATTTCGGCATCGCATTTATTGCTGAAATTAACGCTACCTTACTGTCGAATGGCAGTAAATAAATCTATAATATTGGGTGTTAAGTTAATTTGTACGAGGTAACTCACAATATGATGGATTTATCCATGAGTAAGCCTGACGAGATCGTCAAACTGCTCTGTGAGCGATTGCGTAAGGAGCGGCTGTCGCAGCAGATGACCCAGTCAGATGTGGCAGCTCGCTCAGGCATTGGCGTCAACACCGTGTCCAATCTGGAGTCTGGACGTAATGTCGGGTTTGAGAATGTGGTCAGAGTAGCGATGGTTCTTGGGCGTGGTAATGAGCTGGCGACGCTGTTTATGCCAAAGATAGACAGCCTTGATGACCTACTTCGTTACGAAAAAAACGCCACCCGCCAACGTATAAAAAGGAGTTCTAACGATGGTGAGTAAAGTTGATGTGTACTACGAGGGATGGGGGGAACGCTGGCAATGGGGAACGCTGGTCTCTTCTACCGCGCTGACTGGCCGCCCACTGATTATGTTTGAGTACAGTGAGGAAGCCATGCGCCGTGGACTGGAGTTGTCGTCCTTAAGATTGCCCCTGAAAGGGCCAAGATTATCCCGAGGCTTTCCCTCGCATCAACTGGGTCTACCGGGACCTGTCTATGATTCGCTTCCTGACGGCTGGGGCATGTTATTGATGGATCGTCTGTTCAGGCTCCGTGGTCTCAATACTGCGCGTATCGGTCCTTTGGAACGGCTGACCTATATCGGCAGCAATGCGATGGGAGCAATGTCGTTCGAACCTTCCCAGCCTGAAGCCGCTGCGGTGGTTGAGGATATTCCGCTTGCCCAGCTGTCTGCAGAAGTTCAGGAAGTGCTAGAGGGGGAGGGCGGAGCGTTCCTGCAAAGGCTATTGCAGATGGGCGGATCGCCTCAAGGGGCTAGGCCCAAAGCGCTGCTGTATCGTGACCCAGAAGCCAAAACATTTACGACATCTGCTGTATCGGGTCTGGAGGCCTGGCTGTTTAAGTTTCCGGCAAGGCAGGAACATCCGGAAGTTTGTGCTATCGAAGCAGTTTATGCGCAATGCCTGCGAGAATGTCATATCCACACGCCAGACACAGAATATTTTGAGTTGCCCAACGGGCAGTCGGCATTTGCCAGCAGGCGATTCGACCGACAAAATGGTTTACGTATCCCGATGCAAAGTCTTGCTGCTTTTACTGAGGCAAACTATCAGAGCCCTGGTTCGCTGGACTATGCTAATTTTCTGCGCGCAACTCAACTATGCACCAATGATGTAAGGGAAAAAGTGCTGGCCTTTGAGCGGGTTGTCTTTAACGTTATTTTCAATAACCGGGACGATCATCCGAAGAACTTCGCCTATATCATGTCATCGTCTGGGCAGTGGCAACTGGCACCAGCCTATGATGTCACCTACTGTGAAGGTCCGGGGGGATATCATCAAATGGACGTGATGGGAGAAGCATTAGAAATCACTCGGAAACAGCTCCAGGAACTTGGCGTGCAGGAGGCTGATCTGACATCCTCACAAGTGGATATCATCATAGAGAAATACGGCGAGGTTGCCGCCAGTTTCGCTAAGAGAGCCGCAGGTATGTTTCCTGGATGTATCACGCAGGATACGCTCCGTACTATTCAGGATCGCATCAACGACAATATTCGTTGCTTGCAGAAACGTTGACGTTATGGCGTGTTGCAGATTCATATTGTGTTTAATCTGCAACATCCAACCCGCCACGCCTTTATCTCCCCATCACGCCACGCTATCCAGCTTTTCCAGTGCCTGACGCGGTGAGATCAGTGGGACGCGTACTTCGACCCGAGTGAATTTATCCGCTTCGCTGACCACTGTTATGCCATAGCGGTTGCCGTAGCGTGCTTTGATACGGCGGTCGACCAGATTCATGCCTAACCCATCGCCACCGCTGCGGGGCTGGTAGGTGCCGGCGTTATCTTCCACTGACAGCTCCAGCGTGTTGGCGTGCAGACGTCCGCTGATGTGGATGTGCCCACTTTCAATCATCTGTGAGATACCGTGTTTAATCGCATTTTCGACAATCGGTTGCAGGGAAAACGCGGGTAATCTCGCCTCACGCAGCGTTTCCGGCAGCGAAATCTCTACGGTCAGGTGATCGGCAAAGCGCGCTTTTTCGATTTCGAGATAGGCATTAACGTGCTCCAGTTCGTCATTGAGCGACACTTCATCGTTGCTGCGCTTGAGGTTTTTACGGAAAAACGTCGACAGAGACAGCACCAGCTGGCGAGCGTGATCGGGATTGCGTCGTATTACGGCGGACAGCGTATTGAGCGCGTTAAACAGAAAATGCGGGTTGACCTGCGCGTGCAGCAGCTTGATTTCCGACTGGGCCAGCAGCTGTTTCTGCTGTTCAAAGCGGCCCGTCAGAATCTGTGCGGAAAGCAGGTGGGCAATCCCTTCCCCTAGCGTACGGTTAATGCTGGAAAATAGCTTATTCTTGGGCTCATAAAGCTTGATCGTGCCGACAACGCGCTGATCTTCACCACGCAGGGGGATCACCAGCGTGGAACCGAGTTTACAGTGTGATGAAACCGAACAGGTATAAGACACCTCGTTGCCGTCGGCGTACACCACCTGATTGTTGTCTATCGCCCGACGGGTGTGTGATGACGTGATAGGCGCGCCGACGTTGTGGTGATCGTCGCCCAGCCCAATGAAGGCTAGCAGTTTGTCGCGATCGGTAATCGCCACGGCACCCACGCCCAGCTCTTCATACAAAACACGGGCAACGCGCATACTGTTTTGTGGGTTAAACCCCTGACGCAGCGCCCCTTCGGCGCGGGCGGCGATTTGCAATGCCTTGGCGGAAAACGCAGAGGTGTATTTTTCAAAAATAGCGCGCCTGTCGAGCAGGATGCGCATGAACATGGCGGCACCGATGGTGTTGGTGATCATCATCGGTAAGGCGATATCTCGAACCAGTTCAACGGCGTTATCAAACGGACGGGCGACCAGTAGGATAATTGCCATTTGCAGTATCTCCGCAACCAGCGCGGTCAAGCCGACGACGAGGGGCTGGAACAGCAAATCGATGCGGTTGCGGCGTGCCAGATAGCGGTGTAACAGCCCGCCGAGCAAGCCTTCGGCAATCGTCGACAGCATACAGGCCAGCGCGGTCATGCCGCCCATCGAATAGCGGTGTAATCCGCCCGTTAACCCGACGAGAAAGCCGACGGAAGGGCCGCCCAGCATGCCGCCGAGCACGGCACCCGTCGCGCGGGTATTGGCAATAGAATCGTCTATATGCAGGCCGAAATAGGTTCCCATAATGCAAAACACGGAAAAAACCAGATAGCAGACCAGCTTGTGCGGCAGGCGGATGGTGACCTGCATCAGCGGGATAAAAAGCGGTGTTTTACTGAGCAAATAAGCGATAACCAGATACACACACATCTGCTGTAAAAGGGAAAGAATCAGATCAATCTGGCTAACCATGGGCGGGGTCTCATCATACGAAATCCGCCAAATTGTACTGCTTTTTGCTAGCGGACGAATCGATCTTTAAACAAAAGATGCTAATTATCCCGTGTCATAACTTATTCATATAAATATAAACGGAAAAATTTCATCAGTTCTCTGATATTTCTCCGTTCTTTGACTACGCTGAATTAGGGGGCGTGGTTCAAGAACTCTTTCATAGTATTCATTATTTTTACACGTCGCTGTTATTCATTAGCAAGCTAATAACCCGTTATTTTTATTGGTTTTTTGTTAAAAATAAGTAACGGGAGAATATAAACGCAACGTAATGCGCTTTTTATATTACTTATTTATTTAATTCAAATGGTTAATCAGAGGATGGATACCATGTCAGCGTTTTCTGAGGCGATTAATTCACTTATTTCTGGGCACTATGCCGACCCGTTTTCGCTGTTAGGTATGCATCATTCCTCCAAAGGTCTTGAAGTTCGGGCACTGCTGCCAGATGCGCAGGCAGTCTGGGTTGTGGATGCCAGCAATGGACGAAAAATCGTCGAGCTGGATCGTGTAGACGAACGCGGTTTTTTTTGTGGCCTGGTGCCACGTCGGAAGCAGGCTTTTCACTATCAATTAGCCGTGACCTGGGGTGAAGAAACCTGGGTCATTGAAGATCCTTACCGTTTTGGCCCGCTGTTGCAGGATATGGATAGTTGGCTTTTGGCTGAAGGCACCCATCTGCGACCTTACGAGCGGTTAGGCGCGCATCTGGAAACGCTGGACGGTGTTGAAGGCACGCGCTTTGCCGTCTGGGCACCGAATGCGCAGCGCGTTTCAGTGGTGGGGCAGTTCAACTTCTGGGACGGTCGACGTCATCCGATGCGGCTGCGCAGAGAAAACGGCATTTGGGAGCTGTTTCTGCCCGATGTGAAAGCGGGACAGCTCTACAAATATGAAATGATCGACAGCCACGGCAGCGTCCGATTGAAGGCCGATCCGTATGCGTTTGAAGCGCAGATGCGCCCGGATACCGCGTCGCTGATTACACCGCTGCCTGAGAAAGTCCCGACCAGCGACGCCCGGCGTGAGGCGAATGGGCTGCGTTCACCGATCTCCATTTATGAAGTTCACCTGGGTTCCTGGCGGCGGCATACGGATAACAATTTCTGGCTGAGCTATCAGGAACTGGCGAATCAGCTGATTGATTATGTGCAGTACATGGGCTTCACGCATGTGGAGCTGATGCCGATTAACGAACACCCGTTCGATGGCAGCTGGGGTTATCAACCGCTGGGGCTGTATGCGCCAACCCGCCGTTTCGGCACGGCGTCGGAGTTCCGAGCCTTTGTTGATGCGCTCCATGACGCGGGTATCAACGTCCTGCTGGACTGGGTGCCGGGGCATTTTCCCGGCGACGAATACGGTTTGGCACAGTTTGACGGCACCGCGCTGTATGAATACGCCGATCCCCGCGAAGGCTATCATCAGGACTGGAACACGCTGATTTATAACTATGGCCGCCATGAGGTGCGTAACTATCTGGCGGGCAATGCGCTGTTCTGGATGGAGCGCTATGGCATTGACGGGCTGCGGGTCGACGCCGTGGCTTCCATGATTTACCGCGACTACAGCCGTAGCGAAGGCGAATGGGTGCCGAACCATTATGGCGGTAAAGAGAATCTCGAAGCTATCGCATTTCTGCGCTACACCAACCACATGCTGGGTCATGCCGCACCGGCGGCGATTACGCTTGCTGAAGAGTCCACCGATTATCCGGGTGTCACGCTGCCGCCGGACTGCAACGGGTTAGGGTTTCACTACAAGTGGAACATGGGCTGGATGCACGACACGCTGGCCTATATGCAACTCGATCCGGTTCACCGCAAATACCATCACGATTTGCTGACATTCGGCATGTTGTACGCCTATAGCGAGAACTTCGTGCTGCCGCTGTCTCACGATGAAGTGGTGCACGGCAAGCACTCGCTGCTGGATCGTATGCCCGGCGATGTCTGGCAGAAATTTGCCAATTTACGTGCTTATTACGGCTTTATGTGGGCGTATCCCGGCAAGAAGCTGCTGTTTATGGGCGGCGAATTTGCGCAAGGGCGTGAGTGGAACCACGATGCCAGTCTGGACTGGCATCTGTTGGATGAACCGGAAGGCTGGCACCGTGGCGTGCAGACGCTGGTACGCGATCTCAACCACTACTATCGCCAGCAGCCGTCGCTGTATCAGCTGGATTTTCAGCCGCAGGGCTTTGAATGGCTGGTGGTGGATGATCGGGAAAACTCGGTCTTTGCCTTTGTCCGGCGTGATGAGCAAGGCAATGAAGTGCTGGTAGTCAGCAACTTTACGCCGGTTCCGCGCTATGGATACCGGATTGGCATCAACCAGCCTGGCGGTTGGCGAGAAGCGATCAACACAGATTCTGTCCACTACAACGGTAGCGATGTGGGCAATGTCGGGACGATTTACAGCGAGGAGCACGGCAGCCACCAGCGCCAGCATTCTCTGGTGCTGACCATTCCGCCGCTTGCCACGCTGTACTTGGTGAAGGAGGCGTAAATGGCGGAATTGCAGACGGGCAAGCCGACGCCGCTGGGGGCCAGTTTTGATGGACAGGGCGTGAATTTCGCCCTGTTTTCGGCGGATGCCGAGCGGGTCGAGCTGTGCGTGTTTGATGAACGTCAGCAGGAACAGCGTATTGAGCTGACGGCACGCAGCGGCGATATCTGGCACGGCTATCTCCCCGATGCACAGCCGGGGCTACGCTACGGTTTTCGTGTCGATGGGCCGTTCGAACCTTCTCAGGGTTTGCGTTTCAATCCGCATAAGCTGCTGTTGGATCCGTGCGCACGCCAGCTTGATGGCTGGGTGGTGGATGACGCTTGCCTGCAAGGCGGGATTGACCAACGGGATGAACGTGACAGCGCTGGCATCATGGCGAAGTGCGTGGTCACGGCAGAGGACTACGACTGGCAGGATGACCAGCATCCGCAAACGCCCTGGAATCAGACGGTGATCTATGAGGCGCACGTTCGCGGGCTGACGCAGTTGCACCCTGATATTCCCGAAGACATTCGCGGTAGCTATGCGGCGTTAGGCCATCCGGTGATGATTGACTATCTGACGTCGCTGGGCGTGACGGCGCTGGAATTGCTCCCGGTGCAGCAACATGCCGATGAACCCCGACTTCAACAGTTGGGGCTGCGTAACTACTGGGGCTATAACGTGCTGCTGCCGTTTGCCGTCGATAACAGCCTGGCCGCAGGTGATGATGCGCTGAATGAATTTCGGGATGCGGTGAAAGCGCTGCATCACGCGGGTATCGAGGTCATTCTGGATGTGGTGTTCAACCACAGCGCCGAGCTGGACGTCGAAGGGCCTACGCTGTGCCAGCGCGGCATCGACAACCGCAGTTATTACTGGCTGGGTGACAACGGCGAATACCATAACTGGACCGGCTGCGGCAATGTGCTGCGCCTGAATCATCCGGCGGTAATTGATTGGGTGATGGACTGCCTGCGCTTCTGGCGCGAGGTGTGCCACGTTGACGGTTTCCGCTTCGATCTGGCAACGGTGCTGGGGCGTACCCCGGATTTTACCGCCGCCGCGCCGCTGCTGTCCGCCATGAAAAATGATAGCCGCTTGCAGGGCTGCAAGCTGATCGCCGAACCGTGGGACATCGGGCATGGCGGTTATCAGCTCGGTCAGTTCCCAACACCGTTTGCCGAGTGGAGTGACCGCTACCGTGACGACATGCGCCGCTTTTGGCTGCATGGTGATATTTCTCTCGGCGCATTTGCCCGCCGCTTTGCCGCCTCCAGCGACATCTTCCAGCAGCGCGACCGCCTACCTTACGCCTCTATCAATAAACTGACCGCCCATGACGGCTTTACGCTGCGCGATCTGGTGAGTTTCAACCACAAGCACAACGATGCCAACGGCGAGGGTAACCGCGACGGCACAGGCAGCAATTTCAGCAATAACCACGGCACGGAAGGGCTGGAAGCGGACGATGACATCCTTCAGCGCCGACTGGCCAGCCAGAAGGCGCTGCTGACGACGCTGATTCTGTCGCAGGGAACGCCAATGCTGCTGGCAGGCGATGAACTGGGACACAGCCAGCAGGGTAACAACAACGCCTACTGTCAGGATAACGAATTGACCTGGCTACACTGGGAAAACGCGAATAGCGCACTGCGCGAATTTGTCGCCGGATTGATCCAGTTACGCCGCACGATTCCGGCATTACAGCAGGAAACGTGGTGGCAAGAAGGGGATGGCGCGGTGCAGTGGCTGAACCGAGAAGGACAGCCTTTGATGCCGCAACAGTGGGAGCAGGGGGAGCACCAGCTACAGATTTTACTTTCCGGTCGTTGGCTCGTGGTGTTTAACGCCAGCCTGCATGCCGGTGCGTTCATTTTGCCAGAAGGCCACTGGCAGGTTTCACCGCCGTTTGATGAGACGAATCCGCCTGAGGGTGGAATTTGGCACGGACAAGCGCAGGCGGTAGGCGTCTTGATAAAACAGACCGCCTAAGCGCAAGCCATTAAAAGAATAATCAGGAGATAGCCATGGTGAATAACGACAAGCATGACCCTCTGATGTTGGCAAGACAGCTCCCTTTGAAATCCGTGGCATTAATTTTGGCCGGAGGCCGTGGAACGCGACTGAAAGGGCTGACGGCATTGCGTGCCAAGCCCGCCGTCCATTTTGGCGGCAAATTTCGCATCATTGATTTCGCGCTCTCTAACTGCCTGAATTCCGGTATCCGCCGTATTGGCGTGATTACGCAATATCAGTCGCATACGCTGGTGCAGCACATTCAGCGCGGCTGGTCATTTCTGAATGCGGAAATGAACGAATTTGTCGATTTGCTTCCTGCGCAGCAGCGCCATTCTACCGATCACTGGTATCGGGGAACGGCGGACGCGGTTTGTCAGAATCTCGACATTATTCGGCGCTACCGTGCGGAGTATGTGGTGATCCTCGCGGGCGATCACATCTACAAAATGGACTACTCACGTATGCTGATCGATCACGTGGAGAAGGGGGCGGAATGTACGGTCGCCTGCCTGCCCGTGCCGATAGAAGAGGCCAGCGCCTTTGGCGTCATGAGCGTGGACAAACAGCATCGCATCCTCGATTTTGCTGAAAAACCGGATAACCCGACGCCGATGCCGGATAACCCCGATATGGCGCTCGCGAGCATGGGGATCTATGTTTTTAATGCGGACTATCTTTATCAATTACTGGAAGCGGATCGTAACGCGACGGACTCTGCCCACGACTTTGGGCAGGATCTGATCCCGAAGATTGTCTCGCAGCGTCTGGCCTGGGCGCACCCTTTTACGCTGTCGTGCGTCACGTCGGGCGAAGATGAAAACCAGTATTGGCGGGATGTCGGTACGCTGGAAGCCTACTGGCGTGCCAATCTCGATTTGGCGTCAGTGACGCCGGAGCTGGATGTGTACGATCGGCACTGGCCGATTCGTTCCGCGATTGAATCGCTGCCGCCCGCCAAATTTGTTCAGGACCGTTCCGGCAGTCACGGCATGACGATGAACTCGCTGGTATCCGGGGGCTGCATCGTCTCTGGTTCTGTTGTCACGCATTCCGTGCTGTTCCCGCGCGTGCGGGTGAATTCGTTTTGCAGTATCGATTCGACGGTGATCCTGCCGGACGTCAACGTGGGGCGCTCCTGTCGTTTACGCCGTTGTGTGATCGATCGCGCCTGCCACTTGCCGGAAGGCATGGTGATTGGTGAAAACGCGGAAGAGGATAGCCGCCGTTTTTACCGTTCGGAAGAGGGGATCGTGCTGGTCACACGATCAATGTTGGAAAAGCTGTAAACACCATCGGAACAAAACGGGAGTAATAATGCGGGTCTTACATGTTTGTTCAGAGCTATTTCCACTATTGAAAACCGGTGGACTGGCGGATGTGGCTGGTGCGTTGCCCGGCGCGCAGATTGCGGCAGGGATGGATGCCCGTGTCATCCTGCCTGCCTTCCCCGATCTGAAAAAAGGCATTGCCAACCTAGAGGTCGTGCGTGAGCTGGATACCTTCGCGGGGCATGTCACGTTGCTGTTCGGCCATTTTAACGGCGTCGGTATTTATTTGATTGATGTGCCTGAGCTGTATGAACGCGCGGGCAGCCCTTATCACGACCCAGCGCTTTATGCTTATGCCGACAACTACCTGCGGTTTGCGTTGCTGGGGTGGATGGGATGCGAAATGGCATGCGGTTTAGATCACTATTGGCGACCTGATGTTGTGCATGCCCATGACTGGCACGCGGGGCTGACCTGCGCCTATCTGGCGGCGCGCAACCGTCCGGCGAAATCGGTCTTTACCGTTCACAACCTGGCCTATCAAGGGCTGTTTGAAGCCCGGCATATGCCGAATCTCCAACTTCCGAGCGATTTCTTTCAGGTGTACGGGCTGGAGTTTTACGGCCAGATTTCCTACCTCAAGGCGGGATTGTACTACGCTGACCATATTACGACCGTGAGCCCAACCTACGCGCACGAGATTACGCTGCCAGCTTATGGCTACGGCATGGAGGGCTTGCTGAAAACGCGCGAAGAAGAAGGACGGCTGTCCGGTATCCTCAATGGCGTAGACGAAACGATTTGGAATCCGGCGCACGATCCTTTACTCACCAGCCATTACACCCGAGACGCTTTAGCGGACAAAGCCGCAAACAAGCGGCATCTGCAAACGGCGATGGGCCTGAAGGTTGACGACAAGGCACCGGTTTTTGCCATCGTCAGTCGCCTGACCAGCCAGAAAGGGCTCGATATCGCGCTAAGCGCGGTGCCGGACCTGCTGGAACAGGGCGGGCAACTGGTGGTGCTGGGCGCAGGAGATGCCGATTTGCAGGAGGGTTTTCTGGCGGCGGCAGCGGAATATCACGGTCAGGTTGGCGTACAGATTGGCTATCACGAGTCCTTCTCGCACCGCATTATTGGCGGCGCGGATGTCATCATGGTGCCGAGCCGATTTGAGCCTTGCGGGTTAACGCAGCTCTACGGCCTGAAATATGGCACGTTGCCGCTGGTGCGCCGAACCGGCGGGCTGGCGGATACGGTATCGGACTGTTCGCTGGAGAATCTGGCGGATGGGCTGGCAAGCGGGTTCGTCTTTAACGATTGCAGTGTGGGATCGCTATCCCGCGCGATTCGTCGTGTGTTTGTGTTGTGGTCCCGACCCACGCTATGGCGCTATGTGCAGCGTCAGGCGATGGCGATGGATTTTGGTTGGCAGGTTTCTGCTCAGGCTTATGGTGCGCTCTATCAACGCTTGTATACCCACTAGTTTTCCTACTGCGCGTCATCCGCGTGCAATCTGAAAGCGACAGGGTAGGGTAACACTCACTTGGGAATGAATATTATGAACTCGCCGTTTATCTATACTTCACCAACGCTCAGTGTGGAAGCGCTGAAACACTCCATTGCTTACAAGCTCATGTTTAGCGTGGGGAAAGATCCCTCCATTGCGAATAAACATGACTGGCTGAACGCCACGCTGCTGGCCGTGCGTGACCGGATGGTGGAACGCTGGCTGCGCTCGAATCGGGCACAGCTTTCGCAAGATGTGCGGCAGGTCTATTACCTGTCGATGGAATTTTTGCTGGGGCGGACGTTGTCGAACGCGCTGCTGGCGATGGGATTGTATGACGATCTGAAGGCCGCGCTGGATGGTATGGGGCTGGAACTGGACGATCTGCTACAGGAAGAAAACGATCCCGGCTTAGGGAACGGCGGCTTGGGGCGTCTGGCCGCCTGTTTTCTGGATTCACTGGCGACGATGGCGCTGCCGGGGCGTGGCTACGGTATTCGCTATGAATACGGTATGTTCAAACAGAATATTGTTAACGGCAGGCAGGCGGAATCACCGGACTACTGGCTGGAATACGGTAATGCGTGGGAATTCCCGCGTCACAGCACACGCTACAAAGTGCGCTTCGGCGGCCGAATCCAGCAGGAAGGCAGCAAAATGCGCTGGCTGGAAACGGAAGAAGTTATTGCCTGTGCCTACGACCAAATCATTCCCGGTTTTGATACCGATGCCACCAATACACTGCGACTGTGGGGCGCGCAGGCCAGTAACGAAATCAATCTGGGTAAATTCAATCAGGGCGACTATTTTGCGGCGGTGGAAGATAAAAACCACTCGGAAAACGTGTCGCGTGTGCTGTATCCCGATGATTCCACCTATTCAGGCCGCGAGCTGCGCCTGCGTCAGGAATACTTTCTGGTTTCTGCTACGGTGCAGGACATCCTCAACCGCCACTGGATGATGCATAAGACTTACGCCAATCTGGCGGAGAAATTTGCTATCCATCTGAACGATACGCATCCGGTGCTGGCTATTCCTGAATTGATGCGCTTGCTGATTGATGAGCATAAATTCAAGTGGATAGAGGCGTGGACGGTGGTGAGGAAAGTCTTCTCCTATACCAACCACACGCTGATGCAGGAAGCGCTGGAAACCTGGCCGGTTGATATGATGGGTAAAATCCTGCCGCGCCATCTGCAATTGATTTTCGAAATTAACGAACATTTTCTGGAGTACGTCCAGAAAGAAGTCCCCGATGACAACGAACTGTTGGCGCGGGTTTCCATCATTGATGAAAACAACGGGCGTAAAATACGCATGGCGTGGCTGGCCGTAGTGGCTAGTCATAAGGTGAATGGCGTATCGGAGCTGCATTCGGATCTGATGGTGCAGTCTCTGTTTGCCGATTTCGCCCGCCTCTTCCCTAACCGGTTCTGCAATAAAACCAACGGTGTGACGCCGCGGCGCTGGCTGGCGCTGGCTAACCCGTCGCTCTCCAAGCTGCTGGATGACACTATTGGGCAGACCTGGCGCACCGATCTGAGCCAGTTGAGCGAACTGAAACAGCACATCGATTATCCGGCATTTGTGCAGAAAATTAGCAAGGTGAAGCTGAAGAACAAAGTGCGCTTAGCGACCTATATGGCGGAAAACCTGAATATTGTGGTTAACCCGGAATCGCTGTTTGATGTGCAGATTAAGCGTATTCACGAATACAAGCGCCAACTGCTGAACGTGCTGCACGTCATTACGCTCTATAACCGCATTAAGGATGACCCCGAGGTCGAGCGTGTGCCGCGTGTCGTCATTTTTGCGGGCAAAGCCGCATCAGCCTATTACATGGCGAAGCACATTATTAACTTGATCAACGACGTCGCGAAGGTGATCAACAACGATCCGACTCTGCACGATCGACTGAAAGTGGTCTTCATCCCGAACTACAGCGTGAGCCTGGCACAGCTGATCATCCCTGCGGCGGATCTCTCTGAACAGATCTCGCTGGCGGGGACGGAAGCATCCGGGACCAGTAATATGAAGTTTGCCCTGAACGGTGCGCTGACGATCGGTACGCTGGATGGGGCGAATGTCGAAATGCTGGAACACATTGGCGAAGAGAATATGTTTATCTTCGGCAATACGGCCGATCAGGTCGAAGCGCTACGTCAGAGCGGTTACAACCCACGGCAATACTACGATCAGGACGAAGAGCTACACCGCGTGCTGACGCAAATCACCACGGGCGTCTTCAGCCCTGATGATAGCCGACGTTACAGCGATCTGTTTGATTCACTGGTGAATTTTGGCGATTACTACCAGTTACTGGCAGACTATCGCAGCTATGTGGATACGCAGGATCGGGTGGATGAGCTGTATGCGAAAAAGGACGAATGGGCGCGCTGTGCCGTCCAGAATATTGCCAACATGGGCTATTTCTCGTCTGACCGCACCATCGGCGAATATGCAGAAGATATCTGGAATATCAAACCGATACGGCTGTGATTACGCGTTGATGATATGAAAAAGCGCCGTAGGCAAAAACCTACGGCGCTTTTGTTTTTGTACTAAAAGGCGCTTGCGATAACCGCTGATTAACCCGCTTTCGCCATCTGCTGGTAATGGTTTGCCAGCCAGTCGCTGATGCGTTGTTTCTGGGCGTCATCGAAGCGCATGCCCAGTTTGGTACGGCGCCAGATGACGTCATCAAGCATAACGGCCCATTCTTTTTCGACCAGATAGCGCAGTTCCGCTTCATACAGGTCATGACCGAAATCTTCACCCAAGTCGCTGAGGCCTTTCACGTTTGCCAGAATCAGTTCGCTGTTTGAACCGTAGGTGCGGCTGTAACGGCGCGTCAGTGATTCAGGCAGATTGAAGCGGCGACGCAGCGCGGCGGCGTAGTCATCACGCGTGCCAGCGATATCGCCACCCGGCAGTACTGCACCTTTCGTCCAGGCTTTACCCGCTTGCGGGTAGTATTTGTGCAGCTTGTCCAGCGCGTGTTCTGCCAGCTTACGGTATGTCGTCAGCTTGCCGCCAAACACGGAAAGCAGTGGAGCCTGACCGTTATCATCATCGACTGACAGCGTGTAGTCACGAGTAATCGCCTGCGGAGAATCGGATTCGTCATCACACAGTGGACGCACGCCAGAGTAAGTCCAGACGATATCGTCACGCGTAAGCTGCTGTTTGAAATGGTCGTTATACACATCCAACAGGTAGCCGACTTCGTTGTCATCGATCTTCACATCGTGCGGATTGCCTTTGTACTCCACGTCGGTCGTGCCGATGATTGAGTAGTCATCCTGCCACGGGATCACGAACACAATACGGTGATCTTTGTTTTGCAGAATGTACGCCTGCGGCTGGTTATGGACTTTTGGCACCACGATGTGGCTGCCTTTGATCAAACGGATGCCGTAAGGCGATTTCAGCTGTAGGCCGTCATCAAAGAATTCTTTCACCCACGGACCCGTGGCGTTCACCAGACCTTTGGCACGCCAGGTGAAGGTTTCGCCGGTCAGTGAATCAACCGCATCCACAATCCACACGCCTTGCTCACGGCGAGCGCGGGTGACTTTGGTGCGTGTACGGACTTCCCCACCGCGTTTTGTCACTTCCTGCGCGTTTAACACCACCAGACGCGCATCGTCCACCCAGCAGTCAGAGTATTCAAAGCCCTGTTTCAGCTCAGGCTTAAGCACAGAATCTGCGCCGAATTTCAGGCCTTTACTGGCAGGCAGGCTGACGCGTTTGCCAATGTTGTCGTACATGAAAAGGCCGATACGAATCATCCAGGCCGGACGCAGGTGCGGCTGATGGGGCAAACGAAAGCGCATGGGGAAAATAATGTGCGGAGCCATTTTCAGCAGCGTTTCGCGCTCAGACAGCGCTTCGCTGACCAAACGAAACTCATAGTGCTCAAGGTAACGCAGGCCGCCGTGAATCAGCTTGGAACTGGCGGAGGACGTGGCACAGGCAAGATCCTGCGCTTCCAACAACAGGACTGATAACCCTCGCCCAGCCGCATCTGCGGCGATGCCTGCACCGTTAATTCCGCCGCCGATAACGATTAGATCTTTGGTTTCCACGTTTCTTCCTCCACCCTCGAATAAATCAAAATGTTCGTTTTCGAGCATTATAATAATCGAAAACAAACAAATCAGCCAATGGTTAACCAAATAAAAACATTTATGCGTGACGAACCTAACAATATGATGATAGTTGTCACATTAAAAGGAGGGATATTGGGCTGGAATTGTGCTGTTTTGTCGTCACTCTCCACATTAGTGAAGCACTGTTTTTATAAATAACCTTATAATCATATGGGTTTTATGCCGTTGAAGGCGGGTTACAATGACGCCTCGGGTTGCCATGACGTCAGTGGTTACTAACATCCTGTCCATTATTAACAAGGTTGTCACTTTCGATGGAACAATTTGAAGCTATCAGTATTGAGCAAGCCCATTCCCGCTGGCAGGAAGGGGGCGTTGTCGTTGATATTCGCGATCCACAGAGTTTTGCCACAGCCCATGTTCCCGGCGCGACGCACTTGACGAACGAGACGCTGTCTGACTTTGTGCGCGGCGCTGACCTCGAAGCACCGGTCATGGTGATTTGCTACCACGGCATTAGCAGCCGCAATGCTGCACAGTACCTGATTAGCCTGGGGTTTGATTCGGTGTACAGCATCGATGGCGGCTTTGAAGCCTGGCAAAATCGCTACCCGCAGGATGTGCGGTCAGCCGTATGAGAGGTGAGGGCTTCGTAAACACGAAGCCCTCACAGCAATAACTCAAGCACTATCCGAAAGATCGCAAAGACTCTCTGTTTATGGCTATGGCATCAGCGCCTTAGTGATCTTTTCAAAGTCCTCAAATGAGCAGAATCCTTCCTCGTCAGCAGGACAAGCATTGAGCGCTAGCGTGACGCGCTGCGGCGGGGTGGCGCGGTTAAGCGGTGCCAGCGAAGCGAGCTGCTCAGTAGACTGGTACACATACTCGATTTTCAGCAGATCCTTGTTATGAAGGCTGTCGCGCCAGCGCTGGAACACCACTTTGCCGCCTATCGGCGTGGTTTCTAATTGATGTGGCAGGTGATATGGCTTCACGCCCAACGCAGAGAACAGCGATGCGACGTTTGAGTCATGGCCGACCAAAAAAGTGAATTTGGGTTGCTGTGTGCCAAACGATCCCGCGAGTGCGCCGACCAGATTGGCAGAGACAGCCTTGGCCACAACCGGTGCGCTAAACACTACGCTGTTGTAGTACTCCTTAATCGACACCAAATCGGCAAGCTGCTTCTCATCTTTAATGCGCCCCCAGCCGATCTTGTTAATCGGTGTTCCCTCGTAGTACTGCAAGATAAAGGCATCGGCAATGGCGGTACCCGTTCTCAGTGGGCCAACCACGCTAGGCTCTTTTCCTGCTTCAATCTGCACGTTTGTTTCCTGTGCCATCAGATCGCACTGTTTATCCTGTTTACAGTTAGCAGAATCTGTATAACGAATAATCTCCGCCATCTGCTGATACACAGGTTTCAATCGCTCATTGAGCCCTTTTACCCCGCCAGCGCCTGCTTTTTGGTTGATCGAATCGATGGCCTGCTGCTTAAACGTCGCGCTGTTGTCGCGGATGATCGGGTTAAAGGTGGCATCCATTGTGCCCAGTTTTTCTTTGTGTAACACCGGCACCAGACAGCCGGGGAATGCTCCCGCTGAGAAATATTGTGCGGTAGCGATAGTGCGTTGCAGGCTGTTGGCGTAGAAAGAGACGTCTTTCTCTGTGGGGCAGGTATCGGCAGCCAGCAGGTGGTTATCCACCAACCATTCGCTAAAATAGTGACCGAAGTAGGCCTCCAACACGCCGCCGCGTGTGGTCAGGTAACTGCTGGGCGTATCCCACTGCGGCCAGGCATCGGGTGTGACCTTGCCGAGTGCGCTACTTGGACTGGCTAACGGCGCGCGCAACCCGTGGCGGCTAAACACCACAACCTGTTCGAGCGTATAGCCCTCTTTGGCAACGGCTTGGAAAGAGAGGGTGGCTGGCAATAGTAAAGGGAGGCAAAACAGCGCTTTTCGTTGTAAAGACATGGTCATGCTCCTGGTCAGTGAGTGGCACGTATAGTGAATGCGTAGAAGTACACGATTTCACATCATGCTTTTTTTTTGTGAACCGAAAAATATTTTGTGACGGAAATGTGACGATTGACTGACTTCACCGAAATAGCCCTGCCTATTCAATAGTCCTGCCTATTCAGTAGAATCTTTATTATCATGTTCCTAACTCAACCTACTCACTGGCGCTTCCCGCTATGATGACTCGCGTTATTGCTCTCTCCAACCCGCGTCTGGCTCAGGCATTTGTTGATTACATGCGTACACAGCAGGTCCATCTGGAAATGCGGCCTCAGGGGCATGAAGCTGAACTGTGGCTGGAGGATGAAACCCAACTGAGCAAGGTTCAGGAAGCGCTGGAGATTTTTCTGCGCGACCCGACAAACCCGCGCTATCTGGCGGCCAGTTGGCAAACGGGATCGATGGATACCGGTATTCAATACCAGCGCTACTCTTACCTGCAAATGCTGAAGCAAAAGGCAGGTCCACTGACGCTATCCCTGATGGTCGTGACGATTGCGGTGTTCATCCTGATGCAGATTTCGGGCTATGAGAGCGTGATGGTATGGCTGGCGTTCCCGGCTGAAGGGCAACAGGTCGAGGTGTGGCGCTGGTTTAGTCATGTTTTGTTGCACTTTTCCCTGCTGCATATTTTGTTCAATCTGATGTGGTGGTGGTATCTGGGCGGCCCGGTTGAAAAAGTGCTGGGAACCGGAAAATTGCTGGTCATCACGCTGGTTTCCGCGCTGGTTAGCGGCTGGGCGCAGTCCTGGTTTAGCGGCACCCATTTTGGTGGCCTGTCTGGCGTGGTTTATGCCCTGATGGGCTATGTCTGGCTGCGAGGGGAACGAGAGCCTGACGGTTATTTATCCATGCCGCGCAGTCTGATGGCCTTCGCTTTACTGTGGCTGATCGCCGGATATTTCGATATTTTAGGCATGTCGATTGCGAATGCGGCGCATGTAGCTGGGCTGGTTGTCGGGCTATTGATGGCCTTTTGGGACACGTATAATAAAACAAACCCCCGGTAAATCGGGGCGTCTTAGGGGATAAATGTGAAGCAGACACAACGGCATGACGCCATTATTGAGCTGGTGCGCCAGCAGGGCTATGTCAGTACTGAAGAGCTAGTGGAGCATTTTGCGGTGAGCCCGCAGACCATTCGTCGCGATCTGAACGAGCTGGCCGAGCAGAATAAAATCCATCGCCACCACGGTGGTGCAGCATTGCCGTCCAGTTCGGTTAACACGGCCTACCATGACCGTAAAATGATGTGGTCGGATGAAAAAGCGCGCATTGCCCGTCGGGTAGCGAGCCAGATTCCAGACGGCGCCACCTTGTTTATCGATATCGGTACCACGCCCGAAGCCGTGGCCTATGCGCTGATGCAGCATAAGGATCTGCGTGTGGTCACCAATAATCTGAACGTGGCAACGCTGCTGACGGCAAAAGAGGATTTCCGCCTGATTTTGGCCGGTGGTGAAGTGCGTACCCGCGATGGCGGTATCATGGGTGAGGCGACGCTGGATTTTATCTCTCAGTTCCGTCTGGATTTCGGCATTTTGGGCATCAGTGGTATTGACATGGATGGGTCATTACTGGAGTTTGATTACCATGAAGTGCGCACAAAACGGGCGATTATTGAAAACTCTCGCTGCGTCATGCTGGTGACGGACCATTCCAAGTTTGGTCGTAATGCGATGGTGAATTTGGGCAACATGGATTTGATCGACTATCTTTTTACCGATCAGTCACCACCACCCAGCGTACTGAAAATCATTGAACAACATAAGGTACAGTTGGAGTTGTGTTGAACCCGATGTGCCTTTTCCATGATGGACAAAGGAGGAGGCACGATGTCAGATTCTTCAAGAAAGCTGGGTTCTGCAACGCGATCAGAATCGTCAAAAGTATCAGGATCGCCAAAACGTTCAGCGGCTGCAAAAAAACCAGATGCGTTAACGCAGCCCGTTTCCTCCGCCCATCCCGTCATCGCCTTTGATGTATCAGAATTTACCGCTGCGCTGCGCCGCCAACAGCGGCTCGGTGGCGTCGCCTCGCTTAACGCGATGACGCCAGTGCAGTGCTGGCGTGCTGTCAGCCTTGCGGTGTCTGAACAGTTGCTGATGCACTCCGACTCTCCAACGTCTCCTGTTGCCAATACCCATACGCCTCAGCGCCATGTGAACTACCTGTCGATGGAATTTCTGCCCGGTCGTTTGACGGGCAACAATCTGTTGAATTTGGGCTGGTATGACGCGGTTGCCGCCGTGCTGGCCGAGCAAGGGCTGAACCTGAGTGATATTCTGGAGCAGGAAACCGATCCGGGGTTAGGCAACGGTGGGTTAGGTCGGCTGGCGTCCTGCTTTTTGGATTCGATGGCGACGGTGGGGCAGCCCGCAACGGGTTACGGCCTCAACTACCAGTATGGCCTGTTCCGCCAGCACTTTGCGCAGGAAAAGCAGCAGGAAACGGCCGATGACTGGCAGCGCGATACCTATCCGTGGTTTTTACCACGCGCGGAGCTGGCGGTGGATGTCGGGTTTGGCGGGCGTCTGCAACCTCAAACTGACGGAACCCTGCGCTGGCTGCCGGATACCGTTTTCAGAGGTGAAGCCTGTGACCTGCCGGTGATTGGCTATCACAACGGCGCTGCGCAGCCGCTGCGTTTGTGGCGTGCGACGCATCGCGATCCGTTTGATTTGACGCTATTCAACGAAGGGCACTATCTGCGTGCGGCACAGGAGGGGATTTCCGCCTCCAGCCTGACCAGCGTGCTGTATCCGAATGACAATCACGCGGCGGGCAAACGCCTGCGCCTGATGCAGCAGTATTTCCACTGCGCCTGTTCGGTGGCCGACATTCTGCGTCGTCATCTCAACGCGGGGCGCGCGCTGTCCACGCTGCCGGATTATGAAGTCATCCAGCTTAATGACACCCACCCGACGTTGGCGATCCCTGAACTGATGCGTCTGCTGCTGGATGAACACCAGATACCGTGGGATGAAGCCTGGTCGATAACCGGACGCACCTTTGCCTATACCAATCATACGCTGATGCCGGAAGCGCTTGAGCGCTGGGACGAACGACTGTTTAGCCGCCTGCTTCCTCGCCACCTGTCTATCATCCGGCAAATTGATACGCAGTTTAAGGCGCAGGTTGAGCAGAAATGGCCCAGCGATCGGCAGGTATGGGAGAAGCTCGCAATTCGCCATCAGCGCCAGATTCGCATGGCAAATCTGTGCGTCGTCAGTTGCTTTGCGGTCAACGGCGTGGCGGCGCTGCACTCGGAACTGGTGGTGAAAGATCTGTTCCCGGAATACCACCAGTTGTGGCCGACCAAATTCCATAATGTCACCAACGGCATTACGCCACGCCGCTGGCTAAAACAGTGTAACCCGGCGCTGTCCGCGCTGATCGACGACACGCTGCACACGCCGTGGGTGAATGATCTGCCTGCGCTGCAAGGGCTGGAACCTTACGCTGACGATGCTGGCTTTCGTGAGCGCTATCGACAAATCAAGGCCGATAATAAAACGCAGTTGGCGACCTATCTCCGCCAGCAGTACGACATCGTCATCGATCCGCAGGCGCTGTTTGATGTGCAAATCAAGCGATTGCATGAGTACAAACGCCAGCATTTGAATCTGCTGCATATCCTCGCGCTATATCGTCAATTGCGTGACAATCCGCATCTGGATATAGTGCCGCACGTCTTTTTGTTCGGTGCCAAAGCAGCACCGGGCTATGTATTAGCGAAAAATATCATTTATGCCATTAACCGGGTCGCCGCGGTCATTAATCAGGATCGTCGCGTTAACGATCGCCTGAGGGTTGTCTTCCCGTCGGACTATCGCGTCTCGCTGGCTGAACGGATGATTCCTGCTGCGGATGTCTCTGAGCAAATTTCGACGGCAGGTAAAGAAGCGTCCGGTACGGGCAATATGAAGCTGGCGCTGAACGGCGCGCTGACTGTCGGCACGCTGGACGGGGCGAATGTAGAAATGGCGCAGCAGGTCGGTGAAGACAATCTGTTCATTTTTGGTCACACCGTCGAACAGGTAAAAGCGCTACAGACGCAGGGCTATGAGCCGTCTGACTACCTCGCCGTGACGCCGCTGCTACGTGAAGTACTGAACGAGCTAGCGAGCGGTGCGTTCAGTCAGGGGGATAAAAACGCGTTTGCCCCGCTGTTGGATAGCCTGCTGAAGCTGGGCGATCCCTATATGTTAATGGCCGATTTTGCACCGTATTGTGAGGTGCAGCAGCGTGTTGATGCGCTTTACCGTGAGCCGGATGAATGGACGCGCCGCTGTGTGCTGAATACCGCCAGAATGGGGATGTTCAGTTCGGACCGGGCGATTCATGATTACCAGACGCGCATTTGGCAGGCGCATCGTTAGGAAAAGGAGAGGGTGTTCAAGGTGGATAAACTGGCAAGCCAGCAGACAGGCATCGCGGAAAGCTACACCGATGCGTATGGCAAAGAGCACATGGTTGCGGCCGCAATCAGAAACCAAATTCAGGCAATGATGGACGTTTCTGATAGCGGTAATGCACCCTTGCCGCCCGTTCGGGTCTTTTTGCAAGGCCGGGATGCGGTCATCGAGCTTGCTGGTCACGGTGAATTCCTCTGGACGCTGATGTATGAAAACGGCGGTCAAATTCAAGGACAGATCACAGGCGGTTCAACGCTGGCTCTGCCGGGTGTGCTGCCGCTGGGTTACCACTACCTGACGTTGACGCAAGCCGACCAGCGCTGGAGCTGCCGGATTATTGTCGCACCGCACCGCTGCTATGAACCCGAAGCCTTACTACAGGGTAAACGCTGGTGGGGCGTGACCGTCCAGCTTTACACCTTGCGCTCGCAGAATAACTGGGGCGTCGGGGATTTTGGCGATCTGCGCCAACTGGTAGAACAGATTGCCCGGCGCGGTGGTGCCTTTGTGGGGCTGAACCCGCTGCATTCGCTGTATCCCGCGCTGCCAGAGGCTGCGAGCCCTTACAGCCCTTCCTCCCGGCACTGGCTGAACATTATTTATATCGATGTGAATCGGATCGATGATTTCCAGCAGAGCAGTGAAGCGCAGGCATGGTGGCATCGTGAGGATACGCAAAGCGCGGTTTCTGCGCTGCGGGCAGGGCGCTGGGTCGATTATGAACCGGTGACGTCACTTAAGCTGACCGCTTTGCGGCTGGCTTTCCGCTACTTTACGACGCGCAGTGCGCTGGATCCGCGCATTAGCGCCTTTCGCCAGTTTGTTGTTAGCGGTGGGCAGAGCTTGCAACTTCAGGCGACGTTTGATGCGTTACAGGCTTACCTGAAAAAACAGGGTGAGAATTACGCGGACTGGCACCAATGGCCTGCCAGTTATCATGATGTGCACAGTGAAACTGTGAAGTCATTCCGCCGTGAAAACAGCGAGGAAATTACGTTCTACAGCTGGCTGCAATGGGTGGCGCACGAGCAACTTGCGGAGTGCTACGCGCACAGTAAACAGCTTGGTCTGCCGCTCGGCCTGTATCGCGATTTAGCCGTTGGGGTCGCACAGGGTGGTGCGGAAACCTGGGACGAACGTCAGCTCTATTGCCTTGATGCGTCTATCGGCGCACCACCGGATCCGCTTGGGCCGCAGGGACAAGACTGGCAGCTTGCACCGATGAACCCCACCATGCTGCAACTGCGTGGCTATCAACCGTTTATCGACGTACTGCGCAGCAACATGGCGCATTGTGGTGCCCTGCGTATCGATCATGTGATGGCGCTCTTGCGCCTGTGGTGGATACCCAAGGCGGAATCGGCGGGCAACGGGGCTTACGTGCATTATCCGGTCGACGACCTGCTGGCCGTGCTGGCGTTGGAAAGTCAGCGTCATCGATGCCTGATTATCGGCGAGGATTTAGGCACGGTGCCGCCGGAAATTATCAGTAAACTACATGACTTCGGTATTTATTCTTACAAGGTGCTGTTCTTTGAAAAAGACGACGAGAACCACTTCCGTGCACCGGAAGACTATCCGCGTCAGGCGATGACAACCATTACCACGCACGATCTCCCAACGCTGCGCGGCTACTGGCAAACCGTGGATTTATCACTGGGGCGGGAGTTGGGGCTGTATCCGACGGAAGCGTTACTGCAAGAACAAATGCAGCAGCGTGAGAAAGCGAAACAGGGGCTGCTCAACGCGTTGCACGAATTCGGGCTATTGCCGCAGCGGGTTGGCCGCAACTCGGCGCTGACGACAATGGGCGCACCGCTAAGCCGTGGCGTTCATCGCTACGTCGCCGACAGCGCAAGCGCACTGGTGGGATTCCAACTGGAAGACTGGCTGGATATGGCGACACCGGTCAATGTGCCGGGCACCAATCGTGAATACCCCAACTGGCGGCGCAAGCTCACGCGTCCGCTGGAGTCGATCTTCGCTGACCGCTGCCTTGAACGATTGGTTCGGGATATGGATTTGCGTCGTGGCGCGCCGATGAAAGCGCAGAAAGCCTGACAACAGAACGAATACTCTTCCTCCCCTGAATTGGGGAGGAAAAGCACAGAGAAATCAGCAGGGGAGACGATTAATAGTAGGAATGCTCGCCGCGCTGGTGTTCGGTGAGATCTCTCACGCCTTTCAGATCGGGGAATTTTTCCAGTAGCTCTTTCTCAATCCCTTCTTTCAGCGTGACGTCAACCATAGAACAGCCGTTACAGCCGCCGCCAAATTGCAGAATCGCCAAGCCGTCATCGGTAATTTCCATCAGCGTCACACGGCCGCCGTGGCCCGCCAGCTGTGGGTTGATCTGCGATTGCAGCACATACTCCACGCGTTCCATCAGCGGGGCGCTGTCGTCCACTTTACGCATTTTAGCATTTGGCGCTTTCAGCGTGAGCTGAGAACCTAACTGGTCAGTCACGAAGTCGATTTCAGCGTCTTCCAGATAAGGCGCGCTGAGTTCGTCCACGTAAGCGGAAATTTTTTCAAACTTCAGTACGGTATCGCTGGCTTCTACGGCATCCGGCGGGCAATACGACACGCCACACTCGGCGTTTGGCGTACCTGGATTGATAACAAATACGCGAATCTGTGTGCCTTCTTCCTGTTTTGCCAACAGTTTCAGGAAATGCTCCTGAGCAGCATCGGTAATACGGATCATAATAGTAAGCTCGATAGTTGACTGCACTTATCGGTTATAATACGCCCATCCTCCCCCCGACTACAAGGTGCGGCACAAACACCAGACCTGAACACCCGCTGCACCTTGGCCCAGCAGCAGCCTGCTGATTTCGGCTGCGGTACTACCCGTCGTAACCACATCATCCAGTAAAACCACCTGTTGCCCAGACAGCGAGACATCACAGGAAAACGCACCCCGCAGGTTTCGCCGCCGCGCGCTGGCGCTGAGCGTTTGCTGTAGCGGTGTGCGTCGGGTGCGCTGCAATTCGCGTGGCTCGTAAGTACAGTTCAGCCAGCGGGCGAGAGGCCGAGCGAGCAGCTCGGTCTGGTTGAAGCCACGCCGCCACTGGCGGTTCCGGTGCAAGGGAACGGTAAACAGGCGGTCAGGGCGAAACAGGGGAACGTGTCCGGTGAGCTTTCGTTCGCGGTAGGTCATCTGCCAGCGCAATAACAGCTGTCGGGCGAGTACCGCTGCCAGTTCGGTTTTACCGTGAAACTTGAAATGCTTCAGCAGCGTGTTGAACGGTGGCGCGTAGTCGCTGATAAAGGTCATCGACTGCCAGGGCGGTGGGGTCTGTAGGCAGCGTCCGCACTGATGCGTGGTGTCGGCTGAGGGCAAGCCACAGCGCGGGCAGCAGAGAGGCAAGCGGGGCAAATGGCGCTGGCAGTACGAGCAAATACCCTGCTGGCTGTGATGAAGCGGCAATAAGCATAGCCAGCAGCGTGCGGAGATGGTTAACATTGTTTTCCTTAAAGATCGTTTTTCCTAAATACGGTTTTCCCTGAAATATATTGACCCCATGCAAGCGTTAAGGGGTTCCCTGAGAAAGGAAGATAACTGATGGCGGCGTTGTATTGGCAGACCGAAGGTGCAGGAAACACGGATCTTGTGTTGCTGCACGGATGGGGATTGAATGCGCAGGTATGGCAAAGCATTATTGCGCGACTCGCTCCGCATTTTCGTCTGCATCTGGTCGATCTGCCGGGCTATGGCAGAAGTCAGGGATTTGGGCCGATGTCGCTGAGTGACATGGCGGACTACGTGCTGGCGCAGGCACCGGAGCGTGCCGTCTGGCTGGGGTGGTCGCTGGGCGGACTGGTTGCCAGCCAGATTGCGCTGAGCGCCCCTGCGCGGGTGGAAAAGCTGATTACCGTGGCGTCATCGCCCTGTTTCAGCGCACAGGACGGCTGGCCGGGAATCAAGCCAGACGTCTTGCAGGGGGTTCAACAGCAGCTTAGTGAAGATTTCCAGCGTACGGTCGAACGGTTTCTGGCGCTGCAAACACTGGGAACGGAAAGCGCACGGCAGGATGCCCGACTGTTAAAAAGCGTGGTGCTGGAACAACCGATGCCGTCAGTCGAGGTATTAAACGGCGGGTTGGCCATTTTGCGTGAAGCAGATTTACGCCAGCCGTTAGCCGACTTGGCCGTGCCGTTCCTGCGGCTCTATGGTGCGTTAGATGGGCTGGTGCCGCGCAAGGTTGCCGGATTGCTGGATGATGAGTGGTCGGACTCAACTTCGGTAGTGATTCCAAAGGCTGCGCATGCACCGTTTATCTCGCATCCTGATGCTTTTACCGAGCAGGTGATCGCGTTTGCTCAGGCGTAGCCGACGATAATTTACATTTTCTCCTCAATTTCTCCACGATTTAGCTGACGTCGGCAGTTAAGGTAACTTGGCACCCTGTGCGCAGGGTTTTTCTCTGGGTTGAGTGAATCTATTCCGGTTGATAATAAGTAGGCTGTTCGTGAAGCAGCCACGTCAAAATAGGGCTGAGGAGTGTAGGAGAGATGGCGAACTTTTTTGTCGACCGTCCCATTTTCGCGTGGGTGCTGGCTATCCTTCTCAGCCTGTGCGGTATGTTGGCCATCAAGTCATTGCCGCTAGAACAGTATCCCGATCTGGCACCGCCCAGCGTGCGGATCACGGCGAGCTACCCCGGTGCATCGGCGCAGACGCTGGAAAATACCGTTACACAGGTTATCGAACAGAGCATGACTGGGCTGGATAACCTGATGTACATGTCCTCGGACAGCAGCAACACCGGTCAGTCCCGAATTATGCTGACCTTCGAGGCTGGCACGGATCCCGATGAAGCCCGCCAGCAGGTGCAAAACCAGCTTCAGTCCGCCATCCGCAAACTGCCGCAGGAAGTCCAGCAGCAGGGCGTCACCGTCAGTAAAACCGGCGATACCAATATCCTGATGGTCGCGTTTGTCTCTACCGATGGCAGCATGGACAAACAGGACATCGCCGATTACGTCGCAACAAATATTCAGGAGCCGATCAGCCGCATCAGCGGGGTGGGTGAAGTTTCTGCCTATGGGTCGCAGTATGCGATGCGCATCTGGCTGGATCCGGCCAAACTGATGGATTATGCGCTGACCACCAGCGACGTGGTACGGGCCATCGAATCGCAGAACAGCCAGGTCTCGGTAGGGCAGGTCGGCGGTGTACCGTCGGTGGATAATCAGGCGCTGAACGCTACGATCAACGCACAATCGCTGTTAGAGACGCCACAGCAGTTTCGTGATATCACGCTGCGCGTCAATCAAGACGGCTCTGCCGTGACGCTCGGCAATGTCGCAGAAGTCGAGCTTGGTGCCGAACGCTACGATTTTCTCAGCCGTTTCAACGGTCAGTCCGCCTCCGGTCTGGGGGTGACGCTGGCGTCTGGCGCGAATGAGCTGGAAACGGATAAGCGCGTCAGAGAACGTATCGAGGAGCTGTCGCAGTACTTCCCGCACGGGCTAGAAGCCAAAATTGCCTTCGAAACCTCCCCCTTTGTAAAAGCTTCGATTACCGATGTGGTGAAAACCCTGTTTGAAGCGGTGCTGCTGGTCTTTCTGGTGATGTACCTGTTTTTGCAGAATTTCCGCGCCACCCTGATTCCCACGATTGCGGTGCCGGTGGTGTTGCTTGGCACGTTTGCCGTGCTGTATGCCTTCGGCTTTAGCCTGAACACCCTGACGATGTTCGCGATGGTGCTGGCGATTGGCCTGCTGGTTGACGATGCCATTGTGGTGGTGGAAAACGTAGAGCGAGTGATGAGCGAGGAAGGGCTCTCACCACGGGACGCGACGCGAAAATCGATGGGGCAGGTGCAAGGGGCGTTGGTCGGGATTGCGCTGGTGCTGTCCGCCGTATTTGTGCCGATGGCCTTCTTTGGCGGCACCACGGGAGCGATCTACCGCCAGTTCTCCATCACGATTGTGACCTCAATGATCCTGTCAGTGCTGGTGGCGATGACTTTGACGCCCGCGCTATGCGCGACGCTGCTCAAGCCGCTCGCTAAGGGTCAACACCACGGCCGCAAAGGGTTCTTCGGCTGGTTTAACCGGAGCTTTACCCGCACGTCGCTGAAGTATGAACGCGGTGTCGGCAAGATATTGATCAGCAGCGGGCGCTGGCTGTTGCTGTATATGGGCATCATCGGGATTATGGCCTTCCTGTTTTTTCGGCTGCCGACTTCGTTTCTGCCGCAGGAAGATCGGGGCGTGTTCACGACACAAGTACAGCTCCCACCGGGCTCGACGCAGCAGCAGACCTTACAGGTGGTTAACAAGATCGAGCAGTACTATCTCACGCAGGAAAAAGACACCGTGACGTCTGTGTTTTCCACCATTGGTTCGGGGCCAGGTGGAAACGGGCAAAACGTGGCGCGGCTGTTTGTGCGCCTTAAAGACTGGAATGAACGCACGACGCCGGAGAGCAGCTCGTTTGCCGTGATCGAACGCGCGACTAAAGCCTTTCGTCATATTCAGGAAGCGCGCGTGTTCGCCAGCAGCCCGCCGTCGATTAACGGCTTGGGGAGTGCCGCAGGTTTCGCCATGCGGTTACAGGATCGCGGTGGGTTGGGGCACGATGCGCTGATGGCGGCGCGGGATCAACTGCTGAACATGGCTGACAGCAACCCCGAGCTGACGCGCGTGCGTCACAATGGTCTGGACGACAGCTCGCAGTTGCGGATTCATATCGATCAGCGCAAAGCACAGGCGCTGGGCGTGTCGGTGGATGATATCAACAGTACGTTGAAAACGGGCTGGGGATCGACGTATGTGAATGATTTCCTTGACCGTGGTCGTGTGAAAAAAGTTTACGTTCAGGCGGCGGCGAAGTTCCGCATGCTGCCGGACGACATCAGTAAATGGTATGTGCGTAACAACAGCGGCGGCATGGTGCCGTTCAGCGCTTTTGCGCAAACCGTTTGGGAAACCGGATCGCCGCGCCTTGAGCGTTACAACGGTTATTCCTCGCTGGAGATTGTTGGCGAGGCGACGCCGGGCGTCAGTACCGGTACGGCGATGAATATTATGGAATCGCTGGTGGCGCAACTGCCGGAAGGTTTTGGATTGCAATGGACGGGCATGTCGTTGCAGGAGCGGTTGAGCGGGGCGCAGGCACCGGCGCTGTATGCCATTTCGCTGCTGGTGGTGTTCCTGTGTCTGGCCGCGCTATATGAAAGCTGGACGGTGCCGTTCTCCGTCATGCTGGTGGTGCCGATGGGCGTGCTGGGGGCGCTGGTAGCGACCTGGGCGCGCGGTCTGGAAAACGATGTCTATTTTCAGGTTGGGCTACTGACGGTCGTCGGGCTATCGGCGAAGAACGCCATCCTGATCGTGGAATTCGCCAACGAGATGAACCAGAAAGGGAAGGATCTGGTTGAAGCCACGCTGGAAGCCTCCCGTCAGCGCCTGCGGCCGATCTTGATGACGTCACTGGCGTTTATCTTCGGCGTCCTGCCGATGGCGACCAGCAGCGGTGCTGGCTCAGCCAGTCAGCATGCTGTGGGAACGGGCGTGATCGGTGGCATGTTAGCCGCGACCTTCCTCGCCATCTTCTTCGTGCCGCTGTTCTTTGTCGTCGTGCGCCGCCGCTTTCCGCTGAAGGAAAGGGTGGAGTGATTCAAATTAGTAGAGTATTTATTAGTTTGATTAATAAGTGTTTTATATTTTTACACTATCAATGCCCTTCGGTTCAGGCAAAGTCTTTTGCGGTATTATATAGCGATTTCGCTTTGGCTAACCTAAGGACCATCGTAATCTAATCGGATGGAGCTAAGCGTGCTGAAACAACATGAAGGAAAAAGATAGCATAGCGAGTAAGCAGCAATGTTCCAGATGGTCAGGAAGTTTTCGTAGTGAGGTTATCTTTGGTTGATTTACAAGCAAAGTAAAATCCTGCTCTGCTGCTCAGATGGACATCTTTAATACAGCATGGCTTTTTCAATGAACGATACTACTGTTACAATGTCATCATATAGGTTTCCGCTGATTTTAAGATTTCTGGAAAGTTGAATCCATATTTCATTAAAAAGTAATTTTTATGCTTGAGGATATTTAATATCATGGAAAATAACGGTGTTACAGATCTTTTTGTCGGTATCATAAACCTTAAACATAGAGAAGATCGTCGAAATGAATCGTTAACTGAATTATCTTCATCATCTATTCTTGTTGGAAACGATGTTTTCTTTGATGCGGTATATGTTGAAAATTTCGGTGCATTAGGTGCAAGCATTAGCCATGCTAATGTTTTGGCAAAATATTTATCAACATCGACAGCACCTTATGCAATGATTTTAGAAGATGACTTTGAAATTGCTGACAAAGAAAATTTCTTACTAGAAATCGGTGCTATCCTGGAGAAAGATCAATGTTGGGATGTTTTTCTATTATCTCATAATCTAGCTGTTGCTATTGAAACCACAGCGATAAGTGATTGCTACAGGGTGGTAAATTCGCAAACAGCATCAGGGTATATAGTAAAAAGGGAATTTGCGCCTGAATTAATTAAGGTTTTTTTTGATTCTGTAGTTAACCTAAATAAATTCAGCAATTATGAGCTTGATCTCAGAAAGCAATTGTCTCATTTTTATTGTTTGGATATTTTGTGGAAAAAATTACAGACCGACAATAGGTTTGTGGCAAAAATACCTGCTTTAATAAAACAACGTTCAAGTTACTCTGATATTGAAAAAATAAATGTAGACTATGGTGTTTAATAAAACGGTGGTGCACCACATTAGTTGAAATAGGTGTGCAATACGACCTTTTGAGATGACTTATGGCCAGCATTAATGTTCATTACCCCGTCAAACGTGAAGTTGTAGGTTCTCTGGGTTTTCCTGCTTACCCTATATTCTAAATAATTTAAGTTGCGAGATGGCGACCAGCAGTGGTGCGGGCTCAGCCAGCATGCTGTAGGAACGGGCGTGATCGGTGGCATGCTAGCCGCCGCTTTTCGTTAAAGGAAAGAGCGGAGTAGGTTAGCTATAAGTGAAATAATTTATGGTGAAATTCATCAAACTGTAAAAAAAGGTAACTACGTTATGTCCTGCTAAATGACGCAACCAAGGACATAACAATGAAAGCTCGCTGGTTACTGCCTTTACTGATTTCTGCTGCTTTGCCGGGGATGGTGCAGGCTCAGGCTATTTATCCCATTGACCGCGCCACCATGCTGGCAGGCGGAAAATTCGATTTTAAAGTCGAGTTTGATGAAGTTCTTAAGCCGGAAGATATCCGTATTCTGATCAACGGCAAAGATTACCAGCAGGTGCTGGGCAAAACGGCCTCGTTTGTTGAGCGTGAAGACGGCGGCAACGCGTCCACGATCTGGCTGCGAGACGTAAGCCTGCCTGAAGCCGGCAAGTATGTGGTAGAGGCGGAAGCCAAAGGCAAAAAGACGCAGGTGAACTGGGACGTTTATTCGGCGTCCGGTACGCGTAAAGCCAAAAACGTGATTCTGTTTATCGGCGATGGCCTGTCCGTTGCGCACCGTACTGGCGCACGCATCCTGTCCAAAGGGGTGACGGAAGGGAAAGCCGACGGTCGTCTGGCAATTGATGACCTGCAATATATGGCGTTTGCCGGTACGTCCAGTACCGACTCTATCGCGGCCGACAGCGCCAACACCATGAGCGCCTACATGACCGGCCACAAATCCGGTGTGAACGCACTGGGTGTGTACGTCAGCCGTAGCAAAAATTCACTGGAACACCCGAAGCAGGAAACGCTGGGTGAACTGCTGACCCGTTCTACCAAGATGTCTGTCGGTGTAGTCAGCGATGCTGAACTTCAGGACGCCACGCCAGCGGCAGTTGTCTCTCACACGCGTCGCCGTGCGGATAAAGCTGAAATCGTCGAGATGTTCTACAACGTGCAGCCTACCGTCATGCTGGGCGGCGGTTCTGCTTACTTCCTGCCGAAAAGCACACCGGGCTCGAAGCGTAAAGACGAAACCAACTACGTTGAGAAATTCCAGCAGGCGGGTTATTCACTGGTCACCGATGCTGATTCACTGAAGAAAAACGCGGCACAGGCCACCAAGCTGCTGGGGCTGTTCCACACTGGCAACATGGATGGCGTGATAGATCGTCGTTTCCTGAAAAACGATGTTGCCAAGAAATTCCCGAACCAGCCTGACCTGACGGACATGACGCAGGCGGCGCTGGATGTGCTGTCCAAAAACCAAGACGGCTTCTTCCTGATGGTGGAATCTGCACTGATCGACAAAGCGTCTCACCCGCTTGATTGGGAACGCGCCTTCACTAACACCATCATGCTGGATCAGTCTGTCGCTATCGCCAAGAAATTTGCCGAGAAAAATCCGGATACGATGATTATCGTGACGGGCGACCATACGCACGGTCTGTCTATCATCGGTACGGTAGATGACAACAAGCCTGGCACCGAGATGCGTGAGAAGGTTGGCGTGTATGAAGATGCGGGCTACCCGAACTATAAGGATGCCAACAAAGACGGCTATCCGGATGACCTGAACGTTTCTAAACGTCTGGCCGTTTTCTTCAACAACTTCCCTGACTATTACGAGACGTTCCGTCCGAAACTGGATGGTCAGTTCGTTCCTGCTATCAAGAACGAAAAAGATGAATACGTTGCCAACAAAGCCTACGAGAAAGTGCAGGGTGCGGTATTCCGCGAAGGGATTCTGCCACGCTCTTCCGATACGGGCGTTCATGCCGTTGACGATATGGTGATCCAGGCAAGCGGCCCAGGCGCAGAGCGTATCCGTGGTTACATGGAAAACACCGATCTGTTCCGGGTGATTGTTGATGCACTGGCGGTGAAACCGCAGGACAAAAAGTAATCCTACGACGCTATGAATAATGCGAAATGCAGCAAAGCGGGGGTAACCCCGCTTTTATTCTCTTGGTTGCGTGCGGTGCTGGTGCTCCTCCTCCTTGGTGGCATCACCCCGGTAAACGCCGCGCAGTCTGAACTCTCCTTCGATAAGCTGTACGCCTCTTATGGCGTGCTGGGTCTGGAATTCTCCAATGACGTCAAAGCGCTCTCCGGTAAACGGGTCAAGATGCGCGGCTTTATGGCACCGCCGCTCAAGGCGGAGTCACAATTCTTTGTATTAACCAAAATGCCGATGGCGCTGTGCCCCTTCTGTTCGTCGGATGCGGACTGGCCTGAAGATATCCTCGTCGTTTACCTCGCCAAACGTCAGACCTTCGTACAGAACAACACCATGATTGAGGTGGAAGGCGTGCTGGAGCACGGATCGTGGACCGACCCTGAAACGGGTTTTGTCAGCCTGCTGCGACTGCGTGAAGCCACGTTCGATACCCTTTAGGAGCGCCGATGGCTGAGTTATTGATTCAACACCTGAGTGTGACCTTTCCCGATACGTCCGAGGCGGTGCTGGATATTCCCGCGTTGTCTATTCGTTCTGGCGAGCGGGTCGCGGTGATGGGGCCTTCCGGCTCCGGTAAGACCACGCTGGTGAATGCCATCACCGGGATGGATCACAGCGGAACGGGCTGTGTGCAGTGGGAAAAGCAGGATATCTGGCAGATGAACGAAGCGGAGCGTGACCGCTGGCGGGCACAACACATCGGGTTGGTGATGCAGGATTTCCATCTTTTCCCCGGCCTGAGTGCGATAGAGAACGTCTTACTGCCCGCGCAGTTTCACCACTGGCGGATCCCCGCAGCGCTCAGGCAGCGGGCGGCAGATCTGCTGGCGCAGGTCGGGCTGGATACCGCGAAACGTCCGATTGAAGTGCTATCACGCGGCGAGAAGCAGCGGGTGGCCGTCGCGAGAGCCTTGCTCAGCAAGCCGGACATCATCGTCGCCGATGAGCCGACGGCCAGTCTGGACGCGCAGAGCGGTGAACAGATTGCCGATCTGCTGGTGACGCTGGCGCGCGATAGCCGTGCGACGCTTATTGCCATTACGCACGATGCACGTCTGGCATCGCAGATGTCGCGCCGTATTCAACTGGAAAAAGGACGCCTCATGGCGGACACGCAGTATCAGGAGGATCGCGCATGATTCCTTGGCGTCTTATCTGGGTCGACTGGCGTCGGCTCTGGCCGGGTGTGCTGGTCGTGGTGTTGCTGATCGCGACGGCGACAGCGTTAAGTATTTCAGTGAGCTTGCAGGAAAGGGCGCTGCGCATGGGCAGCGCCAAAGCAGCTGACCGTTTCGATCTGGTGATCGGTGCGCCGGGGAGTGAAACCCAGTTGGTGCTGTCGTCCGTGTTTCTGCAACCGTCGGCGCTGACGTTGGTTCCCGCGCAGGTGTTGACCGATCTGGAGAAGAACCCGCTGGTCGCCTGGGCGGCACCGGTTGCGTTTGGTGATTTTTATCAGGGGATGCCGATTGTCGGCACCACGCCGCCACTGGTCACGGATAACGGTAAGCGACAACTCACCGCCGGACGTGTGTTCAACGACGGCTTTGAAGCCGTGGTGGGGGCGCAAACGGGGCTGACGGTTGGGAGTACATTTAGCCCAATTCATGGTCAGGTGGGGACGGAAGGGGCGCACGCGCACGATGACGTCACCTACACCGTAGTCGGTGTTTTGCCTGCTGACGGCAGCGCGTGGGATAAAGCGATTCTGGTACCAGTGAACGCGGTGTGGCGAGTACACGGTATCCATCCACCGCATGGTGCGGACGATGATCACGACCATAATGAGCATGCCGATCATGATCATGGCGCGCATGAGCATGAGGGAGAACATGATCATGAAAGTGAACATGGCGACCATGCGCATGATGAAACCGCGCATGCCGATGAGCATCACAACGACGTGCATCCAGCGGAAGGCGCGGAAAGTGATGATCATCATGCTGCTGTCGCTCAACCGGTAACGGCTCCACACGATGACGAGCACGGCGAAGCAGAAGCTCACGGGCACGCGCATCAGGCTGGTTTGCCCGCGATTGTCGTTAAACCGAAAACGATCGCTGGCGCTTATCAACTGCGTTCGCTGTACCGCAGCAACACGACGCTGGCGGTGTTCCCCGGCGAAGTGCTGGTGAAGCTTTACTCGATGCTGGGCGATATTCGTGAACTACTGACCTATATCTCGCTGGGTACGCAGGGGTTAGTCGGTGTCGCGGTGGCGATGGTGGCGGTTATCCACCTGCGGCAGCGGCAGAAACAGATTGGCGCACTCCGTGCCTTTGGCGCACCGCGCTACGGTATTTTCACGCTGATTTGGAGCGGGTTGATGTCGCTGGTGAGCGTCGGCGTGCTGCTGGGCGTCGGTCTGGGTTATCTTGCTGCCCGTGCAATTGCAGTGGTGATGAGCGAGAAAAGCGGCTTCGTCCTGCCGGTGACGCTGGAATGGGAGGATATCCACTTCGTCCTGCTCCTGTTGCTGGTCGCCGCCGTGGTACTCACCATCCCCGCGATGCTGTCTTACCGTCAATCTCCAGCTACGGCGCTACGTGGTGAGTAAGTCTCTACGATAGCCGTATTAGCATCGGGCGTGTGGTTTCTGCGCCCGGTGCTATTTTTTCACTTCCTTTCTTGTTCGTTTCTGAACACGCTCTGGCTGCCCTCACGAAAAAATGCCTGTGTCTATTGGTATGTAGCCTTTCCTTAGGCTGTGTGTTTGAATTTTGCACAATATCAAGCTGTGTATGTCATAGGATAAATAACGAACAATAATAGTGTTAATATTATTCATCTGAGGGAAATAATAATTATATATATAATAACGATATTAATTATTAATCGCGGAAAATATGTGTATAAAATGTTGACTATTTGTGTGTTAATTGATATTTTTCGTCCCTGTTAGATATTAATGATTATATTCTGTATAACTAAAAATAATTACATTTACTCTTTGGGAGATAGTTTTTTATCATTGAGCAAAGTCGGTAAGAGGGTGTAATATGGATCACGAAATCCATTCGTTTATAAAAAGGAAGTTGAAAGGAGTTGGGGACGTATGGTTTTCTTATTTCATGATGAGCAAAACCTCTACCAGTCATCCCTATATTATTTCTAACTATCCAGAAGCGTGGATGAATGAATATCTAAAAAAAGAGATGTTCTTAAGTGATCCTATAATCGTTGCCTCATTAGCGCGTATTACGCCGTTTTCCTGGGATGATAACGATCTTGTTACGCTAAGAGCTAAGAATCAGGATGTTTTTATTTCTTCCGTACAGCACGATATAAGTTCAGGTTATACCTTTGTCTTACACGACCATGATAATAATGTAGCGACGCTGAGTATAGCTAACCATTTGGAAGATGCAGATTTTGAAAAGTGTATGAAGAGCCATGAAAATGATTTGCAGATGCTGCTAGTGAATGTACATGAAAAAGTAATGGCTTACCAGCGAGCTATCAAAGATCAAGCCAAGCCCCCCGATAGCTCAAGGAATGCCTTACTCTCCCCGCGTGAAACCGAAGTGCTTTTCCTTGTTAGTAGTGGACGAACTTATAAAGAGGTTTCCCGTATATTAGGTATTAGTGAGGTTACCGTTAAATTCCACATTAACAATTCAGTCAGAAAGTTGGACGTTATCAATTCCCGCCATGCTATAACTAAAGCACTTGAGTTAAATCTTTTCAATTCCCCTTGTGAACCTGTAGTGATGAAGCATATGGAATCTCGCTAGGATGATGAATTTCTATTCATCTTTGTTGAGATGGGAACCTATCCAAAAGAATAGTAACTCCCTATCTAAAAGAAACTCGTTAGCTGAACTTTTACACGGTTAATATTTGTATTTACCTTTTCTATGATATGTGACGGATTTAAACATTATTTTCTCTCATGTCGTTATTAAGGTAAGGGTTATTACTGTGAGCAATAGTTTTTGCGTTGTTTATAAAGGTTCCGATGCCGATATAAATAATATCCAACGCGACTTCGACGGAAAGGGCGAAGCATTATCTAATGGCTATCTTTTTATCGAACAGAATGGCCATTATCAGAAGTGTGAGATGGAAAGAGGATCGGCCTACCTAATAGGCTCGCTGTACAATCGGACGTTTCTGAGCGGATTGGCCGGCGTGTGGGAAGGCGAGGCTTATCTGGCAAATGATGCCGAGCTGTTAGCGTTGCTGTTCACGCGTCTGGGAGCGAATGCACTGGCGCTGGCTGAAGGTGATTTCTGCTTTTTCATTGATGAACCAAACGGCGAATTGACGGTGATCACCGAGTCGCGTGGTTTCTCGCCGGTTCATGTTGTACAGGGAAAAAAAACCTGGGTGACCAACAGCTTGAAGCTGGTGACTGCGGCAGAAGGTGAGAATACGCTGTGGTTTGAAGAGGAGGCGTTGGTGTGTCAGTCGCTGATGCGGGCGGATACCTATACGCCGGTGAAAAATGCGCAGCGTCTTAAACCGGGTGCGGTGCACGTCCTTACGCACGATAGCGAAGGGTATTCTTTCGTTGAAAGCCGCACGCTGACCACACCCGCCAGCAACCAATTGTTAGCGCTTCCGCGTGAACCGCTGCTGGCATTGATTGAGCGCTACCTTAATGCGCCGCTTGAGGATTTGGCGCCCCGCTTTGATACCGTAGGTATTCCCTTATCCGGCGGGCTGGATTCAAGTTTGGTGACGGCACTTGCTAGCCGTCATTTCAAGCACTTAAATACGTATTCGATTGGCACGGAACTCAGCAACGAGTTTGAATTTTCTCAGCAGGTTGCCGATGCGCTCGGTACACGTCATCAGGTGAAAATTCTGTCTGAAGCCGAAGTGATCAACGGCATCATTGAATCCATCTATTACAACGAAATATTTGACGGCTTATCTGCTGAAATTCAATCGGGATTGTTCAATGTGTATCGTCAGGCTGAGGGACAGGTGTCTTGTATGCTCACCGGTTACGGTTCCGACTTGCTCTTTGGCGGCATACTGAAACCGGGAACACATTATGAAAACCCGAATCAGCTTCTTGCCGAGCAAGTGTATCGTACGCGTTGGACAGGTGAATTTTCCACTCAAGGGGCTTCCCATTACGGTATTGATATTCGCCACCCCTTCTGGAGCCATTCCTTAATCACGCTATGCCATTCGCTAAATCCTGATTACAAGATTTACGACAACGAAGTCAAAAACATCCTGCGTGAATACGCCGATTCTCTGCAATTGCTGCCGAAAGACATTGTTTGGCGCAAGAAAATCGGCATTCACGAAGGTTCCTCCGTTAATCAGGCATTCGCTAATGTTCTCGGGTCAACGGTTGATAACTACCAGACCAAAAGTCGCTTTACCTACCGTGTTTATCAAGCCTTCCTCCGTGGCCACCTCTCCATTACAGATGTGACGCCATCTCAGCTTAAAGAACTGATTAAAAAGGACTAACTATGGTTTTGGAAGAAAATGCTGATGAGGTTCGGGTTATCACGTTGAATCATCCGAACAAGCATAACCCCTTTAGTCGTTCACTGGAAACCTGCGTGAAGGACGCACTGGCGCGAGCCAACGCTGACGACAGCGTGCGAGCTGTCGTGGTGTATGGCGGGGCAGAGCGTTCCTTTTCCGCTGGCGGAGATTTCAACGAAGTTAAACAGCTATCGCGCAGTGAGGATATCAAAGAGTGGATTGACCGCGTGATTGATTTGTATCAGTCCGTACTGAACGTGAATAAACCGACTATTGCGGCAGTCGATGGCTATGCGATTGGTATGGGGTTCCAGTTTGCCCTGATGTTTGACCAGCGACTGATGGCGTCGACAGCGAATTTTGTGATGCCGGAGCTTAAGCATGGTATCGGGTGCTCGGTTGGTGCCGCCATCCTGGGATTCACCCATGGGTTCAGTGCGATGCAGGAGATTATTTATCAGTGTCAATCGCTTGATGCTACGCGCTGTCTGGATTACCGGCTGGTTAATCAGGTGGTGGAGAGCCGTGCGCTGCTGGATGCCGCGATCACACAGGCGCACGTGATGGCCGGCTACCCGGCTTCTGCATTCATCAATACGAAACGAGCGGTCAACAAGCCGTTCATCCATCTACTGGAACAAACCCGTGACGCTTCCAAAGCTGTCCATAAGGCTGCGTTCCAGGCTCGTGACGCTCAGGGACATTTCAAAAATGTGCTTGGCAAAAAATACTGAGGATAAGGAAGAAAATGAGCGAAATAGTGAAGTTTAATCCGATCATGGCGTCCGGTTTTGGCGCGTATATCGAGCATCGAGACTTTCTGGAAGCCAAGACAGAAACGATTAAAAACTTACTGATGCGTCAGGGCTTTGTTGTCGTTAAAAATCTCGGCATTGATGCTGACACGTTCCGCGACATCTATTCAGCGTACGGCACAATAGTTGAGTACGCTGATGAAAAGATCGGCGTGGGCTTCGGCTATCGCGATACGTTGAAGTTGGAAGGTGAGAAAGGAAAAATAGTAACGGGGCGTGGTCAGTTGCCTTTCCATGCTGATGGAGGACTGCTCCTGTCACAGGTGGATCAGGTTTTTCTCTACGCGGCTGAGATTAAAAACGTCAAATTCCGTGGTGCGACGACGGTATGCGACCATGCTCTGGCCTGTCAGGAAATGCCTGCTCACCTGTTGCGTGTATTGGAAGAGGAGACGTTCGAAGTTCGTGTGCTGGAGCGGGGCTATTACGTGGATGTTTCTCCAGATGGTTGGTTCAAGGTTCCCGTCTTCACCGATCTGGGGTGGGTCAGAAAGATGCTGATTTATTTCCCATTTGATGAAGGGCAACCGGCTAGCTGGGAGCCGCGGATTGTCGGTTTCACCGATCATGAAACCCACACGTTTTTCCAGGAACTCGGGGCATTTTTAAAACAGCCACGCTACTACTACAAACACTTCTGGGAAGATGGTGACCTGCTGATTATGGACAACCGTCGTGTCATTCATGAGCGCGAAGAGTTTAACGATGATGCCATCGTTCGTCGTTTGTATCGCGGACAAACCGCCGATCTCTAACTCTCATGATTCCGGCGCGAAAACGTGCCGGATTGATATGGATCTGGAACCATCATGCATAACGATCTTTACGCTATCTATAACCGTTACACGTCAAGGACACTGTTTTTCAAATACTGTGCGACAGCAACGCTGACGCACAGGCTGACACGCAGACTGTCACTTTTTACGTTGAAAAAATTCCTCGCGCGGCCTAGAGGACGCCTTTTTTCGCTAGTGAACAGTATTTACTTTGGTGGGGAAACTTTGGAAGAAGTTCAGAGCACGGCAACCTTTTTGGCGCGCTCTGGCATTGCCTGCGTATTGGATTATGCCGTTGAAGGGGAAAATGATGAAGTGCAATTCGATAATGCGATGGAGAACACGCTACGCCTTATCGAGATGTCGCAACAAACGGATAGCTTGCCTTTTGTTGTAATCAAGCCATCGTCCCTAGGCAGCGTAGCTGTATATGCCCGACAAAGCGAAGGATTCGCGCTGGATGAAGTATCCGCTAGCGCGTGGTCACGGATCGTTGCGCGTTTCTCACACCTATTCGACTATGCCCGTTCTCATGGCGTGCGTGTGATGGTTGACGCGGAGCAGACCGCGATTCAGCCTGCGGTAGACAGCTTGGTTCTGGACATGATGCGCGAGTTTAACCGCGATAGTGCGGTTATCACGCTGACACTGCAATTTTATCTTAAGGACCAACTGCGTTTCCTGGACGAGTGTTATCAACGTGCATGCAACGATGGCTTCCTGCTTGGGGTGAAAGTTGTGCGTGGTGCTTATCTGGAAGAAGAGAAAAGAGTGAACGGCGGGACTTGTTGTTTTTCAACCAAGCAGGAAACTGACCGTAGTTATAACGCTGCAGTGGACTATATTGCACAACGCTTAGATCGAATCGCGCCGTTTTTTGCCACGCACAATGAGGAAAGCCTCGCATTGATTATGAAGAGCGAGCCGTTACGTGCGAAGCATATCTGGGTAGGGCAGCTTTATGGACTAGGCGATCATATCACTTATTCACTACTGAAAACCGGTTTTCGCGTCTGCAAATACCTGCCTTACGGTCCACTCGACAAGTCGTTGCCCTATTTACTCCGCCGGATCGAAGAGAACGCGGTTGCCTCAGCAACATTCAAAAAGGAAAATAAACTCTTGCAGAAGGAGTTACTGCGACGTCTTGTGGGAGGGATGTAATGTCAAAATTTCACTGCCATATTCGTGATACCACTATCGGTTTTCCGGTGTCTGAGGATGAAAGCGTCCTGAGTGCCGCGTATGAAGCTGGTGTCGAGCTGCCTTATCGCTGTGCCTCTGGTTACTGCGGTGTGTGCAAAGTGCGTCTGGCGTCCGGCAGCGTCAGTATGGATCATTCCGGTGGAATTTCGCGTCGCGATATTGCTGACGGCTATATTCTGCCTTGCTGCTCAGTTCCACTCTCTAACCTCGAAATTGAACCTGTATCGCCATGCTGAAGACGAATTTTATCGCTGTAATATGCTGCCTCTTTCCCATTTTAGCCGCTCAGGGGGCGAACTCTGCCTCTGATGACGTTATCGTCAACGGCGGTAATTTCTATGTGGGCTCTGTCTTTGGTGCGGAAGATTATGCCGCCCATGCTAATACGTCTGTCGCGTCTTTTGCCATGACGAAAACGGAAATTACCTATCGACAGTACCATGCGTTGCAAGAATGGGCGGATGCGCACGGTTATCAGTTAAGCGGTGGTTGCAATGGCGCTACCTTTGAAGATTGCTTACCGCCTGAGCAGGATGGCGGCCTTCATCCTGTCACGAATGTGTCGTGGTGGGATGCGGTGATTTTTGCCAATGCGCTTAGCGAACGACAGCAGTTGCAACCCTATTACCTCACGATTGACGGTAAGACGTTGAAGCGTGTGCCAGAGGACGATAACGACAAACTCATACGCGAGAACCCACAAGCTTTGGGTTACCGCTTGCCAACGCTGGCTGAATGGCAGGTTGCAGCCAGAGGCGGACATAAGGGGCTGGCGGAAGCCACCTACGGCCAGCGCTATGCGGGCAGCGAACAGCCGGAGCGCGTGGCGCACTTTCCCTCTGATTCACCGTCGTTCGGCACGGTGCCTGTGGCGTCGAAGCGCCCCAATTCACTGGGGATTTACGACATGAGCGGCAACGTATCCGAGTGGCTGAATGAGTCTTATGCGGTGGAGGGGGGCAAAACCATGTACTACTTTTGCGGTGGAAGTTATCTGGAGCGGACGCACAGTCTGGCAAGCTGCGATTTGCATACGCCCGGTTTCTTCATGCCGGATATTGGTTTTCGATTAGTAAGGATGCTTGATGGTAAATAAATTTGTAGGGTGGCTGGCGCTCTGTGCTATCAGCAGCACGGCTACTGCACTATCTCCAGTGGCATTGAAAGACGGCATCAATCGGGTAGATCTCAATCAGGACGGCGGGAAGGATTATGTCATCGTCGCACAGTTTGACAATAATACCTCACACCCCAATCTCGGGATGACTTTCTTTGTACGACGCCCGGACGGCGGACATAGCATTATGCCAGTCGCCAACAGCAATACGTTTACCTGGTTTGATTATCGGCTATCCGCTGCGGCGGATTTTTTAGTGCAGGATAATCGGTTGTTCCTGTCTGGAAAGCATTACTTTCTGGTGACGGCAAAGAAGCAAGGGGAAAACGTCTTTGATCCCACGAAAGTCCTTTTAACGATTTACGACTTTAAAGCCTCGCGGGACGATCCGGGTGTACCGCTCTATGAATGGTCAGAACGAAAGCGAGTGATAACACAAGATACCTACCAATCGGTTGATGAAGCTTACAAGGAAGTGGATGAGGTGATGTTGGCAAAATGAAAATGTCCTCACTAATCACATTAGGGCTACTGTTTCCCCTCGCTACAGTGGCACAACTTAGCGAACTGGATTATCAGCAACGCGTGCAAGATTTTTTTGATGCGGAGTCGCCGCTGTGTCTGGGTGAGAAGCAGTGGCCGATACACAGCCCTAAAGGTGACGCCCCTTGGAATCGTGGACGTTTGCACTCGCTAGTGGAGGCTGGGTTGGCACAGGCCACGCCGGAAGGAACAGGCAAAGTGTACCGTTTATCGCCAGTGGGTGAGCAGAATTGGCGTCAGTACGGCGACCTGTGTTACGGCCGTATGCAGGTGAGTAGCATCGAGAAAATTGATCGTGTGAATCAGGAACTGGTGGTGGTGTACTTCACGTATCGTTTGTCACCATTGGAAAGTTGGGCGTATAACCGCTCGCTACGCTTTGCTTTTAGCGAGTTGGATAATCTTGTCGGTGGAATGGAAACCACACGCTATTCGGCTACGATTCGTGAGACGTTGGGCGGAGCCGCCAAATTGCAGGACTATCCCGTGCCGGTAGAGCTGGATTACTGACGTGACATAAAAAAACAGGGTGAACATCGTTCACCCTGCTGCATTTTACTCTCTTGGCGTGATGCCAGAGGGGATTAGCGTAAATCCAACATCGCGATATGGTCCATATCGTCAAACGTCAGGTTTTCGCCGATCATACCCCAGATAAAGGCATAGTTTTTGGTGCCGACGCCGGTGTGAATCGACCAGCTCGGGGAGATCACCGCCTGTTCGTTATGCATCACCAGATGACGCGTTTCATGTGGTTCACCCATCATGTGGAAAATAATGGTGTCTTCCGCCATGTCAAAATAGAAGTAAACCTCCATTCTGCGTTCATGGGTATGCGTCGGCATGGAATTCCAGTTGCTGCCTTCCGCCAGACGCGTTAATCCCATGCTCAGTTGGCAGGTTTCCACCACTTCCGGCACCAGATATTTGCAAATCGTCCGCTTGTTACAGGTTTTGACATCGCCCAGTGGTGCTTTTATCGCGTCATCCTGTGTAATGATGCGTGTCGGGAAAACGGCATGCGCTGGTGCGCTGTTATAATACAGTTTCGCTGGCTTGGCGCTGTCCAGGCTGCTGAACGCTAAGGCTTTGGCTCCCTTTCCGACATAGAGCGCTTCCTCATTGCCAACCTCGTAGCTTGTACCGTCGATGACAATTTTTGCCGGGCCACCGATATTGATAAGCCCCAGCTCGCGACGCTCAAGAAAATAGTTCACGCCAAATTGTTTGCCGATGCCATCATCAAACGTTATCTCGCCGTCCACCGGCATGATCCCGCCGACCACAATACGGTCAATGTGGCTGTAGGTCATGGTGTATTGGTTTGGCGTAAATATCTGCTCAATAAGAAATTTCTTTCTCAGCTCAGTGGTATCAAGCGTTTTCGCATGTTCACTGTGTACACTTTGTCGTACGTCCATTTTGCTACCTTCTTATGCGGTTTTAGGTGAAAAGCGTTTTGCCCATACTGCCGTAAGGATGGGTACCAGTACTGATGTCACGATCACACTGGTGGCGACTAACGCTGTTGCCTGTTGAGCGACCGGAGCGAATTCCGGAGCCATATTCGCGATCAACAGGGGAGTGGCGACGGCGGCACCGGCGCTGCTGGATGCGGCCACGCCTGCGGTGCCATTACCACCGCCGATAAATTTATCCGCCAGAATTAACGGGATGCCTGTAACAACAATCACCAACAGGCCGAGGAAGAGTCCTGCGAAGCCGGTCTGGAGGATCACTGATAAATTAATGGTGTTACCTAACGCAAAGGCAAAGAAAGGAATCAGCGTTTGTACTGAATTACCGAACAGCTTTCTCAAGTCCGGGTCCAGGTTGCCCAATGCAAAACCAATCAGGAAAGGCAGTACGGCACCGACAAATAACTGAGGTTCAAAGGTCGCGATACCGCTGGCACCCAGAATGACCATGGTCATCAACGGGCCGGATTCCAGAGACATCAGTACGAAGGCGCCCGCTTCTTCTTTAGAACCGTATTGGTTCATCAATGCAGCGTACAAACCACCGTTAGTCATGTCCATTGCCGCGACCAGTGCCAGCACGGAGATCCCAGCCAGCATGCCGTTTTGGATGCCGTCTCCCGGCAAGAATGTGCCAGCGATCAGCGCCACAATCCAGGCGGTAGCGATTTTGGTGACCACCAGAACGCCTGATTTTCTCAGCATCGTTCCCGTTGCTTTAAATTCAATGGATGCACCCATGCAGAAAAACCATACCGCCAGAATCGGGATTGTGCCAGTAATCAGCCCGTTACTGAAAGAACCTAAGTATTTTCCGGCTCCTGGCGTAAAGGTATTACAGAGTGCGCCCAAAAAGAGCGGCACTAGCATTAATCCCCCAGGGATTTTATCAATAGCTTGTTTGATTTTCATAAAAGACCTCATTAAAAGATAAAAGCATGTTCAGCCCGCTTTCAGTGAAAGCAGATGGAGTATTGGTATTCAGTAATAAATAGGGGGAAATAAAACCCAAGGGGTTATTACCCGATTTCATTAACTAGTGAAGATGGTTGTCCCCATTATAAAATTGATAATTACTATTCTTCGTTGTTTTGATATTTATGGCCATTCCCCTATTTTTAGTTATAGGTGGCCTTCCCGTAACACTTGATTAGCGTTTACAGGTATTTATGTCGTGAAATATTCGTCACGCTGATTTGTGCATGACTTTATTCACAAGTTAAAATTCACTCTGATTATTTTCGATAAATATATTATCTACTATCAATATTCCGACTGTTAATATGAGCGGTAATCGCTTTGCTGGTTTTAATCAGGCTTGCCAGATGCTTTTCTTTTTTTCCATTAGCATATTGCGACTGCATACCGTTAACGCCGATAGCGGCGATGACTTCACCATTTTGGTTAAAGATTGGCGCGGCCATGCAGCAGATCTCTTCTATATCTTCGCCGTCGTCTATTGCCCAGCCCTGTTCCTTGACGATTTTCAGATGTTGTAGGAAATCTTCTTTGTTGGTAATCGTCCGGGGCGTCAAATACTCAAAGGTGCAATCGGCAATCAATGATTCAATTCTTTCCTGTGGCAGCCAGGCGACGAGCACTTTCCCCAGAGACATACGGTTAAATACAATTTTCTTACCTTCCCAGGATGTTTTTACAATGGCCTTGGGAGATTCCACTTTACTCAGGAAGAAACCGTTATCGCCGTCCATAATACCAAGATGGCAGGTCAACTCCGTCTCTTTGACTAATTCATGCATAAAGTTAATCGTGTCTTTACGCAGATCAATATTCTTTATTACCAAACCGCCAAGCTCAAACAGTCTTAACCCCAAAACATAACGACCGTCAGCGCGCTGACGTAACAATTGCGTCACCACCAGCACTTCCAGTAGATGATGTACGCTGCTTTTAGGTATAGACAAATCAGTGCAAATCTCAGTGAAGCTGGCTTCGTCATGTTTGGCGATGTAGTCAATAATCATCACTAAACGGACGGCTGCCGGCGCTTTACTGTGTTCGAGCTGTTGGAATATATTCATGGTGTTCTATATATAAAACTATGGTTTCCTATATAGAACAATAATAACGCAACGGTAATTTATTTACCTAGATGCAGATCACAAAACACTCGTGAAGTGGTTGAGTATTTCAATATAAATGAAACGTAGTTTTATTAGGGAAACAGAATAGCGATATTTTGGCAGGAAAGATGCCTGACCTTATGAAAACGAGGTCAGGCATCTTTTAAATAATAGTGGGGGTTGCGTTAACGCTTTTTAAAGGCGGCGGCCAGAGCGTCGCCCATCGCGCTGTTGCCTGCGACAGGGGCGCTAGCGGGACGAGGACGTGATTTACCGGCTGGCTGACGTGATGACGTATTGCTATCGCCACGCGCACTGCCACCGCCACGACGTGATGCGGTGTCGCCCGGCTGCTCATCAAGGCGCATGGTCAACGCGATACGCTTACGTTGCAGATCCACTTCCATCACTTTCACTTTGACGATATCGCCTGCTTTCACGACCTTGTGCGGATCGTCGACGAAATGGTCGGCCAGTGACGAAATATGTACTAAGCCATCCTGATGGACGCCGATATCCACAAACGCGCCAAAGTTGGTGACGTTGGTGACTGCGCCTTCCAGAATCATGCCCGGCAGCAGATCGTTTAAGGTTTCCACGCCGTCGGCGAAGCTGGCAGTTTTGAACTCAGGGCGCGGATCGCGACCCGGTTTTTCCAGCTCTTTGATGATGTCGGTCACTGTTGGTACGCCGAAACGCTCGTCGGTGAAATCCGAGGGTTTCAGGTTACGCAGCGCGTTAGGGTTCCCCATTAGCTCCTGCAACGCCTGTTCCGTCGCAGCCAGAATACGCTCCACAATCGGATAGGCTTCCGGGTGAACGGTAGAGGCATCCAGTGGGTTATTGCCGTGGTTGATGCGCAGGAAGCCTGCACACTGTTCAAAGGCTTTTGGCCCCAGACGGCTGACTTTCAGCAGCTGTTCGCGGTTATGGAAGCGGCCATTCTCATCACGCCAGGTCACAATATTCTGCGCCATCATGCGCGTCAGCCCGGCGACACGCGTTAACAGCGCCACGGACGCGGTGTTCAGATCAACACCCACGGCGTTTACACAGTCTTCGACCACTGCATCCAGCTTCTTCGCCAGCAGGCTTTGGCTTACGTCATGCTGATACTGACCCACGCCGATGGATTTCGGGTCGATCTTCACCAGTTCCGCCAGCGGATCCTGCAAACGACGGGCGATAGACACCGCACCGCGCAGAGAGACATCCAGATCGGGGAATTCCAGCGCAGCCAGCTCGGACGCGGAGTACACCGATGCGCCTGCTTCGCTGACGATCACTTTCTGTGCTTTGATATCCGGGAACTGCTTCTGCGTGTCGAGGAAGAAACGCTCGGTTTCACGTGAGGCAGTTCCGTTACCAATCGCCACCAGCTCAACCTGATATTTGAGGCATAGTGCGGCGATGATTGGTGCTGATTTGGCCGCCTGACCGGTATGCGGATAAATCGTGTCGGTTGCGACCAGCTTGCCGGTAGCGTCCACCACAGCAACTTTCACGCCAGTACGCAGGCCGGGATCGAGACCCATCGTGGCGCGCATGCCCGCCGGAGCGGCCATCAGCAGGTCGTGCATGTTGCGGGCGAAAACGTTGATCGCTTCGTCTTCAGCCTTTTCACGCACGCTGCCCATCAGCTCGGTTTCAAGGTGCAGCAGCACTTTAATGCGCCACGTCCAGCTAATGACGGCGCGTCGCCAGCTGTCTGCTGCGGCATTCCCTAAACGCAGGTTCAGGTGGTCGATAATAATCTGTTCGCAGTAGCTCTCGCGCGGCGCTTCTTCGTGCTGCGGATCGGCGTTCAACGCCAGTTGCAGCACGCCTTCGTTACGGCCACGGAACATCGCCAGCGCGCGATGTGAAGGCACCTGAGCAATCGGTTCATGGTGATCAAAATAGTCACGGAACTTCGCGCCTTCTTCCTCTTTCCCTTCCACGACGCGGGAAACCAGATGGGCGTTTTTCCACAGATAGTTACGCACTTTTGCCAGCAGCGTGGCGTCTTCGGCAAAGCGTTCCATCAGGATGTAACGTGCGCCGTCCAGCGCGGCTTTCACGTCCGCGACGCCTTTCTCTGCATCGACATAAGCCTGTGCCGTCAGCTCCGGCTCCTGGCTCGGGTCTTGCCACAGGCTATCGGCCAGCGGTTCCAGACCGGCTTCAATCGCGATTTGTCCACGCGTGCGGCGTTTAGGTTTGTACGGCAGGTAGAGGTCTTCCAGCTCGGTTTTGCTCAGCGTGCCTTTTATGGCGGTAGCGAGCTGCGCGGTTAACTTTCCCTGATCGTCGATGGATTTCAGAATAGTCTGGCGTCGGTCTTCCAGTTCACGCAGGTAACCGAGGCGCGTTTCGAGCTGGCGCAGTTGGGTGTCATCCAGCCCGCCGGTCACTTCTTTACGGTAACGGGCGATAAAAGGGACGGTGTTTCCTTCGTCCAGCAGGCGGACTGCCGCGTCTACCTGCTCCGTACGCGCCTGCAATTCGCTGGCGATAATGTGGCTTAATGAATCATTCATGGGTCTGATATCAATCGTCATCAAGTGAATTAAATAAGTGGGGACAGTTATACGGATTGAGCGTGCAAAATGCCAGCCGCTGCCGTCTGGAAAACGCGGATGATCTCGCGTTGTTCAGTGCAACAAAATTTACCTACATCAATTTTCCGTCAGATTCTTGCAACCCACTCACGATTTTAGCGTATGACATACGTTGGCTTTATGCCGTTGTAAATCGAGTATTACTTTACATTGAGTGCCGCACGGGATGACCTATCCAGAAGCCCGTGAGAGCGGACGGGAACAACATCATTATTCGGGCAGGAGAACGGTTCATGACAGTCAGAACGTCCACGTTGACGGCAGAAGGGCAGGTGGATATCACGCTGGATATGCGCTCCGGCGTACTGGGGAAAACGGCGGTGGATATTCGTCCACTCGGTGAACATGGGCTGTGCAGTTATGACCCCGGTTTTGCCAATACGGCAGGGTGCGAGTCGGCGATTACCTATATTGATGCGGTGAATAGCGTGCTGCTGCATCGGGGCTTCCCTGTTGAACAGCTCGCCGAGCAGTGTGACTTTACTGAAGTCTGTTACATCCTGCTGCATGGCGAAGCGCCTTCGGCGGAAGCGTATGCGAAATTTGCCGACAACATCACTCGCCACACGCTGGTTCATGAGCAAATTACCCGGATGTTCAGCGGCTTTCGTCGCGATTCCCACCCGATGGCGCTGATGTGCGCGGTGGTGGGTGCGCTGGCCGCGTTCTATCACGATGTCTTGGATATCCATAATGCGGAACACCGTGAGCTGGCGGCCGTGCGACTGTTGTCGAAAATGCCGACGCTGGCGGCGATGTGCTACAAATATTCCATCGAACAGCCGTCCGTGTACCCCCGTAATTCGCTTTCCTATACGGGCAACTTCCTGCACATGCTGTTTTCAATTCCGGCAGAGAAGTATGAAGTGAATCCGGTGCTGGAACGGGCGATGAACCGCATCCTGATTTTGCATGCCGATCATGGTCAGTGTCCGTCTACGATGGCAGTCAGAGCGTCAGGTTCTTCCGGTGCGAACCCGTTTGCCTGCATTGCGGCTGGGCTGGCATCGATGTGGGGGCCGTTACACGGTGGGGCGAACGAAGCCTGTATGCGCATGCTGGAAGAGATTAAAACGGTCGATCGCGTCCCTGAATTCGTACGACGTGCGAAAGACCGCTGTGATTCATTCCGCCTGATGGGATTCGGTAACTCGGTCTACCAGCATTTCGACCCACGCGCGGCGATTCTGCGTAAAACCTGTTATGAAGTGCTCAATGAACTTGGCACGGAAGACAGCCTGTTGCAGGTGGCGATGGAGCTGGAACATATCGCCATGACCGATGCCTATTTTCTGGAGAATAAACTCTACCCGAGCGTCGATTTCTATACCTCGGTCATTCTCAAAGCGATGGGGCTGCCGTCGTCGATGTTTACGGTTATCTCCACCGTTGGCAGAACGATCGGCTGGGTTGCGCATTGGGATGAGATGCATAAGCAGGAAGACATCAGCATCTACCGTCCGCGCCAGATTTATACCGGGCAGCCGCGTCGTGACTATGTTTCCTCGTTGAAAGATTGATGCGATTGTCACCATGCTGCCTATGTCGCGGCATAGGCAGCATGGTGAATCTCGTCATACTTCAAGTTACATGTGCGTTGGCTACGTTCACTCACCCGAATCACTTACCTGTGTAAGCTCATCGGGATTCCTTCTCTTGCCGCCTTCCTGAAACTCGAATTATTTAGAGTATTGCAGGCAGGATAAGCCTAGAATTTTTCCCAGTTGTCCTGTGCGTTGCCGACCGGCGCGAGCGCTAAACGAGTCGGTTGGGATTTTTTCGCCATCGGCGCTGGGCGGGCTGCTGGCGTGCCGCGCAGGTGGAAATGGTTCATGAGCGTAACCAGATGAGATGACTGTTCGCGCAGGCTGGTTGCCGCATTCGCGGACTCTTCTACCAGCGTGGCGTTCTGCTGGGTGACCTGATCGAGCTGGTTCACGGCATCATGAATTTGCGAAATACCGGACTCCTGCTCCTGCGTGGTCGTCCCGATCTCGCTGATTAAATCTGCCACGCTGCGCGCCTGACGTACCAGCTCATCAATGGTGCTGCCAGTGTCTTCAACCAGACGATTCCCCGCTTCCACTTTTTCGACGCTAGTGTTGATCAATACCGCGATCTCTTTCGCTGCGGAGGCGGAACGCTGCGCCAGTGAACGCACTTCTCCAGCCACCACGGCGAAACCGCGACCTTGCTCACCCGCGCGTGCCGCTTCGACCGCCGCATTCAGCGCCAGAATGTTGGTCTGGAAGGCGATGCCATCAATCACGCTGATGATATCGCGGATTTTGTGTGAGCTGTCGGAGATCTCTTTCATGGTAATCACCATATCGCCGATCGCATCACCGCCCTTGGTCGCCGTTTCGCTGGCCTGGCTAGCAAGTTGAGTGACGCTGCGTACGGTATGCGCATTCTGACGAATTGCCTGACTCATCTGTTCCATTGAGGCGGCCGTTTGTTGCAGGCTGGCAGCTTGCTCTTCCGTACGCTGGCTCAGGTTTTCACTGCCCGCGGCGATTTGGCTAGAACCGGAAGCGATAGCTTCGCTGCTTTGCCGCACCTGTTCGACGATATCGCCCAGGTTATTACTCATGTGACGCATGGTCGCTAGCAGGCTGCTATGGTCGTTCGGCTTGATGTTGATATCGACAGCCAGATCGCCATCGGCCACCTGTCGGGCAACGTGGGTGGCGTAGAGCGGTTCTCCCCCCAGCTGGTTTTTCAGCGTGCGGGTAATCAACCAGGCCACGACCGCAGCCATGGCAGCGGCGGCAAGCGCGAGAATCAGCATGATGACGCTGCCGGACTGCGCACCCTGCTGGGCGTGGCTGACAATCTCGTTGGTATCCTGCTGCTGCGAGGCCATCATCGCATCCAGCACTTTGAACAGCGCGTTTTGCGCGGTCTGCATCTCATTGAGAATAATGGTATTACCCTGTAGGCGCTGCTGTGGATCGGTGGATTGCACCAGCTCCATGGCTTTCAAAAAGGCCGCAAGGTACGGCGGACGGGTGTCCTGAAACTGTTTCAGCAGTGCGCTGGTGCCTTCGGTATCGAGTTGTTGCCCCAGCTTTTTCAGATTGGCGGTATTGCGGGCGATTTGCTCGTCGACGAACTGCTTTTCCTGCCTGATTTGCGCAGGATCGGTGCTGAGTGCCATGTTACGGATCAGACGGGCATTGGCGTCAAAACCGGCTTTAACTTCCTGAATCAATAACATATTCGCTAACGTGGTACCGGAAAGCCGGTTGATGTCGTTACCCAGCCCAACCAGTTGGAGCCGTCCGAAGAATGCCACCATCAGGCTGATGATGATAACCAGAGAAAATCCCATACCCAGCATCTTGCCGAGTTTGATTCTGTTCAGCATATTCATAAACATCCTTAATTTTTTGACATGCTATGAAGGCATAACGGAGGGGGCTTGCTATCGTAATCGATGCAAGTAATGACAAGGAATTATAGCTATGTTTCGCATTTTCGGGATACATCGTTAACTCCCGTCCTCAAAAACATATAGATAAGAATATCTTTAATATCGGCAGGAAAAGCGTTCAGTTGATCACGTAAATTACGGCAAATGGGATTTCGTATGAAATGTGTGATCTGAGAGACAAAATGCGGGCGGTTATGGCGTTGGCTAATGGGAATAATGAGAAAAACGTGGGAGAGTGGTGCGTTAGCCCCTTTAGAGGCTAACGCACTGGTCAATCAAGAAGCGCTATCGCTGGTAAAAGGGGCGATATAGCGCTGATAGCGTGATTCTTTCAACTGCTTCAGATCGACGAGCACCAGGCCGTCGATGCAGTTATTGAAATCGGGATCGATGCCGAAGTCGATAAACCGCACACCTCCCGGCTCACACAGCTCTGAATACTGCTTGTAGAGCGTGGGGATCGCACACCCCATGTTGCTGAGCATGCTTTTCAACCGCGTGAGATCCTGCTGGTAGTCTGTTCCCTCAAACTGTTTCAGCACGTCAGGCAGCGAGGCCGGATAAGGGCGACGCGACGTAGCCAGCGGCTGATCGGGCGTGAAATGCAGACGATAAAATGCAACCAGCAAGTCGCGTGCATGCGGCGGCAAGGTGCCGGACAGCGACACCGGGCCAAACAGGTAGCGGTGTTCCGGATAACGCGCCAGATAGGCACCGATACCCAGCCAGAGATAATCCAGTCCGCGTTTACCCCAGTATTTGGGCTGAATAAAACTGCGTCCCAGCTCAATACCTGATGCCAGTATCGGATCCATTTCGTCGCCGTACTGAAACAGACTGTGGCTGTAGAGGCCGCTTTTCCCTTTTTCTGTGATCAAACTGGCCGTCGAGACAAAGCGATAGGCACCGACAATCTCCAGTTCACGGTCATCCCACAGGATCAGGTGAAGATAGTCATCGTCATAGCTGTCCAGATCGCGGCGTTGGCCGGATCCTTCGCCCACCGCGCGGAAGGCGATTTCGCGCAGGCGCCCGAGTTCACGCAGCAGCGGCACGTAATCTTCTTCGCCGCGACGATAGAGATATACAATCTTGCCATCCGGCGTGGTGCCCAGCGTTTCACACTCAGACAGCGCGCGCTTCAGCAGCACGCGGTCTTCGGCCAGCGCAATGGGCTTTTCACCGGCAAAACAGCCGGGCTTTCCTTGTCCCAACCGATAAACGTGACGCCGGAAACGGGCCGCCAGATCGTTGGCGTTCCACTCGCCCTGACTCCAGGACGTATAGGGAATTCTGGCACCGATGCGTAGCTTGAGGGTTTGGTCGCGTTGGCCGAACATTTCTCTCACCAGCAGGAGGGTGGACAGCGGGCGATAAACCATGGAGGAGAGATAGAACAGCGCGCTGTTGCGTCCGCCGATATGAATCGGAACCACAGGCGCGCGGGCTTTGCTTGCCATGCGGATAAAACCATTATGCCAGTGACCGTCGCGAATCCCTTGCAGGCTGACGCGTGAAACCTCGCCCGCAGGGAAGACAATGATCGCGCCGTCGCCTTCCAGATGCTGCTGGATGGCGCTGATTTGCTGGCGTTTGGTGCGGTTATTGAAGTTATCGACGGAAAAAAACAGATTCTTGAGCGGGGCGACATAAGAGAGTAGCTGGCTGGCGACGATGCGGACGTCGGGCCTGACGCTGGCGACGGTACGCAGTAGCGCCAGACCGTCCAGTGAGCCAATAGGGTGGTTGGCAACCAACACCACCGGCCCCTGACTGGGGATATTTTCTAAATCCCCTTCGACCATTTCACAATTGAAGTTGAAGTAATCAAGAATCTGTTCGACCAGATCCAATCCTTTCAAATGTGGGTAACGCCGCGCAAATTGCTGCATTTCATTTTCAAATAGCAGAGAACGCAAAACCGTTTTCTGCCAGGGTGGCGTATGGCGATGCGGGACAAGATCTTGCAGAATGGCGTCTAAGCTAAACATAAATCGTTCTCCGTAGCTCTCCGTGGCTAAAAGTACGGGATAGAAATGACATATTTATGTCTGTCGATAGATTATTAGCCAAAACTGTAAATCTGTGTAATGAACGCGCGATTTTTTGCGTGTAGGGATAGTGAAGAACGTGGTACGCGCTAAGCGCCTAACGGGGTTAACGACTTGAAAACCAATCTGATTACCCGCGAAGGGTATGACAAACTGCGGGCAGAGCATGATCATCTCTGGAATGTAAAGCGCCCGGAAATTACCAAAATTGTCTCCTGGGCGGCCAGCCTGGGGGATCGCTCAGAAAATGCGGACTACACCTATAACAAGCGTTTATTGCGCCAGATCGACAGGCGTGTGCGCTACCTGAGAAAATGCCTGACGGAGTTGAAAATCGTTGATTACTCGCCGCAGCAGGATGGCAGCGTATTCTTTGGCGCCTGGGTCGAGATCGAGAATGAACAAGGTGATGTGAAGCGCTTGCGGATTGTCGGTCCGGACGAGATCTACGGTGACAATAAAGACTATATTTCGATCGATTCCCCGATGGCGCGCGCCATGCTGAAAAAAGCGGTTGATGAGGAATTCACCGTGAACACACCAGACGGCCCGCGTGAGTGGTTCGTCAACTCGATTGAGTACGTTAAATGAACGTCGCCCGGCTTATGCCGGGCGGATTCATCGCTGACGTAAAAAGCGCGACTTCTCCTGAAAACAGGTTTAGTCATCTACATTTTGTGCCCGCAACAGCTGCCTGGCCTGCTCAATCACGGGTAAATCCACCATCTCGCCGTTTATCTGGAAAGCGTAGCTGTGTTCGGCCGCTTTTAGAACCTGCTTTGCCCAGTCTATTTTGCTGCGATCCGTCGCGAATGCCTGCTGAACGGCATCGATCTGCGAAGGATGGATACAGAGCTTGGCTGAGAAACCGAGCGAGCGTGCATGTAGTGCGTCAGCTAACACCCGATCGTGATGCGTGAAGTCAGGATTGACGCAATCTATTGGCGGCGGCAAGTCGGCCAGTCTGGACGCTAATACAATGCGGCTTCTGGCATACAGCAAGGCGTACAGGGATTGATCGCAATGCATATCGAGCGAGAAATCTAATGAGCCAAATGCCACTCTTTCTACCCCTGCGGCACAAATCTCTTCCGCATGATGCAACCCCTGCGCGGTTTCAATTATCGCTATAATATTAACCGCTTCCGAGCTATTACGATTTATCATTTTCCGCGCGTCATGCAGCATTTCTGCGGATTCTATTTTAGGTAAAACAATTTCCCATTTGGCTGTTTTATGTTTGGATGGGACGTTATTTCTTAATTTTTCTTTATTATTAAGTTTATTCAGAAACTCAATATCCTCACTGAATTCCATTGAACCAAATTTGTTTAAACGTATATATCTTTTGCAATTTATTTCAGAGACGGCCGTATCGTTTTTATCCCACTGGATAATATTTTCTCTAGCCTGGTTTTTTTCATCAGGATGAACAGCATCTTCTAAATAAAATATCACGGCATCGGCACCGCAGCAGACGGCTTGTTGAAAGCGGTGGGGCGCATTACCAGGCACAAAGAGATAGGTTTTAGCGTGTTCCATGCTGCTCTCCTTCTGTTAATTCATTGATTAAAAGATATTTTATTAAAATGTAACTAATTAATTGCGAATAAGAATGATACCTATTTACATTGTCGTGGTTAATATGCTAGCTTTCCGTTCATTATTTTTCAATCTATCCATTACGACATTTTTATTAATTTTCGGGACGTGTTAACCCGAGACTTAATGACACCCTTTTATACGTTACTGCAATCGGTTTTTACTTGTTTTATCGGTATGAGGAGTGGTTATGAATATCAAGGCTGACGATGTTAAACACAGGGATATACATCAGGATGTAGATGATTTTCTTTCTGATTATTCAAATAAAAATGCGCTAAGGCGATTGATTCGCTGTTTTTTTGCAGAAGGGATTTTGAATAAAAATGACCTGATATTTATTAAGGATAATTCCCGGAAAGCAACGCTGACGTTGCAGGGTGGCAAAGGTATATTGAAATTCGACGATATTTCCCCATCACCGGCAAACACTTATATTAATAATGGAAATATTTATCATATTAATTCAGATGGCGCGTCTTTTCCCGTTACCAGCCACGAGCGATTGATTGATTTACTTCGCGATAGTTTTGATTTCCATCCTGAAGACAGCGGCATTAATGGCCTGAAAAAAGATGTCGGTAACAGCATCCGTAATGATACCAACGCCCGGCGCTATCGGTGCCAGTGGCGTGCTGAGGTGGCTGATGCCATGCAGCAGGATGGGCAGAACGCTTTCACGCCGTGGCTGCGTCGGCAGCTAAGCATTCGCGATGCCGCCATGTTTCTCGATCAGTGGGGATCGCTGGAAGGCCACCCTTACTACCCGACCTGGAAATCCCGCCCCGGCCTGAGCGATGAAGACGTCCAGCAACTGTCACCCGAATTCAACGCCCGCGTGCCGTTGCGTATTACCGCGCTGCGCCGTGATATGGCGTATGTGGAATGCATGCCGCACGTTGATGATTTTCACCCGTGGTTTGCTCAGGCATTTCCTGCGCTCTGGCTGGACTGGAAGCAGCGCCTGAATCAGCAAGGGCTGGATGAGACACAGTGGCTCCCGCTGCCCATCCATAGCTGGCATCTGGAAAACTGGGTGAAATCCCACTACGCGGATGAGATCGCCGAAGGGATTCTGCTCACCGACGGCCCGGATCTCATCACGCTGCCGGGGATGTCGTTCCGTACCGTATTGCCCGTTGAGCCATCTTCTTCTCCCTTCATCAAATTGCCCGTCGCCATCTGGATGACCAGCGAAATGCGCAGCCTACAGGCGAAATCCATCCAGATGGGGCCACGTATCAGCACCATTATCGAAGCGATTCTGGCGCAGGAAGGCGGGTTCGAACAGCGGCTGGCGTTTTTCCGCGAAGAGACCGCGTTCCACTACAAGCACGCGGTTCATCAGGATGATGCGCCGGGTAAGCATCTTTCTGTCGTCTTCCGCGATGCCCGCGTTTATGAACGTACCGACGGCGCGCTGCCTGTGACCGTCGCGACGCTGTTTACGGCGCTGCCGCACCGCGACCAGCCGCTGTTCACCGAGCTGGTAACGCTGTCCGGGCTTGGCGCAGAGGCGTGGTTCCGTCAATACGTTCGTGCGGTTACCCGCCCTGTCATCGCTATCTATCTGCTGTACGGCATCGGGCTGGAAGCGCATCAGCAGAACAGCCAGATCCTCTTTTCGCCCGAAGGCGTCGCGCAGGGGCTATTAATCCGCGATTTCGGTGATGGGCGCACCTACGCGCCCCTGCTGCGTCAGCGTGGCCATCATCTGCAACCCTACGTCTGGCCCGGCATTCTGCCTACGGTCTTTGAAGACGACATCGAACCCGTGCGGATGTTTGTCGTCGATGCCTGTTTTGTAAGCCATCTGCACGAATTGGCGCTGGCGCTGAGTGCGGAATACGGCTTTGCCGATGCGCGGTTGTGGCGGGTGATGAAAGAAGAAACGGCCGCAGCGTTTGATGCGGTGAAGTCGCGCGTTGATGGCGAGCTATGGCAGACCGAACGCGACATGTTTCTGACCCAGCCCTGGTATACGCGTTCGCTGCTGCGAATGCACATCCAGGAATATCGCGACTACCGAATTCAGCACGGCCTGAGCAATCCTTTCCTCACGGAAGGGGAGAAAACTCGCGTCGAGCCGTGATGTATGGCGATGCTCCTGCCTTACCGGCTGAAAAACGGGAGCATCTTTTTCACTCCTCATTTTGAGATGGATAACTTTGTTGATGAACGCCAGGAAGAACTTCACTCCACCTACTACTGGGAAGACTCGTTTTCCTATTCCCTCTGCGTTAGCCATCGCCGTAACGGCTGTGCTAGGCGGCATCGCGATACCCGCGCAGGCTGCTACGGGCGAGCGTGATGATTCCACGATCGTGGTGGAAGCCAAAGACGCGGAAGCCGTGCAGGGACTGGTCGCGGGCGGCATGTCGGCGCGGTCGTCCAGTACCGGGCTGCTGGGTAAAAAGGACGTTATGGATACGCCGTTTAACGTCAGCAACATGACCTCATCGTTTATTGAAAATAAACAGGCCCAGACGCTGGGGCAGGTGGTCGCGCATGACGCCTCGGTGCGGGTGAGCAGTTCTCAGGGCGGTCTGCTGGATTCTTACTACATCCGAGGTTTTCCACTTAATGAGGGCAACCTTAGCGATATCGCCATGAACGGCGTCTATGGTGTTGCGCCCAACTATCAGCTGATGACCGACTACATCGAACGAGTAGAAGTGCTGAAAGGACCATCGGCGCTGTTGTATGGGCTGTCGCCTAACAGCAGCGTGGGTGGCGTGATTAATGCCGTCACCAAACGTCCGACCACCGTAGGCAATCTGACCCGTCTCACCACCAGCTGGCAGTCTGATTCCCAACTCACACAGCATGCGGATATCTCCCGCGTCTATGCGCTGGACAATAATAATCTGCTCGGCGTGCGTTTTAACGGCAATTACGGCTACGGCGACACGGTGTGGGATGGCAGCGATAAACGTACACAGGTCGGCTCGCTCGGGCTGGATTTCTCCTCAGAGCGTTTCCGCGCCACGCTGGATCTCATTACCCAGCACCTGAAAACGCGTGCGCCGTCGCGCCCTTATTCGTTTGCCGCTGGTGTGACCGTGCCCGATGCACCGGACGGCAACACCAACATTTCCCAGCCGTGGGGATTCTGGCACTCCAAAGATCAGTCGGTGCTGCTGCATACCGAATACGATTTGGCGGATAACGTCACCTGGTTTACCGATCTGGGTGGTTCCAGCGCACACGTGAGCCGGTTGTCAGAGCAGGTGCCGCAGGTCACGAATAACAATGGCGATGTGAGTTCCGCTGTGGGCAATTATCGCTTTACTACCAGTCGCTACACGCTGGCGACCGGTGTTCGCGCGGATGTGGAAACCGGCTCGGTGACGCACAAGCTGTCGGCACAGACCAGCTACTACCGCGATCGTCAGGCGACCGGTATCGGCAGCGGAACAACGATTAACTCGAATATTTACAATCCAGTTTCTTCACCTGCACAGAATGTCGCCGCACCTGCAACGATTAGCAAACGTTCTTCCACTGCGCTATCGGGTATCGCATTAGCGGATACGCTTGGCTTCTGGAACGACGCGCTGCAAGTGACGGGCGGTCTGCGTTATCAGCAGATCAAGTCGGATAACTTTGTTCCCGGCAATAGTGCGCCATCATCGTCCTACGACAAAAATGCGATAACGCCGATGGCGGGCGTCGTGGTTAAGCCCTGGCAGCACGTCTCACTCTATGCCAACTACATTGAGGGGCTGAGCAAAGGGGATATTGCGCCTGCGAATGCGAGCAATGCGGGGCAGGTATTGTCGCCGTATAAGAGCAAACAGTACGAGGCCGGCGTGAAAGTGGATGCACTGGGGACGATCTCCACGCTGAGCGTTTTCCAGATCACCAAGCCGAGTGGCGCGCTGGTTAACGGCGCGTTTGTTGATGCCAACGAGCAGCGCAATCGGGGTATCGAGCTGGATGTCGTCGGTTCACCGCTGGAAGATCTGCGTCTGACCGGTGGCGTGATGCTGTTGGATGCCGAGCTGACCAAAAGCGTGACGCCGGGGGCACAGGGCAAGCGCGCACCGGGTACGTCGCGTTTTCAGGCTAACGCTGGCGTGGAATATGACCTGCCGTTTCTGCGCGATCTGACGCTCAATGCCAACGTCACTCATAACGGGAAGCAGAACGTCAACACCATCAATACTCAGTCTATTCCTTCCTGGACCACCGTTGATTTCGGCGCGCGTTACAAGACACGAATCTCTAACGCACCCACCACGTTCCGTGCCGATGTGCTTAACGCCTTTGACCGCAACTACTGGTCTGGCGTGACGTCGTTCAGCACGGTATCGCAAGGAACGCCGCGGACGCTGATGCTGTCCGTCGCGGTTGATTTCTAAGGATAGGCATTTTTCAGGAACCGAACGTTAAGGAGATAGCGATGAGCAACCTGTTTAGCTTTGCCGCAGTGTCTTCCCTCCCTGTCGCGCAGGCCCACTGGCCTGAGAGACTGACACCTTATCTGGATAGTGAGATTGAGCAGTTTCTTTTCAACTCGCCGCAAAGGCTGTCATGGCTGGTTGAGCAGTATGGGTCGCCGCTGAATATTGTCTGGCCGCACACCGTGGCCAACAATATCGCGGCATTGCGAACGGTGTTGCAGCGTCACGATGTGGACTGTCGCCTGTACTACGGCGCGAAGGTGAATAAATCACCGGGGCTGGTACAGGCGGCGGTTAACGCTGGCGTTGGTGTGGATGTTTCCAGTTTACAGGAGCTGAAAGATGCGCTGCGGGCAGGCTGCGACGGCGCGCGGCTGTGCGCCACCGGCCCAGCCAAAACGCGCGAGTTCCTGACGGAACTGGTTCATCACCGCGCGCTTATCGTGCTGGATTCGCCGGAAGAGTTCGATGAGGTGCTCGCGCTGGCTGAGTTGTTACGTGTGACGGAGCCGGTGCGAGTTCTGCTGCGCTATCGCCCGTCGTTCGCACAAAACAGCCGGTTTGGCATGCTGGCCGATGAGATTGCTATCTGCCTGGAAACGTTGAGTACCAGACTGGATGCACTTCATCTGGAAGGCTTCCATTTTCATCTAGGCGGTTATGAGCCTGATACTCGCGTAGCCGCATTGGCTGAGGTGTTGCCATTACTGGAGCGGGCGCGGTCAAAGGGATTGCAGCCCGCCATTATTGATATCGGCGGGGGATTGCCGATTCAATATCTTCCGGCTTCACACTATCAGGAGTATTTAGCGAAGCAGAATGGGGCGGATTATCGCCACGGTCAGGTGCCGACCTCGTTTTATCCGTACGGCGGTGAGCGTTCGGCTGCCGACTATCTTGACGCCTTCCTGTCAGCTTCAATTGGGCAGAACCATGTAGCGGACGTACTAAAACAGTACGGCCTGATTCTGGCGATTGAGCCGGGACGCAGTCTAGCCGACCAAAGTGCGATTACCGTGTTTCGCGTCACGCGCACGCGCCGCCAGCCGGATGGCAACCACGTCGTGTTTGTCGAAGGCAGCAGCTTCAGCGCGTGTGAAACCTGGTTTAACTCTGAGTTTTTGATTGATCCTCTGCATGTTTTTTCCGTCAAAAAAGACACACGTCCGACGCCGGGTAAAGCCTGGATCGCCGGACACAGCTGTCTGGACGACGATGTCATTACGAACCGATTGATTCATTTTCGAACCGTGCCGCAGCCTGGCGATTTACTGATTTACGCGAATACGGCGGGATACCAGATGGACCTGCTGGAAAACGCGTTTCATCGGCATCCGCTGCCTGCGCGCCTGTGTGCGTTCAAAGGTAAGAAAGGTGAGCTGATTTTTTCCAGTGATAACTGAATGGAGCAGAACCATGATCCTGAATAAAGTAACTGATTTGATTGGTAATACACCCGTTATACAAATTCCTGTCCCTTATAGGGATACGCGTTTGTTTTTAAAAGTGGAGAAGAACAATCCCGGCGGCAGCATGAAGGATCGCATGGCGCGAAACATGATTGTCGCTGGACTGAAGTCAGGCAAAATCCGTCCCGGCGGCACCATTGTCGAATCGTCCTCGGGGAATACCGGTATCGGGCTGGCGCTGGCGTCGATTGAATACGGCCTGCGCTTTATCGCCGTGGTCGATCATCACGCGGCGCAGGACAAAATTGCCATCATGCGCGCGCTCGGCGCGGAAATTCGCTACGTCTCCGGCGACTACGGCGAAGATGAGGTTGCGGTGGTGGAACGCCAGCGCATGGCGGCACAGCTGGCGCAGGAAATACCCGGCGCGGTGTTTATGAACCAGTCGGATAACGCGGCGAATGCGGGCGGCTATGCCGATTTTGTCCGCGAGCTGTTTAGCCAGATTGGCAAGATCGATGCGTTTGTCGGCTGCGTGGGCACTGGCGGATCGATGACTGGCATTTCACACGGCCTCAAAGTCCATAACCCGGATATCACGACCATTGCGGTTGAACCGGTTGGCTCTATTGTCTTCGGTCACCCCGGCAAACCTTATTATCAGTCCGGCACCGGTACGCCTGCGGGAGATACCGTGGGGCTAGTGCTGGATTACAGCTGCATCGACTGTGGTGAGCAGGTGTCGGATACGCAGGCGTTTGAAACGGCACGCTATATCGCACGGCACTACGGTCTGCTGGTCGGCGGTTCGACGGGCGGGGTGATCTATAAAGCGCTGGAGCTGATCTATCAGGATCGCATCGGCGGCAACGTGGTGCTGGCGATTGCCGACGGCGGTGAAAAGTACCTGCACACGGTGTTTAACGAAGAGTGGCTGGCGGCGCGTAACCTGATAGATAGCGGCGTGTGGCACGATCTGGATCGCTGGCTGGGCAACGCGATTTCTCTGGAGCAGGCAAGCTAAGGAGTTAAGGATGGCTGAAACGCTAAGCGGGCAGCCGCTTAACGTGGTGATTTGCGGGGCCGGCAAGACCGGCCATCTCACCACGGTGCTGTTTAAACAACGGCCAGACGTCAAGGTGACGTTACTGGGTAGTCATCCTCGTCTGCCGGAAGCCTATCAGCAGCACGGTAAACGGCTACACGCGCTGCTGCCAGATGGCGAGACGCTGACGGCCACGCCGGACTGTGTGACCTGCGACCCGGCGGAAGCCTGCCGCGATGCCGATGTGGTTATCATCACCGTTCCCGCCAACTTCCGCGCCGATCTTCTGGCGCGGATCGTTCCCCATTTGCCCGTCGGCAAGCCGGTTTACGTTGGCGCGATCCCCGGTTTTTGCGGCTTTGACTGGCTGGCCGAACGTGAGCTGGCCGCTCGTCCAAACGCGGTGATTTGGGGAATGAAGGACGTCGCGCATATTGCGTTTGATTTACTGCCAGGCCAGTCGATCAAAATGGGCGGCGAAAAGGCCACGCTGTATGTCGCTACGCATCGGCGCGAAACGGCTGCGAGCCAGCAGGCACTAATGGTGCTGCTGCAACGGCTCTATTCCGCGCCCGTGGTGTTATTGCCGGATTATCTGGAGATCACGCTGACGCCGGGTAACCCGATTATGCACAGTGCGGTGATTTATGGCCTGATTGGTCCCTACGGACAATGGCATGCCAGGCCGTTCTCGCAGCCGCTATGCTGGTGGAATGATTGCCCGGAACTCGGCGCCTATTATCTGGAGCGCATGGACGAAGAGAACCAGCAACTGTGTGCGGCGCTGGAGACGCGGCTTGGCGTGCGGCTGGATTCCGTGCTGCCGCTCAAACAGGAGATTATCGATGCCTATGGCGATCAGATTGCCGATGCGCACACGATGCTCTCCGTACTGCGAACCAATCAGGCTTACCACGGCATCGGCCTGCCGCTGCGAAAGTATGATGCTGGCGGATACGTGTTTGATACGCAGCATCGGGTGTTTCAGGAGGATATTGCCTACGGCCTGAGCCTGCTGGTGACGATTGCGGAGAATCTGGCCGTTAGCGTGCCATACATTGAGGAAGTTTACCGATGGTGCAGCGATTACATGGGCGTGTCTACGCAGGATCGCCCCGGCTATTTCCCGCCGCACTGGCTGACGGATGGGATGGGTTGACGTGATGACCGTAGCGGGAATGAGGGCGGGTGACGCCGTGGAATCAGAAGGAGCTGACGCATGCGCTTGAGCGGGCAGGTGGCGTTCATCATCCACTTTATGTTTGTCGTACAGCTGGTCGCGATGGGGGCGATGGAGATGAGCGGGCCGTTTTGGCCGCTGCATCTGGAAAGTATGTCGTCTGGTGCGGAACTGAGCATCGCGGGGATTGCCGTGTATGTCGGGCCGATGCTGGGCATTATGCTGACCAGCGCCTTCTGGGGACGGATGGGCGATCGGCTGGGCAACAAAGCCATGATGATCCGCGCGCTGTTTGGGCTGGCGTTAACCCAGCTCGGGCTGGCATGGGCAAATGATATCTGGACGATAGTCGCGCTGCGTTTTATTCAGGGTGCCTGTGCGGGCTATATCGCACCCGCGCAGGCCTATGGCGTCGCGGTGGTCAGCCCGTTACAGCGCACGCGGCTGTTCGCCTGGCTTCAGGTCTCCACCAACGTGGGATCGCTGCTGGGGGCGATTGTCGGCGGGCTGATCCTCGATTACCTGAACTTCTTCTGGATCAACCTGAGTGCGGCGATCCTGTGCGCGCTGTGTGGCATCACCGTAGCGCTATTTTTGCCGCATGTTGCCCCTGAGGCTTCTGCTGCTCCGCCTGCGGACGCGCAGGCGAAAGACATTCCCCGCAGACGGCTTTGGGCGCTGTCGCCGATTCCCGGTTTGCTGCTGATTTCCGGCCTGTTGCTGACCAGCCGAATGATCCCGCAAACGCCGTTTTCCCTCTATATGGACGGCTTCTTTCAGGTGGATAAGTGGATTATCGGGCTGTGTTATGGCTTGCAGGCGACGGGCGTGATTGTCTCTGCGTCGCTGTGGGCGCGCTATTTTGAAAACCTTTCGCTGTCGCAGACGCTGAGCCGTCTGTGTGTGGTGATGCTGGCCTGCGCCATCGTGACATTGACGGCTGCCACGATCTTGAATATTGCGATTTTCATCCCGCTGTACTTCCTGTGGGGCGTGCTGCTGGGGGCGACGACGCCGGTTCTGATGGCGCTGATTTCCCGTGCGGCTGGAGCCGGGCAGCAGGGTTACATACTCGGTGTGGCGCAAAGCGTCAGCCAGTTTGCCTCAATTCTGGGCATTTCTTTGGGCGGAGTGGTGCTCTACTCCCCCGGACTACGTTCGCTGTTCTTCTGCGTTGGTGCCGCTTATCTGGTGACCTTCCTGGTCTCGTTGATGCTGCTACGACGCCTGCGGATACAGGCGGAAAAACATGACTCTCTCTCGACGAAGGGAAATATCGAAAATGTGTAATCGTTGGACGCGGCAATATTGCCGTCGGTTATTGCTGAGTGCGCTGTTGATGGTAGGCCTGTCGCCGCTGGCAGGGCAGGCCGAACAAACCGCGCAAACCTCAACCGTCATCAAGGATGTGTTGGGGCGTGAAGTGAGAGTCAACACGCCGGTGCAGCGCGTCATGCTGGGAGAAGGGCGTCAGCTTTATCTGGTCGCGATGCTCGATCGCGAAGATCCGGCGAAAAGGATTGTCGCCTGGCGGCGCGATCTGATTCAGTCCGATCCGGCAACGTGGCACCAGTATCGCGATCGTTTTCCTCAGCTGACGAAAATCCCGACGTTTGACGGCACGGAAAAGGGCACGTTTGACGTAGAGCAGGCGGTGTCGCTGAAGCCGGACGTCATCATTATGAACATTGAGGCGCAGCGGGCGATTGTCGATGCGGGCTACGATCGGATATTGGACAGCGTCGGCATTCCGATTGTGTATGTCGATTTTCGTTATCACCCGTTGGAAAACACCGCGCCGACCATGCGCCTGTTCGGCAAGCTGTTTAATCAGGAAGCGCGTGCCGAAGCGTTTCTCGCATTCCGCGAGGCGCAGCTAAAACGCGTTTCCGACGTGCTGGCGGCGAAAAAGCCGCGCTCACCGCGCGTGTTCATTGAACGGCTGGGGGGCTATACCGATGAATGCTGCTTGACGTTCGGCCCGGATAACTTCGGGAAATTCGTGCAACTGGCCGGTGGCGATAACGTCGCGGCGAAGAATGCGCCGAGCACCTTTATGCAGATGCATCCTGAACAGGTGATTGTGGAAAACCCGGAAATTGTGGTGATCACCAGCGGCAACTTTGAGGCCTTCGTGCCCGGCGGACGCTGGATTGGTTTGGGGCCGGGGCAGGATATGACGGAAGGGCGCAAGCGTCTCGAATGGTTTCTGGGGCGTCCCGCCTACACCAACAGCATCGCCAAGCAGAAGCGCGCATTTCATGCCATCTGGCATCAGTTTTACAACGGCCCGTATGATTTTATCGCCATTCAACAACTGGCCGAGTGGTTCCACCCAGACTTATTCCGCGATCTCAACGCGGATGACACCTTCCGCCAGCTTCATCAGCAGTTTCTACCGGTTGACTATCAACCGGGCTATTTCGTCAGTCTTGCGCAGTAAGTCACTCACAGTCGGCTCCGGTGCACTGGCCGGAGCGATACGAGATTGTTTACGTCAGGAGGTAGAGCGTGTTTGAAAGTATGACTTACCAGATTGCTCTTACGCCCGTGCAGTTCCTGCTTCCCTCTGAAAATGTCGATATGTCGAACGTGGAATGTTTGATGGAGGATATTTGTCGCTGTGGCTGCTGGACGACACCAATACCGATAGAAAAAGAGACGGGGATTATTATGGACGGCAATCACCGGTTACGCGCGGCCACCGAGCTGGGGTTAAAGCATATCCCTTGTGCGCTGCTCGACTATGACGACCCCCGCGTATCCGTTTACCATTGGAAGACCGGGCAGCCTTTTTGCAAGAGTCTAATTATGAAGACGATTGTGGCGGAAAAGAGCCTGTTTCCCTACAAGACCACGCGCCATTTTTTCCAGCCCGCGCTGCCGTCGGTACGTGTTGTGCTGGATGAGCTTATGCGCTAATCACTGCGATGCGTTAACCACTTCACGTTGTCGCCCTGAATTCAGGCGGCAACGTTCTCTCTCTTCGCTTTTCTCCTGCTTTTGCTGCTACCGCGTCTTTTTATTGGCGACTGCGTTACTATAATCTTCGTAAACGACAATCTTCGCTAACCGCAATCGCCATTAATCGCTGATTATTTTATGCCTGACTGCACAGGAAATGATTGATTACACGAATTTTAATATGCTTTGTAACAATTTTGCCTAGAATGTATACCAGAAACGACTGTCAGTAATTCGTATGTTTCTGAACAATAGCAGCGTCGGCGCTATTACGCCTTTGGAGAAAGAGAATGCAAGAGAACTATAAAATTCTGGTTGTAGATGACGACATGCGTTTGCGGGCGTTGTTAGAGCGTTATCTGACTGAGCAGGGTTTTCAGGTACGTAGCGTAGCCAATGCTGAACAGATGGACCGTTTACTGACCCGTGAATCCTTTCACCTCATGGTGCTGGATTTGATGCTGCCGGGCGAAGATGGGCTGTCCATCTGCCGTCGCTTGCGTAGCCAGAGCAACCCAATGCCGATCATTATGGTGACGGCGAAAGGGGAAGAAGTGGATCGTATCGTCGGACTGGAAATCGGCGCGGACGACTATATTCCTAAACCTTTCAACCCGCGTGAACTGCTGGCTCGCATCCGTGCGGTGCTGCGTCGTCAGGCGAATGAACTGCCAGGTGCGCCGTCGCAGGAAGAAGCCATTATTGCGTTTGGCAAATTCAAGCTGAACCTGGGCACGCGCGAAATGTTCCGCGATGATGAACCGATGCCGTTAACCAGCGGCGAGTTTGCCGTGCTTAAGGCGCTGGTGAGCCATCCGCGTGAACCGCTGTCTCGCGATAAGCTGATGAATCTGGCCCGTGGTCGTGAATACAGCGCGATGGAGCGTTCCATCGACGTACAAATTTCTCGTCTGCGCCGCATGGTGGAAGAGGATCCGGCGCACCCGCGCTATATCCAGACCGTGTGGGGTCTTGGCTACGTGTTTGTCCCGGACGGCAGTAAGGCATGATGCAATGGCGCTTTTCTCCGCGCAGCTCATTTGCACGGACGTTGCTACTGATTGTCACGTTATTGTTTGTCAGTTTGGTCACCACCTATCTAGTGGTGCTCAACTTCGCTATTCTGCCGAGTTTGCAGCAGTTTAATAAGGTGCTGGCATACGAAGTAAGAATGCTGATGACGGACAGTCTGCAACTGGAAGATGGCACCACGCTTGAGGTGCCGCCAGCGTTCCGGCGTGAGATTTACCGCGAATTGGGTATATCGCTGTACACCAATGCAGCGGCGGAAGAAAGCGGCCTGCGTTGGGCCCAGCACTACAAGTTTTTGAGTGACCAGATGGCGCAACAGCTGGGCGGCCCGACGGATGTGCGGGTTGAGGTCAGCAAGAATACGCCGGTGGTGTGGCTGAAAACCTGGCTGTCACCGGATATCTGGGTGCGCGTTCCCCTCACTGAAATTCATCAGGGCGATTTCTCGCCGCTCTTCCGCTATACGCTGGCGATTATGCTGCTGGTGATTGGCGGCGCGTGGCTATTTATTCGGGTGCAGAACCGACCCTTGGTTGAGCTGGAGCATGCGGCTTTGCAGGTCGGGAAGGGGATTATTCCGCCGCCGCTGCGTGAATATGGTGCCTCCGAAGTGCGTTCCGTGACGCGCGCCTTTAACCAGATGGCCTCCGGCGTGAAGCTGCTGGCCGATGACCGTACGCTGTTAATGGCGGGCGTCAGCCACGACCTGCGTACGCCGCTGACGCGAATTCGTCTGGCGACCGAAATGATGGGCAAGGAAGATGACTATCTGGCGGAGTCGATCAATAAGGACATTGAGGAGTGTAATGCGATTATTGAGCAGTTCCTCGACTACCTGCGCACTGGTCAGGAGATGCAGACGGAAGTGGCCGACCTGAACGCCATTATGGGCGAAGTGGTGGCATCGGAAAGCGGTTATGAACGCCAGATCGACAGCGAGTTTGCTACCGGAGAGCTGCTGGTGCGTATCAGTTCGCTTTCGATCAAACGTGCGGCGTTGAATCTGGTCGTGAATGCGGCGCGTTACGGGAACGGCTGGATAAAAGTCAGTACCGGACGTGAGCTACAGCGCGTCTGGTTTCAGGTAGAAGATGACGGAGAAGGCATCGCGCCCGATCAGTTGAAGCACCTGTTCCAACCTTTTGTTCGCGGCGACAGCGCGCGAACCACCAGCGGTACAGGGCTGGGGCTGGCGATTGTGCAGCGTATTATCGATGCGCACAATGGTGTGCTGGATGTCGGCAGCAGCGAACGCGGTGGGCTCTGCGTCCGCGCATATCTGCCGCTGCTCTCGGACGTCGCAGTAGCGGATACGGGAGCCGCGAAAGAGTCATAAGCATGTTGGGCAGCACTGGCATTAAAGCTGTTCAGGTATGAATAAAAGAAAGGCGCGGAATCCGCGCCTTTTTCGTGATTGATACTCTTCCGCGTTTACCGCTTCGGCCCTGCTTTCACCAGCGCTGCGCCTGCCGGAGCATCGGTGTATTTATCGAAGTTGGTGATAAAGCGCTGTGCCAGATCGTCCGCTTTTTCCTGCCACTGTTTGACGCTCGCGTAGGTATCACGTGGGTCGAGAATGTCAGGATTGACGCCGGGCAGCGAGGTTGGGATTGCCAAGTCGAAGACAGGCAGCGTCTGCATTTCTGCATCATCAATACTGCCGTTCAGAATGGCGTCAATAATCCCGCGCGTATCCTTAATCGAGATACGTTTGCCGCTGCCGTTCCAGCCAGTGTTCACCAGATAGGCCTGTGCGCCAGCCGCCTTCATGCGTTTCACCAGCACTTCAGCGTACTGCGTCGGGTGCAGCATCAGGAATGCCGCGCCAAAGCAGGCTGAGAACGTCGGTGTGGGTTCCGTCACGCCGCGCTCGGTTCCCGCTAGCTTGGCGGTAAAGCCGGACAGGAAGTGATACTGCGTCTGATCGGACGTCAGGCGGGAAACCGGTGGCAATACACCGAACGCGTCCGCCGTCAGGAAGATCACTTTCGTGGCATGGCCCGCTTTGGATACCGGTTTAACGATGTTGTGAATGTGGTAGATCGGATAAGAGACGCGGGTGTTCTCGGTTTTGGAACCGTCGTTGAAGTCCACGTTGCCGTCTGCCAGCACGGTGACGTTCTCCAGCAGCGCATCGCGTTTGATGGCACCAAAGATATCCGGTTCTGCTTCCTTAGACAGCTTGATGGTTTTGGCATAGCAGCCGCCTTCAAAGTTGAAGACGCCGTCGTCGTCCCAGCCGTGCTCGTCATCGCCAATCAACTGGCGTTTCGGATCGGTGGACAGCGTGGTTTTACCCGTACCGGACAGGCCGAAGAAGACCGCCACATCGCCTTTTTCACCGACGTTTGCCGAACAGTGCATGGAGGCGATGCCTTTCAGCGGCAGCAGGTAGTTCATGATGGAGAACATCCCTTTCTTCATTTCGCCGCCGTACCAGGTGCCGCCAATCAGCTGAATGCGCTCTGTCAGGTTAAACGCAACAAAGTTCTCAGAGTTCAGCCCCTGTTCCTGCCAGTTCGGGTTGGTGCATTTTGCGCCGTTCATCACGATGAAATCCGGCTCAAAGCCTTCCAGTTCTTCATCGCTCGGGCGGATAAACATGTTTTTGACGAAATGCGCCTGCCAGGCCACTTCAGTCACAAAACGTACGCTGAGGCGGCTATCTGGGTTGGCACCGCAGAAAGCATCGATGATGAACAACCGCTTGCCGGACAACTGCGTGGTGACGAGTTGTTTCAGGTGCGTCCAGGTTTCCTGGCTCAACGGGTGGTTATCGTTCTTACCTTTGCCTTGATCGGACCACCACACGGTGTCGCGGGTCACGTCATCGCGCACGATGTATTTGTCTTTCGGGGAACGGCCGGTAAAGATGCCAGTATCGACGGCTACCGCACCCAGCTGGGTTTCGATGCCGCGTTCATAGCCTTGTAGGGTAGGGGAGAGTTCTTCTTTAAAAAGCAGTTCATAGCTGGGATTGTAGACAATATCGCGGACATCATGGATTCCATAAGCAGCCAGGGCTTGCGGGGTAATACCGTTGATCTGCATGTTGCTACTCCTCAAGTTATAGTCGTACTACTAAACATTGTAGGGAGTGAGCTTATTTTAACCGCGATAACAATCATAAAATTAAATAAATTCATTAATAACTTTGCTTATTTAGGGTGTTTGAAAAATAATCACGGTGGTTTACTGGTGGAGAAAATAAGCAAAATAAAACGGGTACTTTCGTACCCGTTAGAAAAATTAATGCAACAGATTCCCTGATGAATCGTGCCGTATGGCGCGAATGTCCAGCGAATTAAACAGGTAGTGCGTACCGCAATAATCACAGTGCATATCGATTTCACCGTCCTGCTCGATCATTTCATTCACGTCCTGATCGGACAGCGTCATTAATGCATCTGCGCAACGATCGCGCGAACAGTGACAGCGGAACTCGACATCCTGCGGCTCATACACGGTTACCTCTTCCTGATGGTACAGGCGGTACAGCACCTCGGTGGCAGGCAGGGTAAACAGCTCGTCGGCTTTGACCGTCGTGGTGAGCTGAGCCAGATGATCAAAATCATTACGATCGGCGTCCTGTGCGGGCAGCACCTGTAGCAGCATGCCAGCGGCGGCCTGCTTGCCCTCGTGCTGTCCGGTACGGATAAACAACCGTGTTGGCAACTGCTCGGACTGCTGGAAATAGCTCTCCAGACATTCGGCCACGGTTTCACCTTCTAAACCGACGACGCCCTGATAACGCTCGCCGTCAGTCGGTGTAATGGTAATGACCAGATAGCCATTGCCCACCATCTCTTTCAGCAAACTCCCCGGTGCGATATCCCCTTGCAGACGGGCAACGCCGCGCATCTGCTGCTGGTGATTACCGTTAATCACCGCCAGTTTCAGTGGGCCATCGCCCTGAAGCTGAACGGTAATATCGCCGCTGAATTTCAGCGTGGCCGTCAACAGGCTGGTGGCAACCAGCATTTCGCCTAGCAGCGTTTGTACCGCCGCTGGGTAGTCGTGGTTGGTCAAAATACGTTGATACGTTTCGTTAACTGTCACCAATTCGCCACGAACGGCATAATTTTCAAACAGATAACGATGTAGTTGGTCGTGAGCCATAATGTTTTCTCGTTGTAGTGCGCGATGAGTGGTACAGCGAATGGCGATCGCTGGGTTTTCTCTGAAGGGCGGAGTGCTATTCCTGATCGCTGTATTTAAATTTAATCAGATCGCGTCGCTCTTTTTTATCAGGGCGGCGATCGGGGTGTGGCATCGTCAGCGCATTCATTTTCCGCGCCTGCGCCAGCTTTTCTCGTTTCTCAATGCTTGTGGCCGTTTCCTGATACAGCGCCTGTGCCTCTGTCGCGCTTCTGCGCTGGCCGCTGACGGCTAAAATGACCACGGTGCGTTCCTCATTACCCTGACGCAGTTTTATCTCGGCATTCAGTTCGACCTGTTTGCTCGGCTTACCGCGTTGCCCGTTATAGTGGACTTTGCCGCCGTCGATCATCTCGCGAGCCATCGCCCGGGTTTTATAGAAACGGGCAGCCCAAAGCCATTTGTCCAGACGAACGGCGTCGTCGGCTTGCTCGGTAGCTTTCACCATAAATCCCCCTGATTACCCTGCATTAACGGAGTGACGCAGGGCTGGTAGCAACGCAAGGTAGTCATTCATTGACGGATGTTGCAGGAATGCCTTTTCCTGCTGGCCGGAATCGGGATTACGCACACCCAGACAGTAATGAATGCCGAATGTTTTCGCGGCATCCAGAATCGGTTCGCTGTCATCCACGAATAACGTTCTGGCGGGGTCGAAGCCAGTCTGCTGCTGTACGGCCTGCCACAAGCGCTGATTCTCTTTCGGATACCCATAAGTATGGGTGGAAAGTAATAAATCAAGGTGCTGATCCAGCCCCGTGTGTTCGATTTTTACCGCCAGACTGTGTGGGTGGGCGTTGGTCAGCAGAATTGTCTCTTTACCGCATTCGCGCAGTGCCGCTAAAAACGGCGTAGTGTCATCGCGCAATCGGGCTTGCGTGCCGATATCCGTCGTCATTTGATAGATATCCAGATCGAGACGTTCTGACCAGTAATCGAAACAGTACCAGTTTAGCGTGTGCTGAACGGCTCGGTACTCCTGTTCGATAAGCTGGTGCGCCTGTTCAAGGCTAATGCGACGTTTTTCACTGAGCGACTGCGGCACCAGCTGAAGCCAGAAATAGCTGTCAAACGCCAGATCGAGCAGCGTGCCATCCATATCCAGTATCACGGTGTCGATGTCGTGCCAGTTCACGTGGGGATTCATAACGACTCCAGATGTCGCGCCGTGCTATAGGGGTGATGCAGCAGAAGACGCGCAATGCAATTGTGACAAGAGTGACGGCCGCTAGGTTAGCATAACCGCAGAGCGGGCACGATGCCGTTAGCGGGGGAGCTGGGGACGACTGTCCGGGAACGAATTCGTCATCATATTGAACCGTGAAGCGTAATAGCGCTGAATATCGGTCACTCGCTTCTGGCTTTTACGCATCTTAATGCCGGTCAGAACCGCATTAACGATAAACGTCGCGGAAAAGAGCAGTAGCAGCAGACACGTGCCGAGATAGCGCCAGACGGTAATGACGTCGGGTTCACTGTGCAAGCTGATGTGCTGGGTCCCGTTGGCATCGGTATTAAGCTGTGTGATAACGCCCGTGGCATTAAACGGCGTATGCAATAGCATCGCGGAAAGCCGCTGGAGCTCCTGCCACTGATCCGAAGGACGATATTCATTCAGCGGCATCGGCGGGAGCGGGTGGCTAACGAATTGTCGGCCTTCGTCGCTGCGAATCAGGAACCCACCCGGCGGCGGGCTGTTCAGTGAATCTGCCGCGTTATTGATTTCCTGATAGAAGAATTGGTCGGTAGAACTGTTGACCAATGACTCCAGCGTTTCTGCGCTGACGGCGGGCAGCACCACATTCATGCCTTTCAGCGTGCCGGAATTGGCGTCTTTTACCAGCGTATTCCAGTTCTTGACGTCGCTCAGGTTCACCAGCGCATTTTTCAGGCGGGAGCAATCGTTTTCCTGCCTGCACAAATCTTGTGTTCTCAGGACAACTTCAGCGAAGTTTTTCATCAAAATCAATCCTGATTTCTGAATCGTAGACGCTAATTGAGAGTTAACCTGACCTTCTTTGTCCGCTTGCGGGTGGAGCTGGCTGTTGACGGATTTCAGCAAGGCAGACGCTTTCTCAATCGTCTCAGATTCTGGTAATGGCAGCGGCGCGGCTTTATTCCAGTAAATAGCGGAACAGTCGAAAGGGCTGAACGCATAGGGCGACGGTGCGGAGACGGGATGAATGCCTGCGGGCACATAGCACATGCCGTTGCCACGGACAGCCAGCGTGTCGCCAATGCGCAGCTGAGCAGTTTCCAGATCGCTGACCTGCGTGACCTGGATACGCTGTGCGCCCTGAAGCCAGGCCAAGCTGAGCTTGAGCGGCAGTTCAAGCGGCACGTTAGTGACGAGCAAAATCAGGCTGAGCAGTGAACCCACGGCCAGCAGCAGATTCCTGCTCCAGCGCTGTAGCGGGAAATGTTTCACTTCATCATGCAGCGACAGGTGCTCTCCCTGACGAATCACCTGTCGGTTGAGATAGATATCGACATCTGTTTTTCGCCCGAGATCCTGCGTGATATAGGGCTGCCAGTGCGGTGGGTAAATCAGATCGATATTACCGAGAGAGATGTTGCCGAGCGGCCCCTGATTGGATTCGCCAAACAGACCCAAGCCTTGCGGCGTGCCGTGAAGGCAGTGCACATCGCGCAGTTCCTGAGCGGACGGCGATCGGAAAAGCTGCCACAGGCTCCAGCCTGCTAATAATGCTGCGGTACCGATCAGCCAGGGGAGCAGGGCGATAGGGCTATTCAGGCTAATGAACAACAGTAGAAAAGACACGCAAAGCACGGCCGTTTCCTTCAAGCCTCCAGAGTGGTGCATGGCGTGTTCTTCACGCGTTTCCTTACGGATGGTGACCAGTTCGGCATGCTCACTGCCTTCCTGTCGGATGGAGGCATTCGGAACCGGGATTTCGCTCGGCAGTGGGGAGAGTGGACGATCGTCGAGACACTCGGTTAGCGAGTGTCCATTCAAGGAAATGACCAGCGGGATCGAGCGCGTCTTAATTAGTTCGACGGTGTTATTTTCGGTAATGAACGGTTCCCAACTGGGCGGCAGATGGATTTCTTGTGTATCAATATAGTAGCGCCACTTATTCTGAGAATCAGTGCTCAGGCCGTAGCGCGTAATCGTATGGGTGATGGGGTAAACCCGATTACTTTGCAGCGAACGCGGCAGTTTAGGCTGTGCATTGGGCGTATCAAGCGGCGTGGTTTGCTGACTGTTTTCCTGAGCCAGATAACGCTCAATGGCGATCCGTTCATCTTCAGTTAACCGTCGGGGAAGCGATTGCGAAACGGGTAACGGCGGAGCGGAGAAGAAACGGTGTCGCATACGGTAGGCCACAAGACCTCCGACAACGATCAGACAGGCAAGCAATATCGCCAATAGGGTAAATATTGTGCTCATGTCATCTCCATTCCAAAACGCGATGCTCCTTGTTCTCGTCTGAGTTTAACAAAATTATACAATCGATGATAACCCGTATGGCATTGTTTTCTTAGATTAATAACGTAATTGTGAGCAGAATTAATCGCATAAGGCGACGATAGTAACAAGCAAAAAATGCCTCTTAAATGAGGATATTCCTATTTTTTTTAAGTTATTGACTTTTTCTGGTGGTTTCTCATACAGGATGTATTCTTCATGTTGCCCACACGTAAATTCATCGTCACGATAGTTGCAGCGAAGGTGACTGTTAACGCACAATGTGAACAGAATCAAAAAAGAATATTTACGATCTCTTCTTATTCAACAGCATGCCATGTTCAGGTTGCGATAAACGCGGTCTCTCATGCACGTTGGGCTAAGGTGCCGTTCTGGTCGTAACTCTCTGGGGGGCATCAATGAGTCATAACCTGAAAAAACCTAAAATCCTCAAGGTGGAAACGATAGCGCGTTCGCGCTTGTTCAATGTGGAATCCGTCGATCTTGAATTTAGCAACGGGGTACGTCGGGTTTATGAACGGATGCGTTCAAGCGGCCGACAGGCGGTGATGGTTGTCCCGATCATTGATGACGAACTGCTGCTGATCCGTGAATACGCCGTCGGCATTGAGGAATACGAACTGGGTTTTCCCAAAGGGCTGATCGATCCCGGCGAAACGGTCTTTGAAGCCGCTAACCGCGAACTGATGGAAGAAGTCGGCTTTGGCGCGGAAAAGCTGGAATTGCTGGCAACGTTAACGATGGCGCCGTCCTATTTTTCCAGCACGATGAATATCGTGGTGGCACGCGGATTGTATCCGCAGAGTCTGGAAGGCGATGAGCCGGAGCCGATGCCACAAGTCCGCTGGCCGGTAGATAACATGATGTCGCTGCTGCAAGAACCTGACTTCCGTGAAGCTCGTAACGTCAGTGCGCTGTTTCTGGCCCACGACTGGCTGCGTCGTACACCCCGCTAATTTTCTGTGACATCACGGAAAGCGTACATCTTTTCCGGTGATGTTGGTCACACATCCTTTTTTAGCTCGTTGTCGTGATAAGTACAGGCGTCTATAACATTTGCACAGGGCGTGACTGATAAATTAAGGCGAACCTGCCGTGGATAGCAAAACCTGCTATTCACGGCGGGTTTTTTTGTTTTTCAGCCCTGATAAATCTGTCAAAAGACACCGACTAAAGAGGGGCAAAAGATGAATATACCGAAGGGGATTATACGTACACCGTTGATGTTGCTGGCGCTGATGAGCGCGCTGCTATTTCCTGCGCTGGGTCAGGCCGCTGACGCTGTGCCGGAGAAAACCCGAATACTTATCCTGACGGATATTGGCAATGAGCCGGATGATTCGCAGTCTTTGGTTCGTTTCCTGCTATACAGTAATGAATTCGATGTTGAAGGGATTGTGGCGACGACGTCAACCTGGCTGAGGGATAAGGTCAATCCAGGGATGATTATGCAGCGCCTTGATGCCTACGAAAAGGTGCTTCCTAACCTGCATCAGCATGCGTCTGGCTACCCTTCAGCAGAGGCGCTACGTCAGGTTGTCAGGTCTGGTCGTGCCGGATTTGGTATGGACTTTGTTGGTGACAATAAAGCGACAGAGGCGTCTGATTTGATTATTCAGGCGGTGGACAAACAGGACGCCCGCCCGCTGTGGATTACGGTATGGGGCGGGGCGGTAGATTTAGCGCAGGCTCTCCATGACGTACGCGCGACTCGCACGCCGGAGCAGGTAGCGGTGTTTGTCAGCAAGATTCGCGTCTATGCGATCTCCGATCAGGATAATACTGGTGCCTGGATTCGGGCAAACTTCCCGACGTTGCGTTACATCACCAGTATCCACGCCTGGAATGATTACTTTATCTCCACCTGGATTGGCATGTCCTCGTCGTTTGCCGAAGGCAGCGACATGAGCCAGGTGAATAACGACTGGTTAAGCAAGCATATCCGTAGCAAAGGTCCGCTTGGCGCAGCCTACCCTGCGATTGAATATACGATGGAAGGGGATACGCCCTCGTTCCTCTACCTGATTCAAAACGGGCTTGGCGATCCAGAACACGCGGAATACGGCAGTTGGGGAGGACGCTATGCGAGCATTGTGCCGGGTGATACCAGCGGGCTTCGCGTCAGCACGTCCGATCAGGTCATGAGCAATAATGGCAAAATGTACCGTACTGCATCAGCCACTATCTGGCGCTGGCGCGAAGCATTCCAGAATGATTTTGCTGCCCGCATGGACTGGACGCTGACGAAAGATAGTAAAAAGGCCAATCATAATCCTGACCTCGTGCTGAATGGTCAGGCCGGGCGTTCCATTGTGGCGATCAGCGTGAAGTCTGGAGAAACCGTGACGCTGTCTGCCGACGGTTCCCACGATCGCGATGGTGATAAGGTGAACTATTCCTGGTGGCAATATAAGGAACCGACGGCTACCGCGATAGGCCTGCATTTTGCGCCAGAGGTGAAGTTGGCTAACGCATCAGGCATGCAAACACAGTTTGTCGCACCGGACGTTAAAGCACCGACGCCTTTCCATATCATTTTGCAGGCGAAAGATGAGGGAACGCCGAACCTGTTTTCCTATCGCCGGGCGATTGTCACCGTGATGCCGAAGTGATGTGGTGTGAAAGGATTGGGGATTGATTGCCGACAGCCCTGCCAACAGGGAATTGTGTTGAGTTTTCAATAAAAAATGGCCTTCCGTCAGGAAGGCCATTAATGAACGTGGTGCCGGATATCAGAATAGCTCTTCGCTTTGTCCGTTATCCATCAGCGTGGTGCCGACTTCATGCACTTCGTATTCTTTCGGCTGCGTCCCATCAATGAAGTATTCGGAACGGCTGTTCCCGCCACCGTTAGACAGCTTGCCGCTGCTGCGGTCAATGACCACACTGACGATGCCTGGCGGCGGCGTCAACGGTTGTTCCGGTACGCCATCCAGCGCGGCTTTCATGAAATCATCCCACGCAGGCTGCGCTGATTTCGCACCGCCTTCATAGCCGGAGATTTGATCTTTGATGACGCCAGATGCGCTGCTGGCACCCAGATCGCGACGGTGATCGTCGAAGCCAATCCAGACCGACGTCACCAGATTCGGGCCATAGCCGGAGAACCAGGCGTCTTTGGAACTGTTCGTTGTACCGGTTTTACCGCCGATATCACGACGTTTCAACTCACGGCCCGCACGCCAGCCCGTCCCCATCCAGCCCGGTTCGCCAAAGACGTTGCTGTTCAGCGCGTCTTTAATCAGGAACGCCAACGGCGTGCTGATCACGTGCGGTGCATAAGGTTGTGCGGCGTTTTGCTGTGCGGCTTCTGGTGTGACAGGCTCCAGCTCGGGTTGTGGCAAGCCTACCGGCGGTGCTTCGTTTGACGTGGCAACATCTTCAACGTTAGTGGTCGCTAACACCGGAGAACGTGGCGTGTCACCGTAGACCAGCGGTAGATTACAGGTATCGCAGACCACTTTCGGCGTCGCGGTAAATACCGTGCCGCCTGCCTCGCTCTCTATCTTACTGATCAGATAAGGGTCGACCAGATAGCCGCCGTTTGCCATGACGGCATAACCACGTACAACCTGTAGCGGCGTAAATGAGGCCGCACCCAGCGCCAGCGATTCGGTATGGACGATATTCTGCGCCGGGAAACCGAAGCGTTGCAGGTAATCCGCCGCATAGTCCACGCCCATCGCACGCATGGCACGTACCATCACTACGTTTTTGGATTGACCCAGTCCCTGACGCAAACGGATCGGACCATCGTAGGTTGCCGGTGAGTTTTTCGGCCGCCAGTCAGATCCTGCACCAGCATCCCAACGGGTGATTGGGACGTCGTTCAGAATCGTTGCCAGCGTTAAACCTTTGTCCATCGCCGCGGTGTACAGGAACGGTTTGATGTTGGAGCCAATCTGGCGAAGTGCCTGCGTCGCACGGTTGAATTTGCTTTGGTTAAAGTCAAAACCGCCAACCAGTGCTTCTATCGCACCGTTTTTCGGGTTAAGCGAGACAATCGCAGAGTTGACGTCCGGCACCTGTGCCAGCCACCAATCATCGTTCACTTTACGTACCCAGACCTGCTGGCCTGCCTGTACTACGTCCGTGACGCGCTTCGGCGTTGGCCCTTGCTGCGTATCGGAACGGTATGCACGTGCCCAGCGCATGCCCGCCATCGGCAAGGCAATATTGCTGCCGTCAGACAGGATCGCAATCGCGTTGTCCGCCGTGGTGCTGGTGACGATGGCCGGAGATAGCGGGCCGTAGACCGGCAACGCTTTCAGGGCGGCAATCATCTTCGCCTGATCCCAGACGCCTTCGCCTACTTTCCATAGCACTTTGCTCGGGCCGCGGTAACCGTGGCGCATGTCATAGGCGAGGATGTTATTACGCAGCGCATCCTGTGCGGCGGTTTGCAATTTTTTGGTGACCGTCGTGTAGACCTTATAACCGTCGTTATAAGCATCTTCGCCGTAGCGTTTGACCATCTCCTGTCGTGCCATTTCTGCGACATACGGTGCGGAGAACGAAATATCCGGCGCGTGGTAATTCGCGACCAGTTTTTCGTTACGTGCTGCATCGTATTGCGACTGCGTGATGTAGTTTTCATCCTTCATACGCGCAAGGACGACGTTGCGACGGGCAACGGCACGGTCGTAGGAATAGAGCGGGTTGAACGTCGATGGCGCCTTCGGCAGACCGGCGATCATCGCCATTTCGCTTAGCGTCAACTGGTCAACTGGGCGGCCAAAGTAAACCTGTGCCGACGCGCCAACGCCATAGGCGCGATAGCCGAGGTAAATCTTGTTCAGATAGAGCTCAAGGATTTCATCCTTGGTCAGCAACTGCTCAATACGGATAGCCAGAAACACTTCCTTGATCTTACGAATCAGGGTGCGCTCTGGGCTCAGGAAGAAGTTCCTGGCGAGCTGTTGCGTAATGGTACTCGCCCCTTGAGAGGCATGACCTGATGTGAGCGCGATGGATGCGGCACGGATGATCCCGACGGGATCGACACCGTGGTGATCATAGAAGCGGCTATCTTCGGTCGCGATAAAAGCGTGTACCAATTCAGGGGGAATCTGGTCCAGCTTGAGCGGGATACGGCGCTTTTCACCAAACTGAGCGATCAGTTCGCCATCGGCACTGTAGACCTGCATAGGCGTTTGCAGCCGAACGTCTTTCAGCGTGGCGACATCGGGCAGTTGGGGTTCGATATAACGGTACAAACCATATATCGAGGCAGCTCCCAGCAGAATGCAAGAGACTGCAAGGATGAATAGATACTTTACGAACTTCACCTGGGATTTTCCATTCAGTAGCGTTTGGACAGTTTATAAACAATCGGGCGCTAGTATAAAGGTAAGCCAGCACTGTGGATATGTTTATTGGATAAGGAAATCGGGTTGAACATGGCTTATCACATCTGGCAGGTTGGAGTAGATATACAAAACGGCTTCATGCGCGCGCTGGCGGTTCAACGCCGCCGCGATGGCTGGCAGCTTCGTCATTGGTGGCAATATCCACTACCAGACGATACGTTGCGCTCGGGTAGTCTACACCATACTGAGGCGCTTTGTGAGGCCTTGCGAACATGGCGTCGTTTACTGCCCGGACACATTTCGCTACGGGTGGGGTTCCCTGCTCAGTTGATTTTACAGCAGCATTTACCGCTGCCTGATCGGCGTCTACAGGAGCCGGAACGTAGCCTCTACATCGAAACTATGGCGGCGCGTAAGCTACCGATCAGCAGCGAATCGCTGGCGATAGACTATCGGGAAGACCCGCAGAGGCAGGGTTCGCTGCTGGTGACCGCCGCACGCCGACAGGAGATCGATAAATGGCTGGTATGCCTGAATAACGCAGGGCTGCGCCCTGATGTGCTTGAGATCTCAACCTGTGCGCTTCGAGTGATGGCGCAGCGAGCTGGGCTTGACGCTAACCGTCTGCTGCTGCATCGCCTGTTGGATGGCTGGCTGTGGGTCTCTCCGTTGAACCACGCCTTTCACTCAGGCGTGATACACCTTGATGAGCTGAATGACGAAACGGATATCTTATCGGTTGTAAGTACTCGCTATCAGCATGATGTCGATGGCATAGCCTATTACTCTAGCGTCTCGCCTGATTTACCCAGCCAGCAGCTCGATGTATTACAGACGTGGTCGCCGTTAACGGTGTTTAATCACATGCAGCCGCCTCTGCCGAGTTTCCCTTCGGCTTTTGCGATCGCGGGTGGGTTGGCATTGCGTCCTGAGGATGCCTGACTATGTTGCTGATTAATCTTTTACCCTGGCGCAAAACCCAGATGCGCCAACGGGCACGTCGTTGGTTAGGGCTGCTGTGGCTACAGACGGGGTTGATGCTATGCCTTATCGCCGCGAGCTATCTGTTTTGGCAGCACAGACAGCAACGTGCGCAGGATGAACTCAATGTAGCGCTGACCCAGCAACAGCAACTGACGGCGTTGTATCAGCAAACGCATCAGGCGCGGGAAGCGCTGCGTCGCTATCAGGCACAAGAACGCGCCGAGGTGATGGTCCGGCATGACAATCGTCGTAACCTCCACTTGCTCGAGCAGCTTGCTGGCATGATGCCTGTGCGTCTGTGGCTGACGGAAATCGCCGACCACGGCTCGCATCTGCTGCTTTCCGGCGTGAGTGAAAACTCTCACGACATCATTACGCTACAGCACGCGTTATTACGCCATGCTTCCGTCGAACGCGTACAGCTGCTGCAGACGTCCCGAGAGCGCGGTGTGAATACCGGGCTGCGCTTTTCCTTTCAGGCCAACTGGCGCGATACAGGCGCTTCCCTGCGGGAGGAAGGCCATGATTAATCCATCGGTTTTGACTGCTGTCGTGCTGAATCGGCCTGAGCTAGTGAATAAACCGCTCTGGCAGCAGTTGGCGCTTCAATTGGCGTTTGTCGCCGCTGCCGGGCTGCTATCTGGTTGGCTCCTCATCGGTGACGTTCGTAGGGTCGTGATTGGCATAGAAAAGCAAACCGTTCAGGCGCGTCTGGATGTACAGGACGTTCAGCAAAAGCTCGATGCGATGCCGTTACTGTCGGTGCTACGCGAGCAATTAGCGGAGAAAACCGCGCAAAACGATCCCTTTCAGCCTGACAGGCTGGCACAGCTTATCGTCGAGCCTCTGTCGCAGGCAGGGGCTTCGCTTCTATCCTGGCAGCCCACTCCGCCTCACGCGGGGGCATCTCATCAGGAACGTTGGCAATTGGCATTTAGCGCGAATTACACGGGCGTGTTGCAGGTGCTTCGTGCGCTGGCGGGGTTACCTTATGTGCTGCGAATAACGCAACTGACCGTAAAGCCTGATGCCGTTCCAACGGAGTCGTCGTCAGAAATACCACGGTTACAGGTTGAGCTGTCGCTAATCAGGCCGGAGGGAATGCCATGAGTCATATCTCGATCCGTATCGCCTTGATGTTGCTCTTCGTGTCCCATAGCGTGCAGGCAGAAAAGCTCGCAGAACGCATCGACCCTTTTCAGCCTCTGGCTACTACGCCTTGTCTGCCCTCAGCGACATTGCCACCGTGGCAGCTAAAAGGCGTGATTGGCTCTGGCGATCGCTGGATTGGTTGGCTAGCACAGCCGGAGGTCGGTTGGATCAAGCTGACAAGTGGCGAAACGGTTCCCCCAGGGTACTGGCTAGTCAGCCAATTGGATCAATCAGGGGCCAAACTTGTCCCGACAGCGCATGAGGCTGTCTGTGATGGCCTGCCAGATAGCCTGCTGCTGTTTTCTCCGTTTATCACTAAGCCCACGGAATAGGTGAGATTTGTCTGGCGACACGTATTTTGAACGTAATTTTTGGACAACCGTTCGTTGAAAACAACGCTGATAACAGCGTATTTCGATAACAAGGAAGGTTATGAATATGAAGATGTTATGTCGAGTGGCGGCGTGGAGCTGGCTACTTCTTCTCACCGCGCCGTTTCAGGCTAGTGCGGAAAGCTCGGTATCGATGGCGTTTGAAGATTCACCGATACCTCGGGTGCTACAGGCGTTAGCCGATCACCAGCAGCTCAATGTGGTGATCGCTCCGGGCGTGACGGGGAATCTTAGCCTGAGGCTGGCAGATATTCCCTGGCAGCAGGCACTGGATATTGTTTTACGCATGGGGAAGCTTAGCGTCGAGCGGAACGGCAACGTGCTGATGGTTTTCCCTGTCGATCACCTTGAGTCCTTGCAGAAAGAACGGGACGAGCGTGTAGCGGAGCAGGCGCAGAAATTACCGCTGCATAATATCTCTGTTGCATTGCAATATGCTGACGCGACGGAAGTGGCGGCCAGTGTTCAGGCTCAGCGTGGAACGCTGCTGTCTACGCGTGGCAGCGTAACCGTGGATAAACGGACGAATACTTTATTGATTCGCGATACGGAAGAGGCTCTGACACAGCTCGAACCGTGGGTGAAGGAGCTTGATCTGCCCTTGGCGCAGGTACAGCTGGCGGCGCATATCGTCACTATCAGCAGCGAGCACCTGCAGGCGCTGGGCGTAAACTGGGGGCTGGGAGAAGGGGACGCGGCGAACAAGGCGCTCAGGCTGAATAATTTTAACGTTGGCCTGCCAGTGGATACGCCAGCGATCAATGCCGGGTTCCATTTGGCGCGGCTGAATGGCCGCTTGCTGGATCTGGAGTTAATGGCGCTGGAACAGGAAAGTCAGGTCGAGATTATCGCCAGCCCTCGCTTGTTTACTGCGCACCAGCAGACCGCCAGTATTAAACAAGGCACGGAAATTCCGTATCAGGTTTCCAGCGGTGCCAGCGGATCGACGTCTATCGAGTTCAAAGAAGCGGTATTAGGGATGGAGGTTACGCCGGACATTCTGCGTGCCGGGCGGATTACGCTGAACCTGAAAATTAGCCAAAACATGCCGGGGCAGACGATCAAGCAGGGTGATAATGGTGAAGCGTTAGCGATCGACAAACAGGAAATCCAAACCCAGGTGACGGTTGCTGATGGAGAAACTATCGTTTTAGGCGGCATTTTCCAGCAGCAAAAAAAGAACAGCGACAGACAGGTACCATTATTGGGCGAGGTTCCCGTATTTGGTCATCTGTTCAGAAACCATACTCAGCAGCATACGCGACGAGAATTGGTCATTTTCATTACGCCGACGCTGATACCCGCGTCATCATGAGTAAACCCAGGCGGGCTCTGATGTCATACGGTGTTTTTTTTTCGGATTGGGCGCAATATTTTGTCACGTTCGTCGCTTATGAGTTTGACGCTGCGGCGGATTTAGCTTACAAGGGTTAGCGAATTGAGCACTGAAGTGTTGTTCCACCGAAAATGTCGATAAAACATACTACATTGACCACCTGTGGTCGGTGTGACATTTTATTCGGTTGCCAAACTACCCTGAGTCTTGAGATAATTTTTTGTCTGATTCTCGCACTATCGCTCATGAGGTTTCAGTTTAGGTCCCGCCGCTGGGTTGATTGGCGGGGCGGGTTATCATTAACGAATTGTCTTAGTAATACCAAAAAACATGGCAGAGAAACGCAATATCTTTCTGGTTGGGCCTATGGGTGCCGGCAAAAGCACTATTGGCCGTCAGTTAGCTCAACAACTCAATATGGAGTTTTTCGACTCCGATCAAGAAATTGAGCGACGCACTGGGGCTGATGTGGGCTGGGTATTCGATGTGGAAGGCGAAGAAGGCTTCCGCGATCGTGAAGAGAAAGTCATTAATGAATTGACGGAAAAGCAAGGCATTGTACTGGCGACAGGCGGTGGCTCAGTCAAATCACGTGAGACGCGCAATCGTCTTTCCGCGCGCGGCGTTGTCGTTTATTTGGAAACGACAATCGAGAAACAGCTTGCCCGCACGCAGCGTGACAAGAAGCGTCCGTTACTTCAGGTTGAAACCCCTCCACGTGAAGTATTGGAAGCGTTGGCGAAAGAGCGGAACCCGCTTTATGAAGAAATCGCTGACGTGACTATTCGGACTGACGAGCAAAGTGCCAAGGTCGTTGCTAACCAGATTATCAATATGCTGGAAAGTAACTAAGAGCATACCTTATCCGCATTGAGCGGATCCTGAACGGGTTGTTTAACGCGCATGGAAAGAATTACCGTAACACTAGGGGAACGTAGTTATCCCATTACGATAGCCGCTGGATTATTTGATGATTCGGCTTCTTTTATGCCGTTGAAAGCGGGGGAGCAGGCCATGCTGGTGACGAACCAGACGTTGGCTCCTCTGTACCTTGACCGCGTTCGTGGTGTGTTGGAAAACAGTGGCGTGCATGTCGATCAGGTTATCTTACCTGACGGCGAGCAGCACAAATCGCTGACCGTATTGGATCAGGTTTTTACCGCGCTGTTGGCGAAACCGCATGGTCGTGATACGACGATTGTTGCCTTGGGTGGCGGTGTCATCGGCGATTTAGCCGGTTTTGCCGCGGCCAGTTATCAGCGTGGCGTCCGGTTTATTCAGGTGCCCACAACGCTGTTATCGCAGGTAGATTCCTCCGTCGGTGGTAAAACCGCCGTCAATCACCCGTTGGGTAAAAACATGATCGGGGCGTTCTACCAGCCCGTATCGGTTGTGATCGATCTGGACTGCCTGAAATCTTTACCGGCACGGGAGTTGTCATCCGGGCTGGCGGAAGTCATCAAGTACGGCATTATTCTGGATCGCGATTTCTTTCTTTGGCTCGAAGAAAACATTGAAGCCGTGCGTGCGCTACAGCATGACGCGCTGGCTTACTGCATTCGTCGCTGCTGTGAAATCAAAGCAGCGGTGGTTGCAGCAGATGAACGTGAAAGTGGCATGCGTGCGTTGCTCAACTTGGGCCATACTTACGGGCATGCCATTGAAGCTGAAATGGGCTACGGTAACTGGCTTCACGGCGAAGCGGTTGCGGCAGGCATGGTGATGGCTGCGCATACGGCACGTCGCCTTGGGCAGTTCTCCGTTGAGGATGTCGAGCGAGTCAAGTCTCTGCTGATTCGCGCTGGCTTACCAGTAAACGGCCCAACGCAAATGACACCTGAATCCTATCTTCCTCATATGATGCGCGACAAGAAAGTGCTGGCGGGTGAGTTACGTCTGGTGCTGCCAACGGCAATTGGTCAATCAGAAGTTCGTGGCGGCGTCGCGCATGACATGGTGTTGGCTTCGATAGCTGATTGTCTTGCCTGATGCGTAATGCTATCGGGTTATGAGAGACAATCCGTTATGAAAGACAATCCGTTATGAAAGATAAGTATTAACGACAGACACGCCCTGATGGGTTATGGTTAATAAAATACAATGCGTTACGATTCAATGATTCGCCTTGGCGACCGCGTGGCGAATTCGAGCTTTTTAGTGGGGAGATGTTAAATGGATGAGTTCAAGCCGGAAGATGAGCTGAAGCCTGATACCAGTGACCGTCGACCTACTCGTCAGCAGAAAAGCAGCAACTTCGCGGTACCTAAGATCGCGCTTTCCAGACAGCACCTGATGATTGGCATCGGGATTGTGGTGCTGGTGTTGCTGATCGTGGGTATTGGATCGGCCTTGCAGGCACCTTCTCAGCCACAAACGCCGCAGACGCAGAATCAAGCGAGTGGCGAGCGAAATATCGATCTCTCTTCCTCGTCCTCCATGACCCAGAGCACGCAGCCTTCCTCTTCGAGTGAAAGCCCTGCGGCCGTTTCTGGCGAGGCCAGTCATGGTCAAATGCCAGGGCAGACGCCTTCTCAAACGCCGACGTCGCCTCAGACATTGAGTGCTCCACCGATTTCCGGTACGCCGACGGATGCACAGATTCAACCGCCGGTGGCAGGCCAGCAGCGTATTGAGCTACCGGGCAATATCACCGATGCGCTGTCGCAACAGCAAGGGCGCGTGAGCGAATTCTCTCAGGGTGCGGCAGGAAACTCGACGCTGCCAACGGCACCTGCGACGGTTGCTCCGGCGGGGAAAACGCCTGCGACCTCATCTGCTAAAAATACGCACAACGCGACGCCTGCACACGCTAGCAACGCGAAGCCTGCTGCGAACAGCGCGCCAAAAGCGCCAGTAGCAAGCAAACCCGCCGCTAACGCAAAAGCGGCTCCTGCAGCGGCCGGGCAGAACGTCTCCGTACAGAATGCGCCTGCGAGCAGTTTTACGCTGCAACTGAGCAGCGCGTCACGCTCGGATACGCTGAAAGCCTACGCAAAACAACATAATCTCGCCCATTCGTGGGTGTATGAAACGAAACGAGACGGAAAATCCTGGTATGTGTTAGTGACCGGAGTCTATGCTTCTTCTGCGGAAGCGAAACAGGCAATTGCCGCGTTGCCCGCAGAGGTACAAGCGAAAAAACCATGGGTTAAGCCGATCCGTCAGGTGAAGCAGGACTTGAATAAGTAACACCAATTTTAGCCCTGATGTGCTGTCTGACACAGAGTACAATCCGCGGCTCTGAAACGTATGAGTAACTAACGACGGCATGAAGAAGAACCGCGCTTTTTTAAAATGGGCTGGTGGTAAATATCCGCTGGTAGAAGAAATTCGTCGCTATTTACCCGCAGGAGACTGTCTCATTGAGCCCTTTGTTGGCGCGGGTTCCGTGTTTCTGAATACGGAATACGATCGCTACATACTGGCTGATATTAATAGCGACCTGATTAATCTCTACAATATCGTTAAATCGAATGCAGATGAGTTTGTTACCGACGCCCGTAAACTTTTTACGGATGAGGTCAACACGTCAGAGACATTTTATCTGCTGCGTGACGAATTTAACCTTTGCAGCGATGCCTATCGGCGCGCGCTGCTGTTCCTCTATTTGAATCGTCACTGCTATAACGGCTTGTGCCGTTACAACATGCGCGGTGAATTCAATGTTCCTTTCGGGCGCTACAAGAAGCCTTATTTTCCTGAAGAAGAAATTCGCTGGTTCGCCTTCAAAGCGCAAAATGCCACCTTCGTCTGTGAGCACTATCAGGACACGCTGGAAAAAGCAGAGAAGGGATCGGTCATTTATTGCGATCCGCCTTATGCGCCGCTGTCTGCGACCGCGAATTTTACGGCCTACCACACCAATAATTTCAGCCGTGCCGACCAGCAGAGTTTGGCGCAATTGGCACGTCGTTTGTCAGTAGAAAGCAAGATACCGGTGCTGATTTCCAATCATGACACGGTGCTGACCCGTGAGTGGTATCAGGAAGCTGTGCTCTATGTTGTTAAAGCGCGCAGAACGATTAGCCGTAATATTTTAGGGCGTAGTAAAGTAAACGAGTTATTAGCCCTATATCGGTAATACCGTTTGGGGTAAACAGAGCGCGGTGAATCGGTTAATGCCGTCTGAGAGGCGTCATTAGCCGGGAAGAGGTTACCCGCAGGCATTCAGACTTTACCGTTTGGAGAAATGAATGAAACCGTTTTTAATCGCGCCGTCCATTTTGTCGGCTGATTTTGCCCGTCTTGGTGAAGATACCGCTAACGTATTGGCTGCCGGGGCTGATGTGGTCCATTTTGATGTCATGGATAACCACTATGTGCCAAATTTGACGATTGGCCCACTGGTCCTGAAATCCCTGCGCGATTACGGCATTACCGCGCCGATTGACGTTCACCTGATGGTGAAACCGGTTGATCGTATCATCCCTGATTTCGCCAACGCGGGTGCCAGTTTCATTACCTTTCATCCCGAAGCCACGGATCATCTCGATCGCTCATTGCAGCTGATCAAAGATCACGGCTGCAAAGCCGGCTTGGTGTTTAACCCGGCGACGCCGCTGAGTTATCTCGATTACGTCATGGATAAGCTGGATATCATTCTGCTGATGTCGGTTAACCCTGGATTTGGCGGCCAGTCCTTTATTCCCAGCACGCTGGATAAACTGCGTCAGGTTCGTCGCTTGATCGACGACAGCGGTTACGACATTCGACTGGAAGTTGATGGCGGCGTAAAAGTAGAAAATATCGGCGCGATTGCTGAAGCGGGCGCGGATATGTTTGTGGCGGGCTCGGCTATTTTTGGTCATCCAGATTACCGCGCTGTCATTGATCAAATGCGTAGTGAAATTTCAAGGACGACACATGACTGAATTAACCGCAGTTCGCGGATTGGCTTTTGATTTGGACGGGACGCTGATTCACAGCGCACCGGGTCTGGCGGCGGCTATCGATCAGGCCTTAGTGGCGCAGTCGTTGCCTGCTGCGGGCGAAGCGCGTGTCGCAACCTGGATTGGTAACGGTGCGGACGTGATGGTGGAACGGGCGCTGCGCTGGGCTGGCGTTGAACCAACAGGTGAACGCTTGCAAGAAACCCGTGAGCGGTTCGATAGCTATTATGCGCAAACGGTGGATAGCGGCAGCACGCTGTTTCCACAGGTAAAAGAGACGCTGGCGCAGTTGGCGCAGCAGGGCGTTCCGATGGCGGTGGTGACCAATAAACCCACGCCGTTCGTTGCACCGCTGCTGGCTGGATTAGGGATTGGCGACTATTTTTCGCTGATCATCGGTGGCGATGACGTCATTGTGAAAAAGCCGCATCCTGCGCCGCTCTATTTGGTGCTCGGTAAGCTGGGGCTGCGTGCCAGCGAACTCCTGTTCGTCGGTGATTCCCGCAATGATATTCAGGCGGCACAGGCGGCGAGCTGCCGCAGTGTCGGCATGACGTATGGTTATAACTATGGTGAAGCGATCGAGCTGAGTCAGCCGGATGTCGTTCTGGATCGTTTTGCCGATATTTTGCCCCTGATCGGGCATTCTTCTTCACACAATCAGGAACCCTTAGTATGAGCAAGCCCATTGTATTTAGCGGTGCGCAGCCGTCTGGTGAATTGACCATTGGTAACTACATGGGGGCGTTACGTCAGTGGGTCAACATGCAGGACGATTATGACTGCATCTATTGCATTGTGGATTTGCATGCCATCACGGTACGTCAGGATCCGCAGGCGCTGAGAAAAGCGACGCTGGATACGCTGGCGCTGTATCTGGCCTGTGGTATCGATCCGAAAAAGAGCACCATTTTTGTTCAGTCGCACGTGCCTGAGCACAGCCAACTGAGCTGGATACTGAACTGCTACGCGTATTTCGGAGAACTGAGCCGCATGACGCAGTTCAAGGATAAATCCGCGCGTTACGAAGAGAACATCAACGCCGGTCTGTTTAGTTATCCCGTGCTGATGGCGGCGGATATCCTGCTGTACCAAACGAATCAGGTGCCAGTGGGTGAAGATCAAAAACAGCACCTGGAGCTGAGCCGTGACGTTGGTCAGCGCTTCAACAGCCTGTATGGCGATATTTTCAAAGTACCAGAGCCGTTCATTCCGAAATCGGGTGCCCGCGTGATGTCACTGCTGGAACCGACCAAGAAGATGTCCAAGTCTGACGATAACCGCAATAACGTTATCGGGCTGCTGGAAGATCCGAAAGCGGTGGTGAAGAAGATCAAACGCGCGATGACGGATTCCGACGAGCCACCTGTCGTGCGTTATGACGTGGCGAATAAAGCTGGGGTATCCAACCTGTTGGATATTCTGTCTGGCGTCACGGGAAAACCCATCCCTGAGCTGGAGCAGGAATTTAACGGCCAGATGTATGGTCACCTGAAAGGCGCGGTGGCGGATGCCGTATCCGGTATGCTGTCTGAGCTGCAAGAGCGTTATCACCGCTACCGTAACGATGAGGCGTTCCTGCAACAGATCATGCGTGAAGGGGCTGACAAGGCAAGCGCTCGCGCACAGGAAACGCTGAAAAAAGTCTACGACGCTATCGGTTTTGTTGGCCGCCCGTAACTCTTAATTACCGTCAGGAGGATCTCTCCTGACGGTTTCCTGCTACTGCTTATCTATCCCTTCGAATCCGCTACTTTATCCCCGTGGGATAGGCGGAAATACGTCGTCTGGAATCGGGTTCTCAAACGGTGTCTGCTGCAATCTTTCCTGATGGTCGGCTTTTGCCTGTGCAATCAGTTCGGGCGTGACCAGCAGGTCGATAGCCAATGATGCCATCGCTTTCGCCGCGTATTCCGTGCCCTTGTGTGCGGCACCGGTTTTTCCCTGTGCGACCAGCTGCCACGAATGCGCCGGTGTGCCGATGGCGTAAGTGGCGCTGCGAATCTGCACGGTCGGCACAACCCAACTGACCGTCCCCACGTCGGTAGAGCCGATGAAGGCGTCATTCGGACTATACAGCGGATAAATTCCGTCGTGCAGCGTTAAACCCGGCTGCGGTTTAACGCCGAAACGCGCGTAGGATTCGGCAATGTCTTCGGCGCTCAGCGCGGTCTGGAACATCGCTGCCATTTTGCGGTCTTCGTCATCGAACGGTATCGGGCCGAGCGCCAGCAGATGTTCGTGCATACGCGCTTCCAGCGGCGGGTTCGCCAGCAGATTGGCATCACCGCTAATCACTTCGCTGCTGACTTCGGTTTCCGTCATCAGCGCCGCGCCTTCGGCAATTTTCTTCACGCGTTTGACCAACTGGTGCAGTTCTGGCAACTGACGTGCCCGTACGAGGTAACGCACGGTGGCGTTGGCCTGAACGACGTTCGGGGCGTGGCCGCCGCTGTCGGTAATCGCATAGTGGATGCGGGCAGAGGACGGCATGTGTTCGCGCATGTAATTCACGCCAACGTTCATGAGTTCCACGGCATCCAGCGCGCTGCGTCCCAGATGTGGGCTGCTGGCGGCATGAGCTGCACGACCTTTGAAGTAAAAATTCAGTTCGTTACAGGCCAGCGATACCGGGCTGTTGACGCCGGTGAAGGTCGCCGGGTGCCAGCAGAGGGCGATATCGACGTCATTAAAAACGCCTTCCTTGACCATAAAGCCTTTGGACGATCCGCCTTCTTCCGCAGGGCAGCCGTAAAAGCGCACGGTTCCAGCCAGTGCATGCTTTTGCAGATAATCTTTCACTGCCGTCGCCGCCTGTAGCGCTGCGGTACCGAGCAGGTTATGTCCGCAGCCGTGGCCGTTGCCACCGTTTTCCAGCGGCTTTGGCTCAGCGACATTCGCCTGTTGGCTCAGGCCCGGCAGCGCATCGTATTCACCCAGAATGGCGATAATCGGCAAACCTTCGCCGAATTCACCCAGCAGTGCGGTCGGCATGTCGGCGATGCCTTTCGTCAGGCGGAAGCCTTCTGCTTTCAGGATGGCTTCGTGCTGTGCCGCCGAACGATGCTCTTCATAGTTCAGTTCCGGCGTGTCCCAGATGCCGTCGCTCAGCGTACAGAACTGCTGTCGCTTGGTGGCAATCAGACCGCAGATCTCTTCCACGTTCTGGCGATTAACGGCCGGCAGCGTTCCTTCAGTGTGTATTGCATTCATGCGTGGTGTGCTCGTTTGATTTCTTTGATGGCATTGGCGAGGGGCGTGTCACAGCCAGTCAGCCATGACACGCGATTTAGCGATTGGGTAACGCTTAGAGCGGCGTGGTGTCCATGCCGAACCATTTTTCGCTCAGCTTTCTGATGGTACCGTCTTGTTTAGCCTGATCGATTGCCTTGTCGAACATAGCTTTCAGCTCAGGATCGCTTTTACGCAGGCCAACGGAAGAACCGCTGCCCAGAATACCACCGATGAACTGTGGCCCTGGCATCACGATGTTCTCATTGCCAGGCTTGTCCGTTGTGCTTTTCAGGTAAGGCGCGGAAGCGATGACCAGATCCACACGGCCTGCTTTCAGATCCAGATCGTGTTCCTGTGTAGTTTTATATTCGCGTACTTTCATCACGCCTTTCAGATATTTATCCAAAAAGGCGCTGGCGATAGAGGCGGATTGTACGCCAATAGTTTTGCCTTCCAGCAGCGGTTTCAGTTTCTCAACCTCTGCCAGTGCTTTTGCTTCATCGGCGGGCTCAATGGAGAAACGCACGCCCGCGTCTGGGAAATCTTTGGCGAGTGAGCTGGATTTCAGCACGGCGAAAGTCTGCCCTGCCTGCGTGTACGGCTGGCTGAAATCAATCACCTCACGGCGTTTTGCCGTGGCGGACATACCTGCGATGATCGCATCATATTTACCCGCGTTCAGCGCAGGAATAGCGCTGGCGAAGGGTTGAACCATGATCTCGCATTTCACCTGCATGTTGTTACACAGCACTTTGTACAGCTCGATCTCCATGCCATCCAGCGTACCGTCTGGTTTGGTGAAGTTATACGGGTGGTAAGCGCCTTCGGTCGCGATGCGGACGGTCGTCCATTTTTTCTCTTCTGCTGAGGCAGTGAATGAGGCAGCCAGCGTTCCTGCCATACACAGCGAGCAGGCGAGCAGTGTGAGTTTTGATTTGATCATGATGGTTTCTCCCGGCATTTCATACCCGTCATACTTCAAGCTGCTTGTGCGTTGGCTGTCCTTACTCACCCCAGTCACTTACTTTTGTAAGCTCCTGGGGATTCGCGCGGTTGCCGCCTTCACGCAACTCGAATTATTTAGGGTATGTCTATTATAAAATTATGATTCCCATTGTTTTCTTACCTCAGGTGGATGTTTATACCTGTGTACGAAATCTGTGGGGTTGTGTTTACCAACTGGCAATAAATTGCCGGAAGCGAGCCGACTGGCTGGCAGTGAAGACATGCTCCGGCGTTCCCTGTTCTTCAATTTCCCCCTGATGGAGGAAGACGATGCGGTTGGAGACTTCGCGGGCAAAATCCATTTCGTGGGTCACGACCAGCATGGTCATCCCTTCGTCCGCCAGCGTGCGCATGACGCGCAGCACTTCGCCGACCAGCTCTGGGTCGAGCGCGGAGGTCGGCTCATCAAACAGCATCACTTTCGGTTCCATCGCGAGCGCACGGGCAATTGCGGCGCGCTGCTGCTGTCCACCGGACAAATGTGCGGGATAGTAGTGACGCTTATCCGCCAGGCCGACTTTCTCTAACAGCTGTTCGGCGTGTTCCACGCATTCCGCCTGTGGACGCTTTAAGACGTGCACGGGCGCTTCGATGATGTTTTCCAGCACGGTCTTGTGTGACCAGAGGTTAAAATTCTGGAACACCATGCCCAACTGGGTACGAATTCTGTCGATCTGTTTGAGGTTCGACGGACGGTTCTGTCCTTTGCGGTTCGGCTTCATTTCAATCGCTTCTCCGCCGACGATAATCTCGCCCTGATCGGGAAGCTCAAGCAGGTTGCTACAGCGCAGCAGCGTCGATTTACCTGAACCGGACGATCCCAGAATTGAGATGACTTCCCCCTGATTGGCCTCAATCGAAATCCCTTTCAGGACGTCCAGAGAACCGAAGCTTTTATGAATGTTGCGCAGGCTAATGGCGGGTGTCGTCATTGCAGATCTCCCAATTTCTTAATTTTTTTCGCTGCCGGTTGCGCACCCGGCGCACGGAGATGAGGGGTAAGCGTAAATTCTGTCCACATCAGTAAACGTGTCAGAATAAGGTTAATAAACAGATAAATAGCACCGGCGACCAGGAACACTTCAAGCGCTCGGTAAGTTTCCGCGATGAGGCGTGCAGCGATCCCAGTGATTTCCATCAGCGTGATGATGGAAGCCAGCGAGGTCGACTTGACCATCGAGATCAGCTCATTACCGTAAGCGGGAAGCGCCTGACGGATTGCCAGCGGAAAAACGATACGCTTGAAAATCATGAACGACGGCATGCCGCAGGCGCGTGCAGATTCGATTTGGCCCACCGGAACGGACTGCAATCCGCCACGGATAATTTCACTGGCATAGGCACCGGTACACAGGCTGAGCGACAGCAGGGCGCACCAGTGTGGCTCCCGCAGGAATGGCCACAGTATGCTTTCCCGAACCCAGGGGAATTGCCCCAGCCCGTAGTAAATCAGGAACAGCTGAACCAGCAGCGGCGTACCGCGGAAAAACAGCACGTAGGTTCGGGCAATGGAGCGCAGGACGGCAAAGGATGACAGCTGCATCAACGCCAAGCCTAGCGCCAGAAAGAAGCCTAGAAAGACCGAGCTGACCGCCAGTTGCAGGGTTAACGGGATACCGGGAATAATCTCCAGAAACGTTTCGTACAGAAAAGGAAAATCCATCAGCGTTTCACACCCCGGGAATAATGAGACTCAGCACGGCGCATAATCCAGCCGGAACAGATTGAGATAGCCAGATACAGCAGCGCGGCCGCCATGAAGAAATCAAACGGTTTGCCGGTAGAGCCTGCGCCAGTTTGCGCCTGCGTCAATAGTTCAGCGACGCCAGTAACGGAAACCAGCGCGGAGGTTTTCAATACCAGCTGCCACACGTTGCCGAGTGGGGGGATCGCGTGGCGCAGCAGGAGCGGTACGATGATGCGGCGCAGGCGCAGTAGCGTTGGCATACCGCAGGCTTTGGCGGCCTCAATTTCCCCTTTGGAGACGGCGTAGAAGGCTCCGCGATAGACTTCCGTCTGCTGCGCGCCGGAGGAAATGCCGACGGCGATTACCCCAGCGAGGAAGCCAGGAAAGCCAAAGAACTCATTGCTGCCAAACAGTTTGGCGAACAGGGTTAACGCAGAGCTGCCGCCGAAATATAGCAGGTAGATGATGAGTAGATCGGGGACTCCACGGATAAGAGTCGTATAGCCATCGGCCAGATAGCGCACGGGGCGATTGCCGCAAATTTTGGACCAGGCACCGATCGTGCCGATCACCGCCCCCAGCAGGAAGCCGCCGATCGCCAGTGCGAGCGTCATTCCTGCCCCGATTAGTAATAATTTCCCCCAGCCATGTTCACCAAAACTGATGAGCTGCCAGAAAGTAACGTCTTCCACAAGTGACTCCAAACTGCTTGCTTATTGTTCTGCTGAACAGAACTGTTTTTGTGATGAGAGAACTACATACTCCGTTCAGGAACGAAAGTAGAAATACGTAATGACGCGATGTATCACCCTTCGATATGTACTCATTCGATGAGGCACTAATTTCGATAAACCACGATGGCTTGACGATGAAATCGGTTCGATAGGAACGATTCAGAGGTCGTGCCGCGAATCTATTAAAAAGCTAAGCAATAGTCGGGCCACGTTTTATGTAAACGATTATTGATTATTTATTCATATAGTCTGCTTATTAATGGGTTTTGTTTTAGTCAAAATAAGGCAGATGTGGCCTGCGGTAAAGCATTAAAGTGACATTTTGTAAGGGAGTATGTTCAAAATAGTGCATTGTTATGCTATCTGGCGGGGCATTGCATTATGATGGTGCAATAACCGCTATCCGGCAGAGCGGATAGCGGGTGAGTAGGGCGATAGGGAGAGGATTATGCTGTCTGGTCAGAGAACCAGCTCAATTTTTCCCGCAGCCCGACAACGTTGCCGATGATGATCAAACTCGGGCTGCTGGCCTGCTGCGCTAATTCGCTCAGTTGGGAGAGCTGTCCACTCAGAACGCGCTGTTTGGTTGAGGTGCCGTTTTCGATAATCGCGACAGGCACGGTTTCCGGTAACTGCTGTTCGATGAGCTTACTTTGAATGTGCTCAGCCTGCTGAAGGCCCATGTAAAACACTAGCGTCTGTTTTTCTGCGGCGAGGCTGGACCAGTCCAGATCGGTGTCGTGCTTGACGTGTCCAGTGATCAGCCTGACGCCCTGCGAGTGATCGCGATGGGTGAGCGGGATACCGCTGTAGGCTGAACAGCCCGACGCGGCAGTAATACCGGGGACGACGGAGAATGGTACGCCCGCCTGTTGCAGGTATTCCAGCTCTTCGGCACCACGGCCAAAGATAAAGGGGTCGCCGCCTTTCAGCCTGACGACCCGATGACCGGCGCGTGCCTTTTCTTCCAGCAACTGATTGATTTGATCCTGAGGAACGCTGTGATAGCCAGAGGCTTTGCCGACGAAGATTCGCTCGGCGTCGCGGCGTGACAGGTTGAGAATCTCTTTCGATACCAGTCGATCGTAAACGACGATGTCGGCCTGCTGGAGATGCTGTAGGCCTTTCAACGTCAGTAATCCCGCATCGCCCGGCCCGGCGCCGACCAGCGTGACTTCACCCCGGTCATCGAGCGGCGCGGAGAAAAGGAGTTCTGTCAGTTGGTTAACGCTTTGGCTATTGTCGTTTGCCAGCGCCTGCGCCAGACGATCGTGTACGAAGAGCTTTTCCCAGAAGCGACGGCGCGCGCTCATATTGCGGAACCGGCTTTTGACCCGACTGCGCAATTCGCCTGCGTATGTCGCCAGCTTACCGAGATTTTGCGGCAGAATACTTTCCAGTTTTTCCCGCAGTAGCCGAGCCAATACCGGTGCGGCACCGCCAGAAGACACCGCGACCATCAGCGGTGAACGATCAATGATCGACGGCATAATGAAGCTGGCGCGTTCTGGTGAATCAACCACGTTGCAGAAAATCCGGCGCTCGCTGGCGCTGGCATAGACATGGTTATTGACGTCCTGATCGTCGGTGGCGGCAATCACCAGCCACACCGCGTCCAGTAACGTGGGATCGAAGGTGCCGTGTACCAGCGTTAATTGAGCATCCTGCTCCCACGCTCGAAATTGATCGTTAAAATCGAGCGCATTGACGGTAATCACTGCGCCAGCATCCAGCAATAGCCGGGCTTTACGCTCGGCTATTTCACCCCCTCCTACCAATAGACAAGGTTTATCGTGCAACTGACAGAATATTGGCAGGTAATCCATGTAACGCCTCTTGAAAGCTCAGGTTATTAGGGTAATGGTTGGCTATTATCAACCGCGATGTCACGGTCTGCGATAGATATTTGCACATTACCGTTTGTTACCTGAGTATCATAAGCTGCAACAGAATAGGCTCCATCCTCCAGACAGAAGCCATCATAAAGGCGGAAATGCTGTTTTTTCAATGGGCTTGCGACCCAAAGATCGTCCTGATGCTCGCCCACTATCCCGCGACTTAATACGCTCGCCTGCGCGAACGGATCGATATTGCTGATGGCGTAAACCTGCTCATCGTTACGTGGGCGGAACACAGCAATCTGTTGCTGCTCGACGAGGGCGCAAACGCCAGTGCCGGGCAGGATGTCGTCTAACTTACATACCGTAGTCCACTGGCTCATGCGTTTTCCTCCTCTAGTTCAATCTGTTTTACCGGAATGCGCTCGGCAGGGCGCGCCGGACGGTGTTGTTGACGTTCACTCACCATTTGCACGTTCGGGTCACGTACTGGGCTGTTAATGAAGTGGGCAAAGCGTTTCTGTGCTTCTGGATCTTCCAGCGTTGCCTGCCATTCACAGAGGTAACCTTCTCGCAGCCGTGCGATATCGGCTTCAAGCTGATCGTTAATGCCCAGCTTGTCTTTCACAATCACATTGCGCAGATAGTCGATACCGCCTTCGAGGTTATCCAGCCAGACGGACGTACGCTGGAGCTTATCGGCTGTACGGATGTAGAACATCATGAAGCGGTCCAGATAGCGGACTACCGTTTCGCGATCTAAGTCGGCTGCCAGCAGGTCGGCGTGGCGCGGTTTCATCCCGCCGTTGCCGCATACATAGAGGTTCCAGCCTTTTTCGGTGGCGATAATCCCCACGTCTTTACCCTGTGCTTCTGCACATTCCCGCGTACAGCCGGAGACGCCAAATTTCATTTTGTGTGGGGTGCGGATACCTTTGTAGCGGTTTTCCAGTTCTACGCCAAAGCCCACGCTGTCGCCGACGCCAAAGCGGCACCAGGTGCTGCCGACGCAGGTTTTTGCCATACGTAACGCCTTGGCGTAAGCGTGGCCGGTTTCAAACCCGGCTTCGATGAGCTGAGCCCACACGTCAGGTAGATCGTCTTTCTGTACGCCGAATAGCGCCATGCGCTGAGAGCCGGTCATTTTGGTGTACAGGTTGTATTGCTTCGCGATGCGACCAATGGCGATCAGGCCATCCGGTGTGATTTCCCCGCCTGCGGAGCGTGGGATCACGGAGTAGGTGCCGTCTTTCTGGATATTGCCGAGGAAGTTATCGTTAGAATCCTGCAACGGCGTGTGCTGCGGTTTGAGCACGTACTCGTTCCAGCAGGAAGCCAACAGAGACGCGGCGGTTGGTTTACAGACTTCACAGCCGTAGCCTGAACCGTGTTTCTCCAGCAGTTGATCGAACGTTTTGATTTTTTCGATTTGGATCAGGTGGTACAGCTCCTGACGCGAATAGGCGAAGTGTTCACACAGGTGATTATTGACTTCGATCCCCTGTTTGCTGAGTTCCGCGTTTAACACCTGCGTAAGCAGCGGGATACAGCCGCCGCAGCCTGTACCGGCCTTGGTGGTTTCCTTAAGCGCCGCGACAGTATGACAGCCGCCGTTAATCGCTTTGATGATGTCGCCTTTAGACACGTCGAAGCAGGAGCAGATTTGCGCACTTTCTGGCAGCGCATCGACACCCAGCGTCGGTTTCGCACTGCCAGCGGATGCAGGAAGAATCAGCGCTTCAGGAGAATCCGGCAGCGGGATTTTGTTCAGCATGAATTGCAGCAGGTTGCCGTAATCCCGTGTGTCGCCGACCAGTACCGCACCGAGCAGCGTTTTATTGTCGGCGCTGACGATCAGACGTTTGTAGGTTTCTTTATTTTCATCTAGCCACATGTAGCTGCGAGAGCCCGGCGTATGGCCGTGTGCATCACCAATCCCGCCAACATCCACGCCCATCAGCTTGAGCTTGGCGCTCATGTCGGCACCCTGGAATCGGTTTTCATGCCCTAACAGGTGGTCGACGGCAACCTGCGCCATCTTGTAGCCGGGGGCGACCAACCCAAATGGCCTGCCCTGCCAGGCGGCACATTCGCCGATAGCGTAGACGTCTGGATCGGAGGTTTGGCACCAGTCGTTAATCGCGATACCGCCGCGTGGGCCGATTTCCAGCGCACACTGGCGCGCCAGTTTGTCCTGTGCGCGGATACCGGTCGAGAACACGATGAAGTCGACTTCCAGCGTGCTGCCGTCGGCAAACACCATCGTTTTGCGGTTTTCCAGACCGGAATGCTGAATGGCCTGCGTATTCTTACTGGTGTGCACACGCACACCCATGTTTTCAATCTTGCGTTGCAGCAGGGCGCCGCCCTGTGCATCCAGCTGTTCAGCCATGAGCACCGGGGCGAACTCAATGACGTGCGTTTCCACGCCAAGGTGTTTCAGCGCGCCAGCGGCTTCCAGACCTAATAGACCCCCGCCGATCACCGCGCCGCGTTTGCTACGGCGTGCGCAGTTTTCGATGGCGTTCAGATCTTCAATGGTGCGGTAGACGAAACAGTCCTGCCCGTTTGATCCTTTAATTGACGGGATCCACGGATAGGAGCCGGTGGCCATGATTAACTTGTCGTAATACACGGTACGGCCGGAATTGGAGTGAATGGCTTTTTCACTGCGGTTGATGGTGATGGCGCGTTCACCGAGCAGGACTTTAACGCCATTCTTTTCGTAGTAGCCTTCGCGTACTAAAGAGAGCTCTTCTACCGTGTGGTGAGCGAAGTAAGAAGAGAGGTGGACACGATCGTAGGCGACGCGGGGTTCTTCACAAAAAACGGTAATATCGTAGGTGGACGTTGGGGCCTTATCCAGCAACTCTTCGATAAAACGGTGGCCAACCATCCCGTTACCGATAACAGCGAGTCTGACTTTGTTCATTTTTGCCTCAAAATTGCTTCTTCTGAGGTTACCTTATCGCTCCACACTGGGCGCTTATTGATGTACATCAAATTGTCTTTTATATACTACTTTATGAGTATCTTTCTGATTTTGCTTATTTTTTCTTAAGCCTTGGTTTTTGTTGGGGTTTTAGCGACTGACAAAAATGAGACCTATAGCACGCTTTTGGTCAGAAGCCGACTGGTTAGCGGGCAATCTGCTATCAGAGTAATCGTCCCCCTCGTCAATCATTCACGTTCCTGAATGCTTAAAAATAAAACTAAGGGATTATCCATTTGTTTAATAAGGATATGAAATTTTCTGGTGATAATGCTCACAAGGTTGTGTGCAATTGCACAGTTATCGGCGACATAATTTCGTCATATGGAAGAAATTGCCTAATGACTAACGGCGTTACAACCTTAATAATTGAAAATAAAACAGCATTTTTTTTTAATTAGCACGCTATTTCTTTTATGTGACGTCGATCGACTTATGAGGCCGTACCAGAAGAATAGCGGTGTTTTTTATCGACAGGGCCAACACAGTCAGTGAAGTTATTCTTTAATTATTTATACAGCTTACATTCGCAAATCTTGTACATGAGTTGTGTTAAACATCAAGGCAGGTAACAACGTGAAAATAGAATCAATTGATGTCACCGTCTTCACTTATCCCACACGCCGGGTTTCCGACAGTGCGGGTCATTCACACCCGGGACCTGAAAATCAGGCCAAGATGGCGCTGTTAACCATCACGGCAGATGATGGGCAAAAAGGTTACGCTTTCGCTCCGCCGGAAGTGATTCGCCCTCATATCGTTAATGCTTTCTTCCGCAAAGTGCTGATCGGGCAGAACCCGTTCGATCGTGAGCGCCTGTGGCAGGATCTGGTGCACTGGCAACGCGGTAGCGCCAACCAACTGACCGACCGTGCGCTGTCGATTGTGGAATCCGCACTGTGGGATCTGCAAGGCCGTGTGCTGAACATGCCAGTGCATAAACTGCTCGGCGGCTATCGTGAAAAAGTCCCTGCTTACGGCAGCACCATGTGTGGTGATGAGCTGGAAGGTGGCTTATCTACGCCAGAGGAATACGGTCAGTTCGCAGAAAAGCTGGTGCAGCGCGGCTATAAAGCCATCAAGTTGCATACCTGGATGCCGCCGGTGTCATTCGCGCCTAGCCCGAAGATTGACGTACAAGCCTGTGCGGCAGTACGTGAAGCGGTTGGCCCGGATATCTGTCTGATGCTGGATGGTTACCACTGGTACAGCCGTAGCGATGCGCTGTACATCGGCCGTGAACTGCAAAAGCTCGATTTCACCTGGTTTGAAGAGCCGATGGAAGAACAGAGCATGGCGTCTTACAGCTGGCTGACCAAGAGCCTGGATATCGATGTTATCGGGCCGGAAAGTCTGTCAGGCAAATACTTCAGCCGTGCTGACTGGGTTAAAGAAGGCGCATGCGACATTTTACGTGCGGGCGTGCAAGGCGTGGGCGGTCTCTGGCCGTGTATGAAGGTCGCGAGCCTGGCAGAATCCTTCGGTATGGACTGCGAAGTTCACGGTAACGGTGCGCCAAACCTCAACGTCGTTGGGGCGATCAAAAACTGCCGCTGGTATGAGCGCGGGCTGCTGCATCCTTTCCTCGATTATGACGAACCTGCTGCGTATCTGAATTCGATTGTCGATCCGATGGACAACGAGGGCTTTGCGCATCTGCCGCAACGTCCGGGGCTGGGAGAAGATATTAATTTTGACTGGATTGAGGAGCATACCCTAAGTAAAGAATAACGTTTTGTTCTAATGGTTTTTTGTTCGATCTGAAAGATAGCCTTACCTAAAAAATAAAAAGTTGTCGTCTTCCATGCTCCCACACCTTGGAGAATAATGATGAAAGCACGAGCAATACTCCGTACCCTGCTGTTAGGTTCACTCTGCATGGCCGCCACGCCGGCCATTCTATCGGCAAAAACCCCTGACGATCAGCTGATCGTGGGGATGAACATGAACAACATGCTCTCACTCGATCCGGCCGCCATGACCGGTAACGAAGTGGTGGGCATTATCGTCAACCTCTATGACTCGCTGGTGGTGCTGGATCCCGCCAATCTGAGTAACATCCAGCCTTCTCTGGCGAAAAGCTGGAGCGTCAATGATGCGGGCAACGTCATTACCTTCAATCTGGTGGATAACGCCAAGTTCCATTCCGGTAACCCCGTGACGGCGCAAGACTTCGCCTGGTCGATGAAGCGTCTGCTTAACCTCAACATGGCACAGGCCACGACGTGGAAATCCTACGGCTTCACTGCGGAAAACGTGGAGAAAATGATCCGCGCCAAAGACGCACACACCGTTGAAATCGAACTGCCAAAACCGAACGATCCAAAACTGGTGCTTTACTCGTTGGCGACGCTGGGTAGCGGTTCCGTGCTGGACAGCAAAACGGTTCTGCAGCATGAGAAAAACGGTGACTGGGGTAATGGCTGGCTGACCACGAACGAAGCCGGATCTGGCCCGTTCAAGCTGGACGTGTGGCAGGCGAAAGACGTGCTGCGCATCAGCAAGGTTGAGAACAACTGGCAGGGCGACGCGAAAATGCGCCGCGTGATTTTCCGTCACATGACCGAGTCACAGGCGCTGCGCCTGATGATTGAAAAAGGCGATATTGATGTTGCCTCTGGGATGTCGGTGCCGGATATCAATGCATTGAAACAAGATAAAGACGTTGTGGTTGATGAAGTGAAAAAAGGCACGCTGTACTACGTTGCAATGAGCCTGAAAAACGAATACTTCGCTAAACCGAAAGTGCGCGAAGCGGTTCGTTACCTGATTGATTACGATGGCGTCAATAAGACGGTAATGCCTGGCTATGGTTTCTATCATCAGCGCCCTATCCAGAAAGGGATGGATGCGACGTTGCCGGATCCTGGCTACAAGCTGGATGTGCCACGCGCCAAGGCGCTGCTGGCCGAAGCGGGCTACCCGAATGGATTTGAAACCACGCTGCGTGTCCTGTCCGATCAGCCGTTCCTGAATTTGGCGACGTCGGTACAGTCCACGCTGGCACAGGCGGGCATCAAAGCCAAAATCATCTCCGGCACCGGTAATCAGGTTTACGGCGCGATGCGCGATCGTAACTTCGATATGCTGGTCGGCCGCGGCGGCGGTGGCGTCGATCCGCATCCTCACTCCAGCCTGCGTTCTGTTGTCTATAACCCGGATAACAGCGACGAAGCCAAACTGACCAACTTCCAAGGCTGGCGCACCTCTTTCTACGACAAGCCTCTGAACGACATGATCGATCAGGCGCTGTTGGAGAAAGATCCTCAGAAACAGAAGCAGATGTATATCAACGTGCAGAATCGCTATGAAGAACTGTTCCCGGCCATCATTCCGGTGTCGCAGATGATCGATTCTGTGGTGTTGCGTAAGGACGTGAAAGGCTATGTGCCGCATCCGTCTTCTACGACGCATCTGCGTGAGGTGTATAAGCAGCGCTAGTGTCCACACGTTAAACCGGATGATTAGCCGATACGTTCCCGGCTAATCATCCCGATCAGATACGTTAAAAAGAGATAACCGCGTGAGTGGTGATTTGCTGTCGCCGCTCACCGGGATATCAGGAGAAAGAACATGGTTTTCTCTGATTGGATCAAGCCGGGTGGAGTACTGCGTCGTTTGGCAAAACGTCTGTTTCAGGTCGTCGTCACGCTGTTCGGATTATTAATCCTGACCTTCGTGATCGGCCGCGTGATGCCAATCGATCCAGTCCTGGCTATTGTCGGACAGGATGCCGACCAAAGTACCTATCAACAGGTTTACCAACAGCTGGGGTTGGATAAGCCGCTGTATGTGCAGTTCTTTATTTACTTCAATTCACTGATGCATGGAGATCTGGGCAATGCGCTCCTGACCGGCCGGCCGGTTATGGATGATATTATCCGCGTTTTCCCGGCAACCGTTGAGCTGGCAACGATGGCGATTATCGTCGGTGCTGGTCTGGGCATACCGCTAGGCGTGTTGGCTGCGGCACGACGCGGCAAGTGGGCGGACTATGTGGTGCGCTTTATCAGTCTGGCCGGTTATTCCACGCCGATATTCTGGGTCGGGATGATGGGTCTGCTGGTGTTTTATGCCTGGCTGAATTGGGTGGGCGGTGCCGGACGGGTTGATATGGCCTACGACGGTCTGGTGGAGAACCGTACCGGCCTGCTGCTGGTGGATTCACTGCTGGCAGGCGAGTGGGATGTGTTCCGTAGCGCGCTGAACCATCTGGTGTTGCCAGCCACGATTCTTGGTTTCCACTCGCTGGCCTATATCAGCCGTATGACGCGCAGCTTCATGCTGGCGCAGCTTTCGCAGGAATACATCATTACCGCGCGAGTGAAAGGGCTGTCCGAGTTCCGTGTCGTCTGGGCGCACGCGTTTCGCAATATTCTGGTTCAGCTTCTGACGGTGGTGGCGCTGGCGTATGGCTCGCTGCTGGAAGGGGCGGTACTGATCGAAACGGTCTTCTCATGGCCGGGCTTTGGCTCCTATCTGACAGGTAGCCTGCTGCTGGGGGATATGAACGCGGTTATGGGATGTGTGCTGCTAGTCGGGTTGATCTTCGTGACGCTTAACCTGCTGTCGGACATGTTGTATCAAATCTTTGATCCGAGGACGAACGCATGAATATTTCCTCTGAGCCGCCAGTCAGCCGTGAATCGGTAATGCGGACGCCGCCGGAAAAACGTGTGAGCCGCCTGCGGCTACGCGGTGCGCGAATCGGCGGGTTTCTCTTGACGATGATGCGCAATCCGCTGACCGCAATTGGTTCTGCGATTGTGCTGATGTTGATTTTGGTCGCCATCTTCGCGCCGTGGATCGCCACGCACGATCCGCTGGCACAGGATTTGGCTAACGCGTTACAGGCTCCAAGTGCGGCGCATTACTTTGGCACCGATGAGTTTGGGCGCGATGTGTTTAGTCGTCTGGTCTATGGTTCACGCATCACGCTGTATATCGTTGCGCTGGTGTCGGTCACCGTTGGGCCTATCGGGCTGGCGCTGGGCGTGGTGGCAGGGTATTACGGCGGTATCGTCGATACCATCTTGATGCGTATCACCGATATCTTCATTTCGTTCCCTAGTCTGGTGTTGGCGCTGGCGTTCGTTGCGGCGCTTGGCCCGGGTCTGGAACATGTGGTGATCGCGATTACGCTGACGGCCTGGCCGCCGATTGCCCGTCTGGCAAGGGCGGAGACGCTGTCGCTGCGTCACGCGGACTTTGTTTCTGCCGTGAAGCTGCAAGGCGCATCCTCTATCCGCATCCTGCTGCACCACATTGTGCCGCTGTGTCTGCCGTCGGTGATTATTCGTATCACCATGAATATGGCGGGCATCATTCTGACAGCGGCGGGTCTTGGCTTTCTGGGGTTGGGGGCACAGCCGCCCGATCCTGAATGGGGCGCGATGATCTCTGCGGGTCGTCGTTACATGATGGAGTGCTGGTGGTTAGTAACTATTCCGGGGCTGGCGATTTTGATTAACAGCCTGGCGTTCAACTTCCTTGGAGACGGCCTACGTGACATCCTCGATCCCAGAACTGAATAAGTCTTCTCAACGTGCGCCGGGAAGCTCGCCCTTGATGGAAGTGGAAAATTTGCGGGTAAGCTTCGTGAACCGTGGTGCTGTGACGGATGCCGTGCGCGGCGTCTCCTTCACGCTTGGCTGTGAAAAGCTGGCGATTGTCGGCGAATCCGGCTCCGGTAAATCGACGGTCGGCCGTGCATTGCTGCAACTGCATCCGCACAGCGCGCGGATTACGGCGGATAAACTGCGCTTCGGCGATACCGACCTGCTGAAAGCGGATGAGGCGCGGATGCGTCAGATCCGCGGCAAGCGCATCTCCATGATTATGCAGGACCCAAAATATTCGCTGAATCCGGTGGTGTGCGTTGGCGATCAGATTGCCGAAGCCTATCTGGCGCACCATAGGGTGTCGCACCGCGATGCGAAGGAAAAGGTCATGGCGATGCTAGACGTGGTACGTATTCGTCAGCCAGAGCGCGTATACAATCTGTACCCTCATGAGATCTCGGGCGGACAGGGGCAGCGCATCATGATTGCGATGATGCTGATTACTGAACCCGAAATCGTGATTGCCGATGAACCGACCTCCGCACTGGATGTGTCCGTGCGACTGCAAGTGCTAGCGATGCTGGACGATCTGGTCAGCGAGCGCGGTCTGGGGCTGATTTTCATCAGCCACGATATCAATCTGGTACGTAGCTTCTGCGATCGGGTGTTGGTGATGTATGCCGGGCGCGTCGTGGAATCCATTGCTGCCGCCGATCTGGACAACGCGCAGCATCCGTACACGCGTGGGCTGCTGAATTCACTGCCGGATATTGACCATCGACGCCCGCGTTTGCCGGTGATGAATCGCGATCCAGCCTGGATCAATGGATAAAGGGGATAATCATGGCAACTGAAGCAATGAGTCAGCGCAAGCCGATGATCGAAGTGAATAACCTGAATCTCTCTTTTGGGCAGGGCAGCACGGCGAATCAGGTATTGTACGATGTGAACCTTACCGTCAACGACGGCGATATCTTTGGTCTGGTAGGGGAATCGGGTTCCGGCAAAACCACGGTGCTGAAGTGTCTGGCTGGGCTATTTAATCACTGGGAAGGCACGCTGCATATTGATGGGAAGAAACTGGCACACCGAATCGATCAGGCGCGCTGCCGCCGGGTGCAGATGGTGTTTCAGGATCCGTATGGATCGCTGCATCCCCGTCATACGGTAGAGTCGATTCTGGAAGAGCCGCTGTCGATCCACCGTTTTGACGATCGTGACGATCGTATCGATACCTTGCTGAAGAAGGTAGGGCTGGGAACGCAATTCCGCCGCCGTTATCCGCACCAGCTTTCGGGCGGGCAGCGTCAGCGTGTAGCGATTGCCCGAGCGCTGATTCTGGAGCCTAGAGTTCTGCTGCTGGATGAGCCGACGTCGGCGCTGGATGTGTCGGTGCAGGCGGAAATTCTCAATCTACTAACGGAGTTGCAGCAGCAGGAAAAGCTGACCTACCTGATGGTGACGCATGACTTGGGCGTGATTTCCCACCTGTGTCATAAAGTGGCGGTGATGCAATACGGTAAGATACTGGAAACGCTGGAAACCGACGACCTGACCAGCGATGTACCGAAGGACGCGTACACCTCCATGCTGGTGGACGCCAGCCGTCAGTACAGCCGCGATCTGGCAGTGCGTTCGGAGCGTATGGGCTAGGTAAGTATGGACTCGTCGCGCTACGCGATAATCATCATGAGGGCCGAGCAATCGGCCCTTTTTTTATCTTGCGCACAGGTTTTCGCTCACAGTTGGTTACGAACAGACTTTTATACGTAAAAAAAGGTAAATGGGTAGCGTTGAAGAGTGCGGATACTTACAATCATTACGCTTTCTGTAGTCGGCCTCTTCAAAAAGGAATTCTCATGTTCAAACGTACTCTGGTTGCTGCGGCAGCCCTTATTTCACTGACGGCATTTTCTCCCGCCTTTGCGGCTTCCGACACCACCACGCGTGTGCTGTTAACGACGTCTGCGGGCAATATCGAACTGTCTTTAGATAATCAAAAGGCACCGGTTTCGGTAAAAAATTTCGTCGAGTACGTTAACAACGGTTTTTATAATGGGACGACATTTCACCGTGTGATCCCTGGTTTTATGGTGCAGGGCGGCGGCTTTTCTGGCGAAATGAGCCAAAAAGCGACCAATGCACCGATCAAGAATGAAGCCGATAACGGTTTACGTAACCAGCGCGGCACGATCGCCATGGCGCGCACGTCTGATAAAGACAGTGCGACCAGCCAGTTCTTTATCAACGTCGCGGACAACGCGTTCCTCGATCACGGCCAGCGTGATTTTGGTTACGCAGTGTTCGGTAAAGTGGTGAAGGGCATGGAAGTTGTAGATAAGATCTCTCAGGTGCCAACGAAGAATGTCGGGCCTTACCAGAATGTGCCGACCACGCCAGTCGTGATTCAGTCTGCGAAAGTGCTGCCCGGATTGGCAAAATAGATAAGCAAAGAACCGAGAATACGACAAAGGCCACTGATGTGGCCTTTGTCGATCTTAACGTTAACGTATCAACGACTGCATTATTCCAACGCTTTAGCCATTTGCTGTAGCCACGCGTCCACGCCGGTGCTCGGTACGTTCAACTGACGGTAGGTCGCGGTTGCAACGGGATAGCCGCCGACGTCTTCCTGACTATTCACGAAGCCACCTTTCCGCTGTTTGAAATTCTCCACGATACGTTTATCAACGGCATCACGATCTTTAGGGCGTGCGCCTGCACTTTGCAGTACCTGATTGGTTACGGCGCTGGCCGGTGATGCCGTTAAGCCCGCAGGCCAAATAGGGGACACTTTGAGTAAATTAATCCCGCTGCCTGATGTTTGCGGCGCCGTTTTTCCCTGAGCATCGTACGCGAGGTTATCTGACATCCAGACATCGCCGGAGCTGTTGCTTCCTACCAGTCCTAAACCTGCTTTGGTATTTGCGCCGTAGTGCATCACGTTACCCGCAACGGAGACGCGTGGGCTGGCGGGCATGGTTTTCCCTTCCCACTCTCCTTTTACTCCACCGACGCGAACGCCCCAAATGCCGGGGTTGTAGATCAGGTTATTGACCATGACACCCGTAGAACCTGCTTTGAACCAGGCGTTACGCTCGTTGTTGTGCGCATACAGGCTGCCCACGATCGATACGTCGGTCACGTTATCGTGAACCAGCGTCCCCATCGAGTGAATACCTTTGGTGTGAGCCGAATCGTATAGGCCTTCAGCAACGATATTATTCGAAAGCGTGATGCGGTGTGCGGTGCCCTGCGGCCCGTCATAACGTGGGCCGGAAATAGACAGGTTTTCGTCCGTACCCCAGGCGAAACTAGAGTGGTCGATCACGACGTTGTAGGCATCTTTGCCGTTGATGGAAACATCGCGTTCAAAGCCGCTTTTTTTACCCGTCCCGGCATCGCCGATGCGAAAACGAATATGCTGCATCAGCACATCATGTGTGCTGATCCCCATTCCGCCGCGAATGATGGTGATACCGGGAGAGGGAGCGGTCTGGCCAGCGATGGTGACAAATGGCTCGCTTAATCTAAGGTCACTTTTATTCAGGTCGATAATGCCGCCAACCTCAAAAACGATAATGCGCGGACCTTTGGCAGCCAGCGCTTCCCTGAGTGAACCTGCCCCGGAAGAGGCTAGCGTGGTGACGCGAATAATGCGTCCACCGCTGCCTGCTACGGTATCCGTTCCGAATCCTTTCAACTCTGGTGCAGCCGGTGTGGCGGCGCTTGCCATCGGTATGCCAACACTAAACACTAAGCCGGTGCTGAACAGTGCGGCGAACAGAAGAGAACGTTTCATTTCATTTCCTTGAATATTAACGATAAAAATGAGCGAGCCCTTAGGGTTCGCTCAAGTGCGGCCCGAACGATAAACCGACGGGCGTTAAGCTTGTTTGCAGGCTCCGGTTAGCACAGGACAATGAGGGACGGAGCCTGCAATTCGCTTATTTACCTTTCACGCTTTGCAACTAGTTGCAATTTGCTGCTGTTAGCACGGCAAGGTTTTTGTTCACGCCAGCATAGTTCGCCAGTTTGTCCTTCACGCACTGTGCAGAAACTGGAGAGTAGCTGTAAGGAACAGAAGCGAACGTACCAGTGCTTTTCCAGTCTTCGGCATTCACGTAGGGTTTGGTATCTTTATCCCAAGTGATGTTGTATTTAGCGAAGTCGGCTGGGCTCATGACGTTGTTATTACGCAGTTCCCACGTACCGAAGTTGGAACCGTCATAACGTGAGGTCACTGGGTTTTTCGCATTCTCGAACCAGTTACGTTCGATCAGCGCAATCCCTTTCTGACGCACGTTCAGGCCAGAGCTGGTGATGCCAGTATACAAGTTGTTGTAAGCGTGAACCTGACCACCACGTTGCAGTGGGAGGCGAGCGTTAACGTCGTCGTAAATATTGTGATGATAAGTCAGGTCACGGCCCGTATCGCTGCTGCTGAAGCCGCTCAGCCCCACTTTTTTGATGCCATGAATGTAGTTGTACGACACGGTCACGTTGGTTGACGCTTTCTTGATATCAATCGCGGATTCGAATGTCGTGTCACCGTCTTTTGTACCTGCGCATTCAAAGTTTTTGGCGAAGATTTCGTTGTGGTCGATCCAGACGTTCGGCGTGTTATCGATACGAATGGCATCACCATCCTGCGCGCCGCCCGGCATGTAACCAAAGCGCATGTTACGTATGACGATATCGGATGATTTTGTCAGCCAGATCCCGAAGTTGGCGGACGATCCATTGGTTCCGATGATGGTAATCCCTTTGGTGAATTCTTTGATTTCTACACCGCGAGCGTCTTTCTTCCACTGACCGCAGATATCGTTCTCTGCGGCTTTGATCAGCGCGTCTTCATTACCGTTATAGGTGATGACGAGCGGATAAGCACCACCTTTGACTTTCTTACCATTGGAATCCAGCTTCGCGGCTTCGATGATATCAATGATGTCTTGCATGGAGCGCGCCGTTTTTTTCACGGCACCGGCAACGTCACCACCGTCAGTGGTAGCATAACCCCCCGTATTTGCCGCCATCGTTGGTTGGGCCGCAAGCAATAACAGCCCAGCGGCTGCAGAAGGTAGTAGGTATTTCATTAAGGTACTCTCCTTGGAATTGAATTTTTGTTTGGGCATTTATGATCCACATAACCCAGATTATATTATTTCGGTGTTTCAATAAAAATGAAATCAGGGTTTATTGAAATCCCAATTAAGTCTTACCATAAAAATAAAAGAATTCAATATTTCGATATTAAATATATAGGATGAATAACGATGGAAATACGCATGGATAATAAGTAACTATTTTAAAAGATAATATTTTTTTCATTTTTTCTAAAATTAAGCCGCTTTGAATTTTTATGAAAAATAAAATTATATTTCGTTTTATTACTCACTGTTGAATGCGATTTGATAGAGGCGATAACTGTGAGCGACATCAATAAATAAGTAAAAATTCCTCATTGAGAGGATGGCGTAAGAGATATTTGATGCCGATCAAATTATTAATTAATCATGTGTTGATTGAATGCCGTTATTTTTATCGATTAATCCTTAATTAAAGGATGGTTTCTTCATTAATAAATCAAGCCATTAATTTACCATCAAAATAATTAGCTTGGTATTTAATGTATGCATACTTTTTAGGAATGCCTATCCACTCTCATGCGTAGATTCCATAAAAAACGAGCGAGCTCTTAGAGCTCGCTCGGATAGAACCATGTCTTAGCGCGAAGAGTCATGGCCGCGGAACATTCAGGCTTATTGCTTCCTGTCTTGATTCGACAGAGAAAGCCTGACCACGTTTATTTGCAGTTAGCCGCTGTCAGTACTGCCAGGTTTTTGCCTACACCAGCATAGTTTGCCAGTTTATCCTTCACGCACTGCGCAGAAACTGGGGTGTACTTATAGGAGATGGAAGGGAACTTACCAGTACTCTTCCAGTCATCTGCATTGATGTGAGGAGAGGAAGGTTTGCCCCAGGTGATTTTGTATTTAGCAAAATCAGATGGGCTGGTAATGTTGTTGTTACGGAGTTCCCAAGTACCGAAGTTGGAACTGTCGTTACGTGCTGTCACTGGGTTGAGCGCATTTTCGAACCAGTTGCTTTCAATCAGCGCGATCCCTTTCTGACGCACGTTAAAGCCTGAACCGGTGATGCCGTCATACAGGTTGTTGTACGCGTGAACCAGACCACCACGCTGCAGCGGCAGACGTGAGTTAACATCGCGATAGATATTGTGATGGTAAGTCAGGTTACGACCCGTATCTGTATTGCTTGCACCGCTCAGGCCAACTTTCTTGATGCCATGAATATAGTTGTAGGATACGGTGACGTTAGTTGACCCTTTCTTGATATCAATCGCTGATTCAAAGGTGGTGTCATTGTCTGGCGTACCTTTACACTCAAAGTTCTTGGCAAAGATCTCGTTGTGGTCGATCCAGACGTTCGGTGAGTTATCGATACGAATGGCATCGCCGTCTTGCGCGCCGCCCGGCATATAGCCAAAGCGCATGTTACGTACCACGACGTTAGAAGAATTCACGATCCAAACACCGAAGTTGGCAGATGAGCCATTGGTGCCCTGGATAGTAATGCCTTTGGTGAACTCTTTGATTTGTACGCCGCGTGCGTCCTTACTCCACTGGCCGCAGATATTCTTTTCAGCCGCTTTGATTAATGAATCTTCGTTACCGCTATAGGTGATGATGAGCGGGTAAGCACCGCCTTTGACTTTCTTGCCTTTTGAATCCACTTGCGCGGCTTCAATAATATCCACAATTTCTTTCATAGAACGTGCCGTTTTTTTCACGGCACCAGACACGTCACCGCCATCCGTAGTGGCATAGCCGCCCGTATTGGCGGCCATTGCGGGTTGAGCCGCGAGTAATAGCAATCCGGCGGCTGCCGTAGGCAATAGGTATTTCATTATCACAATCTCCTTGGAATAGAATTTTCATGGGCATTTATCGATCCCTATGCCCGATGTAACAGATACAAATTTTTCAACAAAAATGAATTTCAATTTTTGTGAAAAACCAAGGGGAGTGTGGTCAAAAAATAAGATCAGTTCAAGGGTGAAATGTTAAATGTATTGCAGTTGAAACATTTTGTAATACTGATGATTGGATAATTATGATTTTATAGGAAACAGTTTTCTTTTAAAGTAACCTTAAATCATAAGGTTAGTTTTTTAGCGGATAATAAATGCACTCGGGTTTCTTTATTGGTTGGGTTTTAAATGGTTATTTTCTATTGTGGCAATCGCTGTTGCTAGGGTAAGGAAGTCATCTTAAGTCAAAATATACTATCACAGGCCTATTCAATATTGTTTACGTGATGAATCAATTTTATAGTGAATTTTAGTTTGTTAAAAAATAATTATTATGAGTCGCTATATGGCGTTTCTTTATGTGATAAGCGGAAAATAGACTTCATCATTCATCGCGGTTTATTGGCTAAATGATCATTAGCATGACGTCTGTTTTCATGAAGGTCACGCTGACAACCTTGCGCTGGTCCCTTAAAAATGAGCGAGGCCGAAGCACTCGCTCAGGAAGCACCCGGCGCAGAATGAATGCGTCGGGCTTAACACGTTTATTTACAGTTGGCTGCTGTCAGTACTGCCAGGTTTTTACCTACGCCTGCGTAGCTTGCCAGTTTATCCTTCACGCACTGTGCAGAAACTGGAGAGTAGCTATATGGGACGGCTGGGAATTTACCGGTGCTCTTCCAGTCATCCGCATTGATGTGCGGGGTGGATGGTTTACCCCAAGTGATATTGTATTTAGCAAAATCAGATGGGCTGGTAATGTTGTTGTTACGGAGTTCCCAGGTACCGAAGTTGGAATCGTCATTACGTGCGGTCACTGGGTTGAGCGCATTTTCGAACCAGTTACTTTCGATCAGCGCGATCCCTTTCTGACGGACGTTAAAGCCTGAGCTTTTGATGCCGTCATACAGGTTGTTATAAGCATGCACTTGACCACCACGTTGCAGCGGCAGACGTGAGTTAACATCGCTGTAAATATTGTGATGGTAAGTCAGGTTACGACCGGTATCCGTGTTGCTTGAACCGCTCAACCCTACCTTTTTCACGCCATGGATATAGTTGTACGACACGGTGACGTTGGTTGAGGCTTTCTTGATATCAACCGCGGATTCAAAGGTGGTGTCGTTGTCTGGCGTACCGGCACATTCGAAGTTCTTGGCGAAGATCTCGTTGTGGTCGATCCAGACGTTCGGTGAGTTATCGATACGGATGGCATCACCATCTTTTGCTCCGCCCGGCATATAGCCGAAGCGCATGTTACGCACGACAACGTTGGAGGAGTTTACCAGCCAGATACCGAAGTTAGCGGAAGAACCGTTGGTACCGAGGATGGTGATCCCTTTGGTGAACTCTTTGATTTCTACACCGCGCGGATCTTTGCTCCACTGGCCGCAGATGTTAGCTTCGGCGGCTTTGATTAGTGCATCTTCATTACCGTTGTAGGTAATAACGAGCGGGTAGGCTCCGCCTTTGACCGCTTTACCGCTTGAGTCCTTTTTCGCAGCCTCAATGATATCGACGATCTCTTGCAGAGAACGCGCCGTTTTTTTCACAGCACCAGAAACGTCGCCGCCGTCAGTGGTGGCATAACCCCCCGTATTTGCCGCCATTGTCGGTTGGGCAGCGAGCAGCAACAGCCCAGCTGCTGCAGAAGGCAGTAGGTATTTCATTATGTACTCTCCTTGACATAGAATTTTTTGGGTATTTATCACTACACACCCTGTGTAATTTAAAAGGGCTGTTTCAACAAAAATGAAATTAAGGTTTGTCTATAAAGCCGAGCTAAGTGTTAACAGAAAAAATAAACAATACAAGATGGGGCGTTAAATATATTAATTAAATAACAGAGGACAGCTGAGAGGATTTGTGTTTATTACTTTTAAATAGAAACCAATTTCCATTTAAATCATTTAAATTCATGGTGTTATGTTTTTTAATCTTTGTTGTTTCAATCTGGATTCTTTATTTTTTATCCATTTGATATGCGTGGTTTATTCGCTTTCTGAGCGATTGTGATCGTCATCAAAAAATATTACTTTAGAGATAACCTCCTTCGCTTTTCTTCCTTTTAAAAAAACTGAATTAATTCATAGGAGGTTTTTGTTTATTATTTTTTTTGTTAAAAATAATTTCAAGGTAATCGTTTACTGTGAGTTTGGATAATAAATAAGGCCTATTAATAAAGATGTTTACTGATGAAATAAATGATTTGTGATCGATAAAATTATTACCATGCTAATTTCTTAAACAGCGAGAGCGACCATTTTGTCTTTGATGGTGACGAGGGTGGGTACCTGACCCGGATTTCATGTATGTTAGTACGGCTTTTCCGACTCACAGTGCAATGACTATGCTGCTAATTATCGATAACTATGACTCCTTTACCTACAACCTTTACCAATACTTTTGTGAGCTTGGCGCACAGGTCGTGGTGAAGCGTAATGATGAACTGACGCTGCGCGAGATTGAACGGCTTGCGCCTGAGCGATTGGTCATTTCACCTGGCCCTTGTACGCCGGATGAGGCGGGCATTTCACTGTCTGCTATCCGTCACTTTGCCGATAAACTGCCTATTCTGGGCGTGTGTCTTGGCCATCAGGCGATGGGGCAGGCGTTCGGCGCGCGCGTGGTGCGAGCACGGCAGGTCATGCATGGGAAAACCTCTGCGATTGCGCATAGCGATACGGGGGTTTTCACGGGGCTGGCTCAGCCTTTGACGGTCACCCGCTATCATTCACTCATTATTGATTCCGCTTCGCTACCCGATTGCTTTGAGGTCACGGCCTGGAGCGAACATGAAGGAAAGCGTGATGAGATTATGGGGATCCGCCATCGCACATTGCCGCTGGAAGGGGTGCAGTTTCACCCAGAGAGCATTCTTAGCCAGCAAGGGCATCAGCTTTTGGATAATTTCCTTAAAATTTAGCCATATAAAAAGTTATTCTCCTCAGTAGCCGATTTAATATTGCCTGAAATTGATTTTTTATGCATATTTATTGACTATATTTTCATTCCGACATGATGGACAGCAGAGTGAGGCAGCAAATGGCAGCAGAGCAGAAAGCAGTGACACGGGATACTCACGATAAAGTGATTTTGCCGGTTTATGCACCCGCGAAGTTTGTACCTGTGAAAGGTAAAGGGAGCCGCGTCTGGGATCAGGAAGGCCGCGAGTATATCGATTTCTCCGGCGGTATTGCGGTCACGGCGCTGGGCCACTGCCATCCTGCACTGGTTAGCGCGTTGCAGCAGCAGGGTGAAACGCTGTGGCACACCAGCAATATTTTCACTAATGAGCCTGCGCTACGCCTCGCCAGCAAATTGATTGATGCCACTTTTGCCGATCGCGTGTTCTTTGTTAACTCCGGCGCTGAGGCTAACGAAGCCGCCTTTAAGCTGGCGCGTCACTATGCGGTTAAACGCCACAGTCCGTATAAAACCAAGATCATCGCTTTCTACAATGCGTTCCATGGCCGGACGCTGTTCACCGTCTCAGTTGGTGGACAGCCTAAATATGCTGATGGTTTCGGGCCTAAGCCTGCGGACATTGTCCATGTTCCCTTCAACGATCTGGCTGCGGTGAAAGCGGTGATGGACGATCATACCTGTGCGGTCGTGCTGGAGCCGATTCAGGGCGAAGGCGGGATTACGCCTGCAACGCCTGAGTTTTTACAAGGTGTGCGCGATCTGTGCGATCAGCACAAGGCGCTGCTGGTATTTGATGAAGTGCAGAGCGGGATGGGGCGTACCGGTAAATTATTCAGCTACATGCACTACGGTATTACACCGGATATTCTCACAACGGCTAAAGCATTGGGCGGCGGGTTCCCGATTAGCGCGATGCTGACGACGGAAGAGATCGCATCGGCCATGACGGTTGGCGTACACGGTACCACCTATGGCGGCAACCCGTTGGCCTGTGCAGTGGCGGAAGCCGCGCTGGATATTATTAACACGCCGGACGTGTTGTCAGGCGTTGCGGATCGCCACGATCGCTTTGTCAGTGAGCTTGAGAAAATCAATCAGCAGTACGGCGTATTCGAACAGGTTCGCGGTATGGGGCTGCTGCTGGGCGCAGAACTGAAACCGCAATGGCATGGTCGCGCGGGCGAGTTCCTGGCTGCCGCAACGGCTCAGGGGCTTATGGTGCTGATGGCTGGGCCTAACGTTATCCGCTTTGTACCGTCTTTGATCATTGATGAAGACGATATTGCGCAGGGGATGGCGAAGTTCGCCAAAGCTGTCGCGCAGGTCGTTAACACAGCAAACTGATTATGCTCTCAAAAGATCAGCCATAAAAAAACGTAGGGAACGTTTTTCAACGTTGCGTTAGCAACGGCCCGAAGGGTGGCGAGCAGGAAGCTCGCCATAAAAAAAGCGTGAGGCCGAGGCTTCACGCTTTTTTATTGGTAGGGTACAGCGACAGGGGTTTAGCGAGTGCCGTAAACGACAATCGTTTTACCGTGTGCAGAGATCAGGTTCTGGTCTTCTAACATTTTCAGAATGCGACCCACGGTTTCACGCGAGCAGCCAACGATTTGCCCAATTTCCTGACGGGTAATTTTAATTTGCATGCCATCTGGATGCGTCATGGCATCAGGTTGTTTGGCCAGGTTGAGTAGGGTTTGGGCAATACGGCCGGTCACATCAAGGAAGGCGAGGTTGCCGACTTTCTCAGAGGTAACCTGAAGTCTGCTTGCCATTTGCGCAGACAGACGCATGAGAATATCTGGGTTAACCTGGATGAGCTGGCGGAATTTTTTATAAGAAATTTCAGCCACTTCACAGGCGGTTTTTGCCCGAACCCAGGCACTGCGTTCCTGACCTTCTTCAAACAGGCCGAGCTCGCCGATAAAATCGCCCTGATTGAGGTAGGAGAGGATCATTTCCTTGCCTTCTTCATCTTTGATTAGCACTGCGACAGAGCCTTTCACGATGTAGTAAAGCGTTTCTGCTTTTTCACCTTGGTGAATCAGCGTGCTCTTCGATGGATACTTGTGAATATGACAATGGGAAAGGAACCATTCGAGAGTTGGGTCTGTTTGCGGTTTGCCGAGAACCATTCGCTATCATCCTCTGTTGTAATTCACTGCGCAAATTACAGGGGTCAGAGTTCCCTGTACGGCGTGTTTAACTGCTAAAAAATAAAATTCATTCTAGGCAGAATGACGTCAGGGAATATACTGGAACCACTGTACCCTTGATTTTCCGGTTGCTGCCTTGCCGCATCGTAAACGTGGCTGGGTATATCTGGCCACGTAATCATCTTCTTCGTTTCTGGGTTTGTCCAGAAAAGGTCTATTCTATTTTCGTTTTAACACAGCTTTAAGGATGTGTCTTGTGTTGTCTCGCTTCAGCATGACAAAGCTCTGATTAACGCTGGTTTTTGTACAGTAACGATATAAATTTTCAAAAAATTTTTAGTGGAGAGGCATCATGCAGGCTCGGGTAAAATGGGTTGAAGGCTTAACGTTTTTGGGCGAATCCGCATCAGGGCATCAGATATTGATGGACGGCAATTCTGGCGATAAAGCGCCCAGTCCGATGGAAATGGTATTGATGTCCGTAGGAGGATGCAGCGCGATTGACGTGGTGTCGATTCTGCAAAAAGGTCGCAACGATGTGGCGGATTGTGAGGTGAAATTAACGTCAGAGCGTCGGTCTGACGCGCCACGTTTATTTACCCACATCAATCTGCATTTTATCGTGACGGGAAAAGGACTGACTGACAAAGCTGTCGAGCGAGCTGTCGCCCTGTCGGCGGAAAAGTACTGTTCTGTGGCACTGATGCTGGGCAAAGCCGTTGAGGTGACGCACAGCCACGAAATTAGAGTGCTGGCATAACCCCTGTCTCTGGGCACTAATTCTGGTCACTTAAGCCCGTTATTAGGGGAAACACAGGGGGAGGTTCCCGTAGGGAGGCCTCACCCCTGTGGTCGCCCGTGTATCTCGATGCTCATTCGATGGTTTTCCCTTCAATTAACCGCTGCACCAGCGGGGCCATGATTAATTCCATCGCCAACCCCATCTTCCCGCCGGGAACGACCAGCGTGTTGATATGGGAGATAAATGAACCCTGCAACATGGCGAGCAGATAGGGATAATCAATATTATCCAATCCCTGAAAGTGAATCACGACGAAGCTTTCGTCCAGTGAGGGAATCGACTTGGCGGCGAACGGGTTGGAGGTGTCCACGGTAGGCACGCGCTGGAAGTTGATGTGTGTGCGAGAGAACTGTGGCGTGATATAGGTGATGTAGTCTTCCATCGAACGGACGACGGAATCCATCACCGCTTCACGCGAGTGGCCGCGCTCATTGACGTCACGAATCAGCTTTTGAATCCATTCCAGGTTGACGATTGGCACCACGCCGACGAGCAAATCGACATGCTGTGCCACGTCGTTTTGCTCAGTGACCACGCCGCCGTGCAGCCCTTCATAGAACAGGATGTCGGTGGGTTCCGGCATCGGCTCCCACGGTGTGAACGTCCCGGGAACCTGATTATAGGGAATCGCTTCATCGTAGGTATGCAGATATTTGCGCGTTTGGCCGCGCCCGTGCAGGCCATATTCGATAAACGACTGTTCCAGCAGGCTGAAATCATTCGCTTCCGGGCCGAAATAGCTGATGTGGCGTCCTGAATCACGTGCTTTACGAATCGCCATATCCATTTCCGGGCGGGTATAGCGGTGAAAGCTATCACCTTCCAACTGGGCTGCACGCAGATCAAACTGCTGGAAAATCTTACGGAAGGCCAGACTGGTTGTTGTGGTTCCCGCTCCGCTGGAGCCGGTAACCGCAATAATCGGATGCTGATGTGACATAAGGCGCGTGACTCCGTGATCGCGAGGTTCGCATAGACCGAAGGCCTGCGCGCATCCTCAAAAAAGACGTAATTAGTTATCATTGTTAGCATGTTTGGCGCGTTCTTTCACGACTTTCGCCATGCTCAATAAGGGGCATGTCCTCTGGCATTGAGCTGGTTGCGGGGCATGATATTGAGCGTTTCATGTAACTCAGACCACACCAATACCACCTCGCCAGACTGGAGCTGGCTACGGATATCTTCCACTTTCTGCGCCAGCGATCGCTCCTGTTCGCCGTAATCGGTGCCTTCCCGCAGGACGAAAGATTCAATGATGTTATCCAGCGTTTCTGGATCGAGCTGTTGCCAGGGAATAATCACGCTATGTTTCCTGATTCAAAGGGTTCCTGAGTAAAAACGGTTCCTGAAGAAAAAGAGTCGCTGGCCTGATCCAAAAATGGGCTAAGCCAGTTGGGAATGCGCTGTTCCAGCCACATTTCCGGTTTCAGCAACGTTCCCCCGACGAAGCCGACATGCCCGCCATGTTCCGTCAGCTGATACTCAATATTAGACGGTAACTGCGACAGATCGGGAATCACCTCTGATGTCATGAAAGGATCGTCCTTCGCATGGATGATGAGCAGCGGTTTACGTATCTGAGGTAATAGTGGCAGAGCGCTACAGCGTCGATAGTAGTCGGCTGCATCGCGAAAGCCGTGGATACGCGAAGTAATGACGTCATCAAACTCTCGTAGCTGGCGGATTCGTTTCAACTGCGGCAACTGAATCGGCAGCGTGTCTGGGTAAGCCGCCAGCTTGCGGCCGGCGTTTTGCTTCAACAGACGCAGCAGGTAGTGCTGGTAGACGCGGGAGAAACCTTGTTCCATCCGACGGCTACAGGGTTCGAGCATCAGTGGTGCGGAAACAATAACGGCCGCGGACAGGGAACAGGTTTCGCCTTGCTGAGCGAGCAGGTAGGCCAGCATGTTGCCGCCGAGAGACACGCCGATGGCGGCGGTAGGCGCATTGCCCAGCGTCTCTTGCATCCAGTGCAGAAAATAGCTGGCATCGCTGGTTTCGCCGGAATGATAAATACGCTTCATCCGATTGGGTTTTCCGCTGCACCCGCGGAAATGCATGATGACGGCCAGCCAGCCGCGCTGTTTACAGGCATGTAGAAGGCCGTGGGCGTACGGGCTATGAAAGCTGCCTTCCAGCCCGTGGAACAGCACCACGCGCGGTTTGTGCCGAGCCTGTTCAGGAGCTTCGCTCCACGCTAGATCGACGAAATCGCCGTCCGGTAATTCAAGTGGCTGCCAGACTGGCGAGAACTGCGCGTGACGGCGAATCAGACGCGGCAATAGCGTTTGCAGATGTGGGTTATGGGCGCCGCTCAGCGGACGAAAGTGATTATGCATAAAGGATATGGAAATCTTGTTGTCGACTCTTGTACGATCAATATCACACTGTTAGCTTCAATGCTGCCAGTTGGTACGACATTTGGGTCAGGAGCGCCCACAAATCATGGAACTGAGTTTATTTCTTTCGATGTTGGGATTTTTGTGGGTAGCGGCCATCACACCGGGGCCGAACAATATGCTGTTGACTACCTCGGGCGCGAATTTTGGCTTTATGCGTTCACTGTGGCTAATGGTTGGCATCATGCTGGGCATGCAGAGTATTTTGCTGCTGGTGGCATTCGGTGTTGGTGGTTTGATTCTGATTTACCCTTCGCTGCATTTTATCCTGAAAGTCCTCGGCAGTGCCTATCTGCTCTGGCTGGCGTGGAAAATCGCCACGGCGGCTTATGAACGGCTGGAAACGTCCGCTGCGCCGCCCCAGCCGATCCGGTTTTATCAAGGGTGGTTGCTGCAATTCCTGAATCCGAAAGCGTGGCTCATGGCGCTGGGGGCGGTTGCCAGCTTTAGTCTGGCGGGGGAAGGCTATAACCAGTCCGTGATCGCGATAAGCATCGGGATTGTGTTGGTCAATCTGGTGTCCGGTGTCATCTGGCTCGGGTTTGGTACGATGATTGGGCGACTGCTGCGCAGTAAGAAAGCGTGGATTATCTTCAATGTGTCAATGGGATTGCTGACCGCCGCCTGCGTGCTGTTGATTTGGCATTAAGGCTTCGTTCACGAGCATAGCGAGCGGCTTTCCGCTCGCTATGCCTTTCAGGACACAAATCTTAAAGCGAATCGCTCTGTATCATCTGCTCTAGCTGTTCCTGAGCGTCCAGCCAAGACATTTCCGTTTCTTCCAGCGCGATTTTGACTTTGGTTTGTTGTTGCAGGCAGTCGGTGAGCTCGGCCTTGCGGCTGATGTCATAGATGGCGCTGTCCGCCAGCCGAGCTTCAAGCGCCGCCAGCGTTTCCCCCAGCTTTTCCATCTGCTGTTCAAGCTTGGTTATCTGTTTGCGCAGCGGCTGCGTTTGCGTTCTCAACTCGGCTTCGCGGCGTTTCTGATCTTTTCTGCCCTGCGCACTGTTGGCGGTGTTTTCTTTTGGCGTTTCATCGGCCGCGTTTTCCTGACGTTGCAGGCCGACCAGCCACTGCTGGTAGTCTTCTAAATCGCCATCGAACGGTTCTACTTTCTGGTCGTGTACCAGATAGAGATCGTCCGTAGTAGAACGGATCAGGTGTCGATCGTGCGAGACGACAACCAGCGCGCCTTCAAAATCGATTAACGCTTCGGTCAGTGCCTGACGCATATCCAGATCGAGGTGGTTGGTTGGTTCGTCGAGCAGTAGGAGGTTCGGGCGCTGCCAGACGATCAGTGCCAGTACCAGACGGGCTTTTTCGCCACCGGAGAAGCGCTCGGTGATCTCCGTGACTTTGTCGCCCTGAAAACCGAAGCCTCCAAGGTAGTCGCGTAGCTGCTGTTCTGTTTCCCGCTCTGCCAGACGTACCAGATGCTGCAAGGGTGATTCGTCCGCACGTAGAAACTCTAACTGGTGCTGAGCGAAGTAACCGAGCTTCACGCCTTTCGCCAGCCCAATTTCCCCTTTCAGTGGGGCGAGCGTGCCAGCAAGCAGCTTGATCAGCGTGGATTTACCCGCGCCGTTATGGCCGAGCAGCCCAATGCGGGAACCCGGCACTAAATTAAGTTTGATCGATTCCAGAATTAGCTTGTCGTTATAGCCTGCGCTGACCTTTTCCATCTTCATGAGTGGATTTGGCAGCGACTCCGGGGCGCGAAAGCTGAAACGGAAAGGGTTATCGACATGCGCTGGCGCAATCATCTCCATGCGTTCCAGCATTTTTATCCGGCTTTGCGCCTGCTTGGCTTTGGTCGCCTGCGCGCGGAAGCGGTCAATGTAGTGTTGCAGGTGCGCGACACGCTCCTGCTGGTGTTCATAGAGCGATTGCTGCTGTGCGAGGCGAGTAGCGCGCTGGCGTTCAAACGAAGAATAGTTACCGGTGTACTCGTTGAGCGACTGCTGTTCGATGTGCAGAATCTTGGTCACGACCGGATCGAGGAAATCGCGGTCGTGCGAGATCAGTACCAGCGTGCCAGCGTAGTTTTTCAGCCACTTTTCCAGCCAGATAACCGCATCCAGATCGAGGTGGTTGGTCGGTTCATCCAGCAACAGCAGATCTGAACGACAGATCAGCGCCTGTGCCAGATTCAGACGCATCCGCCAGCCGCCGGAAAAGGCGCTGACGGGCTGTTGTAACTGTGACTGAGAAAATCCTAGCCCATTGAGCAGGCTTGATGCTCTGGCCTGAATCGTCCAGGCTTGGATGGCATCCAGCTTGCCGTGCAGCGTGGCAATCGCGTTACCGTCGTTCTCTTCGTTGGCGGTCTGCAACGCGGCTTCCAGTTGGCGAAATTCGCGGTCGCCGTCAATCACGTAGTCCAGCGCGGGTTTATCCAACGCGGGGGTTTCCTGATTAACCCACGCCAGTGACCAGTTTTGCGGGAATGTTGCGCTGCCACCGTCGGCGCTGATTTCACCTTTTAGTAATGACAGCAGCGTAGATTTACCACAGCCGTTCTTGCCAACCAGGCCGACTTTCTGGCCGGGATTAACCGTTGCTGTCGCGTTGTCGATCAGAACGCGTACACCACGTCGAATTTGCAGCGAAGAGAAAACAATCATAAAGCGCCGTATGTTCAGAGTATGTTAAATTATGGACATCTCAGGACACGCGGTGTCCTGTTTTTAGTCGTTGCGCTGCATGGTAACGGAAAACGATTATTATGACGACGCTTTGGAGGGGAATGATGTCGCAGCCACCGAAGATTTTGCTGCTGTATGCCCATCCGGAACCACAGGACTCGGTAGCAAACCGGATCTTATTGCAACCGGCTCAGCAGTTGGCGAATGTAACCGTGCACGATCTTTACGCACACTATCCTGATTTTTTTATCGATATTCATCACGAACAACAACTGCTGCGTGAGCATCAGGTCATTGTTTTCCAACATCCGTTTTATACCTACAGCTGTCCGGCTTTACTGAAAGAGTGGCTCGATAGGGTGTTATCCCGTGGTTTTGCCAATGGGATCGGCGGTAATGCGCTGGCGGGTAAATACTGGCGCTCGGTGATTACGACCGGTGAGCCGGAAGATGCGTACCATCCCGACGGGAGCAATCGCTACCCGATGGAAGATTTGCTACGCCCGTTTGAGCTAACGGCAGCAATGTGCCGTATGCATTGGATGCATCCCATGATTGTTTACTGGGCGCGTCGGTTACAGCCCGATGTGTTGTCGAGTCAAGCCAAAGCTTACGGTGAATGGCTATCCTCCCCTTTACCTGAAGAGGAACGCTAATATGGAGAGTTCCGCGCTACTGACCGCCGGAGTCTTGTTTTTATTTGTGGCGGTCGTAGCCGTACCGATTGCTGCCCGATTAGGAATTGGTGCCGTACTGGGCTATTTGATCGCCGGGATCGCTATTGGCCCGTGGGGGCTTGGCTTTATCCGTGATGTGGAAGCCATCCTGCATTTCTCGGAGCTGGGTGTCGTTTTCCTGATGTTCATCATCGGTCTGGAGTTGAATCCCTCCAAGCTCTGGACGCTGCGCCGCTCGATCTTTGGCGTGGGGGCCGCGCAGGTCGGCCTGAGTGCGCTGATTTTAGGCGGAGCCTTGTATCTGACGGACTTCTCGTGGCAGTCCGCGCTGATTGGTGGCGTGGGGCTGGCGATGTCGTCAACGGCTATGGCGCTGCAACTGATGCGCGAAAAGGGCATGAACCGCAATGAATCGGGGCAATTAGGTTTCTCCGTTCTGCTGTTTCAGGATTTGGCCGTTATCCCTGCGCTGGCGCTGATTCCGATTCTGGCTGGTGTGCAGGGTGATTTCGGCGATTGGGAACGGATTGGCCTTAAGGTCGCTGCGTTTCTCGGCATGTTAATCGGCGGCCGCTATCTGGTGCGTCCGCTGTTCCGTTTTATTGCGGCATCCGGCGTGCGCGAGGTGTTCACCGCCGCCGCGCTGTTGCTGGTGCTCGGCTCTGCGCTGTTTATGGAAGCATTAGGGCTTTCCATGGCGTTAGGCACCTTTATCGCCGGTATTCTGCTGGCGGAAAGCGAATATCGGCATGAACTGGAAATCGCTATTGAGCCGTTCAAAGGTTTGCTGCTTGGCCTGTTCTTTATCTCTGTAGGAATGGCGCTGAATCTCGGGATCCTCTACACCCACATCGTGAAGATTATGGTTGCGGTATTGGTGCTGGTGGCGGTGAAAGCGGCTGTACTGTATTTCCTTGCGCGGATTAATCGTATGCGCCGCTCCGAGCGCTTGCAGTTTGCCGGGGTGCTGAGTCAGGGCGGCGAGTTCGCTTTCGTCCTGTTTTCCGCTGCGGCTTCATTCAACGTATTGAAGGGTGAGCAACTGCCGCTGTTGCTGGTGACGGTGACGCTATCAATGATGACGACGCCGCTGCTGATGCAGTTAATCGACCGCATTCTGGTACGCCGTTACAACGTGCAGGATGTGCCGGATGAGAAACCGTATGTCGAGGATGATGAGCCGCAGGTGATCGTGGTGGGCTTCGGGCGTTTCGGGCAGGTGATTGGCCGCTTATTAATGGCGAACAAAATGCGGATTACCGTTCTGGAGCGTGACATCAGCGCCGTGAGCCTGATGCGCAGCTATGGTTATAAGGTTTATTATGGTGATGCCACGGAGCTGGAACTGCTGCGCTCGGCGGGGGCGGATAAAGCGCGCTCCATTGTGATCACCTGTAATGCGCCGGAAGATACGATGGAGATTGTGCATCTCTGCCAGCAACACTTTCCAAACCTGGAGATTCTGGCGCGGGCACGCGGGCGTGTTGAAGCTCATGAGCTGTTACAGACAGGCGTAAAACATTTCTCGCGCGAAACTTTTTCCAGCGCGCTGGAACTAGGGCGGAAAACGCTGGTGACGGTGGGCATGCACCCCCATCAGGCGATGCGTGCACAACAGCATTTCCGCCGTCTGGATATGCGCATGCTGCGTGAGTTGATGCCGCAGTTGACGGGGGATGTCGCACAAATCTCCCGTGTGAAAGAGGCTCGCCGTGAGCTGGAGGATATTTTCCAGCGGGAAATGCTGCGCGAGCGCCGTCGGCCGAGTGTGTGGGATGAAGACGACGAGTAAGAGCCAATAATGCCTATTGAAATAGGTTCTAGGTTTTAGAACGGCGATGAATTGGAGTTATCATGCGTAAACGCTTTATTGCAGGGGCCGTGTGCCCGACGTGTCAGGCTCAGGATACGCTGGCGGTTGGACGAGAGGATGATGTCGAGGTGGTGGTGTGTGTGAAGTGCGGATATCGCCAGAGTCAGGCAGATGAGCCCACGACGGCACCCATCCCACAGGCTAACGAGATTATCGGGATCTTCCGGCCAGAATGAGGGATGAGTATCGTGGTGGCATTGTCGCCAACCGTTGACGTTTTTTGATTCCAGACGGTACATAGGGATATTTTTCAGCTACAATTTGCGCCAGTTTGATTTCCAACGGTAGGAGATATCATGAAAGTAGCAAAAGATCTGGTGGTCAGCCTGGCCTATCAGGTACGTACAGAAGACGGTGTGTTGGTTGATGAGTCTCCGGTGAGCGCGCCGTTGGACTATCTGCATGGTCACGGTTCCCTGATTTCTGGTTTGGAAAAAGCCTTGGAAGGCCGTGAAGCTGGCGCGAAGTTTGATGTGAACATTGGTTCCAGCGACGCTTACGGCAACTATGATGAAAATCTGGTTCAGCGCGTACCGAAAGATGTCTTTATGGGCGTTGACGAGCTGCAGGTTGGCATGCGTTTCCTGGCTGAGACCGATCAGGGTCCAGTACCAGTTGAAATCACCGAAGTTGAAGACGACCACGTTGTTGTCGACGGCAACCACATGCTGGCAGGTCAAAACCTGAGCTTCAACGTTGAAGTTGTTGCTATCCGCGAAGCGACGGAAGAAGAGCTGGCGCACGGTCACGTTCACGGCGAACACGATCATGAACACGGCGACGGCTGCTGTGGCGGTCATGGCCATGATCACGACCACGATCACGGTCACGGTCACGGTCACCAGCACGGTAAAGGCGGCTGCGGCGGCAACGGTGGATGCGGCTGCCACTAATTTAGTCGTAGCGCATAAAAAAAACCTCAGGTTGATGAAGATCACCTGAGGTTTTTTTATATCTGGGCTTTGGTGAGCGCCAGTATAGCGGAGCCGCTCTCAGTAATGCGGCGGCGGCGTTTCTTCCGACTGGGGGGCGACAAGCGAGGTTTGCTGGCTGCGCAGCCGATCGGTGAGTAGACGGACATGTTCACGCAGGCGGCTAATTTCCCGCTCGTGTTGAATAACCGTTTGGTTAAGCTCTTCTATGGTTAATTCCTGAAAGGCCTGTCGGCTTTCCAACTGTTCAAGCCGTTCTTCAAGTGCTGATGGTGACATCGGTGTTCCCCTTACTTCTTGTTACCCGCGAGTTTGTCAGAAAGCGGAAACTTCTGGTAGTAAAAACGGTCGCAGTAGGGCGCAATGCACTATCCGGATTGGGGCAAATCGTTGCCAGAAGGCTTTAGGACGATACAAATGATGTCGGAAAAGCTTCCTGACGTTTTTTATCAAAGGATTGTCGCGTGCGTCGTTGTGTTGTCTTCGTCCGCACAGTTATAGTAGGCGCGAATTTATTTTAATGATGGCTGGAGCGCGTCGCTCCAGATGCTGGAGAAATGGATGAAATCACTGTTTAAAGTAACGCTGTTAGCAACAACGATGGCTCTGGCTCTGAACGCAGGCCAGGCTCTGGCGGCAGATAAAGCGCAGGCATCTGACACCACTGCGGCAGCCAAATTCAAGAACGATGAGCAGGCAGCGGCTTATGCGTTAGGTGCATCTTTAGGGCGTTACATGGATAACTCTCTGAAAGAGCAAGAAAAATTAGGTATCAAACTGGATAAGGATCAGCTGATTGCTGGTGTTCAGGATGCCTTTGCTGATAAGAGTAAGCTGACTGACGAAGAAATCGAGAAAACGCTGCAAGGCTTTGAAGGTAAAGTGAAAGCCGCAGCTGAAGCCAAGATGAAGCAAGATGCGAAAGATAACGCGGATAAAGGCGCCAAGTATCTTGAGTCCTTCGCCAAAGAAAAAGGCGTGAAGAAAACTGAATCTGGCCTTCTGTATCAGGTTGAGAAAGAGGGTAGCGGCAAAGCGCCGAAAGACAGCGATACCGTAGTCGTTAACTACAAAGGTACGCTGGTTGACGGTAGCGAGTTCGACAACTCCTACAAACGCGGTGAGCCACTTTCTTTCCGTCTGGACGGCGTGATCCCAGGCTGGACTGAAGGTCTGAAGCACGTTAAGAAAGGCGGTAAAATCAAGCTGGCTATCCCACCAGCACTGGCCTATGGCGAAAATGGCGTGCCTGGCATTCCAGCTAACTCCACGCTGGTGTTTGACGTTGAACTGTTGGACATTAAATCTGAAGCTGACCTGAAAGCAGCGGATGATGCGAAAGCTGAAAAACCAGCAGCCGAAGAGAAAGCCGCTAAGTAAGCATCTCGATAGTAGTAATATGACCGCAGGCACTGGCCTGCGGTTTTTTTTGTTTCACCATCACTTCCCTGCGATTGAATCCCTTTCCTGTTAACCGTGACGGCACCTATCTGTTATCCACCACCGCGACCCATCATCAGCACAGCGCGCGTAGTACCTTCGCCAACGTCTTGACCGCCGCTTCCAGTTCATGCGGGGCGTGTGCAGCAAACCCCATGAGGAAGCCTGCTTTATGGTGGCCCGACGCATACAGCGCTGTCAGCCCCAGCAGATCGATCCCGGCTCGGCGTGCAGATTCCACCGCGTCGTGCTCAGGGATGTCACGGATAAAGACACAGGGCATCTGCATGCCTCCGGTTGGCACACGTGGCTCTACGAAGTCAGTAAGATGCTGGCGTACCAGCCGTGCCAGCACATCGCGCCGTTCCGCGTAAATGGTGCGCATCGTGCGGACATGGGCACCGAAGTGTCCACCTTCGATAAAACGAGCCAGCGTGAGTTGTGGAATGGGCGCACTGTGCCCATCCATCAGCGTGCGGCCCACGGTCATCGGAGCAACCAGTGGCTGCGGGAGTATCATGTAGCCGATGCGCAGGCCAGGAAACAGTGATTTGGTGAAGGTGCCGATGTAGATCGTACGATCGTGGGGGTCGAGCCCCTGCACGCAGGCAGTGGGTTTGCCCGCGTAGTGAAACTCGCTGTCGTAGTCGTCTTCAATAATCCAGCTTTGGTGCTGCCGCGCCCATTCGATAACGGCTAGCCTTCGATCTAGCGCCAGCGTCGCACCGGTTGGAAACTGGTGTGATGGCGTCAGGAATACGGCTTTGGCGGGCGTGTGATGGTCGCTGCTTGCTTCAAGCAGGCGTTCGACCTGCAAGCCATCGGTATCTAACGGTATCGGTACGCACGCGAGCCCGGCAGCCTCGAAAGCCTTGCGTGCGCCGTGGTACACGGGATCTTCAAGGAAGATCCGATCGCCAGCATCCATCAGCACATTCGCGCAGAGAGTTAATGCTTGCTGGGAGCTGGTCAACACCAACACACGATCGGGTGTGGCACGGGCTCCTCGTTCAAGATTGACATAGTCTGCGATGGCGTGTCTCAGCGCTTCCATACCCTGCGGTGGGCTGTGCAGCAGTGCCTGAGTGCCATATTCTTTTAGCACCTGCCGTTCCAATCGTTCCCATGTTTGGAGAGGAAAATTACGTGTTTCCGGCACGCCGGGCGCGAACGCTCGCGGTACGATGAAATCACGTACACCGCCATTCTGGAACATGGCGCTGCCACGTTGGCTGAGGCGCAGTTCTGCTTTGCTATCTCCTGCTTTCCGGGCTTTGCCACGTCCTGACCGACGCTTTGCCCGTTCCGACACGAAACTGCCGCTGCCAACACGACGCTCAATGAACCCTTCTGCATGAAGCTGACTGTAAGCCGATTCGACCGTATCACGTGAAACCCCGAGTGATGTCGCCAGCGTGCGTGAGGCGGGTAAGGATTTTCCCACGTCGAGAATGCCATCGAGGATTAACTGACGAATAGCTCGCTGGATACGGGCGTGCAGGGGTAAAGCACCGTGTGCGGGATCGCCAATCCAGGCTTTGACAGATTCAAGCTGGGCATGTTTGAACAATTGGTCTGCCTATTATCAAAAAAATGGTGGGGAACATCCGGCTATTTTAAATCTATAAATACGTTTCACAATCCATTCATCCTCTTCATCAGGAGTTAAGCTGATGCCGATACCTTCCGATACACCTACCTGCCACGACAGCCACGGTCGTTATCCCGAAGCTGCCACAGTTGAGGATTTCCAACTTAATCTGGCGGCGGTACAGATGCGCATCGCGGCGGCCTGTCACCGCGTCGGCCGCGATCCTGCAACAGTGCGACTGCTGCCAGTCAGCAAAACTAAACCGGAAAGTCGCCTGCGTATGGCCCATACGGCAGGTTGCCGGATATTGGGCGAGAACAAGGTGCAGGAGGCGTACCGCAAATGGGAAGCTATGCAGGACTTAGCCGACTTACAGTGGTCGGTCATTGGTCATCTGCAAACCAACAAGGCTAAGCTGGTGGCACGCTTTGCTACCGAATTTCAAGCGTTGGACAGCCTGCGGCTGGCTGAAGCGTTGGATCGCCGCTTACACGTTGAAGGACGTTCTCTGGATGTATTCGTGCAGGTTAATACCTCCGGTGAGGCCAGTAAGTACGGCCTGTCTCCTGAAGACGTACCCACTTTTATTCAGGCTCTTCCTGCATTCCCTATGCTACGTGTGCGCGGGCTCATGACGCTGGCGTTGTTCTCCAGCGAGGCTGAACGCGTGCGCCAGTGTTTCATCCGACTGCGTAACCTACGCGATAAATTGCAGCAAAACGCCCCTGTCGGCATCGAGCTGGATGAATTATCCATGGGAATGTCCGGCGATTTTGAAATAGCCATTGAGGAAGGCGCCACCGTCGTACGCGTCGGTCAGGCTATCTTTGGCGCCCGTCCGCTACCGGATAGCTACTACTGGCCTGATGAAACCAGCACAGAAGCAAGTCTTTAAAAAAAACCATGATTAACGTATTAGGATGATGCCCCATGTATGACACCTCTTTGACTCTCACGGATTTTGACCCCGAGTTGGCCGATGCCATTCTGCATGAAGAACACCGTCAGGAAACCCATATTGAACTTATCGCTTCAGAGAACTATGCCAGTCCGCTGGTGATGGCGATTCAGAATTCCGTGTTCACCAACAAATATGCAGAAGGTTACCCCGGCAAGCGCTACTACAGCGGCTGCGAGTATGTAGACGTAGCCGAACGTCTGGCTATCGAGCGAGCTAAAGTGCTGTTTGACTGTGATTATGCCAACGTCCAGCCCCATGCCGGTGCTCAGGCTAATGCTGCCGTGTTTCTGGCATTGACTAACCCGGGTGACACCGTGATGGGGATGAATCTGGCTCAGGGCGGACATCTGACCCACGGTAACCCATCCAACTTCTCCGGCCGTCACTACCAGATCGTACCTTATGGGCTTGATCCTGAAACAGGGCTTATCGACTACGACGAAATGGAACGTATTGCCTTGGAAACCCGGCCAAAAATGCTGATAGGCGGGTTCTCCGCCTATTCACGTCACAAGGACTGGGCGCGGATGCGCGCGATTGCTGACAAGGTGGGCGCGATCTTTTGGGTGGATATGGCGCATGTTGCAGGTTTGGTGGCCGCAGGTGAATACCCGAACCCGCTCCCTCACGCACATGTCGTGACCAGTACCACCCATAAGACCCTGCGCGGCCCGCGCGGTGGGATTATTTTGGCCAAGGGGCAGAGCGAGGATTTTTACAAAAAGCTGAATTCCGCCGTGTTCCCCGGCATTCAAGGTGGCCCGTTGATGCATATCATTGCGGCTAAAGCGGTAGCCTTCAAGGAAGCGTTACGCCCTGAGTTCACGGTTTATCAACGTCAAGTGGTGGCCAATGCCCGGGCAATGGCGCGTATCCTCCAGCAGCGTGGTTACAAGATCGTCTCTGGTGGCACCGACAACCACTTGCTGCTGATCGACCTGTCCGACAAGCCGTATACCGGTAAGGATGCCGATGCTGCGCTGAGCGAGGCTTATATCACGGCAAATAAGAATTCGGTGCCTAACGACCCACGTTCGCCTTTTGTTACCTCGGGCCTGCGTATTGGTACGCCAGCTGTGACGACGCGCGGTTTCGGTGTCGCGGAGTGTGAGCAACTGGCGGGGTGGCTATGTGACGTGCTGGATGCACTGAGTATTGGGAATGAGGAATTAACGGCGATGCGCGATCGGGTTCGCAAGCTGGTGGTCGCGCTGTGCCATCGTTATCCTGTGTATCGATAGGGCATAGGGTTTTAAGACATAGGCGTTTCGTGCACATGGATGTGCCGTATATCTGTGTTATTCGGCGTAGACTCGCTAGGTTTGTTCTTCAGGCCTCATAAGGGGATTCGTCAGGGGCGGTGAGCACCACGCGAGCGAGTGCACCGGAGCGTTGCGGTCGGTTGCAGAGGAAAAATTTTCCATCGTGCAACTGAGCAATGCGCGTCACGATACTTAGCCCGAGACCGATACCGCCATAGCGACTGTCCATGCGAACGAACGCCTTACTCAATTCACCGACCTTGCTTTCGTCGATCCCCGGCCCTTCATCCTCAACCTGTAGTTCAATATGTTGCAGTGTGCTCAGGCTTACGGTGATCTGGCTGGCTTCCGGGCTATAGCGATAGGCGTTTTCTACCAGGTTGCGTAGCAGTAACTGGAGCAGCGTGGCATCACCACGCAGAGTGATATCTTCTGGCGGTAATACCCATTTCAGCGTCTGCTCACGCTTTTGCAGCATCTCGGCCAGTTCATCCTGCATAGGAAAAATGACGTCTTTCAGGAGTGCGACATTTTGCTGATGGCCCGCTGAAAACTCTTGCCCGACACGTGCAAGCAGCAAAAGTTGTTCCACTGTTTTCACCATCTTATCAATGCGTTTGATGAGCGAACTACAGTCAATCTGATGTTGTTGCTGGTGCAGTTCGAGGTGTAGTCGAATACCGGATAGTGGAGTCCGTAATTCATGTGCGACATCCGCAGTAAACTGCCTGTCGCGTTTCAACGTTTCGTCCAGACGTTGAAAAAGCTGGTTGATAGTATGGGTGACAGCAGCGATTTCTTTAATGTCACTCTGCTGTGGCAGCGGCTCCAGGTTTTCCGCCGTCCGATCCTGCAATTCTTCCTGTAGGCGGGAAAGCGGACGCGTGATCCAACTGACCGCCTGAAAGCACATGAGCAATGTCAGAATGACCATTACCAGACTTGGGATACTGAGCGAGGCGATCGCCTCATTAATCTCTTGGTCGATCTGCATGTTCTGGGCGCTGGCGCTTAGGGATTTATCAACCAGTAGGCTGATCTGCTCTTCGCTTTCGTGCCAAAGCCAGAATACGCTAATCATCTGACAGACGAGCAGGATGCCGCCCAGTGCCAGCACCAAACGACGGCGCATGCTGGTGACGGTGTCGGCATCGCTCTTCATGGTTGTTCGCCTTTAGTCAGCAGATAGCCAAAACCTCGCAGGGTTCGGATGCGGTCTTTCCCTATCTTGTGACGCAGATTGTGGATATGCACTTCCAGTGAGTTGGAAGACGGGTCATCGTTCCAGGCATAAATATCCTGATGCAGAACCTCACGATGTACCTGAGAGCCGGCTTTCAGCACCAGGCGGGACAGTATCGCAAACTCTTTCGGCGTCAGCACCACTGGCTTGTCATCCAGCAACACCTGTTGATTGTTTAAATCCAGCGTAATGTTGTCGACCTGTATTTTGCTGTTGCTTGAACCCTGATTGCGGCGAATCAGCGCGCGTACGCGCGCCTGTAATTCCGTCAGAGCGAAAGGCTTGGCAAGGTAATCGTCTGCGCCGACATCCAGCCCGCTGACGCGGTCGTTTACCTTATCCCGTGCGGTTAAGATGAGTACGGGATGCTGGTAATGATTCTTACGCCAGCGTGACAGCAAGGTGAGCCCATCTTCATCTGGTAGGCCAAGATCGAGAATAACCAGACTGTAATGCGCGCTGCTGATGAGCGCGTCCGCTTCTTTGGCCGTGCCTGCACAATCGCAGGCATAACCTTCGTGACTCAACGCCAATAATAATCCTTCCTGCAACAGCTTATCGTCTTCAACAATCAATAATTTCATGTTGCCTTATCCCTGCACGGCTGAAGGATATCGAGCTGAGGCTGATATTCTTTCGTGGCGATAGTAAACATCCCCAGTATGGTATGGAAAAGATTATCTTGCGAGTAATCCAGCTGTTTCGCGTTCTGGTGCAGGCAGGTGTCCTGAATGGCTTGCTGTTGCTGATAACCCGTTGATAACCACATCAACATCGGCACATGCGTTTGCTGCTTCGGCGCAATAGAGTAGGGCATGCTATGCAGGTAGATGCCGTTTTCCCCTAACGATTCGCCGTGGTCAGACAGGTAAACCAGCGACGTATTAAATTTATCCTGATGCTGTTTCAATAAATTGATCGCTTTATCCAGAACAAAATCGACATACAGGATCGTATTGTCATATGTGTTGGTCAGCGCTTCCTGCGTACAGGTTTGAATCTGATTGGTATCACACGTTGGGGTAAATTTCTTAAAGGCGTCAGGATAGCGCTGGTAATAACTCGGGCCGTGGCTGCCTATCGTATGTAATACGATAATTCCGTCGTTATCGAGCTTATTAATATAGTCTTCGACGCCGTGGAATAACGCTTCATCGTGGCATTCGCCGTTGGTGCATAGTCCCGGCAGTTTCAGCGATGTCACATCAACCGTTGGCACATGTGTACAGGCATCTTTGCAGCCGCCATCATTTTCCTGCCAGAGCACGTTAACTTTTGCCCGTTGTAATATATCCAGCAGCCCTTCCTGATGGCTGGCTAAATCGCCGTTAAAACTTTGGCGCGGCATGTTGGAAAACATGCAGGGAACGGAAACGCCCGTTGAGGTGCCACACGATGACGTGTTTTCAAAATAGATAACGTTGTCTTTCGCCAGCAGCGGATTGGTCTCTTTCCCGTAGCCTCCCAGCGAAAAGTTTTGCGCTCGCGAGGTTTCACCTACGACCAGAATAACCAGGTTCTTTTTTGCCGTTGGGGACGGTGACGGCACTTTATGGGCATCCAGACCAATTTGTTCCAGAGGCAAATTAGCCAGCACACTATGTTTATGGTAGGACAAGCTGGCCGCCACAATATTGCTGGGCGTAATCGCTTTGACCAACTCTTTGTTATTACGCATGAACGATGCGTAATCTTTATAAAAGAATGCCGCGACAGATAAAATGGCGAATAACGAAATAATGACGCTGAGAAAGCGCATGCCAATATAGAGCGTTGTCGGCTTGGCGGGCTTTATTTTTATCCACATGGCGAGTGCAGCAGGAATGACGCCAATAAAGAATACCCAGGCGACAAGCTGCGGCGTAAGCAGTGAAAAGGACTCGCTGGCCGTCGTCTCCACAATATTTTGGATCATGGTCCGGTCAATGATGATGCCGTAGTTCAGCATAAAGTATTGCACGGCGGCACCGGACAGCAGGAAGAAAACAATGACGGCCTTACGCAGATAAGGTACTGCCAGCAGTGTGAAAATAATATTCAGCACCGCGAAAATCACAACGGGCATGCTGAGAAAGAAAGGAATATTGATCCAGTTTGTCGTGTCCAGCAGTTGCAGCGTCTGGCGGTAGTAGGCGATGTTCTGAACCAGAGTAATAAAGGCAGAAAATATCAGCACGAACGTGATGCTGCTCACGTGTGGTCTACCCATCGGTATTAGTTTTTTCATACACGTCTCTCGTTATTTCCATGATGGAGAGGAAAGAAGACGCTGACTCTAGCGGGGTTAAATTAATACAACCTTAAGAGGTAGCCCGTTAAATTCAGGGACGCGAGTGTGGACATTTGCTAGACTGTGTCCCCTGTCAATACAAAATAAATAGATGACGTTGAGGGTGGTGTCTGCCATGTCTAATTCGCTTGTATCTGGCGAATCTTATGAGCTTGATTTGCTGGATGAACGTCCTTTCAGTCAAACGGACTATGAGATCCTGAAATCGTATGAAGCGGTGGTTGATGGCTTGGCCATGTTGATTGGCGAGCATTGTGAGATTGTGTTGCACTCGCTTGAGGATCTTAAATGTTCCGCTGTGCGTATTGCGAATGGGGAACATACTGGTAGGAAGATTGGCTCGCCGATTACGGATCTTGCATTGCGCATGCTGCATGACATGGCAGGTGAAGATAGCAGCGTGTCGAAAGCCTATTTTACCCGGGCAAAAAGCGGCGTGTTGATGAAGTCAGTGACGATTGCGATCCGTAATCGCGATCAGCGCGTGATTGGGCTGCTGTGTATCAACATGAATCTGGATGTACCTTTTTCCCAAATCGTGCAGACCTTTATTCCACCTGAAACGCATGATGCCGCCTCTTCCGTTAACTTTGCGTCATCCGTTGATGATCTCGTGGCACAAACGCTGGAATTCTCTATTGAGGAAGTCAATGCGGATCGCAACGTCTCCAATAATGCGAAAAATCGCCAAATCGTACTGAGCCTGTATGAGAAAGGCATCTTCGATATTAAAGACGCCATCAACCAGGTCGCCGAACGCCTCAATATCTCCAAACACACGGTCTATCTTTATATTCGTCAATTCAAAAGCGGCGACTTCAGCGGGCACGAACGTTAATGCTGAATTACTGTTTGCTGGTGACAGGCCCGGCTTATGGCACACAGCAAGCGAGCAGTGCGTTGCAGTTTGCACAGGCGCTGTTGGCTGAAGGGCACAGGCTGAAAAGTGTGTTCTTCTATCGGGAAGGCGTGCTAAATGCCAACCAGCTAACGTCCCCCGCTAATGATGAGTTTGATCTTGTACGCGCCTGGCAGCAGTTGGGTGAAACGCATCAGGTAGCGCTGAATGTCTGCGTTGCCGCGGCGCTGCGGCGGGGCGTGACCGACGCGCAGCAAGCCGCTCAGCTCAATCTTGCGGGAGCGAATCTGCAACCCGGCTTTGTTCTGAGCGGGTTAGGTGAACTGGCGCAATCGGTGCTGACCTGCGATCGGGTCATTCAGTTTTAAGGTAGCGTTATGAAGCGAGTCGCATTTGTTTTTACGCATGCTCCACATGGGAGTGCTTCCGGGCGGGAAGGGCTGGATGCGCTATTGGCGATGTCAGCACTGACGGAAGAGATTGGCGTATTTTTTATTGGTGATGGCGTACTGCAACTGCTGCCGCATCAACAGCCGGAAAAGATTTTGATGCGTAATTACATCGCAACGTTTGGTGTGCTGCCATTGTACGATATTGAATGTTGCTATCTGTGCGAGACATCTGTGCGTCAGCGTGGGCTGAGTATAGAGACAGACTGGGTTTTGGATGTCGAACTATTAGCGCCGCAAGCATGGCGCAGTAAGCTGGCCGATTATCATTCCATCCTTTCATTCTAGCGACGGATTTCCCCTTTATGCTGCATACGCTCTCACGTTCTCCTTATCACGTTGACCTGGATGCACTTTTGCGCAGTGTGGGGCAGGGTGATGCGTTGGTCTTATTGCAAGACGGTGTTATCGCTGCGCTGGCTGGTGGAGATATTATTCAGCGTCTTCTTGATTCAGCGGTTCTTCTCTATGCGCTCCAGCCTGATACGGCGGCAAGAGGAATGACTGAACAAATTTCAAACAATGTGACACTCATTGACTATAATCAGTTTGTTCAACTGACAGTGGAGCACCCGCAGCAACTCGCGTGGTAACGCCGAATTTTTGTATATTTCTTGACTCCTTCCACTGCCAGCCCTAAAATTCTGCGTCCTCATACTTTGCCTTGCGCAAACATGAGGCGATTTATTACGTGTTTACGAAGCAAAACCCAGGAGCTTTTTGAATGGCAACGATTAACCAGCTGGTACGCAAACCACGCTCCCTGAAGGCTGCTAAAAGCAACGTTCCGGCGCTGGAAGCATGCCCGCAGAAACGTGGCGTATGTACCCGTGTATATACTACCACCCCTAAAAAACCGAACTCCGCACTGCGTAAAGTATGTCGTGTTCGTTTAACCAACGGTTTTGAAGTTACCTCCTATATCGGTGGTGAAGGTCATAACCTGCAGGAGCACTCCGTGATCCTGATCCGTGGCGGTCGTGTTAAAGACCTGCCAGGTGTGCGTTACCACACCGTTCGTGGCGCGCTGGACTGCTCAGGTGTTAAAGACCGTAAGCAATCCCGTTCCAAATACGGCGTGAAGAAGCCAAAGGCTTAATGGTTCTCCGTTAAGTAAGGCCAAACGTTTTAACTTAAATGTCAAACTAAACTCGTAGAGTTTTGGACAATCCTGAATTAACAACGGAGTATTTCCATGCCACGTCGTCGCGTCATTGGTCAACGTAAAATTCTGCCGGATCCTAAGTTCGGATCAGAACTGCTGGCCAAATTTGTAAACATCCTGATGGTAGATGGTAAAAAATCTACTGCTGAAGCAATCGTCTATACCGCGCTGGAGACCCTGGCTCAGCGTTCTGGTAAAGATCATCTGGAAGCTTTTGAAGTAGCTCTGGACAACGTTCGCCCGACTGTCGAAGTTAAGTCGCGCCGCGTTGGTGGTTCTACTTATCAGGTACCAGTAGAAGTCCGTCCGGTTCGTCGTAATGCGTTGGCAATGCGTTGGATCGTAGAAGCTGCTCGTAAACGCGGTGATAAATCTATGGCTCTGCGCCTGGCGAACGAACTTTCTGATGCAGCAGAAAACAAAGGTACTGCTGTTAAGAAACGTGAAGACGTTCACCGTATGGCCGAAGCTAACAAGGCGTTCGCTCACTACCGTTGGTAATCCCTTCGCTGTAGTCATGCTAACCAAGCGGGCGCTAAAAATAGCCAACCCGCTTGGGTTAACTAAATTGAACGCCCTAGTAAATAGAGGATACAAATGGCTCGTACAACACCCATCGCACGCTACCGTAACATCGGTATCAGTGCGCACATCGACGCCGGTAAAACCACTACTACCGAACGTATTCTGTTCTACACTGGTGTAAACCATAAAATCGGTGAAGTTCATGACGGCGCAGCTACCATGGACTGGATGGAGCAGGAGCAGGAGCGTGGTATTACTATCACCTCCGCAGCGACTACTGCATTCTGGTCTGGTATGGCTAAGCAGTATGAACCGCATCGCGTAAACATCATCGACACCCCGGGACACGTTGACTTCACTATCGAAGTAGAACGTTCCATGCGTGTACTGGATGGTGCGGTAATGGTTTACTGCGCAGTTGGTGGTGTTCAGCCGCAGTCTGAAACCGTATGGCGTCAGGCAAACAAATATAAAGTTCCACGCATTGCGTTCGTTAACAAAATGGACCGCATGGGTGCGAATTTCCTGAAAGTTGTTGGTCAGATCAAATCCCGTCTGGGCGCGAACCCTGTTCCGCTGCAGCTGGCAATTGGTGCTGAAGAAGGTTTCACCGGTGTTGTTGACCTGGTGAAAATGAAAGCCATCAACTGGAACGATGCCGATCAGGGCGTGACCTTCGAATACGAAGAGATCCCAGCTGATATGCAGGATCTGGCTGAAGAATGGCACCAAAACCTGATCGAATCCGCAGCAGAAGCTTCTGAAGAGCTGATGGAGAAATACCTGGGTGGTGAAGAACTGACTGAAGAAGAGATCAAAAAAGCTCTGCGTCAGCGCGTTCTGAACAACGAAATCATCCTGGTAACCTGTGGTTCTGCATTTAAGAACAAAGGTGTTCAGGCGATGCTGGATGCGGTAGTTGACTACCTGCCATCCCCAGTTGACGTACCTGCGATCAATGGTCTTTTGGATGACGGTAAAGACACGCCGGCTGAGCGTCACGCAAGTGATGAAGAGCCGTTTGCTGCACTGGCGTTCAAAATTGCTACCGACCCGTTTGTTGGTAACCTGACGTTCTTCCGCGTGTACTCTGGTGTAGTTAACTCCGGCGACACCGTACTGAACCCAGTTAAATCAGCACGTGAGCGTTTTGGTCGTATCGTTCAGATGCACGCTAACAAGCGTGAAGAGATCAAAGAAGTTCGTGCGGGCGATATCGCTGCTGCTATCGGTCTGAAAGATGTAACGACGGGGGACACTCTGTGTGATCCAGATAACGTCATCATTTTGGAACGTATGGAATTCCCTGAGCCGGTAATCTCCATCGCGGTAGAACCGAAAACCAAAGCTGACCAAGAAAAAATGGGTCTGGCATTGGGCCGTCTGGCTAAAGAAGACCCGTCTTTCCGCGTATGGACTGACGAAGAATCTAACCAGACTATCATCGCTGGTATGGGTGAATTGCACCTCGATATCATCGTTGACCGTATGAAGCGTGAATTCAACGTTGAAGCGAACGTGGGTAAACCACAGGTTGCTTATCGTGAAGCGATTCGTGCGAAAGTTACCGATATCGAAGGTAAACACGCCAAGCAGTCTGGTGGTCGTGGTCAGTATGGTCATGTTGTTATCGACATGTATCCGCTGGAGCCGGGCTCAAATCCGAAAGGTTACGAGTTCATCAACGACATCAAAGGTGGTGTAATTCCTGGCGAATACATCCCTGCCGTTGATAAAGGTATTCAGGAACAGCTGAAAGCGGGTCCGCTGGCTGGTTACCCAGTGGTTGATCTCGGTGTGCGTCTGCACTTCGGTTCTTTCCATGACGTTGACTCCTCTGAATTGGCGTTTAAACTGGCTGCTTCTATCGCCTTCAAAGACGGCTTTAAGAAAGCAAAACCTGTTCTGCTTGAGCCTATCATGAAGGTTGAAGTTGAAACGCCGGAAGAGAACACTGGTGACGTCATCGGTGACCTTAGCCGTCGTCGTGGTATGCTGCGTGGTCAGGAATCTAACGTTACTGGCGTTGTGATTCACGCTGAAGTTCCGTTGTCTGAAATGTTCGGATACGCAACTCAACTGCGTTCTCTGACCAAAGGCCGTGCTTCTTACTCCATGGAGTTCCTGAAGTACGATGATGCGCCTAACAACGTTGCTCAGGCCGTAATTGAAGCCCGTGGTAAATAAGCCTCAGGGTTAAAACAAAATCCCGTGCTCTCTCCATAGGGGGAGAGCATTTGAGTAAGGAATATCGCCGTGTCTAAAGAAAAATTTGAACGTACAAAACCCCACGTTAACGTCGGTACTATCGGCCACGTTGACCATGGTAAAACTACTCTGACTGCTGCAATCACTACCGTTCTGGCTAAAACCTACGGTGGTAACGCACGTGCATTCGACCAGATCGATAACGCACCAGAAGAAAAAGCACGTGGTATCACCATCAACACGTCTCACGTTGAATACGATACCCCGTCTCGCCA
>NZ_FQWI01000001.1 GCF_900129615.1 Pectobacterium carotovorum | reverse complement strand
GACTCGCCGAGCGAGACATTACCCGAGGGCGGTAAAAAAGAAGCCGCAACGTTACACGTTACGGCTACCTTCAAAAGCTTAACTGAAAAGCATTAAGCCTAGTGCTGGGTTTTTTCTTTCTGAAACAGATGATTTTGAATAAAAAACACGGACAGACAAAAAATTAAAGATTTTAAAAAAGGTTCCGATAATTAGTAAGGACGGGGATGAGCCAATGAGCTGAACCCGACACTTACATCTCATTGATTAAGGAACGCTTATCATGGCATCGATTAATACTAACATCATGTCTCTGGTTACCCAGAACAACCTGAACAAATCACAATCTTCTCTGGGCACCGCTATTGAGCGTCTGTCTTCTGGTCTGCGTATCAATAGTGCAAAAGACGATGCTGCTGGTCAGGCGATTGCCAACCGTATGACTGCACAGGTTAAAGGCCTGACTCAGGCTGCGCGTAACGCGAACGACGGTATCTCCCTGACGCAAACCGCAGAAGGTAACCTGAACGAAATCAACAACAACTTACAGCGTGTTCGTGAGCTGGCGGTTCAGGCAGCAAGTGACACCAACGGCAGTACTGACCGTACTTCAATCTACACTGAAATGAAGCAACGTCTGGACGAAATCGACCGTGTTGCTAAATCAGCCTCTTTCAACGGCACGAATCTGCTGGACGGTACAGCAAGCGGCGGTATCAACATTCAGGTTGGTGCAAACACCGGTGCTAACGAAGTTATCACCATCGACTCTGGCGCGCTGGTTAATGCCTCAACGACTTCTGGCCTGTCTTCTGGTGTTTCTACTGCAGTAAACACAATCAGCGGCGGTACAGGTGCTGCGAGTGGTACAGGTGCTATCGGTGGTTCTGGTGGTCTGGCACAACAAATCGTCAATGCTGTTGATACCGCACTGAAAGCAGTAGACACCGCACGTAGTAACCTGGGTGCGATCCAGAACCGTTTCGAATCCACGATCACTAACGTGAACAACACCATCAACAACCTGTCCAACGCCCGTGGCCGAATTCAGGATGCGGATTATGCGGTGGAAGTGTCGAACATGACCAAGGCGAACATTCTGCAACAGGCCGGTACGTCAGTCCTGTCTCAGGCTAACCAGGTTCCTCAGACCGTTCTGTCTCTGCTGCGTTAATCGTAAGCAATATGGTATGAATTTTAACCCGGCCATGCGCCGGGTTAAATATATCAATCGTTTGTATTTCAGTGTCATTTTAAGCCTGTTTTTAACAGCATCTCCATGATCCTTCTATCTTAATTTTTTCCATTCTTTATCTTTCTGTACCTTTCGAACACTTTTTTATAGTTTCAAAAAAATTCCTATAAGTGATTGTTTATTATAAAATAAAACCAAGCGAACAATAAAAAATAGACCTTAGTACATTTTGTTAGGAGAAGAACGATAGTTTTGATTTTAATGCTTTAAATAGCATGGTAATTGATTGGTTTATTTATCGTTTAGTTTGATTTTCTCTCTTTAGAATGGAAGTATTTACACATCCGTTTTGTCTACAAGGCTCCTTTCTATGCCACGCGTCTTTATCAGCACACTTCAACTTATCGACTACAGAGATGAAACACTGGCCATTTTGGACCTGATCGGTGGATTCATCGATAACGGTTGGAGTGTGGATGTCTATTGCCATCAGTATGATGTGCGCATAAAAAATCTGATAGAGAAGAAATTTCCAGGTAAAGACATTTTTGCCACTGCTGATACTGATCATGTTTTCAATGAAGATTATGATCTATTCTGGATTCAATATTTTTCATTAAATACAAGTATATTAGACCGGTTCCTGAATGGTGGTGTCACAACGAATATGATATTCGACCACCAGTCATTGGATAGTCGAGAGTCCGCATCAGCTGATATTTTGCTTGAAAACCGCTTGTGCGATCGAGCGTTAGTTACATTGCCTCGATTGGCCGATTTTTTGAATGAGAGCGGGATAACTAGCTCGTTGACATCTGTGTTCCCTCATTCTCCTCCTGATTTATATTTTAATCACACTTCTCTGGAAAATAATAATAGTCTAAAAAAGATACTTATTGTCGTGGAAGAAACAACGCCAATGCTCAAGGCGTTGATAAGTGAATTGGAGAAATTTTCGATAGTTTGTGAAATCATGAACCGAGAACAATGGGTTCATAATAATACCGTTGCGGATTTTGATGCTATTGTTGCTAGTGGAATTATTGCACAATATGCGCTGTGTGCAGGCAAGCCAGCCTATTTGTACCAAGACAATTTTTTCATCGGGTACATTACCGATGAATTGGTTGAGGGCAATGTATTTCGTAATGAAACGGCTGGGAAGGCTCTTTCTTCCGAAGAAGTGGCAGAGAGCATTTATAAGGGTTATGAACAAGCAGCTAAATATACCCAGAAGCGTTTAGACTATTATAATAAATCCTGGCGGTTATCAAATACGTTACCATCACTGATTGACAGTTTGCCAGAGCCGACGCTTAAAACAATAACCGATCAGGAACTGCAAAGGCTTGCTCTTCATAACTTAACGTTGCAGGATAAAACGAAGCCTTTTTATTCTGTTGATAAGTGGTTGAGCGAGCGGTTGATTAGTCCTGCTCGTCGTGATTTATTACAAGCATTTATCCAAGCCTATCCAGATGTTGGTAATATAAGTATTGCGGTACTGGCACAATCTAATGATAAAAATGCCATCAATGCTTCATTGGCTAGCATCCATGAACAATTTTATTTGGCCAAAGAGGTCTATGTATTGACCTCGAATAATTTCGTTTGTGCTGATGCTCCCGGCACGGTCACATGGTTATCATCCGATCGCGCTGAGGAGAGCCAACTAAATGCCATTCTGGCTCAAACATCAGCATCCTATCTGTTCGTTTTACGTGCTGGGGAACGTTTACTTCCGCATGCATCATTATTATTAGCTGAGCACCGCCTGCGTTTTCCTTCAGCGAAAGCCTTCTATTTTGACGAAGCGATCCTGAAAGAAGGTAAAGCAGAAAACCCAATGCTTAAGCCTGAGTGTAATATTGATATGTTGCGCAGTTTCCCCTACATAGGCCGTAACCTGGCTGTGGATGTGTCAACTTTGCGCCAGCAGGGTATTATTCCTTCGATAGGTGAATCTCTTGAACTACATGATGTTATTTGGCAACTGATAGAACAAGAAGGGCCGCAAGCGATTGGTCATATTCCCGAAGTGCTGGTTTATACCACAGACTCATTGTTCGATTGGTTGAACAGCGACAGTGTGACACTGCACTATCCTGATATTATCCGGCGTCATCTTGTTCGTTGCCATGTTGAAGCTGTTGTTTCAGCACGCAACAATGACGGAATATGCAGTATTCAGTATCAACATGCAAGTAAGCCGCTTGTTTCCATTATTATTCCTACGCGTGATCATCTGCCTGTCATCAGTCGATGCATTGAAACGCTGATGGAGCGTACGCAATACCTCAATTATGAATTGTTAATTGTAGATAATCAGTCAGCAGAGGCGGGTGCATGTCAATATTTAAGACAGCTTGCCGCAATGGAATTAACCCAGGTTCAGGTTTTATCGTGGCCACATCCATTTAATTTTTCCGCCATTAATAATTTTGCTGCTCAAAAAGCGAAAGGCGATGTTCTGCTTTTCCTTAATAATGATACTGAAATTACAAATGGAGATTGGTTGAATGCTTTATTAAATCATGCACTACGTCCTGAAGTCGGTATCGTTGGGGCTAAATTGGTGTTTGATGATGGGCGAATTCAACATGGCGGTATTGTATTAGGAATGAATGATAGCGCCGCGATTGCGTTTCAGGGAATGGGTCCAGAATCAAAAGGTTATATGAGTCGTCTCCGTACGACCCATAATGTCAGTGCGGTTAGTGCGGCTTGCATGATGATGCGGCGTGACGTTTATGTTGAGCTGGGGGGATTTGATGAGCAGCAATATCCCACCTACTTTGGCGATGTTGATCTTGCGCTTAAAGCTCGACAACAGGGCTATTTGGTTGTGTGGACGCCAGATGCTCAAGTGATGCATTTAGGTGGTGCATCGCGCTTATTACAGCAGTACTTCAAGTTACCACCGTTACCCCAAAAGTCAGATGTTGACCTGCTTTATGACCGCTGGTTACCGCAACTCGCGAACGATCCATGTTATCACCCTGCGTACGGTAAGCATGCTCCGGGGTTTTCTCTAACGCCAGAAATGGCAAGGTGCCAACGCGCATTGCCTGGGCGACCTCTGCCAGTGGTTATTGGGAGCCATAGTGATTGGCATGGATGCGGTCATTATCGTGTTATTTTCCCTTTTCAGGCATTAGAGCGAGAGATGCATATAGAAGGGGGACTGAAGCACGGCGTGCCAAAATTGGTCGATGCTGTTGATATGGAGCCCGATGTTGTGATTGTTCAGTCCGCCGCTGGGGCTCAGACACCTGAGATGGTGGCACAGTATCGCAAATATACGCGTTCATCGATTGTTGCGGAATTCGATGACTATATCCTTAATATTCCTATCAACAGCGGTAATAGGAAATCATTCTCACAGCAATTAATTAAAAATTTCCGTCGTTCACTGGAATCTGTTGATTGGGTTGTGGTTTCTACGCCAGCGCTAGCTGAAGCCTACTCGGCTTACCACTCAGATATTCGTGTTGCTTATAACCGGCTACCTGCGTCCTGGTGGAAAGGGCTAACAAGTCTACGCCAACAAGGGCGTAAACCTAGGGTTGGTTGGGCAGGCGGGAGCAGCCATAAAGGTGACTTAGCTATTCTCCGCTCGGTGGTGAAAGCGCTTGAAGATGAAGTTGAGTGGGTTTTCATGGGGATGAAGCCTGAAGGTGTGAAATGTGAATTTCATGCAGGTGTCCCTATCGAATATTACCCACAAAAAACAGCGAGTCTGAATCTCGATTTGGCACTGGTACCGCTTGAGTATAATCTGTTCAATGAATGCAAAAGTAATCTACGACTCATGGAGTTAGGAGCTTGTGGGGTACCAGTAATTTGTACTGACATCGAGCCTTATCGCTGTGGTTTACCCGTAACACGGGTTGATAATCGTTTCAAAGATTGGATGGACGCAATACGTATGCATATCTCTGATATGGATGCGACAGCAAGAATGGGCGATCAACTGAGAAATGCCGTGTATAAAGATTGGATGCTGGAAGGCGAGGGCTTGACGGATTGGTTACAGGCCTGGTTGCCAAAATAGCGAGATAGCGTAGCAACACAACATGAGGACGTGCTAGCGCATTGGTTGCTGAAGAGCCAAGGGCGGTAGCATTCTTATCTTTAGACAATGATGATCGACTTTTTGTAAACTGCGAATATGCAATGCTTGATTTTTAGGATAAACGATGAGTAAAAAATTTAAATATCCTTATGTAATTACTGTTCCTGGTTATATTGAAGCCTCTCTTGGTATTCAGGTTGTACATCGTCTTTGCCATCTTATTAACCAGAATGGTGGTGAGGCATATGTTGTTTCTCCGGTAACGAATCCAGAATGGAATACGCCGCAATTAACTTCTGGGAAATTTAACGAATATAAAGAGTCTGGCGAAGTATTCATCGCGGTTTATCCTGAAATAGAGTCAGGTAATCCTCTGGAAGCACCTGTTTGTGTCCGGTATATGTTGAATAGAGAAGGGGTTCTGAACGGCAATAGTATTAATGCTGGCGAGGATGACCTCTTTTTCTTTTATCGGAAAGAATTTGCCGAAAATGAAGAAAATGTGAATTTATTGACAATGTCAACTTATGATTTGTCAGTGTTTTGTGATGATGTTAAAGAGAAAGATCTTGACCTTTTATATTTAAACCGAGTTCCACGCAGCTGTGTTGATTTTTCAACATTACCTGAAAACATAATAGTTTTATCGATGGAACAGCCATTATCGCTGAATGAACTTGCTAAGGTCCTCAAGCGTGGACGCGTTATGTATTCTTATGAAGCATCTGGTACCTGTGCTTTAGCTGGGTTATGCGGTTGTCCTGTGGTTGCCAGGGTTGCTTCAGGGTATGAAAAATATGCTATCACGGAGAAGACATCTGAGGATATCGGTAATGCTGATGTTGCCTGGGATGATTCCCCGAATGAGTTGGAGAGAGTAAGGGAAAGCCTTTATAAATATAAAGATTTTTATGAAGGATTGGAAAGTGTATCCAATCAGCAATTTTTCAAATTTCTGGAACTGACACAAGATAAAGCACAGGATTGTTATAATAGAAATCATAAAGAAAATATAATGGAATGGGTTAAACGGCGGGAGCTTTCCCCTGAACGAATTTCCCTTATTTCCAGAAATATTAGTGAATTGGTATCACCTCAAGCTATTTATATTTGCATCTATGATCAATCGAAATCATGGCGTGAGGTTTTAACTACATTAGAGTCTTTATTGCCTGTTAAGAAGATGTATTCAAGATTAAACTGTATTGTTTTTACCGATGGAGAGTATACGCTTTCTAAAGATTTTGAGTCTTGGACCTCATTATGCGAAACAATAAAGCTAAGCACTACTATAAAAAATATATCAATGGAGCAGCGTTTTAACTGGCTTCAGTATGTGAGGGCTGGCGTTACATTTATAGCAGATGGGGTTTTTTCTGCTATATGTTACTTAAATAAAGTGAGTGAATATAGCGCGATTTATTCTGACAAAATATTTATTGATGATCGTGGTGAAGTAGAGTCTGCTTTTTTACCTGACTTTAGTATTGATTATTTTATTGGTTTCCCCAGCGCATTTTTTGTTGGCTGCTTCTTCCATCAAAGCATATTTAGAGACACGAATTGTTATAATAGCATTTCTCCTGACTTTTTTGATTTCGATGTTATGATGGGAGTGATTGAAGAAAAAGGGAATGGAAGTGTTGGCCATTTTTCTGAGCCTTTGTTAATCAGTGAATCAAAAAAAGAGTTAGACAGTAGTAAAGCAGAACAGTTGATTAGTCACTATTTAAGTAAAAAAGGTTATGTGAATAGCTTGATTTTACACAATTCCTCAGGTGGATGTCGGGTTGTTTATGGACATGCCAAGGAGTTACCTAAAGTTAGTATTTTTATCATCGATAGCGGTGATGTCAATATATTGCAACGCTGTGTTATGGGGTTGCTGGAAAAATCTAAATATACTAATTATGAAATTTTGATTCTAAGTTGCTATGCTGAGGCTGAAGAGAATCGTTACTGGCTAGAAGAAGTCAGTAAAATTGATCCTAAAAGAATAAAAGTCATTCTATTTCCACATCAGGAAAGTCGCTCAAGACTCAATAATATCGCAGCTAGTCAAGCATCGGGTGATTATATACTCTTGCTTGATGTGGCGGTTTTTCCTGCGCATGATGAATGGCTAGAAAATTTAGTGAATCATTGCCTGCGTGATGAAGTAGGATGTGTTGGCAGCAAAGTCATTAATCTTAATGAGAAAGTTTATTCAGCAGGAATGATTCTTGGGCTCAATGGTGTAGCTGAAAGTCCTTTTGTTGGAAGCCACTATTCAGCTTCAGGTTATATGCATCGTTTAGCAATAGAACAAAATTATAGCGCGCTCCCCTCATTATGTTTACTTGTAAGGCGCTCGGTTTATCAAGATGTCGGTGGAGTAGACGAGTTGCTGACTGAGCAATATCTTGCTGATATCGATTTAAGTTTAAAAATTCGTGACGCAGGTTATCTTTCCGTTTGGACCCCTTACTCTATTGTTGCGACTGATTTATCTCCGGAAAAAAATGATAGGAAGAACGAAACTTGCTCAGAACAAGAGAGGGTTATCTATCATAAGTGGGGATATGTCACTGCTAATGATCCTGCTTATAATAAGAATTTGTCATTAACTCATGCTTATAGAATAGAAAAATATATCAGGCCGCGCGAGCTATCGCTAGAGCCTCAACGCCTGCCTCGCGTAATGATGTATTCTGGCGGTTGTAATCCGATAGAGATATATCGGTTAGACGAGCCTTTTTATAAAATGAGATACAACGGAATGGTTGAAGGGGCTGTGGTTTCAGATTCTCTCGTCATATCTGAGTTTTTGCAAATAAAGCCTGATGTTATTATCACTCAGAACCATGTTCAAAGTGGAGATATAATTAATTTCAAATCGATGAAAGATTGTTTTTCTATTTATGATATGAACTACTATGAATCAAGTAAATTTGATGATAGTAAAAATAAAAAAGAACACTTGAATAAAATAAAAGAGAACTTGGCTTCTTTTGATAGGGTGATTGTCGGGTCTGAAGCATTAGCTGAGCAATATGGCAGAGTGCATCACGACATTCAGTTTTTACCTACATATTTACCTCATTTCTGGAATGATCTTGCTCTCACGGGAAGGGTAAGCGATAAGCCTCGAGTTGGGTGTATAACGCAGGACCTCCGTGATGAAGATATTGAATTGGTATCCAACGTCATCCGTGATTTTTCTAACCACGTTACGTGGGTGTTTTTGGGGACTTATCCTCCTAAACTGAAGCCCTTTATTCATGAATATCACCGCTATCACGGTTTTACGCATTATCCCCAACAGCTAGCCTCTCTCAATCTTGATTTTGCAATAGCACCGTTGGCTGATAATAATACTAATCGAACCCGCAGCAATATTCGTTTATTAGAGCTTGGTATCTGTGGAATACCGGTTATATGCAGTGATGTTTTATGCTACAAAGGCAGGCTTTCCGTTAATGCTGTAAAAAATAGATACAAGGACTGGTCTTCAGCAATGAGTCAATATATCCATGATGTTGATTCGGCTAGGAAAGTTGGTGCGGTGTTGAAAAGTGAAGTTCAAGAAAATTGGATGCTTAATCAAAAAAAACTGGAAATTATAAAGAAAATTTGGCTGCCACGATAATTTATTATATTAAGGGCTGTTTATGAAAAATGAAATATATGTCACCAGTCCACTACTTCCTCCGCTTGAGGAGTTTATTCCTTATTTGGAAAAGATATGGGAAAATAAAAGATTAACGAATGGTGGGCCTCTACACGAACAGCTTGAAGAAGAACTGGCAAAATACTTGGGAGTCAAGTATATCAGTCTTTTTTCAAATGGTACTTTGGCGCTATTGACTGCATTGCAGACGTTGCGCATTACCGGTGAGGTTATCACTACTCCTTACTCTTTTGTTGCCACCTCACACTCGCTTTTGTGGAATGGGTTAAAACCCGTATTTGTCGATATTGATCCTCTGACGTGCAATCTTGACCCTGATAAAATTGAACAAGCCATTACTTCTGATACCTCAGCTATTATGCCAGTGCATTGTTATGGCATTCCTTGCGATGTTGAACGTATCCAGGCGATTGCGGATAACTACGGACTAAAAGTTATCTATGATGCTGCCCATGCATTTGGCGTAAAAAAAGATGACTATAGTATTTTAAATCATGGTGATCTCTCTATTCTTAGTTTTCATGCGACGAAGGTCTTTAATACCATTGAAGGCGGCGCAATTATCTCTCAGGACGCCAAAACTAAAAAGCGCATTGATTATCTGAAAAATTTTGGCTTCGCTGATGAAGTTACTGTGGTGGCACCTGGCATCAATGGGAAAATGAATGAAGTTCAGGCCGCATTTGGCCTGTTGCAACTAAAACATATAGATGATGCCTTGCTGAAAAGAAAAGCAGTATATCTGCGTTACAGGGAAGCATTAAGAAATATACCTCATATTCGACTGGTCGATGTCAGTGAGAATGTTTCATGGAATTATTCCTACTGTCCTATTTTTATTGGAGATGATTTCCCCTGTGGCAGGGATGAACTCTATCTTTTAATGAAAGCTGAGGGGGTTTTTACACGACGTTATTTTTATCCATTAATCAGTTCATTCCCAATGTACCGTGGTTTAGATAGTGCGAAAACTGAGAATTTACCTGAGTCTCACATCGTTGCTGAGTCTGTGCTTTGTTTACCAATTTATGCCGATTTACAAGATAGTGAGCAAGAGAAAGTTATTGGTTTGATTAATGCTATTATTTGTCAAGTTAATTAATGCTATTTAGAGCGTTAATAACTCTCTGGTTAATGAAAATTAATTTTGAGAGATCATTAAACCAATGTTACTAAGAAAAAGTAGCATTTTATTAGTTTAACCTGATGCAGGTTCCTCATGAATCCTTTCAATATCGGTTTCTTTACAGAAAATGAACTGGTTAATTTTGGTTTTAAATCATTAGGCAAAAATGTATGCATTGCAAAAAATTGCACGATCTTAGGTTTGGAGAATATCTCAATTGGAAGTAATGTGAGAATCGATGGGTATACGACGATAATCGCAAGCGAGAATGGTTTTTTGAACCTAGGATCATTTATACATATAGGAGGTTATTCACTATTATCTGCAGGCGCAGGTATAACAATGAATGATTTTAGCGGCATATCTCAGGGCGTTAAAATTTATAGTAAAACGGATGATTATACTGGAAATTATTTGACTAACCCGACTGTAAGTTCAGAGTATACGGGAGTCACTTCAGGTGAGGTGATTTTAGGAAGGCATTCCATTATAGGCTCAGGAACAGTCATTTTACCGAAAGTGGTGGTTGGTGACGGTTCCTCCGTCGGTGCTCTATCCCTTGTAACAAAGAGTCTTCCTGAATGGGGGGTTTATTTTGGTAGCCCAGTAAAAAGAATAAAAGAGAGAAATAAAAAATTACTCATGCTAGAAAGAGAATTTCTATTAGAAATGTCTAAAAAAGAATGATTTAATTTTTTTTGTATTTTATATATGGCTATTCTTTTTCTATCCTGAACGGACTAATAGATTAGTAGAGAGAATTTTGTAAATGATTCTATGTTCACTAGGCAGAATGTAGCTTGGGTGAATTTTTCAGGGATGATATTACTATGTTCTCCAATGTAATAAACTCTTTCATCAGAACTATGTCTTCTGTATAGGTCTTTTATGAACATTGCCTTAGTTGGAAATTGTCAGCTCGAAATTATTGGTGAGTTGCTGAAAGGTAATAAAAATATAAGCGGTCATGAGTATAACTATATTTTTAATACACCAATCTATAAATTAAAAGAGAAGGTTGATGTTATAAATTTCTACCATGAATTAGAGTCTTGCGATGTCATTTTTATGCAGTATCACTCAGAACGATGGGGGCGTTTTTCTACCTCCGCACTGGAAAGATACTTTGATATAAAAATGCTTCCGACTATGGAATCTCGAGTATCCAGCCCACAATTAGCCTACATTGATAAAGATCTGCCTGACTTGATGGTTTATGTAGACTATCGGTTTCTGCATTTGTATCTCTCTGGTTTTAATTATCAGGATGCCATCACTCAATACCATAATGTTAGTTTGTCCCAAGATAAAAAGCAGGCTGCACTGATCGAAGATACTGATAAATATAAGAGATTGTATAAATCAGGGAAGCTGATTTTTGATTACTCAGATTACTATTTATCTTCTTTATCTCAGGATCAAGACTGTTTTTCAACAATTAGTCATCCGAATAATAAACATTTAAGTTTATTGTTTGAGTCAATACATCTTAATACATTTGGTGTTCATGAAACATTTAACCTTAATGGTCAAGAGTTGTTGAATAATTACAGAGCGCCTAGACTTGGTAGCGGCGATGAAAGCTATTATATGATGAGAAATTCTGGATTGCCGCTTGCGTGCAAAATTAATTATTCATTTTTTGACAAATATAGCCGAACTGATTTAACTAAAGCATTGATTAGCTCAAATTACTATAATCTTCTTAACGATGAATATATGAATTTTTAAATATCATATCATTTTAATGGAATATCAAGCTTTAGTAATATAGCGATATTCCATTATCTTTTTTAAAATAAATTACGATTTAACTCTCATTATCCCTTCAAGCGCTAGCTTATAATTTCCGCATCTTTGGTAATAGTCGAGAGCTTCAGGCTTCATGCCAAAACACTCCAGTATAACTGCTATGTTGTAATTGGCTTTATACGTTCCAACACCTTGTTTTCGACCTGGACCCATTTTCGTACATAGCTGAAATGTATCGATAGCATTCTGAAAATCAGCATTATTCATGAGTATTAATGCTTTTAAAAACATGAAGTCGGTAGAAGAACAGAGAGCCTCATATTGTAAAATGTCTAATGATTTTTCATACTGTGCAGTATTAATTAAACAATAGCCGTAACATTCAATCAGGACTTCGTTGTAATCCTGATGCATATCTTTTTGTAGATGTAGTGATGTTTCAAAACTTTGTGCCGCTCGCTCATAGTCCTTCCCCAAATAGTAGCTTTTTCCTAATTGATAATGTAGGTAAGCGTCATCACTTGTTTTATCGATGGCATGTTGGAGTAATGTAATATTGCGAGCGATCTTATTTTTGCTTTCTATGATTTTTTTTGTGTAACCATTATGCATGAACGATAGTGGTGCATCAAAACGTCCATCCGGTGCTTTTCCTGTATTTTTCTTGCAAATTTGCTCATGGATAATGCCGAAAAACTCATAATATTTTTTGTTGAAAAGCCGACTTATACGTTCTTGAATTAAATCTGTCTCTTCCGAACTTTCATCATTAGTAATGCTGGCAATTTCTACGGTGCCTATCTGTGTCGGATGTGTGCTAATGAGCTCTGAAAGCAATGCTACATCAAATTGATTAATCACTTCATCGGCATCAACAACTAAAACCCAATCATATTTGGCAAATTGTAGTGAGTAATTTCTCGCCGCGGAGAAATCTGATATCCATTCAAAGTCATAAACTTTGTCAGTAAAAATCCTGGCGATATTTTTTGAGTCATCGGTAGAGCCAGTATCAACGACAACAATGTCGTCAAAATATTTTGCAATCTCTTTCAGTGCGTTGCCTAAGTGCAAAGCTTCGTTTTTCACGATCATGCAGACTGATATCATTTATGCACCGCGTTTTTAAAGGCTTGATATTACTCAATACTATATTAATTTATCAGTGATAACAATTTGATACTTGTTCTCCATTGACTGCGATAAAAGGGTGAATGAGTGGCCGTAGGCTTTTATATTATTGATTATAATGCTTTTGACACGCATTAGTGTTTACATCTACCGGCACTACGTGTTTCACATTACTGTTGATCCTATGAGGAGACATTCGGGTTCATCTGTTCGAGATCTGCGCTAAAATCACTTTCCTTTCTGAAGAGATATGCGTCACAAATTTGCTGTCGTATTACATCCGATGTACGTGCCATTTGTGTTTCTCTCCGCAGACTCCTTACTCAATCCTGTCATACATAGCATGAATAACCCTCCTTTTTTGACGCTATTCAGACGATTGGCTACCCTACCTAAAAGCATAATAGTGTCGATAACATTATCATCGTAGGTATTTGTCACTGTGAGCGATTTGTATACCGCCGAAGGCACAATGGATAAAAATTCCCTTTGGAAGCGCTATGTACCACTAGTGCGCCATGAAGCCTTGCGTTTACAGGTTCGTCTCCCCGCGAGTGTTGAGCTTGACGATCTGCTACAGGCTGGCGGTATCGGCTTGCTAAGCGCAGTTGAACGTTATGATTCGTTACAAGGTACGGCGTTTACCACCTATGCCGTCCAACGAATTCGCGGTTCGATGCTGGATGAATTACGCAGTCGTGATTGGGCTCCACGCAGTGTACGGCGTAATGCGCGGGAAGTGGCACAAGCAATGCAACAGGCTGAACAGCAGCTCGGTCGTACTCCAACGGAGCAGGAAGTTGCGCAGACCCTGAATATCACGCTTGAAGATTATCGTCAGATATTGCTGGATACGAATAACAGCCAGCTTTTCTCTTACGATGAATGGCGTGAAGAACATGGTGACAGCGCAGAGGCGTTACTGGAAGGCAATGAAGATGCGAACCCATTGCATCAACTGATGGAAGGCAATTTGCGCCATCGTGTAATGGATGCGATTGAAAGCCTGCCAGAGCGCGAGAAGTTGGTGTTGACGCTTTACTATCAGGAAGAGTTGAACCTGAAAGAGATCGGTGCCGTTCTTGAAGTCGGAGAGTCGAGAGTCAGTCAGTTGCATAGCCAGGCGATAAAGCGCCTGCGCGTGAAATTAATGAACGATGTTTAATTGCGCTGCGTAGGAATACTGTTATCAAAGTATATCTTCAGTCACTGAAGCAGCAGGGCCATGAAAAATTTTGAATATTGATGCGCATTTTGCATCAGTATTTACATGATTAATGTCACCTGTTTTTAGCACACCAGGTTCTCTGGCGTAATGAACGATGCTATCGCTTCACATTGAGGTTATATATTGTCATGGAATGGATTCATGCACCCATCAATTCGGAAGAAACAGCTCCTAAGCCGTTATCTGAAAGACTTCAAACACAGACAAACTAACTGTTCCCAGTGTGATAAAGAGCTCGACCGCGTTTCACTGGTATTTCGCAATCAGCTTATCAATAAAAAGTCGATCGGCAGTATCGACAGGCTTATCGACGACGACATATGGTCAGGTCTGCAACAGGAATTAATCCCACTTTGCCGCTTTTGTAGCGAAATATTATGCAATACCACTGCTAGCTATTTCGATATTAAAGCTTTCACACAGTATCTGATTGAGCAGACTGAAGTCCGCCATAGCACGATGCGCGAGTATGTCATTCGTCTGCGGCGCTTAGATGAGCTGCTTGCCGCCAATAATTATCCCGCAGAAACGTTTTCCCGTCATCGCGATGGGGTACAGCAGCGCGTATGTGATTACCTTCCCGGTATTGAGCAAAATATCTACCGCAGCGCCTTACGAAAATACGATCAATATCTGGACTGGCAGCGGCATTTCTGACGTGCATCATGCGTCGTTCTCAGGCTGACATTGCCAAACCATGGGATACTGACTATACGTAAATGTTATGACAGTGTAAAAAATGCTTGCATTGCAGAGGCAAATTATTGCACTGTCATACTACTGAAATCATTCGGCACTAATTTTTAGGCAATGGTTAGCGGTAGTTCTACGATGCGATCAATCATTATTCAGTGGAATAGTTGTTGTCACAGTGAGGAACGCGAATGGTAATGTCCTTTTTTGGACTTTATAGTCGATGTCAAGATTCTACGCTGCTGACTCGCCGATGCGAGGGACTTTCCTCCCACTTATTTTCAACACTGTTCCATTCTCTTGTTCCCCAAATTTTCCGTTTATTTTCCTTTTCTATCCATGAACGCTCGGTCCGTTTTTCATCCGGCTCGTGGATGAATCATGCATATTCTCCGTCCGCTATTGGCTTAATAAGGAAGCCTAACCTCGTTAGTGAGTTAAACGTCACGCGCTGTAGAGCAGTGCGGTAAGTGAAACAAACTGTAAGGTGCCACTATGGGAAGACAAAAAGCAGTGATCAAAGCTCGTCGTGAAGCAAAACGCGTTATCCGCCGTGAGTCGCGTAGCCATCGTCAGCGTGAGGAAGAATCGGTCACTTCTCTGGTACAAATGGGCGGGATTGAAGCAATCGGAATGGCGCGCGAAAATCGTGATAATTCCGTTATTCAAGCTCGTACAGCTGCCCAGGAACATTACTTGTCTGCGATAGAAAATAAACAGTTGATTTTTGCCACAGGTGAAGCTGGCTGCGGTAAAACGTATCTGAGCGCTGCGAAAGCGGCGGAGGCACTAATCCATAAAGAGGTTGAACGTATTATCGTTACGCGGCCAGTATTACAGGCTGACGAGGATCTTGGCTTTTTACCTGGAGATATTGCGGAAAAATTTGCGCCTTATTTCCGCCCAGTTTACGACATACTTTTGCGTCGACTGGGAGCCTCTTTCATGCAGTACTGTTTGCGGCCGGAAATCGCCAAAGTCGAAATTGCGCCTTTTGCGTATATGCGCGGACGGACGTTTGAAAATGCGGTTGTGATTCTGGATGAGGCGCAAAACGTGACAGTGAACCAAATGAAAATGTTCCTGACGCGTTTAGGCGAAAATGTCACGGTTATTGTCAACGGTGATGTGACGCAGTGTGATTTGCCATCTGGCGTTAAATCCGGCCTGCGCGATGCATTGGAGCGTTTTGTTGAGGATGACATGATTGGCGTCGTCTCTTTCGGTAAAGAGGACTGTGTGCGTTCGGCGCTGTGCCAGCGTACGCTCCATGCCTATGGCTGATGTCTGTGTGGCATAGGAATGAAAGTTTCTGTGCCACCAGCATAAAAAAACGCCGCTGATTTGCATCAGCGGCGTTTTCTTTTATATGGCGGTGAGGAAGGGATTCGAACCCTTGATACGTTTTCACGTATACACACTTTCCAGGCGTGCTCCTTCAGCCTCTCGGACACCTCACCGGGGGTTGCCTACAAGGGGCAACGGGGCGCTACTATAGGGAGTCGTCTAGCTTCGGTCAAGCAGTATTTAGCGCGAACGGTGCGTATGGCTAAGCATTGAACGGTAAAGGATAGTCTGCGTAACCGTGTCGTTAACATGTAGGCAAAACGAGTTGATAATTGGCATAAAAAAAAACCACAAACCATGATGGCCTGTGGTTTTTTGTCAGCTATCGGACGATTACGCCAGCAGCGTTTTGATGTAGCTGGTCAGTGCTTCGTCTTTGCTGTTAGCGAAGAAGTATTCCTGGAATTTAGGACCAGCAATCGCGCCTTTAACCAGATCCTGATCGAGGCCTTTCAGGATAGTGATCAGATCGTTGTAGGTCACTGCTTTTACGGCATCCAGGATTTTCTTGTTACGTTGTTGAGGAACAACGCGATCGCTCGGGTAGCCACGGCCGCCTTCTTCTTTGAACAGCTGGGTAAACAGGTTTTCCAGGTTCAGTTCAGCGCCCCAGCCGAAGCCTTTAGCGTAAGGAACAGATACGGCGTTACCGTTGTTGATCTGAGAGAACAGGTAAGCATCAGATGGGTCAACAACCAGACCGCAGATTACGCCTGGGAAAGAGTTACAAGCCAGCATTGCGCCCTGGCCAGTACCGCAACCGGTCACAACGAAATCAGCCGCGCCGGAGTTCAGCAGGATAGCTGCCAAAATACCGTTCTGGATGTAGGTCAGCTGCGCTGCATCTTCAACGGCGTATTGGCCGTAGTTGTGTACAGTGTGGCCCAACGGTGCAACCGCTTTGGTCAGAGACTCGGCGATGATGGCGTTTTTGGCAGCTTGGCTGTTCTCGTTAATCAGTGCAATTTTCATGTTCGTTCCTTTTCTGTGACGGACAAATACATTTTTTAAAACTGTATTTCAAATTGATGTGAGCAGTATACCGTTTCAAAAATAAAGCGCAAATCGTCGAAGCAAAGAATGCGGCACAGCCCATAGATTCAGGAAAAAGAGGATGAAAGAAAAAGGAGGATAAATGCATAACGTATTGAAAAATGGCGCTGTATTTCAGCGCCATAGCGTAGGGGATTATGCGTCAGGGAAGGTCAACGTATTGCCCGGTGCCTCTCGATTAAGATGAAGAAAATTCAGGTGTCGTTCGTACTGATCCAAAATGTCGTTAATCACCTGTTCTTTGCTGTAATCCATCAGGTCATTCCCCTGGCTCCCTTCCAGCAGGAAGGTTTCAAGGCGGTAATAATCTGATTTACCCGAGCGGGCGCGATAGGTAAACGCTGGGACGCTATAGCGTTGCGGCCAAATTTGATAAAGAAAGTTCTGTTCATCACCCAAATCAACCAACAGTTCGAGATGGTTCAGGCGTTCATCTTCGACGGGTGGCAAGTCGTTGACTTCAACGCTGGCACCTCGCAGGCGTAGTTCGCGCGCGACATCATCCATAGCGGCTTTACAGACGTTATCCAGCATTTTTTGCGTATGCGTTGTGCCGGGGAAATTCATGACGCGTGATAGGCGTTGCTTCCAGTTCAGACGATCGTCGCCGGAGATTGGCATCGGTGCCGATGTTTGTAAGGAGCTGGCTTTACGGTAATCTTCAACCCGCAGTGATTTATACAATCCCGCCATAATAAAGAACATCACAAAGCTAAACGGTAATCCCATAATGACGGTGGTGTTCTGTAAGGCTGAAACACCGTTTGTCATCAGCATCCCCAACGTCAGCAGGCCAATGGCGACTGACCAAAAAATTCGCAGCCAGTTTGGCGCATCATTATTGATGTCGCCAAGGCGAGAGGTGAAGTTGCCGAGCACCAGCGAGCCGGAATCGGCAGAGGTGACATAAAACAGCAAGCCGGTAATGGTCGCGACAGAGGCGCTCAGGCTGAAGCCGGGGTACTGCGCCAGCAGGCTGTAGAACCCGCGCTCTGGGTGCTGCATGACTTCATTGGCAAAATCCAGATTACCGTGGAGGACTTGATAAAGCGCGCTGTTGCCAAAAATGGAGAGCCACAGCAGTGTAAAGACGAACGGAATGATCAGCGTGCCGACGACGAACTGTCGAATCGTTCTGCCGCGTGAGATACGCGCCAGAAATAGTCCGACAAACGGTGCCCATGCGACCCACCATGCCCAGAAGAACAGCGTCCAGCTATTCATCCATTCTGTCGGGCGATCAAAGGCAAAGCTGTTGAGCGTCATGCCGGTAAAGCGATTGATGTAATCCCCCACGTTAAGTACCAACGCGTTTAGCAGAAACTCGGTATCGCCCCAGAAGAGCAGAAAAAGAATCAGGCCTAGTGCGAGCAGGACGTTAAGCTCGGAGAGGAAGCGAATGCCGCGATTGACGCCGGACGTCACGGAAACCGTCGCCATGATCACGGAAAGCAGGATGAGCGAGGCCTGAACGGTAAGATTCTCTGGGATCTGGAACAGGACTTTCAGCCCGTAGTTTAGCTGAACGACGCCGATGCCCAGCGTAGTCGCGATACCGAAGATGGTTCCGAGTACGGCCGCGATATCAACGCTGTGGCCAATCGGGCCATTAATACGTTTACCAAAGATAGGGTACAGGGCAGAGCGAATCGTCAGCGGCAAATTATACCGGTAGCTGAAGTAGCCCAGAGCAATGCCCATCAGCGCGTACATTGACCAGCCGGTTAACCCGTAGTGAAACAGCGTCCAGACCATGGCCTGCCGTGCCGCTTCTATCGTCTGGCCTTGTCCTTCCGGTGGCATCATATATTGCGTGATCGGTTCCGCAACGGAAAAGAACATTAAATCGATGCCAATCCCCGCTGCAAACAGCATTGCCGCCCAGCTCATCAGACTAAATTCAGGCTTCGACTGTTCTGGCCCGAGCTTGATCGAGCCAAATCGAGATGACGCGATGAAGATGACGAAAACGATGTAGAGCGTGGCGGCTAGCAGGTAGTACCAACCAAATGTGGCAGAAACCCAGTTAAGCGCGTGAGTAATCCAGGCATTCGCTTCTTGGTTAAACAACATGGTCATCAGCGAGAAGGTCAGGATTAATCCCGCGGATGTGTAAAACACGACAGGATTCAGGCGATCCCGTTGGGTGGTGGCTTCTGATGCTGGCATGGTTATCCCTTGCGTGACGTGAACAGATACTCTGATTCCTCTCTCCACGAAGCGCGCTTAGCGCATATAAAGAATACGGCGCAGGACATCCGCTGAGTACGCTTTTCGTCGAAGAAGGTCTTCAGAACAAAAAATAAATTATTCTTTTTAAGGTGGAGTTATCGTCTGAACTCACACCGATTTTCATGATAATTGATACAGATTTTTAACCTTTCAGCAATAAAAGATATTCATTTTTTATTGAACGTTCAATCAAAAAAAAGTTTAATGGGACAAATCGGATCATGAATCACTGTCGTTTAACCGTGATCCATCACGCAAAAATGAAGGGAAGAAAATGAAGGGGAAGTGCGGTGCCTAAAGTCGGAATGCAGCCCATCAGACGGCAGCAACTCATCGAAGCGACGCTGGCCGCGATTAACGATGTGGGGATGCATGATGCCTCAATCGTACAGATTGCCCGACGTGCGGGAGTGTCGAATGGGATCATTAGTCATTACTTCCGCGATAAAAATGGCTTACTGGAAGCGACGATGCGCTATCTGATTAGTCATCTGGGGCTGGCGGTGAGATCAAGGCTGCTGAATCTGGCAGAAAATACGCCTCGCGCACGTTTGCGGGCGATTGTGCAGGGGAATTTTGATGATAGCCAGACGAATAGCGCAGCGATGAAAACCTGGCTGGCGTTCTGGGCCAGTAGCCTGCATTCCCCCATGCTCCATCGGCTACAGCAGGTTAACGATCGGCGGCTTTACTCCAACCTGTGTGTCGAATTCAGCCGCTGCTTGTCGAAGGACAACGCACGTATTGCTGCAAAAGGGCTGGCAGGTCTGATCGACGGGCTATGGCTGCGTGGTGCGCTCAGCCATGACGCTTTCAACCGCGAAGAAGCGCTGAGCATTACCTATGAGTATATCGACCAGCAGCTCGCCCGCACGTAACCCTTCCTTATTATTTTTGCCTTTTCTGCCCGGAACGTTTGTTCGGGCAGCCATCAGACAGGAGAGTTTATGTCTCACTACGGTTTACAACAGCTTTATATCAACGGCACTTATGTCGATAGCACGGGTGACGAGACGTTTGAGGCGATTAACCCCGCGAATGGCGAGATCATTGCCCACATTCAGTCGGCTACTGCCGCAGATGTTGACCGTGCGGTCAGTGCCGCAACCGCAGGGCAGAAAGTATGGGCGGCGATGACGGCGATGGAACGTTCGCGAATTTTACGCCGTGCCGTGGATATTCTGCGTGAGCGCAACGATGAACTCGCGTTACTCGAAACGCACGACACCGGCAAGCCGCTCTCGGAAACACGCACTGTTGATATCGTGACTGGCGCGGATGTTTTGGAGTACTACGCAGGGCTGATTCCTATGCTGGAAGGTCAGCAGATCCCTCTGCGTGATACCTCATTCGCCTACACTCGTCGTGAACCGCTTGGCGTGGTCGCGGGTATCGGTGCCTGGAACTACCCCATTCAGATCGCACTGTGGAAATCCGCCCCTGCGCTGGCGGCAGGCAATGCGATGATCTTCAAACCCAGTGAAGTCACGTCGCTCACCGCGCTGAAGCTGGCGGAAATCTATACCGAGGCTGGGTTACCGGCTGGCGTATTCAACGTGCTGACGGGGACGGGGAAATCCGTTGGTCAGGCGCTGACTACGCATCCGGGCATTGCCAAAGTCTCTTTCACCGGGGGGATCGCCAGCGGGAAAACGGTAATGGCCAATGCCGCAGGTTCGACCCTGAAAGACGTCACGATGGAGCTAGGCGGAAAATCGCCGCTGATCATTTTTGATGATGCCGATCTGGATAAGGCAGCGGATATCGCCATGATGGCGAATTTCTTCAGCTCAGGTCAGGTGTGTACTAACGGTACACGCGTCTTTATTCCGCAGGCATTGCAGGCACAGTTTGAGGAAAAAATTCTGGCGCGCGTTCAGCGTATTCGTATTGGTGACCCGACTGACGAGCAGGTGAATTTTGGTCCGCTGGTCAGCTTCCCGCATAGAGAATCCGTACTGCGCTACATCGAAAGCGGGAAGCGTGAAGGCGCTCATGTGCTGGTGGGCGGCGAATCGATAACTGACGAGAAGTATGCGCAAGGTGCCTACGTTGCTCCGACGGTGTTCACAGATTGCCGGGATGATATGACGATTGTGCGAGAGGAAATCTTTGGCCCGGTCATGAGTATTTTGACGTATCAGCATGAGGATGAGGTTATCCGCCGCGCCAATGAGAGCGAGTATGGACTGGCGGCTGGCATCGTGACCTGCGATCTGAATCGGGCACATCGGGTTATTCATCAACTTGCCGCAGGTATTTGCTGGATCAACACCTGGGGTGAGTCTCCGGCTGAAATGCCTGTGGGCGGCTACAAACATTCGGGTGTCGGACGTGAAAACGGCATAACAACACTGGAACACTATACGCAAATTAAATCTGTACAGGTTGAACTGGGTGAATTCCGCTCGGTATTTTAAACGAAGGGGAGAAAGCCTAATGGAATATGACTACATCATTATCGGAGCTGGTTCCGCCGGCAATGTGCTGGCAACGCGTTTAACAGAAGAAAGCGACGTGAGCGTGTTGTTGCTTGAGGCGGGGGGCCCAGACTATCGGTTGGATTTTCGCACGCAAATGCCCGCTGCATTAGCTTTCCCATTGCAGGGCAAGCGCTATAACTGGGCTTATGAAACCGACCCCGAACCTCATATGAATAATCGCCGTATGGAATGCGGTCGAGGCAAAGGGCTGGGCGGTTCGTCTCTGATTAACGGCATGTGCTACATCCGTGGCAATGCAATGGACTTCGATAACTGGGCGACCATGCCGGGTCTGGAAGACTGGAGTTACCTTGACTGCCTACCATATTTCCGTAAAGCGGAAACGCGGGATGTGGGATCGAATGATTATCATGGCGCGAGCGGTCCTGTTTCGGTAACAACGCCGAAGATGGGAAACAACGAACTGTTTCACGCGATGGTTGAAGCGGGTGTGCAGGCGGGTTATCCGCGTACAGACGATCTTAACGGCTATCAGCAGGAAGGCTTTGGCCCGATGGATAGAACCGTCACGCCGAAAGGGCGTCGCGCCAGCACCGCGCGAGGCTATCTGGATCAGGCAAAAGGCCGTAAAAATCTGACCATCGTGACGCATGCCTTAACCGACAAGATTCTCTTTGACGGAAAACGTGCCGTTGGCGTGGCTTACTTTAAAGGGGAAAGTGCGCAGACGGCGAAGGCACGCCGCGAGGTGCTGCTGTGTGCTGGCGCAATCGCCTCGCCGCAAATCCTGCAACGTTCCGGTGTGGGGCCGAAAGACCTGCTTCAGCGTCTCGATATTCCCGTGGTGCACGATTTACCCGGTGTCGGTGAAAACTTGCAGGACCATCTGGAAATGTATTTGCAATACGCTTGCAAAGAACCGGTATCGCTGTATCCGGCGTTGCAGTGGTTTAACCAGCCAAAAATCGGCGCGGAATGGTTGTTCAATGGCACTGGTGTTGGGGCTAGCAACCAGTTCGAAGCGGGGGGCTTTATTCGCAGTCGGGATGAGTTCGCCTGGCCGAATATTCAGTTCCACTTCTTGCCTGTCGCGATTAATTACAACGGCAGTAATGCGGTGAAAGAGCACGGATTTCAGGCGCACGTTGGCTCCATGCGTTCACTCAGTCGGGGGCGTGTCCAGGTGCGCTCCAAAGACGCCCGCGAGCACCCTAGCATCTTGTTCAACTATATGTCGACGGAGCAGGATTGGCAGGAATTTCGCGATGCGATCCGCATTACGCGTGAAATCATGGCGCAGCCCGCGCTGGATAAATACCGTGGGCGAGAGATCAGCCCTGGGGTGGAGGTTCAGACGGATGAGGAACTGGACGAGTTTATCCGCACTCATGCTGAGACAGCATTCCACCCCTCCTGTTCTTGTAAGATGGGTGAGGATGAAATGGCGGTGGTCGATGGACAAGGCCGCGTTCACGGTATGGAAGGGCTACGCGTGGTGGATGCCTCCATTATGCCGCAGATTATTACCGGTAACCTGAATGCGACAACCATTATGATTGCTGAGAAAATTGCCGACCGAATCCGCCGACGTCAGCCGCTGCCGCGTAGCAAAGCGCGCTACTATGTTTCCGGGAATACCCCAGTGAGAAAAGCGCCGCTGAAGCCAGCGCCGTGACGTTTCCTGCATAGCAAGATGGATCGCCCAGATGGACCGTCGAGAAAGTGCGGTCCATACTTTTCATTGCTATACACAATCTGACAAACAAACGCCTTCCGCACCATTACTATGAGTGACAACACCATCAGTGATGTCACTTTTCCTTGAGGAATGAAAATGAATAATTGGCTGCAACAGATTCAGGGCTTATTGGGCTCCGGTAGCAAGCAGGGGAATCAGCATCAAGGGGGTAAAAACGGCAATTTAGGCGATATGCTGAAGCCTGCTGCGCTAGGCGGTTTGGCGGGCGTGTTGTTGTCGAATAAGTCCACGCGAAAAATCATGGGTTCGTTGGGTAAAAATGCGTTGATTATTGGCGGTAGTGCGGCGGCGGGCGTGGTGTTGTGGAACCAGTACAAAAAACGCGTTCGCGATACGCATCAGGACGACCCGCAGTTTGGCACCCAGTCCTCGGCTGACAATATTCGTGCCCGCCGTCTGATTCAGGCTTTGGTTTTTGCTGCCAAGAGCGACGGCCATATTGATGCGACTGAGAAACAGCGTATTGATGAAAATATTCAGCAACTGCAACTGGGCAGTGAAGCGCACCGCTGGGTGCAGGAAGCCATAGAGCAACCTCTTGATCCGATTCTGCTGGCGAAAGATGTGAAAAATGAGGAAGAGGCGCTTGAAGTGTACTTCCTGAGCTGCGCAGTCATTGATGTCGATCACTTCATGGAGAAAAGCTATCTGGATGCGTTAGCGAACGAATTGAAGATACCGCAAGACGTACGGCAATCGATCACCAATGAACTGAAAAGTCCATCATGATAGGGCGGAGAGTTTAAGCTGCGGTGAGATAACGTCGGAGAAATAAACGGATAACGCGGGCGAAAGGTTTTTCGCCCGCAGTGCTATATGAGGCTTAGAAAGCGCTGGTGTCTTTGAACAGGCCCACTTTCAGTTCGTCAGCGGTATAGATCTGCTGACCGTCAACCAGTACTTCGCCATCAGCAATCCCCATCACCAAACGGCGATTGATCACGCGTTTGAAGTGAATGCGATACGTCACTTTCTTCGCTGTTGGCAGCACTTGTCCGGTGAATTTGACTTCACCCACGCCGAGCGCGCGGCCTTTGCCTTCGCCACCCAGCCAGCCCAGATAAAAGCCGACTAATTGCCACATGGCATCCAGACCGAGGCAGCCTGGCATCACCGGATCGCCGATGAAATGGCAACCGAAGAACCACAGGTCAGGCGTGATATCCAATTCGGCTTCCACATAGCCTTTGCCATACTTACCGCCGTCTTCCGTCATTTTAACGACGCGGTCCATCATGAGCATGTTAGGGGCAGGCAACTGAGGGCCGTTCGGGCCGAACAGTTCGCCACGACTGGAGGCAAGGAGGTCTTCTTTTGTATAGGATTCGCGTTTATCTACCATGGTCTCTGTAAGCCTTGTTTTAATGAAGCACGCAGGTTAGCGTACACCTGTACGCTGGGCAAGTCTGTTGCGTCTGGTTAAACCAGTTGGTTTAACGGAAAAACCAAGGGAAACGTCTACGTTCTTGCGGTGCAAGTTGTCCAATTCTCTCACGAATGGCGGACAGCAGGTTTGGCTGCTGTTCATCGTCATAAGCTAAGTTGGTCAATAATGACAACGCTTCCGGTGCAGTTTCTACCGGGAAAAGATGGAATTTCCCTTCGCGTACCGCTTCAACGACATCTTCCTGTAAACAGAGATGGCGTAGATTAGCCGCAGGTAAAATCACGCCCTGTGTTCCCGTCAATCCACGACGCTGGCAGACCTCAAAGAAGCCTTCGATTTTCTCATTCACGCCGCCAATGGGTTGCACGTGACCAAATTGATCGACAGAACCGGTCACAGCGAACTGCTGATTGATTGGCCGCAAGGAGAGGGCGCTCACCAGCGCACACAGTTCTGCCAGTGAGGCGCTGTCGCCATCAACTTCGCTATACGATTGTTCGAAGACGATGGAAGCCGAGAAGGGCAGTTGTTGATCAAGCTCCAGTTCCGTAATCAGGAACGCCTGCATAATCATCATACCCTTGGCGTGTAAATTGCCAGCAAGTTCGGCTTTGCGCTCAACGTCGGTGAATTCACCGTCGCCAGCGTGAACCACGCAGCTGATGCGTGTTGGTTCGCCAAAGGCAACGGGATAGCCTGGGAATTCCAATACGGAAAGTCCATTAATCTGGCCGACGACTTCGCCTTCCGTTTCGATCAGGATCTGGCCTAATTCGATTTCATCCTGCATGCGTTCACGAAGGTAGCCTTCACGCCATTGGCGAGCGGCAACGGCGTCAACCAGCGCCTGCTCCGTGATCTGGCCATCTCTGGCGTATAGCGATGCATATTTTAACTGGCCGATTAGCCAACGTGGGCATAATGGCAAATTGCCTTGATCGCCGCTGTAGCGTATCGCCACGTTCACTAATGCCGGCCAGGCATCGGCATCCAGCAGCGGTAACTGATTTTCGCTGCATAGTGCATTGATGTAGGAGCACCAGCGCGCCATGTCGTCAGTTTCAATCAACTGCAATTGCGCTTCGAATTCGCCGTAAATCGCGTGTTCGCCTAATTCTGGCTCCATATCATGAATATCTGCCAGACTTTCGCGGTCGCCGAGAATAATCAGGCGAACATCAAGCGGCATCGGCGGCACATCAACAGGAAGTGGCTTGCGCTCGTCTGGTGACAGCCAACGATAGATGCCTTCAGCCATAATCTGTTTCAGACGCAGCCACATCAACGGTTGAGCCAGCAGTGCTCTGGCCGACAGGATCAACGTACCGCCATTAACCTGGTGAATCAGCCCCGGGTGCAGCGTGACTTCATCGTGAAAACTACGCACGCAGCCGAAGAGCTGTTCAGGTTCAATCCATTCCTGATAGCCACAGGACTGCTGTGCGGCAAAGTTATCCGCAGGCTGTGTAGCGGGTTCGACCCGGATATGACGACCCTCAATGATATATTTACTGCCATGTATCGCCCCGGAGTCTGGCCTGATGGCGCTCAGCGCACGGGCGATCAATGCCATATATTCATCATTCTCTTGCGCTTTCAACAGCATAAAGCGCGAAGGTGAACGAGGGTGGCAAAAGAGCGTCAGGCTGTCTGCAAGACGTGACTGAATAGCGGAGAATTCAGCAGGAGCAAGTTGAGCTGCCTGAGTGAATAGCGTTTGATAAGGCGTATTATTGGGCAGTAAATGCTGCCATGAGAGTCGGTTACTGGTCAAAGTATCAATGTAATCGTCTGAAGGAAAAGCGTGATTATACAAGAATAATCTAGACTTCGCATAAGGAGAGTCATCTCTCCGTCATCTTTCATACGGTGAAGCTCAGACCACGTTTGGCTAATCGTCTTAAAAGCTGTCAGAAAGCCGCCAGAAAGCGGTCAAAATCAGGGAAAACTGTTATGCTGAAAGTTACGTTACGCGGTCACTGAAGAATTTAATATGAAATATCAACAACTAGAAAATCTTGAGTGCGGGTGGAAATGGAAATACCTGGTGAAGAAGCATCGGGAGGGAGAAGAGATTACGCGTTTTCTCGAGCAAAGCGCTGCGGATGATGCCGTACAGGCATTACTTAAAATGGAAAACCAGCCGGTGAAAGTGCTGGAGTGGATTGCGCAATGTATGAATCCCACCTTAGAAAACCGGATGAAGCAGACGATTCGCGCACGGCGCAAACGCCATTTCAACGCGGAGCACCAGCATACACGCAAGAAATCGATCGATCTGGAATACCTGGTCTGGCAGCGCCTTGCGGCTCTCGCTCAGAGACGCGGTGTGACCTTATCAGAAACGATTGTGCAGTTAATTGAAGACGCTGAACACAAAGAAAAATATGCCAGCCAGATGTCGCTGCTTAAACAGGATCTTAAAGCCATTCTGAATAAAGATGAGACGTGATCGGTTTTTTGTCATTTTATTTTGCTGACAAACACGCATAAAAAAACGCAGGGAGCGTTTTTCAACGTTGCGCAGCAACGACCCACAGGGTGACGGACAAGGATGTCCGGCATAAAAAAACCTCGCCGGAGCGAGGTTTTTTTTCGTTAATAACTTAAGCCTGAGGCTGAGTTACAACGTCTTTGATGCCTTTAACTTCGATCTCTACGCGACGATCTGGTGCCAGACAGTCGATCAGCGCAGCACGAGGTTTCACGTTGTCACAGGTAGAACCGGTAACTGGTTGAGATTTACCTAAGCCACGAGCAGAGACTTTGTTCGCAGGGATGCCTTTAGAAACCAGGTAATCAACGACGCTCTGTGCGCGTTTTTCAGACAGGCCTTGGTTGTATTGCTCTGAACCTAAACGGTCAGTGAAGCCCAGAACAACAACGGAACCGTCTTTCGGATCCAGAGAGCTCAGCTGCGTGTACAGTTGATCCAGTGATTGCTGGCCTTCTGCTTTCAGCGTTGCTTTGTTGAAGTTGAACAGGACGTCAGATTTCAGCGTGAAACGCTTAGTTTCAACAACTGGAGCTGGAGCTGGGGTTGGAGCCGGAGCAACAACTGGTGCTACACGGTCATCCTGGCCGAAACGGTAAGACAGGCCAACGCTCATCAGCATGTTGTCTGGACGCGCACCAACGGTACCAGCGTCACCAATGTTGCTTACCCATTGGTAGTCAACACGAGTAGCCCAGTTTTTGTCGATAGCGTATTCAACACCGATCGCAGCCAGCGGAGAAACGCCAGTGTCGTCGTTGTTGAGATGGTTGCCGCTTCTGTCGGCGTGAGTGTCAACGCTCCATACCATACCACCCAGACGAGTATAAACGTCCAGATCAGGCAGAACTGGGTAGCTCAGTTTAGCGGCCAGTTGGATGCCCTGTGCCTTTAAGCTCGCGCTGTCTGCTACGTTAGAAGTAGAACCTGCATACTTCATGCGGCCCAGCCAGTCGTAGCCCAGTTCAAAACCGAGGTACGGGTTGGCTTGATAACCAACAAATGCACCAGCGCCTAACTTGCTTTTGATTGGGTTGTTGTTGACACCAGTGTAACCATTTCCGTAGAAACCAGTATCGTGGAATTGAGACACACCCAGTTTACCACCGGTGTACCAGGTATTGTCTTTAGGAGCTGCTTGCGCGACGGTCGCGAAGCTAGCCAGTGCCACTGCAACTGCGATAGCTGTTTTTTTCATTTTACGCCTCATTATCATCCAAATCGGCAATTAACCCGGAGGGCTAATAAACCTTTGGTTAAAATCCTTTGGTCGGAGACTTTGCCCTTATTTATGACTTACTGTCAGTCAACTGACGTTATAAAAGAGCAACTCCAGCGAGTTAAAGTCTACAACGTGATGAGAAAGTTACAAGTATGATGTGATTTACATCATAAGAAAATCGCACGATTCATACATACTTGCTAACAAATAGTAGATGCTTTTGACAGATCTTACGCCTTTTAGCTGTATTAAATATACCCAAAAAGCCCGCAGAATACCGCTCTGCGGCGATCGATAAGACATATAACCTGAATAAGCTGAGAAAATTCTTAATTTACTTAATGATACAATGTCGAATGAATTTTAAGGCTAGGAAACAGTCTATAGGCGTCAGCGCCAGCACTTTCTGGCCGCATAATAAAGCCATACGTATTTCCTGCCTGTGCGGCGTGCCGTAATCGAACCTTCTCTTCTTCCGTCAATTCGTGCGGTAACCAGCACAAAACAGCGCTGTAATTTCCTGTCAGCAAGGCTCTTTCCATGGCATCAACCGTAAACAGCGGATTGATGTGGTGAAGTTGCACCATTTTATCCAGCGGTAGCCCAGATTGCTGTACCCAGGGGCGGCTCAATTTTTGCTGTGGCGAAAGCCATAACAGCCAACGAGACTGCGTGCCTAGCTGCTGTAAGAGCGGTAATAACAGGTGTGTGACTATGGGCTGATCGGCGTTGTACACGATTTCGCTGATAATTCCACCTGTGGCAACCGAGGGTTCCGCAGCGTGTTGACTTGCAGAAAATGATGACGGCTCGATGTTGTGAGAGCGGATTGATTGCGTACGCATAATGAGTTCTACCCATAGTGTTACTGTATGAACATACAGTATCTGCTGTGTGCGTGAAAATCAACCTGATTTTTTGAAAGCGCTTCGCATATTCCTTATGCAAGAGACAGTAAACACATTTACTGTTTGAAGCCGCATCGGGGCTGTGGTTAATTATTTGTTCCTGCTACAGATATTTTTAATTGTTCAGGACGAGATCATTTCAATACTAAGGATTATGGCAATGAAGCAATTATGCAAAAAAAGGATTTTGCAATCTCAGCAGTCTTTTTCATCTTTGGGGGACATCACTTCGCGTTCCCAATTTGGTGGCTACAGCATCGCAGCAAATAAAACGATTTTTGGACTGGTGTCGGAAGGGGAACTTTATCTGCGCGCCAGTAAGAAGGATGAAAAATATTTTCAACAGCGTGATATGCCTAATCTGATTTATACCAAGCGCGGTATGCCCGTTCCGTTGAATTACTTTCTTGTCGATGAAGCATTATGGCAAGAATCTGAGCAACTATTGTATTTCGCCCATCTGGCGTTGGGAGGGGCGCAGTATGATAAAGCTGTCAGAAGTACCAATGGGCGGTTAAAAGATCTTCCGAATCTTAACCACGATATCGAACGACTGTTGTGGAAAGCGGGGATCAAGAATGTCGATGAATTACAGCATTATGGTGCGAAAAACAGCTATCTCGAGTTGCGGAAGGTTCGCGCTAATTTGAGTGTCAACGTGCTATTGGCGCTTGCTGGTGCCATTTGTGGCACACATCAGGCGGCACTCCCTCGCGGTATCCGCAACGAACTGTTGGAATGGTATAAAAACAATGCGGTCTCCAAAGGGCCAAAGCACTAAGGGATGCGTCTATTTCACTGCGTCATCATGTCATTTTTTAGCTGTACGAGTTCAGGTAAGAGGCCGATCAGCAGGCCGATTTGCTGAATAATTAATGATTCTTTACTGTCTGACTCGGGTGAAAGGGATTGAAGGCTGGCGGTGATGGTTTTCAATCCCTGATTGATACGCAAACTTTCCTCTTCGCTGCAGTGTAGCGCGTCATCAACGTGACAAACGGCATCATCCAGCAATTGCAGCGTTTCCGCTGAAGTAATTTTCCCTCGATGTGCGCCGAGCGTCGAAATATAGCTTAGCAACGTATGATTCAGGCACATGAAACGGAATGCGCTGTCCAGCTTGCTTCTGGTCGCATGAGGCTCTGAAGACATATTCGATACGACGGATGCCAACTCTGCATCGCAGTTATGTGCATCGCGGCGGGCAATGCGATAAGGCAAGCTATTATCTTTCCCCTGATAATATTGAACCATGATCGCATCAAGATAACGGCAGTTGGCGTTCAATGTCTTATTGATGACGGTTGGCAGACCGCGAAAGCGCCAGTCCGGCCAAATAAAACTCACTGCCGCCCAGGCGATGGCACATCCGAGTAGCGTATCAATGATGCGTGGCACCGCAACGTCAAAGCCTTCACCTAACAGGTTGAAACAGAGCAGGACAAGCAGCGTAATAAACATGGTCGCGTGGGCGTACTGCACGTTGCGAAAGGCGAAAAACAGTACGCCACTAATAACGATCAACGTCAGTTGTCCTTCCAGCGAAGGAACGAAGTACAGGATAGGTAGGCCGAGCAAAATACCGGTCAATGTCCCGATAATTCTTAACGTCAGCCGCCGCCGAGTGGCGTTATAGTTGGGCTGACAAACAAACAGGCTGGTGAGCAGAATCCAGTAACCGTGTTGCAAGCCCGTGATCTGAATTAACGCGTAGCCGCTACAGAGCAGCACGGACATACGGATGGCATGACGAAACAGTGCTGACTGCGGCGTCAGGTGGCGGCTAATGCGTAAGCGGATGTCGCTCCACCCCGTGATTTTGTCATCTGCCAGCGTGTTTTCCGGGTTGTTTTCTTGCTCAATGGCTTGTTCGGATTCGATAGTCGCCAACTGGGCATCAATGGCGCGCAGATTATTCAAGAGATAGGTGAGTGCTTTGATTTGTGCGGCGTCTGCCATGTTGTTGGCAGCGATACGTGCAATAGCGGATTCGAGATGCACGAAAGCCCGCTCAATGCGGCCGTCATGCTGATATTTTTGGTGCAGCAGAATGGATTGCGATAACTGCTGACAGGCTTTGGCCTGCCTACTCAGCAGGCGCTGAAAGCGAAATAGGACGTCGCTATAGCGCAGTTTCTCACGCAATTGCGGATAGTAAACATGCGATGAGCTGGCCCGTTCGTGAATATCCTGCGCGACAAAATAGTAGTGCAGCGTTTGACGCGTTCCGCGCTGGCCGCGATCGCCACGCAGACGCGTTAACAGCGATGACTTGGTCTGGTTGAGCGTCGCAACCAGTTGGCTGTTTGCCATCGCGACGTCAATGAGGGGCTTGTCGGTTTCTTCTTCAATATCGGGATCGAAGAGATTGGCTTTGGCATCCAGATAGCGAGCCAACTGCTGATAACACTGCGCGAGGTTATCCTGCAACGGGCGGATGGGGAATATCAGATGGCCGAATAGCGTCAGCAGGTTGTACCAGGAAGCCCCGATCAGCAGCATGATGGGCTGCTGATACCAGTTGTCGTAAAGGGATATGCCCAGCATGGTGTAAATCGCGATCAGCAGTGCGCCGAATGCGATGGTTGCATAGCGTTGCCCTAATGCGCCGAGCAGAATAAAGCCGCAGGTCGATACCGCCAGACCAAAGCCAAACAGCCAGGGATGGGGAAAAAGCAATTCGATCGAGACGGAAGCGACAAAAAAACAGGCCAGCGTAATGAACAAATTACGCAAACGCCCGGTGAGGCGATCGTCAAGGTCGGTGAGGGCGGCCGCGACGACGCCAAGCGTGACGGGGATTGTCGATGTTGGCTGCCCTAGCCACCAGGGAACGGCCGCCGCACCACTCAGTGCAATGAGGATGCGAATGGTATATAGCCAACTGCTGTTATACACATAGCGGCGAATTCCCAGGGCGAAGGTGAGCAACGTAATATCCTTAGATGCCGTTAGCGAAAGTGGCGGCGGGCATTATTTTCCCTCGCTGCCTGCGCCAGTTCGACAGAAACCACGCGACGCCCTACTGGCCACAGCGCGATGGCGGCAATTTTAAAATTGGCGATGCCAACAGGAATGCCAATGATCGTAATGCACTGTGCGATGCCAGTAATGATGTGCGACAGGCAAAGCCACCAGCCAAAGAAAATGAACCAGAAGATATTCAGCAGCGATCCACCCGCGCTGAGAATCGCGCTCTTTTCATTTGGGCGTAGCTCATCAACATGGATCGCTTCATTACCATAAGGCAAGAGCGACAGCTTGGTGATTTCCCAGCATGAACGCGTTAGCGGTAAGGTAAAAATAAGCAACACGCTGACGACTGTTGCCAGAAGCCAGGCTAACGTGGTGAAAAAACCACCTAATACGAAATTAAGGATATTCAACACAGTACGCATAGTCTCTCCTGTACTTGTAAGGTAACCAGATAACGTCCCAAACTCGCTGATGGTAAAAGAATTATCACATTAAGCATCAGGATATCCTAACCTGTTTTTAAGGCTAGAGCGTGAAGTCCGATAACGGGTAAACTAGGGAACAGATAAACGATAAAAAATGGACGAATAACCTCTCACATAGTCATGGCGCGAACATCATGGAACTGAAATCTACCTCGTTAGGTAAACATCTGGCCCAGCATCCTTACAACCGGGTGCGGTTACTGAATGCCGGTGTCGAAGTGAGTGGCGATAAACATCAATACCTGATCCCCTTTAATCAGTTGCTGAGTATTCACTGTAAAAGAGGGCTGGTGTGGGGAGAGCTGGAATTTGAATTGCCAGCCGGAAAAGTGGTGCGCCTGCACGGAACAGAGTGGCAGGAAACGCAGGCTTTTTACCGCCATCTTCTTAAATCCTGGCTCGATTGGAGCGAGGAGATGAGTCTGATCAGCGCTGAAGTTTTGCAGCGCCAAACGGACAGCATTCAAACGCTGACGCAGCAGGATAAATGGTTTAGCCGTCAGACTCTGGCAACGTTACAGAATGCCATTCGCGATTCGCTGGGAGCTTTGCCTCTTCCTGTGTCTCGTCTTGAAGCCTTTGATAACTGCCGTGATCACTACCAGCATTGCTTGCGCTGGCTTGAGCAGGGCGATGAGACGCGCACTGCGGTGAATCAGGCATGGATGGATCGCACGCTGGCGGCAGAGCAACCTTTCTTTGAAACGGTGGAGAGTTCGCCATTAAATGTGTCGCAGAGTAAAGCGGTGATCAATGGCGAAGAGGGCGTGTTGGTACTGGCGGGCGCAGGCAGCGGAAAAACCTCCGTGCTGGTGGCCCGAGCGGCGTGGCTAATGCACCGACAAGAGGCTACACCCGATCAGATTTTGCTGCTGGCATTTGGTCGTAAAGCGGCGGAAGAGATGAACGATCGCATCCGGGAGCGGTTTCAGACGGATGAGATTCAGGCTAAGACGTTCCATGCACTGGCATTGCACATTATTCAGCAGGCTAGCCGCAAGGCCCCGATGATAAGCCAGTTAGAAAGTGATGCGAAACAGCGTCGCGAATTGCTGATTTCTCACTGGCAGCAGCAGTGTGCAGAGAAAAAAACGCAGGCTAACGGGTGGCGACGCTGGTTAACGGAAGAGCTGGAATGGGATGTACCCGAAGGCGATTTCTGGAACGATCCGAAGTTAGCGGGGCGGTTGGCCGGGCGACTTGAGCGCTGGTTAGGATTGATGCGTATGCACGGCGGCAGCCAGAGCGAAATGGTTGAGCAGGCACCAGAATCCATTCGGACCGAATTTCAGCAGCGCGTTCGCCTAATGGCGCCGTTGTTGAAAGCCTGGAAAAAAGCGCTTAAGGATGAAAACGCGGTCGATTTCTCCGGTCTTATCCATCAGGCTGTGAACTTGCTGGATAAAGGGCGCTTTGTCAGCCCCTGGAAGCACATTCTGGTGGACGAATTTCAAGACATCTCGCCACAGCGTGCAACGCTGTTAGCAGCATTGCGTCGACAAAATAGCCGTACCTGTCTTTTTGCCGTCGGGGATGACTGGCAGGCAATTTACCGTTTTAGCGGTGCTGAGCTGGCGTTGACGACGGCATTTGAACAGCATTTCGGCGTAGGCGAGCAGTGCGCGCTGGATACCACCTATCGTTTTAATGAACGCATTGGTGAAGTCGCCAACACGTTCATACAGCAAAATCCGTATCAGTTGAAGAAACCGCTTAATAGCCTGAGTAAGGGAGATAAAAAAGCGGTGACCATCCTGCCTCAGGATCAGCTTGAGCCACTTCTGGATAAACTGAGCGGTTTTGTGAAAGCTGATGAACGCATTCTCGTGCTGGCGCGTTATCACCATTTACGCCCGGCGATTTTAGAGAAGGCAGCAACCAAATGGCCGAATTTGCAGATTGATTTCATGACGGTGCATGCCAGTAAAGGGCAGCAGGCGGAATATGTCATTATCGTGGGTATGCATGAAGGGAAGGACGGTTTCCCAGCTCCGGCAAGAGAGTCTGTGATTGAGGCGGTGCTGTTACCTGAACCGGAGGATTTCCCCGATGCGGAAGAGCGGCGTTTACTGTATGTGGCGTTGACGAGGGCGAAACATCGCGTGTGGTTGTTACAGGATGTGGCGAATCCATCGGCGTTTATTGAACATCTTCATCGTTTAGGTGTACCGACGCAGCGTAAGCCTGGATAACGAAAAGAGAGAAGTAGAACAGAAGAGACCAGCGTCGACAGCGTAGTACGCCGCTGGTCTATTGTGATGTGCTGATATTATTTCAGTCGATCTTGCAAGTAGCGCTGATAATCAGGAATGGCGATTTGAACGGATTCTTTAAATAGCGCTGAGTTAATCAGGAAATCCGCCGTTGCCCGGTTGGTAGCAACAGGAATGTTCCAAACTGTAGCCAGCCTCAGCAGCGCCTTCACATCGGGATCGTGTGGTACGGCGTTAAGCGGATCCCAAAAGAAGATCATTAAATCGATTTTCCCTTCGGAAATGAGTGCGCCAACCTGCTGGTCACCCCCCATCGGTCCACTTAGCATGCTTTTAACGGGCAGCCCCGTGTTCAATTGAATCAGGTTGCCGGTGGTTCCGGTAGCGTAAAGCGTGTGCTCTGTGAGCTGTTGTTTATTCGTACCAACCCAATCTAGCAAAGATTGTTTACAGTGGTCGTGTGCGACCAGCGCGATGTGTTTTTGCGCGGGGATGGTACGGGTGGTGAACTCCATGGTTACGTCCTTCAATCTGGTGTAGTAAAGCTGACGCTAGGGTATAGACAGATTACGGAAACGTAGTTTCAGTGCAAAGCGATAAAAGCAGGAAAAGGCGAACGGGTATCAAAAATCAGATGTGACTGCGCGTAAAATCACCAGCTTACGGATTCATTCAGTGCGGTAGCAAAGCCAGCAACTGAAGCCCCGTTCGCCGCTGCGTTGTACTCGGACATTTTTCGCTCTATATCGAGTAGCTCACTGTCTGCGATCACAATTGCATCGGTACGAATGGGGATTGCCCGATTTTTTTCATCAAGTAATTGATATTCAGGCTGGGTGGTAAAGTTCTTGCGATCCTGAAGGGTTTGCAACGGCGGCAGTTTAAATGATACGGATGCCACTTTTTCCGTGTTAAAGGTCGCAATAAAGGTTGAAGGGAAATAGGTCGCTGGCGCACCAGTCTGGGCATCGACAGTATCGACGACTTTGAACAGAATCTGGTGTTGCCCACTGCCAAGTTCGAGGCTATCGGCACCTTTCAGCAACGAGCCTGACATCTTTTGCCCGTCAACCATAAGGAGATTGATTTTCTGATCTAATTTCAACGTTGTTGCCGCCATTGCAGAGGTATTTAAACCTGCAATAACCAGGCAGACAGTGATGAAGCCGAATTTCATAATTTACCCAGATGGAACGTAATCCGAGTATTGTTGAGGAATTGTCTGAATGTGTCAAAGGTTTCAATTTGAAACAGGCTGTTATGGCATTTTTCGCGCTATAGGGCGCAGATGGAGGTGGTCTTAAGCCATTTCATGCTATTCGTAGAATGTGCGATACACTGTAATCAATCACGCAAGAGAGGTTGAATCGCATGAATGACAAAGAGATTGAGTCTGTACTGGAAACGGTAAAAACCATTGCGGTAGTGGGTGCCAGCGATAATCCATCCCGTCCGAGTTATGGTGTGATGGCGTATTTGCTTAAGCAGGGCTACGACGTTATCCCCGTTAGCCCCAAACTGGCCGGCCAGACACTTTTAGGTCAAAAAGCGTATGCCAGCTTAGAGGATATTCCTAAACCGGTTGATATGGTGGATGTTTTTCGCCAGCCGGAAGCGGCCTATGATATTGCCAAAGAGGCCATCGCCATCGGCGCTACCGTGCTGTGGCTACAGATTGGGGTCATTAATGAGCAAGCAGCAATTTTGGCTCACGATGCCGGGCTGAAAGTCGTGATGGATCGCTGCCCGAAAATTGAAATCCCGCGGCTGGGGTTGGAAAAATAAGTTGCAGATAGTAGGCGATGCTGAATACCACCACATCGCCAATATTTGTCTTTGGTCGCCAGTATTTGCTTGTCGTGAAAAACTAATGGCGCAGCTGTGGCGCGCGGCGTTGAATGACCTCGGCTAATTCGTTTAGCGAAGGGTGCTCATGCTCAGAAAGCTCTTCCTTCATCAACTGCGCTTCTGCCAGATAAGTATGAATTGGTTGGCCTTCGTCGTCTTCCATCACAACGTGGTACCACGGTTCGGAGCGCGGCGTGTCATTACCGCTAATTTCTTCCCAGGTGGGCGTGTCTAATGAGTATTCGGGATCGATATCAATAACAACCCCTGGAAATCCCAGCTGTCTATGACGAATCTGTTGTCCGATGCCAAATTTACAGATGATCATATCCCCCCCCTGGAAATAGATTACACTTTCTACTCGTTGCGGATAGCGTGAAGGAAAAGCAACCGCATCCGATAACGCCTTTTAGCGTACAGCGTTTTTCAAGTGATGTGTTCGTTGATGAATCACTGGCTGAACACATTATTAACAGTATGGTGTAAATTTTTAGAAGATACAGCCCTGCTAATGAAATGTTGTGTGGTCGCAGGGCTGGAAAGGGGGGAGAAGATGACAAAGATAGCGACTGTCGCCTATGTCTATGGTGTGGTTCAAGGCGTTGGATTTCGTTACAGCACGCAGCATCAGGTCATGCGGCTTGGACTCAATGGGTATGCACGCAATTGTGATGATGGCAGTGTGGAGGTAGTCGCAAGCGGTGAACCTCATGCGGTAGACGCGTTGATTGAGTGGTTGAAGCAAGGGGGCCCACGAAGCGCCAGAGTGGATAAGGTGCTTATTGAGCCACATGGCAAGACGGACTATGAAGGTTTTACGATCCGCTATTGAACCTAGGCAACGCTAGATGCATTTCACCGGTTTGGGTAAGCCAGCGATTTTAGTTGCCTGCTTGGCTGGCCCTTTTGGAAACAGTTTATACAGGTAGCGGCTATTTCCTTTCTCCTCACCGTACTTTTGCGCCATCGCCTTAACCAACATGCGTATCGCGGGGGACGTATTGAACTCCTGATAAAAATTCCGCACAAATCGGACGACTTCCCAATGCGGTTCAGTCAACATGATGCCTTCCTGTTCCGCCAACACGGGAGCCAATGCTTCACTCCATGCGGTGCTATCCATCAGGTAACCCTGCGCGTCAGTTGCGATTGTTCGCCCTTCAAACTCCAACATCTTCTCTCCGACTGCGATAGTTCAGCCCGTAGTTTAACAAATTTTTCTGGCAGCGCCGGAATAAAAAAAGCCCCAGATGGGGCTTTCTCGGTGCGGCAATAGACAAGACTTAGTCGTTACGCATGATGCCCAGAATGCTCAACAGGCTAACGAAGATATTGTATATCGAGACATACAGGCTAACCGTCGCCCGGATGTAGTTGGTTTCGCCACCGTGGATGATGTTACTGGTTTCCCACAAGATGGCACCTGCAGAGAACAGAATGAACAGGGCGCTGATTGCCAGATGCAAGGCTGGAATCTGTAGGAACAGATTGGCGATGACGGCAACAACCAGAACAACGAATCCTGCCATCATCATGCCTGACAGGAAGGACATATCCTTACGTGTCGTTAAGACATAAGCTGAACAGCAGAAGAACACCACCGCCGTACCGCCGAGAGCCAGCATGACAATGTCGCCTGCGCCGGAAGAAATCAGCGAGCTTAAAATCGGGCCCAGCGTATAGCCCATGAATCCGGTCAGTGCGAACGCCGCCAGAATACCGGCAGGACTGTTCGCCAGTTTGTGCGTCAGGAACATGAGACCATAAAAACCAACCAGCATCAGAATTAAGCCAGGTGCGGGCAGGTTAAGTACAGTACTTGCCGTTGCGGTAACGGCAGAAAAACCCAGCGTCAGCGACAGTAGGAAATAGGTGTTGCGCAGCACTTTGTGCGTGCTGAGTAGCGAGCTTTCACGGGTAGAAGAAACAACAATACGATCCATATCAGCGACTCTCTCTTCAGGGTGCTATTATCCAATGTCAAAGAGTAAATAGTTGCAGGACGTTATTAAAGGTGGTTTACCCTTCTTTACGCTGAAGTTTTTCCATTCTGTGTGCCAGCGCTCGTATTTTGTTCTGCAAGTCGTGTGATGCCGGAGATAAATTGCACTATTTTATCTGTCACGTGGCGTTTTTACGTGCAATTGCGTTGCGTTAGATTATTTTTCAGGCAATCGAGCGCTGTGATGCTTTACAAGATCTCACACACTGTTTATAGTTCGCGTCATTGCGGAGGAGTGGCCGAGTGGTTGAAGGCACCGGTCTTGAAAACCGGCGACGCGAAAGTGTTCTAGAGTTCGAATCTCTACTCCTCCGCCAAAAAATTCAACGGGTTAGCTTAGGCTAGCCCGTTTTCGTTTCTGCTATAAAATCCCAGAGTCGTTTTTTACCTTGTGGTGTTGATGTGGTCATTGTCCGTAATAACCTCTGGGCTGAGCATGTTGAGACGTGTAGTGAAGACACGAGGCGGATTTTCCCATCACCTATTCATTCAGAAATGAATGCTAACGATTGGTAAAAAATAAATAAGCATCGAGTTACTCATTATTAATAAATCGATAGTTATTACTCCAGAATAATAACAATATAAACACTGATGTTATTTATTGCTCGCATATTCCTGAATAGCCTTGGGCACATTAAATAAATGCCGAATTGGAAAGCATATGTGTTACTGAAAAACGATAGAGTAAGGTATTGACTGCGTATTAAATCAGGAAGTCATCTTGCGTTTTATAAACCACCAGTTCCAGCAAAGAGCGATATTTTTCCTGAAAAGCAGCATTGGCCTCTGTTTCAATCTTGTGGACTAATTTAGCGATGATGGCCTTGTTGCTGACGGAATGACCGGATTGAATGATTTCTTCCACAATGTTACCGAGTATTTCCGTATCACTGACCTGAGAGTCAAGGCCGAGTCCACCAGATGTTGGGATCTCGTTTTGGGGCACCTCTGAATGCATTGCTTTTCCTCCCTTTAGCGCTTTCTTACAGGGTGAATACACGTCTTGCCAGACAGCACGAACACGCTATCCGCCAGACATGAAGAAACGGTTACTTAACTTTAGTCGATCATATGCATAAAACCAGTCGATAAGATAAATAAACACAGCGTTACTCAGCAATGCTTCCACACATGAAAGTATGACGGCGATCAATGGTCAGGCGGATAAATATGAATTGTTCGCTTCCCATCAATATTATGTCTGGAATAATTATGAGAGATACATAACTTCAATAAGTTAAACATAACGAGAGGAAAGGAGGCAGAGAAAAACATTAACAGAACATAAAGACTATTAATGCATTTGATTACGTCCTATAAGATTTTTATCTGTACGAGAAGATGGCATTTTTCTGTGATACAGGCTGTTTATCAATAAATGTCTTTTTATCAAAAGAGTGCTGTAGTTTACTTGGAGCGTTGGCATGCAAAAGATCAGAGCAAAAGCAGTTTGTCTTTTCCGCAATAATGGCAAAATTCTGTTAGCCGAAGGGCATGACCCGATAAAAGATGAGCACTATGTGTTACCGCTCGGTGGCGGCATTGATTTTGGCGAACTGTCGCAGGCCGCGGCGGAGAGGGAAGTTCAGGAGGAAATCAGTGCAGCGACCAAGGACTTTTCGCTGTTGGGCGTTTCAGAGAATATTTTCTCCTACAATGGCAAGCCGGGCCATGAGATTGTCTTTGTTTATGAGGCTCGCTTTCAGGATGAGTCCCTTTATCAACAAGATATCATTCATGGTATAGAGACAAACGGTATTCCGATCGTGACTCGCTGGTTTGATATTGATTTGCTGCGCTCAGGGGAAATCAAGTTTTATCCTCATGGTATAGTGGGCATGATCTAGCCGGAACTGACGGGTAGGGATGGTGACATGCCGTTGCCTCCGTGATGATAATGTGTGCCGATGTTAAGCGTCGAAATAAGGAAAAAAAGATGCAGGTTTTGATAGTGGTTGATATGCAAAATGCGGTGTTTGCAACGCCAAGAGCGCGACAAGCGCAGACGGTCGCATTGATAAACCAGCTTTCAGATGCAGCAGATCGGACGATTTTTATTCAGCATGAAGAAGACGGCATGCTGTCTGGCAGCGAGGGATGGCAGCTATTACCTGAACTGCATCAGCCAGAGGGGAGTCTGTTTATCACCAAAACGGCGTGCGATGCATTTTACCGCACGTCGTTAGCCGGTGTGCTAGCTGAGTTAGGCGTTAACCATCTTACGATTTGCGGGTGTGCGACGGATTATTGCGTTGATGCAACCATTAAAAATGCAGCCAGCCGAGGCTATGCGCTGACGATTGCAGCTGATGCCCACACGACGGCGAATCGCGGCGAACTGAAAGCCGAACAGCTAGTCACGCATTACAACGACGTGTGGCGGAATTTTATTATTCCGGGCAACACGATTACGGTAGAAACCACGGAGCACATTGTTGCTTCATGGAAGATGAGTCGTTAGTGCCATGCTGAAGATTATTTCTATCAGAAATCGCCCCGAATACAAAGAGCAGGCGATCCACTATTTCCAACGCCACTGGGCATCAGATGAGACGTTGATACTTTACGAAGACTGTATCAGCCACTGCATTGATGCGGAAAACCCATTGCCAGATTGGTATCTGCTGGAGAAAAATGGGCAAATTATTGGCGGTGCAGGGTTAATTACCAATGATTTCATCAGCCGCATGGATCTTTATCCCTGGCTGTGTGCGCTTTACGTTGAAGAAAACCATCGTGGCAAGGGTTATGCGGGGCAGTTGATTGAGCATCTTGCTCAGGAAACGCGCCGTGCTGGTTTTTCTGCGCTGCATTTATGCACCGAGCTGCTCGGCTTTTATGAACAATATGGATTTCACTTTACCGGAATGGGCTATCACCCTTGGGGTGAATCGTCACGTATCTATTCACGATCGCTTTAACGATAAATGGCGGTGAGCTAACGGCTCGCTTTATGCGCGTATCAGGTTAAAAGTTGCAGGCAACATGCGTAAAAGTGAACGGGATCATATTCTGCTGACGAGGAGCAGACTACGCTTCTTACAGGCTGACAGATAATCAGTTATCCACGATGGGAGAGGTGATTATGTACACGAGCATCCTGGTACCAGTAGATATAGAAGAAGATGAACTCACCACGCACGCGCTTACGCATGCCGTCAGGTTGGCTAAAATGTCGGGTGCCGCAATCCACCTCTTTCATTCCCTCCCGGATGCGTCAGCATTTTTATCTGCTTATTCTTTTGGCATAAAAGAGTTTGAGAATGAGGCGGTGGTGAAAGCGAATGACAAGCTGAAATCACTGATGAAAACGATCGATCTTCCTGCATCGCGTTTGTCATGCAGCGTCAGTTTCGGGTCGGCCAGAGACGAAGTGCTAGCGCTGGCGGAGGAGATTAATGCAGATTTAATTGTCATCGGTTCACGGCGGCCGAACGTGAAAACCTATCTGCTTGGCTCAAATGCTGCCGCCATTGTTCGCCATGCGAAAATGTCAGTGCTAGTTGTCCGTTAGTTTTTGCATAACGCTGCTGTCGCGTTTGGATTTGGTGATGGGACAGCAGCGACACTATGCATCAGCATGGCTATCGCAATATTCAACCCGTTCGATCAACTGCTCGATCTCGCGATCGGAAAACACGTCGATACCGTGGTGGCGCAGCAATTCTGCGGTGACGCCGCTGCCTGCCGTTTGTGAGCCATCAAATCGTCCGCTGTATATGATGCGACTGCCGCAGGATGGGCTTCCTTCTGTAAGGAGAGCGAAGCGGCAGTTATGCTGTTGTGCCATTTGCAGTGTTAGCCAGGCTCCCAGGATATAACGCTCGGTTACATCGCCACCGGTTGCTTCGACAACTTTGGCACCAGCCTTGATGACCGAATTGCCACCCGAGGCCGGAATAATCTCTGCTGAAGGTCTGGGCGTTGAGAAACCCGCAGCGAGCTCCGGGCAAAACGTAATCAGCCTTTCCTGCTGTCGCCACTGGGCAAGGTACTCGCCGACAGATTTCTTTTCAGTCCCGTTATAGCGAACAGGGAAGCCGGACAGGCAGGCGCTGATCAGAATGTTATGCATTGTGGGATATTCCCTCTAAGAGGCGAGCATAGGCGTTGCGGCATTGAGTCATCATGCGCGTTGTGTAGAAGATAAACGCCGCTTCAAAAAATGGAGAACAACAGGACAACAGGAAAACTCATCGGCCAGGTTAGACCGACTATTAATGACGCAAAAAATCGGATGAACAGGGATTTGTCTTTACTTAACAAGAACGTCACGATCAGGGAAACGACAAAGCCGATCATGTAGGTAATTTTGATGAGTTCCCAGAGGGAGTGATGTGGCACGTTTGTTTCCTTTTATCCTCGAAGCGCCTGCATTTTATGTTGTTAATATTTTATGATCAATTTTTTAACCCATAATGGGTAGTCGTGAGGCATCGCTCCGCGGTGTGTATTTTGTACTACAGTTACTATCCTCTGGTTAAAATGAGACCTTCGGTATGAAAACAACACTGGCTGTTGCGATGGTGTGTGCTGTTGCCCTGCTTTCTGTTTCTACACCTAGTATGGCGAAAAATTCTCGGATTTCTGATGAACAGATCAAAGAAAAGATTATTCAGGAATCGATTTCGTCTTATTCTGGTTATTGCCCTTGTCCTTATAATTCAGCGCGTAATGGTAGCAAGTGCGGTAAGCGTAGCGCATGGAGTCGGGCAGGAGGCGATTCGCCAATTTGTTACAAAGACGACGTGACCAGAAAAATGATTGATGACTGGAGAATGAAAAATGGAAATACATAGCATTCGACAGGAAAATAAAAATAGCGAAATAATAATCTCTTTGCTAAGAAATTAATTAAACTATTTATGTGACAGAAATATTAAATTTTTATTTCAGTATGGACATTATAGGCTGGCTGTCATAGCTTACTATTTTACCCTATGAGAAAGGTAATAAAATGAGTGAGATATCTAGCCTGTCCCTGAAAATTTCCCCAGAGCTGAAAGAAAAAATCAAAGCCGCTGCCTTGGAAAACGAGGTATCCCTCAGTGCAGAAGTTAGCGCCCGGTTGCTGAGAAGCTTTGATGAAAGCCACCAGGCCTCTGAGCTGTCTCCTGAAGCGGTGGATAGTCAGGGTACGGAGGAAGTGGGTGCAGAAGCGCCATTGACGCAGAAAGAACTCAAGAAACTCCGGGAATTACTGAAAGGTAAATCTAAAGCGACTTCCAAGAAAAAGTAATGCTGGAATGTGATTCTGATCTCTGATTGATTTAAAGAATAGAGAACAAAATTAAATCACCCAGGTGCCTTGATAAAAAGGTGTCTGGGTGAGTTTTTTTGCTCCCCCTGATGTTCGTATAGCACGTTGATTTCACCGAAAAGCACGTTATCCCACGCCATTTTCCTCATTTTTCATATATCGCCATTCCCTGCGGCGGTTGAATATAAATTCAAATAGTATTTATTTAAATGTATAACAAACTGTTATTATTTATTTTTGAGTTTATTGTTATATTCTAAATACAATATTCATTTTTCTAAAACCTATATATCTTATAAATAGATAGATTTTAAAAAAATGATCGATTTAATAGATATTAATGCCATAAGTTAGAAAATATAAAGATTATCTACAAAAGGCCGATACCACCTTCGGCGTAAGGAAGAGGTGTTCTGGTTTTTATTCACCCTTGTCGCTGCTATTTAACCACTAATTTTAGTGACGGTAATGTTCCTGGGCTTTAGGGAACATGGGAATGTAAGAAGGCAGTCATGGTACGAGAACGTGCGGTAAAAGATGGGGTGTAAAGGATGACGTTTTTTCCACTGCCAGTCTGTGCAGATGTCTTGCACCCTGCGCCGTATCTGGCTAGACCAGTTCGACCGCGCCGTGATGGATGTGGTTTGATGGATCATGCCTATCAACATATTGTTTATGTTTCTCACCAGGGCATATAAATAATCTGTCCAGAGATGTGTATTTTTTGTTATGAAAAAGAGTATTGGAGCTATCTGTATTTATTGAATAAATATTAATTGTTCAATTATATATTTTTATACAGATAGAGAAAATTAATTAAGGAGATGTTAATGAGTTTGTCCAACTGGCGTATAGGATATCGATTAGGGGCGGGTTTTTCCTTTCTGGTATTAATGCTTTTGGTAATTGGCAGCGTTGCAATTTCAAAATTAAGTGACTTTCACGAAAAAATGGATGAGATTGTTTCGCAGAATTACCCACTCACCGTCAAAAGTAACAAGCTCATTGATGAGCTGAATAATTACCTCAATAATCAGCAGTTGCTGCTACTACTGAAATCAGAAAGCGAAATTAACAAACAGTTGGCGTTGAACAAAGAGCGTTCAGGAACGATATCTGAACTCATGGAGTACTTAAACCAATCGGTAAGCGACGATAAATCCGTTGCGATACTGCGTGATATTGGCGACATTCGCCGCGATTTCCTTGGCTCCGCGAATAAACTCTCTTCACTGGTCTCGGCAGGAAACACCGACGCTGCTGCGGAAGAATACTTCAATGTAACGCGAGTTACTCAGGCGAAATACACCAGCAAGGTTCATGAGTTCATCGATATACAGGATGACAAAATGACATCCTCAGCGCGAGAGGTGGGTGATAGTTATAAAAATGCGCTGATGGTCCTCGCTACGATCATTATCATCAGTGCGCTGGCTGGATTAATTATTGCTTCACTGATCACCCGCAGCGTCACTCAGCCGTTACAGGAAGCACTGGGTGTGGCCGAAAATGTCGCGAAAGGCGATCTGACCTCTGAAATTTATACCGAGCGTAAAGATGAAACCGGTCAGCTGTTATCCGCCTTGAATAATATGAACAGCAGCTTAAGGCAGATTGTTAGCCAGGTGCGCGATGGGGCAGAAACGATCTCTAGTGCCGCGTCGCAAATTGCTGCGGGGAACCAGGACTTATCTGCCCGAACGGAAGAACAGGCAAGCTCGCTGGAAGAAACGGCGTCATCAATGGAACAATTGACGTCGACAATAAGAAATACCGCCGATAACACGACGCAGGCGACAGATCTTGCGGCTAGCGCGTCTGAAACCGTGAAAAAAAGCGGTGCCATGATGGAAACAGTAACGCAGGAAATGCGTGGTATTCGTGATTCGTCACAGCGTATGGCGGAAATTATCGGCGTGATTGATGGCATTGCATTCCAAACTAACATTCTGGCGCTGAATGCGGCCGTCGAAGCGGCACGTGCCGGTGAACAGGGCAGAGGGTTTGCCGTTGTCGCCAGTGAGGTACGTGCGCTGGCTCAGCGAAGCGCTACGGCGGCAAAAGAAATCAAAGAGCTTATCGATGACTCGTTCAAGAAAGTGCAGGACGGCATGGGGCTGGTAGAAGAAACTGGTGTCACGATGAACTCACTGGTGATGAACGTGCAGGGCGTAACGGGAATCATTAGCGAAATCGCGCAGGCCAGCCGTGAGCAAAGTGATGGAATCAACCAGATCAATCTGGCCGTTGGGCAGATTGATACCACAACTCAGCAAAATGCCGCGCTGGTTGAAGAATCTGCCGCTGCTGCGCTCTCTTTACAGGATCAAGCCAATAGCCTCGCGCGTACGGTCAGCGTGTTCAATCTTGGTGCATCGTACAAAAGCGCGACATTAAATAGAAAAGCAGAAACGCCCGCGCTGGCTGCCCCTAAAAGTTCCCGTGTGGAAAAAACGTCTGCTAAAGGTGAACTGGCAGATTGGACGACGTTCTAACGTCTTGTCGTTAACCTTATATAGCTGACTGACCGCCATTGTGTGCACAAATTGTGTAGCACAATGGCGGTTTTTCTATTGGCGTGTCGAGCAATGATGACAGTATGGTAATCAGCTTTTAGCGATAGTTTGCTTGGGGTGATTCATATACCACCGAACAACGTCAATCAGCAGGAAGATGAGCAGGCTGATCCCCATGACGGGCAAGCTCACTGCCAGCAGCAGCGTAATAAGCGCAATCAACACACGGTGAACGACTGGGACCAGTAATAATGTCGCGGTCAGCGTGTTAACCGGATTAGCGTCATGGCGAGATTTTGGACGACGTATCCACCACATCCGATAACCCCACACAATCATCGCACAGAGCCCAAGACCAAACGCCGCGAGGATGAGTTGGTTTGGTAAACCGAATAACACCCCCATGTGGGCATCCACTCCCCAGCGGGTGAGCTTGGCGGCAAGCGGGAAGGTGTTGAAATCGGTTTTGTCTACAATCTCCAGCGTATCTGGGTTTACCGACACGGCATCAACCTGCGTTGGCCAAGAACGATCGATCTCAGTGACGCTCCAGGCACGATGCGGCTTGGTGGCAGGGCGGATTTCGATTTTATTGGCATCAATCCCAGCATCGCGTGCGGCAGCCAGCACTTCATCAAATAACGCTGGTGAAGCGGCTTCGACATCCTCTATTGGCATCGACGCATGGTGTTCAGCGTGCTCATCCGTAGTCATCGCCATATCGTGACCGTGCATCATGTCGTGATGGGACATCGGTGTGGGCAACTGTGTGTTCACCGATGGGGTCTGCCACCCTAACGCAGTACGCGCGACAGAAATGTTGCTTCCCGCCCATTGCGACCAGGTTAACCCCGTTACGGAGAAAAAGAGCAACCCAAGCACAAGAGTCAGCCCCATCGTGGCGTGCCAGTGGCGTAAACGCTGCGTCTTGGCTGTCGTCGTCTGGCTATTTTTTAACTTCCGCCGTTTGGTCGCTGACGACAGATGTCGGGTTGACCACCAGATGACAATGCCGCCCAGTGCTGCGACCCATAGCCAGGATGCTGCCAGCTCGCTGTAATTACGCCCGACATCGCCTAACAGCAGCCCGCGGTGCAGGTAATCAAGCCAGGTACGGAATGGCAGGATGCCGCTGGTGCCGTAAACAATTTCACTGCCGCGATTTTCCAGCGAAACAGGATCGATGAAAACGGCGCGGCTTTCCGATGGCCCCAATTCCGGCAAGGCAAACATGACGCGGGTGGTTTCTCCCGCAGCAGGCGCAGGGCGTATCGCAAGCAGTTTTGCATCCTGACGGTGAGCGAGCCCCGCCTGTGCAGCATGGATTTGCTCAGACAGAGAATGTGGCGTGCCCTGACTCTCGGTGAAAAGCTGGTGTGAATACAGCCGGTTTTCAATCTGCGGTGTCAGGACATACAGCGTCCCTGTCAGAGCAGCGACAAAAATAAAAGGACCGACAAAAATACCGATATAGAAATGAAGCCGGATGAACAGGGCAACGATCGCAGCACGTGGCGATACGTTATCCATCGCGTGTTTATCCGATGCCGCTTCTCCGGCTGGGCGTGAGCCGGAGGCGGCAGCAGTGGCTGATGCCTGATTAGGGTGTGACATAGACCCCTCTGAAATCACTTAGCAAAGAAATGATCAAACGCCACACCTGAAAGGGTATAGCGCGATGCGTTATAAATGCACATGAGCAGGATGATGCGTGATTCAGAAAGGCGGGGCGCGGACTACAGGAGAAGCATAACGTTCAGGAAGGACAATGCGGGAAATAAAATGAATAACCAGCGCTTCCGATAAGGGAGTCGTCAGTATGGGATTGGGAGAGCCTGTTGCGAACAGCGCTGGCGTATACGAAAAGAGTACGCAGTAACCGCAAGCAGCATGATCCATCATCATGGACGGCGAAGAATGGTGTGATGGCGTCGCGTGATGCCCGGACATCTCATGTCCGGTATGATTATGATGCGGTTCGGCTATACTGCTGCTGTGTCTGTCGGACGCTGCTGTATCATGCGCGCTGGTTGTATGTGCAGTAATAGAACTATGTGCAGTAGAACCAGGCGTGCTTGTACCCTCTTCATGAGCATGGGCCCCATGAAGCACCAGTGTTTGTGAAATCACTGGGGCAATGAAGATGGTCAAAATAGCGAAGATGCCGACCCAGGCTGGGAAACTTCGCCGTCGTAGCGCGGACAAAAGCATAGCAGTCTTAATTCAACAATACCGGGTTCAGCCAAGGAGTGTACTTTACTTGTCCCTGCATTGTTACACAAATGTTTATACCTGGCATACTGCAAGTGACATGTGAAGTGCTGTCGCTATCTGTTCTGATTTCTATCAATGACACGTCATGAAATTGCTCGGGCGTAAACGGAATAATCCTACGCACGTGCGGGGTGATATTCGCTATAGTCCGTGGCTGTTTTCCATTTTGACAACCCGGTTTATCATGCTTTAGCGTTCTCGTTGTTTAAACGCTGACCTATTATGATGAACAATATCTTTATCAAGTTGTAGGAAAGCTAACTTATCCATTAATATGGATTTTAGTTGATTGAAGCACACCAACAGGGGGAGCTGTGCTGGATAATAAATTTGGGTTTAAACAGCGGGTTGCTAGCCTTCGCTGGCTGTCCGCCGCCATTATGCTGTCTGTAAGCGCAGTGCCTGCTTGGGCATTTTCTATTGATGATGTGGCACAGCAGGCTGAAAAGCTGGCACAAAAGGGTTTTGAAGCGCCGAAAAGTAATCTTCCTGCGCAATTTCGTGATATGAAATTTGCGGACTATCAGCAAATTCGTTTCAATAACGATAAGTCATACTGGAATAATGTACAGACGCCTTTCAAGCTCCAGTTTTACCATCAGGGGATGTATTTCGATACCCCGGTGAGAATTAATGAAGTCACGGCAACAACGGTTGATGAGATTAAATACTCTCCTGAGTACTTTGATTTTGGTTCCGTTAATCACGATCCTGAAGCCGTTAAAAATCTCGGCTTTGCCGGTTTTAAAGTTCTCTATCCGATCAATAAAGCAGATAAGAACGATGAAATTGTCAGCATGCTGGGTGCCAGCTATTTCCGTGTGGTAGGTAAAGGCCAGATTTATGGCTTGTCCGCCCGTGGTCTGGCTATCGATACGGCGTTGCCTTCTGGTGAAGAATTCCCGCGTTTCCGTGAGTTCTGGATTGAACGTCCAAAACCAAATGATAAACATTTGGTGATTTATGCGCTGTTGGATTCGCCACGTGCCGCAGGGGCTTACCGTTTTACCGTTTACCCGGGGCGTGACAGCGTCGTAGACGTTCAGGCTAAAGTCTTCCTGCGCGATAAAGTGGGCAAACTGGGTATCGCTCCGCTGACCAGTATGTATCTGTTTGGGCCGAACCAGCCGTCGCCAACGCTGAACTACCGTCCAGCGCTTAACGACTCTAACGGTCTGTCAATTCATGCCGGTAATGGCGAATGGATTTGGCGTCCGCTGAATAATCCTAAGCACCTGTCCGTGAGTACTTATGCGGTAGAAAATCCGAAAGGGTTTGGTCTGCTGCAGCGTGGCCGTGATTTCGCCGCCTACGAAGATCTTGACGATCGTTACGATCTGCGTCCAAGCGGTTGGGTTGAGCCAAAAGGCGAGTGGGGCAAAGGAAAAGTTGAACTGGTTGAAATCCCTACCGCGGATGAAACCAACGACAATATCGTTGCCTTCTGGACACCTGATGTGTTGCCAGAAACGGGCAAACCGCTGGATATTAAATATCGTCTGCACTTTACGCGCGACGAAGATCAACTGCATTCCCCGAATGTTGCCTATGTTCAACAGACCCGCCGTTCTGCCGGTGATGTCAAACAATCTAACCTGATCCGCCAGCCTGACGGCACGATCGCTTATATTGTGGACTTCATTGGGCCGAATTTAAAAGAACTGGATGAGAACGCTCCGGTAGCGTCTCAGGTCAGCATTGGCGACAACGGCGAGATTGTAGAAAATAATGTTCGCTATAACCCGGTAACTCATGGCTGGCGTCTGACGCTGCGTTTGCGTGTGAAGGATGCGAAACAGCCGACTGAAATGAGAGCTGCGTTGGTTAATGGCGAGACGACATTGACTGAAACCTGGAGCAATCAGCTACCTGCTAATGAATAAGTCAACTTCTTCTCTCGATTATATTGAGAAACTTCCTCTGCCTGCTCCGCAGGCAGAGGTTCTTCGCGAAAAATTACCGCAAGCGGCCTGGAACGATCAGGCCGTTTTGCATCAGGCTTTGTCTGAAGGCAGCCAGTCTGAAGATAACCAGTCTGAAGGTCGCCAGGTCAATGTTCAGGCAGAAGACGATGTTGCACTGCATTCCGTGCAGGCTCGTCTTGAAATGGCCTGGGCTGATGGTCTGGACAACGGTAAGCAGCTCGGCACAGACAGAGAAGGGCGCACGGCATTAAAAGCAATGCCTGTCATTACGCGCGCTTCCATGTTCCCTGATGTCTGGCGGACGAACCCACTGATCCGCTGGTGGGAAAGTCTGCTGGGCCGTACCGTGCCGCCTCGTCCTCATTACAGCCCGGAAGAGAAAATTTCCGAAAACCGCTGGCGTCTGGTGGGGACAATTCGCCGCTATATTCTGCTGGCGTTGACGCTGTTCCAGACGGCGATCGCAACCTGGTACATGAAAACCATCCTCCCTTATCAGGGATGGGCGCTGATCGATCCGTTTGAAATGGCAGGTCAGCCGTGGACGCGCTCGGTGATGCAACTGCTGCCTTATGTGTTGCAAAGCGGCATACTCGTTCTGTTTGCGGTGCTGTTCTGTTGGGTGTCGGCCGGGTTCTGGACCGCCTTGATGGGGTTCCTGCAACTGCTGATTGGTCGAGACAAATACAGTATCTCTTCCACGACGGTGGGTAATGAGGCGCTGAATCCCGAGCATCGCACGGCGTTAATCATGCCGATTTGTAACGAAGACGTAGAACGCGTGTTTGCGGGATTGCGGGCGACGTATGAATCGGTTGAAGCGACGGGCAACCTTGAGCATTTCGATATTTACGTCCTGAGCGACAGTAACGATCCCAATATATGCATAGCAGAGCAAAAAGCCTGGATGGAGCTGTGCCGTGATGTTGGCGGAGCAGGGCGTATCTTCTATCGCCGTCGTCGTCGTCGCGTCAAACGTAAGAGCGGTAATATCGACGATTTCTGCCGCCGTTGGGGCAACCAATACAGCTATATGGTGATTCTGGATGCCGATAGCGTGATGAGCGGTGAATGTCTGACGTCTCTGGTCAGACTGATGGAAGCGAATCCGAACGCCGGCATCATCCAGTCCTCGCCGAAAGCCTCTGGCATGGATACGCTGTATGCACGCTGCCAGCAGTTTGCAACGCGTGTCTATGGACCGCTGTTCACCGCCGGCCTGCATTTTTGGCAGTTGGGTGAGTCGCATTACTGGGGGCATAACGCGATTATCCGCGTTAAACCGTTCATCGAGCACTGTGCTTTAGCACCGCTGCCGGGTGAAGGCTCGTTCGCTGGTGCGATTCTGTCCCACGACTTCGTTGAAGCAGCTCTGATGCGTCGTGCGGGATGGGGCGTGTGGATCGCATACGATCTGCCTGGAAGCTATGAAGAGCTGCCGCCTAACCTGCTGGATGAATTGAAACGTGACCGCCGCTGGTGCCATGGTAACCTGATGAATTTCCGGTTGTTCCTGGTTAAAGGTATGCATCCGGTTCACCGTGCCGTTTTCCTTACTGGTGTGATGTCTTATCTGTCTGCACCGCTGTGGTTTATGTTCCTGGTGCTCTCTACAGCCTTACAGGTTGTGCATACGCTGATGGAACCACAGTACTTCTTGCAGCCTCGACAGTTGTTCCCCGTCTGGCCACAGTGGCGGCCGGAACTGGCTATCGCGCTCTTCTCGACGACATTGGTCTTGCTGTTCTTGCCAAAACTGTTGAGTGTGATTCTGGTATGGGCGAAAGGGGCAAAAGAGTACGGCGGCGCTGTCCGGGTATTCCTTTCTCTGTTGCTGGAAATGCTGTTCTCGGTTCTGTTGGCACCGGTTCGAATGCTGTTCCACACGGTATTTGTTGTCAGTGCGTTTCTCGGCTGGTCGGTACAGTGGAATTCTCCACAGCGTGATGACGATGCGACCCCGTGGAGTGAGGCGTTTGTGCGCCACGGTTCTCAGTTGATTCTGGGTCTGGTCTGGGCGATTGGCATGGCATGGCTGGATCTGCGCTTCCTGTGGTGGCTGGCTCCGATTGTCTTCTCGCTGATTTTGTCGCCGTTCGTTTCGGTTTATTCGAGCCGCGCGTCATTGGGTCTGGGTTGTAAGCGTGCCAAGCTGTTGATGATACCGGAAGAGTTTAATCCGCCGCGCGAACTGGTCGCTACGGATGAATATTGCCGGTTGAACCACCAGCGTAGACTTGATAACGGGTTTATGCAGGCTGTCTTTGATCCGTCAATTAACGCCCTTGCCAGTGCAATGGCGACGGCGCGCCATCGCTTCAGCCGAGCAATTGAAGACGTACGTGAGCAGAATGTGCGTGATGCTTTGAATCGCAAGCCGGAAGAGGTGAGCAATAATCAGCGTCTGGCATTGCTTAGCGATCCCGTTACGATATCGCGCCTGCACTACCATGTGTGGCAAAAGCCGGAAACTTATGCTGCGTGGGTTGAGTCTTATCAGAAACTTCCCGCACCTCATATCAAAAGCTAACTGCTTGTAGTGTAGAAAATTAGTGGTGTGAAAGATAAAGCAACGGCAATCAATCGCCGTTGCTTTTTTTTCGTCTGTCATAAGGTGTCGCAGTTCCTGAAACTACAGGAGTGCATTCGTTAATAAAGAGATGGTTCGCCTTCCGGGCGCGTTTTAAAACGGCGATGCAGCCACATGTATTGATCCAGTGCGAGCAGAATGTTCTGTTCAACAACCTTGTTCATCCAGGCGGCGGTCACGGTTTCATTATCTACAGGCGCACCCTGTTCCGCGGGCTGGATCAGTAGTTCATAGCCTTTGCCGTCAGGCAGTCGGCGAGGCACAAAAGGGATGACCGCCGGGCGTGCCGTTTTTATCAGCATGTAGCTACCGCGGGTTGTCGCGGCTTTCTCTACGGCAAACAGAGGCGCGAATACGCTGCTGCGTGGGCCATAATCATGATCTGGGGCATACCAGATAATGTCGCCCTGCTTGAGAGCACGAATCATGCCCTTCAGATCTTTTCGGTCCAGCATGGATTTATTGGACCGCATTCTTCCCCATGTCTGTAACCAGTCAATCAGCTTGTTATCATTCGGACGATAGACGCCGATCCCCGGATTGTGCATACCAAAAACGCGTGCACCGAGCTCCAGAGTTAAAAAATGCAGCCCGATAAGCAATACGCCTTGCTCCCGTTCGTTCTCAGGGCGTATATGCTCAAGGCCTGTTACCGTAAACCAGCGTTCGAGACGCCAATTCGGCCAAAACCAGGCCATACCCGTTTCAACTACGCCCATGCCGACCGATTCGAAATTCTTCCTGATTAATACATCACGCTCAGCCTGTGGCATGTCAGGAAAACACAGCTCAAGGTTGCGGGCGGCGATCTTGACGCGTTTTGGCAGCAGACGCATAGCAAGATAGCCAAGCGCGGTACCGATACGATAAATAACGGGGTAGGGCAGCAAAACGATAAGGTACAGGATGCCGATGCCCAACCAGGTGAGCCAGTAGCGCGGATGTAGCAATGAACGATTAAAAGAAGGGATTTGTGTCATGGCCTCAGTATCAATATTTTGGTGCTGGTCAGCACGCGAACCGTTAAAAAGAATCGAGTTAATGATTAGCTGCAAGATAGATTATTGCGGTGCTTTGCCAATAAAACAAACTATTGCCGTCTTATTGACTGATTTTTATACAGAAAGCGGCAGTAATCGTACCATCTCCAGAGAATGGTTTTTGACTTTTGGTGGCATAGGGCGTGGTGAGAGAGGGAAGCGGCGACCCAGATAGGATCGCCTGACACATCGTATTCACCGTTACTGTTTGAAAATACCTCTGGCGTAGCGTGGTTCACTACGCCAGTACTGTGCTGGGACGGAGACCTGTGCGCCTAGCCTGGCGGCCGCATGCCACGGCCAGCGAGGGTCGAAGAGTATCGCGCGAGCCAGCCCGATAGCGTCTGCCTCACCGGTTGCAACGATCGCTTCTGCCTGTTCCGGCTCGGTTATCAATCCAACGGCGATGGTTGTAATACCCACCTCTTGCTTAATCCGCTGCGCATACGGCACCTGATAATTAGGCGCAGGATGAATCTGTTGTAACGGTGATAGCCCGCCACTGGATACATGGATGAAATCGCAGCCCAATTCGTGCAGTGCTTTACTGAGCTGTACGGACTGTTCCAGATCCCAGCCGCCTTCCACACCATCTGTCGCAGAAATGCGCACACCAACGGCTTTATGTTCAGGGAAAACGTCGCGTATCGCACGGTAAATTTCAATGACCAGACGCATCCGATTTTGAAGCGAACCGCCATAGCCATCCGTGCGCTGGTTTGTCAGCGGTGAAAGGAACTGGTGCAGTAAATAGCCGTGGGCAGCGTGAATCTCTATCAGATCAAAGCCCAGACGATCCGCACGTTTAGCTGAGTCAACGAACGCGTCAATTAGCGTACGGATTTGCGGTTCTGACATGGCCTGTGGTGTCGCATCACTGGCGTTGTAAGGAACAGCCGATGGCGCGATAGTCTGCCATCCTCCCTGTTCTGGATGCAGAAATGCCCGTCCGCTCCACGGAACGCCCGTTGAGGCTTTGCGACCCGCGTGCCCCAACTGTATGCCGAGGGGCATGTCAGAATAGGTTTTGACTGCGTGAATCGCGCCAGCAAGAGCCTGCTCTGTCGCGTCATCCCATAAACCAAGGTCGTGCGGGGAAATCCGACCTTCTGGCGAAACTGCGGTAGCTTCGATAATGAGCAGCCCAGCGCCAGAATGTGACAGGTTACCTAAATGCATCGTATGCCAGGCTGTCGCCTTGCCGTCCTCAGCTGAATACTGACACATGGGGGCAATGATGATTCGGTTGGGCAGTTCGAGTTTACCAAGCGATACGGGGGAGAAAAGCTGACTCATAATGACAGATCCTTCGATGATGATACTTCATGAAAGCAAAAATGAATCCCAGAGGTCATGGGGTTACGGTAAGGTCATAGGTTTACGGTAGATCACTCTTTCTCGTTGCGCTATTCATTTCATGCCCTGACAGCCTCAGCGCTATCAGGTATGATGCCGGGCGATTCGATGTATCGAGCGATAGCTTGATATTGAACGTCACACGCTAACCTCAATGAAGACAGGAACGTACACCATGCCAGTGTTACATAACCGAATTTCTAATGAGGAACTGAAGGCGCGCATGCTTGCGGAAACCGAGCCGCGTACCACAGTTTCCTTCTATAAATATTTTACGATTGACGATCCAAAAGCCTTTCGCGATTGCCTGTATATTCAGCTTGAGCAATATAAGGTCTTCGGGCGTATTTATATTGCCACTGAAGGGATTAACGCCCAAATCAGCGTACCCAATAATCAGTTCGATGCCTTTAAAGCTGCATTGTTCAGTGCGCATCCGGCACTCGATCAGATTCGCTTAAACATCGCTTTGGAAGATGACGGGAAATCGTTCTGGGTGTTGCGTATGAAAGTACGCGAACGGATTGTTGCCGATGGCATTGACGATCCTACTTTTAACCCGGCGAATGTCGGGCAATATCTGAAAGCCGATCAGGTCAATGCGATGGCTGACGATCCTGATACCGTGTTTGTTGATATGCGTAATCATTACGAATACGAAGTCGGGCATTTCGAGAATGCGCTGGAAGTCCCATCGGATACGTTTCGTGAGCAGCTACCGATGGCGGTTGAAATGCTGGACGAGGTGCGTGATAAAAATATTGTCATGTACTGCACCGGCGGTATCCGTTGCGAGAAGGCCAGCGCTTACATGCTGCATCACGGCTTTAAGAACGTGTATCACGTCGAGGGCGGCATTATCGAGTATACGCGTCAGGCTAAAGCTCAGGGTTTACCGCTGAAGTTTATCGGCAAGAATTTCGTGTTTGATGAACGGATGGGAGAGCGTATCTCTGATGACGTTATCGCGCATTGCCATCAGTGCGGAGCATCGTGTGATAGTCACACTAACTGCCGTAATGAAGGGTGCCATCTTCTTTTTATCCAATGTCCGAGCTGTGCCGCAAAGTACGAAGGCTGTTGCAGTACGCAGTGTCAGGATGAAACGAAGTTGCCACTCGAAGAGCAAAGGGCGATACGCAGCGGGCGTGAAAATGGGATGAAAATCTTCAATAAATCCAAAGGATTGTTGCAGTCAACATTGCACATTCCTGCACCCGTAGCGAAAGATAAGGCTGAATAGCGAACGGCTCATCATGCAATAAAAAGCCCTTTCCAATGGAAAGGGCTGTGTAGTGTTGATACGTGGTGCCGCCTTATTTCTGGCGAACGCCTTCAACGGCAATAATCAGTTCTACATCCTGTGAAGCTGGACCCAAATCCGTCGTGATGTTGAAGTCTTTCAGCTTGATAGTGCCTTCGGCTTGAAAACCTGCACGATAGTTACCCCACGGGTCATCACCCTGACCGATGAGTTTGGCATCCAGCTTAACGGGCTTGGTAACGCCATTTAAGGTCAGGTTGCCGGTAATATCGTAATCTTCGCCGTCTTTCTTCACTTCAGTGGACGTAAACGTTGCCTGCGGATGCTTGGTAACGTTTAAAAATTCTGCACTGCGAAGGTGCTTGTCACGTTCAGCGTGGTTAGTGTCAACGCTGTTGGTGTTGATAGTGACATTCACTTTATCTGCTGATGGGTTTTTCTCATCAAAGGTAAAGGCACCATCGAAGTCGTTAAAGCTGCCGTAAAGCCAGCTGTAACCGAGGTGTTTAATGCGGAATTCGATAAACGCGTGCTGGCCTTCTTTATCGAACTTGTATTCTGCCGCCAGTGCAGAACCGGCAGAGGCAAGCATGGATACTGCGGTCAGGCTCAGTAGTGTTTTCTTCAGCATTGGTATTTCTCCATAAATCCAGAAAGTTAAGGAACGTTGCGACCCAACATCCGTTTCAACGTGTTATCACCATCGATAAAGTGGTGTTTTAATGCGGCTAAACCGTGCAGCGCTGATAAGGCAACCACCGCCCATGCAAGATAAAGATGCACGTCGCCTGCTATATCGGCCTGATCCGTCAAGCCGCTGACAATGGCCGGAATAGAAAACCAGCCAAAAACTGAGATGGAATGCCCTTCGGCAGTGGAAATGAGATATCCACTAATGAGAATGGCGAAAAGAATGACATAAAGCGCAATATGAGCCAGCGTCGCGCTGACGCGGGTTAATGTGGAATAGCTTTTCAACGGCGGAGGCGGTGGGGAGATAAAACGCCACACCACGCGAAAAATTAAGATGGCAAAGAACAACACGCCAATGGCTTTGTGAATCTCTGGGGCACGGTGATACCAAATATTGTAGTACCCTAATGTGACCATCCACAGTCCTAAAGCGAACATGCCATAAACGGTTAACGCTGCAATCCAGTGCAAAAGAATGCTGATATGGCCATAACGAGAAGAGGTATTACGCCAAAGCATGGTGATAACTCCTTATCAGATCGGTAACGCAGTCAATTCGGCGAAATTTAACAGGAAGAAACATAAAATCAATATAAACTTTCAAATTGCAACATTATCATAAACATGAGCAATTTTTTTGAATTTAAATTCATAATTTATTCAGTTTGGTTATGGAAGTTCTTTACTAGAAATAGATATTTCTAATGCCTGTTTTCAGGCGAAAGATGAATAAAGACGACGGTGAAATAAATTAATGGCACTGGAAAGGGACTCTATTAGTTGAATAATGATGTAGCGGGTGATTATTAGTATCAGGGCGGTGATAGTATAAAAACAGATAGGCACGAATTAATTTATTGACGGATATGAAAAGAAATGAGAATAACCCTAAAATAACAACACCGCCCTATTGGCGGTGTTGTTATTTTTTAAGAAAATCAATGGGTATTGAATATAATATTAATAACGTTATCAATTACTAATGTTTCCGATAATCACTGGTGTCACAGTCTGTTGATTCGATTTTTGCAATACCGGCTTCGAGTATGTGTATCAGTTGCCTTGCAACATCGGTTGTTAGCCAAAGCGTCCGGTCTACATGTGCTTCATCTGGTGCTTGGTCCGAGGTGGATAAGTAGTGCAAACGGATCATCATGGCGTCATAACTGTCAACGGTGCTGATGTCCCAACCTACAAGAGGATGTGTCTGAATAACTTCATTTTTTCTATCCATAAATACCCCTTATTGACTAGTTACTAACATGAGTGACTAATGAGGCTTCAGGTAGTTCATTTTTTTTAAATGAACATCATCAGTATACTGCTGCTTATTTAATTTATGGGAAATATTTTCAATTTTTCGTAAAAAATATTACACAGGCAGGTATGGCTAAGGGATGTTCAGATGAAATATCGGGACGAATAAATTTTCATCCCGAAGGTGTTGTTAACAGGGACGGCAGAGCATTATTCCACGCCAAATCCTGCATTTTTCTCCAATGCGGCAGCAAGTCGGGCAAGGTATTTCTTCATCGCTGGATCCCGATTCTCATTTTGAGATTCGAGTGCCAGATTGTGAATCATCAGCTTGTTTGCTTTTTCATCAAGGCAGAATGCTAGGGACGAAAAGGCAAGTTCCAGAGCGTCGATCTTGCGTTGTTGCTCGCCAATCAGCTCCAGCAGTTCCCCGAATGTCATTGCCTCTTCTGGTTTTTCTACCGTCATAACAGATACCCTCGGTCATAGCACATGGCGAATTGCCGCTTTAAACTGCCATTACAGCCTATATCTTCGTTATTTTTCAAGCTTTAGATTACTCTGCGGTAAACCAGTCGTCGGCGCTTTCCCACGTTTCCTGCAAGATTTCAGAGATACGATCTTTGTCCTCTTTGCCAGCCCCCATGACTGTCAGGTTATTTGCGGACGCATAACGAACCTGAATGGGTGTGTCGGGATAAATTTTGTGAATACGCTTTTCCAGCTCATGCCTGAGTGCGTCGACTGCACCGGCGGGTAAAGGCGTTGTCTTTGCAAGAGTGATTTCTACGCGCATGCTGACCTCCAAATTTTAAACTGTTTATTTATACAGTTATTGCAAGCGGAGAACAAGACACGCAATAAAATTTAGCCCATCGGCATAATGCGGATGGGCTTGTCGATTAACGGACTGACCAGTTGAGGCTTTGTCCGGCGAGGAAGGGGATTAGCGATTCGTCGCCGAGAGCGATTTCTTCGGGGAATGTGACGGTTTCACGATGAAGCTCAATCCAGCTGTCGTTCACCGGCAGGCCATAAAAACGTGGGCCGTTCAGGGAGCAGAATGCTTCGAGTTTATCCAGCGCGTTCATTTCTTCAAAAACGGTGGCGTAGGTACTTAATGCCGCCTGAGCATTGAACACACCGGCACAGCCGCAGCTGGACTCTTTTCTGTGTTTTGCATGGGGCGCGGAGTCAGTGCCGAGGAAAAGTCGGTCACAGCCGCTAGCAACCGCTTCACGTAGCGCTTGCTGATGCGTATTGCGTTTTAATATGGGAAGGCAATATAGGTGAGGGCGAACGCCACCAACCAGCATATGATTACGGTTAAACATCAGATGCTGCGGTGTAATGGTTGCGGCGAGATAATCATTACCTTCAACAACATACTGCGCGGCTTCTTTCGTCGTAATGTGCTCAAGGACGACCTTCAGCTCAGGGAACTGTTTCCGTAATGGTTCCAGCACGGTTTCGATGAAGCGCGCTTCCCGATCGAAAATATCAACGGCAGAGTCGGTAACTTCACCGTGGATGAGTAACGGCATGCCAATTTTCTGCATTTGTTCCAGAATGCCAGAAATATTGGCGACGCTGGTGACCCCATGGCTGGAGTTCGTTGTCGCATTGGCTGGATAGAGTTTGGCTGCGGTAAAGACACCTTGCTCAAAGCCACTCACGACTTCGTTGGCATCAAGCGCATCGGTCAGGTAGCACGTCATCAGCGGATGAAAATCATCACCCTGCGGGACCGCGGCTAAAATACGCTGACGATATGCGATAGCGCTGGCTACGCTGGTAATCGGCGGCGTCAGGTTAGGCATAACAATCGCACGGCCAAAGAAACGGCTGGTATAGGGGAGAACGGTTTCCAGCATCCGATCGTCACGCAGGTGAATGTGCCAATCGTCAGGGCGACGGATTTTAAGAATAGTGGGCTGTGCGGTCATGGAATTGCGCTCCGGCGGTCAGTAGAAAAACATCGTCTTTCGGTTGGTTTTGGGACTGATACGGCGGGGGATAAGGATAAGCGTAAAGCTATTTGAATGCATCCGTTTGTTGATGAATGCTTGAAATTAACCGTGGATTGGCATCTGATAGCATTATCTTTTCATTGATAAACAAGGGATGTATATGGAAATTCGTATTGTTGCCACTATTCAGGCAAAGGCTGAGTTCATTGCTGATGTTACCGCAACGCTAAAGCGCGTGGTATCACCTAGCCGACAGGAAGCGGGTAATGTGCAATATGATCTGCATGAAGTCGTGGATAAACCCGGCTCGTTTGTGTTCTTCGAACGCTGGAAGGATCGTGATGCTGTGGCATCACATGAGCAGAGTGAGCACTTTAAACGCTTCTTGGTGGAACTGGATGGCAAAACAGACAGTGTAGACATCAAATTATTGAATTTTTTAGGCTAACAAATAGTTGTGCATAAAAAAACACCCGCCAATTGGCGGGTGTTTGTCTATAGAAATCAGGATTACTCGCTGACCGGTGTAGGTTTGGTTGCTGGCGCAGTTGACTGGTTAACTGCGGCATGACCGCCTGCCGAACCTTTTCCTGAGAACGGATAGGCCGGACGTACCCAATCACTGTGTCGAGCAGGCTCTGCATGGTATGCCGGCGCTGGCGCTTTAGTCATAGGCGCTGTCGCGTGGAGCTTATAACGAGGTTGCCCAGCAACGCTTGCTGCTTTTGTTACGCTCGATTCAGACGCTTCCACAATCGGTTGTGCGCTGATAGCAGATACCGGCTCATCCTGAACGCGTTGTGGCGTGCTGGTTTCCTGTACTGCGGAAACCGCAGGGGCAGAAACCGGTTCTGCCACATCTGCTTTCTCAGTTGCATCAGCGATGCTATCCGCTTGCTTGTCTTCTACGACTGCTTCGGTAGCTACGTTTTCAGCCACTGTTTGTTCAGAAGTAACCGCGTCAACGGTTTCTTCAGCGGCCTGAGTCTCCACCGTATCAGCAGCTTTTGCTTCTTCAACGGCATTCACGGCAACTGCAGCGATAGCATCGTCGATAGCGGTGTTTTCGGTAACTGGCTCGACGACGCTTTCTTCGCCTGCGGTACTCACCTCGACATCCACTACATTGCTATCCTGGATAACGTCTGCAGATTGTGCTGTTGCGGTTACCTTGGCTTCTTCGTGAACTACCGTTTCTACCGCTTCAGTAATCGCAACGTTTTCAACCGTGTTAGATTCCACTGCGTCAGCTTGTGCAGTCACTGCGGCTTCGACAACGGCAGGTAACAGCGGTGTTTCAATTGCTGCAACGTTCTCGTCCTGCTGTTGGCTTTCAACCTGCTGTGGCTGTGCAAGAGGATAGCTAACCCACACTTTTCCTGATGCCATTTCCGGTGATGCGGCGGCAAATTCCAACTGCATTGGTGACTGAGATGGGTAACGCTCATCACGATAGCGGCGACGGCGCTGGCCGCTGACGCGAAGATGACGTGGCGAACGACGTGAACGACGCGGCATACCGCCATTCTCGGCATTGGCACGATTAGCATCGCTTTGCTCGTTATCGACCTCGTTATTGTCTACCGCAGCATCGTTTGGCTTGACGTAAGATTGAACCTGCTCAGATGGGGCCGCGACAGACGCTGTGCTATCGGAGAGGGTATCTTGTTGCGCATCAGACTGAACGCGTACTTTCTGCGTCAACTGACGGCGCTGGCGACGCGGCATAACCTGAGTCGGTTTGTCCTCAGCCGCATTGTCATCGGAATCATCAATAACTGGCTGTGCTTTTGCCTCAGCCGGAGCCTGACGACGATCATCTTGACGACGACGCTGACGTTCAGCACGTGGTTCGCGACGCAGCTGTTCTTCCGAACTGGATTTTTCCGCATTTTCCGCTGACCGGGTGTCAGTAACCGCGTCCTCGTTTTGTCGCTTATTACGGCGCTGATCATCACGCTGTTCACGATTGTCACGATTGTCACGATTGTCACGATTGTCACGAGAGCCACGATCGCGGCGATTATTACCCTGACGGCGTGAGTTCCGGCGTTCAGGGCGCTGACCTTCAGTGGATTTCTCTTCTTCGGCCTTCTGATCGTCAACGCTATCCGCTGCTTTTGCCGCAGGCTCGGAAGCAAAGACGCTTTTTAAGGCGCTGAACAAACGGCTAACGAGGCCCGGCTGAGCGACTTCCGCAGGTTTCGCCGCCGCAGGCGCTGCTTTGGCAATCGATGGTGCGGTTTCCTCTGGCATTTCAGCCATGCTAAACGTTGCTAAAGCGGGTTGCTCAGGCTGTTTACGCTCGATCGTTTGTTCGTCTTGCAGCTGCTGCGTTTCCGTTTCCAAACGCTGAGGCAGCAAATAGCTGAGCGTTGGTTTCTCTTCGCCTTTACGGACGCGAACAACGGAGTAGTGCGGTGTCTGCATACCGTCGTGTGGCACGATGATCGCGCGCACGCCGCCTTGACGTTTCTCAATGGCGTTAACGGCGTCACGCTTCTCGTTCAGCAGATAAGATGCAATCTGGACCGGAACAATCGCGTGGACTTCTTTGGTATTTTCTTTCAGCGCTTCTTCTTCAATCAGACGAAGAATAGACAGTGAAAGTGATTCATTGTCACGAATCGTGCCTGTGCCGCTACAGCGTGGGCAGACGTGGTGGCTGGATTCACCCAGTGAAGGGCTCAGACGTTGACGCGACATCTCCAGCAGACCGAAGCGGGAAATCCGACCGATCTGAATACGTGCACGATCCTGACGCACGGAGTCACGCAGACGGTTTTCAACTTCACGCTGGTGACGAACCGGAGTCATATCGATAAAGTCGATAACGATCAGGCCACCGAGGTCACGCAGGCGCAACTGGCGGGCAATTTCGTCTGCGGCTTCAAGGTTGGTATTGAACGCAGTTTCTTCGATGTCACCACCGCGCGTCGCACGGGCGGAGTTGATATCGATTGCTGTCAGCGCTTCTGTCGTATCGATAACGATAGAGCCGCCGGACGGCAGGCGAACTTCACGCTGGAAAGCTGATTCGATCTGCGATTCGATCTGATAGTGGCTGAAAAGCGGAATTTCACCACTGTACAATTTGATTTTGCTACTGAAGTCAGGGCGACCCAGCGCAGAAATATGTTCTTTCGCCAGATCGAGAATTTTTGGGTTGTCGATCAGGATTTCGCCAATGTCTGGGCGCAGATAGTCGCGGAAAGCGCGGACGATCACATTACTTTCCTGATGGATCAGGAACGGTGCAGGGCGGCCTTCGGCAGCTTTTTTGATCGCGTCCCAGTGTTTCAGACGGAACGCCAAATCCCATTGCAGTGCTTCAGCGGATTTACCCACACCAGCGGTACGAACAATAAGCCCCATGCCATCGGGCAGTTGCAACGATCCCAACGCTTCTTTGAGCTCGGTACGATCGTCACCTTCGATTCGGCGTGAAATACCGCCCGCACGAGGGTTATTTGGCATTAAGACCAGATAGCTGCCTGCCAGACTGATAAAGGTGGTCAGTGCTGCGCCTTTGTTGCCACGCTCTTCTTTGTCTACCTGAACAATGACTTCCTGACCTTCACGTAACACGTCTTTGATGTTAGGACGACCGTGGGAGGAATAGTTGTTAGGGAAGTATTCGCGGGCGATTTCTTTAAGAGGGAGGAAACCGTGTCTTTCAGCGCCGTAATCAACAAAAGCCGCTTCAAGACTAGGTTCGATGCGAGTGATTTTACCTTTGTAGATATTTGCTTTCTTCTGCTCATGACCCGGACTTTCAATATCCAAATCATACAGTCGTTGACCATCAACCAAGGCAACACGCAACTCTTCCTGCTGAGTTGCGTTAATTAACATTCTTTTCATCTTCAACTTACTCGTTATTTTTACTTGCATTATTGATAGAGCTGCGGACAAAAGAACCGCATGACCGGAGTGAACCGATGGCCTCGTGGCTTATCGCAGGGACGTCAACCTCCCGGTTGTCGCCTGCATAGAGACGCATGTTTCGGTAGCCTGTGTTTCCTGATGGAAAACAGCGCATTTACTGAGGGAACAGCTTCTGAATTATGTCGCCAGATCTGATTCCATTTGCCGGCCAAGCTGCAATCCGCAGCCCGCTAACTGCTTGATTTCACATTACGTCTTACGCCATTGCTGCGTGTGTGCGTCATCAGGCAAATTTAATAATTTCGCAATTTCCCCTTGTTTTATCGGAAATCCGCGTGGGAAACGCAAAAGCATTATTCCACTGCTGATACCGTTATAGCAAGGTGACTTTGCCTGTCTGTATAAAGATAGTTCTGTTGTTATCACCAAAACGGACAGGGTTTGATGCTACAGCCTAACTCACCCGTCCACTTACTTGACAATGCAACAATATCTTCATAAGTCAGACACACAGTTAAGCACAGAAAAAGAAGTGGCGCTATCGGGTTGCTCTATTTAGAATCGCGCATCATGAAAACAGATAATCCTTCAGTACAATTTGTGACGATCTCCGCAGATGAAGCGGGGCAGCGCGTCGATAATTTTTTGCATACCCATTTAAAGGGTGTGCCTAAAAGCATGGTTTACCGCATCTTGCGAAAAGGTGAGGTAAGAATAAATAAGAAACGGGTCAAGCCTGAGTATAAATTGCTCGATGGCGATGTCATCCGTATTCCGCCTGTTCGACAGGCAGAACGCGATGAAACTCCTGTTTCTGCCAGTCTTGGCAAAGTAGCGGCGTTGGCCGAGTGCATTATTTATGAAGATGACTACCTGTTGGTTCTGAATAAGCCCTCGGGTACAGCCGTGCATGGCGGCAGTGGTCTGAGCTTCGGTGTGATTGAAGGGTTGCGTGCTTTACGTCCGGAAGCGCGTTTTCTGGAGTTAGTACACCGCCTCGATCGCGATACCTCTGGCGTTTTGCTGGTCGCAAAAAAACGTTCGGCCTTACGTTCTTTGCATGAACAGCTACGACTGAAAGGCATGCAAAAAGACTATCTGGCGCTGGTTCGCGGCCAGTGGCAGTCTCACTGCAAAGTTGTTCAGGCACCGCTGTTGAAAAATATCCTGCAAAGCGGTGAACGTATCGTACGAGTAAACAGCGACGGTAAACCATCAGAAACGCGCTTTAAAATAGAAGAGCGTTTTGAACACGCGACGCTGGTGCGGGCGAGCCCTGTTACCGGGCGTACGCATCAAATTCGTGTACACGCCCAACATGCTGGGCATCCGATAGCGTTCGATGACCGTTACGGCGATCGCGAATTCGATCAGCAACTGGCGGACACGGGCTTAAAACGCCTCTTCCTGCATGCGCAGGCGCTACGTTTTGAACATCCGAACACGGGTGAGACACTAAGAGTCGAAGCGCCATTGGATAGCGGACTGCGTCGCTGTCTGCAGGTGCTGCGCAAGACAAAAGCATAACCACGTATACCTCTACATGCTTTTGTCTGTCGGGATAGCTGCTTCATCGGGCTATCCCGATTTATTTTACACCGTCAATTTACACCGTCAGCGGATTTACGCCTTCCTTTTGTAGCATCTGCGTTAGCGCGATCAGGGGTAATCCAATGAGCGTATTAGGATCGCGCCCGGATAGTCGTTCAAAGAGGGTAATGCCCAATCCTTCGCTTTTAAAGCTGCCCGCGCAGTTCCACGGCTGCTCTTTCTCCAGATAACCATCAATTTCCGCTTCCGTTAACGTACGGAAATGCACATCAAATGGCTCTGCGAGGCTCTGCATTTCCTGGGTTGCACTATTGAATAGCGCTAAACCCGTAAAGAAGGAAACACACTTTCCGCTGGCCCGCTGCAACTGCCGTGTTGCATTACCCTTATGATGTGGTTTTCCTGTTATGGCGTTCCCCAGCACGCAAACCTGATCGGAACCGATAATCAGGCTATTGGGGTAGTGCGCGGCCAGCGCTTTCGCTTTGCTTTCAGCAAGACGGATCACAAGATCGACGGCGTTTTCGCCGGGGCGAGGTGTTTCATCGATGTCTGGCGATGCGCAAACAAAAGGGATCGCGAGCTTTTCCAATAAGGCTCGACGGTAAGGCGAGGTTGAGGCGAGAACAATCTGCTGCATAATTTTTTGATAAACCGTAGCGTAATGATGAAAGGCATTTTAAACTGTGCGCCGCTCTGGAAGCGAATATTGGTGAAAGGTGGTGCATCACTGCCTTTTTCTTTGACTCTATGTCGTTACGACGTTAATATGCGCGCCCTATGCAAAAGGTAAAATTACCCTTAACCCTTGATGCGGTCCGCACTGCTCAGAAGCGTTTAGATTACGTTGGTATCTATTCGGCTGAACAAGTAGAGCGTGTTGCCGAATCAGTGGTGAGTGTGGATAGTGATGTTCAGGCCTCTTTATCTTTCAATATTGATAATCAGCGTCTGGCGGTGATTGACGGTAATGCTGACGTTACGGTCACACTGATGTGTCAGCGTTGCGGAAAGCCGTTTGAACATCAAGTCCATGCGACATTCTGTTTTAGCCCGGTCGTCAATGATGAGCAGGCCGAAGCGTTACCGGAAGCGTATGAGCCGATCGGCGTTGATGAGTTTGGCGAAGTCGATCTGCTGGCAATGATTGAAGATGAAATTATTCTGATGTTGCCTATCGCCCCGGTGCATGATTCTGAACACTGTGAAGTGTCCGAAGCGGATATGGTATTTGGTCAACTGCCTGCAGAGGCGGAAAAACCAAATCCGTTTGCCGTATTAGCCAGTTTAAAGCGTAAGTAATTAAGGAGTAAGGTCCATGGCCGTACAACAAAACAAACCTAGCCGTTCCAAACGTGGTATGCGTCGTTCACATGATGCGCTGACTACCGCTTCTGTATCCGTAGATAAAGTTTCTGGCGAAACTCACCTGCGTCACCACATCACTGCGGATGGTTACTACCGCGGTCGCAAGGTCATTGCTAAGTAATTCTTGCGAATTATTTGCAAGGCAATACCTTGACACGCCTAACACTGGCGTTAGATGCGATGGGCGGGGATTTTGGTCCCTGCGTAACAGTGCCTGCTGCATTGCAGGCACTGGCTTCTAATCCAGCTCTCAATTTGTTATTAGTCGGCGATCCTGCTGCGATTACTCCATTACTTGCCAAAGTCGATTCTGATTTACTTTCCCGCTTAGAAGTTGTTCCGGCGGAGTCGGTTATTGCTAGTGATGCGAGGCCGTCGCAGGCTATTCGTGCGAGCCGTGGTACCTCAATGCGCATAGCGCTTGAGTTGATTAAAGACGGTAGAGCACAGGCCTGTGTAAGTGCTGGCAACACAGGTGCGCTTATGGGGCTTGCCAAGCTCCTGATTAAGCCACTGGAAGGCATTGAGCGACCCGCGTTGGTGTCAGTATTACCTCACCAGCAACATGGAAAAACAGTCGTGTTGGATCTGGGGGCGAATGTTGACTGTGACAGCACGATGCTGGTTCAGTTTGCCGTGATGGGCTCAGTGATGGCAGAAGAAGTGCTGGGACTGACAAATCCTCGGGTCGCGTTGTTGAATATCGGTGAAGAAGAAAGCAAAGGGCTGAGCACTATCCGTGAAGCAGCGGCACAGTTAAAAGAGGCACCATCAATAAATTACATCGGTTATCTGGAAGGCAACGATCTACTGACTGGAAAAACGGATGTGATGGTCTGTGACGGCTTTGTGGGGAATGTCACACTGAAAACGGTGGAAGGCGTGGTAAGGATGTTCCTGTCACTGCTGAAATCTCCAGCTTCAGGCCCTGGGCAAAAACAAAAGCGATCCTGGTGGTTGAAATGGCTAGGGCGTTTGTTACAAAAACGCTTATCAAAGCGTTTCGGTCATTTGAATCCCGATCAATATAATGGCGCATGCCTGCTAGGATTACGGGGAACTGTAATCAAAAGCCATGGTGCAGCAAACCAGAGAGCGTTTGCGGTTGCTATTGAACAGGCAATGCAGACGGTACGGCGGCAGCTTCCCGAGCGGATTGCCGCTCGTCTAGAAGCGGTATTACCCAAGAGTGATTAAGCGTACATGTATACAAAAATAATCGGAACGGGCAGCTACCTGCCTGAAGAAATCAGGACGAACGCTGATTTAGAAAAGATGGTGGAAACGACGGACGAATGGATCGTCACACGTACTGGAATCCGTGAGCGCCGTATTGCCGCGCCGGATGAAAACGTAGCGACCATGGGATATCGTGCCGCGCAGAAAGCGCTGGAAATGGCGAATGTCGATCCTTCTGAAGTCGGTCTTCTGATTGTTGCTACAACATCATCAAGCCATGCTTTCCCTAGCTCTGCCTGTCAGGTTCAGCAACTGCTAGGGATCAAAGATACGATTGCCTTCGATCTGGCTGCTGCATGTGCAGGTTTTACCTACGCGCTGAGCGTTGCCGATCAATATGTTAAAAGTGGTGCGGTGAAATACGCGCTGGTGATCGGCTCTGATACGTTGTCTCGTACATTGGATCCTGAAGATCGCGGCACGTTGATTCTGTTCGGTGATGGTGCGGGTGCCGTGCTGTTAACGCCGTCAGAGCAACCGGGTATTCTTTCTACCCATCTGCATGCCGATGGTCGTTATGGCGAACTGCTGACGTTGCCGCATCAGGATCGTAACCACGCGGATACGCCTGCTTACCTGACGATGGCGGGTAATGAAGTCTTTAAAGTGGCAGTGACTGAACTGGCACATATCGTTGAAGAAACGCTGCAAGCGGCTCAACTGGATAAAAGTGAATTAGACTGGCTGGTGCCTCATCAGGCTAACCTGCGTATTATCAGCGCCACGGCGAAAAAGCTGGGTATGGGGATGGATAAGGTGGTTGTGACGCTAGATCGTCATGGTAATACCTCCGCAGCCTCTGTGCCTTCAGCGCTTGATGAAGCGGTACGCGATGGGCGTATTAAACCAGGGCAACTGGTGCTGCTTGAAGCCTTCGGTGGCGGCTTTACCTGGGGTTCCGCGCTGGTTCGTTTTTAATTAAACAGGATTGTGATATGACGCAATTTGCAATGGTGTTTCCCGGTCAGGGATCGCAGACGGTAGGGATGTTGGCTGAACTTGCAGCAGAATACCCGATCGTCACCGAAACGTTTGCTCAGGCTTCTGAAGCGTTAGGTTATGACTTGTGGCAGCTTACCCAGCAAGGGCCGGCTGAAGAGTTGAATAAAACCTGGCAGACTCAGCCTGCGTTACTGACCGCTTCTGTTGCTATCTGGCGTGTCTGGCAGCAGCAGGGAGGCAAAACACCTGCTCTGATGTCTGGTCATAGCCTCGGTGAATATTCTGCACTGGTTTGTGCTGGCGTTCTGGATTTCCAACAGGCCGTCCGTCTGGTTGAACTGCGTGGGAAACTGATGCAGGAAGCCGTGCCAGAAGGCACGGGTGCGATGTATGCCATTATCGGGCTTGATAACGAGGCTATTGCCAAAGCGTGTGAAGAATCCGCGCAGGGGCAAGTGGTGTCTCCGGTAAACTTCAATTCACCGGGTCAGGTGGTGATTGCGGGCAATAAAGATGCCGTTGAGCGTGCGGGTGCTGCGTGTAAAGCGGCGGGTGCGAAGCGTGCGCTGCCGCTGCCTGTCAGTGTACCGTCACACTGTGCATTGATGGAACCAGCAGCGAAGAAACTTGCTGTTGCGCTGGAATCCGTGACGTTTAATTCTCCGGTCATCCCCGTTGTCAATAATGTTGATGCACGCATCGAAACCACGCCGGAAGCCATTCGCGATGCGCTGGTGCGCCAGCTTCATTGCCCGGTGCGCTGGACTGACTGTGTTGAATTTATGGCTTCTCAGGGCATTGAGTCGCTGTTAGAAGTCGGGCCGGGTAAAGTATTGACTGGCTTAACCAAACGAATCGTCGATACCCTGACAGCAGCTGCGGTGAACGATCCTGCTTCTCTATCAGCGGCGATTGAGAAATAAGAACGGAGAATACAATGAGTTTTGAGGGGAAAATTGCACTGGTTACTGGTGCAAGCCGTGGTATTGGGCGTGCCATCGCCGAGACATTGGTTGCCCGCGGGGCAAAAGTCATTGGTACCGCAACCAGCGAAAAAGGTGCTGAAGCAATTAGCGGCTGGCTGGGTGAGAACGGTAAAGGTTATATGCTGAATGTTGCCGATGCAGCATCAGTAGAAAGCGTATTAGCAGAAATTCGCGCAGAATTTGGGGAAGTTGATATTCTTATCAATAATGCGGGTATCACCCGTGATAACCTGCTGATGCGTATGAAAGATGATGAATGGCACGATATCCTGGATACCAATTTAACGTCGGTATTCCGCATGTCTAAAGCAGTGATGCGTGCCATGATGAAGAAACGTTTTGGCCGGATCATTACCATCGGTTCCGTTGTGGGAACGATGGGCAATGCAGGACAAGCTAACTACGCGGCAGCGAAGGCGGGACTGATTGGATTCAGTAAATCCCTCGCGCGTGAAGTGGCTTCTCGTGGTATTACGGTCAACGTTGTCGCGCCTGGTTTTATCGAAACAGATATGACTCAGGCATTGACAGAAGAACAGCGAGCAGGCATTTTGACGTCGGTTCCAGCTAACCGACTCGGTGATGCTAAAGAAATCGCCAGTGCTGTTGTATTTTTAGCCTCTGATGAAGCTGCTTACATTACTGGCGAAACATTGCATGTCAATGGCGGCATGTATATGATCTAAAAAGCTCGAAAACTATTTGCATTATTTGCGGTGATAACCGCAAAATAGCACAAAATCGTGGTTCGACCAGCCGAGATTTTGTTGCATCTTTTCAAACATTTTATACACTACGAAAACCATCGCGAAAGCGAGTTTTGATAGGAAATTTAAGAGTATGAGCACTATCGAAGAACGCGTTAAGAAAATCATCGTTGAACAGCTTGGTGTTAAGCAGGAAGAAGTCGTAAACAATGCTTCTTTCGTTGACGACCTCGGCGCTGATTCTCTTGACACTGTTGAGCTGGTAATGGCTCTGGAAGAAGAATTTGATACTGAGATTCCAGACGAAGAAGCTGAAAAAATCACGACTGTTCAAGCAGCCATTGATTTCATTCAGGCTAACCAGCAGTAAGCGAACATATCTAGGCGGTCATTCGACCGCCTAAGTTTTTTTGTCCCGCAGTGTCTTTTTTTCCCTCCCTGGAGGATAAGCGTGTCTAAGCGTCGAGTAGTTGTGACCGGACTGGGCATGTTATCTCCTGTCGGCAATACAGTTGAGTCTACCTGGAGTGCTCTTCTTGCCGGTCAGAGTGGTATCAGCCTGATCGACCATTTCGATACTAGTGCCTACGCAACGCGTTTTGCTGGCTTAGTAAAGGATTTTAATTCTGAGGAATTCATTTCGCGTAAAGAAGCTCGCAAAATGGATGCCTTTATTCAATACGGTGTTGCTGCTGGCGTTCAGGCCATGCAGGATTCCGGTTTGGAAGTAACGGAAGAGAACGCCCCGCGTATCGGTGCGGCGATTGGTTCCGGCATCGGCGGTCTGGGTCTTATTGAAGAGAACCACACTGCGCTGGTGAACGGCGGCCCGCGTAAAATCAGTCCGTTCTTCGTGCCGTCAACCATCGTCAATATGGTGGCTGGGCATCTTACTATTATGTACGGACTGCGTGGCCCGAGCATCTCTATCGCTACGGCCTGTACGTCTGGTGTGCACAATATTGGTCAGGCAGCTCGCATCATTGCTTACAACGATGCGGATGTGATGCTGGCCGGTGGTGCAGAAAAAGCCAGTACGCCATTGGGTGTCGGTGGATTCGGTGCCGCTCGTGCGTTGTCTACGCGCAATGACGATCCTCAGGCAGCAAGCCGTCCGTGGGATAAAGACCGTGATGGCTTTGTACTGGGTGACGGTGCTGGCCTCATGGTGCTGGAAGAGTATGAACACGCGAAAAAGCGCGGTGCGAAAATCTATGCAGAAATTGTTGGATTTGGCATGAGCAGCGATGCGTATCATATGACATCTCCGCCGGAGAACGGCTCTGGTGCTGCGCTGGCGATGGAAAACGCCCTGCGTGATGCTGGTGTGTCAACGAGTCAGATTGGCTATATCAACGCGCATGGCACCTCTACGCCAGCGGGTGATAAAGCCGAAACGCAGGCAGTGAAATCCGTATTTGGTGCGGACGCCAGCAGTGTGCTGGTGAGTTCGACAAAATCCATGACGGGTCACTTGCTCGGTGCGGCAGGCGCGGTAGAGTCAATTTTCAGTATTCTTGCTCTACGCGATCAGTCTGTTCCGCCAACGCTTAATCTGGACAATCCAGATGAAGGCTGCGATCTGGACTTCGTGCCGCATGAGGCGCGTCAGGTCAGCAATCTGGAATACGTACTCTGCAACTCTTTCGGTTTCGGTGGAACCAACGGTTCTCTGATCTTCCGTAAAGTTTGATTGCGATTGCGTCTTAAAAAAACCCGGTTTCCGGGTTTTTTTTTGCCTGCATAAAATCAGACACGCCTGCTTGTCTGCAACGCCGCTTTGCTGGCAAGCTGACGATGATGAATGATGCGGAGCTTATTATGCTGTGGATTAATGGTCAGTTACAGGAACAGCTCTCGGTACTCGATCGGGGTACACAGTATGGCGACGGCTGTTTTACGACAGCCAGAGTATGCGATGGCGATATTGTCTGGCTTGATCGACACGTCGTGCGTCTGCAACAGGCTGCTACGCGCTTATTGTTTCCGACGCTTGATTGGGAAAGCCTGATCGCTGAAATGAAACAGGCAGCACTGGGGCGAGTGGACGGCGTAGTGAAAGTGATGCTCACGCGGGGTGTCGGTGGGCGTGGCTACAGTGCCCAAGGCTGTGTGCAGCCAACCCGCGTCGTCATGCAGGTAAGCTATCCTGCGCACTATGCCAGCTGGCGTGAGCAGGGTATTAGCCTGAATCTCAGCCCTGTGGCGCTAGCTAAAAATCCGCTGTTGGCGGGAATAAAACATCTGAATCGGCTCGAACAGGTGTTGATTCGTGCGCATCTTGACCAGACCTCAGCCGATGAGACCCTCGTGCTTGACACCTCTGGTGCGCTAGTGGAATGCTGTGCCGCGAATTTATTCTGGCGTAAAGGGCACCGGGTCTATACGCCGGATTTATCCGAGTCAGGCGTGGATGGTGTTGCCCGGCAGCATATCATCGCCTTGCTGGCTGGTTCTGACTTCGATCTACAGATTGTTAGCGAACCCGTGGCCACACTGGCTGATGCGGATGAAGTGCTGATTTGTAACGCATTAATGCCGATAGTTCCCGTGAATCAGGCACATGTCTGGCGTTACCACTCCCGAGATCTTTATCAATTCCTGAGTTCTGACTGCTAGTAGATGGTTGATTTATGAAGAAAAAGAAAGTTGGTTTGCTGATTATCGCTGCTGTTGTACTCATGTTGCTGGTTGCGTGGCAGAAAATGCAGCGTTTTGCTGGTTCTCCATTGGCTATCGAAAAAGAAACTATTTTCACACTTCCTGCCGGTACGGGAAGGGAAGGGCTGGAAACGCTACTCCTCGATCAGAAAATTATTACTGATGGCGCGTTTTTTCCGTGGTTACTGCGTATCGAGCCTGAATTGGCGAAATTCAAGGCGGGTACGTATCGCTTTACGGCGGGAATGACCGTGCGCGAGATGCTGGCGCTCCTGTCCAGCGGAAAAGAAGCGCAATTCTCCATCCGTTTTGTCGAAGGCTCACGTTTGAAAGAGTGGTTGGTCACGCTGCAACAAGCGCCTTATATCAAGCACTCACTGGCCGATAAAACTGAACAGGACGTTGCCACCCAGTTGGAAATCAAAGATAAGACGAACCCGGAAGGCTGGTTTTATCCTGATACCTATTCATACACGGCAGGTACGAGCGATATCGCCCTGTTGCAGCGTGCGCATCAACGCATGAAAAAAACGGTGGATGAGGTATGGAAAGGGCGCGAAGAAGGATTACCGTATAAGACACCGGACGAATTACTGACGATGGCGTCAATCATTGAAAAAGAAACGGCGATCAATGAAGAGCGCACGCAGGTCGCTTCCGTTTTTGTCAATCGCTTACGTCTGGGCATGCGCTTGCAGACTGACCCCACAGTGATTTATGGCATGGGGGAGGACTATAAAGGCGTGATAACCCGTAAAGCATTAGATACGCCGACGCCTTACAATACTTATGTCATCTCCGGCTTACCGCCTACGCCAATTGCGATGCCGGGGAAAGCTTCATTGGATGCGGCTGCGCATCCAGCCAAAACGTCGTACCTGTATTTTGTGGCGGATGGAAAAGGCGGACACAGTTTTACCACTAACCTTGCAGACCATAATCGTGCTGTGAGGGTATACCGCTCAGCGTTAAAGGAACGGGATGAACAGTAAATTTATCGTCATTGAAGGATTGGAAGGCGCGGGGAAGACCACCGCGCGCAATATCGTCGTGGAAACGCTGCGCTCACATGGTGTGAAAGATGTGGTGTTCACACGGGAGCCCGGTGGTACGCCGTTGGCGGAGAAGCTGCGTGAGCTTATCAAGCAGGGTATAGCCGATGAGAAGGTCACGGACAAAGCGGAAGTGCTGATGTTATACGCGGCCAGGGTTCAACTGGTGGATAACGTCATCAAACCGGCGCTGGCGAATGGAAACTGGGTCATTGGCGATCGGCACGATCTTTCTTCACAGGCTTATCAGGGCGGTGGACGCGGGATCGACCAGCAACTGCTGCGCTCACTGCGCGATACTGTGCTCGGTGATTTTCGTCCCGACCTAACGCTTTATCTTGATTTGCCACCAGCCATTGGCTTGCAGCGCGCGCGTCAGCGCGGCGAACTGGATAGAATCGAGCAGGAGTCGCTGGCTTTCTTTGACCGCACTCGCTCCCGCTATCAGGAACTGGCGGCGGAGGATGACAGTATCCTGACGATCGATGCCTCACAGTCTATTGATGCCGTCAGTGCGAATATTCAGGCGGCGTTACAGCAGTGGTTGCAGCAACAAGGGTTGCAGCCTGTTGCAGAGGGGCAGGGCTGATGGAGTGGTATCCGTGGCTGAATGCATCTTATCGGCAGCTTATCGGCCAATACCAAGCGGGCAGGGGGCACCATGCGGTGTTGTTACATGCGCTGCCGGGCATGGGCGATGAGTCGCTGATTTATGCGCTGAGCCGCTGGCTGATCTGCCAGCGGCCTGATGGGATGAAAAGCTGCGGCCAGTGTCACTCTTGTAACCTGATGACCGCAGGAACGCACCCAGATTGGCATGTGCTAAGCCCGGAGAAAGGTAAGCAAAGCCTGGGTGTCGATCCCGTGCGTGACGTCGTGGAAAAAGTGTACCAACACTCCCGGCAGGGCGGAGCAAAAGTGATTTGGCTGGCTTCTGCTGAGCAACTGACTGAAGCCGCTGCAAACGCACTGCTGAAAACGCTGGAAGAACCGCCGCAGAATACCTTCTTTTTATTTGGCTGCCGTGAACCCGCTCGGCTCTTGGCAACGTTACGCAGCCGTTGCCTGTATCACTATCTGGATGTCCCTGGCGAGACGCAGAGCGTGCTGTGGCTGAATGCTCGCCATCGCCATGACAGCAAGGCATTGCGCACGGCATTGAGATTGCAATCGGGTGCGCCGCTAGCTGCCGAGGCGTTATTGCAGCCAGAGCGGTGGAAACAGCGTAGCGCGCTGTGTCAGGCGTTTTCTGCCGCGCTGACTTCGCGAGATCAGCTCTCGTTGATACCACAGCTAAATCATGACGATGTGGATGTTCGTATTCACTGGTTGGCCACGCTACTGCTGGATGCCATGAAATGGCAGCAGGGAGCAAGCGAGCATTGGGTGAATCAGGATCAGATCGAACTGGTTGAGCGTCTGGCGCGCGAACCTTCCGCACATTTGCAGTATGAGCTACAACAGTGGTTGGCTTGTCGGCAAAAATTGCTGACCGTCACGGGTGTGAACCGTGAACTGCTGCTGACGGAACGTCTGCTTGATGGGGAGCGCACGCTTGCTTCATCGGTTAAGCGCGACAGCCATCCTTTTTCTGTTTAATTACTATCGAGTAAATATCATGTTGTTAGTGGATTCCCACTGTCATCTTGACGGTTTGGATTATGAGTCATTGCATAAAGATGTCTCCGACGTGCTGGAGAAAGCGAAACGTCGCGATGTCGGCTTCCTTCTGGCGGTGGCGACAACGCTGCCCGGCTATCGTGCCATGGTGGAGTTAATCGGTGAGCGCGATAACGTGGCCTTTTCCTGCGGCGTTCATCCGCTTAATCAGGAAGCCCCTTATGATTATGCCGAGCTGCGTGAGCTAGCCAGCGCCAGCCGTGTGGTGGCGATGGGGGAGACGGGTCTGGACTATTTCTATCAGCAGGAGACGAAAGCCCAGCAGCAAGAATCGTTTCGCGAACACATTCGTATTGGCAATGACCTGAACAAGCCGGTCATCGTGCATACGCGTGCTGCCCGTGAAGATACGTTGGCAATTCTGCGTGACGAGCAGGCAGAGAAATGTAGCGGTGTTCTGCACTGCTTTACGGAAGATTTGATCACGGCAAAAGCGCTGCTGGACATGGGGTTCTATATCTCGTTTTCTGGGATCGTGACGTTCCGTAATGCAGAAGAGTTGCGTGACGTCGCGCGCTACGTGCCACTGGATCGGATGCTGATTGAGACGGATTCCCCTTGGCTCGCGCCGGTTCCGTTCCGGGGTCAGGAAAACCAGCCTGCGTATGTACGCGATGTCGCAGAATATCTCGCTGTACTGAAAGGCACATCGCTGGAAACCCTCGCTGCCGCCACGACAGAAAACTTCTCCCGCCTGTTTCACATCGATCCAGCTCGGTTGACCGCCGCGCAATAGTGGCTGAAAATAGCCGAGTTTTTTTTATCCGTGTAATTAATAGCGCTTCATAATCCCCTTGATTAGGTTTTTCCTCTTCAGGGGGACGTGTTTTTTAGCGATATATCACAGAAAAGTGCAATATCTGTTCGATCTCAGCCTGTTGGCTTGTGGAAACGTGATAGCAATCAAACATTGTGGACGCTATTTATTTTACTCTGCGTAAAAATTAAAGGGGGCTAAGACACCCCAACTCGCAAAGGCCATCCTCCCCGCCTTTGCTTATATGAAGTATCAGAAGTAAAAGCACTATTACTCAGGAGCACACTCAATTATGTTCAAGAATGCATTCGCAAACCTGCAAAAAGTAGGTAAGTCGCTAATGCTGCCCGTATCCGTACTCCCTATCGCAGGTATCCTGCTGGGTGTCGGTTCGGCCAATTTTAGCTGGTTGCCTGAAATTGTCTCCAGCGTCATGGCACAGGCCGGTGACTCGGTGTTTGCCAACATGCCGTTGATTTTTGCTATTGGTGTTGCCCTGGGCTTCACTAATAACGACGGTGTTTCCGCACTGGCGGCGGTGGTGGCTTATGGCATCATGGTTAAGACCATGGCTGCGATTGCGCCGCTGGTTCTTAATCTACCGGCTGCCGAGATCACGGCGAAGCACCTGGCGGATACGGGTGTTCTGGGCGGGATCATTGCCGGTGCGATTGCCGCGTATATGTTTAACCGCTTCTACCGCATTCAGCTGCCTGAGTATCTGGGCTTCTTTGCTGGTAAACGTTTTGTGCCGATTATTTCCGGCCTGACGGCAATCATTGTCGGTACGCTGTTGTCCTTCATCTGGCCACCAGTTGGTAGCGCGATCCAGGTATTCTCTCACTGGGCAGCGAATGAGAACCCGATGCTGGCATTCGGTATCTATGGGGTCGTTGAACGTTCTCTGGTACCGTTTGGTCTGCACCATATCTGGAACGTACCTTTCCAAATGCAGGTTGGTGAGTTCACCAATGCGGCGGGTCAGGTTTTCCACGGTGATATCCCTCGTTACATTGCAGGTGATCCGACTGCAGGCAAACTGTCCGGTGGTTTCCTGTTTAAAATGTACGGCTTGCCAGCTGCGGCTATTGCTATCTGGCATTCAGCTAAGCCAGAAAACCGCGCAAAAGTGGGCGGCATCATGATCTCTGCGGCACTGACCTCGTTCCTGACGGGGATCACTGAGCCAATTGAGTTCTCCTTCATGTTTGTTGCGCCGATCCTGTATGTGATCCATGCGATTCTGGCGGGTCTGGCGTTCCCAATCTGTATCCTGTTGGGCATGCGTGATGGTACAAGCTTCTCCCACGGTCTGATCGACTTCGTGGTACTGAGCGGCAACGGTAGCAACCTGTGGCTGTTCCCGATTGTAGGTCTGTGCTATGCGCTGATTTACTACACCATCTTCCGCGTTCTGATTGCCAAACTGAACCTGAAAACACCAGGCCGTGAAGATAGCGCATCTGAGCAAACCTCACAGGACAGCACAGAAATGGCTGCCGCTCTGGTTAGCGCGTTTGGTGGTAAAGAAAACATCACTAACCTGGATGCGTGCATCACCCGTCTGCGCGTTAGCGTAGGTGATGTGGCTAAAGTTGATCAGGCTGGCCTGAAAAAACTGGGCGCAGCTGGTGTGGTTGTGGCAGGTTCCGGTGTTCAGGCCATTTTCGGTACAAAATCCGACAACCTGAAAACCGATATGGACGACTACATCCGTAACCACTGATGTGTTGTTGGGGAGTGGTAAAAAGGGGCGAAAGCCCCTTTTTTTATGGTCAGCGCGACCTCATTCCTTTCCCTGAGATTGCCGGGCGTAAACCACCAGACGCAGATGGCGATCTTCATCGATGATCAGCGACGTATGCTCGAAGGCTTCAGCCTTGCCGTCGATCATCAGTTGCCGCACGCCGCTGCACGGGGCGTGTACCTCATGCTGTCGCCACCACGTTTTGAAGTCTGGCGATACCTGTTCCAATTCGTCCACCAGTTCATGAATATCAGCCTCCTGCGTTGCGCGTGCGAAATCGCGGCGAAAGCTCGATAGCATCTGTGGAGCCTGTTGCTTCCAGCCGATGAATCGCTCATGCAGCAACGGATCGGTGAACAGCAACCAGAGCAGATTACGTCTTTCTGGAGGATGCGCGTCAAAGCCGAAAAGCTGGTTTGCTGGTTCATTGAAGGCCAGCACGTCCCAGCGCAGGTTGAGTATATAGGCAGGATGCGGAGCCAGATCGTGCATCAGACGCCTTACCAGCGGCGGCACCACGCACCACGTCTTACCCGGTTCGGCAGGTGGTCGCTCATGCGCCAGCAGGAACAGGTGGCGACGTTCAGCGGCATCGAGTTTGAGCACCCGTGCCAGACTGTCCAGAAATGCGGCCGATACACCGATATCACGTCCCTGTTCGAGCCAGGTGTACCACGTCAAACCCACGCCAGCCAACGCAGCCACTTCCTCACGTCGCAATCCCGGCGTGCGCCGTCTTCCTCCGCTGGGCAAGCCCACGTCGGCGGGGGACACCCGTTCACGCCGCGCGCGCAAAAAGGCGGCCAGATCGTGGCGAGTTCTTTCCAATGTTCGCATCGTTTTACCACATTGCTTTTAGTAATAGCATAAGTGGTTAAATTGTAATTGTTTAAAAAGGATTTGAGAATGGCGGCGTCATCACTTTCGATACGCAACTTCTCGATATGCAAGGATACATAAGATGAACTCAAATTATCGCGCGTCGGCACTGCCTACGCCGGCTGTCAATAGTCCGCCGTGGCTCGGTCTGTCTGTGCTGTTGATGGCCGGTTTTGTCACGATCTTCGATCTGTTCGTGGTCAATGTCGCTATTCCCAGCATGCAGGCCGATCTGGGCGCTAGCTTCGCACAGATCGGCTTTATCGTGGCGGGTTACGAACTGGCCTTCGGCGTATTGCTGATTACGGGCGGTCGACTGGGGGATGTATTTGGCCGACGTCGCCTGTTTGTGATGGGTATGGCTGGATTTACGTTCGCCTCTGCGCTGTGTGGCTTAGCACCCAGCGCGGGGTTTCTGATTGGTGCACGTATCTTGCAGGGACTTGCGGCCGCTTTACTGTTTCCACAGGTTTATGCTTCTATCCGCGTCAATTTCGACGGGGACGATAGCCGCCGTGCCTTCGGTTTGCTGGGCATGACGCTGGGGTTAGCCGCCATCGCGGGTCAGGTACTGGGGGGATGGCTGGTGCATGCCAATCTGTTTGGGCTGGGCTGGCGCAGTATCTTTCTTATCAATGTACCCATTGGCCTGCTGGCTATCGCATCTGCACGATTTATTCCTGAGTCCCGCACACCGCAGCGCCCTTCACTGGACTGGGCGGGTGTGGCGTTGGTCAGCATTGGGCTGACGCTGCTATTGGTGCCGCTGATCGAAGGCCCAGGGCAAGGCTGGCCAGCATGGAGCCTGTGGATGTTGGCCACAGCCGCTCTCTTGTTGACGGTTTTTCATCGCCAGCAGGAACGTCGACAGCTGGCGGGGTATCTTCCGCTGGTGGATATGCGCCTGCTTGCACAGCGCCGCTTCCTACTGGGCGTGTTGCTGGTGTTGTTGGTGTATTCTACATCCAGCTCATTTTTCCTGTGTTTTGCTCTACTGGTGCAAACAGGGCTGGGGCTTGATCCTTTCCTCGCGGGCAGTATTTTCGCGCCGTGCAGCGTGGGCTTCGTTCTGGCATCGCTGGCTGCACCACGTCTGGTTGCCCGTTGGGGAACGCCTGCCATCGTCGCGGGGGCGTTGGTTTACGCTGTCTCGATCGGCCTGTTGATTATGCAGGTACAGATAGCAGGGTCGGATCTGGTGGCCGTTCGGCTGATCCCTGTGTTGGTGGTGGTCGGGGCAGGTCAAGGCTTCATCATGACGCCACTGTTGAATCTGGTGCTGGGCTTTGTCGATGAGGTTCAGGCTGGTATGGCATCGGGCGTGATCTCGACGGTTCAGCAGGTTGGGGCGGCGCTGGGTGTGGCCGTGGTGGGTATCCTGTTTGGTGCTGCGCTGGCTACAGGTGATGGTGCGGTGGCACAAGCGGGCCAATATGTTGCGGCCTTTGTGGCAGGAATGCTCTACAACCTGATCGCGGCTCTGCTGGTCTGCATCCTATTGCTGATGCTGGTAAGAACGCAGCGGTCATTCCGTTGATAGGACGGCGCGTGCACAAATTTTCGATGGACGGTGCAAAATCCTTACTACAGCAGTGATAGCGTCACTGTTTTCGGGAGAAGGCAGGCGTATTTCTGGTTTTTACTGGGAGTCGTATTTTGACCACCCGCACCAGAAATAGACGAAGAAGGTTGAAAGAAATGGAATATGTCACTCATACTGCCTACATGACGTCGTTCAACGCCAGCTTTAACAAGGAAATCAATCATGGCTGAAGAAACCATCTTTAGTAAAATTATCCGCCGGGAAATTCCTGCCGATATCGTGTATCAGGATGAACTGGTCACCGCCTTTCGTGACATCGCGCCTCGCACACCAACCCATATCCTGATTATCCCGAACGTACTGATCCCTACTGTTAACGACACGGCCCCCGAGCATGAAGCAGCGCTGGGGCGTATGGTGACGGTCGCGGGTAAAATTGCGCAGCAGGAAGGGATTGCAGAAGATGGCTATCGCCTGATCATTAACTGCAACCGACACGGCGGGCAGGAGGTTTATCACATCCACATGCATCTGCTGGGTGGCCGCGCATTAGGGCCTTTGCTGGCGAACTAGATCCTATAGAACTAGATCTTACAGAACTAGATCTTATAGAACTAAGTTCGATAGTCATGGGTAGACTGTCGTGCGAGAAAATCATTATGCGAGAACATCATGCGTAACCCGATGCTTTTTCTGTCCGCGTGTTTGATGGCTGGGCTGCTGGCGGGTTGTAGTGCGCCAAAAGTGCTGACCATCAATGAGCGGCAAACGCTGGTATTGGATGCACCTGTGTTATCGGCCGGGATTACCGCGGAGAATCCGTCGCTGGGTTCAGAAAATGGCCGACTGCGTGCGTCTTCCGTCGTCAGCAACGACGCCTCACAGGCGGTGACCGTGCATTACCGTTTCTATTGGTATGACGAAAACGGGCTGGATGTGCTGCCTTTTGAAGAGGTGCAGTCCATTGAAATCCCGCCACAGACGGAAATGACGGTTTTTTCAACGCGCAGCAGTCCTAATGCGCGTCAGGTCCGTCTTCATCTGTTTTTGTAATGCTGTGCAGAGAGAGAAAATATGAAAAAGTATCTAGGGGTGATACTGGCGGCATTGGTCCTGACAGGCTGCCCCAGTCGTCCGCCGGAACCGACCGAACCACCTGCGACGATTGAGCCCGTTGAGCCTCAAGTGCCGACCACGCCAACGCCGCCGCCGGGGGAATCCGTACCACAACCGCCAAAAATCCAGACGTTGAACTGGGAAGCCAGCATTAATCCGCTGGTGGCGCAAATGCTGAAAGCCGATGGCGTCACGCCGGGCAGCATCCTGCTGGTGGATAGTGTGAAAAATAACACCAATGGCTCACTGCCGATCGCGAAAGCGACGGGCGCGTTGTACAGCGCGTTATCTTCCGGTAAGGCGTTTACGCTGGTGCCGCGTGAGCAACTGGCTGCCGCAAAACAAACGTTGGGCCTGTCGGTTGACGACAGCTTAGGATCGCGCAGCAAGGCGATTGGTCTGGCGCGCTATGTCAGCGCGCAGTATGTGCTGTACAGCGATGTCAGTGGTGATGTGAAATCGCCGCAGCTCGACATGCAACTGATGCTGGTGCAGACCGGTGAAATTGTGTGGTCAGGCAATGGCGCCGTTCAGCATTAAGCAGGCAGGCATCCACCAGCAGCTGATTGCGACGATCCTGAAATATTTCCCGGCCGTGGAGATGGCGGATATTCGCTTTGAGCTGGTTGGTGGCTTGAGTAGTAAAAGCTGGCGTATCCGTGGCCCGGGTATCGAATGGCTTGCGCGTCGGCAATCGCCAACCGAGCGGAAAATGGGCGTCGATCGCCAGCGCGAGTTCGCTCTGCTGCGGCAGATGTCGGCGATAGGTCTCGCGCCACGGCCGCTGTTGTGGCGTGATGGCTGGCTCATTGTCGAATGGGTGCCGGGGCGCATTGCCACCTCTGATGAGTTCCTGATGATGCTGGCTAATGGCGAAGTGGCGCGAATGTTGTCTCAGCTTCATCGCCAGCCGCGTAGCGGCCATCCTCTCGATCTCAAAACGCTATTTGCTCAACACTGGCAGTTGATGGATCCGCGCCGCCGTTCGCCCGCGTTGTTGCGTGCCCATCATTATTTTCAGCGTGCGGCGCTACCCACGCCTTTGGCGCTGGCTCCTCTCCATCTTGATGTGCATGCTGAAAACCTGCTGATTACTCCACAAGGAACGATGCTGATTGACTGGGAATATGCCTCAGATGGCGATATTGCCTTTGAACTGGCGTTTATTGTGCGAGCCAGCCAGATGGAAAACCTGGCGCAAACGCATTTTCTACAGAGCTACCAGCGACATCAGCGAGGGTTTTCCGTGAGCCGCCTCCAGCAACAGATGATGCAGTGGTTCCCCTGGGTCGATTATCTGGTATTGATGTGGTTTGAGGTTCGCTGGCAGCAAACGAAGAACCCCGAATTTTTAGCGGACATTCCCGCGCTATATCATCGGTTACAGTTGGGCTACAGGCTATAGCCAGGCTGACGGTGTGGCTTTTGTGGTAAAGATCATTTCATTAAGCAGTACACTCTAAAGAATGAGGTTTTTGTGGGTCCGGTAATGTTAGACGTTGCCAGCTATGAGCTGGATGCAGAAGATCGTGAAGTGTTGGAACATCCGCTGGTTGGCGGCGTGATTCTGTTTACCCGTAATTTTCATGACGCGGCGCAGTTGCGTGAATTGGTGCGTCAAATCCGCGCGGCGTCGCGCGAGCGCCTTGTGGTGTCCGTGGATCAAGAAGGTGGGCGCGTTCAGCGTTTTCGTGACGGATTTACTCGTCTGCCTGCCGCGCAGGCGTTTGCGGCATTAAATAGCGAATCAGAAGCCCTGCGTTTGGCGGAAGAAGGCGGTTGGCTGATGGCGGCAGAAATGATCGCGATGGATATCGATATTAGCTTTGCGCCGGTGCTGGATATCGGCCACCAGAGCGCGGCGATTGGTGAGCGTTCATTTCATGCCACTCCAGAGACAGCGTTGGCGGTGGCGCAGCGCTTTATCCGCGGCATGCACAGCGCAGGTATGAAGGTCACGGGTAAGCACTTCCCCGGTCACGGTGCGGTCAGCGCCGACTCACATAAAGAAACGCCGCGCGATCCGCGTTCGCTTGCGGAGATTCGTGCGCACGACATGCTGATTTTTAAAGAACTGATCCAGCGTCAGCAGTTGGATGCGATCATGCCTGCCCACGTGATTTATACGGAGGCCGATCCGCGTCCTGCTAGTGGTTCGTCCTATTGGCTCAAAACGGTGCTGCGTGAAGAGTTAGGTTTTGATGGCATCATTTTCTCTGACGATCTCTCGATGGAAGGTGCCGCCGTGATGGGCAGCTATCCCGAGCGGGCTCAGGCGGCGTTGCAGGCAGGATGTGACATGATTCTGGTCTGTAACCATCGTGAAGGGGCGGTCAGCGTGCTGGATAACCTGTCCCCGGTCAAAGCGGAACAACTGACGCGCTTATATCATCAGGGTTCGTTTTCTCGTCGGGAACTGCTGGATTCGCCACGCTGGAAGCAGGCTAATCAGGCGCTCACATTACTCAGCGAGCGCTGGCAGGCGCATATACACTAAATAATTCGAGTTGCGTGAAGGCGGCAACTGCGCGAATCCCTAGGAGCTTACTTAGGTAAGTGACTGGGGTGAGTAAGGGAAGCCAACGCACAAGCAGCTTGAAGTATGACGGGTATAAAAATGGCGAGAAATAGGCAACCCAGTCTGCGGTGAGGATGAAAGATGATTATCTATTTACACGGTTTTGACTCGACCAGCCCCGGCAACCATGAAAAGGTCCTGCAGCTTCAGTTTATTGATGAAGATGTTCGGCTGATTAGCTACAGCACGTTGCATCCGCGCCATGATATGCAACATCTGCTCAAGCAGGTGGATAAGACGATTCAGCAGTCTGATGACGATCGTCCGCTGATCTGTGGCGTGGGGTTGGGGGGATTCTGGGCCGAACGCGTTGGTTTCCTGTGTGATATACGGCAAGTCATCGTTAATCCTAACCTTTTCCCGCAGGAAAACATGAGCGGGAAAATCGATCGCCCAGAAGAGTATCTGGATATCGCCACGAAGTGCGTGGCGAACTTTCGTGAAAAGAACCGCGATCGCTGTATGGTGATGCTCTCTCGTCAGGATGAAATGCTCGACAGCCAGCGTAGCGCACAGACGTTGGGAACGTATTATGAGATCGTCTGGGACGATATTCAGACGCATAAATTCAAAAGCATCTCCCCCCATTTGCAGCGAATAAAAGCCTTCAAAACGCTCGGTTAACCCTGCGTTAGCGATGACTTGTCAACGGCTGCTGTCATTCCTTCTGGTATCCTTTTTTGAGGGAGATCAGGAGGAATGACGCAATTTATTTACTTTCCTTAGTTCATCCAGCGGCGCAGACGCGCACGATTCAGCATTTTCTCTTCGCGCAGATTTCCGCTAATTCACTGAAATAAAGATGGAATTTTCTCGCTAAAAACCTGCTCGACAAAATAAATTGATATATATCAATTTTGGTATGACCAAATAACCTAGCGTGCTATTCTTGCAGCAGATATCAGGCTTAACTTACGCGAACCCTATGTTATATAAGGATATTATTTTTTACTCTTTATTAACGATTGGTTCACATTTTAGGGGGTCATTTTGACATCACCAACCAAAAAAATTGTCATTGTCGGCGGGGGAGCTGGCGGACTTGAACTCGCAACGAGTTTGGGCCACAAGTTAGGACGCAAGAAAAAAGCGGAGATCACGCTGGTGGATCGCAACCACAGCCACCTGTGGAAACCGCTGCTGCATGAAGTGGCAACTGGTTCACTGGACGACGATATGGATGCGCTGAGCTATCTGGCGCACGCCCGCAATCACTATTTCCAGTTCCAACTTGGCATGTTGACGGATATCGATCGTGAACAGCAGCAGATTCAACTGGCTGAAGTGTGTGACGAGCAAGGCGATGTGCTGGTCGCGGCACGCCGTATTCCGTATGACATTTTGGTGGTGGCATTAGGCAGCGCCTCAAATGACTTCGGCACGCCGGGCGTGAAAGATCACTGTATTTTCCTGGATAACCCGAAACAAGCCCGTCGTTTCCATAATGAAATGCTGAATTTGTTCCTGAAATTCACGGCAAATCAGGAAGAAAAAGAGCGCGTGAACATCGCGATTGTGGGCGGTGGTGCGACAGGGGTCGAGTTGTCTGCGGAATTGCATAACGCGGTGAAACAGCTGCACAGCTACGGCTTTGACGGGCTGGATAACCAAACGCTGAATGTGACGCTGGTGGAAGCGGGCGAACGTATTCTGCCTGCGCTGCCGCCGCGTATTTCAGCGGCTGCACATCAGGAATTGAACAATATTGGCGTTCGCGTGCTGACGAAAACCATGGTGACCAGCGCAGAACGTGGGGGTCTGAATACCAAGGACGGTGAATTTATCGAAGCCGACCTGATGGTTTGGGCGGCGGGCATCAAAGCACCGGATGCGATGAAAGAGATTGCCGGTCTGGAAACGAACCGGATTAACCAACTGGTGGTTGAGCCGACGTTGCAGACGACGCGCGATCCCAACATTTTCGCCATTGGCGATTGTGCCTCCTGCCCGCAGGAAGGCGGCGGGTTTGTGCCACCGCGCGCGCAGGCGGCTCACCAGATGGCATCACGCTGCCACAGCAATATCATCGCGTTGCTGAACGGGCAAACGCTGAAACCTTATGTCTATAAAGATCACGGTTCGCTGGTTTCGCTGTCTAAATTTAGTACGGTTGGCAGCCTGATGGGGAACCTGATGCGGGGCTCCGTCATGGTAGAAGGGCGGATTGCACGTTTCGTGTATATCTCTCTCTATCGTATGCATCAGGTGGCTCTGCATGGCTATGTTAAAACTGGCCTGATGATGTTGGTCGGTGGGATCAACCGGGTGATTCGCCCGCGTCTGAAACTGCATTAATTCATCGCAGCTGACAACTTTCTGATACGGGCATGAACGCAATGTCATGCCCGTATTCTTTTCTGTCAGCGGCCATCTTATTACTTACTTTGTAGCCCTCTCTTTTCCGTCAATCTACTCACCCCCTGTTTCTGAGCCGTCGCGCGATGGGCTACTTCTCTGATTTGGCAGTATAAAATATCGTCCTATTACCAATTCCAGTTAAGATAATTCCCAAATGACGGTTTTATTTTACGAATCTGACAGTTTTGGTTAATTAGTCTTATTGCGAGAGTGTGAAACATTGTGCAGACTTTCCACTGTTTACAGATGGCGTAGCACGCACGCCGAAAATTCTGAATGCTGATATTCAGAAGGAACCATCGGATTCATCGCGTTAAACGCGAGCTGACGTAAAACAATGTTTCGTCAGGATTGCAGGTGGGGAATGCGTGAGAATAGATTCGGGAGGTATCCTGTGAACAAATCAATGTTAGCGGGTGTAGGTATTGGTGTGGCTGCTGCATTGGGTGTGGCGGCGGTGGCGAGTATGGATGTCTTTTCCTCTAAACCTCAGTTTGCACAGGTGCTAACAGCAACACCGATTAAAGAAACGGTCAAAACGCCTCGTCAGGAATGCCGTAATGTGAGCGTGACGCATCGTCGCCCCGTGCAGGATGAAAACCAGATTGCTGGCTCGGTACTGGGTGCCGTAGCGGGTGGTGTTCTGGGGCACCAGATTGGTGGCGGACGTGGTAAAGATATTGCAACGGTAGCGGGCGCGTTGGCCGGTGGTTATGCAGGTAACCGCGTACAAAGCGGCATGCAGGAAAATGATACGTACACGACGCAGCAACAGCGCTGTCAGACCGTGTACGATAAATCACAAAAAGTTCTGGGTTATGATGTCACCTATAAAATCGGCGACCAGCAGGGTAAAATCCGCATGGATCGCGATCCTGGTACACAAATTCCAGTAGACCGAAACGGGCAATTAATCCTGAACCAACAGAGTTAACTGACCCCAACGTCTACGGTTTTGCGCTGACACCATCTCTAAAAACCGCGAGACACCTGAAGAAGGTGCTCGCGGTTTTTTCATTGTACGATCTTCCTGCTCTCAGCCAGTTTCATGCTCAACGATAACAATACGGCGACAGCTGCAAATCCAGCGGCCAGCCAAAGCGTCGTAATCAGGCCAGAGCTATCGACTATCTGACCGCCTACCCATGACCCAAGCGCGATGCCAATATTGAAGACGCCAACATACAGCGCGGAGGCCATCTCCACGGTGCGCGACGCGGCCTTAATCATCCAGGTCATCAAACCGACAGACACGCCGCCGTAGGCTAATCCCCAGACGAGCAGCACTATACCGCCGCCGAAATGTGAGCCACCGACGGTCAGGAACAGGATCGGGGTCAACAACAGCCCCAACGCGATTGCCATCAAGGTTAACGCCGTGCGCCGCGCTGCGATGATGCCCGCCAGAAAATTGCCGATGATACCTGCCAGACCATAGGCGAACAGCAATGCGCCGATCCACCGCGCATCGAACCCTGACACCGATAGCAGCAGTGGTCGCACAAAGGTAAAGGCCATGAAGTGTCCGGCTACCAGCAACAGCGTCAGGATTAGCCCGACTTGCAGTTTACGGTTGAGCAACTGCTCGCCGAACTGGCGTAAGGTGACGGAATGGGCGACGGGCAAGGCAGGAATAACCGCGAGGTGAAGCACTAGCACCAGCCCGCTAAAGATGGCCATGCAGCCGAAGGCCCAGCGCCATCCGGCGAGATCGCCGATCAGTGCGCCGAACGGCACACCCAGCACCGATGCCGCTGCGACACCGCCAAAGATGATAGATGTCGCCAGGCCGATGGCATGCTCGGGAACGAGTCGGGCCGCCAGACCACCGGCAATCGCCCAAATGCCGCCCATGCAGAAGCCGACCAGCACGCGTGCCGCCAGCATCCAACCGATGTCCGGTGCCAGTGCCGAGGCAATGTTGGCGATAACCAGCAGCGTCAGCAGTCCGCATAGGATCCTGCGTCTATCCATACCGCCGGATGCGATGACCACGAATGGGGCGAATAACGCGGCTAACAGTGCAGGCAGCGAAATCATCAGGCCAGCGGTTCCGGTAGAAGTCTGTAGCGTATCGGCAATCGGGGTTAGCAAGCCGACCGGAAGCATTTCTGTCGTGACGACAGAGAAGGTCGCAAGACCAACGGCGGCGACAGCCAGCCAGAGATGCTGTGAAGCTGCACCTATAGGGATAGAGGAAGACGTGTTCATGGTTCAGTCCTTAATAGGGGGAACAAGCGGTTTAATCGTCAAGCGGTATGGGGAAGAGAGGAGGCATGCGCCCGCAGGCGCTGGTATCCCCACAGCGCGACCAGCAGCACCAGTACGCCAGCGCACAGCGCCACGGTGAATCCGGCTCGAGCGCCGCCGCTATCGACAACGTGGCCTGATACCGCAGCACCCAGCGCCACGCCGACATTCAACCCTGCCAGCAGCCAGGTCATGCCTTCAGTCAGGCGATGTTCGGGCACCAGACGTTCGACCAGCGACATTGCCACGATCATGGTGGGGGCGAAGAACAGCCCGGCGATCAGCACGGCCGCAGCCAGTGCCGGAATGCTGCCAACCAGCAGTAGAGGCAACGTGGTTGCTGCCGTTGCCAAGCCGCCCAGCAACAGCAACTGGTGCAATGCGGTTCGCAGCTTGAGAGCGCCGAACACCAGCCCGGCCAGACAGGAACCTACCGCATAAGCCGACAGTACCAGACTGGCCGCAGCAGGCTGACCATGCTGTTCGGCGAAGGCGACGCTGACGATATCCACGGTGCCCACGATGACGCCCATCGCGACCATCAACAGCGCCAGCAAACGCACGTTCGTCTGTTTGATCACCGACCCTGAACGATCCGTGCTGACATCCTGCGCTTCTACTGGCGGTTCGGTGCCGCGCTGTGTCACCAGAGCAAACACGCCAATAATCAGCAAGAGCGCCGCTGCCAGCGGGCCAGCCTGAGGAAACATCGCGACGGACAGCCCGACAGCCAGCGGTGGCCCGGCGATAAAAGTGACTTCATCGAGCACCGTCTCCAGCGAGTAAGCCGTCTGCAAGCGAGGCTGGCCGCGATAGATTGCTGTCCAGCGTGCTCTTACCATTGCTGACATGCTGGGCATGAACCCCGCCAGCAAGGCACTGATGAATAAGCTCCAGTCAGGTGCTTGCCACCAGGTGCTGACGAGCAGAAGCAGCATGCCGAGCACGCTGACGGTGGTTGCAATCGGTAGCACGCGGCCTTGGCCGTGGCGATCGACCAGACGGGAGGTCTGCGGCGATAGCAGCGCGTAGGTCAGCACAAAGGTGGCGGATACGGCACCCGCCAGCGCATAGCTGCCGCGCAGTTGCGACAGCATCGTGATCATGCCAATGCCCGTCATTGGCAGTGGAATGCGCGCCAGCAGGCCAGCCAGTGCAAAACCCTTGGTGCCGGGTGCGGTGAAAAGTTCTCGATAAGGATTGACCATCTCATTCTCCAAAGTGAATCCACTTGCCACCGCGCTGTGGCACAGCGACAATACATACAGAGCGTATGAATAAAAGCATATATTCATACGGAGTGAATGTAAATAATCATACGATGTGTATGTAAGGATGTGTCGATGGTTCGTCGTACCCGTGCTGAAATGGAAGAAACCCGCGCTACGCTGCTGGCGACCGCCCGTAAGGTCTTTAGCGAACGTGGTTATGCTGACACCTCAATGGACGATCTCACGGCGCAGGCGAGCCTGACCCGTGGGGCGCTTTATCACCACTTCGGGGACAAAAAGGGATTATTGGCAGCCGTGGTGGAACAGATCGATGCCGAGATGGATGAACGACTGCAAGCTATCTCCGATACCGCTGAAGATGCCTGGGAAGGCTTCCGGCGTCGCTGCTGCGCCTATCTGGAAATGGCGCGGGAGCCGGAGATTCAGCGTATTGTGCTGCGCGATGCTCGGGCAGTTTTGGGCGGCGCGTCGCCGGATTCGCAACGCCATTGCGTCGAGTCGATGCAGCGGCTGATCGACAACCTTATCCGACAGGGCGTGGTAGCTGATGCCGATCCGCAGGCGCTGGCATCGTTAATCTACGGCAGTCTGGCCGAAGCGGCGTTCTGGATTGCGGAGGGAGAGGAGGGTAATGCGCGGCTGACACAAGGCGTTGCCGCGCTGGAATTGCTGCTGCGTGGGCTACTAGTCAAGCCACGGTAGCGATCAACAGAATAGCCTGACGAGACGCGTGGTTGGCGTCCCGTCTTTGGCTTAACGGCGGAAGATAATCTCTGCCCAGCGCGCCAGTCCGGCGGTAACGGAGCCAAAATCGTTGCCGCTGGCGATAGGAATATCAGGAAGCAATTGCTGAATGGCCTGACGCAGCAGGGGAGAGCGGGCGCTACCGCCGGTCAGGTAGATCACCTCCGGCCGAGTCTGACTGGTTTCTAGCGCCAACGTCACCTGCTGCTGAATACGCATGAGCGGATTCTCGATGGCGGCGTTGAGTTCATCAGCATGAATGCGCGTTGCCAGACCTGATTCGATAAAGTGCAAATCGGCCGCTGTTTCCGACTGGTTGGACAGCGCAATCTTGCTCTCTTCCGCCAGTTGAATCAGACGGTAGCTCAGGCGCTGTTGCCAGACGGTCAGCAGTCTTTTTACCAACTCGGGCTGGCGGGCATCACGGATCATCTCGTTGATTAACGCGCGGCTGGCGGTGCTATGAAACTCTTTTTGCGCTGGGATATCGTTAATTGCGACCGCATTCCACCAGGTCATGATCGGCAGAGCGATGCCTTTTTCCGTCTCGCTATTCATGCCAAGCAGCGGCATCAGCTGTTTGAACGCCAGCATGATGTCCAGATCGTTACCGCCAACGCGGCAGCCGCTGTGTCCTAACAGGCTTTGCGAACGTTCTTGCTGTTTGTGCCATTCTGGGCCCATCAGCAGCATGGAGCAGTCGGTGGTTCCGCCGCCGATATCCACAACCAGCACTCGCGTTTCTTTCGTCAGCGTGGATTCGAAATCCAGCCCAGCGGCCACAGGTTCAAACTGGAAGACGACGTCTTCAAATCCGGCACGATGGGCTGCACGATCTAAAATTCCTTGCGCCTGCTGGTTGGCTTCTTCGCCGCCGATACTCTGAAAGTTAATCGGACGACCGATGACGGCCTGACGAATAGGCTGGTCAAGCTGGCTTTCTGCCTGTGTGCGGATATGCAGCATCATGGAGCAGACCAAATCTTCAAACAGCGCAATCTGCTGGGTTTTCAGCCCGACGGCACCGAGGAAGGATTTTGGCGATTTAACGAACCACGTCTCTTCCGGATCATCCATATAGTGGCGTAACGCATCGCGTCCGAATTTCACGCTATCAGGCTGCACACGAATATCTTCCTCGCGGTTGTAGCTGATGGCGCGCTTCAGCAGCAGCGCGTTCTCACCCTCAGCATTGACCTGATGGTGTCGCCATAACCACTCGCTAACCGCTTCACGCACGGGCGCGCACAGCAGGGAAGAAAGATAAGGCGAGCCATTTTCCAGCGACAGGAGCCGTGGGGTACCTGCATCCATAATCGCCACTGAACAGTTGGCTGTACCGTAGTCAAAACCGATAAACATAGTGAGGCCCATGCCATAAAAAATTTCCGGGAAAAATTTTTAACGTCGCACCCGCGACGGCCCGGAAGGGAGGCCGCCAAGAATGGCGGGCCATAAAAAGGGTGGCGACTTTACTGCGTTACGGCAGTGCTTGTAAAGGCGGATGTATTGGTCAGCGGTAGGGCACGTTCATATGGCATGAATTGCTACCATCCTGGCGTATATAGCAAGTTTTCTGCCCTTACTTTACCCTAGAATGACAACCTGTTTATCCACCGAAGATTCCATCACCTGATGGTCTAAGAAGCGAAGATGACACGTAGCGAGATATTTTTCCTCAATGCAAGCTGGAAGATCCTGTTTAAGGATCTGGGTGTGCAGCCTGTTAATGTAATGCGCAGAGCTGGTCTGCCGGATGATTTACTGTCGAGAGGCGCGGTGGGGCTATCTACGGCAGAATATTTTCGCTTTTGGCAGGGGCTTGAAGATGAAGTCGGATCGCCTTTATTTCCTCTGGATATCGTGAAAAAAGTTTCCGCTGACTTTTTTGATCCTCCTCTCTTTGCGGCTTTATGCAGTACCAGCCTGATGCAGGCGGCTCAGAGGTTGGCAAAGTATAAGCAGTTGATGGCACCGATGAGTTTGGATATCCGTGTGGATCAGGAAGGTGATATGACGCTCGTACCTTCCTGGCTATATGCACAGAGCGAGGTGCCGTTCTCATTGCAGATTGCCGAACTCGCCTTTTTTATTCGTTTAGCAGAGCTGGGTACACGTGAATCAGTAAAAGCACGCAGTGTCGTTCTTCCTGTGCTCCCTGCGCAGCCGTATTCCCGCCATTACACTCATTTTTTTGGGTGTGACATTTTGCATGGTCCACAGCCGTTAATCACGTTTTCATCGACCGACAGTTTGCGCCCTTTCCTGACGGCCAGTGACGGAATGTGGAAAATTTTCGAGCCTGAACTTCGCCGCCGCCTGAGTGAACTTGATGAAAAGGCAAGTATCGCTGAGCGTGTCCGTGCGCTGCTATTGGAATTGCTGCCCAGCAATACTGCGGGGGTGGATGTCGTCGCTAGTCGACTGGCGATGAGCAGGCGAACTCTCCAGCGCCGCCTTGAAGAAGAAGGCGAAAGCTTTCGCTCGCTGCTGAACAGCACGCGTGAAAAACTGGCGCGACATTATCTGGAAAGCACATCAATGCCCGCAGGTGAAATCGCTTTTCTCCTCGGATTCGACGATCCGAATTCCTTTTACCGAGCGTTTCATGAGTGGACAGGCCAGACGCCGGACAGTATCCGCAATACGACGCGGTTACACTGATTGGCATCCTTACGTCACAACATCGCCACACCTGCATATCGGGGGCTTACTGCTGGCGCATAAGGCGAGTGACATGGCGCAATACGCTATCCCAGCGGCCGACCTTATCGCCTAAAGTGCATGACAAGGACGGTGATGAACGCATGGCGTGCGCCACCGCATTATGTCAGCAATAAGGGCCCGATATATGAAATCAAAAGTTATTCTGGTGACTGGCGCCTCCTCGGGGATTGGCGAAGCGACCGCTCTGCGTTTAAAGGCCTCTGGTCATACTGTTTATGCTGCTGCACGCCGGATAGAGAGGATGCAGAAACTGGCAGAGGCGGATATCCGGGTACTGCCGTTAGATGTGACAGACAGTGTCTCGGTACAGACGGTGGTGGATACCATCATTGCTGAATGTGGACGCATCGACGTTGTGGTGAACAATGCCGGCTATGGCTCCTACGGTGCCGTGGAAGAGGTATCTCCAGAAGAAGGCCGCGCCCAGTTTGATGTGAACGTCTTTGGTGCAGTTCGGCTAACGCAGCTGGTTCTGCCTCATATGCGGGCACAACGCTCTGGCACGGTGATAAATATCACCTCGATGGGCGGGAAAATTTATACCCCGCTCGGTGCCTGGTATCACGGAACCAAGTTTGCCTTGGAAGCGATCAGTGACTGCCTGCGTCTGGAAGTGGAGCCTTTCGGCATTGATGTCGTCGTCATTGAACCCGGCGGTATTAAAACCGAGTGGGCAGATATTGCCGCCGCGAAACTGCTTGATGTATCAGGGCACGGCGCTTATGCAAAACAGGCAGAGGCGATGGCTGATTCAATGGTCGGTGAAAGCAGTCGGAAACGCCAGTCTTCCCCGCAGATGATCGCTGACACTATCGCTCAGGCGGTGAGTGCCCGTCGGCCCAAAACACGCTATGCCGTCGGTTTTGGTGCAAAACCGATGATATGCCTACGTCGTCTACTGTCAGACCGCCTCTTTGACCGCTTCATGCGTATGGCGACCGGCATTTCCCGCCACAGTCAATGAGATCAAAGGAAATGAGGTGAGTTCTGACGTGGCCTGGCCTGCAACAGGGTAGCCGTTGCTACAGCACGGGGGCGGCAGGTATATAACGGGAACCCTAAGGTTCCCGTTCAGTGTGGTGAAAGTGAGTTATGCCGCCAGCGTATGCTGAGCCATGTTCCCCAGCAGTGAACCGATAAACTCGATGCGCTGCGGACGGTCGCTCAAATCTTTCATGAATTTCAGGCGGGTTGGCCCATCAAGGCGGTAGGTGCCCGGATCGCGCTGTAACAGGCCGATGAGGTGGGAGGGATCGACGCGGTTTTGCTCGCTGAATTCGATAAAACCGCCTTTCTCGTTCCCTTCAATACGGCGAATACCCAGTGCCTGTGCCTGTTGACGCAGGGCGGCAACCTGCAACAGATAGCGGCTTGCATCGGGAAGAAGACCGAAGCGATCGATCAGTTCGACCTTCAACTCATCCAGCTCGGCGGGGGTTTTCGCACTGGCAATACGTTTGTATAACGACAGGCGCGTATTGACGTCGGGGATGAAATCGTCGGGCAGCAGGGCAGGCAAACGCAGTTCGACGTCGGTCTGGCTGTTGATCAGATCTTCCAGCGACGGCTCCCGGCCCGCTTTTAATGCATCGACGGCGCTTTCCAGCAGTTCCATATACAGTGAGAAACCGACGCTGGTCATCTGTCCACTCTGATCGTCCCCGAGCAGTTCACCCGCGCCACGAATTTCCAGATCGTGCGTCGCCAACGCAAAACCGGCACCGAGATCTTCCAATGAGGCGATCGCTTCCAGACGCTTCTGCGCATCGGTGCTCATCGCTTTAGGATTCGGCGTCAGCAGGTAGGCGTAAGCCTGATGGTGGGAACGCCCGACGCGACCGCGCAACTGGTGCAACTGGGCCAAGCCGAAGTGATCGGCACGTTCGATGATAATCGTGTTGGCGCTCGGTATATCGATCCCCGTTTCGATGATCGTGGTACACACCAGCACGTTAAAACGCTGGTGGTGGAAGTCATTCATGACCCGTTCCAGCTCGCGTTCGCGCATCTGACCGTGGCCGATCGCGATGCGTGCTTCCGGCACCAGTTCCGCCAGCCGCTGGGTCGCTTTCTCGATATTTTCGACGTCGTTATAGAGGTAGTACACCTGCCCGCCGCGCAGAATCTCACGCAGAATCGCTTCGCGCACCACCAGATTGTCATATTCGCGCACGAACGTTTTCACCGCTAAACGGCGGGCGGGCGGTGTGGCGATGATCGACAGATCGCGCATCCCGCTCATGGCCATGTTGAGCGTCCGCGGAATCGGCGTGGCGGTCAGCGTCAGGATATCGACATCCGCTCGCATCGCTTTGATGCGCTCTTTGTGACGCACGCCGAAGCGGTGTTCTTCGTCCACAATCAGCAGCCCTAAATCGCGCCAGCGTACGTCGCTCTGCAACAGCTTATGGGTGCCAATCAGAATATCGACTTTGCCTTCCTGCGTTTCCTCCAGCACCTGCGTTTGTTCACGCGCGCTGCGGAAGCGAGAGATCATTTCAATCTTCACCGGCCAATTGGCAAAGCGATCGCGGAAGTTGTCAAAATGCTGCTGCGCCAACAGTGTCGTCGGCACCAGAACGGCAACCTGCTTATGGTTTTCAACGGCTAAAAACGCGGCGCGCATCGCCACTTCGGTTTTCCCAAAGCCGACATCGCCACACACCAGACGATCCATCGCTAGCGGCTGGCACATGTCGCTCAGCACGGCGTTGATGGCCTGCGCCTGATCGGGCGTGGTCTCGAAGGGGAAACTTTCGCAGAAAAGCTGGTACTGCGTTTTGTCATGCTTAAAGGCAAAGCCGCTTTTCGCTGCACGCTGGGCATAAATATCCAGCAGCTCGGCGGCAACATCGCGCACCCTTTCCGCCGCTTTTTGCCGCGCGCGTGACCAGGCATCACCACCCAGTTTATGCAGCGGCGCATTCTCATCGGCACCGCCCGCGTAGCGGCTGATCAAATGCAGCGAGGAGACGGGAACGTACAGCTTGTCTTCACCCGCATAGGTCAAAATCAGGTATTCGGCCTTGATGCCGCCAGCTTCTAACGTAGTCAGACCAGCATAGCGACCAACGCCGTGTTCGAGGTGGACGACGGGCTGCCCCGGCCGCAGTTCCGCCAAATTGCGGATCAGCGTATCGGTATTAATCGTGCGGCGGCTATCCTGACGGCGGCGACTGACGCGTTCACCCAGCAGATCGCTTTCGCAGATCAATGCGCGCTGGCGCAGCGTGTCGATAAAACCGTGTTCGCTGGCACCGATGATCAGGTAAGTGCCACGCTCCTGAGCCTGCTCCAGCGTGTTGATGAGCGTCGGATTCAGTTTGATTCGTGCCAGCAGCTCTTGCAGCGTTTCACGTCGGCCTTCGCTCTCGACGGAGAAAATGACCTGACCGTCGAACTGTTCGATAAAACGGCGTAGCGCATCCAACGGGGATTTTTGCTGGTGCTGAATCGCCAGCTCCGGCAGCGGCAGATAGGCCAGATTCACGTTGGCGGCTTTTTCCGGCAGCGTATCGGTTTTTAACTGCACGCGCGGCCACGCTTTCAGCTCCGTGAACAGACCGTCGACACGCAGCCAGAGTGAATCTGATGGCAACAGTGGCCGCATAGGATCGACACGACGGCTTTCAAAACGCTGCTGAATATCCTGCCAGAAACGCTCGGCGCTCTGTTCGAGATTACCGGTGTTAACGAGCAGCGTGTTGTTCGGGAAGTAGCTGAACAGCGACGGCAGCGGTTCACTGAAAAATAACGGCTGCCAGTATTCGATCCCAGCGGGCCAGACGCCTTTGCTAACCTGCTGATAAATGTGTTCGGCATCGCGCCGCACTTCAAACTGTTCGCGCCACTGGCTGCGGAAAAGTTCGATGGCAGTTTTGTCGGTCGGGAACTCGTGGGCGGGCAACAGATTAATATGCGGCACTTCATTCAGCGTGCGCTGCGTATCCACATCGAACAGGCGCAGGCTGTCGATTTCGTCGTCAAAGAAATCGATACGATAGGGCTCTTCGCTCCCCATCGGGAACAGATCCAGCAGCGCGCCACGCGTGGCATATTCACCGTGTTCCATGACCTGATCGACGCTGCGGTAGCCCGCCTGCTCTAACTGCGAACGCAGCTTATCACGCGAGAGGCGCTGGCCTTTTTTCAACACCAGCGCATGGCCGTGCAGGAAACTGTGCGGACAAACGCGCTGCATCAGCGTGTTGACCGGCAGAATCAGAACGCCACGCGTCATGTTAGGCAATTGATAGAGCGTGGAGAGGCGGGTCGAAATAATTTCCTGATGCGGAGAAAAACTATCGTAGGGCAGCGTTTCCCAGTCAGGTAGCGTGGTGACGTGCTGGTCGGTAAATTGCTGAATTTCATCACGCAATCGCAGAGCGTTTTGCATATCAGGCGCGATAAGCACCACCAGCCCGGCGTGGCGTTCAATGATTTCTGCACATTCAACGGCGCAGGCAGCGCCGGTTAACTGGCCCAGCAGGCGCTGCTCACCCGCTTTGGGCGGCAGCGAATAACGGTAATTTTCAGGCATCATCTGATTATCGGGTCTCGCCTCCCTGCATCCGGCTGGGAATAAGAAAAAGCCGTAGAGTGAGGGTGTTAGGGTTCCATAAAGCAGTACTACCCTTTATTATCCTTGATCACTTTGCTTTGGCAACCTTATCCAGACGGATTTCATGTATCAACCTGTCGCTTTATTTATTGGCCTGCGCTACATGCGTGGGCGTGCATCAGACCGCTTCGGCCGGTTTGTCTCCTGGTTATCCGCTATTGGCATCACGCTGGGCGTGATGGCGCTGGTCACCGTGCTTTCCGTGATGAATGGCTTCGAGCGCGAACTGGAAGGCAATATTCTGGGCGTGATGCCTCAGGCGGTCATCTCTACGCCGCAAGGTTCACTGAACCCGGCATTGATTCCTGCTTCCTCCTTAGACTCGCTGGAAGGCGTAACGCGCGTTGCGCCGCTGACGACGGGCGATGTAGTGCTACAAAGCGCCCGCAGCGTCGCCGTGGGCGTGATGTTAGGCATTGATCCTGACGAGCAGGAGCCGCTGTCACGCTATCTGGTTAACGTCAAACAGCAGCAACTGCAATCCGGTCAATATCAGGCCATTTTGGGCGATAAACTGGCGGCACAGCTGGGAGTTAACGCTGGCGATCAAGTGCGCATGATGGTAACGAGCGCCAGCCAGCTGACGCCGATGGGACGTATCCCCAGCCAGCGTATTTTCACCGTTGCCGGCACCTTTGCTGCCAACAGTGAAGTGGATAGCTACCAACTGTTGGTGAATCAGCAGGATGCCTCACGGCTGATGCGCTATCCGGCGAACCACATTACCGGCTGGCGCTTGTGGCTGGAAAAGCCGCTGTCGGTTGATACGCTGAGCACGCAAACGCTGCCGGAAGGCACAGTCTGGAAAGACTGGCGCGAGCGTAAAGGTGAGCTATTTCAGGCCGTACGCATGGAGAAAAATATGATGGGGCTGTTGCTCAGCCTGATCGTTGCCGTGGCCGCGTTCAATATTATTACCTCGCTGGGTTTACTGGTGATGGAAAAACAGGGAGAAGTCGCCATTCTGCAAACGCAGGGGCTGACTCAACGTCAGATTATGATGGTGTTTATGGTGCAGGGGGGCAGCGCTGGCGTTATTGGCGCGTTGTTAGGGGCATTGCTGGGGACGTTATTGGCCAGCCAACTGAATACGCTGATGCCAATATTGGGCGTATTGCTGGATGGTGCCGCACTGCCGGTGGCGATCGACCCTGTACAGGTCGTGACGATCGCCATTTCCGCGATGGTGATTGCCCTCTTATCGACACTTTACCCGTCATGGCGCGCTGCCGCCGTTCAACCCGCTGAGGCTTTACGTTATGAGTGATTTACCGTTATTGCAGTGTACTAACCTGTCCAAGCGCTACCAGGACGGCAAGCTGTCTACCGACGTGTTACGCGATGTCTCATTTGAAATGAGCAGCGGCGAGATGATGGCAATCGTCGGGAGTTCCGGTTCGGGGAAAAGTACGTTGCTGCATGTGCTGGGCGGGTTGGATACGCCGACGTCAGGTGAGGTTATCTTTAAAGGCCAGCCGTTGAATTCGTTCTCTGCGGCGGCAAAAGCGGATTTACGCAATCGCGAGCTGGGCTTTATTTATCAGTTCCATCATCTGCTGCCGGATTTCACCGCGTTGGAAAACGTAGCGATGCCGTTGCTGATTGGTAAAGTGCCGACGTCACAGGCGCGGGATAAAGCACGCGAAATGCTGGCGGCCGTCGGGCTGGAGGCGCGCAGCCATCACCGTTCGTCTGAGCTGTCCGGCGGTGAGCGGCAACGTGTCGCGATTGCCAGAGCGCTGGTTAACAGCCCGTCGCTGGTGTTGGCGGATGAACCAACGGGTAACCTCGATCAGCGTACGACAGACACCATTTTTGAACTGCTGGGAGAGCTGAATGTCCGGCAGGGCACCGCTTTTCTGGTGGTGACGCATGACCTGCAACTGGCTAGCAGACTGAACCGCCAACTGGAAATGCGCGACGGTCAGTTGCAGCAGGAATTGACCCTGATGGGAGCGCGGCAATGAGATTTCCTCCGCTCTCGTTGCTGATTGGCCTGCGCTTTAGCCGCGGTCGTCGGCGTGGCGGCATGGTTTCGCTGATTTCGGTCATTTCAACGCTTGGGATTGCCCTCGGCGTGGCGGTGTTGATTCTTGGCCTGAGCGCGATGAATGGCTTTGAACGTGAACTGAACAACCGCATTCTGGCCGTGGTGCCGCATGGTGAGATCGCACCGGTCAATCAGCCTTTCGACGGCTGGCAGGACATTCTTCCGAAAATAGAACAGGTTCCCGGCGTTGCCGCCGCCGCGCCTTATATCAATTTCACCGGGCTTCTGGAGAACGGCGCCAAACTTCAGGCGGTCCAGGTAAAAGGCGTCGATCCACAGCAGGAGAAACGTCTTAGTGCGCTGCCCAACTATGTGCTTAATGACGCCTGGCAGCGGTTCCGCGCGGGTGAACAGCAGGTCATTATTGGTCAGGGCGTGGCAAAGGCGCTGAATGTGGTGGAAGGCGACTGGGTCACGGTGATGATCCCGAACAGCGACCCGGAAATGAAGCTGATGCAGCCGAAACGCATCCGGCTGCACGTCAGCGGTATTTTACAGCTGAGCGGCCAACTCGATCACGGCTTAGCGCTGATTCCGTTGGCGGATGCCCAGCAGTATCTGGACATGGGGCAGAGCGTAACGGGGATCGCCATCAAGGCTAACGATGTGTTCTCCGCCAATAAATTGGTGCGCGATGCGGGCGAAGTCACGAATGCCTATGTCACTATTCGCAGTTGGATTGGCACCTATGGTTATATGTATCGGGACATTCAGATGGTGAGAACCATCATGTATCTGGCGATGATCCTAGTGATTGGCGTCGCCTGTTTTAATATTGTTTCAACGCTGGTGATGGCGGTGAAAGACAAAAGTAGCGACATTGCGGTCTTGCGTACGCTGGGAGCCCCAGACGGACTGATTCGGGCTATCTTTATTTGGTACGGGCTATTGGCTGGGCTGCTTGGCAGCGTGATAGGCGCCGTGGTCGGCGTGATCGCGACCTTGCAACTGACGCCGATCATTCAAGGTATTGAGGCACTTATCGGTCATAAACTGCTGTCCGGCGACATCTATTTTATCGATTTCCTGCCATCGGAACTGCATCTGATGGATGTCTTTATCGTATTAGGCACATCGCTGGTGCTGAGCCTGATTGCCAGTTGGTATCCGGCACGGCGCGCCAGCCGGATTGACCCTGCCCGCGTGTTGAGCGGACAGTAAGCCAAGCCAACGCACATGCGGCTTGAGAGATGACGGGGATAGTCCCTATCGTGTGGGAAAGCGATCACACCCTAAGGAGCAGTCATGTACTACGGTTTTGACATGGGCGGCACGAAAATTGAGCTGGGCGTGTTCGACGCGGAGTTGAACAAGGTGTGGCAAAAGCGGGTACCGACGCCGCGTAATAATTATGATGACCTGCTCACCACGCTGGTCGATCTGGTGCATGAGGCCGATGCTCAGGTTGGCATGCAGGGGAAGGTCGGTCTCGGCGTACCGGGCATGGAGACAGGTAACGACGGTGCGCTATTCACCGCTAACCTGCCTGCGACGATGGGAAAACCGCTGCGTACGGATTTGTCGCAGCGTTTGCAGCGAGATATTCGCATCAGTAACGATGCTAACTGCTTTGTGCTGTCGGAAGCCTGGGATGCGGAATTTCGTTCCTATCCTGTCGTGCTGGGCATGATTTTAGGCACGGGGCTGGGCGGTGGTCTGGTGATTAACGGACGTCCGGTTGACGGGCGCAACGGTATCACAGGCGAGTTCGGCCATCTCCGCCTGCCGTCCGACGCACTGGATATCATCGGCGTGGATATTCCCCGCGTGAAGTGCGGTTGCGGTCAATCAGGCTGTATCGAGAATTATATTTCTGGCCGTGGTTTTGAATGGCTGTACGAGCATCTGTATGGCGAAGCGCTGCCTGCCGTGACGATTATCCGGCACTATCGTGGCGGAGAAGAAAAAGCGCAGGAGTTTGTCGATCGCTTTATGGATTTGTTGGCGGCCTGTTTGGGCAATCTGCTGACCCTGTTCGATCCACACCTGCTGGTGTTGGGCGGCGGCCTGTCGAATTTTGATGAAATTTATCAAATTCTGCCGACGCGCCTTCCTTCACGACTTTTACCGATTGCGAAACTGCCACGTATAGAGAAAGCGCGTCATGGCGATGCGGGCGGCGTACGTGGTGCGGCGTTGCTACACTTAATGGATAACTAGCTGGAGAAGGTATGTATACGCGTCAACGATTAGGGCGGTTTCATAAGGGAAAGCGGATGCGGCAACAGCGTCTTCGTGCGCGTATTTTCCATCGTGATTATCTGGCAGCAAGCGAAGTGAAAAAACCGCGCGTGGTGGTACTGACGGGCGCCGGTATTTCCGCGGAATCGGGTATTCGTACCTTTCGCGCAGCCGATGGCCTGTGGGAAGAGCACCGCGTCGAAGATGTCGCGACGCCCGAAGGCTTTCAGCGTAACCCCGAGCTGGTGCAGGAATTTTATAACACCCGTCGTCGTCAGCTACAGCAGCCGGAAATTGTGCCCAACGCCGCACATCTTGCGTTGGCGAATCTGGAAGCGATGTTGGAAGACAATTTCCTGCTGATTACACAAAACATCGATAACCTGCATGAACGTGCTGGTAGCCAGCGCGTGATTCATATGCACGGTGAGCTACTGAAAATCCGCTGTAGCCAAAGTGGGCAGATTTTTGAGTGGACGGACGATCTTGCCGTCGGTGAGCGCTGCCACTGCTGTCAATTTCCCGCGCCGTTACGCCCGCATGTGGTGTGGTTTGGTGAAATGCCGCTGCACATGGACAAGATTTACCATGCGCTGTCGCAGGCGGACTACTTTATTGCGATTGGCACGTCGGGGCATGTCTATCCCGCCGCGGGTTTTGTCCATGAAGCCCATTCGCACGGCGCCTACACGCTGGAACTGAATCTGGAGCCGAGCCAGGTAGAAAGTCAGTTTGATGAAAAAATTTACGGCCCCGCTAGCGCCGTCGTACCCGAGTTTGTCGCTGCCTGGCTGACGCGCGGTCAAAGCATTAAGTTTTAAGCGCCCGCAAAAAGGTTTAAGCGTCCGCAAAAAGAGAAAGCGTCATGAATCGTGTGAAGATGGCGTTTTCTCTTGCCGATCGTTGCCGCAGCAACATTCGTCAAGCTGATCGAATGGCAACATCGCGGCGTGGTTAAAGAAACAATATTCACTCTCGCTACAGTGAGTATGCGAAACGGTTTCTGTCGGCGAGTCCGCTTGCGGATGCGGTGGCCGTGCTCCATGAAATGATAAGGTTCGTCGGAAAAAGCCCAGCATAGCATTACCCTCACGATGTCTTATGAAAGACAAATATGTTAATGAGAGTTATTCTCACTAATGTCAGCTAAGCGTAGTTGATAATCCGACGATGCGGGAATGACAATTGTCAAAAAATATATACTCGTCATACTTCAAGTTGCATGTGCGTTGGCCGCGTTCACTCACCCGAATCACTTACTTGAGTAAGCTCATCGGGATTCCTTCCCTTGCCGCCTTCCTGAAACTTGAATTATTTAGAGTATAATAACTACCGTTTTTCTATCCGCTTGCCATGCCTGAATCAACAAAGGCTTAGATCGATCAGAATGTCCGCCGGGCTTCGGCAGCCAGTTCTTTTAGATAATTCAGATCGCACAATTCCACTTGATGACCCCGATAGGTAATGTGGCCTTGCCGCTTCCAGTCTGACATTAGCCTGCTTAGCGTTTCACTGCGCATCCCTAATGACGTCGCAAGCTGGCCTCGGCTCACCGGTAATGTCAGATGCTGAGTTTGCTGAATGTGGTGCTGCCGCAGCAGATAATCAGCCAGACGCTGTGGCGCGGAGCTGGAGGTCAGCCAGTCGATTTGGTTGATCGTCGAGTAGAGTTTCTTGCCCAGATAGTTGAGCAAACGCAGTGCCAGCTCTGGGCGCTGCAAGCAAAACTGGTGAATATCCTGCCGTGGGATCATCAGCGTGTGGCCATCGCTCTGCGCGCGAATATTCATCGGGAAGCGACCGTGATCCATAAATACAGCGGCAATAGCGACAAATTCTCCGCGTTCAAACTGCCCGAAAATCTTCTCATCGCCGCCATAGGTATGGCGAAAGGCCTGCAATTTTCCTGTTTCAACCAGCAAACAGTGCTGCATTTTGTCGCCTTCGCGAAACAGAATGTCATCCTGCCGGAAAAACAGACGCTCGCTTTTTGCCAGTAGCTCACACACCACGTCGCTGGGTTCACCGCGCATCCAATCATGCTGAAACAGCACTTCGCCGTATTCATCGGGCGATAGCGCTTTTTTGACAAATGTCATTTGCCCTCCCAGAGGCTGGTATTACCATCAAGCTAGTAAATGAAAATAATAATCACTTGCATGAATTCGGCAAGCAAAATCACGGCGCGCTGAATCGAGAATAGCGGAGAGTTTCCATGAAAGAAAATACCCTTCCGGCGGCACAGGCGCTGGTTCTCCATGAATTAATTACCCCAACCGAACACGGTATCGCCAGTCGCGTGTTGGCCCGTACCGACGGCGGCAATGTCACGCTGTTTGCTTTCGATCAGGGACAGGGGTTGAGCGAACACAGTGCGCCTTATGATGCACTGGTTATGGTACTTGAAGGTGAATTATTGCTGACGATCGGTGGCGAACCCGTCGTCGTGCAGCCCGGTACGCTGGTGCGTATGCCAGCCAATATCCCGCATGCCGTTGATGCGCAACAGTCGTCACGTATGTTGCTGACCATGTTGAAGACGCTGAAAACCAACTAAAAGCCACCCCGTTAGGCTCTAAACAGTTGTTGCGATAACACCGAATGAAGGAGTGACAGTATGAGCGATCATGAAGCTGGACATAAATTTTTAGCTCGACTGGGGAAAAAGCGTCTGCGCCCCGGCGGCAGAAAGGCAACTGAGTGGCTGCTCAGTCAGGCCGGATTCCGGCAGGACAGCGTAGTATTGGAAGTCGCCTGCAATATGGGCACCACGGCGATGGAGATTGCGCGTCGATTTGGCTGTCAGGTTATTGGCGCGGATATGGATAAAGTCGCGCTACAGAAGGCGCAGGAAAATGTGGCAGCGAACGGTTTAGCCTCGCAGGTCACGATTATGCAGGCAAATGCGCTGGAACTGCCGTTCCCCGATAATCACTTTGACGTGGTGATTAATGAAGCCATGCTGACGATGTATGCCGACAAAGCCAAGAGCCGCATTATTGCCGAATATTATCGCGTGCTGAAACCGGGTGGCCGCCTGATTACGCACGATATCATGCTGCTTTCCGAGAAGGATACTGGGGCATTGCAGGCGGTGGAGCAGATGCATAAAGCGATCAACGTGCATGCCCAGCCGATGCTGCGCGAGCGCTGGGTGACGCTGTTTCAGGAATGTGGTTTTAGCAAGGTTAGCTACGATAACGGCGCAATGACGCTGCTGACGCCACAGGGGCTGATTTATGATGAAGGGCTAGCGGGTGCGGCGCGTATCGTAAAAAATGCGCTGAAGAAAGAAAACCGCGACATGTTCTTCAACATGTTTCATACCTTCCGCCGCAATCGGAACCAGCTTAACTATATTGCGGTATGCAGTACCAAATAAGGGCGGTATGCGGCACTACGGCGTTTTGACCGTGCTGCGGTAATAAGGAAAATGCGTGTAAGGTAAGCGAAATCGTTTAACATACATGACAATACTTAATGACCGCCGGGTGATATCCCGCTAAAGCACGCTATGCCGTTACCCCATTACAGCCAGCTAAAACAACAGCAGTGCAGACGCGATCGTCGGAGTCTGGCACTGCTGTTGGCGTTTCTCACACTCACGCTGATCGTAAGCCTGTGCGCCGGGGAGCGCTGGATTTGGCCGACGGCCTGGCTGGATGAGGCTCAGCAACTCTTTGTCTGGCAACTGCGTTTGCCCAGAACGCTGGCTGTGATGTTGGTGGGTGCCAGTCTGGCAATGTCGGGCACCGTGATGCAGGCAGTCTTTGATAATCCGCTGGCGGAACCGGGGCTGCTGGGCGTGGCAAACGGCGCAGGCGTGGCCTTAGTGCTGACGGTACTGCTGGGGCAGGGATTGCTGCCCGTCTGGATGTTAAGCTTGAGCGCGATTGCTGGCGCGCTGCTGATTACCTTTCTGTTACTGCATTTTGCCCGTCGGCATATCTCCAATACCCGTTTATTACTCATCGGCATTGCGCTCGGGATTATCTGTAGTGCGGTGATGACCTGGGCCGTCTATTTCAGTACCAGCCTCGATTTACGCCAACTGATGTATTGGATGATGGGCGGCTTCAGCGGCATTGACTGGCGACACGGCTGGTTGATGTTGACACTCTTGCCGCTGTTGCTGTGGTTGAGTCGTCAGGGGGCGGTGTTAAATGGGCTGACGCTGGGTGAGATTCAGGCGCGTCAGTTAGGTATCCCAGTCTATCGCTGGCGCACGATTCTCGTGTTGGTGATGGGCGTGCAGGTCGGCCTGAGCGTGGCGCTGGCCGGTATCATCGCGTTTATTGGTCTGGTGATCCCACACATGTTACGGCTGTGTGGACTGACCGATCAGCGTTATTTATTGACCGGATGTGCATTGGCTGGCGGCGGCGTGTTGCTGCTGGCGGATACGGTCGCGCGTGTTGCGCTAAGTTCAGCCGAGTTGCCGATAGGCGTGGTTACCGCTACGCTGGGATCGCCGTGGTTTATCTGGCTACTATTACGCAATCGGCTGTAGCGAGATGTCTTGTTCTATCCACTCTTGTTGATCACTGAAGGGAGCAAAACGATGAGCACTGAAATCTATACTATTCCGCTGACTACCATCGACGGGAAAGCGACAACGTTTGAAGCGTTTAAAGGGCAGGTGGCTTTAGTCGTCAATGTCGCCTCTCAATGCGGCCTGACTAAACAATACGACGCGTTGGAAAAACTCTACGAAACCTATCGCGACAAAGGTCTGGTCGTGCTGGGATTCCCCTCCAATGAATTTGCAGGGCAGGAACCGGGCTCGGAAGAAGAGATTCAGGAATTCTGCCGTGGGACATTTGGCGTTCAGTTCCCGATGTTCAGCAAAATTGAAGTGAATGGCGAGAACCGTCACCCGCTGTACCAGTTGTTGATTCGTCAGCAACCGGAAGCCAATGGAACCTGGAAAAGTGACTTTTTTGCGCGTTTAGTCAATAAAGGCCGTAAGCCCAAGAATCCAGAAGACATCCTGTGGAACTTCGAAAAATTCCTGGTGGATCGCGAAGGGCAGGTGATTGATCGCTTTGCGCCGGATATGGCACCTGACCATGACACCATCGTGAAAGCGATCGAAGAGGCGTTGGCAAAATAATTGACGCAGCAGACTTCCCCAGTATTACAGCTGTTGCAGGCTAGCGCCTTGCCGCGTTTGTCGCCGACGAATGCGGAGTGTCGTCGTGGTGAATTGCTGCACATCATCGGTCCGAACGGCGCAGGAAAGAGTACCCTGCTGGCAAGAGCGGCTGGCTTACTGGCGGGGGAAGGTGACGTCTATCTGGCCGGCATGCCGCTGTCGCAGTATACGGCAGCGGATCTGGCCGTGCGGCGCGCCTATCTGGCACAGCAGCAACCGCCGCTGGCGCTGATGCCGGTATTCCAGTATTGGCAACGGCATCAACCGCCGCTGGCTCAGGAAGACGCGGTCGAAAAGGTGGTGCATTTTCTGGCAGAACGCCTGATGTTAACCGACAAACTGGCGCGCCCGCTTACGCAGTTGTCGGGAGGCGAGTGGCAGCGCGTTCGGCTGGTGGCGGCGCTGTTGCAGATTTGGCCGACGATCAATCCGCACGCGCGTTTGCTGTTGCTGGATGAACCAACCAATAGTCTGGATGTGGCTCAGCAGGTGGCACTGGATGCGTTACTGAGTGAACTCTGTCGTTTGGGCATCGCCGTCGTAGTTTGCGCACACGATCTGAATCACAGCGCCCACCATGCCGATCGCGTGTGGCTGCTGTCGGCAGGGACTCTGGTGGCGCAGGGCGAAACGGCGGAGGTCATGCTGCCGGACGTGCTGTCTCCTGTGTTCGGTGTCGCGTTTCAGCGGCATGTGGTGGATGGCAGAAACTGGATCATCACGCGCAGCGCCTAGCGCTGCCAGAAAATGGCGTCGTCAGAAAATAGGAAAAATCGCCTTTACTTGCCAGTGACCCCGATTAAACGCTAAATTAATCCAATACCTAGCATTTTCAAACGCTAGAGGACGATGGCCTCGGCGGTTTTATGGTAATCGCGATGATACGTTTACGACATACTTTGATCCTCGCCAGCCTGATTTTGGTCGGCTGTAGCAGTAGTCGGCACAACCCGCCGCCGGATGCGCGTCTGAGCGATTCGATCATGGTGATGGTGCAGCTAAACGATCAACTCGGGCAATGGTACAGAACGCCTTATCGCTATGGCGGGCTGGATCGTAACGGTGTTGATTGTTCAGGCTTCGTCTACCTGACGTTTCGCGATAAGTTTGGCATGCAATTGCCGCGCACCACGGAAGAACAAACTGAACTGGGCGAGCGCGTTGACCGCGATAACCTGTTACCGGGCGATTTGGTCTTTTTCAAAACCGGCAGCGGCAGCAGTGGGCTGCACGTCGGCATTTATGACAAAGACGACCAGTTTATTCATGCCTCCACCAGTCAGGGCGTCATCCGCTCGTCGCTGGATAACGTGTACTGGAAACGGGCGTACTGGCAGGCTCGCCGCATCTGATTCCTTCCTTATTTTGTGTTGTTGACAGCATGGAGCTATCCACTCATGTCCTCTCTGCGTTTATTAATCTCCGACTCTTACGATCCCTGGTTTAATCTGGCCGTTGAGGAGTGCATCTTTCGTCAGATGCCTACCACGCAGCGGGTACTGTTTTTATGGCGCAATGCGGAAACCGTCGTCATTGGGCGCGCCCAGAATCCGTGGAAAGAGTGCAATACGCGGCGGATGGAAGAAGATGGCATCAAGCTGGCACGACGCAGCAGCGGCGGTGGAGCGGTCTTCCACGATCTCGGTAATACCTGCTTTACCTTCATGGCGGGCAAACCGGAATACGATAAAAGCGTCTCAACGCAGATTGTTCTGGATGCACTCAGTTCGCTTGGGTTAAAGGCCAGCGCCTCGGGGCGTAACGATCTGGTGGTGGAAACCGCGGATGGCGTGCGTAAGGTGTCCGGTTCTGCCTATCGCGAAACCAAGGATCGCGGGTTCCATCACGGCACGCTGCTGCTGAACGCAGATCTCAGCCGCTTAGCCGATTATTTGAACCCGGATGTTAAGAAGCTACAGGCAAAAGGAATTACGTCCGTGCGTTCCCGTGTCGCCAATCTGGTGGAATTGCTGCCTTCTGTCGATCATCAGGCTATTTGTCAGGCGGTGACGCAGGCCTTCTTTGATTATTTTGGCGAACAGTGCGAGCCGGAAATTATCTCGCCATCTGCCCACCCGGACCTCCCCGGATTCAGCGAACAGTTTGCGCGTCAAAGTAGCTGGGAATGGAACTTCGGTCAGGCGCCGGATTTCTCGCATTTACTGGATAACCGCTTTATCTGGGGCGGCGTTGAATTACATTTCGATGTGGAGCGCGGCGTGATTGTCCGTGCGCAGATTTATACCGATAGCCTGAATCCCGCGCCGTTAGAAGCACTCGCCTCCGCATTACAGGGAACGGCGTATCGCCCAGAAGCCTTGGCGGCGGCATGTCAGGCGCTGATTACCACCTTCCCCGAACAGCAAAGCGAATTGCAGGAACTGGCTGAGTGGCTGGAGCAGAGCCTGCGCTAGATGTCCTGTTTTTCTCAACGAATCGATGACAAGGAAACGTAAGGGAAATAATACCCCTGCGTTTCCTCCGTGTTAATTTCAGTTCCATCCCTCTACACTTTCTATCTACCCGTTAATTGTTGTGTGGTGAGCGCGTGGCTCTCTTCACCTGAATAGAGTGGTATTAGGGAGACATGATGCAGCAAACACCGTTATTCAAAAATCACTATTTTGACCAACTGCCGGGGTTCTACACTGCGCTACAGCCGACGCCGCTGCATGGCGCTCGCCTGCTTTATCACAGCGAGGGGCTTGCCGCGGAACTCGGTCTGTCGTCTGACTGGTTTACGCCAGAACAGGATGCCGTCTGGAGCGGCGAGCGTTTGTTGCCGGGAATGGCACCGCTGGCGCAGGTTTATAGCGGTCATCAGTTTGGCGTGTGGGCCGGTCAGTTGGGTGACGGGCGTGGCATCCTGCTAGGGGAACAACAACTGGCAGATGGCCGCAGTATGGACTGGCATCTGAAAGGCGCGGGGCTGACGCCATATTCGCGCATGGGCGACGGTCGTGCGGTGCTGCGCTCAGCAATACGCGAATTTCTGGCCTCGGAAGCGATGCACCATCTGGGAATTCCTACCACGCGGGCGCTGACGATTGTTACCAGTACACATCCGGTCCAGCGTGAGCAGGAAGAAAAGGGTGCGATGCTGCTGCGCGTGGCAGAGAGCCATGTGCGCTTTGGTCATTTCGAGCACTTCTACTATCGCCGCGAGCCAGAAAAAGTGCGTCAGTTAGTGGAGTATGTGATCGCCCGCCACTGGCCGCAGTGGGAAAACGACGAGCGTCGTTATGAGCTGTGGTTCGGCGATGTGGTAGAGCGTACTGCCCGTCTGATTACACACTGGCAGGCTGTCGGTTTTGCGCACGGCGTAATGAATACGGACAACATGTCGATTCTGGGACTGACCATCGACTACGGCCCTTATGGCTTTTTAGATGCCTATCAGCCCGATTTCATTTGCAATCACTCCGACCATCGCGGGCGCTACGCGTTTGACAATCAACCCGCCGTGGGGCTGTGGAATTTGCATCGGCTGGCGCAGGCGCTGTCGGGGCTGATGGACACGGAAACGTTGGAACGTGCGCTTGCACGCTACGAACCGGCGCTGATGCAGCACTATGGCACGCTGATGCGCGCTAAGCTGGGCTTATTTACCGCAAGTTCTGAAGATAATGACGTGCTGGTCGGGCTGTTGCGTTTGATGCAGCAAGAAGGCAGCGATTACACCCGCACGTTCCGCCTGCTGGCAGACAGCGAAAAGCAGGCATCGCGCTCGCCACTTCGTGATGAATTCATCGACAGGGCCGCGTTCGATAGCTGGTTTGCGACCTATCGCCAGAGGCTGATGCAGGAAGAGCAGAGCGATGAGGAACGCCGTCGGCTGATGAATGCGACGAACCCGAAATATATTCTGCGTAATTATCTGGCACAAATGGCGATTGAACGGGCGGAAAGTGATGACATCAGTGTGCTGGCGCGTCTGCATCAGGCGCTGTGCCAACCGTTTGATGAACAGCCGGAGAAGAACGACTTAGCGGCGTTACCGCCAGAGTGGGGTAAGCATCTGGAGATTTCCTGCTCCAGTTGAATCGGAGCAGGGGGGACTTGGCTATTGCCGCAGATAAACCTGCGGAATGGTGTAGTCAGGGTGTGAACCGACGCTGAGATCGGCGCGATACCAGTGGGTCAACGTCTCGGCCTGTAGCACTTGCGCAGGCGTGCCTTGTGCGACTAGCTTCCCTTCATGCAGCAGCAGAATGCGGTCGGCATACAGCGCGGCCAGATTCAGGTCGTGCAGGACGCAGCATACGGATAACGGCTGTTCGCGTGTAAGCTGCTTGAGCAGCCGTAAGAGGTGCTGCTGGTGGTAGAGATCCAGCGCCGAAGTCGGTTCATCGAGAAATAACCAACCCGGCGTCGGCTCTGGATGCCACAGCTGCGCCAGCACGCGAGCCAGTTGCACACGCTGTTGCTCCCCGCCGGAAAGCTGACGATAGTCGCGCGTAGCCAGTTCCAGACAGCCCGTTTGCGCCATGACCTGCTGAATAACATCATCATTTTTCGGGTAGCGCCCATGCGGGGAACGCCCCATCGCAACGACATCCCGCACGCTAAACGCAAACGCCATGCCGCTATGTTGACGCATCACCGCACGCGTTTTTGCGAGTGCGCCGGGCTGCCAGTGTGAAAAAGGCTGTCCGGCTAACAGGCACTCGCCTTCATCTGGCGTCAAATAACCGGTCAGTAAGCGGAGCAGGGTAGATTTCCCCGCACCGTTAGGGCCGATAATCGCGACAATTTCCCCACTGTGCAATTCCAGAGAAACGTCATCCGTCAGGTAGCGTCCGTTGGTCTGAAAGCGTAGATGACGTGCGACTAACGTCCGGTCGTACGCTGAGTCAGTCATTTCCCCGTCCTTTATGCTGAACGATCAGCCATAAGAAATATGGCCCGCCAATCAGGCTGCTTAACAACCCAACGGGCATTTCTGCCGGAGAAAGCAGCGTGCGTGCCAGCGTATCGGCAAACAACAGCAGGCAGGCACCGCCGAGGATAGAACCGGGAATGAGCCAGCGATGGTCGGCACCCAGATGCATGCGCATCAGGTGTGGAATGATAAGCCCGATAAACCCGATCACGCCGCTGACCGCCACTGCTACGCCAACCAACAGCGAACTGAGCAGCAGTAGCGTGTACTTGGTGCGTTTCACGTTGACGCCAAGGTAGTGCGCCTCTTCGTCCCCTAATTGCAACACGTTCAGACGGTGCGCGTAGTATAACGTGGCGATCGTGGCAGGGATGACCAACGTGCTGGCAACCAGCAGCATGGGCCACTGTGCCTGTCCAAGGCTCCCCATTCCCCACAGTGAGAACTGGCGCAGTTGCTGATCGGTGCTGATGTAGGTCAACACGCCGATGAGGGCAAGGCACAGTGCATTGAGCGCGATGCCTGCCAGCAATAATCGCGTTAATCCACCCTGTTCGGAGCGGCTGAGGATGAAAATAATCGCCGTAATTGCCAGACTACCCGCGAAAGCGGCAAACATCGGGCCGTAAAGCGCCAGCAGCGGGGGAAGGCCAAGCGGCAGCACAATGGTTAGCGCGACGCAGAGTGCGGCACCGCTGCTGATCCCAAGCAGGCCAGGATCGGCGAGCGGATTGCGAAATAACCCCTGCATAATCGCGCCGGAACAGGCCAGCGCGCCGCCGACGAGGATCGCCAGCAGCACACGGGGTACGCGGATATTCAACCAGATATGCCAGATTGGATCGTCAAGCGGCGTTTGCCATAACATCTTGAGCGATAGGGTCAGCGCGCCCATGTTGGCGGCACCGACCATCAGTGCCACCATCAGTAACAGCAGTGCGATCAACCACGTGCGCGGGTGAAAGCGTGACGTCATTTGATCGCTTCGGCTGTCTGACGCAGCGTCGCCATCAGCGCTGGCGTTTCGAGCGTGAAGCCCAGCATCGCCATGTCATCGACCACTAACAGACGCTTGTTTTTACCCGCAGGCGTCAATGCCAAACCGGGTAATTTCCAGACCTGTGCTTCACCACCCAACGTTTTCAGCCCCTGACTGGATATCAGAATCAGATCCGGCGCACTGGCAATCACGCCTTCCTGTGACAATGGCTGGTAGCGCTCAACGTTTTGCATGGCATTTTTTAATCCGGCACTGCGGATAATCGTGTCTGGCGGACTATTTTTACCCGCAGCCAGTGCGGTCATGCCGCCGTGGCTGAGAACGAACAGCACGTTAACCGGCAGCGGTGAGGTTTTGACTGCTGCCAGTTGCTGCTGATAAGTTTCCGTCAGTTTTTTACCTTCTGCGTCTTTTCCTAGCGTCTGAGCAATGGCCCCGATTTTCTTCGGCACCGCATCTAGCGATGGCTCGGCGGTTACATGAACCACTTTTGTGCCGCTGTCCGCTACCTGCTGCAGGATGAGCGATGGCTGGGACAGATCGCTGGCGAGAACCAGTGACGGTTTCATGGCCAGAATACCTTCCGCGTTGAGGTGGCGCATGTAGCCCACGTCAGGCAGTTTCTTCACGGCTTCCGGGTGCAGACTGGTGCTATCACGCGCAACCAGATCTTTCTCCGCGCCCAGCGCATAGATGATTTCCGTGACGTCGCCGCCGATAGAAACGATACGTTCGGCAGCAGACACCCCCAGCGGGAGTGTCAATAGCAGGGGGAATAGCCAGTTTTTCATGCGGCGAGATCCTTATGCGGTTTCAGGGCATCGATCTGGTCGCGCCACTGCTGTTGTTCCGGCGTGCCTTCGGTACGTTGCCCAAAGAGTTGTGCAATTTGAGAGCCGTCTGCGGCATAGAGTTCGAGGCTGGTCACAATACCGTCGGCTGTCGGTTTACGCGTGATCCAACTTTCAGCGATCGCGCCTTCGATCAGATGCAGGGTGAAATCTTTATTAAAGATGTTAATCCATTCCGCATGCTGCTCCATACGCTCTACACGCTCAAGCGTACCGGTGAAGATTTGCACACAGCCACGGTTACCGACAAATACCATGATCTCGTTCTGATCTTCACGCGCGGCAAACAGAATCTGTGACAGCGCATCGTTTTCTACACGGTAGGCCAGATCGTCAGCGACCGAGTTAAACGCCTGCTGACGCGTCAGGTTATAGCGCTTGAGCAAAATGAAGAAATCATGCACATCCGTCATCGCACGCCAGTCTGCTTCAAGCTGAGGATTATGGGCAACGATCGGCTCGGCTGCTACGCTGTTTGCTGGACGAAGTGCCAACGCGGGGTTGTCGCTGCTGGTAAATTTCTCAACAAATAGCTGCCAGGCGTCCATGTCTGTGGTGTCGGTCGTGTAGACCTTCAGAATGGCATCACCTTGATGATCGAAAAATTGAATGCTCTGGCGCTCACCGCGTGCGGTATTTTCACGCAGCGCAAAGGCGGAAGCCCATTGAGAAAGGAACAAACGCAGATCTAACTCGCGCGGGTTGAGGATAAGACCAGCGTGCCCATCAAGCGTCTGGTTTTGATAGTAACCGGTATGCTCATGCACAGCGTATTCGTTGCGCGTGATCGACTTGGTATTACCAACCTGTTCCAGTGCACTGAGCCAAACTTTGGCATCACCCTGTAGACGCTGTGCATCGTGTCCGACGCGGGCGTGCGTCAATTCCGCTTCGCTGATGCCGAGTTGTGCAGCCAGATCGCGGGCGTATTTGCGCGGATGTTCTACTTTAGCCTGGAGGTATTGTTGGTAAATGGACGTCTGCATCTCGTTCCCTTAATCGTTGTCGTGTTGATTATAGCAATGAATGATAATCATTTTCATGTAACAAAAACGCAACCTCAAGTGAAGTTTTCTTAATAAGTGGAATAAGAGGAATCGTAAGAGGTATTTACGTGCTGCGAGATAGCGAGATGGGCGGCGGGAAAGCAGGAAAATGGCTGACACACTACCGGGGAAGGTGAGTGTGCCAGCGTATATCGGATTAAAAACGACTGTCGACGGCGTCTGTCAGACGTGCCAGCAGCGTTTCGGTATCCTGCCAGCTCAGGCACGGATCGGTAATGGATTGCCCATACGTCAATGCCAGAGGATTGATCGCCGGCTGGTTGCCTTCGATTAAGAAACTTTCCGCCATGATGCCCGCAATGGCGCGTGAACCCGCGCGAATTTGCTGGCAGATGTCATTGGCAACGTCGAGCTGACGGCGGTGCTGTTTCTGACAGTTGGCGTGACTAAAATCGATCACCAGATGTTCGGGCAGCGAGAATTCACGCAGATGATCGCAGGCGGCGGCGATATCTTCCGCGCGGTAGTTCGGTTTTTTCCCGCCACGCATAATAATGTGGCCAAACGGGTTGCCCTGCGTTTTGTAGACCGACATGAAGCCCTGCTTATCCGGCGAGAGAAACATATGCTGGGCGCGAGCGGCACGAATGGCATCGACGGCGATACGTGTATTACCGTCCGTCCCGTTCTTGAAGCCAACAGGGCAGGATAGCGCTGAGGCCATTTCCCGGTGGATCTGGCTTTCGGTAGTTCTCGCGCCAATCGCGCCCCAGCTAATCAGGTCGGCGATATATTGGCCAGTGACCATATCGAGGAATTCCGTCGCGGTCGGCAATCCAAGCTGGTTGACGTCCAGCAGCAGGCGGCGTGCAATTTCCAGCCCTTCATTCACCTGGAAGGTTCCATTGAGCGCGGGATCGGAAATGAGTCCCTTCCAGCCCACCACCGTGCGCGGTTTTTCAAAATAGGTGCGCATGACGACTTCCAGTCGATCCTGATACTGCGTGCGTAGTGCAGCCAGACGGCGCGCATAATCTAACGCGCTATCGGTGTCATGGATGGAACACGGACCAACCACGACGAGTAAACGAGGATCTTGACCCGTTAGAATGGCTTCAATTTTCTTGCGTGACGAGGTGACATTTTCGGCAACGGCAGGGGTAATCGGGAGTCTGGCGAGTAGCGTTTGAGGCGTAACCAGACTCTCGATGCGCGCGCTCCGCAGTTCATCTGTTTGCAGCATGTTTTATCTCTGAATACGGTCAAGCCGAAAACCTGTCTTCACCGAAATGCATGGACATGACAGTGTTTCCAGACAGCGTTTTCAGGCTATGTTTCCGACTAAAAGGTTGCTTCGCAGCGGCGAAATGCCGGGAAGTGATGGTGCACACAATAAACGAAATGGCGCACATTACAACCGCATCAGGATAAAAAAACTATCATGTACTAGTACATTCTCCGACTCATGCCGAGAATGTCGATGATTTTGGCGGAAATTTCCTCAACGGAATAATTGGTGGTATTGAGATATTTAATCTGATGTTTGCGAAATAGCGCTTCAACTTCACTGAGTTCCATGCGGCACTGGCGCAACGAAGCGTAGCGACTGTTTCCCCGACGCTCTTCCCGAATGGCCGCCAGCCGTTCGGCATCAATAGTGAGCCCGAATAGCTTGTGCTGGAAAGGTTTTAACGCGTCAGGCAGACGCAGGTTATCCATATCATCGGCAATAAAAGGATAGTTGGCGGCGCGAATGCCGAACTGCATCGCCAGATACAGGCTGGTCGGCGTTTTACCGCAGCGTGACACACCCAGCAAAATAACCTGTGCCTGATCGAGGTTGCGCAGCGAAATGCCGTCATCGTGCGCCAGCGTATAATCGATGGCGGCAATACGGGCGTCGTATTTGCTTAGGTTATTGGCCGTCAAACCGTGAGTGCGGTTGGCAATCGGCGTAGGCGGCGTGTTCAATTCTTCCTGCAAGGGAGCAACCAGCGCCTGTACGATGTCCTGGCAAAACCCGTCGCTGCTGGTAATAATGTTACGCACGGTCGGCGTGACGATGGAGTAAAACACCAGCGGGCGCACACCGGTTTGCTGATATAGCGTATTGATTTGCTCACACACGGCTTTGGCGCGAGCTTCACTTTCCACGAAAGGTAAGGTATAGCTAACCGTGTTCACGGGGAACTGGGATAACACCGCATGACCCAGTACTTCTGCCGTAATGGCTGTACCGTCCGAGACATAAAATACGTTTCTTTCCACATAACCCCCTTGTGATATTTCCGACAGCTCGAACACGTTAACCTCGTCAAAAATTGCGTTTCAAGAATACTTTTATTAAAACGCCATTTCATTATCTTCATGATAAAGAATACTAATCTTCTACGATATTGGATTTTTACCGTGTTAAGCAATCATTCGCCGTGAAATCAGTTTTTTTTCATAGGTTGATCGATTCACCTGTCCATGTTCATCAAAACGCTATGCTAACCTGATTGCGTTGAGGCGATTCTCAACCGAACTCTTTCATACCCTAATTGTATGCAGAAAGGATTATTTTCGATGTCCAATAACGGCCCTGATTTGCGTAATGTCCTTTGGTATAACCAGCTCGGTATGCACGACGTTGAAAGGGTGGGGGGCAAGAATGCCTCTCTGGGTGAAATGATCACCAACCTTTCAGGATTGGGCGTAGCCGTTCCCAACGGTTTTGCGACAACGGCGCAGGCGTTTAATGATTTTCTTAATCAAAGCGGGATCAACCAGCGCATTTATGAGCTGCTCGATCGCACCGACATTGACGATCTGAGTCAACTGGCGAGCGCCGGTACGCAGATTCGCCAGTGGATTATTGATACGCCATTCCAGCCGGAGCTGGAAAAGGCAATCAGTGACGCCTATCAGCAACTGGCCGACGGTGAGAAAGACGCCTCGTTTGCCGTGCGTTCTTCCGCCACGGCAGAAGATATGCCGGATGCGTCCTTTGCTGGCCAACAGGAAACCTTCCTGAACGTGCAAGGCATTGACGCGGTGATGGTGGCGGTGAAGCACGTGTTTGCGTCGCTGTTTAACGATCGCGCGATCTCCTATCGTGTACATCAGGGGTATGACCACCGTGGCGTGGCGCTGTCGGCGGGTGTGCAGCGTATGGTGCGTTCCGATCTGGCCTCCGCAGGCGTGATGTTCACCATCGATACCGAATCCGGTTTCGATCAGGTGGTGTTCATCACCTCGGCTTACGGTTTGGGTGAAATGGTGGTGCAGGGGGCGGTGAACCCGGATGAGTTCTATGTTCACAAACCGACCTTGCAGAACAACAAACCTGCGATTGTGCGCCGTAACATGGGATCGAAAAAAATCCGTATGGTGTATGCCGCGAGCCAGGAACATGGCAAGCAGGTACGGATTGAAGATGTGCCGACAGAACAAACGACACGTTTCAGTCTGACGGATGACGAAGTGCAGGCGCTGGCGCGTCAGGCACTGCTGATTGAGAAACACTACGGCCGCCCGATGGACATCGAGTGGGCGAAAGATGGCCACACTGGCAAACTCTATATCGTGCAGGCGCGTCCGGAAACGGTTCGCTCTAACGGTCAGGTGATGGAGCGTTATCACCTGCCTGCCAGCGGCACGGTGCTGGTGGAAGGCCGTGCGATCGGCCACCGTATCGGTGCGGGCGAAGTAAAAGTGATTCAGGACATCAGCGAGATGCACCTGATCAACGCGGGCGATGTGCTGGTGACTGACATGACCGACCCAGATTGGGAACCGATCATGAAGAAGGCGGCGGCGATTGTTACCAATCGCGGCGGACGTACCTGCCACGCTGCGATTATCGCACGCGAGCTGGGCATTCCGGCTGTCGTAGGCTGTGGCGATGCGACCGAGCGTTTGCGCAAAGGGCAGAAAGTGACTGTGTCCTGTGCGGAAGGCGACACCGGTTATGTGTATCAGGATCTGCTGGACTTCTCCGTGAAGAGTTCACAGATTGATGAAATGCCTGAACTGCCGCTGAAAATCATGATGAACGTAGGTAACCCTGACCGCGCATTTGATTTCGCCTGCCTGCCAAACGATGGCGTCGGTCTGGCGCGTCTGGAATTCATCATCAACCGCATGATTGGCGTGCACCCGCGTGCGCTGCTGGAATTCGACCAGCAAGCTCCTGAGCTGCAACGCGAGATCAAAACGCTGATGCAGGGCTACGACGATCCGGTGGAATTCTACGTAGGTCGTCTGGTGGAAGGGATCGCGACGCTGGCAGCGGCATTCTCGCCGAAGCGCGTTATTGTCCGTTTGTCCGATTTTAAATCGAACGAATACGCCAATCTGGTCGGCGGTGAACGCTATGAGCCGGAAGAAGAAAACCCGATGCTGGGTTTCCGCGGTGCGGGTCGATACGTATCGCCGGACTTCAAAGCCTGTTTTGCGCTGGAATGTGAAGCGGTCAAACGCGTGCGTAACGTGATGGGCCTGAAGAACGTCGAGATCATGATCCCGTTCGTTCGTACCGTGGCACAAGCGGAAGCGGTGATTGCCGAACTGGCGAATCAAGGCCTGCGCCGTGGCGAAGACGGCCTGAAAATCATCATGATGTGCGAAATTCCGTCCAACGCGCTGTTGGCCGATGAATTCCTGCAACACTTTGATGGCTTCTCCATCGGTTCAAACGACATGACACAGCTGGCGCTGGGTCTGGATCGTGACTCTGGCGTGGTATCGTCGCTGTTTGATGAACGTAACGATGCGGTGAAGGCGCTGCTGTCGATGGCGATTAAAGCTGCCAAAAAGCAGGGTAAATACGTCGGTATTTGCGGTCAGGGCCCGTCAGATCACGAAGATTTCGCGCTCTGGCTGATGGAGCAGGGCATCGATAGCCTGTCGCTCAACCCGGACACCGTGGTGCAAACCTGGCTGAATCTGGCGGAGCACAAGTAATCCGTACTGTGGGTGTCTGATATCTGTAGTCATCAGCCATTCAGGTTGTTGAAACAATATTTACAGAATGAAAACGGTGGTAATGGAATAGAAGAGTAAAGCGTTTGCGCCATGGATGGCGCAATCCGAGCGTACAGGGATGTATTTACAGCGTCTTTACGATCTATCCATTACCACCGCTCGGCCGCCGCTTATCGCAAGCCGTGCTGAAAATCACGGTGCTGCAATCAGGAAGGATTTGAACTGTGGCGTCATCACTGCGCTAAAGCCCTTATCCGTTTTGGTAATCAGATAAACCGCCAACCCCTGCTGTTCCGCCAGCTTCAACGCCTTCTCCGTTCCCAACACCATTAAACCCGTATCCCAGCCATCGGCTTCCAGCGCGGTTGGCGCAATCACGGTTGCAGAAACCAACTGATGAGTAATCGGTCTGCCCGTCTCGGGATCGATAACGTGAGAATAGCGCTTGCTGTCTTCCTCAAAATAATTCCGATAGCTGCCGGAGGTGCTGATCGCATAACCCTGCAAATTCACCGCCGCCTGTGCTGCATTTTCCTGGTCGGTTGGCTTCTGAATCGCCACACGCCACGGCGTACCCTCGGCGTTCACCCCACGGCTGGAAATCGCACCGCCGACGGAAACCAGATAATTGGTGATCCCTTTACGCGTCATTAGCTGCGCGAGAACGTCTGCGCCGTACCCTTCGCCCAGCGTGGAGAGATCGACATACAAATCCGGAAGGTCTTTCTGAATCCACTCGCCTTTTTCATCACCGATCAGTTTCAGGTGGCGCAGCCCGACATTTTGCCGCGCTAAATCGATCTGCTGTTGGCTGGGAATCCGCGTAGGCTGCTTCTGCGGGCCGAATCCCCAGAGATTAACCAACGGGCCGACGGTGATATCCATCGCGCCGTGCGTGGCTTTACCGATACGCAGCGCGGCCAGAATGATATCCGCCATGCCATTGCTGATGGGCTGGGGATCCGTTCCCCGGTACTGATTAAAACGCGACAGTACCGAATCGTCACGGTAGGTGGAAATGTCGTTATTGGCCTGCTCCAGCAGGGCATCGATTTCCCGTTGCAGCTGTGTTTTGTCTTCGGTGACGTCGCCGCTAATTTTTACGCTGTAAAACGTCCCCATGGTTTTGCCTTCAATGGTCAACAGAGGGCGCTGTGTCGTCGGTGTTGGATTATCGCAGGCTGTCAGAAGGCAGAATAAGCCACAGAGTAGCAATCTCTTCGCGGCGAGAGGCATCATGAAAAACTCCTGAAAAACTGAACTGAAAGTAGGCAGACAGGAGAGTAACAAAAAAGGGATGAGGCGTAATTGAATGGAAGACAAATGAAAGGAAAAAAAAGGCCCATCTCAGGGGATGGGCAAAGACTACACACAGCAATTCGTTACTAACTCTGACGAGGAGGAAACCTCATTGACAAACAGTAGGTTAATACTAGCTCCGGTATTTATCCTATGGATTATGGCCTATTTCGTCATTAAGAATCATCCTAATAGTTAATTATCTTTTAAGAGTCGGTCTCTCAGAGTTTTTATATTGTCAATAATATTGATGCATTAGAGAAATGATATCAAAATTTTTAGGACTAATCCCTAGGAATAGAGGGTTAATCATTAGTTACTTTTACCTATTGAAAAAGTAAGGGAATGATAGTGCCGAAAAAATAGAACCGGAAAATAGAGTCGAAAAAGCGATGCCGAGAGAGGGAATGCGTGGGCGGTGTACCGCCCACGGGAAGAGAAAACGGTGACTGTCGGTCTTACTCTTTATCTGTCGTGTTAGACGTATTAACGGAAAGGATGTTTTGCGGTTCGGGGATTTCACGCATCCAGGCAAACAGCAGACGGTAGGAAACGGCGAGGACGACCGGGCCAATAAATATCCCAATCATGCCAAACGCCAACAACCCGCCAATCACGCCGGAAAGAATCAGCAGCATAGGAAGATCGGCTCCCATTCTGATTAATACCGGGCGAATAATGTTATCGATGGTACCAACGAAACAGCTCCATACCAGCAGGATGGTGCCCCAGGTGGTATCGCCCGTCCAATACAGCCAGATAATCGCAGGAATCAATACCGGAAGTGGCCCCAACTGCGCCAGACAACATAGAAACATCAGAACGGTTAATAGTGTGGTGTAGGGAATACCGGATAGCCCCAGGCCGATTCCGCCTAACACCGATTGTACGATAGCCGTTACCACCACGCCCAGTGCGACGGCACGAATTGACTGTGCTGCCAGAATCACGGCTGCATCGCCGCGCTCCTGTCCCAGCCGGATAGCGAAATGTCGCACGGCCTTCGCAACGGCTTCGCCCTTGTAATAAAGCAGGGCGCTGAAGATCAGCATCAGGGAGCAGTGCATCAGAAAACGCCCGACATGCGCCGCCTGTGCCACCAGCCAGGTCGCCGTTTTACCAAAATAGGGTTGCACTTTGGCGAACAGACCGCTGCCACCGCTTTGCAACAGCGCCTGCCAGCTGTTAAATAATTTTTCTCCCACTAAAGGAATGGACGTCAGCCACTCCAGCGTCGGGGGCGAAAAGTTTTCCTGTCTGGCTCCCCAGCTCATTAGCGCCGAGCTGTTATCCACCACGCTGCTGACAAGAACGGCAATCGGGACAATAAATAGCAGGATAAGCAGCAACGTCATCACCAACACTGCCAGAGAACGTCTCCCCCATAATAGTGCCTGAAATTTAATCAGCATCGGCCAGGTGGCAATGACCACCATACATGCCCAGGCGAATCCCAGAATAAAAGGCTGCACCACCCAAAAACAGGCAATAATCATGATGGTAATAAACACCAGACTGAACAGGATTCTGGCCAGGTCAAATCGTGGTGGTTGAGAATATTTGCTCAACGAATGGTTCCTCAATAGCAAAAGAAAAGGCTGAAGGTGAGGTGGTTTGGGTGAACTGATTTAATCACAACGTCATCATGAGATATTTCCGGGTGTTTTGACAGCCTGTTGAACATTTTGTTGGTGAAACGACGGTTCGCCAACACGCTGTATGTTTTTGCCGATCCGGGAGCGCACACGATTGCGAAATGTGATAAAACGTGATGTCCCCGATGACAGAGCGGCTATAGCAGACTCTTCACAGGCATTTCACGACATATTGGCAAACACATCATGTACGGACAGGGTCAAAAAATAATGATCCCACAGATCACGCAATCTCCCGGGCTGGTCCAGCCGGTGCTTAATTTTCTGGAAGCATTGAAGAAAAATGGATTTACAGGCGATACGGCGACCAATTATGCCGATCGTCTGACGATGGCAACGGATAACAGTATCTACCAACTTTTGCCGGATGCGGTGGTTTTCCCCCGCTCAACCGCCGATGTGGCGATCCTCTCACGGCTGGCCAGTGATACGCGTTTTTCAGGGTTGACCTTTACGCCACGCGGTGGCGGGACAGGAACGAACGGGCAGGCGCTGAATCGCGGCATCGTGGTCGATATGTCGCGTTACATGAACCGCATTCTGGAGATCAATTCTGAACAGGGCTGGGTACGCGTCGAGGCTGGCGTCATTAAAGATCAGCTTAATCAGTACCTGAAGCCTTATGGCTATTTCTTCGCACCTGAACTGTCGACCAGTAACCGAGCGACGCTGGGCGGCATGATCAATACCGATGCATCAGGGCAAGGTTCGCTGGTGTACGGTAAAACCTCAGACCATGTGCTGGGGCTGCGTGTGGTCTTGCTGGGCGGCGAAATGCTGGATACGCAGGCGATGCCGGTAGAACTGGCGGAGAAACTGGCGTTAGAAGATTCCGTCATCGGCCGCATTTATCATACGGTGCTGCACCGCTGCCGCGAACAGCGTGCGTTGATTATCGACAAGTTTCCTAAGCTGAATCGTTTTCTGACGGGTTATGACTTGCGCCATGTGTTCAGCGACGATCTCCGTTCCTTTGACCTGACGCGTATTCTGACCGGGGCTGAAGGCACGCTGGCGTTTATCACCGAAGCGAAGCTCGATATCACGCCGCTGCCGAAGAGCCGTCGTCTGGTGAATATCAAATACGACTCCTTCAACTCAGCGTTGCGCAATGCGCCGTTCATGGTGGAGGCGAAAGCGTTGTCCGTTGAAACCGTGGATTCTAAGGTGTTAAACCTTGCCCGCGAAGATATCGTCTGGCACTCCGTCAGTGAACTGATTACCGATGTGCCTAATCAGGAAATGCTCGGCCTGAATATCGTGGAGTTCGCGGGGGATGATGAGGCGCTGATTAACGGGCAGGTCGACTCACTCTGTCAACGGCTGGATACGCTGCTGGCAGGCGGAGAAGGCGGGGTGATTGGCTACCAAACCTGTAACGATCTGGCCGGCATCGAGCGTATTTACGCGATGCGGAAAAAAGCCGTTGGGCTGCTGGGCAACAGCAAAGGGCAGGCGAAGCCGATCCCGTTTGCGGAAGATACCTGCGTGCCGCCACAGCATCTGGCGGATTACATCGAAGAGTTCCGCGCGCTGCTGGACAGCCATAACCTGACGTACGGCATGTTCGGCCATGTGGATGCAGGGGTGCTGCACGTTCGTCCCGCGCTGGATATGTGCGACCCGCAACAGGAAATGCTGATGAAGCAGCTTTCCGACCAGATTGTCGCGCTGACGGCCAAATATGGCGGCCTGCTGTGGGGGGAGCACGGTAAAGGTTTCCGCGCCGAATACAGCCCTGAATTTTTTGGGCCGGAGCTGTATACCGAGTTGCGTCGCATCAAGGCGGCGTTCGACCCTGATAACCGACTTAACCCTGGAAAAATTTGTGCGCCGCTGGATGTGGATGCGCCGATGATGAAAGTCGATGCGGTCAAGCGCGGCACGTTTGATCGCACGATCCCGCTGACGGTGCGTACCGCGTTCCGTGGTGCGATGGAATGTAACGGTAACGGACTGTGTTTTAACTTTGACGCTCGTAGCCCAATGTGTCCGTCGATGAAAATCAGCGGCAACCGTATTCATTCACCGAAAGGCCGTGCGACGCTGGTGCGTGAATGGTTACGCCTGCTGGCGGAGCAGGGCGTCGATCCGGTAGCGCTGGAAAAAGCGTTGCCGCAGCAGAAGCTGAGCCTGCGCGCCTTTATCCAGAAGACTCGCAATACCTGGCAGGCGAAGCAGGGTGATTACGATTTCTCGCATGAAGTTAAAGATGCGATGTCGGGCTGTCTGGCGTGTAAAGCCTGTTCAACGCAGTGCCCTATCAAGATTGACGTGCCCGGTTTCCGCTCTCGCTTCCTACAGCTTTATCACACGCGCTATCTGCGCCCTGTTCGTGATTATCTGGTGGCCGGTGTCGAAAGCTATGCGCCACTGATGGCGCGCAGCCCGAAGACGTTTAACTTCTTCCTGAAAATGCCGCTGCTGAATAACCTGAGCCGCAGCCAGATTGGTATGGTCGATTTGCCCTTGCTGTCATCGCCGTCGCTGCGTCAGCAGTTTGCCGGGCATAGTGGCGTCAACACCACGCTCGAGCAACTGGAACAGTTGCCGGAAGCGGCGCGCCAGCAGTATGTGTTAATCGTGCAGGATCCGTTTACCAGCTATTACGATGCGCAGGTGGTGGCTGATTTCGTCCACCTGATCGAAAAACTGAAGCTGAAACCGGTGCTATTGCCGTTCTCGCCGAACGGAAAAGCGCAGCACATTAAAGGCTTCTTACAGCGTTTTGCCAAAACGGCCTCGAGGACGGCAGATTTCCTGAACCGTGTAGCCAAACTGGGGATGCCAATGGTGGGCGTCGATCCCGCGCTGGTGCTGTGCTATCGTGACGAATATCGTGAAATTCTGGGAGAGAAGCGTGGCGATTTCCAGGTGCAATTGGTGCACGAATGGCTAGTGACGGCATTGGCAGACAGCACGCCGCAACCTGCCACTGGCGAATCCTGGTATCTGTTGGGGCACTGTACGGAAACCACGGCGCTGCCGATCAGCACGAAACAGTGGTCCGACATTTTCTCGCGCTTTGGTGCCAAACTGGAGAATGTCAGCGTCGGCTGCTGCGGCATGGCGGGAACCTACGGGCATGAAACCAAGAACCTTGCCAACTCGCAGGGAATCTATGCGCTGTCCTGGCAGCAGGTGTTGCAGAAGTTACCGCAGAAACGCTGCCTGACCACCGGCTATTCATGCCGCAGTCAGGTGAAACGCATGGAAGGCAGCGCATTGCGCCATCCGCTACAGGCCTTGCTGGAGATTATCTGATGCTATGGAAACGACAGGTTACGCTTGAGCAGCTTAATGAACCGAGCCAAACGTGTATGGTGGGTCATATCGGTATTCGTTATACCCATATCGCGGAGGATTCTCTGGAAGCGGTGATGCCAGTGGATTCTCGCACGCGTCAGCCGTTTGGCTTATTGCACGGCGGTGCATCTGTTGTGCTGGCGGAATCGCTGGGTTCCGTCGCGGGCTATTTGTGTTCTGAAGGCGATCAGCAGGTGGTGGGGCTGGAAATTAACGCCAACCATCTGCGAGCCGTGCGCGAAGGGGAAGTGCGGGGCGTATGCCGGGCGCTTCACGTTGGCCGCCGTAGCCAGGTGTGGCAGATTGAGATTTTTGATAATCAGAATCGCCTGTGCTGCATTTCACGTCTGACGACGTCGGTCATTACACCGTAAAACTGTAAACATGAAGCACTGAACCAGACTGCTGGCGGGTCTGGTTCGGTTGTTCTGAGAAAACATTCCTCTTCAGGGGAGAAATGGTACGCGCTTAACGAAGTCTGTCTGAAACTCGGTGGCTTTATCCCATGAGCCTTGCATGCTTAACTGATGGCAAATCGACTTCAGCGTGTTACGGGCAAAGTAGTAGCTTTGCACTCGAAAGAGGTGACAACGCCCTTCATTATTAATCTCTTTAATCAACCGATTGTGCAGCTTGGCCAGTGCATGCAGATAGCTGTCGTCATCGCCATTTCTCAGACAGAGTTCAACCATGTCCATGCAGGCGTTATGATAGCGACGTAAATGGTCAATATTGCTTCCTGGACGGTTCAGGCGAGCTTCCGCCATATAGAAATCAACGGTGGCATCGCGAATCTGAAATTTATATTCGTCAATTTGGTGGTGCAGCCAGGCATTCACGGAAAGCATGGTTATCGATCCTGAAAATGAAATGATAATCATTATCATATTTATAAAAAAGGCCATGATCAATGGGCAAAATGTGCTTTAACGTCAAAAGTACGATCGGAAATCACATAAATCTTCATATACCTTCCCTGTTTTACAAATAGGTATCGCCGATAAATGTTATAATAATGATAATGAGATGATAATTTTTACCTTCCCGAAAGGGACAGGGGTGATGATATTAATTCATTTATTATCAATTGGTTAGTAGATTTGTTGCCGCATTGTTTGGCGCGTCGGAGACGTGTAAAATAGCGCTATTGGCTCGCTAAAAACCGAAATGTTACGAATAGCCCTGCGAAACAAGAGGTTGAAGCTAGTTTCATTATCACTAACATTAGGGGAAACCAGCCTAAAACTGGTACCACACGCAATGAGGTATTCCATATGCAAGCGGAAAATGTAGGGACGTTTTCACTGGATGAAAATGTCTGGCAAGGATTGACGCTGACCGACAGCGCCGTGAAGCAGATTAAGAATCTGATGAAGCAGGATGAAGCCGTGCAAGGACTGCGGCTCGGCGTTAAACAATCAGGCTGTGCAGGGTTTGGCTACGTGCTGGATCTGGTGCAGGAGTTTGAGACCGACGATCTGGTCTTCGAACGCGACGGCGCAAAACTGTATGTCCCACTGAAAGCGATGCCTTTCATTGACGGCACAGAACTTGATTTCGTCCGTGAAGGGCTGAATCAGATATTCAAGTTTAATAATCCCAGAGCGCAGCATGCTTGTGGATGTGGCGAAAGCTTTGGCATTTAAGTGATGAAAAATTATGGCACGTAGCACGGTAGATGTACCTGATGATGTCCAGATCTGGATGGGTGATGGACGCTATAAAGAAGGTTTCTTCACGCAGTTGGAAACCGATGAGCTGGCGCACGGCATCAACGAAGATGTCGTACGGGCGATCTCGGCGAAGCGTAACGAACCTGAGTGGATGCTGGAATTCCGTCTCAACGCCTACAAAGCATGGCTGGAGATGGAAGAACCGCATTGGTTGAAAGCCCATTACGAGAAACTGGACTATCAGGACTATAGCTATTATTCCGCGCCTTCCTGCGGTAACTGCGATGACAGCTGCGGCTCTGAGCCCGGTGCCAAGCAGCAATCCGGGATTACGGACGTGAATAATTACCTGACCAGCGAAGTAGAGAATGCGTTTAATCAGTTGGGTGTTCCTGTCCGTGAGGGCAAGAAAGTGGCTGTCGATGCGATTTTCGACTCCGTATCTGTGGCGACCACGTATCGGCATGAGCTGGCTGAAAAAGGCATTATCTTCTGTTCATTCAGCGAGGCGATTCAGGAACATCCCGATCTGGTGCGTCAGTATCTCGGTACGGTCGTACCGGCGAACGACAACTTCTTTGCGGCGCTGAATTCGGCGGTTGCCTCTGACGGCACGTTTGTATACATCCCGAAAGGCGTGCGCTGCCCGATGGAACTGTCGACGTATTTCCGCATCAACGCGGCGAAAACCGGTCAGTTCGAGCGTACGATCCTGATCGCCGATGATGACAGCTACGTCAGCTACATCGAAGGCTGCTCCGCGCCGGTTCGTGACACCTACCAACTGCACGCTGCCGTGGTGGAAGTCATCATCAACAAGAATGCCGAAGTGAAATATTCCACGGTGCAGAACTGGTTCTCCGGTAAAGATGACGCAGAAGGCGGAATTCTGAACTTCGTGACCAAGCGCGCGCTGTGTGCCGGTGAGCATTCAAAAATGTCATGGACGCAGTCGGAAACTGGCTCAGCGATCACCTGGAAATACCCGAGCGTTATTCTGCGCGGTGATTACTCCGTCGGCGAATTCTTCTCTGTTGCCTTGACCAATGGTCGCCAGCAGGCCGATACCGGCACCAAGATGATTCACATCGGTAAAAACACCCGTTCGACCATCATCTCCAAAGGGATTTCCGCCGGACGCAGTGAGAACACCTACCGTGGTCTGGTGAAGATCATGCCGAGCGCGACCAACGCCCGTAACTTCACCCAGTGTGACTCTATGCTGATCGGCAGCGAGTGCGGCGCACACACCTTCCCCTACGTGGAAGTGCGTAACAATACCGCGCAGTTGGAGCATGAAGCGACGACCTCGAAAATTGGTGAAGATCAGCTGTTCTACTGTCTGCAACGCGGTATCAGCGAAGATGACGCCATCTCGATGATCGTGAACGGATTCTGTAAGGACGTCTTCTCTGAATTGCCGCTGGAATTTGCGGTAGAAGCACAAAAGTTACTGGCGATTAGCCTGGAACACAGCGTCGGTTAATTCGGCGGTTACCGGGATTTTCACAGACGAATAATGAGAATCATCGGTCCCGGAATTCATTAAGCGCTCGCCACATTGGGCGTTGGAAGGAATAAGCATGTTAAGCATCGAAAATTTAAAAGTCAGCGTAGAAGGCAAAGAGATCATCAAAGGGCTTAATCTCACCATTAAGCCGGGTGAAGTCCACGCGATTATGGGCCCGAATGGCTCAGGAAAGAGTACGCTCTCCGCAACGCTGGCTGGACGTGAAGAATATGAAGTGACCGACGGTTCTGTCAGCTTCAAAGGGAAAGATCTGCTGGAATTGTCTCCAGAAGATCGCGCGGGCGAAGGCGTCTTTATGGCGTTTCAGTACCCTGTCGAAATCCCCGGCGTCAGCAACCAGTTCTTCCTGCAAACCTCCGTTAACGCGGTGCGTAAATACCGCGAGCAGGAACCGCTGGATCGCTTTGACTTCGCCGACTTTATCGAAGAAAAGATCAAGTTGTTGAATATGCCGGAAGATTTGTTGACCCGTTCGGTCAACGTGGGCTTCTCCGGCGGTGAGAAGAAGCGTAACGATATTTTGCAGATGGCGGCGCTGGAGCCGGATCTGTGCATTCTGGATGAAACCGACTCCGGGCTGGACATCGATGCACTGAAAATCGTCTCTAACGGCGTAAACTCCCTGCGTGACGGCAAACGCTCGTTCATCATCGTAACGCACTACCAGCGTATTCTTGATTACATCAAACCGGATCACGTCCACGTTCTGTATCAGGGACGTATTGTGAAATCCGGTGATTTCTCGCTGGTGAAACAGTTGGAGGAGCAAGGCTATGGCTGGCTTACCGACGAGCAATAAGGTGACGAGCGACAACGCGACGGGTAAAACCAGCATCGCTCAGAAGCAAGAGCAGGCGCTGCAACAATGGCATGGCCTGTTTGAGCGTGATGCATCACGCCGTTCTGAAGAGGCGAACCAACACTGGCAGGACGTAGTGCGCCTTGGATTACCGCACCGTAAGCATGAGCACTGGAAATACACGCCGCTGGATGGCTTGCTGAGCAACGAATTTGTCGCACCGCAGGCACAGTCTCTCGATCGTGCAGCGGTAGATGCCTTGGCATTAGCCGTGGATAGCTGGCGTCTGGTGTTTGTCGATGGTGTATTCAATGCCGAACTCAGCGACAGCGCCTGGGGCCCTTATCAGGTTGATGTACAGGCGTCGCGTGCGCGTGGCGCGCTGCCTGCGGCCATTCAATCCGAAGTGTTCCTGCACCTGACCGAAAGTCTGGCTAGCACCAGTACGCTGATTCGTCTGGCTGCCGGACAGCAGGCGGAAAAACCGCTTTACCTGTTGCACATCAGCAGCTGTCAGGCAGCGGCGTTGAACACGGTTCACCATCGTCATCATCTGAACGTTGAGCGTGGCGCGAGCGCGGAAATTATCGAGCACTACGTCAGTCTGGATGAGCATGCGCACTTTACTGGCGCACGCCTGACGGTGAATGCGGCGGAAAATAGCCAGGTTAGCCACTATAAGCTGGCGTTTGAAGCGGCAGCAGGCTACCACTTCGCGCACAACGATCTGGTTCTGGCGCGTGATGCTCGGGTTCGTAGCCACAGCTTCTTGCTGGGTGCGGGTCTGACGCGCCATAACACCAGCGCCCAGTTGAACGGCGAAGGCACTAATCTGTCCATGAACAGCCTTATCCTGCCGATTGGTAGCGAAGTGTGCGATACGCGCACGTATCTGGAACACAATCAGGGCTATGGCGAAAGCCGCCAGTTGCATAAGGTCATCGTCAACGATCGCGCCAGAGCGGTGTTTAACGGCATGATCAAAGTTGCGCCGCATGCGCTGAAAACTGACGGGCAGATGACCAACAATAACCTGCTGCTGGGCCGACTGGCTGAGGTTGATACCAAGCCACAGTTGGAAATCTACGCAGACGACGTGAAATGCAGCCACGGTGCCACTATTGGCCGTATGGACGAAGAACAGCTGTTCTATCTGCGTTCCCGCGGTATTACGCAGCAGGATGCGCAACAGATGATCATCTTCGCCTTTGCGGCGGAAGTCACAGAAGCGATTGAAAGCGAGTCTCTGCGAGATGTGGTTCTGGAACGTATCGCGCAGCGTTTGCCAAACGCGCTGGCGAATGCCGGCAAGGCGGTATGATGAGTTATCCTATTGAACGGGTTCGCGCTGATTTCCCGTTGCTGGCAAGTGAGGTTAACGGTCAGCCGTTAGCCTATCTTGATAGCGCTGCGAGTGCGCAAAAACCGCACGCGGTAATCGATCGCGAAGCCGAATTCTATCGCCATGAATATGCTGCGGTGCATCGCGGCATTCACACGCTGAGCGCACAGGCGACCAGCACGATGGAAGCGGTGCGCGAAAAGGTGGCGTCCTTTATCAATGCCGCCTCAGCAGAAGAAATTGTCTTTGTACGCGGGACGACAGAGGCCATCAATCTGGTGGCTAACAGCTATGGCCGCACCTTTATCCAACCGGGCGACAATCTGATCATCACCGAGATGGAACACCACGCGAATATCGTTCCCTGGCAGATGCTGGCGGAAGCGCGTGGCGTTGAGGTTCGTGTATTGCCGCTGGCTGAAGATGGTACGCTGGATATCGCGCAGCTTCCTGACTTGCTGGACGAACGTACTCGTCTGCTGGCAGTAACGCAGATCTCTAACGTGTTGGGCACGCTGAACCCAGTGAAAGCCATGATTGCGCAGGCCAAAGCGGCGGGCGCGGTGGTGTTGATCGATGGCGCGCAGTCGATTATGCATCAGCCTGTCGATGTGCAGGATCTGGACTGCGATTTCTTTGTCTTTTCAGGACATAAGATCTACGGCCCTTCGGGTATTGGCGTGTTATACGGCAAACGTGACCTGCTTCAGGCTATGCCACCGTGGGAAGGTGGCGGGGCGATGATTCGCCAGGTGAGCCTGCGTACGGGCACCACCTATGCCGATTCACCGTGGCGCTTTGAAGCGGGATCGCCCAACACGGGCGGTATCATAGGCTTAGGTGCCGCGCTGGACTACGTGACGGCGCTGGGGCGTGAAGATATTCAACGTTATGAATCCTCGCTGATGCAGTATGCGCTGGAAGCGTTGACGCAGGTGCCCGATCTGACACTGTACGGCCCTGCTGAGCGTCATGGCGTTATTGCGTTTAATCTTGGGCAGCACCATGCCTATGATGTCGGAAGTTTCCTCGATCGGTACGGTATTGCGATTCGCACCGGCCACCATTGCGCGATGCCGCTGATGGAACACTACGGTGTTCCTAGTATGTGCCGCGCCTCGCTGGCCGTTTATACTACACGCGAAGAAATTGACCGGCTGGTTGCCGGATTGCAACGTATCCATCGATTGCTGGGCAGTTAAGCGCCGCGCGCGGATCTGTTCGGGGAGGAAAACATGGCGAGTCTGCCAGAACCGCAGAAACTGGCGCGCAACTTTGCGCGCTGTAATGACTGGGAAGAAAAATATCTTTATGTCATCGAGTTAGGGGAGCGTCTTGACCCTCTGCCTGACGAATGGCGTAATCCAGATAACCTGATTTCGGGGTGCCAGAGTCAGGTTTGGATTGTGGCGCAGCCTGATGAACAGGGCATTATCGTCCTGCACGGCGACAGCGATGCCGCTATTGTGAAGGGACTGATTGCGGTGGTTTTCAGCCTGTATCAGGGGCTGACCGCGCAGGAGATTGTTGAGCTAGATGTGCGGCCATTCTTCGAATCGCTGGCGTTGAATCAACACCTGACGCCATCCCGCTCTCAGGGGCTTGAGGCGATGCTGCGCGCGATTCGTGCGCATGCTGCCGCACTGCTTTAATTTTCTTCCCTGTTTTCTGCTTTCCTGAAGTATAAAAAAGCGCTGTGACGGAAAAAAACGTCCAGCGCTTTTTTGTTTTTTCACTTACTGATTTTTACCAACGGCACGTTATTGTTTTTGGTTGATTTATTAACTCGCTGATATTTCAGAATTCGTCCCGTATATTTATTTCCCATTAAATTTTATGCTGGCTCTGCTTTGTAAAGAATTGAATATCAATGCTTTGATTTTTAAATAAAATATTCTTTTGTTACAACAATGCTAATATATACCCACGCTCGGTGGAAAGGGGCAAAATAGCCGCATTGACACCAGATATCCCCTGAAAAATTCAGGTTGCAGCAGGGCGAACGCACAGGCAACTTGAGGTATGACGGGAATAAACAGGGTATAGCCAGCCGGATACTGCATTCTGGGTACAGAACCGGATGTTGTTGATAATTAATATATTATACCCAAAATAATTCGAGTTGCGTGAAGGCGGCAACCGCACGAATCCCCAGGAGCTTACAAGTAAGTGACTGGGGTGAGTAAGGACAAATCGGCTAAGCCGATTTGAACGCCGCTTGCGGCGGCCCTTCATGGCGAGGCTCAGAAATGAGCCGAGTATTGCCAACGCACAAGCAGCTTGAAGTATGACGGGTATAGCTGTGATGTAGGGAACCTAATATGAAACGCGCGTTAACTTTACTTGGTATGGCCTTCGCGGTATACCTGGCCAGCACCGCCGCTAAAGCGACGGAATACCCGCTACCGCCACCTAATAGCCGCCTTATCGGCGAGAATATTGCTTATACGGTCCCCAATGATGGTCGTCCGCTAGAGGCTATCGCTGCGGATTTCAAGATTGGTCTGTTGGGCATGATGGAAGCGAATCCGGGTGTGGATCCTTACCTGCCGACAGCGGGTTCCACGATCACGATCCCAACGCAAATGCTGCTGCCGGATACCCCGCGTGAAGGTATTGTGGTCAATCTGGCGGAGCTGCGTCTCTACTACTACCCGAAAGGGAAGAATACCGTCATCGTTTACCCGATCGGTATTGGTCAGTTGGGACGCAATACGCCACTGATGACGACCAGCGTAAGCGAGAAGCGTGAAAACCCGACCTGGACGCCAACGGCGAACATCCGTAAGCATTATCTCGAAGAGCAGGGCATTAAACTGCCTGCTGTCGTTCCGGCTGGCCCGGATAACCCGATGGGGTTACACGCGTTGCGTCTGTCAGCGCACGGCGGCGTTTATCTGCTGCACGGTACGAACGCGGACTTCGGTATCGGCATGCGTGTAAGCTCCGGCTGTATTCGTCTGCGTCCGGATGACATCAAGGCGTTGTTCGACAACGTGCCAGTCGGTACGCGAGTGCAGATTGTTAACGATGCGATTAAAACTTCCGTTGAGCCAGACGGCAAACGCTATGTTGAAGTGCATCAGCCTCTGTCGAAGACCGATAAGGACGATCCACAAACCATGCCGATTCCGCTGACGGCGAAGACGCAGAAGTTTGTTAAGGACGCGGAGACGGACAGTAAAGCCGTTGCTGATGCGATTGTGCGTCGTTCAGGCATGCCAATCGTGGTTAGCGTAGGGCAAGACATCAATACCTACCAGCCACCTGTAGAATCGGCTCCAGAAGCGCCTAAAACGCATCAGGTTGCCCCGATCACGGCTATCAGCACTACCGCTCGGTAATAATGAAATAAATCGGCCAGATGCGTTTAGGCGCATCTGTGCTGGCCCAGGGATAGGGCAGAAGGATGAAGATACCTGATAAAGCGAAAAAAGGATTGAAAGGAAACGCGGAAAGGGTAAAACGCAGGCAAAAAAAATGGCGCACATTGTGCGCCATTTTCACGACTTAACCAGTTCGATTACTTTTTGTAAGTACGAACTTGGTTGTCCAGACGCTGGTTAGCACGAGCTGCGTCATCTTTAGCAGCTTGTACGTCAGAGCGGATTGCGTTCACGTCGTTGCTCAGTTGGTCAACTTTAGCGTTCAGAGTCTGAACGTCAGAAGACAGCTGATCAATTTTAGCGTTGCTTGAACAACCAGCAAGCAGAGTAGAACCCAGGATTACCGCGCCCAGTACCAGTTTAGTACGATTCATTATTAATACCCTCTAGATTGAGTTAATCTCCATGTAGCGTTACAAGTATTACACAAACTTTTTTCTAATGAGAATAAATTTTTGATGAGAACATGCTTAATTTTGATCGTTCGCTCAAAGAAACAGCGAGTTTTACATATTCATTAAAAAAGTAAGGAAAACAGTGCTATTTTTATCGGATAACTCTGAGGCTTTAGGCTATTAAATGACGTGTTACACAGACGCATTAATTAGGTTATCACACTGTAGAAAGTCGTTTCAGAATATAAAAAAAGCGCCATTAAGGCGCTTTTTACCGATCTGAGAGTGGGGAATCAGAGACGGTGTACGGAAGCGGTGTTGGTTGTGCCGCTGGAAACCAGTGCACCAGATACCATAACCACAACATCGCCAGCCTGCGCATGACCGCTTTTCAGCGCGGCTTCTTTACCGATACGGTAGAAATCATCAGTAGAAGCGATTTCCTTCACCAGCAGCGTATCAATGCCTTTGCTCAGCAGAAGTTGACGCGCGGTGACGTCGTTAGTCGTCAGCGCCAGAATGCGGGCATTCGGGAAGTATTTACGGATAGATTTGGCAGACTTACCACCGCTGGTCGCAACGACAATCAGTGGTGCATCCAGTTTCTCTGCAGTTTCTACTGCACCGCGGCAGACGGCTTCGGTGATACGCAATACTGGAGGCGTCTTGATGGTATCCAGGCGGCTTTTCATCACAGAATCGGTACGCTGACAGATCGTCGCCATGATGGTAACGGATTCCAGCGGGTATTTACCTTTCGCACTTTCGCCAGACAGCATAACGGCATCGGTACCGTCGATGATGGCGTTTGCCACGTCGCCAGCTTCAGCACGGGTAGGACGTGGGTTTTTGATCATGGAATCCAGCATTTGCGTAGCGGTGATAACCACTTTGCGTGCCAGGTTACATTTTTCAATCATCATCTTCTGCGCGAAGATCACTTCTTCAACCGGGATTTCAACGCCCAGATCGCCACGGGCAACCATGATACCGTCGGACGCTTCCAGGATTTCGTCGAAATTGTTCAGACCTTCCTGGTTTTCGATCTTGGAGATGATCTGGATGTGCTCGCCACCGTGTGCTTTCAGGTGAGCGCGGATCTCTTCAACGTCAGAACGTTTACGGATAAAAGATGCGGCAACGAAATCGACGCCTTGTTCGCAACCGAAAATCAGGTCGCGTTTGTCTTTTTCAGCCAGCGCAGGCAGTTGGATGGAAACGCCTGGCAGGTTGACACCTTTATTCTCGCCCAGATCGCCATTGTTCAGCACTTTACAAACGACGTCGTTGCCGTTGATTGCTGTAACTTGCATACCGATCAAGCCGTCATCGACCAGAACGGTGTTACCGACGCTGAGGTCTTCGGTAAATCCTGCGTAGGTGACTGCGACGCGATCTTTGTTACCCACGATGCTTTGATCGGTGGTGAACGTGAACGTTTGACCCGCGGTCAGCGTTACGTCAGCGCCGTTTTCCAGCTTCATGGTACGAATTTCTGGGCCTTTGGTGTCAAGCAGGATGGCGGCTTGCTTACCGGTTTTTTCCATAACGGCACGCAGGTTCTTGATGCGTTGACCGTGTTCTGCGTAATCCCCGTGAGAGAAATTCAGGCGCATAACATTCATGCCAGCAGACAGCAGGTTGCCAAGCATTTCTTCCGACTCTGTTTTCGGCCCGATGGTACAAACAATTTTTGTCTTTTTCATACGATAGTTTCTACAAGTTGTGATGGATAAAAAAACGAGTGAACCAGTGGCGATGCGAGACGAGCCGCTGGAAAGAATGTATGAGGAAACAGTATAGGAGGTAAGTATAGATGGTCGTCGTGAATGGGTGATGAAGTGCGCAGCCGCTCGTCGCATGAGATTAGCGGGATTCGCGTTGGCGATGCCGTTGATAATAATGTTATTGATAGTGGCACGTTGTTTAGCTGAAACCATTCAATTGAAACGACGTTCCGTATTATAGTTATTAAGCGACGAGAAACAAGGTGGTAAAAGGGATGAAACTGAATATTTTGTCGTGTTTACGCAAAAAACTGAGCGATTTGGTGTTTTTACCTAACTTTGTTGCGCAACTGCCTAAGAAACCCACTGCATAAATACGGTATGACGGCGACTGGCGGCAAGTGGTTGATTCTTGTAACGGTACACAATAAATCAAGAAAACGCGTGTAAGCGGCACGTTTTTCTGTCGATCCGTATCACGTTTTTGTGTCATGCTCCTTGAGAAGATGAATGCAGATGGTAGTTTACCTGCCATTGCGGATTGTTACTGCGTAAGCAGGCAAAACCAGATGCTCGTTCTTGTTACGGGTGTCTGGTTTTTTTGTTTCCAGGGTTTGAAAAATGAAGATTGCCAAAATACTCAACAATAATGTCGTCACCGTAATCGACGAAAACAATAATGAGTCGGTTGTGATGGGACGCGGGCTGGGCTTCAAAAAGCACTCTGGCGATCTGCTGGACGAAACGCTGATTGAACGTGTGTTTGTGATGAAATCCGGCGAGTTGACATCGCGCCTACAGGAGCTGCTGTCAGAGATTCCGATGGATGTCATCACGACGGCAGACAAGATCATTCTGCTGGCAAAAGAGCGTTTGCCCGGGAAACTGCAAAACAGCGTCTACATTTCCTTAACGGATCACTGTCACTTTGCGATAGAGCGCCATAAGCAAGGGGTGGATATCCGTAATGTGCTGTTATGGGAAATAAAGCGCCTGTATCCAAAGGAATTCGCTGTTGGTCTTGAGGCGCTGGATATTATTGAACAGCGTCTTGCCGTACGCTTACCGGAAGATGAGGCGGGGTTTATTGCGCTGCATTTGGTGAATGCGCAGCTTGACAGCGAAATGCCGGAAGTCTTGCAGATTACCAAAATCATGCAGGAAATACTGAATATTGTAAAATATCAGCTGAGTTTGGACTATAACGAGCAGGCGTTAAGCTATCATCGTTTTGTGACGCATTTGAAATTTTTTGCGCAACGACTAATAGGAAAAAGCACGGTATTTAGTGATGATGAATCATTACATGATGTTGTGAAGGAAAGATATCAATTGTCTTATCGGTGCGCAGAAAAAATACAGGTTCATATTGTTCAAAAATATCATTACACGTTAACGAAAGAAGAGTTGATGTTCTTAACTATTCATATTGAGCGTGTGCGGACAGAAGGTCAGGATAAAATAGAACCCGGTGATGGAGAATAATTCTTGTTAGTTTGCTTTTCGTCACAAAATAACAGTGTGGCAAGATAAATTTCCTTGCATACGGTGAAAGTGAAAGCATAGAGTATGTGGAAAGCAAATTATCAGATGAAGTTGGTTTTATTGTCGGCACAGTAGTTGTGCTGGCACATACCCTAAATAATTCGAGTTTCAGGACGGCGGCAAGGGAATGAATCCCGATGAGCTTACACAGGTAAGTGATTCGGGTGAGTGAACGAAGCCAACGCACATGCAACTTGAAGTATGACGGGTAAACAAGCAGGATTGTTACTGTCAGGCTAGTCTAGGCGGGCAGGCAAAACCTAAATCGTTTTCTCAATGCTTATTGGGAAAAGCGATTTAGGTTTTTTTTTGTCTCAAACAGAACTGGCAATCTTAAATCATTGATATTTAAGTCTGTTTAGTATTAAGGATAGACGATGGAATACAAAGCATTAGCAAGTGAGATACTCGATGGTGTCGGCGGACGTGGCAACATCATTAGCGTAATACACTGTGCCACCCGATTACGTTTTAAATTAAAAGACAACAAAAAAGCGGATGCCGCTGCGCTGAAAAGTAATTCAGGCGTGATCATGGTGGTTGAAAGCGGCGGACAATTTCAGGTCGTTGTAGGCAATCATGTCAGTGATGTCTATCGCAGTTTACTGGATGTTTCTGGATTGAGCGATCAGGCTGACTCCTCAAATAATGAAGACGGTGATGAGAAGAAAGGTAATCTTCTTTCCCGCTTCATTGATATTATATCTGGCATATTTACGCCATTAATTGGCGTCATGGTTGCCTCTGGTATTTTAAAGGGATTTTTAGCCCTGAGTTTAGTGTGCGGTTGGATGGTTGAAACCAGCGGAACCTATAAAGTTCTGTTTGCAGCAAGCGATGCATTATTCTTTTTCTTCCCAGTGGTGTTAGGTTATACCGCGGGGAAGAAATTTGGTGGAAATCCATTCGTTACGATGGTGATTGGCGCCACGCTGGTGCATCCATCCATGATTGCTGAATTTGGCGCGATGCAGAATGCGAATTATCAGCAACTTTATTTCCTCGGTATTCCGGTCACCTTTATTAATTATGCGTCTTCCGTTATTCCGATTATTTTCTCGGCCTGGCTCTCTTCACGTCTGGAAAAGCCACTGAATGCCATATTGCATATCAACATCCGCAATTTCTTCACGCCGTTACTGTGCCTTTGTATCACGGTCCCCGTTACGTTCCTGCTGATTGGGCCGGCGGCAACCTGGCTTGGGCATATGCTGGCTGGCGGCTACCAACTGATCTACGGGCTGAACTCCACAATTGCAGGCGCACTGATGGGCGCGCTGTGGCAGGTGTTCGTAATTTTTGGTCTGCACTGGGGCTTAACGCCGCTGATGATCAACAACCTCAGCGTATTGGGACACGACACACTGCTGCCGCTGCTGACGCCTGCGGTGTTAGGGCAGGCAGGGGCGGTGCTGGGTGTGTTGCTGCGTACTCGTGATATGAAGCTGAAAGGGATTTCTGGTTCGGCTTTCTCGGCAGCCATCTTTGGTATTACAGAACCTGCGGTATATGGCGTCACATTGCCGCTGAAGCGTCCTTTCATCTTTGGCTGCTTAGGTGGCGCAATCGGGGCCGGTGTTCTGGGGTATTTCCATACCACCATTTATTCCTTCGGCTTCCCGAGCATCTTCACCTTTACGCAGGTTATCCCACCGACTGGTGTCGATAACTCGGTCTGGGCTGCCATTATTGGTACGGCCATCGCCTTCACCTTCGCTGCGGTAGCGACCTGGGCATTTGGGATTCCGCCGCAAGAGAATGCGCCAGCAGTAAACGCGCCTACGGCGGCACCGCAAGCCACACAGAACCAGAACGATGCAACGCGTAAGCAAGAAATAAACAGCCCGATTGAGGGAACGGTGCTGCCACTTGAGCAGGTCGGTGATGAAACGTTCGCCAGTGGATTAATGGGAAAAGGCATCGCGATTAAACCGCAGGCCGGACGCGTGGTTTCACCGGTGAATGGGACGGTTGCCTCTCTGTTCAAGACCAATCATGCCATCGGACTGGAGTCTGAAAACGGTGTTGAGGTGCTCATTCACGTCGGTATCGATACGGTGAAATTGGATGGTCAGTATTTCACTGCTCACATTAAGACCGGCGATGTCGTGAAGCAGGGCGATCTTCTGGTGGAGTTTGATTATCAGGCGATTGAGAAAGCCGGCTATGACACGACAACGCCCGTCATTATCACCAATAGCGAAGATTACGTTGATGTTCTGCCTACTGCCGGAAACACCGTGCAGGAACAGGGCGCGTTGTTGACGTTAATCCGCTGACATTGAAATTTATGACCCAATTGGGAGGAGAAAAGATGAGCCATCAGTTTCCGAAAGAATTCTTGTGGGGCGGCGCGATCGCTGCCAATCAGGTTGAAGGTGCGTATTTAACGGACGGAAAAGGGCTATCAACGTCCGATTTGCAGCCACAGGGTATTTTTGGCGAGATCGTCACGCGTACGCCGGGCGACAGCGGCATTAAAGACACGGCGATCGATTTTTATCACCGCTATCCCGAAGATATCGCGCTCTTTGCTGAAATGGGCTTCAAATGCCTGAGAATCTCGATTGCCTGGACACGCATTTTCCCGCAGGGCGATGAAGCCCAGCCGAATGAGGCAGGACTGGCGTTTTACGATCGCCTGTTTGATGAAATGGCAAAGTATGGCATTCAGCCGTTGGTGACGCTGTCCCACTATGAAATGCCGTACGGTCTGGTGAAGAATTACGGCGGCTGGGGAAGCCGTGAAACGATTACGTTCTTCGAGCGCTACGCCCGCACGGTATTCCAGCGCTATAAAGACAAAGTGAAATACTGGCTGACGTTCAATGAAATTAACTGTGCGCTGCATGCACCGTTTACGGGAGTCGGACTACCCACTGAAAGCGATAAACAGGCGGTTTATCAGGCGATTCACCATCAGTTGGTTGCGAGCGCCAAAGCAGTAAAAGCCTGCCATGAACTTATCCCTGATGCCAAAATCGGTAACATGCTGCTGGGCGCGATGATGTATCCGCTGACCTGTAAGCCGGGCGATGTGTTGGAAACTATGCAGCAGAACCGCGACTGGCTGTTCTTCGGTGATGTACAAACTCGAGGATACTACCCAGCGTACATGAAGCGCTTCTTTGCACAGCACGGTATTACGCTGACAGTAACGGAAGACGATCGTCAGTCGCTGAAAGAAACCATCGATTTCATTTCTTTCAGCTATTACATGACGGGCTGTGTGACGACTGATGAAGAAGTGAACCTGAAAGCCCGCGGCAATATTTTGAATATGGTGCCTAACCCGCATCTGGAAAGCTCCGAGTGGGGCTGGCAGATCGACCCGGAAGGACTGCGCTATTTGCTGAACTATCTGTATGACCGCTACCAAAAGCCGCTGTTCATTGTGGAAAACGGTTTGGGTGCCAAAGACAAACTTGAGAACGATGGCAGCATTAACGATGACTATCGCATCAAATACCTGAACGATCACCTGTATCAAGTGGGTGAAGCATTAGAAGATGGCGTTGAGGTTATGGGTTACACCTGCTGGGGCCCTATCGATCTGGTTAGTGCGTCAAAAGCCGAAATGTCGAAACGCTACGGCTTCATTTATGTCGACCGTGATGATGAAGGGAACGGTACATTAGAACGCCGACGTAAGAAAAGTTTCTACTGGTATAAAGACGTTATTTCCTCTAACGGAGAAACGTTGAAATAAATCAGCGTATCGCTACGTTATTTACGCATTCATTCTAAGAAAAAATTCTGGAATGAATGCGAACTCTCTTTTTTACTACACATGGGAAAGATGGCAGGAGAATAAAATGAAACGGGAGGGTATTGACTAGCCATTAAATTATATAAACGGTCATTTGGGTTTTACAAAATTTTATAAATAGACGAGCTTTCGGCTAGCGTCGAAGGCATGTTGTTTCCAATTTAAAAATGTACCCTACTCGGATAATAATATGCGTAAAAAATTCCCTGTAAAGATGATGGTATTACTGATGTCTTCAGTGTTTTTGTCTAATGGTGCTATGGCCGCGAAATTGACCGTAGAAGAAAGACTTGAACTATTAGAGAAAGAACTGGCGGCAAATAAAGCCGAATTGCAGTCAACGAAAAAAGAGCTGCGTGAATATAAGACGATCGCAGAAAATAAAGCACGTCTGGCAGCAAACTCTGTGGCAAAGGATAAACCACTGGTTGTTGCTTCTTCTGGTACGTCATCGGTTAATCAGGTTGTTCTTGCGCCTGCCGCTCAACCAGCCGCAAATACGGCTGATGATGCTACGAATGCACCACAAAAGCCATTAACGTTAGCTGAAGTGAGCAAGTTCGTTAAGGATGATATTGGCTTTAGCTATACGGGGTATTTCCGTTCTGGATGGGCAACGGCCGATCATGGCGCACCAAAATCGTATGCGATTGGTTCATTAGGGCGTTTTGGTAATGAGCACAGTGGTTGGTTTGATCTCATACTGAGCCAAAAAGTTTATGCAGAAGGGAATAAGCGTGTCGATGCTGTCATCCAATTAGATGGTAACGTGGGTATGCAGTATAACAGCGCCTGGTTTGGCGAAGACGCCGATAATGAAAATAAACTGCAATTCTCCCAGATGTACGTCAATACAAAAGGGTTCTTACCATTCGCTCCAGAGGCTGATTTTTGGGTAGGTAAAAATACCCTGCCAGTCTATGAAATCCAGATGCTGGACTGGAAAAGTCATCGTTCAGAAGCAGCGGGCGGTGTAGGTATTGAGAACTGGCAGTTGGGTGTGGGTAAACTTGATGTCTCTTTGAACCGTGAAGACGTTAACGCGCGCCGATTCGTATATAATGACCCGAAAAAAGATAAAAACCAGGTCAATACCAATGCGGTTGATGTTCGCTATAAAGGTATTCCGCTGTGGGAGGATGCAACATTGTCTCTGATTGGTAAATATGCGCAAGCCAATAAGAGCAATGTACAGAATAATAATGAAATCGATGGTTTATCGTATAAATTGAAAGATGCCTGGACTGCTGGTGTCATTTTACGCCAAGGATTATATAACGGTGGATTTAATGAATTCACCGTGCAGGGCGCGAGTAATTCTATTGCCAGCGGTTTTGCCAATATATCCGATGCTAACCCGACGTATAGCCGTAATGGCGACTACTATGGTAATCATTCAGGCAATGCCTTCCGCGCGATCTCGCAAGGAGAAATGTATTTGCGCGATGATATTATTATGGCAAATGCGTTGGTCTACTCAAAAGGTAATGATATCTATAGTTATGACACGGGCGCAAATACCGATTTTGATAGTATCCGTGCCGTACTTCGTCCTGCCTATATTTGGGATAAATTCAACCAGACGGGTGTAGAACTAGCGTATTTTAACCAAACTAATAAAACGAACGGTGTGAACTATCATGAGTCAGGTTATAAAACGACGCTGTACCACGCTATCAAAGTGGACACCAGCATACTGACGTCACGACCGGAAATTCGTTTTTATGGCACTTACCTGAAAATTGAAGATAACGACATCAGTAAGGCCACATTTAACGACAGTAAGAGCGATCAATTCTCCTTGGGTGTTCAGGCGGAAGTCTGGTGGTAATACCTGTCATCACGTCGGCACCGCCTCGGCGATGCTGTTACATTTAGCAAAAACAGACTCGATTAAGTGATATTCGGGATGGAATTATGCGAATGAACATGAAGAAAATATCTTTATCATTATTGACCCTGAGTGTACTGGCTGGCGTTTCTGTCAACGCGTCTGCGCTACCTGCCGATTTTCCGGTTATGCCCGCGGCAACCGTCCCCGTAAGCCAGTATGTCACGGCGGTGAACGCGGATAGCAGTATCACTTTCCGCCTGTTTGCGCCAACGGCGAAGCAGGTCAGTGTTTTTACCGGTTCGACGCCCGATAGCATTGTGTCCCATGCGATGACGAAAGATGAATCTGGCGTATGGTCGTTCAAAACGTCAGCGCTGGCACCGAACCTGTATGAATATTTTTTCAGCGTGGATGGCTTCCGCACCATCGATACCGGCACGGCGTTGACTAAACCACAGCGTCAGGTAAATACCAGTTTGATTCTGGTGCCGGGGAGCATTCTGGATGTGCGTCAGGTCCCACACGGTGAGCTAAGAACGCTGACCTATCACTCGAAAGCATTGAAATCAGAGCGTCAGGTCTATGTCTGGACGCCGCCGGGCTATAGCGAATCGTCAAAACCGTTGCCAGTGCTGTATTTCTACCACGGCTTTGGTGACACGGGCGCATCGGCCGTGGTGCAGGGGCGGATACCACAGATGATGGATAACCTGCTGGCGGAGAAAAAGATTGAGCCGATGCTGGTCGTCATTCCTGATACGGAAACGGACGTTCCCGGCATCATCCCGGAAGACTATCCACCGCAGGAGCGCCGTAAGGTGTTCTATCCGCGCAATGCGTTAGCGGCGGACAGGGAACTCATCCATGACATTATCCCCGAGATCGGCAAACGCTTTAACGTCCGTCAGGATGCGAACGGCAGGGCGCTGGCCGGGCTGTCTCAGGGCGGCTATCAGGCACTGGTATCCGGCATGAGCCACCTGGATCACTTCGGCTGGCTGGCAACGTTCAGCGGCGTGACCACCGAAACGGTGCCGAACACGGCCGTTGCTGCACAGCTTGAACGACCGGAGCAGATCAATCAGCAACTGAATAACTTCACGGTGGTGATTGGTGAAACCGACAACATCACCGGTAAGGATATTGCGGGTCTGAAAACCGTACTGGAGCAGAAAAATATCCGGTTTGACTACCACCATTATCCGAATCTCGGCCATGAAATGGATGTCTGGCGACCGGCCTACAGCGAGTTTGTTCAGAAGCTTTTTAAATAGCATCTTCATGCTGCGGGCTGCGTCGTGGCATGCCTGCTTTCTCTGATGGCAGCCTGGATCGCTGGGCTGCCATATCAACGATTGCCAAGCACCGTTAAGGATAATCATGTCTATTCACAGGTACTTTTCCCGGTTTGCCATGCTGATTGTGGCATTGCCGTTCCTCAGCGCGTTCACTGCGCAGGCTCAAACTTCACCTTTTGATGTAGCCGATCATAAACAGATCCGCGTCATTATCAGCGCCGATGCGAAAAACGAGGCTGACGATGATTTTGCCGTTGCCCATGCGGTGTTGACGCCAACGGTGCAGATAAAAGGGCTGATTGCCGCCCATTACTCCCGTACTGCGCCGTTGATGAAACGTGATGGCGAAAATAGCATGATGGAAAGCTACCATGAGCTTCAACGCCTGATGACGGTGATGGGAAAAACGGACATCCCCGTTTATCGCGGTGCGACGCAGGCGCTGAAAGCCGACGGTGGCGCGTCTGCGTTGAGTGAAGGGGCGCAGATGCTGATCGAGGAAGCGTTAAAAGACGATTCGCATCCGCTGTTTGTATTAGTCATGGGGCCGATTACGGATATCGCTGCCGCGCTACAGGCTGAACCGACGATCGCCAGCAAAATGACGGTGGTGTGGATTGGCGGCATGCCTTATCCGAAAGGCGGCTGGGAATACAATATGTTTAACGATCCGGTCGCGGCGAACAGCGTATTCAAGTCTCAGGTGCCGTTGTGGCAGGTGCCGCATAATGTTTATATGTCCGTGCGCGTCTCGCTGTCTGAGCTTGCCGTACGCGTTAAGCCGCAGGGGAAAGTGGGGGAGTATCTGTGGCAGCAACTGATCGAGTTTAATCGCGCGATTTCCGAAACCATCAAGGACGTTCCCTGGCCGAAAAGCGAAGTCTGGGTATTGGGTGATAACCCCTCGGTTTCTCTGCTGCTGGATGACCATGAATACCACTACACGCTGGTTAATGCACCGCAGCTAAACGACGACCTGACCTATGCACCACAGGACAATGCGCGCCAGATTCGAGTGTATAACGCCGTTGATGCCCGCTTCACGCTGGAAGATTTCTACGCCAAGCTGGCGTTGGCCTATGGTCAAGGGAAATAAAAATCCCAGAAGGCATACAGTGGGGCACTATTTTTCACTTAAGCCCCACTTATTTAGCTTCTGATGTGCTCTATCGGGCAAAACGCCGCGCTGTATCAGCAAATGAACTGGGATGAACTGCCGAGATGGGCGCGTCATCCCAGTGCTCGCGCCACCTGTCTTGATCCTTAAACACCCGGTTTTTAAGTGCTTAATTTTTAAGTCCCCCGTGTTTAAGCCCCTTGCCATATTCTGCGATGCCCCCTCCGTGACTGAGACAATCCTCATATAACTTTCGATACGATTCATTACTTTTCTTTACCTTTGATCAAAAACAATATTTTGAATGCATCTTTTTGTTATTCATAGTGCGAGTAATGTCACGACAGTTGTTGTGGTTTCTGTCAAATGGATAACTAAAATGACCGCCAGTAGGCGGCTTAATTTGGACACAAACGCATGGTCAGGATAAGCACGTCAATCTCCTATCTGTGGGGCATGGTAGCCAGTCTCTTTCTAATGATGCCAGCCTATTCCGCTGATGCTCCGGTGTCACCACCTCCCGCCCCGATAGAAGCAAGAAACTCCGTATTCACCAATCAACACCCCGATCAGTTCAACTCGTGGAAAGCGACCAGTGAACAGTCTGAGCGTCATGATGCGCTGGCAGAAGACCCCATGATGGTGATTCTCTGGGCGGGTTATCCCTTCTCCAGAGACTATAACAAGCCGCGTGGCCACGCCTACGCCATAACGGACGTGCGTGAAACGCTGCGTACTGGCGCACCCAAGACGGCAGAAGATGGCCCTCTGCCGATGGCGTGCTGGAGTTGTAAAAGCCCAGATGTCGCCCGCTTGATCCAAAAGGAAGGCGAGGACGGCTACTTCAAAGGCAAGTGGGCGCGAGGCGGGCCGGAGATTACTAACGATCTCGGCTGTGCGGACTGCCATGATACCGCGTCCCCAGATTTCGCTCAGGGCAAACCGGCGCTGACGCTGTCCCGTCCTTACGCAGAGCGCGCAATGGAAGCCATTGGCAAACCGTTTGATCAAACCAGTCGGTTTGGGCAGCAATCGATGGTCTGTGGGCAATGCCACGTTGAGTATTATTTTTCCGGTAAAGACAAAGCGGTGAAATTCCCATGGGATAACGGCACGAAAGTCGAAGACATGGAAAAATACTATGACGCCATTTCCTTCTCCGACTGGACCAATTCCCTTTCCCGCGCGCCGATGCTGAAAGCCCAACATCCAGAATATGAAACCTGGAGCATTGGTATTCACGGTAAAAACAACGTGACCTGTATCGATTGCCATATGCCGAAAGTGAAAAACGCGGACGGCAAGCTGTATACCGATCACAAGATCGGCAACCCTTTCGATAATTACGGCGAAACCTGCACCAATTGCCACACGCAGGATAAAGCGGCGATGCAGAAGGTGGTTGCTGAACGCAAAACGGCTATTCAGGACTTAAAACTGAAAGCAGAAGAGCAATTGGTTCACGCGCACTTTGAGGCTAAAGCGGCCTGGGATGCCGGTGCGACCGAAGCAGAAATGCAGCCGATTCTGATGGATATTCGCCATGCGCAATGGCGCTGGGATCTGGCGGTAGCCTCTCACGGTATTCACATGCATGCGCCGGATGAAGGCTTACGGATGCTCGGTACCTCGCTGAGTAAATCCGCCGAGGCGAGAACCAAACTGGTGCGTCTGTTGGCACAAAAAGGGGTGACAGGGGAAGTCAAACTACCGGATATCTCGACGAAAGAGAAAGCGCAGCAGGCGATTGGGCTCAACATGCAGCAAATCAAAGCCGAAAAACAGGATTTCCTGAACACGGTAGTGCCGCAGTGGGATGAGCAAGCGCGTAAAGCGGGACGACTGAACTAATAACCCCTCATCGCCCGTGGATGCGGGCGATCATAAAGTGGAGTGGATATGAGCGTATTACGTTCGTTATTGACTGCCGGGGTGCTGGTATCAGGCCTGCTTTGGGCATTGCCAGGGCTGACGCAGCCCGCACCTCAGGCGGAAAAAGGAGAGCGCTGGGAGGTCATGCCGCAGCGCAATCCCGATGAGGCTTGTCTACAGTGCCATAAACCGGAAGAGGATGGCATGCAGGGCAAACATGCCTCCGCCGTCAACCCGCATAATCAGCAGCAACTGACCTGCACAAACTGCCATGGTAAGCCATCGCCGATGCACCGCGAAGGCGTCAGAGATGTCATGCGCTTTAACTTCCCAATGTATAAGGTGGAAGAACAAAACAGCGTCTGTATGTCATGCCATACGCCGGAACAGTTGCAGAAATCGTTTTGGCCACACGATGTGCATGTCGCGAAAGTGGCCTGTGCCAGCTGCCACCAGTTGCATCCCACGCAGGATAGTATGCAGACGCTGAACGACAAGAGCCGCATCAAACTGTGCGTGGATTGCCATAGCGATCAGCGCAATAACCCAGACTTCAACCCAGCCTCAGTTCATCTGGGTAATAAGAGGCAGCCATGAGTTGCTCTCGTCGTCAATTTCTTGCCCGTATGGGGGGGCTCATTGCCATCACCAGTACGGCGGGGCAAGTTGTCGCACAGACGCTGAATATCAACGGCGTCCGCTATGGCATGATCCACGATGAATCGCTCTGTATCGGCTGTACGGCGTGCATGGATGCCTGCCGGGAAGTCAATCAGGTGCCGGAAGGCGTGTCGCGCTTGACGATCGTTCGCAGCGAACCGATTGGGACCTTCCCAGACGTGAAATACCGCTTTTTCCGTCACTCCTGTCAGCACTGCGATCATGCGCCTTGTGTTGACGTGTGTCCGACCGGGGCGTCATATCGCGATGCGACAAACGGCATTGTGGATGTGAATCCCGATCTGTGCGTCGGGTGCCAATACTGTATTGCTGCCTGTCCTTATCAGGTGCGCTTTATTCATCCGAAGACGAAAACGGCGGACAAGTGCGACTTTTGCCGCAAGACCAACCTGAAAGCCGGAAAACTGCCCGCCTGTGTGTTGTCTTGCCCGACGAACGCGCTGACGTTCGGCAACCTTGACGATCCTGATAGCGAGATTTCCCGCCTGCTTCGTCAACAGCCGACGTATCGCTACAAAATCGCGCTCGGCACTCGTCCTAAGGTTTATCGCGTACCGTTTAAATACGGGGAGGTTCATCAATGACGCCCGTGTCTTCAAGCGCATTCCATTTTGCTTCGTTAGTCTGGGACTGGCCAATTGCGATTTACCTGTTCCTGGTGGGCATTTCTGCGGGGCTGGTGACGCTGTCGGTCCTACTGCGACGCTACCACCCCGAACAGGCAACCGCCGACAGTACGCTAATGCGCACCACGCTGATTCTTGCACCGTGCACCATCATTCTGGGATTGCTGATTCTGGTTTTCCACCTGACGCGCCCCTGGACGTTCTGGAAGCTCATGTTCCATTACAGCTTTACCTCGGTGATGTCAGTTGGGGTCATGCTGTTTCAGGTCTATATGGCGGCGCTGGCGGTCTGGTTGGTCAACATTTTCAGCGAGCAGGTTATCGTGCTGCAACAGCGCTGGTTGCCGAAGCTGAACATTCTTCCCAAGGTGCTCAGTTGGCTGGCACCGATGCAGAAATCGCTGGATATCGTGATGTTACTGCTGGCGGTGATGTTAGGGGCTTATACCGGGTTTTTACTCTCCGCGCTGAAGACCTATCCGCTGCTGAATAACCCGATCTTACCGGCGCTATTCCTGTTTTCGGGGGTGTCCTCCGGTGCCGCAGTCGCGCTGATCGCTATGGCCTGCCGCTATCGCCGCAATCCGCATAGCGAAGAAGCGCACTTTGTACACCGTGTCGAAACGCCGGTCGTGTGGTTAGAAATCTTCTTACTGTTTGCGTTCTTTATCGGCCTTGCTTTAGGGGACGATGGGAAGCAGCGGGCGCTGGTGGCCGCCGTGGGCGGTGGGTTCTGGGCCGTGTGGTTCTGGCTGGGCGTGGTAGGGATTGGATTAATCCTTCCCTTGCTGCTCAAGTCATGGGCTAACCGACAGCATTCACCTTATGGCGTGCTGGCGGTCTGCGGCATGAGTCTGGTGGGCGTCTTGCTACTGCGCTTCTTTATCCTCTATGCGGGGCAGTTAACCGTTGTCTAATTCCCAGCAAGAGGCCTGTTGATGTTGTTATTGCCAGAATTTGGGTATGTCGCGCTGTCGCTGGCGGTTTGCGTCGGTGTGGCGACGGCGTTGCTGACATTTTCAGGCTATTCCCTGCGCTGGTCGGGCACTTACCGACTGGCGCGGTGCTGGACGTTGGTACTGTTTGGCCTCGTGCTGTTCGCGTTTATCGCGCTGACGCTGAGCGTGGTACAGGATGATTTTTCTGTTAATTACGTCGCTCAACATAGTCATCGTGATTTACCGCTGCGGCTAAAAATTGCAGCGGTCTGGGGCGGGCATGAAGGATCGCTGCTGCTATGGCTGTTATGTTTAACCGGCTGGAGTGCCGCGTTCGCCTGTCGCTATCGTAAGGCGGAAAGCGATCTGTTTCCGCTGACGCTGGCGATGCTGGCTGTGATCGCGACTGCGCTGCTGATGTTCATTGTCTTTTTCTCCGATCCCTTTGTGCGTCTCTTCCCGCCTGCGGTGGCGGGAAGGGATCTCAACCCCATGTTGCAACACATTGGTCTTATCCTGCATCCGCCGTTGCTCTATCTGGGCTATGGCGGGTTAACCGTGAGTGCGGCGCTGGCGTTAGCCGCCCTGATTCACGGTGAGTTTACTGCGCCAGCCGCCTGGATTTGCTGGCGCTGGACGCTGCCCGCCTGGAGCCTGTTGACGCTAGGAATCATCCTCGGATCGTGGTGGGCCTATAACGAACTGGGCTGGGGAGGATGGTGGTTCTGGGATCCGGTAGAGAACGCCTCGCTACTCCCGTGGCTTACGGCCAGCGCATTACTGCACAGCCTGTCTGTCACCCGCATGCGCGGCATCTTCCGCCATTGGTCGCTGATATTGGCGTTGCTGACGTTCATTTTATGCCTGTTGGGCACGCTGATTGTGCGTTCCGGGATACTGGTATCGGTTCATGCGTTCGCTCTCGAACATGGCCGTGCGGTGCCTCTATTTATTCTGTTCGCCTGCTTGAGTATGGCGGCGCTGGCGGTTTATGGCTGGCGGGCTCAGCTTGTCCATTCTGCTGCCCGCTTCTCCGGCTGGTCGCGGGAAATGGCGATACTGCTGGTGCTGCTGTTATTCAGTGCCGTCGCGCTGGTGGTATTACTTGGCACGCTTTACCCGATGATCTATGGGCTGGCGGGCTGGGGGAAAATCTCCGTGGGCGCGCCCTATTTTAACCGTGTGCTCTTACCCTTCGGTGGCCTGATGCTGTTGCTCATCGGGGTAGCAGCGGGAGGCTACTGGAAACGCAGCGCACGATGGCCTGTCCGACGTTTCGAAGTGACGCTGGGTGTCGGCGTCATCACCGCGCTGGTCTTATGGCCGCATGGGTACGCCGTCGCACTGGCTGCGGGTCTGATCGGCTGGATTATGGCCGCGCAGTGGTTACAGCCGCTGTCGGCGATACGTCAGCAGCTTCCTGCACTGCTGGCGCATACGGGCGTGGCGCTCTTTGCCCTGGGAATTGTGTTCTCTGCGGGCAGCAAGCAGGAAATCAGTGCCAATGTGGGTCAGGGAGAACAGGTCACGCTGGGCGACTACCATTTCCGATTTTTACAGCTGGAGTTAATCGCAGCACAGAATTACACCGCCGAGCAGGCTGTGATTGCGATTTATCGTGGCGACTCACCGATCGCTCAGGTGAGGCCGGAACGCCGTTATTACAACGCACGTAAACAGCAAATGGTTGAGCCGGGCATTGCCTGGGGGCCAATCAGAGAATGGTATGCCGTGATGGGAGAGAAAACCGGCGAAAACCGCTATGCCATGCGTTTCTATGTGCAAACCGGTGTTCGCTGGGTATGGGGCGGCGGCCTACTGATGGTCGCGGGCGCGCTGCTGGGGTGGTTCAGAGGGAGAAGGGCCTATGGCTAAATACATTGCGCTCCTTTTCATGCTGCTGGCTTTTTCTGTACAGGCTCAGGTGGTCGATACCTGGGCGTTTTCCAGTCAGGCGCAGCGTCAGGCTGCGATGGCGATTGCTGGCGAATTACGCTGCCCACAATGCCAGAACCAGAGTCTGCTGGAATCGAATTCGCCCGTGGCGGTGAGTATGCGTCATGAGGTCTTTTCCATGGTGGAGCAGGGCAAGGACAAGTCAGACATTATGGCGTTTATGAATCAACGCTATGGCGACTTTGTTCAGTACAACCCACCGATGAAAATGCAAACCGGCATCCTTTGGCTCACGCCGCTGCTTTTGCTGTTAGCGATTGCAGTTATCGCGTGGCGGGTGATGCGGCGGCAAAATCGAGGGGCGCGCTCATGAGCCTGTTAAGCGTGAACCTGTTGGACCTGAACGTATTAAGTATGGTGTTCGTCGCTGTCGCGATTGTCGTTCTGGCGGCTGGGCTGCTATGGCCGCTACTGCCCCTGCGTCAGTCGGAGGGGGATGGCAAGCTACAGCGTTTAGCGGAGCGCATCTGGCATTTTCAGTGTGAACAGGCAGGAAAGCATCTGTCCGAGCATGAGGCAAAGATGCTGGGTCGAGAGCTGTCCCACGATCTGCCGTTAGCCTCATCCTCTTCTTCTGCGCAGCGCCCAATGCCTGCCATCGCCGTTGTGGCTGCGGTCATCGTTATCTTATTGAGCAGTGCGACGTTCTACATGCTAAGCCCGCGTGCTGCGCTGGTTCAGACGGAACGCCAGCGACTTGCCGATCCGCTCCATGATTTTAGCGACGCGCAACAGCAGGAAAAACAGCTTACTGCCTTGCAGGACAACATTCGGAAAACACCGGGCAACAGCGTCCTCTGGGCTGAGCTGGGTGAATATTATCTTTACCGTAACGCGTATGACAACGCATTGCGCGCTTATCGTCAGGCGATTGCGCTGAAGGGTGACAGTGCTGAGCTGTATTCGGCACTGGCAGCGGTGCTGTATTACCAGGCCGGTCAGGCCGTCACACCGCCGATGCAAGAGATGGTTGATAAAGCGCTGGCGCTGGATGCCAATGAAGTGACAGCGCTGATGCTGCTGGCATCCGATGCGTTTTTGAAGGCCGATTATGCACGCGCGATTACGATTTGGCAGCGTTTACTGGACACGTACAGCCCGCGGGTTAATCGCGTCCAGTTGATCGAGGCGATCAACACGGCAACGCTGCTGAAGAATAGCCAGAAATAGTGCGTGATAACTCTTGAATAAAAGGGGGCAGCGCGGCTTTTGGCACCGCCATGATGGGCGGGGATAACCGGAATCACCGATTTTATTGATCTCAATAAAAAAGATTAACTCTTTAGGGTTACGGCCCCCAAGAGGGGGAGTAAAGGCACCATGTTATTCTATACCCAAGGGTATATGGCATTAGAAAGTAGGAGTACACCCCGATGTTAGAAGCGCGCGATGTGGTTTGCATACGCGATGAGCATGTGCTGTTCAGCGCGTTGTCGTTTACGGCCAGCGCGGGAGAAATGGTGCAGATTGCCGGTGCCAACGGGGTGGGCAAAACATCGCTATTGCGCATTTTAAGCGGTCTGGCGACGCCTGAATCGGGGGAGATCTGCTGGCAAGGGCAACGCATTAACCGTATGCGCGAGCAGTTTAATCAGCAGCTTCTGTGGTTAGGCCATCAGCCGGGCATCAAAAGCGTCCTGACGGGTGAAGAGAACCTGCGCTTTTTCTATCCGCAACAGGATCAGGATGCACTCTGGCAAGCGCTGGCCGCCGTCGGGCTGGCTGGCTATGAAGATGTGCCCGTGGCGCGTCTTTCGGCGGGACAACAGCGTCGTGTCGCGCTGGCGCGTTTGTGGCTCACCGACGTCCCGCTGTGGATTCTGGATGAGCCGCTGACCGCGCTTGACGTGGCGGGCGTCGAAATGCTGACACAGCGTATGGAACACCATATTGCGCGTGGCGGCATCATCATTTTAACCACTCACCAGCCGCTGCGTCCGTTCGCTCAGGATATTCGCTGTATCCAGCTTACGCCGAGTGAGGGAACCCCATCATGCGGCGTCTGATTGCCCGAGAACTGCGCGTCGCGTTGCGCAATAACGCGGAAATTCTCAACCCTCTGTGGTTCTTCCTGATCGTCATCATTTTGTTCCCTCTGGCTATTGGACCAGAGCCGCAGCTATTGATGCGTGTGGCACCCGGCGTGGTATGGGTGGCGGCGTTGCTCGCTTCGCTGCTGGGGATGGATCGCCTTTTCCGCGATGACTATCAGGACGGTTCGCTGGAACAGCTGACGCTGTTGCCTTTGCCGCTGCCGTTAGTGGTGCTGGCGAAAGTGGTTGTGCATTGGATGGTCAGCGGGCTGCCGCTGTTGCTGCTTTCTCCGCTGGCGGCGCTGTTGTTTGGGCTGGACAGCCACGGCTGGTGGGTGATGGCGTTAACGCTGTTGCTCTGCACGCCAACGCTCAGTTTTCTGGGGGCTATTGGCGCGGGGTTAACGGTCGGGCTGCGCCGCAGCGGTGTGCTGTTAAGCCTGCTGGTCTTGCCGCTCACCATACCGCTGTTGATTTTTGCGACGGCGGCAGTCGAGGCCGCGATGATGCAACTGCCGGTCGGTGGGTATCTGGCGATCCTCGGTGCCTTTCTGGCGGGCAGCGCCACCCTGAGCCCGTTTGCCACGGCGGCGGCGTTGCGGGTGAGCATACAATAATTTTCCGATCTCAGGATCGCCTTCATCGTCCCGTTGGGATGAGTTTTACGCAAAGTGAGCACACGATTATGTTGAAAAAAAACTATCAGCTTACGCAGCCGGATCGCCTTTATGGCCTTTGCGGCAGGCTTATCCCCTGGGTTGCCTTGATCAGTGCCACGTTGCTGATCGGCGGTTGTCTGCTGGGATTTGGGTTTGCGCCTGCGGATTATCAGCAAGGGCAAGGGTATCGCATCATGTACCTGCATGTACCAGCAGCCGTATGGTCGATGGGCGTCTATGCCGTGATGGCGATATGTGCGCTTATCGGGATGATTCGGCAGTCAAAAACGGCGGAGCTGGCCGTAGCGGCGATGGCACCGGTCGGCGCGGTGTTTACCTTTATTGCGCTAACGACGGGCGCCACCTGGGGGAAACCGATGTGGGGAACCTGGTGGGTGTGGGATGCGCGTCTGACGTCGGAACTCGTTCTGCTGTTTCTGTACGTGGGCATCATCGCGCTCTACAACGCCTTTGACGATCGCCGTCTTGCCGGTCGGGCGGCGGCGATTCTGGTGCTGGTTGGCGTGGTGAATTTACCCATCATCCATTTCTCGGTCGAGTGGTGGAACACCCTGCATCAGGGATCGACAAAAATGCAGAAAACGATCGATCCCGCCATGCGTCTCCCGCTGCGAATCATGATGTTAGGATTTATGAGCTTATTCGTGACGTTGTCACTCATGCGCTTGCGTAACTTGATACTGGTGCAGCAGCGCCGCGCGCCTTGGGTTGCTGCGCTGCTTAATAAAGGAGGAATAGCACGATGAACATCGCTTTCACGAGTTGGCAAGATTTCTTTGCGATGGGCGGCTATGCCTTTTATGTGTGGCTGGCTGTGGTGCTCACGCTGTTACCGCTGAGCGCATTGGTCGGTCATACCCTCTTGAGTCGCCGCGCATTGCTGAGTGATATCCGCCGCCAGCAGGCGCGCGAGCAGCGTAAGAATACGGCCCGCCAGTCGGAAACGATGGAGGTGGTGCAATGAGCACACCGCGTAAAACTCGCCTCTATGCCATCGTGGCCGTGGTCTGCGGTGCGGTAGTGACGATAGCGCTGACGCTCTATGCATTGAGCTCAAATATCGATCTCTTTTATACACCTAGCGAAATTCTTTACGGCAAGAACGAAACGCAGGAAAAACCGGCGATCGGGCAGCGTTTGCGCGTCGGCGGCATGGTGATGCCGGGCAGCGTGCGCCGCGACAGCCAAAGTCTGGAAGTCCGCTTCACTGTTTATGATGCGCAGGGCTCCGTGGAGGTGACCTATAACGGAATGCTGCCGGATTTGTTCCGCGAGGGGCAAGGGGTGGTGGCACAGGGCATTCTGGATACCGACGATCATATTATGGCGAAAGAAGTGCTTGCCCGACATGACGAAAACTACACGCCACCGGAAATCAAAGCGGCGATGGAAGGACAGCACGGCCATGCACCGGCGGCGGCCACAGAGGGTAAACGGTTATGATGCCTGAAGTGGGCAATTATCTGCTCTGCCTGGCGCTAGGCGTCGCGCTGTTGCTCAGCGTGTATCCGCTGTGGGGCGCATCGCGTCAGGATACTCGTTTGATGGCGTTGGCGCGTCCGCTTGCCTGGGCGCTGTTTGCATGCATTTTGGCGTCTTTCCTCGTGTTGGTGCATGCGCTGGTGATCAATGATTTCACCGTCCTCTACGTAGCCAACAACTCGAACCGCGCGCTGCCAGTGTGGTATCGCGTGGCGGCAGCGTGGGGCGCACATGAAGGGTCGCTACTGCTCTGGGTGCTGCTGATGAGCGGCTGGACCTTCGCCGTGGCGGTATTCAGCCGTGGGATGTCGCTGGATGCGGTTGCTCGCGTACTGGCCGTCATGGGGATGATTAATGTCGGCTTCTTGCTGTTCATCATCCTGACGTCGAATCCCTTTACGCGCACGCTGCCGGACTACCCGATTGACGGGCGTGATCTCAACCCGCTGTTGCAGGATGTCGGGTTAATCTTCCACCCTCCATTGCTCTACATGGGCTATGTTGGGTTTTCCGTGGCGTTTGCGTTTGCGGTCGCCTCGCTGCTGGCTGAGCGGCTGGACAGCGCATGGGCTCGCTGGTCCCGACCGTGGACGCAGGCGGCGTGGTCATTCCTGACGCTGGGTATCGTGCTCGGTTCGGGCTGGGCGTATTACGAACTCGGCTGGGGTGGCTGGTGGTTCTGGGATCCGGTAGAGAATGCGTCATTGATGCCGTGGCTGGTGGGCACGGCGCTGCTACATTCGCTGTCGGTCACCGAAAAACGCGGCAGTTTCAAAGCCTGGACGGTGTTGCTGGCCATCGGCGCGTTCTCGCTCTGCCTGTTGGGGACGTTTCTGGTACGTTCCGGTGTATTGGTGTCGGTGCATGCGTTTGCCTCCGATCCGGCGCGCGGCATGTTTATTCTCGCGTTTCTGGTCATTGTTATCGGCGGTTCTTTGCTGCTGTTTGCCATCAAAGGCAACCGGGTACGGGCGCGGGTAACGAATTCGCTCTGGTCGCGTGAGACTTTCCTGCTCGGCAATAACCTGATCCTGATGGCGGCCACGCTCGTCGTGCTGCTGGGAACGCTGCTGCCGCTGGTGCATAAACAGCTGGGTTTAGGCAGCATTTCGATTGGTGCGCCGTTCTTTAACACCATGTTTACTCTGTTAATGGCGCCTTTTGCCTTACTGCTGGGCGTGGGACCGCTGGTTCGCTGGCGGCGTGACGAACCGCAAAAGCTGCGTAAGCTGCTGCTGATTGCGCTGGCCGTGACGGCAGCACTGTCGCTGCTACTGCCGTGGCTGTTACAGGATTCCCTTGTTGCCATGACGGTGGTCGGCCTGTCGATGGCGCTGTGGGTGTTCTTCTTAACGGTGTACGAGCTGTATACCAGCTCCACCCGTCGTCATGGTCTGCTGCGCGGTTTGACCACACTTTCACTGAGCCAGTGGGGCATGGTGTGCGGTCATATTGGGCTGGCAGTGACGGTGGTAGGCATCGCCTTCAGCCAGAATTATAGCGTTGAGCGCGATGTACGGATGCGGGCGGGCGACAGCATCGAGATCCACGATTACCGTTTTACGTTTCAAGGCGTGCGTGATGTCGTGGGGCCTAACTGGCAAAGCGCGAAAGGGACGATTGAGGTGACGCATAACGGCAAGCCGGAAGCGATCTTGAAGGCGGAAAAACGCTTCTACAACACCAGCGGCGCGATCATGACGGAAGCCGCCATTGATGCGGGTGTGACGCGCGATCTCTATGCGGCCTTGGGGGAAAAGCTGGATGACGGTAGCTGGGCGGTGCGGCTGTATTACAAACCGTTTATCCGCTGGATTTGGTACGGCGGGGGGCTGATGGCGTTAGGCGGCATCCTGTGCATGTTTGATCCTCGCTATCGCCTGCGTCGTGCGGTCCGGGGGGCATCATCATGAGCCGTAAGATTTTGTTAATCCCGCTCGTCCTGTTTTTACTGCTGGCCGTTGCCTTGCTGTGGCAACTGGTGCGTAACAGCGACGGCGACGATCCGATGCGGCTGGAGTCGGCTCTGATTGGCAAACCGATTCCCGCGTTTCGTCTTGAATCGCTGGATCAGGCGGGAAAGGTTTATAGCCAATCTGAGCTGAGCGATGGCAAACCGCTGCTGCTGAACGTTTGGGCGACCTGGTGCCCGACGTGCCGCGCGGAGCACCAGTTTCTCAACACGCTGGCGGCGCAGGGAATCCGCGTCGTGGGCATGAATTATAAAGATGAACGCCCCAAAGCGGTCGAATGGTTGAAGACGCTAGGCAACCCCTATGCGATGAGCTTATTTGATGGCGATGGCATGCTGGGGCTGGATCTGGGTGTGTACGGCGCACCGGAAACCTTCCTGATCGACGGAAAAGGCATCATTCGCTATCGCCATGCGGGCGATCTCAACAGGCAGGTGTGGCAAGAAACGCTGCAACCGTTGTGGGAACAATACAGCAAGGAGGGTGGCACATGAGAGTGATCGGTTTCCTTAGCGCACTGCTTCTGTCGTTCAGCGTGCTGGCGTCCTCCGAGGTATTGCGTTTTGACAATGACACGCAGGAGCAACAGTTTCGTGAGTTAACCATGCAACTGCGCTGCCCAAAATGCCAGAACAACAGCATTGCCGATTCCAATTCGATGATTGCTTCGGATATGCGGCAGAAAGTGTATGAACTGATGCAGCAGGGACAAACGAAAGAGCAGGTTGTCGATTATATGGTGGATCGTTACGGCTATTTTGTGACGTATGAACCGCCGATCACGCCTTTTACGGTTCTGCTGTGGCTCCTGCCCGCGCTGTTTCTGACTGTGGGATCATGGGTGATTATTCGGCGTGCCCGTCGCATCAGAAGTGCCAAAGAACCGATGAGCGAACAGGATAAGAAGCGCTTGCAGACGCTGTTGGAACGTGAGGGGAAATCCGAATGATGCTACTGATCGCAACCATTGTGCTATTGCTGATTGCGCTTTCCGCGCTGCTGCTTGCGCCGTGGTCGTCACGAGGCGAATACGATCGCGATGCGATCAATCAGGCGCTGTATCGCGATCGTCTGCGTGAGCTTACTGTGGACGTCGCCAATGAGCAGGAACGTGCTCAACTGGTTGAGGAACTCCAGCATACGCTATTGCAGGACATTCCCGGCGATGCGAAGGCACAACAGCGCCCGCTGAACAGCTGGGTTTTGCTGCCGGGCGTGCTGTTGCTGGTTATCGTCAGCCTCGGCGTGTTTTGGAAGACTTCCGCGGTTAATCGGGTGCAGGAATTGCAGCAGGTTGTGGCGTTAACGCCGGACCTGATGAAGCGAGCGCTGGATCCTGACGCCGAACCACTGACCATTGAAGACGTCGCACGTCTCGGTCTGGGATTGCGTAGCCAACTGGAAACGCAGCCAGACAATTCACAAGACTGGTGGATGCTGGGGCGTATTGCGGGTTTGCTGAATAACTACGACATGTCAGTGCAGGCGTTTGCCAAAGCGTTCCAACTCGATCCGAAAAACACCGACCTAGCGCTGGACTATGCCGATCTGCTGTCGCGATCCACCGATCCGCGTGATAGCCAACGCGGTGGAGACATGCTGCGTGAACTGATGAATTCTGGTTCGACCAATGTGCGTGTATTGAGCCTGCTGGCTTTCAATGCCTATGAAGCCCAGCGCTATCAGGACGCGATTAACGCCTGGGAAGCCATGTTGCAGCTGTTACCGCAAAACGACACGCGCCGAGCGGTCATTGAGCGCAGCGTGGAACAGGCGAAAGCGTCAATGCCGGTGCAGGCGACCACCGGCAAGTAAGTCCTCTTTTTATCTTCATCATCAATAGCAGAGGGGCGATATATCGCCCTTTTGTTGTTTCTGTTGTTACGGTGAAGGTTTCGTGCGCAATAAGCAGGGGCAATCTCTGCAACTCACGTCGCACGCGCCCGACACGGGGCGGCTCAGTCGCCGTCGCCCCGTGACCCCTGGCTTTTCGCGGTAAATCGCGCCGCTTCGCGGTGCCTTCGGTGTTCATGCCCGCTGTTCGGACCGCCTGCGACGCGCTCCCGACGCGGCGCAGGCTTTCGCGGCGTCCATGCCGCTCATCCGGCGGTCATGTACACCTCTGCGCGATTTTTTTTACGCGAGCCAACCCCATAAAATCAAAAGACTGAACTGAGTACATTGTTATTTTGGGGCGGTTTTTTCCGGCTGTGCTGAGAGCGGCCTTAGCCACACCCGCGTCGGGCGCGTGCGACACGAGTTGCAGAAAATCACGCGGCTTACTGCGCACGAAACCCTCACGGTATTCACAACGTCTTCGTTACTCCCGCTCGACGGACTTTGTCAGCAACGATAGGACGGCATACACCGTCCCGAGTGTTACGAAGGGTGCGGGTTATAACCCGCTTTTGACGCCGTGCATGTCCGGCAGTTTGTGTGCGATGCCTTTGTGGCAATCGATACAGGTTTGACCGAGTTTTATTGCTTCGCTGTGTTTCTCCGCCGCGACCGTTTTTTGCCCTGAGAAGTCCATGTAGTCAAAATTGTGACAGTTACGGCATTCCTGAGAATTGTTATTTTTCATGCGCCGCCATTCGCTCTGCGCCATCGTCAGCCGGTGTGCTTCAAACTTTTGTGGCGTATCAATCGTGCCCATTATCTTGCCGTACAGCTCTTTACTGGCCTGAATTTTACGCACCATTTTCGGCACAAACTCATGCGGAACGTGGCAATCCGGGCAGGTGGCACGCACGCCGCTGCGGTTGCTGTAGTGCGCGGTTTCCATATATTCCTGATACACGGTATTGCGCATTTCATGACAGCTGATGCAGAACGCCTCGCTGTTGCTCATTTCCATGCCTTTCTGGGATGTCGCCAGAAAGAAAATACCGCCCGCAAAGCCGATAATGAGCAATGTTCCCAGCGCCAGCCGACTCGGACGACGCCACCATTGCCACAGCTGGCGCAACAACCGTCCCACTTTTCCTGGTTGTTTCATAGCAAACCTCACTGTCCAAAGCCTTTAGAAGGGGCGAACGTGTTACCGGTAATCGGCGAACTGTCCGCTTGCGGCACGTGACATTGCAGGCAGAAATGGCGTGCAGGTGCGACATTGCTCAGCACTTTGCCGTCTCTGTCGACAAAATGGGTTGGGCTGACGCGGGGGGCGCTGGTGGAACGATAGCTCTCCACGCCGTGGCACTGTAGGCAACGGTTAAAGGTCGGGGTGACCTGATAGCCATCCACGCTATGCGGGATCATCGGTGGCTGGTTGACATAGTTGAGCGCCATACGCTCCTGCTGCTTCGGCATCCGGCTATTTCCCGGCTGTGTCGCGGCGACTTCTGGCGATTGGCTTAAATCGACCTGTGCAGTTGCTATCGCACTGCCCATTATCGCCAGGGCGGTGATCCAGCGAAACCATCCCATTCTCAGGCTTTTCATGACTTTGCTCCCGGTTTCCATCTAAGGGTTATTTTAAAAACGTCTTCAGCGCAGACATCAATACAGCGTCCGCATGTTATGCAGTCTCGGTCAGTAACCTGTACCGGACTGTGTTTATCGAGCAAGGGCGCGCGAAGTACCTGTGGCTCTGGACAGACATGAAAGCAGTCCATGCAGCGCGTACAGCGTTCACGCTCGGTGGCATCCACAACCAGTGCGCCTTTGCTGCCAAGCGCGCCATACAGCGCACCCGTTGGACAAAGGTGTCCGCACCAGCCGTGTTCCACGACCAATAAATCAAACAGAAATAGCGCCAGCAGCAGCCAGATACCTGCACCAAACCCGAAAATCAGCCCGCGACCCATCAGTGAAACCGGGTTGACCCATTCCCACAGCAGCCCGCCCGTCAGCGCACTCCCTGCCAGAATAAGGATCAGCAGCAGATAGCGTAGATTGCGGGGGATCGTCGCCGAGGCGGTGATGCCGAAACGGCGACGCAGCCAGGCGGCTAAATCGGTGAGCGGATTCACGGGACAGACCCAGCTACAGAACACGCGCTTGCCTGCCAGCGCATAGCTCAGCGCGATAATCAGCGCACCGACCAGCGCGAGGGCGGCAGGCAGATGACCGCTAGCCAAACTTTGCAGCACCATCAGCGGATCGCTAAGTGGTACGGTGTCGAGCAAGCGGCTGGCGCTGTAGTTACCGCGCAGGATCCAGAAGCCTAACAGCGGGCCGCTGAGGAACATGAGCAGCACCAGAAACTGTGTCAGCCGACGCAATACCAGCCAGCGATGGCTACGCCACCAGCCTTTTTTCGCCCGAGCTTCTCGTCCGGCGTCTTGCTTACGATTTGCCATCGCGTGCCTCCAGCCAACTGAAACGGTAGTGGTGTCCGAGCTCGCCTTTTGCCAGCGCGCGCGGCAAGACCTTTATCGCTGGTTGCTCCAGCACACAGGCTTTTTCACATTTGCCACAGCCGGTACAGACATCGCTATGCACCGTCGGCAGAAAACGGGCATGTTTTCCGGTTCGGGCATTGCGCTCGGGCTCCAGCGTGATGGCGCTATCGATGAGGGGGCAGACGCGATAGCAGACATCGCAGCGTAACCCCTGATAGTTCAGGCAGTTTTCCTGATCGAGCAGCACCGCTAATCCCATGCGGGCGTCATCAATAGCGTTCAACGGCTGTAATGCACCGCTGGGGCAAGCGACCACGCAGGGAATGTCCTCACACATCTCACACGGAATATCGCGTGCGACAAAGTAAGGGCTACCGGCTGCGGAGCCGGAGACCAACGTCGCCAGTTTCAGTGTGTCGTACGGACAGGCCTGAACACATTGACCACAGCGTATGCAGGCACCGGAAAACGCCGCCTCAGACAGCGCACCCGGCGGCCGTAGCCGGAGTACGTCTGCCTGAGCACGTCGCTGCTGAATGCCGAGAACCGTCACCGCTGCTGATAAGCCAGCAACGGCGCGGACGGCGTCACGCAGAAAGCGACGGCGAGCGGGTGATGAATTCTCCGGGCGTGCCATGCGCGTTACACCTTAGCCAGCTTGACGGCACACTTCTTAAAGTCCGCTTCTTTCGACAGCGGATCGGTCGCATCCAGCGTCAGGACGTTGGTCATCTGTGCGGCATCGAAGAACGGCATATAGACCAGCCCACGCGGTGGCTTATTACGACCGCGTGTCTCAACAATCGAGACGACTTCACCACGGCGCGAGATAATGCGGACTTTCTCGCCGCGACGTAGATCGCGCGCTTTGGCATCCTGCGGGTGCATAAACAGCACGGCCTCTGGGAAGGCGCGGTGCAATTCCGGTACGCGACGCGTCATGCTGCCGGTATGCCAGTGTTCCAGTACGCGGCCGGTGGAGAGCCAGAGATCGTATTCGTCGTCCGGCGCTTCTGCGGCAGGCTCGTACGGCAGCGCAAAAATAACCGCCTTGCCATCCGGTTTGCCGTAGAAACGGTAGGCTTCTCCCGCTTTGACGTAAGGATCGTGCCCTTCGCTGTAACGCCACTGTGTTTCCTTGCCGTCAACGACCGGCCAGCGCAGCCCGCGAACCTTGTGGTAGGTATCGAACGGCGCTAGGTCGTGACCGTGCCCACGGCCAAACGCGGCGTATTCTTCAAACAGGCCTTTTTGCAGGTAAAAACCGAAGTCGCGAGATTCATCGTTCAACTGGTTTTCCGCTAATTCGCTGAGCGGGAAGCGCGTGGTGACATCGTTCGCAAACAGCACGTCGTAGAGTGTCTTGCCGCGGTAGGCTGGTTTCTGCGCCAGAAGTTCTTCCGGCCACACTTCCTCAATGGCGAAGCGTTTGGCAAAGCTCACCACCTGCCACAGATCCGATTTTGACTCGCCCGGCGCTTTAACCTGCTGACGCCAGAACTGCGTCCGGCGCTCGGCATTGCCGTAGGCACCTTCTTTTTCCACCCACATTGCGGTAGGCAAAATCAGGTCAGCGGACAAGGCGCTGATCGTTGGGTAGGGGTCGGAAACGACGATGAAGTTACGCGGATCGCGCCAGCCTGGCATACGCTCCTGATTGATGTTCGGGCCGGCTTGCATGTTGTTGTTACACATCACCCAATAGGCATTCAGCGTGCCGTCCTTCAGCGCCCGATCCTGTGCTACGGCGTGTAAGCCAATCTTTTCAGGAATTGTGCCTGTCGGTAACTGCCACAGCTTTTCCGCCATCGCGCGGTGTTTCTCGTTGGTCACCACCATGTCCGCAGGCAGGCGGTGGGCGAAGGTGCCGACTTCACGCGCGGTGCCGCAGGCAGAAGGTTGCCCGGTTAACGAGAACGGCCCGCAGCCCGGCTGAGAGATCTTGCCCGTCAGCAGGTGGATGTTATAAACCAGATTGTTCGCCCAGACGCCGCGCGTGTGCTGGTTAAAGCCCATCGTCCAGTAGGAGATCACTTTCTTCTTCGGATCGGCGTAGAGTTTTGCCAGCGCTTCCAACTGATCGGCGGGAACGCCGCTGAGCGCGACCGTTTTTTCCAGCGTGTATTCGGCGACAAAGGCTTTGTATTCTTCAAAACTCATCGGCTCAGATGCATCGGAACCCGGATTTTTCGCCGCTTTTTCCAACGGATGCGTCGGCCGCAGGCCATAACCGATATCGGTCACGCCTCGGCGCAGGTTGACGTGGCGGGTAAAGAAAGCCTCATTCACCGCATTGTTTTGGATAATGTAGTTGGCGATGTAGTTGAGAATGGCCAGATCGGTTTGCGGCGTAAACACCATACCGTTATCCGCCAGTTCAAAACTGCGGTGCTGGTAGGTGGACAGCACGGCGACCGTGACATTGCTGTTCGACAGACGGCGGTCGGTGATGCGCGACCAGAGAATCGGGTGCATCTCCGCCATGTTAGAGCCCCACAGGACAAACGCATCGGTCTGCTCGATATCGTCGTAGCAGCCCATCGGTTCATCCATCCCGAAGGTACGCATAAAGCCGACAACCGCCGATGCCATACAGTGGCGCGCGTTGGGGTCAATATTGTTGGAGCGGAAGCCCGCTTTGAACAGTTTGGCGGCCGCATAGCCTTCCCAAATGGTTGATTGCCCAGAGCCAAACATGCCTATCGCGTTCGGGCCTTTCTCCTTCAGTGCGGTTTTGAATTTCTCCGCCATGATGTCAAATGCCTGATCCCAGGAGATCGGAGTAAATTCGCCTTCTTTATCGAATTTGCCGTCACGCATGCGCAGCAAAGGTTGGGTCAGGCGATCCTGTCCGTACATGATTTTGGGCAGGAAATAGCCCTTGATGCAGTTTAATCCGCGGTTAACCGGCGCTTCGGGATCGCCCTGACTGGCGACGATGCGGCCGTTTTGCGTCCCTACCAACACACCGCACCCTACGCCACAGAAGCGACAAGGGGCTTTATCCCAGTGAATAGCATCCGACTGTTCGGTCACGGCACGAACCGCGGTGGGTATGGTGATGCCTGCGACCGCGGCTGCCGCTGCGACAGCGTTCGCCTTCATAAAGTGTCGTCGACTGAGTTTCATAGTATTTCCTCACCCTGAGCTTGTTGATCAAGAGGTTGTTCATCGAAAGCAAAAGATTGTTCATCAAAAGACGGTTCATCAAGCTGGTGATAAACCAGCGAAACCGCCAGTACGCCTGTAAGCTCGCGTATTGACGCTATTTGTTTTAACAGCGTGTCTTCTGAATCTGACTCCAGTACCACGACCATTTTTCCGGTATCGCTATCGCTGGCACCCACTTCCAGATTGGGTTGCGTCGCTAACGCCTCGCCAACGGCTGCCATCTGCGCCGTGTTGACGTGAACTACTACACTGCAAACATGCCAGACTGTACTCATCGGTTTTCCTGTTGCGTCGGCAGACGCGCTGGCGCGGTGTGATATCCCGCTGTGATTTTTTTCATTGATATGGCGCCGACAGGGCAGCTGGAAATGCAGGCACCGCAGGTGGTACAGGCGTCGTCATCGATGGACGGTGCAGCAACGCGCCCAATGGTGGGACGGAAGCGTATCGCGCCTGTTTCACACGCATCCTGACAGCTGCGGCATTCCACCTGATGCAGCGATAAACAGGCATCCTGGATCGTCAGGTGGTATTCCCACGGCGAGGTGTGACTCTCCGCGAACAGCGCTTGTGGACACGCGCGAGCGCAGTTGTAGCAGAATGTGCATTCACCGCGTTGGAAATCGACAGTGGGAAAACCGCCTGAACCACGCTGGATAATCCCCGCGCCGCAGGCATCAACGCAGACGTTGCAGCGCGTGCACTGGCTCAGGAAATGGCTTTCCACACCGCTCCACGGCGGACGCAACGCGTTGTCTGCCCGCTGTAGGCCACCAGTCAGTAGGGAACGCCGGGAGAGGTTAGTCATGGCAGTTTTTCGCTCTGGCACGCAATGAAATATCCAATAGAAACACGCTGTTTTTGTAGGGGTTACACTATTCCTCTTAGGCTGTATGCGATAATCACCCTTTAGAGGTAAATGGTGGTGCCGGATCAAGCTTATGTGGGATTCGCGTCTCATTGGCTTGCGGGAGCTAGTGAGGATCGTGATAGTACGCTGAATGCTTGATCTACTTATTTTGAGTAGGTATGACGCCAAAGGAGATTATTCGTCATGGTGGTCAAACGTCCTGTTTCTACCAGTCTGGCGCGCGCGTTTTTTTATATCGCGCTGCTTTCATTTCTGACGACGGGTATTGCGCTGTTGACGTTAGCCAGCGGTTTACGCGATGCGGAAGCGATCAACGTTGCCGGATCGATGCGTATGCAAAGCTATCGCATGGGATATGACCTACAGGGCGATCGTGCCGCGTTAGAACCGCATCGCCGCCTCTATGCGCAAACGTTGGATTCCCCGGTTTTTCACCTGCTGGATCGCTGGTATGTGCCGCGCGATGTGCGCGATCGTTATGCGGCGCTGTTGCAGAGTTGGAAAATGATGGATGAACGCCTGAGCGCAGGGGATCGGGTGTGGTATCAGGACAATATTGTTCGCTATGTCACGCAGATCGATCTCTTTGTGCTGGCGTTGCAGCACTATTCCGAACGCAAGATGATGATAGTCGTTGTGACATCAATAATTGGCTCGATCACTATCTATATACTGATCTTCTTTACGCTGCGCCGCATTCGTCGTCAGGTGGTCGTGCCGTTGAATAAGCTGATGGCGGCCTGTTCGTCCATCGAGAAAGGGCGTTTTACCCATTCGCGGCTGGACGTCAATCTGCCTAACGAATTGGGGTTACTGGCGCAAACCTTCAGTAGCATGACTGACGAATTACAAAAACTTTATCGTTCTCTGGAAGATAAGGTTCGGCAGAAAACGCTGCGCTTGCAGGAAGTGAACCGCATGCTGAAGGTGCTGTACAACTGCTCTCAGGCGATGAATGTCAGCACGATCGACAGGCATTGCTTTCAGCAGATCCTGCAAATTGTTCGCCGCTATGAAACGGTCGTTTGTCTGGAAATGCGGGTCGGGGAGAACTGGCAGTTGTGTGAAGGCCAGCCGGATGAGCAGATCGCGTGGCAGACATTGCCGATCCGTTTGCAAGAGGTCGAGTTTGGACAGCTGCGGTGGCAGGCATCAGCGCAGCAGCCGTCGGCGCAGCTGATGGAAAGTGTCGCTAATATGCTGGGTCGCGGGCTCTATTTCAATCAGGCGCAGAAGCACTACCAGCAGCTGTTACTGATGGAAGAGCGCGCCACCATCGCACGTGAACTGCATGACTCACTGGCTCAGGTGCTGTCTTATCTGAATATCCAGATGGCGTTATTAAAGCGTGCAGTATCGGAAGAAAATGCGCAGGCCCGGCAGATCATCACAGATTTTGAACAGGCGTTAAGCGATGCTTACCGCCAACTGAGGGAGCTGCTGGGAACCTTCCGGCTGACGCTGCAACAGGCCGATTTGCCGGCGGCGATGCAGGAGATGATTGAGCCGCTAAGAGCGCAGACGCCAGCGACGATTGATATCGATTGCCGGATACCTACGCAGGCGCTGGATGCATCACAGCAGGTTCACTTGCTGCAAATCATCCGTGAAGCGGTGCTGAATGCGATTAAACATGCGCAGGCGACGATGATTACCGTCAACTGTCGTACGCAGCCAGATGGGCGTTACTGTGTTGATATTCGTGATGACGGTTGCGGCATTATCAATCAGGAGGAACCCGCAGGACATTATGGTTTAAATATTATGCAGGAGCGCGCCGAACGGTTAGGAGGAAAGTTATCTATTGGCCTCCACCCTGAAGGGGGAACGCAGGTTAGCGTCTGTTTTTCGACGCCGACGACCGCGCGTGAACGTGACAACACGAACAATCTCTACCCTGAATAATTCGAGTGGCATACACGTAACTTGAAAGATGACAGGGATAAATCATAAATAAAAAATAATAAGATCCATATTACATTGGGGCTGGGCATGTCAGAAAAACCATCTTATCGCGTGCTGATCGTTGACGATCATCCGCTTATGCGCCGGGGAATCCGTCAGTTACTGGCAACTGACGCCATCTTTGACGTGATTGGGGAAGCCAGCAACGGCATGGAGGCGTTAAGCCTCGCGAATCGGGATTCTCCTGATATCATCTTGCTCGATCTCAACATGAAAGGATTAAGCGGGTTGGATACGCTTCACGCGCTGCGGCGTGATGGGATCTGCGCTCGCGTTATTGTGCTGACGGTTTCTGATGCACCCAGCGATATTTATGCGCTGATGGATGCGGGGGCCGATGGCTATCTGCTTAAAGACAGCGCCCCGGAACACTTATTGGATGCCATTCGCAACGGTGATGCCTTCAGCGAACAAGTGCGCGACGTGTTGCGTCACCGTATCGCCATACAAGATACGCCGTCGCCTTTTACCGTATTGACGGAGCGCGAATTGGATGTACTTCAGGAAGTGGCTTCGGGGTTGTCCAACAAACAAATCGCGAGTGTGCTGTATATCTCAGAAGAGACGGTAAAAGTGCATATCCGCAACATGCTGCGCAAGCTAAATGTGCGCTCCCGCGTTGCCGCCACGGTGCTGTATCTGGAGACGCGCGGCCAGTAGTCTGCTGGTCGCTAAAACAGATGTGTGAACAGGGCTTCCGAATCATTGCCAGAAGCCCGGACGGTTATTCACGAAGGTGGAAAAAGGCTCAATACTGCGGGAATCGTGACGAGTGCGAGCAGTAGCGAGACGATGATCGATAACGCGATCACATCCGGTTGATAGTGATACTTCTTGGCAAACACATACACACCAGCGCCAATGGGCTGCGCGGCCATCACCACGGCGGTTGCCAGCCAGACCCCCTGATATCCATCCATCCCGAATACATAAACGGCTATCGCGAACGTAACGGAAGGCTGTATCACGAGTTTTAGCACAACCATCGGAAGTACTATTTTGCTGACCGTGACGTTCAGATGTTCTTTTACCTTCAGTCTGGCAAGACCCAGTCCGAGAGCAAAGAGCGCGGTGGGGCCCGCAGCATTGCCCAGAAAGCGCGCAAAAGACTCGATGACGACAGGAACCTGAATGTCGAGCAGAACGAACGCCAGACCGGCAAGCACCGCGATCGTCAATGGATTCTTCACGGTAGTCAGCGCCGAGCGTCCCACGCTGTGAATCAATCGCGTATTTGCGCCTGTCGCTCGTGTAGAAAACACATCCCAACTGACGATCACTGCCATGATGGCGGGAATATTGTGCAGAATGGTTGCGATTGCCGCGGGTAGTGCCGCCTGTTCACCATAGACTGAAATCAAAATCGGCACGCCCATGTATCCCGTGGTGCCATAACACGCGCCCATGCTAAGAAGGGAGGAGTGGGGCAATCCGATCCTCATGCGCTTCGCCAGCAATGCGGCAAGCATGTAGGACACTGCAATTCCGATGAGCGTTGACAGCATAAAACCCCACTGTTTCAGATCGCTGGTGTCGGCACGCGCCACGGCAATGAACAGTAAGGCTGGCAGCGCAATATACAGGACATAGTCGTTGATTAACTTATCTGCATTGCCACTATCGGGCTTTGTTCTTCCATAACAATAACCAACGAGAATCACCAGAAATAGGGGAACGACAATCAAGAACATGGATGAGCCTCTTTCTTCTCTATTTTTTGAAGATATCGATGCCTGAATTGTGCGGGGTGTTTCATAAACCGCTAAATGAATTATGATGTGTTCATAATTCATTTAATCAATAGCGATAATCTCAAGAGGTCAGGATAACGGTGCGAGCACAGGTAGAGCGGATAGAGGGGCGTGGTATCACGCTGGAGCAACTGCGTATCTTTGTCTCCATCGCGGAGTGCGGTGGTTTTGGACGCGCGGGTGAAGAGCTGGGACGGACGCAATCAACGCTGAGCGCTGGCCTGAAACGCTTAGAAGAGGATGTCGGTTGTCGCCTTATCGAGCGGCGTCAGGGACACATTCTTGGTTTGACCGAAGAAGGGCGACAGCTGCTGCCTGCCGCGCGTGACATCCTGCTACGTACGCATCGGGCCATCGGCGCATTGCAGAAGTCCCCGATGACAGGCCGCGTAGCGCTCGGTGTCCCGGATGATTTCGAGGTTAAGAATCTGCACGACATCATTTCGTTATGTCTTGAGGAAAATCCCGGATTAAAGGTGGAAATCACGGCGGCTTCATCGACCGTGCTGTCTTCGATGGTTGCCCAGCAACGCCTGGATGTCGTGATCCTCAAAGGATTGGCGGGACAACCGCTGGTTTCTGAAACAGAGAGAATTTTGCGGGTTGAATCTCTTCACTGGGTCAGTTCCGGTGCGGTGAATTTCAGTGAAATTGATGAAGTTCCTCTCGTCACGTTCCCTGATGGCTGTGTGATTCGGAAATGCGCGGTTTCTGCGTTGGAGCATGTCGGACGCCCGTATTACTTTTCTTATGTGAGCGGGTCTTTCGATAACATCCGCAGCGCGGCGGCAAAGGGGCTGGGGATTGGTTTACTGCCGAAGAGCGCGCTGTCCGAAGCACTGTATGTTCTGGGGCCGGAAGATGGCGCTCCCAGCGTTCCGGCGATTCAGCTCGTGCTTAGCGTGACGCGCCCCGGGAAACTCTACCAACAGTTTACCCGCTATATTGATCGTGCATTGGCGAAATAGACTGAGGCTGGGTTTTAGTTCTCGGTAATATCGATTATTGCGGCCAGTAGGGCCGCAGTGTTGCCTGAAAAATGAGATGATGCTTTAGTCTGACTTGGCGTTATTTGATGTGGATACTGACATCGCAACTATGTAACGCTGCAGCACAACAGGTGTCGCGTGCTTCATTTTGTTAGCTAATCTTATTATCAACCTTTGGCTCAATTAGCCCTTGCTTCATCAACTCTGACACAATTGAGCCCTTTGTTCTCTCAAAGTTTGTAACCAGTTCGTCAATGGATGTGCCATTTTGGAATTTCGAGGCTAAGAGCGCTTTTGATTCTTCATTCCACGCAAGACCTGCATTTTTTGGGCGGCCTGCTTGAATATTTTCATGCTGTTTTTCTTCTAGTGTCTTTTTCGTTTCGATTGTACTCCACACAGTGAATAAGGCTCGAATAACCTGCGGATCATTGTATGGACTTCCCTCTGGCAGGACTTCTCCTGTTGTAGGATCAATACCATTTATCAATGCTGTTACGATATCTTTAGCTTCACTAAGTTCCATATTCTCATTTCCTTTCGAGTACTAACACAGAGCATAAATGATGAATGATTTTTCACGAATCGAGCCTAAAGGAAAGCGGGTTCTTATCAAGATCGATTCATAGCAGTAGCCTGAATCCAAACCAATCAGCAGGGTAAAACAGATAAAAAGACGTTAGATTCAATTTGATGTCGATGAAATTAACAAGATACGAGTAAGGGAAATTTCAATTCACATTCATTAACCTACGGGCGTAGGGTAATATTTACAGAACATGAATTGGTACGACCGAGTGGACTCGAACCACCGACCCCCACCATGTCAAGGTGGTGCTCTAACCAACTGAGCTACGGTCGTACAGGAGATAACATCTTAATCAGTAACGTTTTGATTAGAATGCTTTTCTTCATTCCAGCGTTTGGAATGGGCGCTATTATGGACGGCTCCGACGTTGGTGGCAAGCGCTTTGTTTCTCATCCTCTTTCAAGTGTCGAATGTTTAGCCGAATTCGTCGAATGAAGCCGTTGATGACGCAACGTTAAAAATTTCACCTGGAAATTTTTAGGCGATTTAGACGGCTGGCGGCCTGTTGCGCAAAGACTTTACTCCCTGATAGCGCAACGTTATCGTATCGCGGCATATCATCCTGGCAGGGGACGACCTCTGACGCGAAAAGGATTCACGGGACGACCCACATTCACTGTTTAAGGAGAACTGGGTATGGCCTGGTTTCTATTAGCGCTCGCCGGTCTATTTGAAATTGTCTGGTCTTACAGCATGAAGCTGTCTGATGGCTTCACGAAAATAGGCGCATCGGCTGTCACGATTGTCGCCATGATTATCAGCTTTGCGCTGTTATCCATGGCGATGAAATCTCTCCCTCTGGGCACGGCCTACACTATCTGGACGGGAATTGGTGCGGTGGGGGCGTTTGTGGTGGGATTGGTCTTCCTGAATGAGCCCGCAAATGCCATGAGGATTATTGCTGCGCTGTTGATCGTCAGCGGCTTGGTCATGATGAAGCTATCTTCATAACGTATATACCCGTCATACTTCAAGCTGCTTGTGCGTTGGCTGCCCTTACTCACCCCAGCCACTTACCTGAGTAAGCTCCTGGGGATTCGCGCGGTTGCCGCCTTCACGCAACTCGAATTATTTAGGGTATAGTTTTTGAATAACGCATTGCGTTTGAACGTCAGACGTATCTTTATGTGAACCTCTGGCGTGTGGCAGAACCATCTTTACCGCGACTCTGCCACTGCTTTTCTCTCTTTCCCTTTATTGCTCATTATTGATTGATTTTGCTTCTTGTTGCGCATTATCAATAAGTGCTATGCTTGTTCTCGCGTAATATTTCAATAAATTTGACGAATGGTGATTGTTATTGCCCGCTTATGCTCATTTTAGTGTGTTTATTATTTTTTAGAGCTAAATCGAGCATTGTCGGTTAATCATCACGTCAATCATCTAACACACCGCACAAAAGCGATATCTCTTGGTTCAGGCAGGTGACGGCCTGACTCGCGGCTATCTGTGTACGTACAATCTGAAAGGGGAGTGGAATGATCAAGTTGGTAATTACCGATCTGGACGGCACGTTTCTTCACAGCGATGGCGACTACAACAGAGCCTTGTTTGCCGACGTTTATGCGCTAATGAAAGAGAAGGATGTGCGGTTTGCTGTCTGCACAGGCAAACAGTGCGAGCGGGTTGAGGCGCTTTTTGGCGATGCAGCGAGAGATATCTGGATTCTGGGCGACAGCGCGACGCGCATCAAGCATCAGGGAAATTACGTTTACCAGTCGCTCATCAAAAACCGTCTTGCCTTGAGCCTGATTGGCGTGCTGGAAAGCGTAGACGATCGGCATGTGGTCATCGGTTGTACCCCGCATGGTGCGATGGTGAAGGAAACGATTAGTCCTGCCTTACTGGAAAAGGTGAAAAAGTCGTACACCAACGTGACGCTGATATCCAGTTTTGCTGCCGTGACCGATGACTTTGTGAAAATCACGGTTTATGACCCAGAAGGGCAATGTCACGAGACGGCGAAGTACCTTGATGTGTTTCACGACCATGTTTATATCGTGGTTTCCGAAGCGTCTTGGATCGATATTGCCAACGTTGGCGTACATAAAGGACACACCGTCGAAATACTTCAGGATAAATTGGTGATTACACCCGATGAAACAATGGTGTTCGGCGATGGTTACAATGATATTGAGCTAATGAGCCGTGCGGCTTATAGCTTTGCGATGCGCAATGCGTTTGAGGAAACCAAAGCTGCGGCGAATTTTATTGCCCGCAGCAATGACGACGATGGGGTATTGAAAACGATAAAGCTGCTGCTTTCATGAAGTGAACTGCATGAAGTGAGCCGGCACCCGCTGGGGCTACCGTCGCATTATCGGGCAATAATCACATCGAGATTTTTTTCGCTTAATACGCTCTGGCAGGCAGGAGAGATTTCATCATCGGTTACCAGCGTGGTGATTTCATCACATGCCGCCACACGATAGCGCGTTAGTGCGGAGATCTTATTGGCGGTCAGAGCAACGATCACTTCGCTGCTGCGGGTCACCAGACATTTTTTGAATTCGGCATCGTCATATTCAAAAACGGTCAGGCCTTCATTGGCATCAAAGGCACAGCCTCCCAGCAGACATTGATCGAAATACATCTTCTCTAGCTGCCTGAGCGTATCGATGCCAATCGCGCCGCCGACCTCTTTTTGAATCCTTCCGCCAAGAAAAATCACTTCTACGTCCGGATACTGCATCAGCTCTGCCGCGATGATGGGCGAATTACACACGGCGGTAAACTTCAGGCCAGCCGGGATCTGTTTCGCCACCGCCAGGTTGGTGGTACCGGTGTCAAAGAAGACGCAGCTGTTGGGCTTTATCAGCGGGATGACGGCCTGAGCAATGCGATCTTTCTGGGCGGCATCGATAGTGGCTCGGCTGGCAAAATCAATCACCTCTGGCGGCATACTGACCGCACCGCCGTAGACGCGCTTGCAGGCACCGGATTGCGACAGTTCCTTCAAATCACGCCGTATGGTGTGCTCGGATACGTTCAATTCACGTGAGAGCTGGGCGCAGACGACTTTGCCTTCCTCGCTGAGGATCTGCCTGATTTTGGATTGCCGTTGCTCGGGAAAGTCGGTGTAATCGAACATAAATGTCCTTGGTTAATCAAGATGATGCACAACCTGCCGCCAGCGAGCAGGCTTCATTCTGGTCAATGATGTGTACAGCATGGAATTGCGCCATGTTAATCTGCACCTTCTGGCAACACAACACCTCTACCGCGTTGATCTGCAATGTGTGCGTCATGGTGTAAAATTTACGCGTCAATATACCGACATCACCGATAAAGAGAGAAAAACATCCGTGTTTCATGTCATTACCGGGCTCATCGCCCTCTATGTTATCTGGCGTCTGGTCTGGCGCTTGCGTGTCGGTGTGCCCGTAAAGCGCATGCTGGCGGTCTTAGTGCTGCTGGCTTCGCAGCATCATCTGATTACGCGTACCTTTTTTGGCACGATGGCGTCGCCGGAAGTGCCCGCGTTTGTCCTGATGTTTTTGGGATGGGCGTTTGGCGCGCTGCTGATATCTGCGTTCCTGCTGTTGGCCATCGATCTGCTCGGCATCGTAGGGCGTCTGTTATCCCGTTCGGTTGGACAGACTCTGCTGAACAATATGGCGCTGCGTGGTGGAATGGCCGTTGTGGCGATGGGGCTGGCGGCGATTGGCGTTTGGGAAGCCGTGCGTGTTCCGGAAGTCCGCACGGTTGAAGTTGAGCTGAAGCAACTGCCGCCCGCACTGGATGGTTTCCGACTGGTGCAGCTAACGGATTTACATGCCAGCCGCCTGTTACAGCGCCCCTGGATGGAGGCGGTGGTGGCAAAAACCAACGCGCTTAAGCCCGATCTGACGGTGATTACTGGCGATCTGGCCGACGGCACCGTCAGTGCCCGTCATGATGATATGGAACCGCTGCGTAACCTGACCGCGCCACACGGCGTGTTTGCCATCGTGGGCAACCATGAATATTACGTGGAATATACGCAGTGGGTGCAGCGACTGAATGCGCTGGGCTTACGTATGTTGCTCAATGAAAATGTGTCGATTGGTCGCGATAATGCCGCGTTTGTTCTGGCAGGGATCACCGATCGTACCGCTGCTGATTTTCAACAGCTGCTGCCGGATACTGCTGCTGCGCTCAGCGGGATAGCGCCGGATACCGCCGTCGTTCTGCTCAGCCATCGGCCAACGGGAGCGAAAGAGAATGCGAATGCCGGAGCGGATTTACAACTCTCAGGCCATACGCACGGCGGCCAAGTACTGGGTATGCATTGGGTGACGCAACTGGCGAATGAAGGCTATGTGTCCGGCAGCTATGACGTGGATGGCATGCATCTGTACGTGAGCAATGGCGCGGGCCTGTGGAACGGTTTTCCGATCCGCTTAGGGAAACGAGCCGAAATCACTCAGTTCATACTCCGTTCGCCGTCGCTGTAGTTTTGGGGGAGGAGCGAAATCCCCGCGAGTTCTCTGAAAACGCCTCTATTACAAGTTAATATCGGTCACTTAAGCATGGATTTAGGGGGAAACACGATGATGAGGCTCCCGCAGGGATGCCTCACACCGTGGTCGCCCCCAGTATCTCGATCCTTAAACGATTAGCACCACATATGACAAGCAGACTCATTATCGCAAGCTGTTCTATCGGCGAGATTATTGATGCAGATAGGAAAAATGTGCGATTGAGCCGCTTTTCATCAGGTTAAGCTATCGCAGAAGTTAGCATATACAATTATAAATTATAGGGAGACTCTGGCACTGTCTTGCATCAAGAAGAAGGAATCGATGACGTGATCCGCTGCCATAAGGCAAGGCTATCGGAGAACGACCCCACCTTCTTGCGCAGCGATTAAGGCAATGCAACATACTGGGAGATAACGATGGACGAGAATAAAACGAAACCAGCCGGCAAGTGTCCGGTTATGCACGGCGGAAATACTTCTACTGGCTCATCAAACACCGACTGGTGGCCAAATGCCCTCAATCTCGACATTCTTCATCAGCATGATACCAAGACCAACCCGTTAGGCAGCGATTTCAGCTACCGCGACGCCCTCAAAACCCTTGATGTCGATGCCCTCAAAAAAGATCTGCACGCACTGATGACCGATAGCCAGGAGTGGTGGCCAGCGGACTGGGGTCACTATGGCGGCCTGATGATTCGTATGGCCTGGCACTCGGCGGGCTCCTACCGTACGACCGACGGTCGCGGCGGCGGCGGAACCGGTAACCAGCGCTTCGCGCCGCTTAACTCCTGGCCGGATAACGTCAGCCTCGATAAAGCGCGCCGTTTACTGTGGCCCATCAAAAGAAAATACGGCAATAAGCTCAGCTGGGCGGATCTGATTATTCTGGCGGGCAATATCGCGTATGAATCCATGGGGCTGAAAACATTTGGCTTCGCCTTTGGTCGTGAAGACATCTGGCACCCGGAAAAAGATACCTACTGGGGATCGGAAAAAGAGTGGCTGGCGAAGAGCACAGAGCGTTATGGCAGCGACGATCGCACCTCGCTGGAAAACCCGCTGGCGGCCGTACAGATGGGGCTGATTTACGTTAACCCAGAAGGCGTTGATGGCAATCCCGATCCGCTGCGTACCGCTCAGGATATGCGCGTGACGTTCTCCCGTATGGCGATGAATGATGAAGAAACCGTTGCGCTGACGGCGGGCGGGCACACGGTGGGTAAAACTCACGGTAATGGCGATGCCAGCCTGCTGGGTGCGGCACCAGAAAGTGCGGATGTGGAAGAGCAAGGTCTCGGCTGGCATAACCCAACGGGATCGGGCAAAGGGCGCTATACCGTCACCAGCGGGCTGGAAGGTGCCTGGACCACGCATCCGACGCAATGGGATAACGGTTTCTTCCACATGCTGTTGAATCACGAATGGGAACTGAGAAAGAGCCCAGCCGGTGCATCGCAGTGGGAACCCGTCAGCATTAAAGAAGAAGACAAGCCGGTTGATGTTGAAGACCCGTCTATCCGCTACAACCCGATGATGACCGATGCCGACATGGCGCTGAAAGTTGACCCGGAATATCGCAAGATTTCCGAGCGTTTCTATCAGGATCAGGCCTACTTCTCCGAAGTGTTTGCCCGTGCGTGGTTCAAACTGACGCACCGCGATATGGGGCCAAAAGCGCGTTACATCGGCCCAGATGTGCCGCAGGAAGATTTACTGTGGCAGGATCCGGTTCCGGCTGGCCGTACCGACTATGATGTTGATGTTGTCAAAGCACGCATTGCAGAAAGTAGCCTTTCCATCAGTGAACTGGTCGCAACCGCCTGGGATAGCGCCCGTACATTCCGTGGCTCTGATATGCGTGGCGGTGCCAACGGCGCGCGTATTCGCCTTGCCCCGCAGAAAGACTGGGTAGGGAACGAACCTGAACGTCTGGCGCGTGTGTTAGTCGTTCTGGAAAGTATTGCCGCCGCAACGGGCGCCAGCGTGGCCGATACCATTGTGCTGGCGGGTAATGTGGGGATTGAGAAAGCGGCGAAAGCGGCTGGTGTGCAGGTAACCGTGCCTTTTGCACCGGGACGTGGCGACACCACCGATGCCCTGACCGATGCAGAGTCTTTTGACGTCCTTGAACCTATTCACGATGGCTACCGTAACTGGCTGAAGAAAGACTATGCCGTGAGCGTGGAAGAGCTGATGCTCGATCGTACCCAACTGATGGGGCTGACGGCGAAAGAGATGACCGTGCTGGTTGGCGGCCTGCGTGTACTGGGGACCAACTACGGCGGCACCAAACACGGCGTATTTACGAATCGTGAAGGGGCGCTGACGAATGATTTCTTTGTCAACCTGACCGATATGAAATACACGTGGAAGCCGTACCGTAAAGACCTGTATGAAATCCGCGATCGTAAAACGGGTGAAGTTAAATGGACCGCGACGCGTCTGGATCTGGTCTTTGGCTCCAATTCCATTCTGCGCGCCTACGCTGAGGTTTACGCACAGGACGACAGCAAAGAGAAGTTTGTGAATGACTTTGTTGCTGCCTGGGTGAAAGTGATGAATGCGGATCGCTTCGATCTGGCAGAGTAAGACGTTACGCTCCCCACGCCGGTGTTTTCACGGCGCGGGGAGCATCATTTTTGCTGCGCGACCCTGTGCAGATCACTGCTTCTTGAGATTAAGCATAAATTCTCTGAACGGGGCGGCGAATTCCTTAAACAGCGGGTGCTTTCTATTCTGCATCATCACTTCACTAAATAGCTTCAACCCCACAATAAAGGCCTGAGTCTGTTCCGGCGTCATGTCCATTTTGCCATCGACTTTTTCCAGAATTTTGAACAAATCATCGTGAATTGAGTATTCAAACGACAGCGTACGCTGCGGCTCGGCTTTTTCTTCCACCGTAATCTGATAGACGTTTCCCATTGTGACCTCGGTAAATTGAACTCGTGATGGATAGTTGATAAAATCAACTATATGATCATTGGTTGACTGAGTCAATAAAGTATGATGAAACCCCTTTTTGCCTTATTAGAAAGCTATAAGGCACAGATGCAGGAACAGATGAAGGCGCATGACATCAGCCTGGATGTGGTGCATGTCCGCTTATGTAAGATCATCGCGATGGAAGGGCGCATTACGCCTCAGTCGCTGGCGAAAAGGGTCTGTCGGGATAAGGCTCAGATCACCCGCATGGTCGCGGAGCTGGTCAAACGTGATTATGTCCGCAAGATCGATAACCCGGATGACGGCCGCAGCGTGTGGCTCAGTTTGTCCGATAAGGGGGTCGCGTTTACACAGGTTTTTCTGCATCAGGAAAAGCAGATTGAGGCGCAGATGCTTCAGGCGCTATCCCCTGACGAACAAGCCACGTTTAGTGCGCTGTTGGAAAAAATGGCGGCGAGCCGTTCTGCACACTAAGTTCTGCATCCGGCAATGCGCTCTGCACTGCCGTGAAGCGCACTTGCTGTGCTACTGCACCGAGATAGCGCGCTTCCCCGCATAATTCTCCCTATAAACCACAGCCGTAACCGCACTTTCGGTACTGGCACGCATTTTGCTTTTCTCTATTCGGGACAGCACCACGCATGGCGCTGAACAACCTAAATAGCTGGCTAGGGTTCCGATCCATACCTTATGGATGTCTGGTCCGAGAGCTGGCGACCTCCAGTTGAGGTTACACGGCGGGACAAAAGCCCGGGAGACAGCAACACCCATGGTGTCGCGCTGTTCCCGCTTTTTTCCTACTCAACCGGAGGTCTGGCATGAACCTATCTCGTTTACTGGGCGTTTGCGTCCTCAGTCTCTCAGCGTTGCTGAGCTTCCCTTCTCAGGCTGCGCCTAAAACGCAATTCAACGTGTGCTGGACGATCTATGCCGGATGGATGCCGTGGGGATTCATCGGCACGCAAGGCATTATCGATAAATGGGCCGACAAGTACGGCATCAAGATTAAGGTCACGCAGCTTAACGACTACGTCGAGTCGATCAATCAATATACCGCCGGGCAATTTGACGGCTGCACGATGACCAACATGGATGCCCTGACGATTCCGGCTGCGGGCGGTGTGGATACCACGGCGCTGTTGCTCGGCAGTTTCTCCGCAGGCAACGATGGCATCGTGCTCAAAGGCAAAGGGAAAACGCTGAGCGATTTGCGCGGGATGAAGGTTAACCTGCCTGAACTCTCTGTCTCGCATTACCTGCTGGTACGCGGTCTGGAAAAGGCCGGATTGCGTGAGCGGGATGTCACGGTCGTCAACACGTCGGATGCCGATATTGTCGCCGCCTTTGCCACCCGCAGCGTGCAGGCTGCCGTCGCCTGGAATCCCCAACTTTCTGCAATAAAAAGCCAGCCGGACACCACGGAAGTCTTTCAGTCCGGGCAGATCCCCGGCGAACTGATCGACATGATGGTCGTGAATACGCAAACGTTACAGGACAATCCGGCGTTGGGCAAAGCGCTGGCTGGTGCCTGGTTTGAAATGATGACGCTGATGAAGGCGGGCGACAAACCCGCGCTGGAATCAATGGCTGCCGCCTCCGGCACCGATTTAGCGGGCTATCAGGCGCAGTTAAAAACCACCCATCTGTTTTATTCCCCACAGGACAATCTGGCGTTTCTGACCAGCCCGGATCTCCCTAACACCATGAAGCGCGTCGCGGATTTCTCCTTCGACAAAGGGCTACTCGGCACTGGCGCACAGAGCGCAGATTTTATCGGTATGACGTTCCCCGGACAGATCACACAGGGTGACAGCGCCAATGTGAAACTGCGCTTTGACGACACCTTCGTGCGCCTGGCCGCAGAGAACAAACTCTGACCCGCAAACTGGAGAGACTATCGTGCGCTTGATCAATCGCTACCCCAGCCGGGGCGGACGGCTGTTGCTGGTCCTGCTGCCGTTTGTCGTGCTGCTGGTGCTGTACCTCATTGGGTCGGCATTGCGGCTGGAGGCTAACCCCAACGACAAACTTCTGCCGAGCCTCGGGCAAATGGCCGAGGCGATTCAGCGCATGGCACTGACCGAGGACAAACGCAGCGGCGATTACCTGTTCTGGCTAGATACGCAGGCCAGTCTGGTGCGTCTCGCGCTGGGGCTGGGGATCGCCAGCCTGTTGAGCCTGCTGTTCGGGGTTGCGGCCGGGGCTTTCCCGCTGTTTCGCGCATCGCTTTCGCCGCTGATGACCGTACTGTCGATGATCCCGCCGCTGGCGATTTTGCCCATTCTCTTCATCGTTTTCGGGCTGGATGAACTCTCGAAAGTGATGCTGATCGTGATTGGGGTTACGCCGATGCTGGCGCGCGACCTCGAACAGCGCGCTCGCAACATACCGCAGGAAACGTTGATTAAAGCGCAGACGCTGGGGGCGAACAGTTGGGTCGTGGTGCTGCGCGTCATCCTGCCGCAACTGCTGTCGCGGCTGTTGATTTCACTGCGGCTGCTGCTGGGCGCGGCGTGGCTGTTCCTGATTTCTGCCGAAGCGATTTCGGCAACAGCGGGGTTGGGCTACCGCATCTTTTTGGTACGCCGCTATCTGGCGATGGACGTGATTCTGCCTTACGTCGTGTGGATCACGCTGCTGGCATGGCTCATGGATATGGCGCTGCGGTGGCTGCATCGCCGTTGGTTCCCGTGGTCAGAGGAAAGCAAAGCATGAGTTTTATCGAGATCGATAACATCTGGCAGGAATACGGCGATCACGTCGTGCTGGAACGCCTCAACCTGAACGTTGAGGAAGGGGAGTTTTGCACGATGGTTGGGGCATCCGGCTGCGGTAAATCCACCTTTCTGCGCCTGCTGCTGGGGCAAGAAACGCCCAGCCGTGGTGAAGTGCGGCTTGAAGGGAAGCGGCTGCCCGCTGAACCGGATGCCAGCCGCGGCGTGGTGTTTCAGCGCTATTCGGTTTTCCCACATTTAACCGTGCTGGAAAACGTGGTGATTGGGCTGGAGATCCCGCGTTCCCCTTGGCTCGGCAGGTTGTTTGGACAGCGCAAACAGGCGGCGCGAGACAATGCCGCGCGGATGCTGGAGCGCGTCGGGCTGGGACATTCCATGCACAAATACCCCAACCAACTTTCTGGCGGCATGCAGCAACGGCTTGCGATTGCGCAGGCGTTTATTGTCCAGCCGCGCATCCTGCTGCTCGATGAACCCTTTGGGGCGCTGGACCCGGGTATTCGCGGCGATATGCACACGCTGCTGTTGGAGCTGTGGCGAGAAACCCGCTTAACGGTCTTTATGGTCACCCACGATTTGCCGGAAGGTTTCCATCTCGGCACGCGTTTGCTGGTGTTCGACAAAGTGCGCGTCGATCCCCATGCGCCGGAAGCCTATGGCGCACGTATTACCTATGACATCCCGCTTAATCAGGAGCGTCTCGCTACGCGCCAGCGTGCGCTGACGCTAGTGCCTCCTGTAGTCAGCGCGGCGACATCCCCTATTTGAGGAGCTTTCGGTTATGACAGCGATACAGACATCGACAAACACATCGACAGGCCGAACAACGTTTGATGAAGAAATCGTGCCGGGCGGAGGACATACCTCTTTCATTCTCAAGCGTGGACAGATTCTGCGTATCGAAGATGTGGAAGGCGGTGGCAATGTGGGTCTGCTGCTGTTTAACGCGCACCAGACCAGCGAACGCCTGAACCTGCCGGATACCTTGAAAGGGCAGCACACCGCCAAATTAACGGCTGGGCACTGCCTCTATTCCGATATGGGACGCGTGCTGGCGGCAATCATTACCGACACCTGCGGCTGGCACGACAGCTTTGGCGGCGTGCTCAATGCGCAGGAAGTGCAGGAGAAATACGGGCAGGGGCGCTATCAGGAATTGCGCAACGGTTTTTTCCGTAATGGCATGGATAACCTGCTGGTCGAGATGGGGAAATGGAATCTCAATCTGCAAGATCTGCTGATGACCATCAACCTGTTCAGCAAAATCACCGTGGATGCGCAAGGGCAATTCCATTTTCATACTAATCATTCTCAGGCGGGAAACTACATCGAGCTGTATGCGCCGATGGATACGCTGGTGGTGCTGACCGCCTTGCAACACCCGATGGATCCTAACCCGACCTATGCGCCGCGCCCGATTGCGCTCACCTGGAGTCGGGCGGAAGGCGAGGATGTCGCTGCGTACTGCCGTGCGTTCCGTGAGGAAAATGCACGCGCGTTTCACAATACCGAACGCTTTTGCCTGTAAGGAGGCCGGACATGACATTAATTGCCAGCAATAAAACGGCCGAGGACGCGGTATTCCGCCATGTGATTCCTGCCGGAGAACCCTATCTGTTTGAGGTGAAGCAGGGGCAGACGCTGCGACTGCTGGATCTGGAAGGCAATCAGGCGGTGGATACGCTGTTTTATCGCGTCAATGATCCGCGTGAACGCTACGATCCACAACGTACGCTGCGCCGCCAGAATAGCGTCTACCTGACGACGGGCAGCGTGCTGTACTCCAATCTTGGCAATCCGCTGCTGACGATTGTCGCCGACACCTGCGGTCGCCATGACACGCTGGGCGGAGCCTGTGCACAGGAAAGCAACACCGTGCGCTATGCGCTCGACCGGCGCTACATGCATAGCTGCCGCGACAACTTTCTCTGCGCCTGCCTGCACGATGGTCGCCTGAACAAAAAGGACATCGGCGCGAACATCAACTTCTTCATGAACGTGCCGGTGACGGCAGAAGGTGGGCTGACCTTTGAGGACGGTATTTCCGCACCGGGGAAATACGTGGAGCTGCGCGCCGAAGCGGATGTCATTGTGCTGATTTCCAACTGTCCGCAGCTGAATAACCCGTGCAACGGCTGGAACCCGACGCCCGCGGAGGTGCTGATATGGAATTGATGCCAGATCGAGGCGATGAAAAACGTACGCGCTGGCAGCGGGTGAAAGCGTGGCTGGTGAGCGCGCTGGAGGCAAGGGCAAATCGCTATTTCCTGTCGTCGCCGCGCCGCGTTCAGTCTGACAAAACCCCGTGATTCTAGCGTGGTAGCAGGCCTTTGCACCCTATGATATTTACCGCGATGGACGACCATCATGCGGATCGCATTTTGGCGGGACGGCCCGCCCTTGCATGAGTCTAGCGTATGTTCGACAAACTTCTGATTGCCAACCGTGGCGCGATTGCGTGCCGTATTCTGCGTTCGCTGCGCGAGATGAACGTCCGTGGCGTCGCGGTCTATTCTGATGCTGATATCAGTAGCCTGCATATTCAGGACGCCGATGAAGCCCTTAGTCTGGGAGAGGGCGCGGCGGCTCATACCTATCTGGATGTAGAAAAAATTCTCTCTGCGGCGCAGCGCAGCGGCGCACAAGCGATTCATCCCGGCTATGGTTTTCTGTCCGAGAATGCGGCGTTTGCCGAAGCCTGCGAAGCGGCACAGATTGCCTTTGTTGGGCCGACGCCGCAGCAGCTACGGGTATTCGGCTTAAAACATACGGCGCGCGCGTTGGCGAAGCAGCACAACGTGCCGCTGCTGGAAGGCACCGAGCTGCTGGAAAATATTGATGCAGCCCTTCGGGCGGCGGAAGCGATCGGCTATCCGGTCATGCTTAAAAGCACGGCGGGTGGCGGTGGAATCGGGATGCGCGTCTGCTATAGCACCACAGAACTGTCTGACGCGTTTGAAACGGTAAAGCGTTTGGGACAGAACAACTTCAGCGACGCAGGCGTTTTCATCGAAAAGTATATCGAACGCGCCCGGCATCTGGAGGTACAGATTTTTGGTGACGGGCAGGGCGACGTGTTGGCGCTGGGGGTTCGGGACTGTTCGGTACAGCGCCGTAACCAGAAAGTGATTGAAGAAACGCCCGCGCCCAATCTGCCAGATGGCGTTGCCGATGCGCTGTGTGCTGCGGCAATCAGTCTGGCACAGGCGGTGAATTACCGCAGTGCCGGAACGGTGGAATTCGTGTATGACAGCGCGACGGACCGTTTTTACTTTCTTGAAGTCAATACGCGCCTACAGGTCGAGCACGGCGTAACGGAACAGGTCTGGGGTGTGGATCTGGTGCGCTGGATGATCGAACTGGCCGCAGGCGATCTGCCACCGCTGCATGAGTTGGCAGCCGGACTGAACCCTCAGGGTCATGCGATTCAGGCGCGTCTGTATGCTGAAGATCCGGGCAAGCAGTTCCAGCCGTCACCGGGATTATTGACGGAAGTTGCGTTTCCCATGTCAGAGGGACAGAGCCTGCGCATCGATACGTGGGTGACGGCCGGGTGCGAGATTCCCCCGTTTTTCGACCCGATGCTGGCTAAGATCATCGCCTGCGCGCCAACCCGCGAGCAGGCGATAGTCGGATTGGATCGAGCGCTGGCGGACACGCGACTCTATGGCGTTGAACACAACCGTGACTATTTGCGTCAGATTTTGGCGGCAGAGCCGTTTGCCCGCGGTCAGCCGTGGACACGCTGTCTGGATACGTTGGTCTACAATGCGACAACTTGCGAAGTGGTGAGTGCTGGCACGCAGACCACCGTACAGGATTATCCCGGCCGTCTCGGCTACTGGGCGGTCGGTGTGCCGCCGTCGGGGCCGATGGACGATCGCGCGCTGCGTTTAGGCAACCGTCTGGTGGGGAATCCGGCGGGAATGGCGGCGTTGGAAGTCACGATGAACGGGCCGACACTGCGTTTTAATACGGACGCTGTGGCAGCGGTTACTGGTGCGGCTATGGCTATCGAACTGGATGGTCAATCTGTGCCGATGGATAGCGTATTTGCGATACCGGCGGGTGCTACGCTGCGGTTAGGTGCGGCGAATGCGCAGGGAGTACGCAGCTACCTTTGCCTGCGTGGCGGGTTCGATGTGCCGGACTATCTCGGCAGTAAAAGCACCTTTACGCTGGGGCAATTTGGCGGCCACGCGGGCAGGGCGCTGCGGGCGGGTGACGTCTTGCACCTTGCGCCGCTGGCGGACAGACGCACCGGCGATTGCCTGCCGGACGCCTTGCGCACCACATTGTCTACGGTGCGTGAACTACGTGTGATTTACGGCCCGCATGCGGCACCGGACTATTTTACGCCTGCCTATATGGAAACGTTCCTCACCACCGAGTGGGAAGTCCATTTTAACTCCAGCCGCACGGGTGTACGCCTGATTGGGCCGAAACCAGAGTGGGTTCGTGATAGCGGTGGAGAAGCCGGGCTGCATCCTTCGAATATTCACGACAACCCGTATGCCATTGGCGCGGTGGATTTCACCGGCGATATGCCAGTTATTCTGGGGCCGGATGGCCCGAGTCTCGGTGGATTCGTCTGTCCGGTGACGATAATCAAAGCCGACCTGTGGGCGCTGGGGCAACTTACTGCAGGCGACCGTGTGCGCTTTATTCCTGTCGATCTCCCGACGGCACGCGCACTGGCGCAGGCACGTCATACTGAGGTGGAACAGCTTGCCCCGATCGCTGTCGACTGGTCGCCTGCCGCGCTGATTTCTCCGGTGGTGTTGGATAGCGGTGAGGCGGATAAAAGGCTGGTTGCGCGGCTGTCCGGTGATACCCATTTGCTATTGGAAGTGGGCGCGGCGGAGCTAGATGTGGCGCTGCGTTTTCGCGTCCATGCGCTGATGCTGGCGCTGGAACAACAGACGCTCGATGGCATTATTGATGTGACGCCGGGCATTCGTTCGTTGCAGGTGCACTATCGCCCTGAAGTGCTTTCGTTACAGCATTTGTTGGATGTGCTCTCCACGCTATGGCAGGACGTTTGCACCCAGCAGAATCTGACAGTGCCCTCACGAGTGGTTTATCTGCCGCTGTCTTGGGACGATCCCGCCTGCCAGTTGGCGATTCAAAAATACATGACCACGGTACGCAGCGATGCGCCTTGGTGCCCGAGCAACCTTGAGTTTATCCGCCGTATTAACGAACTGGATAATCTCGATGAAGTTTACCGTACCGTCTTTGACGCCAGCTATCTGGTGATGGGATTGGGTGACGTTTACCTCGGCGCACCGGTGGCAACACCGCTGGATCCACGCCACCGTTTAGTCACCACCAAATATAATCCTGCGCGTACCTGGACGGCAGAAAACTCAGTGGGCATCGGCGGCGCTTACCTGTGCGTTTACGGCATGGAAGGGCCGGGCGGTTACCAGTTTGTCGGACGCACGTTGCAAATGTGGGATCGCTATCGCGGCGTTGGCGCATTTGACGGCAAACCGTGGCTACTGCGCTTCTTTGACCAAATTCGCTTCTATCCGGTATCTGCCGACGAATTGTTATCCATTCGACGGGATTTCCCGCTAGGGCGCTACCCGCTACGGATCGAGCAAAGTGAATTGGCGTTAAACGCCTATCAGGATTTCCTGTCGCGGGAAGCGGAAGAAATTGAAGCATTCCGCGTGCGTCAGCGGGCTGCGTTTGAGGCAGAGCGTGAGCGCTGGCGTATTGCCGGTCAATCGGTGACGGATAGCGTGGATGTGGTGATTGAAGAGGCGAGTGAAGCACCGATCCTGCCGGGACAGGTCGGCGTTGAAAGCCCGATTTCCGGCAATCTCTGGCAGGTGACGACGGAAGTCGGCAAAACGGTGGCAGAGGGAGAAACGCTGATGATTCTCGAATCGATGAAAATGGAAATCCCGATTGTGTCGCCGCAGTGCGGTACGGTGCGGGAGATCCGCTGCCAGCCCGGCGCATCTGTGCGTGCAGGGCAGTGCGTGGTGGTGATCGAATCGCAGACGGAATAACAGTGCCTTGTTGTATAGATTCAACAATGAGGTGATTGGCGAATCAACGATTCTGAAAATTCAGGCTGGAGGAATAAATAGCCTCTGGCCTGTTAATACAGACGCGGCGCTAATTAGCTGATATAGGATGCTAGCTACCCTGATAATGGCAGTACTTATCGGGTATAAAGGACAACAAGGAAGAATGAATTCGAAGGGTAAAACAAGGAATGGTGCGTTCAATTGGACTCGAACCAACGACCCCCACCATGTCAAGGTGGTGCTCTAACCAACTGAGCTATGAACGCATTGAGATACCGTGCTGCCTGTCTGACAGCGAGGCGAATAGTAGCGAGCAAGGGGAAAACTGGCAAGAGGAAAAATGCAATTTTGTGCTCTTGCCAGCGCGATTGCTGGGGTTGTATCCATTTCGTCGTTTTTTTCGACGTAAACCGGATGAAACGTTATCTAGCGGGCGGCGCGCGCTAAAATCCGTGCGGCGGGTTGACGCTGAAGAAAACGAATTCGCGTCACCATCATCACCGCTGCCGCCGTCAGGCCAATGATGAAACCACACCAGAAGCCCGCAGGCCCCATGCGCGGCACGATGGTATCCGTCAACGCTAGCAGGTAGCCGCTCGGTAACCCCAATACCCAATACGCGACAAAGGTAATATAGAAAATTGAACGGGTATCTTTATAGCCACGCAGTACGCCGGTGCCGATAACCTGAACGGCATCGGATATTTGATAAACGGCAGCCAACAGCATGAGCTGAGAAGCCATCGCCACCACCAGCGGATCCTGATTGTAGAGCAGGGCAATGGGTTCACGCAGCAGCGTGGTGAAGATTGCCGTGCAGCAGGCTAACGCTACGCCAGCCATGATACCCGTGTGCGCGGCAATGCGGGCGTTCTCAACCGAACCTTCCCCTAATCGATGTCCGACGCGAATGGTGGTAGCGACGCCCACAGAGAGCGGAAGGACGAACATCAGCGAACTGAAGTTCAGGGCAATTTGGTGACCTGCGACATCGACAACACCCAGCGGTAGCACCAATAGGGCAACCACGGCAAACAGCGTGACTTCAAAAAGCAGGGCTAGCGCGATGGGTAAACCGAGGCCAAACAGGCGCTTCAGCACGGTAAAATCCGGCCGGAATGCGGGACGGTGCAAGCGGATATCGCGTAGCCAGGAGGCACGTCGGGTATAGAGCATCATCAGCAGCATCATGATCCAGTAAACCGACGCGGTGGCGACGCCGCAACCTACGCCGCCCAGTTCGGGCATACCAAATTTACCGTGGATGAATATGTAGTTAATCGGGATGTTGATTAATAGCCCGATGAATCCAATCATCATGCCGGGGTAGGTTTTGGACAGCCCTTCACACTGGCAGCGCAAAACCTGATAGAACAGATAGCCGGGCACGCCCCACAGCAACGCGTGCAGATAGCCGATGGCTTTCGCAGCCAGTTCAGGCGAACCGTCGCTCATCAGGTTAATCGCGTATTCCCCCTGATACAGCACCAGCATCGTCAGCACAGAAATGATGGCAGCGAGGAAAAAAGATTGTCGCACCTGATGAGAAATACGCTCGCGACGGCCGGAACCGTTGAGCTGTGCGACAACGGGCGTTAACGCCAGTAGCAGGCCATGACCAAAAAGAATGGCGGGGAGCCAGATTGAGGTTCCCACCGCGACAGCGGCCATATCGGTGGCGCTATAAGCACCGGCCATGATGGTGTCAACCACACCCATCGACGTTTGGGACACTTGCGCAATAATGACAGGAACAGCAAGCGCCGATAATTTACGCGCTTCTGTCAGATACTGTTGCACGGATACCTTCCTTGAATGACTTGACTGCGGAATTAATAATTCAGATATGAAAAATAGAACGGGGTAAAGCGAACATTATTGTAACGACTTAACGAAAGTAAACCAGCGTGGAAGAGAATATATTCTTTTTGTTACGCTACGGTTTCGATAGCTATGCGGTATACGGCATTCCGGTTTGGTTTTCCGCGAAATATCGGGCACACTGCACAGCGTCATTTCTTTGTTTTTTAAGAGGCAAACCGCATGTTTACCGGTATTGTTCAGGGCACCGCGCCGGTGGTGTCGATTGAAGAAAAATCCAACTTTCGCACGCACATTGTCCAACTCCCACCCGAACTGCTGCCAGGGCTCGTGCCCGGTGCATCGGTGGCGCACAATGGCTGCTGCCTGACGGTAACCGCCATTGACGGCGATCGTGTCAGTTTTGATCTCATGAAGGAAACGCTGCGGTTAACGAATCTGGGCGATATTCATGAAGGCGATGTCGTCAATATTGAGCGGGCCGCGAAATTCGGTGATGAGATCGGTGGACACGTTATGTCGGGTCACATCATGTGTACGGCGGAAGTGGTTAAGATTCAGGTTTCAGAGAATAACCATCAGATTTGGTTCCGCCTGGCTGATGAAGCGCTGATGAAATACGTGTTGCATAAAGGCTTTGTTGGAATTGATGGCATCAGCCTGACGGTGGGCGAAGTCACCCGCGGACGTTTCTGCGTACATTTAATTCCAGAAACGCTGAACCGCACCACGCTGGGACAGAAACGTCTGGGGAATCGTATCAATATTGAAATCGACCCGCAAACACAGGCCGTGGTGGATACCGTCGAGCGCGTGTTAGCCAGCAAGCAGGCGAGCGAGCTCGGCAAGGAAGACTGATATTCTGCACTGCCTATTTTTGCACACCGGACGAACCGTATCGTCCGGTTTTCTCTTTTCTGTCAGCGTGAAACACGTAACCCGCCTTCGATCCCATCCGTGCTGAACACGACCTGCCAGAGCTGAAGTGTTCGTGCTCTGAATGCCCCTGCGCAGGCGTTAAGATAGTAGCTGAACATCCGGTGGAAGCGCGCAGAGTAGCGTGTGGAAAGCTGCGGCCAGCCTTGCTGAAAACGTGCATGCCACGCCATTAATGTACGATCGTAATCGGCACCGAAATTATGCCAGTCCTCCATCACCAGGTAAGGCTCACTCGCCTGAGCAATATGCTGTATGGAGGGAATACAGCCGTTGGGGAAGATATATTTATGAATCCAGGGATCGATGTGCGGGTTAGTCTTATTGGCTCCGATGGTGTGCAATAAAAACAGCCCATTGGGTTTTAGATTACGTCGTATAACGCGGAAGTAATTGTCATAGTTGCGCGGCCCGACGTGTTCAAACATGCCAACTGACACCACGCGATCGAATTGCCGAGCGAGATCGCGGTAATCCTGTAATTCAATGGTGACGTTCAGATTCTGACAGCGCTGCTGTGCCAGCATCTGTTGTTCTCTGGAAATGGTGACGCCGTAAACTGAAACGCCGTAGTGGCGTGCTGCGAACTCGGCAAGTCCGCCCCAGCCGCAGCCGATATCCAGCAGCGTCATTCCTGATTTGAGCTGGAGCTTTTCGCAGATCATGGTGAGTTTATCTTCCTGCGCCTGTTCCAGCGTCTGTGCCTGTTTCCAATAAGCGCAGGAGTATTGCATGTAAGGATCTAGCATCAGGGTAAAGAGATCATTACCTAAATCGTAATGCGCTTTACCGACAACCTGAGCGCGTCGGCGGGATTGCAGATTCGTGATTCGGGATAGGGCGACACGCGTCAGGTCGTGCAGGCGGCGGGGCAGTTGAGTATCCAGCCCTGCGCGCAGAACGCGATGGGAAAACATATCCAGCCGTTCACACTCCCACCATTCGTCCATGTAGCTTTCTCCCAGCCCTAGGGATCCCTCACGCAGGATACGCTTAAAGAAGTTGGGGTTGATCACGCGGATATCAAAAGGGCGGGTGCCGTTGATGGTGATACCGGCGGTGGCTAACATGTCCTGCACGATGTGGAACCAGGGGGCGGTCTCATCATCCCATTCTTCTGTATAAGGTAAACCCATCATGTCTCCTTAACTTTTTATCTGTAAAAGTATCGTAAAACACACCTGGACAACACTTATCGCAGCCGAGGTATCGGCTGTCACCAGAGAAAATGAAACACGGTATTAAATTTATAACGGCTTCAGCCAGCCTACAAGAGAGCGGGCTGAAGCAGAGAGTGGAATCTTACAGGAATAAGAAAATCGTCTGTACAGAATGGCTACGGCTAGCGGCGATAGTCGAGGTAGGGGCCGTCTGCCACCGAGCGACGTTCAATCAGCGTCGGGTGTACTTCAATGACGTGCGCATCTTCTCGTTTACTGGTAATGCGATCCAGAAGCATAGAGAACGCGGACTGGCCCAGACGCTCCTTTGGCTGGTGGATGGTGGTCAGCGCAGGCGTAAAGAAGCGTGCGTGGCGCACGTTGTCATAACCGATCACCGAAATGTCCTGCGGTACGCGCAGACCCAGTTCGTCAGCCGCACAGATAGCCCCCATCGCCATAATATCGCCACCGCAGAAGACGGCCGTTGGACGCTGTTTCTGTGCGAGAATCTGGTGCATGGCTTTGTACCCGGATTCGGGTTCGAAATCGCCCCGAACCACCCATTCATCGCGTACGGTGATGTCGGCTTCCTTCAGTGCTTTTAAAAAACCGAGGTAGCGTCCACTGCCAGTGTTGCGTTCTTGAGTGCCGGGGATGGCACCGATATCGCGATGACCGCGTTCAATCAGGTAGCGGCCTGCCATATAACCGCCTTCAAAGGCGTTATCGATAATCGTATCGGTAAAATCGCTGTGCATCTGTCCCCAGTCCATAACGACCATCGGAATGCTGCGATAATCTTCCAACATCGACAACAGCTCAGGCGGGTATTCGGCGCACATCACCAACAGGCCGTCGACGCGTTTTTGCGCCAGCATGGAAAGATAGGCGCGCTGCTTGCCGATGTCGTTATGCGAATTACACAGCACCAGCGTGTAGCCTTTGGCATAGCAGCTGTTTTCAACGGCTTCAATGATTTCGGCAAAATAGGGGGCTTCGCTGGATGTGGCCAGCAACCCGATAGATTTAGTGTGATTAACTTTGAGGCTGCGAGCGACGGCGCTGGGTGAATAATGCAATTCTTTGATTGCTGCCCTGACGGCTGCCTTAGTCTCTTCGGCGACGAAACGTGTTTTATTGATCACGTGCGATACGGTTGTGGTGGAAACGCCAGCACGTTTTGCCACATCTTTAATCGTTGCCATCTAAAAATGACTCCTGAACTTACCTGTTACAGACGTAAGTATATTGTTAATCGTTTGCCTACGTTTAATGTTCTTCTTCTAAGCTAAAAAACAGGATTTCAGAAGGAGAATGCCGAATGTTATACCGAAGGGATCTGGGTTGACGTTTTTCGACTGATACGCAGCGCTTTCATAAACAGCGGATTGTGTCCGATTTATCATGAAAGTGAAAGGGCTAATTTATACTATTAGTGATGCATTCGTCCGAGATTTTTCGCTAGAATTATGAAAGAATCGTAATAACCCTATTATTTGTAGCTTTAACTACCTAAACGCGAATTCGACTGTGAAGGGTGGTGTCTTTTCAGATGAAGCTTGCAGATAGAACTTGTTCGCTAATTGAAGGAGTATTTTATGGATACAGATCTGAAGATGTCTTTGCTGACAACCATTGGTTCGCTGGCTGTGATCATCGTGTTTAGTTTTACTGCGGTACTGAACTAACCGATCGATGATTTTGTGCGGGTTAGGTATTCAGACACGTTGATGATGCATAAAACGTGTCTGAATTGCTTCTGTTCGACGTATGTAACCTATTATCACTCTTAACGAATCGTCTGCGGTGTCACTACACGACGCGCGCCAACGTAGTGTTCCTGCCAATAATCTTCACTCAGCTTGCTGATACGAATATCTGAGCCTGTACGCGGCGACTGGATAAATTTCCCTTCACCCAGATAAACCCCGACGTGATCGGCTGCGCCACGATTATTGATGCGGAAGAAGACCAGATCGCCACTTTCCAGCTCGCTCTTTTTTATCGGAGCGGCGTCACGCAGGTGATACATTTCGTTTGCGGTGCGTGGAATTTGGATCTTAACGACATCTTTGTAGGCGTAATAAACCAGTCCGCTACAGTCGAATCCGGTAAAGGGAGAGGAACCGCCCCAGTGGTAAGGCTTACCAATCTGGCTCATCAACTTATTCATTGCGGTCGTTTTGGCATGTTGATAGCGTTTTTTATGTGCTGCGCTTAGCGCCATTCCTTTTTCTGTCGGCGCTGGATTTTTCTCCACTTTGCCTTTGAGTGCCGTCTTCTTCAACCCGGTTTTGACTCTGGCCTGTGCCGTTGTTTGTTTCTCTTCTTCAGGCTTCAGCTTTTTAAGATTTTTTTTCACTAGCGCAGGCGTGCTGCTTTGCGTCCGTGACGGTTTTTTTTCTGTCGTTTTGCTCGCGGTACGGGATTTGGTTTTATTGCTGACTGCGGTAGGTTCTGGTTTTTTGCTTTTGATCGGTGTCGGTGATTTAGCATTACCCTTTGTTTGACGGTTTTTCTTATTCGTTTCTGCCACGGCGCTTTTCTTCGGCACAGAATGCGGGGTAGACGGCGCAGCCTGAACCACGTTCAGGGATAGGTTGCTGAAAAATAATATAAAAAGAGTAATAAATAAGCGCATAATAAAAGTGACCGAACATAATCCTTAACTCGCTCAATCCTCACAGTATTCCTGAAAACGGCGTCATAAAAAAGTGGGCATGGTCGCTTTATTCATACAGAATAGTGAAAAAACGTTAATAGTTATTTTTTCGATTGATTTATCAGCGTTTTCTGACGCTGATTTCATCAACGATGAATACTTTAAGGAAAAAATAACCCTACAAAAAATGGCGTTTTTTTGTGGCTAGTGGCATCGGTACAATATCACTGAGTCAATGTCGCTGTCGTAGCATCTCTGACGGCGGCTCATGGCTAGCGTTTTGGACGTTAGCCATCCTATAGAATTAAGGAAGCAAGAAGATGACGACACCGACAATTGAAAAAATTCAGCGCCAAATTGCTGAAAACCCGATTCTGCTGTATATGAAAGGCTCCCCGAAATTGCCAAGCTGCGGCTTTTCCGCACAGACGGTTCAGGCGTTGTCTGCCTGTGGCGAACGTTTTGCGTATGTTGATATTTTGCAGAACCCAGACATTCGTGCTGAGCTGCCGAAATACGCGAACTGGCCGACATTCCCACAGCTGTGGGTTGACGGTGAGCTGATTGGCGGTTGTGATATCGTGGTTGAAATGTTTCAGCGCGGTGAACTGCAGCCGCTGATCAAAGAGACTGCAGACAAATACAAAGCGCAGCAGGCCGATCAAGAGTAATGCTTTCGTTTGGCGTAATGACGATGTCAAATGTTGTTACGATGCGAGCGTAAATCCTTCCTACGGGTGCCTTTATGGCACCCGTTTTTTGATCTCAATCTTTTCAGTCTTCAGCTGACGCGTCTTCCAGCGAATTCTCTTCCAGCGCAATCGGCCATCCGCCCAGACGTTTCCAGCGATTAACCAACTCACAGAACAGCAGTGCCGTCTGGTTGGTGTCATACAGCGCGGAGTGCGCCTGGCTGGAATCAAACGCAATACCGGCGGTAATACAGGCTTTAGCGAGGACCGTTTGGCCTAACACCAGCCCGCTAAGTGCTGCAGTATCGAAAGTGGCAAAAGGGTGGAAGGGATTACGTTTCAGGCTACAGCGCTCGGCTGCTGCGGCCATAAAGCTATGATCGAATGTGGCATTATGTGCCACGATAATCGCGCGGTTGCAGCCCTGATCTTTGATCCCTTTACGCACGACTTTGAAAATTTCATGCAGCGCATCATATTCGCTCACTGCGCCACGCAGCGGGTTGGTGGGGTCAATGCCGTTAAATGCCAGTGCGGCGGGCTCCAGAATCGCGCCCTCAAAAGGTTCGACATGAAAATGTAGCGTTTCATCTGGCTTTAGCCAACCGTCTTGATCCATTTTTAATGTTACCGCCGCAACTTCCAGCAAGGCATCGGTTTTCGCATTAAATCCGGCGGTTTCAACATCAATCACTACCGGGTAAAACCCACGAAAACGGCCGCTCAGGGCGTTCAGATCACTTTTATCAGCCATTTTTCTCTTAATTGTTAGCAAAACGCAGCGCGCATTATTGCAAATTTTGACTGGAGATGCAGCATGCCCGTTGTTGTTTCAAACAGCGGAGGTAGCAGAAGAAGGAGGGAGAACAGGTGCCGATGCAGCACCTGTAGAATGTGGCGGTCTTAGTGACCGATACCGTTACCAGCATGGGCATTTTCGATCAATTCGATTTTATAACCGTCTGGATCTTCGATGAATGCGATCACGGTTGTGCCACCTTTGACCGGGCCCGCTTCGCGCGTTACATTGCCACCCGCTTTGCGGATACGCTCACAGGTTGCGGCAACATCGTCAACGCCCAATGCAATATGACCATAGGCGTTGCCCAGATCATAGCTGTCGACGCCCCAGTTGTAGGTCAGTTCGATAACCGCACCTTCGCTCTCTTCGGTATAACCGACAAAAGCCAACGTGTATTTGTATTCGGTATTCTCGCTGGTGCGTAGCACGCGCATGCCCAGGATTTGGGTATAGAAATCGATAGAACGTTGTAAATCGCCAACACGCAGCATGGTGTGAAGTAAGCGCATAGTGTCCTCGTTAAAAAGTGCAACAAAGAAGGAAGTATAGCGTTGTGGCTCTACCGAGTCCAAGCTGTTGGGATGATGCTAAAAATGCGACACTACGGTGAGGTTTGTGTTAAAACGTACTCTCAGGAGGGGTAAATAGCGCGTTGGGGCAATTTTAGGCTGCCTGACGTGTAAAAAAATCGTCAGTTATTACAATGGTTACCTAATTATTTTCATTGTGACTGTCTGTTTGGGCTTGCCAGCGGTAAAGAACAGGGCTTCAATAAATAGAGTTGTAGCAGGAGGTGTTGTGCCAGAGCAACTTGAACTCTTTGTTGTCCCTAATCCATGCCGTGGTATTTGTCAGGCGGATGAAGGCGGATATTGTCGCGGTTGCTTTCGCAGTCGTAATGAGCGCTTTAGTTGGGGCCAAATGAGTGATGCGCAGAAACAGGATGTGCTGCGTTTGTGTCGGCAGAGAATGAAACGGTCACAGCGTTCAGAGAAATCCGATACACCAGCAGAGTCCCGTCAGCCATCGTTGTTTTAAGTTATCTTGTCTTAGATGATCTATTTACGTGAAATTTTGTTTAAGCAACGCAGGAGCGTTCGATTGAATAAAATAAGCCTGAGATCATTTTTAAAAGACTTTTATTTGATAGAATCCATTCCATGATGGAGCTATTTTTACAACAATAAAGTCATTTTTTATTCTTATAAATCAGAGTTGATTGCAATCCAGGGATATAACTTAGCGTGCTAACAATAAGGAGAGGTGATGGAATTGCCATTAGGATCTGATTTAGCCCGTCTGGTGCGCGTATGGCGTGCGCTGGTCGATCATCGATTAAAACCACTTGAACTGACTCAGACGCATTGGGTCACGTTGCATAACATATACCATCTACCCCCTGGGCAGTCGCAGATTCAGCTCGCCAAAGCGATAGGTATTGAGCAACCCTCATTAGTCCGAACACTGGATCAGCTTGAGGAAAAAGGGTTAATCACTCGCCACGTTTGTGCGCACGATCGTCGGGCAAAACGTATTATGCTGACTGAATCAGCAGAGCCAATCATACAGGCAGTCAATGGTGTAATTAGCCATACACGTAGTGAAGTCTTATTTGGTATTACGCCGGAGCAGGTTGATGAATTAGCGCTGCTGGTTTCGCGTCTTGAGAAAAATATATTGGCATTACATGAGAATCAAGCGTAGCTAAATTTGGGTTACGCAGAGGGAGAATTAAATCCCGGCAATATTACCGGTATCGATTATTGGTTATTTATTCCGGGAGTTGATTATTCGTTGTGACGATCGCCGCAGAAAGTGGCGATCGTCACACAGCATTAGCGTGGGGAAACGGTAATACTGCGGCCATTGCTGGCCATGGCAACGCGTTGACCTGCGCTGAATTTCGTATCGCCTTGTTTCTGTACCACCATGATGGTACTGCCATCATCACGACGAATTTCCAATTCTACGCCCTGTGTGCGGTTCAGCGCACCCGTAGCGCTTTGACCCGCGACACCACCGGCTACTGCGCCAGCTGCTGTCGCCAGGCTACGACCGGAACCGCCACCGATAGTGTTGCCCAGGAAACCACCCAGCACAGCACCGCCCAGCGCGCCGATCACGTTAGAATCTTCTCCCGCCTGAATTTGAACCGGACGCATAGAAACAATCGTCCCGTAGGTCACGGTTTGTACCTGTTTAGCTTCGGAGGCGCTGTAAACATCACCTGAAAGCGTACTGGTATTAGCACAACCAGCCAGCGTGATACCAGCAAGGGTAACCACAAGTAAACGCTTCATCATAATACAAACTCCTTAATTGCGAATATGTCGGGCTGGCTCAGCCTCGGCCGACGCAGTGTTATACCAATAAATTATGGTCTGGCTCAGTGTAGCATGCCACTCTTTTTACTCTTTTTTTCAGAATATGATAGTGCGCTTAAATTGCGTATAAACAGAGCAGTAAATAGTACGAGAAAGGGATTTTTTTGTAGCAAATATTATCAAAAACCGACATTTGGTTAAAACCTAACCCGTGTGGCAAAAACGTAAAAAATTTAATAATTCAGCGTGTTAACGTGCTACTTTTATTCTCAACGTAACGGTTGTTATCGGTGTTCTCTTTTTATCCCACAGGGGCAAAGGCTATATAATGAGATCAGGCAGATATATTGGCGTAATGTCCGGCACCAGCCTTGATGGTGTGGATGTTGTGCTAGCCGCGATTGACGAACATACGGTTGCTCAGCAGGCCAGCTACTGTCACCCGATACCCCAGGACATCAAAATGGCCATCCTGGGGATGTGTCAGGGACAGGCGGTGACGCTGTCGGCGCTGGGGCAGTTGGATACGCGTCTGGGCATCTTGTTTGCCGAAGCTGTGCTGACGCTGCTTAAAGAGACGGAACTGAGTGCGGAGGACATCACCGCGATCGGCTGCCACGGACAGACGGTCTGGCATGAGCCCACGGGCGATGCGCCTTGCACGTTGCAGATCGGCGATAATAACCGCGTTGCCGCCTTGACTGGCATCACGACCGTAGGTGATTTTCGCCGCCGCGATTTGGCTTATGGCGGGCAGGGCGCTCCGCTGGTGCCATCATTCCATCATGCGTTGCTGCTGCATCCTGTTGAGCGTCGCATCGTGCTCAACATCGGGGGCATCGCCAATCTATCGCTGTTGGTGCCGGGTGCGCCCGTGCGCGGCTACGACACCGGTCCCGGGAATATGCTGTTGGATGCCTGGATCTGGCGGCACTGTGCGCAGCCGTATGATAAAGACGCCGTGTGGGCGATGAGCGGTCAGGTAAATCCGCTATTGCTACGCCGAATGTTGACCGATCCTTATTTTGCGTTGCGAGCGCCCAAAAGCACTGGCCGTGAGTATTTCAATCTGGGCTGGCTGGAAAGAATGCTGGCTGGCCTGCCGCCGACAGCGCCGCAGGATGTTCAGGCGACGCTGGTTGAGTTAACGGCTATGAGCATCGCTGAACAGGTGCTGTTGGTCGGTGGATGCGAACGCTTACTGGTTTGCGGCGGTGGCGCGCGTAACCCGCTCATTATGGCGCGTCTTTCGGCACTGCTGCCGGGTATCGAAGTCAGCACGACGGATGAGTGTGGCGTGAGCGGCGATGATATGGAAGCGCTGGCATTTGCCTGGCTGGCGTCCCGCACGCTATCAGGGCTGCCGGGTAATCTGCCTTCCGTCACGGGTGCGAGTCAGGAAACGGTGTTAGGCGCGATTTATCCGGTCAACGCGGATTAATCAGATTTTGCCGAGAGGTTCATAGTTATCCTCTTGTTAAACTTAAATGCGCGGCAGCGTCAGTTGCCGCCATCGACAAGAATGACAGGAGAAAAAAATGAAACGATTGCTGACAGGGACAGCGCTGATTCTGCTGAGCGGATGCAGCTATTTTGGCCATAAACAGACGGTGGAAACGCTGCATTATCAATGCGGCACAATGCCGCTAACCGTGACGCTACAGCAGGGCGGTGAAGCGACTCCGCAGGTGAGTTTCCTGTTGGACGGTGAACGTCTGACGCTCCCTCAAGTGGTGTCTGCTTCTGGCGTCAGATACAGCAATGATACCTACACCTTCTGGAGCAAAGGCGATCGTGCATTTATCCAACGGGGTGAACGGGTTATCGTAGACGACTGCGTGTTGGCACCGATGTAACTGACGCCACACGCTAGTGGTGTCGCTGCTGATTGCGATTTTTCGGGTACGGGAGCAAAATGGGATTTTCGCCCGCTTCTGGCCCGACATTGCGACAGCAGGATATTATGACTCAGGAACGCTCCCCTTCTGACGGTTCTCCTCTTATTCAACCCGCCGATATTGCTGACATCCGCCGTGAATACACGCGTGGCGGGCTTCGCCGTAGCGATCTGCCCGCGAACCCGCTGGATTTATTTGAACGCTGGCTGAAGCAGGCCTGCGACGCAAAACTGGCCGATCCTACCGCGATGTCCGTCGCAACCGTGGATGAGCACGGGCAGCCTTATCAGCGTATCGTTCTGCTGAAACATTATGATGAGAAAGGCATGGTGTTTTATACCAATATGGGCAGCCGCAAAGCCCATCATCTGGAAAACAATCCACGCATCAGCCTGCTGTTTCCTTGGCATATGCTGGAGCGGCAGGTCATCGTGCTGGGACGCGTAGAGAAGCTGCCAGCGCTTGAGGTGCTGAAATATTTCCACAGCCGCCCGAAAGACAGCCAGATTGGCGCGTGGGTATCAAAGCAGTCCAGCCGGATTTCAGCGCGCGGCGTGCTGGAAAGCAAGTTTTTGGAATTGAAGCAAAAATTCCAGAATGGTGAGGTGCCTTTGCCGAGCTTCTGGGGCGGCTTCCGCGTCGTTATCGATTCTGTCGAGTTTTGGCAGGGCGGTGAACACCGCCTGCATGACCGATTTTTCTACCAGCGGCAGGACGAGGGCTGGCAGATCGATCGTTTAGCGCCTTAATCGCGAAATATCCGTGTTAAACGCTGGCGCTCCTATCATCAGCACTTTATCCTATGAGGTTTCGCGCTGACTGGGCATTGCGCGGCGATATGGCGTTCATAGTCGGTTGCGTAAAGCCATCCAGCAGCGAAATCATCATGCGACAGCAGACAGGTATGCTGCGCATCTCTCACGGCGTTGTGCGTAAACCTAATTGGGAACGTAACGGCCTATTTTTATAAAAATGGAGTTATCGATGGCGAGTAGTAACCTGATTAAACAATTGCAAGAGCGGGGCTTGATTGCCCAGGTGACGGATGAGGAAGCGTTAGCAGAGCGGCTGGCGCAAGGGCCAATTGCACTGTATTGCGGTTTTGATCCCACCGCCGACAGCTTGCATTTGGGGCATCTGGTGCCGCTGCTCTGCCTGAAACGTTTCCAACTGTCTGGCCACAAGCCGGTTGCGCTGGTTGGTGGTGCCACGGGGCTGATCGGTGACCCAAGCTTTAAAGCCACCGAGCGTAAGCTGAACACGGCTGAAACTGTGGGTGAGTGGGTAGAGAAAATTCGTCGTCAGGTTTCTCCATTCCTGGATTTTGACTGCGGCAAAAACAGCGCGATCGCCGCCAATAACTACGATTGGTTCGGCAATATGAACGTGCTGGATTTCCTGCGTGATATCGGCAAACACTTCTCCGTTAATCAGATGATTAGCAAAGAAGCCGTCAAACAGCGTTTAAACCGTGATGACGTCGGTATTTCGTTCACCGAGTTTTCTTACAACCTGTTGCAGGGATACGACTTCGCCTCGCTGAACAAGCAGCATGATGTCGAACTGCAAATCGGTGGCTCTGACCAATGGGGTAACATCACGTCCGGTATCGACTTGACGCGCCGCATGAACCAGAAACAGGTTTACGGTTTGACCGTACCGCTGATCACCAAATCTGATGGGACGAAATTCGGTAAAACGGAAGGCGGCGCAATCTGGTTAGATGCCAGCAAGACCAGTCCTTACAAATTCTACCAATTCTGGATCAACACGGCAGATGCTGATGTGTACCGCTTCCTGAAATTCTTCACGTTCATGAGCCTCGAAGACATCGATGCGCTGGAAGAAGAAGATAAAAATAGCGGCAAGGCTCCACGCGCACAGTACGTGCTGGCGGAAGAAGTGACCCGTATGGTTCACGGCGAAGCAGGTCTGGAAGCAGCTCGCCGCATTACACAAAGCCTGTTCTCTGGCGCATTGCAGGATATGACGCAGGACGATTTTGCGCAGCTGGCGCAAGATGGTATGCCGATTATCGAACTGGAAAACGGTGCGGATTTGCAACAGGCGCTGGTCAGCGCTGAGCTGGTGCCATCACGCGGTCAGGCCCGTACGATGATTTCTTCGAATGCGGTAACGATTAACGGCGAAAAACAGGCCGATCCTGAATATACCTTCAGCGATTCCGACCGCCTGTTTGATCGCTACACCTTGCTGCGTCGTGGCAAAAAGCACTACTGCCTGATCTGCTGGAAAGCATAAGCATTACCGATAAGGGAGCGTTAGCTCCCTTTCTTCTTGTAAGTTGAGGCGCACAGGCGCTGGCAAGGATCTGAGTCATAGCTAATGAAAAATATACTTTCCATCCAATCACATGTCGTTTTTGGTCATGCCGGTAACAGCGCGGCAGAGTTTCCGATGCGTCGGATGGGCGCAAACGTTTGGCCGTTGAATACGGTGCAGTTCTCTAACCATACCCAATACGGTCACTGGACAGGGTGTGTGATGCCAGCCAGCCACCTGACCGACGTGGTGCAGGGAATTGCGAATATCGACAAACTGAAGACCTGTAATGCGGTGTTGAGCGGCTATATCGGCTCCGCCGAGCAAGGGGAACATATTCTGGGTATTGTTCGTCAGGTGAAAGCGGCTAATCCTGATGCGCTGTATTTCTGCGATCCAGTGATGGGTACGCCGGAGAAAGGTTGTATCGTTGCGCCCGGCGTGTCTGATTTCCACTGCCAGCAGTCGCTGCTAGCGGCCGACATTATTGCGCCGAATCTGCCTGAACTGGAACTGCTTGGCGGTCGTACCGTGCATAACGTGACGGAAGCCGTAGAGACTGCGCGTGCGCTGTGTGCAAAAGGGCCAAAAATCGTTCTGGTGAAGCACCTTAGCCGAGCGGCCACGCGTGAAGATAGCTTTGAAATGCTGCTGGTGACGCCGACGGATGCCTGGCACATCAGCCGCCCGCTGGTAGAGTTTGAACGTCAACCAGTAGGCGTGGGCGATTTGACCAGTGGATTACTGTTGGTGAACTTGCTGAAGGGTGTAGCGTTGGATAAAGCCTTGGAGCACACCACGGCGGCGGTCTATGAAGTCATGCTGGTGACGAAAGAGATGAATGAGTATGAGCTACAGCTGGTTGCGGCTCAGGATGGGATTGCCAATCCGCGTCATCACTTCCAGGCGATTCGCCTGTCGTAAAACGTATAACGCCCCGAATACCGGGGCGTTATTGCATGTTAGCCTTTCAACCTTTCAACCTTAAGCGCGGTAACGACGGAAGGGCGCTCGGCAATATGGTCGAGGTAAGCCGCCAGCGCAGGGTAGCGGAACATATCCAGTTTTAGCGACTGCGCCCAGCGCATTACGGTAAACAGATACGCATCGGCGATACTGAAGCGGTTGGCGACCAGATAGTTCTGTTCACTTAACACCAGATTGATATAACGGAATTTGACCTGCAAATACTCCATCAGTAGCTCTTTATACGTTTCCGGCGTACCAGGACGGAAGAGCGGCGTAAACGTTTTGTGCAGTTCCGCAGAGATGTAATTCAGCCATTCGAGTGTATGGTAGCGCGCCATGCTGCCGGTAGGAGCGATAAGGTTACAGTGTGGAACCAGATCGGCAATGTACTCGGCGATAGCGACACCTTCAGTCAGAACAGACCCGTCATCTAGCTCTAACGCGGGCACCATCCCTTTCGGGTTGATGAACGTATAGTCGGTGCCACGCTCTGTCTTTTTCGTGCGCAGATTGACCTTCTCCAGCTTGAATTCCAATTTGGATTCGATCAAAACAATGTGTGTAAAAAGAGAACTGCTTTCAGCTTTGTAAAACAGTTTCATGGAAACCCCTTCCTATTATTATTTTTCCATCAACACATGCGCTGATGATTGTTGAATAACGGCATGTGGTTTTTTTACAACAAAACGTAACGGGAGAGTGTGAGGCCTCTTGCAAAATACTCCTTATGTATGATTTCCGCGTGAAATTTTGGCGATTTTTGCGGTGCAAAACCAAATTTTTATACGTCATTCTGGGGCGATCTTGCTGATTTTAACGAAGACGATTGATAAAGCTATGTAGCATGTGACCTAGGCCGCTTTTGGCTGGGGTAGAAACAGCAGCGTTACGGATTGTGAGGACAACTTCTGGGCGCGATAGGCAGAGGGGAGAAAGGATAGGTCTGGGAGGCGTTTTTCGACGCATGATTTATAGCGGTTAATTAATCATTACTAAATCTCTTGATAAGAAAAATTTCATTAGTGACTGATTTCGTATTTTTCATGATAACGTCGATTTAAGTTATTCCCCATGGTTAGCGTCTAATGGATATTTAAAAGAAAAATAGGAAAAGGTATGAAGGGGAATTATTTCAAAGTGAAGTTGATTACACTACCCCTTTATTTATCGCATGTAATAAAGGAGGGGTAGTTATGTCAAAAGGTTTCCGTAGCGCGTACGCAATATTAATGCATGGCGATATTTCCAATTATACGTTACGTCTCGTCGACATTTCTTCCATCACGGATAGAAAAGTAAATACGCTTCCCGAGTAACTATTATCATCACATCAAGACACAGAGAATACGCCGAAAAAAATCGGATAAGCCATAAGTTGCTTACGCCATTGCGTTAGGCGACTCATGTTTGCTAATAATGCGTATTGTCTGATTCTATTCATTATCATGAGGTTACTATGAAAAAGAACAGGTTATTGTTTTTTATAGCCTTGGCTATTCTTCTTGGGATTATTGTCGGCGGGGCCTGTCATGCTTTATTAACGGCGCAGGAAGCCAAAGAGGTCGTATCCTACTTTAATTTAGTGACCGATGTTTTTCTGCGCCTGATAAAAATGATCATTGCGCCATTGGTCTTCGCCACATTGGTCTCCGGACTTGCTAGCATGGGGAATTCTTCTTCTGTCGGCCGAATAGGGCTGAAGGCGATGGTGTGGTTTATTTGTTCTTCCGTGGTCTCCCTTTTTATTGGCATGATGTTAGCCAATATCTTCGAGCCAGGCGTTGGAATGAATCTCGCCATTCCCAGTACGCCAATAGCGGTAGAGACCGGCGTGAATACCGGTGGCTTTACACTGAAAAGTTTCATTGCCCATATATTTCCACGTAGCATCGTCGAAGCGATGGCGAATAACGAAATATTGCAGATTTTGGTGTTCTCTATGTTCTTCGGTTCCGCGCTGGCTTTTGTGAAAGGCCAGAATAAACATGCCGTCACGATGGAATCGATGATAGAGGAACTGGCGAAAGTGATGTTCCGAGTGACGGACTATGTCATGCGGTTAGCGCCTCTTGCAGTATTTTCCTCGTTGGCGTCGTCTATTACGACCGAAGGCCTGGGGCTGCTCCTCGACTTTGGCAAGGTGATTGGTGAGTTCTACCTTGGGCTGGCGTTGCTATGGGGACTTATGTTCGGGGCTGGCGCGCTGTTCCTCGGTAAGAAAGCAACCTGGGGCCTGATCAAACTGCTGCGCGAACCCAGTATGCTGGCATTTGCCACCGCCAGTAGCGAAGCGGCTTACCCGAAAACGATGGAAGCGCTGAGCGAATTCGGCGTTCCCAAAAAAATCACCAGCTTCGTACTCCCGTTGGGGTATTCCTTTAACCTTGTCGGCTCCATGATCTATCAGGCTTTCGCCATTCTGTTTATCGCGCAGGCTTACAATATCCATTTAAGCCTGACGGAGCAGACTCTGATTCTGCTGACGCTGATGATCACCAGTAAAGGTATGGCCGGCGTGGCACGCGCCGCGGTCGTGGTGGTCGCTGCCACCTTGCCGATGTTCAGCTTACCCGAAGCGGGCATTTTGCTGATTATTGGTATCGATCAGTTCCTGGATATGGGCCGCACGGCGACCAATGTGATTGGTAACGGTATGGCGACCGCAGTTGTTGCCAAACTGGAACGAAACCATGACCTGGAAGAGCGAGACCATGACCATGCCGACGAAGAAGCACCGGTGATGGCAGCCGGGAATGTCTAAATTAACGTCAGGTTAATACACTGGGACAGACGGCCTTCGGGCCGTTTTTCTCTTCTCTCTTCTCTCTTCTCTCTTCTCTCTTCTCTCTTCTCTCTTCTCTCTTCTCCTCGCTCTCTTCCGTACGTTATCGTGACTGCTTTCCATCTCCTGCACGTCCCCATTGGCATTCATTCTGATTTGCCTCTTTTCAATAGCTAACGGCTATCGCTGCATTCATATCGCATTGTTGCAAAAACGTTATTTTTTGTTTGTGTTATCTTTAAATAAGACCGCAAGCTCAGGCTGGTTATTCATTAATCGCCCGATGCAGAATAACGAATAGCAAGTTAATTTGGGAGGAAGCATGTCATCACACCTTCGCGACACTTGTCTGGACACACTGACGGTACAGAAGCAGATTTACCATTACTACAGCCTGCCGAAGGCGGCGAAAACGCTTGGGAACATCGATAAATTACCGAAATCGCTCAAGGTGCTGCTGGAGAATTTGTTGCGTCATCAGGACGGCGACACGGTAGAGCAGGACGATCTTCAGGCGGTCGTCGACTGGCTGAAAACGGGTCACGTTGACCGGGAAATTGCCTATCGTCCCGCGCGCGTCTTGATGCAGGACTTTACCGGCGTGCCTGCCGTGGTCGATCTGGCGGCGATGCGAGCGGCGGTGAAACGGCTGGGCGGCGATGTGAATAAGGTGAACCCGCTGTCGCCGGTCGATCTGGTTATTGACCACTCGGTGACGGTGGACCACTTCGGCGATCGTCAGGCGCTCACAGATAACACGCAGCTCGAAATGGCGCGTAACCGTGAGCGTTATGAGTTTTTGCGCTGGGGGCAAAATGCTTTTAGCTACTTCAGCGTCGTGCCACCGGGAACCGGGATTTGCCATCAGGTGAATCTGGAATATCTCGCCAAGGCCATCTGGTACGAAAAGCAGGGCGACAAACAGTTTGCCTATCCTGATACGCTGGTAGGAACCGATTCGCATACCACGATGATTAACGGTTTAGGCGTGCTCGGCTGGGGCGTCGGCGGGATAGAGGCTGAGGCAGCGATGCTGGGGCAGCCTGTTTCGATGCTGATCCCCAATGTGGTCGGCGTCAAGCTAAGCGGCAAGATGCGCGAAGGGATCACGGCAACCGATCTGGTCCTGACGGTCACGCAGATGCTGCGTAAACACGGCGTGGTCGGTAAGTTTGTGGAATTTTACGGTGATGGATTGGATTCGCTGCCGCTGGCGGATCGTGCGACCATCGCCAATATGGCACCGGAATATGGCGCGACCTGTGGCTTCTTCCCTATCGACCAAATTACGCTGGATTACATGCGCTTGACCAACCGTGCAGAAGAACAAATTGCGCTGGTGGAAGCCTACAGTAAGCAGCAGGGGCTGTGGCGTAATGCGGGTGATGAACCGGTATTTACCAGCCAGCTTGCGCTGGATTTGGCAACGGTGGAAACCAGCCTGGCAGGGCCGAAACGCCCGCAGGATCGTGTGCCTTTAGCGGGTGTACCGGAAGCCTTTAAAGCCAGCCGGGAGCTGGAAGTCAGCACGGTGAAGAACCGTTCTGACTATGAAGAATTCACGCTGGAAGGCGAGACGCACCGTTTACAGCAGGGTGCCGTCGTGATCGCCGCGATCACGTCCTGCACCAATACCTCCAACCCGAGCGTGCTGATGACGGCCGGACTGCTGGCGAAAAATGCCGTCGAGCGCGGTCTGAAAACCAAGCCGTGGGTTAAGACCTCGCTGGCACCGGGCTCGCGGGTCGTAACGGATTACTATGCCAAAGCGGGATTGACGCCGTTCCTCGACGAACTGGGGTTCAATCTGGTGGGCTACGGCTGTACCACCTGTATCGGTAACTCCGGCCCGCTGCCGGATGCGATTGAAGCGGCGATAAAAGAAGGCGATCTGACAGTTGGCGCCGTGCTGTCAGGCAACCGCAACTTTGAAGGTCGTATTCATCCGCTGGTGAAGACGAACTGGCTGGCATCGCCGCCGCTGGTGGTCGCGTATGCGCTGGCGGGGAATATGAACGTCGATCTGACGCAAGAACCGTTGGGTGAAGATCGTGACGGGAAAGCCGTCTACCTAAAAGATATCTGGCCGTCGACTAAAGCGGTGGCGGACGCAGTATTGAACGTCAGCGCTGGCATGTTCCACAAACAGTATGCCGCCGTGTTTGAAGGCACGCAGGAGTGGCAAGATATCGAGGTCGACAACAACCCCACCTATCAATGGCCGGAAGAGTCGACCTATATTCGCCAGACGCCTTTCTTCCTGGACATGGGAAAAGAACCTGAGCCAGTTCAGGATATCCACAATGCACGTATTCTGGCGATGCTGGGCGATTCGGTCACAACGGACCATATCTCACCAGCAGGCAACATCAAGCGCGATAGCCCGGCAGGAAAATATTTGCTGGAGCGCGGCGTCGAAACGGCGGAATTCAACTCTTACGGTTCACGGCGCGGTAACCACGAAGTGATGATGCGCGGGACGTTTGCCAACATCCGTATCCGTAATGAAATGGTGCCGGGTAAAGAGGGTGGCTATACCCGCCACATCCCGTCGCAGAATGAGATGACGATCTATGATGCGGCGATGCGTTACAAGGACGACAATGTCCCGCTGGCGCTGTTTGCTGGTAAAGAGTATGGCTCCGGCTCCAGCCGTGACTGGGCCGCGAAAGGTCCGCGTTTGCTGGGTGTCCGCGTGGTGATTGCCGAATCGTTCGAACGTATTCACCGTTCTAACCTGATCGGGATGGGGATTCTGCCGCTGGAGTTTCCTGACGGCGTGACGCGTAAAACGCTGAAACTCACCGGGGACGAGCAGATTTCAATTACGGGATTAAATCAGCTGACGCCGGGGGCAACGGTCGAGGTGAACATCACTGATGCTGATGGCAATACGCAGACGATCAAGACCCGTTGCCGCATCGACACCCGCAACGAACTGACCTACTACCAGAACGACGGCATTCTGCACTACGTTATCCGCAATATGCTGTAGAACTACTTTCTCTCTGAGCCCTGCCGCGCTGGTGCATGCTTTCCTCCGCACCAGCGCACGTTTTCCCACATTAAACTCTTGTATCCTCAGGCGAATTATGGTTATGTTGTAGTGATGCTAACTACATGGGGAATAAGTAAAAATTATTGCCCAGCCATGTCCTCATCGTTCAGGTTGCAAGACAACACGCCGTCGTCTTGACTCGGTGCCGCGTGGACTTTCCATGAGCAAGCCCCAGACGAGACGAGCGAGGCACTCTTGCCAATGTAGCTTGAAGGATGACAGAGATATAACAGGAGGTTATATGAATGAGTTGATCAAAAAACGCTTTAAACATTCGCTGCTGCTTCTCACGCTGTGTGCAACAGGGGCGATGACATCGGCTTTTGCGGCACAGGTCCCTGCTGGGACGGCGCTGGCGGAAAAGCAAGAGCTGGTGCGAGGCAATGGGTCAGAACCTGCCTCATTGGACCCGCATAAGGTGGAAAGCGATGTCGAAGGCCACATTATCAATGACTTCTTCGATAATCTGGTACGTGTGGGCGATGACGGTACCATTCAGCCGCGATTGGCCGAGCGCTGGGATAATAAAGACAATACGGTGTGGACATTCCACCTGCGGCCTGATGCCAAATGGTCCGATGGTTCACCAATTACTGCGGATGATGTGGTTTATAGCTGGCGACGCCTTAGCGACCCTAAAACGCTGTCGCCTTACGGCACCTACGTTGCCAGTATGTATGTGAAGAACGCGGCGGATATTCTGGCGGGCAAGAAAGCGCCGGATTCGCTGGGTGTGAAAGCCTTGGATAGTCGCACGGTTGAAGTCACGCTGGAACACCCGCTGTCGTATTTCCTGGAAATGTCGGCGTACCATATTCTGGTCCCACTGCCGAAAGCGGTTCTCGAAAAACACCCTGATAACTGGACGCAGGTCGGGAATTTTGTCAGCAGCGGCCCCTATACGCTGAGCGAATGGGTGGTTAACGAACGGATCGTCGGCAAGCGCAATAGCCAGTATTGGAATAACGCGCATACCGTGATTAACAAAGTGACGTACCTGCCGATCAGCTCGCAGGCGGCGGAGTTGAATCGCTATAAATCCGGCGAAATTGATGTCACGGGTATCTTGTCGCCGGTTCAATTTGCATCGTTGCAAAAAGAGTACCCACAGGAGGTGAAAGTTTCGCCGCTGCTGGCTACCTATTTCTATCGCTTCAATATGAAAAAAGCTCCTTTTGACGATCCCCGCGTCCGTCGCGCACTGGATCTCAGTTTGGATAAAAATATCATCGCAAACAACGTACTCGGTATGGGGCAGACACCCGCTTACAGTTTGATTCCTAAAAATGTAAGTGGCTTTCAGCGCAAGGATCCTGAGTGGGCAAACTGGACACAGCAACAGCGTAATGAGGAAGCGAAGAAACTGTTGAAAGAGGCTGGGTTTGATGAAAAACATCCGCTGAAATTCAACCTGCTTTACAACACCTCCGAATCGCATTTACGCGTGGCGATTGCTGCCAGTTCAATGTGGAAAAAGAATCTTGGGTTGGAAGTGACGCTGCAAAATCAGGAATGGAAAACGATGCTGGATACCGTACGTACCGGTAACTTTGAGGTGGTCAGACAGTCCTGGACGGGGGATTACAATGAAGCCAGTACGTTCTTGAATACTCTGGAAACGAATGACAGCAACAACAACGGTAAATTCAGTAATGCACAGTATGATGCGTTGTTGAAAAAAGCGCTGACGGTGAAGGATAAGCAGGAGAAAGAGGCGATTTATCAACAGGCCTCGGATATTTTAGATAACACGGTTCCATTACTGCCCATCTACTACTATGTTCAGCCACAGATGGTTAAGACCTATATTGGCGGTTTTTCTCCCAATGTGCGTGGTGATTATTACACGCAAGACATGTACATCCTCAAGCACTGATCCCAATAAAACAGCCGGTTAAAAACCGGCTGTGAGCATTGAAAGAAACGATCCTGACGCGAAACGGGATCGTTATTTCATATCCAGCAGGTGCCCCATTTTGGCGGCCTTGGTCGCCAGATAGTTCTCATTCTTCGGGTTGCGCCCGACGATTAATGGCACGCGCTCAACGATATTAATGCCTGCTTCGTTGAGTATTTTCACTTTCTGCGGGTTATTGGTCAGCAGGCGAACTTCATCAACATCCAGCAGCTTGAACATGTCAGCGCACAGCGTGAAATCGCGCTCGTCAGCGGCGAACCCAAGCTGATGGTTGGCTTCCACCGTATCGGCACCCTGATCCTGCAACGCATACGCGCGGATTTTATTGAGCAGCCCAATATTACGGCCTTCCTGACGGTGGTATAGCAGCACGCCGCGACCTTCTTCGGCGATGTGGCCCAATGCAGCCTCAAGCTGAAAACCACAATCACAGCGCAGGCTAAACAAGGCATCCCCTGTCAGGCACTCGGAATGCACGCGAGCAAGTACGGGAACTGAACCGGAAATATCACCATAGACCAATGCGAGGTGATCGTGACCCGTGGCGATCTCTTCAAAACCTACCATCAGAAAATCGCCCCACGGGGTGGGTAACTTGGCTTCCGCCACCCGTTTTAGCTGCATACTTTTCTCCAAAAAATCTGTATCCAAAAAAGCTGTGTCCAAAAAACCATGTTCAAAAAACAAGAATGCTGAGGCGAATCCTACTGCTGCCTATCGCGCTTGACCAGCAAAAAAGCCTGCTTAAGAACATCACAAAAATTGAATTACAACGTGGCCTTACCGCGGTTTGGTTTCAGGTTCGTTGACAGAACTGAGCGCTATTTTACGCCATACTGACAGTTCATGTCGGATTTTCTGATAGAATTGTGAAAGTTTTGTTGCAAGGCATCATGCTGAATTATGGGAAGAAATTATGTACGAAATTGCCAAACGAACCACCATTGGTGCAGCGCTATTACTGATTATGCCAATGATTATCTGGATGAGCGGTTGGCAGTGGCAACCGGAGTACGACGGGCTCTGGTTACGTGTACTCTTCTGGATTACAGAAACGGTGACATCGCCGTGGGGAATTTTGACCAGCATCGTGCTGGGTATCTGGTTTCTCTGGTGTCTGCGTTTTCGCCTGAAACCTGCGCTCGGCCTGCTGGTCATCATGGCGATTACGGTGCTGATTGGGCAGGGAATCAAATCGGCGATTAAAGAGTGGGTGCAGGAATCACGGCCCTATGTGGTCTGGCTGGAGAAAAATCATCAGGTGGACGACAGCTATTTCTATTCGCTGCCGCGCAAGGAGCGCTCGGAACTGGTGAAAACGCAATTGCAGGACCAAACGCAGATTCCACAGTGGCTGCGCAGCCACTGGCAGTTTGAAACCGGCTTTGCTTTCCCCTCCGGCCACACCATGTTTGCCGCAACCTGGGCGCTGCTGGGCGTCGGGCTGTTGTGGGCGCGTCGGCATTATAAAACGGTGGTGATCTTGATGCTCTGGGCCAGCGGCGTGATGGGCAGCCGTCTGGTACTCGGCATGCATTGGCCGCAGGATTTGGTGGTGGCGACGTTAATTAGCTGGCTGCTGGTGGTGGTGGCCAGTTGGCTGGCGCAGCGCTGGTGCGGCCCGCTCTCGCTCCAGTATGAAGAAATCAAAGAACAGGCGGAGGAGGATGCCGCCGAAAATAAATCCTCGTAGCCCGTGAGTTGTGGTTCCCGTTGTAGGTTGTACGCCATAGATAATCCCCTGTAGCACGTACCCTGCGGATGGCATTCGTCATCCGCATTTTTTATGTCGGAACTCCTTGTCGGTCACCCCGTGGGCCGTTGCTGACGCAACGTTAAAAATTTCTCCTGTCTCTGTTTCTTCCCGATTCTCACCGCTATCGCCTCGCGCAAAATGTAAACAATTTGTGAGCTGCTTCGCTATTCCTGTTTTTGCTGTTGGACAATTTTTCGGTTGGTTGTAAAACTTCATTTGAATGTTAATTCAATATTGAATATATATTCAAACAGGAGAATAACAATGAAACCTTACCGTCTGAAATCCTCCCTGCTGGCTATCATGCTTTCCTTCTCTGCCGGTGCGTTTGCCGCAGATAACGGGTTGATCGCCATTATTACCCCTTCACACGACAACCCGTTCTTTAAAGCGGAAGCCGAAGGCGCCAGAACCAAAGCCATCGAACTGGGTTACACCACGCTGGTGGCATCGCATGACGATGACGTCAGCAAACAAAATCAGCTGATTGAAACCGCCATTGCCCGCAAGGCGAAAGCCATCATTCTGGATAATGCTGGAGCCGATGCCACCATTGGCCCGTTGAAAAAGGCGAAAGCCGCTGGTATTCCCGCTTTCCTGATCGACCGGGAAATCAATGAAACCGGCGTGGCCGTGGCGCAGATCGTTTCCAATAACTATCAGGGCGCGCAACTCGGTGCGGAGAAATTCGTCGAGCTGATGGGGCAGAAAGGCAAGTACGTCGAGCTGATTGGCCGTGAGTCAGACACCAATGCGCACGTCCGTTCGCAGGGCTACCACGATGTAATCGACCAATATAGCGACATGAAGCGAGTCGCCAGACAAACGGCGAACTGGAGCCAGACGGAAGCCTTTACCCGTATGGAAGCCATCTTGCAGGCAAACCCTGATATCACTGGCGTGATTTCCGGCAACGACACCATGGCGCTAGGTGCCGAAGCGGCGCTGAAAGCGGCGGGGCGTCACGATGTGATTGTGGTGGGCTTTGACGGCAGCGACTACGTGCGTGATTCCATTATCAATAAAGGCAATATCAAGGCCACGGTGCTGCAACCCGGCTGGCAACAGGCGCAGATGGCGGTCGAACAGGCGGATTACTACCTGAAGAACGGCAAGGCACAGCACGAAGAAAAACAGCTGATGGACTGCATTCTGATCGACGAATCTAACGCGACCAAACTCAACACCTTTGCGTTGAAACCGTAATTAAGGCGACAGGAGCGTAAGCTCCTGCTGATAGAGGAGTCGTTATGCTGTTCGATGAACGATATCGCGCCTGCTGGGTTGGGCTCTGCGCCTTGCTGCTATCCGCCTGTACGGTGGTCGATCTGGATGAGAACGGTAAGCCGATCATTCCGGTCGACCCGGCTTCTGTGCCGGGCTATAGCACCATGACGCCAGAGAACATCGCGACAGCGCTGTGGCAGCCAACGCTGTTGCCAGCAGCGCAGCAGCAGGCATTGTCCTGGGATGAAGTGAAGCAAACGCAGGCAGCACTGGAGGATTCAGCGCGTAAAGCCGTCTACGCACGACTTCAGGGCACGGTCAGCGGGATTGACCGGGCAAGTCGTGAAGGGAAATTGATGCTTGATGTGCAAGGTGACGCCGTCACGCTCCAACTGGGGCCCATCGTCAAAGGCAATGCCATCCGCGATGCCGCTGGGTTTATTCGCTTTGATGACTTCAAAAATCAGGTTCAGTTTGCCCAACTGGCTCGCGCGTTGAATAACAAAGCGCTGGCATCGTTGCCGGAGCTGGATGCGGGCGTGCAGGGTAAGCCCGTTAACGTCCTGGCGGCGCTGGTGGTGACCAAACAGGGCATCAGCGAGGCGGTGCCGATGACGTTAAACCTGACCGACACGCGTAGCGGAGGGGCGAAATGATGGAAAAACCAGACGTCTCGCTACAGCCAGACGCAGTGAGCCGACCCGATATCGTCATGGCGACCCGCGGCATCACCATGCTGTTTCCCGGCACCAAAGCGCTGGATAACGTCGATTACAACGTTTATCGCGGCAAGGTCAACGTGATCATTGGTGAAAACGGGGCGGGTAAATCGACGCTGATGAAGATTCTGGCCGGCGTGCAGCAGCCGACGTCCGGCCAGATTTTGCTGAATGGCGAAGCCGTACGTATAGCAGATACCCGCGATGCGGCAGCGAAAGGCATCGGCATGGTGCATCAGGAACTTAACCTGTCCGAGAACCTGAGCGTGGCGGAGAACATCTTCCTGGGACGGGAACTGCAAAAGGGCGTTGCGCCTATCGATTATCTGGCGCAGGAGCGGATTGCGGCGGAGCTGATGGCGCGTCTCGATCAGGATATTTCGCCGCGCACCGAGGTCGCCAGCCTGAAAGTCGGCCAGCAACAACTGGTGGAAATTGCTAAAGCGCTGGCGGATCAGGCTGACATTCTGATTCTGGACGAACCGACCTCCGCGCTAAGCAAAACCGAAGTGGAGATTCTGTTTCGCGTGATCCGCGAGCTGACTCGCCAGAATGTTTCCATCATCTACATTTCGCACCGGCTGGAAGAACTGATGGCGATTGGTGACTACATCACCATCCTGCGAGATGGCTGCTTTCAGGCGGAAGCTGCGGTCAGCGATATCGACGTGCCGTGGATCGTGCGGGAAATGCTCGGCGGTGACCCTGTCACCAGCTTCCTGCATCCGGGCAGGACGTTCGGTGCGCCGATATTGGAAGCGGAGCACCTTACCTGTCTCAACGATGCCGGGCATCAGGTGGTTAATGATGTGTCGCTGATGGTGCGTGAAGGGGAAATTGTCGGCATTTACGGGCTGATGGGCGCGGGACGCACCGAACTCTTTGAGTGTCTGCTGGGTATTCAGAATGATTATCTGGGCAAGATTTATCTCGATAGCAAACCGGTGAATCCGCGTCTTTCTACCGCTCAGCGCATTCGTATGGGCATGAGTCTGGTGCCGGAAGATCGCAAAAAAACCGGCATCTTTCCGCTCTCGTCGGTGGCCTCCAATCTCACCATCGCCAGCCTGTGGCGGCGGCTGAAATACGGCATGGCGATCTTCCAGCGCCAGGAGCAGGAAGTGGTTGCCAGCACGATTGGGCAGTTGGCGATCAAAGTGTCTTCACCCGACGTCGAAATTCAGGCACTCAGTGGAGGCAATCAGCAAAAAGTGGTGATTGGTCGCTCGTTGCTGACCAGCCCCAAAGTGCTGTTACTGGACGAGCCAACGCGGGGCATTGATGTCGGTGCCAAGGCCGATGTGTTTGAAATGATGGTTGGGCTGTCCGAACAGGGCATCGGCGTGCTGTTTTCCACCTCGGATCTGAAAGAAATTATGGCGGTATCGGACCGCATTTTGGTGATGTCGAATGGCAAACTGACGGCGAATATTTCGCGTCAAGCGGCCAGCGAGTCGGCATTGGTTTCGGCAAGTGCACAAGGGTTCTGACATGAAAACGACTCACCTTCCGGCGGCGTCAGGCGCGCTATCACCGGGTAAGTTTGTACGCTCACGAGAGAGCATCCTGCTGTTGATTCTCAGGCTGCGCACGTTTATCGCGCTGTTCCTGATTTTGGGGTTCTTTGCCTTCACGGTGCCCGGTTTTTTGGCGACGGGTAGCCTGATCATCATGGTGAAGCACATTGCCATCAATGCGTTTCTGGCGCTGGGGATCACGTTTGTCATCATCACCGCGGGGATTGATCTGTCGATCGGCGCCACGCTGGGGCTGTGCGGCATGGTGGCGGGCTACATGATTACTCAGGGAATTGTGCTGCCGATGTTCGGCGTCGCGATTTTCCCCAGCGTGTGGGTCATCGTGCCTGTCGTGCTGCTGATTGGCGCGCTCATCGGGGCCATTAACGGCTGGATTATCACGCGGTATAACGTTGCGCCTTTTATTTGCACGCTCGGAACGATGTACATCGTGCGCGGGGCATCGATGCTGATTTCCGGCGGGGAGACGTTCCCCGGCTTGGGCGGTAACCCGCAGTTGGGCAACACCGGCTTTGAGCTGATTGGTTCTGCCACGATCCTGGGGCTACCGCTGGCTATCTGGCTGATGCTGGTGCTGGCTGTGGTGATTGCCTATGTGGCGCGTCGCCTGCCGTTCGGTCGCCATGTCTATGCGATTGGTGACAACGAACGTGCCGCTGAACTTTCCGGCGTCAAAGTGCGTCAGGTCAAAGTCTGGGTCTACACCATTTCCGGCTTCTGTGCGGCTATCGCGGGCATCGTGGTGTCCTCTCAACTGGTCGCCAGCCATCCGGCAACCGGCACCGCCTTTGAAATGAACGCGATCGCTGCCGTGGTACTCGGCGGAACGTCATTGGCGGGCGGGCGCGGCACGATTCTGGGCACGCTGATTGGCGCGTTTGTTATCGGGATTCTTGCCGACGGGCTGGTGATGATGGGCGTGAGTGAATTCTGGCAGATGGTGATTAAAGGTATCGTCATCATTGTGGCGGTGATTATCGACCAGATGCAAAACCGGATGCAGCACAAGGCCGCCATTGTGTCACAGAAGGCCGCGGTGGAAGGGACATAGTTAAGCGTAAATAGCAGCGGTTAAGCGTAACGAGCACGGGGGCGTTGAGTTGTGGCGAGAGCGATGTCGGTAGGCATACCGAGGCCCGATTTGAGCGCAATTTTTTTTGATTTGATATGAATAAATATTCGTTTTTGAGTAAAAATTCAAGCGAGGTGAAGTATGAATCCGTACGCATTATCGGTGGAGGCGTTGACGCATAAAGCCCGCGCCATTCGTCGCCGCATTATTCATCTGAATGCCAATAGCCCGGCTGGCGGGCACACGGGTGCCGATCTGTCACAGGTTGAGATTCTGACGGCGCTGTATTTTCGCATTCTGAACTGTGCACCGGATCGCCTTCAGGATCCGCAGCGGGATATTTACATTCAGTCAAAAGGTCATGCGGTCGGCGGTTATTACTGCTGTCTGGCGGAAGCGGGCTATTTCCCAGAAGCGTGGCTGGAGACCTATCAGCACCCCGATTCGCATTTGCCGGGGCATCCGGTTAAGCACAAGACGCCGGGGATTGAACTGAACACCGGTGCGCTGGGGCACGGGCTGCCGGTTGCCGTCGGTATTGCGCTGGCGGCGAAGCGCGATAACAGCCCGCGCCGGGTGTTCGTTCTGACGGGCGATGGTGAGCTGGCGGAAGGCAGCAACTGGGAAGCGGCGCTAGCGGCAGCGCATTACCAACTGGATAACCTGATCATCATCAATGACAAGAACAAGCTGCAACTGGCAGGGCCGACGAGTTCCATCATGAACACCGATCCGCTGGCGGAGAAGTGGCAGGCTTTTGGTTTAGAGGTCACGGAATGCGCGGGCAATGACATGCGTTCGGTGGTGGAAACGCTGGAGAATCTGCCGCGCAACGGCAAGCCGAACGTGGTGATTGCGAATACGGAGAAAGGCGCGGGCGTGTCGTTTATTCAGGGACGGGCTGAATGGCACCACCGGGTGCCGAAAGGCGAGGAAATTGCACTGGCGCTGGAGGAATTAAAAGATGAGTAACGCAGAACATCTGGCAACCGTCATGGTCGAGCAGTTCATTAAGGCCGTCGAACAGGGGATTGATTTAGTCCCGGTGTTGGCGGATTCAAGCTCAACGGCGAAGATTTCGCCTTTCATACAGCGTTTTCCTGACCGTATTGTCAACGTGGGGATTGCAGAACAAACCATGGTGGGGACGGCGGTAGGGCTGTCTATCGGTGGCAAGATTGCAGTGACCTGTAACGCAGCCCCGTTTTTGATCTCCCGCGCGAATGAACAGCTCAAAGTCGACGTCTGTTACAACAACAGCAACGTCAAACTGTTTGGGCTGAATGCGGGCTGTAGCTATGGTCCGCTCGCCAGCACGCACCACAGTATTGACGACATCGCGGTGCTGAGAGGGTTTGGCAATATTGAGATCTACGCGCCGTCTAGCCCGGAAGAGTGCCGCCAGATTATCGACTATGCGTTTGAACATCAGGGGCCGGTCTATATCCGCCTCGATGGTAAACCGCTGCCTGCCTTGCACGATGAGCAGTACCGCTTTGTGCCGGGGCAGATCGATGTGCTGCGCAAGGGGCGCGATATCACGCTGGTTGGGCTGGGGTCGACCGTGCATGAAATTGTGACGGCGGCTGAATTATTAGCAGAAAAAGGACTCGCTGCTACGGTGGTTAATCTTTCCTCTATCCGCCCGTGTAATACTCAGCAATTGCTTGAAATTCTGAGTGAAACACCTCGCGTTATCACAGTAGAAGAACATAACGTCAACGGCGGTGCAGGCAGTCTGGTAGCGGAAGTGCTGGCAGAAGCGGGCAGCGGAATTCCTCTCGTACGGTTAGGTATTCCCGACGGTCAATACGCGATTGCCGCCGATCGGAGCGCGATGCGGGCGCATCACGGGCTGGACGCGACGGGCATTGTCAACGCGGCACTGCGTCTTTGCCCGGGAGGCTGATGATGTTTACGCCGGTTATTTTGGCAATCGATGAAGGGACGACGAACGCTAAAGCGATTGCCGTCGATGAGCGGGGGCACATTCTGGCTAAAGCGGCGGTCGCTTTGCAGGTGACGCACCCGCAGCCGGGCAGAGCCGAGCAGGATGCGATGGCGATCTGGCGTGCGGTTTGTCAGGCGGCAGAAGCCTGCCTGTCGTCATTACACCGGGTTCAGGTGGTGGGGGTGGCGATCAGTAATCAGCGCGAGTCGGTGCTGATTTGGGACAGGCGAACCGGAAAGCCGCTGACGCCGTTAGTCAGTTGGCAAGATCGTCGCGCGGAGAAATTCTGTCAGGCCTTGCAGGGTAGTGCGGAGGCGCGCCTGATTGAATCCCGCACCGGGCTACAGGTTGATCCGCTTTTTCCCGCCGCCAAACTTCACGCCATGCTGGCGGAATTGCCGGACGGCGTTGCCCGCGCGATGCAGGGGGAACTGTGCATCGGAACGGTGGATTGCTGGCTTAACTGGCAATTTAGCGGCGGACGAGCGTATTCCACCGACTATTCCAATGCGGCGAGAACCCAGTTGTTCAATATCCACCGTGGCTGCTGGGATGAGGATCTGCTGGCGCTGTTCGGTATTCCCAGTGTGTGCCTACCTGCCGTTACGCCGTCCTCGGCGTTACACGGTCACACCGGTGTGACGGGCATTAGCGGGCTTGCCGCTGGTGTACCGATTGTGGCGCTGATTGGCGATTCTCATGCGGCGCTGTACGGTCAGGGTATCACCCAAAGCGGTGAAATCAAGGCGACATACGGCACCGGTTCGTCGCTAATGACGACCATCAACACGCCACATCAACAGGCTGAAGGGCTTAGCACCACGATTGCCTGGCACGATGGTGAAGTGCGCTACGCACTGGAAGGCAACATTACCCACACTGGGTCGGGATTTGCCTGGATTGGCCAGATGCTGGGCATCCCTTCTGTTACGCAACTGACCGAACTGGCGCTCAGCGCTGAGTCTAATCAGGGCGTTTTCTTCGTTCCTGCGTTATCTGGGCTGGGCGCGCCTTATTGGGATGTGCAAGCGCGTGGCCTGCTGTGCGGCCTATGCGACGCCACCACACCCGCCATCATCGCTCGTGCTGGGCTGGAAGCTATCGCGTATCAGATTGCCGATGTCTTTTTCGCGATGGAGCAGGCGTCGCAGGCCGCGTTACCCGCGCTGCGCGTCGACGGCGGCGCGACACAAAACCGCTGGCTGATGCAGTTTCAAGCCGATCTCTTACAACGCCCATTGATTCGCAACCATAACGCGGAAGTGTCGGCGCTGGGTGCGGCTTATCTGGGCGGAAAAATGCTGGGGTGGTGGGAACACAGCGAACAGATTGCCGCGCTGCCCAGAGAAGTCGAGATCATCGAGCCGTCGACGACTAATCACGCCATTTTGGAAAGCTATCAACAGTGGCGAACGGCGGTGGCGCGTGCGCGTCTGCGGCCTCATAACCATTTTTAACCGTAAGACATTTTTAGCAGTAAGAAAGGCTAGCAGTAAGAACCTATCCGATACGCAAGAAAGATATACCCGTCATACTTCAAGTTGCATGTGCGTTGGCTGCGTTCAGTCACCCGAATCACTTACCTGTGTAAGCTCATCGGGATTCCCTCGCTTGCCGCCTTCCTGAAACTCGAATTATTTAGGGTATAAGCAGCTCAATACCATTACAAATCAATGAGGTGACTTTTATGGCAACGTATACCTATCCAGAATTTGGTGCCGGTTTGTGGCATTTTGCGAATTATATCGACCGCTATGCTGTTGACGGTTACGGCCCAGCATTGAGCACGATCGATCAGATCAAAGCGGCGAAAGAGGTTGGCGAACTTTCTTATGTCGACTTGCCTTATCCCTTCACGCCGGGCGTGACGCTCAGTGAAGTGAAAGATGCGCTGAAAGATGCGGGACTGAAGGCGATTGGCATCACGCCGGAAATTTATCTGCAAAAATGGTCGCGCGGTGCGTTTACCAACCCCGATCCAGCGGCCCGAGCGGCGGCGTTTGAATTAATGCACGAATCTGCCGGTATTGTACGTGAGCTCGGTGCGAATTACGTCAAAGTCTGGCCAGGTCAGGATGGCTGGGATTATCCGTTCCAGGTCAGCCATAAAAACCTGTGGAAGCTGGCGGTTGATGGCATGCGCGATCTGGCGGGGGCTAACCCCGATGTGAAATTCGCTATTGAGTACAAGCCGCGTGAACCGCGCGTGAAAATGACCTGGGATTCTGCTGCGCGAACGCTGCTGGGCATTGAAGATATCGGGCTGGATAATGTGGGCGTGCTGCTGGACTTCGGCCATGCGCTGTATGGCGGCGAATCCCCAGCCGATTCTGCCCAGTTGATTATCGATCGCGGCCGGCTGTTCGGCATGGATGTGAATGATAACCTGCGCGGCTGGGATGACGATCTGGTGGTCGGCACCGTGCATATGACCGAGATTTTCGAATTCTTCTACGTGCTGAAAATCAACAACTGGCAGGGCGTCTGGCAGCTCGATCAGTTCCCGTTCCGTGAGAACCACGTTGAGGCGGCCCAGTTGTCTATCCGTTTCCTGAAACACATCTATCGCGCGCTGGATAAGCTGGACATCCCGGCGCTTCAGGCGGCGCAGGAAGCACAGAATCCGTTACAGGCGCAGCGGATTGTGCAGGATGCGCTGCTGTCATCCATTAACGTTAACGAGTAATTTCGTCACGGTTCGTCAGGCGCGGAGCAGGGGGGAGTTATCCTGCGCCTGACGTTACTCTTATTGCTCACCACGAGTGATGAGTACGTTAGATCAGCGTCTCGGCGGTTAATCGATCGGTAATCAACACATCAACGTAATGGCCGGTCAACGCGCCGCGAATCGCCGCACTTTTCTCGACACCGCCCGCCAGTGCCACTACGCGCGGACATTGACGTAGCTGCTGCAATGCCATACCAATCACCGGATCTTCGTCGTCCTGCAACACCGGTTCGCCTTCCGCATTGTAGTAATGCAGGCATAAATCGCCCACGGCGCCGCGTTCCGCCAGCTGTTGTAGCATCGCTTCGTGATAGTAGTTACCGGAATTTTTCAGCAGTTGCGACGGTTCCAGCACGCCGATCCCCACAAGTGCCAGACTCACCTCGCTGAATTTATCGACCACGTTGGAAACCTCATCGCTGGTCACCAAACGAGCGCGATCTTCTACCGACCGCTCGATGCTCTGCGCGGGCAAAAGGTAAGCGGGACAGCTGAGCTGATTGGCTAAGGTTTGCGTCAGAATCGTCGCCTGCACGTTGCCGTTTGGCCCCACGCCACCTAACAGCTGGATGACGCCCTGAGCCTTGACGCTTTGCGGATGCAGGCTGTCTACCATCGCCCGCAGCGTGCTGCTCCAGGATGAGATACCCACCAGATCGTCAGGACGGATACTGGTTTGGACATAGTGCGCGGCCGCAGAGCCAATCGCCTGCTTGATTTGCGTCAGCGTGGCGTTATCGGCGACATCCACCACGATAGCCTGATCGATGCCGTAGCGCTTCTGAATTGCCGCTTCCAGCCCCATGAACATGTTCGGGGGTTGAATTACGCTGATTTTGACCACACCTTCTTTAACACAGCGCGTGATAGCGCGGGAGACAAAAGACTGTGACAAATGGAGTGAGGCGGCAATTTCTGCTTGTTTCATCCCTTCGCTATAATAGAGCGTAGCGATCTTGACCAATAATCGCTGTTCGTCCTGCTTTGACATGACTTTTCCCCTTGCTGGCTTGCTGCTGTCATTTTTATTCAGCACAGAATAAATAACAAGCGTAGACGGCAGTAGAGCGCGGTTCTTGATTTCCTTGTCTGCATCGGACATGGTAATTTAATGGGGTTTGTCGCCAAAATTTGGCATAATTCATCCGGTTAATGGATATCACAGGAAGGACAATGTGAAATATTTGCTGATTTTTTTACTCGTGCTGGCGATATTCATCATTTCTGTCACACTGGGTGCGCACAACGATCAGGTTGTGACATTTAACTACCTGCTGGCACAGGGGGAGTATCGTATCTCCACGCTGCTCGCCACGCTGTTTGCCTTGGGTTTTGCCCTTGGCTGGGTTATCTGTGGTCTGTTTTATCTACGTCAGCGCATTGCGCTTGGCCGTGCACAGCGTAAAATCAAGCGTCTGGAACAACAGCTTTCTACCTCTACCGAGGAGAATGTGGCGCCAGTGCAGACGGTCACCCACTAAGGAATTTGCTCTATGTTAGAACTGCTGTTTCTGTTGCTGCCCGTGGCCGCCGCGTACGGCTGGTACATGGGTCGCAGAAGTGCGCAGCAGGACAAAGAGCAGGAATCCAACCGCCTGTCCCGTGAGTATGTCACTGGGGTTAACTTCCTGTTGTCCAACCAGCAGGATAAGGCGGTTGAGCTGTTCCTCGACATGCTCAAGGATGACAGCAACACCTTTGAAGCCCACCTCACGCTCGGTAACCTGTTCCGTTCGCGCGGCGAAGTTGACCGTGCGATTCGCATCCATCAGGCGCTGACTGAAAGCGCATCGTTAACCTTTGAACAACGTCTGCTGGCGGTGCAACAGCTGGGCCGTGACTACATGGCCGCCGGGCTGTATGACCGCGCTGAAGAAAGTTTCAACCAGTTGGTGGATGAAGAGGATTTTCGGCGCAGCGCCTTACAGCAGCTCTTGCAAATTCATCAGGCGACCAGCGATTGGCCGACGGCAATCGATGTGGCGGAAAAACTGGTCAAGATGGGAAAAGACCAGCTTCGCGTGGACATCGCGCATTTTTACTGTGAATTGGCGCTGTTGGCGATGGGCAGCGACGATCTGGATAAGGCGCTAACGCTCCTGAAAAAAGGGGCGACGGCGGACAGTCAATGCGCACGTGCGTCTATCATGATGGGGCGCATCTACATGGCGCAGCAGGATTATTCGCGTGCCGTGGAGGCCCTGCGACAGGTTCTCGATCAGGATAAAGAGCTGGTTAGCGAAACGCTGCCGATGCTGCAAGAGTGCTATCAGCATTTAGATAACCCTTTGGATTGGGCGAATTTCCTCAGACGCTGCGTAGAAGAAAATACCGGTGCGACGGCCGAATTGATGCTGGTCGACATCCTCGAAAGAGAAGAGGGAGCCGAAGTTGCACAGGCTTATATTAACCGCCAGCTTCAACGCCACCCCACGATGCGCGTGTTCCATCGCCTGATGGATTTTCACCTGCATGAAGCGGAAGACGGACGAACAAAAGAAAATCTTCAGGGATTGCGCGACATGGTGGGTGAACAGATTCGCACCAAACCCCGCTACAGCTGCCGCAAATGTGGCTTCACGTCACAATCACTCTATTGGCAATGTCCTTCCTGCCGCACTTGGGCCAGCATAAAGCCAATCCGTGGGCTCGATGGCCAGTAACGTCTCACTCGGTATCGCACGGATGTTCTTTAACATATTTTAGTTACAACATACTAATAACTGTGCGTGATTTCCGTTTCAGCAGGCTTCTTTAACGGCATTGGTCTTCAGGCGGCTGGGATTTCAGGGGCGGGGCATGTAGAATGCGGCGGGAATTTTGGCTTCGCAAGAGACTGGGTGACGAATGAAAAACGAGAATCTACAGCAAAAGAATCAAACGGTATCATCCCCGATTGTGGTCGCGCTGGACTATGCCAATCAGCAGGCGGCGCTGTCGTTTGTTGACCGTATCGATCCGCAGGATTGCCGTTTGAAGGTAGGCAAAGAGATGTTTACCTTATTCGGCCCACAGTTCGTGCAGACGCTACAACAGCGCGGCTTTGATGTGTTTCTCGATCTGAAATTCCACGATATTCCGAACACCGTCGCTCACGCCGTTGCGGCTGCGGCCGATCTTGGCGTGTGGATGGTTAACGTCCACGCCAGCGGCGGTTCGCGCATGATGACCGCGGCGAAAGAAGCGCTGGTGCCGTTTGGTAAAGATGCGCCGCTGCTAATTGCCGTAACCGTGTTAACCAGCATGGACGAAGATGACCTGCGCGGGCTTGGCATTACGCTTAGCCCGGCGGAGCAGGCGGAAAAGCTGGCCGTGCTAACGCATAACAGCGGGCTGGATGGCGTGGTGTGTTCCGCGCATGAAGCGCAGCGGTTGAAGCAGGTATGCGGGCAGGCATTTAAGTTGGTCACGCCGGGAATTCGTCCCGCAGGCAGTGACGTTGGCGATCAACGCCGCATCATGACGCCGATTCAGGCACAGCAGGCGGGTGTGGATTACATGGTGATTGGGCGTCCGATCACCCAATCAGCAGACCCCGCACAGACACTGCGTGAGATTCGCGCGTCATTGTTAAACGGTGCGGCATTATGAACATGCGTCGTGACGAAAATAGCCAACTGGTTTACTCCACGGAAACCGGACGTATTAAGCCGGAAGAAGAACAAGTAGCTCGGCCAAAAGGCGACGGTATCGTGCGTATCCAGCGTCAGACCAGCGGGCGCAAAGGAAAAGGTGTCTGCCTGATTAGCGGCCTCGATCTTGACGATGCTGCGTTGGATAAGCTGGCGGCTGAGTTGAAGAAGAAATGCGGCTGCGGTGGTTCAGTGAAAGACGGCGTGATCGAAATCCAGGGAGATAAACGCGACTTGCTAAAACAGCTGCTGGAAGCGAAAGGAATGAAGGTTAAGCTGGCTGGCGGCTAAAGCATATAAAGCAGCAGGTTTACTCCCGTTAACCTGCTGCCCACAAATTCGTTATTTATCGACCTGACGACCAATCAGCCCGCCGATAGCCGCACCGCCCAGTGTTCCTAATGTTCCGCCATCCGTTAAGATAGCCCCACCTACTGCACCCGCACCGGCACCAATCGCGGTATTACGGTCACGTTTGGACATGTTTGAACAGCCTGCAAGCGTTACAGCAAGCGTAATTGCCAGAGCGGCTGTTGCAAAACGTTTGTTTAATTTCATCTTTTTCCCCTTTCTGCTCTTGGTCTCACGTTTCTTGTGAGGAAATATCGAACAACGTACTTTTTGCGGTATTAAATAAAGAAACCGAGCCTTTTACCGCTTGATGACAAGTATAATCATCGGGAAAAACGGCAACAGGTAAAAAATCTTAATTCCCCTGCGTTATGTTAACGATAGCAACAATTGATAAGTCTGGCTGTTTTTTAACCAAATCTGTGGGGTGTCTCTTTCTTTTTCCCATAGCAGAACACCGCTAGGTCTTTAGCGATTTAGCCCATAGCGACGAACTCGTCAGGCCGCGAGAATGGTGTTATCGCGCCGAGGGGGGCTGTTATGTTAGAAACGCTAAAAAAACAGGTGTTGGAAGCCAATCTGGCCTTGCCGCAGCACAATCTGGTGACGTTTACCTGGGGAAATGTCAGCGCGGTGGATCGACAGCGTGGCCTGATGGTGATCAAACCTTCCGGCGTAGAGTATTCTGCCATGACGCTGGAGGACATGGTTGTCGTTGAGCTGGAAAGTGGCAAGGTGGTGGAGGGGACGAAGAAACCGTCGTCAGATACCGATACCCACCGCGTGCTGTATCTGGAATTTGCCGATATCGGCGGTATTGTGCATACCCATTCCCGCCATGCCACGATCTGGGCGCAAGCCGGTAAAGATATCCCCGCTTGGGGAACAACGCATGCGGACTATTTTTATGGCCCGATTCCCTGCACACGTCTGATGACGGACGGGGAAATCAACGGTCGCTATGAGTGGGAAACGGGAAGGGTGATTGTCGAAACCTTCCGCCAGCGTAGCATTTCTCCGGTGGATGTTCCTGCCGTATTGGTTAACTCACATGGCCCCTTCGCCTGGGGGAAAGATGCAGACAACGCGGTGCACAACGCCGTTGTTCTGGAAGAGCTTGCCTACATGGGGATTTTTTCGCGCCAGTTAACGCCTCAACTGGGCGAGATGCAGCAAACGCTGTTGGATAAACACTACTTACGCAAGCACGGCAAGAACGCCTATTACGGGCAATAAACCGCAGCGATTCCTTCACGTTACCTTTAAGCCACGTAGCGCCGCAAATACGGCGCTATTGTTATTTGTGGGGCTTGATGACCTCTCTCCTGAACGGCACGAGTTCCGTGCTAAATCCGTAAGGGTAGCGGCCATAAAAAATCCCTCCGTGAGGGAGGGATTGAGTGATATACGCCGATGGCGTTTAAGGCTGAGCGCCGTCTCGTAAGACAATTGGGCTCTCTTTTGCCGTTGGGACATCGCTATTCATCGCACGACGAATGACGAAGAAGGCGGAAATCAGCATTGTCACCGCCACCAGCATGAAGAACCCGCACAGCGCGGCGTTAATCTGATTACTGAAGACGATGGTTTCCATGTCTTTAATCGATTTGGCCGGTGCGATCAGCGTGTTCTGCTCAATACCCGCCGCGAAGCGTTTCGCCTGAGCCAGAAAGCCGATGCTCGGTTTTTCATGGAAAATTTTCTGCCAACCCGCCGTCATCGACGTAATAAACAGCCAGACGGTAGGCACGATAGTCACCCACGCATAGCGCTGTTTCTTCATTTTAAACAACACCACGGTGCCGAGAATCAACGCCATCGAGGCCAGCATCTGGTTACCGATACCGAACAGCGGCCAGAGTGTATTGATGCCGCCCAGCGGATCGATCACGCCCTGATAGACGAAGAATCCCCAGCCAGAAACGGCAACGGTCGTACCAGCAAGATTCCCCAGCCAGGAATGGCTGTTCGCTAATCGCGGAATCGCAATACCGACCAGATCCTGCACCATGAAACGACAGGCGCGCGTTCCGGCGTCAACCGCGGTCAGAATGAACAGCGCTTCAAACAGAATCGCGAAGTGATACCAGAATGCCATCATCGCCCGGCTGTTAAAGATTTCCGTGATGATGTAGGCCATACCCACCGCGAAGGTCGGTGCACCACCGGCGCGGGAAAGAATAGAGGCTTCGCCAACATCATTGGCAATGGCACTCAATTCCTGCGGGGTAATCACAAATCCCCAGTTATTGATGGCTAACGAGGCGCTTTCAACCGTGGTGCCGATCAAGGCGGCGGGTGAGTTCATGGCGAAGTAGATACCCGGTTCGATAACCGAGGCACAAATCAGCGCCATAATCGCTACGAAGGATTCCATCAGCATGGCGCCATAGCCGATGAAGCGGATGTGGCTTTCACGTTCAACCAGTTTCGGCGTGGTGCCGCTGGAAACCAGTGCGTGGAAACCGGAAATTGCGCCGCAGGCGATGGTGATAAACAGGAAGGGGAACAGCGTACCGGAGAAGACGGGGCCGGTGCCGTCAATAAAACGAGAAACGGCAGGCATTTTCATTTCCGGCATCGCGAATACAATACCGAAGGCCAGCCCGACAATCACCCCGATTTTCAGGAATGTAGAGAGATAATCACGCGGTGCCAGCAGCAGCCAGACGGGCAGGACTGATGCCACGAAGCCGTAAATCACCAGTACCCAAGTGAGTGACGTCCCTTTCAGCGTGAAGAACGGCCCCCAGTAAGGGTGCACAGCGATGTTGCCGCCGTAGACAATCGCCAGCATCATCAGCACAAAACCGATGATGGAGACTTCAGCAATCTTGCCCGGACGTAAAAAGCGCATGTAAACGCCCATGAAGAGCGCGATAGGGATGGTGGCGGCAATCGTGAACAATCCCCACGGACTTTCTGCCAGCGCCTTAACGACGACCAGCGCCAACGCCGAGAGAATGATGATCATCACGCCCAGCGCACCGAGCATGGTGATAATACCCGCGAACGTGCCCAGCTCTTGTTTTGCCATCTCACCCAGAGAACGACCGTCCCGGCGGGTTGAGATAAACAGCACCAGAAAATCCTGCACGGCACCCGCCAGCATCACGCCGACCAGAATCCAGATCGTACCGGGTAGGAAGCCCATCTGTGCGGCGAGAATCGGCCCGACCAGCGGCCCGGCCCCGGCGATGGCGGCGAAGTGGTGGCCGAACAGTACCCATTTGTTGGTGGGAACGTAATCCAGACCGTCGTTATGACGCTCAGCCGGTGTCAGTCGGCGATCGTCGAGCTCAAACACTTTTTTGGCGATAAACAGGCTGTAAAACCGATAGGCGATGCTGTAACACGATACCGCAGCGATAACTAACCACACGGCATTGACGTGTTCACCGCGACTTAGCGCCAGCGTGGCGAACGAAAAGGCGCCCGCCAGGCCGACTAGCAGCCAGATCACAATGCTCTTTACGTTACTCATAACAACGGCTCCTTCGTTATTCAGAAAAGGTATAGCGCGGGTGTTAATGCAATTTAACAATAGTGGGTTTAATGGCGAAGAGAAGGGAATGGATGAGAAAATGTGAGCGAACGTGAATTTCTGTAAAGAAACTTAAAGGGTAAACAATGGCTAACGTAGTCGAGCAGTAAAATTAGCGTGAAAATATGACAGACTCTGCCGGGGGAAATTCAGAGGATGGCAGAGTCTGAGCGTTTAAGACAAAACGTTTACTTAAGGCAGAACGTTCCCAGCGGCGCGGTAAATTTCGTACCATTCTTCGCGGCTGAGTGACAGGGTAGACGCCGCCGCGATGTCGCGGATACGTTCCGGGCTCATGGTGCCGATAATCACCTGCATCGCAGCAGGGTGACGCAAGATCCACGCGGTGGCGATCGCGGTATTGGTGACGCGATGCTGCTCAGCGAGGCGATCAAGAGTGGCGTTCAGTTTGGGGAACTTCTCGTTATCGAGGAATACACCATCAAAAAAGCCGTACTGGAAGGGCGACCAGGCCTGAATCGTCATCGTATTCAGACGACTGTATTCCAGAACCGCGCCATCGTGATTCACCGATGCTGGATTCGTCATATTCACGTTAAATCCGGCATCAATCATGCCCGTGTGCATGATGCTGAACTGTAATTGGTTGGCGATAAGCGGCTGGCGTACGGATTTCTTTAGCAGCTCAATCTGCAACGGATTCTGATTACTGACGCCGAAATGGCGCACTTTCCCGCTGCTTTCCAGCTCATCAAAGGCGGCGGCGACTTCATCGGGTTCAAACAGCGTGTCCGGGCGGTGCAGCAGGAGCGTATCAAGATAGTCCGTTTTTAAACGCTGCAAGCTACCTTCGACGGACGCGATGATGTGCGCCTTCGAGAAGTCAAAAAAGCCCTGACGAATGCCACATTTGGATTGCAGAAAGATTGATTCCCGGCGGATGGCGGTCTTCTGTAAACCGGCGGCGAAAATCTCTTCCGACAAACCTGAGCCATAGATATCAGCGTGATCGAAGAAATCGATGCCTGCCTCGACGGAGGCATTGAGGATGTCGGCTGCTTCACTCGTGCTTTTCTTCGCCATTCGCATACAGCCCAACGCAATGTTGGAAGCCTGTATTGCGGATGTACCGATTGTCATTTTCTTCATCGGGAACACTCCTGTGATGAGGGTTGCACGTCCGCCGAGATGGCTCGGCGGCATGGCACTTAGGCGGCAGGTTTTGCCACGATGCTGCGGGTTTCCAGACGAACTTCAGCAATGACGACGTCCAGCGTATCCCCCTGACGATAAACCACGTCGCCTTTCACTGACAGGGTGCCCATTTCCTGACTGCACACCAGCTCATCGCGTACGGGGTGGATAAAGGAGGACGGGATAAATGCCATTGCGCCGTTATCCAGCAGGCGAACGCGCAGGCCACCGCGTGTGACGTCAATGATTTCCGCATTGAAGCGGCTATCCGTACCGGCTTTATCTTTAAGGTAGCGGGCGTACAGCCAGTCACCGACATCGCGCTCAGCCATACGATTAAGGCGGCGGCGTTCTGCCAACTGAACCGTGACGTCGTCCTGCGGTTTTTCCGCGGCCTGTCCGGTGATAACCGCTTTCAACAAACGGTGGTTCACCATATCGCCGTATTTACGGATCGGCGATGTCCAGGTGGCATAGGCTTCCAGCCCCAGACCGAAGTGCGGTCCCGGCGTGGTGCTCACTTCCGCGAAAGATTGGAAGCGGCGAATACGGCTGTCCAGGAACTGCGTCGGCTGGGCATCCAGCTCGCGGCGCAGCGTACAGAAGCCTTCCAGCGTCAACAGCACTTGCGCGTCAGCTTGAACACCGTGGGTGTCCAGCACAGCAACCGCCTGTTCAATCGAGGCAGGATCGAAGCCGTTATGCACGTTATAGATGCCGAAGCCCAGCTTATCGCGCAGCACAATGGCCGCACAGACGTTGGCGGCAATCATGGATTCTTCAACGATACGGTTGGCGATACGGCGATGTTCAACCACGATATCCAACACGTCGCCTTTTTCACCCAGCAGGAAGCGGTAATCCGGGCGATCTTTAAATACCAGCGCATGGGTGGTGCGCCAGTCGCTGCGTGCCAGACAGAGGCGGTGCAGCAAACGAATTTGTTCGGCAATCGCGTCGTTTTGCGGCTGCCATTCGCCTTGATTTTCGAGCCAGTCAGAGACGTTGTCATAGGCTAATTTGGCTTTGGACTCGATCCAGGCGGCAAAAAAGTGAATGTCGTCACCCAGCGCACCGTCGGCGGCAATCGTCACGCGGCAGGCGAGAACAGGGCGACGCTCGTCCGGGCGCAGGGAACAGATATCGTCCGACAGCGGGCGCGGCAGCATCGGGATATTGAAGCCGGGCAGATAGTTGGTGAAGGCGCGCTGGCGTGCAATGTTATCCAGCTCGCTACCCGCCGCGACATAGGCGGTCGGATCGGCAATGGCGATGGTTAATTGTAGTGAACCATCACCGTTGTCCTTCACGTACAGCGCATCGTCCATATCTTCAGTGCTGGCGCTGTCGATAGTGACAAAGCTCAGTGCGGTGAGATCTTCACGAACGAGTTCACCGTCATGGCGCTCAGTCGTCTCAACTTCTGGGGCTGAACGCTCCAGATTATGGCGTGACAATGTCACCCACCACGGCACCAGCGGGTCATCGCCCGTGGTGATGTACTGCGTCAGTTCAGCATGAAATCCACGATCGCCCTTCAACGGGTGACGGCGCATTTCGGCTACGGCCCAATCACCTTCCTGAAAATCGTGCGTGACATCGCGCGCGGCGCGGCAAGGGATGGCATCTTTCAGCAGCGGATGGTCAGGCGTGATGGATAAACGATCGTCTTTTTTATGGATGCGCCCAACAAATCGGGTAAGGAAGGGTTCGATCAGCGTTTCTGGCTCGACAATTTCCCGCTCTTTTTCCGTATGCAGGGTGGCGGTAATCCGGTCACCGTGCATCACTTTTTTCATGTGCGGAGGGGGAATGAAATAGCTTTTTTGTCCGTCAGCTTCAAGGAAGCCGAATCCTTTATCGGTACCTTTGACGACACCTTCAACACGCGGTGTCTGAGAGTGAAGTTGCTGTTTTAGCTGTGCAAGCAGCGGATTATCTTGAAACATAGCGTCCAGAAATACGGTTGTGAGTAGCTTAATTAGCAGTTCACAGTTTTACTCGAATCGGGTGCTTGCGGCAAGAATAATCGGGGGTGGCGTAGGCGCAGATCGGCAGCAGAAGCGCGGATAAATACGAGTAAAGTCAACGCTGATTCGAATGTATCCACCTGCCATGCACGCGATTGATCTCACGGCACGAGTTATGAAGCGGAATCTATTCCACTAGGCGTTATTGATGCAGCCAGTTTGGACACGGACAGCGCGGAAAAACCGGAGCGTACACGTAGTACGTGAGGATTATTCGCTACGCTCACCCTACGGGCCGCCCCAAGGGGCGTTCAAACGCAATAGCGTTTGTGTGAGCACTGCCCAGGTTCAAAATGGCAAATAAAATAGCCTAGTGGACAGATTCTTAGGCGATACGCAGCAGAGACTCCGCTTGCGTACTACGACGAACGCTAACCGGCACGGATTTAGAGGTTGGCGTGTGCGTTTCATCCCCAAAGCTGGACAGCGGCACCAGCGGGTTGGTTTCGGGATAATAGGCGGCCAGATTACCGCGCGGAATCGCGTAGCTCACTAGCTTGAAACCGTTGACGATGCGGGTAATGCCGTCGTTCCACAGCGTTTCGATATCGACCCTATCACCGTCTTCCAGCCCCAGCGCGCTGATATCATCCGGGTGCATGAATAGCACTTCCCTCTGCCCATACACGCCGCGATAGCGGTCATCCAGACCATAAATCGTGGTGTTGTACTGGTCGTGTGAACGCAGGGTTTGCAGGGTAAAAGGCACGTCGCTGCCTTGTAGCTGCGGAAACAGTGTGTCGGGCAGCGCGGCATGGCTGAATTGCGCTTTGCCGTTGGGTGTATTGAAGTGCAGTTCAGCGGCCGCGTTGCCGAGATAGAATCCGCCCGGCAGGTCGCAGTTGGCATTGAAATCCGTAAAGCCGGGAAGGGTGGCGGCAATATGGTCGCGGATGCGTGAGTAATCGTCCGCCAGCGCCAGCCAGTCGAGTTTTTCATGGCCGAGCACAGCATTGGCAATCCCCGCAACAATCGCCGTTTCTGAGCGCTGCAATGGCGAAAGCGGCTGCCCGACGCCCTGTGATGCATGCACCATGCTGAAGGAATCTTCGACGGTAATAAACTGCGCACCGCTGGCCTGCATATCGAGATCGGTACGGCCGAGTGTTGGCAGAATCAATGCATCGACCTTGCCGGTAATCAGATGGCTGCGGTTGAGCTTGGTACTGATGTGTACGGTCAGATCGCAGCGGCTGAGCGCTTCTTCAGTGCGGGCCGAATCGGGTGCAGCGGCGGCGAGGTTACCGCCCAGCGCGATCAGCACTTTTATCTCGTCGCGCAGCATCGCTTCCAGAGCTTCTACCGTGTTGTGGCCTGCGGTGTAAGGCGGCGTGAAGTCATAATGCGCTGCCAGACGATCGAGAAACGCGGCCGTCGGCTTCTCATCGATCCCCATGGTGCGATTGCCCTGCACATTACTATGACCGCGTACTGGACACAGCCCCGCACCCGGTTTTCCTAACTGCCCGAACAGCAGTTGCAGGTTCACAATTTCCCGTACGGTGGCGACAGAGTGTTTGTGCTGGGTAATCCCCATTGCCCAGGTGCAAATGACACGCGGCGACTGCTGATAAATTGCCGCGACATAGCGCAATTGTGCTTCGGTCAGGCCGGACTGCTGTTCAATTTTCTGCCAGCTTGTGGCATCAACCACAGTAAGATAGTCGTCCACCTGCTGGGTATGCGTGGACAGGAAAGCCTGATCGAATAAACCGGCTTCCCCGGCAGACAGGCGCTGGCGATGCGTTTCCAGCAGGGCTTTTACCATCCCGCGCACGGCAGCCATATCGCCACCCAGATTGGGTTGCAGATAGGTTTCGCTAATGGTGCCAGACAGCGGCGTGAGCAGCTCCAGCGGATTTTGCGGATTGGCAAAACGTTCCAGACCGCGCTCGCGTAGCGTATTAAACGAGACGACGTGCGAGCCGCGATCGGCGGCATGACGCAGGCTGTGCAGCATGCGTGGGTGATTGGTGCCAGGGTTCTGCCCGAAGACAAAAATCGCATCAGCGTGTTCGAAATCATCCAGCCGGATCGTGCCTTTACCCACGCCGATACTCTGTTTCAGACCGATTCCGCTGGCCTCATGACACATATTCGAGCAGTCAGGGAAATTGTTGGTGCCCAGCATGCGGCCAAAAAGCTGATACAGGTAAGACGCTTCATTGCTGGCACGCCCAGACGTATAAAACTCCGCTTGATTGGGGTGTGCCATGTTACCGATGTGGTGAGCGATCAGCGCAAACGCGGCGTCCCATTCGATAGGGACATAGCGATCGCTGGCGCGGTCGTAGCGCATCGGGTGGGTTAAGCGCCCCTGATACTCAAGGAAATAGTTACTTTGCTGACGTAGCGTCGTGACGCTGTGAGCGGCGAAAAAATCCAGATCGACCGCTTTGCGCGTTGCCTCCCAACTGACCGCTTTCGCGCCGTTTTCACAGAAACTGAACGTGCTGCTGTTGTCATCACCCCAGGCGCAGCCGGGGCAATCAAATCCTTTCGATTTATTGACCCGCAACAAGTTTCGGATATTTTTCAGCGCTTGCTTGCTGTCGAGAACAAAACGCGTGGTGGCTTCCAACGAGCCCCAGCCGCCAGCCGCATTGCGGTATGGCTTGATGGATGGTTTGAATTTCATATACGTTCCGCAGGTGAATAAACCCGTCATACTTCAAGTTGCAGGTGTGTTGGCAGCCTCGCTCACCCCAGTCACTTACTTGAGTAAGCTCCTGGGGACTCGCTGCGTTGCCGCCGGCCTGAAACTCGAATTATTTAGGGTTTTGTTTTTTTTATGTGAACAAAATTTTAAATATTTGCTCTTAAGGGAAGTTTAGGTGCCGCCAGCGATCGCGTCTAATCAAATGCGGCTATGGTGGGATAGAGGGTATTTATCGATGGTATACTCGGGGCTTACCCACTACTGTGTCTGACGATTGAGCCTGACGATGGATATTAAGCAACTGCAATACCTGTGCAATCTGGAGAAAGAGCGCCATTTTGGCCGGGCAGCGGAAGCCAGTTTTGTTAGTCAGCCCACGCTCTCCATGCGGTTGAAAAATCTGGAGAGAGAGCTGGATCTGGCGTTAATCAATCGGGGTAATAATTTTGAAGGCTTCACAGCGGAAGGGGAACGCGTGCTGGCCTGGGCGCGGGAAATCGTCTCGGTTTATCAGGGGTTAAAGCTGGAGGTTGCGTCGCTGAAACGTGGCGTGAGCGGCGTATTGCGCATCGGCGCGGTGCCGCAAAGCAGTATCGCGCTGTCGAGCATGCTGGCGGCGGTGAACAAGGTTTACCCGCAGCTGGATTTTCAGATCTCGCTGTTTAGTGCGGATCAGCTGCTGGAAGCGCTGAATGCGCATTCGGTGGATGTCGGTATCGGCTTTTTTGAATTTTCGACGCTACAGGAACTGCACTTTCAGGCGTCGCCGCTGAAGGAGCAGGGCGTTGATCTCTTGTTCCATCCGCACCATTTTCCACAACTGGTGGGAGAGACGCCGCTGCCTCTCGATGCGCTTTCTGAGACTCCGCTCTGTCTGGCGGAGGCCAGCCGCTATTTCCGTCGCTATCTGGATAGCCATTTCCGTGAAATGGGCGTCTCGCCGTGGGTCAAGGTGGAAAGCGCTTCTGTCCTGCAACTGATCCAAAGCGCCTATGTTGGGCTTGGGTGCAGCATAGTCCCTCACGGCAGCCTGATCCCCGAAATGACGCCCGCGTTAACGCTACGGCCGCTGCAATTCCCGCCGATGCGTCGTCGTGCGGCTGTTGTTGTCGCCCAGGCTGGCAGAGCAACGCCGCTGGCGCAGAACTTCTTTGATGCTGCGCAGGCGTGGTTGCAGGCTTAGAACCTATCCCATTAGGGCTATTTCATTTGCCATTTTGAACCTGGGCAGTGCTCACACAAACGCTATTGCGTTTGAACGCCCCTTGGGGCGGCCCGTAGGGTGAGCGTAGCGAATAATCCTCACGTACTACGTGTACGCTCCGGTTTCTGCGCGCTGTCCGCGTCCAAACTGACTGCACCAATAACGCCTACTGGGATAGGTTCTTAGTCGTAGAGGCTTTCATCCTGTATCGGCGCAACTGATTTACTGGCGCGTAGCCGCCTGACGGACTGACGAACCACCAGCGTACCGTTTAGTAGCAGGTTGCCCACGGGGGCTTCGGGGCGGATCAGGCGATATTGCAACAGCCTGACGGCCTCTTCGCCCAGCGCTTCACGCGGCACATGTACCGACGTGAGCGGCACGTCGTGAATAGCCGAGAGGTTGAACCCATCCATGCTCATCACCGAGACGTCCTGCGGTACGCGTAATCCCGCCTTATGCAGCGCATTCACCACCCCAACCGCAATGAAATCACCGCCTGCCAAAATCGCTGTAGGTCGCTTATCCTGCGGGCAGCGGGCTAAAAAGGCCGTCATCGTCTGTTCGGCATCCGTCGTGCTGAAATTATCTAATGCCAGCAAGTTGTCCTCGGGGGAAAACGGCAGATTATGGTGCTGATAGGCATCCCGAATCCCGTCCAGGCGCAGTTCCATCGTGTAGCGACGCAGGCACAGCAGCGTCAATACGTTATGGTGACCTTGCTCAAAGAGATAGTGGGCGGAGAACTCGCCAATCAGCCGGTGTGCGGGTGCCACACCCGGTAAGCGCATCTTGCGGTCGATGCAGTTAATCAATATGCAGGGCTTACCGCTGTCCGCCGCCAGCGCGTGAATATAGGGATCGTCGATGCCGATCAGCAGCGCCGCTTCCGTAGCCGGATCGCGCATTTTGTCTAAAAATAGCGCCGCATCGCTGTCATTTTCCTCCAGCCCGCAGTAGCGCACTCGCACATCGTGTGGCTTCAGGGCATCAATGATGCTCTGTACCACCTTGTGATAGAAGATGTCGGACCGAATATCAAACGCGCGCGGCGGGGCGAAAATAGTTAGCCCGTTCAAGAGCAGGCGGCCGTTCGCGAGATCGGCCAGTACGCCGCATTGGCGGGCGCAGTTGAGGATGTCCGCTTTTGCCTGCTCGCTGGTATTGGACTGACCAGACAACACGCGTGAGACCGTACTGATCGAGTAGCCCGTCCGCTGCGCAATTTCACGTATTTTCAGGTTTCCTTTCATTTTGTGATCTCGTTCACCTTCAAAAATGACAAAGTTTTCATTGTTATCTGTGACCTGTTTTCAGGCGCTATAGACAGGCTTTTGTCTGCATTTTGACCATAGCATGAAAATGTTTTCAAAAAAGTGAGTGTTTCACGATTTTCAATTGTTCTACTCTCGATTTGGTAAACCAATTTCAGTGATGAGATGTAGTGAAACAGGATTTAATTCAATAAATACAATGATATGAAAATGGTTTGATTGTTCGATAGGCTATAAATACAAAAACGCCGTCGAGATATCAGACCAATGTAACCCTACTTTCCTGTAAAGGAGTCACCATGAGTCTCGACATCAATTCGTCCTCCATCGCTACCAAAGGTAAACGGACATTCAGAAATCTGCGCTGGTGGGTGCTGAGCCTGTTCCTGCTCGGCGTTACCGTGAATTACATCACCCGTAATTCGCTGGGTATTCTGGCACCAGAACTGAAAACCAGCATGGGCATCACCACCGAGCAATATTCCTGGATCGTCGGTGCATTCCAGCTGGCGTATACCATTTTTCAGCCGATTTGCGGCTGGCTGATCGATGTTATCGGTCTGAAAATGGGCTTTATGATCTGCGCGGTGATCTGGGCGCTGATGTGCATCTTCCACGCGGGCGCGGGAAGCTGGCTGCACCTGGCGATTTTGCGCTTCTTTATGGGCGCGTCCGAAGCGGCAGCGACACCGGCGAATGCCAAAACGCTGGGCGAGTGGTTCCCTAAAAAGGAGCGACCGATTGCGGCAGGTTGGGCCGGTGTTGGCTTTTCCATCGGTGCGATGCTGGCACCGCCGATTATCGTTGTGGCGCACGCCTATCTGGGCTGGCAAGGCGCGTTTATGTTCACCGGTGGGTTGGCGCTGCTGTGGGTGGCGCTGTGGTGGCTGTTCTATCACAACCCCGAAGATCACCCGAATTTAAGCCGCGAGGAACTGGATTTTATCCGTCAGGACAACGAGGCGCCTCCGGTCAAACTGCCTTTCTTCACCGCGCTGAAAACCGTCTCAAAAAACAAACGCTTTTACGGTATCGCGATCCCAGCATTTATGGCGGAGCCCGCGTGGGCCGTGCTCAGTTTTTGGGTGCCGCTCTATCTGGCGAATGAACGCGGTATGGATCTGAAACAAATCGCGATGTTCGCGTGGCTACCGTTTCTTGCCGCCGATCTCGGCAGCATCGCCAGCGGCTACCTCACCCGGCTCTACGTTCGCTGGTTCGGCTGCTCTCGCGTCAACTCGATTGTGGCGAGTTCGGTCACGGGGGCGTTTCTGATGCTATCGCTGGCGCTGGTTGCCGTCAGTAAAGATCCGTGGGTGGCGATTCTGCTGATTTCCATCGGTGGATTTGGCCATCAGGTGATTTCCTGCATGTTGAGCGCACTGGTGGTGGAATCGTTTGATAAAGGCCAGATGGCAACCGTGAACGGGATGCGTGGTTCATTTGCCTGGATTGCCAGCTTCCTGTTCTCGCTGTTGATTGGCGTCACCGCCGACAAAATCGGGTTCAACCCGCTGTTTGTCGCGATGGGATTCTTCGATCTGATCGGTGCCATCTTCCTGATCGCATTTATTGCTGAACGTCGTGGGAAAACGCGGTCGCAGGCATAACGGCTCATTTATCTTTTCCTGAAAAGGACGCTGTATGAAAACGTTGAAAAATTGGGTGTTCCGTCATCAGAGCGCCGACCATGTTGAACTGTTGGTGGACGACAAACATGTGTTTCGCCTGTACGTGCTGGAACCGATGTTGGCCCGCGTGCTGGTTAAACAGAATGACGAGCTGAAGCTGAACCGCACCTGGAGCATCGCGCCGCAGCAGGATGTCCCCTGGCAGGGGCGCAGCCGCGAAAGTAGTGACGGTTTCAGCCTGCCGGGATTCTCACTGGAACAGTTGGACGATGCGCTGCGTATCAGCACCGCGCGGATGCGTATTACGATTCATCAACCGTTGTGGCTGGCGTGGGAATATTGCGATGAACAGGGCGAATGGCAGCCGTTTGCCGCCGATCGCCCCACCAGCGCCTATCTGCTCAACCCACACGGTGACGGTGTGGCGCACTATCAGCGCCGTTTCCCGACTGAGCGTTATTACGGGCTGGGCGAGAAAGCGGGCGACCTTGAACGCACCGGACGCCGGTTTGAGTTCCGCAATCTGGACGCGATGGGCTACAACGCGGCGAGCACCGATCCGCTGTATAAGCATGTTCCCTTTACCATTACCCGGCGCGACGATGTCAGTTTCGGCCTGTTTTACGATAACCTGAGCACGACCTGGCTCGATCTCGGCAATGAAATCGATAATTACCATCTGGCTTATCGGCGCTATCAGGCGGAGGCGGGCGATCTCGATTATTACCTGTTCATCGGGCCGCGGGTGTTGGATGTGACGAAAGCGTTCGTGCGCCTGACGGGGAAAACGCTCTTTGGGCCAAAATGGAGCCTGGGCTACAGCGGTTCCACCATGCATTACACCGATGCGCCCGATGCGCAGCAGCAGCTGATGAAATTTATCGCGCTGTGCCGAGAACATCATATCCCGTGTGATTCGTTCCAACTCTCGTCGGGTTACACGTCGATCAACAATAAGCGCTATGTGTTTAACTGGAATTACGACAAAGTCCCTCAGCCGGAGGTGATGTCGCAGGCTTTCCACGAGGCGGGCCTCAAACTGGCGGCCAATATCAAACCTTGTTTACTGCAAGATCACTCGAAATACGACGAGGTGTCGGCGCAGGGGCTATTTATCCGTGATTCTGAATCCGATGTACCAGAGCGTTCCAGCTTTTGGGACGATGAAGGTTCGCACCTTGATTTCACCAATCCGGCAACGGTGGCATGGTGGCAGGAGAACGTCACCCGGCAGTTGCTGGAGAAAGGGATTGATTCGACGTGGAATGACAATAACGAGTATGAAGTTTGGGATGGTGAAGCCCGCTGTCACGGATTCGGCGAAACGATGGCGATCAAACACATTCGCCCGCTGATGCCACTGTTGATGATGCGCGCCTCGCTGGAGGCGCAGCAGCGCTTTGCCCCGACGCTGCGGCCTTATCTGATCTCTCGTTCCGGCTGTGCGGGAATGCAGCGCTATGTGCAGACCTGGAGCGGCGATAACCGCACCAACTGGCAGACGCTACGCTACAACACTCGGATGGGAGTCGGGATGAGCCTGTCCGGCCTGTTTAATGTCGGGCACGACGTCGGCGGATTTTCGGGCGACAAACCGGATGCCGAACTTTTTGTGCGCTGGGTTCAGAACGGCGTGATGCACCCGCGTTTCACCATTCACTCCTGGAATGACGACCAGACGGTAAATGAACCGTGGATGTATCCTGCGGTAACGTCCGCGATACGCAGTGCTATTGCGCTGCGCTACCGTCTACTGCCGTATTTTTATACCTTGTTGTGGCAGGCCAGCGCGGACGATGAGCCGATGCTGCGCCCGATGTTCCTCGACCACGAACAGGACAGCGCGACGCTGGAAGAAACCGACGATTTCATGCTGGGGCGAGACATTCTGGTCGCCAGCGTGGTCGAGCAAGGGCAGCGTCAACGTACGGTGTACCTGCCAGCGAATACATCGGGCTGGTACGATTTTCATTCCGGCCAATGGTTCAGCGGTGGACAGACGATCGTGTTGGATGCGCCGTTGGAACGTCTCCCGCTGTTGGTCAGAGCGGGTGCGATGATTCCGCTGTCGGGACGAACGGCGCACGTCAGTCCGCATGAAGATGACCAGCGTGAATTCCTGCTTTTTCCGCCTGTCGCAGGCGGTACAGATCGCGGGCTGCTGTTTGAGGACGATGGTGAGACGTGGCAATGGCGTGAAGGACACGCGCTGTGGCTGCGCTGGGAAATCCGTGCGGATAACCAACGGATTGACGTGATGTTTACGTCAGAAGGGCGATATCAGCCCGCCTGGCAGCACGCGACGCTACGCCTGCCGGCGGGTGAGCAGCGCCAGCTGTACATTAACGGTGTCCGCACGGCGACCTATCAACACCAATAGTCATCCTATTTCTTCCTGTTGCGCCCCGGTTTTATTGTTTACTGGGGCGTGAGGTTGCTGACGAAGTCCGCAGGGCGGGGGTAACGGATAGATCGTAAAGACGCTGTAAATACATCCATGTACGCTCGGATTGCGCAGATATGAATCTCATCCCTGAGATTCACCCTTTCAGGGCCGTCGCTAGCGACGTTCAAAAGCGTTCCTGACGCTTTTGTCCATGGCGCAAACGCTTTACTCTTCTATTCCGTTACTCCCGTTCTCGTTCAGAAAATAGGTTTGTCAACGGTCTGATGCCCCGGTCTTATTTGTTTACCGGGGCGTTTTTTTTGTTATGCAGAATATAAATAATATCCGATTGGTTATTTTAAGGATAAGGAGATGTTAATGAAGTGAATGGAATATTAAATATAAAAAAGAGTTGTACCAATACCCCTAATAAAAGCGGATCTACAAAATAGTTTAAATAGTAAGAAAACATTTTATAACATTAAAAAAAATAGATACTTGGTAAGTAATAAGTTCGCAAATTATCAGCCAGAAGAATTAATGATTAAAAGAAAAACATGGCCTTTTCGAACAGGATTTTATTTTAAGTGGAGTATTCATTATGAAGAATAGTCACCATGATTTATTTGCTGCTTTTACTCTCCCCAACGGCGCGACGCTGAAAAACCGGGTATTGATGGCACCCATGACCACCTGTAGCGGTTTTTACGATGGGAGCGTGACCAAAGAGTTGGTGGAATATTATCAGGCCAGAGCTGGCAGCATCGGCACCGTGATTGTGGAATGCTGTTTTATTGATGACAAAGGGTTGGCTTTTCCCGGCGCGATAGGGATAGACAACGACGACAAAATTGCCGGATTGACCAAAATAGCGACGGCGATTAAAGAAAAAGGGTCGACGGCGATCCTGCAAATTTATCACGGCGGCCGTATGGTCGAACCCCGTTTTATCGGTGGTGCGACGCCGGTTGCCCCGAGCGCGATTGCCGCGCCGCGTGCGGGAGCCATCGTTCCTGTTGCCCTGTCGGGCGATGAGGTTGACGCCATGATCGGCAAGTTTGGCGATGCCGTCCATCGCGCCATTCAGGCGGGTTTCGATGGTGTGGAAATTCACGGTGCGAACACCTATCTGATTCAGCAATTCTATTCCCCCCACTCTAATCAGCGCTCAGATAAATGGGGTGGCAGCCGTGACAAACGTGCCGCCTTCCCGCTGGCGGTGTTGGATATCACCCACGAGGTCGCGGATAAATACGCCGATCCTTCGTTTATCATCGGCTATCGTTTCTCACCGGAAGAGATCGAAGAACCCGGCATTCATTTTGATGATTCGCTCTATCTGCTGGAAAAACTGGCGACGCGCGGGCTGGATTATGTCCACTTCTCTATGGGAAATATTCTGCGTTCATCGATTGTCGAAACAAACGATCCGACGCCGCTGATTAAAAAATATGTTGCCCGTCGTTCTGCGACATTAGCCGCGATTCCGGTAATTGGCGTAGGGGATATTGTCAACCAGGCAGATGCAGACGCGGCGTTAGAGAATGGCTATGACCTGATTGCTGTTGGCAGAGCCTGTATTGCTTATCCAGACTGGACGGATCGCATTGCCGAGCAGGAAAAACTTGAGCTTTATATTGCCAGCGATAAACGCGAAACATTAACGATTCCTGAACCGCTGTGGCGTTTTTCATTAGTTGAAGCCATGATTCGGGACGTGAATTTAACGGGCAAGAAATTTAAATCCGGGGTTTATCAGGAACGCGTTCAGGATGAAGGTGGCGAACTGCGAATTCATGTTCATTTTGAGCAGAATCGGGTCGCCGACATTGCGTTGGATAATAGCGATATTGATGATTCACTGAAAATCAGTTTTGAGATTATCCGCGAACGCATTCTGGATACCAATAGCCCACACGTCGATGCGGTAACGGGCGCAACGGCGCAGAGTGAGGCGATTAAAAAGGCCGTCACCAAGGCGATGGTGAAATCGAGCAAAGACGCTATTATCGCCGATGGCGGTAACCCGGATGCGCGCCGCGAGGCGGACGTGGTGGTGATTGGTAGCGGCGGCGCGGGGCTGGCGGCGGCGATTCAGGCGAGCGAAGAGGGTGCGCGCGTTATCGTCATTGAAAAGATGCCAGTCATTGGCGGCAACACCATCAAAGCCTCTGCCGGTATGAACGCGGCGGGAACCGTCTTCCAACAAAACAGGGGCATCGAAGATAGCCAGGCGCTGTTCTATAACGAAACCCTGAAAAGCGGAAAGCAGAAAAATAACCCAGCGCTGGTGCAATATTTTGTCGACCACGCGTCTGACGCGATTAACTGGCTGGCGCAGCACGATATTGAGCTGAGCGATATCACCACGACGGGCGGCATGAGCGTTGACAGAACACATCGCCCTGCCAATGGCGCAGCGGTGGGCGGCTATTTGGTCAGCGGGCTGATTAAGAACCTTAATAAATACAATATTGAGGTGCTGCTGGAAACGTCGGTGACCGAAATTGTGCAAGAGAAGGGTAAAGTGACCGCCGTCAGAGTCGTTAATGATGATCACGAAGAAAGCCTGATTGCGACAAAAGCGGTGATTGTCGCCACGGGCGGTTTTAGTGCCAATCAGGCGATGGTGGAGTCATACCGTCCAGACCTGAAAGGCTTCGTTACCACCAACCACAAAGGCGCGACGGGCGGCGGCATTCGCCTGCTGGAACAGATCGGCGCGGATACGGTGGACATGGGCGAAATTCAAACCCATCCAACGGTTGAGCAAACCACCTCTTATCTGATCTCCGAATCCATTCGCGGCGGCGGAGCCATTCTGGTATCGCAGCACGGGAAACGCTTCTTTAACGAAATGGAGACGCGGGATAACGTCTCGTCTGCCATCGTCAACCTGCCGGAAGAGTACGCGTACATCCTGTTCGATGAGCAGGTAAGAAATCGCAATCGGGCAGTTGAAGAGTATGTCGCACAAGGGTTGACCGTCAGCGCGCACAGTATCGCTGAACTGGCCGACACGCTCGACATACCACAGGCGGCGCTGCACGCCTCGCTCGAACGTTACAATGGCTTTATTGCCGACAAACATGATGAAGATTTTGGCCGAACCACGGGGATGCGCGATCCGTTGAATCAGGCACCTTACTACGCGATTAAGGTGGCACCGGGCGTGCATCATACGATGGGCGGGGTGACCATTAACGAAAAAGCGGAAGTGCTGAATCGCCATAAAGAGACGATCTCCGGGACTTATGCCGCAGGGGAAGTGGTCGGCGGTATTCACGGGGCGAACCGCATTGGTGGCAACGCTGTCGCGGATATTATTATCTTCGGTATTCAGGCGGGGATTCAGGCAGCGACCTATGCGCGAGCACCGCGTCATTCTAATGTTTTTCCAACGAAGGCGCGCAAGGCAAAGTTCGCGAAAGCCGTGGTGAAAACGGCTGAAAATCAACCCATGCTGGTAGAAGAGTAAGTGATAGAAGATAACGTGATAAAAGGGTAAGGCTGATGGCGGGCGTCTGAAAGGGCGCTCGCCATTGTCTGGCCGTTTCCTCTCTGTACCGCCATTCGATCATAGGAGTCACCGTATGCCTTCTGTCGATAACGCTTATGTCTATTCTGTTCATCTGATGGGCAGCCCCATCCTGCTCAAACTGTTTATCCATGATGAAACCGCCGTCAGGCAGGTTTTCCAACGCATCAAGCAGCTCGAAGACCTGCTGACCGTTAATCGGGCCCATTCAGAAGTCATGAGCATCAACCACGCGGCGGGTAACGATTATGTATCGGTCAGCCCGGTTGTCTTTGAACTGATTAAACGCGCCAAAGCGGTGAGCCTGATTGAAAACAGCGGCTTTAACGTGGCGATTGGTCCCGTCGTCAAGCTATGGAAAATCGGTTTTAGCGGCAGCACGGTGCCTGATCAGGCATCGATACAGCGGTCGCTGGCATTAACGCATCCCGAACGCATTATTCTCAGAGAGCAGGACTGCGCCGTGATGCTGGAAAGCGCGGGAATGGAGATCGATCTGGGGGCGATTGCGAAAGGGTATATTGCCGATATCGTCCGAGACGTCCTGCATCAACATGCAATTCAGGATGCGCTGATCAATCTGGGGGGTAACGTGCTGGCTATCGGCAGCGCGTTGACGGATGAGCAAGGGCTATGGAGCGTCGGGTTACAGAAGCCTTTCGCGGATCGTGATAGCCTGCTGGGCATCATTAAGGTGAAGAATAAATCCGTGGTGACATCCGGCGTCTATGAACGCTTTTTTACCGTGGATGACCAGATCTATCACCATATTCTCGATCCCCGGACGGGGTATCCGCTGGATAATGAATTGCACAGCGTGACGGTTATCTCGAATGACTCTCTCGATGGCGATATCTACACCACGCTGCTCTATGGCATGGGCGTGAACGCGGGTATTGAGTTTCTACAACATCAACCGGACATTGAAGCCATCTTTGTGACGAAAAACCGAGAGATTATTTTTTCTTCGCAGCGGCATTATAGGTTTGAATTGCTGGATGATAGCTATTTAGTTCACGTCGGAAGCATCATGTAAACGCGAATGATGACTAATGAAAATCAGTTTCCAGAGAGTGAAAACTGAGTGCAATAGATTAATGATGTGCGTGTTGGTGCTTTCGAATATAGTTAATCAATAAAGGTATTTAAAATACAATGGCTCAATGATGATATTGAGCCATTGTATTATCTAACTAATTATATAATTACTCTTTGACTGTAATTGTCGGATCCCACTGGAAGTAACCATAGAGTTCTTGATTTCCGCCGTGTGGTCTATGGTACAACGCGAACTGTACCTGATACTGCTCTGTTCCTAATTTAGTTATAGTTGCCTGAGTGTACCAATGTTTTTGTTCGGTGAACGTAACAGGGAACGGTGAGGTGTTATTCGTTGGTGCAGGTTCTGCTTCTAAACGGCCGCTATTAACGAATTCAACTTGGGTAAAAACGGTATCACCTGCATATCGAGGTAGCCCATAAATTAAAACGCTTGAGTCGGAGTTGGCAGATTCTGAAATACCTGTCCAGCGAATAACATCATCACGGTTTGCTCTAATATTGAGGTCGCCCGTTCCCTCTCCTGATATGGCTGATTGACTTGGTGCAACCATGTAAGAGTATTGGTGGCCAATCGGCGTCGGGTGGGCTTGATCTTTACTAACAGATTTGATTGAGGGGTCATTGATAATACGGTCTGTATCAATAATGACAATAACGTTAATGACGTTATTGCTCGAGTTGAGTTGATTGATGTTACTCATGAAATATCCTTATTTTTAATAATAAATGGAATATGTAAATAACTGCATAGCAGGTGATGGTTTTTTAGAGCAAGTCTTAACTTACTCAGCCATTGATAGTAATTATGTTGTTTTGTTTTTACAAGAATGAAATTAGAGTATCTTATGTGTTTATCTAATAAGAGAATTTCATTATTAACCGAGTTATTTTATTTTTTATTATTATTTTAACTGTAATGATTTTATATTTAATATAATTTTTTATTTTAATTAATAACCTAATTAAACCCCGAAAAAAAGAAAGCAGCCTATCAATGATAGGCTACTTTTGATGACTTACTTCAGTTCCAGCTCGTTCATTGCAGCGATGCTGAAACCGCCGTCAACGTGCAGAACTTCACCGGAGATGCCGGCTGCCAGATCGGAACACAGGAACGCGGCAGAGTTGCCCACGTCTTCAATGGTAACGACACGGCGGATTGGCGTAACGGCTTCGCAATGAGACAGCATTTTCTTGAAGTCTTTGATGCCGGATGCAGCTAATGTACGAATCGGGCCCGCAGAGATGGCGTTGACGCGCACGCCCTGAGCACCCATGGCGTTCGCCATGTAACGTACGTTCGCTTCCAGAGACGCTTTTGCCAGACCCATCACGTTGTAGTTAGGGATAGCACGCTCAGCACCCAGGTAGGACAGGGTAACCAGCGCAGAGTTCGGGTTCAGCATCTTACGGCAGGCTTTCGCCATCGCGACGAAGCTGTAAGAGCTGATATCGTGAGAAATGCTGAAACCTTCACGGGTAACGGCATCAACGTAGTCACCGTCCAGTTGGTCGCCCGGTGCGTAAGCAATGGAGTGCACGAAGCCATCAAAGTTCGGCCATACGTTAGCCAGTTCGGTAAACAGTGCTTCGATGCTGGCATCTTCAGCGACATCACACGGCAGAACGATGCTGGAACCCAGTTCGCTGGCAAAGCCTTCAACGCGTGCTTTCAATTTGTCGTTCTGATACGTGAAGGCCAGTTCGGCACCTTCGCGCTGCATTGCTTGTGCAATACCGTAGGCAATAGAACGGTTGCTGGCAACACCTGTTACCAGAATGCGCTTACCGGTAAGAAAACCCATAGCAGTAATCCTTGTGATCATTGTTGCTGCGATCGCCACTTCTGTGCCCGTAAACGTACGCGGCAAGTGACGACCGAGATGAATAAACCGCGCGATTCTACCATGTTGGGGACGGTAGGGGTACTCCGAGCAGTATCCGCCTTTTTCCACAGCCCTGTGGCTGTCGAGAGGATACCGCCGTGGTGCGCGGAGATTAACGTTGTGCGCCGTCGCGTCGCCAGGCGTCGGCGCTGAGCGCTTCGCCGAAGTGGCTGGCAATCAAACGTTTCGTCAGGTCATGTAGCGGGGCGGACAATACATCGGCGGTACTGCCGCGTTCGACCACTTCGCCTGCCTGCATCACCAGAATCTGGTCGCTGATGTGCTTCATCATGCCCAGATGCTGCGTCACGTAAATATAAGAGATACCGTGCTTTTCCTGTAACTCCAGCATCAGATTAATAATCTGTGACCGCATAGACATATCCAGTGACGCCAGCGCCTCATCGGCGACAATCACTTTCGGTTGCAGGATCAGCGCACGCGCCAGACCGACGCGCTGTTTTTGCCCCGGCGCGAGCGCATGCGGATAGTAATAGGCGTGATCGGGACGTAGCCCGACCTGATGCAGCGCCTGATTAATCGCTCTTTCACGCGCTTCGGCGCTGAGATCGGTATTCAGTCGCAGCGGGACATCCAGCAGTTGCCCGATGCGCTGGCGCGGATTGAGCGCATTGCTCGCATCCTGAAAGATCATGCGGATACGCTGGCTGCGGTAGCGGTAATCGCCGTAGTGCAGCGGATGATCGTCAATAACCAGCTCGCCGGACGTCGGGGCAATCATGCCTGACAGCATTTTAGCCAGCGTCGATTTCCCTGAACCGTTCTCGCCGATGATGGCGAGCGTTTGCCGCTCACGCAGCGTAAAGCTGACGGATTTTACCGCCTCAACATGCTGACGACGGAACAGCCCGGTCCGGTAGCGGAACGTCTTGGTCAGGTTGCGGGCTTCAAGCAGCATCTCAACCATCACGGTTCCTCCATGTTGAGCGGAAAGTGGCAGGCATATAAGTGGTTCTTAACGGAGAGCAGCGGCGGCGTTTGCATACACTGTTTTTGTGAATAAGGGCAGCGCGGGCCCAGTCGGCAGCCAATCGGCAGATGTTCCAGTGAGGGAATCGCCCCGTTCAGGGTGTTTAACCGGCTTTTGTGCGGCAGCGAACGGCCGAAATCGGGCATTGCGCGAATCAGCGCCTGCGTATAAGGATGATGCGGTGCGGTGATCAGATCTTCACTGGTGGCGCTTTCCACCGTTTGACCGCAATAGAGTACGTTGATCCTATCAGCCCATTTGCTCATGGTTTGCAGGTCATGGCTGATGAGCAGAATTGTGGTGTTATTGTTCTGGTTCAGGCGCGACAGCAGGCGGAAAATCTGCGCCTGCGTGGTCGATTCCATCGCATTGGTCGGCTCATCGGCAATCAGCAGGCGCGGCTGATTTGCCAGCGCGATGGCAATCATCACTTTCTGACACTCGCCGTCGCTCAGCTCATAGGGATAGCTACCCATAATATCTTTGTGATCTTTAATTCCGACGCGGTGCAGCAGTTCGATCGCGCGGCGCTTGCGCCAGTTAAATCGCTGCCACCAGCGGCCTTTATACGTCCAGCCGGGGATCGCCTGCACCAGTTGCCGACCTACACTTTCGGACGGATCGAGACAGGATTGCGGTTCCTGGAAAATCATGGAGACGTTATGGCCGACCAGCTTACGTCGCTCGCGCGACGACAGTTGCAGCAGGTCGATGTCATCGAAGCGGAAGCGATCGGCGGTTACGCGCCAGTTCTCTTTGGTGATCCCGCAGATGGCTTTAGCAATCAGGCTTTTACCGGATCCGGATTCGCCCACCAGACCGCGAATCTCGCCTTCGCTCAGCGTCATACTGACGCGGTCAACGGCTTTAACGGCGCCGTCGGGAGTCAGAAATTCAATCGTCAGGTTACGGATATCAAGTAATGGCATAGGGAGTCGTCGCCTCTTATTCCGTTTCCGCGACGAGCGCGCGGCGGATGCCGTCGCCCAGCAGGTTGACGATTAACACGCTCAGTGCAATAGCCGCGCCGGGCAGCATCACGGTCCACGGTGCCGCATAAACCAGCTCCAGCGAGTTGCCAAGCAGGGCACCCCATTCGGTGGTCGGCAGTTGTGCGCCCAAATCGAGAAAGCCCAGCGCCGCGATATCCAGAATGGCGATCGACAACGCGCGGGTAAATTCGGAAACCAGCAGCGCGGCGATGTTGGGCAGCACCACGTACCAGACCAAATAAAACGTGGAAGCGCCGTCGAGGCGAGCCGCGATCACGTACTCTTTATCCATTTCATCGTGTACGGCGTTGTAGATGGTGCGCACCATACGCGGCAACAGCGCTAGCCAGACGGCGAGCATGGCGTGTTCGAGCTTAGGGCCAATAAAAGCGATGACCACAATCGCCAGCAGCAGCGACGGAATGGACAGCAGCGTATCCAGAATATGATTGAGCATCGCAGAGCGAAGCCCACGTGTGACGCCCGCGAAAACGCCCAGCACGATGCCGCACAGTGCTGCTGCGTAGGTGACGATGAGCGACGCGCCAACGGTCGGTGCCGCACCGCTTAGCAGGCGGCTTAGCTGGTCGCGACCTAAATCGTCGGTGCCGAGAAAGAACGAGACTTCACCGTAGTGTGACCAAGAGGGGGGCAGCAATTGATAGCCCAAAAATTGCTGGTCAACTTCATAAGGCGCGAGAAACTTTCCAAACAGGCACAGGCCGATCAGGATCAGAAAGCCGTATAGTCCGATCATCGCCAGCATATCCTGATGGAATGCCCGCCAGGTATCGCCTAGTCGGCTAGGCAGCCGCTTTTCGCTATAAACGTTATCGAAGGGCATACCATTCCTTGTGTTTCAACGGATTTGCCATAGCGCCCCAAATATCGGACAGGATGTTGACCGTGATGACCATCGCGCCAACCACCATCACGCCCGCAGAAATGGCCGCGTAATCCTGCTGGCGAATAGCGTTCACCAGCCAGCGACCGACGCCCGGCCAGTTAAAGACCACTTCGGTAATCATTGTCAGCGTCAGCATGGTGGAAAATTGTAATCCCAGTTTGGGAATAATCGGCGGTAGCGCGTTGTGAATCAGGTGACGACGAATGATCGTAAAGCGTGATAGCCCACGCGTTGCCGCTGCCTTAATGTAATTTTTGCTGATAATTTCCGTGGTACTGACGCGCATCAGGCGAATCACTTCGGTGGTCGGCCCGACGGCCAGCACGGTAATCGGCAGAATCAGGTGGCGGATGGCACTGGCGATCATTTCGCCGCGATGTGGCGAATCTGACAGCCAGGCGTCAATCAGCGCAAACCCAGTGACGGTTTTCACCTGATAGAGCAGGTCGAAGCGGCCTGAAACGGGCAGCCAACCGAGGTGCAGCGAGAAGAAGAGCGTCAGCAGTAGTGCCAGCCAGAACACCGGCAGGGAAAAACCGATGAGCGCCAGCGTGCTGATCACAATGTCCGCGCCGCGATTCTGCATTACGCCAGCGGTAATCCCCAGTGGAATGCCGACCAGCAGCGAGAGCGCAAACGCCAGCAGACAAAGTTCAATCGTGGCCGGGAACACTTCTTTCAGCAATTCGCTGATAGCCTGTCCGTTAATACTGGAGCGACCGAAATCTCCCTGAAGCAGGCTGGTGAGATAAAAGTGATAGGCATCAAACAGCGCCGCGCCGTTGAGCGGAGCGTTGGGCGTGTAGTAACTGAGGCTAAAGCCAACCAGCGTCAGCAGTGACAAGGTCACTATCAGTAACACCAGACGTCGCAAGGTAAAGATAATCACGGCTGTGCTTCCTCCACGGTTTCCGGTGCAGAAGGCTTCTGCTGCGCCTGTTGGTCCTCGCGGAAGACGCCCGCGAACGAGGCATTGCCGAATGGACTCAAGACCAGCCCTTTCATGTCATAGCGGTAGGCCAGCAGCCGTAATGACGACGCCAGCGGCAGAACGGGTAACTGTTCTGCCAGAATACGCTGTGCCTGCTGATAATAGTCAATCCGCTTAGAAAGCTGCTGTGACGAGAGCGCGTTTTGCAACACTTCATCAAACGTAGGATCGCACCAGTGCGCGTAGTTGCTCTGGGAGCGAATAGCCGCGCAGCTTAACAGCGGTCGGAAAAAGCTGTCCGGGTCGTTACTGTCCGTTGCCCATCCTGCCAGCGTTAAATCGTGGCTGAGTTCCATCAGCCGCGCTTCCTGAAAACGACCTTCCACCGGGACGATGGTCACGGTGACGCCAATTTGCGCCAAATCGGCCTGTATCAGCTCTGCCGTTTTCAGCGGACTGGGGTTGTAGGACTGTGACGCGCTGGGCACCCACAGGCGCAGGTTGAGGTTAGTCAGCCCCAGTTCCTGCAAAATTTGTCGCGCTTTTTGCGGGTTATATTCCGTAATCTGCGATTCATTGTCGTACGCCCACGACGCACGGGGCAAAATAGACGCCGCCGTTTCCGCTGTACCGTAATAGATCGACTGCATCAGCCTGTCGTTATTGATCGCCAGCGCGATGGCTTCCCGCACACGCCTGTCGTCCAGCGGCGGTTTTCGCACGTTGAAGGCCAGATAGGCGACGTTCATGCCGGGGCGTAGCGAGAGACGCAGACGCGGGTCGTTACGCAGGATCGTCAATTGGCTGGCCGCCGGATAAGCGAGGACATCACATTCACCGGTCAGCAGTTTGGATAAGCGGCCCGTACCGCCGGATCCGAGATCGACAACTACCTGCTGCATGCGTGGCAGGCCACGCCAATAATCACTGTTGCGCGTCAGCCGGATATATTGCCCGTTGCGGTATTCATTGAGCAGATAAGGGCCGGTGCCGACCGGCTCGCGATCCAGCAGCTCTTTCTTATCTTCTTTCGTCAGACGTTGCGCGTATTCTGCGGACAGAATCGGCGCGTAGTGCGTGGCCAGATGCCAGAGGAAAGAGGCATCTGGGCTGTTGAGCCGGATCTCAATGCTGTATTCGCCCAGCTTGCGGATGCTTTGCACCGAATCGGCGAATTGCAGGCTGTCGAAGTAGGGATATTCGCCGCCGTTGACATCATGATACGGGTGCTTTTCGTCCAGCATGCGCTGGAAGCTGAATATCACGTCGTCGGCGTTCATATTGCGGGTTGGGCTGAACCAGGCGGTGTGCTGAAACGGCACATCGCGGCGCAGGTAGAAACGGTATGTCGAACCGTTGTCCAAGACTTCCCAACGCTGAGCCAGTTCTGGCATCAGACGATAGGTATAAGGATCGACATCCAGCAGGCGATCGTAAAGCTGCGCCGCCAGCGTATCAATGGTGACACCGCTGCGCGCCATCTGCGGGTTAAACGTGTTCAGGACATCATTGACGCAATAGACAAAACCGCTCTGGCGAATATTTTCCAGCGGAGCAGGCGGCGTTGGCACGGACGGTGGTGCGGCCAGTGCAGGCAAAGCCAGCCAGGTGAGTGCCAGTGCGAAACAGGTTTTTCCGAACATACGGGATTTTTCAGTCAAGACGGTTATATACAGAGTGTATCGCACTCTTGGCATCCTCCCCACTCTTGTTATGCGCGTCTGGCGACTTTCCAACCGCTTAAGGCATCCGATGTGTCAGTAGAAAGGTGATTAGCAGAGATCATCGTATCCTGAACGGCATTTTCGCTGTGGATTGCAATGACAGGAACCCCATAGTCAGTATGGTAATGAGAAAAATTCTCAACAAAGTGCTTTACAGATGATACTGATAACTATTATCATCACTTTCGCACTTCGGCAGTGGCTTCTCGCAGGCACTGAAGGAGAGCACGACATTGCTCACATTGCTTCCAGTATTATTTTAGCCAGCCGATGTGCTGGCTTTTTTTTGCCTGAAAAATGACCTCGCCAGATACTTACCTTGCTTTCTATTTCCATGTAAATAATTAATAAAATCAATATGGTTGGGATATGTCCTAAATTGTTTGCGGGAACATAAATCTCCCTTATCATGCCTATACCCAAGATCATGGGTTCACAATGGAGATAAGGAATATGTGGATGAGAAGGAATCAAATCGTCAGGAAATTGACGTTAGGTGTGGTAACAACAGTGCTGGGGATGTCACTCAGTTTTTCAGCATTATCCGCCACGCCAGTAGAAACGCATGGTCAGCTGTCCATCGAAAACGGGCGGCTGGTGGATGAACAGGGGAAAAGGGTGCAACTGAGAGGGGTCAGTTCGCACGGTTTGCAGTGGTTTGGCGACTATGTCAACAAAGACTCGATGAAGTGGCTGCGTGATGACTGGGGGATTAACGTATTCCGCGTCGCCATGTACACGGCGGCGGATGGCTATATTTCCAATCCCTCCCTCGCCAATAAGGTAAAAGAGGCCGTTGCGGCGGCGCAAAGCCTCGGCGTTTACATCATCATCGACTGGCATATCTTGTCGGATAACGATCCTAATATTTATAAAGCACAGGCAAAAACCTTCTTTGCCGAAATGGCTGGGCTGTATGGCAGCTCACCGAACGTGATTTATGAAATCGCCAATGAGCCAAACGGCGGCGTGACTTGGAACGGGCAGATTCGGCCTTATGCGCTGGAAGTGACTGACACCATCCGTAGCAAAGATCCCGATAACCTCATCATCGTCGGTACGGGTACCTGGAGTCAGGATATCCACGATGCAGCGGATAATCAGCTGCCCGATCCGAATACGATGTACGCGCTGCATTTCTATGCGGGTACGCACGGGCAGTTCCTGCGCGACCGCATTGATTATGCACAAAGTCGCGGCGCGGCGATTTTCGTCAGCGAGTGGGGCACCAGCGATGCGTCCGGCAACGGCGGACCGTTCCTGCCAGAATCGCAGACCTGGATCGATTTCCTGAATAACCGTGGCGTAAGCTGGGTGAACTGGTCGCTTACCGATAAGTCAGAGGCGTCCGCCGCGCTGGCACCGGGGGCGAGCAAATCAGGCGGCTGGACGGAGCAAAATCTGTCTACGTCAGGGAAATTTGTCAGAGAGCAGATTCGTGCAGGTGCGGATCTGAGTAATGGCGATACGCCGACTACCCCGACCACACCAACGGAACCGACCAACCCGGGTAACGGAACAACGGGTGACGTCGTGCTGCAATATCGCAATGTGGATAACAACCCGTCCGATGATGCGATTCGTATGGCCGTCAACATCAAAAATACCGGAAGTACACCGATCAAACTGAGCGATCTGCAAGTACGTTACTACTTCCATGATGATGGCAAACCTGGCGCGAACCTCTTTGTTGACTGGGCAAACGTCGGCCCTAACAACATCGTGACCAGCACGGGGACGCCAGCCGCCAGCACTGATAAGGCTAATCGCTATGTTCTGGTGACCTTCAGCAGCGGAGCCGGCTCCCTTCAGCCGGGCGCGGAAACCGGTGAAGTGCAGGTGCGTATCCACGCGGGTGACTGGAGCAACGTGAATGAAACGAATGACTATTCATACGGCGCTAACGTCACGAGCTACGCTAACTGGGATAAGATCACCGTGCACGATAAAGGCACGTTGGTATGGGGTGTGGAACCGTAATCGTGAGTTGTTAACTTATTAAGCTATTGATTATCGTGCGGGCGTTAATTCGCCCGCATTTTCTTTCCAGACCGTCACTCATTCACCGCAATATCGTGTTTCTTCAGCAATCCACGCAGTTGGTGATAGGTTAATCCCAGCAGTTCGGCAGCCTTACGCTGGTTAAATTTTGCCTGATTCAATGCCCGATCGATCAAGCTTTTCTCCTGTTCCAGCAGCCACGGTTTCATCTCCAGCGGTAAATCCGGCTGGCCGGTTGCCGCACGCGGCGGTGTTTCCTGAACGGCGGGAGTGCGGCGGAAAGGATTCAAAATGATGGCATCAAGGGGCCGATCGCTGTCGCCGTGGCGATACACCGAGCGTTCAACCACGTTTTTCAGCTCACGAATATTGCCCGGCCAGTCGTAATTCAGCAACGTCTCGCGCGCGGCTGGCGTAAAACCGGGAAAGAGCGGCAGATGCAATTCGCGGCACATCTGAATCGCAAAGTTATCTGCCAGCAACATGATGTCCTGCTGGCGTTCCCGCAGCGGCGGGAGCTGGACAACGTCAAAAGCCAAACGGTCGAGCAGGTCCGCACGGAATTTACCGCTGGCGGCAAGCGCAGGCAGATCGTCGTTAGTCGCACACACCAGGCGCACGTCAACCTGTAGCTGATCTCTGCCGCCGACGCGCTCCAGCATGCCGTATTCGATCACCCGCAATAATTTTTCCTGCACCAGCATCGGTGCGGTAGCCAGCTCATCCAAAAACAGCGTTCCGCCGTCGGCGCGTTCGAAGCGCCCAAGATGGCGTTTCTGCGCTCCGGTAAAGGCACCAGCTTCATGACCAAATAGCTCGGAGTCGAGCAGATTCTCGTTGAGCGCCGCACAGTTGAGAGAAACGAACGGCCCTTGCCAACGCGGGGAAAGGTAATGCAGACGGCTGGCGATCAGCTCTTTACCGGTACCGCGTTCGCCAATCACCAGCACGGGTTTATTCAGTTGTGCCAGTTGCGACACCTGTTCCAGTACCTCCAGAAAGCTGTTGGCTTCGCCGAGCAGGTTCTCTTTTTCCTGAAGCATGATGTTCCACCGTGTTATTTTTACTAACTGTTAGCGTATTTGACTAATCTAACGGAAAGGGAAAAATAGTCAAAATTATCTATTCTTTTATTTTCAGTGAGTTAAATAGGATTAAAAGTTGGCATGCTTATTGATATACCTATAGGGAGATCGCGACTGGCTCGGCTGGTCCCGGTGATAAATCAGGCGTAATCAGACGCTGGAAATCATGAAGAGGATGTAATTATGGGTATTTTTTCTCGTTTTGCCGACATCGTGAACGCCAACATCAATTCATTGCTGGATAAGGCTGAAGATCCGCAGAAATTGGTGCGGCTGATGATTCAGGAAATGGAAGATACGCTGGTTGAAGTGCGTTCAACCTCGGCGCGGGCGCTGGCAGAAAAGAAACAGATTGCCCGTCGTATTGAACAAGCGCACGGTCAGCAGGAGCAGTGGCAGGAAAAAGCCGAGCTGGCGCTGCGTAAAGATAAAGACGATCTGGCCCGTGCGGCGCTGATTGAAAAGCAGAAGCTGACCGACCTGATCGCGGTGTTGCAGTATGAAGCCGAAAGCGTGGATGAAACGCTGGAGCGCATGAAGCGTGAAATCGGCGAGCTGGAAAACAAATTAAGCGAAACCCGTGCTCGCCAGCAGGCGCTGACGCTGCGTCATCAGGCTGCGGCATCGTCACGTGATGTACGCCGCCAGTTGGATAGCGGTAAGCTGGATGAAGCCATGGCGCGTTTCGATCAGTTCGAACGTCGTATCGACACGATGGAGGCGGAAGCGGAAAGCCACGGGCTGGGGAAACAAAAATCGCTGGATCAGCAGTTTGCCGAGCTGAAAGCGGACGATGAAATCAGCGCGCAGCTGGCGGCACTTAAGGCTAAAGTTAAGCCAGCAGAGTAAAGAGTCATAAGCGCGTAAACGCCATCGGATGGCTGTCGTGAGAAAACGGCAGCCGCCATAGGGCGTGTAAATAATAACTAAGGAGACACAATGAGTGCGTTGTTTCTTGCCATTCCGCTGACCATTTTCATGTTGTTTGTGGCACCGATATGGCTTTGGCTACATTACAGTCAGCGTAAAAACAGTGCTCAACTGGGACAAAACGATATACAACGTCTGACGCGTTTAACGGAAGAGTCTACCCGTATGCGCGAGCGTATCAGAGCGCTGGAAGACATTCTGGATGCAGAACACCCGGACTGGAGAAAATCGTAATGAAAAATACGTGGTCAGGTAAAAAATTATACCGTTTGCCGGAAGAAGGTATGCTGAAGGGGGTTTGCGCTGGTTTAGCACGCTATTTTGACGTGCCAGTGAAGCTCGTACGGCTGATTACGGTGCTGTCGATATTTTTCGGCCTGTTCTTTTTCACCGTGGTGGCTTACATCATCCTGACTTTTATGCTCGATCCGGCTCCAGCGGGAATGGAATTTGAGGATGAAAAGACGGCTCGTACCCCTAGCCAATTGCTAAATGAAGCTGATGCGACGTTGCAGGCCAGCGAACAGCGCCTGCGCAACATTGAACGCTATGTCACCTCGGATACGTTTGGCGTCCAAAACCGCTTTCGTCACCTGTAATTTGTCATCGGTTATACGCTTTCGCTGACATTATCCACCGTACGACTTGAGTCGAGAGTGGATAATGTCGCGCTGTTTTTTCGCTGCAATCTCTATGATCCGATCCCACTGTGCATTGGATGCCAGCCATTTCCTTCTTTCGCGCTGTAGCGCACGTTTTGCAGTGGTATGCGCTGCCACTGGCCATTGCTGTCCTGCACGATTTCGCTGGCAATCGCACGACATTGATAATGCAGCGTATCGGTCTCCAGCTGGAATTCATATTTTTTGCCTTTTTCCGGAATAAAGCGGGTGGTAATAAGGCAGGTGTATTTGCTTTCAACATAAACGTTGATAATTGCTGTTTCAACATCGGGCACTAATGGTGTTTCGTAGTAGTCAATATCGTATTTCTCTCCAGATACTTTCGGCATTCCGCGATCCTGGGTGTTTTGTAATACCCATTCACTGGAACGAATAAGACCGCCAGTGCGTTTGCCGTTTAACGTCTGGTAAATACTCGTCTGTTCTGTGTTATCTACGATACGTACCCACGGGGAGTTATTGGTTTCATGGGGCGGAATGAAAAAAGAGTTGTTTGGCATAATCGAACAGCCTGAAGAGAGGAGTGTTATCATTGCCAGATTATTTCGCAGTAACTTTTTCACTTGTTTCATTCCTAATGGGTTTGAAAAGTAATGAGTATTTTACAGTAACGCTGCGCTTAGTTTTTTAAGACTAACAGCTCCCCACCAGAGGTGGGGAGTGCAATATGATAAAGGCGTCATTATTTTAATTAGCGTATTTCGTTATCATTTAATTGGTTGTAAAGAAATCGCTATTTCCAGCACGATATCAGAATAGCATTTATCGCCGTTGGCTGATGTTCTCTTAAGTTCATCAAGTGCATAAACGATATCTACCCTGGCTCCCGGGCGGAACAGCTTTTTATCTTCATCATCGATATGGCTATAAATGCTTTCTTCAATGACAGAGCCATCATCCAGCCGCAAACTGAAACAGTTATCTACTGGAGAGGGATCTTGTCCTGCTACATAGGTTCTTGTGATCGTGCCAGATCGGTGCAGTAAACGCATTTTTCCCTGTTCAATGCTACTCCACCACTCGGATGAGCCAAAAAGACCATTGGCTCCCTTCAGGCCCATGGCTGGTCTTGATGGATCGAGAGTCAGAGCCTGCGTTAAAGCCACTTGATCAGGGTTCCCTCTGAGTTCTTCTGAAAGAAGATAGACAATTTTCATAGGGTGTTTCGAGTTTTCAAGATTTAACAGCATAATGCTTTCCTGTTATTTAACCTGTTCAAAATGGACGATGTTTTTATTAAAAATCTCCATTCCTTTGCCTTGTCCAAGTTGTGTCGTCATCTGTCCTCCTTCAACCTTGAAGCGAGTATTGGTTTCCATCCATTTACCCGTTTGGGTGGACATATTGGGCAATTCTTTAGCTGCAGCACTGTTTGCGGCAATACCAATTTTTTCCAGTTCGGAGAAAGTGCCTGATTTAACAGTGATTTTCACTGTTATACCATCGTACTTAGAAGAGTATGATAGCACTGGAGAAACAGATGTTTCAGTGGTCGCTGGCATCACACCTGTTCTTTCAAACTGCCTGAATTGCTCAGGTGACATCGTCCGATAAACAATTTCATTGCCATGAACATCACGTTGCTGAACGGGACTTAGCGGATTTTTAGCTGTCGTCACAGGAGTACCAATGGTACCCGACGTCCCTTTGTTGCCTGACTGCGTTTTTTGTATGACTTTATTGAACGCCATGCCCGCAGCAAATTTTACAACTTCCTGCGCCGATGCACCATTATCGTATAAGCTGAGGATCCCATTGATATCAACAGGCGTCATCGCTGAGGTAATGATATCGTTTTTCAGCGCCAGCTCACGGATTTTCTCATCGCTCAGTCCCTGCGCTTTCCATTCGGCAAGTTGTTCACTGCCCTTAATGGCGGCGACATAAGGATTGCCAGCGACGCCCATCGGTGTCCAGTCAATGCCCGTCTGTGTATAGATGTCACCGATGAATCCAGAGTAATCAGAATTTAGCTGGCCCTGTTGCGCTCCCTTCATCATTGTTCTGGCATAATCGGTTACGAGATAGCCGAACTCATCAGCCGTTATTGCTCCAGATTGATACATCGCGACCAGCTTTTCACCCGCTTCTTTTTCCCGTTTACGGTACTCATTGCGGATCTCGGTCTGGCATTTACCATTAGAACCACAGGCGGTAAAGCGTTCCTGTAGTTCATCCATGCCCCCGATACCGGCGGCTTTTAGTTTTTCATACAGCGCGCGGCCTTCTTTACTCAGTTTTTCAACGCCGTACTTATTCGACAGCAGGTTATAATCAACGGCATTTTTACCCGCGTCATGTCCTGCCACCGCGCCTGCCGAAGAATCGCTCGCCAGGCCTGCCGCCATGGTGGCAGCCAGAGATGCCAGATTACTGATTTTCGCCCGTTCATCATCAGTCAGTGACTCAACCGTTCTGTTTGGATAGAGATAGTCGACGATCGCTCGCGCGGCCAGCTCACCACCTGCTGCACCCACCGCTCCTGCCGTAGCGTTGGAACCGGAAAGTTCAGCCACCACGCCGCCAACGATAGCGTGACCGATGGCATTTGCCGCGATCTGAGCGGCAGTTGGATTGTCGCTATTCTGCAGAGTCAAATCGCGCACGGTGCTGGACAGATAAGGCGCCGCGCCCTGAGCCAGCGCTTTCAGTGGATCACCACCCGCCAGCGCAGTGATGGCTGCCGCTGCGGCACGAATGCCTTTATTCAGCTCGCCACCCGCTTTATATTGATCGTTGATGTCCTTATACGCGGCGGTATTTTGTACACGAGCCCAGTACTCCTGACGCGTCTCCTTGGTCTCATCCCACTCACCAGCCGCTTTCATTCCCGCGTTGTTCGCCATAATCTGGCCCTGGCTGAGGGTGATATCCACGCTCTGATTCACAACGTCACCAATCAAACGAAGCTGGCTCAGACGCTGCTGCTCCTTTGCCTTATCGAAGATCGGGCTGATGCTCTGGTTGGCGTGCTCGACATCGCGGCTTAGTTCGCTGACATCCTGCTGTTGGTTCGCCTGGTCACGGATAATCAGCGAGCCTGGAGAAACGGCGGCATAAGTCGTACCGGAAGCATTCCCATCGCTGCCACCCGCTCCCAGGCCATTGGCTGCCAGATTCTGCACGGCGTTTTTCAGCAGATCCTGTGCGCCCAGCCCGCCAGTGCTGATACCAACGCTGCTGTGTGACACCTCAAACTCTGCACTGTTGTCGATATTGCTGAAGCCCAGCGTGCCGGTACTGAGACGGTTTTTATCTTCGCTGGCGGTGCTGCCAATCACGGCGCCGTCCAACTGCGTATGGTTACCGACGTTGATATCGAAGCCGCCGTCACCCGCGAAGATGCCGGTTTGTTCCTGCACACTGTTATAGGTGCTGTGGATTTTGTCCTTCGCCACGTTGGCGCTGACGCTGCCTGTCATGCTGCCAAAGGTAAAGCTGGCGCCTGCTGAGCTGTTCTTCTGCTTCGAGTCGTAGTTGTTAACGTCCTGCTCACTCTGCAACGTCAGATTACGGCCGACATTGGTGACTACCTGATCGGCACTCAGCTGTGCGCCGCGCAGGGTGGTGTCACGCCCGCTGTTGACCGTCAGCTTATTACCGGCGTCGACGGTGGTTTCAGTATGTGTCAGGCCATCGCCATTCTCGTTACCGGAACCTTTACTGGCGTTGGCAAACACGCTGATTCCTGCACCGCCCTGGCCCGCACCGATGCTGATGCCCACGCCGCCGCCGCTGCTGCTGTTCTTGCCGGTCTGCAACTGGGTATTCTGCGCTGACAGCAGGTTGATATCGCGGTTTGCCGATAGCAGCACATCGTTGCCCGCTTTCAGCTGGCTGCCGCCGATGGTCAGATCGCCATCGGCGCCATTCTCTGAACCGGTCGCCACCAGATTGATATTGTTGCCCGCCTGCACGGTGCTGCCGGAGGCGTTGACCGCTTCGCTGTGGCTCTCGCTCTTCGATTTCGAGGTGCTCAGCGACAGGCTGACACCAATGGCGTTCTGGTCGGTGGCGTTCTGCGATGCCAGTACCGCCGCCTGAGCGGCTTGTACGCCCGCCAGACCGGATTTCAGCTTCTGCAGCGATGCCATACGGCCATCCTGCTGCTCATCGGCAGCTTTCGCACTGGTGTAGGCGGTGTTGATCGCGCTGCCAATCGCGCCGGACAGCGCCAACGTCAGACCCGTCTGTTTGCGCTCGTAAGTGGTGTCGGTAGTGCTCTGGTTATTCGCGGCATCAATGGTGATATTGTTCGCCACTATATTGATGTCGTTACCGGCGATCACGTCAGAACCCTGCACGGCAATATTATTGCCCGCCACCAGGCTGGTATCGCCATCGACGCTGCCCAGCGTGCTGTTGTTGTGGGTCAGCGCCGCGGTATCGGAGGTCGAACTCTCTTTGATCGAGCCAACAAAGAAGCCAATGCCGCCGCTGCTCATTAGGCCCGACTTGGTGGTTTTCTTCATCGACCAGTTGTCGCGGCTCTCTTCCGCCGCCGTGACGTTGAGGTCATTCCCGGCACGCAGCGCCAGATCTCGATCCGCCGCCACATCGCTGCCGGTAATATTCAGATTGTTACCCGCGTTGACGGCGATATTTTCCCCGCCCAGACTGCTGCCGTTCGCTAGCGTGGCATCGTAACCGGCGCGGGTGGTAGTGGTGCGTTTCGACAGGAAGCCAGAACCTTTCACCTTGGAGTTCATATCCAGATATTCCTGGCTGCTGGCGCTGCCGAGGTTGATATCATTGGTGGCGGTCAGCGCAAGCTGCCGATCGGCATTCAGTTTCGCCGCCTGAGCGTTAATATTATTGCCGGCATTCAGCGTGATATTGCCGTCGCTGGTGACGTCACTGCCCTGAACCTGAGTCAGCCTCTGCGTGACATGGTTATCTTTATCCCATACCACCTTGTCGCTGCTGCCGGTGGTGACGGTGGTCATATTGATATCGCGGTTAGCGGCGATCTGCGTCTGGCTGTTTTCACCGGAACTGACCAACTGCGCGGCCTGCAGATTGACATCACGGCCTGCCTGCAGCAGCAGTTTGCCGTCGTCACCCTGTACATACATGCCCGCCACGCGATCGATGTTGTCACGGCTGAAGCGGTTGCTGCCGTTCTGGCTCTCGGCGTGGTTGGTCTCGCTGGCGACGGTGATATCACGTCCGGCCTGCGCCAGCAGGGTATCGGTCGCACGTATCGTGCCACCGGTATTGGTGATGTCGTTGGTCGCCTGCAGCGACACGGATTTACCGGCGATGATGCCGCCCACATTGACGATATCGTCGCCGGAAACGCTGACCAGTTGGGTGGCGCTGATGCGACCGCTGTTCAGCATGCCGCCGCTAACGCCAATGCTGATATTTTTACCCGCCAGCAGCGCACCGCTGCCGTCCATATCGCCTTGCTGCACCTGCGCATACACCTGCGGTACCAGCACATTCTGGGTGGTGCCATCCGGCATCTTCACATCCTGCGCCACCAGCCACACCATATCCTGAGTGATCTGTTTCATCTGCTCGGCGGTGAGCGCCACGCCCGGTACCAGGTTGAATTTCTTCGCGAAGCTGACGCCCGCTTCCATCAGGCCTTTGTATTGATCTTCATCGCTGGTGTAATCGGCCAGATAACGCTGACCGACCAACTCAACAATCTGCTCACGCACCAGACGCTGCTCGTAGAAGCCATCGCCGAGGCGTTTTTGCGTGATCGACGGATCGGCTTGCAACTGTCTCAGCATATAGTCGGAACTCAGCCAGGTTCTCTGATTGGTGAAACGTGGATCGGTTTCGATCAGATAGCTGCTGGTGGCGTCCGGCAGGGTAGTGAACAGGCTGCCAGTTGGCAGGGAAGCATCCGGCGTCATGGAACGAATCACATCGGTGTTCTGTCCGGCCACTTCCACGCGCTGCGCGGCATACTCAGCCAGCGATGGCGCGTTGCTGGTCGCCTGGGTATTCTCCTTCATCACGCTCGGGCTGAGGCTGATGGACTGAATTTCCGTTGGCGGGGTATAGGCGGACGCTCTGGCTTTCTGGCTGTCGGTGCCTTTCTTATGAATACGATCCCACTCAATCACCTGTCCGACTTTTTCCGTCAGTTTCTGACCGGTGACTTCGGTGTTCACCAGGTCTTTGACGGCGGTCAGCAGGCTGTCGCCAGCAATAATCTGGCTCTTGTCATTCAGCAGCTTATCGCCGGCGAGTGAGATCTGGCCGCCCGCGATAATTTTCGCCGGATCGCTCTGTGCGATCTGTTCTTCGCGCACCGTTTCGGTGTAGCTGTACTGATAATAGTGGTCACGACCACACACCACACCTTCAATACAGATATGACGCACTTCATTTTTGTAGAAACTGATGTTGTAGTCGTCAGGGCTATAGTGAACGCCATTATTTAGGTCGACCACCATATACTCATTTTTCTGCTTCTGTGACAGTTGTACGAAGCGGGTTACAAAATTGTCGTTGATATTGTTCAGTGCGGTGAAGCTGAGCGCCATATTGCCGACAGACTCTATTGTGGCACTGTGGTTGTTAAGGTTGCCCGCTTTGCCGCTGGCCACACCGTTTTCATCGAGATTGCCACCAATGGCCAGATCGCCACCGCTGTAGATCAGTGAATGAGTATGGTTATTCAGCGTGCCGACGCCCAGATCGAGACGCTGACGCGCCGCAATGGTGGCGCTGCTGTTATTTTCCGCCAGGTTATTCAGTGTCGCTGCGCCGATCGCCAGACCGTCACCATAAATACGACCGGTACCGATATTGTTGACGGTGCTGGCATTGATGCGGGTCAGTACGCCGTCGATCAGGCCACGGTTGCTCAGCGTATCGCTGGCGTTCAGCGTGGTCTGCTGCGCGCTCAGTTCGCCTGTGACTTGGTTGTCGATGTTGCTGGCCTGCACATTCAGCTTACCGCCTGCGCCAAGCAGCGCATTGTTAATCAAGCTGTTGTTGACGTTCAGCGTCAGAGCGCCATTTGCCAGCGTTTTATTGTTGTTACTGAAGCCGTCCGCGAAGCTGAGATCCATATCGCCAAGCGACAGAATTTCACCGCTGCCGTTAATCTCGCGACCGCGGAAGATCAACTGCTGACCCGCCACCAGACGCCCCCCTTCATTGCTGATACGCAGATCGCTGCTGGTGGCTGCGGCACGGGAGAGGGTGCTGCTGTTTTGCTGATCGAGTGTCAGCTGTTTATTGGCGGAGATCTGTCCCAGATTGTTGTGCAGCACCGGCGTGGCGATGGCCAGATCGCTGGCGGCGGCAAGCGTACCGTTCTGGTTATTCAGTTCACTGCTGGCCGCAACATCCAGCGAGCCAGAACCAGCCGCCATGATGGTGCCGCTCTGGTTATTCAGGCTGGCGCTCTGTACGCTGAATTTTTTGGCGTTGGCGACGATGCGGCCATTCTGGTTATTAATGCTGTTGCTGCTGAGTTGCAGATCGCGGTCGCCGCTTTGCAGTAACTGTCCGCCACGGTTGCTGATAACTGGCGTACTGACCTGTAGCGCATTGGCGTTAATGACGCCGCGATCGTTGCTGAGTTTACCGGCAGCAGAGAGTTTCAAGTCGCCACTTGCCAGCAACTGCGCGTCGTCGGTGATGATATCGCTGCTGCTGGTCAGCGTGGCGTGATGCGCGGCGGTATCGCTGCCGCTGAGATCAATCTGGCTAGCGCTGGCGTTCAGATCGCCACCGGCCAGCGCCTGACCCTGGCTGGTCAGTTTGCCGTCGCTGGCGAATGTCAGATTGCCGCTGCCAGCCAGCGTGCCATCGGTTTTCATCCCGGCGGCAATGGCCGCGCCTTTGCTGTTGCGGATGGTGGCGCCGCGCACACGGGTGTTGCCTTTGGCGGCGATCAGGCCGCTGTTGGTCACCCCATCGCTGGCGGTGGTGCTGTGGTCGCGCTGGGCAAACAGCGTGCCGCTGTTATCGACTTTTTTACCGCCCAGCAGCAGATCCTGTCCGGCATTGACTGTGCCGCTGTTAACGATATCGCCATTAGCGTTAATGGTGATATCGCCCGCCTGCGTGCCGAGTGTGCCTTTGTTGCTGACGCCGACCCCTTGCTCGGTCGCCACCAGACGGATTTTACCGGCATACATGCCGCCCAGTTGGGCGACGTCGATCGCCAGCGTCGGCTTGACGTCGCTGCTGTCGCTCTCCGCTGTAGTGCTGGCGGTGGCGCTGTTGTTATCGACAACGCTATTGTTATCGACAACCCTATTGTTATCGGCGGCCACTTCGTTTTTACCGGTGGTGACGGTCATATCTTTCGCCCAGATACCGGCATTAACTTTCACGGTGCGGGCAATCAGATCGGTGTAGTCTTGCCGGCTGCTGTCCATGCCTGCGCCTTCAACCACGATCTCACCATTGCCCACGCGGTAGCCGCGCAGTTCGCCGTTGGTCATCTGCGGCGTGCCGGTGGTCAGGGTGGCGCGGTTGGCGTTAATGAAGCCACAACCATCGCAACTGATGCCCGCCGGGTTGGCAATGACCACCTGCGCCTTACGGCCTGCGACTTCGACATAGCCATTCAGCTTGCTTGGGTCACGCGAATTGACCTCGTTAAGAATGATTTTGGCTTCGCCTTTCGCCAGCCATGGGTTACCCGCCACCCAGCCACCCATCTGGGTCTGTACTTGCTTATGCGAGTTATTGAGGATGGCACCTTTGTTATCGACGTCAAACTGGGTGTATTTGTTATGTGAAACACCACCCGCGCTCGGCGTCTGGATATTGACCTGCGGCGTGCCGTTGGCGCTCTGCATGACATTCGGCTGCTGGCCGCCCGGGGCGCTCTTGTCGGCAACAATCCCTGCCGCCAGCGCCTGTGGCGCGAGCGTGACCAGACCGAGTGCGGTCATGGTCAGGAAGGCGGTGGGCTTCATGTGGCCAATCAGCTGGCTCAGCGTATGGCCGACGCCGTTTGCGCCGCTTTTACCCTGGCCGCGGTTGATTTCGGAAACCACCATTAACAGGCCGCGAGCTTTGTTGAAAATGATGCGATAGAGGTTCTTATTCACGAAAAGTTATCCCTGCTAAAAGTGATGTTAAGCAACCAGCGGCGTGTTCTGCTGCCAGAGTCTGAATTGTTGTTGTGTGACATCATCGCCACGGAATTGCAGTACCCGTTGTCCGCGTTCCGCCCCTTTGTGGTACAGCGCCCGGCCACATAAGTGGGGAAACAGCGTGCCGCCGACGATGCGGCGAAATGCCTGTTGATCGCCGAATGGCGCGACCCAGTCGCGGAACCACAGGCGGTTGCCGCTGGTCCAGTCCTGCGGCTGCACCAGAATGCCGGGGCCGGTGAGGTAGCGCTGTTCCGCTTCTTCATCCATCCACGCCCAGCTAAGGAAAAACATGGGCTTATCATCGAGGCTGGCGATAACAAACTGCTGATGTTTGATGGCGGGCAACAGCAACGTCGGCAGCACACTGAGCGGAATATCGCGGTGCTGTTCCGAATGCATCCACAGCCAGACCGCCGCGCCAAGTGCTTCCGCTTCGCTGAACTGACCGCCGAGCAGCGGGGCGGTTAACTGATAGCCATTAACAGGAATCTTCATCACGCGCCTCCTTAGTACTGCCAACTGAGGTTGAAACCGAGGGTGACCGGGCTGGTGTGGAAACCTTCCGGTTTGGAGAACGGCACACCGACAAACATGTCGTAGCCCGTGTTAAAGGCGTTGCCGCGCAGACCAAGGACGCCGCCCGCCAGATGTTTTCCAACGAGGTAATCACGCGTGCCGTCAACTTCGCCGTAGTCAGCGCCGAGATACAGTTCCTGATTGGGCAGCGGCGTGCGCCAGGCCAGATCGTTGCGCACGAACCAGCCGCGGTCGGCCGTCAGAGTGCGTTCACCGTCGAAGCCGCGCACGGTCCAACGGTTACCAATCGACAGTTGATCTTGAGGCGTTAGTTTGGTGTGGTTGATCTGGCGCAGATACTGCACGTTGTAGCGGAAGGTCTGATTGCCCAGCGTAAACGGCACATCGAGTTGTGCATTCAGCTGGATAATTTTCGCCAGCGCGGTGCCTTCATCGAAATACTCTTCCTGTGCCGGAATCGCGCCGAACCAACGAGTGCCGCGCTGGTAGCTCACTGCGGCATCAAGCGTGGTGGCGCCGAAGTAGTGGCGGTGCTGCAGGCCCAGACGCCAGGCGCTGGTTTTACGCCGCTGCACATCCACTTCGGTATCGTTGACGAAGTTCTGTGATTCGCGCGTCAGAATTTCATAGCTCATTGAGGTTTTCTGACTGCCGCTGCGGTACAGCACCCGGCTCAGCTGGAAGTTAAGGTTTTTGCTGTTGCCGCTGTAGTTGTAGTCTTCATACGCGCCCGCCACATTCTGGTTGTAGTCGTAGCCGCTGGCGGTGACGCCCGCCATCCAGTAACCGAACGGCACAGAGTAGTGCAGCATGTAGTTCTTGCTGCCTTTTTCGCTGCCGGATTCCAGGTCATGGTTGCCGGAAATGTAGAACAGATCGCTGAGCGCGAAGGGATTATCGATATACAGCGTCAGACCGCCTTGATAACGACCGGTGGTTTCGGTGCCGGAGTCATCGAGCGTCGCGCCGAGACGCCACATTTTTTCCTGTTTCCAGGTCACGTTAATGTCGCTTTCGCCTGGCTGTTCGCCTGGAACAATCGCCATTTCTGCCTGTACGGTTGGCACGCGCTGCAGGTTTTCCAGCCCCTGCTCGATATCACGCAGATCCAGCAGTTCGCCTTCACGCGCTGGCAGGGCGCTCCAGAGGCTCACGTAGCGATCGCTCTCTTTGGTCAATGTGATCTGGCGCGTTTTGCCTGGAATCAGGGTGATATGCAGGGTGCCGGTTTTCAGGTTTTGCGGTGGTGCCATCACGCGCGCGGTGACGTAGCCATGGTCGATCAGACGGTTTTGCAGTGCGCTCATCAGCAGGTTGACACCCTGTGCGCCCAGGCACTGACCTTTACCCTGATCGGCCAGCTGTTGCAGCGGGATACGTAGCCAGGAGGGGAAATCTTCTTTGCCGGTCAGGATAATGTGATACAGCTTAAAACACTGTTGTTCCTGAGGAAATTGCAGCTTAGTAAAGAATGAAGAGGGAGCCTGCAAACGCACATCGGGAGTTTGTGGTGCTAATTGCTGCTGCATCGCACGCTGGCGATCCTGCTGGTTGATATTTAGCTGTTCATCCACCCGGTCCGGTGCGGCAAGAGGCGTCAGATTATTATCTGCCGCCCAACTGCTTGCTGAGGTGGTCAATAAAATAAATAGCGCAAGCTGGCTGAGACGCGCAGGTTGATACCCGTCAGTGAACGACGCATTCCGTAGCATAATTAATTAACCTGAATTATTAATTGTTATTGGGACACCATTCGTTTCCAGAAACAATTGGTTACTTGGTACAATTTCAGGTTATATACGTTAACAATTTGTTTGCTAAGAGTTGTCCTATTGCTTGCTAAGAGTTGTCTTAAAATTATCGTTTCTTTACATTTTGGCGGTAAAAATACGGTATGAGATGGGTGAGCGCGGTTGAATTTATGTCGGCGTGAGTGAGGTGTTTGTCTGATTTTATTATATTGATACGATATATCTCTCAGCGATATATCGTTTTCAACGACATACAGTTTTCAATGACATAAATTTTTCAACGACATAGAGTCCTCAACAGTATATCTCTCAACCAAAGGAGTGATGGTTCATTCGATGAGTCGACTACAGAACGAAATTAACTCTCTGGTCAATCGCGGCGTGGATCGCCACCTGCGGATTGCCGTCACTGGGTTGAGCCGCAGTGGCAAAACCGCGTTTATCACCGCGTTCGTCAATCAATTATTGAATACCCACAGCGGTGCACATCTGCCGATGTTTTCCCCCGTGCGCGAAGAGCGCTTGCTGGGTGTGAAACGCGTGCCCCAGCGCGATCTGGGCGTGCCACGTTTTGCCTATGATGAAGGCATGGCCGCGCTGTATGGCTCGCCGCCGGCTTGGCCGACGCCGACGCGCGGCGTGAGTGAGATCCGTCTGGCACTGCGCTATCGCTCTAAAGATTCATTGCTGCGTCACTTTAAAGACACGTCGACGCTCTATCTGGAAATTGTCGATTACCCCGGCGAGTGGTTGCTGGATCTGCCGCTGCTGGAGCAAACCTATTTGAGCTGGTCACAGCAGATGAGCGGCTTGCTGCAAGGGGGGCGCACCGAGTGGGCGAAACCCTGGCTGGCGCTGTGCGAGAAAATCGATCCGCTGGCGCCGGCCGATGAAAACCTGCTTGCCGAGGTGGCACAGGCCTACACCGACTATCTGCACCGTTGCAAACAGGAAGGGCTGCACTTTATTCAGCCGGGTCGATTTGTGCTGCCGGGTGATCTGGCGGGCGCGCCGGTGCTGCAATTCTTCCCCTGGCCGCAGGTGAATAATATCGGTGAAGCCAAGCTGGCGCAGGCGGATGAGAAAACCAACATCGGCATGCTGCGTAAGCGTTTTGATTATTACTGTCAGTCGGTCGTCAAAGGGTTTTATAAGGATCACTTTGTGCGTTTCGACCGGCAGATTGTTCTGGTCGATTGCCTGCAACCGCTCAATAGCGGCATTCATGCGTTTAACGATATGCGGCTGGCGTTGACCCAACTGATGCAAAGCTTTCATTACGGGAAGCGCACGCTGTTCCGGCGTTTGTTCTCGCCTTGCATCGACAAGCTGATGTTTGCGGCGAGTAAAGCGGATCACATTACCGCTGACCAGCATGCCAATCTTGTGTCGTTGCTTCAGCAACTGGTGCAGGAGGCGTGGCAGAACGCCGCGTTTGAAGGCATCGACATGCGTTGTGAAGGCATTGCGTCGATCCAGTCAACGCAGAGCGGTGTCGTCGATCATCAGGGCCAGAAAATTCCGGCGCTGAAAGGGCATCGACTCAGCGACGGTCAGCCATTGACGGTCTACCCCGGTGAAGTGCCTGCGCGTTTACCGGGTGCGGCATTCTGGCAAACGCAGGGCTTCCACTTCGATCAATTTCGTCCGCGAGAAATGACGGTAGACACGCCGTTGCCGCATATCCGGTTGGATACGGTCATGGACTTTCTGTTAAAGGATAAATTGAGATGAACGAGCCACTGAAACCCCGCGTCACGTTCGATGACGTCTCACCGCAAGAGCCACAGCCGCAGTTGCGTGCTGGGTTGGCATTTGACGAGCAGAGCGGCACGCCGTTTTCCCCGATCAGCCGCGAAGAAGAAGTGCCAGAAGAAGGCGTGGCGGAAGAGGCGATCAGCGCGGCGCTGCGGCCGAAGCGCAGCCTGTGGCGGCGTATGGTGATGGCGGGAATTGGGCTGTTTGGCGTCAGCGCGCTGGCGCAGGGCGTGCAGTCGCTGCATAACGCCTGGGTGCAGCAGGACTGGATTGCGCTGGGCGGCATTACCGCAGGCAGCCTGATTGTGGCGGCGGGCGTCGGTTCGCTGGCTGTCGAGTGGCGGCGGCTCTATCGCTTGAGAGAACGTGCGGAAGAGCGCGATGTGGCTCGCGATTTGCTGCACAGTCACGGTGTGGGGCGCGGGCGTGAATTCTGTGAAAAACTGGCGCGGCAGGCGGGACTGGATAGCGGCCATCCGGCGATACAGCGTTGGCAGGCTTCACTCCATGAAACCCACAATGACCGCGAAGTGCTGGAGCTTTATGCGCGTCTGGTTCAGCCCGTACTGGATACGCAGGCGCGGCGTGAGATCAGCCGCTCTGCGGCAGAATCCACCTTAATGATTGCCGTCAGTCCGCTGGCGCTGGTGGATATGGCCTTTATTGCCTGGCGTAACCTGCGCCTGATTAACCGTATTGCCGCGCTGTACGGAATCGAGCTCGGCTATTTCAGCCGCATTCGCCTGTTCCGTCTGGTGCTGGTTAATATCGCGTTTGCTGGCGCATCGGAGCTGGTGCGGGAGATTGGCATGGACTGGATGTCGCAGGATCTTGCCGCTCGGCTATCAACCCGCGCTGCGCAGGGTATTGGCGCAGGCCTGCTGACCGCACGTCTGGGCATCAAAGCGATGGAACTGTGTCGCCCGTTACCGTGGCTGGATGACAAACCGCGCCTCGGTGATTTCCGCCGTGAACTGATTGGCCAGGTGAAAGAAACGCTGCAAAAAGGGCGTTAGGGGTGAAAAGTATATCGAGCGGTAGTAATGGATAGCTGACAAAAGTCGCCAAGCGGGAGTAACGGATAGAGCGTCCATTACTCCCGTTTTCGTTCTGCACAAATAGGCTTGTCAACGGCCTGAGGAAGGGAGTCCCCTTCCTTTTTCTTTTGTTTATTCTCCATACACTCATCCAGAAAACCCCCTTTATTATGAAAATGTTCACGTTCACATTTGTATGTTATCTGTGATCTTGATCGTTTTTTCAGCCTTGAATGAAAATGTGAACGTGCACATAATGCTTGCAGGCTGTATTCGGGGGAACTATGAAAGTTACGCAGTTAAATGTTTACGATGTGGATCTCAGGCATCGAGCACCGGCACATAACCTTATCGTGGTTGAGATTGAAACCGATGAGGGCGTGACGGGCATCGGTGAAGTCGCGATGAGTTATGGCGTCGGGGCTAAATCGGTGATTCCAGTATTGGACGCGCTCACGAAAAAATTCCTTATCGGGCAATCGCCCTTCGATTCTGAGAAAATTTTCCAGCAATGTTTTGATAACACCTACTGGGGAAGAGGGCGTTCGCTGGCTATTTATGGTGCGATTAGCGCAATAGATATGGCGCTGTGGGATATCAAAGGCAAGCTATTAAACGTCCCTGTTTATCAACTGCTGGGAGGAAAATGCCGTGAGACTATCCGGCTTTATGCCAATCATTGGTATTTTGATGCCTGGCGTCCTGAAGAATTTGCTGAAAAAGCACTGAAGGTGATAAACGACGGCTATACCGGATTAAAATTTGATCCTTTTAAAATGTCGCCAACAGGTGAGAAATCAATACCGTCTCGTCCCATTAGTAAAGAATGGGGGGATATGGCGGTTGCTCGGGTTAAAGCGGTAAGAGAGGCTGTTGGCGAACATGTCGATATTATGCTCGACCTTCATGGCTGTCTGAATGTTTCTGATGCTATTAAATGGGGACGAAGGTTAGAGGAGTTTAACCCTTATTTTTATGAAGAACCGACAGATACGCTATTAATCAATTCAAGCCTGGAAGTGAAGGCGGGTGTTAATTTATCGCTGGCCGGGGGAGAACGCTTATATACCCGTTTTGATTTCGCACCTTTTATTGAAAACCGGGTATTCGAGCTGATTCAGCCAGATATGGGATTGGCCGGCGGATTCACGGAAATGAAAAAAATTGCTTCTTATGCGGAAACACATCAGATTCAGGTTCAACCGCATAACGCCTCTGGCCCGATATTAACGGCAGCCTGCATTCAATTTGATATCAGCACGACAAATGTGCCAATACAAGAATGGTTTCCCTATTGGCAGGATGAACGCTACAACATTGTGCAAGAGGCTTTAGAGCTACAGGCTAAAAATGGCTATTTCACTGTAGGTGAAATGAAGCCAGGTTTGGGAGTGGAATTGAACCCTTCCTATTTATCAAACTTTAAAAAACATACTTTTCAATAAATAAAACTTGCTAAGGTGAAAAAATGAAAAAAATCTTTCTCTGCTGTAACGCAGGAATGAGCACATCCATGCTCGTAAAAAAAATGAAAGAAGCCGCAGCGGCAGAAAATATTGATGTGGAATTGGCGGCGCTTCCTTTAGAGAAATTTAATGAAGGGATTGAACAGTACGACCTGTTTTTATTGGGGCCTCAGGTGAGATATAAACTGGATGAATTCAAGAAAATTGCCGCACAGAAGAACAAAAAAGTGGAGGCAATAAACCCGATGGATTACGGCATGATGAAAGGCGACAATGTACTGAAATTCGCCCTTGGTCTGCTTTCATAATATTTTGCTAACACCAGGGGGATGATAATGAGTATCTATAATAATGTGATCTCTTTTATTGAAAGAAAAATTGCGCCCTTAGCCGGGAGTATCGGTGGGCAACGGCATGTGCTTGCCGTTCGCGATGGTTTTATCTCTGCCATGCCTTTCATGATTGTCGGCAGTTTTTTGATGATTATGGCGTTTCCGCCTTTTTCAAAAGATACGACGTTTGCGCTAGGGCAGATATGGTTGGAGTTTGCGACCAATAATAAAGACGCAATCATGATGCCGTTCCGCATGACAATGGGAATTATGACCATCTATATTGCCGTTGGGATCGGGTATAACCTTTCGCAGGGCTATAATCTTAGCCCGCTGATGGGGGGATTGCTGTCACTCTGTTCTTTCCTTATTGTTGCCGCGCCCTTTACCAATGGCAGTATTCCGGCCGCATTTATGGGTGGCACGGGTATTTTTACAGCGTTGATGACATCGATATATTCGGTTGAGTTGATGCGGTTTTTAAAAACCAGAAACCTCACTATTCGTCTGCCGGAGCAGGTGCCTGAAAAGATCGCCCAGTCATTTGAATTGCTTGTACCTGTGCTCGTGATGATCGCGACGCTCTATCCCTTATCGCTGCTGATTCAGCACTTTACTGGCATGCTGGTGCCTGAAGTGATCATGGCTGCCTTCAAACCGTTTGTTGCTGCTTCTGATAGCTTAACCGCAATACTCATCTGTGTGCTGGTTTCCCATCTGCTATGGTTCTGCGGTATTCATGGTGCGGCTATCGTGACTAATTTACTGCAACCGTTCTGGCTGGCGAATATTGCCGCTAACCAAACGGCGCTGGAATTAGGGCAGGCGCTTCCTCATAGCTTCGTTGATCCATTCTGGCGCTTCTATATTGTTATTGGCGGCTGTGGTTCTACCCTGGCGCTTGTCATCATGTATTTGCGCAGCCGTTCCGCGCATTTACGTTCGATCGGAAAATTGAGTGTCGTTCCCTCATTTTTTAATATCAATGAACCCGTTATTTTTGGCTCGCCAATTATCATGAATCCTCTGATGCTGCTCCCATTTATTGGCGCGCCGCTCATTAATGCGACAGTCGCCTGGTTTGCGTTGAGTTCAGGATTTGTTGATAAGCCGATGTCTATTGTTCCCTGGACGACGCCTTCTATTTTAGGTGCCCCGTGGGCGGCCGGGTGGTCACTTGGGCCAATACTCTTAGTGCTGACTAATTTTGCGATTTCTTGTGTGATTTGGCTCCCTTTTTACCGGGCATATGAAAAGCAGCTTTTAGCGCAAGAAGCCGAATCTAAAGCGTAACAGATAATTTAATTTTGAAAGAGGTGACGTTATGGATCTTGAATTGGAAATAATGGAGATCATTACCAATGCAGGAGAAAGTAAAAGCGAAGCGATGATCGCGTTACAACATGCGAAAAAAGGCGAGTGGGAAGCGTGTGATAATGCATTGATTCGTTCACGAGAGGCCGCAAGCCGGGCGCATGGCGTGCAAACTAAATTGATCGGTATGGATGAAGGGGAAGGTAAAATTCCTGTTACGCTAGTTATGGTGCATGCACAAGATCATTTAATGACCTCCATGCTGGCGAATGACTTGATCAAAGAAATGATTGAAGTTTATCGCGATAAAGTGTAATAGTTTCAGTTAATTTACTATTAAATAAGCAGTGCCGAAGTCTGGCATTGCTTTTCTTTACAATGGAATTTTATGTCAACAATAGTCGATGTGGCACGGATGGCAAATGTTTCGCGCGCAACGGTGACCCGCGTACTTAACGAGCCGGAAAAAGTTAAGGAAGAGACAAAGTTACGCGTCGAGAATGCCATTAGGCTGTTGAACTATAAACCCAATTTAAGTGCCCGCTCTTTGGTGAGTAAAAGTAGCGGCGTGATAGGCATGCTTATTCCTAACAACGTATCAGGCTTCTTTGGTTCGGTGATGAGTGCCGTTCATAAAGAAGTGAATGCCAAAGGGAAAATGCTCATGGTGCTGGAAAGCGCCGGGCAAGCTGAAGAAGAGAATGCATTAAGAAAATTGGATGAAATTAACTGCGATGGGTTTCTTCTCTACACCCGTCATTTATCAACCGAAACGATTAAAGCCTATACGGAAAATAAACCCGTAGTGTTACTTGATGCCTCTTGTTCGGCGGATATTCATTCGGTTTCATTCGATCATTATTTATCTGCGTTTGATGCGACAAATAAATTGATTGCGGCAGGTCATAAGAAGATCGCGGTAATTGGTGGCCCCGAGTCGCGTCACAGTGCATCTCAACGATTAAAAGGCTGCATTGATGCTATTCGCTCGGTGAATAAAGAGTGGAGCGACGAATATTATATTCAAGGCAGTTATGATCATGTCTTTGGTGAGAAAGCGACGTTAACATTAATAGAACGAAAACTCGACATGACCGCCATTGTATATTGTGGTGAACGCGCCTGCTCGGGGGGATTAAAAACGCTACGTTTACAGAGGCTATCTGTTCCTGACGATATCTCGGTTATTTCTTTTGACAGCTTTGGGCTCACTGAATATCTGGCACCGCATATTGATAGCGTGGTTTACCCGGTAAAAGAAATGGCGGAATACGGGGCAAGAGAGATTCTTATGAAACTGACTCGTAAGGATTATGTTATACAGTCGCGGCAGTTCCCTCACTCCTTTATCGAGGGGCAATCTATTAGCCAGGTGCGTGATGCATCGCGATAGTACGTTAATATAGAACAGACAGAATACCGGTCTGGCTAGCAGTACCGTTGTTACAGAATCGTGTGTAGGATTAACACTCCTCATTTCTGTATAACAGGACGTTTTTATGATTCCCGGTAAAAAATTGACGCTGGCGGCGCTGTCGCTGTCGGCAGCCATTCTCTGTTTACCTGCCAGCGCACAGCTGGTGCTGGCACCTGCCGATGCTGAGCGTTACGCACAACACAGCTTCCCTGAATATCTCGAATTACTCACGTTGCCAAATGATGCTGCCGTGCCCGCGGATATCCAACGTAATGCCGACTGGCTGGAAAAGGCTTTTCAGAAGCGTGGCTTCACCACGCAGCAACTGACGAATGGTGATAAACCGCTGGTTTATGCTGAGTTGGGTACGCCAAAAGCCGATCGTAAAACCATTTTGTTCTACATGCATTTTGACGGACAGCCTGTGAATCCGACCGAATGGCAAACGCCGCCGTGGCAGCCCGTGCTGAAAGAAAAAGACGCGGCGGGCAAATGGCAAACGCTGCCTGAATCACGTCTTCTGAAAGGGTATATCAATCCAGAATGGCGCCTCTTTGCTCGTGCCTCGGCTGATGATAAAGGACCGATTGTCATGTTTCTCGCCGCCATGGACGCGATGAAAGATAAGGGCGTTGAGCCCGCGGTCAACATCAAAGTGCTGCTGGATTCTGAAGAGGAAAAAGGTTCGCCCGGTCTGACGACGGTCATGGCCGACCATCTGACGCTGCTGAAAAGTGACGGTATGGTGATTTATGATGGCGCGATGCCGTCTAGTAACCGCCCTGGTATCAACTTTGGCAATCGTGGCTCAATCCAGATCGATATGACGGTTTTTGGTGCGAACGCGGCGGCGCACAGCGGCGGCTATGGCAATGTCATTTCCAATCCGGTACAAAACCTGGCTACGCTGTTGGCCAGCATGAAAGATGCGGACGGTAAGGTCACCATCCCCGGTTACTATGACCGCGTCACGCTTAGCGATAGCGATAAAAAACAGGTGGCGGAGACCGCCCCTCCCGCTGGCGCGTTGGAGAAACGCTTTGGTGTTGCGCGGCTAGAGAATGTCGCCAGCAATGCGGCAGAGGCGGTGCAATATCCTTCGCTGGATATTCTCGGCATTAAAGCGGGCGACACGGGCAAAAAAGCGTCGAACGCTATTCCGTCAACCGCGACGGCCAGCGTGAATATTCGCACCGTGCCGGAAACGCCGCCGGATGATATGTATGCGTTGTTACGCCAGTATATCGCCAGCAAAGGCTTTCATATCATTGCCGGTGAAGCACCAACACAGGCCGAACGCGAACAGTATCCGCACCTGATTTCCCTTAGCCTGACGGCCTATCCGAGCAGCGCCTATGCGGCGAGAACGGAGATCGACTCCCCGCTGGGCCATTGGGCCGTCGCGACGACAACCGCACCGCGCGGCATCGCACCGGAGAAGAATCGTATGATGGGCGGGACACTGCCGATGAGCGGCGCGGTCAGCGTATTGAAAGTGCCTTACGTCATTGTTCCTCTGGTGAATGCCGATAATAATCAGCATAGTTTTGATGAGAATCTACGCCTCGGTAACTATCTGGAAGGCATTCGAACCATTGTGGCGATGGCAACGACGCCGCTGTCTTAACCCCGTTTCGTCATTGACGTGGAAAAAACGTACAGATGTGTCAACTTTTGCTGCCACCTTACTTCATCCGGTGCAAACGAAAGGGTATTATCAGTAGCAATAGCCATGTCGTGTCTCTTGAAGAAGGTAGCCGTTGATGCATCTGGAAGTGATTTGTGAAGACCGCATTGGTATGGTCCGTGAACTGTTAGATCTACTTGCGTCACGCAATATTGATTTACGCGGCATTGAAATTGCGTCTATTGGTCGTATCTACCTGAATTTTGCCACCCTCGATTTTGATGATTTCCGTCTGCTGATGACGGAAATCCGCCGTATTGAAAGCGTTAGCGATGTGCGTACCGTGGCCTTCATGCCGTCAGAGCGCGAACACCGGGCGTTGAATGCGCTTCTGGAATCGATGCCTGAACCCGTATTTTCGCTGGATATGAAAGGAAAGTTGGAGCTGTTTAACCCCGCCGCGCTGGCGCTGTTTGAACAGTCGGCAGAGACCATCAGCGAACTGACGATTGGCAGCATGATCCCCGGTTTCAATTTCGCCAGTTGGCTGGAGAAGAGTAGCGCCGTCTTGGCGGAACGTGTGGTGATTCGCGGTCAGGATTTCTTGCTGGAAATGACGCCGGTCCGTCTGGAAGATGATGCCGGTAAAGTGGCCACGGCGGGCGCGCTGGTGATGCTGAAATCGGCCGCTCGTATGGGCCGACAGTTGCAGAATCTCGCCGTGAACGATGAGAATGAGTTCGATCATATCGTTGCCGTTAGCCCGAAAATGCGTCAGGTGATTGAGCAGGCGCGTAAATTAGCAATGCTGGACGCGCCGCTGCTGATCGTGGGCGACACGGGGACGGGCAAAGATATGCTGGCGCGTGCCTGCCACCTGCGTGGACCACGCGGCAAGAACCCTTTCCTGGCGCTGAACTGCGCGGCGTTACCCGATGATGTGATGGAGAGCGAGTTGTTCGGCCATGCGCCCGGCGCGTATCTCAATGCGCAGGAAGGCAAGAAAGGCTTCTTCGAACAGGCGAACGGTGGTTCGGTTCTGCTGGATGAAGTTGGTGAAATGTCGGCACAGATGCAGACTAAGCTGCTGCGTTTCCTGAATGACGGGACATTCCGCCGCGTCGGTGAAGATCATGAAGTCCATGTTGACGTGCGGGTGATTTGCGCGACCAAGAAAAATTTATTGGAGCTGGTGCAGCGCGGTGAGTTCCGGGAGGATCTTTATTATCGCCTCAATGTACTCACGCTGATGTTACCGCCGCTGCGCGAGCGTCCGGCGGATATTATGCCGCTGGCCGAGCTTTTCGTGGCGCGCTTTGCCGATGAACAGGGGATTTCGCGTCCCAAATTGGCCGCAGATGTGGAACATTTCCTGCCGCAGTACGGCTGGCCGGGTAACGTTCGTCAGTTGAGAAATACCATTTATAGAGCGCTGACGCAGTTGGAAGGTAACGAACTGCATATGCAGGACATCGATCTCCCGGCGTTTTCGATTGATGTGCCGCAAGATGAAACCCTGCTTGATGGTTCGCTGGACGACATCAACAAGCGCTTCGAGCGCTCTGTACTGACCCGCCTTTATCAATCCTATCCAAGCACACGCAAACTGGCGAAACGCTTAGGGGTATCGCACACGGCGATAGCCAACAAACTGCGGGAATATGGGCTCAGCCAGCGTAAAGCGGCGGGGGACGACGAAGAGTAAATAACAAAACGGCTGCTTGCGCAGCCGTTTTTCACGTAATGCCAGTGTCGCTTATTTCAGAACAGCCAGTGCTGCGTCGTAGTCTGGTTCAGTGGTGATTTCGTTCACCAGCTCGCTATGCAGCACGTTGTCGTTTTCATCCAGTACGACAACCGCGCGAGCGGTCAGGCCTTTCAGCGCGCCATCAGCAATAGCAACGCCATAGTTTTCTTTAAACTCACCGCCACGCAGGGTAGACAGCACAACGACGTTGTTCAGACCTTCCGCGCCGCAAAAGCGGGACTGCGCGAACGGCAGATCGGAAGAGATACACAGAACAACGGTGTTATCCAGTTCAGAACCCAGTTGGTTGAATTTGCGCACGGACGCGGCACAAACACCGGTATCGATGCTTGGGAAAATATTCAGGATTTTGCGCTTGCCAGCATAGTTGCTCAGCGGGGTATCGGACAGATCTTTAGCCACCAGAGTAAATGCTGGGGCTTTGCTTCCTTTGGCTGGGAATGACCCTGCTACTGGCACAGGATTGCCTTGAAAATGTACGTTCTGTGACATGTTTGCGTCCTTAATTACAGGTGATTAACACGCTGCTCAGTTTAGGGCAACATTAGCAACATTGGTATAAAAATTACGATTAAAATTGCTGGCTTAGCAATGCCACCATCGCTTTCAAGTAGCATTCGCTGGCGGCATCTGCCGAGATTGGCGGAAGCTCAGCGGTAATGCAATGAAGCGAACGATCGGCGCACCAACTTCCGAAAGAGCCAGGTGTGTCGTAACCGATACTCGATACTAACGGCAGCTCGCACTGTTGCGCCAACCATAGACCCAGTTCGGAACGATGTGGATCCTCAATGCAGGCGAGTGGCTCATGAAAAGAGACAACCCAGTGGGGATTAAGTTTCTCAATCAGCGTGCAAAGGGCTTTTGTTTCCGGCTCTGAACCCGCAGTTTCACCGGTAGAGAGCTCGACATCACGTTCATCTGCGGCGCTATTCCAGCGGTAGACCGTCTTCCCCGGTTGCCAATTACTGGCCGGAAAATTGCGATTGAGATCGACGCCGTTAGCGTTGGCACGCAGCCCCAACTGACAGCCATCCGGGTTCACCGCAAGAATCACGTGATGGCGACGCTGGCCTGGAAAGAGGGTACGCAGCGCGCAGGAAAGCGCCACCACCGCTGCGGTTTCATCGCCGTGTGTTCCGGCAATAATCAGCCCGCTCTCTGAAGGCGCTAATTCGGCGGGGAAATACAGCAGCGGCGCGCCCAGCAGCGATTTCCCATACGGTTCGCCCAACGACGGCAAATTACCTCGTTGCTGGCGCGCCTGAAGAGGAATGATTGTGTTTTCCATGATACCGCCCTGTGATTGCCTATGCGTTTCATCATAAAAAAATCGGCCCGGAGACGCAAACGGCGATGCAGGCTGACAAATTGCGGGGTATCGCTGGATGATAGTGCTGATTTCTGACTATTATATTCTTCAATCAATTCATTACGCTTTCAGGTCAAATCATCATGCACTATGGATATTCTGCATTTTATGCCGCGTTGATGGCGGCCATGACGGGCAATGCTGTCGCGGCGCAGGTTCCGGCGGGAACGGTTCTGGCTGAGAAACAGGAAATCGTCCGCCACATTAAAGATGAACCGGCTTCTCTCGATCCGATAAAAGCGGTAGGGCTGCCGGAAGCACAGGTGGCGCGCGATCTATTTGAAGGGCTGGTCAATCAGGATGCCAAGGGAAACATTGTTCCTGGCGTAGCGCTACGCTGGCAGACGACCGATAACCGCACGTTTATCTTTACCCTGCGAGATAATGCCCGCTGGTCTAACGGTGAACCCGTTACGGCAAACGATTTTGTCTACAGCTGGCGTCGTCTGGTCACGCCTGAAAACAGCTCGCCGTTCGCCTGGTTTGCCCGACTGGCGGGGATTCAGAACGCCGAGCAGATTCTTGCGGGCAAGCTGCCCGTCGATCAGCTTGGCGTGACGGCCGTCAACGATCACACACTGAAAGTGCAACTGAGTAAGCCTGTACCTTATTTTGTCAGTCTGACGGCGAATTTCAGCCTGTTTCCGGTACACCAGGCTACGGTAGAGAAATACGGAAACGACTGGACGAAGCCGGGCAATCTGGTCGGGAATGGCGCGTTTAAGCTGGATCATCGCGTCGTGAATGAGAAGCTGGTGCTCACGCAGAATCAATATTATTGGGATAACGCTAACACGCGCCTGACAAAGGTGACTTTTGTTCCGATCAATCAGGAATCGAACGCGACAAAACGCTACCTGTCAGGGGATATCGATATCACCGAGTCCTTTCCTAAAAACCTGTACCAGAAGCTGCTGAAAGACTTGCCCGGTCAGGTTTATACGCCAGAGCAGCTTGGCACCTACTATTACGCGTTTAACACGCAGCGTGCGCCGACCAATGACGTACGAGTGCGAAAAGCGCTGTCTTACGCCATCGATCGTAAAGTGATTGCGGAAAAAGTATTGGGCACAGGGGAAAAGCCAGCCTGGCACTTTACGCCGGATGTCACCGCGGGCTTCAAACCAACGGAAAGCCTGTTGCAGCAATATTCTCAGGATGAGCTGGATGCGCAGGCAAAAGCGCTGATGGCAGCCGCAGGTTACGGCCCAAATAATCCGTTGAAATTATCGCTGTTGTACAACACGTCGGAAAGTCACCAGAAGATCGCGATTGCCGTGGCCTCCATGTGGAAGAAAACGCTGGGTGTGGACGTACGTTTGTCTAATCAAGAGTGGCAAACCTACATCGACAGCCGCAATAGCGGTAATTTTGACGTCGTGCGAGCGTCCTGGGTCGGTGATTACAACGAACCGTCGACATTCCTCTCGCTGCTGGCCTCACATCACAGCGGAAATATCGCACGCTTTAAAAATGCAAATTACGATCGCGTCCTGGATGAAGCAGGCAATCAGACTAACCCGCAGGCGCTGAATGCGGACTACAACCGGGCTGAGCAGATCTTGATGGATGAAGCACCGATTGCGCCGATCTATCAATATACCAACGGACGCTTGATCAAACCGTGGGTGAAGGGCTATCCCATTACTAACCCTGAAGACGTGGCGTACAGCCACATGCTTTACATCGAAAAACATTAAGTACCGCATTAATACATCGAATGATGTGGCGATAAAGCCGGAGCGATCGTGATGGTCACTCCGGCTGGTAGCGTGCAAAACTGATAGCAAAAGCGCTGATAGCAAAAACCGTTGGAGGCAAGACGTGGAATCCTTTGCAGGAAAAGAGTTGCAACACAGCGGTGCGGTTCATGCGTATCAGTTGGATGGGAAGGGGGGCGTGACCCCGATTGGTGAGCAGGATGTGGTTAACAGCGAGAAACCCTGCTGGCTACACCTGGATTCTACCTTGCCCGCCAGCGTGCGCTGGCTGAATAAAACGACGCTGGTGCCGGATAGCGTACGCAATGCGTTGGCGGGGGAGAGCGCTCGCCCCAGAGTCACGCGTTTGGGGGAAGGTACGCTGATCACGCTGCGCAGCATTAACCTGAATGCCAATGCGCGGCCGGATCAACTGGTGGCGGTTCGGGTGTTCATTACCGACAAGCTGATCATTTCTACCCGGCGTCGTAAGGTTCTGGCTATCGACGAAATTCTTACCGACCTGAAGGAAGGCAACGGCCCGACGGACAGCGGAAGCTGGTTGGTCTCTATTGCGGAATCGTTGACCGATCATACCAGTGAGTTTATTGATGATTTGCATGAGAAAATCATCGATCTGGAAGAGGATTTGCTGGAGCAAAAAATTCCACCGCGCGGTGAGCTGGCGCTGATCCGCAAACAGCTTATCGTGTTACGCCGCTATATGACGCCACAGCGCGATGTATTCTCGCGTATTTCCGGCGAGAAACTGCCCTGGATGCAGGATGACGATCGTCGCAGAATGCAGGAAATCGCCGATCGATTAGGGCGCGGGCTGGAAGATCTGGATGCCAGTATTGCGCGTACCACGGTACTTTCGGATGAAATCACCGCCTTGATGACCGAAGCGATGAACCGCCGTACCTATACAATGTCACTTTTGGCGATGGTTTTCCTGCCGACGACGTTCTTAACCGGCTTATTTGGCGTCAACTTAGGGGGAATTCCCGGCGGCGATGCGCCGTTTGGTTTTTTCACGTTCTGCCTGATGTTGGTGATATTGGTGGGCGGCGTTGCATGGTGGTTAAAACGCAGTAAATGGCTATAACGACTCGTGGCGAACGGGTGCGCAGATAATCACAAACTGTCGTGAACAGCTAAAAAACCACGCGTAAATTGAGCAATATCAACATTTTTTACCCTGTTGTGCGGCACTATCATTCCCGCAGGTGAATGCAACGTCAAGCGATGGGCGTTGCGCTCCATATTGTCTTACTTCCTTTTTTGAATTACTGCATAGCACAATTGATTCACACCATGCCGACAGTTTTGTCGGCTTTTTTTTGCCCCTCGATCCTGACCTTTTCCGTTATCCCTCAAGAGACGTTATAAAATGCCTTTGGCATTTTATTATGGTGGGCTATCGCGCCCCCTCCCTTCGGGCCGTCGCAGGCGACGTTGTAAAATGCCTTTGGCATTTTATTATGGTGGGCTACGCGCCACACCCTTCGGGCCGTCGCAAGCGACGTTATAAAATGCCTTTGGCATTTTATTCATTAGCTTACTACGCTTAAAGGGAAGCGCTGGCGCTGCTTGGTCAGCCGTAACGCATGTCTGTACTGCTTCAGTAGCTGGATTTGCCTTAACAGTATCCAACACCGAGGAGGAAAATATGCTCACTCAAGACGCCACGGATTATCTGCAAGCCGACACGGTTCCGGTTGAACCGATTCCCATTATACCGAACGATCCGACACCTCGTCCGCTTCCCGATCCACCGCCCATTCCTGATCCGCCGCCGACAGGGCCGGAACACGAACCCGTCACTGAACCACCGCAAGATCGATAGCGGTACTCTACGCGGCAGAAAACGGCAATAAAAAACACGGTGGTGAAACAGCAACCGCTGCTTCTTGCCACCGTGTCTCTATTCGTTATGGTAATGCCATTCCCTCACGGGAATGTCGTGCTTATTTTATTTCCAGCACGTCAAGACGGGTCACGGATGGCACATCGTCATCTTCTTCCGGCTGCCAGCCAACGGGCTGCAACGGCAGTTCTTCACGGTCAAAAGCCAGATCGCCACCATCCACCACGTCGCTACCGTGACGAATGCCTTTAAAATCGAACAGCGCATGATCGGCAAGATGAGATGGCACAACGTTCTGCATGGCGCTAAACATGGTCTCAATACGGCCAGGATAGCGTTTGTCCCAGTCGCGCAGCATGTCTTTAATCACCTGACGTTGCAGGTTTGGCTGCGATCCGCACAGGTTGCACGGAATAATCGGATATTGGCGGGCTTCAGCAAAGCGTTCGATATCTTTCTCACGGCAGTAAGCAAGAGGGCGGATGACGATATGTTTACCGTCGTCGCTCATCAGCTTCGGCGGCATGCCTTTCAGCTTTCCGCCGTAGAACATGTTCAGGAACATAGTCTGTAGAATATCGTCGCGGTGGTGACCGAGGGCAATTTTCGTTGCGCCGAGCTCCGTCGCGGTACGATACAAAATCCCGCGGCGCAGGCGTGAACACAGCGAGCAGGTGGTTTTCCCTTCTGGAATCTTGTCTTTCACAATCCCGTAGGTATTTTCTTCGACGATCTTGTACTCCACGCCGATGCTATCAAGGTACTGCGGAAGAACGTGCTCCGGGAATCCCGGCTGCTTTTGATCCAGATTTACCGCGACCAGAGAAAAGTTAATCGGCGCGCTCTGTTGCAGATTGCGCAGAATTTCCAGCATGGTGAAGCTATCTTTCCCGCCGGACAGGCACACCATGATGCGGTCGCCTTCTTCGATCATATTGAAATCAGCGATAGCTTCGCCAACGTTACGACGCAGGCGCTTTTGCAATTTATTGAGGTTGTATTGAGTTTTTGGGTTAATTTCTTGTTTTTCTGACATTTTTATCTGTGCTCGTTGCAAAAGGCATTGCGGATGGAAAACGGTTCAGCGCAGACGCTAACACGGTCTGCACGATCATGGCGTGTATGGTACGGATTACGGCGACGAATACCAGATCGTTTTACAGCGGTGTTCCTGAATTCCCCTGTGGGTGAGGGGGAGTCGCTGCTTTTTGCGCGTCTTAGAGGAATGTTATCGCACAGCGTCGGCTACGGTTTGATGCTGAGGCCGTGGAAACTGAGGGGCAATAGAAGTCATGATCCCCCCATTTTCAGGTGAAAATTCAGGTAGGGCAGGGAAGTAGAAGATATAAAACAACGCTACGGCTAGTGAGATAAATACACTAGCCGTAGCGTCATTGATTGAACTATTTATTACGGGAGAACATCTTCAATTTTAGTAATATGTGCATCGCCGCTTAGCGGTTTATAAATATGGATTTTGACAATTTTTAGTGGTGCCTCGGGTGACGTTACCGTACCCTTCGTCAGAAAGGAGTAGTTCGTACCCGATACCACCTGTGTTGCGACAAACAAAGGCGTGTAGGTCACACCTAGCAAATGTACGGTGGATTTAAAAATTTCTTTATCTGCATCATTCAAATCACGGAAAGCAGTCCATCCACCAGTAAGTTGATCTGACATTATTTCACCTCATTTAATTTGATTAGTAATGTATCGCTGTGTTGCCCTATTAATATATTCATAGGGCAGTGAAATGAGACTAGGTTGTTTGATTTTATTTGGCAAGGATGAATGTCATTCCTTTTATATGAATAAAATGAAAGTATATCAAAAAATAAAATAAGAGCCTTTAGGTGATTTGTTAATGATGGTTTTAGAGTGAGTTAGATATGCTTAAAACTATTTTACATGAATTACATTCATTAATATAAATATCAAGAGTTTTATGTGACAGGCATCAATGGATCATGTCACGTTCTGAACGTTGTTTGCCTTAACTTCCTCATAATATTGCTATCGAATGCATCGTACACTTCTGCTGCCGCTTCAGCTCACTCGTCTGGTTCGGTAAATCGAGTCGCATTCGGTTCAGCCTAATAAATCATCTAATTATTAACGTACTTTAAAATAAGAAAATAAATATTCAATGTAATATCTCTCTTGCGCTGTGGTTGTCGTCATCAGTTGAGCGAAACTCCTGTAATAATCATGAATCTAATTTAATAAAGAGGGAACAATGGAAAAAGAAAGCAGTGAACGTTTGAGAAATGAAACGGTATCAGAAGAAATTAATGAAAAAGAGGAGCACATTGAGAAAGAAAATAGCGCCAATGACTCAAATAAAAGACGTCCTGGATGCAATCGAAAAAAATGTTTTTGCGCACGATAAAATTAATCTTCATTAATTAATGAAAAAGGAATGAAAATGGCTGTTTATAAAGTTAAAGATGTCGCTACGCGTACGGAAATTGAGGTCCCTGATGATGTGTATATTTTAGATGCCTTTGAAGAAGCAGGTGTTGATTTACCTTACTCATGTCGGGCTGGGGCATGTTCTTCATGTGTTGCACTACGTATTAGCGGTCAGGTTGATCAGTCAGATGCTTCATTTTTAGATGATATCCAGAAGAAATATTTTGTTCTGCTATGCAGTGCCTACCCTCAAAGTGACTGTGTCATTAAAAGTGGTGTCGAAGAATTGCTTACAGAAGTTGATTTTGACAAGCTTGAAAATGGGTGGGAATTGATTAGTGGCTTTGAAAATGAATCCAGTTAAAATTGCGAGTTTTCTGGATATATAATAAAACCAGTTGAAGTTCTAGCCTACTAATTTCTTGATGATGGTTTTTAAATATTTTCAGATATCAATAATGTTAATTGTAATATTAACGCGAGCCGAATCTCACTGATTATTTCGCTATTGGGAAGTGGCCATGTCGCCACTATTAATACTAATAGCGATTTTATTCTGAGCGACTCTTTGGACGAAATTTCAATTTCATCTATGATGTAAATCCAAGCACTCATTATGATATTTTAGAAAAATGGGCGAAAACCTTGCTTGATACATTATCTGGTATACCATCTGAATTCAATATCCTTGATGGGATAGAAATAAGGGGGAGGGTAACCTCCCCGATAAATATGGGTAGAGGTGTGATGTTTCGATATATCTGAATCAGTATGATACTGCCGACTGGTATGCTACTTAACATGGCTTTTTTGGCGAAAGTGTCTTTTATACTTCAAAAAAATAAATGTAGTAGATATAGTCTTTATCTGAAAATATACGCATCGGCGTTGAGCGTAAAAATCACGCCAGCTCGCCTCCCACACATGACTCGGAGTTGAAACATGAAACTATTGCCATGGCTATGTACTGCCGCTGCGTTGCTGCTGGCGGGATGCAGTAATCATCGTGAGAACACTGCCGCTACCCAGCAAAACGCCACGCAAAATGATGATACGAACGCCGTCGTGTTGCTGAAAAGCAGTTCGCCAGTTGACGTCAACTGTACGTTGATTGGCGGAACTATGGCGATCTCTAGACAGCTTGATGGTGCGAGCGTGGGGGCCTGTCAGTTAGCCAACGGTAAGCGCTGTAGCGAGCAATCGCTGATGAATGGAAGTTGTCCGGCAGGGTGAGTGTTGCGGCAGTCAGCACTGCCGCAGGAAGGTTTACGGTGTAACCAGATTTACACAAGACGCGTTCTGGCTGATGTCTTTCAGGTTCTGTAGCGTGGTTTGGGAAATGCTGATTAGTGCTTCTTCCGTCAGGAACGCCTGGTGCCCGGTAAACAGTACGTTGTGGCACGCGGATAAGCGGCGGAAAATATCGTCCTGAATCACATCGTTGGATTTATCGGCGAAGAAGAGATCGCGCTCGTTTTCATAAACGTCCATGCCCAGCGCGCCAATTTTCTGTTGCTTCAACGCGTCGATAGCGGCCTGCGAGTCGATCAGTCCACCACGGCTGGTATTGACGATCATGACGCCGTTTTTCATTTGCGCGAAGGCCGCCTGATTCAGCAGGTGATGATTCTCCGGCGTCAGCGGGCAGTGCAGGGAGATGACGTCCGCGTTGGCGTACAGCGTTTTTAGATCGACATACTCCGCCCCTAATTCCAAGGCCTGCGGGTTTGGATAGGGATCGAAGGCCAGCAGCCGCATCCCGAAGCCTTTCAGAATGCGCATCGTGGCGATGCCGATTTTTCCGGTGCCAATAATGCCCGCCGTCCGGTTGTGCATATTGAAGCCAATCAACCCTTCCAGAGAGAAGTTCGCGTCGCGAGTACGCTGATAGGCGCGGTGAATGCGGCGGTTAAGCGTCAGCATCAGGCCGACGGCGTGTTCGGCGACAGCCTCAGGGGAATATGCGGGAACGCGTACTACGCTGATACCCAGCTCCTTAGCGGCTTCCAAATCGACATTGTTAAAGCCCGCACAGCGCAGCGCGAGCGTTTTAATGCCCAACGCTGCCAGTTCGGTCAACACTTCGCGCCCACCGTCATCGTTTACAAAGATGCAGACGGCCTGACAGCCCGCGGCGGTTTTCGCGGTGCGCGATGTCAGCATGAAATCAAAAAACTCCAGCTCATAGCCAAACTGCTGATTGACCTGCTCCAGATATTTACGGTCATACTGCTTCGTGCTGTAAATTGCCAGTTTCATTGATAGTTTCTCCGAAAAATCCTTAGGTTAAGCTATCAGAAAATCGGGCGGTGACAAACCGTTACCTGACTGACAGTAACGGTTTGAAATTGAGAGGCGGCAATAGCGGATTTAGCGCGACGTACTGAAAACTGACACAGCTTCGGACATCGTGGAGATCTGCTGTTCCAGACTGTTAATGGCAGAACTGGAGTGCGTAGCCAAAATGGTGTTCTGGCGCGTCAATTCATCAATGTTGTTCACCGCAGAATTAATCTGCCCCAGCCCTTGCGATTGCTCTTGTGTCGCCAGGCTGATTTGATTCACAAGCTGTGAGACCTGCTGTACCTGAGCCAGAATGTTGTTCATTGACTGACTGGTGTGGTTGACCAATTTATCGCTGGTGTGAATGTTCGCGATTGTGGCATCGATAATCGCTGCGATGTCTTTGGCGGCAGCGGCACTACGCTGCGCCAGAATACGGACTTCCCCCGCGACCACGGCGAAACTCTTGCCCTGTTCTCCGGCGTGAGCGGCCTCTACTGCCGCATTAAGCGCCAGAATGTTGGTCTGGAACGCCAGATTATCCAGCACGCTAATGATGTCGGTGATCTCTTTGCTGGAACGGGTCATGGTCGCCATGGTATCGGTTACCTGATTAACCGCTTTCTCTCCGGCATTGACAGCCTGATTGGCATCATTCGCACAACGCGTTGCTAACTGTGTGGCAGACGCATTACTTTGGATCGTCGCCGTCAGTTCTTCCATTGATGACGCGGTGGATTGTAAGCTTTGCGCGGTATCTTCACAGCGCTGGCTGAGTGTGTAATTCCCAGAAGCAATCTCGCCGCAGGCGTGGCGTAGTTCAGCCAGCTTGCCATTAACATCATCGACAAACGTGCGGAAATTCATGCCGGATTGGTTGACGGCGCGTAATAACATGCCAACTTCATCCACGCGATTAAGTTGAAACGAGTTGTCCGCCTGCCCGGATGCGGAATTAATAGCCTGGCGTAGAATCTTTTCCAGTGGTTTTGCCAGATGTTGAACTAATAATTCACTGGTTATTGTCGCGCCAGCGAGTAGTGCCAGAACAAAAGTTAATAGCGGTGTGGTGAGTGGAAGGGTCGCCAATAAGAAAAGAAGCGCAAATAGCATGAAAAGGAAAACGTAGCTTCTTATCCGCCACCGTATGGGGATGACGGTAAATAAGCTAAGAAGTTTCAGCGGCCCTTTATAAATCAATAGTCCCTGAAAGAGCCGGCGGTTTTTTAATTTATTCTCGTTCATTTGGTGGTAAAGCGCTTCTGCTTGCCGAATCTCTTCCTGTGAAACGCGGGTTCTCACCGACATATATCCTGTGATTTTCCCTTCCTTCATCAGCGGCGTCGTACTGGCTTTTACCCAATAATAGTCGCCACTCTTGCGGCGGTTCTTGACGACGGCCGTCCAGATTTTACCTGCCTTCAGCGTTGCCCACATGTCGGCAAACGCCTGCGGGGGCATGTCCGGGTGGCGCACGATATTGTGAGGTTGGTGGAGGATTTCCTCAAAGTCGTAACCACTGGCATCAATAAAATCGTCATTGGCATAAGTGATATGGCTATCGGTAGTGGTAACCGACATTAGCTTTGCTTTTTCATCTAATAAATACTGAATATCACTGACTGGAAAATTCTTACGCATTTATTGATCCTTTTAGTATAAGCAAGCATAAACATAATGTTTTTAGATCCATTAGCTAACTGAAAAGCGATTAATGCTATTTAATTAACGGCAATCTTCACGAAATACTTAGCGAGTAGACTTATATATTCTTACTAGTTCCGCCCGTTATTTTTTCTTTAGGAAACCGTTATTTTTTCTTCAGGAAAGTTGTTGCCTAGCCCGACTCGCTGCAAGAGCCTGCGCCGGTGACCAAAAGCATTCATTTGCTAAGTATATTATGACTCTGCGAATTTGCACGGTGGGCAATGCAGGTTAAAGTATGGGAAAAATGACGAGGGGATAAGGCGACGGACGCCCTGATATGAGCGCCCGTGAGCATGAGATTAACTAGCGGGAAAGACTAAAGACAGAGGCTGCCTGTACCATACTCGAGATCTGCTGTTGCAGGTGATCGGTGGCCGAATGTGACTGACTCGCCAGCGCGGTATTCTGATGTGTGAGCTCATCGATGCGGTTTACCGCTTCATTAATTTGCTCCAGCCCTTGAGATTGCTCCTGCGTTGCGAGGCTGATCTCATTCATCAAATTGGTGACGTGCTGAACCTGCAGCAGAATATTGCTCATGGATTTATGCGTGTGTGAAACCTGCTGTTCGCCGGTACGAATACTATTCAGCGTTTCATCAATAATGGTCGAGATATCGCTGGAAGAGGAGGCGCTGCGCTGCGCCAACGAACGCACTTCACTGGCGACCACCGCAAAGCTCTTACCCTGTTCTCCGGCATGGGCAGCTTCAACAGCCGCGTTCACGGCCAGAATATTGGTCTGGAACGCGAGATTATCCATCACGCTGACGATATCCGTAATCCGTTCGCTGGAACGGGTGATCGTCTCCATCGTATCGGAGACCTGGCTGACAGCCTGCTCACCAGAGTTCACCGCCTGATTCACATCCTGCGTATAGAGTGAGGCCTGAAGCGAGGCTTCCGCATTACTTTTTATTGTTGCAGTAAGCTGTTCCACGGAGGCGGCGGTTTGTTGCAGGCTCTCTTCCGTTTCCTCGCAGCACTGTGCCAACGTATGGTTGCCTTGCGCGATTTCATTACAGGCGTTTTTCAGCTCGCTCAGATTGGTGTTCACATCGTCCACGAAGGTGCGGAAATTCATACCGGACTGATTTACCGCGCGCATTAACATGCCAATTTCATCCACGCGATTCAGCTGCGTCAGGTTGTCCGCCTGTCCGGCGGCGGAACGCATGGCCTGAGCCAGAATTTGCTCAATAGGACGGGCAACATGGTGCACCAGAAGCTCACCACTGACAAAACAGCAGGCGATAAGCAGCGGAAAGAGTACGGAAGCCAATGCCGTTCCCGCCAGCAGGGAATAGGCGGCGATGAGCGGAATCAGGCTAAAGAGCAGAAAATAGCTGCGGATGCGCCAGCGTAATGGCATGGTTTTAAAAAGACTCAGGATGCGCAATGGCCCGGTATAAATAAGCAGGCCATGATGGAAGGTGCGATATTTCAGTTTACCTTCGTTTGCACTGGCATAGAGCGCCTCAGCCTGGTGAATCTCTTCGGGTGAGGCGGCGGTCCGCACAGACATATAACCGGCAATTTCACCGCCTTTTCTCAGGGGCGTGGTGCTGGATTTTACCCAGTAATGGTCGCCATTTTTGCACCGATTTTTCACAATCCCCGTCCAGATATTGCCTGCGCGCAGCGTTTTCCACATATCCGCGAAGGCGGCTGGTGGCATATCCGGGTGTCGGATAAGATTATGGGGCTGCCCCATCAGCTCATCAGTGGTATAGCCGCTGACATCAATAAAATCTTTGTTTGCGTAGGTAATATGGCTTTCTGGCGTGGTGACCGACATGAGTCTGGTTTTTTCAGAAAGAGGGAGTTGGCGGTCGGTTACAGGGGTGTTATTACGCATAAAGCAGTCCTTGATATGCTGTGTCCGAATACTGATTTAACATGAGGCATACCCACGACAATGAATCAGCGGATAGCGGTAATGGTTCAGGTTGCTCATTGCTTTTTTTAAGGCGGTCGGGCAGAAGGAGATAATCCTGATATCCACCCGTAAACGCTTTGTTCATGATGAGATAACGTGATTCATTACAAAATATAACCTCAATTAAACATTTTACCACGAAAGGGTAATGAGTACGTATGCACAATAGTAGTAAATGTGAGTTGGATAGGATTGTTTGTTAACAAAAAGAGCGATTTGTGAATGAATAATCGGCAGAGTCATACAGGACGAATTTTTACCGCTATTGAACAGGATGCTTAACTCGCGCTAATGATTAAAAAACGTGCACTTTCAATTGCTTTCCTGTTCGCCGTATTGCTGTTTCTTTCCTGGCGAACACTGTCGCAGTGGCTACCGCACCTTGCCAACATCTGGCTCCCGACGGAGATGTCTTTGACCGTGGATGGGACACCTGGCTGGCAGGGCGGTGGGCTGCATAGCGCGGGATTCCGTCTTACGGCCGGGGAGTGCACGCTCGTTGACGTACGGAATATGACGCTGCGTTGGCATAGCTGGCGATGGCATGTTGATATTGATGCCGTGACGTTAAACAGCGACTGCTTGCAGCATGTGCCAGCAAGCAGCAGTACCGAGCCAGCGATGCTGCTGGCGCAATGGCAGCAGCGATTGCCTGCTGCCGATATTCAGGTGAAGACGTTTACGCTACAGCCCTGGCAGGATTATGCCGGACAGGTGCGACTCAGCAGCGACGGCAAGCGGCGACAAACGTTGGACTATCAGGGCGATCAACTGGCGTTTAAGGCAGAACTGAACGATAAGCGTCTGACCTTGCATGAGAGCATGCTCGCAACGCCGGCGGGGTTCGTGCGCCTGCAAGTCAGTGGTGAGATGGAACTGGCCGATACGCTGGATGCTGCACCGGTGCAGGGGCGACTCACCGGAAAACTGGATTCAGGGCAAACGCCGGATCCGCTTTCGCTCCTGCTGGACTGGCATCATCAAGCGGGTGAGCTGGTACTGAATGCGGCGAATGATGATACGCCGCTGATATCGTTGCCGTGGCAACTGACGGATGAGGTTATTCAGGTGACTAACGGCGTCTGGCGTTGGCCTTATGCCGATCAGCCACTCTCCGGGCAGGTTGCCATAACATTACAGCACTGGCGACAAGGGCTGGATGCCACCACGATTAACGCGCGGTTGAACATGCTGACGCAAGGGCATAATGGCAAGGCGAACGCCGTGCTGGTGTTGGGGCCGGGCAACATCGGCCTGCTCAACAGCGAATTGCGCTTTCAGCTTACCGGGCAGGCGAACTTACCCGCGCTCTCCCTGACGGCGACGCTACCGGGGGTATTGCAGGGCTCGATTCTCAATCCTGAACTCGCACTTTTACCGGGGGCGCTGCTGCGTGCCTGGGGAACGCCTGCGCCGCAAATTTATCTTGAAGAAGCACGCTGGCCGCTGGCGGGTGTCCGAGTCAGTGCAACGGGCGTGAATGGGCGGCTACAGGCGATTGTGAAGGCGCGGGAAGTATACTGGGGGCGCTTTAGCCTGCACCTTGACGGTCAGGCACAGGATTTCTGGCCGGATCAAGGGCAGTGGCAATGGCGTTACTGGGGCAATGGCCAGCTACCGCCGCTCAAAGGTCAGTGGGACGTTGCCGGCCGAGGCCAGTGGCAGGATACGCTGATTGAAGTCAACCAACTGTCGAGCGGTTTGGATCAGTTGGGCTATGGCATTGTGACGGTACACCAGCCCCGCCTGACGATCACTGAGCCGATCCGGTGGCAGCGCGCCCGTTCCGGTGAGCATTTTCAAGGCGCGCTGCAACTGGCCTCCGAACGGGCACACTTCAGCAACGGGGGCTACTTGCCACCTTCGTTGCTAACGCTGGCGATGCAGGGGCGTAGCCCAGATGATTTCCAGCTACAGGGGCAGCTACAGGCTGAGGATATCGGGCCAGTTAGGCTGCGTGGCCGCTGGGATGGAGAGCGACTGCGTGGTGGCGCGTGGTGGCCGACACAGCCGCTTAAGGTGTTTCAGCCTCTGCTTTCTCCGCTGCTAAAAATGAACATTCGTGCTGGGCAGTTTTACGCACAGGCGGCATTTTCCGCCGCACGTAAAGAAGGATTCATTGCAGGCGGACATTGGGTCGTGAAAAATGGCGGACTGTGGCTACAGGATGGTGAAGTTAGCGGCGTCAACTTTGTCCTGCCTTACCGTTTGAAAGATCAGCGCTGGCAGTTGGGCGTCAAGCAGCCTGTCGCGCTACGAATTGACGTGTTGGATAACCTGTTTCGGATGAGCAATATCCGCGTCGATCTCCAGGGTTTTTACCCGTACAGTGAACGACAGCCGCTGGTTATGTCTCAGGCCGACATGGACGTATTAGATGGGCATATTGGGCTGTCCACGCTGCGTTGGCCACAGCGAGAACCCGCGCTATTCACCGTGAAGAGCGTGGATCTTAGTGAGCTAATGACGGTGCTGAAGCAAAAGCAGTTTGCCCTGTCTGGGCGCGTGAGCGGCACGCTTCCGCTGAATTTTAATCACCCGACCACGCTGATTGAAGGCGGACGAATTACCAATGATGGTTTCCTGACGTTGCGGCTGGATAACCAACTGGCCGATGAGCTAGCGAGTAAAAATCTGGCAGGTGGGGCGGCGATTGGCTGGCTGCGCTATCTGGAGATTGGGCGTTCCTATGCCACGCTTGACCTGACTAATCAGGGCGAACTGACATTGACGTCGCAGGTGCAGGGGAAAAACTCGCAGCTCAGCGCGAAACGTCAGGTGATTCTTAACTATCGCCATCAGGAGAATATCTTCCAGCTATGGCGCAGCTTGCGTTTTGGCGATAACTTGCGGGATACGCTGGAGCAGCAGGCCAATGAATAAATTCAAGGTAGAACAATGAACAAGCGCGAGACATTGCTGGTGGTAGGTTGCACGGTCACTTTCCTGACGGGGTGTGTGCCGCGTATCGAAGTGGCTGCGCCCAAAGAGCCGATCACCATCAATATGAACGTGAAGATCGAGCATGAGATTCACATCAAGGCGGATAAAGAGGCGACGCAACTGCTGGAAAGATCGGACAATGCGGCTGGCGATGAGATAAAGAAAAGCGCGCCGGAAGGCGCGCAATAGTCAAGCCAAGTAAACCAATGGCAAGGTCGGTAATGATGAATCTTTATGCGGTAACTAACTGAGACAGCTGAGTTTTCGCCGTTTCGGTGGCTTTCTGTGCCACATCTGGGCCGTAGCCATAACCTTCTGCAAACACGAACTCAAGGTCAGTCAGACCGAGGAAGCCCAGGAATACACGCAGGTACGGTTCCAGTAGATCGGTTGGCGTGCCTTGATGGATGCCACCACGGCTGGTTAATACGATAGCGCGTTTACCTTTCACCAGACCTTCTGGGCCTTGCTCGGTGTAGCGGAACGTTACACCCGCGCGCGCCACCAGGTCAAAGTAGTTCTTCAACTGAGTCGGAATGTTGAAGTTATACATTGGTGCGGCGATCACGATAACGTCATGTGCTTGCAGTTCGGCGATCAGATCGTCGGACAGTTTCAGTGCTTCCTGTTGACGAGGAGTCAGGGCAGCATCGGAAGGACGCAGCGCGCCAACTAATTCGCCATCAAGAACCGGAATCGGTTGAGCGGCCAGGTCGCGGACGGTGATACTGTCGTTTGGATGTGCAGACTGCCACTCGGCGGTGAAGTGGTCGGCCAGTTGGTTTGACTGAGAATAACCTGCCAGAATGCTTGATTTCAGAACCAATACTTTGCTCATTGCCAATTCCTTTAGTGATTGAAGTGGGCGACAACATAACGCCCTTTGATGCGTCACATCTTATGCGGTGCTCTGGAAAGTGAAAAGTGCAAATATTCGAGGTCTTTATTCGATTTTATTGAATAAGACGATGTTTGACTAAGACCGGGCCGGGGCGATTAGAGCCGTCTATGACAATGTGCTACTATCCACGGCTTAAAAATTCAGTACCTTAAAATCAGGGTAGGCTCCATCGAGCCAGATTCGGCGGCGAGCATCGCCCCGGCAGAGACAAGAATTAGAGAAAACGATTAAGGAAGAGCAACGTGAAATCACCTCTCAGTGCATTATCTACGCAGTTAAGTGAGCTAATGCTTCGCGATCGGCAACGCCTGCGCCGCCGTTTACAGGGCGCGGCAAAGGTCAGCAGCCCGCAGGCTCAGGCGGCGATCGCTCAGGAAATTGAGGGGGAAATCGCTGCTGCGCGCCAGAAAGTCGAGAACCGACGGGCAAGCTGTCCGGCGATTCACTATCCCGAACAGTTGCCCGTTAGCCAGAAAAAAGACGAGATACTGGAGGCGCTGCGTCATCATCAGGTGATTATCGTCGCCGGTGAAACGGGATCGGGTAAGACCACGCAGCTACCGAAAATCTGCCTCGAACTGGGGCGCGGCGTGCACGGCCTGATTGGTCACACGCAGCCGCGTCGTCTGGCAGCCAGAACCGTTGCTGACCGCATTGCTGCCGAGCTGGAAACGCCGCTAGGTGGCAGCGTAGGTTATAAAGTCCGGTTTAACGATCAGGTCGGTGACAATACGCTGGTCAAACTGATGACCGACGGTATTCTGCTGGCGGAAATTCAGCAGGATCGCCTGTTGATGCAGTACGACACGCTGATCATCGATGAAGCGCACGAACGCAGCCTGAATATCGATTTCATCATGGGCTATTTGCGCCAGCTGCTGCCAAAGCGTCCTGATTTAAAAGTGATTATTACGTCGGCCACCATCGATCCACAGCGCTTCTCTCGCCACTTTAATAACGCGCCGATCATTGAAGTGTCCGGCCGGACCTATCCGGTCGATGTGCGGTATCGCCCCGTGGTGGAAGATGCGGATGACAGCGAGCGCGATCAGCTACAGGCGATTTTTGATGCGGTCGATGAACTGACGCGCGAAGGGCCGGGGGATATTCTGGTCTTCATGAGCGGTGAACGTGAAATTCGCGATACGGCAGAGGCGTTGACCCGTCTGGACTTGCCGCATACCGAGATCCTCCCGCTGTACGCGCGCCTGTCGAATCAGGAACAGAACCGCGTCTTTCAGTCACATCACGGCCGCCGCATTGTGCTGGCGACCAACGTGGCGGAAACCTCGCTTACCGTACCGGGGATTCGCTATGTCATCGATCCGGGCACCGCGCGTATCAGCCGCTACAGCTTTCGCACCAAGGTACAGCGTCTGCCGATTGAACCGATCTCGCAGGCGTCGGCGAATCAGCGTAAAGGACGCTGCGGCCGTGTCGCCGCTGGGGTGTGTATCCGTCTCTATTCCGAACAGGATTTCCTGTCGCGGCCTGAATTTACCGATCCCGAAATTCTTCGCACCAATCTGGCTTCCGTTATTCTGCAAATGACGTCGTTGGGGCTAGGCGATATCGCCGCGTTCCCGTTTGTTGAAGCGCCGGATAAGCGCAATATTCAGGACGGCGTGCGGTTGCTGGAAGAGTTAGGCGCGATTAATCTGGCCGAGAACGGGCATTATCGCCTGACGCCGCAGGGGCAACAGCTGGCGCAATTGCCGATCGATCCGCGTTTGGCGCGAATGGTGCTGGAAGCGCGTAAAACCGGCTGTGTGCGTGAAGTGATGATCATCACCGCTGCGCTGTCGATTCAGGATCCACGCGAAAGGCCGATGGATAAGAAGCAGGCATCGGATGAGAAACACCGTCGTTTTGCCGATAAAGACTCCGATTTTCTGGCTTTCGTCAATCTGTGGGATTACCTGCGTGACCAGCAAAAGGCGCTGTCTTCCAGCCAGTTCCGCCGCCAATGCCGCACGGATTTCCTTAACTATCTGCGCGTGCGTGAATGGCAGGATATCTACACGCAGCTGCGTCAGGTAGTGAAAGAACTGGGGCTGCCGGTCAACAGTGAACCGGCTGATTACCTGAGTATTCACTGCGCGCTGCTCACTGGCTTGTTGTCGCATATCGGGCAGAAAGATATTGAGAAACAGGAATTCAGCGGCGCGCGTAACGCACGGTTTGCGATTTTCCCTGGCTCTGGGCTATTCAAAAAGCCGCCTAAGTGGACGATGGTCGCTGAACTGGTGGAAACCAGCCGCCTGTGGGGACGCATTGCCGCGCGTATTGAACCCGAATGGATTGAGCCGCTGGCCCAGCACCTGATTAAGCGGAGCTACAGCGATCCTCACTGGGAGAAAGCGCAGGGCACGGTGATGGCGCAGGAGAAGGTGACGCTCTTCGGGCTGCCGATTGTCGCGGCGCGCAAGGTGAACTACAGCCAAATCGATCCGACGCTGGCGCGTGAAATGTTCATCCGCCACGCGCTGGTGGAAGGCGACTGGCAAACGCATCACGCCTTTTTCCGCGCCAACCTCAAACTGCTGGCGGAAGTGGAAGATCTCGAGCATAAATCGCGCCGCCGCGACATTCTGGTGGATGACGAAACGCTGTTTGCTTTCTACGATCAGCGCTTGCCGCACGATGTGGTGTCGTCGCGCCATTTTGACACATGGTGGAAAGCCGCCAGCCGGGATAATGCTGACCTGCTTAATTTTGAAAAGAGCATGTTGATTAAAGACGGCGCGGAGAAGGTGAGCGCGCTGGACTACCCGAACTTCTGGCATCAAGGCAGCCTGAAATTACGCTTGTCCTATCAGTTTGAACCGGGTGCAGATGCGGATGGCGTCACGGTACATATTCCGCTGCCTATTCTCAATCAGGTGCGTGAAGAGGGCTTTGAGTGGCAGATTCCCGGTGTGCGCCGCGAACTGACGATCGCGCTGATTAAGTCATTGCCTAAGCCGTTACGTCGTAACTTTGTTCCCGCGCCGAACTATGCCGAAGCGTTTCTGGCCCGTACTACGCCATTAGAGAAAGGACTCTTGGATGCGCTGGAACGTGAGTTGAGGCTGATGACGGGCGTCACGGTACCGCGTGAGGCGTGGCAGTGGGATCAGGTGCCCGATCATCTGAAAATCACATTCCGCGTTATCGATGAGAAGAATCGGACGCAGCGCGAAGGCAAAGACCTGAATGCGTTGAAAGATCAGCTTAAGGATAAAGTGCAGCAAACGCTGTCATCCGTAGTGGATGACGGGCTGGAGCAGCGCGGCCTGCACGTCTGGAGCTTTGGTTCGCTGCCGGACTGTTATGAGCAGAAGCGGGGCGGCTATTCTGTCAAGGCCTATCCGGCGCTGGTGGATGAAAAGGATAGCGTGGCGATTCGCCTGTTCGATACGCCGCACCAGCAACAGCAGGTGATGCGGCAGGGGCTGCGCCGTCTGTTATTGCTGAACATTCCGTCGCCGATTAAATATCTGCATGAAAAGCTGCCGAACAAGGCGAAACTCGGTCTTTATTTCAACCCGTACGGAAAGGTGTTGGATCTCATTGATGACTGTATCGCCTGCGCGGTGGATAAGCTGATTGAATCATCCGGTGGTCCCGTCTGGCAGGAAGAGGCCTTCCAGCAGTTGCATGAAAAAGTGCGCGCGGAACTGAACGATACGGTGGTTGATATCGCCAGGCAGGTTGAGCAAATCCTGACGGCGGTCTTCACCATTAACAAGCGTCTGAAAGGGCGTGTAGATATGGCGATGGCGCTGGCGTTAAGCGATATCAAGAGCCAGATGAACGGGCTGGTGTTCCGTGGCTTTGTGACCGAAAACGGCTGGCAGCGTCTGCCGGATGTGCTGCGTTATCTGCACGCGATAGAGCGCCGTCTGGAGAAACTGGCGCAGGATGTTCACCGCGACCGGGCGCAGATGCTGAAAGTGGAGCACGTTCAACAGGCGTGGCAGCAGTGGTGGAATAAACTGCCTGCGGAGCGACGTGATGACGACGATGTGAAAGCGGTGCGCTGGATGCTTGAAGAACTGCGCGTCAGCTACTTTGCTCAGCAGTTAGGAACGCCGTTCCCGATCTCGGATAAGCGCGTGTTGCAGGCGATGGAGCAGGTAGAAGGGTAATCCTCTCGGTATCACATCAGGTCGGCAAGGGCTGCTTTTTGATCTCAAGGTAAGCCGACCTGATGGCTTCTTCACCATACTGCTGTTCCAGACGTTTTATGATGAAATGACCTTTCGCCATGTTTTGGTAGTGGTGAATAAACAGCGTATTAATGGCCGCACCGCTGGCGGCACCAATCACCGGAACAATCTGCGCGGCCATTTTTTCCGTCATGGTTACGCCCAGTCTGGTAGCGACCGCATCAATTAGTTTTGCCAGCGTTTTCCCTGCCTGTGAGGTACTCATTCTGGCTGACGCTTTCCCGGCGCTTTTCTTGCCAGCAATGCCGATTAATTCGCGGCTGGCATGTCGGGTGATATCGGCCAGAACGGCGCGTGACGTGTAATAGGCAGAATCGGTCGCGTCGTCGCTTTCTTGTGTCCCGCCGAGCGCGAAAACCTCCACACAGGCGGCTTTGACAGAAAAATCACTGAGGGAGAAACCTTCGCTGCGGGCAATATCCGCCACGGAACGCATCATGATCGTGGTGCTGATAGGCAGTTCGACCAGCAGGCCCGCCGCGCCAAAAAAACCGCTGACTGCACCGGAAGCGGCAACGACCAGCTTGTGTGTCTTTGGCGATGCGACGCGATCAGGCGCATCGTCTAGCGTATAGAGTGCGGCGTCTACCGCTTTGTAGAGCGCGGAATGAACCACATCCTGTATTTTATTTTTCACCATGACGGGTAGCTTCGACAGACTCCATTCAATCGGTTTTCCAACCAGATTCGCTGCCTGTATGGTAAAAGAGGGGGCTTCCAGCAGCGCGATGGCCTGTCTGATGGCGAGCGCATCTTGTTGAGTAAGAAGAGTCATGTGCGTTCTCCGTACCGTTGGTTGAATAGCCCGCCTGAAGGGGATGTTATGCAGACGTTTGTGACGAACGCGTTGTTAACCAGGTGGTGAACGCATCGGGTGGGATAGGCCGGGAAAAATAGTAGCCCTGGACTTCATCACACCCAAAGTGAGCCAGATAGTCGAGCGTTTCCTTATTTTCTACGCCTTCCGCCAGCACAATGTAATTCAGTTTGTGCAGCATGCTGATAATGGATTGCACAATGACGCGGCTTTTGTGGTCAGTTTTTATATCTTTAATCAGCGATTTATCCAGCTTGATCACCGTAGAGGGAATATTGCGCAGATAGCTTAAGTTGCTATATCCCGTACCGAAATCATCAAGCGCGATAGTAAATCCGAGCTGTTGCAGCGTTTGGATAGTGGCAAGCGTTTCCGTGCTTTCGATGATTTTCTGCGTCTCGACACACTCGATGTCAATGTCCTTAGGGGTAAGGCCGTGATTCTCCAGAATGGTGATGAGGCGTGGGATAAAGTCATTCTCGGAAAAATTTCGTGCAGAAACGTTAATCGATACGGGGAACGTTAGCCCCTCCTGACGCCATTGCTTCACCTGGCATGCCGCTTCTCGCGTGACCCAGTCCGTTAATGGACGCATCAGCGTTGTGCCTTCCGCTAGCGGAATAAATTGATCGGGATAAATTTCACCTAACTCAGGGTGTCGCCAGCGAATCAGCGCTTCGGCACCAATCACGGTGTTGGTCTTAATGCTCAATTTCGGCTGGTAAACCAAATAGAGACCCGGTTTATTATTCTGTAACACGTCAGCCAGCTCATTGAGCAAGGTAAAAGCGATTTGCTGCGCCTGATCGGCCTCAGGGTCATAAGCGAACTGGCGGATATTTCTGAGGATGGCGGCACGCAGTGCGCTCATCGATTCACGTAAGATTTGCTGCGGATCTTTGGCCGGAATCTGGAATTCGGTATAGCCAACGAAGAACTCCAGCTTGAGCGGAATATGGCTGGTGATACTTTCATGGATCCGCTCAGCACAGGCATCAAGCTCCGCCAGAACCTGCTCTTTTCTATCGGCCTTCACCAGCAGGGCGAAACGGCCTACGGCAGCAGAGTACAGATTGTCTGATGAATTTAAGCTAAGACGCAAAAAGACGCCGATATCTTTCAGCAGGCCTTCTACGGTCGGCATACCCAGCGCACATCCCATTTCATAGGCGTAAGAAATGTCGATGGTATCAATCAGAATTAGCAGGTAGGGCTCGTGGATGTCGGTAATGTGGCTAATGTCGTCAATCAGGCGTTGGCGATTGGGTAACAGTGTGACTGCATCAATCAGCCCAATCGCGTTGCGGTATTCCATTAACACCATCGCAATGGTCGCTAAGTCATGCAGGAGTCGCAATTGGACCTTGCTGAAAGTGCGTGGGATATAATCGATGACGCTGAACGTACCGATGGAATAGCCGTCTTTGGTTTTCAGCGGTACACCGGCGTAAAAACGGATAAAAGGTTCGCTGGTTACGTAAGGGCTGTCTTTAAAACGGTCGTCCTGAGTGGCATCGGGGCAGATAAAGGATTGGCCCGTTTGTACGGTAAAATGGTCGAAAGAACCGATTTTATCCATATCATCCAGAGGAAAATGGGTTTTCGCTTTGACATGCAGAGATTTGGAACCGGTTAGCGTCACGAGAGCCGTTGGGGTTTCAAGGAGTTGGCAGGCCAGTTTCGTGAGTTTTCGAAGAATATCGTCTTGAGATATATCGGTTTTTTGTAGTTCGTCGAGAGTCTGCATGCGTTTTTTTTCGTCATGGCTCAAATGTTTTAACATGTAGACTCTTCCTTTCCGCAATAATAATCGCGACAACATCAATTTAATTTAACGGCGACACAATAACATAGAGGCTAAAAATTGAGGTAACTTATTATATCGGCTTTATCTTTCCGTTAAGGTTTGGGCGTTTTTTTGTCTTAAATCATGTTTTAGGTTTTCAGTATGCCGTATGGATTCATGATATTTTCCCGTAAGTTACCAGTAGAGATAAACGGTCTGGCTGAGAACGTGCTCTGCAAATAAAGGGGGAATCTAATTATAAAAAATGGCCGCTTCCATAAGATAAAAATAGCATCCTGATAATTGTTATACCCATTGTGGGGTGACAATATGGATGATTAACCTATCTCTCTGATAAGAATAGAACAGATATTTTTTTGTACCATGAAATCGGCGGAAAACGGTGGTGTCAGGCGGTATCCTGAATACCGGTTTCCGCCTGACGGTGCGTTTCTGCGGAACGTTAGCGTTATTTTGGTGAGTCCGGTTTTGGTGAACCTGGTTTTGGTAAACTTAGTTTTGCTAACGTTTCTAACTGCTGGCGAATAGCGGTAACGGAAACGGCGCGATTATCGGCTCTATCGCGTTCACTGGCATCGGGTGCGGAACTTTGGATGCCCATGAGCACCCAGCCTGTTGCTGAGTTCAGCATCAGCGGGGAGCCGCTATCGCCAGGCAGCGTGTCGCACTGGTGCGCCATAACGGCGGTGTGAACCCAGCCAGTGATCAAACAGTTTTGATGACGATAAAGCGTTTCCTGATGATCCTCTGGGTAACCAGCCTGCGTGACGCGCTGGCCGTTATCCTTCAAGGCCTGCATCAACTCCTGGCGGCTGCCTTGCCAGAGTGGGAGCGGGAGAATGCCAGGTGGCGTTTGCTTTAGCCGAATCAGCGCATAATCCAGCGGTGCTGCTGAAGGGGGAACGATCCACCCTTCGCCGTCGGCTTTCAGTTTTTTAGCGAGCGTTTTATTCGCCAGCGCTTCAATTTCCGTTGTTTCATAACGCCAGCCATTTTCTGTTGCCAGAAAACGCAGCGCGACGGGTTTATCTATCTCACCTTTCGGTGGCGTGACCACGCAGTGCCCGGCTGTCAGCGCCAGATGTGGTGAGATCAGCGTCGCGGTACAGAGGTTGCCGCTGGCGGTTTCCAACTGTCCAATGGCTTGCCACGGCCAGACCGATGTGTCGGGAACGATATCCCGATCGTCATGGTTGAAAAATAAGATTTGCTGCTGCTTCTGCGCGGCGGTGTCTGTCGGTGAGGATTCCGCCCAACTGAACGGGGCGATAAATGATAATGAACATAACAACCAGGCTGATATGCGCATGTAGTAAATAAACCTTATGAGAAGAGTCATCTTAAGGCGCTAAATATAGCGCGTTGAATTAACTATAGATGTATTTGTTGGTGAGGGACTGAGAATTAAAATGTTATTGAGTGTAAAAGGCATCGCATAACATCATTGCGCTTATTTCATCCTCCCCTTATGCGCAAAATGCGACGCCACCATCTGAAGTGGCGTCGCATTTTCATATCAGCAGTACAGAGAATGACGCTCGTTTTATTCGTAGCTGACGATCACGATACGCGCATCTGGACTTAGCGTTTTTGAACTCACAGAACCGATACCTTGCGGCAAAGCAGCATGTTGTGCGCTGTTGTTCACGTGTAGCGTTTGTACTTCTCCTTGTCGTTCACAGCTGACGGTCACATTATTTGAGCGTGTTGTCACATCACAGACCGGTTCGACGATGGCACCCGAAAAACGGATGATACCGGACGATGGAGAGGAAGAGGCGAAGGTATAGGATGTCGCAACCAGCGTGCTCAGCAATAGGGCAGATATTTGCAGGGTTCTTTTCATTATACGGTTCTCGGTATTGCCCGGAGTGTAATGATATAAACGGCGCTGAGTGATAAAACTTTACTGCTCCACAATCTTTATTTGGCTAGCTGTCTACATTTTTGACGTTTACTGTTTTTGACGTTCAATAACCTCATGATTAATAGCGGTGCGATTAATCACTGCGTGATGCAGACCCTGCGGCTAGAGAAAAAAACTCAGGGTGATAAGGCCACAGAGCAGAACGAGGGATAACATAATTTCAAATGAGTAACGCCGCATCATTCTCCCGTCCCCCCATGAAATAAACACCCGGTAAACCGGGTGTTTGATGATTGTTCTACGGCAAGCCTTTAGAGATAGGTTTCAAATAGGGCTAACCGAAAGTGACGCCTTCCCCGTGAGGAAGGCGTGGGTGCTTACCGATTACGCTGCTGGCGTAGTGGTCGCTGGTTTTGCCGTTTTCGCTTTCTTCACGTGGTGTTTTTTAGCAGCCTGCGCTTTCTGTGCAGGAGCTGGTTTAGCCTTCTTCACGTGTTTCTTGGCAGCCTGCGCTTTCTGTGCAGGAGCTGGTTTGGCTTTCTTCACGTGTTTCTTGGCAGCCTGCGCTTTCTGTGCAGGGGCTGGTTTAGCTTTCTTCACGTGTTTTTTAGCAGCCTGTGCTTTCTGTGCAGGGGCTGGTTTAGCTTTCTTCACGTGTTTTTTGGCAGCCTGTGCTTTCTGAGCAGGTGCTGGTTGGGCTTTCTTCACCGATTTTTTATGGTGAACGGCTTTAGCCGGCGCAGAAGTGGTCGCTGTAGGCTGAGCGGGTGCGCTGGTTACGGTATCCGCGGCAAACGCTACAGAGGACAGACCCAGTGCCGCACCTGCGATCATAACTAATACTTTATTCATCATCATTTCCTCGTTGTCTCATTCACGTTTCGTAGCCCTCAGTCGGGCTGGTAGAGAGAGAATAGGAGAAATAGAGGGCGGCTTCAGTGAGTGATTGGTTTCGGCGTGTAACCTAATGTACAAGCCAGCAAAAGTGGGAAAGACAGGGAGAAACGGCGGAATGACCGCCGTCTCGGTACTAGTGCTGAATGGCGATTGCGGCCTGCGTTGTTGTGGTTTTTACTGGCCAGCAAAAACGGAAACGGGCTCCGCCGATCGGGCTGTCATCCACGGTAATGCTACCGTCGTAAGCCCGGGCGATAGCATGAACAATCGCCAGCCCCAGCCCACATCCACCGCTGCTGTTCTCGATACCCGCTTCCAGACGGACAAACGGTTCAAACACGCTTTCCCGGCTGTCGGGCGGAATTCCGGGGCCGTCATCTTCGACTTGCAGACACGCGATATGCTCGGCGTCGGACGTCAGGCTGACATGCAATCGGCTGTGGCAGAAGCGCAACCCATTGCCGATCAGGTTATTCAATACCCGTTCCATCAGGCGTAAATCGAGCGCACCAATCTGTGCTGAATGAGGCATGTCCAGCGAGATGTGTTTGTCAGGGTGGATCAGGCGGAAATCGTCAACTTTTGCCTGTAGCCACGAAGGAATATCAATATCGGCAAGATGCAGCGTTACCTGCGGGCGGTCGAGTCTGGCATACGTCAGTAGCTCGTCAATCAGCGCTTCGAGTTGACCAATATCCCGGTTTAACGCCTGCTGCTCGTCTTCTGTCAGGTTGTCGCTCATGGCCAGCCGATAGCGCAGCCTGACCAGCGGCGTACGCAGTTCATGCGCAATATTGTCAATCAACTGCTTTTTGCTGTTGATGAGCTGGTTCAGGTTATCCGCCATGCGGTTGAAGGCGATGCCAAGCCGGTACAGGCTTGAGGTGCTATCGAAGTGAATGCGCTCCTCCAGATGACCATCCCCGAGGCGCTGTGCGGCATTCTCCAGTTTTAGCATGGCCTGCCAGTGTGGGCGCATCCAGAGGAAAACCGGCAACGCCAGCGACAGCCCGATGAGCATCACCAGCAGTAAATCCAGCAGCCGCATTTCGTGCAGGAAGAACAAATAAGGAATAGGGCCAACGGCAAGAACATAGTGGCTGCGGGGGATGCGTTGGATAAATGTGTATTCATCATCCAGCGCAATAATTTCCCCTTGATTCAGACGCTGCCGGTTCTTGGGGCTCAGCGCATATTTGCTCACCGGTTCGATGTGCAGTTTGAATGACAGGTTTAAATCAAGCTGGCTGATGGTTTTATGCCAGTCGCGGGGCGGAATCGCGCGCAGCTCATTACGAATGAGATACAGCGAGCTTTTCATCAGGTCATCCATAGACTGACGTCCGGCGCGTTCGGCCGTGACTTTATAGACAAGCCCGACCAGAAGTGTCATGACGACAAAGCAGGCGAACAGCAATAGAAAAAACTGGACGAACAGCTTTCTCATAGCGTGACGCTCTCCCAGGTATTGGGGGCAAACAGATAGCCTTTGTTGCGCACCGTTTTAATACGGAACGGCTCCAGCGGGTTGTCGTACAGTTTCTTACGCAGACGGGAAATCGCGACGTCAATGCTGCGATCCATGCCGTCGTAGGTCACGCCGCGCAGATTTTTCAGTAGCGCATCCCGGTCCATGATATGACCAGCGTGGGTCGCCAACTGCCAGAGCAGATCGAAATCCGCGGTGGATAACACGATGTGCTCTTGTCCTAATGTCACTTCCCGATTGACCGGATCGATACAGAGCAGGCCGAAGTGCAGGGATTTATGCACCTGCAACGCGGCGGGCGCGGCGTTTTCCGTCACGGCCTGGGGTGCCGTCGCGTATTGCCGCAAATGCAGGCGCAGGCGGGCGAGTAACACGGCGGGCGGCGTGGTTTTCAGAATGTAATCATCGGCACCCATTTCCAGTGCCAGAATATGATTCATATCGCTGTCCAGCGAGGTCAGCAGCACAATCGGGCCGCTGTACTGTGGCCGCAATTCCCGACAGATGGTCATGCCGTCTTTGCCGGGCAGCATGATGTCCAACAGCACAAGGTCGGGCTGCTGTTGTTCAATAAAGGCCAATGCCTGATCGCCCCGAGCTTCAACCTGAACATCAATGTCATGCTTGCCAAGGTAGGCTGCGATCAATTTCCCCACCTCGGTATCATCTTCTATAAAAACAATCTTATGCATGGTCTCTACGTCATCCCGAACTCACTGTTGTTAGCATAGCCTGATGAGAGGCGATAAACGAGAAATGAAGCGTAAATGGGTGTTAAGTGTTTGTTTATTTGCTCAAATTAGATAAGCTGCGAGGCGTGATTTTTAGGCGATATTGCGCCTGATTCTCGGCGTTTACCGAGAGCTGTCACGACATAATAATCAATTATTCCACTGGGAACCGCGCTGAAGATGAAACCGATTGACCAGATAAACAGCTGGATGCAGGAAGCCTTACGCCCTTATTTCGGGCTGGAACCGTTGTCGTCTGAATGGGATATTATCACCGTGCGTGACGACTATTTCATCTGCTTCGATGGCGACACGGTCCGTAAGCGCATTACCGCCACCGAGTTAAATTATCAGGAAGAAGACGTCATTATTCACACGCGCGAACGTGACGTTATTTTGCCGAGAACCGCGCGCGGTAAAGAAAAGAAGCTGACGTACACCAGCGTTTCCAGCGTGATGGCCGATGGCATTGTGTTTTCTGCGGGCGTCAGAACGCTGAACTCGGGAAGCTACGGTTATATCAACGCCAGTAATTACCGCAACTCAATCGGACTACCGTTGCCAGAATGCCGTCATTTGACCACTAAAGAAGAGATTGTCGACTGGCTGCGATCTTATCGCGAGCGATTGCCGGCGGATTATGCGCACAAGCTGGAACGCTTGATGAGTGCGAAAAACCAGCAGCATAAAACGGTTCCGGGCGATATCTTTCGGGTCGAAATAGATTTGCATACCGATGGCTATGTTCTGGTGATTGGTAACCTGCGTCAGATGCAAAAGGACGAACTGTTTGCGGAACACAGCATTTGGAATGATGTGATGACGATGCCGCTGTTTGTTCGACCTTATCTGCTTCGCACAACCGAGCGTAATCTCCCTCTGTCGGAGATCGTGGCATCACCCTTGTCTGAAAAGTGCTCGATTGTTATGGATAACTCGTTTCTGCGCGGTAACTATGAGTATGTGGGATCGAAAACGTTGTCGGAAGACGACATTCTGTTCCCGGTTGGCTATGGCCCAAGCATCAGCGCACAGAAAAGTGGCTATCGCCTGTCATGGGGGCCCTGTTCGATCGAGAAAGCCAGTCAGGATACTGCTTTTAAGGCTGGGCGCAGCTATATGAACAATGGGGCTTATAGCAGCGTATCAGCCGAATGCTTCGCCGGTAACGGTTTCCCTGACTACGATAGAACGTTGCACAAACCGGAACACCGTGAGGCGTGGGAACAGGCATTGGCGGAGTTTGGCTTTCCACCTGATACGACCTACGATGCCTTCGCCCAGCGTACTGGCGGCCTGACGCGTGCGGCCTATCTGGCGTATATCGCTGACAATAAAGCGTACCAGCGTAAGGGGCGAGTGAAGAAAAAAGAGGCGAAATAACATCCGTTATCTTGTCGCATCTGGCGGGGTTTAGCGGCATTCCTGCTTACCACTGGCACTGGGTTTTTCCTCGGGGGAGAACGCCAGAGGTGAAAGGGATGCCACCCGTCTGACAAATTTCTTCCACATTGATAAAAATAATGAAAATTGGCCGAATAAATTCGTTCGTTGGTGCGTTTACACGTTGTCTACTTTTAGGAGAATCCTGTTATGACGCGCATCGTTCCCGTTTTGGCCGCCGGGCTGCTCATCAGCCCACTGTTGCACGCTATGCCTCTCAACTACACCATTGCCACGGATAAAACCGCCATTGCGCTTTCATGGCAAGCATTTGGTCACCTTTCACAGGCTTCTCTCGACGGCGTGACGGGAAACATCACACTGGATGCTGAAAAGGAAATGGATGACCGTATTGATGTGAAAATCCCCATCTCGACGTTACAGGCTTCCAACGGCCTGCTGACTTACCAGTTAAAAAGCAGCCTATTTTTTGATGCTGAACACTATCCCGATATCAGGTTCACCAGCAGCAGGGTGGTGGCGCTAGGTCATGGCCATTTTCGGGTTTTCGGTTCACTGTCGGTAAAAAATATTCAACGCCCCGTTATTCTGGACGCCACGCTTGAAGAACATGGCGGAAACGTATCTGGAGAAGAGGCGTTGTCTCTCCATGCCACTACGGCGATTTCTCGCTCGGCCTTTAATATGGATCGCTTTACCGGGGTGGTTGATGACCGCGTGGCAATCAGTATTGATATCCAGGCGAAAGCGCGACACACCTCATAAACATGTCCCGCCACTCAGGGGAATCAGCGAGTGGCGGGAGCGCCAATGGCTAGGCCAACGACGTTTGCAGCCTGAGCGCGCTTTCAGTCAGTTGCGGTACAGGATTACGGCCAATTAATACGAACTGATAGCCACGATTGTGCCACCAGACGACATGCATATCATGGCGCTGCTCATTGCTAAGCGTAGAAGCGCTTGCTCCCCGATCGGGAGAAATGCACAACGCCATGGGGCCATACTCGGCGTGCATCCAGGCAATCTGTGCAATGGCGGTGCTGTCGTAGCGCAGCATACGCACTATTTTCAGCTCCGCGCCTTGAAGCGTCAGCTGCCGTTCATTGAGTGGCAACCCAATGTCTTGAGTGGCACGAGACAGCCCACGCTGTAAGGTGGGTAAGGAACTGTCTGCATCAAGCAGGGTTTCGGTGTTGTACAGTGACATGTACTGCGCTTCAAGATCGCGAATTTTCTCACTGTCGTTACGAACAACCGAAACAGGACGGGCAAGGTAGCCTAGCCCTGAGCCAATCACCAAAAAACTGAGTGAGGCTGCAATGAGCGAGCGGCGGCTGACACCAGCATGCGATGGCGGCTCTACAGACGCCGGATGCGTTGCTAGCAGTTCCTCAAGCCGGGCCTGCATTTTCGCCTGAGGCGCTTTGTTGAGTAACGGCGCGAAGGCCTCTTCAAAGTTGAGATGGCTTTTCATCAGCTCGGCGGTACGCTCGGCAAGTTGTTCGTCTTTCTCCAACTGCGTCGCGAATTGTTGCGCCTCGTCGTCATCCATCTCACCATCCAACCAGGCAACGATGGCTTCATCACCGTAGGGGGGCGTAAAACGCATGGGTTTCAAGACCGTTTCTCCTTTGCAGCGGGCAGAGCCTCAACTGATTTTGCCAGCGTACTTCGTGCTGTGGCGAGTCGGCTCATAATGGTGCCGATGGGTACCGATAGCGTGTCTGCCGCCTCCTGATAGGTAAATCCTTCGACATAAACTAAAAATACGGTATTGCGTTGCGCTTCTGGCAAGGCGCTGACACGCTGCATTATTTGCTGGTAATGCAGGCGATCGTCATCCCGCTCATGGGTATCCGGGGCCAATAGGGCTTCGCTTTCGACAAAACCTTGTCCCAGACGCACGCGGCGTGCGCGCAGTTCGGAAATCCATATCGAGTGGAGAATGGAGAACAGCCATTTGTCGATTCGAGTGCCCGGTGTAAATTGCCCGCTTTTTTCGAGTGCCCGAACGCAGGTAGACTGGACTAACTCTTCGGCAACCTCGTGGCTGCGCGACAGGACTAACCCGTAACGCCACAGACGTGTTAGGTGTGTAGTAAGCTGCTGGCGAACTTCACTGGTGGTGATTTTTTTATCCTCGCATTGATACTCAGGGGCTTAGCGCAAAGCTCGTCCACCATCAACGCCTAGCGTTTTCCCGGTGACGTAGCGGCTGCTGAGCAGGTAATCCACCAGCCGGACAATTTCTTCTTCACCGGGGGCAATTTTCATCAATGACTTTTCCAGCGCCTGCTGACGATAGGATTCGTCATCCTTTTCATTAAACAGGATGAGACCGGGGGCGATCGCGTTGACTTTCACCTCGGGTGCCAGCTTGCGGGCAAACGACCGCGTCATGTTATCCAGTGCCGCTTTGCTGGCGGCATAGGCAATGTGCTTGTCGCTGCCTTTTTCTACCACGTAATCTGTCAGATGAATGATATCTGCACCCGCGATGCCTTGCCCACGCAGGCAGGGTTCCAGCAGTTGGTTGAGTAAATAGGGCGTATAGACATGAATTTGCAGCATATCGTCCAGCGTTTTTTCTGGCGGTGTGGTGGGGCTTTCAGGCTCCCAGCGGCTGGCATTGTGAATAATGGCGCGCAACCGCGGCGTGAGCGACTGGATTTGCTCCGCAAACGCATAGATGTTTTCCGTGGTGGAAAAATCGGCGGTCAGACAAACGGCGCCATCTTGCTGTAGCGTCTCCAACTCAGGATAAGGCGTGCGATAGCTGATGATGACTGGAATCGACTGGGCCAGAAACGAACGCGCCAGCGCCAGCCCAATACGCCGTGCGCCGCCGGTAATTAACACGGGAGCAGAAGAAAAAGTTGTCACAATTAGGTCTCCTCAACACGCTAGTCAAAAGGGGGCGAAGCGTGACAATATACCTGAATTAAACACTATGTAGTTTACGGTTTTATACCTGTCAGGGTAGTGCGCGGCAAACCACTGGCGAAGAGGAGAAAAGGGAATATGGAAAAGTCCCCTGAGTCTACAAGTTCCAGTGAGCCACTCTGTCTGGATTACACGGATTATTTAGCGGCACTGTGCAACAAACGTTGGCGCTTCATGGATGCGATGTACGGCGTGATGCCGATTTTTGGCATGGTAACCAAGATGGCACCAGCTCGGCAGAGTGCGCCGAAAGAGCGGCTGAAGGGATTGGCGCTACAGGTGCTTTCTACGCAGGTGAGTGACGAAACCAACATCATCAGGCTGATTACGCTGGCACGCCAGCAAGGTCTGACCGCGTTTGATATCCAACTGCCTTATGCGCTGACGAACGAGCAACTGAGCGCCATTAGCCGCGAATGTGATGACACATTGGATTTAACGCTGCGGGACGAACGCCTGTCCGTCCGATTTAAGATGCCAGCCGTGCAGCATTAGCACGGCGTGGCCCGCAGACTATTTCTATTCTGTTTCCGCTACGCTGAACGCACCGTCGTCGCCTCAATCGCCTGCGCTAATGAACCGTAGAAACTGAGCCGTCCTTCAATCGGATGAACCTTCGCCCGCGCCAGCGTTTTTAACGGCTGGAAGGGAATATCGGTGATGATGAGCTGTTTACCTTCGGGTAGTGTTTCACTAAAGCGCAGGAACGCATTGAGTCCGCCTGCATCCAGCACCGGCACCGCATCCCACTGTAAGATGATATTTTGATAGCCTTCGCTGCGTACGGTCAGTTCGTTGAAGATGCGCTCCGCCGCAGCGAAAAACAGCGGGCCGTTAACACGCAGCACCAGATGATCCGGGATTTTGGTGTCCGGCAGTTCGCTCAGACGGGTCATCTGCGCGATGCGACGCATGAAGAGCAGGGATGCCAGCACGATGCCGACGGTAATCGCGATCACCATATCGAACAGCACGGTCAGCGACATACAAAGCAGCATCACGATAATGTCGTCTTTCGGCCCGTGGCGCAGCAAATCCACCACTTTGTGCGCTTCACTCATGTTCCAGGCGACAATCAGCAACAGCGACGCCATTGCCGCCAGCGGCAGATAAGACAGCCACGGCGCCAGTATCAGCAATGCCAGTAACACCAGCAGCGCATGAATCACTGCGGAGATCGGCGAGTTTGCTCCTGCACGCACGTTGGCGGCGGAGCGGGCAATCGCCGCGGTCGCGGTAATGCCGCCAAAGAACGGTGCGATGATGTTACCGAAGCCCTGACCCATCAGCTCTGCATTAGAATTGTGTTTTTTGCCCGTCATCCCGTCCAGCACGACGGCGCACAGCAGCGACTCAATTGCCCCCAGCATCGCCATCGAGAACGCCGCAGGCAGCAGAGCGGAAATGCTTTGCCAATCCAGCGTCATCGTCTTTCCATCCGGCGACGGAATATCCCACGGCAGAATGAGCTGCGGCAGGATAGGCGGAATCCCTTGCCCCTGCGAACCGTCCGCCAGCATATAGCTGAATCGGGAACCGATGGTGGCCACATTTTCACCAAGTAGCGACATGATCCCCATCACCGCGACACCTGCCAACAGCGCAGGCAAGTGGCCGGGCAAGCGAATACCGAGTCTGGGCCAGACGATGAGAACCAAAAGCGTCGTTGCGCCAATCAGCGTATCAGCAAGATGCAGCGTCGGCAGCGATTGCGCCAGCGCCGCCACTTTTTCGACATAATGCTCGGGGACTACCGCCATCTGCAAGCCGAAGAAATCCTTGATTTGCATGGTACCGATGGTGATAGCGATCCCGGAGGTGAACCCCAACGTCACGGAAAGCGGAATATATTCAATCAGACGGCCGAAGCGGCAGAGCCCCATCAGCAGCAGAAATATGCCGGACAGCAAGGTGGCAACCAGCAGCCCGGATAGCCCGAACTGTTGCGATACCGGATACAAAATAACGACGAAGGCTGCCGTCGGGCCTGAGACGCTGTAGCGTGAGCCGCCGCTGACGGCGATGACAATCCCGGCAATGGCTGACGTATACAGTCCGTACTGCGGAGGAACGCCGCTGGCAATGGCCAGTGCCATCGCCAGTGGTATGGCGATGATGCCGACGGTCACGCCAGCGATAATGTCATGGGTAAAACGTTGCAGCGTATATTTTTCGCGCCAGCACGCGTCAATCAGCGCGCTGAACGGCCTGACGCCGTTAATTCCGTGCGTTTTCATCTAAGCAGAAACCAAAGTAAGGAAGTAAATCAATATGGCGGGCCTGCCGGTCCGTCGACGACAGCCTTACGATACGCCGGACGCGCTCAGAAGATCCAGATATACATCAAGAGAAGTGAGTTTTGGTGAGGCCGACGCGGCGAAAACCGCGTCGGCAGGGGAATTACAGCGTGATGGTGATCAGATAGGCGGCGAAGAGCGCCAGATGCGCGCTACCGCTCAACACATTGGTTCTACCGGTAGAGAACGTAATGTGGCACAGCACCAGTACCGACAGCATCACCACAATGTGTGGCATATCCAAACCGAAATTCAGCGTGCGGCCGGTCAGCATGGCGATGATCGTAACGGTAGGGACCGTCAGTGAAATGGTTGCCAGCACGGAACCGAAAAACAGGTTCATGGCGCGTTGCACCTGATTCTTCAAGACCGCGCGGATCGCTCCCAGCCCTTCAGGAGAGAGGATTAATAACGCGACCAGGAAGCCCGTAAACTGCGTCGGCGCGTTCATTTCGGTCAGCAGTGTTTCCAGCGGCATGGAGTTCGTCTTGGTGACCGCGATAACAGCAACCAGATGAACCAGCAGCCAGGCGGTATGCCACAGTGAACTGTGCGCGGACGGTTTACCGTGGTGTGGATCGTCACCGTCCCCTTCGTCTTCATGCTCATACACAAACAGGCTTTGGTGCGTACGCGTTTGAATCAATAGGAACACGCCGTACATCGCCGCAGAAATAGCGGCAACAATCAACGACTGCGCTACGCTGAAATTACCACCGGGCAAGGCGCTGGGGAAAACCAGCACAATCACGGCCAATGGGAAGATCGCCATCAGGTACTGCTTGATGCCGCTGAGGTTGACGTACTGTGTGGCGAATTTACGGCCGCCGAGTAAGAGGGCGAAACCGACCAGACCACCGGTGACAATCACGATAATGGAATAGAGGGTGTCACGCATCAGGTCTGGACCCGCGTCACCGGTTGCCATCAGCGCAGAAATCAGGCTGACTTCAAGAATGACGACGGACAGGCTGAGGATCAATGAACCGTAGGGTTCACCCAGACGGTGTGCGAGTACGTCGGCGTGGCGTACTACGCTGAAGGCGCTGAACAGTATCCCGGCTAGCGCGATGGCGTTGATGCCAAGAATGGCGACAAAATTTTGTGAAGTGCCCCACATGTAGAGTACGGCCAGCGCAATAACCGGAAAAATGAGTGAGTATTCGTGATGGCGAGTTTTGACCACCTCAGCATGAGACTTCATTGCGGGAGTTCTCCTTATCCAGAGGAATGATACGGCAAAATATCCCCGTCATATTTCAAGCCCGCCTACTGGCAGCTCAAACTATTTAGGGCATAAAGCAATTTATTGAGGTCGCAAACCCCTTTATTAAAGACGTAGAACAACAATAAACAGCAAAAGGTTACTAAAAAGTAGTTATAACGTAATAAAACGAACAATATGATAACAGATTGTCATGTTGGTGCGGGATGTTTTACGGATTTTTACGCTTTGCGCTTAAATTCACATGAAAAGGGGAGAATCTGCGTGTCTTCTCCCTATCATGATAATATCAAATGTATTTTTTGTGGTTATTCGTCAGGATTATCCATGATATCGTGACGTTTATGATGATAATCCTCTTCATTTAACCCTTCTCGCCAATAAGGCACGGCATACATCTGATTTCGTTCACACCCGCGTTCGCGACGCACGTGGCGACGAAGCTGAACTACGATACGATCCTCACCCGCTAACCAGTAAAACACATTTTCAGCCGACGGAAGTGACTGAAACTGCTGCAAAAATACATCGGTCACGTCCGTTCCGCCGATAATCCAATGTAGCTGAAGCTGTGCTGGTTTAGTGATATCAAGTTTATCAGCCTCGCTGTCGACACGGATTACCGCATGTCCCGTGGCGTCATCAGGCAGGTTCTCCAGCAGCGCCATGAGCGCAGGGAACGATGACGGATCAGCGGCCAGATAATAAGCGGCCGCTGGCGGCAGCATCGGAAGTGGGCCGCCGGGTTGTGAAATACCGACCCAGTCGCCGGGCTTTGCCTGACGGGCAAAGGTGACGGCAGGCCCGGCGTGTTCATGCAGCGCGAAAACCATATCCAGTTCCGCCTCTTCCGGGCGCAGGGCACGGACGCTATAGGTGCGAACGATGGGGCGGGCTTCGCCTTCTGGCCAGATCGGACCGCGTTCGCCAATTGCGGGCAGAGCCGGTTTTTGCTGTCCGGCCTGAGGCAAAAAGAGCTTGATGTGTGCACCGTATCGCTCGGTCGGATAATCGCGCAACGCGTCGTGATGGAACGTAATGCAGCGTAAATGAGGGGAAATATCGTGGATGTGTTTAACCTGAACTAAAACAGGCTGACGCGGCGTTGCCATTCAGTGTCTCCGTGGATAGTCGATTCCAAATTAAGGATGATAATAACACGAGATGATAATTATTATCATTTGATGTCTGCCCGTTATTATTCTTGTCGTAGTGGATACTTTTTATTGATGTCGAGAGCTTTCACGTCAAGCATACGGCTTTCGACAGGTTCCTGACGTCACAAAAATGAGGTTTGTATCAGGAATACGTCAAGTCTGACGGTGAGTTGCCGATTAAGTTGATATAAAAGCTGAATCTTGTGTGACTGAAACATTATCACGAACTTTTTCAGTTTTTGTGACTAGTATCAAACTTGATCGCAAAGCCATAAATGAATAACCTCAGGGTTGATAGTGTTGTAAAATTAAGCAGATGAAGCAGTTAGGTTTTTACACGCAGGGCGAGAGCCGATCTGACGAGCAGCAAAAGAGTAAGGTTGGGGGTAGTAAGTAGTGTTAACACGCGATTTTTTGCAGAAAGCAGATTGTAGAACGTCTTTTGGTTGTATTGAAGAAACCTTACTGCTCACCCCGCAACAGCGGGCTGACTCGTTGGACAGGACGCTGGCGCTCCGGCCAAATAGCTGTCCTGTCTGGGTATTTGGCTACGGTTCGCTTATGTGGAATCCGGTTTTTGACGCCGAAGAAACCTGTCTGGCCACGTTGGCAGGGTGGCAGCGTGCCTTTTGTCTGCGCCTGACCATCGGTCGAGGCACGGTAACGCAGCCGGGACGGATGCTGGCGCTGAAGCCCGGTGGGCAAACGACGGGGTTGGCTTTCCGACTGCCGGAAACCTCATTGCGTGAAGATCTGGAGCTGTTGTGGAAGCGTGAAATGCTGACGGGATGCTATCGTCCGCTCTGGTGCGAACTGCATCGCAAGAACGGTGCACCGCTGACAGCGCTGGTGTTTGTTTCCGAACCGGAACATCCCCTCAACGAAAATGATACCTGCATTCAGAGCGTTGCACCGCTGATTGCGAGCGCGAGCGGTCCGCTCGGCACCAATGCGCAATATCTGTTTGCGCTTGAGCAAGAACTGAAGAATCACGGAACGGAAGATGAAAGCGTGAGCGAACTGGCGCAGCGGGTGCGAATCCTGCAACAGTCATGTTCTGCGGCAGCAGGGAGTTGCTAATAGTGACAGCGGTGAGCAGGAACATTGAGGTGAACGACGAGATCGCCGTTCACCTTGAGACAATGTGAAGCAACTGACTTACCAGCCGACGCCAACACCCATGGTGTACAGCGTGTCGTCAACATTCCCCTGATTACTTTCGATACGGGTACGTGACACTTTCATGCTCATAGAAGACCAGTCGGTCAGCTTGAAGCGCAGACCTGCATCCGCTTTCAGATAGATTGGCGCAGTGCCATCAAATGAACGACCCAATTCACCGTTGGTGAAGGCTTCAACCGATTTGCTGAACAGGTAGCGGTTGTACGCCCACTTAATCGCACCGGAGTAGAAGTCATCATCGCCCTGATCGCGGTAAACGAAGGTTTGGGAGTTGACCAGCGACGTCAGTGAGAACGCGCCTAAATCGTTATCCCAGAACTGATAACCGGGACCGAGACCGAAAGAGCGGTTGATTTTAATGCTTTCAATCCAGTCGCGTTTGTACTGATAACGACCCTGCCAGAACCAGTTCTCATCCACGAATTTATCCAGCGCATATTCGCCAGCCGCATTCTTGGTGCTCTCGACTTTATTCTCTTTTGCCAAATGGTAGCTGGCATCAAGGTTGTGTCGCCACGTATCGTGACGCGCTTTGGTGTTCAGCGTCACATCGTAGTTGTCGGTTTCTGTCGAGCTTTTCTTGTGCGACATGCCGGCGTCAATGTTGCCTTTCCAGGCGAAATCGGTCACCAGCGGCTTCTGCGCGACGATGGACGTGATTTCAGAAAGCGGCAATGTTTGCGGGCCTGCCGCTTCGTTAGCCAGCGACGGGTTCGCGACGATGGCGCGGTTTTCGCTCGCTTTGATCGTCGGATACAGTACGCCTTTTTCGTAGCGTTCGCCTTGAATCACCAGACCATGGTCGGATTCAAAGGTTTTCACCTTATCCCAGGCTACAGAAATAGAGCCAGCATAGTCGGTGTTGATAAAGAGTTTACCGCCGTCAAGCAGCGTGATTTTCCCTGTAAGCTGGTCGCCATTGGTCAGCCAAATGGTGTCAGCGCGGCTCTGTGTAATGCCAGCAGAGAGGGCGATAACCAAGCTGAGGGAAGAGAGTGCGTGTTTGGATAGTGTCATTATTGCCAAGTAAACAGTGGTGACAGGTAGTGAGATGTCCGTCAAAGACAAAGACGTACAGCCGATGATAACGAACCGGTTTAGTCCGGAACGGCAAACATTAACAGGAATCGTAGTGATGCTCTACCCGAAAACGAAAATTGATTAGAATGTAAATAGTTATAAAAGTGGCTATTGATGATTAACAGCTATAACGCGATATCTGTCACATTTTTGGCTAGCGGAAAGGGGATGAGTCGTGCGGGGATGAGGCTCTCTGACCCTGCTTGTTTCAGGTCAGAGAGCATGAGCGATAGATGACGCTATGCGGTGCGCTGTGTGCGGGAAGTGTTGTTGCTCAGGAAGCGCGCGGTCAGGAACGTCCTTACGCGGAACACGATCCGTTCCTGGAAGAGAACACAGAGCGTCACGGTGCTAAGCAGAAAAATGATATAGCCCGTCATGGACAGTTGCACTTGGCCTGCCGCGGTAATGCATTGATCCCAATCGCTGAAGCAGGCCATCGGGTTACCGCGCACCAGCTGTTCCAGCGTACGGAACAGATTAAAGAGCGGAACGTGTAGCGCAAAGATAGACAGCGAGGCTGCTCCCAGTCGGGGCGACCAGTGCCGCAGCCATTCACTGTTAGGTTCACGCGCCAGCGCACTGAGACAAACCAGACCGACCTGAGCCGGCAGAAGCAAGCCGTTATGCAGCAAGAAGTACCAATAGGCTTCGCCTTTTGTGAACAACCAGGTAGCGACAAGGAAATTCACACCGATAAAGAGGGCGAGTGCGTAGCGCTGGCCTTTGGTCAGCGGTAAACGATCTTTCTGACGATAATGACGGAACAGCGCATAGCCCAAAATCCCGGCCAGAAACTCCGGCAGACGGAAAATCGGTCCACGCTGTAATAATCCGGTGTACGGCATGCCGAACTGCTGTTGCCAGATCACCCAAATTGGCGGTAGCAGATACAGCAGGCAGACGATCCCCATCCACAGCCACGGATGGCGGCTGTTCAACAGACGCGGGGCTAACAGCGGGAACGCCAGATAGAAAAAGAACAGTGTGGAAAGCGACCATAACGGGGCATTGAAGGTCAGGAAGTAAGGATTCCATGCCTGCAACATCAGTACCTGCAATATCCCGTTGAACGCCAACTGCGCATTCGTCATGTAATGGCGCAGCGTTTCGGGGTCGGCTGCGGGATCGTTGGTGTCATAAATGACGAAACGCGCGCTGGCGACTTGTCCTTCCGGCGGCACGGCCAGCCACTGCATCAGCGTGACAACGGCAATCGAAGACAGCAGGGCAATGATATGGATGGGATAAAGATTAAAGAAGCGTTTGGCCCAGAACTGGCGAACAGGTTCACGCAGACGTCCGTCCTTAATGTAGACATGGGCTAGCAAGAAGCCAGACAGGACAAAGAACGTGCTGGTCGCGAAGAATCCCATGCTGGTGAGCTCGCTCAAAAACGGAATGCGCTCACGCTGGGGATAAACGTGGACTGTGTGATAAATCATCACATAGCAGCCGAGCAAAAATCGTAACCATTCCAGGCCGATAAACCGCTCCTTACTGACCTTTTTCATGTTGTTCCTCAACGTTAAACTCGGTGTAAAAGCCGATAAATGCGATTACGAACTAGTTTAGACGAGAGCAACGTCACATTAATTAGGATAATGGCTATAAATGCCGGTGCCGTTTAGCAACCGTTTAGATTGGGCGGGGCGTTGATGGTATTTCCAACAATTATTTTCATCAACTTTGTTTTTATCAACGACGGGTTTTTATCAACGACGGGGTTTTTATCAACGACGGCGGCATCCTCGCTCACGCGAGGATAATCTCGGACGGAAGGGCGCCAGAGCGCCTTATCCGTACCGCTGACAATAGCGGTATCTTGTGACGATTTGATTAAATGACTTTTTCTTGTAATACCCAGACGGCCGCTTCAACCCGTGATTTTAGCTTCATTTTTTTCAACAGGTGTTTGACGTGAACCTTAACGGTACTTTCAGTAATCGTGAGCTTGCGGGCAATCACTTTATTGGATAATCCCTGAGCCAGCAGCTTCAGGATATCGCGTTCGCGCGGCGTGAGCTGCTGAATGTCCCGGTCGCTGCTGTGGCGGCTTTCACGCAGGCTGGCGGCCAAAATCGGCGTCAACGTTTCACTCAGCACCATTTTTCCTGATGCCGCCTGATGCAGCGCAGCCAGTAAATCTTCCGGCTCCATATCTTTCAGCAGGTAACCATCGGCACCATTTTTCAAGGCATTGACAACATCGTCTTCATGGTTGGAAACGCTAAAGACGACAATGCGGCCAGACAGCGATTTTTCCCGCAGACGATTCAACGTTTCCAGACCATTCATGCCGGGCATGTTCAAATCGAGCAGAATCAAATCCGGGTCCAGCTGTTCCGCTAGCTCGACACCCTGTTCGCCGTGACTGGCTTCACCTGCCACCTGCAATTCTGGGTCCATGCTGATGAGTTGCTTAACGCCATTCCGCAACATGGGATGGTCATCAATCAGCAGTAGGGTGGCGGCATCTTCGTTAATCATGAGTTTCTCCTGTTAATGGCAGCCGGTGACGGTATTCGGAGAGGAAGTTGACATTGACTTCAGTGCCCCCCGACGGCCGGCGTCGAACAATGCATTCGCCGTGCAAACCCCGTGCACGGTCGCGCATGATAATAAGCCCATAGTGGTTGGCACGGCTGGCATCATCAGGGATACCGATGCCATTGTCGGCTACGCTGAGTTCGATATAACCCTGACGCAGTTGCAGCGTAATATCGACCTGTGTGGCCTGCGCGTGTTTATAAATATTGCTCAGCGCTTCACGCACAATTTGCAGAACGTGAATGCCTTGATGAGCGGAGACCGACTGCGGCGGCAGGCGGTAATGTAATTCGATGGGGTATCCAAGCCGCTTACTGAATTCATCGACCGACGCCCGCAGCGCGGCAAGTAAACCGGATTCCGACAGCTTCAGCCGGAACGTCGTCAGCAGCTCACGTAGTTGGCGATAGGCGGTATTCAACTCTTCCCGCATTTCCGTCAGCAACTGCTGCGACGCGGGTGGCAAATCGCCGCCCTGCATTTGCAGGCAGCTCACCTGAATTTTCAGGCAGGAGAGAGACTGGGCGATAGAGTCGTGTAGCTCGCGTGCAATCGTGGCGCGTTCTTCCATGAGCATCAACTGCTGTTGATGGTTGGATTGACGCTCCAGCGCCAGCGTGCTGGTCAACTGCTCCAATAAGGTATTCAGTAACTGATTCTGATCGCGGCTCAGCACGGTGTTGCCCGGCAGCGTGGCTAACACGACGCCATATTGTCCGTGTTTATCGTGCAGATCCCAGCAGTGAGGTTCGCCCGGCAGTTCTTCCCGTTTTGCCTGCATACCGCAGCTCTGACAGCTGTTATCCGGGCAGTGATCCGGCTGCGACTGGCTACTATCGCTAAACTGGTGAAATTGTTCCTGATTATTATCTTCATATAGTCGCAGTTGAATATTGCGCAGCGGGGTCAGCGACGGCAGTTCGTTCAGGATCGGCATTAGTCGGCTACACAGCGGAGCCCCGGTATGCAGGCGTCGACTGGCGCGATAAAGGAAAGAAAGCAGATCGTTTTTTTGTTGCAGGTCGGCTGTTTTCTCGGCGACGCGCAGTTCCAGACTGTGGTACATGGCGGAAAGTTCATCCGACATGCTGTTCAGCACCTGTCCCAGCGTGCTCATTTCATCATGGCCGTTGATGGCAACGCGCTGGGTGAAATCACCGTGACCAATAGCCTGCGCCATCGCAACCAGACGTCGCCACGGCCCCAACAGGCGGCGACGCAGGTAAAAGAACGTCGTGACCAGCAGAATAAACATGATGCCGATGAAGATGCGCTGCACTAGCGTGACCATCCTCAACCGCTGTTCGGTTTTATGATCGATGGCGGAAACCAGATCGTCGAGCTGTTTCACGAAGCGGGCGACATCCGCCGAGGCATCCGCGGAGTGCGTTGCCTGCCGCAAATGCGGTTGCAGATTCTCCAGCCAGAACACGCGCAGTTCAGTGAATTGTTCACTGAGCCCTTCCCGACGTACTGCCTGTTGCAGGTCGCTGCTGATTTCGTCTTCTTCCAGTTCTTGCAGGTAAATTTCATTCTCGGCAGAGAGTGGCACCATCGAGAGCAGGCGGTAACTCTGCATACGAAGCGAGCCCGCTTTATTAATGGCGTGCGCGTTCCCTTGAATGCTTTGAGACATCCAACTGGAAACCGACATACCTGCAATACCCAGCAAACCGAGTAGCAGCATCAATAGTACAACCTGATTGACGAGCGACAGCGGCAGCAGGAAACGTTTCAACATAATAAAGCGACCTCTGCTGGAGGAGTAGAAAACCAGTACCGAGAAGGATAACCCTTTTGGCATTTTTCCCGATCCTACATGATAACCCCATACCTACTAGTGAGTACCACCGAATATCCGCGCCTTGAAAGGGGATATGACAGTAAGAAAAAATAGAGATATAACAGCTTGAATTATCGTTGCTTATTTTTCTATTTTTATTACTCATTAAGGAGTGTGGTTATTTTTACTCGGTTTTTTTACCTGACAGCGCGTTGATTTGCATCAACTTTACCTGCGGTGTAATCCCTAATGTTGCGCCTTAATTCTACCGCGTTTTTATTTATCGAGGTTTTTATGACGCAGCCTTCATCACCCGAAAAAGTATCGCAAAGCACGCTGATAAGGGAATGGAATCCTGAAGATACAAAATTCTGGCAATCTGGTGGACAACGGATAGCACAGCGTAACCTTTGGATCTCCGTACCGTGCCTGCTGTTGTCGTTTTGTGTCTGGATGATTTTCAGCACCGTGGCCGTTAACCTAAACAAGGTCGGATTTAGTTTTACCACAGACCAGCTATTTTTGCTTACCGCGCTGCCTTCCGTTTCCGGCGCGCTGTTACGCGTTCCTTACTCCTTCGTGATCCCCATGGTTGGCGGTCGCCGTTGGACGACGTTAAGTACCATCATTCTGGTTATCCCGTGTATCTGGCTTGGCTTTGCCGTACAGAATCCGCAAACGCCGTACAGCGTCTTCGTGACGATTTCTCTGCTGTGTGGTTTCGCGGGGGCGAATTTCGCGTCCAGCATGGCGAACATCAGCTTCTTCTTCCCTAAATCACGTCAGGGTAGCGCGTTAGGCATCAACGGCGGACTGGGTAACCTCGGCGTGAGCGTGATGCAACTGCTGGTGCCAGTGGTGATTTTCCTGCCGATTCTGGGTTTTTCCGGCAATGGCGTTGTTCAGCCTGACGGCAACCAGATCTGGCTGCATCATGCCGCCTGGATGTGGGTACCATTTTTGGTTATTGCTGCAACCGCTGCCTGGTTTGGTATGAACGATCTGTCGACTGCCAATGCGTCGATACGCAAGCAGTTGCCCGTTTTGAAGCAAATGCACCTGTGGGTACTTAGCTTTCTGTATTTGTCCACCTTTGGCTCATTTATCGGTTTTTCGGCTGGTTTTGGTATGCTGGCCAGAACGCAGTTTCCCGATATCGTAATTCTGTACTACGCGTTCTTTGGGCCACTGCTGGGGGCGCTGGCGCGTCCGGTTGGCGGAATGTTGTCTGACCGCTTTGGTGGGGTGAAGGTGACGTTGATTAACTTCATCCTGATGGTGATTTTCTCCGTGTTGTTATTCCAGTCTCTGCCTGGTGCGAACTCTGCCGGTTCATTCGGCATGTTCTTTGGTATTTTCATGATGTTGTTCCTGACGGCCGGCCTGGGTAGTGGCTCCACATTCCAGATGATCGCCGTAATTTTCCGTAAATTAACGGCAGATCGCGTGAAAACACAGGGTGGAAGTGATGCGGATGCGCAGCGTGCGGCAGCCACGGATACCGCAGCGGCGCTGGGCTTTATCTCAGCCATTGGTGCTATCGGCGGCTTCTTCATTCCTCAGGCTTTTGGGATGTCGCTTGAGTTAACGGGTTCACCCACCGGTGCGATGAAGGTATTTGTGGTGTGCTACGTCGTGTGCGTATTGGTGACCTGGCTGTTCTATGCCAGAAAGCAACGCTAAGCGTTGAGTTGACTTGCTTCATTCCTCCCAACTGCCTCCTAGCTACATTTTTATGCCGGCTAAGAGGCGGTTTCGTGCGCTATTAACACTGTTATTTTCATGCTACTCCGTAGCGTGCGCCCGACAAAGAGCGCTCAATTGCCGCGCTCCTTGACCTCTGGCTTGTTGGCGCTAATTGTGTCGCTACGCGATACCTTCGGCGTTCGTGACTGCTATTCGGGCCACCCGTGACGCGTTCCCGACGCGGCACGGATTTTCGCCGCTTCCATGCGGCTCACCCGGCAGTCACGCTCACCTCAGCACAATTCTTACGCCGGAAAAAATAAGGACAGAACATTCTGTGATCTTGGGGCTTATCCCCATACTAAAACGTCCATATGTCATCTCTCTTGTTCGAGCAATTTTTCGTCGCCTCCCGACTACTACCTCTAAATAGTCGTGTGTATGAATTCAGTATAAGCACAAAACGAATGGTTTTATTTTTATCTTTTAAAATCAATTAATTATGTGATTTTTTCATAATAATTCTTTGGTGGTAGTTGGCGGTGTACTCCGTTTTTCACAGGGTGACACTCTTGATCGTTATCAAGTTTGACCACGCGGTTGCTGGATACCCTAGCGCCAACTTGAGCGATGTGTCGTAAGCAAAAACAGATGTCTGCTACGAGCATTTCATAACGACAGGGGCCAGCAGGCTTCGCAGCAGGAGAGTCCGGATGAGCAAATTCCTTGACCGGTTACGTTACTTCAAACAACTGGCCGAACCGTTTTCTGATGGTCATGGCCAGACCCTCAATACCAATCGTGACTGGGAAGACGGCTATCGCAGTCGCTGGCAGCATGACAAAATCGTACGTTCTACCCACGGGGTAAACTGTACCGGTTCATGCAGCTGGAAGATTTATGTGAAAAACGGTCTGGTGACGTGGGAAACGCAGCAGACTGACTACCCGCGTACCCGCCCGGACCTGCCTAACCATGAACCTCGCGGCTGCCCGCGCGGAGCCAGCTACTCCTGGTATCTTTACAGCGCTAACCGCCTGAAATACCCGATGATGCGTAAGCGCCTGATGAAGCTGTGGCGTGAAGCAAAGTTGACGCACAGCGATCCGGTTGATGCCTGGGCGTCCATCGTCAATGACCCCGAAAAAACCAAATACTACAAACAAATTCGTGGCCGTGGTGGTTTCGTTCGTTCTGACTGGAACGAAGTTAACGAGCTGATCGCTGCCTCTAACGTTTACACCGCCAAAACCTATGGCCCAGACCGCGTGATCGGTTTCTCACCGATTCCTGCGATGTCGATGGTGTCCTACGCGGCCGGTGCGCGTTACCTTTCTCTGCTCGGCGGCGTGTGCCTGAGCTTCTATGACTGGTACTGTGACTTGCCACCGGCGTCACCCATGACCTGGGGTGAGCAGACTGACGTACCGGAGTCGGCAGACTGGTATAACTCCTCTTACATCATTGCCTGGGGCTCTAACGTTCCGCAAACCCGTACGCCAGATGCCCACTTCTTTACGGAAGTTCGCTATAAAGGCACCAAAACCGTTGCGGTCACGCCGGACTACGCTGAAATCGCCAAGCTGTGTGACCACTGGCTGAACCCGAAACAAGGTACCGACAGCGCGATGGCGCTGGCAATGGGCCACGTTATTCTGAAAGAGTTCCACCTCGACAAACCGAGCCAGTATTTCAGCGAGTACGTTCGTCAATACACGGACTTACCGATGCTGGTGCTGCTGGAGCCGCGTGAAGATGGCTACTACGCGGCAGGTCGTATGCTGCGTGCTTCCGATCTGGTGGATAACCTTGGCCAAGACAACAACCCGCAGTGGAAAACCATCGCGATTGACGATGAAAGCGGCAACCTGACTGCACCGCAAGGGTCGATCGGCTACCGTTGGGGCGATCAGGGCAAATGGAACCTGGAACAACGCGACGGCGTGAGCGGCGAAGAAGTGAAGCTGCGCTTGAGCCTGCTGGGGTCGCACGACGATGTGGTTGATGTCGGCTTCCCGTATTTTGGCGGCGCGGTCAGCGAACATTTCAACAACGTTGCGCTAGAAGAAATCCTGCTGCACAAACTGCCGGTTAAGCGTCTGACGCTGGCTGACGGTAGCGAAGCGCTGGTTGCCTGCGTGTATGATCTGACGATGGCGAACTACGGCCTGGATCGTGGTCTGGACGACGACAACTGCGCGCGCGATTACGACGATGTGAAAGCGTACAGCCCAGCCTGGGCTGAGAAAATTACTGGCGTTTCTCGTCAGAACATCATCCGCATTGCGCGTGAATTTGCGGATAACGCCGATAAAACGCACGGTCGTTCGATGATCATCGTCGGTGCCGGTATCAACCACTGGTACCACATGGACATGAACTACCGCGGCATTATCAACATGCTGATTTTCTGCGGCTGTGTTGGTCAGAGCGGTGGTGGTTGGGCGCACTACGTCGGACAAGAAAAACTGCGTCCGCAAACCGGTTGGACGCCGTTAGCGTTTGGTCTGGACTGGCAGCGTCCTCCTCGTCACATGAACAGTACGTCGTTCTTCTATAACCATTCCAGCCAGTGGCGTTATGAAACCGTCGCGCCGCAGGAACTGCTGTCACCGCTGGCGGATAAATCCCGCTTTACTGGCAGCATGATTGACTTCAACGTGCGTGCCGAACGTATGGGCTGGCTGCCATCTGCACCGCAGTTGAACGTTAACCCGCTGGATATCGCAGAAAAAGCGCGTGCTGCCGGTGTTACGCCGCAGGAATATACCGTTGCCGCGTTGAAATCAGGCGAAATCAAATTTGCCGCTGAACAGCCGGATAGCCCGCAAAACTACCCGCGCAACTTGTTCATCTGGCGTTCTAACCTGCTGGGTTCCTCCGGTAAAGGCCACGAATACATGCTGAAGTACCTGCTGGGTACGGAGCACGGTATTCAAGGGCAAGATCTGGGCACGGCGGGCAGCGTGAAGCCGGAAGAAGTGGAATGGCGCGATCAAGGCGTCGAAGGCAAACTGGATCTGGTGGTGACGCTTGATTTCCGTATGTCCAGCACCTGCCTGTATTCCGACATCGTCCTGCCAACGGCAACCTGGTACGAAAAAGACGACATGAATACTTCGGATATGCATCCGTTTATTCACCCGTTGTCTGCGGCTGTCGATCCGGCGTGGGATTCCAAAAGCGACTGGGAAATCTACAAAGGCATCGCGAAAACCTTCTCCCGCGTCTGTCAGGGACACCTTGGTCAGGAAACCGATCTGGTTACCTTGCCAATTCAACACGATTCCCCGGCAGAAATGGCGCAGCCGTTCGGCGTGGATGACTGGAAAAAAGGCGAATGCGATCTGATTCCGGGCAAAACTGCACCACACCTGATGATGGTGGAGCGCGATTACCCGAACCTGTACGAACGTTTCACCTCGCTTGGTCCGTTGATGGACAAGCTGGGCAACGGCGGTAAAGGCATCGGTTGGAACACACAGACCGAAGTCGATTTCCTGAAAAAACTGAACTACACCAAGGCTGACGGTGCGGCGGCAGGTCGTCCGAAGATTGAAACGGCGATCGATGCGGCAGAAGTGATTCTGTCTCTGGCCCCGGAAACCAACGGGCAGGTGGCCGTGAAGGCGTGGGAAGCGCTGAGCAAATTCACCGGTCGTGACCACACGCATCTGGCACTGAATAAAGAAGACGAGAAAATTCGCTTCCGCGATATTCAGGCGCAGCCGCGCAAGATCATCTCCAGCCCGACCTGGTCTGGTTTGGAAGACGAACACGTTTCCTATAACGCCTGTTATACCAACGTTCATGAGCTGATTCCGTGGCGTACGCTGTCTGGCCGCCAACAGCTGTATCAAGACCATGAGTGGATGCGTGCCTTCGGTGAAAGCCTGTTGGTATACCGTCCGCCGGTTGATACCCGTGCGGCTGAGCCGGTGATGAATAAGAAACCTAACGGCAACCCGGAAAAACCGCTGAACTTCCTGACGCCACACCAGAAATGGGGCATTCACTCCACGTACAGCGACAACCTGTTGATGCTGACGCTGGGTCGCGGCGGCCCGATTATCTGGCTGAGCGAAGACGATGCCAGTGATTTGGGTATTGCGGATAACGACTGGGTAGAAGCGTTCAACGCCAACGGTGCGCTGACGGCGCGTGCGGTTGTCAGCCAGCGTGTGCCAGCGGGAATGACCATGATGTACCACGCGCAGGAACGCATTATTAACCTGCCGGGATCGGAAATTACCCAGCAGCGCGGCGGTATTCACAACTCGGTAACCCGCATCACGCCGAAACCGACCCATATGATCGGCGGCTATGCCCAATTGGCTTATGGCTTTAACTACTACGGCACCGTCGGGTCAAACCGCGATGAGTTCGTCGTGGTTCGTAAAATGAAACGCATCGACTGGCTGGATGATGAAGGCCAGGACTATGTACAGAAAGCGGTACAGCAGGAGAAAGCCTGATGAAAATTCGTTCACAAGTGGGCATGGTGCTGAATCTGGACAAATGCATCGGCTGTCACACCTGCTCCGTTAGCTGTAAAAACGTCTGGACCAGCCGTGAAGGGATGGAATACGCCTGGTTCAACAACGTCGAAACCAAACCGGGCGTGGGTTATCCCCATGCCTGGGAAGATCAGGAAAAATGGAAGGGCGGCTGGATCCGTAAAATCAGCGGCAAGCTCGAACCGCGTATGGGTAACCGTATCAGCGTGTTGTCCAAAATCTTCGCTAACCCAGATGTACCGGAAATCGACGACTACTATGAGCCGTTCGACTACGACTACCAGAATCTGCGTAAAGCGCCGGAAGGTAAGCACCAGCCTGTCGCCCGTCCGCGCTCGCTGATTACCGGTCAGCGGATGAAGAAAATCGAGAACGGCCCGAACTGGGAAGACGATCTGGGTGGTGAATTCAGCGTGCGTTCGAAGGATAAGAACTTCGACAACATGCAAAAAGAGATGTACGGCCAGTTCGAAAACACGTTCATGATGTATTTGCCGCGTCTGTGTGAGCACTGCTTGAACCCTGCGTGCGTGGCAACCTGTCCGAGCGGCGCGATCTACAAACGCGGCGAAGACGGCATCGTCCTGATCGATCAGGACAAGTGTCGCGGCTGGCGTATGTGCTTGACCGGTTGCCCGTACAAGAAGATCTACTTCAACTGGAAGAGCGGCAAATCAGAAAAATGTATTTTCTGCTACCCGCGTATCGAAAGTGGTCAACCTACGCTCTGCTCAGAAACCTGCGTCGGACGTATCCGCTATCTGGGAGTGTTGCTCTATGATGCAGACCGCATCGAGCAAGCAGCTTCTGTGGAAAACGAGAAAGATCTGTACCAGAGCCAACTGGATGTGTTCCTTGACCCGCACGACCCGAAAGTCATTGAACAAGCGCTGAAAGATGGCATTCCAAACAGCGTCATTGAAGCGGCACAACAGTCGCCGGTGTACAAAATGGCGATGGACTGGAAGCTGGCGCTGCCGCTGCACCCAGAATACCGCACGCTGCCGATGGTGTGGTACGTGCCACCGTTGTCACCGATTCAGTCTGCCGCGGATGCGGGTCAATTGGCGCACACTGGCGTATTGCCGGATGTCGAAAGCCTGCGTATCCCGGTGCAATATCTGGCGAACCTGCTGACCGCAGGGGATACCGAGCCCGTATTGCTGGCGCTGAAACGTATGCTGGCGATGCGTCACTACAAACGTGCAGAAACCGTAGAAGGCAAAATTGATACCAGCGCGCTGGAGCAGGTTGGGCTGACCGAAGCGCAGGCGCAGGAAATGTACCGCTATCTGGCGATTGCGAACTACGAAGACCGTTTCGTGATTCCATCAAGCCATCGTGAACTGGCGCGTGAAGCATTCCCAGAAAGCAAAGGCTGCGGCTTCAGCTTTGGCGATGGCTGCCACGGCAGCGATACCAAATTCAATCTGTTCAACAGCAAACGTATTGATGCCATCGATGTCAGCAGCAAAACGCGCGATATGAACAGCAAAATCATGCGGGAGACGAACCATGATTAGCCTGCGGATTATTGCCCGCCTGCTGGACTATCCCGATAGCGAGCTGTGGGAAAATCGGGCTGAGTTGATCGAAGCGGTAGAGCAGGCTGATGCTTTACCGCTGCGTGAGAGTCATCAGCTCATGCAGTTCATCAACACGCTGTGTGCGCAGGATCTGTTGGACAAACAGGCGGAGTATAGCGGCCTGTTTGACCGCGGTCGGGCGACCTCGTTGCTGCTGTTCGAACACGTTCACGGTGAGTCTCGCGATCGTGGTCAGGCGATGGTCGATCTCATGCAGCAATATCAGGATGCCGGTCTGGCGCTGGATTGCCGTGAGCTGCCGGACTACCTGCCGCTGTATCTTGAGTACCTTTCTCGTCTGGAGCCCGCGCAGAGTCGCGCGGGTTTACTCGACATCGCGCCGATTTTGGCGTTGATTGGCGCGCGTTTGCAGCAGCGTGACAGCAGCTATGCCACGCTGTTCGATCTGCTGTTGGCGTTGTCCGGTAGTGACCTGAAAAGTGACGATGTCACACATCAGGTGGCTGACGAAGCGCGTGACGACACGCCGCAGGCGCTGGATGCCGTGTGGGAAGAGGAGCAGGTTAAGTTCCTCGGCGAAGAAGGCTGCGCATCGGCCCAACAAACGCAACACCAACGCCGCTTCGCTGGCGCGGTGGTGCCGCAATATCTGAATCTTGACGCGACATCGGCGGGAGGGCAACGCTAATGAGTGCAATCACGAATTATTTTAATGTGTTCTTTTTTGACATCTATCCTTACCTGGCGATGGCGATTTTCCTGATTGGCAGTTGGCTGCGTTATGACTACGGCCAGTACAGCTGGCGCGCAGGTTCGAGCCAAATGCTGGATAAGAAAGGGATGCGTCTGGCGTCTAACCTGTTCCATCTGGGGATTCTGGGCGTATTTGCCGGGCACTTCCTCGGTATGTTGACGCCGCACTGGATGTACGAAGCCTTCCTGCCGATGGATGTAAAACAGAAAATGGCGATGTTCGGCGGTGGTGCGGCAGGTCTGCTGACGTTTGTCGGTGGCGTGCTGCTGTTAAAACGCCGTCTGACCAACCCACGCATTCGTGCCACGTCCAGCGTTGGCGACATTCTCATTCTGTCTCTGCTGGTGATTCAGGCGGGTTTGGGTCTTCTGACCATCCCGTTCTCTGCACAGCATATGGACGGCAGTGAAATGCTGAAATTGGTCGGTTGGGCGCAGAGCGTGGCGTTCTTCCAGGGGGGAGCATCTGAGCATCTGGCGGGTGTCGCGCTGATCTTTAAGCTGCACATCGTGTTGGGTCTGACGCTGTTCGTTCTGTTCCCGTTCTGCCGTCTGGTTCACATCTGGAGCGCACCGGTCGAGTACCTGACGCGTCGCTACCAGTTAGTACGTAACCGTCGCTAGATATGATAGAAAATAATGCTTGCTGATGAAGTACGTGAAGCGGGGATAATGGATAGATCGTAAAGACGCTGCAAGTACCTCCCTGTAAGCTCGAGCCGCGCCATCCCTGGCGCGGACGCTTTACTCTTCTATTCCATTACCCCGTTTTCGTTTTACAAATAGATCAGTCATCAATTTAAAACAGCGGCGTTATGATAACGCCGCCATTTTAATGCCTTCCTTTTCATCTTTCCCCGCCAACAACGATCGTCATCGGCAGCTCAGCCGATTACTTGCTTCGTGCTGTCGTCCATTGCACGGCGAAGACGCTGGCTAATACGATTGCCAAACCCAGAAACACCGTACCGGTCATCGACTGTGAAAGTAACACCCAACCCAGCACGACGGCCGTTAACGGACTCAATAATCCCAATGACGCAACGGCAATTGTCGGCAGACGGGTTATGCCACGAAACCACAGCCCATAAGAGATCACAGCACCAGCCAAGCAGAGATAGATATAGGCGGTGTATTGCGACAGCGTTAACGCAGGCAGAGGCGCATCGACTACCCACGCGACGGGTGCCAGCATCAATCCGCCGAGGAAGAGTTGCCAGCCGGTCAGCGGCAGTACGGGCAAATCAAGTTGCCAGCGACGTGTTAACCAGACTCCCGTCGCCATACAGACCGCGCCCAGCAGTGCGGCCGCAACGCCCACGGGCTCAAATGTCGTCTGCGGCGACAGCAGTAAAATAGCCATGCCGACCACACCGATTATCGCCGACCACAGTGTCGCCAGTCTGGGCGCGCGATGATCCACTGCCCAGACTAACACCATCACCAGCAGCGGTTGGATCGCACCAAGTACCGCCGCCAGCCCACCAGGCAAGCGATAAGCCGCGACAAACAGCAGTGCCTGAAAAACGCCGATATTCAAAGCGCTGAGCACGAGCACGCGCCACCAGTCTCGCCGGGCGGGGAAGCGGCGAGTGAATAAGAGCAGCAGTAGACCCGCAGGCAGCACGCGGATAAGCGCCGCCGTAAAGGGGCGATCCGGTGGCAGAATTTCTGATGTCACGATGTAGGTAGATCCCCAAATCGCGGGAGCCAGCGCCGTGAGTATGACGTCACGCCAATAGTGTGGTGAGGATGTAGTGTTCATGACTTTACCTTCAATTCAAGATATCATGATAGTGTTGATTAATTACCTTGAAGTCAAGATAAATGAAAAATCAAACCAGCGAACGCGAATATGATGCGGTAGATGCCATCCTTGAACAGTGGCGGCGCGAGCGGCCCGATCTGGATGCCAGCCCCATGGGGCCGATTGGACGCCTCAGACGATGTGCCGCGTTCATCGAACTGCGGCTGGAAGCCTGTTTCTCCAGATTTGAACTGAGCAGTTGGGAGTTTGATATGCTGGCTACGCTGCGGCGTGCAGGTGCGCCGCATTGCCTTAGCCCGACGGAGCTGTTCTCCGCGCTGATGGTGACGTCAGGCACCATGACTCACCGACTCAAACGCCTTGAAACCCGCGGCTTTATTGAACGCGTACAGAACGAACAGGATGCGCGCAGCATGCTCGTGCAACTCACCGGCACGGGGCTTGAACTGATTAACCGCGCCGTTGAAGCACACATTGAGAATGAGCGTCAGGTGTTATCGGTGCTGCCTGCCGAGGTTCTGGCTTCTCTTGATGCTAACCTTGCTGCGCTATTGCGAGGGCTGGAGAGTCACTCTGGGCGTGCTGCGCCGAAAGAGAAGAGTTAAGTCGTCGGACAAAACCTGAATGTTTCATAACGCTGAATCTGTCACAACACTTAATTTGTCACAACACTTAATTTGTCACAACACAGGGAACTGGGTCATGTCTGAATACCGTGCTTCAATATGCTGGCAACGCGATGGGCAAGATTTTATTGATAACCGCTACAGCCGCCTGCATCAGTGGCAGTTTGACGGTGGGATTACGCTGCGTGCCTCGTCGTCACCTCATGTCGTTCCGCTGCCTTTTTCGCTGGAAGATGCGGTCGATCCCGAAGAAGCGCTGGTAGCCTCACTGTCGAGCTGCCATATGCTGTGGTTTCTTTCCATTGCGGCTAAAAAACGCTTCTGCGTGGATGACTATCAGGACCACGCGGTGGGGACGATGGGGGTGAATGCGGCGGGAAAAATGGCGATGCTGGACGTTACGCTGCGTCCGCAGGTGACATTCAGTGGTGAGAAGCAGCCTACCGCCGAGCAATATGCCAAATTGCACGAACTGGCGCACGATGCCTGCTACATCGCTCACTCGGTGAATTTCCCAGTGAACTGCGAGCCGACGTTAGGCTGAGCCGAACGGGTTGTCGACACGGAAAGATAACCACGAGTAGCACGACAATGACCGCCCGACGTGTTCAGATCGGGCGGTATGATCGATGATGTTCAGCAAATCATCACCAGCCGGTAATACGCTGCCAGGTTTCTTGTTCATGCGTGTGTGATTTCAGCACCTGATAGTGCTGATGCATTGCAGCTGTTGCACAGGCGTGGTTAGGCAATATCCGCAGTCGGGTGCCGACGGGGAAATCATCCACAGAAAGCCCACTGTCGGCGGGTAGTGCGATAATGCCGTGTTCCTGATTGGTGATTGTTACGCAGAGATCGTCGTAAGGGCGGCCGTCCAGGTCGCAAACCAGCCCGTAACCGTAATCTTTTGCCTGAGATGCGGTGCCGCGATCGCGGGAGAGCGCCATCCAACCCGCATCGATAAACACCCAGCCTTTTTCGCGATTATGCCCAATCACGGTGCTGACGACCGACAGCGCGATATCATCCAGCGAACAGACACCGACATTTTTCATCACCAGATCGAACGTGGTGAACACGCCCGCTCTGACTTCGGTAACACCGGTTAAATCCTCAGCAAAGTGCGCCGTTGGCGTGGCACCGACGCTGAGTACGGGGCAGGCAATTCCCAGTGCCCGTACACGCTGTCCGGCGGTATTGATGGCTTTGCACTCGGCACGCGCGGCGGCTCTGATCGCCTCGTCCGTGCGGCAGGCGTAGGATTCTCCCGCATGCGCCAGCAGGCCGGTAAGCGTTGCACCGTTGCCGTCGATCTGCTTTGCCAATTCAAGCAACGCGTCGCTTTCCGGCGGAATACCGCCGCGATGTCCGTCACAGTCAATCTCGATAAACACCGAAAACGTCACGCTATTGGCGAGTGCGAAATCGGTCACCGCGCGTGCCTGCTCTGCGCTATCGAGAAGAATATGAATATTCACACCTTTGTGGATGAGGTTGGCGATGCGTGGCAGCTTGTGCGGGGCGATCCCCACGGCGTAGAGCAGGTTGGTGTAACCCGCGTTGGCAAAGGCCTCTGCTTCTGCCAGCGTCGAAACTGTCGCGGGTGAAGCGGCGTCTTTGAGTAGATAGCGACCAGCTTCAATCGAGCGTAGCGTTTTGAGGTGCGGTCGAATCTGGCTGCCTAATTTTTCCGTACGCTGATAAAGCCTGTCGATATTGCGTTGAAAGCGGAACTCATCAATCAGCAAAAAGGGCGTTTCCAGCGCGTTAAGCCATTCACTCTTGTTCATTGTGCACCTTCATTTCGTTTAGCCTGTTGCCAGGCGGCAAGAATACGCTGGCCAATATATAAGTCCTGAATGGACAAGCCAGAGCTGTCAAACACGGTGATATCGTCCGGCGTTTGTCGTCCTGCTGCGTTTGCGCTAATCACATCGCCAATGGCGGTCAGCGTCACATGGGCTGGCGCATGCTGGAAGTCACCAATCATTCGGGACTGGGAAGGCAGATCGCAAAACAGGCGGCCTGTGGTAAACAGCTCGGGCGGCAATTCCTGCTTGCCGACGGCGTCCGATCCCATGCTGACAACGTGCGTTCCGGCGTTAACCCATTCGGCGTTAAACAGCGGCGCGCGTGAGGGCGTTGCGGTCACGATGATATTTGCTGCGCGACACGCGCTTTCGGCATTGCTGACTTGCGCATCCAGTCCGGCTGCCTTGAATTCTTGCGCCATCTCTGCGGATTTACTGCTATCGCGTCCGACAATTAGCACGGTACGAATGGGTCGTATTCTTGCCAGCGCGGCGCACTCATAGCGGGCCTGATGACCGGTTCCGAACACGGCCAGGACTGAGGAATCAGGTCTTGCCAGTAAATCGGCTGCAACGGCGTTGGCGGCGGCGGTACGAAAGGCGTTCACTTTTCCGGCTTCAATCGCGACAGCGATTTTGCCGATTTGCTGATCGAACAGCAGAATGAGGGAATTATGGCGAGGTAGCCCGTTAGCGGGGTTTCCCGGCCAGAACGAACCGACTTTTAGTCCCGCGAGTTCACCGGTTGCTGAAGCCTTGATGCTGAAGGTGTTGACCGGATCGGAACCTTGCCCGTGTACCACCGGAAAACTGCGTGCTTCCGGTTTGCTGGCGGCGAGCAGGGCTTCACGAACGGCGTCATAAGCCAGCTCATGGTTGATGAGTTCCGCTGATTCCGCTTCAGAAATAAAGATCATCGTTTTTTCCTTAGGCATTGCCGGTCAGAAATGCGCCGTAGCGGCTGATATCGACGTTCCCGCCGCTGATAATAATGCCGATGCGTTTACCGCGTAGCGATTCCCTGAGATTGCGTGCCGCCGCAAAGCTGAGGCACCCCGTTGGCTCAACGACGATCTTCATGCGTTCGGCGTAAAACCGCATCGCGTCAATCAGGTCGTCATCCGTCACGGTCAGGATATCGTCGACATTCTGACGAATCAGAGGGAAGGTATAGTTACCCAAATGCTGAGTCTGTGCGCCGTCGGCGATGGTTTTGGGCGTATCGATATGCACAATGTTGCCGCTGCGGAAAGATTGCTGCCCATCGTTGCCCGCGAGAGGTTCGACGCCATAAATTTTGCAGTGTGGGGATAGCTGACGGGTGGCAAGCGCACAACCTGACAGCAATCCGCCGCCGCCCAGACAGACGAACAGGGCGTCCAATTCACCCGTTTCTTCCAGCAACTCTTTCGCGGCGGTGCCTTGCCCAGCAATAACGTGCGGGTGGTCGTAAGGGGGAATGAGCGTCAGGCCATGCTTTTTCGCCAGATCGTTGCCGATCTGCTCACGATCTTCGGTATATCGGTTGTATTTCACCACGTTTCCGCCGTAACCGCGCGTGGCTGCGACCTTTGCCGCCGGGGCATCGTGTGGCATGACAATCGTTGCTGGAATGCCGAGTAATTTGGCAGCCAGCGCAATCGCCTGCGCATGGTTACCAGAAGAAAAGGTGACTACGCCAGCGGCTTTCTGCTCGTCCGAGAACTGCAACAGTGCGTTCATCGCACCGCGAAACTTGAATGCGCCCATGCGTTGCAAGTTTTCACACTTAAAGAAAAGCTCTGCACCGAATGCGTTATTGACCGTGCGCGATGTCATCACTAGCGTTTTATTGGCATAGCCATCAATACGTTCCGCTGCGGCTACCACATCGTCGTAGGTTGGGAGGCGTAAGTCGCTCATAGTTGGATAATCCGATGTTAGTGATTATGAATATCGTGGCCATTGGCCCGATGCTGTCGAATGCCTGATAAACAAAATATATAAAATTAGATAAATTGTCTAATGTGATTTATCTTTAGATTCTCAACCTACGTGAGGTGCGTCGTATGCTGCTGAAAAAAAACGGAACGAGTACGTGTCACGGAGCAAGGCGTGACCGCCGCTGACACCGCGTGTGGTACTAAATCAGGTGTACTTACAGTACACTCAGCGCCAGAAAACGCGCTTGTGCAGGCATGGGTATTGAATATGGACAGTGGAGAGGAATATGTCTGCATCTGGAGAAGGTCTGCTGCTGACGCAGTTGGATGCCATCGCAAAAGGGTTGAGTGAAACGTTCGCGCCATTCTGTGAAGTGGTTGTGCACGATCTGAAAAACCCGGACCACGCGATACTTTCCATTCACAATAACCTCTCCGGCAGGGAGGTGGGCGCGCCTGCAACGGAACTGGGCCTTGCCCGCATTGCCTCGCCCGAATTTCCTAACATTCTGGCGAACTACGCCAACCAGTTTGCCGACGGGCGTCCGGTAAAAAGCACCTCGGTCGGCATCAAAAATGCAGAAGGTGAATATGTCGCCGCGCTGTGCCTGAACGTCGATATGACGCTGTTTCGCGGCATGCAAAATGCGCTGGCGCAGTTCACCCAGCTTGCGTCGGACTCGGTGACCGAGCATCTGGAACCAAACGGCGCGGCGGCGATCAGACAACACATCGATCACTTCGCCGCCCGGCTTGCTACCACGCCACGGGCGTTAAAAGCGCAGGACAGAAAAATCCTGCTTCAGGAACTGAAAGACAACGGCCTGCTGGAAGTCAAAAAATCCATGGAAACCATTGCGCAACACCTCGGCGTATCACGGGCGTCGGTGTATTTGTATGCGAAGGATTAGGATGCTAATTGTGTGGCCCTTATACGTGGCTGGTGTACTTTATTTTTTGATTTTTCGCCGAATCTGGGGCGTATATCCTTGCTTAGGTTTGTGCCCATCTAAGTGTTGTCTTTGATCCCAAAAGAACTGAAAATCTAGCAAAGGATTAATTATCAAGTAGAGGTGATGCTATGAGTGATTTTTCTTCAGATGAAAACATTGTTGAAGATTTTTTATCCAATGAACAAAAGATAAAAGAAATGGGGGTGTCAATAAATGCATTGTTAAATACTTTGGTTAGGAAAAATAATATTGATACACACTCTATATCCCATAGAGTTAAGACTTCCATTAGCTTAGAAAATAAAATACAAAAGAAGAAAAAATATAAAAATCTGAAAGATATCACTGACATTCTTGGATTTAGAATCATAACCTTTTATTCGTCTGATATTGATGATATTGAAATTTTAATAAGAAAAGAATTTATAATAGACGAAGAAAACTCTATAGATAAGAGAAAAGCTATAGAGCCAGATAGATTCGGATATATGTCACTTCACTATATTGTTTCTTTGAAAGAAGAAAGATCATCTTTACCTGAGTATTCGGATTTTAGCGATTATAAATTCGAAATACAAATAAGAACAATATTGCAACACTGCTGGGCTGAAATAGAGCATAAATTAGGGTACAAATCTAAAAATTCTATGCCAGACGAAATAAGACGTTTATTTTCTATATTATCTGGTAACCTAGAGTTGGTCGATAAGGAATTTTTAAATATAAAAAGGAAAATATACGAATATGATGAAACAGTTAGAGGCGAAGTTATAAACAGTAGGGCGGGCGATATATTGATTAACGAAATGTCGTTGACCGCTCTCATTGATTCAGACAGCGATCTAGAATCAGAATATTGTAAATATAAAAAACTTGCTAAGGATTCAGGACTTGATGTTAATGAAATCAGCACTAATGAAATTGAATTTTTTCACATTCAAGAAGGTGTTGAAATTTTGAAACTTCTTGATTTGAAATATATTGGTGAGCTTCAGATTATAATAAAGAAGTCCGTGTCGAAGAATGCCATTAAAAATGTATTGTTACTGAATAAAAGAATACGACCAAACAGAGCATATGTGAAATACACACTTTTTATGTTTCTAGTTTACATCAATTATTACTCGGAAAAGAAAAACCTTAGCCCATTAGTGAATGTGTGGTCAAACGTTGGTGATTTTGAAAAAAACTTTTATGATATTCAGGTGTAAAATACATTCCACTTATGGATGCTCTTGTAAATAACTCGGTGTGGTTGCTATACAGTTATTGATGACCGTTCGGCGGTCATCAATAATCTAGTCACTAGCTCTGGGCTTGTATATTCCATTTTATCGATACTTGCTGGATAACTAACTCAATAACCTAACGTACTGAGAAACAGATCGGTGTAAGGCAACCAAATATGCCACACCAACCCACCACTTCCCCAATCCTAACCTATACTTGCTTAACGGCCCGCTTTGCCGATGAGTGGCGAGAGAGCGGGTGTGGTGAAACGAAAACGCGAGGAGTAGGTATGGGTATTCTGTCCTGGATTATTTTTGGCTTAATTGCGGGGATTCTGGCTAAGTGGATTATGCCCGGTAAAGACGGCGGCGGCTTTATCCTGACGGTGTTGCTCGGGATTGTCGGTGCGGTTGTGGGCGGCTATATCAGCGTTTTCTTTGGGTTCGGCCGGGTCGATGGCTTTAATTTCGGCAGTTTTGTGGTGGCGGTTGTCGGCGCGATTGTCGTGCTGTGGGTATACCGCAAGATTCGGGATTAATTTTGTATCCGTTGCCCCTGTTCAGGGGCAACGTGCTTTCTGTTACGTCAATATGAAGATGAATAAAACCAGTCGAGTAACTGTTCTGCGGCTTCGTGAGGCGCCAGCGCAGAGGTGTGCAGTGAACGATGATGAGCTGCATCGATCGTGTCGGTGTAGTCGCAATTCCTCAGAATTTCTTTGAGCTTATCTTGTGTATTCACCTTACCGAACTGATGTCGATCAGCGTTTTCTACGCGATTTAAGAGGTGCACTTCGTCGCTACAGAGTTGAACGAAAAATGGCGTCACGCCATGTTCCGCGCACAGTGTCTTTATCGCCTCAATGTACCCGTCGTCTTTGCTTCCCTCATAGCAGAAAGTCGTGATCAAATCGCGCTCATCCTCTGCAAAAAGTAACGTGATGGCATAGAGCCTTAGCTGACAGGCGAAGCGCCGGAGCGTGCTAAATGTACTATCCGGCGGGAGCACCGCCATCGCTAAATCATACGTCAGATGATTATGAAATAGCCTTGCACCCATTTTCTCTGCCAGCAGGCGACTGATAGTGAGTTTCCCCACCGCAGGCGGCCCGTAGAGAAAAATAAGCTTCTTCACTGCGCTGTACTCGTCGTGCCGGGTTCGTAATAGGTGATATTCAGCGCATTACGTGTTTTGACGGAAACGCCGGTTAGCGGCATGACCGCATGCCAGGTTTCATAAAACCCGTTGCGGATGATGACGCTGGCGTTGCCCATAATCGGGAGAACGGAATGGCAGACGTCAGCATGATTCTCTGGGTTGAGGATCTGAAAGGCACCGCCCCAGCTTTCTTCCCATTCGGCGTTAAAATAGATAATCAGGCGGAATCCGCGTTTTAGGGATGCGTCGACATGGGGAAGGTAGTGTGTATCTCGCCCGCCGCGAAAGGCCACGGCTTCCATTTTGAATTCGGAAAGGTCGGCACCGCAGAAGGCGGACAGGGCGGCAGTAAAGTCGTCAGAAACCAAGTCGTTGCACATTCCCAGCCAGGCGTCGGACAGCGTCGTGGTGTCGCTCACCTTGCCGGAGGCTAAAGGAATAAGGGTACGACGATAAAAGTAACCGCCGTTACGTTCACGATAGTTAAACCCGTCGGTCGGGAACTCGTGAGCAAGCGTCGAGGCGATAGTGCTGTTACGCCATATCTGGGTTAATTCTCCCCACTGGAAAGGGGTTTCATGCCGTTTGCCGTGGATGATGCGTTCAAGATCAAAATAGTCGGACATTTTTTCACTCCCTGTTATTAATCACACCTGACGGATAGTGGCGGTTAACGCCCATCAGAGGCTTTCCAGTGCGGTAGTCATACGTTGAATCAGTTCCTCTGTTTCGTTGGCTGAAATCGTGAAAGCGGGTGCCAGTTTTAAGTACGGACCCGCTGCGCCAACGATGACGCCATGTTGGCGTATCGCCGCCTGCGCACGGCCACACTGTTCGAGGGACTCAAACGTCATCGATAGCATCAGCCCTTTACCTTGCAGGCTGATCAGCCCCTCGGTTTGAGGGAAATGCTGTTTGGCGAGCTGGAGGATCGTTCTTCCTTTTGCCGTGACCTCATCGTAGAGGTGATGCGCATCCAGATAATCCATGACAAACAGCGCCGCGCGGCAGCCCAGCAGGTTGCCGGATTGCGTATGGCCGTGGCGGAAAAACGGCGGCATTTGCCCTTTAAAGCTGTCGGTAATCGCCTCCGTGGCAAGCACGGCGGTGATGGGAACGCCGCCACCCAGACACTTGCTGAAAATGACAATGTCAGGCTGTGCACCTTGTGAGACCGATTCACAGAACGTCCCCGCACGGCCAACGCCGCAGTAAACTTCGTCACAGATCAGCGGAATGTCGTGTTTTTTTGTTAACTGCGAAAGCTGTTGCAGGAAGCCCTCAGGTAGCTGTCGGGTGCCTTCCATTGCCATGATCGGTTCAATAATGACGGCGGCGATGGTCGCTTCCTGCTCTTCTAACAGCGTTTCCCAGCCGCGAATATCGTTGAGGTGTTCAGGTGGGGGCATCGTGATCGTATTGCTGTCGAGCAGAGACGGTAAAATGCCCTCGTTGATAAAAGGGCGCCTGGTCGCCATCATCGCACCGAGCGTACAGCCGTGGTACGCGCCGTTAATCGCCACGATTTTCGTTCTCGCTGGACGGGAACGGTTGACCTGATATTGCCAGGCCATTTTTAGTGCGCTTTCAACGCCTTCGCTGCCGCTCCCGACGATGAACGTTTTACGAAGGCCTGTACCGAGTAGCTTAGTGGCGAGTTTTTCGGCCAGTTCGCCGGGGAGTTGGGTATTTGAATAGATATTGCAGGCATGAATCAGCGTGGATAATTGTTGTTGCAGGGCGGCAATGAATTCAGGGTGGGAGTGCCCTAGGCAATGGTTATAACAGCCCGACATCCCGTCAAAGTAGCGCTGCCCGCGTTCATCATAAAGATAAACACCTTCGCCACGGTGAATAATCGGGCGCTCGTCTTTTTCAGTGAGAGCCGTATAAGGTGGCCAGTATGGGCTAGAGGTAGGATTCATATTGTGTCCCTGTCAGCGCGGTTCTGATGTCGTCAACGTTACTCACGATCGAATCAATCGTTCGGGTCTCTTTTTTTCCTGTACCGGCACAGAGCCTGGAATCGGAAATCCCCAGGAAAGACAGCACCGTGCTGGAAGCCATATCGGGCGCTGACATCACTTCTTCGTAGTCAAGGGTGAGGATGTCATGGTGCTGAAAAGCTTGATAAAACGCGGCCTGATTTTCCAGATTGCTATCGATGAACGCCGTTAGCTCATCGACCGACACTGCCATTTTTTCGTGAGAAATCGGGCGACTATCATGCTGGCCGACGTACCAGATGCGGTCGCGCAGGCTTTTCTTCAACGACACGAATTGCTGTAGCCGGCTTCTTCTTTCCAGCAGGATCAGCTTCAGATCGGGGATTGCCAGCAAGGCAGGCCAGATCGGCGCATCGCCCCAGTTGGTATCAAGATCCCGAAACAGTACGAAACCGACCGCTTCGACGTATTCAAAATAGGGTCTGAACAGGTGGCGATGTAGGATCGTTTCGATAGCGGTGTCTTTAACGGAATAGGGCAGCAAATGTTGGCCAAACCGGTTGAAGGCTTCGCCGTGCATTTCAATATTTGGGTGGGAACCTAACAGCGTGCGGAGCAGGTGGGTACCCGCTCTGGGCGTAGAGACGATGGCAAATTTCTGATAGCGGGTTTGTGCCGCCAGAACATCCGCATCCACGCTGCCGCCGACCCATTTGTATTTTTCAGCAAGGGCAATTTTTTCGCAGAACCACGCAAAATAAGGCGGCGCGTCATGTTGAAGATCCTGTAGCTGCGCCTGAACTTCGTCTCCGCGTATTCCCTGAGCGCTCCAGTTGACGCCGTTGAGACGGTATTCATGAACGAAGGCCAGCATCGCTGCCCGCGTTTTCTCGCTTATCGGTAGCTCGGTTAACTCATCCCGCATCCGGGCTTGAAGGTGCTCTTGCGGGCACGTCAGCCAGCCATCCCAGCGCGCCGCTAACGCGGATTCCGTCATTGAACGATCGGTCATGATCTCTCCTTGATTATGCGATCAGGGTGGGGGCGCGGGTGAACATGCCTCGCAGCAGGGTTCTTGGGGAGGCGGGATCGTCCGTATAGGCATGGCGTCCGTGAGAGATTTTATCGTTACGCATGATCAAGGCCTGTCCGCGATAAAGAGGGAATGTCAGGTGATAGCGGCTACCTTCAGCGGCCAACTGCGACATGTACTCGACAGCCTCGACAACGCGCGGATTGATATTGCGTGAATAGTCCCAGTCGGCGGTCACATCCAGCGTAAACCCGCCAATATATCCGCCGTCCCGATCGGGCCGAAAAACTGGACCGATATGGGCGTACTGTGTCCCGGATTGTGTCCCAGTTGAACGGCGTCTGAAAATCTGTTCTTCAAGCAGAATATTCGCTAGGTCAGGGTGCTCAGCCCGGAGCTTCTGAAACGCGGATACGCTATCAAACAGGACGGTTCCACCCCCTTGGCTTGCATGTTGTTTACAAAGGAGGATCGATGTTTTTATGCTTCCTATCGGGATATAAGAGCCATCGGTATGAAGAGAAAGGTGTGAGGTACTGTTGAAAACCATATGCGTGCCGTGTGAGAGCCCGCCAATCTGATTCACCCCGGATGTCGATACGCCCTCTTTGTGTTCCTGACGGTTAAAGGCTGACTGATAAATATCACCCAACGAATAAAGCGCTGACATTTTTTGGAAGTCGGAATCATCGTATTTCCATTCGCGGGTAACGACGGCAAAGCGATATTTTTCGATATGCGCAATGACTGCCTTCTTATCTTCACTATCAATGACTTGTGGTGACCATCCATCAAAGCAACTTTTCATCGCTATTACTCCTGTAATTAGCTCGACTGAAAACGTACATGAATTTATATCCGTCATACTTCAAGTTGCATGCCAATTGGCTGTATTACGCGCCTCCTCCATGAGCCTCGTTGATTTGGAATGATTAAAGATAGAATAATTGATAGCTAATAATATAGGCGCGGTTTATATAGCGCTCATGCCTCCGTCAATGGAAAGTATTTGACCCGTAATATATTTACTGGCATCGGAGGCAAATAGGATCGCTGCACCCTTTAAGTCTTCATCGTCCCCAATACGCCGCAGCGGTGATTTTTGCGCCAGTGCATCAACGCCAAGGCGATTTAGCAAATTCTGTGTCATGGCGGAAGGGAAGAAACCGGGGGCGAGCGCATTGACGGTGATATTAAATTCACCCCATTCACCTGCCAATGCACGGGTAAAATTCACCACGGCACCTTTGCTGGTGCTGTACGCGATGCCTTCCAGCCAGCCGGGCAGATTGCCCTGTAAGCCAGCAAGCGACGCCACGTTGATAACTTTCCCATAGCGGCGAGGGATCATGCTGCCTTTGCCGATTTTCTGCGTTAATAAAAACAGGCTGCGGATATTCAGATTCATGACGCGATCCCAGTCAGCAATCGCATGGTCTTCCGCTGGGGAACCGAATGCCGTACCGGCATTATTGACGAGAATATCTATCTGGCCCGTCTTGGCGATGGCTTCCTCTGCGAGGCGCTCAATATCGCGATCCTGCGCATTGTCGGCGGCAATCAATTCGGCACGAATACCCAATGAGGAAAGGTGTGACTGCGCGGTCTGCAATTCATCGGCGTGGCGCGCTGAGAGGATTATGTGAGCCCCTTGTGCGCCGAGTGCTTCAGCAATTTGTAGCCCTAATCCACGCGATCCTCCGGTGATTAGCGCGGTTTTTCCAGACAGATCAAAGAAGTGCGGCGTATCCATACGTATTCCCTTATATGAGATCTCTGTCCATTAGAATGTGCCCTTATTAATTCAAGTTACAGAATAAATCGTTATTATTGAATAACGTACCTGAAACTTAAAATAGGAAGGGTTAGCACGAGCAACTGTATTGAGTGTAAATAGATATCAGGAAAAAATTCCAGCGATATTCTGTCATTAATAAACAGGATGTTTTTGAGTTGTGAGTGGTCACGCATTAATTACCTAAATAAAAATTATACCCTATGGCGCTAATTATTTTCTCTGTTCCCACTATATTAATTCAGTATCTGTTGCCCTTATTCAGGGCAACGTATTTATTTTTTCTGTTCGGCTTTTCACATCTCTTGATGCTGCCAGAGCACTATTAATGCGTAATGATGCTATCCAGCGCGCGCAGGTGCTCCGGTTGCCATGACAGATTGACTTCGGTACCCGCTTTCCAGTGCGGCTGAATCTCGCTGGCGGGGAGTTTCACCATAAACTGCGGCTGACCGGCCACTTCCGTCATCATCCTGACGTGATCGCCCAGATAGATGAACTGTTGAATGCGGGCTTTGACGTGCTGCATGCCGTCATCGACGTGAGCCGCGTTGACGTGAATACGTTCGGGGCGGATGCAGAGGGTGATTTTTCGACCCGGTGAGCTGGGGCGGACTTTCAGCGCGCGCAGCGAGGTGCCATCGTCCAGCGTTGCCCGATAGAATGCGCCTTCGGCCTCGGCGCGTGTGGCGAGCAGCGTATTGTTTTCGCCGATAAACTGCGCCACAAATGCGTTTTCCGGTTTTTCGTAGATGTCGCTGGGGCTGTCCATTTGCTGAATCACGCCATCGTTAAACACCGCGACGCGGTTGGACATGGTCATCGCTTCGCTCTGGTCATGGGTGACGTACACCACGGTTAACTCCAGCGACTGATGCAGCTCTTTGATTTCCAACTGCATATGCTCGCGTAGTTGCTTATCCAACGCGCCCAAAGGTTCATCCATCAGCACCAGCTTTGGCTCGAAAACCAGTGCGCGAGCCAGCGCGACACGCTGCTGCTGGCCGCCGGACATCTGGGCGGGGTAGCGATCGGCCAGGCTGGTGAGCTTCACGCGGTCCAGTACCCGATCCACTTTCTCTTTGATATCGGCACGGTTCAGGCGACGGATGGAGAGTGGAAACGCCAGATTCTCCGCCACGGTCATGTGTGGGAACAGGGCGTAGTTCTGAAACACCATACCGATGTCGCGCTGGTGCGGTGGGAGGTGGTGCAGCGGGGCATCGCGCAGCATAATTTCCCCCTGCGTCGGGGTTTCAAACCCGGCGAGCATCATCAAACTGGTGGTTTTTCCCGAGCCGGAAGGCCCAAGCAGGGTCAGAAATTCACCTTCACGGATATCCAGATTGAGGTTTTTGACGATCAGGCGGTCGCCGTCATAGGTCTTCTGAACATTCCTGAAGCTGACATAATTTCTCATTTTTCACTCTCCGGCAGTCACTGTTATTCATAAGAATGCATAAACCATGCCGGATGCTTAACGAGCAGAAAATACCGCGCTGCAATGCGTCATAACGCCATTGTTCACCACAACGGGTGCGCCGTAATGGGGCGCATCGATGGAGGATGGCACCGTAACGGTGCGAAGGAGCACGTATAAATACGGGGGCTGTCAGGCGTCGGAATGACGTGTATGTAGCGCCTGAATACAGGCCACAATCACCGAGAAAGCCTGCGTCATTTGGCTCTCTTCCACGCTGGCGTAGCCCAGTAATAAACCACGCTGCTGTGTCGGTTGCAGGTAGTAACTGGAAAGCGGTTTGACCATCACGCCACGGCGCAAAATCGCGGCGCTCAGCACGACATCATCGATATGGGAAGGCAGGCTGAGCAGCATATGCAGCCCGGCGTTGCTGTTGTCCCCGACGTAATCTGCGCCCAGATGTTGTTCGATTAGTGACGTCAATAGCGCGCGGCGCTTGGCATACAGCAGGCGCATGCGGCGGATATGCGCAGCGTAGTGGCCTTCACGGATAAACTGCGCGAGCGTCGCCTGCGTGAGCCAGTGTCCGCCGCGATAAAGTTCGGAGTGCGCCGTCTTTAGCGACTGCGCCAGCAGCGGCGGTAGCACCATGTAGCTCACACGCAGGCCGGGGTAGAGCGTTTTGCTGAATGTACCGATGTAGATCACTGGCGATTGTGTCTGTAGCCCTTGCAGCGCGGGGATCGGGCTGCCGGAAAAGCGGAACTCGCTGTCGTAATCATCCTCCACCACCCAGCAGCCGTGTTCCTGCGCCAGTGCCAGTAGCCGCTGACGGCGTGCCAGACTCATCACCGCACCCAGCGGATATTGATGTGACGGTGTCACGCAAATCAGGCGCGGGGCGACGTCGGGTGAGAGCGTTTCTGGCGGTGCCAGCCCTTGTTCATCCACATCGACGGGAGCAATGCGCAGGCCGTTAATCGTCAGAACATTGCGAATACCCCAATAGCAGGGATCTTCAATCCACGCCAAATCGCCGGGGTTACACAGCATTTTGGCCAGCAGATCCATCGCCTGATGGGTGCCTTCGGTAATCAGAATCTGCTCCGGCGTACACTCCACAGAACGGGCGACGCGCAGGTAATCCACCAGTGCCAACTGGAGTTCGGGGCAACCGCCAATCGGCGAATAGGAGAGCTGTTCGGGGCGAACACGCTTTGTCAGGCGCGTTTGAATACGCCGCCATAAATCATGAGGAAAGCTGGCGATATCCGGGATGCCGGGCATAAAAGCCCCCCATTGCCGGACGGAAGCACCGGCATAGCCCAGTAGATGCATGCCGCGACGCGAGAGCTCATGCTTAGGCTCACGTATCTCCCCGGCGTTGTCGCTGTTCACCGGCTGCATATTGCCATCGGGTAACTGTTCCGTGACGAAGGTCCCGCTTCCTTTGCGCGCTTCAATATAGCCTTCTGCCAGTAGCTGTTCGTAAGCCGTCAGCACGGTATTGCGCGACAGCGACAGCTGCTGCGCCAGATCGCGCGACGACGGCAGACGCTCGCCAGCAGCAATCGCGCCATCAAGAATCGCTAGCCGAATGCAGTCGTACAAACGCTTGTTCAGCGCGCCGTCTTGCTGGTTCGCTAAACGCTGAAGCAATAAGTCGGTCAGAAGCGAGCGCAAAAGTGGATCCTTCAAATATTCAAAACTGGCACTGGATTATAGAACCATCTCGCGTCTAAATGACATCATCATCTTTCGACAACCTGTCATCGTTCAACTAGATCATTGTTCAACTAGATCATTATTCAACTACAGCATCGCTTAACGACTAGCAGATGTGTTTGGGATACCGGAGCAGACCATGAAGAATAGCGAACTGAATCAACGCCGTCTGGCCGCCACACCGCGTGGTGTGGGTGTCATGTGTGATTTCTATGCCGAGCGTGCGGAAAACAGCACCCTGTGGGATGTTGAAGGGCGGGAATTTATCGATTTTGCCGCTGGGATTGCGGTACTGAACACCGGCCACCGCCACCCGAAGATTGTCGCGGCGGTGCGCGAGCAACTGGATCGCTTTACCCACACGGCCTACCAGATTGTGCCTTACGGCAGTTATGTCACGTTGGCCGAGCGCATCAACGCGTTGGCACCCATTGAAGGGGCGGCAAAGACTACGTTCTTTACCACCGGCGCTGAAGCGGTAGAAAACGCGGTGAAAATCGCTCGTGCATACACCAAGCGCCCGGGTGTGATCGCCTTCAACGCGGCGTTCCACGGCCGCACGCTGCTGACGATGACGCTGACGGGCAAAGTGGCACCGTATTCCACAGGGTTCGGCCCGTTCCCCGGTTCTATTTTTCACGCGCTTTATCCGAATGAGAAGCAAGGCATCACCGTTGAACAGGCGTTGGAAAGCGTCGAACGTCTGATGCATACCGACATCGCCGCCGATCAGGTTGCCGCTATTCTGTTGGAACCGGTACAGGGCGAAGGCGGTTTCCACGTCGCGCCGCCATCCTTTATCAGCGGGCTGCGTAAACTGTGTGACGAGCATGGCATCCTGCTGATTGCCGACGAAGTGCAGACCGGCTTTGCCCGTACCGGCAAGCTGTTTGCGATGGAATATTACGCGGAAAAAGCGGATCTGATCACCATGGCGAAAAGCCTGGGCGGCGGCTTCCCGATCTCTGGTGTCGTTGGTCGCGCTGACGTCATGGACGCTCCCTCGCCGGGCGGATTGGGCGGCACCTATGCGGGTAACCCACTGTCGGTCGCTTCCGCGCTGGCGGTATTGGACGTGATTGAAGAAGAGAAATTGTGCCAACGAGCACAGCGTCTGGGGGCTGCACTGGTGGAAACGCTGGAGAAAATCAAAGCGCAGTGTCCGGCACTGGTGGCGATTCGTGCACAGGGATCGATGGTGGCGGCAGAATTTAACGATCCGAATACGGGTAAACCGTCGGCAGAGATTACCCGTCAATTTCAGAAAAGCGCGTTGGAAGCCGGTCTGCTGCTGCTGACCTGTGGCGTACATGGCAACGTGATCCGTTTCCTGTATCCGTTAACGGTGCCTGACGATCAGTTCAGCAAGGCGATGAGCATCCTGACGCGCGTATTAACACGATAGAAGAGAAGCTATGCAACTGAAATCATCTATTTCATTGAAACAACAAACCTTATTCCGTCAACACTGCCTGATTGACGGCGAATGGCAAGACAGCCAAAACGGTGAACGTCTGGATGTCACCAATCCGGCGACGGGCGCGGTGTTGGGTAACGTACCGTTAGTGACGGTGTCACAAACAGAGCAGGCGATTGCCGCCGCAGAGTTGGCGTTAGTTGAATGGCGTAAGAAGACGGGAAAAGAACGTGCCGCGCTATTGCAGGCGTGGGCGCGCCTGATTATGGACAATCAGGAGGATTTGGCTGCGCTGCTGACGGCGGAGCAGGGAAAACCGCTGGCGGAAGCGCGGGGTGAAATCGCCTACGCGACCAGCTTTATCGACTGGTTTGCGGAAGAAGCCAAGCGCATTGAAGGCAGCGTGCTGCAATCCCCGCAGGGGCAGCAGCGTCTACTGGTGATTAAGCAGCCCATTGGCGTGTGTGCGGCGATTACGCCGTGGAATTTCCCGGCGGCGATGATTACACGTAAGGTCGGGCCCGCACTGGCGGCAGGCTGTACGATGATCGTTAAACCCGCCGAGCAAACGCCGTTTACCGCGCTAGCGCTGGCGGAACTGGCACAGCAGGCCGGTATTCCGCGCGGCGTATTGCAGGTCATCGTCGGTGATGCGCAGTCGGTCGGTAAAGTGCTGTGCGATAGCCCGGTGGTGCGCAAGCTGAGCTTTACCGGCTCAACGGAAGTGGGCCGTATCCTGATGGCGCAAAGCGCGCCAACGGTGAAAAAGCTGTCGCTGGAGCTGGGTGGCAACGCGCCGTTTATCGTGTTCGATGATGCCGATGTAGATCAGGCAGTGAAAGGCATTCTGGCCTCCAAGTTCCGTAACAGCGGGCAGACCTGCGTTTGTGCCAACCGGATCTACGTGCAGAACGGTATTTATCCGACGCTGGTCGAACGGCTGGTTGAGGAAGTGCGCAAGTTGAACGTCGGCGATGGTACACAGCCGGGCGTGACGCAGGGGCCGCTGATTGATGCCGATGCGGTGAGCAAGGTTGAGCAGCACATTGCTGATGCCTTATCGCACGGCGCAACGCTGCTGCTGGGCGGTAAACGTCACGAACTGGGCGGCACGTTCTTCACGCCAACTATCGTCGGCGGGGTAACGCGCGAAATGCGTTTCGCCCGCGAAGAGACGTTCGGGCCTGTGGCACCGCTGTTCCGCTTCAGCGATGAGGCGGAGGCAATAGCGATGGCGAATGATACCGAGTTTGGGCTAGCGGCCTATGTTTACACGCGTGATGCCGTGCGTCAGTGGACGGTGCCGGAAGCGCTGGACTACGGCATGGTAGGCATTAATACCGGATTGATCTCGAATGAAGTCGCGCCGTTTGGCGGGGTGAAGCAGTCTGGACTGGGACGTGAAGGGTCACGTTTCGGTATTGAAGACTATCTGGAAATGAAATATCTCTGCGTCGATCTTTCACGATAGATCGTCGGTAAGAAACGTGTGTCGATAGCCCCTATCGGCACGCGCACGCCAGACGCACAATGTGTCTGGGTGGTGCAAGGCAATGCTGGCTTGCACCACAAGATGGCAAAAATGGCGAAATGGCATCAGGCGGAGAGTGAGGTCGTGTATCCCTGATGCTTCTCCTCACCGTTCCCGCCGCCGCAGCAGTAAAACATCAATAAAATTTTTGAATTGGCACAATTTATGCTCATATTTTTTTGCATGATTATCATGATACATGATGCATCAAAAAGGCAGTCTGCAAAATTGTGGTTCGTATTTGACCTTATTACGTTGGCTAACACTCCAGGAGCGAAAAGATGTCCAAACTCAACAACACATCCAAAGCGAAAGGCCTCAGCAATCGTCCGGTACTGAAGAAAATTGCGGCCACGGTTTTTCTGGTGACGATGGCCTGTCAGGCGCAGGCGGAATCCGTCACGGTGATCTCATTCGGCGGGTTGAACAAAGATGCGCAGGATAAGGCGTTTTACAAGCCGTTCGCCGCGGCAGGCAAAGGCACGGTGGAAGCTGGCGAGTATAACGGTGAAATGGCGCGTATCCGGGCGATGGTGGAAACCGGACAGGTAGGCTGGGACGTCGTGGAAGTCGAAGGCCCTGAACTGATGCGCGGCTGTAGCGAAGGGCTGTTTGAACCGCTGGACTGGTCAAAGCTGGGCGATCAATCTCAGTTTGTCAAAGGCGCTGTGACCGAGTGCGGTGCGGGGATCTTCCTGTGGTCTACCGTGCTGACCTATAACGCACAGAAGCTGAAACAGGCACCGAAAAGCTGGGCCGACTTCTGGAATGTGAAAGATTACCCCGGCAAACGTGCGCTGCGTAAAAGTGCCAAATTTACGTTGGAAATTGCGCTGCTGGCCGATGGCGTGAAGCGTGACGAGCTCTACACGGTGTTGGCGACGCCGGAAGGTGTCGAGCGCGCTTTCAAGAAACTGAATCAGATCAAATCGAATATCCAGTGGTGGGAATCCGGCGCACAACCGCTGCAATGGCTGGTGTCGGGCGATGTGGTGATGACGTCTGCCTATAACGGCCGCGTCGCGGCGGCGCAGAAAGAAGGGCATGACTTCAAGATTGTCTGGGCTGACAGCATTTACGATCTGGACAGTTGGGCGATCGTCAAAGGCTCCAAGCACAAGGCACTGGCGGAGCTGTTTATCGCGTTTGCCAACCAGCCGGAAAATCAGAAGGTGTTCGCCGAGAATATTCCGTATGGCCCGACGCACGTCAAAACCACCAGCCTGCTGGCACCGGCGGTCGCCGCCAATCTGCCGACCGCACCGGATAATCTGGCACAGGCCTTGCAGGTCGATACTGAGTTTTGGATCGATCATGGTGAAGAGCTGGAGCAACGTTTTAACGCCTGGGCCGCGCAGTAAAGCCGCAGTGAGTGACCGTACGTGATGATGGAGAAAGAGCCTATGTCCCAGAGCGATATCGTAACCGCTGCGCCGTCTGGCGGAAACGAGGATTATTCGACACTGAAACAGCAATTGTCGGTGGCGCAGAAAGCCTATAAAAAACGCTCTCTGCTGCTGATTGCGCCGCTGTTTCTGTTTATCGTGGTGAGTTTTCTCTTCCCGATCACCTCGATTTTGGGGAAAAGCGTCTCCAACCCGGAATTGCGCGACAATATGCCACAGACCATTGCCGCAATGCGGCTTTGGTCTGGCAACGATGTGCCGGATGAGGCGGTGTTTCGGGCGTTAGTCGGCGATCTGCGCGATGCCCGCAGCAGCGGCAAGTTAAGCACGATCACCAAACGATTGGGGTATGAAGGGGCGGAATATCGCACGCTGATTACCCGCACATTGCGTAAGCTGCCCGCTGAGGGCAGCAGCGATATTCGTGACCAACTGATACGTGAACAGCCGATGTGGGGCGAGTTGGCGACCTGGCAAACGTTCGATCGCGCGGCGCGGCCTTTTACCAGCTATTACCTGCTGGCGGTGTTTGACCACAAAGTCGATGCCACCACGCAGCAGATTGTCCCGCAGCCTGCCGATCAGGCGCTGTATGTCGATGTGCTGCTGCGTACGTTGCTGATGGCGGGTGTGGTGACGCTGCTGTGCGTGGGGCTGGGATACCCGCTGGCCTATTGGCTGGCGAAACAGCCCTCTAACCGCGCCAACCTGTTGCTGATTCTGGTGCTGTTGCCGTTCTGGACATCGCTGATTGTGCGGACGGCAAGCTGGATTGTACTGTTGCAGTCCGGTGGCTTGATCAACCGTTCGCTGATGCACATCGGCATTATCGACGAGCCACTGGTGCTGGTGTTCAACCGCATCGGTGTCTACATCTCAATGACCCACATTCTGCTGCCGTTCTTCATTTTACCGCTGTACGCGGTGATGAAAGGCATTTCCCCGAACTACGTACGCGCGGCGATTTCGCTGGGTGCGCATCCGTTTATCGCCTTCTGGCGGGTTTACGTGCCGCAAACGTACGCGGGCGTGACGGCGGGAGCGCTGCTGGTCTTTATGATGGCGATTGGCTACTACATTACGCCTGCGCTGCTGGGCGGGCCGAGTGACCAGATGCTGAGTTATTTTGTCGCGTTCTTCACCAATACCACCATGAACTGGGGAATGGCGGCCGCGCTGGGGACTCAGTTGCTGATCATCGTGACGCTGCTGTATGTCGTGTACATCCGTGTAACGCGCACCAATGCGGAAGTCGCGGCGCACTAAGCACACTTTTATAGGAGAGATAACAAATGAGACAGCAGGGTGAAGTGGTTATCCGCCTGTGGAGCACGTTGTTTAATTTCTACGGGGCGGCGATGCTGTTGTTTTTAATCGTGCCCGTGCTGGTGATTGTGCCGCTCTCATTCAATGCCGGTTCGTTTCTGAGCTATCCGCTGACGGGATTTTCCCTGCGCTGGTATCGTGAATTTTTCAACTCCAGCGAGTGGCTGGGCGCGCTGGGCAACAGCCTGCTGATTGCGCCGCTTGCCACGTTGCTGGCGACGGTGCTTGGCGTGCTGGCCTCAGTCGGGCTAGTGCGCGGTGAATTTCGCGGTAAGTCACTGGTGATGGCGGTGCTGATTTCACCGATGATTGCGCCGGTGGTGATTGTCGCGGTAGGGATGTTTTTCTTTTTCGCCAAACTGTCGCTGTTGAATAGCTATCTGGGGTTGGTATTGGCCCATGCGATGCTCGGCGTGCCGTTCGTGGTGATTACGGTCACGGCGGTATTGAAGAACTACGATCACAACCTGACGCGAGCCGCCGCCAGCCTGGGCGCTTCGCCGCTGCTGGCTTTTCGCAAGGTCACGTTCCCGCTGATTGCCCCCGGCGTGTTCTCCGGCGCGCTCTTTGCTTTCGCAACCTCGTTTGATGAGGTGATCGTCACGTTGTTTCTTGCCAGCCCGCGCCAGCGCACGCTGCCGCTACAGATGTTTGCTGGTATCCGCGAAAACCTCGACCCGACGATAGCCGCTGCCGCGACCATGATGGTCGGTGCTGCGCTTATCCTGCTAATCGTGATGGAGATTTTACGCCGCCGCTCGGAGCGGTTACGGAGTGGGGGTTAATAAGTGTCAGAGTTATGTTTCGTGCGCGTTGATATTGTATTTCTCCCTTTGCGTGCCGTTTCTTACACACGTAATACACAGCACAACGGGAGACTGTTATCCGGCGTAAGAAATTATGCTGAGGAGATAGCAGGCTTAGGATGAGCGGCATGGATGCCGCGAAAGCTTGCGCCACGTAGGGAACGTGTCGCAAGCGGTCCGTTAAGCCTGATACCGACGAAGGCATCGCGCAGCGACATAATTAGCGCCGAAAAGCCAGGGTTCGCAGGGCGACGGCGAGTGAGCCGCCCTGCGTCGGGCGTGTGATGAAGTCGCAGAGAAATATTGCTACTAATACGCACGAAACTTTCACGGTAAGGTGCATGTAGTAGTGAAAAGGCGAATCTAAATTTTGCTGAAAATTTCTTCAGCTTTTTTTAAAACTCAATTTATGATGCATCAAACACCATTTTGATGTGTGTTGTGTAAAAAATGATTGTACACAGACTCAGGAGGTTCGGTATGACAGCGCAAAAAACACTACTGCTGACCGGTGCCAGCCGGGGAATCGGGCATGCCACCGTTAAGCATTTCCACGCGGCGGGGTGGCGGATCTTTACCGCGTCGCGCCAGAACTGGGCGGAGGAGTGCCCGTGGGCGGAAAAATTGCTTAATCATATTCATCTCGATTTGGAAGATATCGACAGCCTGCAACAGACGCTGCCTCTGATTAAGGAAAAGCTGGGCGGGCGGCTGGATGCGCTGGTCGATAACGCGGGTATTTCGCCAAAAGGCGCTGATGGACAGCGCTTGGGCGTCCGCGATACGGACTATGCGACCTGGCTGCGGGTCTTTAACGTCAATCTGTTTTCCTGTGCGCTGCTGGCAAACGGCTTGTTCGATGAACTCAAGGCCTCACAGGGCTGCGTGATTAATGTGACCTCGATTGCCGGATCGCGCGTTCACCCCTTTGCCGGCGTGGCTTACGCCACGTCAAAGGCGGCATTGTCTGCGCTGACGCGAGAAATGGCGTTTGATTTTGGCCCACACGGCGTGCGAGTGAATGCGATTGCGCCGGGAGAAATTGAAACCTCGATTCTGTCACCCGGTACGGGCGACATCATTGAACGGCAGGTGCCGATGCAACGTTTAGGCAAGCCCGAAGAAGTCGCCAGCCTGATCTATTTTCTCTGCACTTCCGGTGCCTCTTATGTCAACGGTGCGGAAATTCACGTAAACGGGGGGCAGCATGTCTGACAGACGACTCAGCACACTTTTTCCTTCATTCCCACGTCTGGCGTCCAATCAGCCCGTTTTTGTCGAGGCTACGCCGCACGGCGATGAGTTAATGACGCAGGCCGTCCCGCAGGTTTCCTGTCAGCAGGCCTTGGCTATCGCGCAGCAAGAATATGGATTGACCGGGCAGATGGCGCTGCTCCAAGGCGAGCGAGATGTAAATTTCTGTCTGACGGTCACACCGGATGAACGCTACATGCTGAAAGTCATCAACGCGGCGGAACCCGCCGAGGTCAGCGACTTTCAGACCGCGCTGCTGTTGCACCTTGCTCAGCGGGCGCCCGAATTGCCCGTCCCGCGCATCAGGCCGACAACGGCGGGTCTGTCGGAAACGAGCGTTGAGATTGATGGCGTACTGCTGCGCGTGCGTCTGGTGAGCTATCTGGCGGGTATGCCGCAATATCTGACCTCGCCTTCAACGACACTGATGCCGCAGTTGGGAGGCTCGCTGGCGCAGTTGGACAACGCGCTTCACGGCTTTACGCATCCGGCAGCGAACCGTTCGCTGCTGTGGGATATCAGCCGCGCGGAACAGGTACGTCCTTATCTCGATTTCGTTCCTGAACCGCAGCAGTATCAGCATCTTCAGCGTGTTTTTGACCGCTATGACAGCCACGTCGCGCCAGAATTGACGACGCTACGTCGTCAGGTCATTCATAACGATCTGAATCCGCATAATGTGCTGGTCGATGGCACGTCGCCGACGCGAGTCACCGGCATTATCGATTTTGGCGACGCCGTCTTTGCCCCATTAATCTGCGAAGTGGCAACGGCGCTGGCGTATCAAATTGGCGATGGGGCGGATCTGCTGGAACAGGTTGTGCCGTTTATTGCCGCGTATCACCAGCACAGGTCGCTGACATCGGCGGAGATCGCACTGCTACCCGATTTGATAGCGACCCGCATGGCGCTCACCCTGACCATTGCGCAGTGGCGTGCATCGCGCTACCCCGACAATCGGGAGTATCTGCTGCGCAATGTGCCGCGCTGTTGGCATAGTTTGCAGCGCATCGCGACCTATTCCCATGCGCTGTTTGTGACTCGCCTACAGCAGGTTTGCCCGGAGAACGTACGATGAATCAGAGAATCAATTCTGAAATGACGATGACAGAAGATTTGCTGGCACGCCGTCAGCGGGTATTGGGCAGCGGTTACCGCCTGTTTTATAACGAACCGCTGCACGTTGCGCGTGGCGAGGGCGTGTGGCTGTTCGATCACCAGGGGAAGCGCTATCTGGATGTCTATAACAATGTGGCTTCGGTTGGGCATTGCCATCCCGCGGTGGTGGAAGCGATGGCGCGACAGAGCGCACAGCTCAATACCCATACGCGGTATCTGCATCATGCGATTGTCGATTTTGCAGAAGATCTGCTGAGCGAGTTTCCTGCCGAGTTGAACAACGTGATGCTGACCTGTACCGGCAGTGAAGCCAACGATCTGGCGTTGCGCATTGCCCGACATGCCACGGGAGGAACGGGGATTCTGGTGACGCGCTGGGCGTATCATGGCGTGACCAGTGCGCTGGCGGAGCTGTCGCCGTCGCTGGGGGATGGCGTAGCGCGTGGCAATCACGTGAAGCTGATCGACGCACCGGATACCTATCGTCAGCCCGGCGCATTTCTTACCAGCATTCGTGAAGCGTTGGCGCAGATGCAGCAGGAGGGGATTCATCCTGCCGCGCTGCTAGTGGATACGATTTTTTCCAGCGATGGCGTGTTCAGCGCGCCGGAAGGCGAAATGGCGCAGGCGGCGGCGCTGATCCGTCAGGCGGGCGGGCTGTTTATTGCGGATGAAGTACAGCCGGGATTTGGGCGTACGGGGGAATCGCTATGGGGCTTTGCGCGCCACGGCATCGTCCCGGATCTGGTGAGTTTAGGGAAACCGATGGGCAACGGGCATCCTATCGCCGGATTGGTTGGACGTTCCGAGCTGTTCGATGCATTTGGGCGAGATGTCCGCTATTTCAATACGTTCGGCGGCAATCCGGTGTCCTGTCAGGCGGCGCACGCGGTGCTGCGGGTGATTCGCGAAGAGCAGTTGCAGCAAAATGCCCTGCGGGTTGGTGATTATCTGCGGCAAGGGCTACAGCAACTGGCGCAGGATTTCCCGCTGATTGGCGATATTCGGGCTTACGGTTTGTTTATTGGCGTAGAACTGGTCAGCGATCGTGAAAGTAAAGCGCCGGCAAGTGAATCGGCGTCGCAGGTGGTGAATGCCATGCGCCAGCGCGGCGTGCTGATCAGCGCAACGGGGGCAGCGGCAAACGTGCTGAAAATTCGCCCGCCGCTGGTGTTTCAGGAAGAGCACGCCGATGTGTTTTTAACCACATTGAGCGACGTGTTAAAGGTCATCGACACCCGCACGTGGGAATAATCAATCGCGCGCAGGTGCTGTGAAAAAGGCGAGGGGATTAGATACGGAACGCCGCAACGGCATGGCTGAGTTCACCCGCACGTTCGGACAGCGAACTGGCGGCCGCGGCGGCTTCGTTCACCAGCGCGGCGTTTTGCTGCGTGACCGTTTCCATCTGTGAAATCGCGGTATTAATTTGCCCGATGCCCAGACTTTGTTCATTGCTGGCCGTCGAGATTTCGGTCACGATCGAGGCCACGCGTTTGATATCCTCCACCACGCTTTGAATCGTGCTGCCTGCGTCGATGACGGCATGGTGGCCACGGCTTGCCTGTTCGACGGACGTTCCGATCAGTTCTTTGATCTCTTTAGCCGCGCTGGCGCTGCGCTGTGCCAGCGTGCGCACTTCACCCGCGACGACAGCGAAGCCTCGGCCCTGTTCTCCTGCTCGGGCGGCTTCCACGGCGGCGTTCAGCGCGAGGATGTTGGTCTGGAACGCAATCCCGTCGATCACGCTGATAATATTGGTGATTTTCTCTGCGGATGACACCATCTGCTGCATCACAGATGTCACATCACCCATCATCTTGCCGCCGTCGACAGCGCGTTGTGAGGCGGTGGTTGCCAACTGGCTGGCGTGAGCGGCATGGGTGGCATTCTGTTTGACCGAGGACGTCATCTGTTCCATTGATGCCGCGGTTTCTTCCAGAGAACTCGCCTGCTGCTCGGTTCGTGAGGAGAGATCGATATTGCCGCTGTTGATCTGGCTGGATGCCGTCGCAATAATGTCGGCGTTGCTGTGTACACGCTCGACGATATCGGTCAGGTTCAGCACCATTTCCCGCAGGGCGGTTTGCAACTGTCCCATTTCATCGTTCGACGTAATTTCGATGCGATGCGTCAAATCGCCATCTGCCACTTTTCTGGCTAAATCCACGGCATTTTTTATCGGTACGGCAATCGATAGAATCAACCGCCAGCCGGATAGGGCAACGATAACTATCCCCACCAGAAGGGTAATCACTACGGAAAATAATATATTACTGAAACTACTCTGTGATTCCGAATAGAGCTCCTGGCCTACATCAGATTGTAATTTAATCAACTGGTCGGCAGTTTTTTGCAGCGGTGCGTATTCGCTTTTTAATGTGTGATTGATAATATATTCTAATGCGTCTTTATCATTCTTCTGTATTGCACTAATGGCAGGAATAAAGACTTTCTCGTTGTATTGCTTGTATAATACTGCAAACTTTTCTTCTAATATTTTTTCGTCGCCCGTTAAATACGTTTTGCTGTATAAATCCCATTGCACATTATAAATTTTTTGTGCTTCCGCGATGTGCTCCAACCCAGTCTTAACATCGTTCGGCTGTGAGAGGTCAACGCTGGCGATCTCAAACATCACGCTGTTCACCTGTCTGGTGATATTGTCCAGATACCCCAGTGCGATCAGCCTATCCTGGTACAGGGTTTTCATCGACTGGTTGGTATTGTTCATGCCAAACAGCCCGATAAGCGAGACAACCAACAGCAATAATGCCATTAATACCATAACCGAAATTAATTTAAGTTTAATGCTCATAAATACCTCTAATTACTCCCGGATAAGGAGCGGTATTCCTATATCGACGGAGTAAAGAGAATATTTATGTTGAGACTAACTAAAATTAAAAAATGGCATCAGGGGACTTGCGACAGCGTCGATTTACATTGGTTTACAAACCAATTGGCATTCTATGCTGCTTGGGAAATAGTCATTAAAATATTATCCTGTCCGGAAAGTTACCGTTACAGCTAACTAACGGAGATAATATTTAAGGTAACGCCATAATTGCCGATTTTTAAAAAAACAGAGGCGTTTATTTTTAAAAAAATGAAACAAAACCACGATGGGATAATGACGCGATAATAAATTCCCGTTATTAACTTTCCGTTATTAAATAGTATCACCTTGTGACGTTCCTCTTCCCTGCGCAGGAAAATGCGGGGGAAGAGGAGAGCCGTTATTGGTGCTGAGCTAACTGTACGGCGTCATGCAGATTGAGGCGCTGCCAGAAATTCTGCGGGCCTTTATCGCCCGGTGCGCCGGAGAGCGGGTAGCCGTCAGCCAGCGCGGTTTTCACCATAAGGCTTCTGCGCTCGGTAACGGAGAGATGCGGAAGCACGGGGTCGAGCAGGACTTCTGCACCTTCGGGAACGCTAACCGGAGAGGTCGCGCCAGGTTGGGCTGGCAGACCGTACGTCATCGTGTAGCGGTAAAACGTCTTCATTTCTGGCGCGGCGTAAGGGTCGTCCTGTGGCGCATTCTGGGCGCAGGCACTCAGCGTTGTGCCACAGGCTTTCTCTAACGCGCTGCGCAACTCCGTCTTTGCCTGTTCAAACAGCCGACGATACTGTGGATCGTTGAGGTAGTGCGCCACATTGCGTTCGGCGATCATCCGCGAACCGATCACGTCTAATGGATAATGAACGCCCAGCACGATGCGCGAATAGCCATAGCGTGCGCCGCGATCGATCAGCGGGACGAAGCGCTCGGGGATCATTTCCGCTAACAGCAGCGCATCGGTGTAGCCAGTATTGGTATGCCCGCTCGGAAACGCGCCGCCGGAAGCGGTGTAGGGCTTGTTATCGCCAATCACGGCGGTATCCGGCACCAGATGAATGGTGTTATTCGGCTGTAGGAAAGGTCGAGGGTAGTCGAAATGCTGTTTAGCGGCGGACGTACTGACTTCAGAAGCCTTGATTAAGGCTGCTGCTTTGCGCAGTTCACCGCGATTATAAGCGCTGATAAACGCATGACCGAGCTTTGGGCCCAGTGCATCGGCCAGATAGTAGAGATATCCCTGACTCTCGGCATCTACCAGTGCCTGTTCGCGTTGCCCCTTGGTCGCGTCGCGATTAATGCGCGTCACGATAGCCATATTTTGCTGCAACACATCGGTAGAAAGATGTGAGAAGGAATCCAGCAAAGCAATGCCAGCCTGCTGGTTGGCCTTCACCGCAAAGTCATAACCGCTGGCGTTTAACCACTCGGTATCTGCCATCAGCGACGTCTGTTTCGCCTGCTCTAGCTGCGAGCGGGTCAGTTTCGGTGCATCGCCCTGGATCGCCTTGCGCAGCGCAGCCTGAATGGATTGTTCCAGTTCAACAACGCGAGGGCTGCTACTGGCCTGCGTAGTGGAATCGATAATGGTGCGGAGACTCGCGCTATCCGGCTCCGGCGCTGCGGCAAACCCAGAAAACGGCAACAGGAAAAGACTGAAAACAGGCAGCAGTTTGAGCGCGGGTAACACGTTGGTTGCCGTCGCCGGGAACAGCATAGAGCGATAACGCATGGTGGCATCCTTAATTGGGAGGATAAATGCTTGTCGGTGCGGGATCAGGCTAGGTGCTGATTGTGACGGTTATGTTTCAGGATATATTTTGAGATGCTTATCAACGCATTATTATGATTTGTTATGTTTGGTGACGCGGTGAACCTCACGCGGTAACCGGGGGCAACAGCAGCTTATCTAGTTGCTTATATAGAAGAAAAAGGCATAAAAAAGTTTCTAAAAAATGGAAAGGTGATTTGCTTTTTTTATCATTGACGCAAAGCTCATTTCTCTCTACTTTAAACAGACGATTATTTTTCAATATTTTATTGATTTATAAGTAATTAATCTAATTATAACAAAAATGGCAGACATCAATAGCCCGGTTATTCCTCAACGCAAAAAGGCGATGGCGAGCCTACCCCTGTTCAAAGTGGCAAGTGAAACAGTCCTGTGGGATAGGTTCAACGTCAACTAATGCGAAATGATTTTACCCACGAACAGCTTTACCTACGAACAATGGTTTCTCAAGAACAATGGTTTCCCTACATCAAACAGGTATACGTTTGTGTATGCCGATAAAATAGTCAGTAACAGCAGGAGTGAGTCAGGTAATGATTCGGTTAGAAAACGTGAGCGTTGATTTTCCCGCCGGTAAAGCAGCACAGTCCAGGGCGGTAAACAACGTCAACCTGACCATTCAACAGGGTGAAGTTTTTGGGATTGTCGGCACCAGCGGCGCGGGAAAGAGTACGCTGCTGCGGACGATCAATTTATTGCAGCGCCCCACCGAAGGGCGTGTATTTCTGGGTGATACGCTGATTAGCGATGCGTCCGGCCGTGAACTGCGTCAGCATCGGCAGCGTATCGGAATGATTTTCCAGCATTTTAATCTGATGCATACCCGCAATGTGTATGACAACGTGGCATTCAGCCTGCGTGCGGCGGGAAAGAGTAAGGAAGAGATTGCAACACGCGTGCCGGAAATCTTGGCGCTGGTCGGGTTGCAGGATAAAGGAACGTCTTATCCAGCGCAGTTGAGTGGTGGACAAAAACAGCGTGTGGGCATCGCTCGCGCCATTGCCAACCATCCCGAAGTGCTGCTGTGTGATGAACCCACCTCGGCGCTGGATTTGGAAACGTCGGCGTCTATTCTGGCGCTATTGAAAAGCATCAATGTCCGGTTAGGTATTACGATCGTACTTATTTCCCACGAAATGAGCGTGATTAAAAGTATTTGTCAGCGCATGGCGGTGATGACGGGTGGAAATATTGTGGAAGAGGGCGACGTCTTTACGATCTTCTCTTCACCGCAGCACGCCTACACCAAACAGCTGGTTAGCCATACCAGTCCGGTCGAATTACCTGAACGCTTTAAGCTGAATAATAAAGGCGTCTTGCTGAAAATACTTTTCGCCGATGATTCGGTAGAACAACCGATATTATCCGACGTGGCGCAGCAGTTTCAGGTCTCGGTCAATATTCTGCACGGCAATATTGAATACATTAACGATCGCGCGCTGGGGCATATTATCGCTCAGATTTCATACCGTGACGATCCGGCGGCGGATAATTTAACCGCGGCTATTGCTTATATTCGACAGAATACCTTTGGGGTGGAGGTCATCAATGGCTGAGTTATGGGGTGAATTAGTTTTCGCTTTCGGTGAAACCTTCACGATGGTGTGTATTTCAACGCTCTGTGCGGTGATATTCGGCCTGCCATTAGGTATCGCGATTTATGTGACCGATCGTCATTTGTTCTGGCAGAACCGTTTTATCTATCTGATCTCAACCATTCTGGTGAATATCATCCGCTCGATCCCGTTTGTGATCCTGCTGGTGCTGCTGTTGCCATTAACGCAACTGCTGCTGGGGAACACGATAGGGCCGGTTGCGGCGGCGGTGCCGATGTCGGTCGCGGCGATTGCCTTTTATGCTCGTCTGGTGGATTCCGCGCTGCGTGAAGTCGATCCGGGCATTGTGGAAGCGGCTGAAGCTTTTGGCGCTAGCCCAACGCGCATCATTGCGACCGTGCTGTTACCGGAAGCGTTGGCAGGATTGCTACGCGGCCTGACGATTACGCTGGTCAGCCTGATTGGCTACTCGGCGATGGCCGGAATTGTTGGCGGCGGCGGTGTCGGCGATCTGGCGATCCGCTTCGGCTATTACCGCTATGAAACCGAAGTAATGGTGGTGACGGTAATTGCGCTGGTGGTGCTGGTGCAGGTCGTGCAAACGCTGGGTGATATGCTATCGCGCCGTGCGAATAAGCGCGAACGCCGCTAAACCACGGCAGAATAGGGTATTCAGGGCAGCGGAGAGATGTCATGAAAATAGACAAAATTGTATTAAGAAAAATGAAAATGGCGCTGAAAACGCCATTTACCACCAGCTTTGCGACACAGACGGAAAAACACTTTTCCATCGCGGAAGTGCACGCTGGCGGACACATTGGTTACGGCGATTGCTCGGCCATTTCGCTGCCGTTTTATAACGAAGAGACCAACGTCACCGCCTGGCATATTATGCGTGACTTCCTGATCCCGATGATTAAGCAGGTTGGGGATATTGAGCATCCTTCGCAGGTGCGCGATATTTTCGCCCCGGTAAAACGTAATAACTGCGCTAAAGCGGCAATCGAAGGCGGTATTTGGGATGCTTACGCGAAGATAAAAGGCGTACCGTTACATCAATTACTGGGCGGCGTGCGGAATAACGTTGAAGCGGGTGTGAGTATTGGTATTCAGGACACGCCGGATCAATTGGTCAGCGTGGTCGATAATTTCCTGAACGAAGGCTACAAGCGCATCAAAATAAAGATCAAGCCGGGAAAAGATTACGACTATATTGCGGCACTGCGTCAGACGTTTGGTGATATCACGCTGATGGTGGATGCTAATTCCGCCTATACGCTGGACGATATCGATTTCTTTAAGCGCATTGATAAATTCAATCTGCTGATGATCGAACAGCCGCTAGCGCATGACGATATTATCGACCACCGCAAACTTCAGGCAGCGGTGAATACGCCGATCTGTCTGGATGAAAGTATTGCGTCGGTAGAAGATGCGCGTAAAGCGATCGAGCTGGGCAGCGCCAAAATCATCAATATTAAAGTCGCGCGCGTGGGCGGCATTACCGAAACTAAGCTGATTCATGATTACTGCCAGGCCCACAATATTCCGGTGTGGTGCGGCGGTATGCTGGATACGGCGGTCGGCAAAGCGCACAACATTGCGGTGTCTACGCTACCGAACTTTATCTACGCGCACGATATTCCGCCATCTTCCCGCTACTGGCATGAAGACTTCATGCTGCCGTTTGTCGAACTAGACAAAGACAGTTGTGTTGCTGTGCCAAATAAACCGGGAATCGGCTTCGATATTAACCCTGAACTGTACGAAAAATATTGCTACGGACAGGAAACCTTTTTGTTTTAACTGATTCTTTAATCAGAAATTTTAAATCATATACCCTAAATAATTCGAGTTTCAGGACAAAAACGGCAAGGCGTTTTTGAACAGCGCTTGCGCTGACCCCCAAGGGGTGAGGCCATAAGGCCGAATAACGCGGCAAGAGAAGGAATCCCGATGAGCTTACATAAGTAAGTGATTCGGGTGAGTGACAAACCAGCCAGAGGCAGGTTTGAACGCTGCTTGCAGCGGCCCCAACGGGGTGAGGCACACGCAAGTGTACCGAGTAGCGCAGCCAACGCACATGCAACTTGAAGTATGACGGGTATAAGTGTGAGCAGTAAAACGTTATCCAACACCAGGGAATAACGTTATCAAAATAGAGAAAAATAATGAGCGATGTTGCACCACGCGTAAGAGTTGGGATTTAGGGAGAAACACGGTGATGAGGTTCCCGCAGGGATGCCTCACACCGTGGTCGCTCCCGGTATCTCGAGCTTAACCGTGGCTACAGACGCCTAACATAACGAGAATGCCGTTAGCAAAACGGCGAATACTGACTAAATCGGACAGACAGGAACGCGACGATGCGATTGAAAAAACTCATTCCACTCATGCTGGTGTTGGGCATCTCTCAGGCTTACGCAGCAGATTCAGGCAAAGAAATCACCATCGGCGTCTCGCCGGGGCCGTATGGCGATATGGTCACGAAAGCGATCAAGCCGGAAATGGTGAAAAAAGGCTACGACGTAAAAGTGCGTGAATTCAGCGACTACATCCAGCCGAATCTGGCGCTGTCGAACAACAGTATCGATGCCAACCTGTTCCAAAACCGCCGCTATCTTGATCGTTTCAGCGCGGATAAAGGGCTGAAACTGGCAGAAGTGATCACCGTGCCGACGGCCAGCATGGGCTTTTACTCCAACAAAGTACGCTCGTTGGACGAGCTGAAAGCGGGCGATATCGTGACGCTGCCAAACGATCCGTCCAATCTGGCACGTTCGCTGGATTTCCTGCAAAAATACGGTCTGATCAAGATCAATCCAGAGATTACGCCGACTAAAGCCTCGCTGCGTGACATCACAGAAAACCCGAAAGGGCTGGTCTTTAAACCGCTGGAAGCCGCACAGCTACCGCGTGCGCTGGGCGGCGTAACGGGTTCGTTGATTAACGCCAACTTCGCGATTTCCGCTGGCCTGAACCTGTCTGACGCCATTCAACTGGACGTGCTGCCGGAAGATCTGAAAAACATGATCGTTGTGCGTGCGGAAGATGCCGATAAACCGTTCGCTCAGGATCTGAAAGCCGCCGTTCAATCCCCGGAATTCGCCGCGTTCTTTGAGGATAAAAACTCCATGTTCCACGCGTTCCAGAAACCGGAGTGGATGAAGAAAGGCACGCAATCCGAGTAAACGACTCCCGAATCGATTGACGCTATTGCCCGATATTACTATGGTAGTTATTACCATAGTAATATCGGGCATTCTTTTATGGGACAAAAAAGGATTTTTGTTGAGCGTCACTACAATAAATCTCGTAGAAAATCAGGCATAACCGATCAACAGTTACGTGATATTGCGGCAGACATTATGGATCATCCAGATAAAGGAGGCCTCGGTGGCGGTGTTTATAAGAAGCGCGTTGCTACCAGTCTGGGTAAACGTGGCGGTGCCCGGACAATAGTGGCTTATCATCGAGAAGGTAAGGTGTTTTTCTTTGAAGGATGGGAGAAAAACACGGTATCAACGCGTGGGAAAGAAATTCCCGATGATGTATTGGCGGCTTTTAAAATTGCGTCAACGGTGTTTAAAAATAAATCTGATGCCGATCTCGAAACAGACCTTAAAAACAAAGAGCTTGTTGAGGTGATAAATGGTTGATAATCGCTTATTAAATATACAGAGCATGATTCAGCGTCAACATGCCGCAGGTACGGCCAGTGACGTCGACCTTGACGCTATCAATCGCTTGGTGGCGGAAAGTCAAAAAACGGAATCACGCGCCAGTATGGACGCGAGCAGAGTGCGGGCCATCCGTGAGCGTGAAAAAATTAGTCAAAGCCAACTGGCTGGCATCATTAATATGTCAGCCAACAGCGTTCAGAAATGGGAACGTGGAGTAAGCGCACCAACGGGGGCGGCGTTACGAATACTGGAGGTCATCGAGAGAAAAGGATTAAGCGCTATTCTCTGATAAGATCGTTGCGAAGTCTGTTTTTATTATGTTCAGTGGCCGCCTAAGACGGCCACTTTTGCGTTTATACAGCAGTGACCAGGTTCTAAACATCACTTCTGATGTGCATACCCTCTGTGTTCGTCTAGTAACGCATCTCCTTGCTCCCCCAGTTCCCAGAACAGGCCAGTCATGATCGCTAACCCTTCGCGGGCGACGGATTTCAGCAGGTGTTCGTTGACCGCGTGCTGGCCGCATGCCGGATAGGAGTGGGGGATCCACAGCGTCGGCAGACCGAGGATATCGGCGAAAACGTCATTAGGCAGCGATCCGCCCAAATTCGGTAACAGCGCGGGCTGTTTGCCGCTGATATGTTGCATCAGTGCCAGCGTCCAGTTCACCAGCGGATCTTCAGGGTTAAAGCGCGTCGCCGGAGAGGTGTTAAGCACCTCAACGTCCACCCGCGTAAAGCCGTGCTGGTCGAGGTGTTGGCGCACATGTTGCGCCAGATGCTGCCAGTCGGTGCCGACCACAAAGCGCAGTTGGCAAATCGCCGTGGCGTCGGCGGGAATCGCATTCACCGGCTTGTGCGGATTGCCGGTAATGAACGACAGTACTTCCAGCGTATTCCAGCCAAATAGCCGTTCGGCAGGCGTGAGACCGTCTTCGCCCCAATTTTCATCAATCGCCGGATCGCCCTCGCTGCTTGCGGGGTCGATGGTGCTGAGAATTTCCCGCAGTGCGGGCGTTAACGGCGGTGGCAGCAGGGTATCGATCTTCATCCGTCCTTGTCCATCCACCAGACTCGCCACGGCGTTCGCCAACTGCGTACCCGGATTGCTCAGCAATCCACCCCAGTTACCAGAGTGGTAGGCCCGATCGCGTGCCTGGATGCGCAAACGGAAATTGATGCAGCCGCGAGAGCCGAGGAACAGTGTCGGGCGTTCTGCGCTGAGGCGCGGACCGTCGGAGGCGATAAAGATATCGGCGGCCAGCGCCTGTTTATACTGCTGGCACAGGTCGGCAAGTCCCGGTGAACCAATTTCTTCGCCCATCTCGAACAGCAGTTTGCAGTTGAAGCCCAGACGCTGCCCGCGAGCCTGAAATACCTGCTCAAGCGCCATCAGATTGATACTGTGCTGGCCTTTGTTATCGGCGCTGCCACGCCCGTACCAGTGGTCGCCTTCTTCCACCAATTCCCACGGTTTTAGCCCGTCGCGCCAGTTTTCTTCATCACCGAAAACCACGTCACCGTGGCCGTAAGACAGCACGGTCGGCAGGTTGGGATCTTCAATACGTTCGGCCAGCAGAAAAGGGGGATGACGTTCATCCGACGAAGCAATCAGCCTCACGCTGAATCCCATCGCCTGCAACGCAGGCTGGATCTCGTCAGTCAGATAGCGGTTCAGCGCGGGATGGTTACCGGCTTTTTGGCTCTCGCTAGCGTAGGCAATACGCCGGGCCAGCGTCTGTTTAAATTCTCCGCGATCGAAACGTTCACAGGCGATACGAATAAGGTCTGCGTTGGTCATGCCTTTCCTTGCTGGATAATGTGCCGAAGTTACCGATATTTAAAGAAAAAACGAGCTTTGCAACAATAATAAAAATTGCAATTAAGCTTTGCTTTTAATATAAACCTGCGAATCCCCCGTGATGTCTGAAAGGAACGCCGCCATGCACAGCTCCGAGATTCGTTATTTTCTAGTGGTTGCCACCACCGGTTCGCTTAGCGCCGCCAGCCAGCACCTGTTTGTGGCCGTTTCTGCTATCAGCCGCCAAATCCAGCGGCTGGAAGAACGCATCGGCGTGCCGCTGTTCGAACGCCATGCGCGCGGCATGGTTCTTAATGATGCGGGGCGGATTTTGGAAAATCATGTGCGCAAGAGCATGATGGACATGGATGCCGCCGTGGCGGAGATTCAGGGGCTGAAAGCCAGCCGTCGGGCGCTGCTGCGCATCGGCTGTACGGAAGGGATGGCGTTTGATCTGCTGCCGACGCTATTTGCGCGTTTCCGCCAGCATGACCCGGATACCACCTTTGCGCTGAAAGTCGAGTCGGCGATGCAGGTGTCCCAGATGATCCGCAATGGCGAAGTGGATATCGCGCTCCAGTTTGCGCTGGCGCCCGAACAGGGCGTGAATGTGGAACTGGCGCTGCCTGCGCCGCTAATGCTGCTGATGTCTGACGATCACCCACTGGCTCAGCAGTCTATCCAACTGGCGGATCTGCATCCTTTCCCGCTGGCCTTGCCGGAATCCTCCACCACGCTGCGGCAGCTGTTCGACCTCTCATGCCGCATGAACGGTACCTTTCTGGAACCGACGCTGTGCTGCAACAACTTCACCACGCTGTATTATTATGCGATGAGCACGCCGGGGGCGGTTACCGCCTGTAGCTTCTATTCCGTGATGTATAAATGCTTACAGCAACCGATGCGCCTGAAGCCGCTGAACATCAAGCAGCTTGACCAGCGCTCGCTTCAGATTCAAACGCTGGCAGGCAAAGCGCACGCGCCGCAGCAACAGGCTTTCCTTGATTTCATGATGGCGGAGCTGCGTCAGGGAGAAGCGTATTATCTGAGCCAGATTGCTACCGATACGGTTTGATGCGGTTCATTGCTGTCGCTGATTAGGAGAAACACGGGGATGAGGTTCCCGCAGGGATGCCTCGCCCCGTGGTCGCTCCGGGTATCTCGATCTTTCCGCGAGCGATTTTACGCCTTCATTCCATCTCGATAATGTCGCGCTTTTGCTCGTCTTCGAGCTGTCGTAGGACGCGATACACCTGCGCGACGGCTTGAAGCGTTTCGCGCGGAATGTAATGGCCCTCCGGCGTGGTGCGATACAGTGTACGGGTCAGCCAGATGAAACGAATCACCGGAATGTCCGCTTTTTGCGCCTGCGCGATGAGATCGCGTGCGGCTTGGTTTTCCCCCTTAAACAAAATGCGCGGTAACGGCGTTTTGCCGGGGCGATAGTAGAGCCCCACTGCATAGTGCGTCGGGTTGACTAGCAGCATATCAGCGTCTTCTATGTTGGCTTTGGGACGCGGGGCGGCAGGCTCGTTCATCAGTTCGTGCGCCAGCGACTTGCGGTGACCTTTCATATGCGGATCGCCTTCGGAATCTTTATGTTCGTTGCGTAAATCCTCGTGGCTCATCCGTTGCTGCTTGAGAAAGAAATACTTTTGCAGGCCGAAATCCAGTGCGGACAGCACCAGCAACGCCGTCAGCGTGGTGCGGGCAATGCGCGTGAGCAGGGCTTTCACCCCTTGCCAGAAGCCGTGTAGATCGCCATAGGACAATTCGACCAGCGCTTCCAGCTCCGGCACCACCACTTTATAAAAGACCGTACCAATCACCACCGCCTTCAGAATATTGGTCAGCATTTCCACCAGCTTGCGCATCGAAAACATCTGCTTGAACTGGTTGATGGGGTTCAGACGGTTGAGATCGAGCTTCAGGGCTTCGGGCGCAAACAGCGGGCCATACTGGAGCCAGCCGCCGACCACGCGCAGCAACACGGCAATGGCGGCGGCTAACAGGCAGAGCGTGCCCGCCAGCACGGCAGCATCGTGAAACACCTCTTTCGCCACCTGCGCAAATGGGGCATCCAGCCGTTGCAGCGGCAGTTGCACTAGCGTTTGCAGTTTCCCCATCGTGCTGTCTGCTAATGCCAATACGCATTCCAGCAGGCCGACGCAAATCAGTAGCTTGGGCACATCCTGACTTTGCCCGACTTCCCCTTTACGGCGCGCGTCTTCGAGTTTTTTCTCTGTGGGTTCTTCCGTTTTCTCACTCATCAGCTCCGCCTTATTAGTTGTTCGATGCCGTAAAAATCAGCGGGAGCAGGTGCTTGAGATCCGGCAGCCCCTGAAGTCTGTGGTTGCCTAAATATTGCAATATGGGCAGGTAGATGATGAAAAAGGCCATCCCCACCAGACACTTGGCTGGAATAGCGAGGACGAACACCTGAAGCTGCGGACTATACAGGCTGAGTAGCGCAATGCTGAATTCCAACAGCAGCAGCAGCGCGACCAGCGGCCCGGCGTACACCACCAGATGAGTGAAAGTGTCGGCCAACAGGCTGAGATAGACCTCAAATCCTTGTTCTCCCGGCGCGGGCAGCCAGGACAGCACTGGCCAGATCTGGTAGCTGTCCCAAATCAGCTGCGTCAGTCCTTTCAGGCCGATACCGATAATCAACAGCAGAATCAGCGTCTGTTTCAGCAGATGGCCGAGCGGTGTGGCGTCCGAGCCCAGCGCGGGGTTGAGCTGGCCGCCCATGAGCGCGCCGCGCTGGTTATCAAACAGGGCACCGACGGATTCAAACAGCCAGAATGGCATCGCCAGAATCAGCGCGATGAGAAGCCCGACAATAACCTCTTTCAGTAACAGGCCGGGCAGCATCGGCCAGGACAGCGGCGTCAGCAGCAGCTGCTGCTGTACGATGGGGGCGGGCAGCAGCGTCAGGGAAATCACTACGGCGTTGCGCGTCATGCCTTTCAGCACGTTGAGTGAAAAAACCGGTACCAGAATAAAGCAGGGATACAGCCGGGCGATGCCGAGTGTAATGGCGATGATAAAATCGTAAACGTGCTGAATGGTGGCGATCATGCGGCTTTATACCCCAGTGTGCGCAATCATGTTGAATGCGGTGATAGCCAACTGCATCAGCTCTACGCCAATCCAGCGCCCGCAGAGCGCCAGCGCCAGCCCGACGGAAATCAGTTTGACGGCAAAGGGCAGCGTCTGATCCTGCAACTGCATCACCGCCTGTAGCAGAGAAATCAGCACGCCGACGATCACCGCAACCAGCAGCGGCGGCGCAGAGAGCAGCACGACCATCACCATGGCCTGACGGAAAAGTGTGATTATTTCCATCGCGGCCTCACAAGTAGCTATAGAACAGGCCGTCCAGCAGCCGCGTCCAGCCGTTGACCAGCACGAACAGCAGCAGCTTTAACGGCAGCGAGAGCGTCATTGGCGCGACCATCTGCATCCCCAGCGCCAGCAGCACGTTTGAGACAATGAGGTCGATGACGATAAACGGGATATAGATCAGGAAGCCGATTTTGAACCCGGCCTGTAGCTCCGACAGCACGAAAGCCGGGATCACCAACAGCAGATTTTGCGTGTTTACCTTTTCGGACAGCGACGCAGGCCACATTTGCAGGCTGTTCTCATGCAGGTGGGTGAGGATATCCGGGTCAACGTTGCGTGACATAAACGTTTGCAGCGGCTCCAGCCCGTAGGTCACGCTGGCCTGAAGCGACGCGATGTCGGTCATATCCAGCGGCTTTTCCTGCACGCGTTTGCTGATGTCCTGAAACACCGGTGCCATCACAAACAGCGTTGCCGCGAGCGCGATACCGTACAGCGCCATGTTGGGCGGCACCTGTTGTACCCCGATGGCGTTGCGGGTAATCAGCAGCACAATCGCAATCTTCAGAAAGCAGGTGCAGACAATCATCATCAGCGGAATCAGTGAAAGGGCGCCCAGAAAGAGCGCAAACATCAACGGATCGAACGCGCCGGAGGTCATGGTGCCAGCTCCGGTTCGGCGGCGTATTCTTCGTCCGCTATCGGCAGTTCGTGCGCGGGTGCGGAAAAGCATTGGGTAATCTGTAGCCCCAGTCGGCCTTCCACATCGACCAGATCGCCGCTCGCCAGTGCGATATCGCCGTGATACAGCCAGGCTTGCCCCGGCACCACGTCGCGCAGCGTCAGCACGCTACCGCTGGCAAGATGCTGCAATTCCGCCAGCGTCATCGTCAGGCTGCCGCAGCGAATGTGTAAGCTGACCGGCAGCGGCGGTAAGTTTTCGGTGACGTTGTCACTCATTGGCGTGAATTCAAGCGCTGACGCATCTGAGTGGGGAGCGGCTAGCATCGTGTCGGTAGCAGGCATTGAGACAGTCTCCATGTCGGTAACGGTAAAGGTGTAGGGCGCGAGCGCCGTGAGCTGTAGCGTACCGCGCAGGCGCAGCGTGCCGGATGACAGCGTTCCCTCGCCGGAAGGGGTAAACCACGGGCGGTTGGGCAGAATAAGATCGCCCGTACGCAAACGGCGTAACGCGGACAGCGGCAGCACGGCCTCAGCCAGCGTGAGCGGGATAGCAATAGTCATTCCTGCGGGTAGCGCACGGCGTTGGTGGTGCCAGTCGGCGCGAGAAAACAGCGCCAGCCAGACGGCATCAGCAGCCTGCATCCGGCTGCGTACGGTTATGCCGTTCCAGTTCACGCTGAGCCAGGCAGCATTGTGATTCTGCTCTGTTGAATCCTGTTCTTGCTGAGGAAGGCCCAGCGGATAGATTTCCCCGACCAGCGCTCGCAGCACGGGGTTAAGCGACTGGTTGTAGAGCGTCCAGTACCATTCCTGTGCCGCGTCATCGTCTTCTGTGAGGGGCAGCAGCGGGCAATCCGACAGCAGGCTGAGTACAGGAAACGGATCGGCCAGTGAGACATGGCCGATATCGCTTCGCCAACGGCTTGCCTGTGTGGTGAACGAGTCCTCTGCCTGCCCGGGTGCATTCGCCAGTTGAAGGTGCAGGCGGCCAGCCCGTCCGTCGCGGGTAAACGGCAGCGATAGTCCAGTGGTCAGCACCGATCGGATGCGGGCGTGCTGCGCGCACAGGGTCGGCAGCGTCAGCGGTCTGATGTGCTGTAGATTCGGATTCATCGCTCATACTCTCTGGCGTCAAAACGCAGATTTATCGGGCAGTCCAGCGCGCTGGAGAGCGAATGACGGCAGGCTTCACGCCGATCTTTCAACTGGTGGTAGCTTTCTCGGCTGAAACGCAGAGAAATATCCCAGCCGCGCGGCACCAGCGTGGCTAGCCGCGCATCGATATCGCCCAACTGCGGCAGTTGCAGGCTGAAGGCAAACGGCGGGGCGCAGATGTTGTCCATCGCCTCAATCAGCTCACATTGCAGCGGCTGCCACTGTGACGGTGTCACGTTTTGTGGGCTGTCCGGCGCCTCACTCTGCAACGGCTGTGGGGCGTTGATGGGGCCGCCTGGCGCTAAGGCGAAAGGCGCTTCCTGATAGAACGCGTCTTCAAAGCCGTCTGAAAAGGTGAAGGCCTCCCAGAAATCCCTATGGTGTGGATCGTGCTGTGAATCATCCGCGCGTGAGGATTTGCCGTGCAGCGTGGCCTGCGCGTTCTGCGTCGCCTTGGATTCGGGGGACGCAATCTGTCGGTTATTCATACGTGCTCCTGAGGTAACGTAAGCAGATATTCCAGCTTCTCCACCGCCTTCTGGCATTGGCGAGTAGCGTCTCGGGCGTGATCAACCTGACGCTGCTGGTCGTGGTGTTGCTGCTGTGTGGCCTGCACCTGCTGCGTTTCTGTCGCTATCTCACCGAGTAAGCGCTGTTCGGCGGCAAGGCGCGTTTTCAGGTTTTCCAGCGTTTGGCATTGCCCCTGGGTTTCTCGGACAAACTGGTCACGCTGCGTCTGGCTGGCTTGTCGCAGCGCCTCGACCTGCTGTTGATGATGACGCTGCTGCTCCGCAATTCGGATCAACTGCTGTTCTTCCTGCCGCTGCTGACGCTCGCTGCGGCTTAAGCGCTGGCGGCGTATCGGCATCAGCAGGTTCAACACGGTCTGTAACTCCGCATCGCGTTCGGTGTTATGGGGCATAGCGGCTGACTCCGGCGAGCTGTTGTTGAATCACGCCATACGGCATCGGTTCACGCATCGACTGACGCAGAAACTGCGTGATTTCTGCCTGAGCGTTGACGGCGGAATCGGTCAACACGTCATGGCCGGGTTGGTATTCGCCGAGGCGGATCAGCATCTCGACCTGCTTGTAAGCTGCCATCAGACGCCGTACGCCGCCCGCGTTGCGAGTGTGATCGGTATCCACGACGTTACTCATGGTACGGCTCAGGCTCGCCAGCACGTCGATAGCCGGATAGTGCCCCTGTTCCGCCAGCCGTCGGGCGAGCACGATGTGCCCGTCGATCAGCGAACGCACTTCGTCGGCGACCGGATCGTTCATGGAATCCTGTTCGATCAGCACGGAATAGAGCGCGGTGATGGCACCGTCTTCCGTTTGTCCGGCGCGTTCGACCAGACGCGGCAGTAGCGTATAAACCGACGGCGGCAGCCCGCCGCGCCCCTGCGGTTCCCCGAGTGCCAGACCGATTTCACGCTGGGCGCGGGCGAAACGCGTCAGGGAATCAATAATCAGCAGCACCTGACGGCCTTCGGCACGGTAAGCCTCGGCGATGGCGGTGGCGGTGAACGCCGCGCGGGCGCGTTCCATGCTGCTGCGGTCGGAGGTGGAACACACCAGCACGGTGCGGCTGCGCAGTTCGTTGTCCAGTTCGTGATCGAGAAATTCACGCAATTCGCGACCACGTTCGCCAATCAGCCCGAAAACGATGGCGTCGCACGGCGTATTACGCGCCAGTTCGGCCAGCAGCGTGGTTTTACCGCAGCCTGCACCAGCGAAAATGCCGACGCGCTGCCCTTGACCGATGGTCAGCAGGCCATCGACGGCGCGTAATCCGGTGGGGAGCGGCTGGCTGATGCGCGGTCGGGAGGTCGGCGGCGGGGCATCGCCCAGCACTGGCTGCGTGCGTCCCGTGGCATGGCCCGGCTCGACAAATGCGCTCTCGCCGCCGTCTTCCAGTGCCCGCCCAAACCCGTCCAGCACGCTGCCCAGCAAACGATCCGACACCTGAATGCAGTGCGGCTGATACAGCGGTGTCACGGCGGCACCCTGAGCGATGCCGTCCAGCGCCCCGAGCGCAGAGAGAAAGGTGTTGTCCGGGCTGAACCCTACGACTTCGGCCATCATCTGGCTGTCGTCCTGACGGGCTACCCAGCACAGGTCGCCAATACGCGCCTGCGGCAGGCTGCACTCCAGCAAAATACCGCTGACGGCCATGACGCGGCCTTTTTTCTCCACGGGCGCGTAGTTCGCCAGATGCTGGCGCTGCTGTGCGACCCACTGGTCGAGCAGCGGAAAAGAAGAAGGTTGCGTCTGCATTACCAGTTCACCGTTATCTGTTGTCTGCCGCTGAATTCAATCTGGTGCTCATCAATTCTCACCAGACGCAGGTTGTCGATCTCATCGCCGATGAAAAAGCGCTGACCGTCCGCCGTGACGACGTTGGCGCGCGACCCGCTGGTCACCTGAACGATCTGAAACGGCAGTTGCTCCGTTTTCAGCTGCGTGCGGTTATCCACGGACAGCGCGGTTCTATAACGTTGGTGGAGTTGAGCGAGCATCCGTTCCAGCTTTTTTTGATCGTCCGGCGTGACTTGCCCGGTGAGCGTGAGGCGATCTTGATACGCCGCTACTTTCACGGCCGTGCTCAGTTCCCGCTCCTGCAACATAATGCGCAGCGTGCTTTCCAACTGTGTCAATGTGCCGAGCGGCTTACGGGTATCCTGTGGCGACGGAGCGGCGGGCATCGCGACGCTCTCCTGTAGCTGCCAACTGCCGACCATCACCAGCAGCAACGCGCCAAGCAGCAGATAGCTGGCTTTAGCCCACAGCGGCAGGCGTGTCGTGGGTGCTGGCGTAGGAAGCGGCGCAGCGGTATGAACCGGTGTGTCGTCAATAGGCATATCCGCTGGGGGAACGTTCGCTTCCGCCGTCGGAGAGGCTTCGTTATCGTCAGGCCAGGGGGTATCGGCCGCGACAATGCAGAGCCAAATCTGCCCCAGCGCAAACGGTGTGCCGGGTGGCAGAGCATCAATCTGCTCGACGGTATGGCCTTCCGCATTACACAACGCGCCATCCTGTGCGCTGAGCGCCCAGCCGTCAGCGGTCTTCTCCAACTGGCTGTGATACGGCGCAATGCCGGGATCGTAAAGCACGAGATCGGCGTCATCGGCTGCACCGATGCGCCAGGCGTTTCCGCAGAGCGGCAGCGCCGCACCGCGATGTAAACCAGTCAGCACGCGTAATTCAAACATGATGTTTCCTATGCGCTAAAGGGATCGGGGGAGTCGTACAGATCGAGACGTCCAATGACGTTGATCGACAGGGTGGATTCCAGTTCGGTGAAGGACAGCACCGGAACGTGGTGAAATTCGTCCTGCAACAGCGTGCGTAGCGGGCTGCGTAAATCCTGCGCCACCAGCACCAGACTGCGATGCGACGAAAACGGCGGAAACGCCCGCCGCAACTGACCGAGCAGCGTGGAGGCGTAGTCCTGCGTCAGGGCGAAGAAGGTTTCGTTCTGCGTCTGGCGCAGCGCATCGCGCAGCAGCTCTTCGCTTTCCGGCGTCAGCAGCCAGACGGCAAGGTTATTTTCGTCGCTGTACTGGTGGCAAATTTGTGATTTGAGCGCCAGACGCACGTAGTCGGTCAGCGCCAGCGTGTCCCGTTCGTGCTGACCGACTTCAATCAGCGCCTCGGCGATGGGGCGCACAGACCGCAGGGGTACACGTTCGGAAGCCAGCCGTTGCAGCACGCTGGCAAAACGCGAGAGTGGCATGATGCGCTGAAGCTCTTGTGCCAATTCCGGCTGTTCGCTCTCCAGCCAGGCCAGAATGGATTTGGTTTCCTGCAAACCAATAAACTGTGAACCGGTGCGGTGAATGGCCTGTTCCATGCGCGCCAGAATCAGCTCATCCGCCGTCCAGCGCGGCACGTCGTCGGGCTGCTGTGCGATATGTGCCAGCGGTAGCCAGAGCCACTGACTTTCATCCCGTAGCGTGGGGCCGGGTGTGGCGAGGGCGGCATCAGTCGGTTCGACGGCACCGCTGGCAACGGCTAGCCGGTCGGTGACAAACGTGGCTTTAACGTAGGGAATCTCGTAGACGCAAAACTGAAATTCATCTTCCGCTAGCCGATCGCTGAATTCGATATCAAAGGACGGCAGCGTAAAGCCAAAACGATAGACCAGCTTGTTACGCAGGCGGCGGATATTCTGCACCAGCGCCGTCGCCGTTGGCTGCCCTTGCCAGACCGGATGAAACAGCAGCAAATAGGCGCGCGTGGGGTTGAAGCGCCGCAGATCCTGATAGCCGTTCTGTTCAGCGGGCATATTGTCCGCTTCCAACTGGTTGGCATCGAGCTGGCCCTGTTGTTTGATGCGCCAGAGCTGAAACAGACCGCTGCCGAGCGAGGCCAGACTGATGGTGACAAACACCAGCGTCGGCATTCCCGGCAGCAGCGCAAAGCCAAACATGCCGATGGAGGAGATGATCCACGCTTTGGGCTGGCTGGTGAGCTGTTCGGCAATTTCGCGGCCAATATTGGCATCCACTTTTTGCCCGTCGGCTGAGACGCGGGTGATGATCATCCCGGCGGTCAGCGAGATCAGCAGGGCCGGAATCTGGGCGATCAGACCGTCGCCGATGGTCAAGACCGAGTAGACGTGCATCGCATCGGACGCGGCCATGTTGTGCTGCAACACGCCGATGGCGAAGCCGCCGATCATGTTGATGAACACGATCACCAGCGATGCAATGGCATCGCCTTTAACGAACTTCATCGCGCCGTCCATCGCCCCGAATAGCTGGCTTTCTTTCGCCAGATTTTCCCGCCGCTGCCGTGCCTGATGGGCTTCGATTAATCCGGCACGCAAATCGCTGTCGATGGACATCTGTTTACCGGGCATCGCATCCAGCGTGAAGCGCGCCGCCACCTCGGCCACGCGCTCGGAGCCTTTGGTGATCACCAGAAAGTTCACCACCGTCAGAATCAGGAAAATAACCAGACCGACCGCCAGATTGCCGCCCACCACGTAGTTACCGAAGGCTTCGACGATATGGCCACCGTCCTGCTGGAGCAGAATCTGGCGCGTGGTGGAAATGGAGATCGCCAGCCGGAACATAGTGGTCAGCAGCAGCACGGCCGGAAACGTCGAGAAAGCCAGCGGCTTGGGCAGATACATTGCCAGCACGATCAACAGGGAAGAGACGCAGATATTGAGCGCGATCAGCACATCGATCAGTCCGGTTGGCAGCGGGATGATCATCATGAAGACGATGGACATCACGATGACCGCGCCAACGACCTCCGAGCGCTGCATCGCGCTCAGCGCAATGCGGTTCAGCCAGATAATCAACAGATTCATGGCTGCTCCTTATCCGAGTCGCGCGCATCCTGTTTTTGCCGCGATGCGGTATCACGCTGCGTCAGTTCATCATGCTGAGTGCTTTTGGCCTGCTGTTTTTCATATTGAGCGATATCGCCAATCATGCCGCGTATCAGTTGGATCGCCGTTTGTCGGTTTTTACTGTCTCGCCACAGCGGATGCGGCAGGTCGCTGACGAGCGGCAGCAGGGCGCTGAAAAACATCGCCTGATGTTGCACCTGCGTACCGGCCACTTCCCGCCCGAGATTATGCAGGTCGCGGGCATAGGCACCGTTGGCGCTCAGGCCAATCAGGCGGCGGGTTAGCTCCACGGCACCGAGCGTAAAGGCGGGCACTTTGTTCGCTAGCCGAGTGAGCAGCGTCTGGCTGGATGACAGCGTATGGCTCAGGTGGCGGGAGTCGTTGAGGTTGCTCAGCATTTTGTTGAGTACGGCTTTCGAAATCGACGGCGTCAGCGAGGCAATATCCGCCGCCAGCGCCCGCTGCAACGTGCGCAGCCCAATGGAAAAGGTCGCGGCGTCAAAGCGTTCCAGCAGGGAATCCAGCAGCGCGCTGGCCGACTGCTGATGCACGATTTTTTGGTAGTACAGCTCACGCATCGCCTGTTTTTGTTCCGGCTGGGTGCTGAACAGCGCAATCGCTGTTGCCGTATTCAAACCGGCTCGGACTTCCGGCCCTTTCTCCTGATGCAACTTTTGTAGCGCACTTTCTGCCGCCGCCGTCAGCTCGGGCTGTTGGGGAGACTGCTGCTGGATGTGGCGTAGCAGGATATCCCCACGCGCCGGATCGTTACCTGCGGCTTCCAGCACCGCTTCAAGCGACGGCGAACCTTGCTGCATCAGCAGATCGCGCAGGCGGCTCAGCTGCTGATCGAGCGTACTTTGCGACGGATTTTCCAGCATCCTGAACAGTTCGGTCAGTTTCTCAATCCGCTCGACATTGGCGGTCGCGCGTGCGTCCGGCTGCTGGGCGATGTGGCGCCGATTCAGCGATTTGCTTCTTCGCTCAGCTTGCTCGCCAAATGCCATCGCCACTTCCTCCATCGAGGTGGATAACGGCGAACCGGGGGAAGCATGGTGAGAACTTGTCTGCTGCACCGCGGCCTGTGGCACGGGATCGTCATCCACGACGACTGGGCGCGGCAGGGCGCTGCTGGAGGGAAGGACAGTCGGCATTTTGATCATGATGTCATCCTGAATAAATCGGCTACGTGTCGTGGTGTGAACGTGCAGCGGTATGAATGTATTGCTGTGTGGACGTAGAAAAGGATGGGTTCCCCGACGTGAAGTCATCGGAGCAGGCCGAATTTGATGGCGGATTGAATTAAATGTCGTTTTACTGATTGCAAGAACTTGCAATTTCACGCCGCTGACGTTGGCAACAAGTGGCGTGATAAAAAGCAAAGTGAAAAATAACTGATTAAAAATCAGTGTGATAAAAATTATTCCGGGCTGGCACAAGGCTTGCTCTTCCGTTTTTGCCAAATGGGGCACAACAACGGAGAGTCAGCAAATGGAAATGTCTACCCTGAAACACATCGAACAGACCCCTTCGCTTTACCCAGCGTTATCTGTCGATTGGGAACAGGTGTTTCGTCAACACGGAAAGAAATTGCATAACTTTATCCGCAAGCGCGTCAGCAACCGTGACGACGTGGAGGATTTACAGCAAATGACCTATCTGGAAGTGCTCAAACATCAGGATAAATTTGCGGGAGCATCGCGGCCGGAGACGTGGGTATTCGGTATTGCCCTCAACCTGGTTCGCAATTATTTCAAGCAGGCACGCCAGCGCGCTCAGGAAATGGGCGATGAGATGCTGGAACATATCGCGATAGATCTCGATCCTGGCGCTATCACCGAAAGCCAGCGGGCATTGAAACGCGCGATGGATGCCATCGTCTCACTGCCTGAAGATACCCGTCAGATGCTGATGCAATTGCTGGATACCGATGCCAGCTATCAGGATCTCGCGTTGCAGTTGGAGATCCCGATCGGTACGGTGCGGTCGCGGCTGTCTCGTGCCCGAAGTGTGATTCGTCAGGCCGTAGAATCCTGACGGCATTTCACGGGACGAAAGGACGCGCCTGCACCCGCCGTTTTTCACTGACTGAGGTGGTAACCGCTTTATTTAATGATGGCGGTTGCCGTTCAGTTCGTGGTCGCACGCCGTGATATCAGGTCGCATTGATGCCGTTGCAGGGTTCCCTGTCCATCTTCTGGAATGTTGAGACGCCGTATTGCGCTACCTGCACGGCGGGTGGCTGCACAACAGTCTTAATTCAAATAAGGAGATGGCAATGATGTTCACCCAACCTTTTCGTTCCGATGAGAAAGCCAAAGCCCCCGAGCTTGAACTGGTGGATTTTGCATTTGGCCGCATCAAGGACGCGATTTATATCGTCAATGAAGATCAGCGTTTTTGTTACGTCAATGAAGCAGCCAGCCAGACGCTGGGCTACAGCATTACGGAATTCATGCATTTGAGCGTTGCCGATATCGATCCCGACTGGGTCGCTGAGCATAGCTCGCCCGACTGGTTTCAGAAGTACGCATCGGGCGTCGGCACCACGTTTGAAACCAGGCACCTTACCCGCAATGGCATGGCGATTCCGGTCGAGGTCAATCTCACGCATTTCCAACACAGAGGACGTAGCTACAACATGTGTGTAGTCAGAGATATCAGGGAACGTAGACATATTGAACAGTTGGCTTACGCGCGAGAACAGGAATTTCGCGCGCTGGTTGAGAACACGCCGGATTTGATTATCCGCTTCGATGCCAACCTGAATTGCCTGTACGCCAACCCCGCCAGTCTGAAACATCTGGATTTCACCATAGAGCAACTTCGGGGTCGCATGATTACGGAACTGATGCCCGGTGTGGGCTGTGCGATCCGCATGGAACAGCTGGTGCGGCTGGTTGTCGATACCCGCAGCAGTGCGGAAGGCGAAGTCATGGAAGAACTGGGGAAAGGTGAGCAACGGCATCACCATATTCACCATATTCGCTGCGTGCCCGAGTTCGATCAGCACGGCGCGCTGGTGTCCATTCTGACCGTCGGACGGGACATTACGGCGATTCGCTATGCGGAGAAGAAACTGGCCGATTCGCACATGCAACTACGTTTATTGGCGCGCCAGCGTGAGATTTCACGCGAAGAAGAGCGTAAGCATATCGCTCAGGAAATTCACGATGAGCTGGGGCAGCACCTGACCACGATCCGCATGAGCCTGTCGCTCATGCGTATGTGTTTTGCCAAGGAAAACCCAGAGATGCAGGCACATTTGCAAAAGTTGATGCAGCTGGCGGACCAAACGATCCAGGTGGTGCGCAACGTTTCGACCCGGCTCAGGCCGAATGTACTGAATATGGGGCTGACGCCTGCACTGGAATGGCTGTGCGACGAATTTAACCGGCATTACAGCGCAACCTGTCTGCTGCGAACGTTGGGAGAACCGCTGGCGCTTAATGACGAAAGCACCACGGCGGCCTTCCGCGTCGCGCAGGAGTCGTTGACTAACGTGGCGCGCTACGCCGCTGCCACACAGGTAATCATTACGCTGGATAATCAGCCGGACTGCGTGGTGCTGTGCACCAAGGACAACGGCAAAGGTTTTGATTCTCGCGCTAAAAATAAAAATGCCTTTGGACTCATGAGCATGAAAGAGCGTGGACGGATGCTGGGAGGTGAAGTGGTTATTGAAAGCGCGCCCGGCAAAGGCACGTTGGTGCAGCTAACGTTTCCTAAAAATGGCTATACCCGCTAACGGCGGGATAAGAATAACAAAAGGAAGAGATGAGCGATGGGCAAACCAATACGTTTAATGATCGCCGACGATCACGTCATCATGCGGGAAGGGCTCAAGCAGATCTTTGCGCTGGATGACTCGCTGAGCGTTGTCGCCGAAGCGGGAAATGGCGCACAGGTGCTGGCGCAGCTGCGCAGCGTGACGCCCGATTTACTGCTGCTGGATATGTCGATGCCCGGTATCAGCGGTGAAGCGCTGATTTCACGCGTGGTGGCGCAATATCCGCGTCTGCCGATTCTGGTGCTCAGCATGTACAGCGAAGCGCAAATTGCGCAGCATGCGCTGAAGAGTGGTGCCAGAGGTTACATCACCAAAGATAAAGACCCGGAAGCGCTGCTAGCAGCGATCCGGCGCGTGGCGCAGGGCGCTCGCTATATCGACCACACGATTGCCGAGCAGCTGGTGTTTTCTAATTACGCGGAGGGCGGCAGAGCCGAGCATGATGTGCTGACGGCCAGAGAGCACCAAATCATGATTATGTTTGCGCAGGGGATGGGCATCAACGCCATCGCCAATGAGTTGGCCATCAGCAACAAAACGGTCAGCACCCATAAAGCGCGTCTGATGGAGAAAATGCAGTTCAGCACCAACGTGGAAATTGTGAAGTATGTTGTTAGCAAGAAGCTGATTCCCTAGCGGTGGGAATACGCTGTGCGAAAAACAACAGATAAAAGGGATTCAACAGTCGGTGAATCCCTTTTGCTGAAGCTTACGCTTTCCTTACGAAATCCTTTCGTTTTCCTGCTAATTGTTTAGGAAGGTAACGGATTGTTTTTGCTTATGTTGGTCTTTTTTTGTAGGTATTTCCCTACAAATTCCTCTGGAATTCCTACCTGATGTTCAGCGATGCCTGATGGTTTCATTATTCAATGGCGGTAATGCTTATCATCGTTCCATCTGCGATGTAATCGGTGTGCGTTATGCGGAGAAACGTCACGGATGCACGGTGGAGCACCACGTTATGGAAGGCAGTCAGTTAGCCCGTCTGGGCTTCAGGAGTAGTTAATGAGTTATTATTACCGTCAGGACAGACAGCACGCTTCTTCATTAGCGCATTCGTTATCAGAGCATTCACCATTAGCGCCTTCATCATTAGAAAAGCCCTCATTAGAAAAAGCACCGTCATCAGTAGACTATTTCCCGCCATCGTCGGGACATTCCACACACACAGCAGATGATATTCATTCATCGCTCTCGCCCATCATCAATGTTATTGCGCCTCTCAATGTCGACATCGTGCTGGAAGGTGAAACCGGTACGGGCAAAGACACGCTGGCGAACCGCATTCATCAACTTTCTCGATGCAGCGGTCCGCTGGTGGCGGTGAACTGCGCCGCCGTGCCGGAAAATCTGGCCGAAAGCGAGCTGTTTGGCGTGGTCTCGGGGGCTTATACCGGCGCAAACCGTTCCCGCGCCGGCTATCTGGAAAGTGCAGATAAGGGGATTCTGTTTCTGGATGAGATCGACAGTATGCCCATGACGCTGCAAGCCAAGATGCTGCGCGTGCTGGAAAGCCGTGGCGTAAAGCGGTTGGGAAGCACCCAGTTCACGCCCGTGGATATGCGCGTGATTGTGGCGACGCAAACGCCGCTGCTGCAACTGGTGGAGAAAGGGCTGTTTCGCCGCGATCTTTATTTCCGTCTGGATACGGTAAAGATTCAACTGCCGACGCTGCGTTCCCGCAGCGATCTTATTCTGCCACTGTTTCAGCGTTTTAGTCAGGAAGCGGCGGTACGCCTGAAAATGACGCTGCCGCCGATGACGGCAGACATTGACGAACAGCTGCTGACCCACAGCTGGCCGGGCAATATCCGCGAGTTGAAAGCGGCGGCGGATCGCTGGGCGCTGGGGCTGTCGCCTTTGGCTGAAATTCAGCCGCTGCTGCACCCGCGTCCTTTGCAACTGAAAGACCGCTTAAAGCGGATTGAAAAGTTCCTGATTCAGGATGCGCTGCGCCGCCACGACCACTGCATTGACGATGTAATTGTGGAGCTGGGGATCCCCAAGCGGACGCTTTATCACCGCCTGAAAGTGCTGAATGTGACGGCGCGGGAAATGTGTGCAGGGGGCGGAGAAGCCTGTCAGGCATGAGGGCCGAAGATGGCAGGCCTGTTTTGGGGAGAGGCCTGCCTTCAGGTTACACCGTTTCTCTCTACACCGCTTCTATCGGCGGACACTGATAGCGACGGATGTCCGGTAAATCGTGCAATGCCACCGCCTTACTGAAATACCATCCTTGCATAATCGCCGACGGGCACTGTTGCAGGATGTAGGCGGCTTGTTCGCGCGTTTCCACCCCTTCGATGATCACCGGGACGTCGAGTTTTTTGATCAGAGTAAATAACAGATCGGCCATGGCGGCATTAACCGTGTCTGTGCCGATGGCGTCGACAAAAATCTTGTCGATCTTGATCATATCGAACGGTAAATGGCTCAGATAATCGAGGTTGGAATAGCCCGTGCCAAAATCATCAAGCGCGACCTTATAGCCCGAATGTCGTAAGGCCTCAAGGCCGTCTGCCAGCGTCTTATGGGATGTACTCGACCGCTCGGTGAGTTCCAACATAATACGTGTTCTGTCTATCCCCAGTTCGTCACACATTTGCTGTAGGAAGCGATGATAATCGGGCGAAACAATGTCGGAGACGGACAGGTTAATGCTGAGAAGAAACGGCGTGTCCTGCGTGAGGTACGGCTGCATGTCACGCAGCGCCTGACGCGTAATGATGCGGGTTAGTTTATCTGAGTAGCCCATTTTTTCAGCAGCACTGATAAAAAACTCTGGCGAAACGTTGTCGCCACGCTCGTTTTTCCAACGCGCCAACGCCTCTACGCCAATGATGGCACGCTTTGGCAGGCTGATTAGCGGCTGATAATGTACCTGAAATTGCTGATGTTTGATTGCGCGTTTTAGCTGTGATGGCAAAGCATGGTGTCGATCGTCATAGAGCTGGTAGGACAGGGTAAAACTGACACCGATGAGCGCACCGACAAAGAACAGGGAGGCAATGACATACCACGGCTGGTATAAAACTCCGGCGGAATCCAACTGCGCCAGCACGCAGATATTCCGGTTTGGCGCGCAGAAAAACGTCTGACGTTTTCCCATGCTTAGCCACGCGTTATGCTGTTGCTGTGTCTGTTTGAATGCCGGGAGATCGATGTTACCAAAGGTCTGATAGACATGATCCAGATTACGCGTGAGCAGCATCGCACTATGTTCGGCTGGCGGCTGAACGAAACGGCGAAATGCGGCGGCGGCGGTGATGGTGACCACACCGTTGAGGCTCGCGATATCTGCGGTAATGCGTGGATCAACCACATCTTTCATTGCAGTCCACAGCTGTACGCCCTCGGGCGTCGTTAGGTTCGGCGGCAGCAGATAAATCGGTGGGTTGAGAATGCCCCAGCCTGCGGAACAGATGAGGTAGTTGTCCTTAATACGCCCGATATCGCGTAGATAAACGGAGTAAAAGGAGATCAGGCGTAATTCTTTCAGGTCCGCGCTGGAGCAAGGGGCGTTATTCAGCATCAGCACTCGATCGATGGTTTCCCGACCTTCATTCGCGACAGCGATTCCCTGATTGAGCACTTCCTGACTATAGTGTTGCAGCTGTGTTTGTTCCAGCCTGGCTAAAATTCCCTGGCCAATAAATAGAGCCAGCAATGCACTGGCAAACGAAATCAAAACAAGTCTGAACCACAATCCGGTGTTGGTAGTTAAGGTGAGCATAGCGACCATTTGGCAGCGTGACGAGAATAGTACGGCATGGGTTCAAATATCGCATCCTTGCCAGTTGCACAGCATAAAAACGTTCCTGCAAATCAGAAACAACGTACGGACTTTTGGTAGGTAATAACGTTTTTTATTATTTTAAAAGAAATCTATGATAACTAACGGCCGGAAACACAGATAAAACTAGGCTAGTTCTTCCTCTCGAATGGCATTACAGAAAGAATTTCCTTTCCGTTGGAACTCACTGACCCGCTCTCCCACTTAATGAATGAACAAGATGACTGTATGTACAGCATGACAGTTCACTACCGTAAACATTCATCATATTTGGAGATATATCATGGCTTTAGGACTTTCTCAGGTTGCATCTCAGGCGGCTTCTCAGACTCTGGATACCGCGATGGCCGGTTCTCTGACGCGTGCGGCTGGCGCTCAGGCACAGAAAATTGCGCTGGATACGGAAAACTCCATTCTGGATGGTCAGATGGATTCTGCGTCCAAATCACTGAACTCCGGGCAGAAAGCGGCGAAAGCCATCCAGTTCTGATCGTGATGTAACGAGCCGGAGCCTTGCTCCGGCTTTATTTTTATCCCGTCCGCGATGGAATTCACACCATGAAAATCAACCACGCTACTACGCTGCCCCAGCCGGGGGATGCTCCGCTGGCGGACAACGGCACGTCTTTTTCCTCTTCCGCCACCAATCAGGATGTGTCCTGGTTTAGCGCGGCGCTGTCGTCGACACCGATGACGGCAGAAAGCGGCAACAGCCAGTGGCTGGGTGCGCTGGCGGAAAAATCTCAGGGACTGAACGGCGTTTTTAAATCCGCTGAACGCGATGTGAGCCAGTCGATGCGCTCCAATAATCCCAAAGATGTGCTGGATGCGACTCGAACGCTGTCCTCGTTCTATTTGGAAAGTCTGCTGAGCGCCAAACTGGTGGCGAAAAGTGTGCAAAGTCTGGAAAAACTCACCAACTTACAGTAGCGGCCTATGAAAATCGATAAGCGAGTGTTTCTTCTGCTGATCGGGCTAGTGACTGGCTGCGGCGAGCCGATTGAGCTGAATCGCGGGCTGTCGGAGAACGATGCCAACGAAGCGATTTCGATGCTTGGCCGCTATCAGATCGGCGCGGAGAAACGGGTGGACAAAACCGGCGTCACGCTGGTGATCGATGCAAAAAACATGGAACGTGCCGTCAATATTCTGAATGCGGCGGGTTTACCGAAGCAATCGCGTACCAATCTGGGTGAAGTCTTTCAGAAAAGCGGCGTGATCTCGACGCCGCTGGAAGAGCGAGCCCGCTATATCTACGCGCTGTCGCAGGAAGTTGAAGCGACGCTGGCGCAGATCGACGGCGTGCTGGTGGCGCGGGTGCATGTGGTACTGCCCGAACGTATCGCCCCCGGCGAGCCCGTTCAGCCAGCCTCGGCAGCGGTGTTTATCAAATACCGTGCCGAACTGGAGCCTGATGGGATGGAGCAACGTATCCGTCGTATGGTCGCCAGCAGCATCCCCGGCCTGTCTGGCAAGGATGATAAAGAACTGGCGATCGTCTTTGTTCCGGCGGAACCGTATCAGGACACGATCCCCGTGGTCACGCTGGGGCCGTTTACGCTCACGCCGGATGAGATGCGGCGCTGGCAGTGGAGCGCGGGGCTGTTCGGTCTGCTATTGGCCGGGCTATTAGGCTGGCGCGTTGGCATGCCTTACCTGCGGCAGTGGCAGCAGAAAAAAGCGGGGGAAGCATCGTCACCATGACCACACAAGCGCAAAAACAGGGGCGTGAATTGGGTGACATCACACCGCTTGCCTGGCTGGTCTGGTGGGCAGAGGGCTGCCTGTTACAAGCCGATCCCAGTTGGTGGAACGGGAAGGTGAGGTTGCCTGATTCGTCGCAGCGTCGCGATTGGCTGCATGTGAACGCCGTGCAGCTTCATCGCTACTTTTCTCTGCCGCCAGTGCTGATGCCGGATCCGCTTGCCTCATTGATGCAAATGGGGGCGCTGGATACGGCGCAGCGGGAAACGGTACTGCGCCTGATGGCACGGGTGTGTCAGCCCGTGCGTAATCCAGATCGCTCGGACGCGGAGGGCATATGGTGCGAACGGCTGGCAAAGGCGCTGCGGCCGGGCTTATGGCTACCGTCAGCGGTCACCTTTTCTGTTTCATCATCGTTGGCGTCCTCGGCTGTGGGCTATCAGGATGCGCTGACGCTGCTGCGCATTCGCTATGGTGAAACGTGCTGGCCGCGTCTGCGACTGCTTTTTCCTCGCGATTGGTCCTGTGACGGGGATAACCCTTGCCATGCCCCGACGATGTTATTGCCCGCCGCCCGGCTGAATGCGCTGTGCGATGCCCTGATTTGGAAGGCATCGACACCCACTTAGAATCGATTTCATCTTGCACAGTAAGGACGAAGCATGCTGACAACGAAGACGTTTGCGACATTACCCGGCGCGAGTCGGGATGAAACGGTGATTATTCCGGCGGAGCGCGTCGCGGCGCATCGGCGCAGTCGGACACTCTGGGAAGAAGCCAATGCGCAGGCCGAGACGATTGTGGCACAGGCGCACGACCGTGCCCGAACGCTCTGTGAGCAGGCGGTAGAACACGCAGAAGCAGAATTCTGGCAGCAGGCGAATGCGCTATTACAGGGTGTTCAGCAAGAGCGGATGGATCTGGAAAAGATCATGATTACGCAAGCCGGACAGCTGCTGCGCGATGCGTTGGCGCAGTTGCTGGATAAAACGCCTGCGCCGTCGCGTCATCACGCTTTATTGCGGCAACTGCTGAAGCAACAGCAGGGAGAAAGCCGGGGAACGCTGTACTGCCATCCCGCCCAGCTTGCCGACGTGCAGCACTGGCTGGATGCCCATGCGCATCTGGAGTGGCGTCTCGCCAGCGATGAGGCGCTGGATAGCGATGCCATGAAGCTGATTACGGCGCATGGCGTGATGTCGCTGAGCTGGCGGCAGGCGACGGCGCAGCTCATTCCTCCTGAATATCCCGCCGCGATGTGAAATCACTGCCTGCTAATGGGAACTGCACGCCGGGGTTAACCACTCACTATTGAGTCAATGACGAGAACGTTTAGGTAACGGCCAAAACGTCAGGTCAACGACCCAAACCGTGTTGTGAGGAAATTACCCTATGAGGAGAGCGTGCTATGTCCCTTAACCCCATTCAGCGTCGCCTTGACGCGCACCTGGTCGATTCGCAGCAACAGCTGGATGATATTGCGTTGAATGTTGCCGAAGGCGGAGCCAGTCAGGCAGACAGTTATGCCTTTTTTGAAGCTAGCATGGATTATTCCAACGCCAGCTGGGCGGTCGGGCAACTGTTGAGCGTGAAACACGGCTTGGCAAAGGCCATCATCAATGACTTCAACTGAGTTGGCCGCGATGCTGGAGCGTTGGCTAAACGGCGGGACGCCGATGTTACAGTTGGACATTGACGGCGGCGCGGTGGCACTTGTGCGGCAGTCGTTGGGTGTAGCGTGCAGCGCGGCCATTCCGCTGCGCGCGTTGCCAGATGAACCGATGCTGGCGCGCGCATTACAGCTAGCCGATGCCGCCCACGCCCAGTTTCAGGATGACACCGCCATACTGTCGCTTTCACCGCAGGATGAGCAACTCTGGCTCTGGATGCGGCCCGATGCCGATGATGTTATGCAACTGTGCCGCAGCCTGGAAACCTTACTTAACCAACGGGACGTCTGGCTGAGCCTGCTTACGCCGCGTGCGAAAACGCCCGTTTCCGCGCCACTGAATCTGAACACGCTGGCTTTTTTGCAAGGAGAACGACATGCGTAAGGGATTGATACGTCATCGATCGTATAGCACGTTGCTGGCGGTCTATCGCTGGTTTTGCTGGGCGGTAGTGCTGATGGGGATTATCCCGGTGAACGGGATGATTTCGCTGGCGCACGCCGCCATGCCACCCGACTGGAATAAGGGCGCGTATGCCTATTCTGCCGAGCAAACGCCGCTATCTGCAATTTTGACGGATTTTGCCAACAGCCACGGTGTGGATTTGGTGCTGGGAAATATTGCGGACAATGAGGTTACGGCGAAAATTCGGGCGGATAACCCCGCGCTGTTTCTCGACAGGCTGGCACTGGAGCACCGTTTTCAGTGGTTTGTGTATAACAATGCGCTGTATGTCAGCCCGCAGGATGAACAGGCGTCGGTGCGTCTGGAAATCTCCCCCGATGCCGCCCCCGATATCAAACAGGCGCTCAGCGGTATCGGGCTGCTCGATGCACGCTTCGGCTGGGGGGAATTGCCGGAAGAGGGCGTGGTGCTGGTCACCGGTCCGCAGGCATATATCGATCTGATCCGTAATTTCAGCCAGCAGCGGGAAAAGCAGGACGAACGGCGCAAGGTCATGATTTTTCCGTTGCGCTATGCCTCGGTATCTGACCGTACGTTGCAATATCGCGATCAGAAGGTCACGATTCCCGGCGTCGCGACCATTCTCAATGAGTTGATGGATGGTCAGCGTGCCGCACCGGCAGGCGCATCGGGCCCGATGCCCGTGCAGCCGGATAACGGCATGGAAGCGATGCGGGACAGTACGCGTTCGTTGATGACCCGGCTGGCAACGCGTAACAACCCTGGTCGCAACGGTGAGGCATCAGGCCGTGTGACGCTGAGCGGAAAGATTTCCGCCGATGTGCGTAATAACGCGCTGTTGATTCGGGATGATGAAAAACGCCGGGCGGAGTATCAGCAGCTCGTCGAGCATATCGATGTACCACAAAATCTGGTCAACATTGATGCCATTATTCTGGATGTGGATCGGACCGCCCTGTCGCGGCTGGAAGCGAACTGGCAGGCACAGCTCGGCAATGTGAGCGCGGGCAGCACGATGATGATGGGGCGGAGTACCCTGTTTGTCAGCGATTTCAAACGCTTCTTCGCCGATATTCAGGCGCTGGAAGGAGAAGGAACAGCCTCCATTGTTGCGAATCCTTCCGTGCTGACGCTGGAAAATCAGCCCGCGATTGTCGATTTCAGCCGGACGGCATTTATCACGGCAACGGGCGAGCGCGTCGCGGACATTCAGCCTGTAACGGCGGGAACCAGCCTGCAAGTGACGCCGCGTGTGATCGGCGAAGGCACGCAGCGCAGCATCCAACTGGTTATCGACATCGAAGACGGTCAGGTGGAGACGGGGCGTGAAGGTGAGGCCTCCGGTGTGAAACGTGGCACCGTCAGCACGCAGGCGCTGATTGGTGAAAACCGCGCGCTGGTGTTGGGCGGTTTTCACGTTGAAGAAAGCGGTGACCGCGATCGTCGCATTCCGATCCTCGGGGATATCCCACTGCTGGGGCAGTTGTTTACCTCGACGCGTCATGAAGTCTCGCGCCGTGAGCGCCTGTTTATCCTGACGCCGCATCTGGTCGGCGATCAAACCGATCCCACACGCTATGTTTCCTCCGCCAATCGCCAGCAGTTGAACGGTGCGATGAACCGCGTTGCGCAGCGCAACGGTAAAACGGATCTCTATAGCCTGATTGAAGGCGCGTTTCGCGATCTCGCCAGCCGCCAGCTTCCTGCCGGGTTTCAGGCCGATAGCAAAGGTGCGCGATTGGGAGAGGTGTGCCGCTCGCAGTCGGGCCTGATCTACGACAGTTCGCGCTATCAGTGGTACGGCAACGGTCAGGTGCGCCTGAGCGTCGGCGTCGTGCGTAACGGCGGCACACAGCCGCAGCGTTTTGACGAAGCCGCCTGTGCCAGTAGCCGCACGTTAGCGGTGGCCGTGTGGCCGAAAACGACGCTGGCACCGGGGGAGTCCAGCGAGGTGTTCCTAGCGTTGCAGCCCGCGCTAACGTCCCAGCCAGCCCGACGTAACCTGCTGACATCTCAGTAGCGATCTCAATTAAAACAGGAAATTGTCATGAATCATAAAGCACTATCCGTCGCGCTGATCGCACTCCTGCTGAGCGCCTGCACTGCCCCGCGGCAGGTCGCCAACTGTGCCTCGGTGACCTGTCGTCCGCAGCCGGAAACGCGGCAATTAATCATCTGGTGGCAGCCCGATCTGCGTAGCGGCCCGGCGGATTACAGCAGGGTCAGCGTGGATGAGTGAGCCAGCGGCAGTATTCGACAATCAGCATGACTTTCTCGCGGCGCTGGAAACGGTGCCGGCCGCTTGTTGGACGGTACAACCGGGCGTCACGCTGTGGTTTACGGCCGTGTCGGCGTGGCAGGCGACACTCACCTTAACGCTGGCTCCCGCCCGACATTACCCCGGAATGCTGCGGCAAATTTTACAACGCCGCTTTCTGGAGGCTGACGCGCTGTTTGCCATTAGTCTGAGCCTGGATGAACAGCAACATCTGCGGTTATGTCGCGCGTTATCCACATTGACTGACTCGGTTGCGGCAATCGATGAACTGTGGCGTTTGGCCGGTCTGCCGCCGCGCTGAACCGTGAAAAAGTCATGCGTTTTCGTGCATAAGACGGGAACTGAGTACGCAAGGAAATCACTTAATGGGGGAGTGTCACAATCACGCGGGCTGACCGCACATCATTGGCGCTTTCATAACCCATTTATTCATTGAGGAAACATTATGCTTAATTCTCTTGGTGGCGGAGCTTCTCTGCAAATCACGATCAAGGCGGGCGGTAACGGCGGTTTATTTCCATCTCAGTCTTCACAAAATGGCGGATCGCCATCACAGTCTGCGTTTGGTGGCCAGCGTAGCAACATCGCAGAACAGCTGTCCGATATCATGACGACCATGATGTTCATGGGCAGCATGATGGGCGGCGGTCTGGGCGGTGGGCTCGGTGGTTTAGGCAGCAGCCTGGGCGGACTCGGTGGTGGTTTGCTGGGTGGTGGACTGGGGGGCGGTCTCGGCAGTAGCCTTGGTAGTGGACTGGGCAGTGCACTCGGCGGCGGATTAGGCGGGGCGCTGGGTGCTGGCATGAATGCCATGAATCCATCGGCCATGATGGGTAGCCTGTTGTTTAGCGCGCTGGAAGATCTGCTGGGCGGTGGGATGTCGCAGCAGCAGGGTGGGCTTTTCGGCAACAAACAGCCGTCGTCGCCGGAAATTTCTGCCTATACCCAAGGCGTTAACGATGCGCTGTCCGCAATTCTGGGCAACGGCCTGAGCCAGACGAAAGGGCAAACGTCACCGCTGCAACTGGGCAATAACGGTCTGCAAGGCTTGAGCGGTGCGGGGGCGTTTAATCAACTGGGTAGCACGCTGGGGATGAGCGTCGGGCAAAAAGCCGGTTTGCAGGAGTTGAACAACATCAGTACGCACAATGACAGCCCGACGCGTTACTTCGTCGATAAAGAAGACCGCAAGATGGCGAAAGAGATTGGTCAGTTTATGGATCAATATCCTGAAGTCTTCGGCAAGCCGGAATACCAGAAAGATAACTGGCAGACGGCGAAGCAAGATGACAAATCTTGGGCTAAAGCGCTGAGCAAACCGGATGATGACGGCATGACCAAGGGCAGCATGGATAAATTCATGAAGGCGGTTGGCATGATCAAGAGCGCGGTAGCGGGTGATACCGGCAACACTAACCTGCACGCTCGCGGCAACGGCGGCGCGTCGCTGGGTATTGATGCAGCGATGATCGGCGACCGTATCGTCAATATGGGGTTGCAAAAGCTCTCCAGCTAAACGGAAGGTTGAGGAGAGCAGGGCGGAAGTCTTGCTCTCTTGTTATTAATTGCAGAAAAACTATTTCACTATTAATCAATTGATTGGCCTGTTTTCAGCCCTTTCTTCGCACTATTGAGTTTTCACTTCGCTTGCTATCCTTTATGCGCCATTTTTATCAACAGGACTCGCATTAAGGATGTCACAGGGAACGTTCTCATTATTCTGCCTATCGCTTAATACCCGCGACTTTCTTGCCTCCTACTGTGTCATGAACACACCGAATCTCTACTCGCCCTGAATTTTCTACATTTTTCTCTAGCGTGGTGTTTTTAGCCAATAGGGCGTCTTTATAACGTCTTGTCTTATCAATGTGATGCTTTATCAACATGAACTGTAGTGTGAGCAGACTCAGACCACAGTTTAAGCATTTTGCTTTTCATCAGGGGAGCGGCGGAACGCATCGGCGCATGCGGTAGCCGTAGCAGCAGGACAAGAATAACAATAAGGAGAAAGCAGGTGGCAAACAGTACAGGATTACAGTTCACCGTAAAGGTCGGTGCCCTGGAAGCAGGCACTTTCGCGGTGGTGGATTTCAGGCTGGATGAAGGGCTGAATCGGCCTTTCAGCCTGTCGCTGAGTCTGGCGAGCGCGTTGCCGGATGTCGATTTTGGTGCGGTGCTGGACCAGCCGTGTGAGCTGATGATGTGGTATGAAGGCGAACTGAAACGTCGGGTCAGCGGGATTGTCAGTGGCTTCACGCATGGCGACACCGGATTCCGGCGCACGCGCTATCAGATGGAAGTCCGTCCGGCGCTGTGGCGGCTGGGGTTACGCACCAACGCCCGCATCTTTCAGGCGCAGAAGCCGGAGGCGATTGTCGGCGCGCTGCTGGAAGAGGCGGGCATCACCGACTACGCCTTTGCACTGCGCCACGACCACGCACCCCGCGAATACTGCGTGCAGTATCGGGAAAGCGATTTAGCCTTTATCACCCGCTTGGCCGCCGAGGAGGGCATGTATTTCTTCCACGAATACGAAGAAGGTAAGCACCGCGTGGTGTTTGCCGACGATGCGGGTGCATTGACCAAAGGCCCCGAGCTGTTCTTCAATCTGGCGACACAGGGGCTGAGCGAAGGCGAATATGTTCGACGCTTCCACTATGCGGAGCGGGTGAGCACATCGGACGTCGAGCTGAAAGACTACAACTTCAAGACACCGGCTTACGGGCTGTCACACAAGAAGATGAGCGGCGAACTGGCGCACCAGCGCGAAAGCTACCAGCATTACGACTATCCGGGGCGCTATAAGCAAGACCCGAGCGGCAAGGCGTTCAGCGGTTACCGGCTGGATGCGCTGCGCTCAGGGGCGGTGACGAGCGAAGGGGAATCCAACTGCGCGGGGCTGATGCCGGGCAATACGTTTACCCTGACGGAACACCCGAATGCGGCGCTGAACGCGGTGTGGCAGACAGTGAGCGTCACGCACGTCGGGCAACAGCCGCAGGCGCTGGAAGAGGAAAGCGGCGGCGAACCGACGACCATGAGCAACAGTTTTACTGTGGTGAAAGGCACGACGACGTGGCGTGCCGCCATGCCCTACAAACCGATGGTGGACGGCCCGCAAATCGCCACCGTCGTCGGTCCAACGGGGGAAGAGATCTACTGCGACCAGTATGGTCGGGTAAAACTGCAATTCCCGTGGGACCGCTACGGGGCGAGTAACGACCAGAGTTCCTGCTGGGTGCGCGTCAGTCAGGGCTGGGCGGGCGGCCAGTACGGCATGATTGCGATCCCGCGCATCGGGCATGAAGTGATTGTTAGCTTCCTTGAAGGCGATCCGGATCAGCCGATTGTGACTGGGCGAACCTTTCACGCCACCAACCGCCCGCCTTATGACCTGCCAGCCCACAAGACACGTACCGTACTGCGCACGGAGACGCATCAGGGAGAAGGGTTTAACGAGCTGCGCTTTGAAGATCAGGCCGGACAGGAGGAGATTTACCTTCACGGTCAGAAGGATCTCAACGCGGTTATTGAAAATGACGTCGTCTGGCACATCAAACACGACGCGCATACGGATATTGATCATGAGCGAGTGACCCGCATCAAAGCAAACGACCACCTGACGGTCGAGAACGAGAAACGTGACCACATTAAAGGGGACTACTCGCTGACCGTTGATGCCTCAATGCACCAGAAACTGGGACAGGCTTTGCTGGTTGAGGCCGGACAGGAAGTGCATGTAAAAGCGGGGGCTAAGGTGGTTCTTGAAGCGGGCGCGGAGCTGACGCTGAAAGTCGGGGGAAGCTTCATCAAGATCGATCCCAGCGGCGTGAGTGTGGTCGGGGCGGCTATTAATATTAACTCCGGCGGCAGTGCTGGCAATGGTTCTGGCTGGGCTGGGCAGATACCCATCCTGCCGGGTAGTGTTGCAGTGCCTCCGGCACCACCCGCAACGTTACCCGCCCCTGCTATTCATAAAAGCATGGAATCAATGTCTCCGCTTGTTAAGCCTTGCCCGCTCGCAAAGGGAGGTAAAGTATGAGTCTGAATATCTGGCGAGCAGAGCATGGAGGGACACTCTTTGCGATCGTCGATGGGGCGGCGGATTACTCGGCGGTGGCGCGTTTCTATGAACTCAGCGAGGGAGAAGCTTTTCCGCTCTTTGCTGGTACGCCGTTTAGTGATCAAGCCGCACTAGGCCCTTGGCTACTACTTAACCCTTCTCTCGAATTTGTGGCGGATTCTCCCGAGCTGCACGGTTTTTATTTGGTCAGCGAACAGCCCACTGACATGGTTCGCCGCCACTGGCAAAGCCTGATACAGGTTATCCGTGAAGGGGAGATTGTCTGTTTCCGTTTCTCTGAACCTCGTATCTTCCTGCCGATGTTCTGTGCCATGAGCCAGGAAGAGCAGACTGCCATTCTGGGGCCTTGCACTGGACTCTGGATCAACGGCAGTGGGTTTACGCGTAACCCTGATACCCCGTTTCATCCCTCGTTAGAAACGCCCTGGTTTCATATTCGTTCGCATCATCTGGCAGCACTGTATGACGACGAACGCCACGCCTATATTCTTCGTCGGCGTCTGTGGCAGGTCATGACGAGCATGATGGAGCGTCATCCCGACCCGGCAGGCACTATTTTGCTAGTTCTCAGGCAAGCCAATGCGGAGGGAATTCAGGGGGACGTGCTTGATGGCGTGGTGGCGGGAGCCTTGGCCTTGCAGGTTGGGCTGCCTCTGGAGTGTATCCAAGCGCCGCTGATGCTAACCGAAGCTGAATTCGTGCAGGTTAACCACTGGATGGTGCAGCATAATGCGTTAATAGGAGTTAATTGATGGCAGCCGATCCTTATTGCATCCCCTGCGAACATTACGATTGCTGGATAGAGATTGATGTTCGTGATGAGCACAACCGTTCGTTTAAGGGGCTAAAAGCGACACTAACCGACGATACCGGCAAGTCCGAAACGGTGAAGCTTAACGACGGGCCGACGCTGGTGCGCGGTTTTGCCGTTGGCCCGATAGCTGTCAAACTGGAGACGCAACCTTGGCTCAAGGCGGCGCAATCGCGTGAAGCCTTGAAGGAAGGGCAAAGTACGGTGCCCGCCTATGTGGCAGAGCAAGCTGGGCATGAGGAAACGCCACGGGAACATATTAAGGCGACCACCGGCGACCTGTGCCTGACCGCACCTGAACAACCGTTGCCAGAGGCGCATCAGGAGGGAAAAGCCGGCAAGGTTCGCCTATTTACTAAGCATTCCTACGTTATCGAGGTAAAAGGCTACCAGATCAACGTGTTGCGCATTGGCGTGTTCTTCGATGGCACGGGGAATAACACTTATAACGCCGAATCCGGCCTTAAAAAAGTGGAGCAATGGCTGGCTGAAACCTGTTCCGATCCGGCGCAGCGGGAGAAAGAGCTACGCGGCTGCCAGATGGGACGGCTTCCGGTGAGTGACAGTGCGGCGAATGATATTACTAATGTGGGCAAGCTATTTAACCAATACGATCTGACTGCTGGCCCGCTGGTCGCCCATAGCTATATCAGCGGCATTGGTACGCGCGATCCGGTTGCAGGGAAGGACGGCACGGAATACCAAACGGACGATATGCTGACAAAAGGGCTGGATCTGGATTTTGGTGGTGAAAATACCTCCACCGTTGGCAAGGTGCATCAGGCCTGTAAACAGGGAATTGTTGCCGCTGTCGTGCGGGATTTAGAGAATACATTACCGAATATTGAGTGTGTCCACCGGATTGTGTTCGATGTCTTTGGCTTCAGCCGCGGAGCAGCGGCGGCACGCCATTTTGTCAATGTGATCGACCAGAAGGCCGATCATCCGCTGGTGCAAGCGATCGCCAATACCCCCACAATCCGCCTGAAAGCCGGATTTGACTGGGCAAACCGGGACGATGTGCGTATCACTTTTGTAGGGATTTTTGATACGGTGGCCTCATCGTATCACCCCGGCCTCAACATCCGTTTGCAGGATGACTGCGCCGAACGGGTAGTGCATCTGACGGCGTTGGATGAGGTACGCAAACACTTCCCCTTAACACGCATCACTCCTACGGCGATTGGCACCAGCATCCCTCCACATTTTACCGAACTGGCGCTGCCGGGCGCGCACTCCGATATCGGTGGCGGGTATTATAGCCGCTGGAGCCTGCGTAACCCGAACAGCGACCCGGCGCTAACCGAATGTCTTGAGCTGGAGCGCTTTATGAGCGAGGAAGCGACGACGACGCAGGATACCGAAAGCCGCGCCTATCGTCAGGCGAAGGCCTATGCCGAGGAAAAAATCGCGCAAGGCTGGGTGGATCGGCTTCATCCCCATTTAGCGCGTGCCGCCACGCCACCGGTAGGGGCGATTAGTCTGATCCCCTATTCGTTTATCCGCCGACGCGGTAAGGACGATGCGTGGCCGAAAAAGGCCGTCTATGTGGAGGTGGTAATGAGCCGCGTGGTAGAAGGGGAATACTCGCGCATTCCACTACATATGATGGTGGAGGCGGGACGCGCCGTCGGCGTGCCGTTTAAGGACTGGGATCCTACAGTAAGTACACTGAGTCTTGAATCTGGAGCCATAAAATTGCCAGCGGTCAATCTGACCAAACTGGATGAGAACTGGGCGTTGGCGGCCACCGAGCAGGGCGTGATAAAAAATCTGAGCCAGCAGCTTCCGGCAACTGTTTATCGGGCGCTGCGCCGCGACTATGTGCACCGTAGCGCCAGCAATCAGGGCATATCCAGTCCAGCGGGAACCCATAAACAGGAAACCACCGTCAGCAAGGAACGGCGGCATATCATCGGCAATTTGGAGGCATGATGTTTAGATATTTTATTATGGCAGTGGGGATGTGTATTTCTTTGATCGCTTGTTCAACCCCAGCCGTGTCTGTTCGCTGGGATTACGGCACTGGCAGCAATATTGATATCACTAACAATACTCGCACAGAATTTTATCGTGATGGGAAACTCGTTTACGCCGATCGTGAAGCGGGCGGTGGGGCGGGTGGACTGCTGGGCGACAGAATCACAGCCCGACGTTATTACTGGGCTGGGGGGGGGGGCTTACCTACCGAAGGCGTTCCCATCCCTGATAAGGCTTCGATAGAGATGGTGTCCTTCTACGATCGTAAGCGGTACCGAATCACGGTTGATTTACCTAAAAATTTAGCACAACAAATGCGGCAGCGTTACCAAATTGGTGAGCACATAGACCAACGTAGCTGGCTCTATTTTGGCTTAGCCCCCGGCGGTTATTATGAAGTGTTATTGAAAGGCGATAAGTTGCTTGTCAAACCAGACCTCTTGCTTGCCCGCGGCATTGCCGAAGAGGTCACAGACAATTGGTATGATAAAAAATTTCCAATCGGCGTGAGCCAATACACGGTGACGCTTCAGAACTTTGACAAAGAATACGGCGAATTGTTTAAGCAATACCCCATCCCATTAGGCATGGACTGGGCACCGATTATGGATGCCTACCGCGCTAAGCAGCCTAAAACCGATCAACAGCCGATTAAATAACACGATGTCACTAACGCAACAGGCTGGACGAGGGTCTGTTGCGTTGCCCTTTGGCAATCAAGGCATATCCAGTCCAGCAGGAACCCACCAACAGGAAACCACCGTCAGCAAGGAACGGCGGCATATCATCGGCAATCTGGAGGCATGATGTTGAGATATTTTATTATGGCGTTGGGGCTATGTGTTTCGTTGGTGGCCTGCTCAAGCCCGAATCCAATGACTCACGTTCGCTGGAGTTATGGTACGGGGAGCAATATCGATGAAATCTGGACGACCAACGTTGAGTTTTATCGTGGAGGGACGTTTATTGGTGGCTATCCAGGCGGGGGGGTAGGACCAGGTGCCAGCGTAAAACGGATTACACAAAAGCGCTATTACTGGGCTGGCGGTGGCGGCTTGCCGGTAGGCGGCATGCCTGTTCCCGACAGGGCGATTATAGAGATGGTGTCCTCCTACGATCGCAAGCGCTACCGCATCAAGGTTGATTTGCCTGCCGATTTGACCCAAAAGATGCAGCAGCGCTACCAGATTGGTGAGCATATAGACCAGCGTAGCTGGCTTTATTTTGGCTTGGCACCCGGTGGCTATTATGAAGTGCTATTGAAAGGCGATAAGTTGCTTGTCAAACCAGATCTCTTGCTTGCCCGCGGTATTGCCGAAGAGGTCACCGACAATTGGTATGATAAAAAGTTTCCAATCGGCGTGAGTCAATATACGGTGACGCTTCAGAACTTTGACAAAGAATACGGCGAACTGTTTAAACAGCACCCTATTCCGTTAGGCATGGACTGGGCACCGATCATGGATGCCTATCGTGCCAACCAGCCTAAAACGGACCAGCAGCCGATTAAATAACGTGATTTATCACTCGGTGTGTGCTCAACGGATTAAGAAGGGACTAAAAATGGGAAACGCAGTTAAATTAGGCGATAGCGACACCGGGCACGGTAACCATCCGCCGACGCCCGTCGCGGCGGGCTCATCAACGGTTAAGGTTGATGGCATGCCGTTGGCCCGACAAGGCGATTCTTTGGTTCCCCACGGTCATGCTCGGAGCATCAGCGGTGGTTCATCGAGTGTATTTATTGATGGTAAACCCGCGGCACGAACGGGGGATGCGGTGAGTTGCGGTGGTGTGTTGATTGGTGGGGGAACGGTCACCATTGGGTGATGGGTTACTGACGCCTGATGTCTAGCTAATCGAGCCACAAAAAGCCAGCGCAGGTTTCCCTGGCTGGCTTTTCCCTGATGCGGTAATGGCGCACGTATTACATTTGACGCACCGCAATAAAATGATCGGCGATCAGGCGGGCGACCCAGAACGAGGTCTGGGCTACGTCGCTATGTAGCCCGTTCTTCGTATGGATGTCGGCCTGATGCAGAAAATCCTGCTCCAGCGAATCCACAAACGCATCGAACTCGAACTCACCCCGTCGCAGCGATCCTGACTGGCTGAGTACCGTGTTCAACTGTGTTCTCACTAAATGGATCGCCTGCGTGAACGATTCACGTTGCGCCGGCGTAATGTATCCGCCTTGTCTGGCAAGATCCGCCCAGCGTGTCGGTGCGGGAGAGGTCATCGTGTTTGGCATCTTACTTCACCTGTAAGTTGGCGGAATCCGGCACTTTGTAGTGATTATTGACGTTCGTCAGATTGATGTTACTGCCTTTGACGTTCAACCCTTCACTGTCGCTTTTCACGAACGAGAACTTGCCGTTTTCTGCGTCAATGTTGCTCAGGTTCAAGTTCCAGTTACCTTGTTGCCCACCGTTGGTGCGGACAAACGTACCGAAATCTTTCGCTTTGAAATTATCGATAGTCAGGTTGGCATCTGCGTTCAACTGGAAAATTTTATCGGAAGCGCCCTGAGCGCTACTGTTGGTGATTTCAACGTTGGCAGGCTTACCAGTATTGGATTTCACCGTCAGCGCATCTTCACCCACGTTGGTCCAATGCACGTTATCAATTTTGGCATCGCCGCGAACGTGTACGCCATCCGCTGCATTGTCACCAAACACCACGTTTTTCAGCGTTGCGCCCGGAGCCAGCTCAAATACCGGCTTCTGGCCTTCAGCCTGGCCACCGTCGCCTAACTTGCTGCCAGCGGTAAAGGTTTTACCACCGCCGTCAAAGACTTCGCCAGGGCCGACTTTGATGGTGTCATTTACCACGGTGGTATCACCGCTGGCCTTTGGGAATGCAACTGGGCCAGCACCTGCTGTTGATGTGGTGGGGGATGTCGCCGAACCGCCATCAACACCGGTTGGGGCGGCTGTTAGTGGAGCAGACGCGCCGCCGCTGCTACCACCAACGGGTGACGACGGCGCTGATGGTGCAGCAGGGGATCCACCACCGCCAGCAGAGGGAGCAGACGGTGCGGCAGGCGAGCTACCGCCGGATGAAGCCTGCGGCGCGCCCACAGACGGCGAACCGCCACCTTGTGATTGTCCTTTTTCTTGCGGCTGACCGAATTCACCTTTCTGTGAATCCATCAGATTGCCGATCAATTCCAGCAGCGCTTTTAACAGATCGTTACCGCTCAGTTGACCACCGCCGTCTGCCGTTGGGCTAATCGCATTGTCTAATGCGCTGCCTGCCGAATCTTGCAGTAGAGAACGGCTCAGATCTTCTGGATTTTGCGCACCGCCTGCGCCACCCGTGCCGGATGAACCCGCCAGCGGTGAGGCACCGCCGTTGCCGCCTGCCGCGCCCGACGAACCGGAAGAGAGTGGACTCCCCGCTTCCTGACCATTTTTGCCCTGAATCAGCGTTTCCAGCAGTTTCATCAGCATATCGGCAGGGCTGCCGTTTTGCCCTAACGCCGAGCTGCCGCCGTTGCCCGCACCGCCCTGGCCCAGCGGGCTGCCATCGGTTGAGGATGGCGTATTGCCCTGTGCATTAGGCAAGAGCGCGCTAAGCAATGTGCCCAGCGCCTCCATGAGCTGGCTATCCTGCTGTGCAGAGCGTTGCGAAGCCCCGCTGTTGCTGCCCGAAAGCGGGGAATTAAGACCTGTCGATGACAGTCCTGCTCCGGGTTGTATGCTGAGCGTAATCGTCATATCGGCCATAACATTTCCTTAAAAGTGAAGTGAATAGTGATGAGTCATTAACAGGCTTACGTCTGTTGTGTATTAAGTGAGGGAAGGTGTGATGTGGTTCCCGTTCAGGGAAGCGAAAGATGTCGGGAACCAGAAGGGGAAACTGACCACTTAACCGACACGATCACTTCATCATCCTTGGAACCTGTTATGCAGAAAATCCAGCATGTTCAGCCCGGTCTATCCACGTCGGAAATTGCACCTGCCACGTTAGCGAAAACATCGTTATCGCAGGGCACTAGCACCAGTGCGAGCCAGAAAGGTGCGCAGTCTCTGATTCAGCAAGGTTTGCATGATAAAAACAAACCGCCCGAGCTGGAACAGGGAAATGGCAGTTCAGTGAAGAGCCAGGACTCGCGCTCGACTACCTTGCGCGAGCTCTTTTCATCGGAAGGTGTGAGTCAGGGGTTACCGCGCGCGCCGCGTGATTCGCTGGCATCGGGTGGGCCTATCCAGAGCCTGCCGCGTTTTGCCTCCACCGAAGCTGCTGAGATCAAAATAAGCGGCAATCATACCTCTACAGCCGCCGCGAAATCTGATATCACGCTGGACAGCCACGGTAAACTTCAGTTCGGCAAAGGCTTGCCGGAAGCCTTGACCACGCTGCTACAACAGACCATCGGGAAGAATAGCCAACCGTTCGTGGCCCACCATGAAAATCAGGATGCGCAGCAGCACGCGCTAGCCGACAAATCAGGGCGGCTGTTCGTGATTCAAAGCGATGACAATCAACATATTGCGCTTCACAGCAGCGGTCGCAGCGCGGTGCCAGCAGGTAAGTTGAGCGCGAGTAACGTACAGCTGGAGTCCACGCCGGAACGTATTGCTCTGAAAACAACCTCGGGCGAATCCACGAGCGTGCCGCTATCTGGACGCATGAACCACGAGTTGCTGACTGGTGTCCACCGACAGCCCGATTCAGCGTCAGGCGCGGGTGAGCAACTGCGTCTTCATGACGGCAAGCTCTTTGCGTTGAATACCGAGTTTGGCGTCTGGCAGCAAAGCAGCGATGTCGCCCACAGCCAGTTATCCCGGCAGGGGGATGGTCAACTGTATGCAGTCAAAGATGACCACACGTTGAGCAACTTGTCGTCAGGGACGGCGTCATCAACCTTCAGCGATAAAATTACGGCGTTCTCTGCCAATCAGAACGGGCAATCTGCCGTGCTGACCGAGCAGGATCACCTTACGCAGTTGCATCTGATGAGCACGCTGGATGCCACACCGCAGCCAGTTGATCTTAAGCTGGAAAATGGCGAACCCGTGTTTGCGAAAGCGGTGAGCTTAACCGCTGAACACCTGCTGATTGCCGATAATGACGGCAAACTTTACCACGCACCGCTGCCCGAGGCGGGTGAGTCGCACGCCACATTGACTCCGGCCAGCACGCCGGAACTGAATGCGGTGCTGGGTGACGACCATCGTATTACCGGATTTGCCCACGATGAACACGGCCAGACGCAGGCACTCGCCACCGATCGCCAGGGACAAAAGCACGTCGCACCTCTGGGGCAGAATGGGCTGTCCCCTACGCCGGGGTGGAACCTGAGCGACAGTCTGGTGGTGGATAATAAGCTGGGGCTGACCACGGCAGCGCCCGAGGCGAAAGACACCTTAGATCTGGGACGACTGGGGCAGATCGGGCTACAGGAAGGCAAAGTTCATTTTTACAACGGCAATACCAAAAGCTGGGAGGCATCCAGCGTTGAAGCCAGCCAGCTCAAGCGCGGGCTGGACAATCAGGCTTACACGCTAAAAGACGGTGAAATCAAGCCGCTATCCATTAACCAGAAGTCAGACACGTTTACGCACGGCGACAACACCGTGTTTGCGCTGCCGCAGGTGCGTATGACGCCGTCTGCGGGCACCGCGCTCCCGGGAATTGCCAAGGACGATGGCGTCTCGGCGATGGCAGTGATCAACCGTAATAAATTTATTGCCGTCGATAAGCAGGGCGATCTGCATTTCCACCAGATCAAGCCGGGAACGGATAAGCTCGCAGCGCCACCGCTGGCGCTGCCTAAAAATGGCTTGGCCGGTGAGATACAGGACATCGCGCTGGATCACCAGCAGACGCTCTTTGCCCTGAATAAAGACGGGCAGCTTTTCCAACTGCCGAAAACCGACTGGCAAAATGCGGCGAATCACGACAGTGCACAATGGCAGCCGGTGAAGACGCCGGCAGAGGGCAAAGTGAATTCACTGGGCACGAATACGCAGCATCACTTGCAGGTGGCGCATGACGAGCATGAACTCCATACCCTGCAAGGGAAGGAATGGAAAACGACGGTACCAAAGGGGGAAGCGCCGTTAACCGCGGCGCCACGTGCGGCAGAAACGGTGTTTGGTCGGCTGGATGTGGCGACAAAAGGGGGAAAAATACCGTTAACCGGGGTTACGTTTAAAGCCGATGTTCAGGTTCTCGGTAAAACGGGTGAAGAGTCGCAGCAGGTGAAAAGTAAACTGTCAGATCTGCTGCGAGCCCATCTGGTCTCGTTCACCCTAGACGTACCGCGACCGATAAAAACCTTTGCCGACCATGTGCAGCATCAGGTCAGCGGGCGTGAAGGCCTGAAGCCTGTTTATGACATGCAAACCGAATTACTGAAAAAGCTGGATGCGACGACCAGTCAACCGCAGGGAACGGTGACAGATCTGGCGAGTAAGCTAGACAAGCTGGATCTGGGGGAGAAAGGGAAACCGCTGGTGAACCTGCTAAAACAGTTCCATACCGAACTGGAAAGCAGCTCGGCCAAAGCGGCGCTACTGATTGGCAGGCAGCAGGGCGTGGTGAACGATAACGGCGTGATGAACCCGGAAGGCAAACCCGCCAGCCTGCATGGCAGAGAAAAAGATCTGGCCCCGGTACTGCTGGCGGCGATGGAAAGTCATCCGTCATCGAAAACGAGTACGGCCAGTACGCTGATCAAAACCTTTGTCGACAGCAAAACGCCGATAGCCCAAAAGCCGAATAGCGAATCATTTGGGCAGCAACGGGATACCAGCGATGCACTGTCACTGGCGAAAACGCGACTGGTGCTGGATACCCTGGTGCTGGGAGACTTACATAAGCTGACGGATCGCATCGGTGCGCTATCCGGCACGTCGCCGGGCGAGGCGGCACTGGCATCAATGATGAAAGAGCTTAACGCGCTGCGGCAGGGAGATTACGGTGAAAACCCGGTGAAGAAGATGACCGACATGGGGTTCACCAATCATAAATCGCTGGAGGCGGATTACGATTCGGTTAAGACCTTTATGAAGGCGTTCAGGAAAGAGGACAACGCCGTCAGCGTCACCTCAAAAACCGTGATGCAGGCGACCAGCCAGACTGACATGATCGATAAAATGAAGGCGACCGTGCTGTCGTTAGACAGCAACGAAAGCATTGCCTTTAACCGAACCTATGGCGGCGGGGCATCCATGTCGTTTGTCGTCAGCGGCACGCCATTACCTTTCCCTCCGGTGCCGGGCGGCGGCGTCAGCGGCGAACGAAATTACAATCTGAGCTTTTCTCGCGGTGAAAATGGCATCAACGTTGCCTTCGAGCGTTCGGGCGGGATTACCGGGAAAGTGAGTTACTCCGGCGGGTATGACGTCAGCCAGTATCTGACAGGAAAAACCTCGGCGCAGATGACGCAAAGCATCAACAGCAAACACAGTTTCACACCGGACGTTCGCGCCTCCTTCGGCGTATCCGCCAGCCTGCAAATGGCGCAGCAAAACGCCTTGAACTTTACCCTTAGTGAAGAAGAGCTCCCCGGATTTATTGACGGCCTGTCGAGCGGCACCATCAACCCGCTTGCCCTGTTGGATAAAGGGGAGCAGCACAGCGTGAAGGCGGGGAAAACGGTCAGCTTCAATCTGGATGGTAATGCAGCGCTGGAACTGCGCGCCGGCATTAACCTGACGGAAAAAGGCGCGGCACCAACCAGCGCCACGTTACGCGGGTCGGTTGGCGTGACGGCGAGTGCCAATGTGCTGTCTGCCGCCAGTTCCTCCAGCGTCGCGCAAGGCGAGAAATCCACCACCTATACGGAATCCGACAACCGCCTGCGCTTCATGAATCAGGCTGCGATGGGGGCAAACGCGACGCTCAGCGCCGGAGCCGCCAGAACCACGCCTGAGGGCACTGTCCCGTTCTTCACCTCGGCCAGCATCGGGGTGAATGTGGCGGCAGACTCGCGTACTAACCAGTCAATTAGTCTGGGTATGAAAAAGGCCGAACCGCTAGAGAACAAAGACATTGAGGCGTTGACCAAGACACTGGCTTCCGCCTTTAGCGATCCGGCCAGCCAGCTCTTAATCGACAGCGTGAAAAAAGTGGCGGAACCGGGCGATCAACTGGCCATCCTGAATGAACATTTTGCGGGTAAAACGGCGAAAACCGACGATCAGCATCAGGGATTGATGAATTTGCAAAAACTGAATGTGCGGCAGGATGTCGCACAGCGCGACGGAGCCACGCTGGATAGCGTCAAACACACGACGTCCTATACCAACCTCAGCAAACTGACGGAAAACGGGCTGTTTCAGGTCATCGGCAACCACTTGTTCTCTTCGTTGCCGCCAAGTAATGCCGATCGTATCAATCAACTGATCGCGGACAATCCGGCGCTGAAGGATATCGTGAGCCGCTTGCAGGATAACGACAGAGCCTCGGTGACGGTCTCGCTGGAACTGAAAGACGATGTGCGGGAAAAGATCGAGAAGGGCATTCAGAACAAGACGCACGGCAAGGATGACGTCATCGCGCTGTTCAAAGACGGCAATAATTTGCGACTTGCCAGCATTGAAGTCTCGAAGGCGGTGAAGAAGAGCGAAGGGTTCAATACCCCGGCGGTCATCATCAACGCGTCAAGCAGCGCGGGCGTCAGTATGAATAAACTGCTCGGCAACGTCAGCTTTAGCTACGGACAGGATCAAACCGTGCCACAAAGTTACAAACTGAGTGGCGAGATTGCAAAAGCCAATCCTGCTACCGCTAACGCGTTGCAGCAGCTCCAGCAGGAAGGCCTACAGCTTAACGGTTAATCGTAAATAACATGCGGTGATTAAAGGAGAACAGGATGACACCCACACAACAGCATATTACTCGGCTATTACGCCATTACGGTGCGCTCAGCCGTACTCAGTTGGGCTTGCAGGACGGCATCTGCGCGCTACGCGAACCTGACGGTCAGGAGGCAGTGGTGTTGGAAGTCCCTGCCAGCAGCGGCGTGCTGCTATTACACAGCGATGTGATGCGCTTTCAGGGGGAGGTTAGCACGGCGGTGTATCAGTTCATGCTGATGCTTAACTTTGAAATGGCGGCGATGAAAGGCTGCTGGCTGGCGCTGGATGAGAATGCGACGCTGCGTTTGTGCACTCAGCACACCGCAGAATCGCTGGACGAACCGAGCTTTACTGCGCTGCTGCCTGCCTTTATCAGCCAGGCCAAAGAGACCCGACTGTTGATTCGCGGCTTATTACCACGGTTCATCGCGGCATAACGTGATTGAGCCACGGCACGCTATTGGTCGATGGCAATAAAGGCCAGCATCGTTTCGCTGCCGTCCAGAATATCGGATTGGATAGCCTGTCGGGCGGCGCTGGCATCGCGCTGCTGTAGCGCCGCGAAGACCTCTTCGTGATGTTCGATCGCCATCTGCACGGAAAAATGCGCATAGGCCTGCGCAATTAACGGGCCTGTGCGCATCCACAGGCTGCCGATAAACTGCGTCAATAGCGGCATACGCGCCGCCTGCGCCAGGAACAGGTGAAATTCGCTATTTAACCGTAGCGCTTCGCGTAGATTTTTCTCGTCAATCGCCAGACGATTCTGGCGAATATTCTCTTCAATCTGCTCCAGCATCTTCGGCGTAATGTGCGCAGCAGCCTGCTCGGCTCCCGTGCCTTCCAGCGCCAGCCGCAATGTGCGGATCTCGATAAACTGGGCTTCGGTCAATTGAGGAACGCGGATATCGCGCGGCGTCTTGAGCACCAGCGCCTGTTCTTTCGCCAGTTGCAGGATCGCGTCTCGTACTGGTGTGACGCTGGTACCAACCTGTGCGGCAAGCTCGCGTATTCTCAGGCGATCGTCCGGTTTGAGTTGGCCGGTAATTAACGCCTCACGCAGCATGGTATAAACGCTGGAGCCCAGATAGCTGTGATTGATCTGCCCAATTGGATAATTCACTGTTCCTCCAGAGAGAAGCGCTGCGCAACGTAATGAGATAGAGATGTGGGTTGATACCGCAACGACCCGCGGCGATGAGGCGTTAATATACAATATGATGCATCAACGACGCTATGGGGTGAGATACCCCATGGGTGAAGAATCGACAAGAAAAGGTCATGAAATACGCAGTAACGTATGACGAGGTGTAACCAATCTAAAATTATTGGTTAAGGAAGTATTTTATCGCGACTTAACGCAAACCGATTGTCATAAAATTATATATTACCTGACATATTGAGCTTGGTAATTAACGGTTCTACTATGCCGAAAAAATTATTATCAGGGATGAAGCCATGCGTGGTTTTTTCAGGCTGATCGTTATCATGCCTGCGCTATTTTCTTATACCGTATTTTCCGCGCCGCTTAATCCGGCAGACAGAAATGACATTCAGCAGCGGCAGGCCGAGGTAATTGATCAGTCCCGGCAGCAGCGCGATGAATTATTACAGTTAAATCAACCTCAAACGACGATAAATCCAACTAGCGGAAGCGATGCTGGACACTGTTTTTTCATTAAAGATATTAATTATCACAATAGCTCCCTGCTGCGTGAAAAAGATAAAGATAAGTTAAATAAAGATTATATTAATCGTTGCCTTAATGTTAACGATATAAATCAGCTGATTCATGACGTCAGTAATTGGTATATCGAGCGGGGTTATATCACTAGCCGAGCCTTTATTGCTGAGCAAGATCTTTCTGGCGGCGTATTGCAGATCGATATTCTGGAAGGCCGCCTCGAATCTATTAATATTAATAATCAATCGACGTGGGCATTAAAACAGGTTTTCCCAGGGCTGGAAGGCAAAATTCTCAATCTCCGGGATATCGAGCAGGGCATGGAACAGCTCAACCGCATGCCGACGCAGCAGGTAAGCATTGAAATTCAGCCCGGCAGCCAGCCCGGTTATTCCATCGTGAACCTTACCAGTAAAAAGCAAATTCCGCTGACGGCAAATATCGGTTTTGATAATAGCGGACAGAAAAGTACCGGAGAGCGGCAGCTCAGTGGCGGCCTGTGGGCGGATAACGTGCTGGGGCTGGCCGACCAGTGGTTTGTCAACGGCGGGCACAGCAGCGAATTTCGCGATAGCCGCAATGTCGAGAGCTTACAGGCGGGCGTGTCGCTGCCCTATGGTTACTGGACGCTCAGCTACGACTACTCCCAAAGCCGTTATCGCAACGATTTCATCAACCGGGATTTTGTCTGGCATTCAACCGGCGACAGCCAGACGCACCGCGCCACGCTGTCACGCGTGGTGTTTCGCAACGGCGACATGAAAACCAGCCTCTCGGCGGGCCTGTCGCACCGTATCGGAAAGAACTACCTCAACGATGTCCTGCTGCAATCCAGCAGCCGTAAACTCAGCAGCGCGATTATCGGCATCAACCACAGCCAGAAACTGTGGGGCGGGCTGGCGACGCTCAACCCGGCTTACAGCAGAGGAACGCGCTGGTTCGGCGCTGAAAGCGATGAAGGGAAATCTGATGATGCGCTGCGCGCCGAATTTAACAAGGTGACGCTGGCGGCCAGTTATTACTACCCGATTGCTGACAACCTTCATTACCTCACCAACGTCTACGGCCAGTATTCACCGCAGCGCCTGTATGGCAGCGAGCAGGTAACGCTGGGCGGTGAAACCTCCGTGCGCGGTTTCAAAGAGCAGTATCTCTCAGGTAATCGCGGTGGTTACTGGCGCAACGAACTCAACTGGCGAGCGGCGCAGTTGCCGCTACTGGGCAGCGTCACCCTGACTGCGGCGGTGGATGGCGGACATCTTTTCTCACATCAGGCCGACAGCGAATCGGCGGGTACGCTGTGGGGCGCGGCGGTAGGCGCGGGTGTCGCGAATCAATATCTATCACAACAAATCACGGTTGGCTGGCCGTTGGCACACCCCGACTGGCTAAAACCGGATAGCGCCGTGGTGTATTACCGCGTTGGGCTTTCTTTTTAGTTTTTAACTTTTTGTTGTTCATAATGAGTCATTAAGACCGGGGATCAGGGATGAAACCAGTAAAAACCACACAGCGCCTGCTGGCGTATACGCTGATCCACCTGATTGCGTTTCAGCCGCTGCTGCCGGCGATGGCCGCGGGCGTGCAGGTCGCGACGGGCAATACCGCGCTGGATCAGGCCGGCAACGGCGTCCCGGTCATTAATATCGCCACGCCAAACAGCGCGGGGATCTCCCACAACCAGTACCGCGATTTTAACGTCGACAAACCCGGCCTGATCCTGAATAACGGCACGGAACAGCTCAATTCTACCCAGCTTGGTGGGCTGATCCAAAACAACCCCAATCTGAAAGGCAAAGCCGCCGACGCCATCATCAACGAAGTGGTCTCCACCAACCGCAGTACGCTGGCGGGCTACTTGGAAGTCGGTGGCAAGCAGGCCAGCGTGATTGTTGCCAACCCGAACGGCATTACCTGCGACGGCTGCGGCTTTATCAACACCCCACAAGTGACACTGACCACCGGAAAACCGCAGCTGGACGCGCAGGGGAACCTGCAACATATCGACGTGAAGCGCGGCGATATCAAGCTGACCGGGCAGGGGCTGGACGCGAGCAAGAGCGACTACCTCAGCCTGATAGCCCGCACCGCGCAGATTGATGCCGGGCTGAATGCCAACGATACCCGGATTGTGCTGGGGGCGAATCAGGTTGACGCGACGGGCAAGGTGACGGCGCAGGCGGCGGACAGTAATGTAAAAGTCGCGCTGGATACGGGCGCGTTGGGTGGCATGTACACCAACCGCATCAAGCTGGTGTCCAGTGATAAAGGCGTGGGCGTTAACGTCGGCAATCTGAGCGCGCGCAGCGGCGATATCACGCTGTCGGCGAACGGTAAACTCAGCCTCGGCGATGCGGTGGCGCAGGGCACGATTCAGGCCGACGCAGACGCACTGGCGCTGCAGGGCAAACAGCAGGCGGGAGACGCCCTGACGCTGAAAGCCAGACAGGACATCACGCTGCAGGACGCGACGCTGCGTGCTGGACAAAATATCGAGCTGGCATCGGGGGGCGGACTTAAAGCGCAAAACAGCGTCATCAGTGCCGGCGTCGATGCGCAGGGCAAGGTCAAGTCAGCGAATCAATTATCGATAAAAAGTGACAGCGTCACGCTTGCGGCTACCCAGCTTGCCGCGGGCAAAATGACGATCGATGCAGGGCAAGCGCTGCAGCAGGATGCGCAAAGCGACCTCAGGGCGGAGTCGGCGCTTGAGATGCGCGGGGACACCGTGTCGCTGGCAGGCAGCGCGGGCGCTGAAGCGGTGCGGCTGGAGGCGGCCAGCCTTAACGGTGCCGGCAGCGCCCAGCTTCAGGCGAAAAACAACGCCACGGTGCGCGTGACGCAGCAGGGTGACTGGCAGGGGAGCCTGACCGCCGGTAATGCGCTGGCCGTTGACGGCGGGCGTCTGGTACAGCGCGGCACGCTGGCAGGGAAGACCCTCACGCTGACGCTGGATGCGCTGGACAACCGCGGTGATATCGCCGCACTGCAGGGGCTGACGTTCAGCGGCAACGCCTTGACGAACCGCAGCACGCTGGCGGCGGCCGAACGGTTGACGGTTAACGCGCAGCGCCTGGACAACAGCGGATTACTCAGCGCCCGGAACGAGGTGAAACTGGAACTGCAGGCGGCGCTGAATAATCAGGGCAACATCCTGACCGATAATCAGCTGTTTTTGCTGACCGACCACCTCACCAACGGTGGCACATTGAACGCTGCGACGTTGACTGCGCAGACCATCCAGTTCACCAATCAGGGCGACGTCACGGCAAACGCCCTCGACCTGACCAGCCAGACGACCGAAAACCACGGCAGTATCAACGCACAACAGATGCTGGCGCTGCACGGTGGCAGTCTGGTGAACCATGGCACGCTCAGCGCGGGTGAAAAACTGGCGCTGACGCTGGGCGACACGCTGGATAACCGCAGCCTGATGCAGTCCGGCCATATCCTGCAGGTTACCGCTGACCACCTCAGCAATGACGGTACGATTACGGCCCCCGCCTTACAACTACATACTGGCACGCTCGCCAATCAGGGCACATTGCAGGCCGACAACGCGCTGCAGCTTGATGCCACACGTTCACTGACGCAATCCGCTCGCGGCACGCTGCTGGTGGGCACCGACCTGACGGTGAACGCGGGGCAGGTGGAGACCGATGGCGCGATTCAGGCGCAGCAGTTCCTGCTCAATGCCGAACGCTGGCTTAACGCGGGCAAGACCAGTATTACTGGCGACGGACAGATTACCGCTACGCAACTGGACAACCGCGGCAGCCTGCTGGCCACCGGGAACTGGACGATTAACAGCGAGGCTGCCAGCAATGCCGGGGCGTTGCAGGGTAATGCACTGGCTATTCAGGCGATGACCCTCACCAGCAGCGGGCAGGCACAGGCGCTTGGCACGGTGAACCTGACTGTCGCCGATACCTTTACCAATAGCGGCGACTGGCTCAGCGGGGAGGCGCTGCGCCTTCAGGCCGCGAAGGCCGAGAACCGGGGATCGTTGCAGGCGTTAACCCTGACGGCAGACGGTGGGTCTCTCAACAACAGCGGCACGATGAGCGGTATCAATAACCTGTCGCTTTTCTTAACTGGCAGTCTGGATAACGCTGGTACGCTGCAGGGCAACCAGCTTCGTGCGGAAGCGGCACAGCTCGACAATCAGGGCTCGCTTCACGGCACCGATGCGCTGACGCTGGCGATAACCGGTAACCTGTCGAATCAGGGGGAACTGCTGAGCGAGGGCGACAGCACCACGTTAGCGCAGCGGTTTGATAATCAGGGGATCTTGCAGGCGAAAAATATCGCGCTGCAGGTGAATGAACTGGATAACGCGGGGAAAATCTTTGGTGTGTCCTCGCTGGCGCTGACGGCGACCCACGGGCTCACCAATCGGCAGGCGGGAAAACTGCTTTCTCAGGGCGCGGCAACGTTAGCGGCGAAAGAGGTCGTTAATGCCGGAGACTGGCAGGCGAAAACCCTGACGCTGGCGGCAGAGAATCTGACCAATGACGGGCAGATCCAGGGGGATGAGTCCTTATCTCTGACGCTGCCCACCACTGACGGCAAGGGCACATTGGTTAACCGTGGCACCGTGACGACAGGCGGGGACGCCACGTTGTTCACGCGCCTGATGGATAACCAGGGCACGCTGTCCAGCCTGGGGCACACTGAACTGACTGGCGCGTCGCTGATTAACGACGGCCGTCTGGTGGCGGCAACCGGGCTGTCGCTGCGTGGCGACTATCAGGGGCGCGGCCTGCTGAATACGGCGGGTACGCTGACGCTGCACGGCGACACGCTGGTGAATCACGGGCACTGGGAAAGCCGTGCGCTGTCCCTGCAAGGCCTGACGTTAACCAATCAGGGCACGGTGCTGGGCAATACGGTCGCGATGTCCGTGGATCACCTGGTTAACCACGGCGACATCACCGGTGTCGATACGTTAACGCTGTCGCTCGGCGACAACCTTTACAATACTGGTGTGTTGCGCAGCGATAGCCTGTCTGTTGCGGCGGTGGACGTGAACAACCGTGGCGAGTTGCAGGGCATCAAGCATTTGCAACTGGATGTGGCGGGCTTATTGGATAACGCAGGGATAATCAGCGCCAGCAACACGCTGGCGGTGACGGCTGGCGACGTCAACCAGCGCGAGAAAGGCACGCTGGAGGGGAAAACCGTCACGCTGGACACCGCCTCACTGTTTAATCAGGGCAAGATGCTGGGGGTGGATGCGCTGACGCTCGCCATCGTGGGCACGGTCACGAACAGGGGTAATGTGCTGACGCAGGGCAACGGCATGGTTACCGCCCGGCAGGTGGACAATAGCGGTCTGGTGCAGGCCGGGTCCCTCTTGCTTGACGCGGATGAGGTCACCAACGCTGGGCAGTTGCTGGGGATGGCGGCGCTGTCCATCACAGCGAAAAACGGGTTTAACAATCAACAAAACGGGACACTGTTCACGCAGGGCGCGGCGGTGTTACAGGCCGCTCAGGCAGAGAACTACGGCGAGTGGCGAGCAGATAACCTGACGCTGCAGGCGGCCAGTTTCACCAACGTGGGACGGGTTCAGACCGAAGGCGATATCGACATCAAGGTCGCGCCCGTGAGTGCCGATCGTCAACGCTCATTCCTGCCGATGGCCTTGTCGCTGGCGGCAGATGTTCAGCAACTCAACGCGTCATCCTCACGCCAGAAAGGTGGAGCAACAGACGGTGTTCTGGACAACCGCGGAACACTGGTATCTGGAGGCGACACACAGCTGCGCGCCACGCAGATAACCCATCAGGGCTCACTCGCCAGTAACGGCGCGGCAACGCTTATCGGCGAGACGGTGGAGAATGCCGGAACCGTGCTGGCCGTCACCTCGCTGTCACTGGCGGGAAATTATCAGGGCCGCGGGACGCTGCAGACGGACGGGTTGCTGGACTGGTCCGGCACCACGCTGGCCAACAGCGGGCGCTGGCAGGCGAACGCTATCCAACTGCAAGGGTACGCGCTGGAGAATCAGGGCACGCTGCTGGGGCAGCGGACAGCGATTACGGCTGATACCCTGTTTAACGGCGGCGAGATTGCCGGCATTGATGAACTACAACTGACCCTTGCTGACCGCCTGACCAATCAGGGCCAGCTTTATGGGGCGACGCTGGGGTTGTCGGCGACTGACCTGTTCAATCAGGGCGAGGTCTCCGGTGATGCGCTGTACCTGACGCTGCAGGAGATGGTGCGCAATAGCGGCCTGATGAGCGGCAGTCAGCGGGTGCAGCTTGAGGCGAGTCAGGTCGAACAATTAGGTTCGCTCGAAAGCCGCCAACTACATGTGCAGGCGAACGCGCTGGACAATCAGGGCACGATGCTGGGCGCGGATGCGCTGACGCTGGCGATTCACACCACGGCGCGTAACAGCGGAAAATGGCTGAGCCAGGGCGACAGCACGCTGACCGCCAACCGACTGGAAAACCGTGGGCAATGGCAGGCGGGTACGCTGACCCTGACGGCGGATGACGTCGAGAATGCCGGCCAACTGCTGGGACTGTCGGCGTTGTCGCTGACGGCGAAAAATACGCTGAGCAATGCGCAAACCGGCACGCTGCTCACGCAGGGCATGGCGGTGCTGAACGCGGCCGAGGCGAGCAACGAGGGCGAGTGGCAGGCGGACCGCCTGACGCTGGACGCACAGCAACTGACCAACGTCGGCCATATTCAGGGCGACAAATCACTGAAGATGACGCTGGCAAACGGTGACGTCACTAATCAGGGGACGCTGTGGAGCAAGCTCGCCACTATTACTGCCCGTACGCTGACCAACGACGGTACCCTCACTGGCGTTGACGGTCTTCAACTGACGCTGGATGACGCGTTAACCAATCAGGGCACGCTGAACAGCTATCAACTGACTGCACAGGTCGACAGACTGGACAACAGTGGGAAAATCAACGGCCTCGACCATCTTGAACTGACAGCCGGCAATAGCCTCACCAACCGCGGCACGCTGTACGGGGCGGCGGTGGAGCTGAACGCTAGCGACCTGACCAACCTCGGCACGCTCACCGGCGTCGACAGCCTGTTCCTGAATCTGAATGGGACGCTGAATAATACGCGTGACATCGGCAGCAATGCGCTGACGCTCAAGGCCAGGGACGTATTCAACCACGGCACCCTGACGGGCGTGAACGGGTTGACGCTGGCACTCGGCAATCATATTGATAATCAGGGCGCGCTGAACAGCCAGGCACTGGCCATTACTGCCAACGCCGTGACCAACGGCGGTCAGCTGAACGGCACACGTGACCTGCAGTTGACGCTGGGCGGTACGTTGACCAACACTGGCGATCTCACCAGCCAGCGTATCGATATCACTGCGGCGGACGTGCTCAACCACCGTCAGATGCTGGGCTCGGACGATCTGCAACTGAATGTGCGTAATAAACTGGATAACCGTGGGCTTATCAGCGGCAGCACCACGCTGGATATCGTTGCGAACCATATCGACCAGCAGGGCACGCTGGAAGCACGGGCGCTGAAGGTGGACGCGCAGACGCTGGATAATCAGGGCAAAATGCTGGGCGTGGATGCACTGACGTTGGCAATTGCGGGAACGGCACGCAATCAGGGTAAATGGCTGAGTCAGGGCACCAGCACGCTGGCGGCAGATCAGGTTGAGAATCACGGGCAGTGGCAGGCGGGCGACATCACGCTGCAGGCCGCTGACCTGACCAACAGCGGGCAGATTTTTGGTATCAATGCGTTGTCATTGACCGCCGCCAACGGCCTGACTAATCAGCAGAATGGGAAACTCCTGTCGCAGGGTATTGCGGTATTGCGTGCGGCGACGGTGGCAAACGACGGCAACGCGCAGGCGGACCGCCTGACGTTTGAAGCCCAGCAACTGACCAACCGCGGGCGCATTCAGGGTGACAACGGGTTAGCCATCGCGCTGGATCGTACCAACCCCGCTAGCTGGTTAACCAATCAGGGGACGCTGCTCTCCGGCGGCGACAGCTGGCTGAGCGCCAGCCTGCTCGACAATCAGGGCACCGTATCCGGCGTGGGTAAGCTGACGCTCGACAGTGGTGCGATAAACAACGCGGGCAGCGTGATTGCTGACGGGGCGCTGTCGCTCGATGGCGACTATCAGGGCACGGGATTGTTGCATACCGCCGACACCCTGACGTTACGCGGCAATCAGCTGCGCAATAACGGACGCTGGGAAAGCCGGGCGCTGGCGCTGAACGGTGGTGCGTTCAACAACACCGGCACGGTCATCGGTGAGCGCGGTATTACGCTGGCACTGCGGGATGGCCTGACGGTCGGTAGCACCGGTCAGTTGCTGACCAACGGTGAGTTATCAGCACGGGCGGGAGCGGTCACGAACGACGGATTCTGGCAGGGCAATACGCTGGCGCTAACGGCGGATGACGTCGGGAATGCCGGACGGCTACTGGGGCTGTCGGCGCTGACGCTGACGGCGAAAAATACGCTGAGCAATGCGCAAACCGGCACGCTGCTCACGCAGGGCATGGCGGTGCTGAACGCGGCCGAGGCGAGCAACGAGGGCGAGTGGCAGGCGGACCGCCTGACGCTGGACGCACAGCAACTGACCAACGTCGGCCATATTCAGGGCGATACCTCGCTGAAGGCGACGCTGGTAAACGGCGAATTACACAATAAGGGCACGCTGTGGAGCAAGCTCGCCACTGTTGCTGCCCGTACGCTGACTAACGAAGGCACCCTCACCGGCGTTGACGGTCTTCAACTGACGCTGGATGACGCGTTAACCAATCAGGGCACGCTGAACAGCCATCAACTGACCGCACAGGCCGACAGGCTGGACAACAGCGGGAAAATGAACGGCCTCGACCGCCTTGAACTGACAACCGGCAATAATCTCACCAACCGCGGCACGCTGTACGGGGCGGCGGTGGAACTGAACGCCAACGACCTGACCAACCTCGGTACGCTCACCGGCGTCGACAGCCTGTTCCTGAATCTGAATGGGGCGCTGAATAACACGCGTGACATCGGCAGTAACGCGCTGACGCTCAAGGCCAGGGACGTCGTCAATCACGGTACCCTAATGGGCGTGAACGGGCTGACGCTGGATCTTGGCAATCATCTTGATAATCAGGGCGCGCTGAACAGCCAGGCGCTGACCATTGCCGCCCGCGATGTGACCAACGGCGGACAGCTGAACGGCACACGCGACCTGCAGCTGACGCTGGACGGTACGTTGACCAACACTGGCGATCTCACCAGCCAGCGCATCGATATCACCGCGGCGGACGTGCTGAACCACGGGCAGATGCTGGGTTCAGCCGATCTGCAATTCGAGCTGCGTAATAAACTGGATAACCGCGGGCTTATCAGCGGCAGCACCACGCTGGGCGTGGTGGCGAACCATATTGATCAACAGGGCACGCTGGAAGCGCGTGCGCTGAAGGTGGACGCGCAGACACTGGATAATCAGGGAAAGATGCTGGGTGTCGATGCACTGACGCTGGCGATTGCGAGGACGGCACGCAATCAGGGCAAATGGCTGAGTCAGGGCAGCAGCACGCTGACGGCGAGTCAGGTTGACAATCAGGGGCAGTGGCAGGCGGGCGACATCACGCTGCAGGCGGCTGACCTGACCAACCGTGGACAGATTTTTGGTCTCACTGCGTTGTCGCTGACGACCACAAATGGCCTGAATAACCAGCAGGGCGGCACGCTGCTGTCGCAGGGCGTCGCGGTACTGCGTGCGGCGACGGCAGCAAACGATGGCGACGTGCAGGCAGACCGGCTGACGTTTGACGCGCAGCAACTGACCAACCGCGGGCGGATGCAGGGGGACCACGGGTTAGCCATCGCGCTGGACCGCGCTAATCCGGCCAGCCGGTTAACCAATCAGGGGACGCTGCTCTCCGGCGGCGACAGCTGGCTGAGCGCCAGCCTGCTCGACAATCAGGGCACCGTATCCGGCGTGGGTAAGCTGACGCTCGACAGTGGTGCGATAAACAATGCGGGCAGCGTGATGGCTGACGGGGCGCTGACGCTTGACGGCGACTATCAGGGGTCAGGCCTGCTGCATACTGCCGACACGCTGACGCTGCGCGGCAACCAGCTGCGCAACAGCGGGCGCTGGGAGAGCCGGACGCTGGCGCTGAACGGCGGTGCGTTCGACAACACCGGCACGGTTATCGGTGAGCGTGGCATCACACTGGAACTGCGTGACGGCCTGACGGTCGGCGGCACCGGCCAACTACTGACTAACGGTGCCCTGCAGGCGCAGGCTGGTGATGTCACTAACTACGGATTCTGGCAGGGCAACATGCTGGAACTGTCCGCAAACGACCTGACAAACGGCGGCACGCTGCTCGGTCAGGACGGGCTGCGTCTTGATTTACTGAACACCTATCAGGGAAGCGCCCTGTCTCGTTTGCTGAGCGATGGTGACGCCGTTATCACGGCCGACCACCTAACGCAGAGTGGTGAGATAGTCGCGGGAACGCTGAGCCTGACCACCGGCACGTTGGATAACGGCGGGCGCGTGCTGGGCAGCAACGGCCTGACGGTCACAAACCGGAATGAACTGATTAACCGTGCCGGGGCGGAACTGCTGACCAACGGCGAAGGCCGCCTCGACAGCGGCACGCTGAGCAACGCCGGTGCATTACAGGCCGGTGAGCTGCAACTACGCGCCCGCGAGATGGATAATCAGGGTCGCATTCAGGGCACCGACGCGCTGCGCCTGCTCGACGTGCTGCGCTATGTCGGCGATAAAGGCAGCCAGTTGCTCAGCAAAGGGGCGGCCACGCTCCAGGCTAAACAGGCAGATAACGCCGGGTTATGGCAGGCGGGCACGCTGACGCTGAACGGCGATACGTTCAGCAATAGCGGTACCGTCGCGGGGCTGAATAGCCTGTTGCTCAACGGCGACCAGTTACGCAATCAGGGTGAGCTGTTCTCACAGGGGGCGGTGACGTTAACCGGCACGACGCTGGAGAACGGCGGCACGCTGACGGGTGTCGGCGGCTTTACGCTGCAGCTCACCGACCGCGTTGATAACCTGGCGATGGGGCGATTGCTCAGCGGTGGTGTAGGCGAACTCACGACCGGTGTGCTGAGTAATCAGGGGCTGTGGCAGTCGGACGAGTTACGGTTAACTGCCCGTGACCTCGATCAGCAGGGCCATCTGCTGGGTATCCAACTTGGGACGCTGCAACTGACCGGTGCCTATCAGGGCGCGCAGGGCAGCCAACTGGTCAGCGGCGGTGAGCTGAGCCTGACGGCCAACAACCTCATCAACCGCGGTCAGGTGCAGGGCAGCACCTTGACGTTGGGCGCGGAGTCACTCACTAACCACGGCACCCTGCGCGGCGATCGTGCGCTTAACGCCACCGCCACCGGCCAGTTCACCAATGCACCGCTGGCGCGTTTAAGCAGTGACGGCACGCTGAGCGTGCAGGCGGCCGCGTTGAATAATCAGGGCGACATCAACGCCGCCACTACCACACTGACGGGGAGCATCATCACCAATGGCGGCACGGTACAGGGCACCGCCGCGCTGCAATTGGATGGAAAAGATAAGATTGTCAACCAGCAGGGTGGACAGCTGTTATCCGACGGCACCACCACGCTTAATGCGCCCGCGGTGGACAACCACGGCTGGCTGCAGGGGCGCGGACTGGTGCTCAACACCGCGCAGCTGACCCAGCAGGGCAGCCTGATGGCGCAAGATAAGCTGACGCTGAAAATTCCGCAGTGGGTGAATAACGGGCTGGTGCAGGCCGGTGAACTGGAGATTATCGCCGACGAGCTGGACAACCACGGCACGCTGCTGGGCCTGACACAGCTGGCGCTGCAGACACAGCGTCTCATCAACCGTCAGGGGGCGAAGCTCTACAGCGCGCAGGATCTGCGCCTGAAAACCCATGAACTGCAGCAGGACGGGCAACTGGTGGCGCTGGGCAATCTGACCGCCGAACTCACCGGGCCGCTGACCGTCACCCAGAGCATGGCTGCCGGGCAGCAGTTAACGCTGAACGTGGCGGGCGACCTCGACCAGCGCGGGACGTTACAGGGTCAATCTGTCCAACTGACCAGTACTGGCACGCTGACCAATCAGGGGCGCATTCTGGCAGGCGGCGGGGACTCGCGGATCAGCGCAAAAGACATCGTACAACTGGAAGCGGGCAGCGTGCAGGTGGGTGGCAATCTGGCTTTGGTGAGCGATAACACGCTGAATAACAAAGGGCTGATTGGCACCACCGGTGACCTGCTGGTACAGGCCGGCGGTTTGCTACACAACAGCAGCATGCTCTATGCGGGCGGCAATATGCGCCTGCTGTCGGATTCCCTGACCAACGTGTTCGGCACCATTCTGGCGGGCAACAGCCTGTGGGTGCAGCGCGATGCGCAGGGTAACGCCAGTACGTCGCTGCTCAACAGCTCCGGTACCATCGAAACCCAGTCCGGCGATATCACCATTAATACCGGCACGCTGACTAATCAGCGTGAAGGGTTGGTGGTGACGGAGAGTGAATCGACGGCGGAATCGGTGCCGGATTGGGTAGGGAAAACAGATGCCTATATTCCCATTGAGTGGTTTAACAAAGAAGACTATGGCGTTTATGTGAGTGGGTGGTGGGAGACCCTCCCTGGTTCTCAATACTGGTTTATGTATGCGCCCTATGAACATTTAGAATATATAAAAGTAGTAACCCAGAGCAAAGAAGAAAAAGTAGTCTCTCAAGGTAGAGAAGGAGAGCTAAAAGCTGGGGGTAACATATCACTTGTCACTCAAAATTTAATTAACAATGCATCTCAGATAGTTGCAAATAACGATATTTCTATTAAAGGAGAAATATTAAATAACACTTCATATCATACTGGTTCATTAAATGAATATCTTACTTATAGATATTATGACGCCATATATGTAGAAAGGGGGATCAACCCTGGCCCCGTTGCTTTTCCGACTGGCGATAATGATGTGGCGAGCGGAAAATACAGATATGCGGTGGATATATCAGGCAATACAATATGGTACATCCTAGTCGGCACCCCAACCACCGAAAAAACCGTTGGTGAAAGCTATAACGCGTTAATTCAGGCGGGCGGCACCATTACCGCCGATGTTAAGCAAGATATTAGCAACACCACCCTACAGCCGGGCAGCGGTGGCTTTATGCCTGCCTCCACCAAACCGGTGCTGGATGCCATCACCACGCTGTCGCCATTGCAGAAGCAGACCACACGTCAGTTGGCCAGTCAGGATTCGTCGTTTAACGCGGGTACGGTAGACGTCACCAACACGAACAGTGGACAGGCGATGCTGGCAGGCAATGCCGCAGGCGTGACTATGTCGGGCAAAACGGTGACGCTGACACAGCAGGCGGGCACCGCGCTGCAAGCGGGCGCACAGGCTGACAACATCACAGCGGCGATCGCGGCACCGACTACCACCGGACCGCTGGCGCTCAACACCGGCGACGCGGTGGTGTTATCACCTTCTGTTTCCGGTCATGTCAGCAATCCTGATGCGGTCGTGCTGACGCAGCAGGCGGGCACCGCGCTGCAAGCGGGCGCACAGGCGGAGAACATCAGCGCGGTAATTGCGGCTCCGAATACCACCGAGCCGCTGACGCTGAACACTGGTGACGCGGTGGTGCTACAGCCTTCAACCTCCGGTCACGTCAGCAACCCTGATGCCGTTGCGCTCACGTCGACAGGCCAACGACCTGATGCCGGGAATAGTCTGACGCCAGTTAACGTGGACAACACGGTGACGGGCGTAACGATAGCGGGCACGGTAGGTAGCCTCGCCACACTGACCGCGCCGGGCATGGCGGCGATTGATGCACCGAAGCCGACGGTCAGTGCAGACACTCTGTCGGGCGGCGCTACGCCTTCTGCGCCACAACCACTTTCTGCCACAGACCTGCTGAGCGCCATCGGTAACGGGCTGCAAAACCTGAGTACCAACCCGCTTGCCGATTACCCGCTGCCGACAGGCAATAACGGGCTGCTGGTTGTCGATCCGAATGCGGACAGCCGTTACCTGATCCACACCAACCCTAAACTGGAACAGCTGGGGCAGGTGGATAATGCACTGTTCAGCGATCTGCAAACGCTACTGGGGCAGCAGCCGTCAACGGTGGTACCGGTCGAGACGCGCTCACAGTGGACGCAGGCCGATAGGGTGCTGGGGTCGTCCTATCTGCTGGATAAACTGAATCTGGATGCAGACCACGATTACCGCTTCTTGGGGGATGCGGAGTTTGATACCCGCTACATCAGTCAGGCGGTGCTGAAACAGAGCGGGCAGCGTCACCTGAATGGCACCGGCTCCGATCTGGAACAGATGCAGAAACTGCTGGATAACGCGGCCGCGGCGCAGAAAGGCATGAACCTGCAGCTGGGCGTCAGCCTGACGCCGGATCAGGTTGCAAATCTCAGCCAGAGCATGGTCTGGTGGGAAAATATCGAGGTCAACGGGCAGACCGTGCTGGCACCGAAGCTGTATCTGGCGCAGGCGGATAAAAGCAACCTGCAGGGCAGCGCGATTGTCGCGAACAAAGTTGAGCTGAACGCGGGCGGCAGCGTCACCAACAGCGGCACGCTCAAGGCCGTTGAATTGCTGGCGATCGCCAGCGGCGACAAGATTGATAACCACGAAGGCGGCTTGATCAAATCAGACGGCGGCCTGAATCTGGTGGCGCTCAACAATATCACCAACAGCGGCAGCCTAATTGAAGGCAACACGCTGCAGCTCGCCAGCATCAACGGCGATATCATCAACCGAACCGAGAGCCACAACTTCCAGACCGCACAGCCGACGGCTTCGCGCAGCGGCACTGGCTCGCTGGTCTTCACTGAACTCGGCAAAACCGCCGAAATCGTCGCGGGCAACAGCCTGACGCTCAGTGCAGGAAAGGATATCCGCAACGTGGCGGCTACGCTCAATGCCGGACAGGACATGGCGCTGAACGCCAAAGGCAATGTCGCGATTGAGGCGCTGACGCTGACCAATAACCGCGTGGATATCGGCTGGCGCAGCAGCAACACCGCGCTGAATACCTCTGTTGCAGGCAGTACCGTCAATGCCGGCGGTGTGTTGAGTGCGGTGGCGGGTCAGGACATGCAGATCGATGCCAGTTCGCTTTCCGGTGGAACGGCGCTGACGCTGGCGGCGGGTAATGATATCCGTCTTACCGCACAGGACACGCTGAAAGAGACGCTGTATCAGGGCGGCAGTACCGCGCAGCGCCGCACGCAGGACGTGGCAAACAGCCAACTCCTGAGCGGGGGCGATCTGAATCTGGTGGCCGGACGGGATGTGCTGTCCGAAGCAGCCAGCCTGAATGCCAAAGGCAATGCGACATTGGCGGCCGGACGCGATCTCAACCTGCTGTCTGAGACGGAAGAAACCTACAGCGGGAACTGGTGGAACCGTCACGCCGACTGGCAGCAAAACATCACCCAGCAGAGTACCGAGTTAACGACGGGCAAGGGCCTGAACCTGCAGGCGGGCAGAGATATCAACCTGCAGGCAGCACAGGGCGTAGCGAGCGGTGCGGTGACGGCACAGGCGGGTAACAACATCAACCTGCTGTCGGCCACCGAAACGCAACACACCTTCTTTGAAGAAACCACGGTCAAGAAGAAGCGCTTTTCGAAGACGGTGACGCATACCCTGCGGGAAACGTTGCAAACCGATGAGAAAGGCAGCTTGTTGTCGGGTGACAGTGTCATGATGGCGGCCAATCAGGATATCAACCTGCAAGGCTCCTCAGTGGTCGGTGACAAACAGGTCACGCTGCTGGCGAATAATGACGTCAACACCGCTGCCAGCGTCGAGAACTACCAGAACTACGAAGAGCACAGCAAGAAAAAAAGCGGGCTATTCAGCGGCGGCGGCATCGGTTTTACCATCGGTTCAACCTCGACCAGCCAGAAACTGCGCGATCAGGCGGCGACACAAAGTCAGAGCATCAGCACCCTTGGCAGCACGACCGATTCGGTGACGGTGAAGGCTGGGAACGATGTCACGATCAGCGGCACCGATATGGTGGCCGGAAAAGACATCTTCCTGCAAGGCAACAACGTCACCATCGACCCAGGCTATGACACACGCAAACAGCAGCAGGAGTTTGAGCAGAAAACCGCGGGGCTGACCGTGGCGCTGTCTGGTGTGGTGGGTTCGGCGCTCAACAGCGCGGTGCAGAGCATTCAGGCGGCGAAAAGTGAAAGTGATGGCCGACTGGCGCTGCTGCAGGGCATGAAGGCCGGGCTGTCCGGGTATCAGGCCTATCAGGGCAGCCAGTCCGAGCTGAACAACAAGGGGGAAGCGTCTTTTGTTGGCGTCAGTATTTCTCTCGGGGCGCAAAACTCACGCTCCAGCCAGACCAGCGAGCAGAAACAGAGCTTTGGTTCGACGCTGAATGCGGCGGGAGATATTGGTATCGAATCGCGTACCGGGGATATCACAGTCGCAGGTAGCCAGCTTAAGGCGGGCGGCGACGTCATGATGAACGCGGCGCAGGATATTCACCTGCTCTCAGCCCGTAACAGCGAGGAGATCAGCGGTAAAAACAGCAGCAGCGGCGGGAATATCGGCATCAGCCTGGGACTGAGTAACGGGAGTGCGGGGCTCAGCATTTTCGCCAACGTTAATGCGGCGAAAGGGCGGGAAACCGGTACGGGCAATAGCTGGTCAGAAACGACGGTGGATGCGGGTAACCACGTCACGCTGAAAAGCGAACGTGATACGCGACTGATTGGCGCGCAGGTGAACGGCGAGCGCATTGATGTTGATACCGGACGCAATCTGCTGCTGCAAAGTCAGCAGGATAGCGAGCGTTATGATTCCAAACAGACCAGCGTAGCGGCCGGGGGGAGCTTTACCTGGGGATCGATGAGCGGCAGTGGTTACCTCAGTGCCAGCAAAGACAAGATCCACAGTAACTATGACAGCGTGCAGCAGCAGACGGGGTTCTTTGCCGGTAAAGACGGATTTGGTATAAAAACCGGTGAGCACACCCAGCTTGACGCTGCGGTAATTGGCTCCACCGCCAGCGCAGAGAAAAATCGGCTGGAAACGGGGACGCTGGGCTGGAGCGGGCTCAACAACAAAGCCGAATTCAAGGTGGAGCACAGTGGCATTGGCCTCAGTGCCAGTCCATCAATGAGTGGCAGTATGCTCTCGACACTGGCGATGACGGTACCGTCGGCGCTGATGTCGCTGGGTAACAGCGGTAATGCTTCCAGCACCACCTATGCGGCGGTGAGCGATGGCACCTTGTTGTTGCGGGATACGGCGAAACAGGTGCAGGATATCACCACGCTGAGCCGTGACGTTGAACACGCGAACAACGCGCTCAGTCCGATCTTTAACAAAGAGAAAGAGCAGAAACGCCTGAAACAGGCGCAGCTGATTGGTGAAATCGGCGCGCAGGTGATGGATATCGTGCGCACGGAAGGCGAGCTGAAAGCGCAGAAAGCCGCGGAGGCCAAGGGCGACTCCAAAGTCAAACGTCCGCAGGACGGTGATTCGGTCGCGATGTGGGAGGACTATAAAAAAGCGCTGACAGAATCGCCGACCTACAAAGCCGAGATGCAGAAATACGGGACGGGTAGCGATTTCCAACGAGCGGCACAGGCAGCGACTGCGGCGATTCAGGCACTGGCGGGCGGGGACATCCAGAAAGCGATTGCCAGCGGTGTATCACCGTATCTGGCGCAGTTGGTGAAAGATGTCACGATACCGAAGGATGAAAGTAAAATCACGGCGTCGGATATTGCAGCCAACGCGATGGCGCACGCGGTAGTGGGCGCTGTTGTTGCCCAACTGTCAGGTCAGGATGCGGCTGCGGGGGCGATTGGAGCCTCCAGCGGTGAACTGGCCGCCCGTGCGATCATGGCTAAAGTATATCCTGGAAAGACGGCGAACGACCTGACGGAAGAGGAAAAACAGTCAGTCAGCGCGCTTTCCACGCTGGCCTCCGGGCTGGTATCCGGTCTGGCAGGCAACAGCACGGCGTCTGCCGCCAGCGGCGCGCAGTCTGGGCGTAATGCGGTGGAGAATAACTTTTTGAGTGCGAAAGAAGCCGAAAAGAAAACGGCACTGGAGCTCAAGGAGAAAGCCGGGACACTGACGCAGGATGAAGCGAAAGAGTTGGCTGATACCCGTCAACTGGATAAAGACCGCGATCAAGCCATTCGTGATATCTGTACTCAGGGCAACAAATCGAGCGGAGCGTGCTCGGCACTGGTGGCTCAGGCGCAGCAGGCGCTGAACAGTTATGGTGAAAGTGCTGCAAGTTACCGGCTTATCTTTAAAGACTTGTACCCGCAGGACGCCGCTAATGTAAGTGACATACTGTACGGCTTGGATGCAGGCAGTATTACACGCGATGCTGCGATAACCGCGATAGCGGAGAAGAATAACAAAGACTGGACTGAGGTGGCATCGGAATACGATAGGGCGATGCAACTGCATGGGCTTGTCAGTGCGCTGGCTGGGTTCTATGGGATAGGGGCAGCAAATAAATCCGCCCAAGTAGACGCTACAATTTCCTCGCCAACAAAAGCTGGAACAGCGGCTCTGGGAACAAAGATAGATAATAGTTTAATTATAACTGACAAAGAATATTTGCCTGAATCTATTATTTCCACATTTAGATCAGGGAAATACGAGACGGTTATTACTCGTGAGCCTGTAACTCTATTTAGAAAATTTGGTGGTTCAGAGGAACAAGCAAAGCTTGATGGTGGATACGCTACAACAGTCTCAAATGCGAGCAGGAACGAGACTGCGGTGTATAAAAAATGGAGTACTACCCAGTTTGAAGCGCAAATTGAAATACCAAAGAATACTAAACTTAATATAGGTGCTGTTGGCGAACAGCCACCTCTGAGCACTAATCCGAAATATACTGGTGGGGCAGATCAAATACTGTTACCAAGAAATTACTCAACAGATTGGATAAAATCAGTTAGAGATGGTAAGACAGGAAAAATCTACACTTATGATGAGTTTAAAACTAAATTCCCTGATCAGGTGACAAGAGGAAAGTAATTTGTTAACCGATAATGATATAGATGATGTAAAGAAATTAATAATTTTGCTAGAGCAAGTTATTATTTACTTGAAGAATGATGGGAGTAGTGAATCTGCCTATTCTTGTCTGAAAAAGGCCGTTCACATACTTGAAAATAGAGATGTTAATGGAATGTGTAACATAAATAAAAATATTATGAGCGATTTTAGAATGATGGTAGATAGAGGACAATATGGTGGAGATATAGATTTGATAACAGATAAGATTTGCTCTATTGTAAAAAATAATCCCTTGTTTAATAAATAGCTCCTAACTGATAACGATCCCGGCCTTTGCGCTGGGAACGTCATTTTTACCGTCAGAACCTAAGTGCAGTCTCAATCACCAGTTTACCCCGCTCAACGGTAACGATAACTGACTGGTCGGTGTTGAAATTTATTTCAGTGGCTTGAAGCTGAGTTTGAGCTACAAGTTGGATGGTGTTGAATGCCATCGGCCTCAGCGCCAGTCCATCGATGAGTGTCAGTATGCTCTCGACGATGGCGATATTGTTTCAGATAGAGCTGCGGAATCTGTAGGGGCGGTAGTCGGTGCTTTGAGTTCAGAAGCAGCGACTTCTGAGGCGGAGAACCAAGTAAAGGCAATCAGGAATAATCAAAATGGCAAATAAAGTAGGGATTAAAACTCTTTTGGTTCTAATCACGTCATTCACTGTACTCATTGCTTTAACTATGCTTCTTATTAGATTAGGTATCGCATCTGTATTCTTTCTTAAGGATGGCTTTTTTTACTTTTCGTGGCAGAACGTAGTTATTGACTCTGCTAGAAAAGGCCTATCTGGGGGAGTCCCCTTAGGGATAGGAATCTGGCTTATGTCCCGGCTCAAGGTGAATAGAGGTAAATAAAATATGTTCAAAGATCCCGACCTTAATCCGGGATTTTCTCTTTATCGGCCAGCGCTTCAGTTTTGGTTTAAGCACCAGTTTACCGCGTTCAACGGTGACGATAACGGATTGTCCAGTATTAACACCGAGTTTTAAGCCACTCTTATGCGGCGGTGAGAGGCGACAGTCTGCTTTGTGGGATGCTGTGATATTGTCACGATTCTAAAAGACGGAATTACTAGCATGCATTAAAGGGAGATCCTAAATGATTAAATTTTTAGGGAAATATAGAAAATGGGCAAGTAGTGTTATTAATGAACGGCTTTTAGGTGTGAGAGGGCTTGTATATGAACTTGATACACCTGATTTTTATCATCCTCAAAAATTGCAGTTTATTTTTTCTAACCCAGAAGGATTAGTCAATTTCGTCTGCGGTAAAGATGGGTCAACACTTGAACTTACGGACTCGCCTATTCATGAAAGTGATCTTGGCGAATACGGTAAGGAAGTAATTATGGATATGTCGAAATTTGCATTATTCATTGACTATGCTGGGAAGGAAGTATTAGAGATTTATTCGATATTTTCTTCGATAGAAAATTCTTATGTAGGAATAAAGTTGGTTTTTGAAGGTGATTTAAATTTGATTATTGTAAATATTGGAGATGAAATAAATATTTTTAATTCTTTACCTTTATCATATGAATACGATGAAGGTATCAATTATTATAAATGACTAATTCCAGCCTCTAAAAGAGCTGGGATTTTTGCATCTGTCACTCAGTTACAGTGCGTATCAGCAGATGGCTGTGCTCAATGGTTATTGCTACTGGGATATCTGTCCCAAATCCCGCTGTTTCCAGCAAGCTTCTAGATGACTTGCAGCCTGTTGTTGCGGGATACGGCGAAGCAGGTGCAGGATATCGCCACGATGAGCCGTGACGTTGAGCAAGCTAACAACGCGCTCAGCCCGATCCAGGCACTAGCGGGCAGCGATTGCCTGCGGTGCATCGCCGTATCTGGCACAATTGGTGAAAGACGTCACGATACCGAAGGACGAAAGCAAAATCACGACATCGGATATCGCAGCAAACGCGATGGCGTACACGGTGGTGGGGGCGATTGGTGCTGAAGTCGGTGGGAAATATACAGAAAATAAGGTAAAGGATATAAGAAATGAAAAATGAGAAGATAAAGTTGAATGTTTTTTCCTATCTGATGTTTTCTTGTATTATGGCAATGTTTTTATTATTTCTTTTGTTAAATTTAATGTTTAGTATCGTTTTATTTTTGAAGAATGGATTATTTAATTTCACATGGGAGACAGCAATAGATTGTTTTACATTGGGGGCCATAACTGGACCTATTGCTGCATTAGGAATTTGGTTGATGCTTCGATTTAGGATGCGATGAAAAAATTCCCGACTAAAACCGGAGAATAAAATTGGCAGAAAAGTGTTCTTCAGTTGTCTCGATGCAATAAGTGTCGGTCCATTGATGGTCACCGGTTCTTGACGTAGACGATGATAGTGTCGCCTACGTTGATATCACTAGGTAGCATAAAATAAGATGCGATAATTATGACTGATAATGATTTAGACTCTTTTTTTAAATTCAAATCCCCTTCAGTGTCATATGACAATGAAGAGTTTTTTTGTAAGGCTTGATCCATTGATTTCAAGTGCAGATGAATTTTTAAAATCAATGTATTACTTGTTATGGTTTCCTGGATATTTCGGTTTCAATTGGAATTCATTATATGATTGCCTTCGTGATTTTGAATGGATTAGTTACACTAAGATAGTTATCGAACATGACTCATTGCCTAACATTCCTGATTTTGAATTGAAAATTTATCTTGAAATACTTAGGGATGCTGTTATTGATTGGGAAAAGGATGAATCCCATCAACTGGAAGTTGTATTTTATGAAAAAAAATAGAATGCGAATTTATAATATTCTTATGAGGGATTAAATATGGTTTCATGTCAATTAACCTGTCCGATTAGCATACATGAGGTTACGAAAGAACAAGGCGATCAACTTTTGCGTGAATCCGATGGGGTAATGGTAAGGTATTGATATAATGAACGAAAGAGAAATTGTCAATTTTATCAATCTTCAAGAGATGTTAATGAAGGCTTTCTTTATCGCGTATCCAAGTTTAAAGGATTTCGACTTCTTACTGGACTTCCCTAAGAAAGGGACTGTTTTTGTTAATGATGATGAATGGGTTTTTATTAAACATGGTATAGGTATTAAATTTTTAATAAGCAACGATAAAAAAGAGATGGTGATAGATATTAACAATATCAAAAATCCCAAGTTGATAGATATATGGCGCTTATCTCAATACTTTTCATCATGTAATGATCATGAAATAAAGTGGGCGTTAGATGGAATGGTGGAGTCTGGGATTTTACAAAAAATATCAGAAAATAAATATGAACTAATGTGATGAAGTAGTCAGAGGATCTCGGCCCCTAAAAGGCCTGGATTTTTTGTCTGTCATTCAGCCACAATGCGTATCAGCAGTTGGCCGTGTTCAACGGTGATGCCTGTGCCACGATGACTGATAAATGCTCAATTTTAATCGGGTAGTAATAATTTTCATGCTTTTATTTTTAGGGATTAAATGAGAAATAAATCACAATCCTAATATTTCCATTTTGGTATGGTATTAAGTAATATCATTAAAATTTAAATCATTTCATAAGATAAATAATCCCATCCTATCTTTTTATGATATTGCATCTGTCCCGCATGAAAGCGTAATCTCATTTTAGCTATTCAATATTTTTAACTATATTGTTCGCTTTTTCTTCGTATGTGTTTTTATTTAATCCTGTAAACTCAAGGCTAAATGTCCTAATGGAATCGGGGAGATTATCCTCGGGCGGGAGATATATTAATGAAGGACTATGCGCGTTCTATTCTGATTTATTTTTGACGATTCCACCTCGTCGATCCGATCCTGCGCGTCGCTGGCTTGCGATCCGCTGGTTAGACCGTTGCCGTTTTAACGGCTGATCGTTGTCGTTTGTCGGTACGGGTTTTATTCATTAAGTGAAGGAAATCACAATGCAATACACTGGGAAGTACCTGAAGAAAACAGTGCTGATGCTGGCCATGATGGCCGGGCTCAGCGTCGGGCAAAGTCAGGCGGGCGTCGAAATTGAGACGCGCTCGCTGGATCAAATCTATCAGAGTGCGTTGAGAGAAGGCGGTACGGTTACCGTTTATGCCGGTGGCGATGTGCAGTCACAGCAGGCTGGTTTCAAGCGAGCGTTTGAGACACGTTTTCCTGGCATGAAACTGAATGTGATTGTCGATTACAGCAAATACCATGACGCCCGTATTGATAACCAACTGGCGACCGGCACCCTGATTCCTGATGTGGTGCAACTGCAAACGGTGCAGAATTTCCCACGCTGGAAAAAAGAAGGCGTGCTGCTGAATTACAAAGCGCGTGGCTGGGACAAAATTTATCCGGAATTTCGTGATGCAGATGGTGCCTGGACCGGTGCCTATGTCATCGCATTCAGTAATTTGGTCAATACCCAGCTTCTGGATGAAAAATCCTGGCCGCGTGAAGTTAATGACTACCTTCGTCCCAACCTGAGAGGCAATTTGATTCTGGCTTATCCGAACGACGACGATGCGGTACTGTTCTGGTACAAACTGGCCGTGGATAAATACGGCTGGGATTTTGTGAAAAAATTGCAGGAGCAGGATCCCGTCTATGTGCGCGGCACCAACGTGCCCGGCGCTGAAATCGCGACAGGAAAATACAGCGCGACCTTTACCAGTTCCGGTGCGCTTGTGCCAGCAGCAGATGCGGTGACCCGCTTTGTGCTGCCGAAGTCCGATCCTTTTGTCTCCTGGGCGCAACGTGCCGCCATCTTCAAACAGGCGAAACACCCGGAAAGTGCCAAGCTGTACCTGAGCTGGGTGCTGGATCCGCAAACGCAAACTCAGGTTTCACGTATGTGGTCGGTGCGTACCGACGTTGAGCCGCCAGTAGGTTACAAACATATCTGGGAATACCGTAACACTCGTCCGCAGGCATTTGCTGATTTCATGTACGATCGCGGTGCGGTCGAGCGCTTCCGCGCACAGATGAGCCTGTATGTCGGTGAAGCGAAAGGCGAACCCACGCCGGGCTGGCTTGGTGTGAACCCAGATGTGCCTCTGGTTAACTAACGCTTAAAATTATTGCGTTACTTCATGCTGGTCACGTTAATCGTGGCCGGCATTGCATCCTGTAAAACCACATGATTAAGCACCACGCGATGAAGTATCACACCCGATAATGTCGGTCTTGTTCGGTTCAGGGTTGAGCAGAGTAAGCAAGAGGGGATTGCCAATGGCAGCGAACCACCATTGGCGTGTTGAGGATTAACGCTTATTTCTTGTTGTTGGGTTTCAACGTTTCGCCAACGTTCAACAGGAAGATCTCGTTATCGCGAGTGGACACGCGAGTTGAACCATCTTCCATACGGTAGCCGCCTTCAGTGAAGCCCGCACCATTCAGGAACGGTGCAACGGACTGTGGCTGATTGCGCACCGCAGCTTCCAGCGCTAACAGGGCATAAGGCTCGATGGTATCGACATCGGCATATTGTCTGTTGGGCTCGGCCATAAAGAAGCCGTTTTGATAACGCGTGCTGATAATGTTATCGCCCACTTTTTCCGCCAGCGACAGATAGTCTTTCACTTTGCTAGCCTGATACAGATCCAGCAGCGCGAACAGGGCGTAAGGATCGTTGTTCTTGGTGGCGAGATCCACTTTAACGTCTTTACCCGGTGCTGAACCTAACTCACCCAACCCCTGTGCGCGAGCGATGCCGCGTGCGACACGCCACAGCTCGGCGTCCGGTAACACGGTATAGGCGCGAGCATAGGAAAGCAGGAATGAATTATCCGCAGGATAAGGCTTGATCACGGTGCCTTTTTTGCCGTAGTAACCGTCACGCGGCAGAACGTAGTTGGAGAGATCTTTGCCGTTAGCCAACATCGGGCGGAACGTGTTATCCGACTCGTTATAGGCATATTTGGCAAAGGCTTTCAGGCCATCGGTTGTCCACGTCAGAAGTTCTTTGCCTTCCGCACCTAAATCTTTACCCAACTGGAGCTGCATGAGCGCATTTTCGGAATAGATCGTACTGGTGCGTCCTTTCAGCATCATATTGCCTTCCAGCGCAGTGGGGCCGAACTCTGGGCCAAATTGACGCTGGGCGCGATCGCCGTATTTGGAATGCGTATCGGCATCGTCGGTAGTTTCATCGCGCTTCAGCGCCTGCGTAAACTGATACACGCCGAGCCCAGTCGCTTTATCCCGTGGCAGCACATACTGCTGTGCCAGACGTTTTGCCCAGACCAGCGCGCCGTCTTCTTTATTGTATTTGTACAGCAGTGATGCGGAATAGATCAGATCGTTCCCTGCATTCAGGAAGCTGAGGCCTTTGGTGGCGAAGAAGGGCGGCTGTTGCTCAAACGGACTTTGCCAGAGCGCACCTATTTTTTGCCCGTATTTACCGTGGCGACTGGTTTCCATAATCTTCCAGTCATAAACGTGCGCATTCCAGAAACCGCGAATAAAGCGTGCGGTTGCGTCTTTATCGACGCTGAACATCAAATCGTAGTAGGGATAGGCATTTTTCAGCTCATGCACCATCTCTTTTTCGCTGGGGCCTTCCGGTTGCAGCGTTTTTAGATCCACAAAACGGTGGCCGCCCCAAATCAGCAGGCCGCTCTCATCCTGATAATGTTGAAAATGGTATTTCACAATCGCTTCGGCACGTTGCTTATAGCTGGGGTTCCCGCTCAGGTTGCTGAGCCCGACCAGCACGCGCATCAGGTTCTGCTGTGCGGAAAAGTTGGATAACACGGCGTGGCGACCATCGGGGAAGATCCACTCCATCTGTTTGCCCGTGCGAGGATCGACACCATCAGCAAGTAATGGCGTAGGCGACTGACCGTGATAGTGGTCACCGGCTTTGGTCAGCACGTTATCCACATACTGATTGACGATGGTGAGGCGGTCAGGCGTAGCGGCGCTGGCCTGTAAAGCGACCAAACCCGCAAGGAGCGACAGCGCAAATCTTTTCATTTTATCTACCTGTAACGATGAATAATCCAGAGCTGTAATAAAAGGATCCCGCTTGATGAACAGGATCCCCGAGAAATATGGTGCAGCAGTAAGCTGTTTTAGAAAGGTAAGTCGTTGTTAGAACGTATAGGTGAAGCCGACCTTTCCTTTCCCTTCACGCGATTTCACATCGCGCCCGCTGGCGACATCTTCAACGCCAACGTGGGCTGTCCAGTTGTCGTTGATGGTGTAAGCCACGTCGAAATCCTGTTGGTAGTCATGCTTTTTGTTGTTTTGCAGCACGTAATCCGCGTGATAGTAGTAAGCGGTGTACGCCAGCGTGAAATTGTCGAAACCTTTGTAGGCAACGCCCGCTTCATAGCGGTGACGGTGAGTGTCATCATCCGTGCTGGTACGTTTGCTGCGGGTGATTTTTCTGAGGTCGTAGCGATATTGCGCATGAAGATCCGTCTTATCAGTAACCGCCCAGGTCAGTTTCAAACCTGGCGTATAGCGGGCGCCGGAACTCTGGCTAGCGCCGATGTCGCCTACCGTGCCTTCACCGCTGGTGCCGCCGGAATAGAAGCGCGCTTCCAGATTAGGCGTCAGGGTTAATTCAGGCGTTAAGCTGTAGGCATAGCCGGTATAAAAAGCATAAGAATTCGAGACGACATCATCGATGGTCAGATCTTTATTCTTATTATAAAAATTCAACTCAACGCCAACGTACAGGCCATTATCCATAAAATGCCGCATACCAATTTCATCACCGTGATAGCGATTCATGGTTCCCCAGCTATGTTCATAGCTGAGTTTGGTATCAGAGGCTGACGCGGAAATAGCATAAATTTGGGCAAAGAGAATACCGGCCACAAGGTAGCGTTTTTTCATTATGGGCACCATTAATATTGATCGTTAATTATGAAAACTGTGCGCTGATAGACAAAATTCATTCATGAATTCATTTTCTTCATCAACACGGCACGAAATACGGCGTATTTCCTTTATAAAATTCTGTATTTTTTAGAAAACGTAGTTGAAACCAACTTTGATTTTCCCCTGACGGCTTGATGATGTGCTGGATTGGCTAATATCATCATACTCAATGTAAGGAGTTAGCTGTTTGTTTAACTTATATTGAACTTTGAACTGATGTTCATAATCCGTTTTCCCATTATCGTAAACCGCGTATTCTCTTTCCGTGAATTCACCCTTGCTATATTTATACGATTTTGTGGTGTTATCACCGATGTAGTAGTTAAAGACGTAAGTCAGGTTAATATTATCCAAGCCAGAATACGTTACCCCTGCATCCAGACGATGACGACCGGTGTCGGATTTTGATAAATAAGATTCCCCTGCGTAACCATATTTGTCAGATGTGGAAATGGTCGAATAACGTGAGCTGCGAGAGGGCTTTTTATATTCATAGCGGTAGCGGCCATAAGTGGACCAGTCGCTGTTAATGCGGTAGTTATATTTCAGCCCTGGTTGATACATCATGGTGGCATTGCCGATGGAGAATTCAAAGCTAGGCGTTAAGGTTGCGGCCTTGCTTAGCTTGAAGTCCTTCCCGATCACCATGCCGCCAGAGCCGCCCTGCATGTCATCATAGGCAACGTCGTAGTTGCTGTTCCCGCCTGCTGACGTACTGAATTTGACTTCGTACGACCAGCCGTTGGTTTTCTTATGAATGAGCTTAATGGAGTCTGAGTGGCGGCGGTCTTCTGTCTTCCAATTATGTTCATATTGGAAAGTGGTTTTGCCGTCGGTTTCTGCCTGGGTGAGGAAAGGCGTGAATCCGGCACAAACGATGAGTAGGTTACGTGTGTATACTTTCATTCTATCTTTCTCTTTTTTGATGAATAAATAATATTATTGACGAGCGCAGTCTCTATCTTTAAAACCAGACAGTGGATGTCATTTTTTGGGCGTAAAAATAGAATCACCAGGAATGATGATGACGCCATTTATAATGTCAGGCAGGGCTTTCTCCCTGGTAAATCAGCTTGCTATCAATGCATTGATGACTCCTTATATACGACGTGGCTGATGAATATTTCAATCAGCGAAATGGCTTATGCTGATGAGTGAATGTTGATAATTCCCACCGTTTACTGGTTAATCTAATTATCAGTAGACTTGATAATTAGGGTGAGTGGCATTATGGTGAAAAGAAAACACTGTTTCATTTATGTTGATCACACATTTGGTTACTCTTTGAAATTTTTTGTAATAATTTCGTTTGATTATTGTAAGAGTCAGGAATAGGTGTGGCGGAGCTCAGGGTTGTCAGGCCGTAGGAGATATCTCTTGAACGTTAGTGATGATAATGATATGTAATTGAACAACCGTTAACCTGTTATCTGACTTATTCCCGCCATCATGCCGAGAATATTCTGTGGAAAGCGATTTCCATAAAAATGAATAAGCCGCCAATAGCCATCAAACGCCCCTGAATATTGTCAGGAACTTATCGTATTTTTACGCCACTCATCTCCATACCCGCCATACCGCGATCGGCAAATTTGCAGGCCTTTCTGTGTTCGGATGATGCGGGAGATCCGTTTGTTAAGCCTGACAACAGCAGAATGGGGACGTGAATGATCAATCGTATTGAGGGCGGAAGCCGTTGGGGAAGTGCCGCGTCTTCGGCTGCACAGCATAATACCGAGGCGAGTCGGCCGGGTGGACAGCAGGGCGTATCGCCAGCGATGCGGTCAGGCTCGCGTTCAATCGATTTTGGCGAGGCGTCGCCGAACGTGCCGCCGGTTTCCACTGAGCGCACTACGACGGCACCCACTCGTGTTTTGCCCGCGGTGCCGAACGTTGCAGACCGTTCACTCATTGCGGAACCCAAACCGCCCGTCGATCTTCAGGCGATCGATAGCTCGGCGCACAGTAATGCCGGAGCATTGGAAAAGTGGTCGCCGCTATTAAGCGATCTACCAGAAAATGAACGCGAGAAGGCGGCAAAGGAACTGAACCGGCCGCTGGCGGCGGCGAAAATGCTACAGGATGGCGGGGAGAACGCGGAAAAAGCGCTCGTCTATCTGCGTGACAATCCCGCGATCTACACGGCGATGGATACCGCAAAAGACGGTGGCAGAGCCGACGGACATATCTCTAATCGGGATACCAAATCCTTTATTAAAAATATGGAGCGACGCGCCAGCGATGCCAGCCACGCCGTGAAGGAATATCGGGAGAAAAATCCGGCAGCCGATGCGCAATCGCTGCGGTTAGTACAATCTTCCGCGCTGTTGCTGGCTAACGAGCCGCTGCTTAATGCCGCCGATCCTCAAAAATCCTATACGCATTCCCCGCCGCAGAAGAATGATCGCACCAGCACGTTGACCGATCTGCACGCGATCATGAACGATAACCCGACGCTGTCGCCTCAGCTAAAAGCGGCAGTTCAACTGTGGTCGCATCCTGGGCTATTCGGGATTCTGGAACATGCGGACGTCAAAGGAGAGAAACTGGCGCGAGTCCCACATGATGGAAAACTGATGATGAAGGACATGAAAAGTTGGATTCGTGAACAGGCACCAGCGGACAGTCAGGAAGCGGCGGATACGCTGCACAACGCCGCGGCACTGGGGCTGGCGACGAAAACGGATATCAGCAAGCTGGATGAAGCAGTTTTTACCCAACCGCAGCAGTACAGCGGGGCGCAAAAGTCAGCGACGTTGGTCAAGCTGCAACAGACACTGGAACAGGTGATGGCGGGGCGCGAATACCGCAATACCGAAGAAACCGAAAAGGTGCTGAATCAACGTATTGAAACGTTACAGCAAGACGGGGATGTGATTCAGTATTTTGAGCAGGCAGTACCGCGCGAGATAAACACCATTTTACGCTCAGATCCGCTGCTGGCGCAGGCGGCGATGAGCCAACGTTTCTCCGCAGCGTCACCGACCGCCCTACGATCTGTTGGGCTGGATGCCTCGCCTTCGGCTGTAACACACGCGGGGGCCGGAGCAAAAAGCGATGCGCAGGCGGTGAAAGAGGCCGGACGCAGCGTGATGAGTTTTGCCAAATCGTCGCTGCACGCAGAGGATTTAACCAAAGCAGCAGGGAGCAAAACGGCGATTGGTCTGGCTGGCAAAGCTGGCGCAGCGATTGCCGGGAAGGTGGTCGGTGCCATCGCGGGTGAGGCCGCCGGGGCGGCTGCCGCCTCTGCCGTTGGCGCGGCCGCAGGGCCAGTGGGTTGGGCGGTGAGCGGGGCGCTAAGCATTGGTATGGGAATTGCTGAGCTGGTGAATTTCTTCAACGCCAAAAGCAAACTCAAACACCGGCGGGAAGATTTTGCCAAAACGGTTAATCCCGCGCTGGAACAGTTCAATATTCCCAAACCGCGCTAATGCGCCAGCTTAAATTTCAAAGCCTTAAATTTCAAAACATTAAATTTCAAAACCGGGTGCGACTTCTTTCACTGGCTTTTTACACTCTTCCGGTTTGGGTTGATTTGCCAGGAGATTTTTACAGTCCGGCGCAAACGGATTCAACGCATCGCGATTCAGATAGAGCACAAACAGGATCAGAATGATAAGGGGGATCAGGATACGTTTTCTTTTCATGGTTATCTTTAGTTGCGTTGCGGAAAATGTGGATATGTTAAAAAAACAGGAAAAATTCTAACGCGTTACGCGGCTTTTGTCTTTAGTCCGCTCGGTTTCCGCCTTATTGTAATCGTTCGGCATGACGGTATCGGCGGAAGTGAAGATGAAAAAGATGCGATTTGCAGCGATTGGGTTAGCGCACAACCACATTTATGACATGTGTCAGCAGCTGGTTGATGCGGGCGCGGAACTGGTCGGCGTGTTCGAGTCCGATCTTAATCATCGGGAAAAATTCATCTCGCTTTTCCCCTCCGTTCCTTTTGCTGACTCTGCGGAACAATTGATTGCCGACGCGTCTATCGATCTTATTGCCTGTGCGGTCATTCCCAGCGACCGAGCTGAACTGGCGCTGCGCACGTTGGATGCTGGCAAAGATTTCTTCACCGCCAAACCGCCGCTGACCACGTTGGATCAGTTGGATGCCGTCCAACGTCGGGTAGCGGAAACCGGCCGCAAGTTTGCCGTGTACTTTAATGAACGAATCAATGTGGATAGCGCGCTGTTTGCCGGTGAACTAGTGCAACGGGGCGAAATCGGGCGAGTGATTCAGACAATCGGCGTTGGCCCACACCGTGAACGCGGCGCGCGGCCTGACTGGTTTTATCAGAAGCGTCAGTACGGTGGGATCCTCTGCGATATCGGTATCCACCAGATTGAACAGTTTCTCTATTTTACTGGCAATACCAACGCGCGAGTGGTGACCAGCCAAACGGCGAATTATCACCATCCGCACCAACCAGAGTTTGAGGATTTTGGCGACGCTATGCTGCTGGGCGACAATGGGGCAACCGGCTATTTCCGCTGTGACTGGTTTACGCCGGATGGCTTGAGCGTCTGGGGCGACGGTCGTCTGACGATACTGGGTACGGAAGGCTATATCGAAATCAGGAAATATGTCGATCTAACGCGCGGAGAAAGCAACGTCGTTTATCTGGTGAATGGCAAGGGCGAACAGCGCTTCACCCCCGCAGGCAGCGTCGAACGCCCCTTTTTCCCAGATTTTCTTCGTGACTGCCGTGAGCGCACCGAAACCGCGATGTCGCAAACGCATATCTTCAAGGCGACAGAACTGTCAATTTTGGCGCAGCAGGCCGCGAAGAAAATTACCTGAAGCAAGTAGAACAGGATAAGCCAACAGAAGGGGGTAGTAGGCTTATGATTTAATTTATTTTTATCTAGACTGTTATTCTTTTCTTGCTGTTTTTGTTATGAGTTGTGGTGGAAAGAACGAAATTTGGATATTCTACGTAAAGACGATTTGATAGTCGTAATCTGCTAGAATCCACTGGGTAGTATCGAAAAACGTACTTAATGGATAAAGAATGTTATTATGATGTTAGTAAGGATAGTGGATATTATGCTGAATTACTATAAATCGTTACCAGACTCATTTTATGAATGTGGTAAGTCAAAAAAATTATAGAATCAATCAATTCTTATCCCTAAATAGTTTTTGAAAGGAGGGGTATACAACAACCCAAGAGTTTTTAGTCCACAGTATTATAACTCCCATAAAATAAAGTGAATGCTCTTTTTGTTGAAGGCAAATATGTACAGTAGTATAGGCCTGTAACTATCAGGATCGCATTGAGATGAACTATATTATATGGACACAGTATTTTATACAACAATTATTCTATAAATTCGAGAATGAAAATGACAATCGCAAGTATTAATGATTTTAAACTGTTAAATACAAAATGCATGAAATATTTCGAGCTTTTCAAAAAGTCGAATAATTTCGCCATCTTACCAAAAGATGATAAACTTAAAGAACGCTTTGGGTTTTATTTTTTCATGCTTGAAGCTCTATGTAATGAAAAGGATATCGATAAACTTAGTGATTTCATAACAGATACTGAATATAATACATATCTTACAAATCAAAGGACTGCAGATCATGGAATTGATGCGATTTATATTGATGAAGATATCAAGGAAATAAAGTTATTTAACTTCAAATTTCGAGAGACATATAAACCTGGACAAATACAAAGTTCTAATGAAGCTTTTGTTTCTACAAAGTTAGTTAATTGTATTTTAAATGAGAATACACAAGGTCTTCAAGGGAAGTTAAAGGAGTTAGTCAGCAATTCGATTGCAAATCTTAATAGCAATGAAGTTTGGAAAATGACTCTTTACATGGTAAGTAATGAACCAGTACCTATCGATAACGATGAAACATCCATTCAGCAATTGAAAGTATTTTATGATATGGAAGTTATCTCTGTTTGTCTTCCTGATATTAAACGTATGATGTCGATTAGGCCCGCTCCTATCAAAGCTGAACTAATTGTTGATAATGAGGCTCTTATGTCTTATTCAGAAAGTACAATATCAACATCAAAATCTTATATAGTCAGACTCAATGCTGCTGATATTATACGAATTACATGTAAAAACCCTGAACTTAGAAATGATTATAACTGCGAGAGAATGGAGGTATTAACAAATGAAACACTTGATTATGGGGTGCTTTTCGACAATGTTCGAGGGTTCGTCAGAAAGTCAAAGTATAATCATGCAATCGGGAAGTCCTTAAAAGATGAGCCAACAATGTTCTTTATGTATAATAATGGAATGACTATTGTTACCAAGAATATTAAAGCAGAGCAAGTCAATGCCAATAAAAAGGTTAGAATTACTATTGATGACTTTCAGGTCTTAAATGGTGGGCAGACACTTAGAACTCTTCATAATTTTAATGCGCAAAATGAAACTCACATTACAGAATATCTAGCTAAGAGTGAAATATTGGTTCGTATATTTAATACAACTGACAATGAAGCTGTTAATAAAATAGCGGAATTTACTAATAGTCAAAATTCAATATCAAATGTTGATTTAAAATCTTTGAGTACACTGCAAATACAAATTGAGCAACTCCTTGATGATCATAATATAATTTACTCTAGAAAAAATGGTGACACAGGGATGAATGACAGTAAGGATTACAGATATAAAGTCAGTATGGAGCAGTTTGGGCAAATATTATTTGCTATACAAGGAAATCCAGATAAATCATCTAATCAGAAACAACATATCTTTGGGAAGTATTATGATGAGATTTTTTCTGAGGATAATTTCAATCTTCTTGATGCGCCAAATATTATTGAAAATTATTTTGAAGTTAAAAAAGCTTATGACTCTACATCTGAAAGCATTCAAAAAATAGAGCAAAAAATATTTTATATTCTGTATGTGAAAAATAAACTTCCAGAGTTGTCATATAATGAGTGTATCTCCTCTCTTGAAGACGCGTTAGTTGAGTTCAAAACTGATTCATCAAGTTTGACCGATGCAAGAAAAATGATACAAGTAGGTTTTAAAGATTTCTTGAATACAAAACTATCTATTATGTAGAGTTACTAGAGGTGACTGTTCCTGCGGTCACCTTATGCACAAATAGTCTTAATGGTTAACTCGTGCTTAGCTAGCTTGAACTGTTTATTGTCATTGCTGTTAGTGACATGGATATCCTATTATAAGCAATAAATTAAGGTGCTTTGATTAGCAAAATAGGAGTTTTTTGGTGTTTAATTCTACACCAATATTAAATGTAACGACTCTAATTCATATCATATTTTTGCAACCGTGCTCCGCGATGGCGCACGGTTGTTCCTTTTTTGTGCATGAAAATTGAGCGCTTCAATCTAATTTCATAAAAATCAACAAAATAAAAGCTGGCATGGTTTTCGCTTTAGTGAATTCAATCTTGTATACCAGATGGGATTCACATCATGCCAAGAATGACAGGACTCACGCTTCAGGAATGGAAACAGCATTACCAACAGCAGGCCGATCGTGTGGGCGAGACACTAGGCGTGCTGCTCGCCAGTTTGTCGCCGGACGATCCGGCCTGGATCGCGCTGGCGACACCTGAGCACCTTCAGGCGCAGATTGCGGCGCTATTGCCTCAGTATCGTGAAAACCCAGACGCACTACCGCTGTTCGGCGTTCCCTTTGCCGTCAAAGACAATATTGATGTCGCGGGCTTACCGACGAGCGCGGCGTGTCCGGCCTTTACCTATCTGGCTGATAAGGATGCGACTGCCGTTGCCAAACTGAAAGCGGCAGGGGCGATTGTCATGGGCAAAACCAACCTCGATCAGTTTGCGACTGGTCTGGTCGGCACGCGCTCGCCGTTTGGTGCGGTGCCGAATACCTTTAATGGCGAATACATCAGCGGTGGGTCCAGTTCGGGATCGGCTTCGGTGCTGGCGCGCGGGCTGGTTGCTTTTGCGCTGGGAACGGATACTGCCGGGTCGGGGCGCGTTCCCGCTGGGTTTAACAATATTGTCGGCCTGAAGCCGACGAAAGGGTGGCTATCAGCAAGCGGTGTCGTACCGGCCTGTCGCCTGAATGACACGATTTCCGTGTTTGCGCTGACCGTCGAGGATGCGTTTACCGTCGCCGAACTGGCTGGCGGGTACGATGAGGCGGATGCCTACTCGCGCTGTCATCCGGGGCGATCACCGGCTGCGCTGCCAGCGAAGCCGCGCTTTGCTATCCCCAGCGATCCGACCTTTTTTTCTGACGCTGTCGCACAGGCGGCATGGCAGCAGGCGCTGGTCGAATTAGAAGCGACGGGCGCGACGCTGCATCCTATCGATTTCAGCATTTTCACGCAGTTAGCCGATCAGCTTTATCAAGGCCCCTGGGTGGCGGAACGCACGGTTGCGGTGGGCGACATGCTACAGCAGCCAGAAAACATGGATCCGGTAGTGCACGGTATTGTGGCGAGCGGCGAACGTTTCAGCGCGGTAGAGGCCTTTAAAGCGGAGTACCTGCGCGCTGAACTGGCGCGACAGATTCAGCAGACGCTGGCGTCGTTCGATGCGTTAGTCGTGCCGACCTCGCCGACGATCCACACGCGTGAGGCGATGAAGCAGGAACCGGTACGCTACAACTCCCAGTTAGGCACCTACACCAACTTTACCAATCTGGCCGATCTTTCGGCGCTGGCGCTGCCAGCACCTTTCCGTACCGATGGCTTGCCAGCGGGTATCACGCTGATTGCGCCTGCCTGGCATGACCGTGCATTAGCGAGTTTTGGTCTGCGCTGGCAGGCTCAACTGGCACTCACGTTGGGCGCAACGGGAAAAACGCTGCCTACGGGACAGGTCACCTTGCCGCCTTCTGCACTACACGTCCGCCTTGCCGTTGTCGGCGCGCATCTGACGGGCATGCCGCTCAATCACCAACTGACCCGCCGCGATGCGGTGCGAGTGGAAGAGACGCGCACGGCGGAAAACTATCGACTTTATGCGTTGGCGAATACGCAACCGGCCAAGCCCGGTTTAGCGAAAAGCACCGACGGCGCAGCGATTATCGTCGAACTGTGGGACATCCCGCTGGCGCGCTTTGGTGAGTTTGTCGCAGAAATTCCTGCGCCGTTGGGCATCGGCACGCTGACGTTAATCGACGGACGGCAGGTGAAAGGCTTTATTTGCGAACCGGCTGCGCTGAGCGACGCCGTGGATATCACCGAATTTGGCGGCTGGCGTCACTGGCTTGCCCGTCAGGAGGCATCCCATGTTTAAGACCGTGCTGATCGCTAACCGCGGCGAAATTGCCTGTCGCGCCGTACGCACGCTGAAGCGGTTGGGAATAACCAGCGTGGCGATTTATTCCGATGCGGATAAAAATGCGCAGCATGTGAAGGATGCAGACATCGCCGTACCGATTGGCGGCGAGAAGGCCAGCGACAGCTATCTGTGTATCGATAAAGTGCTTACCGCCGCACAGCAAACGGGAGCTGAGGCGATCTGGCCGGGCTACGGTTTTCTGTCAGAGAGCCTGCCGTTTGCCGCCGCCTGTGAAAAGGCCGGCATTGCGTTTGTCGGGCCAACCGCGCAGCAAATTGGTGAATTTGGCTTGAAGCACCGCGCCCGTGAATTAGCCGCTGCCGCCAGTGTGCCGATGACGCCGGGAACGCCGCTGCTGGCCTCGTTGGAGGACGCGCTTGCCGCCGCCGAAGACATCGGCTATCCGATAATGCTCAAAAGCACTGCCGGAGGTGGCGGCATTGGCCTGACGCGCTGCGCGGATGCGGTGGCGTTACGCGCGGCGTGGGAGAGCGTACGTCGTTTGGGCGAACAGTTCTTCAGCGATGCAGGTGTTTTCATCGAACGCTGTATCGATCGGGCGCGTCACGTCGAAGTACAGATTTTTGGCGATGGTAAAGGTCGCGTGGTCGCGCTGGGCGAACGCGACTGCTCATTGCAGCGGCGCAACCAGAAGGTCGTGGAAGAAACACCCGCGCCGCATTTGCCAGACGCCACGCGCGCGGCGCTGCTGGCCTCCGCGGTGAAGCTGGGCGAACTGGTCAGCTACCGCAGCGCGGGAACGGTGGAGTATATCTACGATGCCGAGCGCGATGCGTTCTTTTTCCTCGAAGTGAATACCCGTTTGCAGGTTGAACACCCGGTGACGGAGTGTGTCACCGGACTGGATTTGGTCGAATGTATGCTGCGTGTCGCGGCAAATGAACCGCTGGACTGGGCACTGTTGACGCAGGCACCGCGTGGAGCCGCGATTGAGGTGCGTATTTATGCGGAAGATCCGCTGAAAAACTTCCAGCCTAGCCCCGGCGTGCTGACCGAAGTCGCGTTTCCCGATGGCGTGCGGGTTGATGGTTGGGTGAGCACCGGCACCGAGGTGTCGGCGTATTACGACCCAATGATCGCCAAACTGATTGTCCATGCAGAAACCCGTGACCTGGCGCTGGAGAAGATGCAGCAGGCGCTGAATGCCACGCGTTTGCACGGTATTGCCACCAATCTGGATTACCTGCGTCAGATTATCGCTACCGATGCATTCCGCAACGGGACGGTCTGGACGCGGATGCTCGACAGCTTTACGCCGTCCGCGTCGGTGATTGAGGTGATTCAACCCGGTACCTGGAGCAGCGTGCAGGACTATCCCGGACGCCTCGGCTATTGGGATATCGGCGTGCCGCCGTCTGGCCCGATGGACGATTTCGCGTTCCGTCTGGCAAACCGTATCGTCGGCAACGATGAAGCCGCGGCAGGGTTGGAGTTTACGCTGCAAGGCCCGACGTTGCGTTTCCATCATGAAGCGGTGATTGCGCTGACGGGAGCAGATTGTCCGGCGACGCTGGATGGCGAGACGGTGCCATACTGGCAGCCGCTGGCGGTAAAGGCCGGACAAACGCTGACGCTGGGGCGCGCGCAGTCCGGCTGTCGTACCTATCTGGCGGTGCGTAACGGTATCGATGTGCCGCAGTATCTTGGCAGTCGTTCGACCTTCGCGCTTGGGGAATTTGGCGGCCACGCCGGACGAACGCTGCGCGTGGCAGATATGCTGGCGATTTCTCAACCCAACTTGCCCGCCTGCACCACACCCGCGCCCGTGAGCGCACCGCAGGCCGTGGACGCCGCGCTGATTCCGCAGTATGGCAACGAATGGCGCATTGGTGTGCTCTACGGCCCGCACGGCGCGCCGGATTTCTTTACCCACGCGGCGATTGATGAATTTTTCGCGGCGGAATGGCAGGTGCATTACAACTCGAACCGACTCGGCGTGCGTCTGGTGGGGCCAAAGCCAAGCTGGACGCGGGCGAACGGCGGCGAGGCGGGTCTCCATCCTTCCAACGTTCACGACTGTGAATACGCCATCGGCGCAGTGAATTTTACCGGTGACTTTCCGGTGATCCTCACGCGGGACGGGCCGAGTCTGGGCGGGTTTGTTTGTCCGGTCACCATTGCCAAAGCGGAGCTGTGGAAAGTTGGTCAGGTTAAGCCGGGCGATCGTATTCGTTTCCACCCGATCGGCGCGGATGAAGCGCTGGCGCTGGAAAAGGCGCAGTCTGACTGCGTTTCTACGCTGGGTACAGCTCATGCCCCTGCGTTTGACGTTCCCTCGCTGGCGACAACGGCATTCGGCTCCGCCACGGTGCTGGCTACGGTACCTGCTACGGCGACCACGCCAGCCGCCGTGTATCGTCAGGCGGGAGATAACTACGTTCTGATCGAATACGGCGATAACGTGCTGGATCTGGCGTTGCGGCTGCGTATTCATCTGCTGATGGTGGCGATCCGCGCCTCAGAAACGGCGGGAATAGAAGAACTGTCGCCCGGCGTGCGTTCGCTACAAGTGCGCTACGACAGCCGGATTATCCGCCAGCGGTCGCTGTTGGACGTGCTGCTTCATCTGGAACGTCAGCTTGGCGATGTGAGCCAAATGAAAGTGCCGTCGCGCATCGTCTATTTACCGATGGCGTTTGAAGACAGCGCCACGCTCGGCGCGGTGGAACGCTACCGCGAGACCGTACGTGCCAGCGCGCCCTGGCTGCCGAATAACGTCGATTTCATTCAGCGCATTAACGGGTTACCACACCGTGATGACGTGCGCGACATCATTTTCGATGCCAGCTATCTGATTCTGGGATTAGGTGACGTTTATCTTGGCGCGCCCTGTGCGGTGCCGATCGATCCGCGCCACCGTCTGCTGAGTTCCAAATACAACCCAGCGCGCACCTTCACCGCCGAAGGCACTGTGGGTATTGGCGGGATGTACATGTGCATCTATGGCATGGATTCGCCGGGCGGCTATCAACTGGTGGGGCGCACACTGCCTATCTGGAACAAATTCCTCAAAAACGATCAATTCATTGCGGGTGAACCGTGGCTGCTGCGCTTCTTCGATCAGGTGCGGTTTTATCCGGTCAGCGAAGCCGAACTCACGGCGCTGCGCGATGACTTCCGCGAAGGACGCGCGGCGATCAGCATCGAAGAAACCGAGTTTGATTTTGCTGAACACTCGCGTTTTCTGACGGAGCAGGACGACGATATTACCGCGTTCCGCCAGCGTCAGGCCACGGCGTTTGAAACGGAAGTGGCGCTGTGGCAGCAGGAAGATGACAGCACGCCGCAGGAAGTGGTTTCTGCCGCTCCTGTAGAGAACGACGAAGACGCGTTTCAGGTCAGTGCGGATATGAACGGCAACATCTGGAAAGTGCTGGTGAACGTGGGGGATGTCATCGAAACCGGACAGCCGCTGATTATCGTCGAAGCCATGAAGATGGAGCTGACGATTAGCGCGCCGCAGTCTGGTCGGGTGAAACGCATCGGCTGCCAGCCGGGGCGACCGGTCAGCCCCGGTGATGCCTTGCTGTGGTTGGAATAGAGACCGGAATAAAAGGACAAGCAGAATAAACGGCGAGGCGGAGAAAACGATGCGAGCAGGCACACAAAAGAGCAGCAAAGATCGCCCGGAAGCGCTGGCGGAGCGGGTGTATCAAACGCTGAAAAACGACATTTTCGACTTTCGCCTGATGCCGGGTGACCGCTTTAGTGAAAATGAAATTGCCGAACGGATGTCGGTCAGCCGTACGCCAGTGCGTCAGGCACTGTTCTGGCTGGAGCGAGAAGGCTATGTCGAAGTCTATTTCCGCAGCGGCTGGCAGGTTCGTCCGTTTGATTTCGAATATTTCGAAGAACTGTATGACTTTCGCATCGTGCTGGAACGCGAAGCTATTCGGCGGTTGTGCGGGATGCCGCCGGGGCGCTGCGCCGAGCTATTGGCGGATCTAAAACGCTTCTGGATTGAGGAACCGCGTCTGGACGACGGCAAAATCGTCTCCCGCTACGACGAAGGGTTTCACCGTGGGCTGGTGATGGCGGCGGGCAACAGCGAAATGGCGCGGGTTCACGGCGAACTGACGGAGAAAATCCGCATTATTCGCCGTCTCGATTTCACCCGCGAAGATCGCATCGACGCGACCTATAAAGAACATGCCCGCATTTTGCTGGCGATATTGCAACAGCACACCGAGGAGGCGCAGCGCATTCTGACCGACCACATTGCCGTCAGTAAGGCCGAAGTCAGGAAGATCACCTTACACATGCTACAGCAGGCGCGGCCTCAATCTGTTTCAACGACATCTGTTTCTACTGAACGTGTTTCACCTGATGCATCACACGATTCCATTCTCACTCAACACGACTTAAGGGCTAATAAATGAAAAGACGTTCATTGCTAAAAGTTTTTGCGCTTTCTGCGACAGTGGTTGGTATGGGGTTGTCCTGGAGCGTGCAGGCAGCAGAAACCATCAAAGTCGGCATTATGCATTCGCTGTCCGGTACGATGGCGATTTCGGAAACGCCGCTGAAGGATGTGGCGCTGATGACGATTGATGAAATCAACGCCAAAGGCGGCGTGTTGGGTAAAAAACTGGAGCCGGTGGTGGTCGACCCGGCCTCGAACTGGCCGCTGTTTGCTGAAAAGGCGCGTCAACTGCTGACGCAGGACAAAGCGGCAGTGGTGTTCGGGTGCTGGACATCGGTATCGCGTAAATCGGTTCTGCCAGTGTTTGAAGAGTTAAACGGGCTGCTGTTCTATCCGGTTCAGTATGAAGGTGAAGAGATGTCGCCGAACGTGTTCTACACTGGCGCGGCACCGAATCAGCAGGCGATCCCGGCCGTGGAATACCTGATAAGCGAAGACGGTGGGGCGGCGAAGCGTTTCTTCCTGCTGGGTACTGACTATGTGTATCCGCGTACCACCAACAAGATCCTGCGCGCGTTCCTGCATTCGAAAGGCGTGCAGGACAAAGATATCGAGGAAGTCTATACGCCGTTTGGCCACAGCGATTATCAGACCATCGTTTCCAACATCAAGAAATTCTCGACGGGCGGTAAGACGGCGGTGGTTTCCACCATCAACGGCGATTCCAACGTACCGTTCTATAAAGAGCTGGCGAATCAGGGAATCAAAGCGACCGACGTGCCGGTTGTCGCGTTCTCGGTCGGTGAAGAGGAACTGCGCGGGATCGACACCAAACCGCTGGTCGGCCATTTAGCCGCGTGGAACTACTTTGAGTCGGTCGATAACCCCACCAATGCCGACTTCGTGGAAGCCTACAAAGCCTATGCCAAAGCGAAAAACCTGCCGAACGCGGGCACGGTGGTGACTAACGATCCGATGGAAGCGACCTATGTCGGCATTCATATGTGGGCGCAGGCAGTAGAGAAAGCGGGCACTACAGACGTGGATAAAGTGCGCGCCGCGATGGCTGGGCAGACCTTTGCCGCACCGGATGGCTTTACGCTGACGATGGACAAGACCAACCACCACCTGCACAAGCCGGTGATGATTGGCGAAATTGAGGAAAACGGTCAGTTCAACGTGGTCTGGCAAACCGATAAGCCAGTTCGCGCCCAGCCGTGGAGCCCGTACATCGCCGGCAATGATAAGAAGCCCGATCATCCAATAAAAGCAGCGCAGTAAACGTCGTCTCTACACGCCCCGTCCAGCATATCGGACGGGGATACTCCCTCTCTTATATGGCGGACATTGCGATGATGAGTCATCGATTATCTACGTTTGTGCTGTCGCTGTGTCTGATGTTTCCGCTGCTGGCACAGGCCGGGCCTGCGGCCGATTTCGCCGCCGCGAGCCGCACGCAGCAGGCTGAACTGCTGCAACAATGGGCCGCTGCGCCAGAACCCGCACGCTTGCCGCTGTTACAGGCATTGCGCGATGAATCGGTGGTGCTCGATAGGAACCAGCAGCCGTTTAGGGATGTGCAGGGCACATTAACGTCGCTGGACGGGAACGCGGAACTGGTTGGTGCGACCAAAAAACTGTTTATGAATAACCGCCTGCGCGGTCTGGTTGCCACCGCGTTGGCCGCGCATCAGCTCGTCAGCGATGATGCCGCAACGCGCCTGAATGCGGTACGGCAGCTACAGAGCGACAGCAGTACGGAACAGCTGCCGTTGTTGGTACAACGCCTCAACGTAGAGAAAGATGCGCAGGTACATGAGGCGCTGAATACCGCTATTGCGACCCGGCAATTAAGCGATCCCAATCCGCTGGTGCGCCTTGAAGCGGTCAAACGCTTAGGGCAGACCGGCGATCCACAGATGCAGGCGCGCTTACAGCCGTTGACACAGGCGCAAAACGAGCCGGATACCGGCGTGCGGGCGGCGGCGAAGGAAAGTTTGGATCAGATTAAGCAAAGTTTGATCGTCGGCGATCTGCTGGGGCAGGCGTTTACCGGGCTGTCGCTCGGGTCAATCCTGCTGCTGGCGGCGCTGGGGCTGGCGATCACGTACGGATTATTGGGCGTTATCAACATGGCGCACGGCGAAATGCTGATGCTGGGCGCGTACGCAACCTGGCTGGTACAGTCACTGTGTCAGCAGTTTGCACCGAGCTGGCTGGCGTATTATCCGCTGCTGGCGTTGCCTGTAGCCTTCTTTATCACCGCTGGCGTCGGTATGGTGCTGGAACGCACGGTGATTCGTCATCTTTACGGCCGACCGCTGGAAACGCTGCTGGCGACCTGGGGTATCAGCCTGATGCTGATCCAACTGGTGCGTATGCTGTTCGGTACCCAGAATCTGGAAGTCGCCAATCCCGCATGGCTGTCCGGCGGGCTGCGCCTGCTGCCAAATCTGGTGCTGCCGTATAACCGCATCGCGGTGATTGTGTTCGTCCTCGGCGTGCTGCTGCTCACCTGGTTATTGCTCAATAAAACCCGACTCGGCATGAACGTAAGGGCGGTGACACAAAACCGGGCAATGGCGGACTGCTGCGGCGTGCCGACCGGTCGCGTTGATATGCTGGCCTTTGGACTGGGCTCCGGTATCGCTGGTTTGGGCGGCGTAGCGCTGTCGCAACTGGGCAATGTCGGGCCGGAGCTGGGACAGGGCTACATTATCGATTCATTCCTTGTCGTCGTACTGGGCGGCGTCGGGCAACTGGCGGGGACGGTGGTCGCTGCCTTCAGCCTTGGCATTCTCAACAAAGTGCTCGAACCGCAGATTGGCGCGGTGCTGGGCAAAATCGTCATTCTGGTACTGATCGTGCTGTTTATTCAGAAACGGCCACAGGGGCTGTTTGCATTCAAAGGACGGGTGATTGACTGATGACGCAATCTATTACGCAACCTATGACGATAACCCTGACGCAGCGCGCACCGCGACTCATGCTTGTCCTGGGTTCGATCGCTTTTCTGGCCTTGCTGATCCTGCCATTTCTCGCGCTGTTGCCCGCAGAGCATCCGCTGGCGATCTCCACTTATACGCTGACGCTGATCGGCAAAATCCTGTGCTATGCGATTGTCGCCGTTGCGTTGGATCTGGTGTGGGGCTATGCCGGGCTGCTGTCGCTCGGTCACGGCCTGTTCTTCGCACTGGGCGGTTACGCGATGGGCATGTACCTGATGCGGCAGGCCGCTGGCGAGGGAATGCCCGCGTTTATGTCATTTCTGTCGTGGACGGAGCTGCCGTGGTTCTGGGCGGGAACCCAGTATTTCGCCTGGGCGCTGTGCCTGATTGTGCTGGTGCCGGGCGTGCTGGCGTTTGTGTTCGGCTGGTTTGCGTTCCGCTCCAAAATCAAAGGCGTGTATTTCTCGATCATGACGCAGGCACTGACCTACGCTGGGATGCTGTTGTTCTTCCGTAACGAAACCGGCTTTGGCGGCAATAACGGATTTACCGGTTTTACGACGCTGCTGGGTTTCCCTATTACGGCCACCGGTACGCGTATTGGGCTATTTGTCGCCACCGTGCTGCTGTTGATCGCCAGCCTGCTAGTGGGATTTGCGCTAGCGCGCAGTAAATTTGGTCGCGTGCTGACGGCGGTACGCGATGCGGAAAACCGTCTGATGTTCTGCGGCTACGACCCGAAAGGCTTCAAGCTGTTTGTGTGGACACTTTCCGCCGTGCTGTGCGGGCTGGCGGGGGCGTTGTATGTACCGCAGGTCGGCATCATCAATCCGGGCGAAATGTCGCCGACCAACTCCATCGAAGCCGCCATTTGGGTGGCGCTGGGTGGGCGTGGGACGCTGGTCGGGCCGCTGCTCGGTGCGGGGATCGTCAACGGGGCGAAAAGCTGGTTTACCGTGGCCTTTCCCGAATACTGGCTGTTCTTTTTGGGGCTGATGTTTATTCTCGTCACGCTGTTTTTGCCGCGTGGCGTAATTGGCTTACTGACGAGGAAGAAACATGACTGAGTCTCTATCTGTGCCATCGGTTCCCGCGCCTGCACAAACCGTCGCGACTCAGCCCGTATTGATGGAGCCAAAGTTCGCGCAGCCGCATCCGTCGGATCGCCATCGGCATCAGACCGATCCGGTGCTGCAACTCGACAAGATTAACGTGAGCTTTGATGGTTTCCGAGCGCTCACCGATCTCTCGTTGCAGATTGGCGTCGGGGAACTGCGTTGCATCATCGGCCCAAACGGCGCGGGAAAAACCACGCTGATGGATGTCATCACCGGTAAAACGCGACCGGATAACGGCAAAGCATTTTACGATCAGTATACCGACCTGACGACGCTATCACCGGTAGATATCGCCCGTGCGGGAATCGGCCGGAAATTCCAGAAGCCGACGGTGTTTGAAGCGCTGACGGTGTTTGAAAATCTCGAAATCGCACTGAAAACTGACAAATCAGTGTGGGCAAGCCTGCGTGCCAGGCTGAGCAGCGAGCAGCGTGACCGGATTGACGACACGCTAGCGCTGCTGCGGCTCGGCCACGAACGACAACGGCCCGCAGGACTCTTGTCACACGGGCAAAAGCAGTTTCTGGAAATCGGCATGTTACTGGTACAGGAGCCGCATCTGCTGCTGCTCGATGAACCCGCCGCCGGGATGACGGACGCCGAAACGGCCTATACCGCCGAGCTGTTCCGCAGTCTGGCTGGCAAACACTCGCTGATGGTGGTGGAGCACGATATGGGCTTCGTCGAGAGCATCGCCGATCGCGTCACCGTGCTGCATCAGGGGCAGGTGCTGGCGGAAGGATCGCTGCGCGAAGTACAGGCGAATGAACAGGTGATTGACGTTTATCTGGGGCGCTAACATGTTAGAGATTGCAGAACTGAATCAATATTATGGCGGCAGCCACATCTTGCGCGGCCTGTCGTTTGAGGTCAAACCCGGCGAGATTACCTGTCTGCTAGGGCGCAACGGCGTGGGGAAAACTACGTTGCTGAAATGCCTGATGGGGTTGATTCCCGCGAAGTCCGGCACGATTCGCTGGCAGGGTGAAGCGATTAACTCGCGTAAACCCTATCAGCGCGTGCAGTCTGGCATTGCCTACGTGCCACAGGGGCGGGAAATATTTCCTCGGTTGACGGTGGAAGAAAACCTGTTGATGGGACTATCGCGCTTTCCGGGCAAACAGGCGCGGCAGGTGCCAGATGAGATCTACCAACTTTTCCCCGTGCTGGATGAGATGAAACAGCGGCGCGGCGGCGATTTGTCCGGTGGGCAACAGCAGCAATTGGCGATTGGTCGTGCGCTGGCCTGCAAACCACAGCTGCTGATTTTGGATGAGCCAACCGAAGGCATACAGCCGTCGGTGATTAAAGAGATCGGCGCGGTGATTCGCCAACTGGCACAGCGTGGCGATATGGCGATTCTGCTGGTCGAACAATTTTACGACTTCGCCGCCGAGCTGGCTGACAGCTATCTGGTGATGTCCCGCGGGGAAATCATACAGCGCGGGCGAGGAGAAACGATGGAACAGGACGGTGTGCGAGGGCTGGTGGCGATTTGAATGTGATTACTTTAACCCTACGCCGCCAGGACAAAAGTTTCGGGCCGAACGAAGAAGTTGTGTAAAATACAGCCTTAAGAGGATAATTTCTTTGTGTATCTTCAGCTAAAAAGGAAAGGGAACTTAAGGATGAGTAAACGCTACGAAATACTGGATGGCAGTAAAGCCGCCGCTTCAAAGGGCGGCTTGGTATATACCGAAGTCTTGGGATGGATCGACCTCGGCCATGCGCAAGGTACGGACATTAGAAACCTTCTCAGCAAAATTAATCAGGGTGAGGAATCAGGACAAGAGCGCTACAATGTTACCTATTCACAGGGTATGTCGGACCCTTACCGCATCATTCGCTCTGGGAAATTTATTACCTGGCGAATCAAAAAAGGGCGGCCGCAACATGAGAGACTCAGCATTGCGCTGGCAATGATGATGGCGGTAGCCCAGAAATTTGAAGCTTTCCAAGACTCATTTCCCAATAACCTTGTGACAGACAGTGGATTCAGCGGTGAGGACTTGGTTTCCGATTTGTTGGGTTTTTACCGTGTAGTGTCTATCCAAAATCCTTTCCCCATGCTTCGCCCTGTTAGCAGGGAAGAAGCACTTAAACGATGGGATTATTACGGCAAGATCGGTTCTTTCAAAAATGATAGATTCACGCCACTCCTTTTTCCCGATCCTGAACGATTTCCCAACAATGCCAGACCCCACAGGGGTGTTTTACCACCATTTATGCAGGTGGTCTCGCCCTACAATGACTTCGAATCTGGAAATGTAGGTGTCGCCAGTCGGGATGGATCTTTTATCGACTCAGCGAAAAACAGGACATTAGGGCTATGAGTAGATCGCTGAAAATTTTTGCTGTGCTTGGCATCACTGTTATTGCTGCTGTGGTCGGTTTTCTATGGCCCTACATCAAAATGAATTTTGCTGGAAGTGCACATTATACCGAGCAGGATAAAAGGGAATATGCGTTCTATACCCCCGATATTCTAAAAGCAATGCCGCGTATTACCGATCGCTATGACTTCAATTTTTCAAACGTAACGGGCCCGGAAGCTAAAGTATGGACGGTAAATTTTTATGGCACTGACGATACCAGCAAGGTTCATACTTATCTGACATCGATGGGTTATGAGAAACAGGCTCGTTGCGATGTTGAGGCGGAGTGCTGGCGAGCGGCGGGCACTAAGGACATCGTGACGGTTGCGACGTTTGATACCGATAAAAGCGTGATGGTTCAGGTTTACAGCAGTCCGTATACTGCGCCACTACCGCCGGAATAACCGTGTAACGACGTAAATCACAGTGTCATTTCTGCTTTGCCTTACTGTATTTTTCATTGGGTGATTTCAAAGCTAACACATATGAATTATCATATGTGTATCTTGAGTGCGTTGGGACCCAAAATGTTACAGCCTGTTCAGCTTTTCAAAATTCTTTCCGATGAGACTCGACTATCCATCATTCTGCTGCTTAGAGAGGCAGGTGAATTGTGTGTCTGTGATATCTGTACTGCTACCATGGAATCTCAGCCTAAAATTTCCAGACATATGGCGATATTACGTGCGTCAGGTTTGGTTCTAGATCGCCGTGAAGGAAAATGGATTCATTATAGATTGTCTCCACACATGCCTGCCTGGGCTGCAGAAACGATTCATACCGCATGGCAATGCCTGCGTGATGACGTGCGTCGGTGTCTGGCTAAATCTGCTTCTTCTTCATGCTGAAATAGGAAGGGGTATATTCTTTTTTCCATATATGATGAGGTTTGAAATGTTATTGGCAGGAATCATATTTTTACTGACCTTGATCCTGGTGATTTGGCAACCCAGAGGTCTCAGTATCGGATGGAGTGCCAGCATCGGTGCCGTATTCGCGCTGCTCAGCGGGGTTATTCATCTCAGTGATATTCCGGTTGTCTGGAATATTGTCTGGAACGCAACGGCGACGTTTATTGCGGTGATTATCATCAGCCTGTTGCTTGATGAATCGGGTTTTTTTGAATGGGCGGCACTGCACGTATCCCGGTGGGGAAACGGGCGCGGGCGTCTGCTGTTTACCTGGATTGTCTTGTTGGGGGCTGCTGTTTCCGCATTGTTTGCCAACGATGGCGCTGCGCTAATCCTCACGCCGATTGTGATTGCTATGCTGCTGGCTCTGGGGTTCAGTAAAGGTACGACGTTGGCGTTTGTTATGGCTGCCGGATTTATTGCCGACACGGCTAGCCTGCCACTCATCGTTTCTAATTTGGTCAACATTGTGTCTGCCGATTTTTTCAGCCTCGGTTTTACTGAATATGCTTCGGTCATGGTTCCTGTCGATATCGCAGCGATTCTCGCGACGCTGGTTATGCTGCATTTGTTCTTTCGGAAGGATATCCCCGCTACCTATGACGTATCCCGGCTGAAAGCACCGGCAAGCGCTATTAAAGATCAGGCAACGTTCAGCGCTGGTTGGGTGGTTCTGATTCTTCTGCTTACCGGGTTCTTTGTCCTTGAACCTTTGGGTATTCCCGTCAGTGCCATTGCGGCGGCGGGGGCACTTATTCTGTTTGCTGTGGCAAAAAAAGGCCATGCCATAAACACGAGTAAAGTGTTGCGCGGGGCGCCGTGGCAGATCGTGATTTTCTCACTGGGTATGTATTTGGTGGTCTACGGCCTGCGCAACGCGGGGTTAACGGAATATGTCTCCACTATTCTGAACCAGTTTGCGGAGGAGGGATTGTGGACTGCCACACTCGGCACTGGCTTTCTGGCCGCGCTTCTTTCCTCTGTCATGAACAATATGCCCACCGTGCTGATTGGTGCCTTATCCATTGACGGCAGTACTGCGTCAGGCGTTGTCAAAGACGCGATGATTTATGCCAACGTGATTGGTTGCGACTTGGGGCCAAAAATCACGCCAATTGGCAGTCTGGCGACGCTGCTTTGGCTGCATGTGCTGTCACAAAAGAATATGACGATTAGCTGGGGATATTATTTCCGTACCGGAATTGTCATGACCTTGCCTGTGCTACTCGTCACGCTGGTCGCGCTGGCGTTACGTCTTTCTGTCACTTTGTCATGAGATACTGATATGAACAATATTACCATCTACCACAACCCAGACTGTGGCACTTCTCGTAATACGCTGGAGATGATTCGTAACAGCGGCACAGAACCCACGGTTGTTTACTATCTCGATACACCGCCTTCTCGTGATGAACTGGTTACGCTTATTGGCGACATGGGAATAACGGTTCGTGCCTTGCTGCGTATGAATGTGGAGCCTTATACGCTATTGGGGCTTGCGGAAGAACGCTTTACTGACGAGCAGCTCATCGATTTCATGTTGCAACATCCTATCCTGATAAATCGTCCGATTGTTGTTACCCCGCTGGGAACCCGACTGTGTCGTCCATCAGAACGGGTGCTGGATATTCTCCCCGATCCGCAACAAGGCGCATTTACAAAAGAAGACGGAGAAAGAGTCACTGATGAATCGGGTAAACGTGTGAAATAGAGTCAGAAGGTGCACTCTGACTCGATGTGTTTCAGCCTTTACCATTGAGAATGGTTTGTCGTGTTGAGATCCTGAGCTGTGTCTCACAGCACCTTATTCAAAAAATTGATCGTCCGTGGGTGACGGGGATGGTTCAGCACTTGCCAGGAATCCCCGCTTTCGACGATTTTCCCGTCCACCATGAACACCACGCGGTCTGCCACTTCGCGGGCAAAGCCGATTTCATGCGTGACGACGACCAGCGTCACGCCGGAGCGGGCGAGCGATTTGATCACATCCAGCACCTCGCCGACCAGCTCGGGATCGAGCGCGGACGTTGGTTCATCAAACAGCATCACTTTCGGCTTGAGTGCTAGCGCGCGGGCAATCGCGACGCGCTGTTGCTGTCCGCCGGAAAGGTGGCGTGGGTAAGACTGCGCTTTATGGCGTAGCCCGACGCTTTCCAGCAGGGTAAAGGCGACATCTTCCGCTTCTTGACGTGAATACAGCTTATGCGCCAGCGGGGCTTCAATGATGTTTTCCAACACGGAAAGGTGGGGAAACAGATTGAAATTCTGGAATACATAACCGACGTTGATGCGCTGGCGTAACACGTCCTTTTCTTTCAACTCATAGAGCGTATTCCCTTTGCGCCGATAGCCGATGTAATCGCCGTCGATGCGGATAAACCCTTCGTCTACGCGTTCAAGGTGATTAATGGTGCGCAGCAGCGTGGATTTCCCTGATCCGGATGGGCCAAGGATCACGGTGACGGAGCCGGGTGCCAGCGTCAGATTGATATCCTCCAGCGCTTTATGCTGACCAAAATGTTTCGCTACATTGCGGATTTCGATCAGCCCACGAGCGCTTTCTGCCTGTGGCTGGGCGGTGGTGCGGGCATGAGCAAAATAATCGATAGCTTCAGACATGGTGAATCTCCAGAATCTGGGGGTTAACGTGCGCGCTTGCGCGTCAGGAAACGGACGAGTCTCTGGCGCGGTGTTAGCGGCATTTCACGCACCGCACCGCGGGACACATAGCGTTCCACGTAGTATTGGACGACGGATAGCACCGTGGTGATCAGCAGATACCAGATGGTGGCGACCATCAGCAGCGGAATAACCTGCTGCGTACGGTTGTAGATGACCTGAACGGTGTAAAACAGCTCCGGCAGCGCCAGCACATAGACAATTGAGGTACCTTTAGCGAGGCTGATGATCTCGTTAAAACCGGTGGGCAGAATCGAACGCAGCGCCTGCGGCAGAATGATGCGCACGGTGCGGCGACCGCTGGGCAGGCCGAGTGCCGCGGAGGCTTCAAACTGACCCGCATCTACGCCAAGAATACCGCCGCGAATAATCTCCGCCGTATACGCGGATTGCACCAGTGTCAGGCCAAGTACGGCAACGGAAAATTGATCCAGGAGATCGATCGTCGGGTAGTTCAGGAAGACGATGGAGGTGAAGGGAATCCCCAGCGCCAGCTCGTCATAGAGATACGAAAAATTGTACAGAATGATCAGCACCAGAATCAGCGGCAGCGATCGGAACAGCCAGATATACAGCCACGACAGGGTGGAGAGCAAATAAGACGGCGAAAGCCGGGCCAGCGCTAGCGCGGTGCCGAAAAAAATACTGAACAACGTACCCAGCGCGGTCAACAGCAGCGTTTGCCCCAGTCCGGCAAGGATCACCGGATTAAAAAACCACTCGGCAAAGACCGACCACTCCCAGCGCGGGTTCAGCGCGATTGACTGAATAATTCCGGCAAAAATAAATAGCGAAAACAGCGCGCCGGCAAAGCGAAAAGGGTAACGCGCGGGAACAATGTTCAACGGCGGTTCCTGTGTCTGGCTCAGCGGTGGTTGTTGAGAAGACGTGTGTAGAGATTGCGTCATGATCGATACCCGTTGAATGTGATGCTGAAAAATAGCGTTTTGTTGTTAGTGCATAGGGCTATTACCGTGCGCAAGGGTCAACACACTTTCAAATGGCGGGTGATAAGCTCGACTTCCGTTTGCCGTGCAACCTGTGGCGTCGCCGTGGCGAACAGGGCTTTCTTAAACGGTAAACGCCCGTCGTAAGGTGGAATGCTGTAGGTCACTGGATCGACGGTGATATCGAACTGAGGGGTATACCCGTGGCTCAGATATAAACTCACCGCTTCAGGCTGGCGGAAACCGGTCGTCAGGAAAAAATGCTGGTAGCCTAATCGCCGGGCGTGTTGTTCCAGTTCTTGCATCACTTTCCCCGCGAGCCCCTGACGGCGCAGCGAGTTATCCGTCCATACCCGCTTAATTTCGGCAGTGGTGCTGTCGTAGCGTTTAAACGCACCGGTGGCAATCGGTACGCCCTGACGCAGCAGCGCAATAAAAATGCCGTGCGGCTGTTGGTAGATGCCCGGCGGATCGCTTTCCCGCTCACCAAAAAAATCGCCATAGCGCTGTTCATATTCCGCGAACAGGCCGTCGATAATCGGGGCCACGATAGGATCCTCGGGCTGGGTAACAATGAAAATGTCGTCGGACATGGGGTACTCCTGATTCATTAGCGTATAGGGGCTATCGGCAACCATGGCGTGTCGATCATGGCGTCCCGATAGCCATTGAGCGGTATTAATCGCCCAGTCCTGGCGGATTGATTTCTGAACGGTCAATACGTTCGATACTTTCGCCCCAGCGGTTCAGTACCTTGTCGTATTCACCGCTTTTAATTACGCCGTTCAGCGCGGTATTAATCGGCTGTACCAGCCCGCTGCCTTTGCGTGTGGTGACCGCGATATGGGCGATGTTGGGGTAACCACCGTTGACTGTACCGACATGCTTAACTTTGCCCGTCAGCTCTGCTTTGTAGGCACCGATCACGTTGGGGCCGAAATAGGCATCGGAACGGCCGGATTGCAGACTCAGATTGGCAGCCGCATCGTCCGTGACATAAACCGGCTGAAAGGCGGGCAGGCCGTTAGCGCGATTCTGTTTATCCCACGCCAGCAGCACCGCTTCCTGATTGGTGCCGGAACCAACAATAATCTTCAGCCCGGCGATGTCCTTCGCTTCCTTGATGGACTGAATCTTACTGGTGGATTTCACATAGAAGCCGAGCGAGTCGATGCGGTAGGTGGCGAAATCAAACTTTTCCTTGCGCGCTTTGGTGACGGTAATGTTGATGATGGCGGCATCATACTTACCGGAGGCCACGCCGAGCGGCCAGTCTTCCCACGAGGTTGGAACGATATTCAGTTCCAGCCCGAGACTGTCTGCTACCAGTCGGGCGATATCCGGCTCGCTGCCCACCACGGTTTTGTTGTCGTCGGCCAGAAACGCCAGCGGCGGTGACGACCCCAGCGCGGCAATCGCCACGGTGAATTTACCCGGCGTGACGAATGTAAAATCGGCCGGAATCTGCGCAATCGCCTCCGCATTTTTCGGTGCATGGATCGGCTGTTGGTTGGCTTTCAGGTCGATGGCTGCCTGTGCGCCGGTCGTGACAGACAGCGTCCCGAGCAGCAGCGATCCCGTCAGTAGCCTTGTCAAACGCGATGGACGCATGCGATGTGAGTTGGATGAATATGCGATCTCTTTTTGCATTTTTTTTCCCTTGCAGGTGACTATTTATAATGGTTTTCGTGACGCCGTCACTTTTGTGAATGTGTCGCGTTTACTTAATCGCCGATACCCGGCGGGTTCACCACGGATTGCGTGATTTTTTCATCGTCTTCACCCCAGCGATCCAGAACCTGTGCGTAACTGCCGTTGTGGATCGCGCCATTGATGGCGGTGCTGATTGGCTGTGCCAAACCGTTGCCTTTCTGCGTGGTGACTGCGACGTAAGCGACCGTCGGGCCTTTACCTACCATGCGTGTCTTGCCCGTCAGCGCCGCTTTATAAGCCCCGATAGAATGGGGGCCGAAAAACGCATCGACGCGCCCGGACTGTATGCTCAGGTTGGCGGCGGCATCATCAGTGACGTAAACAGGCTGTACGGGAGGCAGGCCACTGGCGCGGTTTTGCCGATCCCAGCCCAGCAGAATGTTTTCCTGATTGGTGCCGGAGCCGACAATCACTTTCAGACCCGCGACGTCTTCTGGTTTGTTAATTGACGTAATCTTGCTGGTCGATTTCACGTAGAAACCCAGCGTATCAATGCGATACGTGGCGAAGTCGAACTTTTCTTTGCGCAGTTTCGTCACCGCGATATTAAAAATGGCGGCGTCGTATTTCCCCGCCGTGATGCCCAGCGGCCAGTCTTCCCAAGAGGCGGGCACCAGCTTTAGCTCCAGCCCGAGGCCGTCGGCCACCAGTCGCGCAATATCGGCATCGCTGCCGATAAGCGTTTTGTTATCGTCAGCCAGCAGCGACAGCGGCGGTGAGCTGAGTGCTGACACGGCAATCGTCAGCTTACCCGGCGTGACGAATTTGAAATGAGCCGGAATCTGCGCGATGGCCTCAGCATTTTTATCAGTATGAATAGGTGTTTGGTTGGCCTTCAGATCGATACGGCTAACGAATCCCGTGTCTTGCGCCTGCACGTTTGCCACCAGCGTGGCACTCAATAGTGCCGCCACGCGGGTTACCGTGATAAAAGGGGAACGCTTCACAGTGAATCTCCTGTTGCGCGAACTAGCGCGTAAATTGATTCACCGGATAATCCAGCGCCAGATTTTCCCGCAGCGTGTAGCCGGGGTATTCCTGACGGAACAGGCCGCGCTGTTGTAGCAGAGGAACGACGCGATCGACAAAGTGGTTGAGCGTATCCGGCGTGCCGCCCTGAATGATGAAACCGTCGGCCGCACCGTTTTCAAACCAGAGCTGTAAACCATCCGCCACCTGCTCAGGCGTGCCGCTGAATACAGGACGCGGTGATGCCGCCTCCAGCGCGACCTGCCGTAGCGTTAAGCCTTTTTCCTGCGCGTTGCGTTTGATTTCATCGGTGGTGCTGCGGAAACTGTTTTTCCCCAGATCGCCGATATCGGGGAAGGGCTCATCCAGCGGGTGCTGTGAGAAGTCATAGTGCTCAAAATAGCGTCCCAGATAATTGAGAGCGTCCTCAATCGTCACCAACTGTGCGGTTTCCTGATACTGGCGCTCTACGTCTTCAGCATCATTACCGACAATCACGCTGACGCCCTGGAAGACGTGCAACTGATCGGCCCGGCGACCGTTTTCTTCCAGCTTCTGTTTCACTTCGCGGTAATAGCGCTGTGAGTCTTCCAGCGTGTGTTGATGGGTGAAGATGGCATCGGCGTGTTTAGCGGCCAATTTTTGCCCGTCTTCAGACGCACCAGCCTGAAACACAATCGGGCGGCCTTGCGCGGATCGGCCAATATTCAGCGGCCCCTGTACCGAGAAGAATTCTCCCTGATGATTCAGCGTGTGCAGCTTATCAGGATCGAAAAACTGTCCGCTGGCTTTGTCACGAATAAAGGCATCGTCCTCCCAGGAATCCCACAGGCCTTTTGCCACCTGAAGGAACTCATCGGCAATACGGTAGCGCAGTGCGTGTTCCGGGTGCTGTTCACGGGAAAAGTTTTTCGCCGATCCTTCCAGCGGCGATGTCACCACGTTCCAGCCTGCGCGGCCGTTGCTGAGATGGTCGAGGCTGGCGAACTGCCGGGCGGTGGTAAACGGTTCGGAATACGACGTCGAGAGTGTGCCAACCAGGCCAATATGTGTGGTGACGGTAGCCAGCGCGGACAGCAGTGTCAGCGGTTCAAAGCGATTGAGAAAGTGGGGGATAGATTTTTCATTGATATACAGGCCGTCTGCCACGAAGACAAAATCAAATTTCCCTTGTTCGGCTTTTTTTACCGCATCCAGAACAAAGCCAAAATTAATGCTGGCGTCGGGTACGACGTTTTTATGCCGCCACGCGGACATATTTCCCGCTGCGCCCTGTAATATTAAACCCAGTCTTAATTGTCGATTTGCAGATGTTTGTTTTTTACTCATTGTCAGAAACCTTTTTATTAATTGAATGTGCTTATTATTAATTGAGCGTACTTATTGTTAATTAAACGAACTTCCATGAAAGTGAAAACAGTCCATCAATAAACCGTCAGCCAATAAACAAGCCATCAATAGGCATTCACGTATTCAATGAAAGGTTAATAAGACGTTAATAGTGTGTTTTCACTATTGATGAGGCGAGGCGTGATGTAAAACAACAAAAATGGATAATGAAATTCAAAAATTTCAGATTATGATATGACTTGTTTTGTTATTATGATGTTAATAATCATGTTTCTCGCCGTATCTAAAGGAAGTATTTAATGTCTGATTTGATAGCTGAACGACACGTCACCGCGAATGACGCGATTCTCTCTGCGGCGGTTGCCACGGTTGACCGGCAGGCGTTTCGTGATGCGATGGCAAGGCTGAGCGCGGCGGTCAATGTCGTTACGACGGATGGCCCGGCAGGTAAGGCCGGTTTTACGGCGTCCGCCGTGTCCAGCGTCAGTGATTCGCCGGGCACGCTGCTGGTGTGTCTAAATCGCGGTTCGTCGGTGTATCCCACGTTTCAGGCGAATACGCATTTGTGCATCAATACGCTGGCGGCCCATCATGAAGCGCTGTCGTCGTTGTTTGGGAGCCCGTCGTCTACCGAAGAACGGTTTGCAGCGGCGGAGTGGGACGTGTTACACACGGGTTCACCGGTGTTGCGGGACGCGCTGGTAGCGTTTGACTGTCAGGTTGAAGAGGTGGTGAGCGCGGCGACGCACGATATCTTTATTTGCCGGGTATTAGCGATTAAGCAGGGCGAAGGCACTGATGGTCTGGTGTATTTTTCCCGTCGTTATCATGCTGTTCGGGGTTAATGAAATACACTAACCAGACGCCAAGCCTTGCAGATAAAGTGCGTCGAGCGGGGGCAATGGATAGATCGTAAAGACGCTGCAAGTACCTCCCTGTAAGCTCGAGCCGCGCGGATATGAATCTCATCCCTGAGATTCACCCTTTCAGGGCCGTCGCAAGCGACGTTCAAAGGCGTTCCTAACGCCTTTGTCCTTGGCGCGGACGCTTTACTCTTCTATTCCATTACCCCCGTTTTAATCCTGTAAACTTGTCATCAGTCTGCCAACGAGAATTATTCAGGAAATAGACACCTCCGCCAGATTAACCAGACGAAGGTGGCTAGTTTTATAAATTAGCGTATTACGATGAAGACAGGACGGCCTGTGGTGAGGCGGCTTTCGTGGTGCTCAGGCGATGCAGTGCCGCTTCCGCTAACTGTGCGAAATAGCGAGAAGCGGGCGCAATCGCGCTTTCATCCGGGTTGAACTGAGGATGGTGTAAACCAAATTCGCTGTTTGAACCAATGCTGACGAACGTGCCCGGCACGTCCTGAAGATACAGCGCAAAGTCCTCACCGCTCATTTGCAGTTCGGCGTTTTCTACCTGATAGCCTGCGTCTCTAGCAATTTGCTTGCTGAAATCGGCCCATTCACTGGTGTTCACGACCGCAGGCGGGCCGGGATACCATTTCAGTTCCGCTTTTGCACCCAGTGCAAGGGCGATGCCGCCAATCAATTGCTCTATTCGTTCCGGTATCTCCGCGCGAATCGCGGCATTGTAGGTACGAACCGTCCCTTCCAACTCCACCGTTTGCGGCAGAACGTTCCAGGTGTTGCCGCCCTGAATGCGCGTGACGCTGATGACCAGCGACTCCAGCGAGCTGAAGCTACGACTGGGCAGCGTTTGCAGCGCATTGACGATATTGCAGGCGGTGACGATGCTGTCGATGCCCTGTTCGGGTTTGGCCGCGTGTGCGCCTTTGCCGGTAATGTGAATGGCAAAGCGATCCACGTTGGCATAAAACGGGCCGCTGCGTGTAGCGAAGGTGCCAGCAGGAAGTTCAGGCGCGTTGTGCAGACCGAAAACGGCCGCGACATCGGCGATCGCGCCGGCACGGATGAACTGTTTGGCGCCAGTCGAGACCTCTTCTGCGGGTTGGAAAAACAGCCTGACTTTACCCGGTAAGACAGATTCACGTTTTTTCAACAAACAGGCAGCACCCAGCATCACGGCGGTGTGGAAATCGTGGCCACAAGCATGCATGACGCCCGCGTGCTGAGAGCGAAACGGCACATCAACTAACTCTTCAATCGGCAGTGCATCAATATCTGCCCGCAGCGCAATCGTCGGGCCGCTACCGTGACCGATTTCGGCAACGACGCCTGTGGTTAACGCAAGGGGCAACAGGCGGATGTCTTTCTCTTGTAGCCAGCGGGTAATGTGCGCGGTGGTTTGGTGTTCCTGATTGGACAATTCCGGGTACTGATGCAAGTGCCGTCGCCAGTTAATTAACTGTTGCTCAAATGACGTATCACAACAGGGGATAGATTCAGCCATATCAATACACCTCCTTAACAAAACTTAAACATGCTAAAGGTAGCCGATAGCAACGCAATGGATAAATACCATCTGGTTATATTTCATGTCTTTTTATGATGGCGATTTTTTGTATTCATTTATTATGAATATTTCTGCTAACAAATTCTGTTATTAATATTTATTTTTTACACCTTTATGCAACATTCTTCTTATTCTGTTTTTCGCTATGACTGTTGTTTTTGTTATGACTATTTATTGCTGTGAATAGCGCTAGCACGCTAACGAATAGTCGCTGAAAATAAGGAAACATCGTGGGATATAAACTCAGTTTATTAGATCAAAGCCCCATCGCCGAAGGAATGAGTGCGGCGCAGGCGTTGGCGCAAACCGTGTCGCTGGCGAAAGTGGCGGAAGCGCTTGGCTATCATCGCTTTTGGGTTTCCGAACATCATAATTCCGATGAATTGGCGGGATCGTCTCCCGAGGTCTTGATCACCTGGCTATTGGCGCACACCACAACGCTGCGTATTGGTTCCGGCGGCGTGATGTTGCAGCATTACAGCCCGTATAAAGTTGCGGAGAACTTCCATGTGATCAGCGCACTGGCGGGCGGGCGTGTGGATTTGGGGATCGGCAAAGCACCGGGTGGGCTGCCGCTGGCGACGCGGGCGCTACAGCAGGAAATCGGTGAGACGCAGCGGGTTGCCTTTACGGAGAAGCTACACCAGCTAAACCGCTTTCTCGATAGTCATGACGAGACGGCCGAACGCCTGAACGCGACGCCATTACCTGAACAGACGCCACAGCGCTTTCTGCTGGGTGCCAGTCAGGAGAGTGCGCGGTTAGCTGCCTCGCTGGGCTGGAATTTTGTGTTCGCCGGGTTCATTAACGCTAGTGAAACGCTGCTGACGGAGTCTCTCCTGAGCTATCGGGAGTTGAAGCCCGCCAGCGCCCAGACGCTGCTGTCACTGTCGGTGATTGCCGCCGAACGTCATGAGGATGCGGAGGCACTGGCCAGCACGCAGCATAACTATAAAGTTTATATTGAGAACAAGCCGCCGCTGACGGTAGGCAGTCAGGAGCAGGCCGACAATTTCGTTCGGCAGGCGGGCGCAACGGATTTCCGTATCGTACAGGAGCCGCGTCATGTGCTTTACGGCACGCCGGAACATATTCATCAGCGTTTGGATAGCTACCATCAGCGCTTTGGCGTGGATGAGTTCATTATCCATACGCCTGTAACATCACCCCGCGAGCGTGAGGCGTCGATTCGGCTGCTGGCACAGCGCTGAAAACGTGAGCGATGACAAGGCGGTGCCGCCGTTTGATCGGTAACCTGATTCTGTATAGCAGAATAGTCGGGGTGAGATGATGGCGGTGCCAGAAAGCAAGGAAGCCTTGATCAAAGCAATCAACAGTCAGTTTGCGCTGTTAATGAAGCGAATCGAGGCCGTTCCTGCTGAACGCGCATTTTTGCCAGAAATGGCAGGACATGCGCAGGGAACGCAGATGAGCGCGGCCAATCTGGTGGCGTATTTGCTGGGCTGGGGCAATCTGGTGCTGAAATGGCATCAGCAGGAAGATCAGGGTAACCCCATCGATTTCCCCGAGACGGGTTACCAGTGGAATCAGCTTGGTTTACTCGCGCAAAAATTCTATCAGGACTTCGCTCATATTACCGATTGGTCTGAACTGGTCGCACGGCTTGTCGCGAATAAACGGGCGCTTATCGCGCTGGTGGAGCGCTATACCGATGCGCAACTCTATGGTGAATGTTGGTACGGCAAGTGGACGCGTGGTCGGATGATTCAGTTTAACACTGCCTCGCCTTATAAAAATGCGGCTGGACGGCTGCGCGCGTGGGAGAAAAACAAGTAACCCACTGATAGAAAATAAAAAAGATAGTGCTGATGGTTTGTCTTCTTTTTCCCATTGTCAGTGGCGCACCAGCGGTGTTTTTTCAGACAAAACCTTACATATTCCCTCTGCTTGATTGTTCTATACTCAGTAATAAGCAAGATAAGTTTTACTGACAGAGAAGATGAATAGGGGGAAGAAAAATGATTGGTCTCAACCTAGTTTATCCAGTGTCATATAGCTCCATGCCTGACAAACCTGATCACGTTCAGGGCATTTCCCGCTCGTCTCAGCTGTCTGGTTACCCTAATCAGGACGCGTCTACTCGAACCCGGACGACGTACGACAATAGCGCGTCGGTCTTTAAGACACCCATAGCCGATGGGGTTAATCGCCCAACGGAAAATAACCAGCTTAACGTCTACGTTTAAGACGATATCAAGCGGATAAAAATGGGCAATCACGTACTGTAAACGATCGTTTTCGGTGCGTGTGTTGCCTTTTTATTTTCATTAAAGCCTCTTCTAAAATCATCTTCTATAATAGTCGTTGTGCTCGGGATGGCAGATTTAATCGCGTATTTTTACAGTTAGTCTTCCTGAACTTCGTTGCTTTTGTGCTTCCATGAGGATTGGAATGGCAAATATTTCTATGAGAGATAATCGATGAAGAAATTACTTAATATTGCATTAATAAGAAGATTTACTGTTATTGCACTATTTGTTTTTTCAGCATCGGCATGCTCATTGAATCAGGGTAATAGCCATTTCGAAAAAGCATTGCTCACGCCTGAACAGATCAACGAAGCAATCGTCTATCAAAAGGATGCAGATAAAAATAGCGATGTTAAACCGAAAGAGGGGGAAAAATGGTTTAACGTCATCTTAGGACAGGAGCCCATTATCATTAGCGCCCCTCATGCTACCGAACCGTTTCGGGATGGAAAATATCGTTTCTCTGATGGAGGAGGGACGGCAGCGTTGGCAATCATGTTGGGAAAACTGACGGGTTCGACGGTCATCTATACAACAAAAGCCTCTCCTTCAGACCCCAACTACTACGATAGTAATGATTATAAAGCGAGGCTAGCCGAATTAATAAAATCACAAAAGCCGAAACTCATTATTGATATCCACGGCAGCCACCCTTACCGACCCTATGATGTTGATATCGGAACCATGAAGGGAAAATCTCTGCTGGGTAAAGACGAACTGGTGACCAAACTCATCGCCTCATTGCGAAATGAAGGGATTTCCAATTACTCAAACAACTATTTTGCCGCCTCCAAGAATGAAACCGTCACAAAGTTCGGCGCAGCACATGGCGTACCAACGATCCAACTTGAGGTCAACAGCGTTTGGATGGTGCCAAGTGAGGGTAATTATGAATCACATCGGTTTGCGCAATTGCTCCAGGGCATGGTTCGTTACGTCAATAGCGTAAAATGACAGTCGAGCACGCCCGACTGAATCACGTCGGTCGGGTTATCTGTATTAGCTCAGACCTGATCTGGCAATGTTGCTGCGCAGAGCTAAACGTAATTTGGCGGGCGGCTCTGTGCCAGAAGCGGAAGTTGATAAACTCTGTTATTGGGGACGGATCAGCACATGTATTCTGCCTGATCTCAGGGTAACGATGTCATAGCGATTTAATAATCTTCATCAATTATGTATCATTTTGGACCATTTTATCCGATTGTGAACCGCAAGCCGGTTTTAAAGCTCTGACTGTCAGAAATCATTTTCCGGACGAGCGCGAAATCGTCTTTTTCACAGAATACGTATTGCTCGGAAAACCGGACTTGCTGGCTGTTCAGCCACATTACCTGGTCCGGCGCAGACTTCATTGTATGGAAATTAATTAAGGCGTTGGCCTTCGCAATCCGACTTGCAGGATTTAAACCGGGAGGGAGGGTCAACGGGGCAAGCGCCATGCGGCGCTGTAAATCTCTTTTGCGGCTGATTTGTAAATCTCGGATAGAGGGGCAGTACATACCGAGCGTCAGTGTAGAGGAGAGCGGCAGGTAAATCTGAATGCCCGGCAGAGCCAGCCCGAGGTTACCGTACGGGCCGAAATCATTATTGTTATGCATCACAACAGGACTGTCAGACACGTAGAACGGATGATCAGAGGTTGTCTCAAAGAGGTACCAGTCCTTGGCCAGAAGGTGGTCGATGTGTGAGGCCTGCTGCACTAGTTGCTGCAGGAAAATATTCCGTGAGTCCCGTTCGGGCGAGAATCCTAGTGCTTTGGTAACCTGCTCCGGAGTAGCTCCCATGGCGGTAACCTTGTCAGCAATAGCAGATATCATCCCAGTAATGCGTTGCTGCTCGCTAAAGGTTCGTGCACGCTGAATAGCAACGAACACGGCAAGCTTATAGCGTTCTTCACCTGAGAGATTGCGGATATCTCGGCATTCTAGCAGTTGATGGATCACGGGTGCCGCTTCGCTTTCGTATATACCCATTAGCGGCTCTAAGCTAAGTCTTTCAGGATGATCGTCGAGGTTATAGAAGGTGTTCCGGACGGTCGCATTCATGATGTTAGTAACAAAACTACGTTCGTTATGCTTATCAAAGGTATAAAGCTGAGGATACTTGCCTCTACCTAAAGTGGCAAAGCCCTCCAGCAAAAAACGTGGCACTGTATGCTGCCTTACAACGTCAGTCTGCAGACCTAGTGAGTCGGCCATAAAAAGTACTCCTTCAAAGCCATTGTCAAAAGAAGAAAAGCAATTTGAAAACCTTTTGTAAGGAAATTTTGACGACCAGATATCCTACATGTCACATCATAATCACAAACTTTCATAATTAAGACTATCTTCATCGTCATTTGAGTCATTAATCATTTGAAGCGCATCGCGAGTACGCTCATAATTACTTTCAGGGTATGATTTAAATTCAATATTTTCCAAATCAATTAATGTTCTTTTTAACTTGAAGGAGTTATTAGAAAGTGACATTTCGTAGAAGTCAATGCCGCCCAACCTTGATTGTAATGCTCTCATGACGGAAAACTTAGCAGATTCTTTAAACCTCAAACCGAATGTAACATCGCTTAATCGAAATTGTGAATCCTGTAAACCTTGATTATTAATAACTCGGTATTCATTCTCATACTTCCAAGAAGGAGCTTTGCTGAGAAGAATGACCCTATCAATCTCTTTTTTAGCAGCATTCCTTAAATTATCACTACTACCAAATAACATATCATGAACTTGTTGAGTTCTAATAAATCGCTTACCTTTGTAATCAACAGGGTAGATATCTGCAGAGTCATTTTCAGAAACGTCATATCCAATACAAAAACCCTTATGTTGATCAGCGTAGTGCGACCACATTAAGGGACAATTAAACTTTTTTGCTAATGAAAGGACACCAATCTCATAATTTTTTAGTAAATATCTTTTAATATGATAACTGGCACTATCACCAAAATCGTCGCCAAAAAAATCAACATTTTCTGCAATATTATTGATTAATCTTTGAGCTTCACTTTCACCTAACATTTCAATTTTCTCTAATGTTCTTGGACCTCTATATTTAATTTTTTTTGCTGCTTTCTCTAGTTCCTTTTGATGATTTTCTTTTACTAATTTATGAAGAATAGCGTTCAATTCATCGAAATTATCGATGTCGTTTAACACGGAAGGATTACAATCCAAAGGATCATTGAATGTTGTTGGGTCGGCAAAATACAGTCTATCACTTACAAGCAAGTCAAGACTATCAACACTAAAACTTTTATATTTATATAAACGAGAAGGAATGTTCTTTATCATCACTTTTATCTCATAATTTTTTTTGGATATTATCTACATTTTTCATGCTCATGGACAATAGTAAAATCGAGAAATACTCTCTACGTAAGGGAAAGCCTTTTCCCCATGGATATTCATCAACTTGAGCGGGGAAACTTAGGTCATATTGACCTGTTCCTAGTTGACGATACACCTCGGTGTTCATTAAGCCCTCAAAGTGGTGAGACAGACGCTAACTTCCGCCCCTCGCTCAATGCAGCCTGTCAGATTTGATGGTGTTCTGCCCGCAAAAACTGTCAGTTCACGTCTAAGCGAATGCAGTTTATCTGCAGTCTGCGTGTGATCCGTTTCTGTTATCGGGATGACGATCAAACGGGCGGGTTACCGTACGGCCCGTTCTGAATGGAATCTCTGACCTGCAACTCCGACAAGAACAGATTTTCTTTCGAGAGATAGCCGCCGTCCAGCATCGCGATCAGGCGGTTAATCACTTCGTTGATCATATCGCTCACAGGATCTTTGACGCTGGAGAGCGACGGCTTCAAAAACGGGGCAGTGGGAATATCGTCGAACCCGACGACAGAAACGTCGTGCGGGACGGCAACGCCAGCCTCATCCAGCGCTTTTATCGCGCCAATCGCCATATCGTCATTGCTGGCGACAACGGCGCTGAACGATACCCGGTTATCGCGCAGGGCGTTAATGGCGAGCGAACCGCTGCGCGGTGTCCATTTTCCTCTCACAATTAACTCGTCCCGTACCGCAATATTGGCCGCCGTCAGAGCATCTTTATAGCCGGAAAGGCGTTCGATAGCCGTCGGCGAATCCAGCGAACCGGTGATAAAAGCGATATCTCTATGGCCGCGTGCGATCAGATGCTGCGTGGCGTTATAGCTGGAACCTTTGTGATCGCAGCAGATGCAGTGGCTCTGGTGTTTACGCAGTTTACGGTTAACCACCATGATCGGCTGCTTGTGTTTCTCGATGATGTCGTCCATTTCATCCACGTTGAGAAAACGGGGATAGATGATGATTGCATCACAGCGCAATCCCAGCAGGAATTGAATCGCGGCTCTTTCTTCATCGGCGCTGTGTTTGCCATCGACCAGAATCAACTGACGCCCGTTGTCTTCCAGTTTCTTGGCGGCCTGTGACAGCAGTTCGTTAAAATAGCTGCCGTTATAGAGCGTGTTGGTCACTACCAAACCAATACAGGCTGATTTGCTGGTCGCCAGATTCCGTGCCAGTAAATTGGGCCGATATCCCGTCTCCTCAATGGCCTGATAGACCAGCGTTTTGGTTTCTTCACTGGTATAGCCTTTGCCCGATAGCACGCGCGACACCGTCGCTTTTGATACGCCTGCTTTCTTCGCCACTTCCTGCATTGTCGACATGAGACATCCTGAGACGTTGAATACTTCCATCATTTTACACACTTTATATCCGTCATACGTCAAGTTGCATGTGTGTCGGCCGCAAGGGGATGAGGGCGGGTGCGATCGAGAGAAAGATCACATTTCTATGGCGATCGTGGTCACATAAGTAAAATATTAACAATTCATCTATTGAAATTACATTAACATATAAACACTATCATGTGGAACCGGTTACCCATCGACGTTTCATCACGTTGCATGGAGCAGGGATACCGGCATGAATACTTTCATAACTGTATGAAATTGAATAATAAATGTGTGCGCATCAAGTGACATTCCCGTTTTGGACGCGTTGAGCGGTGTGTTGAATCTGGTGTAGCGTGCGCGATTACGAGAGATTGTTTATCCATGTCAAAGAATTATGCGGCTGTATCCCGTTCGATCGTCGATGCCATCGGTGGTGCTGATAACATCGCTGCCGTGACGCACTGTATGACCCGTCTGCGCTTTGTGCTGAAAGATAATGATGCCGCGAATGTGGCCGAATTGAAGGCCATAAGCGGCGTGTTGGGTGTCGTGAAAAATGATAACCAGTGTCAGGTCATCATCGGCAACACCGTTTCTCAGGCCTACGCCGAAGTGGTGAAACTGCTGCCGGAAGGCGCGGAGGCTGAAAAAGCCGTACCAGTGAACAATAAAATTACGCTGCGACGCATCGGCGCGGGGATTCTGGATGCGCTGATTGGCACGATGTCACCGCTCATTCCGGCAATTATCGGCGGCTCGATGGTGAAACTGCTCGCCATGATCCTCGATATGACAGGGCTGTTTGAGAAGGGCGCATCGACGATAACGATTCTGAACGTGATTGGCGACGGCGCGTTCTTCTTCCTGCCGATCATGGTGGCGGCGTCTGCTGCGGTAAAATTCAAAACCAACATGTCGCTGGCGATTGCTATCGCTGGGGTGCTGGTGCATCCGACGTTTATCGATCTGATGGCAAAAGCGGCGCAGGGTCAGCAGGTGGTGTTTATGGGGCTGACCGTCACGGCGGTGAAGTATACCTACACCGTGATTCCGGCGCTGTGTATGACCTGGATTCTGTCTTACATTGAAAAATGGGTAGACCGCATTACGCCAGCGGTGACCAAAAACTTCCTGAAGCCGATGTTAATCGTGCTGATTGCTTCCCCGATTGCCATCATGCTGATCGGCCCGATTGGGATCTGGATTGGTAGCGGCATTTCTGCGGTGGTGTACACCGTGCATGATTATCTGGGCTGGTTGTCCGTTGCCATCATGGGCGCTATCTGGCCGCTGCTGGTGATGACCGGTATGCACCGTGTGTTTACTCCGACTATCATTCAAACCATCGCCGAGACGGGCAAAGAAGGCATGGTGATGCCGTCTGAAATCGGTGCAAACCTGTCGCTGGGTGGCTCTTCACTGGCGGTCGCCTGGCGCACCAAAAACCCGGAACTGCGCCAGACGGCGCTGGCTGCGGCGGCATCGGCCATTGTTGCTGGGATTTCTGAACCTGCGCTGTACGGTGTGGCTTTACGTTTGAAGCGTCCGCTGATCGCCTGTTTAATCACCGGTTTTATCTGTGGTGCCGTTGCCGGTATCGGCGGTCTGGCAAGCCATTCAATGGCCTCGCCGGGGCTGTTTACCAGCGTGCAGTTCTTCGATCCGACCAATCCGATGAGCATTGCCTGGGTATTCGGCGTCATGATTCTGTCCGTCGTGATTTCCTTCTTCGTCACCTTGCTGCTGGGCTTTGAAGACATCCCAGTAGAAGAACAACCGGAAGAGAAACGCGTACAGGGCGACAAGGTTTCCGCGCCGCAGCACGCAGCGAACACGAATTAAATTAAGCACTAATGAGTACGAAGGAGAATAGCGTATGTCTGCATCAACATTTCCCAATGGGTTCTTATGGGGGGGCGCGATTGCGGCCAATCAGGCAGAAGGTGCGTACCTCGAAGGCGGTAAAGGGCTGACGACGGTGGATATGATTCCCCACGGCGTGAATCGTCTGCCGGTGAAACTGGGGCAAGAACCGCGCTTTGCGTTGCGTGAGGATGAGTTTTATCCCAGCCATCAGGCGATCGATTTCTACCATCGCTATAAGGAAGATATCGCGCTGATGGCGGAAATGGGGTTCACGGTGTTCCGTACCTCTATCGCCTGGAGCCGACTTTACCCAAACGGGGATGAGCTGACGCCCAACGCGGACGGCATCGCCTTTTATCGCGATATGTTTGCCGAGTGCAAGAAGTACAACATTGAGCCGCTGGTGACGCTGTGCCATTTCGATGTGCCGATGCATTTGGTCACCGAGTACGGCTCATGGCGTAACCGGAAAATGGTGGAGTTCTTCGCTCGCTATGCCCGAACCTGTTTTGAAGCCTTTGATGGGCTGGTGAAATACTGGCTGACGTTCAATGAAATCAATATCTTGCTGCATAGTCCGTTTTCCGGTGCGGGACTGGTGTTTGCCGACGGGGAAAATCAGGAGCAGGTGAAATACCAGGCTGCGCACCATGAACTGGTGGCGAGCGCGCTGGCGACGAAAATTGCGCATGAGGTTAACCCGGAAAATCAGGTCGGCTGCATGCTGGCTGGCGGTAATTTCTATCCGTGGTCGTGCAAACCGGAAGATGTCTGGGCGGCGCTAAATAAAGATCGAGAGAATCTGTTCTTTATTGATGTGCAGGCACGCGGCACCTATCCGGCGTATACCGGGCGTTTGTTTAAAGAGAAGGGCATCACGATTGCATCAGAGCCGGGCGATGATGAGATTCTCAAGAACACGGTGGATTTTGTGTCCTTCAGCTATTACGCCTCCCGCTGCGCCTCGGCGGATATGAACGAGCAGAATAGCAGCGCGGCGAATATCGTTAAATCGTTAAAGAACCCGCATATCAAGGCAAGTGAATGGGGCTGGGGAATCGATCCGCTGGGTCTGCGTATCACCATGAACATGATGTATGACCGCTACCAGAAGCCGCTGTTTTTGGTAGAAAACGGGCTGGGTGCGAAGGATGAGATTAACGCACAGGGCGAGATTGATGATGACTATCGCATCAGCTACCTGCGCGAACACATCAGCGCGATGGCGGATGCGATTGGTGACGGTATTCCCGTCATTGGCTATACCTCATGGGGCTGCATCGATCTGGTCGCTGCTTCTACCGGTGAAATGAGCAAACGCTATGGTTTCATTTACGTCGATCGCGACGACCGGGGCGAAGGGACGTTAGCCAGAAAGAAAAAGAAATCGTTCTACTGGTATAAGAAGGTCATCGCCAGCAACGGATCTGACCTGAGCTAAAAGCAATAAGGTTGCTTAGCGATTCCTGCGATAGCCCCCTGACGGAAACGTTTGGGGGCTATTTTTTTCCAAAAATGCGAAGCACGTGAATTGTGGTTGCTTACTGCTTCATGCATAATCGAGCGAGTAAATCACGCATAATAATGCACAATCGAGCGATGGTGAGCATCGCAGCTTATCATAGTCAATGCCCAACGATGTCATCATGCCAACGCGATAGGAAGGTAAAACACCATGAGTCAGTCGCTTCCCGATATTGCCTTTTTTCATGAACTCGCCACGCTGGCCAGTCAGGAAACGTTACCGCGTTTTCGTGCCCTTACCGCAAACCAAATTGAGACGAAGCCAAAAGAGGGCTTTCGCTTTGATCCGGTCACGGAAGCTGACCGAGAGGCTGAGCGGGTCATCCGTGAGCACATCACGCGCTATTACCCCGAACACGCGATTATGGGCGAAGAATTTGGCCTGAGCGGGGAAGGTCCGGTGCGTTGGGTCTTGGATCCGGTTGATGGAACCCGGCCTTTCTTATGTGGTTTACCCGTGTGGGGAACGCTCATCGGCCTGCTGCACCATGAACGTGCCGTGATGGGGATGATGAGCCAGCCGTTCACCGGAGAGCGTTTCTGGGCCGATGGTTCACAGGCCTGGCGTAGCGATCGGCAGGGAGAAAAGCGCTTAAGTACACGCAAAGGCGTATCGCTCGAACAGGCGATTCTTCACACCACTGCCCCGGAACCGCTGGCTATGCATCCCGCGGTTCGCTTCGCAGATCTAGCAGAAAGCACGCTCATGACGCGCTATGGCGGCGAATGTTACGCGATGGCGATGCTGGCAGCAGGCCAGATTGATATCTGCGTGGAATTTTCATTGCAGCCTTACGACATTGTCGCGCTGATTCCGATTATTGAGCAGGCGGGCGGCATCATTACTGATCTCAAAGGACAACGAGCGGAATCGGGCGGCACGGTAGTCGCGACTGGTAACCCCACGCTACACCAACAGGTGCTAGCCATTCTGAACGGAACACGATCATAGCTGCTGGTTTATATCACCAGCAAAAGACAACGGCTAATAAGGAATCATGATGAAAGTGGCACACGTGGCGTTATGGACGGCCGATCTGGCCGCGCAGGCAGCATTTTGGCAGGAATTCTTCTCCGCTCAAGTGGGGGAAAAGTATGTGAGCCGGAATCGCCCCGGTTTTGAATCGCATTTCGTTCAACTTAGCGAGGGGGCTTCCATTGAGCTGATGACGTTGCCAGTGTTGGCGGAAGCCTTAACTAATAAAGAAGGCTGCGGCTGGGCGCACGTCGCGATTTCGGTCGGGAGCAAAGCGGATGTGGAAGCGTTAGCCAGCAAAGCGGCAGAACGCGGCATTCTGGTTGCCCAGCCTCGAATGACGGGGGACGGATTTTATGAAGCGATTGTCAGCGACCCTGATGGTAATCTGATTGAGATAACGTCAGACTGATTCGGAATCCCTTTCGTATGCATAAACTGTCTTCATTCGATCGGCAACATACCGCGATGCTGATTTACGCTGGTGAAATTCGGTTCGGTCCGCCTTATTTTTCGCTCTTGATCGACGGCAAAGCACTGGACGATCGCGTTTTCGGCAAGGACATGCTGTGGTCGCCGGATTCGCGTTATCTGGCAGTGCAAGAGTGGCTCTCCACGGCGGAACGCGACGGCCCACAAACGGCTTTACTCTGTATTGATGTGCTCGAAGAACGGCAGTGTCAGGTTTCTCAGGCCGCGGGGGGATTTATCGTCCCCGTACGTTTCGAGGACGATAAATTGGTCTATGAGAAACAGTATTTTGGTGCAGAAAAAAACGGTATCACAGAATACGAGATCCCGTTTACCACACTTCCGCGCTGGGGCGCGCTGTATTAGACCAAACCAAACTCTCAATGATTTTTCATGCATGAATTGTTATGTTATAACATATCATTTGGTGCGTGGGGAGCTTATCGCGGTGCGTGTTTAAAAGCTAAACATTCGTGGTGATGAATCATTCCAAAGCAGAAAAGTAAAAATGCAAATCATTAGAGAGTGTGAAATATGGCTGACGTTGTAGCTCGACAGAAAGCAGATGCAAGATTACCTGTGACCGTACTATCCGGCTTTCTCGGTGCGGGAAAGACCACGTTACTTAACCATATTCTGAATAATCGCGCTGGCCGACGCGTCGCGGTGATCGTCAACGATATGTCAGAAGTGAATATTGATGCTGCACTGGTGAGGGAGGGCGGCGCTGAGCTTTCACGGACGGATGAAAAGTTGGTGGAGATGAGTAACGGTTGTATCTGTTGCACGCTGCGTGAAGATCTCCTGATCGAGGTTAATCGGCTGGCAAAAGAAGGGCGTTTTGATCAGTTGGTCATTGAATCAACCGGTATCGCGGAACCGCTTCCGGTCGCGGAGACATTCACGTTTGCGGGTGACGATGGAGAAAGCCTTTCTGAAGTGGCTCGGCTGGATACGATGGTGACCGTTGTCGACGGCTACAATTTCTTAAAAGATTACACGTCGGTGGACAGTATCCATTCACGCGGAGAATCGTTAGGAGAGGGTGACGAGCGCAGCGTGGTGGATTTGCTGATCGACCAGATCGAATTCTGCGATGTCATTATCCTCAACAAAACCGACCTTATTGATGCTGCGCAACAGCAGAAACTGGTTGCGATTATTCGTTCACTGAATCCGGGTGCCAAAATACTTCATGCACAATTTGGTGCTGTGCCGTTGAACGAAGTGCTCGACACGGGATTGTTTGATTTCGACAAAGCGGCGCAGTCCCCCGGATGGTTGAAAGAGCTACGCGGCGAGCATACGCCTGAAACTGAGGAATATGGCATCGCCAGTTTTGTTTTCCGCGCGCGTCGGCCGTTTCATCCTGCCCGCTTCGCGCAGGTCATGGAAAATTCGCTCGCTGGGGTTGTCAGATCCAAAGGCTATTTTTGGTTGGCAAGCCGCCCGGAATATGCCGGATCGTGGTCTCAGGCAGGCGGCGTGGCGCGTCAGGGGTTGGCTGGTTCATGGTGGGTCAGCGCACCAAAAGAAAGGTGGCCGACAGATAGTGAATCGCTAGATTACATTCGTTCCATATGGGTGGATGGCGTGGGTGATGCGCGGCAGGAACTGGTGTTTATCGGTATCGATATGGATGAATACGCGCTGCGAACCCGTCTGGAGGCCGCACTACTGACGGACAAAGAAATGACAGAAGGTCTGGCGATGTGGCTAAATTATCCGGACCCGATAGAGCCTTGGTTTGCGTCATAACGTGTGGGGAATCTAGAAAAGGCCTGATTGCTCAGGCGATGAGGGGATTTATCGTCCCCGAACGTTTCGAGGACGATAAACCGCTCTATGAAAAACCGTATGTTGATGCAGGAAGAAACGGTATCACAGAGTACGAGATCCCGTTCACCGCGCTTCCACGTTGAAGTGCGTTACGGCGACGTTAGCTTTCATAGCGAACATTATGCGCTTCTGTTGGCGAAGGAAGTTCCCATTTCGTCAGCATGCCTTGCAGCGTTTTATTGCTCAATGTGGTGTCCCGTTTCCCGTTGCGGTGCAGCAATTCCTGACGCGGACGCTCCAGATAAACGATCTCCACTTCTGCGCCGTAGGCGTAGCACAGATCCAACGTGCGGGTGCGCATTTGCTGGCTGAGATGCGTGGCATTCCACACGAACGGTTCGTGCGTTCGCAGCAGTGAACGCGCTTTATCGGTCGCCCAGTGCACCGCTTTCCCTTCATTTTCACCGTGTTTCAGCCCCAACTCTGTTCGCGCATCGTCGAAAGAAACCACGGGTAAATGGGGCCGATGTGTTCGCACCCAGGTATCTTTTCCCGAAGCTGGCAAACCGCACATCACGGTGACCTTTGAACCCGGTTCCTGAAAAAGTGGGTAGTCTGGATGAACATCGGCTCCGCGAAAATAACTTAGGCGCGTATGAGCATCGACAAACGATCTCGGTTGGCTGTAACAGCCTTCCTCCCGCGCCAGCTCGCGAAACAGCTCGATACTGTCGAGCACGCGCGCTTGATCCTGACAGATGCGTCCGCGCATATCGGCTTCCGCCAGCGTTGCCAGCAGCGGAATGCTCAACTGCCATGACAGTTCGCGAATCGTAAAGATCGGCGACACCCGACGACGTTCATCCTCAAGGCAGTAAAACGGCACCTGATGCACCGAAATTAATCGGCAAATCGCTTCCCGAATCGCAAACGGAACGCCGGCATCCCATAGCAGCACGCGGGCGTCGATAGCACCTTTGCGCGAATGTCCCGGTTGACCAATCTGACCCGTTACCGGGTCAATTACCGTCGTGCGGTACTTTGCAACGTCATGCAGCAACGCAGCAAAAAACAAGATTTCCTGTTGCTCACGCGTAGCGTTCTGGTAATCGGGAAGCTGCAATAGCGACTCGACAACCATGATGGTGTGTGTCCAGACATCGCCTTCGCCGTGGTAGCGCGGCTCCTGCGGCGTCTCTTTGGCGCGTTGAAGCACCGGGAACGCATCCAGACAATCAGCAAAATCTGGCTGTATGCCAGAGGCAGGGACCAATCCCCTGATGGTATTCCACTCCATGATAATCATACTCCTTACTTATCGGACATGGCGGCGGCGAGCGCGTCCAAAGAACGCAGCGTATTCAGCCCCAGCATTTCCCAGGATACTTGTGGACAAGGCGCGTACAAATCAACGCCTTCAGCCAGTTGGTTCGGCAAAATTGGGCGTCGGGAATGATGCGAGCCGCTGTCCAAAATGGTCTGGATAAAGTCATGGCGCACCAGCTTGTAACGTGCCAGTACCTGTTCATCATCTTCAACCTTCAGATACAGGCCTTCCGAACGATCCGATTTATCGGTTTGTTGCCAGCACAACGCGAGCGGTAAACCTTCACGCTGCACGATGGATTCAAACGCCGTCTTCCAGTTCTGGCTTTTTGCCAGCGAACGAAACACCAGCTTCCACAGTAATGCCGGATTCGTTGGCATTTCCCCGGCATAGAGCACCGGAACGGACAGCACGGGTGAACCGGCCAGCATCGCGTGTCGGCGCGCCGTTGATAAAAAAATGCCGTCACGACGATCGTAAAGATCAAATTCGTGAAAGTAGTGCGGCAACCGGTCATAAAACACGGAATGCTTGCTGTACGCCCATTCGCCGTACATCACGAAGCGGTCTTCCAGCAGCTCAAGAAAACGCATTTCGTGCGCGGTGGCCCAGAGCTTGAACTGGTTGAACTGCCGTTCCCGTGAGCCGCCAGCCAGATAGTGGCCGCGCGACTGGAGCAGGAGTTCCGCCGTTTCATTGAAGGACACGCCGCTGTTTGCGCCGTCGATCTTTTCTTCGATCACGACGTAACGGCCTGCCAGTGCTTTTAGTGCAATTTGATCCGACGCATCATCGCCGGGCTGTAAACGCGAACCTTCCAGATGAGGGGTACGCGGATATTTTAATAACGGTATTGAATGTAAATACATGTTTTTCGCCTGCTGCGTTATTGGCGCAGCCAGGCCCATCTATGAAAAAAAGAGGGCCGACGAACGTGTTCTGGCGCGAGTCAATAGACTGTCCACTGGCATTCCAGAGGTCAGAGTCGCGGGGGAGGAAGCGGGAGGTTCGTTTTCTGCTCCGCACAATAGCGGGGAAAACAGGGAACTCGTACCGCAGCCAACGCTGGCGCAGACTGCGCCGAATCGAGGCTGCTTAATGCAGTCGTCGGCGGTTAGAGGGGGGCTGACGTAAAGGGCACTTTAGGGCTCCACATGACACATTGGGGGTGAGTAAACGGCGTGATTCTAGCGAAGGAATTCTCCGACAACAAGTTTTTGTATAAAAAATGCTATTCTTTCCTGTCGTTGTAGAATGCACTGTCGCGTAAAAAGGCCTGAGGCTATCGACGTCAGCGTGATAAGAATAGCGAGTGGTGAGATAGGGGAATGCACACAATGAAGAGTCGAGGAATATAATGAAAATCAGTGTGATAAAGAAAGGGATTGCGGGTCTGTTACTGGTGCTGCCGTTGCACGGATTTGCCGAAACAAAAGATCCAGACTTGTTCGTCGGCTATACCACGCAGGATCTTACCGATGCATTACCTGCGCAGCTGTTGAACATGATTCAGCGAGAAAAAGTGGTCGATGCGGTAAACCACATGGTGCAGACCGAGTATGTTGACCCTACGACAGGCAATAAGGCGCTGGTTTCACTGTTCATGCTGCCGCCAGATAGAGATGGCAATGTCCCGATTGCCTCCAAGCCCAGCGATCTGGATGCGGTGATCGCCAGTACCGAAAAAGAGATGCTGCGCCAGCGTATCAAACCTGACCAGCGTGCGGGAAACATTGATGATGCGACGCCTTTTCGCTGCTTACAAACGATTCTGAATAACAAGGTTCTGCATTCGCTGTGCTCGACGCTGATTAAAGGGCGCGTGCTGGAAGTGCAGGCGATCAACACGGTCGAAAATATTCAGGATGAAGCCGCGCTGAATAAGGTCATCGGGCAACAAAATGAGTTTGTTGTTGGGATGGGAAAAACGATGCTGGCGCTTAAAAAGTAATCTGCGCTGACACAGTAGGACAGGCGTCAGCGGCGACAGACCACCACGGTTTCTCATCAACATTTCTGAGCGAAGGCGAACACCTTCGCTTTTTTTGCACCAAAAATCCCCCGGTTCTCCCTTGCCAGATTCTCAGCGTTCGTGCATAACTGCCGGTGCCAAAGGGCCGATGCCTGAAATCGGGCATGGCGAAACGACATTCATTACGAAATATATTCATCACGAAACGACACCGGATAAACGCTATGCTTTTGTTACTCGTTTTAGCTGTGATTGTAGTCGCCGTTTACGGCTGGTTAAAACAGCCGCAGTATGTATCACCAGAGGTCAAGCCCCAGCCGGAAAACCCACTCTTTCGCGATGGCGCGTTTCATAACCCAGTGGCTCGCCCGACGGTTGATAGCCAGAACCGATTCGCGCTGCTGTACCGCTTTCTTTTCGAGAAAGACGCTGGCGCGTTACCAGATACCCGCCTGCCGTCGGAAAAAACCAATCTGCATCAGTTGAGTAAAACGGATAACGTCATCATCTGGATGGGACACTCCAGCTATTTTATTCAGTTGGAAGGGAAAACGTTCCTGCTGGATCCGGTATTTAGCGACAACGCTTCGCCAGTGCCGCGCACCAATGTCGCTTTCAAGGGTAGCAATGTGTATTCACCGGACGATGTTCCCGAAATCGACTATCTGCTGATCACCCACGATCACTGGGATCATCTGGATTACCCCACGCTGAACGCGCTACGCGGGAAAATCCGCCGCATCGTCACGCCAACGGGCGTGGGTTCCTATTTTGTAAAATGGGGCTTCCCGCAGAAAGATATTACGGAAGGCGGCTGGTTCAGTTGCCTGAAGGAGAACGGGGTCGACATCCATGTGCTTCCTACACAGCATTTTTCTGGCCGGCTCCTCAAACATAACCAAACGCTGTGGGGCTCATTTGCGCTGATTACGCCACAGTATCGTCTGTATCTCGGCGGGGATAGCGGCTATGGCGCGCATTACAAGGAGATCGCTGAGCGTCTGGGCGGGTTCGATATCGCGATACTGGAATGCGGGCAATACGATCGGGACTGGCCACACGTGCATATGACGCCGGAAGAGAGCGCGCAGGCGGCCAGTGATTTGCAGGCTAAAGCGGTACTACCGAGCCATAACAGCAAATTTAAGCTGGCTCATCACCGCTGGAACGATCCGCTGGATCGGATCTCTCAGGCGAGTGAAAACCAAGACTGGCGACTGATGACGCCCCGCATTGGTGAACGCGTTCAGGTTGATAATCCGCAGCAGACGTTTAGTCAGTGGTGGTAGCGGGGCGAAACGAGAGTAAAACTCACATTCTTCCGCCACAGAGCGCTATTAACCAAACGTTTTCTCACTCAGGCAGTCAATGAATGCCCGGAGTTTGGGAGACAGGTCGCGACTGGCGGGCCAGAGAATCCACATTGGGCTGCTATTGTGGGTGAAGTCATCAAGGATGGTCTGCAATCGACCATCGCGCAGGTATTTCGCCACGCTGAAATCTGGCAGGCAGGCAATGCCTTGGGCCTGTCGGGCCAGATGGATGCGCATTTCTATGCTGTTGCAGACTAGCGAGAGTGGAAGGTCGTAGGTATTTTCCTCTGCTGCTAGCGGGAGCGGCCATTGCTCGAGACGGCCGGAGCTGGGAAAGCGGTAATGCAGGCAGATATGCGCCTGAAGATCCATCGGATGCTGCGGCTGCCCGTGTTCCTTAAAATATTCTGGTGCCCCGACCAGCACGCGGCGGAATGTGCCCAACTGACGGCGCTTGAGTCCTGAATCTGCCAGCGTTCCGGTGCGTATGGCGGCATCAAAGCCCTCACCAATGACATCCACTAAACGGTCGGAGAAATCCAGATCCAGTTCTACCGCCGGATAGCGCCGCATAAAATCTGCGATGACAGGCTCGAACAGGCTGCTGTGTCTGGGCAGGCTGACACGCAGTTTACCGTGTGGCATCTCGCTGGCCTGCGTCATTTCCAGTTCAGCGGCTTCGACCTCGCTCAGAATACGGCGGCAGCGTTCAAGGAATTTTTCACCTTCGGCGGTCAATGCCAGCGTTCGCGTACTGCGGTGAAAGAGTCGCACACCCAAACGTGTTTCTAGCCGCGCAACCGCTTTGCCGACAGAGGAGGGCGAAACCCCCAATTCGCGCGATACGGCGGAGAACCCAAGCCGTTCCGCCACGCGCACAAAAATGCCAATGCTACCCAGTTTGTCCATCATCACGCTGATCCATTTAAGACATTTTTGTCCGAAGTGTTGATAACCTTATCCTATTTTTCTCGTTATGGCTTTGACTTAAGCTGCCGGAAACGCCCGACTATCCTTGTTGGTGCCTCTGGGCATCACGTTATTGCAGACGAGAACGATGACTTCACTTTCTTTTCCCTCCGCCAGAAGCTGGCTTCAACTGCTGGCCGCTTGCCTCACTGGCTTATTGATTCCGCTGTGCTTCACTGGCCCGGCGGTCGTGCTACCCGCGATCAGTCAGGAGTTGGGCGGCAGTCCAGCGCAGCTTAGCTGGATTATGAACGCTTACATCCTCAGCTATGGCGGCGCGATGATGGTGTCGGGCAGCCTGACCGACATCTACGGGCGCAGACGCATTTGGTTGATCGGGCTGGCGTGGTTCTGTGTTTTTACCTTTGCGATTCCGTTTTCCCCCAGCGTACTATGGATCGATCTGCTGCGATTACTACAGGGGCTAGGCGGCGCGGCGGCTTTCGCCGCGGCGATGTCATCGCTGGCACCGCTTTTTGCTGGCCGAGCCCGCGCGCGTGCTTTCAGTTTACTAGGCACGACCTTTGGCCTTGGGCTGGCTTTCGGCCCGTTGGTATCAGGATGGATGGTTGAGGCCAGCAGCTGGCAGGGTATCTTCTACGCTACGGGCATCGTGGGTCTGCTTGGATGGGGACTGGTCGCGATAAGCACTCGACAGGTGCGCGAGACGAACGCTGGCGCGATGGACTGGCCGGGCATGATCAGCTTTACGCTGGCTTTGGGGCTCTTCACCTACGGCATGCTGCTGGTACCGGAACTGGGATGGCGCAATGAGACGGTTATCGCCATGTTGCTCGCGTCGGTTGCTGTGTTTGCCGGTTTTGTGGTTATCGAACGGCGAGCAGTACAACCTATGCTGGATTTGAGTTTCTTTCGCTCTCCCGGATTTATTGGCGTACAGGTGCTGGCCGCATCGCCAGCCTTCCTCTTCATCGTGCTGATTGTGATGCTGCCGGGGCGCTTCATCGGCATTGACGGCTACAGTGCATTGCAGGCAGGGCAGATGATGGTGTGGCTGGCAGCTCCGTTGCTGGTTGTGCCGTTCCTGGCGGCGTTGCTGACACGCTGGTTCACTCCCAGCTTGCTATGCAGCGTCGGACTGTTCCTTGTGGCGGGCGGACTGCTCGGGTTAGCGCATGACTTTGCTCAGGGCTGTGTGGCGTTACCCTTGCCGCTATTGCTGATTGGCATCGGTATCGGCCTGCCGTGGGGGCTCATGGACGCGCTGGCCGTCAGCGTGGTGACGCTGGAACGGGTCGGCATGGCGACAGGGATTTTCAATACTGTGCGGGTATCCGCAGATGGTGTCGCTATCGCTATGATGAGCGCCTTGCTCGCCACGTTGATCCAAAATGGTATGGCACTGGAGATGGGGGAATCGGTCTCACAGGCTGCACTTCTGGAAGCGGCCAGCCGCACCGCATTGGGGGAACTGCATACCGCTGTGTCGATCCTGCCCGGTTATGAGGCTCTGTTATCACAACGCTATGCGGAGTCGTTCATCACCGTCATGTACGTATTAGCGGGGATCGCTGCACTGACGGCCTGTGCAGTATTCGTCTTGCTGCGTGAGCAGCCAGCAGGTGCGAGTACCGAACAGCAGACATAGTGTGGGGTTTCACCATTCGGTTGTATTAATGACATAGTCCGTGCTGCGTTTGGTAAACCATCAATAAAGCATTAGCCAGCCAGCAATCATCGCGAAAAAAAGTGCTGGTATCGAAAATAGATGAAATTGCCACCAAATGCGGCGATCGTTTGCCATACGCAACGCAATAATGTTAGCCATTGAACCTTGAAGTAATCCAAAACCACCGATATTCACAGCCCATGTCAGTAGAACCGATGAAGGGACGGCATGAAGAAGAAAGATGGTCGCAGGTACGTTACTGATGACTTGTGAAAGGCCTATCGCCAGCAGAAAATGCGCACCATCACTCCAATGCGGTATTAATGCAATAAGGTTGCTAAGAGCCGGTAATTTCGTCAGAAGGAATACATCAATAAACATCAAAACAAACACGGCCAGTAATCCCCAGTCAAGCTGTAGCAATACACGTCGTGCAAATAGCAGATAAAATAGGGGAACCAGAATCAGTATCGGTAGGGTTCTGTCCAATTCAAGTGCCACGATAAACAGCACGTACAACACCAGCGTGCATAAAAGCAGGCCATGACGATAATCTCCCTTGAGAGATTTATCCGGTGTCGCGACTTCGTTGTTACTGAAGCTGCATGCGGTCAAAATCAGCAGTGCTATAAACAGCAAGGCACTCAGGGGGAGCATTCCCATCACAAACTCCATAAAACTTAATCCGCTCTTACTCCAGAGAAGAATGTTTTGTGGATTTCCAATGGGGGTGAGTAAAGACCCGGCATTAACGGCGAGGGCTTCAAAAATAATTAATCGCCCAACGGGAAAATCAGATGCTTTAGACAACGACAGCGTGAGTGGCACCGTAATGAACAGCGCAACATCATTCGTGAGGAACGTTGATAATAACGCTGCTAACGTCACGATAAATAATGCCAGCGTTTTCTGTTTCCTGAACTTATTCACCAGTTTCAAACCCATCTTGTCAAAATACCCACTGAGCTCAATCCCTTTGGTGAGCATCAGTAATGTTGTCAACGTCAGAATAGTTTTCCAGTCAACGGAAGCGGTAAGTTCATCTGTTTTAAATACAGCAAAGAAACTGAGTACGATCCCTAGCACAACGAGAGCGTGAAGAAATTTGTCACGCATAAATGGAGTCAGCAATTCGCGCATTATATCTCTCAAGAGTGAATCGAAGGATGGAAGCCGATGTGGCTGTTTTTAATTTTATAATCAGTTGGTCACTGATGAATCTATCTGATTAAAGGCTTCATTTTTCCCCATCTGCTCTGGAGATTTTATGTCGTGGCTAAGACAAATTCACGCCCAGAGGATCGAATGATTTAATGCTCTCAACGATATGATCTTTAACAATCGGGTCAACAATCTGATTGTAATGATTCTTAACCAACGGAAATCATCTGATCTACGTTCAGGTCGTTTGTGATACAGATGAGCGTTCGAGAGGGGACGAGACGTTATGAAAAGAAAAATCCACGCGATTGCGTGGATTTTATAGGGTTTGTCAGTCTTCAAGAGATACTGCGAGATCTCGTGAGACAACAAAAATCAATTAGACGTTGAACAGGAAGTTCATCACATCGCCATCTTTAACGATGTATTCCTTGCCTTCTGAACGCATTTTTCCGGCTTCTTTCGCGCCTTGTTCACCTTTGTAGGTGATGAAGTCTTCATAAGCGATAGTCTGGGCGCGGATGAAGCCTTTTTCGAAATCGGTGTGAATCTTACCGGCGGCCTGCGGGGCGGTGGCGCCGACAGGGATGGTCCATGCACGAACTTCTTTCACGCCAGCGGTGAAGTAAGTTTGCAGATTCAGCAGTTCATAGCCCGCGCGGATCACGCGGTTCAGGCCCGGCTCTTCTAACCCTAACTCAGCCATGAATTCTTCACGGTCAGCATCGTCCAATTCGGCAATATCTGATTCAACGGCGGCGCAAACGGCCACAACGACAGAACCTTCAGCGGCGGCGATTTCACGCACTTTATCGAGGTACGGGTTATTTTCGAAACCGTCTTCGTTAACGTTGGCGATGTACATCGTTGGTTTCAGCGTCAGGAAGCTCAGGTAGCGAATGGCTGCCTTATCTTCATCGCTTAAATCCAGCGAGCGCAGCATGCCCGCGTTTTCCAACTGCGGTAAACATTTCTCCAGTGCGGCCAGCTCAGCTTTAGCGTCTTTATCGCCGCCTTTGGCTCTCTTCTGCACGCGATGAATGGCGCGTTCACAGGTGTCGAGGTCAGACAGTGCTAATTCAGTGTTGATGACTTCGATGTCATCAGCCGGATCAACTTTGTTGTTTACGTGAATGATGTTGTCGTTTTCGAAGCAGCGTACAACGTGGCCGATGGCTTCCGTTTCACGAATGTTGGTCAGGAACTGGTTACCCAAACCTTCACCTTTGGACGCGCCTTTTACCAGACCGGCGATATCAACAAATTCCATGGTGGTAGGAAGGATACGCTGCGGCTTAACGATCTCAGCCAGCTTGTCCAGACGTGGATCGGGCATTGGCACGACGCCAGTGTTCGGCTCGATGGTACAAAACGGGAAGTTGGCCGCTTCGATGCCGGCTTTGGTCAACGCATTGAACAGAGTGGATTTACCGACGTTAGGCAGCCCAACGATACCGCATTTGAATCCCATGTTTATATCACCTTAAATAACTTATTAATCAGGCAATTACTATCTCTTGCCTGTCAGAATGGAAATATTTCGGCCGATTATACACGGAATGGCGATTTATCTCGATCTGCCATCCGCATTCTGACCAGATTATGCCGCTTTGAAGGCATGCAAGCGGTTCATCGCTTTGATCATGTCTTCTTTCATCAGGATTTCTGTGCAGCGTACGGCTTCGTCAATGGCACCGTCGATCAGCGTCTGCTCGCTCGTTGGCGGTTTGCCCAGCACAAAACCGGTCACTTTGCTTTTGTCGCCCGGATGGCCGATACCGATGCGTAAACGATGGAAGTTAGGGTTGTTACCCAATTTACTGATGATGTCTTTAAGACCGTTGTGGCCGCCGTGTCCGCCGCCTAACTTAAGTTTGGCAATTCCCGGTAATAAATCCAGCTCATCGTGGGCAACCAGAATTTCATCAGGTTGGATACGGTAGAAAGTGGCCATTGCCGCGACGGCTTTGCCGCTCAGATTCATGAACGTGGTGGGAACCAGCAGACGTACATCTTGCCCAGCCAGATTCAGGCGGGAGGTGTAACCAAAAAATTTGCTTTCTTCTTTCAGCGGCTGACGGTAAGCGTCCGCCAGACGATCGACAAACCAGGCACCCGCATTATGGCGGGTAGCGGCGTATTCAGCGCCGGGATTCGCCAGGCCGACAATTAATTTAATGCTGCTCACGGTATATTCCAGATTACGTGCTTAAACTGACGCAGGGTAGCATGATAAACGAAAGCGCTAGTTTACACACCGCATGAGGTATAGCCAAATATCGGTGTTGGAATGTGAAAATATTGTTATTTGTTTAGTGGTGTGATTATTCAGATTTTTGTCTATTTATTTGTTTAAACGTAAAAAAATATTAATCATTCCCCTTATCTGTGATCCCTCCCGCAATCATCTCAGTACATTATTGTCTATAATTACATCAATAATAAGACAGTAAACAGTAATGGCACTCCGATTCATCCACAGAATTAATCTGGAGGTGGCAGATGAAACGCAAGAACGTGACAGTACTAGGTAATGTATTGATGGGTATCGGGATGATCATGATGATTGGCGGCATCGGTTTTTCTATCGCCAGCCAGTTCCCGAAACTAAATGTTCCTGAATATATGACTTATATTGATCTGGTCAGTATTTTTTCTGGCGCAATATTTTGGTTGGCGGGGGCGCGTATTAGCGGGCGTGAAGAAGTCGCGGATCGTTATTGGTGGGTCAAGCACTTTGATAAGCGTTGCCGCCGCCAGCGTCATCCATAACCGTTAATGAAGTCATAGGCGTTTGCACATTGAACAATAGAGCCGCTGTAGCCTCGCTATGGCGGTTTTTTGTTTTTTATAGGTGGCAAAAATGGTAGGAATAAGAAAGCCACCTTGTTACAGGTGGCTTCATCATTATCGTTTGTGATCGGTTATCCGATCAGCGACGATTAATGTTCAAACATTGCAGAAATGGATTCTTCGTTGCTGATACGACGAATCGCTTCGGCCAACATACCGGACAGCGTCAGCGTACGAACATTCGGCAGTGAACGAATGTTTTCCGCCAGCGGAATGGTATCGCAGACAATCACTTCATCAATTACAGAGTTCTTGATGTTCTCGTAAGCATTGCCTGAGAAGATCGGGTGTGTGGCATACGCGAATACACGTTTAGCCCCACGCTCCTTCAGCGCTTCCGCCGCTTTGCACAGCGTGCCACCGGTGTCGATCATATCGTCAACCAGCACACAGTCACGGCCAGCGACGTCACCGATGATGTGCATCACCTGAGAAACGTTGGCACGCGGACGGCGCTTGTCGATGATCGCCATGTCGGTATCGTTCAGCAGTTTAGCGATTGCGCGAGCACGCACAACGCCACCGATATCAGGAGAAACCACGATCGGGTTTTCCAGATTCTGTTGCAACATGTCTTCCAGCAGGATCGGGCTACCGAATACGTTATCTACCGGCACATCGAAGAAACCCTGAATCTGCTCAGCGTGCAGATCCACAGTCAGAACACGGTCAACACCCACGCTGGACAGGAAGTCAGCAACGACTTTCGCGGTGATTGGCACACGTGCGGAACGCACGCGACGATCCTGACGGGCATAGCCGAAGTAGGGGATAACAGCGGTAATACGTCCCGCGGAAGCGCGACGCAGAGCATCAACCATCACAACCAGTTCCATCAGGTTGTCATTGGTGGGTGCACAGGTGGACTGGATGATGAAAATATCACCACCGCGTACATTTTCATTGATTTGCACGCTGACTTCGCCATCGCTAAAACGACCGACAGCGGCGTCGCCAAGGCTAGTGTACAAACGGTTGGCAATACGTTGTGCTAGTTCCGGGATGGCGTTACCAGCAAAAAGCTTCATATCAGGCACGAGAAGAACCTCAGGCTTGCGTCCAGAGAAATATTGCACCTGCCAAGCAAGGAAAAACAACAGGTACAACATGCATACGGGTGTATGAATTAAGTTTGCTACAGACTGGCCGCGTGGCAGCCGGTGTGTGGCAAAACCTAACGTTGCCCAGAAAGCGTACGGTGTAGCGGAGAGATATTAACACCTCTCGCGACGAAACCGTTTAACCATTCCGGGGCCTGGTCAAGCACCTGACGGGCTGCGAACTCGGTGTCAAACTCTGCAAACACACAAGCCCCCGTTCCAGTCAGGCGCGCCGGGGCATATTCTAGCAGCCATGAAAGTAGCTGTTCAACCTCACGAAAACGTTTTCTTGCGATAGCTTCACAATCATTGACGAAGGTCTGGTTTAATAAAGTTTCTAAATCACGAATTGGCGAATTCCGCGTCAACTCAGGATCGCCGAAAATCAACGGTGTGGCGATACTTACACCAGGGTGGGCGACCAGATACCATTTCTCTGGTGGACTCGCGGGTGTTAACTGTTCACCAACACCTTCGGCAAAGGCAGAGTGCCCACGAACAAAGACGGGAACATCTGCACCCAATTGCAGCCCCAGTTCGGCCAACGTATCCACGCTCAGCCCGCTTTGCCACAAATGGTTGAGAGCAACCAAAACGGTAGCCGCATTGGATGAGCCGCCGCCCAGCCCGCCGCCCATCGGCAGGCATTTCTCGATACTGATGTCTGCGCCGAACCGGGCAGGGCGAATATTGTAGCGTTCGCAGTGCTGCTGTAATAAACGTGCAGCGCGGACGATCAGGTTTTGCTCGTTTTCTACCCCGTCGACAGGGGTAAGCAGGTTAATCTGGTCGTCATCACGCAGCCGAATTGTCAGGGTATCGCCGTAATCCAGAAACTGGAATAGCGTTTGCAGCAGGTGATACCCGTCCTCTCTCTGACCGGTAATGTAAAGAAACAGGTTCAGTTTGGCGGGGGCAGGCCATGTCTCGATAACCGTCGGTTGCATCGCTTATTTAACCATCCAGTTATTCATCTTCAGTTTAATACGCTGTTCACCTTGAACCAGTTCCAGACTGGTTGGCAGCGGAGGCGTTAACTCGGTGTTGTAGCTCTGATAGCTGACATTCCAGTTTTGATTGCCTTGGCGATAGGTGATGGTTTTCAGCAGATAGCGTTCATCCAGCGTGAATTCGGTGGCGTCACCTGGGATGCCGAGAATCCACTGGCGCAGATTGTTCAGAGGGATCGCCATGCCGGTCAGTTGCTGAATCATGTATTCGGCATCCTTACCCACGTAACGCTTGCCCTGATTGTCGGTGATTTGCACGCCGTCAGGTTGGGCTCGCAGTTCTAATTCGGTGCTGCCGAGCGGGTTGGTCAACAGCAGCCGATAACGCTGCGGCGGTGTGTCCTGCCAGAAGAAATTGGCTGATACTCTTTTACTATCGGAGATATAGGCAAAAGCGCCGCGCGTCTGATATTGGCTGAGCTGCTGGACCTTTTGCTGGTGCTGTTGCCACTCTGGCGAGGTGGCGCTTTTACCCGTTTGGGTCGGTTGATTAACGCTACAGGCAGCGAGCAATATGCTGGCTAAAGGCAGTAAACGCAGGCATCGGACGGTTTTGGTTGGCATGTCGGTCGTATCCTGTAAATGAACGAAGTCCGTGAAATACGTCACGCTAACGGGCTTACTGCTCAGCGTCAATGATTGTTATTCGTTAATGGCGTTTATTGTTTTTTGTCAAAAAGTGCATACCTCAGACGAGGTGTATCGCGTGCTGTCGCTTTTCTTGCTCTCCTGCATCAAGTAGAATGCGATTCAAACGAAATCCATACTAAGACCGGTATTACTCAGAAACAGCCTAATGACCCTGCTTGCGCTTGGTATTAATCACAAAACCGCACCGGTTTCTCTGCGTGAACGTGTTGTGTTCTCACCAGATAAACTTGGCGTGGCCCTCGACAGTCTGCTACAGCAACCGCTGGTGCAGGGCGGCGTTGTGCTGTCTACCTGCAATCGTACGGAACTCTATCTTAGCGTTGACGAACAGGAAAACCAGCGAGAGCAACTGATTCGCTGGCTGTGTGAATATCATCAATTGCGCCCGGAAGACGTCAACGGCAGCCTGTACTGGCATCAGGATAACGCCGCCGTTAGCCATCTGATGCGCGTTGCCAGCGGTCTGGATTCCCTCGTGTTAGGCGAACCGCAGATTTTGGGGCAGGTGAAGAAGGCGTTTGCCGAATCACAGCGTGGTCATTCCCTGTCCAGCGAACTGGAGCGGCTGTTCCAGAAATCCTTTACCGTGGCCAAGCGGGTTCGTACGGAAACAGATATCGGTGCCAGCGCGGTGTCGGTGGCATTTGCTGCTTGTACGCTGGCGCGGCAGATCTTTGAATCACTAGCGGATGTCACGGTGCTGCTGGTCGGTGCCGGAGAGACCATTGAACTGGTCGCTCGCTATCTTCGCGAGCACAAGGTACAGAAAATGGTGATCGCGAACCGCACCCGTGAACGCGCGCAGGCGCTGGCAACGGAAGTCGGTGCAGAAGTCATCACGCTGGCAGAGCTGGACGAACAGCTCGTCCATGCCGATATCGTGATCAGTTCAACGGCAAGTACACTGCCGATTATCGGAAAAGGGATGATGGAACGGACGCTGAAAGCGAGACGGAATCAGCCAATGCTGATGGTAGATATTGCGGTACCGCGTGATATTGAGCCGGAAGTTGGCAAATTGCCTAACGTTTATCTCTACAGCGTGGACGATCTGCATGCGATCATTCAGCATAATCTCGCGCAGCGCAAAGCGGCGGCGGTACAGGCTGAATCTATCGTGCAGCAGGAAAGCTCCGACTTCATGGCGTGGCTGCGTGCGCAGTCCGCGGTGGAGACCATTCGTGATTATCGCGCTCAGGCCGATGAATTGCGTGCGGAAATGACAGCTAAGGCGCTGGCTGCCATCCAACAAGGCAATGACGTTGAAGCGGTGATTCAGGAACTGACACACCGTTTAACCAACCGTCTGATTCACGCGCCGACCAAATCCCTTCAGCAAGCCGCTCGTGACGGCGACCAACACCGGTTACAAATTTTACGTGACAGCCTTGGGCTGGACTAGCATTCATCTCTATTACAGGATTTAACCGCCCGCATGAAGCCTTCTATTGTTGCTAAACTGGAAGCGTTACAAGAACGCCATGAAGAAGTCCAGGCGTTACTCGGTGAGCCCAGCGTCATCGCTGATATGGATCGCTTTCGCGCGCTGTCGCGAGAATATGCGCAGCTCACTGATATTACCCGCTGTTTCCAACAATGGCAGCAGGCACAAGAGGATCAGCAGACCGCAGAAATGATGCTGGACGATCCTGAAATGCGCGATATGGCACAGGAAGAGCTGAAGGAAAGCAAAGCGACGATTGAAGCACTGGAGCAGCAGCTTCAGGTGCTGTTGTTGCCGAAAGATCCCGACGATGAGCGCGGCTGTTTTCTGGAAGTGCGCGCCGGAACCGGCGGTGACGAAGCGGCAATCTTTGCCGGTGATCTGTTCCGTATGTATAGCCGTTATGCCGAAGCACGCCGCTGGCGTGTTGAGGTGGTGAGCGCCAGTGATGGTGAGCATGGCGGCTATAAAGAAGTTATCGCCAAAATCTCTGGTGACGGCGTGTACGGCCAGCTCAAGTTTGAATCCGGTGGTCATCGCGTTCAGCGCGTTCCTGCGACTGAATCTCAAGGGCGCATTCATACCTCGGCCTGTACGGTCGCCGTGATGGCGGAAGTGCCGGAAGCGGAGATGCCGGATATCAACCCGGCGGATTTACGCATCGATACCTTCCGCTCTTCTGGCGCGGGCGGTCAGCACGTTAACACCACCGATTCCGCTATCCGTATTACCCACTTGCCAACCGGTATTGTCGTGGAGTGTCAGGACGAACGTTCACAGCACAAAAACAAAGCCAAAGCGCTGTCGGTGTTGGGGGCGCGTATTCGTGCCGCAGAAGTGCAGAAACGTCAGCAGGAAGAAGCGTCAACCCGTCGTAACCTGCTCGGCAGTGGCGATCGTTCTGACCGTATCCGTACCTATAACTTCCCACAGGGAAGGGTGACCGATCACCGCATTAACCTGACGCTTTACCGGCTGGATGAAGTCATGGAAGGGAAGCTGGACACGCTGATTCAACCGGTCGTGCAGGAATACCAGGCCGATCAGCTTGCTGCGTTGTCCGAGCAGGAATAATGACATATCAGGATTGGTTAATCTCTGCCGCGGCGCAGCTCGCGGCGGGAGAAAGCCCGAAGCGAGATGCGGAGATTTTGCTGGGCTTTGTGACCGGAAAAGCCCGCACGTTCCTGCTGGCGTTTGGTGAAACTGAGCTGAACGTGGCTGAGCAGCAGCAGTTAACTGAATTGCTGGCGCGACGTGAACAGGGTGAACCCATCGCCTATTTGATCGGCGTGCGCGAGTTCTGGTCACTGCCGCTGGCCGTTTCACCTGCCACGCTGATTCCTCGACCTGATACCGAGTGTCTGGTCGAACAAGCCTTGTTACGCCTGCCTCAAACGTCGTGTGCCGTGCTGGACTTGGGCACTGGAACCGGAGCGATTGCGCTGGCGCTGGCGAGTGAACGGCGTGATTGCCGGGTGACTGGCGTCGATGTTCAGCCCGATGCCGTTGCGTTAGCGACAAAAAATGCGCAGCAATTGAGGCTCGACAACGCCCGTTTCTTGTCAGGAAGCTGGTATTCACCGCTTGATCACGCGCGCTTTGCGCTTATCGCCAGTAACCCACCGTATATCGATGCCGATGATGTGCATCTGTCGCAGGGCGATGTTCGTTTTGAACCTGCCAGCGCGCTGATTGCCGCCGACAACGGACTGGCCGATTTACGCACCATTATTGAATCCGCTCCGCATTATTTGGACGCCGATGGCTGGCTGCTGCTGGAACATGGCTGGCAGCAGGCTGACGCGGTGCGTCAGCTATTGCAGACCCGAGGATTTACACAAATAGAAACCTGTCAGGACTATGGTGGCAATGATCGCGTGTCGTTAGGACGCTGGTCGGATGCCCCAATTTATTAGGAGCAATGGACGTGATAACTCTTTACCCCGCCACGATATACCTGCATCTGGCAACAGTTGGCATCAGTATTTCCCTGTTTGTGATTCGTTTTTTTTGGCTGTGCCGACAATCCGCTATGCTGCAACAGCGCTGGGTGAAAATCCTGCCGCATATTAACGACACCTTGTTATTAATCAGCGGTATTGGTTTAATCACGCTTAGCCATACGTATCCGTTTACTCCCGAGCAAAGCTGGCTGACGGAAAAACTGTTTGGCGTTATCATTTATATCCTTCTTGGCGCTATCGCCTTGGGGAAACGCCCCCGTAGCCAGAATGTTCGCTGGCTGGCGTTTGTATCTGCTTTAATATGCTTTGGTGTGGTCGTGCTGCTGGCACTGACGCAGTCACCGTTGCTGATGGAATAATTATGAGTGCTATTGCTGATTTTGAATTCAACCAGTCACTGCTAAGTGATGGTGTCGTGTTGGTTTCACAGGCGATTCGCCGCGACTTTCCCGCTCAGGATGTGCGGCAAAATCTGCAACAGCTGGTTGAGAACGCTCGAGCCGCTATTCCTGACGACCTTGAGCAAGATCTTCAGCTTGAAAAGCTGATTGAGCTGTTTTATCACACCTGGGGGTTCGGCGGTGCGGGCGGCGTTTATCGTCTGTCTGATGCCCTGTGGCTGGATCAGGTGCTTGAATCTCGTCAGGGCATGCCCGTATCGCTTGGCGTCATCTTTCTGCATATCGCCAATGAGCTTGGCCTGCCGCTGATGCCGGTGATTTTCCCGACGCAGCTGATTCTGCGCGCCGACTGGCTCGACGAAGAGATGTGGCTGATCAATCCGCTAAATGGCGATACGTTGAGCGAGCACGTGCTGGAAGTCTGGCTGAAAGGTAATATCGGCCCGTCAACCCGTCTGCTGGATGAAGATCTGGATGAAGCTGAGAATGTCCTCATCGTGCGTAAAATGCTCGACACGCTGAAAGTCGCCCTGATGGAAGAAAAACAGATGGAACTGGCGTTGAGAGCCAGCGAAGCGGTGCTGCAGTTTGACCCAGATGACCCCTATGAAATCCGCGACCGCGGCCTGATTTATGCTCAACTGGATTGCGACCATATTGCGCTGTCCGATCTCAACTATTTCGTTGAACAGTGCCCGGAAGATCCGGTGAGTGAAATGATAAAAGTGCAGATTCACTCGATAGAGCAGAAACAGATTGTCTTGCATTAAAAAAACAGTCTTACATTAAGAAACCGTTTTGCAGTAATGCTACGTTAATTTATTTCCCGACATGAAGGTAAAAGTATGACGAATAAAGTGGTCAAGATAGGGGATATCCCCGTCGCCAACGATCTGCCTTTTGTGCTGTTTGGCGGCATGAATGTTCTTGAATCACGCGATCTGGCGATGCGCATTTGTGAGCATTACGTCACGGTCACGCAGAAGTTGGGCATTCCTTACGTGTTCAAGGCGTCATTCGATAAGGCTAACCGCTCCTCGATTCACTCTTACCGTGGTCCCGGTCTGGAAGAAGGGATGAAAATCTTCCAGGATCTGAAACAGACCTTTGGCGTAAAAATCATCACCGATGTGCATGAATCGCATCAGGCTCAGCCCGTTGCCGATGTGGTTGACGTGATCCAGCTCCCTGCATTTTTGGCTCGCCAAACCGATCTGGTGGAAGCGATGGCGAAAACCGGTGCGGTAATCAACGTGAAAAAACCGCAGTTCGTCAGCCCGGGTCAAATGGGGAACATCGTCGATAAATTCATCGAAGGTGGCAACGATCAGGTGATTTTGTGCGATCGCGGCAGCAACTTCGGTTACGACAATCTGGTTGTCGATATGCTGGGCTTCAATGTCATGAAGCATGCTTCCAACGGTGCGCCGGTGATTTTTGACGTTACGCATGCGCTACAGTGCCGCGACCCGTTTGGTGCGGCGTCCGGTGGCCGTCGTGGACAGGTGACTGAACTGGCGCGTGCCGGTATGGCCGTCGGTCTGGCAGGGCTATTTATTGAAGCTCACCCGGATCCTGCGAATGCGAAGTGTGATGGTCCGTCTGCGCTGCCTCTGGATAAACTGGAGCCGTTCCTGCAACAGATCAAAGCGATCGACGATCTGGTGAAAAGCTTCCCTGAACTGGACACCAGCAAGTAATCTTACTCACGGTAGATTGATTACTGGTATAAAAAAACCCGCGATATTGCGGGTTTTTGTGTTTATAACGTTCGTCGTTTTCTACGACACAGCGCGATGGCTGTTATTTATAGAGATCTGCGCTGATGGTCATGTTGTTGCCTTTACCTTCCCACTGTCTAGTGATGTGGTAGTACTTAGCACCTTTCTCGCCCGCACGTTTAGCAACGGCTTCGGATATTTGTGTAATATTGGTGTAGTTACCGCGGAACTGAATGGAGTCGAAAGGCACCATCTGTGCCGCTGTGGCATTGTTCAGTTCCTGGATTTGTGTGCCATCTGGTAACGTTACCGTGTAACGTCCGCCTTTTGATGACTGCGTTTCAAAGAAGTTGCCAACGCTGCGGCTGGGGCTATCGGAGTAAGCAACCCCTGGGATTTCCACCTTGGCGGCTTCTGCTCCACCGGCAGCCAGTGCAGCGCGGCCCGCGTCAGAATCGGCAGGGATCGCATCAGGGCGCTGGAGCTGACGTTTTGGCGCATCGGCTTTATAGATAAATGCAGTAGCCCTTTGATTAGCACTATTCGAGTTCACATCAACCTGACGAACGATGTAGAACGAATCGGCATTTTTCTCTTTTGCTGCTTTCGCAATCGCATCGATCAGATCAGGCTGAGTGCTGAATAAACCACTCACTGTGACGGTGTCATAAGGCTCTAGCAAATAGGCAGCATCTTTCGGCAGTTCTTTCACGCCGTAAACAGTGCGATATTGCACGTTTTGTTTCGCTTTAGGGGCATCTTTACGATACAGATCGACAGTCACATTCCAGGAATCGCCTGAATTAGTATCTGTCATAGACTGAACATAAAACGACTCTGCACCCAACTTGTCAGCGCGTGTTGAGGCTGCCGCGACCGCTTCATTGATCGCGTTAAAACGCCCCTTAAACGTAATTCGTTCAAAAGGTTGCAGGGATTTTGCCTGCTCAGGCGTAAGTTCCTGCGCAGCCTGCGCTGAAAATGCCGAGAGTGATAACAACAGTGTGGATGCAATAACAGTAGTCTTCAGCTTCATAAAAAATCCTTTCGCCTTCCTGCCACTCGAATTATTTAAGGTATAGCAATCAACCTGTAACGGAATAGGGCTGATTATCGCACGGAATAAATTCTTGTGCTTTAGCATTTTCAGCGGGCTGAAAAGCCATGACACTTCGGCTCGCAACAAGAAAAGTGCTAATAATAACGGTTAATGATTGTTTTGACATCATAAGGGATATTTATACAATTTATCGCATTAACAACCTTGTAACACATCGTTTTTGTGAAACAGCCCAGAAAAATACTTCTGTAATAATGCTACAAAAGGCAGAGAAGAGCATGATTTTCGACCAAGAAAGGCTGACAGAACCTGTGATAACTCGGCTTTTCTGTGAAATTCATTTTATTTATGGATCATCGATCACATTTTCAGTACGTTATAAATGAGTTCGCCTACAGTGAGACGCCTCAAAAAACGTGTGGTAAGAAGATGATAAGCCCCTCTTCCTACCGCGTGAATGCGGGGATACAGGGTGCAGTAGGTCTCGGCGAATTCGTATAACAGAATAGGGTGAGAATAATAACCTTCGTTAAAATAAGCGAAAAGGGTATCAGCATGCGTATTGGTGTACCAAGAGAGCGGTTGGCCAATGAAGCCCGTGTAGCAGCGACGCCGAAAACGGTTGAACAGCTGCTGAAACTGGGCTTTACGGTCTCGATAGAACGTGAAGCGGGAAAACTGGCAAGTTTTGACGATGCGGCATACGAAGAAGCCGGTGCGTCGATTGTTGACAGTTCGGAAGTCTGGCAAGCCGATATCGTCCTGAAGGTGAATGCGCCGCAGGATGATGAAATCGAACTGACCCGAGCGGGCAGTACGGTTGTCAGCTTTATCTGGCCAGCGCAGAACCCAGAACTGCTGGCGAAGCTGGCTGCCCGTCAGGTGACGGTGATGGCGATGGATTCTGTGCCGCGTATTTCTCGCGCGCAGTCACTGGATGCGCTCAGCTCGATGGCTAACATCGCGGGCTATCGTGCCATCGTTGAAGCCGCCCACGAGTTTGGCCGCTTCTTTACCGGACAAATTACCGCTGCAGGTAAGGTTCCGCCTGCCAAGGTTATGATTATCGGTGCAGGCGTGGCCGGTTTGGCCGCGATCGGTGCCGCAGGTAGCTTAGGGGCTATCGTTCGTGCTTTTGATACCCGCCCTGAAGTAAAAGAGCAGGTTAAGAGCATGGGGGCTGAGTTCCTCGAACTCGACTTTGAAGAAGAAGCGGGCAGCGGCGATGGCTATGCCAAAGTCATGTCTGAAGCCTTTATCAAAGCCGAAATGGAACTGTTTGCCGCTCAGGCAAAAGAAGTCGACATTATCGTCACTACCGCACTGATCCCTGGAAAACCGGCACCTCGCCTGATCACCAAAGAAATGGTGCTGAGCATGAAGCCCGGTAGCGTGATTGTCGATTTAGCGGCACAAACGGGCGGGAACTGCGAATTGACCGTAGCCGATCGCGTTACCGTGACGGAGAACGGAGTCAAAATTATCGGTTACACCGATTTACCTAGCCGTCTGCCGACGCAATCCTCACAGCTTTACGGCACGAACCTGGTTAACCTGCTGAAATTACTCTGCAAAGAGAAAGATGGCGAGATCAACGTCGATTTTGACGATACCGTGATTCGCGGCGTGACCGTCATTAAAGAAGGTGAAATCACCTGGCCAGCACCGCCGATTCAGGTTTCAGCACAGCCACAGCAGGCAAAACCTGCCGCTGCGGTAGTGAAGGAAGAAGCCAAGCCGACGTCGCCGTGGAAGAAATATGCGTTCCTCGTGATCGCCATCCTGCTGTTTGGCTGGCTTGCTGACGTCGCACCTAAAGAGTTCTTGTCTCACTTTACCGTTTTTGCGCTGTCCTGCGTGGTGGGTTATTACGTTGTCTGGAATGTCAGCCACGCATTGCACACGCCATTGATGTCAGTCACTAACGCAATATCAGGCATTATCGTTGTCGGAGCATTGTTGCAGATCGGCCACGGCGGATGGGTGTCATTCTTCTCATTCATTGCCGTATTGATCGCCAGCATCAATATTTTCGGTGGTTTCACCGTGACTCAGCGCATGCTGAAAATGTTCCGTAAAAACTAAGGGGTAACACATGTCTGGTGGATTAGTAACTGCTGCATACATTGTTGCCGCAATTCTCTTTATTTTCAGTTTGGCTGGATTGTCCAAGCACGAAACGTCGCAACAAGGGAACATCTTTGGTATCAGCGGTATGGCGCTTGCGCTGATCGCGACGATACTGGGGCCTGATTCTGGCAACGTGGGTTGGATCATCGTCGCGATGGCGATCGGTGGATCAATCGGTATTTATCTGGCGCGTAAGGTTGAAATGACCGAAATGCCGGAACTGGTTGCGATTCTTCACAGCTTTGTGGGCTTGGCTGCGGTGCTGGTTGGCTTTAACAGTTTCCTCGATCACGGTGAAATTACCGACCCGGTGATGGTCAATATCCATTTGACGGAAGTCTTCCTGGGTATCTTCATCGGTGCCGTGACTTTCACGGGCTCGGTGATCGCGTTCGGTAAACTGCGTGGCAATATCTCCTCCAAGCCATTGATGCTGCCTCATCGCCATAAAATGAATCTGGCGGCGCTGGTTGTGTCTTTCCTGCTGTTGCTGGTTTTCGTCAATACGGGCAGCGTAGCGTTGCAGGTACTGGCGCTGATTCTGATGACGGCGATTGCACTAGTATTTGGCTGGCATCTGGTTGCATCGATTGGCGGGGCGGACATGCCAGTCGTCGTTTCTATGCTGAACTCCTACTCCGGTTGGGCGGCAGCGGCAGCGGGCTTCATGCTGAGCAATGACCTGCTGATCGTGACCGGCGCTCTGGTAGGTTCTTCTGGTGCGATTCTGTCTTACATCATGTGTAAAGCGATGAACCGTTCCTTTATCAGCGTGATTGCCGGTGGTTTTGGTACGGATGGCGTGTCCTCTGGTGAGAGTGAAGAAGTCGGTGAATACCGTGAGGCTTCGGCGGAAGACGTGGCTGATTTACTCAAGAACTCAACTTCCGTCATCATCACACCGGGATACGGTATGGCCGTCGCGCAGGCGCAGTACCCCGTGCATGACATCACCGCAAAACTGCGTGCGCGTGGCATCAACGTTCGCTTTGGTATTCACCCGGTTGCAGGGCGTCTGCCTGGTCATATGAACGTGCTGTTGGCTGAAGCAAAAGTCCCTTACGACATTGTGTTGGAAATGGATGAAATTAATGATGATTTCACCGATACCGACACTGTGCTGGTCATTGGTGCGAATGACACCGTTAACCCGGCAGCGCAAGAAGATCCACACAGCCCAATTGCTGGCATGCCAGTGCTGGAAGTGTGGAAAGCGCAGAATGTTATCGTGTTCAAGCGTTCTATGAATACCGGTTATGCTGGCGTACAGAACCCGCTGTTCTTTAAAGAGAACACGCAGATGCTGTTTGGCGATGCCAAAGACAGCGTTGAGGCAATTCTGAAAGCGCTGTAAGCGTGACGGGAAGTAGAAAACGAAAGGGGCGATGTCGCCCCTTTTTTACATCTCAATAGCTATCATGACATCGCCAAAAATAATGCCAGCACGGAGGCTGGCATTATTTGATGTTGAGCGAGATGAAACGAGCAATTAGCTGTTATCACCGTCTTCTAACGTAATCGGTGACACGAAATCATCGGGTTTGATCGCAAGTAAATCGCACTTCAAGTGATCGATAACATGCTCGACGGTGTTGCCAATAAAAGCAGCGGAAAGGCCGGTTCTACCCAGCGACCCTAACACCACTACGCCCGCCTGCAAATGTTCCGCCAGATCGGGAATGACTTCCTCTGGCAGCCCTTTTTCTACGTGCGTCACGCGTTCATCCAGACTGAACTTCTGCCGTAAGGATTTCATGGCGATAAGGTGCTGGCCTCGAATCGCATCGTTGTAGACGCTGGGATCGAAATCAGGCAGTTCAATGGCGATATTGATGGGGGTAACCGGGTAAGCACCGACCAGATGGACTTCGGTTTGGTCAACATGCTGCGCCAGTTCTATCGTTTCCGATACCAGTTTGATATTGAGCGGATCGTGATACGGGTCTTCGCTGGCCAAATTGACGGCAACTAGCGCACGGCCTTCGACTGGCCAAGGCTGATCTTTTACCATCCACACGGGGCAAGGGCACTTGCGCAGGAGTTGCCAGTCGGTTGGCGTAAAGATAACGGCTTCCAGCCGATCGTGTTGGTGCGCCATTTTCAACAACAGGTCGTGTTGCCCGGAAATCACTTCCCGAATGATGGCCTCAAAGGGTTTATTGTGCCACACCACTTTGATTTCTATCGAAATGCCCGCTTCAAGGTAGTATTTGCACTGTTCCGCAATCCACTCAGTCCGTTGCTGAATAACGCCCTGACGCATTTCCACCCGTTCATCGGGAGAAAGCAGGGTGGTCATTTCATAAGAGAAATCATAAATCGGCAGAAATGCCTTGATACGGCCGCCAAGTCGCTGAACCAGGTAAACCGCCCGACGCAGCGCTGGTTGGTCATCCTGATTTGGGTCAATAGCTACCAGTAAGTTCTGATACTTTGCCATAGCTCCTCCAAACAGCTGTTACTCCACAGCCTGTCTTTCAAGAGTACCGCAATGGGATCGTTTTGGACAACAGAGATAAGCCGCAGAATAACAAAATAGGAAATATCACGGAAGGTGCTGAAAAGCGGGGAAGAGCGTTGACGCTGCCACAGTAAAAAAAGTGGCAACGTCAAATAGTTAGGCTGGAAATATTATTTGCGTGAAGAACCTGCTAATTCGGAAAGCGCATCAAGATTCTCGATCGTGATGTATTTTCCTTTTACCGCCAGCGTACCGCTTTTCTGGAAACGCCCCAGCAGACGGCTGATGGTTTCAACGGTCAGCCCCAGATAGTTGCCGATATCACCACGCGTCATGGTCAAACGGAACTCACGCGGTGAGAAACCACGCTGAGCGAAACGGCGGGAGAGGTTGTAGACAAACGCCGCCAGACGCTCCTCAGCGTTCTTTTTCGACAGCAGCAGAATCATGTCCTGATCGCCACGGATTTCACCGCTCATCAGGCGCATCATCTGCTGACGCAGGTTAGGCATTTTCCCTGAGAGGTCGTCCAGCGTCTCGAAAGGAATTTCGCAGACCATTGACGTTTCCAGCGCCTGCGCGAAGCTCGGATGTTGGGCCGTACCGATAGCATCAAAGCCCACCAAGTCACCCGCCAGATGAAAACCGGTGATCTGCTCGTCGCCTTGCTCCGTGATGGTATAGCTTTTTATCGTACCGGAGCGGATGGCGTACAACGATCTCAGTTCATCGCCAGCCTTAAACAGCGCCTGCCCCTTCTGGATAGGCTTCTTCCTTTCAATGATGTTGTCGAGCTGATCGAGCTCGTGTTCATTCAGGGTGAAAGGGATGCATAGCTGACTGATACTGCAATCCTGACAGTGGATTGCACAACCGCCAGACTGGATGCGTCGGATAATTCGCTTTTCCGGGATCATAGGCTTTGCTCAGGCAATAATTGATATTGGTCAATTTTAACAGCTTTTATCGGCTCTGATAAGACCGGTAATCACCGGAATAGACCAATAAATAGTGAACTAACTATAATTTTTCGATTTTTCTGGGAAATATTTCGATATATAAGACCTGTGCGGAGATAATATTTTCGTCCATTACGTTACTGAACGGTTAACACGTTGATTAATCCGAATCGCTTACGATGATAAGCAATTCGGAGGGAAATTTCGTGTGCCGCGAAGCGTAAAAATTATAACGGTAAACTATTCTGTTGAAGTAAAGAGCTGTTTAGGTAAATAACCTTCGTGAGCGAGCAGCCACTGCTTACGGTGAATGCCACCCGCATAGCCCGTCAGCGCACCGCCAGTACCGATGACGCGATGGCAGGGAACCACGATGCTGACAGGGTTGGAGCCGTTTGCCATGCCGACCGCACGCGCTGCGCCAGGGCGTCCCAGTAGTGTTGCAAGTTCGCCGTATGTGGTAATTTCTCCACAGGGGATTCGACGTAATTCCCGCCAAACCTGCTGTTGAAATTCGGTCCCTACGGAAGCAACGGGCAGCGTATCAATAATCGCTAATTCACCATCAAAATAGCGTTGCAGGCTGTCTGTCAGACCACCGGGATTATGACGCGATTGTAACGAAAAGGGATCATTTCGATAACTGCGATTGAGTGAGCGAAATAAATCGTCTTCATACTCGCGCCACTCGACGGCACGCAAATGATTATTTTCATCCGCAATAATCAATAACTCCCCGAGCGGAGTTGCCATGGTGTCCTGAAAAAAAGTCTGCATAGTGATTCCTTACGCGCTTATCGCTTTCTTGCTTCTCTCGTGAGTGACGTGCCGATTATCCGGCATCCTCAGACGGATTGAAAATAAAATGCGAGATATGTCACGCGGTGAGGTGAAAAAAGAGAAAACCATCACGATCGTCACCCGGCGTAGCCCCGACATATTCTTAGCCTGCCAAGATAGAAGGGGAGATTTGAGTGGGAAGCTATCGTTCTTCATCCGTTCTTCACCATCGATGGATTTGAATGCGGCGATTGGCACCGCGTTAGAACGAATCCCGTTGACGTACGAACACTTAAGAGAGGCAATGCACATCCAACGTGAGGCATGGGGATTTGACTCATCTAACATTACCAATAAAATCAATAATTAATATGATAAATGCTCAATTTGTATTTATGAGAACTGGAGCATGCCAATCTTCATCCTACTGCCAGATAACACCATCACATGGCAATAATATGAAGGTGAACGATGTTGGGATGCTCTATTTTTTTATGGCAAAGGCATAAGCGTGTGGGTATGGCTTGTCATAATGAAAATCACTCTACCCGCCCCTTAATCGATATGTGCCAGCTAATCCGGTGAACGTTTTAGCGTCCTGTTTTTATGTACGAATAGCTATGTGTCCTACGTTATTTGGAGGAAATGCGCAGAATGAAAAAAAAATATGCCGTAGTGGGAACGGGAGGCCGCGCGGGCCTTTATCTGGAATCGATCGCCAGGGATTATCAGGATCAGGGGCAGTTTGTGGCTTTTTGCGATACAAACCAGACGCGAATGAATTATGCCAACCAGATTGTCCATAAATATGGACACGATAATGTGCCGACGTATCGTGCCGAACAGTTCGAGAAGATGATCGCGGAAACCAAGCCGGATGTGGTTATTGTGACGTCTCTGGATCGGACGCATCATCACTATATTATTCGGGCAATGGAATTAGGCTGTGATGCCATCAGTGAAAAACCGATGACGATTGATGAAGAAAAATGTCAGGCGATTATTGATGCGATTAATCGTACCGGGCGTAAATTACGCGTGACCTTTAATTACCGCTACGCGCCGCATCACAGCAAAATCCGCGAATTAATTGCCGCTGGGCTGATTGGTGAAGTTTATTCCGTTCATTTTGAGTGGCTGTTGAATACTGAGCACGGGGCGGATTATTTCCGTCGCTGGCACCGTGATAAACGTAATAGCGGCGGGCTGTTGGTACACAAATCCACGCACCATTTTGATCTGGTGAATTTCTGGCTGAATAGCGAACCGGAAACGGTCTATGCGCAGGGCGATTTACGTTTTTACGGTAAAGCGAATGCCGAAGCACGGGGTGTCACAGAATTTTATTCCCGGTCACATAATAGCGCGGCGGCAGAAAACGATCCGTTTGCGTTGCATATGAATCAAAGCGAACAGCTCACCGCCTTATATTTAGACGCCGAACATGAAGACGGCTATTACCGCGATAAAAGCGTGTTCGATGACGGTATTAATATTGAAGATGTACTGGGTGTGATGGTGCGCTATAAGAGTAAAGCCATCATGACATACTCATTAAACGCCTATTTACCCTGGGAAGGGCTGAACGTGGTGTTTAATGGCAGTAAGGGCCGGTTGGAAATGAAACTGGTAGAGAAATCTTATGTAAACGGAGGCGGACAAAAAGAGGATGAAGGTGCGCTGAATGAATGTGAAATAAAGATCTATCCGATGTTCGACGAGCCTTATGTCGTACCGGTTGAATTTAAAGCGGGCGGACACGGCGGCGGCGATCAGGTCATGTTAAACGATCTGTTTGGTACACCGGAACCCGATCCATTACATCGCGCAGCAGATTATCGTGATGGGGCAATGTCTATTTTAACTGGCATCGCTGCCAATCGATCATTACGCACCGAACTGCCAGTGAAAATAAGCGAACTGGCCGTTAACCTGAAAAGAGGGAATTAATCAGAGTACCTGCCATTTCAGGCAGTAAATGCTTCCGCATCCGTAGTACCTGTTTGCCCCTAAAAGGGCAGCAGGTGGAAACCTCCGAATACTATTATAAGGGTTCTATTATGGCGAAAACACGGAACAAATTATCTCACCTACTCCTGCTCTGTGCTGCGCTTCCCGTGGGCGCGGCATTCTCTCACTCTGCTGATGCCGCCGAGATCCGTATCTCCTGGTGGGGTGGCAATCAGCGGCATGAGGCGACACTCGCTGCTATTAACGCGTTCCAAAAAGCGAATCCGACGATTACCGTCAAAGCCGAATATGCTGGCTGGGATGGCTACCTTTCCCGCTTGTCAACCCAGATGGCCGGGGGACAAGAGCCTGATGTCATTCGTATCGACTGGAACTGGCTGCCGCAGTTTTCCCGCAACGGCGACGGCTTCTATGATTTGAACAAGCAAAAAGACATTCTGGGGCTGGGCGATTTTCCGCCTAATGCCCTGAAAACGGCGGACGTAAAAGGGAAGCTGCAAGGTCTCCCGATTTCGATGACGTCCCGTAGCATGATTTACAACAAAACGACCTGGGATAAAGCAGGCGTCGCCTATCCGCAAACCTGGGATGAGCTGTTTGCCGCCGGTCCGGTGTTTAAACAAAAACTGGGCGACAATTATTACCCGCTTGGCGTTGCTCAAGGTTCAAGCGATGTGCTGGATATTCTGACGCTCGGCCGTAGCTACATGGCACAGAAGTACGGCATTGATATGATCGATGAGAAGAAGCAGAGCATTGCCTATAGCCGCGATCAGGTACGGGAACTCTTCGGCTTTTATAAAAAACTGGTTGATTCCCATGTGATACCCGATCAGCGCTATTTCTCCTCATTCGGCCGGACCAACGTCTATGAGATTCGCCCCTGGATTAACGGTGAATTAGCCGGGATGTATTTATGGGATTCGGCCATCTATACCTACTCTAGCAATATGCCAAAGGATGCCGTGTTGGAAACGGGGCCGTTCCTCACCATGCCCAATGCTAAAGATTCTGGGCTGACCACCAAGCCGTCTTCGCTGTTCGCCATCAGCAAGAACAGCAAGCATCCTAAGGAAGCGGCGATGTTGATGAGTTTCATGCTGAGTAACCCGGAGGGCGTGAAGGCATTAGGATTGCAAAACGGGATGCCTGCTAACCCGAAAGCGCAAAAATTGCTGGAAGAGATCGGCGTGATTAACCCCGGTAATCTGTTAGCGAATGCCTATCGGGCGGCCGCGGAGCAACCTGCGTCTAAGGTGCCTGTTTCACCGTTTATGGAAAATCAGGAGTTGGTTCAGCTGTGGACAAGCAGTCTGCAAAAACTGGATTACGGTAATGGAGAGGTGAATAAGGTTGCCGATGATTTCCTGAACAGCGCTAACCGTATATTAAAACGTGCTATCCGCTAACCACTGTTGTTAATTGTTAATGTGTGATGCCATGTCGCAAACGATATGGCATCACACGTCTCGAACGTTACGCCTACTTAATCAATCACTCCGCACGCCATCCTTGCTCCGCCACCGCCCAGTTTTGCGGGTGTGTCAGCATAGTTATCCCCGTCGACGTGAACCATCAACGCATGATTTTTCACTTCTGACAGCGATTTTATCCGTGGAGCCAACAGTGGATAAGTGGACGTGCCGTCCGCATTCACGACCAGACCGGGCAGGTCGCCCAAATGCCCCTGATCGTTATAAGGGCCAAGGTGTTTACCGGTTTTTTTCGGATCGAGGTGGCCGCCTGCCGCCAGGGCGGGAACCGGTTTGCCGTCTTGTTCGGCAGGTTCACAGCTGGCATTTTCATGCACGTGGAACCCGTGAATACCCGCTTTCAGTCCTTTCAGGCTCGGCGTGAAAAGCAGGCCGTACGGCGTTTCCGTAATGGATACCTCACCGATACTTCCACCCGTGCCCGTTGGCAGCGCTTCATTCAGCGTCACCGTGGTGCTTGCCGCGAAGGTGGAACAGGAAAAGAACACGCCTGTCAGGATAAGTGCCTTCAGTTTCATTGTCTTTTGCCTCTTAGGGGTTGAGTGTAAAGGTTCAGTCGCGATGCTTTTTGCTCATGGCCTTTCTGCGGTGAGCTGTACCGTGCTGATGGTGCGTGCGCGAAAGCCCGCTTCACAATAGCAAAGGTAAAACACCCACAGGCGCTGGAAAGGTTCATCAAAGCCCTGAGCATTCAGCATATGCCACTGCTGATAAAAGCGCTGCCGCCATTCGCTGAGGGTGCGGGCATAGTCCTGACCGATATCAAACAGATCGCGGGTGATAAAATCGGTATGCCGCGTCATGGTGGTCGTCATCGCGGTAATTGAGGGCAGAAAACCGCCGGGAAAAATGTAGCGTTGGATAAAATCGACATTACGACTGTAATGGCTGTAGCGCTGGTCGGCAATTGTGATCGCCTGAAGCACCATACGGCCTTGTGGACGCAGCAATTGCTGGCAGCGTTTGAAGAAGGTGGGTAAATAGGCTTTTCCGACCGCTTCGATCATTTCGACCGACACCAGCTTGTCATACTGGCCGGTCAACGCGCGGTAATCCTGTAACAGCACTGTCACTTTATGGCTAAGGCCTGCTTGCTGAATGCGCTCAACCGCATAGTCATACTGCTGTTGTGACAACGTGGTTGTGGTGACGTGACAGCCATATTCACGTGCGGCCAGTTCGGCTAATCCTCCCCAGCCGGTGCCAATTTCCAGTAAATGATCCGTTTCACAGAGTGCCAACTGTTCGCAGAGGCGACGCAGCTTGGCGCGCTGAGCGTCTTCCAGCGTCATTTCGGGTTGCTGATACCAGGCGCTGGAGTAGAGCATTTCGCTATCGAGAAAGCTGCGGTAAAAATGGTTGCCCAGATCGTAATGGGCGGCGATATTTTTCTGTGCCTGCTGCGGGCGATTACGACGGCACCAGTGGATGAAACGATGAAATGGCCCCGTCAGCCAGCCAAAGCGCGTTTCAAGCGTATCGATTAGCGCCTGATTTTGCGCCAAAAGTTGGAGAACGAGCGTGAGGTTGGTTGAGCTCCAATCACCATCGATATAGCTTTCGCCGGCAGCGATACTTCCACCGAGCAGTACACGGCGGTAAACACGGTGGTTATGTATCGTGATTTCACCTTGCAGCGTCGCGTGCCGATCCCCGAATAACATTTCATTGCCTTCTGGTTCGCGAAGGCGCAACCCTCCGCCATCTATTCGACTAAGCAGAAGAAAGACCACTTTTCTGGCTCGAGTATAGCGAGCGGTATTGCTCGGGTGACGCACCAGCTGTGTTTCCGTTGAACTCATGGGTTGTCCTTCTTTTCAGACTGCGGATGAGGATAAACGGGTGAGCGTTTAATCCACAGTTTCAAAGCCTGCCAATATATGGTGCAGGCGGTTTTCATCGTCATTAACGGCAGAGACCAAAGCTGGGCGCGCAGGGCGGCACGAGTGAGCGGCTGACGATGCAGCACCAGCGTCGCGTCAAACTCGCGCCCTTGTCTGTGATTCTCGATGTGAATCCGCAGACGCGCATCGGGCGGCGTGAGTCGCCAGTGATACACCATGTCCATCGGGTTAAAAGGCGACACATGAAACGCTTTGGAAACAGGCGTAGAACCATCGGGGACGACGGCATAGGTATGACGTTCGTTCCAAGGCGTATTACGCACTTCTGCCAATAACCAGCGTAGTTCGTTATGCTCATCGTACAAATAATAGAAATTGACCGGGTTGAAATAGCAGCCGAGATAGCGTAGCTGGCACAGCAGTAGTACTTTCCCCGTGAGGCGTTCCCCAGTCAGTTCTGCAATCCGATCCTGCGCTTTGGTTTTGATATCGCCGCCACCGAGGTAATCACCGCGACAAAATGACGCAGGGGAAAAGCGCTCTAGCGCAATCCCCGCATGCGGCAAGGCGGGGATCTCATCTAAATCGATTAACGTCATGAATAACGCATAGTCGAAACGATGTGTAACGGGCGTGAAGCGTCGATGGCGAACCTTGCCAACATACAAGGCGCTATTCATCTTGCACACTCTGATGGAGGAGGTTGACGACATCCAGCGCGCTTCTGACGCCGTCTTCATGAAAACCGTTGTACCAATAGGCACCACAAAACCAGCTGCGGTTGTGCCCATTAATCCGGTCGCGCTGCTGTTGGTACTCTGTTGTCTGTTGAGTAAACACTGGGTGATGATAAATCGCGTGGTGCAGTATTTTATTCGGATCGATATCCTGCTGAGGGTTCAGCGAGACACAGAAAGTGGTGGATGAGCGAATACCTTGCAGAATGTTCATGTTATAGGTCACAGAGGCCCGTGCGCGGCTAAACGCCTGATCGACCGGCAGACGGTAATTCCAACTTGCCCATGCTCGCGGGTTATGAGGCAGAAGCCGGGTATCGGTATGTAAAATCACGTGGTTCGGCTGATAGTGCATGCCGCCGAGGATTCGCTGCTCATCGGGCGTACTCGTTGCCAGCAGCGCCAGCGCCTGATCTGAATGGCAGGCGAAAATCACCTGATCGAACCGGTACGCCTGCCCAGCGGTATGCACCCTAACACCTGCATCATCACGCGTGACCTGACTGACGGGCGTCTGGACGTGGATCGTCGCCCGATCGCGGATACGCTCTGAGAGTCGCCGTACATACTCCCGTGAACCACCGGGAACCACCATCCACTGTGGGCGATTGACCAAATCCAGTAACCCGTGGTGGTTGAAGAAGGTCAGGAAAAGCGACAGCGGAAAGTGCCGCATATCCTCAAGCGACGACGACCAGATCGCCGCCCCCATAGGCAAAAGATAGTGCTGGGCAAAGAACGGCGAGAATTTTTCCTGCTGCAACAAATGACTTAGCGTCAGCCCCTGATAATCGCCGTTGGCAAGATACCGCTTGCAGACGCGGTTAAAGCGCACAATCTCCGCAACGAAACGATAGAAACTGGGGCGGATCAGGTTGCCGCGCTGGGCGAATAGTGTGTTTAACGTATGGCCGTTATATTCCAGACCGGAAACCGGATTACTGACCGAAAAGCTCATTTCTGTCGGCTGACCGGTTAACCCCAGCTCATCCAGCAGCGCAATAAAATGGGGATAGGTCCGCTCGTTGTAGACAATAAATCCCGTATCGATGGCGTAGGGGACGCCATCCTGAACGACATCAACCGTTGCGGTGTGACCACCCAGATAATCGTTCGCTTCAAATACCGTCACCTGAAAGCGATCGGATAATCTGAGTGCGCAGGTTAAGCCGGAAATACCGCTACCAATAATGGCAATCTTCATACTGTTTACCTTACTAACCGGCTGGCGAGCAGACGTTGCCATGACTGTGGGAGCACTGAAATCGCGTTGAGCAACAACGCAAAGCGCAGAGGAAAAGCGATCTCACGTTTTTTCTTTGCCAGACCACGTCGAATAGCTTCCGAGGCGTGGGACACGGAAATCAGCATCGGCATTGGGAAGTCATTACGTGCGGTCAACGGGGTATCGACAAAACCTGGCAAGATCAGCGACACGGTGATATTGCGAGCCTGCAAATCCAGCGACAGGCTGCGGGCGAAGTAGGCCAGCGCTGCCTTTGACGCGCCATAGGCCTCTGCTCTTGGCAGCGCAACGAGGCTGGCGGTCGAGCCAACCAGCGCCAGATGGCTACCGTTGGCAAGCTGTGGCAATAGCACCGACAGGCAATTCACCGGGCCTAGCACGTTGGTTGTCAGCACCCGACTGACTTTTTCCGCTTCAACGACGCCGTTATCCAGATACTCACAGGTTCCCGCACTGAGAATCACCAGATCGACCGTGACGCCGTCCAGTACCTGCTGCGTATCCGCCAGATTCGTCATATCAAATGCTATCGTGCGAATGGTTGGGAAGGTGGCAGTTAATGCGTTAAGTCGTTGTTCATCGCGCCCGCAGGCGAGGACGTCCCAGCCGCCTTTGGCATAATCCAGCGCCAATTGCTGGCCGATTCCAGAACTCGCCCCGGTAATCAACACGCGTTTCATGTCTTAAGTCTCGACTTCAGGTGGCTGATGAACGAACCCAGCAGGGGAATATGCTGATAAAGCATTTCGCCCATATCGTAATAGTCACGGTGGTAGATCACTTTGTTGTCGGCGAAGAGCAGGTGGCTACAGCCCGCTAATGTCAGCGGCGCGTTGCGCTTTAACGACGGATGCGCGTAGTGCATCGTCCAGAACATTGTCGCACCGCCGCGGAAGGTATGGATATCGGCGATCTCGAACTGACAATAGCTCAGGTTGTCGAGTGAATGAGAAAAGTAGCGATGCAAAGCATTCAACCCATGATGGCTGGAAACGGGGTCGATAAAGTGAATATCCTGATGATAGATATCACCCAGCTCCGTTAATCTTTCGGCTGTCAGTTCTCGATAAAATGCCCTTATTTTCAGCAGAATAGGTTCATGCTCACCATTTTCTACCGAGATGCCGTCTTCCTCGCGCGCTTTTTCTATCGTCATAACCACTCCTGTTAAGGTCACCCACGTCCACGCGGTGGAAATGGCTAACAGATAGAGGAACGTCAACGCTTATTAATTGAAAGATATCAACTTAGGTATAGATTGAATCCACCGTTCGTCAATAAGATTTTTCAGAACGATAAGAGGTGATAAACACATATGGAGGGAAGATATGACAGAAAAAAGAAAACATGGCGCAAAATTTAGTGACAACGTCACGCCATGTTTCCTGGATCGACAGCGGTAGACTGAATGTTATTTCTCAGCCGGTTTAATCAACGTCAGAATCGTGCCCAGCTGTTCACGCTGCTCATCACTGACTTCGCGTGCAGCGGAATAGCCCGCATTCTGAATAATCATCTCATTTAGACCAACCAGCCAGTCATAGATATAAAATGCCGTATTATTGGTCGGCGTCAGCGATAGCTTGGTTAAGCGCTGTGAAGCCCCAAAGCTGACCGCCTGTTTTTCCGGCTTGGCGAAAATCTTATGACCGCGATTAATACGGCTTGCAGGGCGCAGGGATTCATCAAGCTGCTGGAAACCGAGCCAGGCAACGAAGTCACCGAGAATAGTCAGCACGCGTGAAACCTGACGGTCGGCTTTATTCTCACGGTTGATCCCCAACTGCTCACCGTCGACCAACATATCGACCAGCGCCTCTTCGATCCGCAAACGGATGCTGCCGGTAATCAATTCTTCGACCAGCATTTCGATCGTCGATTTAGGCACATTCAGCAAATCGAGAAGCGGGGCATTTTCCGGCAGGCCACGTAGATAGTTAATCCAGTAACGATAAACGCCATGCGCGTAATCAGCCTCATAGCCGTGGTCGATGGTCAAAATCGGCGGCGCAGGCTGATCGAGCGCGATCGGTTCATCGGCAAACAGATCGATTTCGATCCCGACGCCAAACGGATCGCTATTGACCGACGGGGCAGAAAGGTCTTCGGCATCGGCGTGGAAACCGCCATAGCTTGCCCCTTTCTGTTGCAGATATAAACGGCGCAGCTCATCACGCGAAGGCAGCAGCCGTTCCAGCAGTTCACCGTGCACGCCGGTGCGGGTCTGGAGCGATTTGAGCAAGGTCTCTGCGATACGCTGTTTTTCTGCCGGATCGTCAACATCAACGGGCAGATACCAGTTACCCAGCAGGTTATCGCTGAGTTCACGTTGGAGTTCGCTAAGCTGTTCGCTGATGCGCCCCAGCTTGACATCCCGGTGGACTTCCGCGCCCAGCCACGTTGCCATTCGCGCTACGCCACGTTTATCCATCGCCAGCATCGTTCCCCAGGCGTCGCCCGGATTACCGACATAGCGCTGTACCGCGGCATCATAGTTTTGCCCGTGCGTAATACGGCGATCGTGGCGAGTGACCGCCCAAATCAGCCCCGGTTTACGGTGACTACGAACCTGTGCGTTTTCGCCTTGCGTCTGTTTAACCCAATGATCCAGCGCCTTGCCGACCACTTTAACGTCGGCGCGGTTGCCTGCTGCGCTGCATACCATCAGTACGTTCATTTCCTGATTATCGGTATAGCGCTCCAGCAGATAGGCGCGTTTCGCCCGCAATAGCGTGTGCGCCAGTGGATGCTGCGTGCTTTGCTGTCTTGCTGGTGGCTCGTCCCGCGTCTCGCGGATCTCACCAAAACCGGGGAAATCCAGCACATCAACCTGCTCGAACAGCGCTTCTTTAGGCGGCAAATGCAGCGGGATAAGCAACTCCGCCGTCAGCATCGTTAACTCAGCCAGCGAAAGCTCCGTCGTTTTCCCCGCGCGGCCATTCTGAACCGGTCGCACCAGCACGCCGGGATCGTCGGCACTGTGCAAGTGTTCCAGCGCAGAACCGTCGATCAGACCGTCTGCCGGATTTAACTCATCATCCACCAGAATCCGCAGCGGTGCTAACAGCTTGCGTGTACCGGACAGGTGTTGCAGCGTGTGGCTGAAATGGCGATAGGCGGTGGTCAGCGAATTCAACTCGCCCCACAGTACAGAGAAGAGCTGGGCGCGATCGTCAACCGTGAGGTAAGGCGCTAATTCAATCGCCACCGGCCAGAAATGGGCTTCCAGCTGTTTTTGCCGTTTAACATCGTGACGCGCGAGATAGTCCCAGAGTTCGACGACTTCATCGCGGCTCATCCCTTCAACGGGTTCTGGCTGACGGTGCATCAACAGCGTTTTAATGTGTTCAGCAATATGGCGCTCGTCCAACTCTTCAAACGTGGTCTCTTGATTGAGATCGTTTAAAAACGCGTTGGCCATGATCTTGCCGATATCCAGTTCGCTGAGCAGTTGCAGCTGAACGGGGAACGATTTGTTCTTCACGCCCGACTGCCGGCTAAAGCGCGTGACGAGCGCGGTTGCGCGATCGGACGGATTAATGTGATCGATAAAATCCAGCTGTTGCCCTTCAAAAGCGGTTTCCAGCTTGCCGTTTTCGCCCCCGGCCAGCGATGCGATCAGATAGGATTTCCCCGCCTGAGACAGGCCAAAAAAGCCGATGGCGATCTCTTTCTGCGCCACGTCGGACAGGTGCTGCGCTTTATTGTGATTACGGCGCAGTTTGACGATCAGACGGTCGGCTTCGATATCCAGACGCGGGGCGTTCTGGCGGGTACTTTCAACCCAGTCGATGGCCTGTTCAACACCTTGCGCGACGGCCTGTAGCTGGCCGTGAAGTCGGGTAGAGAGCTGTTTGGACGTTAATCGTTTCATTTTTTAAATACACTCCCACTATCGATCCAATAATGGGTCGCACCTGAGCCGTTAGCGGATAATGTGTTCAATTTGAGTCGTAAATGCTGTGGTGGAACGCGGGTGCCGTCTTCCAGCACCGCATCGGCAATCTCAAAGCGTTCGGGGCTGTCTTGATCGTCACTTTTCGTTACGGCCAGTCGGACACGCAGCTTACTGTCGCCGACGACCTTACGCGCCAAATCCTGATCGACGATTGAGAGCATATAGAGTGAGGACGCAGGCCAGCGCTCGTTGTCCAACTGGCGGAAGCCAAGGCAGAGTGAGCCACGCACCTGGAAACTGAGTTTCGGATCAAGCTCGAAATCCGGCGCATCCAGATCGATATCGCTGTAGTAAACGTTATCCAGCGTCAGCGCGTTGCTACTGTCCATCATGCCGAGGTAGCGCACCGTAGAATAAGGCTGGAAATCACCAACCTTAAAGTAAAAGCCCGGCAGGCGCAGATCGAGCGCCAGCAGGCACAGCATCGCGCCGACGGCGGCGGTGGATTTCGGGTTATCGATGCGTCCGCGTTTGTTAAACGGATACCAGTCGTTGGTGTGATAGCCATCGAGCGACAGCATGCGGTTAATCGGCAGCGGCTGCAGGTGGCGGAACAGCGCCTGAATTCCTGGGAAGCGCGAAGGGCGACCGGTCAGCAGCAGCACATCGCACGAATACAGCGACACCACCTCAGACATCAGGCGCAGATTCTGCGTGATGTTCATCTTGTTAGACAGGAATTCGCCGTGCAGCTTGCTCAGTTTGAGAATCAGCGGCACTTGCAAAATATCGAAGACCTTGTCGCTGACCGGTAGCTCGCGCTGCACTTCCGTATTGATGTATTCCAGCACTTTTTCCGTTGGTGCCTGTTCCAGCAATTCGCCGAAGGTCGATTCGATCTCGGCGCTGGTGTCCAGCGGATCAAAGCGCTCATAGGCTTCCAGAATCGCGCGACCAATTGGGATGAAGACCTGTAGCGTGACCTGCTGACGCAGCGTGAGCTGTGCGTCCATACGGCCTTCATTGCCGAACAGCTTCGCCATCAGCGCATCCGGGCTGGCCATTCCGGCGGTTTTCAGCGCGGCCTGTAGCGCGGGGAGGATGTAAAGCTGAATCACATCCAGCAAGATATCGTCGCCCGCGACCTTAAAGCCTTCACGGAACAGCAGGCGGGGAATGATTTTAACGTTGTTGCCGACGCCGTCATCAAGCAGATATTGAGTAATGGCGAGGTCGGTGGTGCCGCCACCGATGTCGATTGAGGCAATGCGCAGCGTTTTACCCGCCGGTTCGCCTTCATCGAGCTCTTTATCGGGGCGTGCCATGCTGGCGAAAAAATCTTCCGCACGACCGCCAAAGTTCACCTGCGCTTCGTTATACAGGTAAACCATCTGCCCGCATGTGGCTTCATCCCATTCGATTTGCACGTCAGGCACCGGAACCCGACTCAGTTGCTTGTCGGCTGGCGTGGTGAAATCCTCATCCATCGGGTGCCAGTCCATCGCTTTCCAGACCAGCGCGATCGCTTCATGCATCCGGCGGCGGAAAATTTCACGCTCGGGTTTCGGCATTGCGGAAGGCAGGGTCAGAATGATATTTCGCAACTGGCGTGGCGCGCTGCTGTGGATCATCTTCAAGCGCTGAGCGGCGCTGTTCATTTGCATGAGCGCCTGGGCCAGCAGCTCAGAGAGCATGAAGGTCATGATCGAACTGCGGCTGTAGTGCGGTGAAAACACCGGTAAACGCTCTTCCAGCGGCTGGTTGTAGAGCGGCTGACCTTCATCATTCAGCATGATGGTCAACGGCATGGCTGTCGCTAGCGGTTCGGTTTGCGAATGGGCATCCGTCTGGCTGAAACGCCAGCCTGGCGCATAGCTTTCTTCATCCCACAGGTAGCGGCGCGGGCTGGAAATACCGCTCGATCCTTCCGTTCCCTGACGCAGCAGCGCCATGTGGCTGGCTTCGCGCCCGACGCGGGTGATTGACGGCCAGATGAACGCGTCATCACGACCGCTTTCTACGGAGAAATTGTCTTTACCGAACTTCGCCTGTGAAAACTCAACGCGGCTCTCGAAAAGTTCGTTATACAGATAATGTGGCTCACTCAGATCGCGCAACTGCAGTTCATAGGTCTGTTTCAGGCCGTTGCTTTCGTCAGCATGGTCCTCAACTAAAATGCCGCAGGTGTGCGAGTTACCGACGTCTAAAATCAGGTCAACGTTGACAGCGGGTTCCTGCAGCGTGCTGGTATTGATCCGAATTTCCGGTATTTCGAGCTGGTTGCCCAGCATATCCAACACATTCAGGTAATGTGCCTGATATTCAAACCCTCTGAGTGCCACTTTTATATCGTGGCTGTCACGGCTTTCCAGCGCTTTAACCCGCTGAGCAAAGACTTCGCGCAGCCATCCGTCGACCCAGGTTTCATCAAGGAATTCACCTAGTTCGTCGCTGTGATAAGCCAGCGCGAAACTCCCGCCGGTTTTGATGTCATTGGCATTAGGTGCCAGCGACTCGTACTCGTGGCCTTCCGGGTAGGTTTTGGTATCGAACGCCAGACAAATACGGTGCGTATTGCCGTCCTGATCGGGTGTATCCAACGCAAGAATTTGCATCCGCGCCCAGTTATCCGGCCCGCCCATGAAGGTGCGCGGCGGATTAAAGCGGAAGAAGGGCAGCGGCAGCCAAATGTTCTCCAGCAGCTTCAGCGATTGCTCAAGCGAAATGCTCAGCTCAGGCTTCACTACTTCCGGCGGCATCCCGGTGGCAGAAGGCAGCAGGAATTTATCCGACTGTTCATCATACAGCAGGTGCAGCAGAGGGCCGTTGGCACTTTTACGCACATAGCGGTTAGGCTGCTCAGCCGAAAACTGCGGCTTTAAGGCAAAATCCAAAAACTGAATTCCGCTGTCCTGAATCAACGTAATGCGTTGTTTATAATCGGTAATCGTCGCCAGCATGATTATTTACTCTCGCGCTTTATCGTCATCGGGAAAACGGTGTTTTCGTCATAGCGACCAATACACTCTGCCGCAGCGCCGGAGGCACCTTGTTTACAGACCAATTCCGGCATTTGGAAACGAGAATTATCAGAGCAGCGGGCGCCGGAACGACTGTTGATGATCAGATTGCCAGAGCTCATTAATCCTGCCTCAACGTTAGCGCGACACGTGACATCGTCACCATGAGTTATGCGTGCCGTGCCTTTTCCATTTTGAATCTGGTAGCGCAGGCTAGGTGGCCTGCCGGTAATCGGCGCTTTGCTATCAACAATGACGCGCCAGTTGCCGTTCAGGAATTTGATGGAACCGATTTTCACCGCGTCGGCTGGCATGACGAGATCATCTTTGCCCGCAGGAATCGCTGGCACTGGCTCGGCAACGGGTTCAGCCGGCGGCGCAACAGGCTCTTTTGGTTCCGTGACCGCAGGTGCTTCCGGTTTTACCGCGTCTACTACAGGCGCAGCAGCAACCGGTGCCGTAGCGACTGATGGCTCAGCGGTTTTCACAACCTCTTTTTCTGCGACAGGTGGAACAGGCGTGCTTTCTTGCTGTGGCACTGGTTCAGCCGGCGTAGAAGAAGGCAGGGCGCGTTTTTCTGGTTTGACCGTCGCGGCTACATCGGAGGTCGGCTTGTCGTCTTGTCCTGACACGCAGCCACGTATTTGCAATGACAAAATCGCTAACAGTGCGGCAGCAGGTAGCAGCCACCACAGGCGGAAGAACGGTGGGCGAACAGGCACGGCTGCCGCAGCGGCAACAGGTGCAGGTGTTGAATCGACAGGTTCGGGCTGAACGATAGGCTGTGGTTCCGGCTCGGGAACGGGATCGACCAACGGCAGTGTGGGTGCGCTTGCAACGGGGGCGGGTGCAACAAAAAGCGGTTCCGCTTCCTTGATGACAGGTCGCAGGCAGTCCAATGCATCAAGCCGAGATTTCTTATCGAGATTGACGAAGCCCCAGAACGTTAAGACGGGTTTGCCATCAACCAGATAAACGTGGTTCGCTCCAGGGAACTGTATCGCTTTTGCCAGCAGGACACCGAAGAGTTTCTGCCCCGCTTTTTCTGCATTTTGCGCACGCTGGCTGATGTCGGCAACCGCAGCTTGATAAGTTTCCAGTAACGCCAGCGCCTTTTCTCGTTCTTCTTCGCTCGCGGCAATCCAGGAGGTGACTTTACCGTCAACTGGCGAATACCAGTCAATGCGGTCGCCATGCTCGTTGGGTTGGGGAATCGCCAGACAATCGGCAATCTGCTGCTGTTTTCTGAGACGTAACGTTTCCCGCAATTGAAGTGCTGATGCGTAAACTGGCTGGCCGTTCTCACCCAGCGCCAGAAAATCATCCAAACTTCCACTACGTAAAAATAATTTTGCCACGCAAAAGAGACCTTTTGTAATGATGCCTAAAGCAGAAAATAGAGTGTAATCTGCGACAGGGTATACTGTAGTGCGAATGATGGCGAATCAAACGCTTAAAGAAGTGATAAAACTAACAAATATTTGGGCAATAGAAAAAGTGGGAAACGAGAAGTGTACTCACGTGCAGCAGATGACGTCCAGATAATATGATGAAAACACTGACAAAAATGAGGCATTCTCTTTCAGCTATGATTTGCAGAAATGAGGGATGCTGCGCGACGCCAGCCTCCCTCAAGGCAGTGAGAATTAAAGCTGGACGTTACCCGTGATCAGGTAAGCAGATGAGGTGCTTTGTGACATCGGCGGCAGTGTATCACTGAGGACGTTGCCTTTTACGTCGGTAAATTCAATCGGAATATCGTTCATTCCAACGTGCTCAACAATAAAGTGGTTATAATCGGTTTTCTGTGCAGCAATCCATTGGTTATTGCGCATATATTTCATCTCAATAACGGGATATTTTACGTTCCTGAATTGCACCGCAGCCCAATAAGGGTTTGAACCTTCCTTTATTCGATAAATAACGTTGCCATTTACCGGCGCTTCGATCAGAGTCCAGTCGATATTAATTTTTCCATCCCGCAGATCGCCTATTTTCTCAAAGGCGTTAAACGATAAATCCAAGGCACAATCGCCACCTTCAGGATAGAGATCGGTGACATAAACCACCGTACTGCCTTTTGGCCCATTCACTTTCAGATAGGCCCCAGCCAGTGACGCCTTCACGCCACGATAATCCAGCTGGTTTCGGTTTAACGCCGTGATCTCCATGTTCTTCGGGATTGGGTCCAGTAAAAGTGCACCGCCCTGATAGCCAGAGCCCGTTGCGGTGGCGTAGCCGTAACAGATGTCGTCCAGTTCCCACTGGGCGTGGGCGGTATTAATCAGGGGAATAACGCATAGTGCAGACAAGGCTAATGAGGTTATTTTATTCATGTTTCACATCCAATATGATTCAAGATTAATAACATAGGTGAGTGGTAAAATAAAAAACCAAAACGGAAATCCATTTTTTGGCCTATTGATAATAGGAGTTTTGTATAAATAGGTAAATCGGTTTTATCTTAAAAGAGTAAAGCAGTGAATATATCACTGAGTTTATTTCTATAGAGTGAAATAATTATATGCGTGAATAATCGATTTGGATTTATTCAGAATGTGTTCTACGGTTTAAAGGGTGACAACATTATTTCGCGCATGCAACTTGCAGCATGACGGGTATATAACGATGAAGAGGAGACAGCATGACCATTCATAAGAAAGGGCAAGCGCATTGGGAAGGTGATATCAAGCAGGGAAAAGGCACCGTCTCAACGGAAAGCGGTGCACTGCAACAGCAGCCTTACGGCTTCAATACCCGTTTTGAGGGTAAGCCCGGCACGAACCCGGAAGAACTGATTGGCGCAGCGCATGCGGCCTGTTTCTCTATGGCGCTCTCGCTGATGTTAGGCGAAGAAGGGCATAAACCTGAATCGATCGATACCACGGCGGATGTGGCGCTGGATAAAGTCGATGGTGGGTTCGCCATCACCAAAATTGCGCTGCACAGCACGGTGAAACTGCCGGGTATTGATGAAGCCACGTTCGATAGCATCATCCAAAAAGCGAAAGCGGGCTGCCCGGTATCAAAAGTGCTCAAAGCCGAGATTACGTTGGCGTATCAGTTGAATTAAGGACAGCAGTTGAACTAAGAAAAAGCCGCTGAACTAAGGCTGTTCATGCTTTACCGATAAAACTGATGTTGATAGAAAGGCTTACCGGCGTCGCTCGGTAAGCTTTTTTTACATTTATACAATTAAAAGCAACGAAACGATTAAAAATAATTTAACATCTTTACGATAATAACCATAAAATTAGCATAGTCATTGCTGCATGATGCGGGCTATGGCGTAGGACGCAATATAACAAGAGCAATATTGGGCTGGCCGGTTTGTGGTGGTCAGATTCTCTGAGTATGTCGTGCTGTGGAACACAAGCGAGAGTTCAAGATGAATAAAGTGACCAAAATCTGTTTTTCTGTGCTGTTGGCTGGTAGTTTGCTGACCCCTGTTTTGGCAAATGCCACTACGTCGGAAGACATGCGCGGTATGCAGAAAAGTTATACCGCCGCCACTAAAGCGGACGATGCCGCCGCGCTGAAAACTGCGCTGAGCACATTCCGTGAGCACGTTGAGCACGCTAAAACGCAGGTGCCGCCTGATTTCGCCAAACAGCCTGCCGATGGTCCAGACAGAAAAGCCTATGTGGAAGGTTTGGATAAGATTTTGCAAAAAGTGGACAGCGCACAGGCTCTGGCGGATGCCGGTAAACTGAGCGAAGCCAAAGCGGTGTTAGCTGAAATCAATACCTTGAAAGGCGAATATCACAGTAAATTGAGAGGCTAAGCCGCTTTTCGTTTACCATAAGCCGCCAGTGGGATCGCACTCACTGGCGGCTTTTTTTGTTATAAATGTTACGACAGTCAGGATTGCCAGCTGAGGGGAAACAGAATGACGTCACCATCACACGATGCAACGCATGATGGCAAAGATACACAAAGCAGAATTCTTGAAGCCGCGTTGGAAGTCATACTGGATCACGGCGTGAGGGGGGCAACCTACCGAAAAATAGCGCAGCAGGCCGGATTGTCACCGGGGACGCTAACCTACCGCTACAGCAGTATTGAATTGCTGTTGAGCAGCGCGTTCGTTTATATGGTCGATGGTATCTCACATGCATTCCGTGTCCGCCTCAAGCAGGCAAAGGACATCGACAGCGCGCGCGAAGCGGTGGTTGACCTGATCTGTGGAGACATCTGGGCGACACCGCGTCACCTGACATTAAGTTTTGAACTGTACGCGCTGGCATCGCGGAAAGAAGAGTATCGGCTGATATTGCAAGAATGGATGACGCGCAGCAGAACATCGCTTCACCTGCATTTCAGTATCGCAACCGCATGTTCGCTGGATGCAATGATTGAAGGATATACGATCCATAACTATCTCAATAGTGAAGCCGTCAGCCGTGAAGATATTCTCAATACGGTAATCAAACTGACCTCTTAATTCCTGCCTGGCGCGTTCGTGTCAGGCACCTTCCCATTAAAAAAAGAACATCGTGAAACAGGTGCAAAGTGGTGCATATTCGTGCGATAGTTATTCGTACGTATGTACGAATTGATTCAAATAAAGACGACGAGAGCTATGACCACAAAACCCGCTATCAATAAATTTGCCCTGTTCGGGCTGATGTTCATTCCCGGTTTTACGTGGGCAACCTGGGTGACCCGAACCCCCGTTATGCGTGATGTTCTGAATGCCTCAACGGAAACGATGGGCATGATTCTGTTTGGTTTTTCATGTGGTTCCATGCTCGGCGTATTGGGTGCAGGAAAAGTCATTAACGTTCTCGGCATTCGTAAAACCATGGCCGGTGGATTCCTGCTGCTTTTGCTTGGGCTACTTATGCTTGCCGCGTCGCTTTCGATTCAAAGCACGCCCAGCGCCTTTATGGGATTGTTGATTTTCGGCGCAGGAGTCGGCCTGGTTGATATCGCCATCAACATTGAAGGGGCGGCGTTTGAACAGCACCTGAATAAAAGCCTGATGACTACGCTGCACGGTTTTTTTAGCCTGGGAACGCTAGTCGGCGCGCTGACAGGGATGGCGATGACGGCGTTTGGTATCAATACTACGCTGCACTTTGTGGTGGCCGTAGCACTGTCGATACTCACCGCGATGGCGCTGATGCGCCAAATGCCGTGGTTGAGCGATCTGGCCCGTTCTGAGCAAGAAGAAAAGGGCGACTACAAGACGCAGGTCTTCAACGAACTTAAAGACAGCCGCCTGTTGATTCTCGGCGTGGTTATTCTTGCGATGGCGCTTGCAGAAGGTTCTGCCAACGATTGGCTACCGTTATTGATGATCGATGGTCACAACTTTGGTCACACGTCGGGGACGCTGGTTTATGTCGGATTCACTGCTGGTATGACGCTGGGGCGTTTTGCCGGAGGATATTTTGTCGATCGCTTTGGCAAGGTCAATGTGCTCCGTTTCAGCGCCGCTTCCGCTGCGCTTGGGCTGGCGCTGGTCATTTTCTCTAATGATCCACTGCTGGCCGCCGCTGCGGTTATCTTCTGGGGTATCGGCGCTTCGCTGGGCTTCCCGCTCACCATTTCCGCCGCAGGAAGCGGAGAAAACAGTGCCGTTCGCGTCACGATCGCCGCAACGTTGGGCTACTTTGCTTTTCTCGTCGGTCCGCCTGCACTGGGCTTCCTTGGCGAGGTTGCAGGGTTACGCATCGCCATGCTGCCGGTGCTTGTCATGGTGATTCTGGCCTTTATCTGTTCGTCTTCCGCCCGTGAACGTGGGACCAGAACGGCATCAGAAACCTCATCTTGACGTTTCTGCGCGGTTCCGTTTCGTCTTATCGGAACCGCGTAGTGTCTTCCACGCTATTGATTACATTGATAATAAATGGTGTTATGCATCATGGTCAGCGAAGCTGACCATCACTCGGATTTGGAAAAATAAACACAATGGTAAATTTAACGGATATGGCTGAGGGGGATTACCCCGAATATCGCCAGTTTTTTATTCTTGAATATGCGCAGGATCTACAAGAATCCCGGGGATATGACGCAGAAAAGGCGAGGGCGATCGCCACGCAATCGATCGATATTGCGTTACCGCAGGGTGTTCACACCGCAGCTAATAAATTATGGTGCATTCATTCCGCAGATAACGCAGACGGCATCATCGGCTACTTGTGGGTCGTTCTGAAAGAAAATGCCGCCTGGGTATCTGATTTTTGCCTTCTACCCGTATGGCGGGGCCGTGGTTTCGGTAAGGCCTCGCTTGCTGCGCTGGACGTAGCGCTCACAGCGTTAGGTATTGGCGAAATCGGGCTGAGAGTGGCTACGCATAATCCGGTTGCCAAGGCGTTATATGAAAAGAATGGCTTCCAGATTAGCGGTTTTAACATGCACAAAAACCTGGAGCCGAACCCTCCATCAAACTGCCGTTAACCTAGCGAAATAGGGCAAGTACACCTCAACGACCATAGACCCCCAATGCCACTCTTTTGTTCACATCTGTGTAACTAAAGTTCAAAAAAAAGACGCCGATAAACAAATAGTAGGAGCTCATTGCAACGGAATGTTGATTACGATAAGTATCAACTCTAGGGGAGCCATAATGGCCACACAATTAATACAAAAAAAATCAATGAGTACCCGCGCTCAAGTCCTGCTAACTGGCGCATTAACCATCGCACTCGGTTTCGCTGTCACCATTGGGGTGCTCAGTTGGCAGTCCAGTAAGGAACAAAAGTCTCTGGCCGAACGCTATTTACAGCAGATAGCCCAAAGTGAAGCATTAAGAATTCAACAGGAACTCAACTACGCCCGGGATGTGGCACATAACCTCGGGCAAGGGCTGGTTGCGTTGCCCGCCGCAGGCATTAAAGACCGCGCAGTGGTCGATAAAATGACGGAATATGCCCTGCGGGATAACCCAGAATATCTCTCGATTTCAGTCATTTTTGAAGAGAATGTGTTTGACGGCCGTGATGCCGAGTTTGCCGATCAGCCAGGCCAGGCTCCTAAAGGCCGCTACGCCTGGTTTGTCGATCGCGATCAGGCTGGTAATTACAAGATGCACCCTCTGCAGTCCTTCCTGACTCCCGGCCAGGGCGATTACTACTTGTTGCCGCAAAAAAGCCAGAAAGATACGCTCATCGAACCTTACTCCTACGCTTATAACGGCGTTCCAACGCTGCTGACGTCAGTCGCCGCACCGATCGTCAGTCAGGGAAAACTGTGGGGTGTCGTTACGTCAGACATTTCTCTTGCGTCATTACAGGAAAAAATTAACCGGATTAAGCCTTGGGAAGGCGGCGGTTACGCGATGCTGCTATCCAGTGCGAGTAAAGTCATCTCTTATCCTGATAAATCCCAGACAAGCAAAGCTTGGCAAGGGCCGACTGACAATTTCACGTCCGCAGTGGTACAACACGACGATGCCATTCTGGGCGAAGAAGCGCTGATCACCTGGCAGCCCGTTACTATCGGCAACAGCACAGATAAATGGCATCTGGCTATTGTTGCTCCTGTGAGTCAGGTAATGGCCGCTTCTGAACGCCAGTTAATGAATGCCGTCATCATGATGGTGATCAGTATCCTGTTGGTGAGCGCGTTGTTGGGCTGGGTATTCAGCCGTAAAGTGCTTAAACCATTGGGTGGCGAACCACGCGAAGCAGCTACTATCGCGCTGGCCGTTGCGGAAGGTCGGCTGAGTAATGTGATTGATGTGAAGCCCAACGATCGCAGCAGTCTGTTCTTCGCGCTGCATACGATGCAGTCACAGCTGCGTCAGGTCGTCGGGCAGATCAAAGACGCCAGTGATTCCGTGCGACAAGGCGCTGCGGAAATTGCCAGCGGTAACCTCAACCTTGCATCGCGTACGGAGCAGCAGGCTGCCGCGCTGGAGCAAACCGCAGCGAGTATGGAAGAGATCACCGCAACGGTGAAACACAATGCCAACAATGCTCATCAGGCTACGACGTTGACAGAGAATGCCACGAAGATTGCTCAGCGTGGTGAATCGCTGGTCGGTCAGGTGGTTCAGACGATGGCGCAGATTGATGAGAGTGCGAAGAAGATTGGCGATATCACCACCATGATTAACAGCATCGCTTTCCAGACCAATATTCTGGCGCTTAACGCCGCGGTAGAAGCGGCACGAGCGGGCGAACAGGGCAGAGGATTCGCCGTTGTGGCATCGGAAGTTCGCAGTCTGGCCCAGCGCAGCGCCAGTGCGGTGAAAGAGATTGCCGCACTGATTGAGGAATCCAGCCAGCGCGTTGAAAGCGGCGTTAAACTGGTGAACGATGCCGGTAAGACCATGCAGGACATGACACACGCTGTCAGCTCGGTACAAAGCATTATCGGTGAGATTGTCACGGCATCGGATGAGCAGGCGAAGGGCATTAGTCAGGTCACGATTGCCGTTAATGAAATGGATGGTGTGACGCAGCAAAACTCCGCGTTGGTACAGCAGATGTCAGCTGCAGCCAGTTCGCTGGAAGATCAGTCTATGTCGTTAGCGCAGGCGATAGAGCATTTTCGTTTGGAACAGCATCACGTGTCACCTCGTGCGCTGTTAAAGTAAAAAGTGACGTCGTCACCCGGCAACCGAAAGGTTGCCGGGTATATATTTACTCCTTCTGCGATTCTTCTCACATCCCCCCCTGAATTTTCTTCAATACCGTATATGGCATTCACCACTTCGCGAAAGTTGTATCGAGCCTTTAATTAAGGCAAATTGAATCATCCTGATATTGTTAAGAAAAAATAACCATGCACCTGAATTACCCCTGTCTGAGAGCGTTCATGGAGATTGTCCGTAGCGGCAGCTTTGAAATTGCGGCTCGTAAACTCCACGTCACGCCGTCTGCCATCAGCCAGCGTATCAAGCAGTTAGAAGATCAGCTTGGTCAGGTACTGATCGTAAGGGGTAATCCCTGTCGAGCAACACCGACGGGACAAGCGTTACTTCGGCACGCAGAACAGATAGATATGTTGGAGAGCGAGCTTTTCAGCACGCTTGAAATGCCAGTCAGACCGAGTATTTCAGTAGCTGTGAATGCGGATTCAATAGACGGATGGTTTCTGGATGCGATGGAAGATGCCTGTCACCAATCCAGTATTTTGCTCGACATTCTCGTTGAGGATCAGGAACATTCGGCAAGCTTGCTGCGCGAAGGTCGGGTCATGGCGGCCGTCAGCGCCAGCCCAGAATCCATTCAAGGTTGCAGCGTGGAATATTTAGGAACAATGCGTTATCGCGCCTATTGCTCACCGATTTTTCACGAGACGTACTTTGCTGAAGGAATCAATGTGGACAGTTTGCAAAAAGCGCCGCTCCTGATATTTAACAATAAGGACAGATTACAATCCTTATTTATAGAATCACTGGTTCCAACCGTGATCGAACCACCACAGCAATTCGTTCCTTCAACGGCGGCTTTTGTCGGTGCCATTTTCAGAGGGCTAGGGTGGGGGATGATCCCAGAACATATGGCATCATCGCATACGGAAAAAGGCGAATTAGTACCATTTCAAGCCGGAAATCCTATCGATATTCGACTGTACTGGCACCGTTGGAATATCCGCTCTGCATCGCTGGAAGCGTTAAGCCAGAGCGTGCGAACGGCGGCCGCTCGGCATCTTTTTCGGTAATGGTGTCAAGCTAAGGACACGAGCGACCGCGACGTAAACGCTAGCGGCGGCCCCGTAGATTTGTACTGGCTGACCATTCATAAGTCGCTGAGGAATCAGGCTTAAACTTATTTTTCTTCTTCTCGGCCTTGGCCTGTTTTGCTACGACTTCGCGTTCCTTCATAAGCTTATCGATGTAATCGTCTTTAATATGATTACTCTCAGAGTTGGTCAGCGGGCGGTCCTGTTTTTTTCTCGCCTGATCGAGTAACGTCTTAAGCTGACGTTGTTCACTTTCTGTCATGTCTTTCTGAGTCAGTCTTGGCATGGGAATGGACCTGATAAGCGGGCTGGAAAATACATTGTAGAGGAAAACGCTCTGAGGCCCAGATAAATCGTACCGCGAGCCTTCCTGATTTCTTGATAATTAGCACACAATTTACTTATTCAAGCACAAACAATAGAAAAATACATAGTGGGGAGAAACCATGTCACCAGAATCGGCCGTAGCGGCACAGTTTAAGGCCTATAACGAACATGACATCGATGCATTCGTGTCATGCTTTGCACCAGATTTCAAAGCATACCGCATGCCGGCAGAAACGCCATCGATGGTAGGAAAAGAGGCGTTGAGAGAGTTTTACGTGAATAACCGATTCAACAACCCAGAACTGAGAGCGGAATTGGTATCTCGTACCGTGCTAGGCAATAAGGTATTTGACCATGAGTTAATCCATGGGCTTTCAGCTGAGCCTATAGAGAGTATTGCCGTCTTTGAGGTAGATAACGGTCTTATTAATACAGCTTGGTTTTTCTTTTGTTAGTTAGGTGTTTTGTGGATGTGGGGATTTGTTCAACGGAACGGCCAGTTCCTGCCTGTGTCTTCATTGGTTCGCATAATGTATATTATGTTAAATCAACTGTAATGATAAATAAGTTCATAAGCCACATCCACGTTGCGATAAATCAATACGTTAGTAATCTCTGACTTCCCTCTCGTTTCTCACGTTAGGTATAAGTACACTTACTTCATATCGATAATGATTTGCAATTAAAACAGTACGCTGGTTCATACCCATTGCGATGATGTCGCGGCTTGAATCATTGCCGCTCGCCCCGCTTTCTTGTAACCTTCCTTGCTACACGCCGAATCCTGAACACAAAAACCTGAAACTACTGGACGTTACATGACAGCTCACACTTCTAAAGATCCTTTGCGTGGCGTCACGCTTGAAATGCAAGTCAATGCGCTGGTTGCCCGTTTTGGCTGGGTTGAGTTGGGTAAACGGATCAACATCAATTGCTTTAAAAGCGATCCAAGCGTCAAATCCAGTTTAAAGTTTCTGCGTCGGACGCCTTGGGCGCGTGCCGAAGTTGAAGCACTGTACCTTGATTCTATGGGTGATTCCGCTCCCGTAAAACCAGATGATAGCGCCGTTGATCCCTGGGCTAATAGCCGCAGAAATAAGAGCTAACCAACGTGAAAAAGCCGGTCGTACTTATTGCTGCTGCGCTTCTACTTGTCGGTTGCGCATCTAAACCACCAAGCTCGCTTGTCACCCCGCTTCCTCCTGCTAAACAGCCGCTTCCGGCGAAATCTCAGCAGAATAAGGATCCCATGCGCGGTGTCTGGCTGGCGACCGTCTCCCGTCTGGATTGGCCGCCGGTGGCATCCGTCAATGTCAGCAGCCCTGCTAGCCGCATAACTCAGCAGCAAGACGCGCTGAAAGGCAAGCTGGATAAATTGAAAAATCTTGGTATCAATACCGTATTTTTCCAGGTTAAGCCTGATGGTACCGCGCTCTGGCCCTCTAAAATATTGCCCTGGTCAGATATGTTAACGGGCAATATTGGTGAGGAGCCGGGCTACGATCCGCTACAGTTCATGTTGGATGAAGCGCACAAACGCGGTATGAAAGTCCATGCCTGGTTTAATCCCTATCGCGTCTCCGTTAACACGAAGCCGTCAACCGTGACGGAGCTAAATAGTACCTTGTCGCAAAATCCTGCCAGCGTATTTGTGTTGCATCGTGACTGGATCCGCACGGCAGGCGATCGCTTTGTGCTCGACCCAGGTATCCCGGAGGCGCGAAGCTGGATCACCAGTATCGTGGCCGAAGTCGTGGCGCATTACCCTATTGATGGTGTGCAGTTCGATGATTACTTCTATGCCGAATCATCCGGCTCGATGCTTAACGATGGTGAGACTTTTAAGAAATATGGTCAGGGATTTGGCTCAAAAGCAGACTGGCGGCGGCACAATACACAGCTATTGATTGAGCAGGTGTCGCGCACTATTAAGCAGTTGAAACCTGAGGTTGAATTCGGTGTAAGCCCCGCAGGCGTGTGGCGCAACCGGTCACACGATGCGGCAGGCTCCGACACGCGAGGCGCGGCGGCTTACGATGAAGCTTATGCCGATACTCGCCTGTGGGTGCAACAAGGGTTGCTGGATTACATTGCCCCGCAGATATACTGGCCTTTCGCACGTGATGCAGCCCGTTATGATGTCTTGGCAAAATGGTGGGCGGATGTAGTGAAGCCGACGAACACGCGCCTCTATATTGGTGTTGCGCTGTATAAAGTGGGTGAACCTTCAAAGAATGAACCTGACTGGACGATAAATGGCGGTGTGCCGGAGCTGAAAAAGCAGCTCGATTTGAACGAGTCTATGCCGCAAATTAACGGGACGATTCTGTTCAGAGAGAATTATCTCAATCAACCACAGACCCAGGAAGCGGTTAATTACCTCAGAAACCGCTGGGGCAGTTAGCGCGATACGAAAATAAGCCCGCGTAAATCCTGGTAACAGACTTAGCGGGCTTTCTTTTTACACTTAAATTTCAAAAACCTTACCGCCTACTGGCACGCCTTGCCCACTCTTATAATTTCCACGAACAACGTCTTCGGGGCGAAGATTATTAAATTGTGCATAGTTCGCTACGGCATCCTGCGTAAAACGCCCAGATTCGTCGTGGCTGACATGCGCGCTGCTCTGCTTACGGTAGTACGTGATAGTAATGGTTTTGGGATTACTCATCTGTTGAGTCATATAAGTAGCCATTTTTCCTCCGTCATCCGTCTCTGATTGTGAATGTCGATAAACGCCATACGCAGGAACAACTCGGTCTGCGGTGGCATGCTCGATAATAAAATGCGATATCGGCAGTCACCAGCGATGGAACGGCATATGGCTTTTTATCTACGCCATAAAAAACCGATCAATACATTGATAAATAAATGATTTATTTTATTTCTATGAATAAAATTGAGCTTGGCATAGGGTATTTAACAGGCGTTTTTCATGTAGTCATCCGTCTTTTTGTTCAATATTCCCCCCAATGTCAGGAAAGATTTTTTTGCTTATTTAATAAGCATGTAAAGTAGCTATGACATCATGATTCGTAAAAAACCAATCAACCGTTTGATTTTTATGTGAAAAAATAAAAGTTTCGAAACGAAATAAATCATTGAGTCGGTGACTGAAAAACCCTATATTGGCCGCGTTTTTCTTATAGCAGTTACATGTTTAATTCATTTATTCAACTGTGGTTGCCTGCGAGCACACGGTTGTAGGAGAGATATGATGACGGATAAAGTCCGTATTGACAGTTTAGGTGCGAATTCATTAAACGGAAACAATGAAACCTATTTGGCAAGACAAGCTGAATTTGAATCGAACGTGAGGAGTTATCCACGCAAATTGCCTCTGGCAATTGCGAAAGCCGAAGGCGTGTGGATCACCGATGTTGAGAATAATCAATATCTTGATTGTCTGGCCGGGGCGGGAACGCTGGCGCTTGGACATAATCATCCTGACGTGCTGCAAAGCATCCAACGTGTCATTACTAGCGGCTTGCCGTTACATACACTTGATCTGACAACGCCGTTGAAAGATCAGTTCTCCGAATATCTGCTTTCCTTATTGCCTGGCCAGGGCAAAGAGTACTGCCTCCAGTTTACGGGCCCTTCTGGCGCCGATGCGGTCGAAGCCGCGCTGAAACTGGCAAAAAAATACACAGGTCGTGCTGGTGTGATCAGCTTCTCTGGTGGTTACCACGGCATGACGCATGGCGCGCTGTCGGTAACGGGTAACCTGTCACCGAAAGAAGCGGTCGACGGTATGATGCCTGAAGTCCAGTTTATGCCTTATCCACATCAGTACCGCTGCCCGCTGGGCATTGGCGGTGACGCTGGTGTGAAAGCATTAACCTACTACTTTGAAAACCTGATCAACGACGTTGAGAGTGGCGTACGCAAACCTGCGGCGGTCATTCTGGAAGCCGTTCAGGGCGAAGGCGGCGTTAACCCGGCTCCTGTCGAGTGGTTGCAACGCATCCGTAAAGTGACTCAGGAACACGGCATCCTGCTGATCATCGACGAAGTTCAAGCGGGCTTTGCTCGTACCGGTAAATTCTTTGCCTTTGAACACGCTGGCATTGAGCCAGATATCATCGTGATGTCCAAAGCAGTCGGTGGCGGCTTGCCATTAGCCGTACTGGGTATCAAGAAGCAGTTCGATGCTTGGGCTCCGGGCCACCATACCGGTACTTTCCGTGGTAACCAACTGGCGATGGCAACCGGCCTGACGACGCTGAAGCACCTCAAAGACAACCAGGTAGCAAACAAAGTCGCTGAGCAAGGTGAATGGCTGAAAGCCAAACTGGCCGAGCTGCAAAAACGCTATCCGGTGATCGGTCACATTCGTGGTCTGGGATTAATGATCGGGATTGAGATTGTTAAGCCTGGCGAAGCGCAGGATCACATGGGTTGCTACCCGGCTGACGGCGAGCTGTCTGCTCTGCTGCAGAAGAAATGCTTTGAAACGGGCCTGATTCTGGAGCGCGGTGGCCGTCATGGTTGTGTTCTGCGTCTGCTGCCTTCCCTGCTGATCAGCAATGCTGAATTGGAAATCTTCCTGGATAAATTTGAAAGCGCCCTGCTGTCTGCTGGCGTGAAGCCAGTCTGAGTGGAGCGAATGACCACGATGTCTCAATTAGTGGAAACAGAAGCAGTGGAAACAAAAATCAACCCGATTTTGGCCTCCTCGGCACAAAGCATCGAGGCATATCAGGACGCGATTACGCAAAGTAGTCAAGCCGTCATGCAGTGGCTGCAACAGCCTGAGATGTATCAGGGGAAAACCGTTGCTGAACTGCGTGAGCGCATCACGCTGGATTTTAATCCTCAGGGCCTGGGTAACCAGGCCGCTATCGAGCGTGCGATTGAGTACTTTTTGAAAGACAGCCTGTCGGTGCATCACCCACAGTGCGTCGCTCACCTGCACTGCCCGAGTTTGGTGGTCAGTCAGGCAGCGGAAGTCTTGATTAACGCCACGAACCAGAGCATGGACTCCTGGGATCAAAGCCCGTCTGCGACCATCATCGAGATGAAGCTGATTGAGTGGCTGCGTACTCAGGTAGGCTACCAGTCTGGTGACGCTGGCGTGTTCACCAGTGGTGGCACCCAGAGTAACCTGATGGGGTTGATGCTGGCGCGTGATGCCTTCTTTGCTCGTCAGGGACATTCGATCCAGCAAGATGGATTGGTTGGTAATCTGAAGAAAATTAAAGTGTTCTGTTCTGAAAATGCCCATTTCTCGGTGCAAAAGAACATGGCTTTACTGGGTCTGGGTTATCAATGCGTGACGCTGGTGAAAACCGATCGCTTCGCGCGGATGGATCTGAACGATTTAGCAGAGAAAGTGGCGCTGGCCAAGGCTAACGGCGAGCAGATTCTGGCGATTGTGGCGACGGCAGGGACCACTGATGCCGGTGCGATTGATCCTTTACGGGCGATTGCAACACTGGCGGCAGAACACCAGATTTGGGTACACGTTGATGCAGCCTGGGGCGGCGCACTGCTGCTGTCCGAGAAGTATCGCGATTATCTGGACGGCATTGAGTTGGTGGATTCCATCACGTTGGATTTCCACAAACAATTCTTCCAGACCATCAGCTGCGGCGCTTTCTTGTTGAAAGAAGCTCGCCACTATGAGCTGATGCGCTATCAAGCGGCTTACCTGAACTCTGAGTTCGATGAAGCACAGGGCGTTCCTAATCTGGTGTCGAAATCATTGCAGACGACGCGTCGTTTTGATGCGCTGAAACTGTGGATGGGTCTGGAAGCATTAGGCCAACAGCAGTACGCCGCAATCATCGATCACGGCGTCACGCTGGCACAGCAGGTTGCACAGTATGTGGATGAACATGCCTCACTGGAATTGGTGATGCAGCCACAGCTGGCAAGCGTACTGTTCCGTTTCCGCCCGCAACAGCTGGCAACAGCGGATGACGCGACTATCGCTTTGCTGAACCAACGCATTGGTGATGCACTGCTGGAATCAGGTCGTGCCAACGTAGGCGTCACCGAGTTTAACGGTGTGACCTGCCTGAAACTGACGTTGCTGAACCCAACGGTTAACCTGGACGATGTCAAAGTCCTGCTGGATCTGGTTGAAAGCACGGCACAGCCTCTGCTGACCGCGTAATCCCCCTGCTTTACCGCATGGTAAAAAGCCGATAACTCTTAACAGGTTATCGGCTTTTTTATTGCTTATAACCCGTGGTGGTCAACCCGTGCTGCTACAGTGGAAAATGTCTCAGAGCAGGCAAATTAATCCGTCAGGATGCGGGCTAATTAATACGAATATCCCGGTTTTTTTGCCAACGTATCCAATTGCGGTTTGATGAATGGATCGTAAACGTCATCCTTCCAGCGCTCCGGCTGAATTTCGTTAAACGCCACAGAAAGCGAGTCATCGGAAGAACCGAAGTGCTTCTTCAGAACCGCAGCAAGATCTTCCGCGACAACTTTCTTCTCTTCTTCAGACAGGTTTCTTGGGAAGTGTTTGACATCAATATGGGGCATGAAATTGTCCTTTTCAGTGATGAAACAGCACGTTGGTTAATATAGCCAGTTAGTTAAGATAGCTAGTGTGCATGAAGACAGTATGTCGCACAAATAACATCATGTTGTTAGATATTCTGTCAGCCTATGTATTACACCCGCCATACTGTCAGTTAGATGGCGTATATCACGACAGATCTCCCTATTGCTACCGTAGTCCATGACGTTTCAGTCTCGACGAATACACAATAGGGAGAATCCAACATGCTGCGCTTGAACTACCTCTGGGTTGCTTTTCTCGCCATATTTTTTACTACATCTCTTTCTCTGTCAGCGGCAACTCAAACGCTGACGCCATCCGAAATTGAAGCATTCAATGCGCAGGTCGCCAACGCGCAGCGTATTGATACAGCGCTGGTCGCTAAAGGACAGTGCTACGCCGATAAAGATGCTGAGCTTGAGGCGAATAGTCATCGGTTACAGGAAACGGCGGGTGAACTGCACAGCCAGAAACAGAAATTGGCTACCGAACTGGAGCGTGCAACCTATGCCGCTAAGGAGTTTTCCAACCGCCTCGAGATGGCATTGATGGAACGAGGTGATCTGGAAAACCAGATGCAGGAAATCAGGCATCATATTCGTGCAAGAGAGGCTGCACTTGACGATTGCAAACGTCAGTTTGGCTTTTTGGGTTTCATGTGTGACTTTGCCGGAGAAATTACTGGCCTGAACGGGGATTTGCGCAGGCTGGATAACGCAAGGCAGGAAATCGACATGCGGGCCGCTGGCTCTAAAGAACGATACGAGGCCGCGCGCAGTGAAAATAATCAGGCTGAAGCGCAGTTAAAGGAAAACCTGGCGAAGTCTGAGCAAAACAGGGCTGATATTGCAGCAGTCGAAAACAAGATCGGCGTGATCAAAGCATCACTGACCGAGATCAGAAAGCTCAAACAGGATAACGCCACCCTACTCGTTAGATTTACCGACTCTATTACGGAGCTTAACGGTCTCGATCCGACTTCAGACCGCCGGTTAATTGTGACTCGCCTGCGCCAGGAGTCTGAATCGTTGAATATTTTACTGCTTAAGTCTCAAGAATTGCTCGACATAAACGGCCTGCAACTTCCGGGTGGCGAGCGTATCTGCACAAACTAACTTTTTTGCTGAATCTGAGGAGATACACATGGCTGCTGAAAATCAAATTGTCAGTATCGAATTCGATGTCAATAAACGTATTGACGCCCAAGTCGAGGAAATTCTGGACAGTAATAACGTGGCGTTGCCTGATGTCAACCACCCCCTGGTTGAGGATTACATCAGGAGGATTGAGGGCACCTATGACGTTTCCCGATCCAAGGAAGACACCGATAACGCTATCGATTTGCTTTATATCGCCTACAACACAACGCCCCAGGAAGAAGGAAAGATCAGGGTTGAGATTGATAAGTTGATGAGTCGCCTGATTGCGGCTCAGCAGGAAAGCGAACAGAAAATGCGCGGCGCGTCGACGGATGCTGAACGGATTATCAAATTATTACGCACCCTGTTCGGTGATTGGGCGGAGGCCCGTGACAGCAATAATCCTCAGGATCTGCAAGATTTTATTGGCGAGGATTTAGTGGATCTGGCTAAAGAAATCAAGAAACGGGCTGAGCGGGTCAGTGCCGATTTGACAAAGATCGCAAATACCTACGATAGCATTATTGACGATACCACCAAGACGACACAGCAGGGAGAACTGGCGCTATCTTCACGTTTGAAAAATAAGGAAAAAATAGAAAAAGAAATTGCCGAGAACAACGCACAACGCGAAAAACTGGACAGCCTGGTACAAGACCTGCAAAACGATATCGCCAAGTATGAAAAAATGGCGAACGAATATAAATCGCAAGCAGAAACGGCCGAGGACCGCGCTTTTATTATGTCTATCGTGAGCGTCGGCGCACAGATGATTTCATCCATGGTTCCGGCAATTACCGCTGGCATCACAGGGGTCGCCACGGGAGGCACATCGCTGGTTGCCGCCTCAGTCAACTCTACGGCACGACAGTTGATCAATGCGGAAACTGCGACAGAAGAGAACGACACAACCGCGAAGGCAATAGAAACTAAGGGAAAAATTGCTGACAAACGTACCGAAAAAACGACCGCTGAGCGCGAAAAAGCTGAGCTGGAGAAGAAGAATCAGGAGCTGACGGCCGAAAAGGAAAAAATTGAAGAAGACGCACAGATCGATGCAGACACGAAAGCGGTGCAGCTGGAATCTCTCGATAATAGAATCAAAGACAACAGTGCAGAAATCAAAGAAAAGGTCAGCAAGATTTCGGCGGCAGAAACCGCGCTGAAAGCCTTAAATGCCGCGCTGGATTCCCTTGGCGATAACATGGGAAAAATGGCAGAGAAACAAGAAAAACAGGCGACGGGTCTCCGCGACATGCAGATGAAAATGCTGGAAAAGGTCGAGGCTTATGAAAAAGAGAAACGTACACAAGCGGCGGAATTGGTAAAGATCAATGCGTTACTGAAGGGACAGCGGACTGAAGAAGAAACCATCCAACTGGCGATCCAGTCTCTGGGGCTGAGCCTCAAAGCGCTGAAGCGGATGCGTGAAATTATTGTCGAAATCTCTTTTTTCTTCAAAACGTTTGCGAATTTCATGCAGAGCGTCGTAGAAAGTTCGACCGAGCAGTCAGAGCTACTCCAGAAAGCGCTCGATCGGAATCAGCCGACGAAAAGTTTCACGAAACGCATCAAACGGAACACGAATGATTTCTTCATCACTCAAACGGCTGAATGGCAGGCCGTTGGCATCGTGTCAGCCAAGTTTGTGGATAACTTCAAAGACGGTTGGAGCAAGCTGAATAAATTGAGCGGCACGTACCTGACCGGAGATGAGCTTAAATCCTACCTCACTACCTCGGCAAGCCAGATCGAGGACATTGCCTTCAAACGTAAGCAGGCCGCATCGGCCAAGCTGGAAGAACTCAATCGGTACCGCGATCGCATACAGTCGAAAGCGTAAATCAATCGGGTGGTTACTCTTATTCCTGCCTCATCCTGAGGCAGGAATTTCAGTCAGCAGTTCAAACCGCGTTTTAGCGTGAGTCCGACCGACTGGCGTAAAACGTTTCAGGATAAAAGCAGCACTCGCTAGTTTTTATCTGATGCGCATGAATTTGAAATAATCCGTAGCTACTTTCGGGGACCACTCAACCGGAAAAACCAGTCTCTGGCATACTTTTTTAGCGTGAAAATAATCAACAGGATATATCCATCATTTACTTGATCGTCTTGATCAGATCAGGTATCGTTCTTTTTATCATGAAAGCACTACATGTGGTATTTATAAAAACAAAATACACAGGATATAGTCATGAGTACCAATAAAAAAATCACCTCTGGTAAGATTGCAACACTTGCAGGCCAATTGCTTAATAATCCAAACTCATCCGCGACAGCTCGTTCTCTTGCTGCTTCTGCATTGTCACAAGTTACATCTGGTAAGCAAACAGGTGCAGAGATGGAATCCTTTGCCTCTATGGTGTTGCAACGCAGCAAGTACAGCCAAAATACCAAAGCATTGGCCGCGAGTATCTTAGCTCAAGCTAATAAAGAAAGATAAGTTCAGAGGAGCTTAGATTCCTCTTGGTTGATAGGATTAGGTAGATGCACGATTACGCAATTTTTGGTCATAGTCGAACAACGATCGGCCGCTATCTTGGTACCGCTTCTGTTGTCATTACTGGTTTCATCTCAAGTATTATTCTATGGATTAGACAGGTCGATGGTTTTAGCTTTATGGCCAGCGCCACTATTTCAACAGCACTTGTTTACTTTCTATTACATTGGCTTTTTAATCATTATGCTTGGAAAATTCCGTTCTTTAAAATACCCGATCTCAATGGCTGCTGGTCAATAAAAGGGGAAACATTGTCCGAAGAAGATGGTGTTGTTAAGTACAATTGGGATGCTGAGATCGATATAGAACAAACTTGGGAAGGAATTAGCATAAATCTGAAAACAAAACAAAGCTCCAGCGGGAGCTATACTGCCACTCTCGCTAAAAAACCGGGCACACGTGGAGGATGGATATTGCACTATAGTTATGCTAATTCTCCTGATGTATCACAGTACCATGAATTAAACTCACACAGAGGTTACTGTGAAGTCCTTTTTGATAAGAATCTAAAATCTGGTGAGGCTGCGTATTTTAACAGCAATGGCAGACGTACTTTCGGTAAAATGTATTTGACGCGTGGTGAATAATGATTAATTTTGGCGACCGATTAAAAAAACTCAAAGATAGACGTCAAGGATCTGCACAACTTTTTGCATTGAATAGCGGTAATGAATCTTTTTCATCTTTTTATGATTCGCGGCCTAACGAGTTTTATGAAAATGTGAGAGAGAGTGATTCAATAAAATATGTGATTGGTGCTATGGCTCCTGTAAATCCGACATCGACGAATGTGTCAATTCAAGAGGGGGAGCGTGTTGCCAATACTCTTATTAGCATGCTTAATACATCAGGCATAAGCACTGAGTTTAAACTACAAGGTTCTGTGGCACTTGATATTCATATTGAAGGTCATTCAGATGTAGATATGCTGATATTAAAAAAGGATGTTCTTTTAGTCCAACAGCCAATTTTATCATCTACAAGTTATATAGATGCTCCTGATAAGCGGGATATGATTACTCAAGTAAAGGAAATTCGCTTAGTTTCAGAGGAAAAACTTACGAGTAGATATCATCAGGCTAACGTCAATTGTTCTAATAGAAAATCAATATCAATTAGTGGTGGTAGTCTTGCCAGAAAAGTGGATATAGTTCCAGGGTGCTGGTTTGATACTCATGACTATCAACGCTCAAGACAACAACATGATAGAATTGTTAAAATATATGACAAATCAGAGCATAAATTTATAGAGAACAGACCTTTCCTTCATATAAAAAAGGTTGAAGATAAAGACCAGTATTATTCTGGGAATTTAAAAAAAATAGTTAGGCTGATGAAAAACATAGTGGCTGATATGCCTGACTATAAAAAAAATAAAGCTAAAAAACTTTCTAGCTTCGACTTAACGAGTATAGCATATCATATGGATGAAAAGCTTAATTGCTCTGAATACCTTCCATTATTACTTGTTGAACGACTTCATATATGGCTTGAAAAATTAATAGATGACAAACACCTACGAGATTCATTATTAGTTCCTGATGCTACAAGGGCCGTTTTTAATAATGATGAAAAAAATGAAGCACTTGATATACTAAGTAATGAGGTCAGTGATTTATTTTCATCAATATATCAAGATATATACCCCAACGATTTTACTAAAGATGTTAGTAAGTTAATAACTAAGTCTATCGTTACTGGATTTAGTTAAAGGTTCAGGGGAAGCCGATAATCCGCCGTCGCGACTTCATAAAGCAAACGCATCATGATGCATCATTGCATGCGTCATGATCGCTCCTTTGCATAATCAATTCATATCACTCGATTTAATCACTCGATGAATCAACCAGTTTTTCTTACCTTTAATCAGCGCATCAGAAAACGCAGCATTTCCCGCCAGACGGGCATGCTTGTCGTAAGAAAATGTTATTTTAACTATTTGACAAGGCATTAGCGTTCCATCAATTAAGGAAGTTGGCGCGCTTTATGCTTTAGCTCTCCTGTCATTATGTAACTAAGGAGAGTGTTTTGATGAATTTTTTAATCAATGAAAGCGACGTGTTAAACCCGAAACGCAGAGCATTATTAAAACTTTCTGGCGCCCTGCTGGGAACGGCGGCGGTAACGACAGGGTTAAGCTCGCGGGTTTTTGCCGAGACACAGCCTGAGAATGCTGCATTTACCGCACCGTCGGCCGCTAATCCAATCCGTATTAACTTTAATGAAAACCCACTGGGTATGTCGCCCAAGGCGCAGGCCGCCGCGCGTGAGGCCGTCGTGAAAGCCAACCGCTATGCAAAGAATGAAATTTTACTGCTTGGCGATAAGCTGGCGGCGCATCATCAGGTCGAGGCCCCTTCCATCTTGTTGACGGCCGGATCGTCCGAAGGCATCCGGGCGGCAATTGAAGCCTACGCATCGCTGAATGCACAACTGGTGATTCCTGAATTAACCTATGGCGACGGCGAACATTTTGCCAAAATTGCCGGCATTAAAGTCACGAAAGTCAAAATGCTCGACAATTGGGCGTTCGATATTGAAGGGCTAAAAGCGGCCGTTGCTGGTTACAGCGGCCCTTCCATCGTTTATCTGGTCAATCCGAATAACCCAACGGGCACGATTACGCCTGCGGATGTAATTGAACCGTGGATTGCCAGCAAGCCAGCCAATACGATGTTTATCGTTGACGAGGCCTACGCCGAGTTTGTCAACGATCCACGTTTTCGTTCTATTTCGCCGATGATTACCCAAGGCGCAGAGAACATTATTTTGCTCAAAACCTTCTCCAAAATACACGCGATGGCCGGTATGCGCGTTGGGTATGCCGTCGCCCATCCCAACGTCATTGCGTTGATGGGAAAGTATGTCGCGGGCGAAAAAATCAACTTTAGCGGCGTGGATGCCGCATTAGCATCTATGGACGACTCGGCATTCATTACTTACAGCAAAAAGAGTAATGATGTGTCGCGCCAAATCCTGCTGAAAGCGCTCGATGACCTGAAATTGCCGTACTTACCGTCGGAGGGAAACTTTGTTTTCCACCAATTGGTCGTGCCGCTCAAGGATTACCAAAAGCATATGGCAGACGCGGGTGTACTGATTGGCCGTGCGTTTCCTCCTGCGGATAACTGGTGTCGCATTTCGTTGGGGACACCGCAGGAAATGCAGTGGGTTGCGGATACCATGCGTGAATTCCGTAACAAAAACTGGATTTAATCCTCCGTCATACCGCTCTTGCACTCGCTATGGCTCGAGATCCGCCCCTCGTTCTGAGGGGCGATTCTTCCCAAACCACATCGTTGAAACCGGAGTAACGCTTGACCCACGGGGAATTGCGCGGCTAAATGATCGCATGCCTTTCATTATTTATAGTGATATCAGGCACAAGCAAAATATGAAAACGGTCAGGGAGAAATAAGAGCATGATTATTTTTGTTACCGGTGCAACGGCTGGGTTTGGTGAGTCAATTACACGTAAATTTATTAGTGCGGGTCATAAAGTGATCGCGACCGGCCGCCGTCAGGAACGTCTGGATGCGCTAAAAGCGGAATTGGGCGATGCGCTGTATCCGTTAAAACTGGATGTGCGCGACCGTCAGGCGATTGAACAGGCCGTTGCCACCCTGCCAGCCGAATGGCGGACGATTGATGTGCTGGTGAACAACGCCGGGCTGGCGCTGGGTCTGGAGCCTGCGCATAAAGCATCGGTAGACGATTGGGAAAATATGATCGATACCAACAACAAAGGGCTGGTGTTCATGACACGCGCGCTGCTGCCAGCTATGGTGGAGCGTAATATCGGTCACGTCATCAACATCGGTTCTACCGCAGGAAACTGGCCTTATGCGGGCGGTAACGTGTACGGTGCCAGCAAGGCGTTCGTACAGCAGTTTAGCCTGGGATTACGTGCCGATCTGTCTGGTACCCGAATCCGCGTAACGAATATCGAACCGGGTCTGGTCGGTGGAACCGAGTTCTCGGCCGTGCGTTTCAAAGGTAACGACGACAAAGTCAGTAAAACCTATGACAACACAACGCCGCTGACGGCTGAAGATGTGTCTGAAGCTGTTTTCTGGGTTGCCACGCTGCCAGCACACGTCAACATCAACACGCTGGAAATGATGCCGGTCAGCCAATCTTTTGCTGGGCTAAGTGTACATCGCGAAGGTTAATCATTACCGAAACACAAAAATTAAGGGCATGAACGCTGTTTCATGCCCTTTTCTATTGGGCAACCACATCTTTTAATTTGGTCGAAAATAATTATCACATTAAACATTCCGATAAATATAATCACTGAGCCATTTATTATTAATTAATGAATTCGTCTGTTTCTATTTGCAATTCACTTTACATGAATAAAGATGAGCTGGACGTATTATCCCCCCACGCATTACCGTGAAATCAATATAGATAAAACGCTATATTGGCGTAATGCCATACCTATTCCCAATTCATTTAATTATAGGATTCAGTCATGAGCACTGCTCAAGGAATGTATTTCTCTCGAAATAAAAGCGAACGTCAGCCTTATGATTTTAAACAACCGCTCACTGTGAATGCAGATGAAGAATTAGATATTTTCATAACTGACGTCGCTAACCAAGTTGTCGATATCGCTGAGTTTCGACAAATAAAGCACGCATTAATCCCTCCATTAATTGAAAACGTTGGTGAACGTGCGAAAGTTAATGTGACTATTTCTAATAGCGCTAATGTGGAAGTCAGCCGAAGTTTAACGCTAGCCACTACTCCGATTAATGAAACAGATGATGAGGAGTCCTCGCTCATTGCCTCTATTATCAATGGCACAATTGGCAAGCATGCTATTGTCAGTATAAAAATTGAAAACTCGGCCAATGTAAATCTGTTAAATGCCTCCAGTATATTAATCATTGATGGCGGAAGTTTAATTGAGGAGTTAATCAATATACCTGAAAATGGTAGTCAGCTGGATAATGTGGAACTGCACATTGAGGTCAGAAGTAGTGCTCAGGTAAAGAGTCTCAATAACCAGGGACAGTTAACCATCTATGCAGGGCAACTACTCAACGAGACGCTTGATTGTCTTGATATTGCCAATAGCCAAATTTACATAAAGGCGTCGGATGTCGCAACGGTACATGCCCACACGGTAAAAATATATGAAGGAGAGCTGATTGATGAACTGATTGATACTCAATCAATTAGCAATAGCAACATAGAGATCACCTTGCACAATATCGCAAATGTCTATGCAGATAACGTGAGAATAAACGAAGGCGAGTTAATTGACGAACTAATCGATGCCAGCGGCACAATCAACACAAGCCATATAACGATTGTTTTCGAGGAGTCAGCCTGTGTTAAAGCCAATACGGTGGAGGTCATTTCGGGAGAGTTGGTCGATGAGCTCATTGATACGCTATCCGTTCACGATAGTAGTATAGAAATTACTTTACAAAAACTGGCTAACGTCGATGCGGATACTATTCGGATATATGAAGGAGAGTTAATTGATGAGCTAATAGACGCAAGTGGAACGATTAAATCAAGCGCAATAAATATTATTATCAGAGAGTCTGTTCGTGTTAAATCGAACATGGTAGAAATTATTGCAGGAGAACTTATTGATGAAATCATCGATACTACCGATATCTCGACGTCAACCATAGATATAAGACTGGAGCGCTCTGCCGAAGTCATCGGTGATACGCTTAATTTGAATGAGGCAGAGCTCATTGACGAAATTATTGATAGCGCGGTATTAAGTGATAACTCAAGCATTAACATACACATTAACAGCAGCGCAAATGTGAACAACAACACATTGAAAATGGTCAATAGTCAACTCTTGGATGAGATTATTGATTGTGCCAGCCTGATTAATAATTCAGTGAGAATTGATTTAGTGGATAGTGCCTGTGTCAACCCGCTTACCAGAACAGACTTAACAAACAGTGTGCTAATGGCCACGGCCATTGATGCTGAATATACGCCTGAGCCAATTTTATAAATACATGGAGATAAGAAATGAGCCTGGTAAACATGAGCCAAACCGTGCGTAATAACACCATACAGATCAATTTCAAAAATAGCGTTAATTTAAAAACCAACTCGTTAAGGATGACCGAGAGTCACTTGATGGAGAAAATTGTCGATAGTGCTTTTGAAGCGCATAACGCGATTACCATAACGGAAATTGATAGCAAAGAAATTGAGGCCCAACATATCGATTAGTTAGCGTATTGAACAACGTAAGGTCATAGTCTCTCACCCTGCCAGCGGCTCGCTGGCAGGGTGTTTTTCCTCTTTGGAAAGCACTCTCTGGCGAAGTTATTGAGATACAGTTGAAGCGAAGGATGTATACTTCTAACTATAGGTAACCTTTCGTTTTGCACGAAGCGCGGGGGTTACAGGGAACGGCGGTCGTCTTTTGTTGTCTATCGCTTGCCGTGCGCTTTATCGTTCTGCAGCATCGGCGTTTGTTTTTATCATTCGTTCTGTCAAGGTGAAACATGAACCACTACTCTTTTTCTTCTTTGATTCGGGCCTTCATCCCGCTTTCTTTGGTTATCGTTTCCGCTGCCTGGCAGCCTGCTGCACTGGCAGAGACGCGCCATATCATTGTTGATTCCGGCGACAGCGCGTTATCAAAAGAAGCGGCGCGCCAAAGCAAGGAACAATGGGATTCAACCCGCTCATTGCGTAATAAAGTCAATAACCGCGTTGAGAAGGAATTCGATAAAACTGAAAAAGCGATTGATGGGCGTGAAAAATGCAACGCCAGCTACAACGTCAATGCTTACTGGGAAAACACCACCGATCGCTGCCTCGATCGTCGTACTGGCCGCCCCGTTACCCCCTGATTTTTCACCCACGCCTTCTGGCGTGGGTTTCCCCTTTTCTCTTTGTAGTACAAAAAAATGGTGCAGCAAATTAGCCTGTATCCGAAGGTGACATCACCGTTACACTCAACGATTATCGCTATATCGTAGCAACACGCATTTTTATCCCAAATGGAGTGCATCAGGATGAATATGGATTTAGCTCGATTATTTTCACGCCCTTTTCACATCAAACTGTGGGGTGTGTTTATCATGTGTCTATTGGTCAGTTCGTGCGCAAGCACCTATCCGAAGACGGATAACATCACGGCGATCACCAATGACAACGGGACACTTATCGCGGAGTCTGCTACCTACGTTTATAAATTCTCTGACGCCCGCGCTCAAAAAGAGTATCAGGACTATTACGCGTTTTATCGTGATTACAAAGACATCATCACGGGCGTGAGGGTCGATTTTTCTCTCCGTAATAATGGTCAAGTCTATGCAAGCTATAAAAACATGATCGACACACGCCAACTAACCAAAGAGCAGTTGGTCGATTTACGCGAGCTTTACGCGGCGAGAATTCCTTCAGCAATGGGAAAAGGTGAAGTCACGTTTAGCGCGAATGGCACATTTAGTAAAAAAGACGGCTCACTGGTCAGCCCGACAACACAGGGTCGCCTACCGCAGCCCATTCCTGTGGTTATCAATAACAGCGATAACTCCGGCGAAGAAGTGCTACTTGCTCCCCTCATGGTTCCGGCTGTTATCCTTTTCCCACTCTTTATGATGTATGGCTGCGCCACTGGGCCCTGCGTTTAACCTTCTCCGGCCATCAGTGATGGCCGGGTTTCGCGGCTTTTTCGCGTTATCGTCATCGTTTGATATACTCAAAGGGACTTTTTCAGAGAAAAGGATCAAAAGATGAAAAAAAACGTCATTTTTGGTGCCGCGTTATTCCTGGTTGCTCCGTTGGCTGCACAGGCATCTTGCGAAAGTGTGAAAGCGGATATTGCCCAGAAAATCATCGCCAATGGCGTACCAGAATCCGGTTTTACGCTGGATATCGTACCGAACGATCAGGTGAATCAGGCCGGTGGTCAGGTGGTCGGTCACTGCGAGAGTGATACTCACAAGATTGTTTACACTCGCCATGCTGAGGGCGACGCCAATACGGAAAGTGCGCCAGCGCCAGCAGAAGGTCAGCCGACGACCACACCGTAACCCTTCCTCTGGATGTTCAGCATAGATGTTCAAAAGGCGCTTTCGCGCCTTTTCTTTTACCGTTACTTTTGTCCGGTTTCAGCCTGCCCCGGTCGCTGGCTTACCGGGATCATTCTGGCGGAAAGCAACGTGATAGCCGCGATGAGTGCGGAAACGATAAATACGCCGTGGATTGACGAGGCGACTTGCGATGCCAGCGTATCGAGCTGATTTACGCTCAGTAGGATGCGTTTGGCCGGATCCATGAGCGTCTGGAGTGGATCGCTCACGTCCGGCAATCGCCAGTGCAGACTGATGTTCAGCGTGGCGCCAAGGATTGCCGTTCCCAACGCGGAACCCAGCATCCGGGTAAACATGGCGGAGGCCGTTGCAATGCCGCGGATGGAGTAGTCCACCGAGTTTTGTATTGATACCAGAAACGTGGTGCTACTCAGCCCCATTCCCGAACCGATCAAAAATGCCGCGAGCCGTGCCCACATAAGATTGCTGTCCGGTTGAACGGTCAGAAGAGTCAGACTACCGATAATCAGCACAATACCGCCGAGCATTGCCGTAAACCGGTAAGACGTCCACAGCATTAAGCGCCCGCTTAGCGTGCTGGCCAGCGGCCAGCCAATCGACATCATCGCCAGAATACTGCCGGCTTCCAGCGGCGTTTTACCCATTACGCCCTGAATAAACGTCGGCAAAAAGGCGCTCACACCCATCATGGCTGCCCCGACGACTAACCCGCCGAGATTACCGGCGATAATGACCCGATTGCGCCACAGCGCCAGCGGAAACAGCGGCTCCGGCGTACGTTTTTCCTGTCGAACCAGCAGAATGCTGCCCACGGCGGAGATCGCAAGCAGCGGGATCACCCAGTAGCCAAACACCTCAGCCTGTAGCAACGCCATCAGTAAACTGGCGACGGATACGATCAGATAAAATGCCCCCATCCAGTCCAACTGATGCTGGCGCACGGCATTCATCGTTGGCAGATAGCGAGCCAGTAGGAAGATGGAGAATAGCCCAATCGGCACGTTAACCCAGAAGACCAGCGCCCAGTTGAAATGTTGCACGATAAACGCCCCCAGCAGCGGGCCGATAATCGCGGAAACGCCCCACACGCTGGACAAATAGCCCTGAATTTTCGGGCGCTCGGTCGAGCTGTATACATCGGCAACAATGGTGAACGCAATCGGGGTTATTGCGCCTGCGCCCAGCCCTTGCAAGGTGCGGAAGACAATCAGCCAGCCCATCTGTGTCGAAAATCCGCACAGAACCGACCCCAGCAGGAACACGATCATGCCGAAGAAGAAAACTTTTTTGCGACCATAGAGATCGGCCAAGCGACCATAAATCGGAATACTGATCGACTGCGTCAGCAAATAACTCGCAAAGACCCACCCTAACAGGGAAAACCCACCTAAATCCGCGATGATGGTGGGCAGCGCGGTGGCGACAATCGTCACTTCAATTGCTGCCGTAAACATGGCCAACATACAGGCAATTAAAATCCAATGGCGATGTGGGACAGGTGTTTGCTGCTGGTTATTCTCTGTTTTCATTATATTTTCAAGATAAGAAGAAAAACTGCCTGTGAGTATAACAGGTGGCGTGGCGGAGAAAATTTATTCCCGCAGAGAAGCGGGAATAGAAAACGAAAGAAATTAATAGCTGACGGCAGAAAGATCGATATAAGACGAGAGATCCCGTTGTTCGGCACGCGGCAAGTAAGGCAGTTCACCCAGCTGTGGTGCTGGAATTTTTTTTCGCAGAACGTGAATGATTTCTGCGTAATTCGCCAGTCCGGGGTTAATACGGTTAGCGACCCAGCCGACCAGCGGTAAACCATCGTTGATGATCGCCTGCGCGGTCAGCAGCGCATGGCTGATGCAGCCGAGTTTGATGCCAACAACCAGCACGACAGGCAGCTGTTCCTGCACGACCCATTCGGAATACGGACGCAGATCGTTCATGACGGTCCGCCATCCGCCCGTACCTTCAACGACTACGACATCGACCGCCTCGCCCATGTGGCGCAGGCCTTGCGTCATCGTGCAGTAATCAATGGTTCCTTCACTGGCGCTGATTTCATCTTCCCGCAGTGCGATGGGGTTAACCATGTTATAGGGCAATTCGAGCGTGGAGGCGGCTTGTAACAACAGCGCGTCTTTATTACGCAGCCCCGCTTCTGTCTCTTCGCACCCTTTTGCTATCGGTTTGTAGCCCGCAACCGATTTGCCTGCCAGCGCCAGTTTTTGCAGTAGCGCCTTGGATACCACTGTTTTGCCAACGGCGGTATCAGTACCAGTGACAAAAATACGTTTCAACATGGGATAACTCCAGACCACCTGAATACCAAAAAACAAGCACAGCTAAAATGCTTTCCAAGCGTGAAAGTCTAGGCTATGCCTCATTCAGGCAGTTTGCGTTAGCGCAATGTTTTGTTGCTCTACGCCTTTATGGTTATCCCTGTAGCAGTTTAACCAGCAGCGATCCGTTATAAAGCGCGTCTTTTACCAGTGCGGCTCCAGGCATCGTGCCCTGATTGTAGAATTGGGTCGCCTCCACCTGAATGTTGTGGCTATAGGGCGGGAATGATTGCTGTTGAATACAGCCTAAAATGGCGGGGTGTAAAATGCTGGCCGCTTTATTCAGAGGAGATCCCACCAGAATTTTATCGGGATTAAAGAGATTCACCATGATGGCGACAATGCGGCCTACGTTATGACCGACATCATTAATGATATCTTTGGCTAACTGATCGCCCTTGAGCGCGGCGTCACACAGGTTCTCAACGCTAAGCGGTGAGCCGTGCAGAAGCGAACTCATGGACGTATTCATGCGCTGTTGCGCCAGTTCCAGCATATTTTCCGTGCTGGCGACCGTTTCCAGACAGCCGTGGTTGCCGCAATAGCAACGTTTGCCGTAAGGATCGACCTGCGTGTGTCCGATTTCGACCAGATTCCGACTCCCTGCATGCAGGATGCGACCGCCGGTAATCACGCCCGCACCGACGTTATGGTCGATCACCACCTGAATCACATTTTGGCAATCGCGCGAGGCGCCGTATAGCGCTTCGGCCATCGTCCAGGCGCAGATATCGTGCTGCAAATACACCGGTAGCCCCGTGCGCTGTTCCAGTGCCGGGCCAATCGCCATTTCCTCAACGTCATAAAACGGCATCCGGTGAATGATGCCCTTGCTGGCATCAATCATGCCCGGCGCGGTAATCGCGATTGCGGTTAGTCGCTCCAGCCGCTTTTGATGACGAATAAAAAACTGATCAATTTCATTCAGAATACGATCGAGCAGCGGCTGTGACGACGCGGCGGGAAGTGGGATTTCTTCTTCCACAACCAGCTTGCTGCTGAGATCGCGCAGCGCCAATAACAGGGTATTGTGGCTAATGCGGGCGGAAAGATAGTGCCAGGCCTCAGTATCCAGAATCAGGCCGATTGCGGGACGCCCTCTGCTGCCCACATCCTGGTATTCAGTTTCCTGCACCAGATGGGCTTCCAGCAGTTCACGGACGATTTTAGTAATACTGGCGGGCGCGAGCTGAGCGCGTTTGGACAGTTCGATACGTGATATCGGGCCGTACTTATCGATCAGCCGATACACTGCACCGGCATTCATTTGTTTGATTTGATCGATGTGTCCTGGTTGACCGTCGGCAATCACAAACCTGGCTCCTACGCATTCGCATTATATCTGGCACTGCTGTTGAAAAATTTATCTTTATTATTGCGGCATGACTATTTTTCACGCTGCAAAATAAAAAAACTGCGGGTATGGTGGGGCTTTTCACTAAACTCGTCAAATATTTGATTCGTTATGTGATTTAGCGCGCATATTTTAACGATTATCCGCCCAGCATCAGCGACATCAGCACTTTCGCTGCTGCACTTTGCGGCTGATGTCGTGCCGTAACCAGCCAGACTTCCGTTGTGGCGTCCTCTTCTTCCAGCAGCAAATATTTCACGCCATCGACCCGAATACGCAAAAACGACGCAGGCAAGATGGACACGCCTAATCCCGCGGATACCAACCCAACGATGGTCATCGCCTCGCCCACTTCTTGCGTAATGTAGGGGCTGATGCCATAGCGTTTCAGCAGCGTCAGCGTATCGTCATACAGCGCTGTTCCAACCGCGCGAGAGAAGAAAACGAACGGCTCATTTGCCAACTGTGTGATGTTGATTGCCCGCCCTGCGTCCTGCTGCGCTAACGGATGGGACTCCTGTACGACGGCAATCAGCGGCTCACGCAACAGCAACTGATGATCCAGCGCGTCCGGTAACGGATTATTACGCATGATGCCGATATCGAGCTTACCGTTCAGCAGCGGTTCGATTTGCTGTTTGGTGTTGAGCTCCATCATCTGAATATGCACTTCCGGGTAGGTTTGGCGAAAACGCAGCAGGCTGCTGGAGATCTTCTTGATAAACGGCGCAGACGACGTAAAGCCGATCGTTAATTCCCCTATTTCGCCGCGCTGAATGCGGGACGCCCGCTCTGCTGCCTGATCAACCTGACTGATAATCGACCAGGCCTCTTTCAGGAACATCTCACCTGCTGGCGTGAGCTGAACATTCCGGTTGTTGCGTGCCAACAATTTTGCGCCCACCTGTTCCTCCAGAATTTGAATCTGCTGGCTCAGTGGCGGCTGAGAAATGCGTAATCTTTCTGCGGCTCGGCCGAAATGCAGCTCTTCGGCGACCGCAATAAAATAGCGAAGGTGACGTAGTTCGATATTCATATGTTAAACATATCAATCATGATTATTAATATATTATACAAAATAATATCACTCTTCTATGATCCTCTCATTGTGGTTTTACGCCTGATTTACCTTTTCTGGTAAGGAATTATTGTGAGTAACCTGCCATCTTCTGCACCGAACGACTGGCCTATTTCTGCGCCCGACGATGCGGATGATATTGCCCCGAAATCCTCTGCTAAAACGCCCTATATCACGCGTGGTACGCCGCAATTTATGCGCGTCACGCTGGCGCTGTTTTCTGCCGGGCTAGCGACGTTTGCCCTGCTGTATTGTGTTCAGCCGCTGCTGCCCGTGCTATCTCAGGATTTCGGTATTTCGCCAGCGACCAGCAGCCTGTCGCTTTCCGTATCGACCGTGATGCTCGCGTTTGGGTTACTGTTCACCGGCCCACTCTCCGACACAATCGGTCGTAAGAATGTGATGGTTGTGTCCTTAATGCTGGCTGCAATCTGCACCATCATTTGCGCGTTTATGACCAGTTGGAACGGCGTGTTGATTATGCGGGCGATGATGGGCTTGTCGTTAAGCGGTGTCGCGGCCGTTGCCATGAGCTACCTGAGTGAAGAAATTCACCCCAGCGTGCTGGCGTTTTCGATGGGGTTATATATCAGCGGAAACTCGATTGGCGGCATGAGCGGACGTCTGGTTAGCGGCGTTTTAACGGACTATTTCCCGTGGCGGGTTGCTATCGGCACGATCGGCGTACTGGCACTCATAGCAGCGATCACGTTCTGGCGTATCCTGCCGGAATCACGTCATTTCCGACCCGGTTCGCTGCGCCCGAAAACGCTGCTGCTGAACAGCAAACTGCACTGGCGCGACGCGGGTTTGCCGCTGCTGTTCCTTGAGGGATTTTTGCTGATGGGGGCGTTCGTTACCCTGTTTAACTACATTGGGTATCGGTTGCTGGCTCCGCCTTATTTACTCAGCCAGGCGGTGGTTGGCTTACTTTCCGTCGTCTATCTCACCGGAAGTTACAGCTCGCCGAAAGCCGGAGCATTAACGGCCCGCTACGGACGCGGCCCGGTGCTGAGCATTGCGATCCTCCTGATGCTAGCGGGACTGGGAATGACGGCACTAAGCTCGCTATTCGCGATCTTTGGCGGGATGATGCTCTTTACCGCAGGATTCTTTGCCGCTCATTCGGTAGCCAGCAGTTGGATTGGCCAACGGGCGCGGCGCGCGAAAGGTCAGGCGTCATCAATGTATCTCTTTTCTTACTATCTGGGTTCAAGTCTGGCCGGTACGCTAGGGGGATTTTTCTGGCATTCATTCGGCTGGATGGGGATCACCGTGTTTCTGAGCGCCCTCTTATTTCTCGCGCTGGCAGTAAGCCTGATACTCAAACAGCGCCTTTAAACCCCTTTCTTACCGGAGTTTGCCTGAATCAGGTAAACTCCGAGTAGTACCTTCCTACTCCCTCGATGTTCCCGTCAACCCTGCTTGAAATAATGACGATCACGATTGCTGAAGTGTTCATTTATCAGTATAAAGATAAGTATGTTGTAACTAAAATAAATCTGACTATGAATCGCTACGCGCTAATCGATCGCATGAACCGCTGTTTCCAAACGTTAGAGACCAAGCTGGCTCTGATGCAACAACAGTTTGCCGAATATCGGCTGCTAGTTGGTCGCGTCTATTCCCTTCCCCATGTGGAAAAAGGAACGGAGCATGACCCTATCGAGCATATCGCCGTCACGCAGTACGTTGGACAAGAGGCTCGCGATAAAGGGCTAGCCCATTTTCAGCGTCTTTTCATTCACCACTATCCAGAAACGCTCAGCAGCAAAAGCGCGATCCGTTTGCCGGGCGCACTCTGTTTTTCCGTCAACGCTATACAGTATCAGCAGGCAGACTCACTCATTGCGGAAATTAATGCGCTGAAAAAAGAGCTGGAGCAGATTATTACCGTCGAATCAGGGCTGGAACCGGAACAACGCTTTGAGTTCGTCCACACGCATTTAAAAGGGTTGATCACGCTGAGTGCTTATCGTTCGTTGATGCTCATAACCAACCCGGCGTCAGTCCGCTTTGGCTGGGCGAATAAGCACATCATCAAGAACATGACACGTGTGGAGCTATTGGAGAAACTGACCAAAAGCCTGAATGCGGCAAAAAACGCGGCACCGTATACCAAAGCGCAGTGGATTGAGCATGTCGAGCAGGAGAGAGACGCGGTATTGTCACTGCCGGAAGACGCCGTTTTGAAAATCAAACGGCCGGTAAAAGTGCAGCCCATCGCGCGAGTATGGTATCCCGAACAGCAGAAACAGATTCAGCATCCCTGCCCGTCCCCTCTGCTCGTGCTTTGTCAGCAGGAATATGGCTGCGACGTGCCCATTATCGGCGAACTCAATCCTTATGACGCCAACAACATCAAGCATAAGCACAAACCTAAAGCGGCCGAGCTTCGCCTGCTCATTCCACGTTTGCACCTGTATACCGATGCACCGGAATGAAAAAGAAAAAGCCTGCGGGTAAACACCGGCAGGCTATAGGATAAAACGCTGACTACCGCGCTATTACTTTTTCAGGCTACCGACCATCTCTTCCGGTCGAACCCACTCATCAAACTGTGCTTCTGTGAGGTAGTTCAGTTTGAGCGCAGCCGCCTTCAGCGTCAGCCCTTCTTTGTGCGCTTTTTTGGCAATTTCTGCTGCTTTGTCATAGCCAATATGCGTGTTGAGCGCGGTCACCAGCATCAGCGATTCGTTCAGCAACTGAGTGATGCGATCGTGGTTCGGTTCAATCCCCACCGCACAGTGCTCATCGAAGCTCTTCATGCCATCAGCCAGCAAACGAATCGATTGCAGGAAATTATGAATCACCATAGGGCGATACACGTTCAGCTCAAAGTTACCAGACGCCCCGCCGATATTCACCGCGACATCGTTACCCATCACCTGGCAACACAGCATCGTCAGTGCTTCACACTGGGTCGGGTTGACCTTGCCCGGCATGATGGAACTACCCGGTTCATTTTCGGGAATACTCAGCTCGCCGATACCACAGCGCGGACCAGACGCCAGCCAGCGTACATCGTTAGCAATCTTCATTAACGATGCAGCCAGCCCCTTCAAAGCACCATGCCCGTGAACCAACGCATCACAGGTCGCCAGCGCTTCGAATTTATTCGGCGAGGTGATAAACGGCTGACCGGTTAGTTTCGCCAGTTCCGCCGCCACGCGCACCGCGTATTCAGGATGCGTGTTTAGCCCTGTTCCGACAGCAGTACCGCCCAGCGCCAACTCACAAATGTGCGGCACGCTGTTCTCGATATGCTTCAGATTATGCTGCAACATCGCGGCCCAGCCGGAGATTTCCTGCCCCAGCGTCAGTGGCGTGGCATCCTGTAAATGCGTACGGCCGATCTTGACGATATCCTTAAACTGCTCCGCCTTGGACGCCAGCGTGGCGTGCAGCGCTTTCAACTCAGGAATCAGGTGTTCGTTGATCGCCACTACGGCCGCGACATGCATCGCCGTCGGGAAGACGTCGTTGGAACTCTGACTTTTGTTGACATCATCATTGGGGTGAACCAGCCGATTGTTGCCCCGCTCTCCCCCCAGCAGTTCACTGGCGCGGTTGGCCAACACCTCGTTCATATTCATATTGCTTTGCGTGCCAGACCCCGTCTGCCAGATCGCTAACGGGAACTCCTCGGCATGCTGGCCTGCCAACACTTCGTCCGCCGCCTGAATAATCGCATTTCCCCGATCGGCAGGCAGAAGCGTGAGATCCATGTTGACGCGGGCTGCCGCTCGTTTGGTTTGTGCCAGCGCATAAATCAGGGCACGTGGCATTTTCTCTTCAGAAATACGGAAGTGTTCCAGCGATCGTTGCGTTTGTGCGCCCCATAACCGTTCAGCAGGAACATCAATCGGTCCCATTGAGTCTTTTTCACTACGCGTCGTGCTCATTACCTTTCCTCCTTAAAATACACATTCAACTAGTAGAAGACATCGAATCACATCGCTGGGCCTATTCTGATAACACTCGCTGGCCTTATCACGCTTATTGGTCTACTAACACTGTCTGGTATCGCGCTACATAAAACATTACCATGAAGCGAAGAAGATGCAGTGTATTCATAATCACTCAGGTAATTAACAGCCAGCATCACAGAAATTAACAATTAATGTAATAGCAGGGAGCCGACATGCAAAAAATGCTCAATTGCGTCCAGCACTACGCCTGGGGCAGCAAGCACGCCTTAACTGAGCTATATGGCATTGATAACCCTAACGATTTACCGATGGCAGAACTTTGGATGGGTGCCCATCCTAAAAGCAGTTCGGCGATTATTGATGAAAAAGGCAACACCCGCAGCCTGCGAGACGTGATTGCCGAAGACGCGACCGCCCATCTTGGCGCAACGATCGCGCAACGTTTTGGCGAATTGCCCTTTTTATTTAAGGTCTTGTGCGCGGAACAGCCCCTTTCCATTCAGGTTCATCCCAGTAAATCGTCGGCAGAACAAGGCTTTGCGAAAGAAAATGCCGCGGGCATCCCGCTCGATGCAGCCGAAAGAAACTACAAAGATGCCAATCACAAACCGGAATTGGTCTACGCATTAACGCCCTTTCAGGCCATGAATGGGTTCCGGGAATTATCTGAAATTGTGCAGTTGCTGGAGCCGGTTGCCGGTGCACATCCGTCAATCACCGCCTTTTTACAACAGCCCGACGCGAAGAATCTCGCCATGCTCTTCACCAACCTGCTGAGTATGGAAGGTGAGCAAAAATCGCGTGCGCTCGGCGTCTTGAAGGCCGCGCTAAATAGTCAAAATGACGAGCCTTGGGCGACCATCCGCGCGATCACACAATATTATTCCGACGACAGCGGATTGTTCTCCCCTCTGCTGCTGAACGTTATTACGCTTCAACCCGGCGAAGCCATGTTCCTGTTTGCACAAACGCCGCATGCTTATCTGAAAGGCGTAGCATTAGAAGTCATGGCGAATTCGGATAACGTGCTGCGTGCTGGGTTAACGCCGAAATACATTGATATTCCAGAGCTACTGGATAATGTCGTGTTCGAAGCCAAACCCGCAAACCAACTGCTCACGACACCACACCGACAGGGTAATGAACTCAGCTTCCCGATTCCTGTTGAGGATTTTGCTTTTTCGCTGCACGAACTGAGCCAGAGCCCACAGACGCTCAGCCAGAACAGTGCCGCCATTGTATTTTGTATTGACGGCGATGCCGTCCTGCAAAAAAATGAGCAGCGGATCTCGCTACGTCCGGGAGAGTCCTGCTTCATTTCAGCCAGTGAGTCACCGATAACGGTTGAGGGACAGGGGCGTCTCGCTCGCGTATTTAACCGATAACTTGTTCCATACGCCGCAGTTATCTCTGGGTAAGCTGCCAGCGTTTCGCGTTGAAAACGCGCATTTTTTTACTAAAGGATGAATAAAAATGAAGAAGTCGTTAGTCGCCGTAGGCGTTATTGTTGCTCTGGGTGCAGTCTGGACCGGCGCCTCCTGGTACACCGGCAAACAGATGGCTCAGCAAATTGATGGTTTTACCGATACGCTGAATACCAAGCTCAAGCAAGCCTACCCGAACGCGGGCCTGAAAGTGGTCTATCGCGACTACCAGGGTGGCGTATTCAGCAGTACGCTATCCTATGTGCTGCAAGCGGATGGCTCGATAGGCACAGCAGAAGGCGCGAAGATCCTTGCGCCCGGTGAAGAACTTGTCTTCAACGAAACCGTGTCTCACGGGCCGTTCCCGCTAGCACAGCTCAAGAAATTCAACCTCGCTCCGGCGATGGCATCTGTCCATACCGAGTTGGCCAACACACCCGCCATCAAAGCCTGGTTTGAGCTGACGAAAGATAAGCCGTTCTTTACGGCCGAAACTCGCGTCGCTTACAGCGGTGATACGCAGTCACTCGTTACGCTGGCCCCTATTGATCATCAGTCGCCAGAACAGAAATTTTCCTTCAGCGGCGCGCAAGCCTTGGTGGATATCGGGCACGACCTGCGCAGCAGTAAGCTGGATACCACCATCAGCAGCGTGAAGATGGAAAGGAAAAATGCCTGGGGCCAAACAGAGAACGTCGATCTCACCGATTTCTCCATCAAAGGCACCAATCAAAAAGGCAAATTCGATCTTGATTTAGGCGATGGTAATCTGTCCTTCAAAGCGATGACGTTTACCGTAGAAGGCGGCGATCCCGTTACGTTGAACGATTTCTCCCTGAAAAGTAGCGCAACGGAAGACGACAAAAATCTGGCAGGCAAAATGTCCGTAACGCTGGGATCGTTAATCATTGGCGATCGCAACCTGGGCTCTGGTAACGTCAGCATGTCCATTTCACAGCTTGACGGCGCGGGTACCAAACAGTTCCTCACCGCCTATCAGGAAAAAGTGCAGAAACTGTTGCAGGATCCGACCGCTATCGATCCTGACGCTTATCAGCATGACGTTGCCATGTCGGTTCTGCAATATCTGCCACAGTTGCTGAAAGGCAACCCAAGCATTGCGATCTCCCCGATCAGTTGGAAAAACAGTAAAGGTGAAGGCACGTTCACGCTGGCGCTGGATTTAACCGATCCGTTGCAGAGCACAGATAAAGCGAACGATGCCACCCTGTCGGATGAAGAAAAAATTATTCGTCAGTCGGTCAAAAAACTCGATGCCAAACTCAATGTTCCGCTGGATATGCTGGCAGAGCTAATGGTACAAGCAGGGCCGAAACCGGCGAACGATGAAGAGCAAAAGCAGCTTGCTGACATGGCGAAACAACAGGTTGAAATGATGGCCCAGATTGGTGAGGGTAACCAACTGAGCGTCACAAAAGACAACGCCATTACCAGTTCACTGCACTATGCCGATGGTCAAATTGATTTCAACGGCAACAAAATAGCACTGGCTGATTTCATCGCACCGTATTTCTCCGTTCCAACGGAACAAGGTGAAGAGTCTCTGCCTGGCGCACAGGAAGAACCCGTCACACCACCGGCGCAATAAGTCAGCACATCGTATGACGTGCTAAAACACACGGTGGCCGCACTTGCCGCCACCGTTTTTCCTGCCCTACCTCTCCAGTTTGATTTTGAGATAACACCATGTCCGCGTTGAAACCCTTCATGGAAGCCCATCAGGCCGCGATCTATTTTGTTGCCGTGATCGCGGCAGTGGCAACAGCTCTGGTGCTGCCAGGAACGGAGCAACTGGATGTCGTGATTAATCCAGTGCTGGCACTGATGCTGTTTGTCACGTTCCTGCAAGTGCCGCTGACCACGATCGGAAAGAGCATCACTCAGGTCAGATTCATCGGCGCGTTGCTGACTGCCAACTTCATCGTGATTCCCTTGCTGGTTGCAGCGCTGTTGCCCTTTCTCCCCGCCGCCCCACTGGTGAAATTGGGCATCATATTGGTGTTACTCGCCCCCTGTATTGACTACGTGGTGACATTCGCGCACCTGGGGCGCGCAGATGCCGCCCGCCTGTTGGCCGCAACGCCTATTTTACTGTTGCTGCAAATGCTGGTCTTGCCCTTCTACCTGACGCTATTTCTCGGCCACGACGCCGCCGGACTCATCGCCTTTGCGCCCTTTATCGATGCCTTTATCTGGCTGATTGCCTTGCCTTTAGCGCTGGCCGCGTTTCTGCAATCGCTAGCGGCGCGGCGGCGCACGATGTCGACATTTGCGGATGCATTAGGCTATCTTCCCGTTCCGGCTACCGCTCTGGTGCTGTTTATCGTCGTTGCGGCGGTCATTCCCCAACTGCGCACCACCTGGGCGTCGGTGTTACTCGCGGTGCCGTTTTACCTGCTCTTCGCGCTGCTGGCACCGCTGCTCGGCTGGTTCACTAGCCAACTATTCCGGTTAGATTCGGCTGGCGGGCGCGCCGTCGCTTTTAGCGCCAGCACGCGCAACTCTCTGGTTATTCTGCCGCTGGCGTTGGCAATCCCGGGCGCACTGCCGCTACTTCCGGCCGTGATCGTCAGCCAAACGTTAGTAGAATTGCTCAGTGAACTCATTTATATCCGGGTAATCCCTAAGTTGAACGCCCGTTCTATGGGGCAGGAAAAACAATAACAGGTTGTTTTTGCTCAATGATTGTTCAGAGTGGCTGAGTTTCGGCGGTAACCGTTGGCTATTTACCACGATTTCTTTTTATACTTTGTCGTACGAAAAACAGTAATCAGACAATAACATTATGATTGATTCACTCCTGCCGTTGACGGATATCCACCGCCATTTAGATGGTAATATCCGCGCCCAGAGTATTCTGGACCTAGGGCGCCAGTACAATATAGCGTTACCTGCCCACGATCTTGACGCACTCCGACCTCACGTTCAGGTCACCAAAAACGAACCTGACTTACTGAGTTTTTTACAAAAACTCGACTGGGGTGTGGCCGTACTCGGTTCACTGGATGCCTGCCGCCGCGTGGCTTACGAGAACGTTGAAGATGCCATGAAAGCCGGGCTGGATTACGCAGAACTGCGTTTCTCTCCCTACTATATGGCGATGAATCATAAGCTGCCGATTGCTGGCGTGGTTGAAGCGGTGATCGATGGCATTACCGCAGGCAGCCGTGATTTCGATACCGATATCCGTCTGATTGGCATCATGAGTCGGACATTCGGCACCGAAGCCTGCCAGCAAGAGCTGGACGCCCTGCTGTCCCAGCGCGATCGCATCGTTGCGCTCGATCTGGCAGGTGATGAATTGGGTTACCCCGGTGCGCAGTTTACTTCGCATTTCCGGCAAGCCCGCGATGCCGGCTGGCACATCACGGTTCACGCGGGTGAAGCGGCCGGGCCGGAAAGTATTTGGCAGGCGATTAACCATCTGGGTGCCGAGCGCATCGGACACGGCGTCACCGCCATTATCGATCCTCGCCTGATGACACACATGGCGGAGCATGGGATCGGCATTGAATCCTGCCTGACCTCTAACATTCAAACCAGCACCGTGGAATCACTGGATAAGCACCCGCTCGTCCACTTCCTGCGCTATGAAATCCCCGCCACCATCAACACGGACGATCCTGCCGTTCAGGGCATAGAGATCCGTCACGAATATGAAGTCGCGGCCCCACTTGCCGGCCTGACAGCGGTAGAAACTCGCAAAGCGCAGGAAAATGGCCTGAACATTGCGTTTATCAGCGAGCAGGAAAAGCAGCTGCTGCGTGAAAAGGTTCTGCGTAAACGCGGTGCCACACAGTAGCGTGTATCTCCAAGCCATAAAAAACGGCTAACTTTTGTTAGCCGCTTGATATGCAATTGTTAAAGATAAATTACAGAGATCAGCTGCTTGGGTTTGCTGAGGAGTGGTGCGACGTAATCAACCACTGCTTCTGTTTCGCGTCCCAAGCGTAAGTGTAGGTATAGCGCGCTTTGGCTACGCTACCATCACCGAATGTAAAGGTGTAGGTTCCGGTATCAACGGCCTTATTACAGCCGATGCGGATCGTGCTGGTGTCAATCTTACCAACTGGCTTTTTCGCCAGGAAATGTTCGAAGTAATCAATACGTTCTGCGTCAGTCGTACGCGGTTGATCGGACAGCGTTGGCAGCAGCACCGCGTCTGACGCATAGTTTTTCGCAACTTGCTTCGCATCGCCCGTTTTCAGCGATGCATTCCAACGGTCAAATAACGACGCAATCTCTTTTTGACTGGTTTTTACGCATTGTGCACCCTGAGCAGCCTGCACAGATGCAGAAGCCAGCGTCCCTAACATCGCTAAAGTTAACACCGTTTTTTTAAACATATTTCCCTCGATCTCAAAATAATAATTATCATTAACTGTGTCTTGCTCTATCGCCAACACCTCTCGATGAGCGACTATTGTTATAACGTAACGCAACAAAAAAGTAACACCACAATGAAACTATCACTGTAATAGATTATTTTTTGTGTTTCCGTGTAGTTACAAGTGTTTGTTACAAATGACAACGCCCTCGGCCTGTGTAAGACCGAGGGCGTTTTGCATGATGCGAGAGACCGATAATCTCTTACTGACGAGGCGTATCCTGTTCTTTGTTTATCCGCTTGGCATAGCGCTGAGCCAGCGCAGCGCAGACCATCAGTTGAATTTGATGGAAAATCATCAGCGGCAGCACCATCGCACCGACGGCGGCTGCAGGAAACAGCACGTTTGCCATCGGGATCCCATTCGCCAAGCTCTTCTTCGAACCGCAGAATACGATGGTGATTTCATCGGCGGTATTAAAGCCCATCTTACGGGCAACCAGCGTATTCACCACCAGAACAATCGCTAGCAACACTATCGAACAGCCGACGACGGCGAGCAATGACCAGACATTGATCTGTCCCCAAATCCCCTGCACAACCGCTTCGCTGAAGGCGACATACACCACCAAAAGAATCGATGACCGGTCAGTAATATTAATCAGCTTACGGTTACGTTCAACCCACTTGGCAATCAACGGACGAGACAGATGACCAATCACGAAAGGCACCATTAACTGCATGATAATAGAGCCAATAGCGTGCAGCGTATCCGTTTCTCCCCCTTGCGTATGCATCAGCAAACCGACCAGAATCGGCGAGAGAAATACGCCCAAAATACTGGATGCCGAAGCGCTACAAATCGCCGCTGCGACGTTACCACCGGCCATTGAGGTATAAGCAATCGCCGACTGCACTGTCGCCGGTAGCGCACACAGATAGAGGAACCCCAGATACAAGGTTGGCGTCAGCACAACTGGCGACAGCAGGCTCATGCCTATTCCCAGCAGCGGGAACAGAATAAACGTGCTGGCAAATACCACCAGATGCAAACGCCAGTGCCCCATGCCGGTGGTAATCGCTTCACGCGATAGCTTCGCACCGTGCATAAAGAACAGCAGAGCAATCGCCGCGGTTGTCAGGTGCTCAAAGAAAACCTTCACGGAGCCTTCAGCAGGAAGAATCGACGCCGTCACCACCACCAGAATCAGAACCAATAAGAACTTATCAATGCGTAACCGTTGTAACCACCCCATGCCCAACACCTTTCCCCTAGTCTGTTATCAGCCGAATGAACACCCTAACAAGACGGGCGATCCGAAGATCGCCCAAAGTTATCTATGACTAAATGTGAATCTAGAAATCTGAGCCGATAAATCTGTTTACAGACAGAAAACAGTGGTAATGAGATAAAGGCATCAGAAGCGCCTTCTGAACATCGTAAATCGAGCGTAAAAGACGTTGTACCGCATTTTACCCTCGACCATTATCACCGTTCGATTGATTTTCTCAGCAGTCTAGGACGATCCTAAGATCGCCTGTTTAAACAAACCATTAACTATCTGGAATAAAACGCAGTAAATCTAGCTATTTTTCACCGTGATGGCTTTTTTCTGCTCGTGGGAAAGCAGCCCTAGCTCGATCAGTTCCATCACCTGAATCGCCTGATGCACGCTGACGGGGTTTTCCCCCTTGCCGAGCAGCGCATCGCGCACTGCCGCATAGTAAGCCGGATAATTACCCGGAATCGTGGCGATGGTTTGTTCTGCCGTTATACCATCGCGCGACAGCGTCAGCACGCCATCGTGCTTATCTTGTCCCCAGTCGGCCAGCGGTGGGCGTTCACCTGCTTTCAGACGATCTTCCTGCGGGTCGAGCCCGTATTTGACAAAGCTGCCGCGCGTACCATGCACGGTATAGCGTGCAGAAGCCGCCGCCACCAGCATGCTGGCGTGCAGGACAACCCGACGTTGCGGGTAAATCAGCGTCGCGTGGAAATAATCTGTAGCCTTACTGCCCGGCCTTAGCTGCGCCATATCCACCTGAATCGCTACCGGTAAGCCAAACAGCTCCAGCGCCTGATCCAGCAAGTGCGGCCCAAGGTCGTACCAAATCCCGCTGCCTTCGCTGCCGTCTTCTCGCCAGCGCTGGCGCACTTCGGGGCGGAAGCGATCGAAATGCGATTCCATATAGACCACATTTCCTAACGTTCCCGCCGCCAACAGTTGCTTCAGCGTCAGAAAATCGCTGTCCCAACGACGGTTATGGAAAACAGAAAGCATTTTTCCGACACGGTCGGCAATCGCACCCAGATCGTATGCTTGTGACAACGTCACTGTAAAAGGTTTATCGACGATGACATGCTTGCCCGCTTCCAGAGCCTGTTTCGCCAGCGGGAAGTGCGTGTCATTGGGGGTAGGAATAACAATGAGGTCAATATCGGGATCGTTAAATAACGCCTGAGGATCTTTCTCTACTCGCAGATTTGCCCAATCTGCATGCACTTTTTCAGCACTGCTGCTGGACACAGCCACCAGCTCCATACCTGCCGTACCGGCAATTAACGGCGCGTGGAATGTCTTACTGGCATAACCGTAGCCCAGCAGCCCAACACGAACGGTCTCACTCATGACGATTCCCCTTAGCTTATTTTGACTTTGTGATTTCTCACTTAGTATATACCCGTCATCCAGCAGATTGCAGGAAGGGATAAGCGTCGGGAAATCTGGCCTGCTCTGATTGGTTAGCCGCTCACGGCGCTGGGCATCCGCTCTCCCCATGCCACGGGCAGCGTTTTGGCCGCCGGATAGTTAATTTCACTGCTGCGACGACGGAAATCGCTGGGGCTGACGCCGACCCGCTTACGGAACACGCGTGAGAAATACAGCTGATCGTCATACCCCACCACGCGACCAATGTTGGCGATAGACTCCTGCGTTGTCTGCAATAACAGCTTGGCGCGAATCACGCGTTGATCTTCACGCCAGCGTAAAATATTAATGCCCACCTGCTCACGGAACAGATGCGCCAGCCGCGACGGCGACAGGCAAACGTGCCGCGCCACTTCATCAATACGCAGCTCTCCGGCCAGATTGCTGGTAATAAACTGGCAGGCTTCTATCACGCGTGGATCCATGATCTTCTGCGGGCTTTGCGGATCTTCTTCCATCGCGCGGAGCAACAGACGCTCCAGCAGATTCATACCCAACTCTTCGGAAAAACGACGTCCGGAACGCTGCGTCTGCTCGATATTGGCAAATAGCCTGTCGAATTCCAGCAGCAGTTGGTTATTCGGCAGGCTCATGCGACCAATGCCGCTGCTTTTGGTATGCCATTCCAGCCAGTCGGCCCAGTAGGCGCGCGGGCGAAAATAGACCCAGCGGTGATACCAGCAATCGCTGCTCGGCGATCGACCATAAAAATGCTTCGATTTCGGCGGGAACAACAGCAGGTCACCGGGATTACAAAAAAAGGTCTCATCACCATCAAAGACCTGACCTTGTCCTTTCATGGTGAGGTTAATGATGTAGCCTTTCATCCCATCGGGACGATCGATAAAGAAGTCGAGCGGCCCTTCTGCCAGAATCGGCGTCATGCCAGCCACAAGGTAAGCGTTGAACGAATATCCCGGCAGCAGCGGATTAGGCTGAGATTCATGCGCCATACGGTGATACATCGAGCCTCCGGTACACGCTAATTATGAGAGAAAGCGGCAGGTTCTTACCTGCCGCACGGGCATTTATACCGTTTTCTTCGCCAGCTGTTTGTAGCGGTCGAAGATAACCGCCGCCAGCAGAATCAGACCGCGCACCACATACTGGGCAAACGGCGAGATATTCAGCAGGTTCATCGCGTTCTCCACCGTACCCAAAATCAGCACGCCAGCCACCACGTAGGAAATTTTACCAATCCCGCCTTTCAGCGACACACCACCCAGCACACAGGCAGAAATCACGATCAGCTCATACCCGATGGAGGTCATCGGCTGGCCGCTGGTCATGCGCGATGCCAGAATGATCCCTGCCGCCGCCGATACCAGACCGGACAAGGCGAAAATGATGATCTTGGTACGTACCACCGGTACCCCGGCCAGACGCGCCGCCTCTTCATTGCCCCCAATCGCCAGCGTATTACGGCCAAAGGTGGTTTTGTTCAGCAACAGGCCAAACAGAATCATGCAGCCGATGGTGATCCAGATTGGCGCGGGCAAACCCAGCCAGTTGGCATAGCCCAGTTCGAAGAAGCGCTCATCTTCAATCCCTACCGCTTTACCATCGGAAATGATGTACGCCAGGCCGCGCGCAATCTGCATCGTCGCCAGCGTCGTGATCAGCGCGTTAATCTTCAGACGGGCAATCACGAAACCATTGAGCAAGCCGAACGCCACACCCAGCAGCAGCCCAGCACTGACGCCGATCCACAGACTTTCACTGATATTGATCACCACCGCCGTCGCCACGCCAGCACAGGCAATGATGGACGCGACCGACAGGTCAAAGTCACCGGAAGCCAGACAGAACAGCATCCCGCAGGCCACCATGCCGGACATGGAGATCGCCAGCCCCAGCCCTTTCATATTGATAAATGAGGCGAAGTTCGGGACGAAAATCGCGCAGCCAAGAAACAGCACGGCAAACACCACCAGCATGCCGTAGTTATCCCAAATGCGGGATAATCCCATACCGTTTTTCTTCTTTTCTGAGGTTGCAGACGTAACCGTTGACATTATTTTGCTCCTTCGCGGTCAAGCAACCGCAGATTCGATATCGGGGGTTCGTAACATAGCCAGACTGAGCACCTGCTGCTCTGTGGCATCGGCGTGCAGCAATTCGCCGGAAACGGCACCTTCGCGCATGACGATAATCCGGTCGGCCAGCCCAAGCACTTCTGGTAAATCGCTGGAGGCAAACAGCACCGCGATCCCCTGATTCGCCAGTTCATAGATGACATGATAAATTTCGTGCTTCGCGCCGACGTCGATGCCGCGCGTAGGTTCATCGAGCAAAATGACCTTCATCTCTTCGGACAGCCAGCGGCCAAGAATGGCTTTCTGCTGGTTTCCCCCGGAAAGATTCATAATCAGCTGTTCATCGGACGGCGTTTTGATGTTCAACGCCGCAATGCGCTTCGAGGCGTTATCAGCTTCCCACTGATTATTAATAATAAAACCGGCTTTCAGGCTCTTGCGCCTTGCGCTGATATTGATGTTGTCACGCACCGAGTGCACCGGAATGATGCCGTCCGCCTTGCGATCTTCCGGGCAAAGCATCACGCCCTGGCGAATCGCATCAATCGGAGAATTCACCACCAGCGGTTTGCCATCCAACAACACCTGACCGCTGGTGATTTTGGTCGCGCCAAACAGCCCTTTCATCAGTTCGCTGCGGCCAGCCCCCACTAGACCAAATAGCCCGACAATTTCCCCCTGCTTCACGTTCAGGGAAACCGTGGATTTCACGCCCGGCGCTTTTACGTCTTTCAGCGTCAAACGCTCTTCGCCGTGCGGACGCGGCGTATAGCCATAGATATCCCCCAGGTTACGCCCTACCATCGCCTGTACCAGCGACTCATGGTTAACCTGCTGCATATCGTCGAACGTGCGCACATAGCGGCCATCTTTAAACACGGTAATGGCATCGCTCAGCGCAAAAATTTCTTCCATCCGGTGCGAAACGTACAAAATGACCCGGCCTTCACTGCGCAATTCCGTAATCACGCGGAAAAGCTGCTCGATTTCACGGGCAGACAGCGAACTAGTCGGCTCATCAAAAGCAATAATTTTGGCGTTACGGGCCAGCGCCTTGGCGATTTCTACCATCTGCCACTGCCCGATAGACAGGTATTTCAGCGGGGTATCAGGATCGATATCCAATCCCAGATGCTGCAACTGAAGTTTGGCTTCATAGCGCAGCAGCGAATAGTTCACCATGCCGTATTTATGCGGCAGTTGACCTAAATAGATGTTCTCGGCGACCGTCATTTCCGGCACCAGATGCAGTTCCTGATAAATGATGGCAACGCCCGCATTCAGGGCATCCATCGTGTTGTTGAACTGCACGGGCTTGCCCTGAATATGAATTTCGCCCGCTGACGGTGAATAGTTACCGCTCAGGATCTTTAACAGCGTCGACTTGCCCGCTCCGTTTTCCCCCATCAATGCATGGATCTGGCCGGCATGGCAGGAAAAACTGATATCCGAAAGCGCCTTAACACCGGGAAATTCTTTACCAATCCCATGAAACGACAAATAGGGTGACTGTGCTGTCATGTCTGTTTCCTCATAACGATGCAGGTAGAGCGCGGATAACTTCGATCAGGATAACGTCGACCAGCGTCATGCTGACCGGCGTTATCCGCGTCTTTACGAAATCAGGCGTGATTACATCAGGCCTTTTTTCTCCAGTTCGACCTTAAAGTTGTCACGAGTGATCAGCACCACGTCGGTCACTTCGGTGAATTTCTCCGGCTCCACGCCTTTGGTGACCCAGTCATTCAGCATCTGGATACTCTTGTAACCGTGAATATCCGGGCTCGGCAGCAGTGAACCAAAGAAGCCTGTTGCCTTATCTTTGGACAACTCGCTGACTGCATCCACGCCGTTGATACCGATCCCAATCACGTTGTCCGCTTTAAAGCCCTGACCTTCCGTTGCACGTACGCCACCCAGCACGGTGTTGTCGTTCATGCCGATAATCAGCCAGTTTTTCACGCCAGGGTGCTGAACCAACATGGAGTTAGCGGCGTCAAACGCACCGGGGATATCGTTAGATTTGGTCGGTACTTTGTAGATCTGTTTTTCCGGGAATCCTGCGGTTTTCAGCGCGTCCATGGAGCCCGTCGTACGGCGACGTGCGGTGTCCAGCTCATCAGCGGTAATCGCCATCACGGCGGTTTCCTCTACTTTCCAGCCGCGTTTGTTCATCTCTTTATACAGTTCCTGCCCCTGACGCTCGCCAATTTTGGTGGCCGCCATCATCACCAACGGCACGGTATCCATCGGCTGGCCTTTGGCATTCACGAACTGGTCATCAACCGCGATCACTTTCAGATCGTAGCTGCGCGCTTTCGCCATAATCGCTGGCCCCAACTTCGGATCCGGCGTACAGATAACGAAACCTTTCGCGCCACTGGCCGCCAGACTGTCGATCGCATTCAGGGTCTTTTCACCATCGGGAACCGCGATTTTTATCACATCAAAACCAAGGTCTTTTCCTGCTTTATCAGCGAATTTCCATTCTGTCTGGAACCAGGGTTCTTCCGGCTGTTTAACCAGAAAGCCCAGCTTTAAGTTCTCTGCCATAGCTGATTGTGACATAACAGCAGCCAACCCGATTGCTGCCAGCGCCTTAGTGAATTTATGCATGATGTTCTCCGGTGTAATTATCTTTTCATTCGTCAGCAACGCTGAAACGAGTTCGAGTTCCTGGTAGGGTATTTCCGGTCTGGATAAAGGAAAAACACAGACTTAGCACGATTCCTTTACTCAGTAGCATTCAGACGCTTTATGTTTTAGTCGTTATTCCCGGCAAGAATGTAGAGCTTTATCACAGTCCGGAACAATGACAGGTTTGTGCATACATTTAGCGAATTTAACCAATCATTAACCTTTGACCCGCTTCACAAAATGGCTGCTGGCGACAGAAAAATACATACTTCCAGCTAACCGCTCCTCACCACCTCTCGTTATCCCTGCCATCGTAAACAGCAACGATCTGGGATTAATGAGGAGCAAAGCATGAGTGCGGGCGCTATTACGATTGGTCTCGACTTCGGCAGTGATTCGGTACGCGCCTTAGCCGTTGACTGCCAAAGCGGGCAAGAGTTGGAAACAGAAGTGGTCTACTATCCCCGCTGGCGCGAGGGGAAATATTGTCAGCCTGCCAACAACCAGTTCCGACACCACCCGCTGGACTACATCGAATCGCTGGAGCAGGCGGTTAAGGTCGTGGTTTCCCGCCTGACGGACGAACAGCGGAAGAGCATCATCGGTATTGGCGTGGATTCAACCGGGTCAACCCCCGCGCCGATTGATGAGCAAGGTCAGATCCTGGCGCTACGCCCCGAGTTTACCGACAACCCCAATGCGATGTTCGTGCTGTGGAAAGACCACACGGCAATAGAAGAAGCAGAAGCCATCAACGCGCTGTGCCGGAGCGGCCAGTTCCCGGATTACACTCGTTATATCGGCGGCGTTTACTCGTCTGAGTGGTTCTGGGCCAAGATCCTGCATGTCTCGCGCGACGATAAAGCCGTGCGTCAGGCCGCCGTTTCCTGGATCGAACTGTGTGACTGGGTGCCCGCCCTGCTTTCCGGCACGCAAGCACCTGCCGATATTCGCCGTGGCCGGTGCAGCGCCGGACACAAATCACTCTGGCACCCGAGCTGGGGCGGATTGCCGCCGAAAGACTTCTTGCACGCACTCGATCCCTGCTTGACCGAGACATTGCAATACCCGCTATTTACCGATACCTGGACCGCCGAACAACCAGTCGGCACCATCACCGCAGAATGGGCGCAGCGGCTCGGCATCCCCGAAACGGTCATTCTGGCGGGCGGCGCGTTTGACTGTCACGTTGGCACCGTCGGCGCGGGCGCACAGCCTTATACGCTGGTCAAAGTGATTGGCACTTCTACCTGCGACATTCTGATCGCCGACGACGCACGCATTGCCGATCGCACCATCGCCGGTATCTGTGGGCAGGTCGACGGCAGCGTTGTTCCCGGTTATATCGGTCTCGAAGCCGGGCAGTCCGCTTTTGGTGATATGTACGCCTGGTTTGGACGGCTGCTGGGCTGGTCGTTGCAGGAAGCAGCGAAAGACCATCCTGAACTCAAAACGTCATTACAGGCGATGGAAGCCAAACTGCTGGAGCGACTGACTCACAGCTGGGCAGAGAACCCCACGTTGGATCACCTGCCGATCGTGCTGGACTGGTTCAACGGTCGCAGAACGCCGTTCGCCAATCAGCGACTCAAAGGCGTGATTACCGATCTCAATCTGGGCACCGATGCCCCCACGCTGTTCGGCGGTTTCATTGCTGCCACGGCCTTTGGCGCACGCGCGATTATGGAGTGCTTTGAAGATCAGGGCGTTCCCGTCGAGAACGTGCTGGCGCTGGGCGGCATCGCGCGGAAATCCCCCGTCATCATGCAAGTGTGTACCGACGTGATGAATCGTCCTTTGCAGATCGTCGCCTCCGATCAGTGCTGTGCACTTGGCGCGGCGATCTTTGCCGCCGTCGCCGCTGGCGTTCACGGCGATATCCCAACGGCACAGCAGCATATGGCCAGCGGTATAGAGCGCACCTTAATGCCAGACAGCCAGCGCGTTGCCCGTTATCAGCAGCTTTATGAGCGCTATCAGCAGTGGTGCCGCCTTGCGGAACCGGCCTATAGCCCAGCGTCTACGGCAAAAAACTAATTTTTATCCCTCTGGGGATCACGTTACAGGAGTCATCATGGATCATTTTAAGCAGCTTGAAGTCTGGTTCGTCATCGGTAGCCAGCATCTCTACGGGCCGGAAACGTTACGTCAGGTAAAAGAGAACGCGGAAAAAGTCGTCGCCGGATTGAATCAACAGGCCAACCTGCCGGTTAAGCTGGTGCTGAAGCCGCTGGTGAAAACGCCGGACGAAATTCTGGCGTTGTGTCGCGATGCCAACTATCAGGATAACTGTATCGGCCTGCTGACCTGGCTGCATACCTTCTCTCCAGCCAAAATGTGGATCGGCGGCCTGAGCGTACTCAGTAAACCGCTGTTGCAATTCCACACCCAGTTCAATGCCGAAGTGCCGTGGGACACCATGGACATGGATTTCATGAACCTGAACCAGACGGCGCACGGTGGACGTGAATTTGGCTTCATCGGTGCTCGGATGCGGCAGGCGCATCAGGTTGTCGTCGGCCACTGGCAGGATAAGAACGCCCATGCCCGTATTGGCAAATGGATGCGGGTTGCCGCTGCCATTCAGGAAAGCAAACAGCTGAAGGTGGCGCGCTTTGGCGACAACATGCGTGAAGTCGCCGTCACCGAAGGCGATAAAGTCGGCGCGCAGATCCAGTTCGGCTACTCCGTCAGCGCCTGGGGTCTGGGCGATTTAACCGCCGTGGTTGATGCCGTCTCCAAAGGCGATATCGATGCGCTGGTCGAAGAGTACGAAGCCAGCTACCAGTTAACAGATGCGGTGAAACTCAACGGGGCTAACCGCCAGAATCTGCTGGATGCGGCACAGATTGAACTCGGAATGAAACGCTTTCTGGAACAGGGCGGCTATCAGGCGTTCACCACCGATTTTGAAAACCTGTACGGCTTGAAACAGCTGCCGGGTCTGGCGGTACAGCGTCTAATGCAGCAAGGCTATGGTTTTGGTGGCGAAGGCGACTGGAAAACCGCCGCGCTGCTGCGCATTATGAAAGTGATGGCGGGCGGGCTGTCGGGCGGTACGTCCTTCATGGAGGACTACACCTATAACTTCCAGAACGGTAACGATCTGGTCGTCGGTTCCCACATGCTGGAAGTTTGCCCGACGATTGCGAAAGAGCAGAAACCGATTCTGGATGCGCAATACCTGGGCATTGGCGGAAAAGCCGACCCTGCCCGTTTGATTTTCTCAACGCCGGCTGGGCCGTCCCTCAACGCCAGCGTGATCGACATGGGCGACCGTTTCAGAATGCTGGTTAATCTGGTCGATACCATCGAACAGCCACGCCCGTTGCCGAAACTGCCGGTTGCCCGAGCCATCTGGAAAGCGCAACCGTCGCTGGAAGTGGCGGCCGAAGCCTGGATTCTGGCTGGCGGTGCGCACCACACCGTCTTTAGTCAGGCGTTGGATCTCGAACACATGCGGCTCTACGCCGAGATGCAGAACATTGAACTGCTGGTGATCGACAACGAAACCCGACTCCACGAATTCAAAGATGCGGTGCGCTGGAACGAGGTGTATTACAAACTTTGTAGCCGCTAAGCCCGCTCTCAGGGGCAGATTGTCTATGGATTAATCGTCCGTGAACAATCTGCCTCTTTATCGGTATTCGCCATCCCACGTTTTGATTTTCCCTCCCCCTGTCGCCCGACATTGCCCGAAACGCCATAACATTTTTCTGTCAATCCGTTATTTTTCATTTTCATTTGTTTGTTGTTGAAAAATAAGCGGACTTTATTACATCGCCCTCTAGACAGGCTTTCTTGCTTGAATATACTTAGTCATCTCAACCACATAACTATTAGACCAATCACCATGACCGTTAATGACTATTTGCTCAAATTCAGGAAAGTCAGCTCAACAGAAAGTCTGGAAAAACTCTTTGATCACCTCAATTATTCTCTGACAGACAGTCAGGAAATCATCAACATGTATCGTGCGGCGGACCATCGGCGGGCTGAGTTGGCATCCGGCGGACGCTTGTTCGATCTCGGCTGCGTGCCAAAATCCGTCTGGCATCACGTTCTGTAGTTGTTAGCAATAAAAAGCATAGTTATGCAATAATTTACTTCCGGGATATTACGCAGAACGCCCTGCTCGTTACTGTATAATAGCCCGGCGCTTCTCTTATTAAGCGAATCTGACCTTCCGCCCCTTGAAGGGGACGGCGATAACCCTACTTTGGGTATGTTGTCGAAAACCCAACAATGCCTGATAATAGTCCGGTTTTGTTTTCTAGGCACCGTAATGACCGAATACGCATTGCTCTTTGTTAGCATCCTTCTGGTAAATAATTTCGTCTTAGTGAAGTTTCTTGGGCTGTGCCCCTTTATGGGTGTGTCCAAAAAACTCGAGACGGCGATTGGCATGGGCATGGCGACCACGTTTGTTATGACGTTGGGCTCCATGTTCTCCTGGCTTATCAACGAATTTATTCTGGTTCCGCTCGATATTCTCTATTTGCGCACCATGGCTTTTATTTTGGTGCTTGCCGTGGTGGTACAGTTCTCCGAGATGTTCGTACGCAAAGTCAGCCCTGAGCTATATCGCCTGCTGGGGATTTTCCTGCCGCTGATTACCACCAACTGTGCAGTGCTTGGCGTCGTTCTGCTCAACATCAACCTGTCACACGGTTTCCTGCAATCGACGATTTATGGTTTCGGCGGCGCGGCCGGCTTCTCGCTGGTGATGGTGCTCTTTGCCGCCATTAGGGAACGTCTCGCCGTGTCGGATATTCCCGCGCCCTTCCGAGGCTCGTCTATCGCACTGATCACCGCCGGCCTCATGTCGCTGGCGTTTATGGGCTTTACCGGATTGGTGAAATTCTGATGACCGCTATCTGGATCGCCATTGCGGCATTAAGCGCACTCGCGCTGGCATTCGGTCTGGTGCTCGGTTACGCCTCCCGTCGGTTTGAAGTCGAAAACGATCCGATCGTGGAAGAAGTGGAAGCCATGCTGCCACAAAGTCAGTGCGGCCAGTGCGGTTACCCCGGCTGTCGGCCTTACGCCGAAGCGGTCGCGCTGAATGGTGAAAGTATTAATAAGTGTGGCCCCGGCGGCGAAGCGATGATGTTGAAGCTGGCTGAAAAGCTCAACGTCGATCCGCAGCCGCTGGAAGGCGACGCCGATGTTCAAGCCCCCGCACGCCATGTTGCCTGGATCGATGAAAGCAACTGCATCGGCTGCACCAAGTGCATTCAGGCCTGTCCGGTTGATGCCATCATCGGCAGTACCAAAGCGGTACACACCGTCGTCAGCGATTTGTGCACCGGCTGCGATCTCTGCGTCTCCCCTTGCCCGACAGACTGTATCGAATTACGTCCTATCGCGCCGACTCCCGCTAACTGGAAATGGGATCTCGATACGATTCCAGTACGCGTTATTCAAGTAGAACGACATGCTTAAGCTGTTTTCCGCCTTTAAAAAAGACAGGATCTGGGATTTCGACGGAGGCATTCATCCGCCGGAAATGAAGACGCAGTCCAGCCAGATACCACTGCGCCAGATTCCGCTGCCAGAACAGTTCATTATTCCGCTCAAGCAGCATCTTGGCCCTGAAGGCGAGATCTGCGTCAGCGTCGGCGATAAAGTCCTGCGCGGTCAGCCGTTAACGCGGGGAAAAGGCCGCACGTTGCCCGTTCACGCACCGACGTCGGGAACGGTGAACGCGATTCGTCAGCACACGACGGCGCATCCATCTGGTCTGTCCGAACTCAGCATCATCATCGTGCCGGATGGCGACGATCGCTGGTGCGAGCGCCAGACCTTTACGGATTATCGCGCACAAAGCGTTGATACCCTGCTTGCCCATCTGCATCAGGCTGGCATTGCAGGCTTAGGCGGTGCAGGTTTCCCTACCGCAGCCAAGTTACAAGGCGGGATGCGCGGGATTGAAACCCTGATTATCAACGGCGCAGAGTGTGAACCCTATATTACCGCCGACGATCGACTCATGCAGGAGTGCGCCGAGGAGATTATTCAGGGCGTCGAGATTTTGTCATTCCTATTGCAGCCAAAACGCATTCTTATTGGGATAGAAGATAACAAACCGGAAGCCATCAGCGCCCTGCGGCTGGCCTTGGGTAAGCGCAGCGACATGCAGCTGCGCGTCATCCCAACCAAATATCCGTCAGGCGGTGCCAAGCAGCTCACCAAGATTCTGACTGGCAAAGAAGTGCCGTTCGGTAAACACTCCGCCGCCATTGGCGTGCTGATGCAGAACGTCGGTACGGCTTTTGCTATCAAACGTGCCGTGATCGACGGCGAATCGCTCACCGAACGCGTGGTGACGCTAACGGGTGAAGCCTTGCGTCAGCCCGGCAACGTCTGGGCACGACTGGGTACGCCAGTACGTCACCTGCTCAAACAGGGCGGCTTCCACGTCAATAAGCAGCCGATGGTGGTGATGGGGGGGCCGCTGATGGGCTTTACCCTGCCGTCGCTGGATGTGCCTATCGTCAAAATCAGCAACTGCCTGCTCGCGCCGTCACACACGGAAATGGAGCCGGTTGCCGAAGAACAATCCTGTATTCGCTGTAGCAAATGTGCCGATGCCTGTCCGGCGGGACTCTTGCCGCAGCAGCTTTACTGGTTCAGCCGTGGGCAGGAACACGAAAAAGCCCGCAATCACCATCTTTTTGACTGCATCGAGTGTGGTGCCTGTGCTTACGTCTGCCCCAGCAATATTCCGCTGGTACAGTATTACCGTCAGGAAAAGGCCGAAATTCGGGCCATCGACGAAGAGGCACAGCGTGCCGCGCAAGCCAAAGTACGTTTTGATGCTAAACAGGCCCGTCTGGAACGAGAAAAAGCGGCTCGCGAATTGCGCCATAAACAGGCTGCGGCTGGCGTATCCACCACGGATAAAGATGCCGTTCAGGCGGCGTTGGAGCGCGTACGCCGTAAGCAAACCGCCGCAACAGAGGTCGGTTCGCCAATCGAGGTAATCCCTGATGCACAGCCGGATAACAGTGCCGCCATCGCCGCGCGCGCTGCCCGCAAAGCATTAATACGTGAAGAACAGCTGCGTGAAGAACGGTCACGTGAAAAACAGGTGCAGCAAGAAACGCCAGCAGTTGATGTTCCCTCTGCCGAGCTTGACGATCCACGCAAAGCCGCCGTGGCCGCCGCTCTGGCACGCGTTAAAGCGCGTAAGGCTGCACAGCAGTCTGAGGTAAGCCCGGAAAGTACGGAAGAAGCGGCGGCGCCTGCGGTTTCCAACGTAGTGGCAGAACCTATCTCCATCGTGGAAGCACAGGAGCCAGAAGATCCACGCAAGGCTGCCGTGGCTGCCGCTATCGCGCGTGTTAAAGCTCGTAAAGCCGCGCAGCAATCGACAACAAACACGGAGGAGTCTGTTCCGGCGTCTGCCCCTGACGTAGTAGCAGAACCCGTCGCCGTTGTTGAAGTACAAGAGCCAGAAGATCCGCGTAAGGCTGCCGTGGCTGCCGCTATCGCTCGCGTTAAAGCTCGTAAAGCCGCGCAGCAATCTACAACAAACGTGGAAGAGCCTGTTCCGTCGGCTACCCCTGACGTGGTGCCAGAGCCGATCGCCGTCGTGGAAGTACAAGAACCGGAAGATCCGCGTAAGGCTGCCGTTGCCGCCGCTATCGCTCGCGTTAAAGCCCGTAAAGCCCGTAAAGCCGCGCAGGCATCGTCATATCAAGAGGAATAAATGGCTTTTAGAATTGCGAGTTCACCGTTCACACATAACCAGCAGCGCACACAGCGCATCATGCTGTTGGTCATTCTGGCCTGCCTGCCTGGCATGCTGGCGCAGGTCTATTTCTTTGGTTACGGTAACCTGATTCAGGTTGGGCTGGCGTCCGCCACTGCGCTTATCGCAGAAGGCGTGACATTGTCACTGAGAAAATTTGCCGTACGCACCACGCTGGCTGATAATTCCGCCCTACTGACCGCCGTGCTGCTTGGCATCAGTCTGCCGCCGCTAGCCCCCTGGTGGATGGTGGTCATGGCAACTGTCTTCGCTATCATTATCGCCAAACAGCTATATGGCGGCTTAGGGCAGAACCCCTTTAACCCCGCGATGATTGGCTATGTAGTGCTGCTGATCTCTTTCCCGGTTCAGATGACGAGCTGGCTGCCACCTGTGCCGCTGCAAACCATTGCCGTCGATTTTCATGATGCGTTAGTGATCATCTTTACCGGACACACGCCTGACGGACACACCATGCAGCAGTTGATGCACAATGTTGATGGCGTCAGTCAGGCCACCCCGCTGGATACGTTTAAAACCAGCCTGCGCTCAGGCCAAACGCCGCAGGACATTCTGCAACAGCCGATGTTTGCCCAATCGCTGTCCGGTATTGGCTGGCAGTGGGTGAATATCGGTTTTCTCATCGGCGGGCTGTTTTTGCTGATGCGCGGCACCATTCGCTGGCATATTCCGGTCAGTTTCCTGCTGTCGCTGATGTTCTGCGCCTCACTAAGCTGGATCATCGCACCGGAGAAATTCGCGCCACCGCTGCTACACCTGCTGTCCGGTGCCACTATGCTTGGCGCATTTTTCATTGCGACCGATCCCGTTACCGCATCAACCACGAACCGGGGTCGTCTGATTTTCGGGGCGCTGATTGGGTTACTGGTCTGGTTGATTCGTACCTACGGCGGCTACCCAGATGGCGTCGCATTTGCCGTTCTGCTGGCAAATATCACCGTGCCGCTGATCGACTATTACACCAAGCCACGCGCTTACGGCCATCATCGCTAAGGAGCAGACCATGTTTACCACTATGCGCCGCCACGCGATGACACTGGCTCTGTTTGCGGCATTCACGACGGCAATTACAGCCATCGTGAACATGTTAACGGAACCCACAATTTCGCATCAGGCGATGCTGCAACAAAAGATGCTGTTGGATCAGGTCGTTCCCGCCGAGTTATACAATAGTGACATTCAGAAAGAGTGTTACGTTGTCACTAATCCAGCATTGGGGTCGTCAGCACCGCACCGCGTTTTCATCGCTCGTCAGAATGGTGAACCGGTCGCCGCCGCACTGGAAAGTACCGCGCCGGATGGTTATTCTGGAGCGATTCGGCTGCTGGTTGGTGCCGATTTTCACGGTAAGGTACTCGGCGTCCGCGTGACCGAACACCATGAAACACCGGGGCTGGGTGATAAAATCGAAGTGCGGATTTCTGACTGGATCACTCGGTTTACTGGGCTAGTGGTACAGGGCGAGCATGACACCCGCTGGGCAGTGAAAAAGGAAGGCGGAATGTTTGATCAATTTACCGGCGCCACCATTACGCCACGCGCCGTTATTAATAGCGTAAAACGCAGCGCCCTTTACCTGCAAACGCTGCCATCACAAATCAATACGCTGTCCGCCTGTGGAGAGAACCAATGAGTCAAACCAAAGCACTTTTCGTTGAAGGGTTATGGAAAAACAACTCAGCACTGGTTCAATTGCTGGGCCTGTGTCCCCTGCTGGCTGTGTCATCAACCGCGACTAACGCGCTGGGATTAGGGCTGGCAACCACGCTGGTTCTCACCTGTACCAACATGGCTGTCTCCGCGCTACGCCGCTGGGTGCCAGCGGAAATCCGTATTCCCATTTACGTCATGATCATCGCCTCGGTGGTCAGCACCGTACAGATGCTGATCAACGCCTACGCCTACGGGTTATATCAATCTTTGGGGATTTTTATTCCGCTGATCGTGACGAACTGTATCGTTATCGGCCGGGCAGAAGCCTTTGCCTCCAAGAATGCGGTTTTCCCTTCCGCCATTGACGGTATGGCAATGGGCCTGGGGGCGACCAGCGCACTGGTGGTACTCGGTTCTTTACGTGAGATTCTGGGTAACGGCACGCTATTCGACGGCGCGGATTTGCTGCTGGGCAGTTGGGCTAAGGTTCTCCGCATTGAGGTTGTCCACCTTGATTCCCCTTTCCTGCTGGCGATGTTGCCACCGGGCGCATTTATCGGTCTGGGACTGTTGCTGGCAGTGAAATATTTGATCGATGAGAAAATGAAACAACGCCGAGCCCGTGCTGCTGTTGCCGAAGGGAAAACTGCACCGGTGACCGGTGCCGTAGGGGAATCGCTGTGAACAAGACCAAGCGGATTGAGATCTTAACGCGTTTACGCGACAACAATCCCCATCCGACGACTGAACTACATTTCAGCACGCCGTTTGAATTGCTGATCGCCGTACTGCTTTCCGCACAGGCAACCGATGTCAGCGTCAACAAAGCAACGGCAAAGCTCTACCCTGTTGCCAACACGCCGGAAGCCCTGCTTGAACTCGGTGTAGACGGCGTTAAAGGCTACATCAAGACGATTGGCCTGTTTAACAGCAAAGCGGAGAACGTCATTAAGACCTGCCGTTTGTTACTGGAAAAGCATCAGGGGCAGGTTCCCGAAGATCGCACCGCACTGGAAGCCTTACCCGGTGTAGGCCGAAAAACAGCAAACGTCGTTCTGAATACCGCATTTGGCTGGCCGACGATTGCCGTTGATACTCACATCTTTCGCGTCAGTAACCGGACAGGATTCGCTCCGGGTAAAAATGTCGAACAGGTAGAGGAAAAACTGCTGAAAGTCGTTCCGGCAGAATTTAAAGTCGACTGCCATCACTGGTTAATCCTGCATGGTCGTTACACCTGCATTGCCCGTAAACCGCGCTGTGGCTCCTGCCTGATTGAAGATCTATGTGAGTTCGGCGAAAAGGTCGACGCCTAATCTGCTGTGGTCTGGAGCGCCAGACCTTCTTTATCGGTTATTCCACACTCCACTTTGTCTTTCGCTCTCTCACTCTCAACGTGAACCGCGTGTTCTCTGCGTCCTATTGCTCAGGCAACTCTGCTCTGACGGTTTATTCGATGCGTTGTAGCGGATTCTTCTACCCAAAAGCCTGTATAAAAGTACAAGTAACCACTATTTAAGGCTAATAAGTTATTTTTAATAGAAAATTTAGTGATTGAATGTCACCTTGCGTGATTATGTCGTATTTTATTTTATCGTACGCATTTGATGGATTTTTATACTCACTACATATTTAGTGATATGCAAAAGATTAAACCGCATATTCATTCATAGTTAATGATATTATCTTGATTTCAACAAAAAGGCAGATTATATCCCTTTTTGAAAAACAAAATACAACAAACCGAGATAATAATTTGAAGCAAAAGCAAGTTATGAAATTAAACTCTGCATAACATTTAATTTCTGGTTTTATCCCGCGACAAAAACCACTTGTAACAAAACATGTCAAATGACTTGTCTGTCCGTAAAATCACGTCAATATAGCGCCGTTTTTCCTTCCCATAACTAGTCAAAAGAGGTTGCAGTTTCACTGCCTCACTCTTGTTATTTTCTCGTTAAAAAAAACGAGACAGGTAAAATCAGAGGTCTTTGTGTCAACAGCAAACAACAACAGCGAATCCCCTGAAAGCGTCAGCATGAACGCCTTCAAACAACCAAAAGCGTTTTATCTCATCTTTAGCATCGAGCTGTGGGAGCGTTTTGGCTACTACGGTCTGCAAGGCATTATGGCGGTCTATCTGGTCAAAATGCTGGGTATGTCCGAAACCGACTCCATTACCCTTTTCTCCTCATTCAGTGCGCTGGTCTACGGTTTCGTCGCCATTGGCGGCTGGCTGGGTGATAAAGTCCTCGGCACTAAACGTGTGATCGTACTGGGTGCTATCGTGCTGGCGATCGGTTACACCATGATTGCTTATTCAGGCCACAGTGTGACGTGGGTGTATATCGGTATGGCCACCATCGCCGTTGGTAACGGATTGTTTAAAGCTAACCCGTCGGCCCTGCTGTCTACCTGCTATGCGAAAGACGATCCGCGTCTGGACGGTGCCTTCACCATGTACTATATGGCGATAAATATCGGCTCCTTCTTTTCTATGCTGGCTACGCCGTGGCTTGCCGCACACTATGGCTGGAGCGTGGCCTTCTCTCTTAGCGTAGTCGGTATGATTCTGACGCTGGTTAACTTTATGTTCTGCCGCAAGTGGGTCAACACACAAGGTTCTCAGCCAGATTTCCAACCGATTCATTTGCCAAAACTATTGAATTCGCTGATTGGTATTGCTGCTTTGATCGCGGTGTCCACTTGGTTGTTACACCATCAAAGTATCGCTCGCTGGATTTTGGCCTTAATTGCCATGGTCGTCGTGATTATTTTCATCAAAGAGATGTTTGCTGTTCAAGGCGCTGAACGGCGGAAAATGATCGTCGCGTTATTGCTAATGTTAGAAGCCGTTGTCTTCTTTGTGTTGTATAGCCAAATGCCAACATCGCTGAACTTCTTTGCCATTCGCAACGTTGAGCATTCAATTTTAGGTTTTGCTTTTGAGCCGGAGCAGTACCAGGCGCTCAACCCGTTCTGGATCATGGTAGCCAGCCCGCTTCTGGCTGCGATTTATAACAAAATGGGCGACCAGTTGCCGATGGCGCACAAGTTTGCGGTTGGTATGGTGCTGTGCTCCGGCGCGTTTCTGGTGCTGCCGTGGGGTGCCAGCATGGCGAACGATCAGGGTATTGTGTCCGTCAACTGGCTGATCCTCTGCTACGGGCTACAAAGCATCGGTGAGCTGATGATTTCCGGTCTGGGTCTGGCGATGGTCGCCCAACTGGTGCCACAGCGTCTGATGGGTTTTATCATGGGTGCCTGGTTCCTGACTACAGCCGGTGCTGCGATTATCGCAGGCTACGTTGCGAATATGATGGCCGTGCCTGAGAACGTTGTAGACCCGCACGCGTCTCTTGAGGTTTACAGCACTGTCTTCATGCAGATTGGTATCGTTACGGGCATCATCGCCGTTCTGATGCTGCTGACTGCGCCGAAACTGACACGTATGACGCAGGATGTCACCGATGCCCCTGCGGACGCCGTCACGACGACAGCCTCTGCCTGATAACCAGGCAGAACACTTTACGGAAATGATTGTGTGAAGTGTTATTGGTGAAGAGTGAGTGATCGCCAGATGACAAAAAGCCAGACACTGTCTGGCTTTTTTACGTTAGTGCTCATGCACGTCTGATAACGCTTACTTCACGGGCAGCGTCACATCTTTGAACATCGCTTCAATTTCATCATTCGAACGCAGCGCCACGGCAGAATCGACGACATCGCGCGTTAAATGCGGGGCAAACCGCTGGATGAAATCGTACATGTAGCTGCGCAGGAACGTGCTGCGGCGGAAGCCAATTTTCGTCGTGCTGTAGCTGAAGATGCTGTTCGCGTTGATGGTCACCAGATCGGTTTCCGTCTGCGGATCGACCGCCATATTCGCAATCACCCCGACACCCAACCCTAAACGCACGTAGGTCTTAATCACATCGGCATCCGTTGCGGTAAAGACGATACGCGGCGTGAGGCCAGCGCGGTTAAACGCGGTATCCAGTTCGGAGCGCCCCGTAAAACCAAAGGTATAGGTGACGATAGGATAAGCGGCCAATTCTTCGATGGAAATATCGGTTTTGGACGCCAGCGGGTGATCAGGTTTTACTACCACCGCGCGATTCCAGTGGTAGCACGGCAGCATGATCAGATCGTCGTACAAATGCAGCGCTTCGGTCGCAATAGCAAAATCCGCAGATCCTTTCGCAACGGCCTCAGCAATCTGCGTCGGCGAGCCCTGATGCATGTGCAGCGACACGCGAGGATAGCGATCGATGAAGCCTTTAATGACGCTTGGCAGCGCGTAGCGCGCCTGCGTATGCGTAGTCGCCACGTACAGCGACCCTTTATCGGGATAGGTATGTTCTCCGGCGACCGCTTTGATAGCATCGACTTTCGACAACACTTCACGTGCAATGCGGATGACTTCCTGTCCGGCTGGCGTCACCTGTGTCAGGTGTTTTCCACTACGGGCAAAAATCTGAATGCCCAACTCATCCTCCAGCATGCGGACCTGTTTACTGATCCCCGGCTGGGAGGTGTACAACCCTTCTGCGGTAGAAGATACATTCAGGTTGTGATTAACAACTTCAACAATATAACGAAGCTGTTGTAGTTTCATAATTTATCCCATTCCCAATTGAAGTGTGCGCGTGGCATCTCACGACGTTCTGACGACGTTCCGTTTTATTGATTTGATTGCGTCTTAACCGTCTGGCGCATATTTCCATCAATTAATGTCATTTAATCATAAAAATTATTTTTATATAACCATTTTTGCATGGCGGCAGCGATAAAGAACGCGGTGCGTGCGATTATCACCGAGGTAAACCGCATGATTCTCTATCACGGATCAACAATCCTCATGCTACCGCAGGACAATCTTCATGCACCTGTTTTATCTGGAGATTTTCTGCGATCGAAAAAGCCAGCCTTGCGGCTGGCTTGATTTAGCGATGTCTTACACATAACCGGGTTATGCGCGGGGTGACAGAAAGAGGTTACTTCTTCCCTTCAACCCATTTGCCATCAATGTAAAACGCTGACCAGCCTGTTGCCTTACCGTCTTTCTCTGACGAGACATATTGCTGTTTGGTCTTACGGCTGAAACGCACCTGCGTTTTGTTGCCGTCGTTATCGGCCGCAGGAGCATCAGCCAGATAGCGCAGTTTTTCCGGTAAACGATCTTTGAATCGCACCAGTTCTTCTACCAGCGGTGCCCGCGTTTCGCGAGATTTCGGGAACGTATTGGCCGCAAGGAAGACCCCTGCCGCGCCGTCACGCAATACGAAATAGGCATCAGACTTCTCGCAAGGCAACTCAGGCAACGGCACCGGATCTTCTTTCGGTGGAGCCACATCGCCATTACGCAGGATCTTACGCGTGTTGCTACATGTCTCGCTGGTGCACGCCATGTATTTACCGAAGCGTCCCATTTTGAGATGCATCTCTGAGCCACATTTCTCGCACTCAACAATCGGGCCATCATAGCCCTTGATGCGGAACTCACCAGCTTCGATCTCATATCCGTCACAGGCTGGGTTATTCCCGCAAACGTGCAGCTTGCGCTGATTATCAATCAGATAGCTGTCCATCGCCGTACCACATTTTTCACAGCGGCGGCGGGCACGCAACGCGTTGGTTTCGGCATCATCGCCTTCCAACACGTTCAGCACTTCGGTTTCTGGTATCAGGTTGATCGTGGTTTTACAGCGCTCTTTCGGCGGCAGTGCATAGCCGGAACAACCCAGGAACACGCCAGTACTGGCAGTACGGATCCCCATTTGACGAGAGCAGGTTGGGCAGTCAATGCTGGTTAACACCATCGCATTGGGGCGCATACCGCCTTCTTCAGGATCCTGTTCTGCCTTTTCCAACTGCTGGCTAAATTCGTTAAAGAACTCATCCAATACCGCTTTCCATTCCGCCTGATTATTGGCGACCTGATCGAGGCGGCTTTCCATCCGTGCGGTAAAATCGTAATTCATCAATTCGCGGAAGTTTTCTTCCAGTCGATCGGTAACGATTTCACCCATTTTCTCGGCATAGAAACGGCGGTTCTCCACTCGAACGTAGCCGCGATCTTGAATGGTTGAAATAATAGACGCGTAGGTAGACGGACGACCAATCCCACGTTTTTCCAGCTCTTTAACCAGAGAGGCATCGCTGTAGCGTGCCGGTGGTTTGGTGAAGTGTTGCCCTGGCAGCAGTTTTTGCAGCGACAGCACTTCGCCCACGGCCACGGTCGGCAACGTGCGATCTTCATCATTTTTACGCAACGCAGGCATGACTTTCGTCCAACCATCGAAACGCAGCGTACGACCTTTGGCACGCAGCTGATAATCGGCCGCTTCCACGATTAGCGTGGTGGAGTCGTATTGCGCAGGCGTCATTTGGCAGGCGACGAACTGGCGCCAGATCAGCTGATACAGTTTCTGCGCATCAGCTTCCATATCTTTCAGACTGTCGGCCAGCACGCCAACATCGGAAGGACGAATCGCTTCGTGCGCTTCCTGTGAGTTTTCTTTGCTGCTGTAAAGGTTCGCTGATTCCGGCAGATAGCGCTTACCGAATTCTTCGCCAATATAGCCACGCACCATCGTCAAGGCATCCTGACTGAGGTTCGTCGAGTCGGTACGCATGTAGGTAATGTAACCCGCTTCGTACAGACGCTGCGCCATCATCATGGTCTTTTTCACGCCGAAGCCAAGACGCGTACTGGCCGCCTGTTGCAGCGTGGAGGTGATGAACGGCGCGCCCGGTTTGCTGCTGGTCGGTTTATCTTCACGATCGGCAACCACATAGCGCGCGTTCTCAAGCAGACTGACCGCCGCATGCGTTTGTTCTTTATTAACCGGTTTAAACGGCTTGCTGTTATGGTGCGTCACCTGCATTTGCAGTTGAATATCGCTGCCTGCCAGCAAATCAGCGTGCAGTTCCCAATATTCTTCCGGCACGAACGCTTTAATTTCACGCTCGCGATCGACAATCAGACGTACCGCAACTGACTGCACGCGCCCCGCGGACAGACCACGGGCAATTTTTTTCCACAGCAGCGGGGAAACCATGTAACCCACCACACGATCCATAAACCGGCGCGCCTGCTGGGCATTCACGCGGTCAATATTCAACGTGTCTGGTTTTTCAAATGCCTGTTTAATGGCATTTTTCGTGATTTCGTTAAACACCACGCGGCTAAAACGCTGATCGTCACCACCAATGATTTCCCGCAGGTGCCAGGCAATGGCTTCCCCTTCGCGGTCAAGGTCGGTTGCGAGATAGATGTGGTCGGCATTTTCCGCCAGCGTTTTTAATTCGGAGACAACCTTCTCCTTACCCGGCAGTATTTCGTAGTTGGCTTTCCAGCCATGATAAGGGTCGACGCCCATACGATTAACTAGCGCGGATTTCTCATCCTTTTTGACTTTCTTTTTCGTTTTATCTTTAGTCGTTGAGTCCGCGCTCTTTTTACTGACTGAGCCACTCGTCGGCAGATCGCGCACATGACCGACGCTGGATTTCACCACGTAGTCATTGCCTAAATACTTATTGATCGTTTTGGCTTTTGCCGGGGACTCGACGATAACGAGAGCTTTACCCATATGTACTATTACCTGCTGAATTCTTCTGAAAATCAGATATTTTTCGGGGCATCCAGAGCGGATTCTACTGACTGCGCAAAATCCCACACTCTACCTGATAAATATTGGCACGCAACCTAATTAGCATGGAAACCCTGTTTTATCCGCTTCCTGCCACACTGAATATCGGCAGGTAAGCGCCTAAAATGTAGTCCATTTGCATCATAATCTACGCTTTACGCTGAAACCGTATCGCAGTACCCTTTCTCTTGATGCGACTTTTGAAATAACCGCATTGCGTTTTGAAATCGCGGTGTTGATTTTAGAAATAACCTTGTTGATATAGTGCAACGCCCCCCTTTTTCAAGGGTGAGTACAGGAGTAACAATCATGTCACCTGAACATCAGGTTAACGAAGAAAAGCGCCCTATTGACCGCCAGAGCTTATTAATTGAAGCCAATAACATCATTAAACATCACGATGATTATTTGCATGGCATGGTCGCTGATAGCGTAGAACAAAAAAACGGCGTATTGGTTTTTCGCGGTGAATTTTTTCTCGATGAGAACGGAATACCGACCTTAAAAAGCACCGCGGTATTTAACATGTTCAAACATCTTGCGCATGTTTTATCCGAAAAATACGATTTGATCGATTAAATGCAAATGCCCGCAAATTCGCGGGCATTTGATTACGTACGGCTTAATATTGCATCGATTACAGCAGGGGCTTGGAACCGCGTTGCCACCAGCGCAGCATCAGTCGTTCGGCGGTATCACCTGCGCTGCCCGTCAGACGATCCAGCAGGCGTTTACGTCGTGTATAGCGAACGCTTAATACCTCATGGCTGGCCATTTCCGCAATCAGCAGATCGTCACTGGTGCCGATAGCATCAACCAACCCCAGATCTTTCGCCTGAGTGCCAAACCAGTGCTCTCCCGTCGCCACCGAATCAATATCCAGAGAGGGGCGCATCTGCTGCACAAAATCCTTAAACAGCGTGTGGGTGACATTCAGATCTTCGCGGAATTTCTCACGGCCTTGTTCAGTGTTCTCACCAAACAGCGTCAACGTACGCTTGAATTCACCCGCGGTGTGCAGCTCAACATCAATGTCTTTGTTTTTCAGCAAACGGTGGAAATTGGGAATTTGTGCCACGACGCCAATAGACCCTACAATCGCAAACGGTGCCGCTACGATGCGGTCAGCCACGCAGGCCATCATATATCCGCCGCTGGCAGCCACTTTATCCACCGAGACAGTCAACCGCACGCCGCCCTGACGTAGACGCTGTAACTGCGAAGCCGCCAATCCATAGCCGTGAACCACACCGCCGGGGCTTTCCAGACGCAGCAATACTTCATCTTTCGGTTTCGCTACGGCGAGTACGGCGGAGATCTCTTCACGCAGCGAACTGACTTCGCCCGCATCCATACTGCCGTTGAAATCGAGTACGTACAGGCACGGTTTGACACTTTTCTCTTCGCCGCGCTTGGCACGCTGTTTATCTTGCTTCGCGGTTTCTTTTTCTTTCTTCTTTTCTTGTTTGGATAACAGCTTACGCTCGGTGTCGCTCATACAGGCAGTCTGCATTTCGCGCTGCATTTCCTGATATTGTTCACCCAGATTCGTGACCTGCAACTCACCTTTATGTGGACGCTTACGCTGCGTCATCCCGAATGCCAAAACGACTAACGCACCAATAGCCACCACGATGGTGAGTACCTTAGCCAGGAATAAACCGTACAGAGAAAGTAATTCCACAAACACCGTCCTCATTGACTGCGTATTAATTAATGTTGGTTTATTCACCAACCATGGCGTTGACGTCGTGCGCCATTCCCTTCCTATAACCTAACTGATGGCACGCAATATGGCGATGTTATTCCTGTGGTTTTTACGCCTACTGCTGCTTTTTACAACAGCACGGGGATAAATAGAGGCAGTCTCATTGAAAACAGTCGATATTTGAGGCATAACACCCCCATTCACCCTGCCCGGATGCACCGTTATCTGACGTTCCGAGTGGCACGACCGACGCATCTCGCCATGCCGTATACGCGATGGCAGGTCTATATATCTGAAACGTGGCTGTTTTGCGCCACGGTAAGAGGAATTCATTGTGCATTACCAGCCTAAAATCGATTTACTGCAAAACCGTATCATTCTGGTCACCGGTGCTGGCGACGGCATTGGCCGGGAAGCCGCGCTGACCTACGCTCGCTACGGCGCACACGTTATTTTATTAGGACGGACAGAAAGTAAACTTCAGTCGGTTAAACAGCAGATCGAGCAGGAACATGGTACGCCTGCGCACGTTGTGGTCTGCGATATGCTGGCCTTATCCTCCGCGCAGTGCTTTCAACTGGCTGACGAACTGGCGCAGGTTGTGCCACACCTGGATGGCGTTCTCCACAACGCCGGGTTGCTCGGGGAAATCACCCCTATCGTGCAGCAAACGCCAGAGATCTGGCATCAGGTTATGCAGGTCAACGTCAATGCGACCTTTATGCTGACGCAGGCGCTGCTGCCGCTGTTATTGAAATCACCTTGCTCTTCTCTGGTTTTCACCAGTTCCAGCGTGGGTCGCGAAGGTCGCGCCGGCTGGGGAGCCTATTCCGTCTCCAAGTTTGCGACAGAAGGCCTGATGCAAGTGCTGGCCGAAGAGTATCGTTCACAAAATCTGCGGGTGAACTGTATTAACCCCGGCGGAACGCGTACAGGAATGCGTGCGTCAGCCTTCCCTAACGAAGATCCGATGAGACTGAAAACGCCGGCAGATATTATGCCGCTGTATCTCTATCTGATGGGCGATGACAGCCGCCGCAAGACGGGGATGAGTTTTGATGCACAGCCGGGCAGAAAAGCCGGTCCAGCAGAATAATAGAGAAGAGCACGCACAATGAGCGATGAACGCCACCAGCAACGCCAACAGCGCCTGAAAGAAAAGGTCGATGCCCGTATTGCCGCCGCAAATGAAACGCGCGGTATCCTGATCGTCTTCACTGGTAACGGGAAAGGAAAAACCACGGCGGCTTTTGGCACCGTCACGCGAGCGATAGGCCACGGATTGCAGGCAGGCGTGATCCAGTTTATTAAAGGCGAATGGCCAAACGGCGAGAAGAATCTGCTGCAACAGCATGGCGTGGAATTTCAGGTAATGGCGACAGGCTTTACCTGGGATACGCAGAATCGCCAGACAGATACCGAAGCGGCACAACACGTCTGGCAGCATGGCAAACGCATGCTGGCCGATCCACAGCTCGACCTCGTCGTATTGGACGAACTGACGTATATGATTAGCTATGATTACTTGGATTTAAGTGACGTTGTCACTGCCTTAAAGCAACGGCCTGCCGGGCAGACGGTCATTATTACCGGACGAGGTTGCCATCGTGACTTGCTGGAAATGGCGGATACCGTGACGGAAATGCGTCCGGTAAAACACGCGTTTGATAGCGGGATTCAAGCACAGCAAGGTATTGACTGGTAGTCGTTAGTTTTTATTGCTGATAAGCAAAGCGAAATGAAAACGGGCAGCGAAAGCTGCCCGTAAAGCGTAAGGATAACGGTATTACCCGTTGCGCTTAGGTTTTGGCGAAGTGCGGCGTGCCGGAGCACTGTTGATCTGGCTGTGACGTTTTACCGCACGACGGATCTGATTCGCCTTCACCCGGCGGCGCTCGCGCTCAACCGGCAGTTTCGATACCGTTTCTGCCGGAAGCTGCACTAATTCACGTAGATAGTTCAGCTGTTCCAGCGGCATTTCTGTCCAGCCACCGCGTGGAATGCCTTTCGGCAGCGTGATGTCGCCGTAGCGTACACGAATCAGGCGGCTAACCTGCACGCCAACCGCTTCCCACAGACGGCGAACTTCACGGTTTCGCCCTTCGGTCAGCGTCACGTTATACCACTGGTTCAGACCTTCGCCGCCCTGATAGCGGATAGTGCGGAACGATGCCGGACCGTCTTCCAACTGTACGCCCTTGCTCAGCTGTTTGATCTTTTCGTCGTCAACTTCCCCGAAGACACGCACGGCGTATTCGCGCTCAACCTCACGACTTGGGTGCATCAGGCGGTTCGCTAACTCACCGTCGGTCGTGAACAGCAGCAGGCCAGATGTGTTTACGTCCAGACGCCCTACCGCAACCCAGCGAGAACCCTGAATTTTGGGCAGACGGTCAAATACCGTCGGGCGACCATCAGGATCGTTACGCGTGCACAGTTCACCTTCCGGTTTGTAGTACATCAGTACGCGGCACACAGACTCTTCGGTTTCCTTAACGGTAACCACATGGCCATCAATACGGATTTTGGTGGCTTTCGTCACTTCAACGCGATCGCCCAGAGTGGCAATCTTACCGTCAACGCTGACGCGTCCAGCCTGAATGATAACTTCAATTTCGCGGCGTGAGCCATGTCCGGCGCGCGCCAGAACTTTTTGTAACTTTTCGCTCATTGAGCAACCTCTAGTGTCGCCTTCCCAGGCGTCGGGGGGAGTCATAACTGCTGATAAAATTCAACAAGTTACGTAAAAATAATGTGTACGTAAAAATCGTTCATCGTATTCAATGCTGGCGCGATTATACCGATCTTCGCGCCATTTGTATTCCCATTGTTACAGCCTGTCGTAGCGCTTATAGGAACGGCGTGACATCACCGGTGCCTTCACGGGCGACGCGCGGCACGGACTCGGTCAAGTCGATAACCGTCGTCGGCTGTTGACCCAGAGAACCACCATGAATAATCAAGTCCACCTGTTTTCCCAATCTTTCCTGAATTTCTTCTGGATCGGATTCGGCGAAATCATTTCCCGGCAACATCAGCGTTGTCGACATCAACGGTTCATTCAGCGCAGCCAGCAACTCCAGTGCGATAGGATTGGACGGCACGCGCAGGCCGATAGTTTTACGCTTTTCATTCATTAAGCGGCGAGGAACCTCTTTCGTCGCTTTCAGAATAAACGTGTAATTACCGGGCGTATTATTTTTAATCAATCGAAAAGCCGAGTTATCAACATGGGCATACGTCGACAGTTCTGACAGATCGCGACACATCAGCGTGAAGTTATGATCGCTACCCAGATCGCGTATCCGGCAGATGCGTTCCAGCGCGTTCTTTTCGCCCAACATGCAGCCCAATGCGTAACCGGAATCCGTTGGATAAACAATCACCCCACCTTTATGCAAAAATTCCACCGATTGATTGATCAATCGCGGCTGCGGATTCTGTGGGTGAATATAGAAAAACTGGCTCATGACCCTACCTCATACGTCTGACATTTCGCGGCGTTGTGCATTCCAACCCGCGTCATCGTGCAATAGGGTTATTATAGAACGTGTTGATGGTAAAAGATTGTTATTTCATGAGATAGCGATGCCATTACGCAATGATGTACCGCTAGTCGACCAACACGGGATGGTGCCAGACTGGCTCGACATCGGCAGGCAGCCACAGCTTGCGGCCCAGCTCAATCCAGGCGCACGGCAGGTGGAAATCCGATCCTTGCGACGCCATCAGGTTGAAGTCACGCGCATAGCGCCCCAACTGCGTACGTTCATCCGGGGCCTGTTGGCATTGCGCCACTTCCATTGCGATCCCGCCGCTTTCTGCAAACGTCGCTAACAGGCGCTTTAGCCATTTGGCCGTCAAATCGTAGCGCCCCGGATGCGCCAACACCGACACACCACCAGATTGATGAATCGCCTCGATCGCTTGCGGGATAGTGCACCACTGCGGTGGCACGTAACCGATTTTGCCTTTCGCCAGATATTTCTTGAACACCTGATTCATATTCGTCGCGATGCCCAGTTCGATCAGATAACGCGCAAAATGCGCCCGCGTAATCTGCCCTCCGGTCGCCAGACGCTGTGCGCCAGCCAGCGCATCGGGAATGCGGTTTTTTTCCAGCCGGGCAGCGATCTGTTCCGCCCGATTCTGCCGACACGCCGCCTGCTGTTGCAGCAACCCCGTTAACGCTGGGTGTGCACTATCCATCCCCAACCCGACAATATGGATCTCATGGTTTTCCCACAGCGTGGAGATCTCCACGCCGGGAATCAATCTCAGCGGCAACCCCTGCTGTGCAATCGCATTCTGCGCTTCGTCAAGCCCAGCCGTCGTGTCGTGATCGGTAATCGCCAGCACGCTCACCCGCATGTCTACCGCCCGACTGACCAGCGCCGTCGGCGTTAAAAGGCCATCAGATGCCGTGGTATGGCTATGCAAATCATAAAGTGGAAATGACGATATCGGTTGAGAATCTTCTGGCACAAGCCTATCCATTAACAAGAATAATGCGAAGGCCGCATGATGCCATTAATAGGAAGCAAATGGTAATGCCCACCGTTTTTCCGAGTAATAAAATAATCATATTGAAGGTGTTGACATTTCATCGCCGAACCCGTTAACTAGTACGCAAGCGCAGTAAGCGGACAGTAACCAGTATACAAACAGTGAGATGATGATAATGGCAACGCAGAAAATGATGAAGCATGGTTGGTGGCGCTCTTCCCTCTCGCGGGTGGACTAATCACGCATTGCTGTTATCACACATGCAGATATTCCCAGGCCCGCTTAATTAAGCGGGCTTTTTATTTGATGGGCACAACATTAAACGGGTAGTAAGAATGCAAACAACACAACCTAAACTGGAACTGCTGCGTACCGAGGCCGTTTATCGTAACGACCCCAGCGCCATCTTCCATCAGCTCTGCGGTGCCAGACCTGCAACGTTGCTGTTAGAGTCGGCTGAAATCGACAGCAAGGAAAACCTGAAAAGCCTGTTAATCGTAGATAGCGCGCTGCGCATCACCGCACTAGGCCAGCACGTTTCCATTCAGGCACTCACGGCAAACGGCGCCAGCCTTCTGCCGCTTCTGGATGCCGCGCTGCCAGTAGAAATTACCAATCAGCCGCGTCCAAATGGCCGTGAACTCACCTTCCCGCTGGCAGATGCGATGCAGGACGAAGATGCTCGCCTGCGCTCGCTGTCCGTGTTTGATGCCTTACGCCAGATTCTGACGCTGGTCACCTGCCCGACAGACGAGCGTGAAGCCATGTTCCTCGGCGGCCTGTTCGCCTACGATTTGGTCGCTGGGTTTGAAGAACTACCCGCGCTGAGCCAGCAGCAGCGTTGCCCGGATTTTTGCTTCTATCTGGCAGAAACGCTGCTGGTGCTTGACCACCAAAAACGTGTGACCGCCCTGCAAGCCAGCCTGTTTACGCCGAGCCAGAGCGAAAAGCAGCGTCTGCAACAGCGTCTGGAACAACTGCAAATTCAGCTCACCCAGCCAGCGCCGGCGCTGCCGCGCCAATCCATCGAAGACATGACGCTGAGCTGCAACCAGAGCGATGAAGCCTTCGGGGAAGTCGTCAGCCAGATGCAGGAAGCCATCCGCATCGGTGAAATTTTCCAGGTCGTGCCGTCGCGTCGTTTCTCTCTGCCGTGTCCTTCACCGCTGGCCGCCTACCAAACGCTGAAGGATAGCAATCCCAGCCCTTACATGTTTTACATGCAGGATCAGGATTTCACGCTGTTCGGTGCCTCGCCGGAAAGCTCGCTGAAATACGATGCCGACAGCCGCCAAATCGAAATCTATCCCATTGCCGGTACTCGCCCGCGCGGTCGCCGTGCCGATGGTTCACTGGATCGCGATCTCGATAGCCGCATTGAACTAGAAATGCGTACCGACCATAAAGAGCTGGCTGAGCATTTGATGCTGGTAGATTTAGCCCGTAACGATCTGGCGCGCATCTGTCAGCCTGGCAGCCGTTACGTTGCTGACCTAACCAAAGTTGACCGCTATTCCTTTGTGATGCATCTGGTCTCCCGCGTGGTGGGCACATTGCGTGAAGATTTAGATGTGCTGCACGCCTACCGCGCCTGCATGAATATGGGCACGCTGAGCGGCGCACCGAAAGTCCGGGCCATGCAGCTGATTGCCGAAAGTGAGAAAACCCGGCGCGGCAGCTACGGCGGCGCCGTCGGCTACTTCACCGCGCACGGCGATCTGGACACCTGCATCGTCATTCGTTCCGCCTATGTCGAAGACGGTATTGCCACCGTTCAGGCCGGTGCGGGCGTGGTTCTGGATTCTAACCCTCAGGCCGAAGCCGACGAAACGCGTAATAAAGCCCGAGCCGTACTGCGAGCCATTGCTAGTGCGCACCATGCAAAGGAGATTTTCTGATGGCTGACATCCTGCTGCTCGATAATATCGATTCATTCACCTACAACCTGGTGGATCAACTGCGTGCCAGCGGTCATCAGGTCGTGATTTACCGTAACCATCTGCCTGCCGACGTCATCATCGCGCGCTTACAGCAAATGGAAAAACCGATCCTGATGCTCTCCCCAGGCCCCGGTACGCCAGCCGAAGCGGGTTGTATGCCTGAACTGCTGCAACGTTTACGCGGCCAGCTGCCGATTATCGGCATTTGCCTCGGCCATCAGGCCATCGTGGAAGCCTACGGCGGCCATGTCGGTCAGGCGGGTGAAATCCTGCACGGCAAAGCGTCTGCCATCGACCACGATGCCAGCGGTATGTTTAGCGGTTTACCGCATCCGTTGCCCGTTGCCCGCTACCACTCGCTGGTCGGCAGCAACATTCCGTCGACGCTGACCGTCAACGCACACTTCAACACGATGGTCATGGCCGTGCGCAACGATGCGGATCGCGTCTGTGGTTTTCAATTCCATCCTGAGTCGATTCTGACCACGCACGGCGCTCGACTGCTGGAACAAACGCTGGACTGGGCGCTCGCTTAACGAGGGATACGATTATGCAACTGTCTTCTACGCAAGAGTCTTCTAAGACCCGGGAACCGTCTACTGCTCAGGATGTCATGACCATGCAACACATACTGGAAAAATTATACCGTGCGGAAAGCATCAGCCGTCAGGAAAGCCAGGCGCTGTTTGGTGCCATTATCCGCGGTGAACTGGAAGCCAGCCAATTGGCAGCGGCGCTGATTAGCATGAAAGTGCGCGGCGAGCATCCCGATGAGATCGCCGGTGCCGCCACGGCCTTGCTGGCCGATGCGCAGCCGTTCCCGCGCCCTGACTATTTATTTGCCGATATCGTCGGTACGGGCGGTGACGGTACCAACAGCATCAACATTTCGACGGCCAGTGCCTTCGTTGCTGCCAGCTGTGGCCTGAAAATCGCCAAGCACGGCAACCGCAGCGTATCCAGCCGCTCCGGTTCTTCCGACTTGCTCTCCGCTTTCGGCATTAAGCTGGATATGAGCGCGCAGGATTCCCGTCAGGCGCTGGACGATCTGGGCGTGTGTTTCCTGTTTGCCCCGCAATATCACCTGGGATTCCGCCATGCCATGCCGGTTCGTCAGCAGCTCAAAACCCGCACCGTCTTCAACGTGCTGGGGCCGTTGGTTAACCCGGCACGCCCACCGCTGGCGCTGATTGGCGTGTATAGCCCCGAATTAGTTCGCCCTATCGCCGAAACGTTGAAGGTGCTGGGCTACCAGCGTGCCGCGGTCGTACACGGCGGCGGGATGGATGAAGTCGCGATTCATGCGCCAACGCAGGTTGCCGAGTTAAACAATGGCGAGATCGAAACCTACGAACTGACGCACCGCGATTTCGGGCTGGATGCGTATCCGCTGTCGGCATTACAAGGCGGTACGCCAGAAGAAAATCGTGACATTCTCGCGTCACTGCTACAAGGTAAAGGTGAACGCGCGCACGCCGCGGCGGTTGCCGCCAACGTTGCGCTGCTTCTGAGATTATTCGGACAGGAAGATCTGCGCCAGAATGCGCAACAGGCGCTTGAAGTCATTCATAGTGGACAGGCTTATCAGCGCGTTATCGCCCTGTCCGCCAGAGGATAATGGAACCATGCAGGAAACCGTATTACATAAAATTGTGCGTGATAAAGCGCTCTGGGTTGCAGAACGAGAAAAAGCACAGCCGCTGGCCTCTTTTCAGCATGAGATCGTTCCCAGCCAGCGCGACTTTTATCAGGCGCTGAAACAAGATAAGCCCGCCTTTATTCTTGAATGCAAAAAGGCTTCACCGTCGAAGGGATTGATTCGCGACGATTTCGACCCGGTAGCGATTGCTCAGGTCTATAAAGGTTACGCGTCTGCTATTTCCGTTTTAACCGACGAGAAGTATTTTCAGGGCGATTTTGCCTTCCTGCCACAGGTTAGCGCGGCAGTACATCAGCCGGTGTTGTGCAAAGACTTTATTATTTCGCCCTACCAGATCTATCTGGCTCGCTACTATCAGGCCGATGCCATTCTGCTGATGTTGTCCGTGCTGGACGACGAGCAGTATCAGCAACTGGCCGAGGTAGCGCACAGCCTGAAGCTAGGCGTGTTAACAGAAGTCAGTAACGAAGAAGAGCTACTGCGGGCCATTCAGCTCGAAGCGCGCGTCGTCGGGATCAACAACCGCGACCTGCGCGATCTATCCATTGACCTCAACCGTACCCGGATGCTTGCGCCGCGTCTGCCCGCAGGCGTCACTGTGATCAGTGAATCCGGTATCAACTGCCAGGCGCAGATTCGTGAACTCAGCGCGTTTGCTCAGGGCTTCCTGATCGGCAGCTCACTGATGTCCGAGCCGGATCTGAACGACGCAGTACGCCGCGTTATTCTAGGTGAGAACAAAGTCTGCGGCCTGACGCGCGCTGCAGACGCACAGGCAGCCTATCAAGCGGGTGCGCTCTACGGCGGGTTAATCTTCGTCGCCAGTTCCCCACGCTATGTTGACGCCAAACAAGCCGCCGACGTGATGACAGGCGCCCCACTGCGCTATGTCGGTGTTTTCCGCAATGCGCCCGTCGAACACATCGTTGCTATCACAACGCAGTTAGGGTTAGCAGCCGTTCAACTGCACGGTGATGAAGATCAACAGACCATCGACCGGTTACGTCAGCAATTACCAGCGACCTGCCAGATTTGGAAAGCGCTGAGCATCGCGGATGTGCTGCCAGAACGCAGCCTCACCCACGTCGATCGTTACCTGTTTGACAACGGTCAGGGCGGCAGCGGTAAAACCTTTAATTGGTCGCTGCTGGCGAATCAGTCATTGGATAACGTGCTGTTGGCCGGTGGCCTGAATAGCGATAACTGCGCACTAGCGGCACAGCAAGGTTGCGCAGGACTGGATTTCAATTCCGGGGTAGAAAGCGAACCGGGAAAAAAAGACTCACATAAAATTGCTGCGGTTTTTGCGACATTACGTCAGCCGCAACACTAAAACAGACGGGAAAATTATGACATTACTCAACCCTTACTTCGGTGAATTCGGCGGGCAGTTTGTTCCGCAGATCCTCATCCCGGCGTTACGCCAGTTGGAAGAGGCTTTCGTCAGTGCACAGAAAGATCCTGAATTTCAGGCCGAATTTACCGATCTGCTGAAAAACTACGCGGGTCGCCCAACAGCGTTAACCTTGTGTAAAAACCTGACCGCTGGGACGAAAACCAAGCTGTACCTGAAACGTGAAGATTTACTGCACGGCGGTGCGCACAAAACCAATCAGGTGCTCGGACAGGCTCTGCTGGCTAAGCGCATGGGTAAAAGCGAAATCATCGCCGAAACGGGTGCGGGCCAACACGGTGTCGCAACGGCGCTGGCTTGCGCCCTGCTCGGCCTGAGATGCCGCGTTTATATGGGTGCAAAAGACGTTGAGCGTCAGTCGCCGAACGTCTTCCGCATGCGTCTGATGGGTGCAGAAGTGATCCCAGTTCACAGCGGCTCCTCCACGCTGAAAGATGCCTGCAACGAAGCGCTACGTGACTGGTCTGGCAGCTACGAAACGGCACACTATCTGCTGGGAACGGCCGCTGGTCCGCATCCTTACCCGACTATCGTGCGCGAGTTTCAACGCATGATTGGTGAGGAAACCAAAGCGCAGATTCTGGAAAAAGAAGGTCGCTTGCCGGATGCGGTACTCGCCTGCGTCGGCGGTGGCTCTAACGCGATTGGGATGTTTGCTGATTTCATCGATGATACTGACGTCCGCCTGATCGGCATTGAGCCTGGCGGCTTGGGCATTGAATCCGGGCAGCACGGCGCGCCGTTAAAACATGGTCGCCTCGGCATCTATTTCGGAATGAAGTCTCCAATGATGCAAACGTCTGACGGACAAATTGAAGAGTCCTACTCGATTTCCGCCGGGCTGGATTTCCCGTCCGTAGGGCCGCAGCACGCCTACCTGAACAGCATCGGCCGCGCTGACTATGTCTCGATTACTGATGACGAAGCGCTGGATGCCTTCAAAGCGCTCTGCCGCGGTGAAGGGATTATACCCGCGCTGGAATCTTCCCACGCGCTGGCACACGCCTTGAAGATGATTAAAGCGGAACCGGAAAAAGAGCAACTGCTGGTGGTCAACCTGTCCGGCCGTGGTGATAAAGACATCTTTACCGTGCATGATATTTTGAAAGATCGGGGAGAAATCTAATGGAGCGCTATCAACAGTTATTTAACCGCCTGTCAGAGAAAAAAGAAGGCGCGTTCGTTCCATTTGTTACGCTGGGCGATCCCTCTTCCGAGCAATCCCTGAAAATTATCGACACGCTGATTGCCGCCGGTGCCGACGCGTTAGAGCTGGGCGTGCCCTTCTCTGACCCGTTGGCGGATGGCCCGACCATTCAGGACGCCAATCTGCGCGCCTTTGCCGCAGGCGTCACACCAGACCAATGCTTCGAAATGCTGGCGGCTATACGTCAAAAATACCCGGAAATCCCGATTGGCCTGCTGATGTATGCCAATCTGGTCTTCAGCAACGGCATTGATGAATTTTATCAGCGCTGTGCGCAGGTTGGCGTCGATTCAGTTTTGGTGGCAGATGTGCCAGTGGTGGAGTCAGCCCCATTCCGTACGGCGGCGCTTCGACACGGCATTGCCCCCATTTTTATCTGTCCGCCCAATGCTGACGATGAATTGCTGCGCGAGATCGCCTCTTATAGCCGCGGCTATACCTATTTAGTGTCACGCGCAGGTGTAACCGGGGCAGAAAAGCGCGCACAGCTGCCGCTGAATCATCTGGTTGCCAAACTGAACGCATATCATGCTGCCCCGCCTTTGCAAGGATTTGGCATCTCCGATCCTGCCCAAGTGCGGGAAACGTTAGCCTCAGGCGCAGCGGGGGCTATTTCTGGCTCCGCGATCGTACGGATTATCGAAAAAAATCTGAACCAGCCTGATGTGATGCTGTCCGAGTTACACGCCTTTGTGAGTGAAATGAAAGCCGCTACGCGTTCATAACACTTTTCAGGCGCGCGATTTGTGCTTAACGCAAGTTCTATCGCGCGCCTAATAGTGTTTCAAAATATTTCCCATTTAATTAAAATGAAATATCCGCAATTATTATTTAATGTCTAATTTATTATAATTGTAAGAAATATTTTCAAATTGAAATAATTATTAAAACCCATCACAAAGAAATAAACCAAGTAACTATTTATTTTTTAAATTGCATAAATCCCTCCAGTAAAACACGAAGAAAATCACAGAACTGAGATCATTTAAAATTATCTCTTTTTAACGATCTTGTTCACATTACTGTAAGAAATAATAAATAGAATGGAACCGCTGAACAAAAGTGGCAGCGCGTTTTTAAATAATAATTCTCTTTGACTTGGGATAATAAAATGAAAGTTAAAATATTGACGATGGTGGTAACCTCCTTAATCAGCTTAAGCTCCATGGCTGTGACGATTGACTATCGTCACGAAATGAAAGATACAGCAAAGAACGATCATAAAGATCGCCTGCTGATGTCACACCGTTTTGACAACGGCTTTGGCTTGTCCATGGAAGCTAAATGGGGTCAATCTGATAACGACAAGACACCAAATAAACCGTTTAACGAAACGGTCAGCACCGGTACCGAAGTCACCGCTAGCTACCTGTACAAATTCGATAAAACCTTTGGTTTGGAAGCTGGCTTAAATATGGTTTCCTCTTCAAAAGACAACAACTATCGTCCTTATATCAAAGGCACAGCCAACATCACAGATTCTCTGTACTATGGCCTGCGCTACCGTGCATCCTACCTGCGCAAAAGTGACAGCATTGGTACTTCAGCCCCTTCTGATATGAAAGGCTACACAATCACCAGTACATTGGGTTACAAACTGCCAGCGAATTTTGTCATTGAATACGAATTTGAATACGACAAGAAAACTAAATCCGGTTCTGTTGGCTACCTCGCTGACAACGAGAACTATGACATGACCCACGATGTTAAGCTGGCTTATAAATTCGACAAAAATTGGACACCTTACGTTCAAGTCGGTAACGTTTCTGGTAGCAAAACTACTGACGAGCGTCAAACTCGCTACCGCGTTGGTGTTCAATACAATTTCTAATGGCTAACGCCATTTAGATAATTGCTGTAATAAAATAGCGTTCTCTTTATTGGTTTGTTATTTCCTGTCTATAAAAACGGCGAAGCTATTTACTTCGCCGTTTTTTTATTCGTTGAGAGAAATTAAGCTAGCAATCAGAAACGATAACCGACACCAAACATAAATGCCCACGGGTCAATCTTCGTATGGATACTTTGCTGATCGTTACCGGCTTTAAACTTCACATCGGTATCGATATCCATCCACCACACGGACATATTTACCAACCAATTTTTATCCAGGTTGTAATCCAAGCCCGCTTGTGCAGCAACACCCCAAGAGTTTTTCAGGTTCAGATCGCTCAACCCAGCCCCTTTCCCCGTATCATTAAATTTCTCATCGAAGAACAGGGTGTAATTCAGGCCAACGCCTAAATAGGGACGTAATTTATCTTGAGCATCACCAAAATAGTACTGCGCAACCAGTGAAGGCGGCAGGTGTTTCACTTCCGCAATCGTTCCGGTACCAGGTGTTCCGACTTTATGTTTGAACGGCGTGGCGGCGAGTAATTCAACGCCAATATTATCTGTCACCATGTAACTGAAGGTCAGGCCCAACTGCGTATTGTTGTTTACCTGAAATTCTCCCAACCCCAGCACATTGTCCGAACTTTCACTTGGATGCACAGTGGCCGTACCCGCCCGAACAATGAAATCACCCGCTTGATGAGCCTGTGCCAATGCAGGCATGAGCGCCGCTGCCAACAATAAGAAAGATGTCTTTTTCATTACCCACTCCATTTATAGGGTTTAAATTTCGAGCGAAATATACCCCTAAGTAGGTATTCTTGTTTTAAGCCAGATCACATCTTTTAAAGATTTTACGCCCAAATTGAACTGAATCATTTATCACTAACTGATTAAAATTCATGGAATTGATCCAGATCAAGAATGGCAGCAACGCATAAAATACGCCGCCGCTGGCAAGGAAAACCACTCTTGGTAACCAAGTCATGCTTATTTATTAGTGAAGGGAAAAGCAGCATTGCATCGTTGACGGGGTGCCACAGCGCGAATTAACAGGTTACAATTGGGAGTTAAGTTCTCTCTGTCGATTTATCTTTTTCAAGGAGCCTGCATGCCTATCACGGCTAACACGTTGTACCGTGACACAATGAATTTCACCCGCAACCAGTTCATCAGCATCTTAATGATGTCACTGTTGACGGCATTCATTACTGTCATACTGAATCATGCACTATCGCCTTCTGGAGACGAGTTACGGATTCTGAGCAGTTCCAGCAGCGATCTGTCATCTTCTGTCGAAGCTGGCTTGATGGATATGATTCAGCAGATGACACCGGAACAACAAACCGTGTTACTGAAAATGTCGGCAGCAGGCACCTTTGCTGCGTTAGTGGGCAATGCGCTGCTGACAGGCGGGGTTCTGATGCTGATCCAGCTGGTTTCTGACGGACATCGCACCAGTGCACTGCGAGCAATTGGCGCCTCTGCACCTTTTTTACTGCGTCTGCTTATCCTGATCCTGCTGTGCACCCTGCTCATCCAGCTTGGCATGATGCTTCTGGTCATTCCTGGCGTGCTGCTCGCTATTGCGCTGAGTTTGTCCCCCGTGATTGTGGTCACGGAAAAAAGCGGGATTTTCAATGCCATTAAAGTGAGTACCAAACTGGCTTACGGTAACCTGCGTGCAACCGCGCCTGCCATCGTGATGTGGCTACTGGCTAAAATCGCTATTTTGCTGATTGTGTCGAAGTTACCGATTTCCTCACCGACTGTGCTCGGCGTGGTTCTGAACGGCTTGGGCAACCTGATCTCCGCAATCCTGCTCATTTATCTGTTCCGCCTTTATATGCTGCTGCGCGCTTAATTACCGCCCTTTGCTTATGCCACCGCTTTGGTGGCATAAGTTCCGCCAGATCTCCTTCGCTATCTACCCAATCGTAATTTTCTGCAAATTATTACAATATCTCGGGAATGGTGTTCCACAATAAAGGATAATGGCACGAGCTATCGGATAACTCTCGCGGGTTATGATTACGACACTGTTGAGTGATGGATTGACATAATGAAGCAACTTCTTGATTTTATACCGTTGGTCGTTTTTTTTGCGGCCTATAAACTTTATGACATCTATATCGCATCGGGTGCACTGATTGCGGCAACGGCGTTGTCACTCGTGGTCACCTGGGTGATGTATCGTAAAATAGAGAAAATGACGCTGGTCACCTTTGCAATGGTCGTCGTTTTCGGTTCGCTTACGCTGGTGTTCCATAACGATCTGTTTATCAAGTGGAAAGTCACCATCATCTACGCCTTGTTCGCCATTGCCCTGCTGGTTAGCCAGTTTGTGATGAAACAGACCCTGATTCAGAAAATGCTGGGTAAAGAATTAACCTTGCCGCAGCCCGTCTGGGGGAAACTGAATTTTGCCTGGGCTATGTTCTTTCTGGTGTGTGGACTGGTTAACATCTATATTGCTTTCTGGTTACCGCAAAACGTTTGGGTTAATTTCAAAGTCTTTGGTCTGACCGGTGTGACGCTGCTGTTTACGCTGATTTGTGGCGTTTATATCTATCGTCACTTGCCTAACGATCAGGAAAAGTCAGAAGAAGAAAAAAGCGAGCAACAGCAATAGCCAAAGCGAGATAGACACAATGAGCACACAAAACGTGTTACCACAGGGCGAACTGGTTCTCCGCACGCTGGCAATGCCAGCCGATACCAATGCGAACGGAGATATTTTTGGCGGCTGGCTGATGTCGCAAATGGACATCGGCGGCGCGATTTTGGCGAAAGAAATTGCCGAGGGACGTGTCGTTACCGTACGGGTTGATGGGATGTCGTTCTTAAAACCTGTCGCCGTCGGCGATGTAGTTTGCTGCTATGCCCGTTGTTTACGCACTGGCCGTAGCTCTATAAACGTCAACGTTGAAGTATGGGTAAAGAAAGTCTCTTCTGAGCCGATTGGTCAGCGCTATCGGGCTACCGAAGCGTTATTCACCTACGTTGCCGTAGATGAAGAAGGTCATCCGCGTGAACTACCCGCAGGTAAGAGCAACTTCACGCCAAGCGAGTGATATCGGGTAGCGTAAGCACTTAATTTGTTAATTGATGTGTTGTTACCGGATATAAAGGCATAACGAAAACGGGGCGTCATCTGCAAAGATGGCGCCCCGTTTCTTTTTCATATCAGCGTGAATTATTCAACTGCCGCCCCACCGTCAATTTTAAAGACGATGGTCACAACCAAATCTTTGCCTGGCTTACCGGCCTCATAACGCCATTTACGCATGGCCTGTTTGATATCGCGCTCGAACATATTACGTGGCTCAGCAGAAAGCACGCGCACGTTGTCAACACGTCCGGAGTCATCCACATCAAACTGCATTTTTACCCGCCCTTCAACGCGCAGGGAAAACGCGCGCGCCGGATACTGAGGCTGCGCACGGCTCAACGGACGCGGTCCACTTGACTGCGTGCTTGCTGCGGGCGCAGGTGCCTGCTTCACCGGAGCATTAGTCACATTGCGCGTTGGCTCTTCGCTGGTAAACGGCGAAGGCGGCTGTTTTTCAACGGTCGGTTCACGTTTAACCGGCTTCGGTTGCTCGACCTTCTTCACCGGCTTAGGTTCCGGTTTAGGTTTCGGCTTGGGCTTTGGTTCAGGTAATGGCATAGGAACCGGCTGCGGCAATGGCTCCGGTTCTGGTATGGGTTCCGGCTCAGGTTCTGGCTGCTTAACCGGCTCTGGCTCCGGGGCAGATTTAGCAGCAGGTGCCGCTTCATAGGCCGCCGGGTTCACCATCACAACGCTGATGGGCTTAGATTCCTGCGGTAATTCGATTGAATTATTAAATGATGCGTACAGCAAGCCTGCAATCAGTGAACCGTGAAAACCGACTGAAAGTATGAATGGCCATGAGTAACGGCGGGTCAAAAAAAACTTTTTTTGCGGCATAGTCTGTCTTTATCCTCTTACGCCGCCCAAGTTTAAATGCAAATAGCAATCATATTCAATAACAACCCGTGGAATTGTTAAAAAAACCGAAGTCGTGGGGGGATTACTCTGACAAATCAACCTATTGTCCTCGCACTATTGTCTTCAAACAACATCACGTATGATGGTAGAAACACGTTTCTCTTACCCGATAGCGTTTGACCGCTGGGTCTCAACCCCGGCCCCAAAACGAAAAAGGGTACCTTCCCACCAGTGAGGTCGCTATGCTCTACGTCATTTATGCTGAAGATAATGTTGATTCATTAGCAAAACGCCTGTCGGTCCGGCCGGATCATCTTGCCCGTTTACAGGCATTACGCGATCAGGGCCGACTGATTACTGCAGGCCCGTTACCTGCGATCGACAGCGACGATCCCGGTCAGGCTGGCTTTAGCGGTTCCGTGATTATCGCCGAATTCACATCGCTGGATGAGGCAACGGCATGGGCCAACGCCGACCCTTACATCACGGCAGGCGTCTATAAACACGTCAGCGTGAAGCCATTCAAGAAAGTGTTTTAAGGGTTCAATTGATACAGGTCATGGTTGCACCAGAAAATCATGGCCCTTTACCTCCCCGTCAAAAGCTGAAATATTTTAGTCATTTAACAGTGATAGTTTGACCGCTATTCATTTACAGAGGGTCAGCAATCATGTTAATGCCTGCGATTTTGCGAAACGGAGTTGCTACTATCCGCCGCCGTCATCGCCTCAGTATTCTCTCCGGATTGTTATTGATCATTGGGTTATTTTCTTTACTGCAATTGGTTTCCGTCGGTGTCATTTCTCAAACAATGACTCAGGTTCGGCAGGATATTTCCGCTAACGAGGGCCTCCGCCAGCAGCAAGCGTTGATGGATAAGGCGCGGATGGAAGTGATGAATGCCAGCGACAAGCTCAACCGCGCGGGCATTTATTTGTTGGTAGACAAAGAAACTGGATCTGAAGGTAGCTGGCACAGCCTGATGGATGAGGCCGAAGTGTCTCTCAAACAGGCACAAGCGCATTACCAGCAACTGGAAACAACTACGACACCTGAAGCAGACACGACGGCTTTTGTGGATTTGAAAAAGAGCTACAGCCAGCTTTATTCCGGGCTCGTCGAGCTAGCTGAGGGAATAAAAACCACTAATCAGATCGATATTTTCTTTGCCGTCCCGGTACAGGCCTATCAAAGTGATTTTACCCAGAAGTATTCACACTATTTGCAAGATACCGATGCGCTACAAAAACAGCATGGCCAACAATTTTTATCCTCTCTCGATAACGCAAAAACAATTTTCATTACGGTTCTAGGCCTCTTGCTGGTTATCGCCATCGCCGTGTGGATTGGCGTGAGTCGGATCATTATTCGTCCGCTGACGCACATCATCGCTCATTTAAAACTGATCGCCGCGGGTGACCTTTCGCATTCGGTCAGTACAAAGACACGCGGTACACGCGAAGTTGAACAGCTCAATACCAGCGTTATCCAAATGCAGGAAGGTCTGGTGACCTTGGTCAATCAGGTTCGTCAGGGCGTTGACCACATGGTGACGCAGGTTGATCGGGTCGCGACAGATAACCACCGGCTTTCCGAACAGGCGAACCGCCAATCCCACGAGCTCAAAGTCACCACAGAACATATTATTCAGCTTAGTCAGCATCTGGAACAAAATACCCAGCATACTCAACAGGCTAATTTGCACGCGGAAGATACCAGCAAGATTGCCGCACAGGGTGAGACGATGATGAATGACGTCAAGGTGGCGATGTCAGACATTGCAGGCAGAACGCGTGAGATGACAGAAGCCATTGGGATGATAGAGAACGTGGCGTTTCAGACGCACATTTTGTCGTTGAATGCCGCAATTGAAGCCGCACGAGCCGGGACGATGGGACGAGGCTTTGCGGTTGTCGCGCGGGAAGTCGGTACATTGGCTTCGCAAAGCAGCCATTCTGCACAAAATATTAATGTGCTGATTCGTGATTCAGACAACAGCGTAACCGCCGGAACACGACTGGTGAACAAACTGAATGACAGCCTGCAGAATATCATTCAGACGGCGAAAGGCACGGGCACGTTTCTGAGCGAAATCTCGGAAATATCGCATCAGCAGAACGAAAGCATTCATGAAGTCACCGCCCGACTTAGCACGCTGAACGATACCGTCAGAGAAAATGCGGGACAGGTTGAAGCCTCCGCACACACTTTCGCCTCACTGCTGGAGCAAACGGAACGCTTAAATACCTCGGTATCGCTGTTCATCCTGCCCTCAACAGAGTCTGAGGTTAATCTGATGATTGATCAGAGAGAAATGACACCGCGCATTCCGGCTATGGGATGAGCCGATAAGGGAATAAGCTAAAAAAATAGCGACCATACCTCGGGTCGCTATTTTCCTCACTGGCTTACCAGTCGTAGGTTACCGCATAGAGCAATGCTCGTCGTTGCTGCTTTTGTTGCAGATAACGGGCAGAGCGAATATGACGATACGTACGTGATTGAGCCTCCAACCAGCGACTTCTTCTACGCTGGACCTGACGTAGCATCCGCCAGCGACCCACTTCATTCCGACTGCGTTTCATTATGCGACTCTTGTTAATCCACTCGCGCTGGGCATTATACCCCCCGACTGCGTGACGACAATCAGTGAATCACGCTCTCCGCCATTCTCTTCTTATATAACGTTTATCCCCTAAATAATTCGAGTTGCGTGAAGGCGGCAAGAGAGGGAATCCCGATGAGCTTACATAAGTAAGTGATTCGGGTGACTGAACGCAGCCAACGTACATGCAGCTTGAAGTATGACGGGGATATTCAGAGGAAAGGCATTTCCCCTTTTATAAATCTATGCGTACACTTTGTTAATTCTTTGCAGAAGGGAACTGTGCTGCTTTTATGTCGACATTTTATACCGTAATAAGTTGGTTACTGGTTTTTAGCTATTGGTTGCTGATCGCTGGTGTGACCTTGCGTATTCTGATGAAACGTCGGGCGGTGCCTTCTGCGATGGCCTGGCTGCTGGTGATTTATATTCTGCCACTTGTCGGTATTGTCGCTTATCTTTCGTTTGGCGAGCTCCATCTCGGCAAACGCCGAGCCGAACGCGCCAGCAAAATGTGGCCATCAACGGCAAAATGGCTACGCGAATTAAAAGAATATCGCCGTATTTTCGCAACGGAAAACAGTGAAGTCGCCAGCGCGTTATTTCAGCTGTGTGAAAGACGACAAGGCGTTGGTGGCGTTAAAGGCAATCAGTTGCAGTTGATGACCACGTTTGATGACACTATTAAAGCGCTATTGCGTGATATTGAACTCGCACGCAGCAACATCGAAATGGTGTTCTACATTTGGCAACCCGGCGGCCTAGTTGATCAAGTCTCTTCTTCCCTTATCGCCGCGGCACGACGCGGGGTGCACTGCCGCATTCTGCTGGACTCTGCCGGCAGCGTACAATTTTTCCGTCAGCATCATCCCGAGCTGATGCGCACCGCCGGGATTGAAGTGGTTGAAGCCCTGAAAGTGAATCTATTCCGTGCGTTCCTGCGCCGCATGGATTTGCGGCAGCACCGTAAAATTATCCTGATCGACAACCGTATCGCCTATACCGGCAGCATGAATATGGTCGATCCCCGCTTCTTCAAACAAGATGCTGGCGTCGGGCAATGGATCGATCTGATGGCGCGTATTGAAGGCCCTGTGGCAACTACGCTGGGGATTATTTACTGCTGCGACTGGGAAATGGAGACGGGCAAGCGTCTGCTTCCACCGCCGCCGGATGTTAACGTTATGCCGTTCGAACAGGAGAGCGGCCACACCATTCAGGTTATTGCTTCCGGCCCCGGTTACCCAGAAGAGATGATTCATCAGGCGCTGCTGACGTCCGTCTATTCGGCGCGTAAGCAGTTGATCATGACAACCCCCTACTTCGTGCCCAGCGACGACCTGTTGCACGCCATCTGCACCGCCGCACAGCGTGGGGTCGATGTCAGCATTATTGTTCCACACAAAAACGACTCGGTATTGGTCGGCTGGGCCAGCCGTGCATTCTTCACAGAGCTGCTGGCCGCTGGCGTAAAAATTTATCAATTCAAGGACGGACTGCTGCACACCAAAAGCGTACTGGTTGATGGACAGCTCAGCCTGGTCGGTACGGTGAATCTGGATATGCGCAGCCTGTGGCTGAATTTTGAAATCACGCTGGTGATTGACGATGCCGGATTCGGCAGCGATTTAGCCTGCGTACAGGAAGACTATATCGCCCGCTCACGTCTGTTAAACGCCACGCAGTGGCAAAATCGCCCTTACTGGCAACGCATCGTCGAGCGGCTGTTCTACTTTTTCAGCCCCCTGCTATAAATACGCGTTTTCCCGTGTTCTAATAAGGCTATTGGGAATTAACAGGAATTACGTTATGGATTTGAATAATCGCCTGACCGAAGACGAAGCATTGGAACAGGCCTACGATATCTTTTTAGAACTCGCGGCTGATAATCTCGATCCGGCAGATATTCTGCTGTTCAACCTGCAATTCGAAGAGCGCGGCGGCGCAGAGTTGTTCGACCCTGCGGAAGACTGGGCCGAGCACGTTGATTTCGACCTGAACCCTGACTTTTTTGCCGAAGTCGTTATTGGGCTGGCCGAGAATGAAGGTGAAGAAATTACCGATATTTTTGCCCGCGTGCTGATTTGCCGGGAAAAAGATCACAAACTTTGCCACATTTTGTGGAAAGAATAATTCGTTTCGCCTCAATGCAAAGCGTCTGAAAACTCGGGTAATTCTATTTACGAAACGAAAACGGTGATAATGGAATAGAAGAGTAAAGCGTCCGCGACAGGGACAAAGGCGTCAGGAACGCCTTTGAACGTCGCTTGCGACGGCCCTGCAAGGGTGAATCTCAGGGATGAGATTCATATCTACGCGGCTCGAGCGTACAAGGATGTATTCACAGCGTCTTTACGATCTATCCATTATCAACGCTCAACGTACATTGTCAGCAATGCAAGGCGTCTCCCGCAGGAGACGCCTTTTTTACATCAGTCACCGATAAACGGGTTACTGAACTTCTGCTTCCTGCGCCGGTAACAATGCCTGCGGATCGACCTTCAAACACGAAACCGCGTGCGTAAAGCTCCCTTCCAGCAATGGTCGGGTTTTCGAACACTCAGGGCCGACAATCGGACAGCGGGTGCAGAACACACAGCCCGATGGCGGATTAATCGGTGACGGTAAATCCCCTTCCAGCAGCTGTATCTGCTTGTTTCGTTCCTGATCGGGATCGGGAATCGGCACAGCAGACATCAGCGCACGCGTATACGGGTGCTGCGGGTTTTGATAGACCTGATCGTACGTTCCCAGCTCTACCGCATGACCCAGATACATCACCAGCACGCGATCGGAAATGTGCTTCACAACCGATAAGTCATGGGCGATAAAAATCAGCGACAGGCGCATTTCACGCTGCAACTGACGCAGCAGGTTAACCACCTGTGCCTGAATCGACACGTCCAGTGCGGAAACCGGTTCATCACAAATAATCAGCTTCGGCTCCAGAATCAGCGCGCGTGCGATGCCGATACGCTGACACTGCCCGCCAGAGAATTCATGCGGATAGCGGTTGATCAGGTTTGGCAGCAGCCCAACCTTCAGCATCATCGCTTTCACACGATCCTTTACCGTCTGTCGATCCAGTTCTGGATGATAAACCTTTAACGGCTCAGCAATAATCTCGCCGATCGTCATACGCGGGTTCAGCGATGCCAGCGGATCCTGGAATATCATCTGAATGTCACTACGCGCGGCGCGCCACTCATCGGCGCTCATGCCCAGCAGGTCTTTCCCCAGCCAGGTGACGCGTCCGTCGGTCGCTTTTACCAGACCGATAATGGCACGCGCCAGCGTAGACTTGCCGCAGCCAGACTCGCCCACCACGCCCAGCGTTTCGCCTTCATATAAACGCAGCGTCACACCATCGACCGCTTTCAGTTTTTTCGGCGGCTGCCAGAACCACTGCTTATCATCTCTGACGTCAAAGTGGACTTTCAGATCGTCCACTTCTAACAACACCTTTTTTTCGTCCGCGTTGTTCATACCACCTCCTCAATCGCTCTAAAGCAGGCGCGCAAGCGGCCATCACCAAAAGATTCCAGCGCCGGTGCGCTATGGCAGACATCCATCGCATACGGGCAGCGGGGTTGGAACGGACACCCTTTCGGCAAGCGTAATAAGTTAGGCGGATTACCCGGAATGGTTGCCAGCACTTCATCTTCCGCATCCAGACGTGGCACAGCATTAAGCAGGCCGACGGAATACGGGTGGCTCGGGTGATAAAAGACATCGCGTGCAACACCGTATTCCATCGTGCGCCCGGCATACATCACCAGCACTTTGTCACAAATACCGGCGACCACGCCCAGATCATGGGTAATCATGATGATGGCGGTATTAAACTCGCGCTTCAGCTCGTTCAGCAGCGTCATAATCTGCGCCTGAACCGTTACATCCAATGCCGTGGTCGGTTCATCGGCAATCAGCAGCTTCGGACGGCACAGCAGCGCCATTGCGATCATCACGCGCTGACGCATCCCGCCGGAAAACTCATGCGGATACATCTTCATGCGCTTGCGCGCTTCCGGCATTTTGACCGCATCCAGCATTTTGACCGACTCTTCAAACGCTTCGCTTTTGCTCAGGCGTTTGTGCAACATCAGCACTTCCATCAGCTGTTCGCCGACGCGCATATACGGGTTCAGCGAGGTCATCGGGTCCTGGAAAATCATACTGATTTCTTCAGCACGCAGCTTATTCAGTTGGCTTTCCGGCAAATTGAGAATCTCTTTGCCACGAAAACGCGCCGAGCCGCCAATACGACCATTACGCGCGAGTAGCCCCATCAACGCAAACGCGGTTTGTGATTTACCGGAGCCAGATTCCCCAACAATCCCCAGCGTTTCACCGGCATTGAGCGTGAAGTTCAGGTCGTTAACCGCCGTCACATCACCGTCCTGCGTTTTGAACGTTACCCGGAGATCCTGAACATGTAGCAGCGCGTCGTGCGCGCCAGTTAACTCAATTTTGCTCATGTTGATATTCCTCAGCGATCTTTCGGGTCGAGGGCATCACGCAGGCCATCGCCGATAAAGTTAAAACAAAACAGCGTGACAACCAAAAACGCCGCCGGATAGAACAGTAACCACGGCGACACTTCCATTGAGTTCGCACCATCATTCAGCAAGGCCCCCCAGCTGCTTAACGGTTCCTGCGTTCCCAGACCCAGGAAGCTCAGGAAGGACTCGAACAGGATCATACTTGGCACCAGCAGAGAGGCGTAAACGACCACCACACCCAGCACGTTAGGCACAACGTGGCGTAATACGATACCGCGCGTGGAGACACCGGAAACCATCGCCGCTTCAATGAACTCTTTACGTTTCAGGCTCAGCGTCTGGCCGCGCACGATACGCGCCATATCCAGCCAGGACACCATACCGATAGCCACGAAGATCAACAGCATGTTCTGCCCGAAGAACGTCACCAGCAGAATAACGAAGAACATGAACGGGAATGAGTTGAGGATTTCCAGCAGACGCATCATCACCGAATCCACTTTCCCGCCCAGATAACCTGACATCGCGCCATACAGCGTTCCGACGATTACGGCAACCAGCGCCGCGGCTACGCCAACCATCAGCGACACACGTCCACCGATGGCAACACGTACCAGCAGATCACGACCGGAGGAATCCGTACCAAAGTAGTGGCCAGATGTCATATCCGGCGCGGCTGACATCATTCCCCAGTCGGTATCCGCGTAGTCAAATGCAGATAACATCGGGGCGAAAATCACGAACACGGTAATCACAGCTAAAACAAACAGACTGGCCAGCGCCGCACGGTTGTGGATAAAGCGCAGACGCGCATCCTGCCACAAACTGCGCCCTTCAATCTCAGCCTGCTCGGTGAAGTTCTCTAACGCTTCAACGTTTTTTCGATTCCAAAACATAACGCCCCCAATTAATAGCGAATTTTCGGATCGATAACAGCGTAGAGCACGTCAATGATCGCATTAAATAAAATAGTTAAGCCGCCGACCAGAATCGTCAGACTCAGTACCAGTGAATAGTCACGGTTCAGTGCGCCGTTCACAAACAGTTGCCCAATGCCGGGTAAACCAAAAATGGTTTCAATCACCATCGAACCGGTAATAATCCCCACAAACGCCGGCCCCATATAGGAAAGCACAGGCAGCAACGCTGGCTTTAACGCATGGCGCAGAACGATGCGGCGCATCGGCAGCCCTTTGGCGCGCGCGGTGCGGATAAAGTTAGAGTGTAAAACCTCGATCATCGATCCCCGAGTAATACGCGCGATGCTGGCGATATAAGACAACGACAGCGCCACCATCGGTAAAATCATATATTTGGGTGCCCCGCCGTTCCAGCCACCACCGGGCAGCCACCGCAGCGTAATGGCAAAAATCAGCACCAGTAACGGCGCGACAACAAAGCTGGGTATCACCACCCCCGTCATGGCAAAGCCCATCACGGTATAGTCCCATTTCGTATTCTGATTCAGCGCGGCGATCACACCAGCACTCACACCAAAAATAACCGCCAGAATAAATGCAGCAGCCCCCAGTTTTGCAGAAACCGGGAAAGACGTCGCGACCAGATCGTTCACGGAATAGTCTTTGTATTTAAAGGAAGGGCCGAAATCACCCTGCACCAATTGCAGCAAGTAGTTACCGTACTGCGTCATGATAGGATCGTTCAGATGGTATTTGGCTTCAATATTCGCCATCACTTCCGGCGGTAAGTTACGCTCACCGGTAAAAGGGCTACCGGGTGCCAATCGCATCATGAAAAACGAGATGGTGATCAGGATAAATAGTGTCGGAATCGCCTCTAAACAGCGGCGAAGAATAAATTTTAACATTGCTCGTACCTATAAAAGGCTGGCAGCACAACAGCGTGCGCCAGCCATTATTATTAGTGCTTGATGATATAAAGATCTTTCACGTAAACATTATCCTGCGGATCGTTGCCCGTTAATCCACCAACATAAGGTTTCACCAGTCGGGTATTCGCATAGTAATAGACCGGTATGGTGACAGCGTCTTTATCCAGCTGCGACTCCGCCTGCTGGTAAACCGCAGCGCGCTCCTCATCGGTTTTCACCTGCAAGGATTTCGCCACCAGTGCATCAAACTCTTTGCTCTTATAGTGTGAGGTGTTACTGCTGCTGTCGGACAGCATGCTGTTCAGGAAGGTTGAAGGTTCGTTATAGTCCGCACACCATCCGGCACGTGCAACATCATAGGTTCCCTGATGACGGGTGCTGAGGAAGGTTTTCCATTCCTGGTTTTCCAGCTTAACGTCCACACCGATATTCTGTTTCCAAATAGAAGCCGCGGCAATCGCCATCTTTTTATGCAGATCGGAGGTGTTGTACAGCAGGTTCAACGTCAGCGGTTTGTCGGCGGTATAGCCCGCTTCTGCCAACAGTTTTTTCGCTTCTTCATTACGTTTCGCCTGTGGCCAGGTGAACCACTCCGGTACTGACGCTTTCAGGCCATCGATATACGGAGGAACAAAACCATAGGCAGGAATGTCGCCCTGATTCTTCACCTTGTTGGTCAGAATATCCTGGCTCAGACCCAGACGCAGCGCGGTACGGACTCGTACGTCGTTAAACGGCGGCTTCTGGTTGTTAACTTCGTAGTAGTAGGTACACAGGTACGGGTTAACCTTCACTTCATCCGGGATTTCTTTCTTCAGCTTTTGGAAGAGTTCGATCGGCAGGTTGTTGTACGTCATGTCAATTTCACCGCTGCGGTAGCGGTTAACGTCCGTCACTTCAGACGCGATCGGCAAATACGTCACTTGGTTAATCACGGTATGGGCGTTGTCCCAATATTGCGGGTTACGCTCCAGCACCATTTTTTCGTTTACGACCCAGCTTTTCAGCTTGTAAGCACCATTGCCGACCCAGTTTTGCGGCTGCGTCCATTTTTCACCGAATTTTTCAACGACGGCTTTATTGATTGGGGACATCGCAACGTAAACAGGCAGCTTATAGAAGTAAGGCACCGCTTCGGAGAGCGTCACCTCAAAGGTATGATCGTCGATCGCTTTTACGCCCAGCGTATCTGGAGATTTTTTGCCGGCGATGATGTCATCGATATTCAGCAGATGACCATATTGCAGATAGCTGGCGTAAGGCGATGCCGTCTTTGGATCGGCCAGACGCTGCCAGCTATAGACGAAATCGTGTGCGGTAACCGGCTCACCGTTGGACCATTTGGCATCTTTACGCAGGTGGAATGTCCACACTTTAAAATCTTTGTTATCCCAGCTTTCTGCTACGCCGGGACTGGTTTTGCCGTTAACGTCGGAAATCACCAACCCTTCCAGCAGGTCGCGCGACACGTTGGATTCCGGCACGCCTTCGATTTTATGCGGGTCAAGAGAGGATACTTCAGCACCGTTGTTACGAACCAATTCCTGTTTTTCTGCTAACTGAACGCCTGCGGGAACGGTCGCGGCAAAGGCAGAAACAGCCATCGTGCTACTTAATGCCGCGATAATAGCGGCAGCTACTCTTTTTTTAGTTGTGATGTGTGTCATTATTTTCTCCTGTAATGTTGTCGTGTTAGTTATCCCAGCACGATTCCTGAATTAGAGCACTGTGAGAAAACGATTAATCGATTCGACTCACGACCCATTCCCACATGGCAGGAATGGGTAACCAGAGATTAAACACCAAATTAATCACTGCTTGCTCACTTCATTTGCATCAAACCGTAAACAACAGCGGATTAATGCTTAATGATATAGAGATCCTTCACCCGTAGATTATCCAACGGATCCTTGCCAGTAATACCACCGACATAAGGTTTTATCAGTCTAGCGTTCGCGTAATAATAGACCGGTACAATCGCCGCATCTTTATCCAACTGCGATTCTGCCTGCTGATAAACTTGCGCACGTTCATCGTCCGTTTTCGCCTGAACCGCCTGCTCCATCAGCTTGTCGAACGCCGCGCTCTTATAATGCGCCGTGTTGTTACTACTGTCTGACAGCATGCTATTCAGGAACGATGTCGGTTCGTTATAGTCCGCACACCATCCGGCACGCGCAACGTCATAATTGCCTTGATGACGCGTGCTGAGATAAGTTTTCCATTCCTGGTTTTCCAACTTCGCGTCAACGCCCAGATTCTGTTTCCAGATCGATGCCGCCGCAATCGCCATTTTTTTATGCAAATCTGACGAGTTATAGAGCAAATTAAACGTCAGCGGTTTCTCTGCGGTATAGCCCGCTTCCGCCAACAGTTTTTTCGCTTCTTCATTACGTTTCGCCTGTGGCCAGGTAAACCACTCTGGCGTATGCGCTTTCAAGCCGTCCGTAAACGGAGGAATATAACCATAGGCAGGAATATCGCCCTGATTTTTCACTTTGTTGGTCAATATGTCTTGATCAAGCCCCATGCGCAGAGCCGTACGTACCCGAACATCGTTAAATGGCGGTTTCTGATTATTGATTTCGTAATAATACGTGCAGAGGTAGGGATTGATGTTAACTTCTTGTGGGATTTCTTTTTTTAGCTTCTGAAATAGCTCAATGGGCAACTTATTATTGGTGACATCAATTTCACCCGCACGGTAACGGTTAACATCTGTCACTTCAGAAGCAATCGGCAGATAGGTGACCTGATTAATCACGGTCTTGGCGTTATCCCAATATTGGGTATTACGCTCCAGCACAAGCCGCTCATTCACGACCCAGGATTTCAGGCGGTAGGCGCCATTCCCTACCCAATTTTCCGGCTGGGTCCATTTATCACCAAACTTCTCTACCGCCGCTTTATTTACCGGAGACAGAGATGAGTGATTCAGTAATTTATAAAAGTAAGGGATCGGCTCGCTTAATGTCACTTCCAGCGTATGGTCGTCGAGTGCTTTTACGCCCAGTGTATCGGGAGATTTTTTGCTGGCGATAATGTCATCAATATTCAGCAGATGACCATATTGCAAATAGCTAGCATAAGGAGAAACGGTTTTCGGATCGGCCAGACGCTGCCAGCTATAAACGAAATCTTGTGCGGTAACCGGTTCGCCATTCGACCATTTGGCGTCTTTGCGTAAATGGAATGTCCAGACTTTAAAATCGCTGCTTTCCCAACGCTCAGCCACGCCAGGAATCGGGTGTCCATCCGGATCGGAAATCACCAACCCTTCATATAGATCGCGCGCGACGTTGGATTCCGGCACACCTTCTATTTTATGCGGATCCAGTGATGACACCTCAGCGCCATTGTTTCTCACCAGAACCTGCTCTTTCGCCAGCTCAACACCGGCAGGTACAGTAGCAGCCTGAACATTCACGCATGACGCCATCACTGCTGCGGCAATCATACTGGTAACAAAGCATCGTTTTGTTTTGCGAGTTTTCACTTTATAAACGCCCCTGTCTTGATACAACGCCATACCGGACTCTACGCGTAAAAATCGCCGTCACATAGAGCAGAAAAGATCGCCCATTATCCAAATAAATCATAAAATTAATTTATGGGTGAATAACGAATAGCAGGTCGACACTCGAAGCTATCAAAAGCAGACACATTCGCCAATATTTTTACATTGATGTTGCTTAATTTTCTTTACTATAGCTCGGTAAACGTTTTATTTCAATCATTCGACTCAATCATTAACCCTATGATAAACAATGTTTTTTCTATTTATTTGCAGATATTTTTTAAATATTCAGCAATTTATAGATTTTGAACAAAAAAACATCGTAGTGGGTTTTATCATTTTCACAGCACAAAAATGATGATGCATGCTTACCTGTCCGCGTCATTATCTGACCGGAATGTTATTATTTTAACAACTTCGTTACTCATCTTGCACGACAGTAGCACGCGATTCCCTTACGGTAGGGTGCGCGTAAAATAACTAACCCGATTAAGATATAAGCATCGTTTATACGAATACGTTTTATACGAACAGGTCATTCCCATGATGTGCACAATGTCGTGTCCGGAATGTCCCCCTAACAATGTTCCGCTCTAGTGCCCGCCCCATCCCTTACAATCCCTTTTGAGTAGAAAGCCACTGATCTTGTCCTGTTAATGATAGTCGTTATCAACACCAATCTGCTGAATGGTGTCAGCTTAAAGAAAATTCGATATTGATCACAAAAAAGGCACCCACAAATAGGTATGCTCAACTCATACCGTAACAGACACGCATATCTTCTTAATTTTTACGTAATTTCAAAACAATATTTCAAAAAATTACGATATCGGCGGTTACAGTATTTTAAAAAGCAACAATCACGCCACAACGGCGGCTGACAAGCTCTTTGAGTCAATTAATGCGAAATAGGCAGAAAAGAATAGCCCAGTAACGGAAACGTACCCCGCTCGTTTATCTATACTGTTCTATCCGGCGAACAATTGACTGAAAGAGTTTAACATTTATCAGGAGAGCATTATGGCCGTAACCAACGTTGCTGAACTTAACGCATTGGTCGAAAGAGTGAAAAAGGCACAGCAGGAATTTGCCACTTACACTCAGGAACAAGTGGACAAAATCTTCCGCGCTGCCGCACTCGCTGCATCAGATGCCCGTATCCCGCTGGCAAAAATGGCGGTTGCCGAATCTGGCATGGGGATCGTGGAAGACAAAGTCATCAAAAACCACTTCGCCTCCGAGTACATTTATAACGCCTACCAGGATGAAAAAACCTGCGGCATCCTCTCTACTGATGACACTTTCGGTACCATTACGATTGCCGAGCCGATTGGCCTGATTTGCGGTATTGTGCCCACCACTAACCCCACGTCTACCGCGATTTTTAAAGCGTTGATCAGCCTGAAGACCCGTAACGGGATTATCTTCTCTCCTCATCCGCGTGCAAAAAATGCGACCAATAAAGCTGCCGATATTGTTCTGCAAGCAGCCATTGCAGCAGGCGCGCCGAAAGACATCATCGGCTGGATCGATCAGCCTTCTGTCGAGCTGTCCAACCAGCTTATGCACCACCCCGATATCAACCTGATTCTGGCGACTGGCGGCCCGGGTATGGTGAAAGCCGCATACAGCTCCGGTAAACCAGCAATTGGCGTAGGTGCCGGTAACACGCCTGTTGTCGTTGACGAAACCGCGGATATCAAGCGTGCCGTGGCGTCTATTCTGATGTCGAAAACCTTCGATAACGGTGTAATTTGTGCGTCAGAACAGTCAGTCATCGTGGTAGACAGCGTCTATGATGCTGTACGTGAACGTTTTGCCACCCACGGCGGCTACATGCTGAAAGGCAAAGAACTGCATGCCGTACAGGGTATTCTGCTGAAAAACGGTTCGCTGAACGCCGATATTGTGGGTCAGCCTGCGCCGAAGATCGCAGAAATGGCAGGGATCACCGTCCCTGCAAACACCAAAGTGCTGATCGGTGAAGTGACGGCCGTCGATGAATCCGAACCGTTTGCCCATGAAAAACTGTCTCCAACGCTGGCGATGTACCGTGCGAAAGACTTCAATGACGCCGTCATTAAAGCGGAAAAACTGGTCGCAATGGGTGGCATCGGTCACACATCCTGCCTGTATACCGATCAGGACAATCAGCCAGAACGCGTGAATCATTTCGGCAATATGATGAAAACGGCGCGAATCCTGATTAACACCCCGGCTTCTCAGGGGGGGATCGGCGATCTCTACAACTTCAAACTCGCTCCGTCTCTGACGCTGGGCTGTGGCTCTTGGGGCGGAAACTCCATCTCCGAAAACGTCGGTCCGAAGCACTTGATCAACAAGAAAACGGTAGCCAAGCGAGCAGAGAATATGTTGTGGCATAAACTTCCTAAATCCATTTATTTCCGTCGTGGTTCACTGCCTATCGCCCTTGAAGAAGTCGCCTCCGATGGTGCAAAACGTGCATTTATCGTGACCGACCGCTTCCTGTTCAACAACGGCTATGTCGATCAGGTGACGTCTGTACTGAAACAGCACGGACTGGAGACCGAAGTGTTCTTCGAAGTTGAAGCTGACCCAACGCTGAGCATCGTGCGTAAAGGCGCGGAACAAATGCATTCCTTCAAACCGGATGTGATTATTGCGCTGGGCGGCGGCTCTCCGATGGATGCCGCGAAGATCATGTGGGTGATGTATGAGCATCCTACGACACACTTCGAAGAGCTGGCGCTGCGCTTTATGGATATCCGTAAACGTATCTACAAGTTCCCGAAAATGGGCGTCAAAGCCAAAATGGTGGCGATCACCACTACATCCGGTACCGGTTCTGAAGTCACACCGTTTGCCGTAGTGACCGACGATGCCACCGGGCAGAAATATCCGTTGGCGGACTACGCGCTGACGCCAGATATGGCAATTGTTGATGCCAATTTGGTCATGAATATGCCGAAATCGCTGTGTGCGTTTGGCGGGCTTGATGCCGTAACCCACTCACTGGAAGCCTATGTTTCTGTGCTAGCAAACGAATATTCAGATGGACAGGCGTTACAAGCGCTGAAACTCCTGAAGGAAAACTTGCCAGACAGCTACCGTGACGGCGCGAAAAACCCGGTTGCCCGTGAGCGTGTGCATAACGCCGCGACAATTGCAGGTATCGCATTTGCCAACGCCTTCCTCGGCGTCTGTCACTCCATGGCGCATAAGCTGGGTTCAGAATTCCATATTCCGCACGGCCTGGCTAACGCCCTGCTGATCTCAAACGTAATTCGCTATAACGCGAACGACAACCCGACCAAGCAGACGACGTTCAGCCAGTATGACCGTCCGCAGGCTCGCCGTCGCTACGCGGAAATAGCCGACCACTTGCGTTTGACCGCACCAAGCGATCGTACCGCGCAGAAAATCGAGAAATTGCTGAACTGGCTGGAAGAAATGAAGACCGAACTGGGGATTCCAACGTCTATTCGTGAAGCGGGCGTACAGGAAGCCGATTTCCTGGCTAAGGTCGATAAGCTGTCAGAAGATGCGTTCGACGATCAGTGTACCGGCGCTAACCCGCGTTACCCGCTGATTTCCGAACTGAAACAGATTCTGCTGGATACATACTATGGTCGTAAGTTCTCTGAAGAAGAAAAAACGGAAGCGGTTGAGCCTGTAGCCAAGGCTGCTAAAACCAGCAAGAAAGCTGCACATTAACGTTCTGGCTGTCACCGCCTTAGCCTAAAGGCGGTTTATCTCTCAATGATGCCCAACCTCTTTAAGGTTGGGCATTTTTATTACTCGTACTCAGCATAGACACGCATCAATACGCCGTTTATTAATCGCCCCGCCTGCCGGATATTTAACCGACTTACTCGCTTTCTTTACGGGTTAATCCCAGCGCAATTTTATAATGCTTGCGGCACACGGAAACATAGCTCTCATTGCCGCCAATAACGACCTGCTCCCCTTCGTGGACAGCATTACCTTGTGCATCTAACCGCAATACGCAGTTGGCTTTACGGCCGCAATGGCAGACCGTTTTTAACTCGATCAGCTTATCTGCCCACGCTAATAAATAGTGACTCCCGGAAAACAAGTCGCCACGAAAATCAGTCCGCAACCCGTAGCACAATACCGGGATATCTAATTGGTCCACGACATCGGAAAGCTCACTTACCTGCTCACGGGTTAAAAATTGACATTCATCAATTAATACACAATCGACAGGCTGAGCACGGTGCTCTTTCTCCAGCAATCCAAATAAGGATGTCTGCGGATTAAACAATAATGCTGGGGAAGAAAGGCCGATCCGTGAACTTACGATCCCCACGCCATGCCGATTATCTATTTCTGCAGTGAACACCAGCGTGCGCATCCCGCGCTCCTGATAGTTATATGATGACTGCAATAGCGCCGTCGATTTCCCTGCATTCATTGCAGAATAATAAAAATAAAGTTGGGCCACTCGGTTACTCCAAAAGGCAGGCTATATGATCTTCGTGTCGTAAACACTTATTGTAACAACTCGTCTTCACGCTGCGCAATGGGCTATTCCTCGGCCACATTTTTGTCCATACGCCCGCCAGCAACGGTCTGTTATGATAAAGGATATAAACGTTCCTTATAACAACGGTGCGGCATCAATAAGTCATTCTCTGCCGTTTGAGGGAGAAAAACGGCATACCAAATGTATTTTTTTGATAACAGGAAAGTATTTATATTTATGTAACATACGATGTGAGTTCTGTTTTAAAAATGATGTTTTTTAACAAACTTACAAATTTGACTATTGCAGAAAGGAAAATAGCACTCTATTATCACACTACACGCCACCAATAATATTATTTGAGATTATCACAATGAGCGAAGCACTAAAGATTCTTAACAACATCCGTACTCTGCGTGCCCAGGCAAGAGAATGTACCCTGGATACTTTGGAAGAAATGCTGGAAAAACTGGAAGTCGTGGTTAATGAACGCCGCGAAGAAGATAGCCAGGTTCAGGCTGAAGTTGAAGAACGTGCGCGTAAATTGCAGCAATATCGCGATATGCTGATTGCAGACGGTATTGATCCTAACGAATTATTGCAGTCTTTAGGTTCAGTTAAGGTTGCAGGTAAAAGCAAGCGCGCTGCCCGTCCAGCAAAATATCAATACACTGACGAAAACGGCGAACTTAAAACCTGGACTGGCCAGGGTCGTACACCGGCAGTAATCAAGAAAGCGATCGAAGAGCAAGGCAAATCTTTAGACGATTTCCTGCTGTAATCGTTTATAAGTACTGAATACGAAAAAACCCCCGATAACTATCGGGGGTTTTTCTTTGGTAACGCATATTGCAAAGAAAAACAGATATGTCGCCATTTTTGGCTGCTCTCTGTTTTTTGTAAACAGAGAGCAATCATTACATTTTGTTATTTTTCTTCGGCTTCAATCGTTTCCTGCAACCACTGCGCAAATTCCTGGCCTAAACCATCATGGCGTAAACCATATTCAACGAATGCCTGCATATAGCCTAATTTATTACCACAGTCATGGCTCACACCTTTCAGGTGATACGCTTCTACTGTTTCTTTTTCCATCAACATTGCGATGGCATCGGTTAACTGAATTTCATTACCTGCGCCTGGCGGTGTTTTCTCCAGCAGAGACCAAATATCCGCAGAGAGTACATAACGACCAACGACGGCTAAATTAGAAGGAGCTTCGGAAGCCTTAGGTTTTTCAACCACGCCCACCATTGGTACGCTATCCCCTGCTTTTAATTCCACGCCTTTGCAATCAACCACACCATAGCTACTTACATTTTCAACAGGCTCAACCATAATCTGGCTATGGCCTGTCGTAGAGAAGCGCTGCAGCATTTCGCTCAGGTTATCTTTCTTCAGATCGGATTCATATTCATCAATAATCACATCTGGCAGAATAACCGCGACAGGCTCATCCCCGACTAACGGATGCGCGCACAATACGGCATGGCCAAGCCCTTTGGCTAACCCCTGACGCACTTGCATAATGGTGACGTGCTTAGGACAGATGGATTGGATCTCTTCCAACAGCTGACGTTTAACGCGTTTTTCCAGTATGGCTTCCAGTTCAAAACTGGTATCGAAATGGTTCTCGATAGAATTCTTAGAAGAGTGTGTAACGAGAATAATTTCATTAATCCCTGCTGCGATACACTCATTAACAACATATTGGATCAGCGGTTTATCTACCAACGGCAGCATTTCTTTAGGAATGGCTTTGGTGGCAGGCAGCATACGCGTCCCTAATCCAGCAACCGGTATGACCGCTTTTTTTACTTTTTTATTCACAATAGACATAAACAGCCTCTTATATACCGTTCAAATAATGAACTTTATTTATCTAATCAAGATAACCGCAAGAGTATAACGACTTTAACAAGAGCACGCTTGTCCCAACGTTACCGTTCAATAAAAATAAGATAACTCCCTACATAGTAGGAAATAAAAAATAATACCGAAAGAGGGGTATTACCTGAAACCCGTACCATCTCGCGCTATCAGACTATTCTGTCGTCAACATCAGTCGTAAACGACCGCCACCGCCCCATATCTGGCATTGCCATGCTTCACACTGATAATTCAATTGGTTGAGATAAGCGCCTTCAAGCGTTCCTAAAGGGACACCGCTATTCAACGCTATCTGCTGTCCGTTAACGTTCAGCGTCGCATTTAGCCCGGCGGAAATCAGTATCAACTGTTTTAACTGCTGATGATAATACCCAACAAGTAAAGGAAAACGACCGTCCAGGCTCGCCTGCCGCAACAGTTGGTTTACCTGCTTTAATAACGTCGGCAGATACGGCAAACGGTGTTGTTGATCGGCCAAATGCTCCTGAAGCACCCCATTGAACAAGGTTCGAAGCAGTAACGCTGCCAGCGTCCCACTATTATTGACGCCCTGGGTAACATCAAGGCAATAGAACGCTAACTCAGTCTCCGAAAGCGCGGCAATATCCAACACCAGCGCCGGTTGTTCCGCTGCCGTCAACTGACGATAGTTAACACGGCAACGAGCAAGCGTTTGCTGAACGGGCGGCTGTAGCTGAGCAAGCAGTTTGGTGACGGCTTCAGGAGATTGATTCAGGGAATCCATGTCCTGCATGAGTTGATCCATCTCATTCAGCTGTGAGGTGAACATATCAGGATACAGGCAGGACATCACTGCTTCACGCAAACGTGCATAGTCACGAATCGGCTTCAGCAACACATCCTGAACACCAAGCCGCAAGACTTTGGCGATGTCCGCCATCTGGCTGGTTGCAGAAATGATCAGTATTGGCGTGTCGTTGTCTTTCAGGCGCAGACGTTCAAGGAACTCGATTCCTCCCATCGTCGGCATATTCAGATCGCAAATCATTAAATCGGGTTGGTAATGTTCAAGAGTACTTAGCGCATCTAATCCATTAACTGCTTCCTGAACTGACGCCCCAAGAGAAGTCAGATAACCAGCGAGCACAGATCGAAAAACGGCCTCGTCATCAATGACTAAAATATGCTTACCCGCTAGTGGTTGTTCCATCAGTACCCCTTACTTCAAACACCGAATAATCACACCTGCTTTAGCGCCAGTGTGCCGAATAGACGGCACACCCTGTCTTCTTCACTGCGTGTGCTTTAACTCCATGCAGCGCGTTTCACTATGCCTTTTTCGCTAGCGGCAACAATTCATCACGCATCTTTTCCACCGCTTTATAACCCGCCTCAATCGCCTCCTGCGCCCGATGAAAATCTAAGGTAGCAATCTGGGGACAATGTGGTTGCAGCAGCACATCAGGCGGATCGCCAGCCATCCGCGTCATCTTCAACCGATTTTCCAGAATTTGGATAGACGTACTCATTATCTCCATCGCCGTTGGCGAACTTTCCGCTTGCTGACGGCGGCCCCGCAGTAAGCGTTCCCGAATTTTGCTACGCCAATCTTGCGGAACATTCTCCACATCAATGTCTGACGCCGTCGGTTTGATCGACAGCAAATCCTGATGATTAAGGCTAGCGTCGTGCTGGAGATCAACTGCGATCACGATATCGGCTCCCATTGCCCGCGCCAAAGAAACGGGAACAGGGTTAACCACCGCGCCATCCACCAGCCAGTAATCGTTAAATCGAACGGGGGATAGCAGGCCGGGCATACTGCAAGACGCCCGCATAGCCTGATGCAAGTCACCTTCGGTCAGCCAGAGCTCACGCCCTGTACTGAGGTTGGTCGTCACTACGCCATATTTAATAGCACAGTCTTCAATCTGTGTTGTATGTAACAAATGCTTCACACTATTAAAAACACGATCGCCACGCAACAAACTGCCGCGCTGCCAGGAGAGATCCATCAGTCGAATCACGTCCCAGTAGCCAAACGCCCTGACCCAGCGATCCACTGAGGAGAGATTGTTTGTGGCATACGCCGCACCAACCAGCGCGCCGATAGAACAACCAGCCACAACATCAACCTCTATCCCCATTTCTGTTAACGCATTAAATACACCAATATGCGCCCATCCTTTCGCTGCCCCAGATCCCAAGGCTATTCCAATTTTTTTCCGCTGCATGATCGATCCACCTGCCTTCATTTTAGCGCACATTGCTACACGTAGAGTTTCTTAGGTAACATATCGGCATCCTGCATAGTGATCTGTTTATTATCTATCAGTTTTTATCTTAAATTTTCTTCAGGAGACGTCGTGTCAGAATCTTGCCCCTGTTGCAGTGGATTGCAGTATAACGCATGCTGTCAACCCTACCTCACGCATGCCGCAACAGCGGCTGAGCCCGCCATCTTAATGCGATCGCGCTATACCGCCTATGTCAAACACGATGTCGATTACCTTATCGCCACCTGGCATCCCGATCTTCAGCCCGAGAAATGGCGCGAATCCCTCGCGGAAAGCTGCCAGAATTCACAGTGGCTCGGCCTTACTATACTGGCAACGTCTCCCGGAAAAACACCCGATGAGGGCTATGTGGAATTCGCCGCACGTTATATATCTGAAAGCGACAATCAGCGAACAGAAGTGATGCGAGAGCGCTCACGCTTCCTTCGCCAGCAGGATCGCTGGTACTATATAGACGGCGTTCATTTGCAGACAGGCAGAAATGAACCTTGCCCGTGTGGTTCCGGCAAAAAATACAAAAAGTGTTGCGGACAATAGAACACAGGCAGTCGCCCACGCGGCCTTATTGCTGCGTTACCATAAGATCGTTATTTTAGTTTTTGGACAGGATCCACACGCTCATGCAATCCCAAAATATACAAAGAAAAGTATTACGAACCATTTGCCCCGACGCAAAAGGGCTCATCGCGAAAATTACGAATATTTGTTATAAGCACGAACTGAACATCGTGCAAAACAATGAGTTTGTCGATCATCGCACTGGCCGCTTTTTCATGCGGACCGAGTTGGAAGGGATTTTCAACGACACCACGCTGTTAGCCGATCTGGATAGCGCGCTTCCCGAAGGATCTTCTCGCGAATTAACCGCAGCTGGCCGTCGTCGCATCGTCGTTCTGGTGACGAAAGAGGCCCACTGTTTGGGCGATCTGTTGATGAAAAGCGCCTACGGTGGTTTGGATGTCGAAATCTCTGCCGTCATCGGCAACCACGATACCTTACAGACGCTGGTCGAGCGGTTTGATATTCCTTTCCATCTGGTCAGCCATGAAGGACTGACTCGCGAAGAGCACGATCAAAAGATGATCGCGCAGATCGACCAATACAAACCTGATTACGTCGTGCTGGCGAAATATATGCGAGTGCTGACACCGGCCTTTGTTCAGCACTACCCGAATCAGGTGATCAACATTCACCATTCGTTCTTACCCGCTTTTATCGGTGCTCGCCCGTACCATCAGGCTTACGAGCGCGGTGTAAAAATCATTGGTGCGACGGCACACTACGTCAACGATAATCTGGATGAAGGTCCGATCATCATGCAGGACGTTATTCATGTCGACCATACTTATTCGGGCGACGACATGATGCGTGCCGGCCGAGACGTTGAGAAAAATGTCCTGAGTCGTGCGCTGTACCGCGTGCTCGGACAGCGTGTTTTTGTCTACGGTAACCGCACCATTATTCTGTAATTGGTTGATCGGCCATCTTTTTGTATAAGGATGCGCCGAACGGAATAAAAAAACGGCAACCGCATTTATTTTTGATATATACCGCTTTACAGGGGCGCGTCATTTGATATGATGCGCCCCGCTTGAAGCGAAAGCGTCTTGCAGCAAGGCCAGTGGTGGGGTTCCCGAGCGGCCAAAGGGAGCAGACTGTAAATCTGCCGTCACAGACTTCGAAGGTTCGAATCCTTCCCCCACCACCATTTCAAAGCAACACTTCTGAATTAAATCCCAACGCCAAAGTACTAGATTCCCATTAGGGGAAGGTGAGAACCTTCGACCAGGGTTCGGCAACGCATAGCGTTATTTCCCCACTGCCACTCGCACCAATAATCAGCGTAATTGTATGGAATGGGGAAAGATAACCTTACGCCTTCCCTTTCCAGCGTCCCGGAACATAAGAAAACACCGGGAGTTGCCACGACCAGCGAATGGCCGCCAGACGCACGGCCAAACCGATGCTGAATGACGCCAGCAGGTTAATATCGTGATTAACGTTAAGCGACTTTAACCCAAGATAGAGAAGTGCGACTAAAAGTGAGACGCTGGCGTACAGCTCTTTTTTCAGCACCATTGGCGTACGGTTACAGAAAATATCACGCAATATCCCACCGAAAATCCCGGTTACGATACCCGCCATAACCACCACCGTCGTTGAATAATTCAGTTGCAGTGCGACGTTACAACCAATGACCGTAAAGGCAATCAGTCCCATCGCATCCAGCACCAGAAAGAGTCGGTGCAAATGGTGCATGAAGCGCGCAATGATAATCGTGAAAAGACCCGCACCAATGGTGAGGTAGATATAGCCGGGATGCTGCGTCCAGCCGATGGGATAATTACCAAGGAGAATATCGCGAACGGTGCCACCGCCAAGCGCGGTGATGAAGGCAATCATGCCTACCCCAAAAATATCCATATTACGACGTCCAGCGGCCAGCGCCCCGGACATCCCCTCTGCCGTAATCGCGATCAGATAGATGTAAGTCAGCACACAAGTTATCCTGTGAAATGTGCCACTCCCTCTGTCCGCTTTACCTGAGAGTTTACGCAGCAGTGCTGCTTGCCCCTTCGGTGGGTTGCATGGCAACCTCTCTCCAGTTGGCTTCAATGGAATTCGCAGTTAGGGTAGCCTGAGCGATTATGGGAGTTTGCGCCTTCGGCGGAGCGTCATTTTATACCCTAAATAATGACGGGTATGCGCCCTCTCTCCTGCGAGGTGCGGAGTATAGCGGTCGACAAGCCTCATGTTCAACTGAATATAAGTGAATCTTATTTTTAACGATTCTCATCTGCGCCAACCGTCTCTGAAGCCACAGCAATAAGCCCAGTAACCCCATTCGAAAGCGTAGCCTCGCCGTGACGCCATGCCCCATTTTCTGCTACCATCTGGTCACATTTTTTAGCGAATGGCAGCGAACATGAAAGTTGTATCTTTTAATATCAATGGCCTGCGGGCGCGCCCTCATCAGTTGGCCGCCATTATCGAACAACACCAGCCGGATGTGATCGGGTTGCAGGAAACGAAAGTCCACGATGACATGTTTCCGTTAGAGGATGTCAGCCAGTACGGCTACCACGTTTATTATCACGGACAAAAAGGTCACTACGGCGTCGCACTCCTGTGTAAAGAGCAGCCCATTGCGGTTCGTCGCGGTTTCCCAACGGATGAAGACGATGCACAGCGCCGGATCATCATGGCAGATTTTGCCACCGAGCACGGCACACTCACTGTCGTTAACGGCTATTTTCCGCAGGGAGAAAGCCGCGACCACCCGGTGAAATTCCCCGCCAAGACGCGCTTCTATCAGGATCTGCAAACCTATCTGGAACAGCACCATAGTGCAACACAACCGCTGATTGTGATGGGTGATGTCAATATCAGCCCCACCGATCTGGATATCGGCATCGGCGAAGAGAACCGTAAGCGCTGGTTGCGTACTGGTAAATGTTCTTTCCTGCCGGAAGAGCGCGAATGGATGGCGCGTTTGCAAGGCTGGGGGCTTATCGACACCTTCCGTGCCGCGAATCCAGACAGCAACGATCGTTTTTCGTGGTTTGACTACCGTTCTGCCGGGTTCGATGACAACCGTGGCCTGCGTATTGACCTGATTCTTGCCAGTACGTTCCTGGCCGAACGCTGCGTCGCTACCGGTATTGATTACGATATTCGAGGGATGGAAAAACCGTCCGACCATGCACCGATCTGGGCGCAGTTTTCGTTGTAGAAATTTTCGCTGTAGAGATAGTACGCAGTAAAAATAACATCACCGCTGTGCATCAAAGCCACAGCGGTGATTAAAATTCGTAGAAGTATTAGTCGTAGTGCTTTTTAACGCACGGTTATTGCTTAACCAACTGCCATATCAGGTTATTCGTTCCCAGCGTTTGCTTGTCTCGCACGCATTGCAGAATCACTCCTTCGACCTTTACTACCGCGCCTTCAGAATAGTTCCTGTTTTCATACACGCAGCAGCGCAGGCAGTTGTTATTTTGCTCACGCACCGCCGTCCCTGCTCCCCACACTTCCGGTGGAACGGGAACAACAATATCTGTTCCGCCACGATTAGCCTGCGCCAGCGTGGGCAGCACTAGCATCACACTGGCGACACACAAAGACACTAACGATTTCATTGCTCCTGCTCCTTCGCTTTTTTAGTCTGAGGCTTGCGCCGTTTTGATGCACCCGACGGCGGTGCAGAAAGCCCTTTAAACGCCCTCACCGCACCGTTTTGTTTCGCTTGCTGGATCAACTCCTGCAAGGAGTTCGTCAGCGGTTGCATAAAATCCTGATAGCGACATTTTTTCTCGCTAATTTGCGTCAACGTGGCTTCCCAATGTGCGGTCATGTCAGGATGCGCCGCGCTCGCAGGCAGTGAGTGAATTAACGCCCGCCCCGCTTCACTCGCGTGAATATAGCGAGCTTTCTTAAACAAGAATGTCCGTTTAAACAATAACTCGATAATACCCGCGCGCGTCGCTTCGGTTCCTAACCCATCGGTCGCCCGCAGGATTTTCTTTAGTTCTTTGTCCTGCACAAAACGCGCGATACCCGTCATCGCCGATAACAATGTGGCATCGGTAAACGGCCGCGGTGGCTGTGTTTGGCGCTCAACGACCTCACCGCGTTCACACAGTAATTCATCACCTTTTGCCACTACGGGCAACGGCATGCCTTCGTTTTCTTCGTCCCGCTCTTTGCCGCCTAACAACGTGCGCCACCCGGCTTCGGCCAGGAATCGCGCTTTGGCAATAAATTTACCGCCCGCGATATCCAGTTCAATGACGCACTTGCGAAACACGGTGTCTGGGCAGAACTGCATGATGTACTGCCGCGCGACTAAACCATACACCTTGCGCTCATTCTCCGTCAGCGAGGCACTTGCACTGCGGGCGGTAGGAATAATCGCATGGTGAGCATCGACCTTACCATCGTCCCAGCAGCGGTTACGCCGATCCACATCCATAACCGGCTGTGGCAACAGGTCTGGCTGGTGTACGGATATGGCATTCAAGACGGCATGACGTCCAGCAAAATGCTCCTCTGGCAAATAGCGACAGTCGGAACGCGGGTACGTAATCAGCTTATGGGTTTCATAGAGCTTCTGGCACACGTCCAGCACCTGCTGTGCGCTAAGCCCGAAACGCTTCGCAGCTTCGATCTGTAACGTCGACAGCGAATAAGGCAGCGGTGCGGTTTCTGATTCCCGTTTATCATTATAGCTGGTGACAAATGCGGGCTGGCCTTCGATACGCTTGACGACATGATCCGCCAGCGAACGATGCAATAAGCGCCCTTCTTCATCCTGATAAGGTTCGCAGGATTCGCTGGGCTGCCATAGCGCGACAAAACGCTCATCGGCAGGCGTTACGATATGGGCTTTCACTTCAAAATAATCTTTGGAAACGAAGTTTTCTATCTCTTCATCTCGTCGCACCACCAGTCCCAGCACCGGTGTCTGCACGCGGCCAACCGACAGCACGCCGTCATAGCCCGCATTGCGCCCTAATATCGTATAGGCGCGGGTCATGTTAATACCGTACAACCAGTCCGCTCGGGAACGCGCCAGCGCCGACACACACAGGGGGATAAATTCTCGGTTCTCACGAAGACGAGAAACGGCACGTTCTACCGCCTGTGGATTGAGATCGTTAACCAGGCAACGATGTACCTGCTGGCGTTTTTCTTCCGGCAGGGAAAGGTATTCCAGTACCTCATCCACCAGCAGTTGTCCTTCACGATCGGGGTCTCCCGCATGAATCACTTCGGTGGCGTCATTCAGGAGCTTTTTTATGGTGTTGAGCTGCTTACTGACCGAGGGTCGCGGCTGCAACAGCCATTTCTGGGGAATGATAGGGAGATCGGTGAGCGACCAGCGAGCATAGCGCGCATCATAAACATCCGGTTGCGCCTGCTCCAGCAGGTGTCCCACGCACCACGTCACAACATCATTCTGGCCGCAGGCAATAAAGCCATCGCCGCGTCGATGCGGTTTGGGTAACACGTCTGCAATCGCCCGCGCAAGGCTGGGCTTTTCGGCAATAAAAAGTCGCATTATTCACCATCAAGCAGACTGGGCATTTCCCGCGCAACTCGCGGGAAAGCACGCTGTAAAACGGGGTGGAAATCGATATTATTCAAGAGATGACGATCAGAAGTAGTGAACAAACGCGTCGGTATCAAGCGGCGTGACTGTCGTCGAGGCTTTGAGCTGTGGAGTCCCCAGATAGAGGAAACCGACAATTTCATCCTGCTCACGGCAGTTGAACGCTTCGCGCACCAAAGCATTGTGCGTCCAGGCACCGCTACGCCAGATGCCGTTAAAGCCCTGCGCCAATGCCGCCATCTGCATGGCCTGAACCGCACAGCCTGCGGAGACAATTTGCTCCCACAGCGGGACTTTCGGGTTCTCTTCGCAATGGGCAACAACGGTGATAATCAGCGGCGCACGATAAGGCGCCTGACGCGCTTTATCAATACCTGCTTCATCCAACCCTTCCTGCTGCGCCGCACGGGTCAGTAGCGAACTAAAACGATCCAGACCGTCATTTTCGATCATAAAAAAGCGCCACGGCTGCATCGCACCATGATCCGGCGCACGCATACCAGCGTGGATAATGTTATTCAATGCGTCACCCGTCGGTGCTGGTGCGGTCAGGCGCGAGGCCGAACGACGATTCAATAGCAATTCAAGAGCATCCATCGCACATCTCCTGTCTGGCAATATAATTTCTGCGGTACAATTCAGTTCTACGGCAAGCCACTTCTACAGTAGAAATGACTGTACGGCAACGTTGCGCGCCACGTTAGCACAAGTAGAAGTTTTGTTACAAGATAACCCTGACAGGGCGCGCTTCTGCGGCGATTTAATGCTGACTTTTTACTGTCCGCTCATTAGGATACTATCACTCCTTGTGCTTCATCACTTGCCAGAGGGCGAGTTGAAGGACGTAGGGCACACGCTGTTTACCCGTTCATGGAGATATCATGCGCACATTGTGGCGAATTTTTAGCGGATTTTTTAAGTGGACATGGCGTCTGCTTAATTTTATCAGAGAATTTATTCTCAATATTTTCCTTATTGCTCTGATTTTAGTGGGTGTTGGGATCTACTCACAGGTAAAAACGACGCCGGAAGAGACCACGAAAGGTGCGCTGTTGGTCGATCTGACGGGCGTGGTCGTTGATCAACCCACCGTTAACAATAAACTGCGTCAACTAGGACGCGAATTCTTCGGCGCATCGAACAACCGTCGCCAGGAGAACTCACTGTTCGATATCGTCGACAGTATTCGTCAGGCAAAGAGTGACGACAACATCACGGGCATGGTGCTGGATCTCAGCGACTTTACCGGTGCCGACCAACCGTCTCTGCAATACATCGGTAAAGCGCTGCGCGAATTCCGCGATAGCGGCAAGCCTATTTATGCGGTCGGCGACAGCTACAACCAGTCTCAATACTATTTGGCCAGTTTTGCCAATACGGTGTCATTGACGCCACAAGGCAGTGTTGATCTACACGGTTTCGCGACCAACAATCTCTACTTCAAGTCCATGCTGGACAAGCTGAAAGTGACCACCAATATCTTCCGTGTGGGAACCTATAAGTCAGCCGTTGAGCCGTATCTGCGTGACGATATGTCACCTGCTGCGCGCGATGCCGATGGCCGTTGGATCAACGCCCTGTGGCAGCAGTATTTAAATACCGTTTCTGCTAACCGCCAGATTACACCTCAGCAGCTCTTCCCGGGCGCAACCAGCATCATTGCAGGCTTGCAGGCCGTTCAGGGCGATACAGCACGCTATGCGCTGGATAACAAGCTGGTCGATGAAGTGGCATCACGTTCCGTGACCGAGCAATCGCTGGTTAAAGCGTTCGGCTGGAATAGCCAGAAGAACAACTTTAATTTCATCAGCATTTACGACTACGCCATCAAACCGCCAGTGCAAAACAACAGCCAGATCGCGGTGGTGTTTGCTAATGGGGCAATCATTGACGGTCCGGAAACGCCGGGAATGGTCGGCGGCGATACCACGGCAGCACAAATTCGCGCCGCGCGCCTCGATCCTAAAGTCAAAGCGCTGGTACTGCGCGTCAATAGCCCCGGCGGTAGCGTCACTGCGTCAGAGCTGATTCGCTCAGAACTGATGGCACTCCGTTTGGCAGGTAAACCGATCGTGGTATCTATGGGCGGTATGGCAGCATCGGGCGGCTACTGGATCTCAACACCAGCGAACGCAATCATCTCCAGCGCCAGTACTCTGACTGGTTCTATCGGTATTTTTGGCGTGATTACCACGTTCGAGGATTCGCTGGAAAGCCTTGGCGTCCACACGGATGGCGTTGCCACTTCTCCGCTCGCCGATCTGTCAATTACGAAATCGCTGCCGCCTGAATTCTCGCAGATGATGCAGCTGAGTATCGAACGCGGTTATAAGAACTTCATCGATATCGTGGCGCAGGCACGTAAGAAAACGCCAGAGCAGATCGATCAGATCGCACAAGGTCACGTCTGGGTCGGTAGCGACGCGAAAGAAAACGGGTTAGTCGATCAGATCGGTGATTTTGATGACGCCGTGAAGAAAGCAGCCGAGCTGGCAAAACTGGGACAGTATCAGTTGAACTGGTATGCCGAACAGCCAGGTTTGCTCGACACGATGCTGAATCAGGTGAACGCTTCCGTTTATGCCCTGCTGCCCGTTGCCGTCCAGTCTATGCTGCCAGCACCGGTCGCACAACTAGCGGAAGCCATGCAGTCACAGCCGTCCATCATGAATAACCTGAACGACCCGCAGAACCGTTACGCATTTTGCCTCACCTGCGGAGAAGTCCGGTAGCGTTTACAGTAGCCGCCCATATGTACCCTAAATAATTCGAGTTGCGTGAAGGCGGCAACCGAACGAACCCTCAGGAGCTTACACCAGTAAGTGACTGGGGTGAGTAAGGGAAGCCAACGCACAAGCAGCTTGAAGTATGACGGGTATAGCCCGGTAATAGTCATTGCTTATGATAGTATTACCGGGCTGTTTTTCCCTCTATAATTCTCGGTTTAATCCTGACTCACACCACCATGCGAAAGAAATCCATTTATGTCGCCTATACGGGCGGCACCATCGGTATGCAGCGCTCTGCTAATGGCTATGTACCAGTATCCGGCCATTTACAGCAGCAGTTGGCAAAAATGCCGGAATTCCACCGCGAAGAAATGCCATCGTTCACGATTCATGAATATGACCCGCTAATCGATTCGTCTGACATGACGCCAGCGGATTGGCAATCCATCGCGGACGATATTCAAAACCACTACGATGATTATGACGGTTTCGTGATTCTGCATGGTACTGACACGATGGCGTTCACCGCATCTGCGCTCTCATTTATGCTGGAAAATCTTGCCAAGCCGGTTATCGTGACAGGGTCACAAATTCCGTTGGCGGAATTGCGCTCGGACGGCCAAACCAACCTGCTGAACGCGCTATACGTTGCCGCTAATCATCCGATTAATGAAGTCGCCCTCTTCTTCAATAACAAACTGCTGCGCGGTAACCGCACCACCAAAGCCCACGCGGACGGCTTTGATGCCTTCGCCTCCCCCAACTATCCGCCGCTGCTGGAAGCCGGTATCCATATTCGTCGGCTGGCACCGACTGTGGAATGTAGCAACTGTCCGCCGCTCAAAGTGCATCACATTACGCCACAGCCTATCGGGGTGATTACGATTTATCCTGGCATTTCTGCCGATGTCATCAGCAATTTCCTCCGCCAGCCAGTAAAAGCGCTCATCCTGCGCTCCTACGGCGTTGGCAACGCGCCGCAAAGCCCCGGGCTGCTGCACGAGCTACGTGAAGCCTCCGCTCGCGGCATTGTGGTCGTCAACCTGACGCAGTGCATTTCCGGACGCGTGAACATGGGCGGCTATGCGACGGGCAATGCGCTGGCGCATGCGGGCGTCATCAGTGGCTTTGATATGACAGTCGAAGCCGCCTTGACCAAGCTGCATTACTTATTGAGCCAGCAAGACTTAAGTGCCGATGAAATCCGCCAGTTGATGCAGCAGAACCTGCATGGGGAATTAAGCGATAAAGATTGAGTTAATCACGGAGTAGATAATGAAAAAAGCATTGCTATTAGTTGATTTGCAAAATGATTTTTGCCCCGGCGGCGCATTGGCTGTTAACGAAGGCGACTGCGTCATTGATGTTGCCAATCGTGCTATTGAGGCTTGTCTGGACGCTGGCGTTACGGTGATTGCCAGTCAGGATTGGCATCCGGCTAATCACGGCAGCTTTGCGGTTAATGCGAATACCAAGGTTGGAGAACTCGGTGAATTAAACGGATGGCCGCAGATCTGGTGGCCGGTTCACTGTGTGCAGGGAACCACCGGGGCTGATTTTCATCCAGCGCTTAATCAGTCGGCCATTCAGTGGATCGTACAAAAAGGGACGCAGCCGGAGATCGATAGCTATAGCGCTTTTTTCGATAATGGGCATCGGATTAAAACCGAATTGGATGCGTGGCTACACGCTAATCACATCACCCATTTGACGATTCTGGGGCTGGCAACAGATTATTGCGTCAAGTTCAGCGTATTGGATGCCATTGCGCTGGGCTACCACACCGAAGTCCTGGTGGAGGGCTGTCGTGGCGTGAATCTTTCGCCTGATGACAGCGAATCTGCGTTACGGGAAATGGCGCAACGTGGCGCGATACTGACGGATATGACACAGTTTCTTGCTACGTTGTCTTCTGCCCGTTAGCGCGACTGACAACTGAAAATAGCGGCAGCCAATGAGGCTGCCTGCTCACACATTACGCGTTGGGTTTCAGCGTAATAATGGCGTCAGCGATGTTAAACTCGCGCTTCAGCTCCTGCTTGCTCTTCATCACGATTTCGCCATCAGTGCCAATCGTCATGTGCTCAGCCTGCTCATTATGGCGAGCCTGCCACATCATTACCATTTGCAGGCAGTTTTCTTTCTGTTCAGCCGTCAACGCGACACCGTCTGGCCATTTGCCTAACTCCACCGCCGTGACTAACCGTTGGTAAATTTCTGGCGTCATGGCGTCGATCAGATCATTGAGTTCCATATCCGGTTTCTGCTCCGAGAAAGATCAGGTTTATTCTTACTGAGTTCTTGTGCTAACAGCGTTTTTAGTAGCTGAATCGTTTAAAGCAAGATATCATCTAGCTTATCGCCGTCGCACCTATAGCAAACAGATTACCCGTCAACGCGTTCGCCATCAACGTCGTCGATGAAACTCAGTGAAGCCGAATTCACGCAGTAGCGTTCTCCCGTGGTTTTCGGGCCATCAGGGAAAACGTGCCCCAGATGCGCATCACACTGCCCGCAGCGGATCTCGATGCGGCGCATATTGTGTGAATCATCTTCCAGATAGCGAATCGCTTCTGAGGAAACAGGCTGATCGAAGCTCGGCCAGCCACAGCCAGAGTCATATTTGCTGTCGGAATAAAACAGCGGAGCCTGACAGCACAGGCAGTGATAAGCGCCAGTGCGCTTGTTATGCAACAATTTGCCTGAGAACGCAGGCTCCGTACCGCGTTGCTGGGTGACATAGCGCTGCATCTCTGTCAATTCAGTGTTGTCGGACGGGGTACGCGAAGCAGAGTCGTTAGTCATTGGAAGTCTCACAGCGGGTGTTATCAATTCAATTAATCATTGATTATAACAAAAAATTAACAACCTAACAGGCCGTTCTGGCCTAATATTAGGAATGTTATTAGCATGAATATTTAATTGTGATGCACATCACATATTGAGACAACACAGGCTTTATATGATGCATTCCGCCCTCATATCAGTCTTAGATGTTACTTAGTTACAGGGTCGAGCGGTTTTCGCACAAAGTTTGGTCATAGGTTTGACTTACAGCAACTATTGACACGATTCCGCTTGACGCTCAGCAAGGTTTTTGTAATTTTACAACCAACCTTTTATTCACAAACCAATAGCTGGTGGAATATATGACTATCAAAGTAGGTATCAACGGTTTTGGCCGTATCGGCCGTATTGTTTTTCGCGCTGCACAAGAGCGTTCTGACATCGAGATCGTTGCAATCAACGACCTGTTAGATGCTGAGTACATGGCGTATATGCTGAAGTACGACTCAACTCATGGTCGTTTCGACGGCACCGTTGAAGTTAAAGATGGCCACCTGGTTGTTAACGGCAAAACCATTCGTGTTACCGCAGAGCGCGATCCTGCAAACCTGAAATGGAACGAAGTCAACGTGGACGTTGTTGCTGAAGCAACTGGCCTGTTCCTGACTGACGACACTGCACGTAAACACATCGCTGCTGGTGCGAAGAAAGTCGTTCTGACTGGTCCATCTAAAGATGACACCCCGATGTTCGTTATGGGCGTAAACCACAAAACTTACGCTGGTCAGGAAATCGTTTCTAACGCATCTTGCACCACCAACTGCCTGGCACCGCTGGCAAAAGTTATCAACGACAACTTCGGTATCGTTGAAGCACTGATGACCACCGTTCACGCAACCACTGCAACGCAGAAAACGGTTGATGGCCCGTCTCACAAAGACTGGCGCGGCGGCCGCGGCGCAGCACAGAACATCATCCCATCTTCTACCGGTGCTGCTAAAGCAGTAGGTAAAGTGATTCCTGAGCTGAACGGCAAACTGACTGGTATGGCGTTCCGCGTTCCTACCCCGAACGTTTCTGTTGTTGACCTGACTGCACGTCTGGAAAAACCAGCGTCTTACAAAGAAATCTGTGCAGCCATCAAAGCCGCTTCTGAAGGCGAGCTGAAAGGCGTTCTGGGTTACACCGAAGACGAAGTTGTTTCTACCGATTTCAACGGTGAAAAACTGACTTCTGTATTCGATGCTAAAGCCGGTATCGCACTGAGCGATAACTTTGTGAAACTGGTTTCCTGGTACGACAACGAAACAGGTTACTCAAACAAAGTTCTGGATCTGATCGCTCACATCTCTAAATAAGCGTCAGCGATGATTCTGTGAAAAAAGGGCGACGTAATGTCGCCCTTTTTTATTGTTAATTGCAGATTTCTTTTTACCACGAAAAACAATCAAAAAAAGGCACTATCATGCATAACACAATTTTCTCACTCCCCGCCACTAAGCAAATTAGCGCAACCCTCAGCGAGCGTCAGCTGGACCAACTACCTATCATCGTCGTTGATCATCCAGAAGTGCGCGCAGCGGTCGCATTGCAAGGGGCGCACCTACTCAGTTGGCAGCCGACAAACGAAGAGCCCGTGCTCTGGTTGAGCGACAATACGCCTTTTACTCATCACGTTGCGATTCGCGGCGGTGTACCGATTTGTTTCCCTTGGTTTGGCCCTTTCGCCGATCCTAACCACGGTTTTGCCCGTCTGCTGCCGTGGGAATTTACCGCTCACAGCGAAGATGAGCACGGTGTGCAGCTCACATTCACGCTGCGAGACAATGAAGAAACGCGTAAGAGCTGGCCGCATGAATTCACACTCATCGCTCGCTTTAAACTGGGTAAAGAGTGCGGCATTGAGCTGGAAGCGCATGGCGATTACAGCATCACCAGCGCGCTGCACACCTATTTCAACATCGGCGACATCAGCGATATTCGCATTGCCGGTCTGGGTGAATCATTCATCGATAAAGTGGATCAGGGCAAGCTGGCAACGCAGCAAGGCGATTTAGTCTTTACCGACCGTACAGACCGTATTTATACCCAACCGCAAGACACCAGCGTGGTACATGATGCGGTACTGAAACGCGCTATCGAAGTACACCATACGCACCATAGCGATGTGGTGTCATGGAACCCCGGTGCAGAGCTGTCTCGTACGATTAGCGATATGACCGATGAGGGATATAAGACGTTCGTGTGTGTGGAAACCGCACGGATTAATCAACCGTTTGTCGCATCCGCCAAGGCTCCGGCTCGTTTGGCAGCGGTTATCCGCATCAAGAAATAACCACGGCTATAACGTAGCTATATGGGTGTATAGCGAAACCGCCATACACCTCTTCTGCAAATCCTTTATCTTCTGCTACACCACATCCAAATGCTGTTTGCGCGTCGGCGGTGGAAAAGCCTGATCCAACTGCCCGAGATCGTCCTCAGACAACACCACGTCCAGCGCTTTCGCATTTTCCTGCACATGCTTCACAGAACTGGCTTTTGGAATCGCGAGCACGCCCGGCTGGCGAATCACCCACGCCAGTAGAAGTTGAGCAGGCGTGATGTTATGTTCACGCGCAATGCGGTTCACCACCGGATGCGAGAATAATCCCTCACGCAAGCGCCCTGCCTGCGCCAGCGGGCAATATGCCATCACGGGAAGCTGTTGTTGCTGACACCACGGCAACAAATCAAATTCAATACCGCGCGAGGCCAAATGGTAAAGCACCTGATTGGTCATGCAGTGCTGTCCGCCATTTAGCGACCACAGCTCCTGCATATCCTCAAGGTCGAGATTGGACACGCCCCACTGGCCGATTTTGCCCGCCTGCTGTAGCCGTTCCATTGCGGCAATCGTATCCACTAACGGGATGCCGCCACGCCAGTGCAGCAGATACAGATCAATGCGCTCGGTTTTCAGCCGCTTCAGGCTGCGTTCACATGCCTGTATCGCTTTTTCGCCTCCCGCATTGTGCGGGTACACTTTCGATACCAGATAAACGCTGTCACGACGGCCGCGGATTGCGTCGCCGACTACGTCCTCCGCCCTGCCTTCCGCATACATTTCGGCGGTATCAATCAACGTTAACCCAAGGTCGATACCTGCTTGCAGCGCCGTCACTTCCTGCATTTTCATTCGGGCATCTTCGCCCATGTACCACGTTCCCTGACCGATCGCCGGTACGCGAGTGTTATCTGGAAAACGAATCGCTTTTGCCACGAGTCCTCCTTGTTATACCGTCAACGTAACCAGTTTATCGTCAAACCTAACATGGCATTCGGCGCACCATAAATGTGCAAATGGGGTGATATCACCCCATTATTGTACGGCAGATGCACCATGCTTACGAAGAGCATTAAAAGCGCTCATGAAAAACATCAGAAGCGATAGCTGACGCCCGCGCTCATTAAGATGCTGTGGTTACTATCAACAATCGGGCTGTCTTTCATTTCGTCAGACAGACGCGTGTAACGACCCACGGCCCAGGCGCTCCAGCTTTGGTTAATCTGATAGCCCGCACTCAGTTCAAGATACGGAGCCCAGCCATCGCCAGGGCTATATTGGTTAAAGCCGGAACGAGCAGATTCTTGTGCGCTAACGCCGTAGTAATACTGGTTCATGTTTTCACTGAACCAAGTGGCGCCGATACCCGGGGTGATGCTCAGATCGCCCATTGAGAAGCGGTAAAGGTAAGCGGTATCCCACGCAAAGCCGTTGCTGTAATCCAGCGTATCCCCTGCCAGCACGGTACGAATTTCACCCCAGTCGGCAGTATGACGATAAGCCGCACCCGCCATCAGCGTGCCGCGGCGTTTGTCCAACTGCTTCATACGCAGATCGTCGCTATCTCCCGGCTTAAACCCTAAAGGCAGGTAGTACGCCGTTAAAGAGAAACGATTTGCGCCGTCATTCCACAGGTAGTATCCACCACCCAGCCCGCGGAAATAAAAACTTTCACTTTCATAATTCAGTACAGGAAGCGGATAAACGTCATTATCAACACCACGGTACACAGACGTTGAACCCGCAGCGCCAAGGCCCAGCGAGACGTCTGCGGCATAGGCTGAAGGCAGGAGCACAGCACCAGAAACCAGTGCGGCCAGCATACATAGTTGAGGTTTTTTCACAGTTTTCTATTTCCTATTACAGATAAATATCATGAAACATGATAAGCCAATTACACACGTTCGCGTTCAGGTTATATAAAAATAACATTAACGAATAACCTATATATTCGATAGGTTTTACGTGCGCTAACGTCGGTAATAGGCCGTGTCCTTAAGGCGGAACGCCCATTCTGTATAATGTTACACGGATTTTCCTGAAAGTGAGTCCTTGAAATATCTTAAAAATACGTCCGTGGACTAGAGGAAATTTTACGGATGCAAACTACGCTTTAATACAGAAGGTGACGTCTTCCTGACCAGCAGGAATGAATAAAATCACGACGCCCTGACGCTACAAGTTGGCATAAGGGTTGCTGGACTCAGGAGATTTCTTCTTTCGGAGGGCAATACATTAATAGGCATATATTCCACACGCTCTCTTAATCTGTGCTAATCGACGAAGGACGGGCATCGCTATGAACATATTTGATCACTACCGCCAGCGCTACGACGCTGCCAAGGATGAAGAGTTCACTCTGCAGGAATTCCTTACTATCTGTCAGCAGGATCGCAACGCTTATGCGAACGCGGCTGAACGATTGTTAACGGCTATCGGTGAGCCTGTAATGGTGGATACCGCCCAAGAATCACGAATGTCGCGCCTATTCTCAAACCGGGTGATTGCTCGCTACCCTGCTTTTGAAGAATTTTACGGTATGGAAGAGGCCATCGAACAGATTGTCTCTTACCTGAAACATGCCGCGCAGGGATTAGAAGAGAAGAAACAGATTCTGTATCTGTTGGGGCCGGTCGGCGGCGGGAAATCCTCTCTGGCCGAACGCCTGAAAGCGCTAATGCAGCGCGTACCGATTTACATCCTCAGCGCCAACGGCGAACGCAGCCCGGTGAATGACCACCCGCTCTGCCTGTTCAACCCGCAGGAAGATGCCGCGATACTTGAGAAAGAGTATGCCATCCCACGGCGCTACCTCGGCACCATCATGTCACCGTGGGCAGCCAAGCGCCTTCAGGAATTTGGCGGCGACATTACCAAGTTCAGAGTTGTCAAAGTGTGGCCATCAATTCTGGCGCAAATTGGGATCGCGAAGACCGAGCCCGGTGATGAGAATAATCAGGATATTTCAGCACTGGTCGGTAAAGTCGATATCCGCAAGCTGGAACATTTTGCCCAGAACGATCCCGATGCCTACGGCTACTCCGGTGCACTGTGCCGCGCGAACCAGGGCATTATGGAGTTCGTCGAAATGTTCAAAGCGCCAATCAAGGTGCTCCATCCACTGCTGACCGCAACACAGGAAGGCAACTATAACGGGACGGAAGGCATTGCCGCCCTGCCGTTCAACGGGATTATTCTGGCGCACTCCAATGAATCTGAGTGGGTGCAATTCCGTAACAACAAGAACAATGAAGCGTTTCTTGACCGCGTGTATATCGTGAAGGTGCCGTACTGCCTGCGCGTATCCGAAGAGGTCAAAATCTACGACAAATTGCTGGATCACAGCGAGCTGACGCATGCCCCTTGTGCGCCCGGCACGCTGGAAACGCTGGCCCGTTTCTCCATTCTGTCACGCCTGAAAGATCCGGAAAACTCCAGCATCTACTCCAAGATGCGGGTGTACGACGGGGAAAGCCTGAAAGATACCGATCCGAAGGCGAAGTCCTATCAGGAGTATCGCGACTATGCAGGCGTCGATGAGGGAATGAACGGCCTGTCGACCCGCTTTGCGTTCAAGATTCTGTCGCGCGTCTTTAACTTCGATCACAGCGAAGTCGCGGCCAACCCAGTACACCTGTTCTACGTGCTGGAGCAGCAGATCGAGCGCGAGCAGTTCCCGCAGGAGCTTGCAGAGAAGTATCTGGAGCACCTGAAAGGCTATCTCACACCGAAGTACGCTGAATTTATCGGTAAAGAGATCCAGACCGCCTATCTCGAATCCTATTCCGAATACGGCCAGAACATTTTTGACCGTTATGTTACCTATGCGGATTTCTGGATTCAGGATCAGGAGTACCGTGATCCAGATACTGGCCAGCTGTTTGACCGCGAATCGTTAAACGCCGAGCTGGAAAAAATCGAGAAGCCTGCGGGCATCAGCAACCCTAAAGACTTCCGTAACGAGATCGTCAACTTTGTCCTGCGCGCCCGTGCCAGCAACAGCGGCCGGAATCCAAACTGGACCAGTTACGAGAAGCTGCGCACGGTCATTGAGAAGAAGATGTTCTCCAATACGGAAGAGCTGCTGCCTGTGATTTCGTTTAATACCAAAACCTCAACGGATGAACAGAAAAAACATGATGATTTCGTCGATCGCATGATGGAGAAAGGCTACACCCGGAAACAGGTGCGTTTGCTGTGCGAATGGTATCTGCGGGTGAGGAAGTCATCATAATGACGCACGATGCTGGCAACAGCGTTTGGGGGAAACATGGCCTATTTTATTGACCGACGACTGAACGGCAAAAACAAAAGCACGGTGAACCGCCAACGCTTTCTGCGCCGCTATAAGTCGCAAATAAAACAGTCGATTTCCGAGGCCATTAATAAGCGTTCGGTGACCGACATCGAAAGCGGGGAGTCCGTCTCGATCCCCAATGCAGACATCAACGAACCGATGTTCCATCAGGGCCGTGGAGGACGCCGCCACCGCGTCCACCCGGGCAACGATCACTTTGTACAGAACGACAAAATCGAGCGGCCACAAGGAGGTGGCGGCGGTGGTTCCGGTCAGGGGGATGCCAGTAAAGATGGCGAAGGCGAGGATGAATTTGTCTTTCAAATCTCCAAAGACGAATATCTGGACCTGCTGTTTGAAGATCTGGCGCTGCCAAATCTGAAGAAGACCCAGCATCGGCAGATGACCGAGTACAAAACGCACCGCGCCGGGTACACCGCTAACGGTGTTCCTGCCAATATCAGCGTGGTGCGCTCGCTGCAAAACTCGCTGGCACGCCGTATGGCGATGACAGCGGGTAAACGGCGCACGCTGCATGAGCTGGAAGAGTCACTGGAGCAGCTGGCGCATACCGAACCTGCACAATTGCTGGAAGAGGAACGGCTGCGGCAGGAAATTACCGAACTGCGCCAGAAAATCGCCCGCGTGCCTTTTATCGATACGTTTGACCTGCGCTACAGGAACTACGAGCGCCGGGCCGAGCCGTCGAGCCAGGCCGTGATGTTCTGTTTGATGGATGTGTCCGGCTCGATGGATCAGGCGACGAAAGACATGGCGAAGCGCTTTTATATTCTGCTGTATCTGTTCCTCAGCAGAAATTATAAAAACGTCGACGTCGTCTACATTCGCCACCATACGCAGGCGAAAGAGGTCGATGAACAGGAGTTCTTCTACTCTCAGGAAACCGGCGGCACCATTGTCTCCAGTGCATTAAAGCTGATGGAGGAAGTGGTTCGCGAGCGTTACGATCCGTCGCAGTGGAATATCTACGCGGCACAGGCCTCGGATGGTGATAACTGGGCTGATGACTCCCCGCTGTGTCACCAGATTCTGGCGAATCAGCTTCTGCCGATGGTCCGTTACTATAGCTACATTGAAATCACCCGGCGTTCACACCAGACACTCTGGCGCGAATATGAAACGCTGCGCGATACGTTCGATAATTTCGCTATGCAGCATATCCGCGATCAGGATGATATTTACCCTGTCTTCCGTGAACTCTTCCGTAAACAAACGGTAGGACATTAACTCCCTCTCAGTCGGCCAGTTATCTGTTAATGATTAATAGTTAGCTGGCTGATTTTCTCTCTCTGGGCATTTTTCTATAAACATGCATTTAAAATACATGTATTATAAATGGCATTATACCTGCACAGAGAATCGCTTATGAACATTGATAAATTCAAACACCAGCACAACGACATCCTTGAAAGCATTGATACCCTGCGCCGGCTGTCTAAGGCCGGCGTGACAGAAAATGCTGCGGATATCGCTCGCGCCATCGTCGCCATGAGCTCAATCATCAAGCTGCACCTTTCCGCAGAAGATCGCGTGCTTTACCCTTCACTTCAGCGCAGCGGTGACGAGCAGTTAACGAAGATGAGCCAGCATTACCAGAATGAAATGCAAACCATTGCCGCAGATTACGATGCATTTTCCCGCCGCTGGAATACGGCTTCACAGCTGGTTGGTCACGACAGGGATTTTCGGGCTGATGCCAATAACGTGCTGCGTAAGGTCTATGAACGCATGCAGCGGGAGAATCATGATTTTTATCCCCGCATTGAAACGGCCTGAGTGGATTAAGCACAATTGACTAAAGGGCGGAGAATTTCTGGCTGACGACGCTCCGCCCTGTTGATTACCGCCTTCATGCTGCCTTGCTACGCCATACCCCTCACATTATCGTGACGTTGTCACAAAGATAACACTTTCCTTCCGCCACGGTGCGCATTACCCTGTCGAACCCATAAAACGTAGATTTCTGTTTTGTTATGCAACGATTTGTTCTGATTTTACTGGCTCTGGTTCTACTCGGCCCGCTGGGCATTGACATCTATTTACCGCTTATTCCCGCCATCGCCGTGGCGCTGAACAGCCCAGAATCGCTGATTCAGTCCACCGTCGCACTGTTTATTCTGATCATGGGATTAGGCCAACTTCTGGCGGGACCGCTGGTCGATAAGTACGGTCGACGTCCAATGGCGCTGGCTGGTGTGATTATCTATCTCATCGGCGCGGTCATGGCTGCGCTGGCGACCAACGCCACACTGTTCATCCTCTCACGCCTTTTTCAGGGCCTGGCCGTCTGTTGTACCGCCGTCGCCATTTTCAGCAGCGTGCGTGACAAACTGAACGGCGACGATGCCGCCAGAACCTATGGCTTTCTTAACGGCACGTTGAACATTGTGCCAGCGCTGGCGCCGCTATTCGGTGGGCTTTTGGCCGAAGCCTTAGGCTGGCGTGCCCCCTTCTGGTTCCTCGCGGGCTACAGCATTTTGGTTCTGGCACTCGTCATCCGCTTTCTTCCCGAAACGCGACCGGATTCAACGTTGCCCGTACACGGTTTGCCGCTGCGCCAATACGCACGTCTGTTATCCGATCGCCACTTTCTGGGATTCGCCTCAGTCAACGCGGGCGCGATGGGGATGGCGTTAACCTATGTCACCTTCTCTCCTGTGGTGTTGATGAATGAGGCCCAGCTCACGCCGCTTGAGTTTTCCGTTGCCTTTGGCGTAAACGGTTTTTGGATCATGCTGGTCAGCTTCTTTGCGAATCGTATTATCCGTAAAGTCGGCCGGCCGCGCTGTCTGGCTATCGGTAGCCTGCTGATGGGGGCGGGTTTTCTTTCGCTGCTTAGCGGCGTCGTTCTTTTACCCGAAGCGATGCAAAACACCTGGCCAACCTACATGCTGCCCGTCGCGCTGGCCTGTGCCGGTCTGGCATTTTTGATCGGGCCGTCCACCAGCTATGCGCTGGAGCCTTATTCCAATGAGGCGGGAATTGCGTCGGCGATGGTAGGATTTGTGCAAATGGCGGGCGGTGCAGCGCTGGGGCTGATTGCTATGGCGCTCCCTCTGCCGTCAAAAATATCACTGGCGCTGGTGATGCTCTGTGCCGCCTTGCTGGCGATACGCGCCCGCCTGCTTACGCGGCACCATAAGAGCAGCATTACATCGCTGCCCCGTACGTAGTTCAAAAATAAGTAGTTCAAAACTAACGAACATACCTTTCCACGGACAAATCATCGGACTCAATCTCCGGTGATTTGTCCGACAGAATATCCGCCAGTAGCTTCCCCGATCCACAGGCCATCGTCCAGCCCAACGTGCCGTGTCCCGTATTCAGATACAGATTTTTCAGCGGTGAGCGCCCTACCAGCGGCGTGCCGTCCGGCGTCATCGGACGCAGCCCCGTCCAGAATGTTGCTTGCTCAATCGGGCCGCAATGAGGATAGAGATCGCGCACCACCATTTCCAGCGTTTCACGGCGCTTGGGATTCAGTTCAGTGTTGAAGCCCACGACCTCTGCCATTCCACCAACGCGGATACGACGATCAAAACGGGTAATCGCTATTTTATAGGTTTCATCCAGTACGGTAGAAACCGGTGCCGAGGCGTCATCAGCTAGCGGGATCGTCAGTGAATAGCCCTTCAGCGGATAAACCGGAATATCGAACCACTGACGCAGGAGTCCCGTTGAATAAGAGCCGCAGGCCATCACATAGGCATCTGCCACGATGATTTCGTCGTCGCACTGCACGCCCGTGACACTCTGCCCTTCAACCCGCAGCTGACGAACGTTACGCCCCAGTTTAAAGGTGACGCCGGCCTCGGCGGACATCGCCGCCAGTTGGCGAGTAAACAGCTGGCAGTCGCCTGTCTCGTCATGCGGTAAACGTAGCCCGCCAGTCAGTTTATCCGCCACGTTCGCCAGCGCAGGTTCAACCGAGGCTAGCTCATGACGAGTCAGCAGTTGATACGGTACGCCAGCCTCTTCCAGCACAGCGATATCCCGTGTCGCGTTTTCATACTGCTGCTCAGTGCGGAACAGTTGCAGCGTTCCGCCTTGCCGACCTTCGTACTGGATACCGGTATCCTGCCGCAGCGCTTGCAAACAGTCGCGGCTGTATTCCGCTAGACGCACCATCCGCGCTTTATTGGTTTTATAGTGGCGCGCATCGCAGTTGATCAACATTTGCCACATCCAGCAAAGCTGTGCAGCCGTAAAGTCCGGCCGGATGGCCAGCGGTGCATGGCGCTGAAACATCCACTTTATCGCTTTCAGCGGTATTCCCGGCGCAGCCCAAGGTGCGGCATAGCCAGGAGAAATTTGTCCGGCATTTCCGGCGCTGGTTTCCAACGCGGGCTCCGGTTGCCTGTCAATAACGGTAACATCATGCCCTGCCTGCGCAAGATACCAGGCGGTACTTACGCCAACGACGCCACTTCCCAGAATCACAACCCGCATGCTACCGCTCTCCCTTTCTCTCCGTTAAAGACCGTCTAATCTACTGGAAAAATGCTTATTTAATGGAATAAAACACTAGTTAAAAGGTAAAACTGAAGACTACTCTAGCATTTGGGAAGGAATTGTCACCCGCCTCGACGATAACATTTATCTATTGTTATCTCTTCGAACCGTTGATTCTCCACTGAGATCGTAACGAAATAACTGTGAAATCATTCACAAAATGCGTATTCGCTTTTTAGCTGGGAAGCTAAAGAAGAATAAAAAAGATGAAAATGTTAAATCCCTAACTAATTAACAAGTTAGTTAATTTTCTTATTTTTAAATCGTGATAATAATCACAATAATTGAATTAATAACATCACTGTCAAGACATTCAGCCCCGTAATTAAATACAAATTTGCGACATTCATCAAAAAAGCGCCCTATCAGTTTAATAACATTGTGTTCACACGGTGGTTATTCATATATCCAGAGGGCGACGATGAAAATTGGATTAGTCATTAGCGGCGGCGACGTTAGCGGAATAAATAACTTCATCTTTCAGGTGAATAGAATGACTGCCTCCGACATCGTCATTTTCGATGGTGGAATTAATGGCCTTATCGATAACTGCTGTAAAGTGCTCACTCGCCGCGATTTGGTAGATTATTCTCTCTCAGCAATGCCCTTGATCACTTCAGGGAGAAAAACCGGAAAATGTAGAAAAACAGACTATGAGCACATCGTCAAAAACATTCAAAAACAAAAACTCGACGCACTCATTATGGCGGGAGGAGATGGTTCATTCCAATTTCTAAAAAAACTCAGTCACTATGGTATTCATTGCTATGGCGTAGGCATGACGATTGATAATGATATTTCAGGGAACAGCTATACGATCGGTTTTTCTACCGCCTGCGAGCAGGTAATGAGTGAAGTAGAGAAATTGCGAAATACAGGCCGTGGACTACAAGGACGGGTATTCATGATTGAATTACTCGGCGGTTATTGTGGCGAATTAACCTTGCAGGCGGCATTAAAGAGCAACGCAGATATCGCACTCATTCCAGAATCACCGTGGGATATTGATCAATTATCGCAACGTATTCGGGAGAAAATCGCGGAACAAAACAGTGTAATCATTTTATGCTCTGAAGGTTATACCCATGAATATACTCCTGGCTTTCAGGGCGCTATCGACACCATTATCAAGAAACTAGAGCATAAGATTGGCATCCGTATCCGAAAAACTATTTTGGGATATGGTTTACGAAATGGCGCGCCCACCGGGGAAGAAATTATTCAGGGCACCCTGTTAGCAGAAGAAGTGGTTCGGTGCATTAATACCGGACTCACCAATAAAATCATCATTATCAATAATAACAACAAAGCTATTCCTATCGACCTGGAGGATTCCGAACGACGTTTGGTTGATGTCGACAGTCACTTTTATAAGCTCGCGAAATCTCATCACCTTATATGAGGCCATGATTATGTTGAAAGTACTTTGCGTTTGCGGCTGTGGATTAGGTTCCAGTTTCGCTATCGAAATGAGTGCGAAATCCGTACTAAAAAAACTAGGGATTGATGCAGAAATAAATCACACCACGATTTCAGAAGCTTCTGCCTTCAATTATGACGTCATTCTAACCCAGAAAATATTTGCTGACATTCTGAATAGCGATGCCAGTGAAGATGAGAAAAAAAGAATCATCATTCTTAATAAATTGACCGACAAAGATGAAATAGAAGAAAAAATTTTAGCGTATATCCAGGCTCATCAATAGCATGAGGTGAAAAATGAACACCGTTATCAATTTCATTGTGAAAGATTTATTAGGCCAGGCATCCATATTAATCGCGCTGATCGCCATGATCGGGTTGATTTTACAGAAGAAATCGGTAGGAAAAACTGCCGAGGGGACATTCAAGACACTGCTGGGTTTCCTCATCATGATGGCGGGGATTAACATCATCGTTGATACCCTGACGTATTTGAACAGCATCTTTACCCAAGGCTTTGGCATGAAAGGCTACATCACTGATGTCGCCGCCATCGCCGGGTTGGCAAACCGCGAGCTCGGATCAGAAGTCGCGTTGACGCTCATGGTGATCTTTGCCGTTAACATCCTTATCGCGCGAATCACCCCCTTTAAATATATCTTCCTGACGGGACAGGCTCTGCTGTGGATGGCAACAATCGGTACCGTGATCGGCTATAAATCAGGTTTGACCGGTGCGACTCTGATCCTAACCGGAGGCATATTTGGCGGCATTATGGCGGTACTGATGCCAGCGCTGGCGCAGCCAATTGTACGTAAAATCACGAATTCCGATGATGTTGCGCTGGGACATTTTTGTACCATCGGGTATCTGGTGCAGGCCGCCGTCGCTCGGGTCGTCGGTAAAAACTCCAAATCCACGGAAGATTTAACGCTGCCTGATAACTTCAAATTCTTGCAGGATACCTACCTGTCGATGGCCGTCGTCATGGTGCCGATGTATCTCATCCCCGCCGTGGCGGCAGGACCGGCCTACATCGCGCAGTACGCCAACGGCGTCAATTATCTGATGTATTCCTTCATGCAGTCCATGCAGTTTGTCGCAGGCGTTTTCGTTCTCTACAGCGGTGTACGCCTGCTGCTTAATGAGCTGGTTCCCGCCTTTCGAGGTATCGCCATGCGTCTGGTGCCTAACGCCAAACCTGCATTGGATTGCCCGGTGCTCTTCCCTTATGCGCCGAACGCCGTGATTGTCGGGTTCCTCGCGACCACCGTCGGTTCCATTCTGGGGATGCTGATCTTCCCGATGTTTGGGCTGGCAATGATTTTGCCGGGTTTATTGACCAACTTCTTTGCGGGCGGAACAGCCGGTATTTTCGGTAACGCGCTGGGAGGACGACGTGGTGCTGTCATCGGCGGTGTCGTTCATGGCCTTTTCATTACGCTATTGCCCGCCATTCTGGTGCCATTACTGGAAGTTTTCGGCTTTACTGGCGTCACCTTCAGCGATTCCGATGTCATCAGTACTGGTCTGATCTTAGGACACGCCTTCCAGCAAGATTGGTTATTTGTCGCCGCCTTTGTCGCGTTCGTTGCATTCATTGCTTTTATTGCGAACCGTAAACTATCGCAATAGCGTGCTGGCCTGTCGTCATTATGCAAATAGCTTAAGGAGTCACTATGTTTTCTCTACTCAAACGCTTTTTATCCCCTGGTCCCTCTTCCGACAATCGCGATAATAAGGATGACAATCGCGTCAGGGAAATTGAGGAAGAATTAGCGGAGCTTGAATCTCGGTTAGCACAAGATCCGGGTCATAGTGAAACGCAAAAAAGGCTAATGATTAAATACAATCAGGCCATTCAACTATTTTCTTCTCATCCTGACTATCGGGAGCGCGTTGATCGTATTTTTATTCAGATAGATGAACTCAGAAACACCATTCGGAAAAATATATGAGGTTTTATGAGCATAAAAAATTTCCTTTTGCAGCACAATTGCATTCAACTCGGCGTGATATGTAAGACATGGGAAGACGCTATTTATTGTGCCGCTCAACCATTAATCAGCGCGGGATGTATTACGAAGGCGTATCCCATCGCGGTGATAGAAAACACGAAGGAATACGGCCCTTATTATGTATTTGATGAAGGCATCGCTATTCCCCATGCGCGCCCTGAATGTGGCGTTCGAGAGAATTGTTTTAGTTTACTGACGTTACAGACGCCGCTCTCTATTAATGGAAGTGAACCGGTGGATATCTTAATTATGTTTGGTGGGGTTAACAGTGATGCGCATATTACGGAAGGTATCGCCTCAATCGTCAATCTATTAGAAAAGGACGACATGCTCTCTCGTATTCGATGCGCTACTACGTCAGATGATATTGTCGGGGTATTATGAAAAAACTTATTTTAGTAAATGGTATCCCTGCATCAGGGAAAAGCACGGTAGCACGTATCATTGCGGATGAATTGAGTCTCCCACGGTTAAGCCTCGATGAAATAAAAGAGCCGTTCATGATGCAGTTCTGCGACACGATTGACAGAACGTTAAACAGAAAACTGGGGGTCGCCGCCTATCAGGCCATGTTTAATATCGTTAGACAGGCTCCTGAAAATAGTATTTTCATTCTTGATGCCTGGTTCGGTTTTCGCGAAAAATCGCTATTACAGGACTATCTGATTTCGTGTGATATCCAGCATACGCTTGAAATATGGAATGCCATTTCACCTGACCGGGTAGCTGAGCGGTATCAGACCAGAATTAATGAAAGGATAAAAGGCCATCCCGGCAGTGAGTATCTGCCGGAATTAATTTCACTCGCGCATCAGGCACAGCCGATGGGTATGGGGAAATGTTACACGGTTGATCAGGATAAGGAAATTAATTATCAGGAATTAATTCAATGGATAAAAACACACCTGGATTAATCGCTTATTTACATTACTTTTATGAGGGTAATTATCATGAACACCATGACAACCGCTGAGCACCGGGGATACCAATTAATTTGTAACGCGACGGGGGCAATGATGGTTATTGCCTGCGATCAACGTGGCGGCATGCGAACATTATTAGCACCGACATCAGAAGCACAGGCCGCGATTACCAATGAAATATTAGGAAATACAAAATACGACATCACCCGCTATCTGGCGGCTGAGGCGGGCTGTGTACTGGTTGATCCGATCTGCGCCATACCGGGTCTTATAGATGAAGACATTCTGCCCCGCGATACCGGCCTGCTCATCGGGCTTGATGCGTCAGGGTGGGAAACGACGCCAGAAGGCTACCGGATCTCCACGATGGTTGAAGGCGTAACGGCACGTAAAGTCCGCGAATGGGGTGCCACTGGCGGAAAAATCATGATCTACCTTCGCCCGGATATACCCGACGCCAATACCCGTAACCTTGCCACACTCCGTACCGTGATTCAGGACTTTGCGCAGGAAGATTTACTGCTCGTCGTTGAGTTTCTGACCTACCCTCTGGAAAATGAATCTCGCGAAGCCTATACCCGCCTCTTGCCCGAACTTATTCCGGCAGGCTGCCAGGCTTGTATCGAGCAAGGTGCAAAAGTCTTGAAGATTCCTTATCCTGGGTCTGATGAAGCCTGCGCACGCGTCACCACACTGTGCGGTGACATTCCCTGGGCCGTTCTGTCTGCGGGTGTCGATCACGCTACCTTTCTCCCTCAGGTAGAAAGTGCGTTGAAAAATGGTGCCTCTGGCGTGATTGCCGGTCGTTCTCTGTGGAAGGATTGCATCTCGCTCGATCGCAACGTTTCTAAAGAGAAGCTGTCTACGATTGCCGTTTCCCGCCTCAACGATATTCAGGCGCTGTTAAAACGGTATCAACACCGCTAGCCCAAACGGTCTTTCGCGCTCTCTTCGGGGAGCGCATTTCCCTATCAGCATTTCCCTATCAATAGACAGCGTAATACCGGTTTCTTTTTTATCACCTCAGCGACCTTTTCCCATCAAACACGCTCAATTCGTCAATTGCCGCGTTGCCAAAGCTCAGCTATAACTAAATGAACAACGATGATTTTTTGACAGGAGCCAGCGGGAAGGCAGTAAACGAGATCTCACGTACAGACTTGTTATGTTAGGGGGCGCGCTGATGGCTATATCGACGGATAATCAGGTAAAAAAAACACTTCGCCTGAGTGATGGACCGGACTGGACGTTTGAGTTATTGCAGGTTTACCTTGATGAGATTGATCGGGTGGCCAAGTCGTATCGTCTGGCGACCTATCCTCATCAGATTGAAGTCATCACTTCAGAACAAATGATGGATGCCTATTCCAGTATAGGCATGCCGATCAACTATGCCCACTGGTCGTTCGGGAAGAAATTTATCGAAACCGAACAGCGCTACAAACACGGGCAGCAGGGGCTGGCGTACGAAATCGTCATTAACTCCGATCCCTGTATCGCGTATTTGATGGAAGAAAACACGCTGCCGATGCAGGCGCTGGTGATGGCGCATGCCTGCTACGGGCACAACTCATTCTTCAAAGGTAACTACCTGTTCCGCAGTTGGACCGATGCCAGCTCCATCGTCGATTACCTGCTGTTTGCCCGGCAGTATATCGCGCAATGCGAAGAGCGTTATGGTGTGGACGAGGTGGAGCGCCTGTTAGATTCCTGCCATGCGCTGATGAATTACGGCGTTGACCGCTATAAGCGTCCGCAGAAGATTTCGCTCGAAGAGGAAAAGTCCCGCCAGAAAAGTCGTGAGGCCTACCTGCAAAGCCAGGTTAACGATCTCTGGAAAACATTACCGCGGCGCGAACAGGGTGCCGCACCAGAACAAGCCAGACGTTTTCCTCAAGAGCCACAGGAAAACCTGCTCTATTTTATGGAGAAAAATGCGCCGCTGCTGGAACCCTGGCAGCGTGAGGTTCTGCGTATCGTGCGGAAAGTCAGCCAGTATTTCTATCCGCAGAAGCAGACTCAGGTGATGAATGAAGGCTGGGCCACGTTCTGGCACTACACCATTCTGAACCATCTCTATGATGAAGGCCGGGTCACTGAACGCTTCATGCTGGAGTTCCTGCATAGTCATACCAATGTGATCTATCAGCCGCCGTACAATAGCCCTTACTACAACGGAATTAATCCGTATGCGCTGGGCTTCGCGATGTTTCAGGACATCAAGCGTATTTGTCAGTCACCGACCGACGAAGACCGCTACTGGTTCCCCGATATCGCGGGTAAAGACTGGCTCGATACGCTGCATTTTGCGATGCAGAACTTCAAGGACGAGAGTTTCATCAGCCAATTCCTGTCGCCGAAGCTGATGCGTGATTTCCGGCTATTTACGGTGCTGGACGACGACCGCAATAACTATCTGGAAATTGCCGCGATTCACGACGAAGAAGGCTATCGTTTGATCCGGCAGGAGCTCTCCGCGCAGTACAACCTGAGCCATCTGGAACCGAACATTCAGGTCTGGAATGTGGATTTGCGCGGTAATCGGGCGCTGACGCTGCGCTATGTTCCGCATAATCGCGCACCGCTGGATAAAAGTAGCCAGGAAGTGTTGAAGCACGTCCACCGCCTGTGGGGATTTGACGTCTATCTGGAACAGGCTAACACGGATGGCAGCATCGAGTTGATTGAACGCTGCCCGCCGCGTAACGGGACGGCATCCACATAACGGAACTCGGTTCGCAGGTCAGCGACACGACCAAAGACAAAGGGGATTCAGGCAACAACCTGAATCCCCTTTTCACAATGAAACTGCGGTATGAGCCTTAGCGGCGTACTTCCGCGATATCCCGCGGGATCGCGCTCTGCATACTGTGCCAGATCGCTCCACTTTCTTTACCGTAATGTCTGACGACATCCATCACCTGATCGTAGAGCTCTTCGCTGCGCAACGCTTCCAACCGACCGTAAAAATTCACCGCCAGCTTGCGGGCTTCCGGATTGGAAAAATAGTAGCGCCCTACGCGGATATATAGCCCTTTCAGACCGTTCAGGATCAGACCATAAATCGGATTGCCAGAGGCAAAGGCCAAACCACGGAACACGTTGTAGTCAAGCTGCGCAAAAGCTTCTGCGCTATCGTCTACCGCGCTTGCCTGAGTTAATACATCACGCACTTTTTCCGGGTTATGGCGTAACGCCGTCCGAATAAAAATAGCGGCGATGTTGGTACGCACGGCCAGCAGGTTATCGATCAGTTGCGGCACGCTATCGTGATCGAGTCGCGCCAGCGTTTCCAGAATATTGAGCCCCGAGGTTTCCCAAAAATTGTTAATTTTTGTGGGTTTCCCGTGCTGTATCGTCAGCCAGCCATCGCGAGCCAGGCGCTGAAGTACTTCACGCAGGGTAGTACGTGTCACGCCAATCAGTTCGGAAAGCTCTCTTTCCGCGGGCAAAATAGAGCCAGGAGGAAAGCGGTTATTCCATATACTTTCGATAATGTATTCTTCCGCGAATCCAGCCGGACTTTGCGCCTTTATAACCATGTGTTTGATAATCCGTAGCGGTGATTGCCGAAAAAAGCCAAGTCATAATACCAGACGAAAGAATCATGATATAGCGCCGCACTCGGGCACCGAACCATTTCAATGAAAAATTGTGACTGCAAACCGCCCTCTTGCGGCGTAGAACGGTAGACTTCTGCCCGTTTGTAAAGTTTTTACGATATGATAAAAACCATCAAACTATTCTAACGAATAAGGATTCCTCTTCCATTATGAGCGGCATGCCCCTCCACCGTGCGCTATTAAAAAATTTCCTCGGATACGCGCCAGACTGGTACAAATTGACTATTTTTTGCTTCTTGCTGATTAATCCGCTGCTGTTCTATTTTGTCAGCCCGTTTTGGGCCGGTTGGTTACTCGTCGTGGAGTTTATTTTTACGCTAGGTATGGCACTGAAGTGTTACCCATTACAACCTGGCGGCCTGCTGGCACTACAGGCCATCCTCATCGGTATGACCAGCCCGCAGCAAGTGTGGCATGAAGTCACCGGGAATATTGAAGTCCTCATGCTGCTGGTGTTTATGGTGGCAGGCATCTACTTCATGAAGCAGCTGCTGCTCTTTGTGTTTACCAAACTGCTGCTGCGCATTCATTCCAAAACGCTGCTTTCACTTGCTTTCTGTATCGCCGCCGCCTTTCTTTCCGCATTCCTTGATGCGCTGACCGTGATTGCCGTTGTTATCAGCGTCGCTATCGGGTTTTATGGTATTTACCACCGCTTCGCTTCCCAACAGGGTGAAGACGAAACCGATATCAGCGATGACAGCGCACTAAGCAGCGAGGAGCATCATCGTACGCTGGAGCAGTTCCGGGCATTCTTACGCAGCCTGCTCATGCACGCTGGCGTCGGTACGGCACTGGGCGGCGTAATGACGATGGTTGGCGAACCTCAGAACCTGATTATCGCGAAAAGCGCAGGCTGGGATTTCGTCAGTTTCTTCCTGCGCATGTCACCCGTGACCGTCCCGGTGTTTATTTGCGGTATCCTGACCTGCGGGCTGGTCGAGCGTTTTAAACTCTTCGGCTACGGCGTAAACCTGCCAGACAATGTGCGTCGCGTGCTTGAGGATTACGATCGGGACATGACAGAAAAGCGCACACAGCAGGATAAAGCGCGTTTAATCATACAGGCGGTGATTGGCGTCTGGCTCATCGTCGCACTGGCGTTTCATCTGGCTGAGGTCGGGTTGATTGGCCTTTCCGTCATTATTATGGTTACGACGTTCTGCGGCGTGACGGAAGAACATGCGATTGGTAAAGCGTTTCAGGATGCCATGCCGTTTACCGCGTTGCTGACGGTCTTCTTTGCTATCGTCGCCGTCATTATCGATCAGCAGCTGTTCTCACCGATTATCCATTACGTCTTGCAATCTTCTGAGAGCGCGCAGCTGACGCAATTTTATCTGTTCAACGGCCTGCTCTCATCGATATCCGATAACGTCTTCGTTGGCTCAGTTTATATTAACGAAGCGCGCAACGCCTTTGAAAACGGTCAGATCTCGCTACCCCAGTTCGAACTGCTCGCTGTCGCGATCAATACCGGCACCAACCTCCCTTCCGTCGCCACACCGAATGGGCAAGCGGCGTTTCTGTTCCTGCTGACGTCCTCTCTGGCACCGCTTATCCGCCTGTCTTACGGACGCATGGTGGTGATGGCGCTGCCTTACACCATTGTGATGACGTTGGTGGGGCTACTTTGCGTTGAGTTCACGCTGGTACCATTCACCGATTTTTTGATGAATAAACAATGGATTTCTTTGCCAGACTTGACCATATCGGGCAGTCACTCATAATCACGATCGTGTATAGTAATCGCGGCAGCGACAATTTCGGCCTTGATGATGTTATCAACACCCTTTTCGCCGCCGCAGAATGACAGAAAAGCATCAAATAAACATATCGTTACGTTTTGCGCAGTGAAATGATGGCAGTGAAGCCAGAACGGTTTACACTGCTGCTTTAATCATGTTTAGCATGGAATATTTTTATGTTGCGATTTCTTAATCGTTGCTCACGCGGGCGTGGTGCGTGGCTACTGCTGGCGTTTACTGCTTTAGCGTTGGAATTGACCGCGCTCTATTTTCAGCATGTGATGTTATTAAAACCATGCGTGCTGTGTATCTACCAGCGCTGTGCGCTGTGGGGCGTGTTCGCGGCAGGTATTGTTGGTGCCATCGCGCCATCAACGGCGTTGCGTTACCCAGCCATCGCGCTATGGATATACAGTTCTTATGAAGGGTTCCGACTGGCCTGGAAACACACGGATATTTTGTTAAATCCGTCGCCGTTTACCACCTGTGATTTCTTTGTCAGCTTCCCGTCATGGTTGCCTTTGGACAAATGGCTTCCGGCCATTTTCAATGCGACAGGTGATTGCTCAGTGCGTCAGTGGGAATTCCTTTCGCTGGAAATGCCGCAATGGTTACTTGGCATCTTTGCCGCTTATCTGTTGATTGCTGTGCTGGTATTGATCGCTCAGCCTTTCCGTCCTAAGCGTCGCGACCTCTTCAGCCGTTAATTATTATCCGAAAAGCCCGACAATATGTCGGGCTTCTGGTAACTGTTTCTACGCCTCACAGGCTTGTGCTGACCATCACTGCTGTGGTCTGTAGATATCGCGATAATGGCCTAATCGTTCGTTAAAAAAAGGCCTTTTTTCCTGCGGGATTCTTCGTGATATTTCATCTGCGTCGATCTTTTTTTCCTGACTTTCCATAAAAGCAATGGTGGAGGCAGCAAAGTCGGTGTACTGCTCGCTGTACTCAAGAATAATTTTCTCAAAGTTAATCACATGCTCTCCCTCCTGCTGGTTACGTGGCTCTAAAATTATACAACACGCTGGCGATTACATAGCGGAAACACTTGCTATTCCTTCTGCGGCTCATCAGAAACCAGTAAAACTTATTGCTTCCTAATACATTTCTACACACGATGAGAAAAAATGCTTAGAAAAAACAATAAATAAGTATTTCAGTCAAACTGTGTGACGAGAGTCATTATTTTACAATTTGGATTCAGACTTATTGGTTGACGGTTCATCGCCTAAAGGAAGATCAACACCATGCCGGGGCAACATTGTATCGAGCGCTTTATCAATTCCTTTTCGTGCTACTGCAGTAGGTTCATCGCTAAGTAGCGCAAAGCCGCCAACAATTATGACCGTCGTCACCACGGTTGCCAGAAGACCTGGAACGCCAGAAACCAGCCAGCGGCCCACTTTTTTCCGAAGCCTGGCTTTTGTAGATGATCGCTATAATCTGAAGCGCGCTCACCCCATTTTAACCAAATGTCCTGTTCAAGTTTTTTAATACGATCGGCATAAGAAAGATCGACTCGATTACTTACTCTCGTTGTCAGCTCATCAACCATAGCCTGAGCTTTGTCACGGTAAGACTGCAAACGACCGGGGGGATATAACAATGTGGTCATGAAACTGTTGCAGCTCTTTTTCTATCTGAGCTTCACTGAGCCCACGCTCCTGCCGAGATTTAACCGCAAGTTCATCTTTATCACCTTTATACATGGCATAGGCAATAAGCTGTTCTGGATCATTGGGGTCTTTTACAAGTTCTGAAAACACCCATCTCTTTGGTTGCTGAGACATTTCTCTTCCTGAAAACAAAAACGCCCCAACAAGGGGCGAAGTCCATGTGAAATGACGAAGTTACCCTTTTCGTACCTTGTTAAAGGCATCCTTGAATATTTCACGTCCCTGAGCCTGAGATAATACAGCACCTGTTGAACCACTTTTTACAACAGAATTAGCTGATGAAGTTATTCGTTGTGCTGCCACATCCGCAACAGCGGATCTGGAAATATTGCGAATTTCTTCAGGGCTGAGAGTTGGCATGCGATATACATTGCTCATTTTTCAACTCCTTTTAAACCTGTCACAAGTTTATCAAATGATAAAGAATTCGCATCTTTTTTATTCTATTAGTGAGTAATCAAACACTATCGTGCCCATTCAGGTTTGTTTAAAATATGGTCCTGCCAGTCCACCACCTCATTCTCGCGTACGGCGATATGACGCACGGAGATGCGCTCACGGTGCATTGCCGTTTTAGTACCGCAGACCAGCGGGTGCCACTGCGGTAAATCTTCACGTTCATGAATCAGGCGATAAGCGCAGGTCGCGGGTAGCCAGTTAAACGTCAGCAGATTTTCACGCGTCAGCTTGATGCAGTCCGGCTCGTACTCGAAGCGTTTCTCATAGTTACGGCACTGGCAGCTTTTAATATTCAGTTGATTACAGGCGACGTTGGTAAAGTAGATCTCCTCCGTATCCTCATCAATCAGTTTATGCAAACAGCACTGACCGCAGCCATCGCACAGCGACTCCCATTCATCGTCAGACATCTCAGACAACGTTTTTTGCTGCCAAAAAGGGCGTTCAGTCATGTCTCTTCCAGTTACCTTAGTTGTTAAATCGATAGCGTTGTAAATAAAGATGCGTGATTCTGGCAGGCGCGGCGGGGAAATGTGGCTGCCCGTCTTCAACACGGGCAGCAAGGGGAGCGTTAGATAATACGCGTGCTTAACGTCCGGTCATTGACCGTAATCGTCAGCATATCGCCAGACAGGATCGGACCGACCCCTTTTGGCGTACCCGTTAAAATAATATCGCCCGCGCGCAGCGTAAAGAAACGGCTCATGTAAGCAATCAGCGGCAGAATCGGCGTAATCATATCACGCGTGTTGCCCTGCTGGCGCACTTCATCATTCACTTTTACACCCAGATCGGTTTGCTGCGGATCGCCAAACTCGGCAACCGGAATAAAACCGGAGATCGGGCAAGAACCGTCGAACGCTTTTGCTTTCTCCCACGGCTGACCCGCTTTTTTGAAGTCGGACTGCAAATCACGCAGCGTCAGATCCAGCGCCACACCATAACCCGCAATCGCCCGGGCGACGCGCTCCTCATTCGCCTGCTTGAGCGGCGTACCGATCAGCACAGCCAGCTCGACTTCGTGGTGAACCGAGCCCAGATTTTTGGGAATGGCAACGGGCTGGCGTAAGTCACACAGTGCGGTTTCAGGCTTGATGAATAAAACGGGCTCGCTCGGGGTCGCATTTCCCATTTCTTTGATGTGTTCTGAGTAGTTACTTCCTACGCAAACGACTTTATTTACCGGGAAATCAAGCAGCGCGCCCTGCCAGTCTCTGTGTTGATACATGGGTATTCTCCTGCCCTGTCTGTTGGATTATCGCTGCCTTCATGGCGTACAACTCGCCCAAAAGGAAAACAGCTATACCCGTCATACTTCAAGCTGCACGTGCGTTGGCTACGTTCAGTCACCCGAATCACTTACTTGAGTAAGCTCATCGGGATTCCCTCTCTTGCCGCCTTCCTGCAACCCGAATTATTTAGGGTGTATATAAGAACACGATGGTGCAAAACCATCGTTATATCATCGCAACGGGGGTTACCCCAACAGATTTCAGGTGAGCAAGGCTGGGGATCCTATGAACGAGAAACGAAGTCCTATCCCATCAAAAAGGGAAACAATTAAATTGTGGCGGGGAAAAACTCAAAAAGTGAATATTTATCGCGCGGAATATCATGCGAACGGCTGAGATATTCCACGCCAAATTATGTTTGCGGCTTTATCTGAAAGTACGCCTTGGTATTATTTTTTTACACTTATACAGGCGTGTTTAATAAGCTTTCGACCGGCGGAGGAACTTGCAGATAAAAGCCCTGATCCTGTAACGCAAGTTTCACTTTTTCTATATCGGCATTCGCCAGTTTTTTACGCCCATCCAGCGGTAAAACCATGGCTAACTGCGGCGTGCCGAAACTTTTCATTAATTCTTCCGGCACGCGTGAGAAATCGTCTTTTTTTTCAACATAAAGATAGGTCTGATCGCGTTTAGCACTTCGATAGATCACACAAAACATTTTTTTTACTCTATTTGATGGGAATGCCATCTTGCCTGTATATAATTGTGACTATAACATGCTTACAGCGCTCTGGAATATCATGCCTTAAATGTTACTCTAGGGATTAAAAGATGCTGAAACTGAGTCAGGATAGATGTCACAAACGCCAATAGAGCTAAAAGGCAGCAGCTTTACCTTATCGGTTGTTCATTTGCATGATTCCCAACCCGAGGTAATTTACCAGGCACTACAGGAAAAAATAGAGCAAGCGCCTGCTTTCCTGAAAAATGCCCCCGTTGTCATTAATGTTGCTGCATTAACAGCGGAAACCGACTGGATAAAATTACAGCAGGCCATTTCGTCAACCGGCCTGCATGTCGTTGGCGTCAGCGGATGCACCGACGACGCATTAAAGAAAATCATTGCGCAGGCGGGGCTTCCCCTTCTGAGCGAAGGTAAAGCACAACGGCGGGTCGTCGAACCCGTCGCCGCCGTTCCTGCTGCGGTGAAAACGAAAGTCATCAACACCCCCGTTCGCTCCGGCCAACAGATTTACGCCCGGAACTGTGACTTAATCGTCACGAGCAGCGTGAGCGCGGGTGCTGAGGTGATTGCCGATGGCAATATTCATATTTACGGCATGATGCGCGGCCGAGCCCTCGCAGGCGTTTCTGGCGATGTTCAGAGCCAGATATTCTGTACGCATCTGGCCGCAGAATTGGTTTCGATTGCTGGCCGTTACTGGCTGAGCGATCAGATTCCTGAAGCGTATTTTGGGCAGCCAGCACGGATCAACCTGAACCAGCTGGACAATGTTTTAACGATAAAACCTCTAGACTAGAATCTCCCAAGGAAACATTTATGGCACGCATCATTGTTGTTACATCGGGTAAAGGGGGCGTTGGCAAGACCACATCAAGCGCGGCCATTGCTACCGGTTTAGCCCAGAAAGGAAAAAAGACGGTTGTCATCGATTTTGACATTGGTCTGCGTAACCTCGACCTGATCATGGGATGTGAGCGTCGCGTGGTGTATGACTTCGTCAACGTTATTCAGGGTGATGCCACGCTGAATCAAGCGCTGATCAAAGATAAGAGAACGGATAATCTCTACATTCTGCCCGCATCACAAACGCGTGATAAAGATGCATTAACGCATGAAGGCGTAGAGAAAGTGCTCAACGATCTGGGCGACATGGAATTTGATTTTATCGTGTGTGATTCACCCGCTGGGATTGAAACCGGTGCATTGATGGCGCTCTATTTTGCCGACGAAGCGATTATCACCACCAACCCAGAAGTCTCTTCCGTTCGCGACTCTGACCGTATTCTGGGCATTCTGTCTTCGAAATCACGTCGCGCAGAACGTTCTGAAGATCCGATTAAAGAGCATCTGCTGTTGACGCGCTACAACCCAGGCCGGGTGAGCCGTGGCGACATGCTGAGTATGGAAGACGTTCTTGAGATTCTGCGGATTCCACTGGTTGGCGTGATCCCGGAAGACCAATCCGTACTCCGCGCCTCTAACCAGGGTGAACCCGTCATTCTGGATGCGGAAGCCGATGCAGGCAAAGCCTACGCGGATACCGTTGAACGTCTGCTTGGTGAAGAGCGTCCTTTCCGTTTTGTTGAAGAAGAGAAGAAGGGTTTTCTTAAACGACTTTTTGGGGGATAAATTATGGCTTTACTGGACTTCTTTCTGTCCCGCAAAAAAACGACAGCCAATATTGCCAAGGAACGGCTGCAAATTATTGTCGCGGAGCGACGCCGGGGAGATAGCGAGCCCCATTATCTGCCGCAATTAAAGCGAGACATTCTTGAGGTTATCTGTAGATATGTACAGATTGATCCTGAGATGGTGACAGTTCAGCTTGAGCAAAAAGGAGATGATATTTCCGTGCTTGAGTTGAACGTTACATTACCGGAAGCGGAAGAAACGCCTAAATGATTTTTCTGCTGTGATATCCCCTGCTTTTACGTAGGGGATATCTATTCCCGTCATACATCAAATTAAGTGCGTTTCATTTCACAATAGACTGTATATTTAGCCAGTCTTTTATTTCTTGTTTTATTTTTTCACCGCATTCTTATCACCCTATTTGCTGCTTTTTTATGATTACATCATCACAGCAAATAAGGCGTATTGATAAGACGTGTTTACCGGTGATTAATAGCCCTGCACAATTTCACGCAGTTCATCACCATATAACTGGCCGCGCCAGCCAGACAACATTTCCGGCATCCCCGCATCTTGCCCGCTTAATTTCCAGTGCCAGTTCAGCAGACGATTAATTTGGCGACGTGAAGCCAAAAGCTCAGCGGATAATCCACTCTGTTCGCTCACGCGCTGCACTAGCGCTTTGATATCTTTAAACGCCTTTTTATAGCCGGGATAGTCGATTAAATTCATCACCGGAGGTGGGCAATCCGCATCAGCAATACCGTCCGTCTGTGTAACACAGTCCAACAGCGTTTTGCCGTGGTAGCGGATTTCCGGGCCGCTCAGCCCCAGCGAGCTCAGTTCACCCAGCGACGTCGGCAGACAACGCGCCACCTGCAAGAGGTTCTCTTCACGTACGACAAAATTCACCGCACTGTCTCGCTCACGCGCTTTACGCAAACGCCACTCAGCCAGGCGCTGAAGGCAAGCCAGATTTCGGCCACGCAGCTGCCAGGCGTTGCCAAATTCGCGATAGGCCAGCGCCGGTGCCAAAATATCCTGTTTACGCTGACACAACAGGAGACACTCATCCAGCGCGGCATTCATCCACCCTGCGGCTTCCGTATCGGCCACCAGTTGAATGGCCATCGGCAGCAGATAGAACACATCGGCAGCAGCATAATCACACTGTTTCTCGCTCAGCGGACGAGCAAGCCAGTCCGTTCTCGACTCGCTTTTATCCAGCGTCACGCCCATGTAGTCGGCCACCAGCGCAGCAAATCCATAAGAAAGCGGCTTGCCTAAAAATGCGGCCAGAATCTGTGTATCGATGAAAGGCGTCGGCAGTGTTCCAAACGCATTGAGAAACACTTCCAGATCTTCGCTGCCCGCATGCAGGAATTTAGTAACCTGTTCGTCACGCAGTAACGCCTGAAAGGGTGCCCAGTCGGTAATCGTTAACGGATCGATAAGTGAAAGCTGTTCGCCGTCATACAATTGAATCAACCCTAATTGCGGGTAATACGTTCGGGTTCTGACGAACTCCGTGTCCAATGCCACCTGCGGAAAGCGTCGCGCCTGGGAGCAAACCTGTTGTAACCCGATGTCGGAAGTGATCAACTGATAATTCAAAACGTCATTCTCTTGGTTGTTTTACTTTACGGTTCTGGGTCAAATCCGTATCGCCGTAAAAAATTCCCGGCGGACATTTTTAACGTCGCAAGCGACGGCCCATAGGATGACGAGTATAAATTCGCCATAAAAAAGAACGCCGGATAAACCGGCGTGAAAACATCATATCGCGTCCTGCCTCTCTCTGGCAGTCGTTTTTCGTGGAAAATCGTCAAGCTGCAACGTCTTTCTTCGGTTTCTTCTCGCCACGTAATTCGCGGCGCAGGATTTTCCCAACGTTAGATTTCGGCAAATCGTCGCAGAATTCGATCTCTTTCGGCACTTTGTAACCCGTAAGATTACGGCGGCAGTGCGTAATGAGTTCCTCTTTCGTTAACGAGTTGTCACGCCTGACCACAAAGGCTTTTACTGCTTCGCCGGAGACCTCATTGTCCACCCCAATCACTGCCGATTCGGAGACTTTGGGATGACGGCTGATCACATCTTCAATTTCCGTCGGGTAGACGTTAAAGCCGGAAACCAGAATCATGTCTTTCTTACGGTCGATGACCCGCAGGAATCCTTCATCATCAGACGTGACAATGTCACCCGTTGCCAGCCAGCCGTCTTTTAACACCTCATCCGTCGCAGCAGGCTGCTGCCAGTACCCTAACATCACCTGCGGCCCGCGTACCCACAGCTCGCCGGATTCCCCCGGCCCGGCGTCGTTGCCGTCATCGTCAATGATTTTGACGTCCGTTGATGACACCGGTAGCCCAATACTGCCGCTGTAATGTTTGAGATCGTAGGGGTTTACGGCCACCAGAGGTGAACTTTCCGTTAGTCCATATCCCTCAAGCAGATGCTTACCCGTTAGTTTTTCCCAACGTTCTGCCACCGCTTGCTGAACCGACGCGCCACCGCCTACCGATAAACGCAACGTTGAGAAATCCAGTTCGTGGAACTCTTTGTTGTTGAGCAGCGCATTAAATAAGGTATTGACGCCGGTGATAGCCGTGAACGGGTATTGCTTCATTTCTTTCACGACCGCCGGGATATCACGGGGATTAGTGATCAACAGGTTCTTCCCGCCCAATTCAAGGAACAGAAGGCCGTTCACCGTGAGCGCGAAAATATGATAGAGCGGCAACGCCGTGATCACCAGCTCATTGCCTTCCTGCAGAATAGCGCCGTATGCCCCTTTACACTGTTCGAGATTCGCCAGCATATTGCGGTGCGTAAGCATGGCACCTTTAGCGACGCCTGTGGTGCCGCCGGTGTATTGCAGAAATGCCAGATCGGTATTGATAATATCGGGGCGAATATACTGCTGACGCCGTCCTTCCTGCAAAACACGACGGAACGATATCGCATCCGGCAGATGGTATTTAGGCACCAGTCGCTTAATGTACTTCACCACGAAGTTGACCAGCGTCCCTTTCGCCGTGGAGAGCTGATCTCCCATACGGGTCAGGATTACGTGCTTCACCGCCGTGTTATGGACGACTTTTTCCAGCGTATGCGCGAAGTTCGACACGATAACAATCGTGCTGGCACCGCTGTCTTTTAGCTGATGTTCCAGCTCACGCGGCGTATACAGTGGGTTAACGTTAACCACCACCAGACCCGCGCGCAACACGCCAAACAGCGCAACGGGATATTGCAGCAGGTTGGGCATCATCAACGCGACACGATCGCCCTTTTGCAATTTAAGCTGGTTTTGCAAATAGGCCGCAAACGCCCGACTCCGCTCTTCCAACTTACGAAACGTCATCACTTCACCCATGTTGACGAATGCAGGTCGGTCGGCATAACGCTTCACGCTACTTTCGAACATTTCAATCAACGACGAATAGCGATCTGGATCGATTTCCGCCGGCACATCCGCCGGATAGCGTGATAACCAAATTTTTTCCAAGACGTCACTCCCGAGATATTTTTTTAGTGGCATCGTCGTCGCCCTCAGAGGCTTATTGTTATTAACATTATTTTAACTCAGCCTACCAGTTAGCTAACAAACAATGTTAAGGTTGCGAGATCGATCACTAATTTATTCTTTATTCAAAAAAAATCAGGCAACCTGCGTCGCCTGATCTCAATAGCCTACTGGGTACATTCTTATTCTGTCACGACATTCTCAATCCGTGCCGGACCAGGCCAACCGCCGTCAAATCCCCATCCAGGCCCCCAACCATAGCCGTAACCCGCTCGCCATCCCCACGGGCCATAGCCATAGCCGCCGGGTGGTGTTATCAGACGCTGCACAACATTCCAACGCTTGTAGCCCTGCGCATCGATCACGACGTAGCGATAGGGTTTATCACCAATAGCGCCCTGTTCGGTGCCGACAATCGGCCCGACAACGGTGACCAGTTGGTCTTTAAAATCGACAGGTTCAAGAAAGCGATTTACATAGGCAATAAAGCGCCCTTCTGACGGCATATCCAACCGCGGTTTCGCGCCGCTATCCAGCGGCATACTGGCAATTTCCAGACGCGTTTTATTCGCTTCATTGCGGATGCTGACCACTCGCCCACCGAAGCGTGATTCCTGACCGACATAAATCTGCGGCGCATTCATCACACGCACCAAATCGTCCTGCGGCGTTGGTGAGGTGCCTTTAATGGCATCCGGCACCGTGACGCAGCCTGAAAGCAGCAGCACTGTCGCAACCACCATACCGAGACGTGCTTTTTTCTGATTCAGATGCACACGCTTCATCTGTACGCTTTCTATCTGTACAAACATGGCACAACCCCTTCTTCAGATATCTGGTAGTTAGACTGCTCAGCATCGAATAAGTTGCTGTTTATGACAGGTATAGTTCGCGCAGAATGCCTATTCTGACTAGTCGCGTCCGGGCAACTTTTTCCAGGTCACTTCATTGCGCAGGTAGCGCGGTTGCGCATTCTCAACGCTGACCGCTTTTCCTGCCTGCCATAGCTGACAGGCCAGAGGCAACATGTCCTGCGCCTGCGGCAACAGCACGTCGCCCTTCGCTAACACCAACGAAGAATGACTGACCAGTTCAGGATAGGCTTCCCATCCGGTGCCTACCGTGGCCCATTCGCCTGACAGCGCGGCAGTTAACGCCTGCACCTGTTCAGGTTTCAATACAGCTTCCTCGGACTCGCCCTGCCAGCTACCGTCAGCATCACGCTGATAGCAGCCCCAGTACACTTCTCCCATCCGCGCATCAATGGCCGCCAGCACCTGCGTTGCCTCCGTGAGACGGAAAGCGCCCTGCGCCATCGTCGCCAGTGACGATACGCCGAGCATCGGTAAATCCGCTCCCAGCGCCAGCCCTTGGGCAATGCCGATACCAATCCGCACGCCGGTAAAACTTCCCGGCCCCTGACCAAAGGCCAGCGCATCAAGATCCTTGAGCGTCAGGCCGCTGTCGGCCAGCACCTGCTGAACCATCGGCAGAATACGTTGTGTGTGTTCACGGGGACAAATTTCGAACAGAGAGTGAATTTCACCTTCATTCCAGAGTGCGACGGAACAGGCTTCCGTTGCGGTATCAAGCGCTAGAATTCGCGTAGACATGCCAACCTCAGGCAGGATAAATAAATCTTAACAACCCGTATCATAGCATAAGCCCCTGTCGTGCCGCAGCCCTTGCCACCATCGGTCAGGCCATGCGGCAATCGCCAGTTGGGAATTATGTGTTACGCGTCAGGAAATTAATCGCCTGCCCAATATCGCGGGTACGCGGCGTCGGCGGCAGGCTGTTAAGGAACACGGCACCGTACGGGCGCATCACTAGTCGATTATCGCAAATCACAATCACACCGCGATCCTCAACATCACGGATGAGGCGACCCACGCCTTGCTTCAGGGTAATCACCGCATCGGGAACCTGCACATCGTCGAAAGGCTCGCCGCCGCGCAGGCGGCAGTCTTCAATACGCGCCTTCAGCAGCGGATCGTCCGGCGAAGTAAACGGCAGTTTATCGATAATGACGCAGGAGAGCGTATCGCCGCGCACATCTACACCTTCCCAGAAGCTGCTGGTCGCCACCAGCAAGGCATTACCCGCCGACACAAACTGCGACAGCAGTTGCGCCTTGCCGGTTTCTCCCTGCAACAGCACCGGCAGCGTCAGCGTGGCGCGGAACTCGGCCGCCAAATCGCGCATCATCTGATGCGAGGTACACAGCATAAAGCAGCGCCCCTGATTCGCTTCAATCAACGGCCGCAGCATCGTCGCCAGCCTTTTTGCCGCACCGGGGCGATTGGTTTCCGGCAAATTACGGGGAACGCAGAGCAGCGCCTGATTGGCATAATCAAACGGGCTGGGTAATAGGAGCGTGTTCGCGTTATCCAGCCCCAGCCTATCGGTGAAGTGGAAGAGTTGGTCGTTAACCGACAGGGTCGCGGAGGTAAACACCCAAGCAGCAGGTTTCTCTTTTATTAATTCACGAAAGCGATCGGAGACGGACAACGGCGTCAGCGCCAACACGAAATGGCGTGAATTACATTCGTACCAGTAGCTGTAACCCGGTAGCTGCACGTCTTTCAACCGTTTCAGGCGGTTGCGATAAAGCGTGGCGCGCTCAAAGGCAGCATCCAGCAGCGCTGAACGCCCGAGCGACAGTTTCGCGACGTCGTAACACAGCTCCAGCGCATCATCCAGCAACACCAGCGCACGCTGAAGCGAAGGCTGTTCGAGCACATCGCGCAGATTACCGCGAAACCCTGGATCGCCCAGCGCCAGCCGAAAATCCTGCGTACTTTGCGTCAGGCGATCGGCACTTTTTTGCAGTTGAGAGGCATCGCGCACTTCGGTGCGGTAAGCAATGATGATGTCTTTCGCCAGATCAAGCAGTTGGCGGCTGGAAAGCTGCTGGCCGAAATATTGGCTGGCGATATCGGGAATCTGATGGGCTTCATCGAAAATGACGACGTCACTTTCTGGGATCAGCTCCGCAAAACCGCTCTCCTTCACGACCATATCGGCCAGATAGAGATGATGGTTGACCACCACGATGTCGGCATCCATCGCTTTACGCCGTGCTTTCACCACGAAGCATTCTTTATAGTGCGGGCAGTCGCTGCCCAGACAGTTATCGTTGGTGCTGGTCACTAACGGCCAGATCGCGCTGTCTTCTGCCACGCCTGAACAGGTCGTGACATCGCCTTCCGTCGTTTCCGACGACCAGCCGCGCAGCCGGACCAGTTCGCTCAGCGTTTCGCCGGGTAAATCACCGCCGCCCAGCGATTGCTGTTCAAGTCGTTCCAGACAGAGGTAGTTCGAGCGACCTTTCAGCAGCGCTAATTTGCCTTTGTACTTCAGCGCCTGCGCGATCGTCGGTAAATCGCGGCTATAGAGCTGATCCTGTAGCGCTTTCGAACCGGTCGAAATGATGACTTTTTTATCTGAACGCAAGGCGGGCGCAAGGTAGGCATAGGTTTTACCGGTTCCGGTCCCCGCTTCCACCACCAGCGCCGTTTTATCGTCGATAGCCCGCATGACGGCCTGCGCCATCTGTCGCTGTGGCTCACGAGGCTTGAAGCCCGTGATCGCTTTCGCCAGCGCGCCGTCATTAGCAAAATCATCAATTACACGATCGTTCGTCACGCCTGCTCTCTTTTTCAAGGGAATGCTGTATCCGTAAGCCCCTGACCGTTTCAGGCCGTGGCAAAATATCGCGCTGATTATGCCAAGAGTCACCCGACGCTACCACCCTAAATCAGGAAAGCGTGCCGGAACATGCTGTGTTAGGCTTGGCGGCTGGTATTGATTGATGTCACTATTTTAATTATCCCCACATGGAGAACCCCCACCTCATGGCGATCACACGAATTAATCCTGAAGCACGTTGGTCAGACGCCGTCATCCACAACAACACGATCTATTACACCAGCGTACCGGAAAATCTGGATGACGACGCACAGGCGCAAACGGAAAACGCGCTGGGCGCGTTAGATGCGATCCTACAACAGGCGGGAACGGATAAGAGCAAGCTGTTAGACGTGACGATTTTTCTCGCCGATGCGGATGATTTTGCTGCGATGAACGCCGCGTGGGATGCCTGGGTCGTGGCGGGTAGCGCGCCTGTACGCTGCACCGTGCAGGCTAAATTGATGCATCCGCAATTCAAAGTCGAAATCAAAGCGATCGCGGCGGTATAGCTATCGTCTTATATAATCTGAAGAGGAAGAAATGTGGTTATTGCTCTTCTTCCTCTTCACCATCATCGAAATGGTGTTCTTCGTCGCTGTCATTACTGTCATTAAACGCGTCATCATCTTCGTCAAACATCACTGCGACGTTGCCACCTTGATGATTCTGACGGATCTCCGCTGCAACCTGTGCTATCGCCTGGCCGCTGCTCATGCCCTCAGACATTAGTTCCTGAATACGCTCTACGGCATCTTGTTGCTGTTTGTGCGTCAGCGCGGGCATACCTGCAATCATGATAGTTTCCTGGTTGATAAATTCGCCTGTATCATCGCACGCCCGCTTCGGCATACACCAGCATTTCCGCTTTGTGGTACGCTGTGGTCAGTAAAATCGACACGCTATCGACACAACCACACAGTGAACACAACACGAAAAACATGACTGCCGCCAATACGACTCACGTACCTAACGCAAGCGATTCAACCACCGCAACGGGCTCCGCCGTTATCTATCACGCGCTGCCTTACTACCCGACGGTGCTGCTCGAACGCTTTGCGCCTTTTTCCCAACAGCCGTGGGCGATGTTGCTGCATTCCGGGTTTGCCGATCATCCGCACAACCGCTTCGATATTATGGTCGCTGACCCGCGAGTTACGCTTTGCACGCGCGGAGACAAGACGGAAATTACACGTGACGGCGTCACGAATACCGTAGAAGGAGATCCGTTTACCTTATTGCAAGAACAGCTTGATTCACTCGCGTTGCCCGCGGAAACACATCCTGATTTCCCTTTTCAGGGGGGCGCACTTGGCCTGTTCGGCTATGATCTGGGGCGTCAGATTGAAACGCTGCCCGCAAAAGCTGGGCAAGATATTGATTTGCCGGATATGGCGATAGGTCTATACGACTGGGCGCTGATTGCCGACCACCATCGACAAACGTTAACGCTGATCGTACATCATTCTCTTCAGGTACGACTCGACTGGTTAGCGACCCCGCCCATTGATACCCCGAAAGCCGATTTCAGCCTCACCAGCGCCTGGCAGCCGAATATGTCACGCGCAGAGTACGGTGATAAATTCCGCAAAATACAGGACTATCTTCTGGCCGGCGATTGCTATCAGATCAATCTAGCGCAGCGCTTTTCCGCGGCTTACGACGGTGATGAATGGCAGGCGTTTTTACGACTGTCAGCAGGCAATAAAGCGCCCTTTTCCGCTTTCCTGCGCTTGCCAGAAAATGCCGTCATCAGCGTATCGCCGGAGCGTTTTCTCTGGCTGGAAAATCACCGCATTCAAACGCGTCCGATTAAAGGCACACTGCCGCGCCTCGCAGAGCCGGATGCCGATAAACAACAGGCAGTGCGGCTCGCTAATTCGGAGAAAGATCGCTCAGAAAACCTGATGATTGTCGATCTCCTGCGTAACGATATCGGTCGTGTCGCGGTGCCGGGCAGCGTCCGCGTGCCGGAGCTGTTCGTCGTCGAGCCTTTCCCCGCAGTGCACCATCTGGTCAGCACGATTGAAGCACAGCTACCGGAAGATTGCCCTGCAACCACGCTGCTACGCGCCTGTTTCCCCGGCGGCTCGATTACCGGCGCGCCCAAAATCCGCGCCATGCAGATTATTGAAGAGCTGGAGCCTCAGCGCCGCAATGCCTACTGCGGCAGCGTCGGCTATATCAGCCTGTGTGGCACTATGGACACCAATATCACCATCAGGACGTTACTAACCGAACGCGGCAGAATCTACTGCTGGGCGGGCGGCGGCATCGTCGCCGACAGTCAGGAACAGGCTGAATATCAGGAAACGTTTGATAAAGTAGGCCGTATACTTCCCCTGCTGGATGGTTCCCAGACAATTCAGGTACTGAGTCAATGAGTGAGATCGCTTTGCCGCCAACGGCTTTTGCGTTGAATGACTTTATTACGCGCTTTCAGTTACAGCTTCCGCCATCGCTGCGACCCGTGCACCAGCAGCGTCAGGCCGCGGTTTTGGTGCCGATTATTTGTCACCCTACGCCCACGCTGCTATTGACCCGACGCTCTGCCGATCTGCGTAAGCATGCCGGGCAAGTGGCGTTCCCCGGCGGGGCGGCGGATAAAGAAGATCGTTCAATTATTGAAACGGCGCTGCGTGAAGCTCAGGAAGAAGTGGCTATCCCACCGGAAAACGTACAGGTACTGGGCGTATTACCGCCTCTGGATAGCGTCAGCGGTTTTCAGGTCACACCCGTCGTCGGGCTGATCGCCCCACAGACTCGCTTCCATCCCAATGAAGATGAAGTCGCCGAACTGTTTGAAATGCCGCTGGATGAGGCCTTCGCGCTAACGCGCTATTACCCGCTGGATATCGAGCGCAAGCAGCAGCGCCATCGCGTTTATCTTTCCTGGTACCAGCAGCAGTTTGTCTGGGGGCTAACCGCCGCCATCATCCACCAGCTCGCCTTACAGATTTCCGACAGGCCCTAAGCTCAATGCCGCGTTCAGCGGCGTTTAGCCCACCACTTCTTTTCCTTCACTAAATATCCCTATTCTAAAAGCGGCCTTTGCGATCAAAAAGCATCCAGGCATAGCATTTACAATGACTTAGGTCGTATTTAGGATAAGTTAAATTATGCGATGACATAAGTTTATTTCATGCGAAAAAGAAAGCCACACGACATATTCCACACTACAATAGCGCGATTTAACGAGTTTTATTCTAATCTTTGGGTATATATCCACTAAAATTCAGGTCATGTCTCGCTGGAACCGAAATCATCAGATAATTCGCAGCATAATTATCTGATTGTGATGAAGGAACCAGATGCTGGCGACCAGATAATAAAGAGTGGATACGACCTTGAGTCTTTAAGGAGTTTCGCGTGATAAGCGTTTTCGACATGTTTAAGATCGGTATTGGCCCCTCTAGCTCTCATACGGTTGGACCGATGAAAGCCGGTAAGCAATTTGTCGATGAATTGATCAACCTGGATCGACTGACCGCGACCACGCATATTGCCGTCGATGTGTATGGCTCGCTGTCGCTGACGGGTAAAGGCCACCATACAGATATCGCCATTATTATGGGTCTGGCAGGCAACATGCCGGATACCGTGGATATTGATGCCATTCCCGGCTTCATCCGCGATGTTGAGCAACGCGAACGCCTGCTGCTGGCTAACGGGCAGCATGAAGTGGATTTCCCACGCGAAGGCGGTATGGTTTTCCGCAGTGAAAATCTGCCGCTGCACGAAAACGGCATGACCATCACCGCTTTTGCCAACAATAAAGAAATTTATAGCAAAACCTATTACTCCATCGGTGGCGGTTTCATCGTCGATGCAGAGAATTTTGGCAAAGACAGCGCCACGGATGTATCCGTTCCCTATACGTTCAATTCCGCCAAAGAGATGCTGGATCACTGCAAACAAAGTGGCCTGTCACTTTCTGGGATGGTGATGCGTAACGAGCTGGCGCTGCACAGCCGTCAGGAAATTGACGCCTACTTTGCCGATATCTGGCAGACGATGCGTGCCTGTATCGATCGCGGCATGAACACCGAAGGTGTATTGCCAGGCCCACTGCGCGTACCACGTCGTGCCTCTGCGCTGCGCCGTATGCTAGTGTCTTCCGATAAACTGTCCAACGACCCGATGAACGTAGTGGACTGGGTCAATATGTTCGCGCTGGCGGTGAATGAAGAAAACGCCGCAGGTGGCCGTGTGGTTACCGCGCCAACGAACGGCGCATGCGGCATCGTCCCCGCTGTCCTAGCCTATTACGACCACTTCATCGAGCCGGTTAGCCCGACCATTTATATTCGTTATTTCCTCGCGGCGGGCGCGGTTGGCATTCTGTACAAAATGAACGCCTCCATCTCCGGTGCTGAAGTAGGCTGTCAGGGTGAAGTGGGCGTCGCCTGCTCCATGGCCGCCGCTGGATTGGCAGAGCTGATGGGCGCGAGCCCTGAACAGGTTTGCGTCGCCGCCGAGATCGGTATGGAACATAATCTGGGCTTAACCTGCGATCCAGTTGCGGGCCAAGTACAGGTCCCGTGCATCGAGCGTAACGCAATTGCTTCCGTTAAGGCGATTAACGCCGCTCGCATGGCAACCCGCCGCACCAGCGAAGCACGCGTCTCGCTGGATAAGGTGATTGAAACCATGTACGAGACGGGTAAAGACATGAACGCCAAATACCGCGAAACCTCACGGGGCGGGCTGGCGATTAAAGTGCAGTGTGATTAACACACTCTGTAATTAGAAAGCAGAGTGATGAGTCATCACCCCCGCTTCTGCTTTTATTTCCATCTATGAAAAAGCCCCGCCAAATTGGCGGGGCTTCATTTTGCAATCGACTTACGCAGATCTCATTACGCTTCTTCTGCGTCTTCCTCATCCACAATGCGTTCCACTCGTACCAGCTCGATACGGTATTCGGACACTTCGAGGATATGGAAACGCAGACGGTGCAATTCAATGGTGTCACCGACTTTCAGGAACTCATCACTGTTTGCCAGCAGCATTCCGGCCAGTGAAGCATACTCCTCCTTCGGATCAACCAGATCGCTGCTATCCACTACCTGTTGCAGAGCGTGTAGATCCGTTCCGCCTTTCACCAGCCAGCCTTCGCCGTCTGGAATGATATCCAGCGTTTCGTCTTCATCCGGGAATTCACCCGCGATCGCTTCCAGCACGTCCAGCGGCGTGACCAATCCTTGCACCACACCAAATTCGTTGGCGATGATGACCAGGCTACCTTTCGCACGACGCAGAACGGGCAGCAGGTTAATCACATCCAGCGTTTCCGGCACGACGATCGGTGGGTTAGCCGCCGCAAAGCTTTCCACATCGGTCTGCGTTTCCAGCGCCACCAGCAGATCCTTCGCACGGACAACACCGATCAGTTCATCTAGCGAGCCGCGACAGATTGGGAACAGGCTGTGAGGCGTGTCCAGCAACTGCATACGGATCTGTTCGACAGAACTTGCGCTATCCACCCAGGAAATTTCAGTACGCGGCGTCATCACGCTGCGCAGCGAACGCGAGGCTAACGTCAGCACACCGCTGATCATATTGCGCTCTTCTTCGGCGAATTCCTCGGTTGTGAGTTTCTTTTGCGGTTCATCCGCATCCACGTCGTCCGTGTTTTTCCGTGAGCCCATCAGGCGCAGAATGGCCTCTGCGGTACGTTCACGCAAAGGACGGTGCGACTGATGCTTCATAAAGTTATGACGGGCAATCTGATTAAACATTTCAATCAGGATAGAGAAGCCAATCGCCGCGTACAGATAACCTTTCGGAATATGGAAGCCAAGACCTTCCGCCATCAGGCTCAAACCAATCATCAGCAAGAAGCTGAGACACAGGACCACCACCGTTGGATGTTCGTTGACGAATCGGGTCAACGGCTTAGAAGCAATCAGCATGACACCCATTGCAATGATCACCGCCGTCATCATGACGCCTAAGTGATCGACCATGCCCACCGCAGTAATCACGGCATCCAGCGAGAACACGGCGTCCAGCACGACGATCTGCGCCACCACGGCCCAGAAACTGGCGTGGGCGCGATTACCGTTGCCATCGTGCGTTTTATTCTCTAGCCGTTCATGTAGCTCCATCGTGGCTTTGAACAAGAGGAACACGCCGCCGAACAGCAAAATCAGGTCACGACCCGAGAAGCTGAAATCGCCAAGGCTAAACAGTGGACGCGTCAGTGTGACCATCCAGGAAATCAAAGACAACAGCCCCAGACGCATTAACAGCGCCAGGCTTAAACCGATAATGCGGGCTTTATCTCGCTGCTTGGGGGGTAATTTATCCGCCAAAATGGCGATAAACACCAAATTGTCGATACCCAGAACAATTTCAAGTACCACCAGCGTCAATAAGCCTGCCCAGATTGAAGGATCTAGCAAAAATTCCATGTCAGACTCCAGAAAATGAACGAGCAGATGACATCAATGCATGAGCCGCATTGAATGGTAATAAAAAGAGTTGGTGTGAATCAGAGAGATTCTGAATGTGGTCTGAGTGACCAGCTGAGTACAGAAAACCGCCAGCATTAGCGGGGAAACAGAGAACGTTTTGTCGGTGACAGTCCATGGGAAGGGCTGATGCCCGGTGCTCCTAAGCAATTTAAGGGACGTTTACTCTAACAGGTTGTTACCAATTTTCACAAAGAATTTCTTCGGCCGGTTTCGTATTGATAACGCGCCCAAATTTTCCCGTTCCACGCCCTTTTAGCCCTTGGTTTAACTGGTCAGCATTAGAGCATCATCACACTATTTATTTTTTCGATAAGTAAAATAAATCTGTCAGTCACGATTTCTAGCCTGACAACCTGGAGGAACACAGTGAATGTCATGAATCCACGGTAAAATTTTTTCTTGCAGCCATACTAATACCGCAACGGTTAACGTTTTCACTATCGAAACGCTAACCCGGTTTCCTGACACATTGACTCTTTTTTGATCGTGAACGTGAGGAGGTAGCAAGTGAGTATTGCAATCATGTTATGCACTCACGGCGCCACTGCGGGACCGCTGTTAAAGACAGCAGAAATGATTCTTGGCGAGCAAAGTAATGTCGCCTGGATTGATTTCGTTCCTGGAGAAAACGCCGAAACATTGATAGAAAAATATCAGGAAAAACTCACGCAGTTAGACACATCACAAGGCGTGCTGTTTCTCGTTGATACCTGGGGCGGCAGCCCATTCAACGCAGCCAGCCGCCTCGTCACCGACAAAGAAAACCATGATGTTATCGCCGGCGTGAATATTCCCATGCTAGCGGAAACCTTTATGGCTCGGGATGATAATCCGTCCTTTTCCGATCTGGTTTCTATTGCATTGGAAGCCGGCAGAGATGGCGTAAAAGCGCTAAAGCATCAGGAAAAAGCCAAAGTAGCCCCCCCTTCTCCTCCACCGCCCCTAAAAGCAGTCCCCACACCGGCAGGACCCGGCGAACACATGAAGATTGGGCTGGCTCGTATCGACGACCGCTTGATTCATGGTCAGGTCGCCACCCGCTGGACGAAAGAAACCAATGTTTCGCGCATTATTGTTGTCAGCGATGAAGTCGCCGCCGATCACGTGCGTAAAACGTTGCTGACTCAGGTTGCGCCGCCGGGCGTTACCGCGCACGTAGTGGATGTGGCAAAAGCCGTTCGTGTTTATGACAACCCGAAATATGCCGCCGACCGCGTGATGCTGCTGTTCACCAATCCGACGGATGTATTAACGCTGATCGAAAATGGCGTAAACATCACCTCGGTCAATATTGGCGGGATGGCATTCAAGCAGGGGAAAACGCAGGTCAATAATGCTGTCTCTATCGATGAGAAGGATATTGCGGCGTTCCGTGAACTAGATAAACGCGGTATTGAATTGGAGGTTCGGAAAGTATCAACCGATTCCCGGATTAAAATGATGGACTTGATTAACAAAATGCCGCGTTGATACCTATCGTGCTACGAAGGGTATTAACGCTAATGTCACCATCAATAATAGCTTTATAGACCTGGCGATTTTCAAGATAGGTATTTATGTTCAAATAGAAAATCAACGGGATGGCGATTTATTTTTACTCAGACACATTTTATAGGAGAAGTACGATGGAGATTACCACACTTCAAATTGTGCTGATATTTCTCGTCGCGTGTGTTTCGGGGATGGGTTCGATTCTTGATGAATTCCAGTTCCACCGTCCACTCGTCGCCTGTACGCTGATTGGTGCTGTATTAGGTGATTTAAAAACCGGGATCATTATCGGCGGTACGCTGGAAATGATCGCATTAGGCTGGATGAACATCGGTGCGGCCGTAGCACCGGATGCGGCGCTGGCGTCCATTATCTCAACCATTCTGGTTATCGCCGGCGGTCAGGGGATCGGCGCAGGGATTGCTCTGGCAATTCCGCTCGCTGCCGCTGGGCAAGTCTTAACCATCATTGTTCGTACCATCACCGTTGCGTTCCAGCATGCGGCAGACAGCGCAGCAGAGCGCGGTAATCTAACGGCTATCAGTTGGATTCACGTTTCTGCCCTACTGCTACAGGCAATGCGTATCGCGATTCCTGCGGTAATCGTTGCCGTTTCCGTTGGTACCGACGCTGTTCACGCGCTGCTGAACTCCATCCCGGAAGTGGTGACCAACGGCCTGAATATCGCCGGGGGCATGATTGTCGTAGTGGGTTACGCGATGGTCATCAACATGATGCGCGCGGGCTATCTGATGCCGTTCTTCTATCTTGGCTTCGTTACCGCTGCGTTCACCGAGTTTAACCTGGTGGCACTGGGCGTAATTGGTATTGTGATGGCGGTGCTGTATATCCAGCTCAGCCCGAAATATAACAAGGTTCAAGGCCAGCCTGTTTCATCAGGCAATAACAGCCTTGATAACGAACTGGATTAACAGGAGTGAGAAAAATGGTCGAAAATACGAATGTTAAAAAACTCACTGACAGCGACATCCGCGCGGTGTTTATCCGTTCCAACCTGTTTCAAGGCTCCTGGAACTTTGAACGTATGCAGGCGCTCGGCTTCTGTTTTTCCATGGTGCCAGTGATTCGCCGTCTTTATCCTGAAAATTCAGAAGAGCGTAAACAAGCAATCAAGCGCCATCTGGAGTTCTTTAATACGCAGCCTTTTGTTGCCGCTCCGATACTCGGCGTAACGATGGCGATGGAAGAGCAACGTGCGAACGGTGCTCCTATAGATGACGCGGCAATAAACGGTCTGAAAGTCGGGCTGATGGGGCCACTCGCTGGCGTCGGCGACCCGATATTCTGGGGTACCGCCCGCCCGGTATTCGCTGCGCTAGGCGCAGGGATTGCCATGAGCGGCAGCCTGCTGGGGCCGGTTCTCTTCTTCGTCTTGTTTAACCTGGTTCGCCTGCTGGTGCGTTACTATGGCGTCGCCTACGGCTACCGCAAGGGGATCGATATCGTCAGCGATATGGGCGGCGGTTTCCTGCAAAAAATGACCGAAGCGGCTTCTATCCTCGGCTTATTCGTCATGGGGGCATTGGTCAATAAATGGACTCACGTCAACATACCGATGGTGGTGTCGACGGTAACAAACCAGAACGGGGAAACCACAGTAACCACCGTGCAATCCATCCTTGACCAGCTCATGCCAGGACTTGTTCCCCTACTGCTGACGTTCGGCTGTATGTGGCTGTTACGGCGCAAGGTAAACGCGTTGTGGCTGATTATGGGCTTCTTCGCCATTGGTATCTTTGGATACTGGATCGGCCTGCTCGGCGTGTAATGTTCAATGGCCGGGTGCCAATACGCCCGGCCATTTTTTATGACGGACAAAGGTAATACGGATGACAATGACAGATATCACGCTGGTTGTGTTGATTGCGTTAGCATTGGTTTATGCCATCTATGATGAGTTCATCATGGACAAACTCAAAGGGAAAACACAGCTCCTCGTCCCGCTGAAGCGGATTAACCGGCTCGATACGCTGATTTTCATCGGCTTAGTGGGGATTCTTATTTATCAAAATGTGATCAATAACGGTGCCATTATCACCACCTATCTTTTGATTTCGCTGGCCTTCATGGCGTGCTATCTGGCTTATATTCGTCGTCCCAAACTGGTTTTTAAATCAACCGGTTTCTTTTATGCGAATATATTCATTCCTTATACCAGAATTAAAAATATGAACTTATCTGAGGATGGTGTATTAGTCATCGAATTAGAGAAACGCCGTTTATTGATACAGGTTACACAGCTGGATGATTTAGAAAAAATATATAAATTTATGATTGAGAATCAATAAGGTAAATTTATCTGACTAATTATTTCAAATAACCACGGCTATACACCTTCTCTTTAGATGGTATTTTAACCCCATTAACCTTGGCGTTATTTTGTACGATTGTTTTATTTCGGCAATCAAATGAAAATAATTATCAATTGCATTATTAACACGTAAAACTTTTAGTGTTGTTTGCACCATAAATAATATGGTAAGGTTGCGCCGTCATTGGGGAGTAGCCGATTTCTGATTAATTAACATTCACAATAATTCATCAGAAATGCTCGTATCAACATACTCGTTTTATCTCCTATCATCGGAGCATAGACGTGGTGCGGGCGGCCAAGCGTGATTGGCAGGCGAGACCATAGACACGTAAGATCGTCATTCGGGTTGGGGATGATCTGCGTGTATATGGTTAATCGTCCAGCCGAGGCTATTTACAATGAATATGTCAGCAACACTTATCCTAGCATTTGGTATGTCAATGGATGCCTTCGCCGCGTCAATCGGTAAAGGTGCCGTACTGCATAATCCCCGTTTCCGCGATGCCATTCGCACTGGCCTCATCTTTGGTGTTATCGAAGCTATTACCCCGCTCATCGGCTGGGCACTCGGTTTTTTTGCCAGTCAATATATTCTCGAATGGGATCACTGGGTTGCCTTTACGCTGTTATTGATTCTGGGTGGTCGCATGATCGTTGAAGGCCTCAAAGGTTCTTCAGACTGCCGCTGCGAAAAAGTCAAAAATCATAGTCTGGCGCTGTTAATCTGTACCGCCGTCGCCACCAGCCTGGATGCCATGGCAATCGGCGTTGGTCTGGCCTTCCTTCAGGTCAATATTTTCCATACCGCGATGGTAATAGGCTGTGCCACCATGATTATGGTGACGCTCGGAATGATGATTGGCCGCTATATCGGTCCGATTCTCGGCAAAAAAGCAGAAGTGATGGGCGGGTTGGTTCTGATTGGTATTGGCTGCAATATCCTGTACGAACACCTCGGCTACGCCGCCTGATAAAACACGACTTACATCAACGGGCAGCCCGATTATCGCGCTGCCCGTTTTTTATTCTTCTCGATTACGCTACCGCACCGCCATCAATGCGCTGATGCAAGCGGATAATAAAGTCCGTTTCACAACTAAACGCGGTGGCCGCCTGCAGTCGCTCGCTAACGTCTGGCGTTGCTCGCCAGGCAAAGGGCGTCATTTGCAATAGCGCCGCAGCTTCATTCCCAGATAACTGCATCGGATACGCGAGCGTTTGCTGATCCATAAGCTGAAAGCCTGCGAGCACTTCATCTTTGCTCGGGTGTAATAACACCTCATCGTAGACTTCCGCTTTCAGTTTATAAAGGTGTCGTGGCCCCGGCGATACCGTCACCACCCAACCGCCAACCTTAACGGTGCGCTGCAATTCCGCGTCATTACACGGCGCATAAATTTTTACCACAGCATCAAGGGATTGGTCCTGAAAAGGCAACCGCTGGCTGGAGGCGACGCAAAACTCAACGTTATCATACCGTTTTGCCGCGCGCTGAATCGCCGCTTTGGAGACATCCAGACCGTATATCGTCATCGTTCTGCGCGATGTGAGACGCTGAGCCAGCTCGGCAGTGTAATACCCTTCGCCACAGCCGATATCCAGCAGCGCCGCAGCGTCATCCGTCACAATACGATCAACATGCTGCGCAACGGCGTCGCGTAGCGGTTGATAGTGACCCGCTTCCAGAAAGCTGCGCCGCGCCTGCATCATTTCAGCGCTATCGCCAGGCTGTTTTGAACGTTTAAACTGTACCGGCAACAGGTTGACGTACCCTTCTTTCGCACAGTCAAAGCTATGTTTACCACACGTCCATTGCCGCGGGTGTCGCTCCAGAGGTAACTGGCATAGCGGACACTGATAACTCATCGGCACATTTTCCTCATTAACAACGTCTTCATTGCATCACAGGTCCAGATAAAACGCAGACAACAAAAAACCCGCACCATGGCGGGTTTTGCAACAGAGCTGTAAAATTACAGCGCAGTGACGTTTACTGCAGAAGGACCTTTCTGGCCATCCTGAATTTCGAATTCTACGTTCTGGCCTTCAGCCAGAGTTTTGAAGCCGTTGCCTTGAATTGCAGAGAAGTGTACGAATACATCTTTGCTGCCGTCAGCAGGAGTGATGAAACCAAAGCCTTTAGACTCGTTGAACCACTTAACCTGACCTTTAATCTTTGCCATTTCAAATATTTCCTTTAATTGTTTAAACCGCCAAAAAGGCGTTATACAGACAAACCAAAGTCGTTACTGCTTGAGGCACTAAGATAAGGATCGGCAGAGAAGCAGCATGCAACACTAAAGGTTGTATTTAAGTCTTCTTTACTGAAAATGCCATTCATATACAGAACTGTACCTCGTTTTACCCAGAAGCGTTATTACACACTATGTAAACGATGGCAAGGGCTTTTTTATCAGTCGTGGACATGCCGCACAAATTCGCGTCATCCTTGATTCATTAATACACGATAATGCTCGCTGACACCTATATTCACAGGCGGTTTCTGGTACGACACAATAAGCACACGTCAGATTCTATTATGCAAAAAAATACGCGACAACCGTCGCATTTCTGGCACAGCAGCATCGGCAATCATAACAAAAAGCTATAATTGGCGTTCTGTTATGAAAGCATATTGACCATTAACAAAAAGCGCGCCCGACTGCAGGCGCGCTTATATCAATGCTTAAAATCGATTGTCATTTTTATGCTATCTGTATCTGTTGCATTAATACATTACATAATGGAAATTATTTATAACCTAACATTTCGTCGCGTTAGGAATTAACTGCTTTGAACCAGCAGCGCTAATAATGCCACCAAAAAAGTCAATAAAACTAAACTTGCCAACTTCCAACGTCGTTCTGATTTTGTGCTCATATCACTTACAGTCCTTTTGTATCCAATAGAGGCATCTCTCACATTCTTTATGGTTTATCGGCAGTCGTCGGTATTTTCTTAAGGCTGCATCAGATTTCTCTCTTCTTTTGGCGTAAATTTCACCATGTGTATAGCTATGTATAGTTGCGCGACAGTTCACTACCGTTACCGTTAGACTTTCGTTGTAACCTTAAGTACGATTCATTAAATTAAAGCAACATTTCTGTTATCAAAGGAGCATGATGCGTTCCTTACCCGCGCAAGCGCGTGCTACGTGCCTGCGAACAGTGATTTCTTGTGTCATGAGACACCTTCCAATATTCGCTCCCCGCCCTTCTCTGCCTCTTGACTTAAATGATATTGATAATTATTCTCAAGTAACACTTTCACGGTTTGTAAGGATATCCGCATGATTGGCTTTCACGCTCATTTACCTGCTCTGTTCCGCCGTATGGCACTGCCATGCGCTTTACTGCTTTTAGCCAGCACCTCCGCTCAGGCGGCTGAAAAGCTTAAAGTCATCACGACCTTTACCATCATTCAGGATATCGCACAGAATATTGCAGGCGATGCAGCAACGGTTGAGTCCATCACCAAACCCGGTGCGGAGATTCATGATTATCAGCCGACACCACGCGATATTGTTAAAACACAGTCTGCACAGCTGGTGCTGTGGAACGGCATGAATCTCGAACGTTGGTTTACGCGCTTTTTCGAGAACGTGAAAAATGTGCCAGCCGTTGTGGTGACGGAAGGCATCACGCCGCTTCCTATCCGCGAAGGTGCCTATAATGGCAACCCAAATCCGCATGCCTGGATGTCGCCTTCCAATGCATTAATCTATATTGAAAATATCCGTAAAGGTCTGGTGCAAGCCGATCCCGCGAATGCAGAAACGTATAATCGTAACGCCAAAGCTTATGCGGAAAAAATTAAGGCTCTCGACGCGCCGCTGCGTGAACGTCTTGCCCGTATCCCAGAACAGCAACGCTGGTTAGTCACCAGTGAAGGGGCGTTCAGCTATCTGGCAAAGGATTATCAGTTCAATGAAGTCTACCTCTGGCCAATCAATGCCGACGAGCAAGGTTCACCGCAGCAAGTGCGTCGAGTTATTGATACCGTGCGTGAGAAGGCGATCCCTGTCGTATTCAGCGAAAGCACCGTTTCCGATAAGCCGGCAAAACAGGTTAGTAAAGAAACGGGGGCGAAATATGGCGGCGTGCTGTATGTTGATTCGCTGTCTACAGAAAAAGGCCCCGTGCCGACCTATATCGACCTGTTAAAAGTGACGGTGGAAACCATCGCTAAAGGATTTAATCAATGAGTAGTGATCGAGCCGCACAGTCATTAGAAGTCAATGATGTTTCGGTTACTTACAGCAACGGGCATCAGGCTATTCGCCATGCCTCTTTTTCCCTGACTGGCGGTACGATTTGCGCCTTGGTTGGCGTAAACGGCAGTGGAAAATCGACGTTGTTCAAAAGCATCATGGGGTTGGTCAAGCCAACCTCAGGGCAGGTACTGCTCAACCAGCAACCGATCTACCAGGCACTGAAACAGAATCTGGTTGCTTATGTTCCACAAACAGAAGACGTGGACTGGAATTTCCCCGTTCTGGTTTCCGACGTGGTCATGATGGGACGCTACGGGAGGATGAATTTCCTGCGTATTCCCAGTAAACAGGACCGCGCTATTGTAGCGGAGTCGCTGGAACGCGTCGGGCTATCGACGCTGCAACATCGCCAGATCGGTGAACTGTCCGGTGGACAGAAAAAGCGTGTCTTTCTGGCGCGGGCGCTGGCTCAACAAGGCAGCGTGTTGCTGCTGGATGAGCCTTTCACCGGCGTAGACGTTAAAACGGAGAATGCCATTATCGACCTGCTTCGCACCTTGCGCGATGAAGGGCATTTGATTCTGGTAGCGACTCATAACCTAGGCAGCGTTCCTGAGTTTTGCGACAACGTTATTTTAGTCAATCGCACCGTTTTAGCCGCAGGACCGACGCACAGCACCTTTACCCAAAGCAATTTGGAGAAAACGTTCGGCGGTGTTCTGCGACACATCAACCTCGGAGGCTCTCATCTTCACGATGATGACGATGTCCGATCGGTGACGGTGTTAACAGACGATGAGCGTCCGGCTGTGTTCTATGGGTCGACCAAGAGCGATCCTCCTGCATCACGCGCTATACCGGAGGAGAAAAAGCCCTGATGATCGATATCCTGTTACAGCCATTCAGCTATAACTACATGGTCAAGGCGATCTGGGTCAGCGCGATTGTCGGCGGCGTGTGTGCTTTTCTTTCGGCGTACCTGATGCTGAAAGGCTGGTCGCTGATGGGCGATGCACTTTCCCACTCCGTCGTCCCCGGCGTCGCAGGAGCCTATGCGCTGGGCCTGCCCTACGCGGCGGGTGCATTTTTTACCGGCATGCTTGCCGCGCTGGCAATGACGCTCATCCGTCACATTACCCGATTGCGTGAAGATGCAATTATCGGCTTTATTTTCTCAACGTTTTTCGCTGTCGGCCTGCTGATTATTTCGCTCAACCCGACATCGGTTAACGTGCAATCCATCATTTTTGGCAATATTTTGGGCATTGCCGATGAAGATATTCTGCAAGTTGAAATCATCATCGGCGTAACGTTCGTGATTCTCTGCCTGCTGTGGAAAGATCTGCTGGCCGTGTTCTTTGATGAGAACCATGCCCGTTCGATTGGCCTTTCTCCACTGAAGCTGAAAATTCTGTTCTTTACGCTACTGAGTGCCTGTACGGTCGCGGCGTTGCAAACCGTCGGTGCGATTTTGGTGATCGCGATGGTGATTACGCCGGGTGCCACGGCTTACCTGCTCACCGATCGCTTTGGTCGTCTGGTTGTGATTTCTATTGCACTGGGCGCGATCACCAGCGCGGTCGGGGCTTACCTGAGCTTCTTCCTTGATGGTGCAACCGGCGGCGTGATTGTCACGTTGCAAACCGTCGTCTTCCTGTTGGCGTTTGTCTTTGCACCCAAGCATGGGTTATTGGCATCGCGCCGCCTGCGGTTACGCGATCAATCAGGAGATGCATTATGACGCTCATTAGCTGGCTCATCGATCCCCTGTCCTACCCGTTCATGCAGCGTGCGTTACTCGCTGCCGTCGTCACCGGTACGGTCTGTGCAGTGCTGTCGTGTTATCTGGTGCTGAAAGGCTGGTCGCTAATGGGTGATGCCATTTCCCATGCCGTTCTGCCCGGTATCGTTGTCGCGTTTTTACTGGGGATTCCGTTAGTCATCGGGGCTTTCGTTTCCGGTATTTTTTGTGCGGTAGCGACGGGATACGTAAAAGAACACAGCCGGGTTAAAGAAGACACGGTCATGGGGATCATCTTTTCCGGCATGTTTGCGCTGGGGCTCGTCATGTTTGCGCGTATCGATACCGATCAGCACCTGAACCATATTCTGTTTGGTAACGTGCTGGGCATCACTCAGCAAGAGCTGACGCAAATCTTACTGATTGCAGGGGTGACGCTGGCCATCATCTTGTTAAAGCGCCGAGATTTCATGCTGTACTGCTTCGATCCCAATCATGCCCGCGTTATCGGCCTGCCCGTTAAGCTGCTGCACTACGGATTGCTGAGCCTGCTGGCGATGACGATTGTCGCATCCTTACAGGCCGTCGGCGTTATTCTGGTGATCGCGATGCTGATTGCACCGGGCATTATTGCCTTCATGGTCTGTAAACGTTTCGAGCGCATGGTGCTTGTTGCCACGCTGGTTTCCGTCATTTCCTGTATTGCCGGCACCCTGATCAGTTTCTATATTGATGGCGCAACCGGCCCTTGCATTGTGATCGTTCAGGCACTGTTCTTCACGCTGGCGCTGACTTACCACCAGCTTAAGCAACGTCGTCAGGCGGCATCTCAGGCCATCACCGACGCGTTGTAATCCTTTCGCCCTCAGCCTTTTAGCATGACGTAACCGGAAAGCAGCCGTCGGTTACGTCATTAATGCGCTATTTCATTGCCTTATCTACCGGATTGAGCGTCGTCCTAACTCCGCTATTTTTAATTCCGACTATACTTGTTTCTCGTTATCTCGGCCTATCGGTTATCACTGTGCGATAGATTCCATTTTTATTGTGCTCAATGGGTTACCGTAAACGAATCACCCCAGTGAACAGCATCGTATCGGGCAACATCAACGGGAGGATGACCTTATGTGGCAAGCTATCAGCCGACTTTTGGAAGAGCATCACGGTACTGCGGATATTCAGGAGCATCACGAATTATCCGGCGGTGAAATACATCCAGCCTGGTATGTCCGCTACGGCGAGCATGACGTTTTCGTAAAATGCGATAGTCGTGAAATGCTGGCCAAATTCACTGCTGAAGCCGATCAACTTCACTTGCTGAGCCGCAGCAATACGGTGCGTGTACCCGCCGTCTATGGTGTCGGTAGTTCACGCGATCACAGCTTCTTGCTTCTGCAATATCTGCCCGTCAAACCGTTGGATGCGCACAGCGCCTGGTGCCTGGGTGAACAGTTAGCACGCCTGCATCAATGGAGCGATCAGCCACAATTTGGACTGGATTTCGATAACGACCTCTCAACAACGCCTCAGCCAAACAGTTGGCAGCGGCGCTGGGCGACCTTTTTTGCCGAACAGCGTATTGGCTGGCAGTTACAGCTGGCGGCAGAAAAAGGGATGCATTTTGGTCATATTGAAACGCTAATCGCCCGCGTTGAGGAACGTCTGGCAGGACATCAGCCCCAGCCGTCGCTCTTGCACGGTGACTTATGGCCAGATAACTGTGCAAATAGTCAGGATGGCGCTTATCTGTTCGATCCAGCCTGCTATTGGGGAGACAGAGAATGTGACTTAGCGATGCTGCCACGCTACCCGGCCCTGCCGCCACAGATTTATGATGGTTACCAGAGCGTGTGGCCGTTGGATAAAGGCTTTATCGATCGCCAGCCCATTTACCAGATTTATTATCTGCTTAACCGCGCCAATCTTTTCGGCGGCAAACATATTGTTGAAGCACAACAGCTCATTGAGAGGCAGCTTTTAATCTAAGGCGAAATGGTTGCGCTGATATAAGATGCTTGATCTAAGGTGAAAAGAATACCGCGTCTGGCGCAACGGCTGCGCCAGACCGTTAATCAGACTGGCAGCCCTAATAAACGTAACACCAGATAGCCAATACCCGCGATAATCACCGGCAGGATATAAAGCGGAAAGAATTGCACAAAAATCGTGTGTCCAGGAACAATAACACGTGATTCCAGCGTCTCACGCGTGTTCCCACCATCACCTTTCATCTTTTCCAGAATCAGTTGATCTTCAACGCCTTCCTTAATAGCCTTCGCCTGACGAGACATCCGGGCACCCGAAACCTGTAAAGCCAGACCAATAAAAATCAGGATGTAGATCAGCCAAAACATCAGCGTCGCCCCACTGAAAAAACGCGTAAAATCCGGTACCGGCGAGTTGTACCAAAAAATATTCAGGAAAGGCGTATTAAAGCGCACCATGTCGACCATCAGGTGCACAAAATCCAGAAGAACAGCATCAATGCCCTGTTTTTTCTGGGTATAAGCGTAGAGATAATTAGCCAGCGAGACGAAGGTTGAAAGCAGCGCGGGAATAAAAAGGATCCATCCGGCAATGCGTTTAACGACGGCAATTCGGCCAGCCTGTTGATACGTCATGAGAACCCCTTCTTAGCGACGCAACATCGGTAATATATCGTTTTAGTACGACGGGTAGCCTACTGTAACTTTACGCGCAGTCAACACTTTATCTCCCGCATAGCCAGAGTCGTACCCTGCAACTCGACTTATTAGGGTATAGTTTATCAGTAAATTTTCTTTTCCTTTGCTGACGGAGCCAGTGGTATGTCCTTTGATTCTTCTATACGAGCGGCGATTTTCGATATGGATGGGCTGCTGATTGATTCAGAACCGCTGTGGGACAAGGCCGAACTCGAGGTTATCGCCTCGCTTGGCGTAGACATTTCACTACGAGAATCCATGAAAGATACTTTGGGTTTACGCATCGATATGGTGGTCGAACTCTGGTATCAGCGTTCTCCCTGGGGGACACCCACCCGGGACGAGGTCGTCCGCCGTATTATCGATCGCGCGATTGAACTCGTTGCCGAACAGCGCCCCCTCTTACCCGGCGTCGAACATGCGCTGCAACTGTGTCGTGAACAGAATCTCAAAATTGGGCTGGCTTCCGCTTCGCCGCTCCGCATGCAGCAGCAGGTGCTGCGCATGTTTAATCTGGAACACTACTTTGATGTCCTAATGTCAGCCGAGACACTGCCGTATAGCAAGCCTCATCCAGAGGTCTATTTGAATGCCGCAAACGGACTCGGCATTCCTCCGACACACTGTGTGACGCTGGAAGATTCGGTGAACGGCATGATCGCAACCAAAGCGGCACGCATGCGTTCAATCGTTATTCCACAGGCTGACTTTCGCGATGACGCTCGCTGGGCGCTGGCAGACTATAAGCTGGATTCCCTTAATCATCTGACCGCCGAACATGTAGTCTAGGAATTAGGAATAAAGAAGTAGAAGTAAAAGAAGAGAAAAGCAGACATCGTGGGATATGACGAAAGCGTGGCCAGTCTACTGGCTGACCACGCTTTGAAGCATTACAGGAAATCCGCTCGCTTAGGCGAGAAAGCATCGATCAGGACGCTGCCGTCTTCCAGCGAGACCACACCGTGCATCTCGTTTTTCACTGCCAGATAAGCATCACCCGTTTTCAGGATACGTTTCTCACCTTCGATCACGACTTCAAAGCTGCCAGCGGCAACATAAGCAATCTGATCGTGAATCTCATGGAAGTGCGGCGTACCAATCGCACCTTTATCAAAGTGCACGTAAACCATCATCAGCTCATCGCTCCAGGTCATGATTTTACGTTTAATGCCACCGCCCAACTCTTCCCACGGCGTTTCATCATCAATAAAGTATCTTCTCATCGTCATCTCTCCTCTAACGCTTTTATTGCCCATACCTTCGATTGCGTCAACAAACCGTGCACGACAACGAGGGTATGATTATGGATTGCGACATTTTAGCCACATCAGTACCAGAAGAAACATAAAATAAGCAAAACCATGACGGCCCTCAAGAAATAAATAAAACATTATTTCATTTTTATTGAATTCACATCCCATCCAAACTATCATCCCGCATAACAAGAAAGAACCGGGCAGGTTGAGGAACAGGTGACGTTGTCACTGCCACGCGACATCATCTGTTTCGCCCGGCGCTTTCACCAGAAACAGTAAGTAATGAAACGGCAGTTTTCCACATGGTGGGTTAGCAGCAGGAAGCCCGTCATAGCGCATAAAAAACGAGCGGACGGTGATTACACCGATCTGGTCGATGCATTCCGGTGTTGGCACCAGACGCTACACCTTTATCTGGGGCATGGTTGGCGAGAATCACGTTTTCGGTGACATGGATCACGTCAAGGTTAGCGAGTTACGTTAATCGCTTTCAACCGGAATTACCGGTGTTCCCTACAGTAACAGCTAACGACTAAGTATTTTGTCGCTTATAGAGAGATTACAGATATGATTTTAAATTCTTTTGATTTGCAAGGTAAAGTTGCTCTGATCACGGGTTGTGATACGGGTTTGGGTCAAGGCATGGCTATCGGTCTGGCACAAGCAGGTTGTGATATCGTCGGCGTCAACATCGTTGAACCGAAAGACACTATCGAAAAAGTCACCGCACTGGGACGTCGTTTCCTGAGCCTGACTGCCGACATGAGCAATGTCTCTGGTCATGCAGAGCTGGTAGAGAAAGCCGTTGCTGAATTTGGCCACGTTGACATTCTGGTTAACAACGCCGGTATCATCCGTCGTGAAGATGCGATCGATTTCAGTGAGAAAAACTGGGACGACGTAATGAACCTGAACATTAAGAGCGTTTTCTTTATGTCTCAGACCGTTGCTCGCCAGTTCATCAAGCAAGGTAAAGGCGGTAAGATCATCAATATCGCTTCTATGCTGTCCTTCCAGGGTGGTATCCGCGTACCTTCTTATACCGCATCAAAAAGCGCTGTTATGGGCGTAACCCGTCTGATGGCGAACGAGTGGGCAAAACACGGTATCAACGTCAACGCAATTGCACCGGGATATATGGCTACCAACAATACCCAGCAACTGCGCGCCGATGAAGAACGCAGCAAAGAAATTCTGGATCGTATCCCAGCTGGCCGTTGGGGTTTGCCACAGGATCTGATGGGCCCGTCCGTCTTCCTGGCATCCAGCGCATCTGACTACATCAATGGTTACACGATTGCCGTTGATGGTGGCTGGCTGGCTCGCTAAGCGCAGTTTTTCTTAGCAGCATTTCGCCAACCTACGATAAAAAGCACAATTCCGGTTGTGCTTTTTATTTGTTTTTCAAGTTGTTATTTCGCTTTTCATGATTCTTTCTCCTGCCAAAATCCTTTCTTAAAAAAAAATCAAAACAACGTTCCGACTTTGATCACACTTTCGATATTGCGTGCATGACGACAAGGTTAATAGCGCAATATAATCAATCAAAACAGTGTTTCTATTTATAAGGAACTGTTCACACGGTTCCATAAGAAGGTACTCCATGAGTATTTTTGAAAACTTATACACCAGCAGGAAGTCGCAGCTCGACGAATGGGTTGCAGCACTCGATAGCCACATTGCCTGCGTTCAGGATAAAGGCCGCAGCCAAAGTCAGCCGACGTTATTATTGGCTGACGGTTTTGATGTGGAAAATTATGCACCTGCGATGTGGCAATTCCCAGATGGACATAGCGCACCTATTTCTAATTTTGCCAGCCAGCAAAATTGGCTAAGAACGCTATGCGCCATGAGCGTCGTTACGGGTAATGAGAGTTACCAGCAACACGCTATCGCACAAAGCGAATATTTCCTGGATCATTTCGTTGATGACAATAGCGGCCTGTTCTTCTGGGGCGGTCACCGCTTTATTAACTTGGATACGCTGGCAGGCGAAGGGCCAGAATCCAAAGCTCAGGTGCATGAATTAAAGCACCACCTACCCTATTACGCGTTGTTGCACCGTGTTAATGCGGAAAAGACGCTGAATTTCTTTCAGGGTTTCTGGAACGCACACGTTGAAGACTGGGAGTCACTGGATCTGGGTCGTCATGGTGATTACAGCAAAAAACGCGATCCGAATGTTTTCCTGCATGCCCGCCATGATGTCGTCGATCCGGCACAGTGGCCTGTTTTGCCATTAACGAAGGGGCTGACTTTTGTTAATGCAGGCACAGACCTGATTTATGCCGCGTTCAAATACGCAGAATATACGGGCGATAGTCACGCCGCGGCCTGGGGTAAGCATCTTTATCGCCAATACGTTTTGGCTCGCAACCCAGAAACCGGTATGCCGGTGTATCAGTTCAGTTCACCACAGCAGCGTCAGCCGGTGCCGGAAGACGATAACCAGACGCAATCCTGGTTTGGCGATCGTGCTCAACGCCAGTTTGGCCCAGAGTTCGGTGAAATCGCGCGTGAAGCCAATGTGCTGTTCCGTGATATGCGCCCACTGCTGATTGATAACCCACTGGCAATGTTGGATATTCTCCGCACGCAGCCTGATGCAGAAATGCTGGATTGGGTTATTTCAGGGTTAAAAAATTACTATCAGTACGCCTACGATGTCACCAGCAATACACTGCGCCCGATGTGGAACAACGGCCAGGACATGACGGGCTACCGTTTTAAACGCGATGGCTATTATGGTAAAGCGGGTACGGAATTAAAACCGTTTGCATTAGAAGGTGATTATTTATTACCGCTGGTTCGTGCTTATCGTCTGAGCGGCGATGAGGACCTGTATGCACTGGTTAACACCATGCTGACGCGGCTGAACAAAGAAGAGATTCAGCACATCGCCAGCCCGGTACTTTTATTGACCGTTATCGAACTGGCCGATCACAAACAATCAGAATCCTGGGCACATTACGCCGCGCAGTTGGCTGGCGTTCTGTTTGAACAACATTTCCATCGTGGTTTGTTCGTTCGCTCCGCACAGCATCGTTATGTTCGTCTGGATGATACCTATCCGCTGGCTTTACTGACTTTCGTTGCCGCTTGTCGCAACAAATTAAACGACATCCCGCAGTATCTGACACAAGGTGGATATGTTCACGGGGATTTTCACGTTAATGGGGAAAATAGAATTGTTTATGACGTGGAATTAATTTATCCAGAGTTATTAACAGCTTAATTTTATGTTTTTTTTAATGGTTCACAATTAATCAATAGGTAAGCATTATGAATGAAAACAGAATGCTGGGGTTAGCCTATATCTCCCCCTATATTATAGGGCTGATAGTTTTTACCGCTTTCCCCTTTGTTTCGTCATTTATCCTCAGTTTTACTGAGTATGATTTGATCAATCCGCCTGAATTTACGGGGCTAGAAAACTATCACCGTATGTTCCTGGAAGATGATCTCTTTTGGAAATCCATGGGCGTCACCTTTGCCTATGTATTTCTGACCATTCCATTGAAATTAATCTTCGCATTGTTAATTGCGTTTGTACTTAATTTCAAATTACGTGGTATCGGTTTCTTCCGTACTGCTTACTATGTGCCTTCTATTCTGGGCAGTAGCGTGGCAATTGCCGTTCTGTGGCGTGCACTGTTCGCTATCGATGGCTTGTTAAACAGCTTCCTCGGCGTGTTTGGCTTTGACGCCATCAACTGGCTGGGCGAGCCGTCGCTGGCACTGATGTCGGTAACACTGTTGCGCGTATGGCAGTTCGGTTCCGCGATGGTTATCTTCCTGGCTGCATTGCAGAACGTTCCGCAATCTCAGTATGAAGCGGCAATGATCGACGGTGCATCCAAATGGCAAATGTTCCTGAAAGTAACGGTACCGCTGATTACGCCAGTTATTTTCTTTAACTTTATCATGCAGACCACTCAGGCATTCCAGGAGTTTACGGCACCTTACGTCATTACTGGCGGCGGTCCAACGCACTACACCTACCTGTTCTCGCTCTATATCTATGATACGGCGTTCAAGTATTTCGATATGGGTTATGGTGCTGCCTTAGCATGGGTTCTGTTCCTGGTTGTTGCGGTATTTGCGTCTATCTCCTTTAAGTCGTCGAAATACTGGGTGTTCTACTCCGCTGATAAAGGAGGAAAAAATGGCTGACATGCATTCAAACCTGACTACAGCACAAGAAGTTGCTGCTGCAGAAGTACGCCGCACGCTGCGTAAAGAAAAACTCAGTGCCGCTATCCGTTACGTGATACTGCTGTTCGTTGGTTTACTGATGCTTTATCCACTGGCGTGGATGTTCTCAGCATCGTTCAAACCTAACCACGAGATTTTCACTACGTTGGGTCTGTGGCCTGCTCACGCCACCTGGGACGGTTTCGTTAACGGTTGGAAAACCGGTACGGAATACAATTTCGGTCACTACATGATTAACACTTTCCAGTATGTGATTCCGAAAGTGGTTCTGACCGTCATCTCCTCGGTGATTGTGGCTTATGGCTTCGCTCGCTTTGACATTCCGTGGAAGAACTTCTGGTTTGCTACGCTGATTGCCACCATGCTGCTGCCAAGCACCGTGTTGCTGATTCCGCAGTACCTCATGTTTCGTGAAATGGGCATGCTGAACAGCTATCTGCCACTGTACTTGCCGGTCGCGTTTGCAACACAAGGGTTCTTTGTGTTCATGCTGATCCAGTTCCTGCGTGGTGTACCACGTGATATGGAAGAAGCCGCCCAGATCGATGGCTGTAATTCCTTCCAGGTACTGTGGTATGTGGTCGTGCCGATTTTGAAACCAGCCATCATCTCTGTTGCGCTGTTCCAGTTCATGTGGTCAATGAACGACTTCATCGGTCCGCTGATTTATGTTTATAGCGTGGATAAATATCCGATTGCGCTGGCGCTGAAAATGTCTATCGACGTTACTGAAGGCGCTCCGTGGAATGAAATCCTGGCCATGTCCAGCATCTCCATTCTGCCATCCATCATTGTTTTCTTCCTGGCACAGCGCTACTTCGTACAAGGCGTGACCAGCAGCGGAATTAAAGGTTAATAGAGGATTTATCATGGCTGAAGTTATTTTCAATAAACTGGAAAAAGTATACTCCAACGGTTTCAAAGCCGTTCATGGCATCGACCTGACGATTAAAGACGGCGAATTCATGGTTATCGTCGGCCCGTCTGGCTGTGCGAAATCCACCACGCTGCGCATGCTGGCAGGTCTGGAAACCATTAGCGGCGGTGAAGTTCGCATCGGTGATCGCGTTGTTAACAATCTGGCGCCAAAAGAGCGTGGGATTGCGATGGTGTTCCAGAACTATGCCCTCTACCCTCACATGACGGTAAAAGAGAACCTGGCGTTTGGTCTGAAACTGAGCAAAATTCCTAAAGAGCAAATCGAAGCGCAGGTAGCAGAAGCGGCCAAAATTCTGGAGCTGGAAGAACTGATGGATCGTCTGCCGCGCCAGCTGTCTGGTGGTCAGGCTCAGCGTGTGGCCGTAGGCCGCGCCATCGTTAAAAAACCAGATGTGTTCCTGTTTGACGAACCGTTGTCAAACCTGGATGCCAAACTGCGTGCTTCCATGCGTATCCGTATTTCCGACCTGCATAAGCAGTTGAAGAAAAGCGGTAAAGCGGCGACAAGCGTATATGTTACCCACGATCAGACTGAAGCAATGACCATGGGTGACCGTATCTGCGTGATGAAACTCGGTCACATCATGCAGGTTGATACGCCGGATAACCTGTACCACTTCCCTGTCAACATGTTCGTGGCTGGCTTCATTGGCTCACCAGAAATGAACATTAAGCCGTGCAAACTGGTCGAGAAAGACGGTCAGATTGGCGTTGTGGTGGGTAATAACGCGCTGGTGTTAAATGCTGAAAAACAAGATAAAGTGCGCAGCTATATCGGACAAGACGTATTCTTCGGCGTTCGCCCAGACTATGTTTCCGTGTCAGATACGCCATTTGAAGGCAGCCACTCACAGGGTGAGTTGGTTCGCGTAGAAAACATGGGGCACGAATTCTTTATGTACATTAAAGTCGATGGCTTTGAATTAACCAGCCGCATTCCTTATGACGAAGGTCGGCTGATTATCGAGAAGGGACTGCATCGTCCGGTGTATTTCCAGTTCGACATGGAAAAATGCCATATTTTTGATGCAAAAACAGAAAAAAATATCTCTCTTTAACAGGAGTAGTAACCGATGAAAAAAGCGATCCTACACACGTTAATAGCTTCATCTCTGGCGTCATTAGTGGCAATGCCTTCTTTCGCCGCTGATAATGTTGAATTGAGAATGTCCTGGTGGGGCGGCAACAGCCGTCACCAACAGACGCTCAAAGCCATTGAAGAGTTCCACAAACAGCATCCGAACATCACGGTGAAAGCGGAATACACCGGATGGGATGGTCACCTGTCTCGTCTGACTACACAGATTGCCGGTAACACCGAGCCAGATGTGATGCAGACTAACTGGAACTGGCTGCCGATTTTCTCTAAAAACGGTACGGGTTTTTATGACCTGAACAAAGTGAAAGATACCCTGGATCTGACACAGTTCGATCCGAAAGAGCTGCAAAGCACCACGGTCGAAGGGAAACTGAACGGTATTCCAATTTCCGTTACTGCTCGCGTGTTCTACTTCAACACCGAAAGCTGGCAAAAAGCGGGACTGGAATATCCGAAAACGTGGGACGAGCTGCTGAACGCCGGTAAAGTGTTCAAAGAAAAACTGGGCGACCAATACTACCCTATCGTGTTGGAACACCAGGATTCTCTGGCACTGCTGAACTCTTACATGGTTCAGAAATACAACATTCCAGCTATTGATGTAAAAGGTCAGAAATTCGCCTACACCGATGCGCAATGGGTTGAATTCTTTGGCATGTATAAGAAATTGATCGACAGCCATGTCATGCCTGATGCGAAATACTATGCCTCTTTCGGTAAGAGCAACATGTATGAGATGAAGCCATGGATCAACGGTGAGTGGTCTGGTACTTACATGTGGAACTCCACCATTACCAAGTACTCTGACAACCTGCAACCACCAGCAAAACTGGCATTGGGTAACTACCCAATGCTGCCTGGTGCGAAAGATGCCGGCTTGTTCTTCAAACCTGCACAGATGCTGTCTATCGGTAAGTCAACCAAGCATCCTAAAGAATCTGCTCAGTTGATCAACTTCCTGCTGAACAGTAAAGAAGGTGCTCAGGCTCTGGGTCTGGAACGTGGTGTGCCGTTGAGTAAAGCCGCTGTGGCTCAGCTGACTGCGGATGGCGTCATCAAAGATGATGCACCAGCCGTTGCCGGGTTGAAACTGGCGCTGGCTCTGCCACATGACGTTGCCGTTTCCCCTTATTTCGACGACCCGCAAATCGTTTCTCTGTTTGGTGATACCATCCAGTCTATCGATTACGGTCAGAAATCTGTGGAAGACGCAGCGAAATACTTCCAGCGTCAATCAGAACGTATTCTGAAACGTGCAATGAAGTAATGTCGTACCTCATTTAGACTGTAATTCATCCCTGCCGCACTGACGGCAGGGATTTTTCATTTAAATTAAAACAACCGCTATATTCAATTCGATCTCCCTCACAATTTGAAACCCCATTTTACTTTTTGTTACCCAAGCCGATCTCGATCACAGAACGTAGTTTAATAATAAATAAAATAGAACTTGTCCCAAAAAGCATAATGCGTGTTTTTTATTAGAGATATCCTAACCAATAGGGAATATAACAATGAAATTTAAATTACTAGCTCTGGCTGTTACGTCATTAATTAGTGTGAATGCAATGGCTGTAACGATCGATTATCGTCATGAAATGCAAGACACTGTCAAAAACGACCATAAAGATCGTCTTTCAATGTCTCACCGTTTCGCCAATGGTTTCGGTTTATCTGCTGAAGCTAAATGGAAGCAGTCTGGTTCAGATAACACACCAAATAAACCATTTAATGAAACCGTCAGCAACGGTACTGAAGTGGTTGCCAGCTATGTGTACAACTTCAACAAAACCTTTTCTCTGGAGCCAGGTTTCTCTTTAGATTCAAGCTCTGACTCCAACAACTACCGCCCTTATCTGCGCGGTAAAGTGAATATTACTGACGATCTGTCAACCTCTCTCCGCTACCGTCCTTACTATTTAAGAAAAAGCGGAAATACGAATAAAACAGGTGCCAGCAACTATACTCAAGAAACTGGTTACAACCTGACTGCAGTTGTTAGCTATAAATTCCTGAAAGATTACCAGATTGATTACGAGCTGGACTACAAAAAAGCTAACAAAGCAGGACCGAGTGGTTTTCAAGCAGACAAAGAAAACTGGAAAATCGAACATGATGTCAAACTGGCTTATAAGTTAGATAAAAACTGGAAACCTTATATGGCTGTCGGTAACGTTGTCGGTGATAAAAACACCGACGAGCGTCAAACTCGTTACCGTGTTGGTGTGCAATACAGCTTCTAATAACAGCTTTATTATTTAAATAAGCGTTATTAGTTGGCAAAAGGGATGTTATTGTTAATTGATTCACTCAGATTTATCATTAGCATCCCTTTATTATGATGTCCGTCGTAGGTTAGCAGGTTAGTTTCGTTGTTACATGTGGTGTCGTTAAATGCGATTTAGCTACATGCGTTTTAGCTGTTGGAATTGCTGTGTCTGATTTACCCTCTTCGTGTATGAATGTTATTTCTTTATTAAAGTTTGCGGTTCAGGGTAGTCATTTTTTCTCCGATGTGATGGCTACCCTATTTTTTTACCATCGCCCAACGATTTCCCCCCTTCTTCCCTTTGTCAGGTGATCTATCATGATTGTTCGTTCTCTGCTTGTCGGGGCCATTATGATGTCTGTAAATGGATTAAGTTACGCCCAACCTGTTTTTCCTGTCTGGCCACATGGCGAAGCGCCAGGTGCCTCTTCTTCAACGGCGCAGCCGCAAGTGGTCGAGCGTAGCAAGGATCCCTCTCTTCCCGATCGGGCTGCAACTGGGATTCGCAGTCCCGAAATTACCGTTTATCCGGCAGAGAAGCCCAATGGCATGGCTTTGCTCATTACGCCTGGCGGTTCTTACCAGCGCGTCGTGTTGGATAAAGAAGGCAGCGATCTGGCACCGTTCTTTAATCAACATGGCTATACCCTTTTCGTGATGACTTATCGCATGCCCGGTGAAGGTCATAAAGAAGGTGCTGACGCCCCGTTAGCCGATGCCCAGCGAGCCATCAGAACCCTGAGAGCCAACGCCGATAAGTGGCACATTAATCCACAGCGCATCGGCATTATGGGATTCTCCGCCGGTGGTCATGTTGCTGCCAGCCTTGGAACCCGATTCGCCCAGTCCGTTTACCCCGCGACGGATGCCATTGATAACGTAAGCGCACGCCCTGATTTCATGGTGCTGATGTACCCCGTTATTTCGATGCAGGCGGACATTGCACACGCAGGTTCGCGCAAACAGTTAATCGGTGAGCAACCGACGGAGGCGCAGGTGCTGCGTTATTCTCCAGAGAAGCAGGTTACCGCTCAGACGCCGCCCACATTTCTGGTGCATGCCGTTGACGACCCGTCAGTGTCGGTTGATAACAGTCTGGTGATGTTCAGCGCGCTGCGGGAAAAACAGATTCCCGTCGAAATGCATCTGTTTGAGAAAGGGAAACACGGTTTCGGCCTGCGCGGTACCAAAGGACTTCCTACGGCAGCCTGGCCTCAGTTGCTGGACAACTGGCTGCGTGTTTTACCGGTAAGTAACGAACAGCCGAAATAAATCGTTACGCCGTCACCGCTTCCGCAGGCAGGGATAATCTCTTATACTGTATAAAATAACAGTTTTATTTGAGAAGTTTCATGACTGCGGAAGGACACCTGCTGTTTTCTGTTGCCTGCGCGATTCTGGCTAAAAAAGTTGAGCTATCGCCAGCGCTGGCTACCGGAGACTGGTGGCACATTATTCCCGGTGCACTCCTTACCGCGCTGCTGCCCGATATCGATCACCCTAAATCCGTCCTCGGGCAGCGCCTGAAGTGGCTGTCTTCGCCAATTGCCCGCCTCTTTGGCCATCGCGGGTTTACGCACAGCCTTCTTGCCATCGCCGCCGGTATTTTCTTTATTCAGACGCGTCTGCCGCCAGACTGGCCGATTCCAGCCGATGCCTACCATGCCATGATCGTCGGTTATCTGAGCCACATTCTCGCAGATATGCTGACGCCCTCTGGCGTCCCTCTGCTCTGGCCCTGTCGCTGGCGTTTCCGCTTGCCGATTTTAAACAGCCAAAAGGGCAATCAATTAGAACGCTTTCTATGTCTTGCCTGTATCGGCTTTTCGCTGTATCAGCCACAAAAGAATCTGGATTGCTGCACCTATGAGCAGTCATTTCGCTTTTTACAGTCAGCGCAAACCTACCTCTTTCAATACGTGAAGTAACAGCGTTACCTACCGTCAGACATATCCCTGTAACATGATGGCAAAAGACCTGCTATCCTGTGCGCGTTTGTTATTTTTCATCGCAAAAAATCACGCTACCTCCGCCGATCTCCATTATCGCGCGAGATCGTGGGCAGCGTGACGCGACTCACTGATAGGGAGCAAAGCCGGATGAATTTTCCGCTACTCATAAATATTCTGCTATTTGTCGTATTACTGCTCGGATTAGGTTACGCCAGCCGTAACCCATCCTGGAGTCTGGCCAAGAAAGTGTTGCTGGGTTTGGTTGTCGGGGTGCTATTTGGTCTGGCACTGCATCTGATTTATGGTGGCGACAATCCGGTTGTTAAGCAGTCCATTTCCTGGTTTAACATCGTCGGTAATGGCTATGTGCAGCTGTTGCAGATGATCGTCATGCCGCTGGTCTTTATCTCCATCCTCAATTCCGTTGCCAAATTGCATAACGCCTCGTCATTAGGGAAAATCAGCGTATTGACGCTGTCCACTCTACTGATCACCACGCTGATTTCTGCGTTGGTCGGCGTATTTGTGACTAACCTGTTTGGCCTGACGGCTACCGGGCTGGTGCAAGGTGCGCAGGAAACCGCGCGATTAACGGCAATCGAAAGCAACTATGCGGGTAAAGTCGCTGACCTTAATGTGCCTCAGCTTATCCTGTCATTCATTCCTAAAAATCCGTTTGCCGAGCTGACTGGCGCGAACCCGACGTCTATCATCAGCGTCGTCGTCTTTGCAGCCTTCCTTGGCGTCGCGGCGCTACAGCTGTTGAAAGATGACGCCGTCAAAGGCGAACGCGTTTTAACCGCCATTGACACGCTGCAATCCTGGGTGATGAAGCTTGTTCGTCTGGTGATGAGGTTGACCCCGTACGGCGTCATGGCGCTGATGACCAAGATGGTCGCCAGTTCTAACCTGCAAGACATCCTCAAGTTAGGCAGCTTCGTTGTCGCCTCCTATCTGGGGCTGGCGATTATGTTCGGCGTTCATGCACTGATTCTGTCTTTCACAGGCATTAATCCGGCACGTTTTTATCGCAAAATCTGGCCGGTACTGACGTTCGCATTTACCAGCCGTTCCAGCGCAGCGACCATTCCACTCAGCATTGAGGCGCAAACGCGCCGCATTGGCGTACCACAATCTATCGCCAGCTTTGCGGCGTCTTTCGGCACGACAATCGGTCAGAACGGCTGTGCCGGGCTTTATCCAGCGATGCTGGCCGTGATGGTCGCACCAACGGTTGGCATCAACCCGCTGGATCCAGTCTGGATCGCAACGCTGGTCGGTATCGTCACCATCAGTTCTGCTGGCGTAGCCGGTGTGGGCGGAGGTGCCACCTTTGCCGCATTAATCGTTCTGCCCGCAATGGGGCTGCCAGTGACGCTTGTCGCGCTGCTCATCTCCATTGAGCCGCTTATCGATATGGGCCGTACCGCGCTTAACGTCAGCGGATCCATGACGGCAGGTACCGTCACCAGCCAGTTGATGAAGCAGACGGACAAAACGGTTTTCAACGCTCAGGATGACGCTGAGTTGACGCACCGCTAAGTCACGCTTGCTGCACAAAAGAAAACGCCGACGGCTGATGCTGTCGGCGTTTTCTTTATGACGCGAATCTAACAACGATATCGTGCCATCGGGCTAGCTAGCGCTGCGGGTTAGTATCGTAAGCCTGGCAGCTCTGGAAGCCTTTATTGAGAACATGACCAGTCTCGCCGTAACTCACAAAATAGTTCTGCGCAGTACCATCACGGTTCTTCAGCAGATAATCGCTACAGGTGCCTTTGGCATTCACCAGTCTTTTTTCCACTCCGCTACCTGCAAGTTGATGAACCTGCTGCTTCGTCATTCCCACTTTCACATCTTTCACCACAGGCTCATTCACATAGCTTTCTGCCTTGTTATAAGCCGAACATCCCGCCAGCATGACAGCACCAGCTGCCGCAATACATACCAGTAATCTGTTATTCTTCATCTCATCACCTCATTATTAATGGGTCACCCTAAGGCTAGTCGGCGGCGACCACTTTTTCAAATCATAACGCAGGGATGTAACATATTCGCCGATAGTCAAAAACGGGTTATCTATAGGGAAAATGACTACCTGACAGCTTGTTCTTTTTCTTCACGCCAATTCGTTTTACACTCAGGTAATCGTAATAAATCTTTTGCAGTATCAATAAGTTCAGGAGGGGATGACATGTCATTACAAAACGACATTATCACTGCGTTGGGAGTGAAAAGCAGCATCGAACCAGCACAGGAAATCCGTGTTAGCGTTGATTTTTTAAAGAATTATCTGAACGCTCACCCGTTCGTTACGTCGTTAGTTTTGGGTATCAGCGGAGGTCAGGATTCGACGTTGACCGGCAAACTGTGCCAGACGGCTATCACGGAATTACGCAATGAAACCGGAAATTCTCGCTATCAGTTCATCGCCGTGCGCCTGCCTTACGGCGTGCAGGCGGATGAAGCCGATTGTCAGGACGCCATCGCTTTTATCCAACCAGACCGCGTATTAACCGTCAACATCAAGCCTGCTATCGAGGCCAGTGAAGCCACCTTACGTGCCATTGGCGTAGAGCTTTCCGATTTTGTTAAAGGCAACGAGAAAGCCAGAGAACGTATGAAAGCGCAGTACAGCATCGCAGGCATGAATGCCGGGCTTGTCGTCGGCACCGATCATGCGGCAGAGGCGGTAACGGGCTTTTTCACCAAATACGGTGATGGCGGTACCGATATCAACCCGATTTTCCGACTGAACAAGCGACAGGGCAAAGCGCTGCTACGCGAACTGGGCTGCCCTTCTCATCTTTATACCAAAGCCCCCACCGCCGATCTGGAAGAAGACCGTCCGTCCCTCCCGGATGAAGTCGCATTGGGCGTCACCTATGAAAAGATCGACGACTATCTGGAAGGTAAGCAGATCGAGGCCAACGATGCGGCCATTATCGAAAACTGGTATCGCAAAACTGAACACAAGCGTCGTCCGCCAATTACCGTTTTTGATGATTTCTGGCGATAAATCATCGTGATGAGCAAACCGGACGCAGATAACGGCGTCTGGTTTGTTTTTGGTTTCTTCTGCACAGACTTCATAACCGGGTATGAATATGACGCCACAGCGCGCCACGCTCACGGGCTTACTGGCGATCGTTTTATGGAGCACATCCGTCGGACTTATTCGTAGTCTGACAGAAGCGCTCGGCCCCATCGGCGGCGCCGCGATGATTTATTCCACCAGCACGCTATGTCTCTTGGCCTTTTATGGTCTTCCCCGCATTAAAACGCTGCCCAGAATCTATTTATTCGCAGGCGGTGCGATGTTTGTCTGCTACGAGATATTCCTGTCGCTGTCCATCGGGCTGGCAGATAGCCGCATGCAGGCGATAGAAATAGGGATGATTAACTATTTGTGGCCCAGTTTGACCATTCTTTTTTCTCTTTTTATCAATCAGCAGAAAAGCCGTTTCCTGCTCTGGCCCGGTCTCGCGCTCGCGCTGGGCGGCATCGTGTGGATTATGAAAGGAGAAAGCGACTGGACACCAGAACTGCTGTGGAACAACGTTCTTGCTAACCCACTGGCCTACAGCCTGGCATTTTCTGCGGCCTTAACCTGGGCGCTCTACTGCAATATCACTAAGCGTTATGGGCAGGGAAAAAGCGGCGTCTCGCTGTTCTTTCTCATCACCGCCCTCATACTCTGGACGCAGTATTCCTTCAGTGGCGAAAGTGCGATTTCATTAACCTTGCCGAGTTCGCTGCAACTGATCTTTATGGGCGCATCAACCGCCTTGGCCTATTCCGCCTGGAATGCTGGTATTCAGCATGGCAATCTGACTTTACTGGCAACCGCCTCTTATTTCACGCCCGTGCTTTCCACACTATTGGCTGCGCTCTGGCTCAATATCACGCCCGCCATTTCATTCTGGCAAGGCGTCGCAATGGTCACGGCAGGTTCACTGCTCTGCTGGTATGCGACGCGTACGCCGACAAGTTGATCCCCAACCGTTCCCACGGTTTTCGTCTGGATTTCCTGACCAACAAAGCCCCTAATCTGCTCGCGGTCACATTCTTCACGCTAACCTGTTATAGTCATCCCCACATTTCGTTACCTAAAAAATAGTCACACATGTTAAGGCGTTTCTTTTCCTACTATTCCCCTTACAAAGGGTTGTTCGTCCTCGATTTCGGCTGTGCCATTATCGCTGGCCTGCTTGAATTAGGGTTTCCAATGGCGATTAAAGCGTTCATTGATAAACTATTACCCGCTCAGGACTGGTCGCTGATCCTGTTAGCGTCGGTGGCGCTATTGGCGGTATATCTTCTGAATACCGCGCTGATGGCCATCGTCAACTATTGGGGACATGCGCTAGGCGTAGGTATTGAAACCGATATGCGGCGGCAGGCATTTGAGCATCTGCAAAATTTGCCGTTCCGTTACTACGACAATATGAAGACCGGCCATATCATCACCCACGTCACCAAAGATCTGGAAGAAGTCGGGGAAATTGCCCATCACGGCCCGGAAGACCTCTTCCTCGCAATCATGACGTTTATTGGTGCGTTCATCCTGATGGCGACGGTTCACCTGAATCTGGCGCTGCTGACGATTATTATCGTGCCGTTCATGACGTATCTCGTCAGCCGTTACGGCGCGCGTATGACGGAGACCTGGCGCCAGCTTTTCGGTCAGGTGGGCAACTTCAACGCCCGAATTGAAGAGAGCGTGGGTGGTATTCGTGTCGTTAAAGCCTTTGCCAATGAAGACCATGAGAAGAAGCTGTTCTCTCACGACAACGAAAACTACCGTCGTACCAAGTTGCAGGCCTATCGCATCATGACCGCCAGCATGACACTCAGTTACCTCAGCACACGCCTGATACAGCTTATCGTGATGCTGGCCGGTATTTGGTATGTCATTCAGGGCGAACTCAGCTACGGCGGTTTTATCGGCTTCCTGTTGCTGATTGAAGTGTTCTTTCGTCCGGTCGCCAAAATTACCTCGGTGCTGGAGAGCTATCCCAAAGGGATTGCGGGATTCAAACGCTTTACTCAACTGATCGACACCGTTCCTGAGATTGCCGACGCGCCCGATGCGCATGATGCCGGGCCGCTGAAAGGCGATATCCGCTTTAATCAGGTGAGCTTTGGTTATTCTGCCGATCGTCCGATTCTGCGCAATATCGACCTATCGATTCGCGCAGGGGAAACCGTGGCGTTTGTTGGCCCATCCGGTGCGGGCAAAACCACGCTCTGTTCCCTGCTTCCCCGCTTCTACGATTTAACCAGCGGAGCCATCACTATTGACGGCATGGATATCCGCCAGATGACACAGGCGTCGCTACGCAGCCAAATCGGCATCGTACAGCAGGATGTCTTCCTGTTCGGCGGCACCATTCGGGAAAACATCGCCTACGGCAAGCTTGATGCCAGCGATGAAGAAATCTTGGAAGCCGCACGCCGTGCACGGTTAGATGAGCTGATCGAAAATCTGCCTGACGGGCTGGATACTGTGGTCGGCGAGCGCGGCGTTAAGCTCTCAGGCGGGCAAAAGCAGCGTTTATCTATCGCGCGAATTTTCCTGAAAAACCCGCCGATCTTGATTCTGGACGAAGCGACATCTGCGTTGGATACCGCGACAGAGCAGGCGATACAGCAATCGCTCAGCGAGCTTTCCGCAGGACGTACCACGTTGGTCATCGCCCACAGGCTGGCAACCATACAGAATGCTGGACGCATTGTGGTGGTGGATAACGGCAGCATCATTGAGCAAGGCAGCCATCAGGTACTGTTGGATCAAAGTGGCATCTATGCCAGATTACATCAGGCGCAGTTCGGTCAGGCCTGATTGCTATCTCCCTCGGCGAGGGTTCTCCTCGCCTTTTTCTCTCCGCTTTACCACATAGATGTGACTTCAGAGGTTTCCCTTGTAATAAATTGCATTTAAAATACATCTATTATGATTTCATCAGGACATGACGCACATGGCGAGAAACCCCCTGGGAAAATACCGACAGCGGGAGATTCGTACCGTCGGATTGATGATCGAGCTGTATGAAAAGCATCATCCTGAAACCGACGATAACGCGCAGTATAAAGACTTATTCAATTACGCCATCAAACGTCTGGAACGCTGCCAGTTCGGTGAAGATAAACCCGCGTGTAAGCATTGCCCCATTCACTGCTATCAACCCGCCAGACGTGAGGCGATAAAATCGATTATGCGCTGGTCGGGGCCACGGATGTTGTTACGCCACCCGATTCTGGCAATACGCCATTTAATTGACGATCATCGGCCAGTACCTGATTATCCGAAAAAAGAGACCGCGCCAAAAACGCCAAATGGACGAGCAACCCGTTTAGCCTCGCAGCATACGGCACCAGCGGATACCGACGCGACGTTGAAATAGATAATGTGAAGACGAATAAGATAGGAAAAGGCCGCTTGCGCGGCCTTTTTGGGTGACTCTGTTACTCTTTGGGAGAGGCGTTCTCTACCCTGCTTTTTAGCTTTTGCCCCGGACGGAACGTGACCACACGGCGCGCCGTAATCGGAATATCTTCGCCAGTTTTTGGGTTACGTCCCGGACGTTGGTTCTTGTCTCGCAAATCAAAATTGCCAAAACCTGACAACTTGACCTGCTCGCCATTTTCCAAAGCGCGACGAACTTCTTCAAAAAACAGCTCGACTAGCTCTTTGGCATCCCGTTTGCTCAGCCCGAGCTTCTCAAACAGGTATTCTGACATTTCAGCTTTAGTAAGCGCCATAGGTTCAATCCCTCAAGGATGCTTGGAATCGCTGTTTTAATGCTGCTACGCATTCTGCAACGGTAGCGGCAATTTCCTCTTCTGCCAGTGTACGCGTGGTATCTTGCAGGGTCAGACTGATAGCCAGACTCTTATAACCTTCCGCTACGCCCTTCCCTCGGTACACGTCGAATAAGTTTACGCCAACTAACTGATTTGCGCCAACTTTCTTACACTCGGCCAAAATATCGCCCGCAGGGACATTTTCAGCGACCACAACGGCGATATCGCGACGGTTCGCCGGGAAGCGGGAAATCTCGTTCGCCTCAGGCAATACGCGGTCTGCGACCTTATCCCACAACAATTCGAACACCACGGTGCGCCCGTTAAGATCCAACTTGCGCTCCAGTTCTGGGTGAATAACGCCAATAAATCCAATGCGTTCTCCGCACAGATAAATAGCAGCACTTTGTCCTGGATGCAATGCCGGATTATTTTCGGCCTTGAACTCAACTTCAGACAACTTGCCCGTCAATGCCAGTACCGCTTCCAAATCACCTTTTAAATCATAGAAGTCAACGGCCTGACGCACCAGATCCCAATGCTCTTCATAACGCGTGCCAGTAATCACACCCGCCAGCATCAGATCCTGACGAATACCCAGGTCAGCACTGGTGTCCGGTACAAAACGCAGACCGCTTTCAAACAGGCGCAGGCGGCTTTGTTGACGGTTTTGGTTATACACCGCAGCGCTCAGCAAGCCACTCCACAGCGATAAACGCATCACTGACATCTCTGCGGAAATCGGGCTCGGCAGGCTCAGAGACGCTTCATTAGGGTGGATGAGTCCCTGAATTTTCGGGTCAACAAAACTGTAAGTAATTGCTTCCTGGTAGCCGTGATCGACTAATAATGTCTTCACGCGCTTCAATGACAGTGACGCTTCGCGATGCGAGGTCATAATCAACGGAGCTTGAGTCGGAATATTCGGAATGTTGTTGTAGCCGTAAATACGCGCGACTTCTTCAACCAGATCTTCTTCAATTTCCATGTCGAAGCGCCAGCTTGGTGCCGTCGCCTGCCAACCTGCATCGGTTTTCGCGACGTTACAGCCCAGACGTTGCAGAATATCGCTCACCTGCTCATCGGCAATCACATGGCCAATCAGACGATCCAGCTTCTCACGGCGCAGCGTAATCGTTGCGCGCGTCGGCAAATCTGCTTCGCTGGTCACATCAACGACTGGCCCCGCTTCACCACCACAGATATCGATCAGCAGACGAGTCGCACGTTCAATAGCTTTGTGTTGTAACGCCGGATCGACACCACGCTCGTAGCGGTGAGACGCATCGGTGTGCAAACCGTGACGACGTGCGCGTCCAGTAATCGACAGAGGATTGAAGTAAGCGCATTCCAGTAGAACGTTTTGTGTCTCTTCATTGACGCCAGAATGCTCGCCACCAAAGATACCGCCCATCGCCAACGCACTCTGTTGGTCAGCGATAACCAGCGTATCTGCGTTCAGCTTCGCTTCGTTACCATCCAGCAGCGTCAGGGTTTCGCCCTCTTTCGCCATACGCACGATAATGCCGCCATTGAGACGGTCAAGATCGAACGCGTGCATCGGCTGGCCGAGCTCCAGCAGAACGTAGTTAGTCACGTCCACCACCGGATCGATAGAACGAATACCACAGCGGCGCAGTTTTTCACGCATCCACAGCGGCGTTGCCGCCTTAACATTGATGCCTTTCACCACACGGCCTAAGTAACGTGGGCATGCCTGCGGCGCATCGACCTGAATCGGGAAAGTATCCTGAATCGTTGCGGTAACGGGCTCAATAGTCGGTTCATTCAACGTCAGTTGATTCAACACGGCGACATCACGCGCCACACCGATAATGCCTAGGCAATCAGCACGGTTTGGCGTCACGCTGATTTCAATCGCGTTGTCATCCAGCTTAAGGTACTCACGAATATCCGTGCCAATCGGCGCATCGACTGGCAGCTCGATGATGCCATCGTGATCGTCGGAAATGCCCAACTCGGAAAATGAGCACAGCATGCCTTCAGACGGCTCGCCACGCAGTTTGGCGGCTTTAATTTTGAAATCGCCCGGCAGCACAGCACCGACCGTCGCCACGGCCACTTTCAGACCCTGGCGGCAGTTCGGCGCGCCACAGACGATATCCAGCAGGCGCTCACCGCCTACATTGACTTTCGTCACACGCAGTTTGTCTGCGTTCGGGTGTTGCCCACATTCGACGACTTCACCGACAACCACACCGTGGAATGCGCCAGCAACAGGCTCAACGCCATCCACTTCCAACCCTGCCATCGTGATCTGTTCAGATAGCGTTTCACTGTCAACTGCCGGGTTTACCCACTCGCGTAACCAGAGTTCACTGAATTTCATGATGTATACCCGCCTTACTTAAACTGTTTGAGGAAACGCAGATCGTTTTCGAAGAATGCACGTAGATCGGTCACGCCATAGCGCAGCATCGTCAGACGCTCCATGCCCATACCGAACGCGAAGCCGGAATACACTTCTGGGTCGATACCAACATTACGCAGGACATTCGGGTGCACCATGCCGCAGCCCAGGACTTCCAGCCATTTACCGTTTTTACCCATCACATCCACTTCAGCAGACGGTTCGGTAAACGGGAAATAAGACGGACGGAAGCGAACCTGCAAATCTTCCTCAAAGAAATTACGCAGGAAATCATGCAACGTGCCTTTCAGGTTGGTGAAGCTGATGTCTTTATCGACGATCAACCCTTCCATCTGATGGAACATCGGCGTGTGGGTCTGATCGTAATCGTTACGATAAACACGGCCCGGCGCGATGATACGGATAGGCGGTTGCTGCTTTTCCATGGTACGAATCTGAACGCCTGAAGTCTGTGTACGCAGCAGACGTGTAGCATCAAACCAGAACGTGTCGTGGTCAGCCCGCGCAGGGTGATGCCCTGGAATATTCAGCGCATCAAAGTTGTGATAGTCGTCCTCGATTTCTGGCCCGGTTACGACTGAAAAACCCAGCTCGCCGAAAAAGGTTTCGATGCGATCTATGGTACGGGTCACCGGATGCAAGCCACCATTTTCAATGGTGCGGCCCGGCAGGGAAACGTCGATGGTTTCTTGTGCCAGACGCGCATTTAACTCAGCGGATTCCAGCATGTGCTTACGGGCATTCAGCGCGTCCTGAACGTCTTGCTTAGCCTGGTTAATGACAGCACCAGCCGCAGGGCGTTCTTCAGCCGGCAACTCGCGCAGCGAGGTCATCTGAAGGGTTAAGTGACCTTTTTTGCCCAGATATTCGACACGCACATTTTCCAGTGCGGTAACATCCTGAGCCTCTTCTATAGCTGTTCTGGCTTTGGCAACCAGCTCTGCGAGATGTGGCATTGTGTTCCTCTTTTTCTGCCTATGTGGCCAACGGTCATGATTGAAGAATGTCGTTTTACTCAAAACGATAAATGTTACTAAAAACAAGAGTAAAAACCGATTATTGTAAACAAAAAAGCCTCCCTATGGGGAGGCTTAAGCGCTACTTTTCGTTTCTTTTCTTACGCGCAAAGCCCCCTGAATTCAGGCGCTAAAGTAAAAAAAGAAACGGAAAATAGCAGCGTTCATACTTGCGTTACCTTTGTCTTATAAATAATAAAAACTAAACGTGTAGAGCTCGACGAAAAGAGGGAGCCAAAGCTCCCTCTCTCAACTGACTTACGCCAGTGCTGCTTTCGCTTTTTCGACCAGCGCGCTGAACGCTAACTTATCGAATACTGCGATATCAGCCAGAATCTTACGGTCAATTTCAACAGAGGCTTTTTTCAGGCCGTTGATGAATTTGCTGTAAGACAAGCCGTTTTGACGAGCTGCCGCATTGATACGTGCAATCCACAGCTGGCGGAATTGACGTTTACGTTGACGACGGTCGCGGTAAGCGTATTGACCAGCTTTGATTACTGCCTGGAAGGCAACACGATAAACACGCGAACGGGCACCGTAGTAACCTTTCGCTTGTTTCAATATTTTCTTGTGACGTGCACGGGCAACTACACCACGTTTTACGCGAGCCATATGCTCTCTCCTAAAGTCTTATTCTGAATTAAAAAAAGGTTACTTATGCGTACGGCAGACATGCGATAACAAGACCCAGATCCCCTTTGGAGACCAGACCTTTTGGACGCAGGTGACGTTTACGCTTAGTTGACTTTTTGGTCAGAATATGACGCAGGTTAGCATGCTTACGCTTAAAACCACCGCTTGCGGTTTTTTTAAAGCGTTTAGCGGCGCCACGTACTGTTTTAATCTTTGGCATTGTTATTTCCACTTCGCATTGTTAATAAAACGAATCAGGTAAGGCGAACAAAGCCGTACAACACAAAGGTTGTACGGTCTTGCTACTTGAATGCCTTACTGTTTCTTCTTCGGTGCTAGCACCATGATCATCTGACGGCCTTCGATCTTCGATGGGAAGGATTCGACAACTGCCAGTTCACTCAGATCGTCACGAACGCGGTTAAGCACTTCGATACCAATCTGTTGGTGCGCCATTTCACGACCGCGGAAACGCAGTGTGATTTTGGCTTTGTCACCATCTTCAAGAAAGCGAATCAGGTTGCGTAGTTTGACCTGATAGTCGCCATCATCGGTACCAGGTCGGAATTTGATTTCCTTGACCTGAATAACTTTTTGTTTTTTCTTCTGTTCCTTTGTGGCCTTACTCTTCTCATAAAGGAACTTGCCGTAATCCATAATTCGGCAAACCGGCGGCTCGGCGTTCGGACTGATTTCAACTAAATCAACACCTGCTTCTTCGGCTTTTTCTAATGCTTCATTTAGACTTACGATGCCCAGCTGTTCGCCTTCGACGCCTGACAGGCGTACCTCATGTGCGCGAATCTCTCTGTTGATGCGATTAGGACGCGCCGGTTGAACTCGTTTTCCGCCTTTAATACCTATACCTCCAATTGATGAAGACTACGGCTGCGAATCTCTTGCTGCAGCTTACTGATGACTTCACTGACATCCATGCTCCCAAGGTCTTTACCACGACGAGTGCGGACAGCAACTTTTCCTGTCTCGACCTCTTTGTCGCCACAAACCAGCATGTAGGGAACCCGGCGTAAAGTGTGTTCGCGGATTTTAAAGCCTATCTTCTCATTTCTCAAGTCTGCTTTTACACGAATGCCCGCTTCTTGCAGTTTTCGGGTCAATTCGTTGACATAATCAGACTGGCTATCGGTGATATTTATAATCACCGCTTGAACCGGGGCTAACCAGGTTGGGAAGAAACCGGCGAATTCTTCGGTCAGAATACCGATGAAACGCTCCATTGATCCCAAAATAGCCCGGTGAATCATAACCGGCACCTGACGCTCGTTGCTTTCGCCAACGTAAGACGCGTTCAGACGGCCCGGTAATGAAAAGTCGAGTTGCACCGTACCACACTGCCACGCACGATCCAAACAGTCATGCAGGGTAAATTCAATTTTTGGGCCGTAGAACGCCCCTTCACCCGGCTGATAGGCGAATTCGATGTTGTTTTCAGTCAACGCAGCGGCCAAGTCGGCTTCAGCGCGATCCCACATCTCATCGCTACCAATACGTTTTTCAGGACGCGTAGACAGTTTCACCACGATTTTTTCAAAACCGAAGGTGCTGTACATGTCATACACCATCTTGATGCAGCTGTTCACTTCATCACGAACCTGCTCTTCCGTACAGAAGATGTGTGCATCGTCCTGAGTGAAGCCACGCACGCGCATTAAGCCATGCAGAGAGCCTGACGGTTCATTACGGTGACAGCTACCGAACTCAGCCATACGCAGCGGCAGATCGCGGTATGATTTCAATCCCTGATTGAAAATCTGTACATGACCTGGGCAGTTCATTGGCTTGATGCAGTATTCACGGTTTTCTGATGACGTCGTGAACATCGCTTCTTTGTAGTTTTCCCAGTGACCGGTTTTTTCCCACATCACACGGTCCATCATGAATGGACCTTTTACTTCCTGATACTGGTACGACTTCAGCTTCATGCGGACAAATGCTTCCAGCTCGCGGAAGATCGTCCAGCCGTCGTTGTGCCAGAACACCATACCCGGCGCTTCTTCCTGCATATGGTACAGGTCAAGCTGTTTGCCGATCTTGCGGTGGTCGCGCTTAGACGCTTCTTCAAGACGTTGCAGGTAAGCAGCCAGTTGCTTTTTATCCGCCCATGCGGTGCCGTAGATGCGTTGCAGCATTTTGTTTTTGCTGTCGCCACGCCAGTAAGCACCGGATGTTTTCTGCAATTTGAAATGATGGCAGAAACGCATATTCGGTACGTGCGGACCACGGCACATATCGATGTATTCTTCATGGTGATACAGACCTGGACGATCGTCACGACTGATGTTCTCATCCAGAATCGCAATTTTGTAGGTCTCACCGCGTGCAGCGAACGCATCGCGTGCTTCCTGCCAGCTGACTTTTTTCTTAATGACGTCATAGTCGGTGTCAGCAAGCTCGTGCATACGCTTTTCGAGCAGCTCAATATCTTCCTGAGTCAGGGTACGGTCGATATCAACGTCATAGTAAAAACCGTTATCGATAACTGGACCAATCGCCATTTTGGTATCTGGCCACAGTTGCTTAATCGCATGGCCCAGCAGGTGCGCACAGGAGTGGCGAATAATTTCCAGACCGGCTTCATCTTTGGCAGTGATGATGGCTAACTGCGCATCAGTATCGATCTTATCGCTAGCGTCAACCAGCTCGCCATTGACACGTCCAGCGATACAGGCTTTTGCCAGGCCGGGACCAATATCAAGTGCAACATCGAGGGGAGAAACGGCGTGGTCGTAATGACGCTGACTTCCATCAGGAAGGGTGATAACTGGCATTATAATTCCCTTATTTACAGTGGTGAGCCACACGAAAGCTCACATGCAAAAAATCGTATATCAATTGAAAATCAAAAGTGTTAACCATGCTATTTCTCTTTACTCTGTGAAATATATACACATGATGCGAACACTAAAGGAGCGCATTAGCGTGACATGGATAACGTCGGGGCAATAATACACCTTATAACTTGCGTGTTAAAGCTGGATGGGTAGCCTGTTCATCTTTGCATCGTGATGAACAGGCCACGGGGTGTTTACGGTGTCTGCACCGACTTCAGCGCTGCATTATTTTTGCGGGAGAATCGGAAGCCAAACCAAATAACGGCAATCCAGAACGGAATTAAGATGACTGAAATACGAATCCCCGGAGACAACAGCATAATCACCAGAATCCCCGCCAAAAACGCCAGACACAGGTAGTTGCCCCACGGATACCAGAAGGCTTTAAACGCAGGGACAATCCCCTTCTCTATCATCGCCTGACGAAAACGCAGGTGCGCAAAGCAGATCATGATCCAGTTAATCACCAGCGTCGATACCACCAGCGCCATCAACAGCTCAAAGGCTTTGCCTGGTATCAGGTAGTTGATCGCTACACCGAACGATGTCGCTAATGCGGACAGCACGATAGAACGGACAGGGACACCGCGCGCATTGACCTTCGCAAGAGATTTTGGCGCATTTCCCTGTTTTGCCAAACCGTACAGCATCCGGCTATTGCAGTATACGCCGCTGTTGTAGACCGATAATGCCGCCGTGAGTACCACGATGTTAAGGACGTTTGCCACTATATTGCTATTCAGCGCCTGGAAAATCAGGACAAACGGGCTCCCACCATCGACAACCTTTCCCCACGGATAAAGTGATAACAAAATAGACAGCGCACCGATATAGAAAATCAGGATGCGATAGACCACCTGATTGGTCGCCTGCGGAATAGAACGTTTCGGATCGGCCGCTTCGGCAGCGGTAATCCCCACCAATTCCAGACCGCCGAATGAAAACATGATCACAGCCATCGCCATGATCAATCCGCTTGCGCCATTCGGCATGAATCCACCGTGGATCCATAAGTTACGCACCGTCGCCGTTTCACCGCCATTGCCACTCAGCAGCAACCAACTGCCGAAGACAATCATCCCAACGATGGCAAGGACTTTGATGAGGGCAAACCAGAATTCTGTTTCCCCAAACATCCGCACATTGACCAGATTGATAAGGTTGATCAGCACGAAGAATATTGCGGCGGACAGCCAGGTTGGCGTTTCAGGCCACCAGTATTGGATATAAATCCCCACGGCCGTCAGCTCAGCCATTCCGACCAGAATAAACATCGCCCAGTAGTTCCAGCCAGCCAGAAAGCCCGCAAAATCGCCCCAATACTTATAGGCAAAATGGCTAAACGAACCCGCTACCGGCTCTTCCACCACCATCTCACCCAGCTGTCGCATAATCAGAAACGCAATCATTCCAGCAATCGCATAACCCAATAAAACGGACGGCCCTGCCATTTGGATAGTCTGCGATATCCCTAAAAACAATCCGGTACCAATCGCGCCACCCAGCGCAATCAGTTGAATATGTCGGTTCTTTAACCCTCGTTTTAAAACCAATTCCTGTTGATCAGTTGCTATGTTGTTTTGAGCATTTGCCATGTTGTTTTTGTGCTTCCTGTAAAGCCTTCTTCATTTTATAACAATGCCCGCTCACGCCATCAGCATGAAGAATGACGTAAGCAGGCAAAGGGATAGGTGTTTTACGCGTTACACAGTGATTGAGCCATTAACGTTCCGGGATGACGCTTTTAAACGTTAACTCCACATCATCACGATCGCGCTCAGCGGCAAGCGCTTCAGGCTCACTTTTCTCTGCATTCTGGGGCAGCAATTTTTTCAATAACGCTAACTGCTGGCGTTGCTGCTCTACGATTTCCTGCAGCAATTTCACTTGCTCATTCGCTCTGACACTCGCCCGATTAACAAAAAACCAGACCAGCGCGGCCAGCAGCACAATCAGCAAGACAAAAACCACTTCTAATATGTTCACAACGACTCCACTTATAACCACTTATGACAGGTACCTGTGGGCTATCTTACCACCGTGGCATAGCCAAGTTCGATACCCAACCCTATCCGTTATCCACATCGTGTTGATGCGCATCGCTATCATATTGGTGCAAAAATAAAAAAAGCCTGTCGGCAAGGACAGGCTCAGGCATTGATAGGGAATATCAGAAAGGGTAATCGTGGTAGCCCATTTGCTCAGAGATATTTCTGGCTGCGGTGTGCAGCGTTGCGACATATTCGTGTTTGTTTTCTTCTGAAAAACGAATCGTTGGGAAAGAAATACTGAGGCCCGCAATCACCACGCCAAAGCGATCGAATACCGGCACGGCGATACAACGCAGCCCTTCTTCTTGCTCTTCGTTGTCTTCTCCGTAGCCTTGCTCACGCACGACATCCAATTGGTTGAGAAGCGCTTCAGCAGAACACAGCGTGTGTGGCGTACTGCGAGTAAATTCGACGGTCGACAGAACCTCTTCCACTTCGCTACGATCGCGCCATGCCAACAGCACTTTACCAATTGCGGTACTGTGCAACGGATTGCGGCGGCCAATACGTGAATACATACGCAGGTTATACATCGAATCAATCTTGTGGATATAAACGATGCCGTCTTCATCCAACGCGCCAAGGTGGATCGTTTCCCGCGTTAGTGCAGACAACTCACGCATCTGTATATCCGCACTGCGGATTAAATCTACGTTCTGCAATGCTTTTGCCCCAAGTTCAAACAACTTGAGCGTCAGCGAATATTTCTCTGATTCACCTTCCTGCGCAACATAGCCCAGGGATTTCATCGTCTGCAAGAAGCGGTAAACGGTACTCTTGGACATCATGACGCGCTGAGAAAGCTCGGTAATACCAATTTCTCTCTCTTCACCTAATGCCTGTAAAATACCAAAAACCTTTAAAACGGACGACACGGAATCGGGTTGTTTATCTAAATCTGCACTAGCCATTTTTGTGGTTACCCTACTCAGGTTTTTTTGTTTTAAAAAAAATAGAACAATGGTTTTAGTATAAAGGGAACGCTTTGATTATGGCAATGGAGCAATAACGATAATCAAGTTAAGTTTGAGAAATAACCGCGTCAGAGACTTAATAAAATAATATGTAAGAAAATATTTTAAAATAATCCGCGCCATAAAATGTGACGCGGATTTATTAGTATTATTAGTGCCAGACTGAATCAGGAACCTTCGCCAGATACAGCGCAGGTTTTCCATCTACGTCAGAAGTAAACAGGACTTGTTTATTATCCGGCGTGAAAGACGGGTGCGGGTGAGTAACCTGACGGTCCCCTTCCAACACGTCCCAAGAGGTATTGTGCTGCGCAATACGATGTTCTTTGCCAGTTTTCAGGTTGAAAACATACAGGAACGGATCGTTCTCAATTTTGTAGCCGCCATCGTCCTGCACGTCGACCGGCGCATCGGAGCCATCACCCACCAGCAGCGTACCGTCATAGTTACTCATCAGGTGAGAACACGGCGGCATGACGCGCAGTTGACGATCTTCCAGCGTAACGGGATCGATGCTGCGAATGTAGCGATTGGTATCGTCTTTAAGGTAAGAGACGTAAATCATCGCTGAACCATCTGGAACCCAGAATTCGTGAGTGCAGCTTTCGCCTTCTGCATGCTCTTTCACTTTACGCATGTTGGTGCCATCTTCGTTGATGAACCACATACGCGCATCCACCAGGTCATGCGGACCTTCGTGGCAGAAAGCCACCGTGTTGTCATCGCCCGGACGGTAGATTGGGTGACCCAGCCACTGGTTTTCCTGAAGGATGGTCTCAGCCTCGCCCGTTATCAAATCGACGCGAATCAGACGACAGCAAGGATTGGTGAAATAGAATTCCTGGAATTTTTTCCAATCGGTCAGTGGTTTCCAGTCTTCTTTTTTGATCTCAATACCGACCATTTTGGTGCAATCGGAGTTGGCAACCCAGGTACCGTAGCCGACCCAGTCGTCAGGCACCTGATAAATTGTTTTCTCTTCCAGCGTCGCCAGATCGACACGCATCAGATTACGGGTATTTTTAACGTAATACAGCGCATCGTCATTCGGAGACAGGAAGCCACCGAAGGTGTTGTCGCCTTTGCCTTCCGTCAGTTGCGTGGCGCTCTGCTCTTTTAAATCCAGCAGATAGTAATTCCACGGGCCATCAAACGCAGCGCCAAACAGCAGCTTGCTGCCGTCATTGAAGAAACACTTCTGATAGAAATAGTTGCGATGGCAGATAACATCGGGCGGGGTTAAACGCACAACTTCGGTGCCGGTTGCTGAATCTTGATAGGTATGGAACGTTAGGGGGATCTTGTTACCTTTGGCCATCCGTAAATCCTTAGAACTTATCATGAAGAATCTGACGCCACACGCGCATACTCTTCGATAACCTGACATTTCGATCGCCCGATAAATCGGTCATCCCGACACCGGTTGTTCAAAAATCAGGCCACCAATCTCACGCGAGACGCCTGTTATATCGGCATTATAGAAACAATGTTTCATTTTTCCGTGATCGTGGTTTTATTTTATAAAACATTCTTCATATTTTCACCACCTGTTTCAGATCTAATGAAAACATTCAGGCGGAGAAAATGCAGAATCGATGAACTCATAAACGCAGAAATAACAAAGGCCCGAATGAGCCTTTGGGATGAGAGTGTTGGGAAGACAGTTCCCTGAATTACTTCAGGTATTCGCCGGAGCGCAGCGCTTCGATACGCTTATCCAACGGCGGGTGTGACATGAACAGTTCACTGAAGGATTTCGATTTTCCGTTAATGCAGAAAGCCATCATGCTGCTCTCTTCCTGCGGCTCATAGCTGGTCTTCAAGCGTTGCAGTGCAGCGATCATTTTTTCACGCCCCACCAGCTTGGCTGAACCGGCATCCGCATGGAATTCACGGTAGCGTGAGAACCACATGGTGATGATGCTGGCAAGAATACCAAACACCAGTTCCAACACGGTCGCGACAGCAAAGTAAACCAACGGGTTGCCATTGCTGCTTTCACCTTCGTCACGGTTGCCGGACAGGAAGCCGGAAACGACCTGCGCGATCAGACGAGAGATAAAGATAACGAAGGTGTTGACGATCCCCTGAACCAACGTCATGGTCACCATGTCGCCATTCGCGATATGGCTAATTTCATGCGCGATAACCGCTTCCGCTTCGTCACGGCTCATGTTTTGTAGCAAACCGGTACTCACCGCCACCAGCGATGCATCACGACGGGCTCCCGTCGCGAACGCATTAATGTCCGGTGCATGGTAGATTGCCACCTGTGGCATCGCGATCCCAGCCTGCTGTGACTGTGAACGAACCGTTTCCATCAGCCAGCGTTCAGTTTCGTTACGTGGTTGTTCAATGACTTCACCGCCAACGGACCGTAACGCCATCCATTTAGACATCAGCAGTGAAACAAACGCACCGCCAAAGCCAAACAGCCCAGCCATAATCATTAAGCCCTGGACACTGCTGGACTGAATTCCCGTCAGGCTGAGTACCAGCCCGAAAACCAACATCACCGCCAGGTTGGTGATCAGGAAAAGCGCAATACGCATCATAAAGGTCTGATTTCCTCTTGCAGAAAGATAAAGTTTGCACCCATACATCGTATGGGTTGCCGTGGCATTTTCAAGCATTCTTAACTTTTCAGTTACTAAATCCACATAACTTTACACTTTTCAAAAGGAAAGCGGCATCCTGCCGGCTGTCATCCTAATATGTCAGCGCGACAACGTTGAGCGAAACTCGATAAATTCGGCAGCGTGATCCACCTGAATCGCCCCCACCCCAGCGCGAATTAATGCGCCCCATACGGCGTCAGGTTCGGCTAAGGCTCGCGTGTCGCTATAGTCGAGCGAATGCGAGCAATCCAGCGTGTTCACCCAAATCCGTACCCCAAGCCGTTGAAACTCGGCATACGCTTCGGTCACCGCATCAATATGATCAAAATTGGCTTCCACCATGGCGACGCCAATATCATCAATCTGTCGCAAGATATCGACGGTTTTCCCCCGTTTGAGGTGGATCATCGGCATATAGGGCACCTGGGTATCCAGCGACGGTGATGCAAGGGGAAAACGGGCAGAGGCAAGATCAACCGGGCTTTTCATGATCACGCCAGTACTCAGGCCTTTATCGCGAATATCGCGGGCAATCACACCAAATTCCTGCTCATGTTTGACATCCACATTGATGACAATACGCCCCCGCGCCTCTTCGAGAACTTCATACAACAGCGGGACTTTTTCGTTACTCAATGGCCATGCAGAACCGCCATCGCTCCCGCGTAGACGAGCCTGACGAATCTCCGCCAGCGTCATCTTGCCAATGCAGCCACTCATATCGCTCGTGCGATCGAGCGTATCATCATGAATCACGACAACGTGGCTATCTGCCGTTAATTGCGCATCAATTTCCACGATATCAACACCCAGACGAATCGCCTCACGCAGCGCCGCCAGCGAATTTTCCGGTGCCGAATCCCACACGCCGCGATGTGCTACTGCCAGAACCGTCGCGTTTTGCGCCGCAATCACGTCCTGAGTTATGCCTCTATTTTGCCTTGTCATCTGTCGAAAACTCCAAATCAACGGGAAATATCACGAGTGACGGGAAACCGACTGCGCGAAATGCTGCAACAGGAGATCGCCCCGCGAAACCACATTGTCCAGCGCCTGCTGCGGCGTTTCTTGTTCTGCCCAGACCTTCTCCAGTTCTTCATCCATAATGGTACGAATTTGCGGCATGTTGCCCAAGCGGAACCCACGCGTATAAGGCAGTGGCGGTTTATTAGTGAGCTGTTTCATGGCAACATCGCTGCCGGGATATCGGGCATAAAACCCCTGCTCGCGCGTGAGATCGTAGGCAGGCTGTGTCACGGGCATATAGCCCGTCATCTGATGCCATTCTGCGGCATTTTCCGGCAGCGTGAGGAAATGCAGGAACTCAGCGATCCCTTGATAATGCGATGCCGCTTTCCCTTTCATGACCCAGAGGCTTGCCCCTCCGATGAACGTATTCTGCGGCGCACCTTTCGCTTCTTCGCTGTAGGGCAGCATCCCGACACCGTAGTGAAATTTGGCATAGTTCTGAATCTTGCGTAGCCCGCCCGATGACGTGGTCAATATTCCGCAGTCACCGTTATAAAAGCGCGTGGCGCCTTCATCATTGCGGCCGAAATAGCTGAATTCCTTCTTCTTCATCATCTCCGCAAGCTGGGTGATGTGCGCAACCTGCAACGGACCATTCACCAACAGGTGCGCGTCGACACCATCGAAGCCATTGTTTTTCGTCGCAATCGGCAATCCGTTCCAGACGCTAAAGGCTTCCAGTAATATCCAGCCCTGCTGACCTGCATTCGTATAGCCGCATGTCATTCCACTCTCACGCAGCCGCATCGCGTCGTACGCCAGCTCATTCCAGGTGCGTGGCGGCTTATCAGGATCGAGCCCCGCTTTAATAAACGCATCTTTGTTGTAGTAGAGGACGGGGGTTGAACTGTTAAACGGCTGGGAAATCAGGTGCCCAGTCTGGCTATCGCTGTAAAACAACTCCACCGCAGGCAAAAAGGCTTTTTCGTCATTATCGATACCAACCAGCTTGAACAAATCGAACACCGGGATAATCGCCCCGCTGTGCATCATATTCGGTGTACCGACATCATAAACCTGCAAAATATCTGGCGCGTTACCCGTGCGGTAAGCCGCAATGCCAGTAGCCAGCGTCTGTTCATAGCTGCCCTTATAGATAGGCTCAACGTGATACATCGTCTGAGACTCGTTAAACCGGTTGACCAGCCGTATCAATTCCGTATTCAGGTTGCTGTCCATACCATGCCAAAACGTCAGTTCAACAGCCGCCTTGGCAGACAGCGGAATGAACAAGACCACACTTAACAGCATCAAAAAGACAGACGTGAACCCAAACCGAATCATCATGATGTTTTCTCCGGTACGATTTGTTTTTAGGAAAATCGCGTTATTTTTAGGAAAATTTCATTTTGGAAAACGTGTTTTAGGAAAAAGGCGTGCTGATAACGACGCTAGGGTTCGCCTGTGACACGTAGATGACTGGGAAGGTGATGAACTGTATCGCGATATTTCAGCAGGTAAGTGAGGGGAAATCGTGTGGCAGAAAAACCTTATGTCAGAAAAATGTGGTGGCGGGCAGCCTTTCGACTGCCCGCCACGGTATTCGATTAGCTCTGTGCGTGTGCCATATCCGTACGCATTGAGGCCTCAACGGGTTGATGTTTCGGTGGTTTCACCCACAGGGTAATCAGTAGCGAGATAACCGACATAATGATGATGGCCATAAAGGTGGCCTGGAAGCCCCCTAACTGTGCGGCAATAAACGAGCCAGACAGCGCACCGATACCGAACCCCTGATAAATCACGCCGTAGTTTTTGCTGTGATTTTTCAGGCCGAAGAAGTCACCAACAATCGCCGGGAACACCGTGATATTGCCACCAAAGCAGAAGGCAATGGCGCTGACACAGGTAAAGAACAGAAGCGGATTAAGCGGCAGGAATGTCATCACGGATACCGCTAGAATCGTCACGAACAGGGTAAAACTGATCACCCGCATACGTCCGACATTATCGGAAAGCGCGCCAAGCACAATACGTCCAACGGTATTAAAAATCGCAATCGCAGACACGGCGTTGGCCGCCGTCGCCATATCCATTCCGGCCATTTGCACACCGATATCTTTCACAATGCCAATCAAATACAGGCCGCTCATGCATGCGGTGAAGAAAATAATAAACAGCAAATACGATTCTTTGGTCGCCAACATTTCAGCCAGTGAGAAATCACGCGTCTGCCCCTGAACCGAAGCCTGTTGAACCGGTACCGCAGCAGGTTCTTTCAGCAGTGAACTACCGACCAGAATCATCGCCATGACGATAATGCCCCAGTAGAAAAAGGCTTCTGACACACCGACTTCCGCAATCAAAAAACTGTTTACGTATTTGAACAGCAGGCTTCCGGTACCGAATGCGCCAACAGAAATGCCCGCAATCAGCCCTTTACGGTTAGGGAACCATTTGATCAAATTGGACAGCGTCGTAATGTAAGCCGTGCCGTCTGCAAAACCGACAACACCCCCCATCAGCAGATAAATCAGCGTCAGAGACGGGCTTGCTGCACTCGCCATCAGCCCCGCGCCCAGCGCGATACCGGCGATCATTGTTAATCGGCGCAGACCAATACGTTCCTGAAATTTACCGGCAAACAGCGTGGCAAAGGCCAGACAGAAACTGGTAATAGAAAACGTCGTCGCCACAGAGCTCAGCGTCCAGCCGAATTTGTCCACCAGCGGCTGGTTGAATAAACTCCAGGTGTAAATCGTGCCGAGTCCCATTTGGGTGATGATAGTACCGAGGACAATCAATCCCCGGTTTACAGGTTTGGTATTCATGGGCTTTCCCCTACATCAAAAATTGGTCCGATTCACTCGGCACGCTAAAAAATATAAGCTGATGTGGAGAAGAGAAAATCCATCAAAACACTGTCAGCTTATGGGCTGAGGCCAGTATACAAGCGGGCTGACAGTGGTTGATCGAATGGGGAATGAGATGCCTGAAACGCGGAATGAAATGCCGTTAAAGACGCATCAATGACCTGAACGCCTTTATCTTGCTTCGGCTTACCGGGACTTCAAAATCCAGATCGTTCAATCGCAGAATATAGGTATTGTTAAACCACGGCACAATTTCACGGATTTTAGTCAGGTTGACGCAGTAAGAACGATGGCAGCGGAAGAAATAGTCTTCCGGCAAGCGGCTGCAAAACTCCGTAATATTCATCGGCATGATGAATTCCTCACGCCGGGTATAAACCAGCGTGACCTTTTCCTGCGCGGCCGCATAGTAGATATTGTTAATATCCGTGACGATAATCCGTTCGTCCTTCATCAAATTAATGGTTTGCTGTGCGCCTCTCGGAGCCCCCGCCTGCGTGCCTGTTTCAACAGCCGGTGCCATTTGTCGCTGTTGCCAGGTCGTTTCCAGTTTGCGCAGCATCGTGATGATGCGCGATTCATGATACGGCTTAAGAATGTAATCGAAGGCTTCGACTTCAAATGCTTCAACTGCGTGTTCTTTGTACGCCGTAATAAAAATGATGTAAGGCTTATGCGCGAATTTGCTGATATTTTGCGCCAGCCAGACGCCATCTAACGAAGGAATATTGATATCCAAAAAGATCGCATCAACGTCGTTATGTTGCAGGTATTTCAGTACATCCAGCCCGTCATCGAATGTCGCCGCAATCGTAATATCACTGTGCTGTTTGATAAGGTAACTCAGCTCTTGCTGCGCGAGGAACTCATCTTCAACAATAATGGCTTTCATGGGTTGCCTCCTGTTTGTTCAGCAGCAGAATATCCCGGCTGCGGCACCTGAACGGCATCCGGCAACGCCGACGGGGTTTTATCTTCTCGTGGAATGTAGAAATAAATTTCAGTCCCAGGTTCCAGCCGGCGAATATGCAAACCGTCGCCATAGAGCAAGCGAACCCGGTGATGGACATTTAGCAGACCAATTCTATTCCCGGGCAATTCGTTACGCGCAACGCGATCCATCGTTTCCTGACTAATGCCATTACCCGTGTCTTTTACCGCCACCAGCAGCTTATCGCCCTGCTCCTTCACGGATAGCACAACGGTTCCTTTGCCCCTGCAAGGCTGAATACCATGCACAATCGCGTTTTCTACCAGCGGCTGAATTAACAAGCTGGGGATTTTGTACGCTAAATCGTCGTCGATATCGTAAATCACCGTTAGCTTGGCGCCGAACCGCGCCTGCTCAATCGCGATATAATCCTGAATCTGGTACAGCTCTTTCTTTATATCGATCAGCGCATCGTCGTTGAGTTCGAGGTTATAGCGCAAATAGCGAGACAGATTGATCACCAGTTGGCGCGCGGTATCGGGATTAATACGAATAGATGAGGAGATCGCATTCAGCGCATTAAAAAGAAAATGCGGATTGATCTTACTTTGCAGCGCTCTCAGCTCCGCTTTATTTGCCATATCACGCAGTTGCTCGGTGCGGGACACTTCAATTTGCGTTGACATGATTTGCGATAAACCGACGGCCATCACGCGTAGTGAATAGGTAATTTTATGCGCATGGCGATAATAGATTTTCAGCGTGCCGGTTACCTGCCCGTGTTCCCACAGCGGGATGACGATCATCGAATGGATTTCCGGCGTCAGGTGCTGTTCATCATTATTTTTAATGATGATTTTCCCGTCATGAATCGCCTGCTGTGTCATTGGGCTAATAATGTCGTGGCCGATATTATACTTTTCTTCCCCAATCCCCACATACGCCTGAATGTGCTGCGTGTTCGTTATTGCCACCGCATCTGCATTAATTTCAGTCCGAATGATTCTACAGATGGCCGTCAGCGAATCGCTGTTGATATTGCGGAAATATGGCAGTGTCTTGTGCGCGATATCCAGCGCGAGTTTAGCCTGTCTGGCGGCAATGACCTCTTTTTCATTCGCCACGCTTTGCACCAGCAGGACAATCAGGCCAATACAAACGGAGCCAAGAATCATTGGCACCGCAATTTTTGAAACAATATCCAGCCCTAACTCGATTGGCGTCGCCCATGCTACAACCAGCAGCATGGTTAACGACTCACACAGCATGCCGCCCAGAATACCGATGCTCCACTGCTGTTCTTTTTTGACTTTCTTATTGATGTAGCCAGAAGTGATACCGGCGATGATGCTGGTAATCAGGCAAGGGACGGAGGTGATGCCATCGATATCAATGAGATAACGGTGTGCCCCCGCAATGATACCCGTCGCAATGCCGACCCAAGGACCGAAGAGAATACCGCCGGACATCACGGCAATCACGCGCACGTTGACGAGCGACCCTTCAACATTAATGCCGGAATACGTACCGAACAGCGCAAACAGTGAAAAAATGGCCGTCACCGTCACTCGCTCTCCTGGCGAGTGTTGCTCTTTTTGCAGTAATTGCCGGAACTGGCGCGTTCTGGTCAGGAAAAACAGACAAATCAGCATCAGCGCGGCGCGGTCAAAGACCGCAAGGAGCATCTCAAATATTTCGTGCACGGGACATCCGGTACTGGGTTACGAGCCAGCACTATAGAAAAAATGTGATCCATATTCCACTTTTTAGTCTGTGAACCGCGCGGGGAGCGCAAAGTATGAAAGCCAGCGGACGCTGGCTTTCTGGTGAGGCGGGATGGTAAAACCGCTGTTCGTCTATCTTGCTTAAACGTCTATTGGCTTATTCAGTTTCAGTAACTGGGTAAATTCCTCTGCAGGCATTGGATGTCCAAACAGATATCCCTGCGCTTCCTCACACCCTTTACCCCGCAGACGCTCGCTCTGCTCTAATGTTTCCACCCCCTCTGCAATCACACCCAGACCAAAACTTTTCCCGAGATACAGGATCGCTCGAACAATCGCCGCATCCGGCGGAGACTCGCACATGGTTCGGACAAAAGTTTGATCGATCTTCAGCCGAGTCACCGGGTAGTTTTTAAGCATACTGAGCGACGCATAGCCCGTTCCATAATCATCAAAGGCAATACCGATTCCTGCTTCACGCAACGTATTTAACGGCTGTAGCATACTTTCGTCGTAACGCAGGATGATATTTTCCGTGATTTCCAGCTCCAGCGAACTTGGCTGTAACCCTGTACGCGAAAGAATATCCATAATCTTTTGCGCCAACATACCGGTACGAAACTGTGCGCTGAAAAGATTAATGCTGATACGAAAATAGCTGTCGCTCGCCTGGCACCATTCCGCCGCCTGCCTGCATGCCGTTTCGACGATCCAATCCCCGACTCGTTCTGCCCACGGGCCATTTTCCAGTGCGGTAAGAAATGCCGCGGGGCTAAGCAGCCCTCTTTCCGGATGACGCCAGCGCAGCAGCGCCTCGGCACCCACAATCTCATTCGTCGCCAGTTTAACCTGTGGCTGGTAGAACATCTCAAATTCATGCTGCTCGTAAGCGCGCACAAATTCTAACTGGAAGGCATGCTTAGCCTGAAAGACCTCAAGCAGCTCGCGCGTAAAAAAGCGGTAGCAGTTTCGACCTTCAGACTTCGCCTGATACAGTGCTAAATCCGCGCTGGTCAACAGATCCTGCACGGTCAACCCGTATTCTGGGTACAGCACCGCGCCAATACTGGCACTAATATTGATTTGATGATCGTCAATAATCATCGCCTGCGAAATTTCATGGATGATTTGCTCGGCAATTTTGCCCGCGACCTTTTTGTCACTCAGACCGGGAAACAACAGCGCAAACTCATCCCCACCCATTCTCGCCACAACATCACCGGAGCGAACCGTGGCTTTTATTTTTTTGGCGACATGCACCAGAATATTATCGCCGCTGGAATGCCCCAAACTGTCATTCACATCCTTAAACCCGTCCAGATCGACCATCATGATACAAACTGCAGGTTCATTCTTTAGTGCAGTTTCCAGATTGGATGTCAGCAACGTGCGGTTTGCCAATCCGGTTAGTGGATCCAGATGCGCCAGCAAAAACAGCCGCTCTTCATTGCGTCGCCGTTCTGTAATGTCACGTAGTATCGCGCCATAGCTAACATTGTCGTTGTCTTCCCACATCGAAACCGACAATTCGACTGGAACCAGGCTACCGCCTTTGGCTTGTACGTTCAGTTCCAGCGTCACGCCTTTCATCATCGAATCCCGATCGGTGACCAGATGATTGAGCTGCACGACAAAGGCATCGGGCACGATGGTATTAATACTGCGGCCAATAATCTCCTCGTCAGTATATTCCAGCATGTGTTCCGCGGCGGTATTCCAGAAGGTGATCATCCCCTTCTCATTAACGCACAAAATGGTATCGGGCGAGGTATTGGCAATATTTTCAAAACGCACCTGACTGGCTTTCCGCGCCAGTTCCAGACGTCGCATCTCCAGCTTATCCATGACTAATGAAGCCAGATCCTGCAAATTATGTTCATCACGTTTGGTGAATGTCGTTCTGGGTTTCAAATCGATAATGCACAAGGTGCCGATGGCATGCCCGGACGGTGTAATTAATGGAATACCGGCATAAAAACGAATGTAGGGAACGCCCACAACCAGCGGGTTGTTTTTAAAACGCGCATCCTTAAGGGCATCGGGCACTACCATAATCTTTTTCTTTAGGATCGTATGCGCGCAAAAAGAGATATCGCGAGGCGTTTCGCAAAAAGGAACGCCCACGCTCGCGGCAAACAGTTGGCGTTCAGCCTCTACCAACGACACTAAAACGATAGGCACGCTGAAGATGTTAGCGGCCAGACTAATCAGGTTACTCAAACCCGGGTCGAATAATACGTTCTTAATTCCATACTCACGAAGAGCAGCAAGACGTTTGTCTTCATCTTTGCTTATTGGGGCACGACTCATGGGTTCCCCCCTCCCACCGTATTAATGTTCAGATTAGACAAAAATTTAGCGATAAATCCAAAATGTTGCAGTAATGAGCACGATAAGAACAGCAAGCCAACGTTAACAAACCAAAGCCCCCTATCTTGCCAAGAGTCAAAATGCATGGTGGCTGGGTATGAGTATGGCAAAAGATCCAGACTCTATCCTCCCTGAAAATCATTAATAATAACAAGTGAAAGAATCAATTAAGATAATAGATAAAAAGCGAAATAGAAAGATACCGACGTACTCACAACGTTGAGCGATGGGGGAAGAAAAGGAAGGAGAAGGTTGGTATATTCAAGTGCTCATGACCAGATAACGACAACGTATTATCAAGTTATTAACAGAATATAACCAACCAGAACGTCATCAGGCGGGGAAATAGGTTATTGAATGCTCAGGTGTATCATTTTTTGCTCGGATCACGACATCCCAGATCCCGGTATAAGGCACAGTTAAATACACTTCGCCTTCTGCATGACGGCAAATAGAATCCTGCGTTGCACTATTCTCTTCGGTCATGGTTGCCTGTTCACTACTGCTCATTTGCACTTCAAATGTATTTGTACACCGAACAATTACCGTATCACCACCAAACAGACTTAAACACGTGCGAATTACAGACATACATCCTCCGCGACACGCAGTCATGCGTATGCTTAATGAAACGAATTTATTGGTTATATTTCCCACAGCGGGATTTCCATAAAAGCAAAATGCATACGTTCAGATTGTGATTTAGATCAAGTGACGCTCACGTTTAAAGCAAATCAGGGGTGGAATAAGACGATACTATGGTTGCCTGATACTTATTAGGATTTTTGATAATTGAGCGATAGCGTTTAGGGATGTCGACGCTATCTCGTCCAGCCACACAAGGTTAGCCTTACAACATAACAACCTAAGTCGTATTTTAAGTTGTATTTATGCGCGATTTTCACACGTAGTAATGACGAATGGCGTTGGTTTTTTTTAAACAAGATTAATACCCGCTTGATAAATGACAACCTAGGTTGTACATTGAACGAATGAAAACGACACTTGCAGAACGATTAAAGACCGCCAGAACTGCCCAAGGGCTTAGTCAAAAAGCACTTGGCGACATGATTGGCGTATCTCAGGCCGCCATACAGAAGATCGAGGTGGGGAAAGCGTCGCAGACAACCAAAATTGTTGAGCTTTCCAATGCACTACATGTTCGTCCTGAATGGTTGGCAAACGGCGAAGACCCAATGCGTAGCAGCGAAGTCACTCGCTCGCTCCAGGAACCCAGTATTCCGCCAAAATCCGAATGGGGCACCGTATCAGCTTGGGACAGCACGACAGAACTATCAGAGGACGAGGTGGAAGTGCCCTTTTTAAAGGATATTGAGTTTGCCTGCGGCGACGGACGCATTCAAAGTGAGGATTACAACGGCTTTAAGCTCCGTTTCTCTAAAGCTACACTGCGTAAGGTTGGTGCAAATACGGACGGTTCAGGCGTTCTTTGCTTCCCGGCTGCGGGTGACAGTATGGAACCCATCATTCCTGATGGAACGACTGTCGCGGTTGATACCAACAACAAACGCATCATTGATGGAAAGCTCTACGCCATCGCTCAGGAAGGCGGCGGCAACGACAAACTAAAACGAATCAAACAACTTTATCGCAAGCCTGGCGGTCTTCTCGTCATCCATAGCTTCAATCGCGAGGCTGACGAAGAAGCCTACGAATCCGAAGTCGAGATCATTGGCCGCGTGTTCTGGTATTCGGTGCTGCTGTAGTCCTGTATTGGCCGGTATCCCGCGCCATAGTTCTATCTTTTCTCTCATCAAAGCCGGCGGACCAATACGGACGCCGGCTTGTTTGATCAATACATTTTTTGCCAATAAAAGGGCTGCCAGTAACCGCTTTACCAATAAACGTTTCAGCGCTAAAAAACGTTTACCCCCGCCCAAGTAACCTTACCTACGCGCAACAATTTTATACAATCCCCGTGCTATTGTTTCATCAACCCTTGTTGATGTTGTGTTATTCATCCTGTCTATGTTGTTCCTTTCCCGCCCTGTGGCGGGATTTTTTTTGCCCCTCATCTGGCCTCTTTTGCGTGTAGCCTCGCGGGTTGTCATTTCTTTTTACAACCAAAAACAACTCAAATTAAAACTAAAGATGTTGACACAAAAACAACTATAGTTTTAAATAGACACATAGCAGCAGGGCATCCCTGCAAAGGTAACAACCCAGTTTTCACGTCAGTAACAACACACATAACAATAGGGTGATTTATGACTGAACCACAATTTCGCAGTAAAGGTCCTGAGCTTCTGGTCGAACTTTCTCAACACGTTGCCGATACGGTCAAAAACGTCACGGAGTTAGATCCACAAACCGCTGAGTTGGTCGGCAATGCCGTTGCCAAACATATGATGACCGTATGGGGTGGGCAAAACGTTTATTTCCCGATGGGAATCTCTTGGCGCGCGTCTCAACGCGATCTTCAAATCTATGAAGAGTTTGACGGGCGCAATCACAGCGCTCTGGCTAAAAAATATAATGTCTCACTGCAATGGATTTATAAAATTGTCAGAACGATGCGAAAAGAGGAACTACAGGCAAAACAGCATACCCAGGCATAATGCAAAAACTCATGAATTAAACTCTCAGGCGCTAATTAAAAGAAAAAAATAAAAAAGATTATTTAATAATAACTATAATCTTTGCTTTTAATAAAAATGACCTAAATCATAAGAATTGTGCAAATGTAGCAAGGTATTCCTATACGCTGACGTCGGGCAACATACGCAATTTGAAGCATAAAAGATATATTCAAGATAATACCGTCTGGTAATTAATAGAATGGGTACGTTTGCGTATCCATTCTTTTTTATATCTCTCATTTTGCTCTTAGAAAAATCGTCCTTCTGCACTCTTGTCTCTCTTCTTATTCAAATCAATCAGCTAAAAAAACCACAAACATGCATTTACAATGCACAAATCAATTTTTAACCATTCCGAGCGTGATAACGTTGCCCCACAATCCCTTCGGTGTATTGAAAGCGCCGAGTGAAAAAAATAAATGGGGGCAATTGAGAGCAATGAGCGAGAAAGCAAGAAAGCGGTGGCAACGCCGCCCAGGAACCACTGGCGGTAAACTTCCCTGGAATGACTGGCGCAACGCCCTGACCTGGCGCAGAGCGACGCAAGTTCTGCTATTGGCAATCAACGTTTATATCGGCATCACCTTCTATTTTTGGGTACGCTACTTTGAAACTGGCGGAACGAGCCTTTATATGTCGAGGCCCGGTGGTATTGAAGGCTGGTTGCCAATTGCCGGATTGATGAACGTTAAATTCACGTGGGAAACGGGTAATTTTCCCCCTATCCACCTTGCGTCAATGCTATTACTTATCGCATTTATTCTCACCAGCCTGTTGCTGAAGAAATCGTTCTGCTCCTGGCTGTGCCCTATCGGCACGATTTCCGAGTGTGTGGGCGCTGTGGGGAAAAAGATAGTTGGACGTCATTTCATTCTTCCGAAGTGGCTGGATATTCCGCTGCGTAGCCTGAAATATCTATTATTAGGTTTTTTCCTCTATATCGCCTTATCGATGCCGGCACAGGGTATTTATATGTTCCTGATGTCGCCCTACGGTTTGATCGCCGACGTCAAAATGCTCGGCTTCTTCCGTAATATCGGCACCATCACGTTAGTTTGCGTTTTTCTTTTTACGTTTGTCAGCCTGTTCGTCCGCCATTTTTGGTGCCGCTACCTCTGTCCTTATGGTGCGCTCTTGGGGGTATTTTCGCTGCTGTCGCCTTTCAAGATTCGCCGCAACGCCACCAGTTGTATCGATTGCGGCAAGTGCGCCAAGGCCTGCCCGTCTAACATTCCGGTAGATAAACTGATTCAGGTGAGAACGGCGGAATGCACGGCCTGCATGACCTGCGTCGAATCCTGCCCGGTGGCCTCAACGCTCCATTTTTCGCTGATGAAGCCCTCAGGCTCGCAGGGAAAAGGCAGCGAAACAACTAAACCGCTATGGCGACAAACTGCGCTGTCCGGTATTGCGATGACGGTACTGGTGCTCGGCATTCTTTTTGGCATGATCGGTTTTGCAATGTATATCGGCAGTTGGGACAGTCCGATTCCCGAACACATGTACTTCCGGCTCATTCCCGACTCACAGGGGATTGGTCATCCGTAAAAAAGGGGCCAAATCGGCCCAGTGTAGTTTCCCCTGAATTGAGACTTACCGATTAATGGCGTTATTTGGTTAAAATACAACCCATCCAGGCTCGCTATAGGAGGAACGGTGTTACATTTACCACTGGTGCTGATGAAGCGCTGCATTGAGGTCAGTCATTATCACAGGCACTCAGTGAATGCCTGCTGTAATGCCTTATTTGATAACTGAGTTATCGATAGTCCTAATGGCTGTGCCATTTTGCTGCTTGATGATGTTTAAGTGGATGTTATCAGATTTACGCGCTGCCAAGACGTTAATATCTTTTTCATCATCACAATTGAAATCACCTTGTAGCGATAATGCCATAGCCTTCAAAGAGTCATCGGTAGAGAAAGGGACATACGACACAACGTTATCTTTATTAATGATTTTGACGCCTACTGCTCCAGTGACATCATTCTGATACAGATTGTAAACCTTGCCGTTGCGTGAGTCGGTGTCGACAAATATTTCAGTGCCGAGTGCTTTAGCACTCGTAATAACAATAGAATCAATATCTGAACCGGCTGACCCTGTATAGGATGATAGGCTCGTGTCTACAATTTTTAGATAGGCAAATGAATCTTCTGTCGAATCAATAACGTCAACATCATAGCCAATAACTGAACCACGAGTTGCGACGATACTGTCCGGCTCAGGATTGATCTCAGTAAATACCGCAGTAGCCTTGATCCATAAATTGCCATCATTAGAAACATAAGCATCCCATGATTCGTAAATCCCAACTTCATAAATATAAAAATCAGCGTCTGCTGTGCCACTTTTCTTAATAGCGTACGGAGCAAAACCGACAACCATACTGCCTGCTGAACCAAGAGATAATGACGCATTACCGGTACTGTAAACAGTAGGCTCCCCCAAAACCCGCTCTGGCACTTTACGATTTGAGTCTACATTTTTCCCTGGAGTATAACTGATGACCTCTGTAGCAAAACCAACTGCATTGCCTGGGATATCAGGATAGCCTTTATAGGTCTCGGCAAATGCTGAAACCGAAAACAGGCACATTAACGCAATAGCGTATTTTTTCATTTCACTTCCTCTTGATAAAAGATCCCCACTATTGCGAGGAATAAATGGATTCCGTTCTACGTATTCCAGAAAGCTGATTGTTAGCTTGATCAATTGCCGTCAATAGCGGATCAACCCAATAAACAACCTGCGCATACGTCAGTTTGCAACCGGTGGCAGTGAAAGTCAGTTCCGCTTGTAACGGGACGTATTGTGCTAGCACGTAAACGGTACGTGTAGTCAAGCAACCGATCCGCAACATCATCGCTAACGCACTGACGACCGATTGGGTCACATTTGATAATTGTCCAATAAACGATCTGTGTTTCATCTGAATTCACTTTAATATTTGTGCTGTGCTGATTGTCCTGATGGGCAATCTCATTGTGGACGTCGTGATATTCCAGAGCGAAAATCACCGCTAGTGTGAAAACTCCGTATAACACCGCCTCCAACATTATTTTTCTCCAACAACCGCCCGTATACGCAACGCGTATCAACAAAAATACTGACTTCTACATTCAAAAAGTCAGAGATAAAAGCGGATCGATATGGGATTAGGGAACTGAGCCAACCTTTCACGAACAGCGATTTCTTTCAGAAAGGCTTTATCGCGATCGAGGGATCGACACTCAGAAACTACCAGGTCACAGATCGAGGAAAATGACTGACAAATATAACGATGACAGAGGTAAGGATTAGGTGATTATCGGCACAAAACTAGCCTAGTTATTGAACGGTTTTGGGGAAACATTTTGGGGAGGGTTTTGGGGAAAGGTTTTTAACACAAAAAATAAGGGGCCAATCGAGGCCCCTATTGTTAACCCATGCTTAACACTGGATTACATGTTATCGATGATGTCCTGCGCAAACTCGCTACATTTCCGTAGTTTAGCGCCTTCCATCAGACGTTCGAAATCGTAAGTCACGGTCTTGTTCTTGATCGCGCCTTCAACGCCCTTAACAATCAGGTCAGCCGCTTCGAACCATTGCAGGTGACGCAGCATCATTTCAGCAGACAGAATAACGGAACCTGGGTTCACTTTATCCTGACCCGCATATTTCGGTGCCGTACCGTGCGTGGCTTCAAACAGTGCACATTCGTCACCGATGTTCGCGCCCGGAGCAATACCGATACCGCCAACCTGTGCCGCCAGGGCATCAGAAATGTAGTCACCATTCAGGTTCATACAGGCGATCACATCGTATTCAGCAGGACGCAGCAGGATTTGTTGCAAGAACGCATCGGCGATCACGTCTTTTACCACGATCTCTTTGCCGGTGTTCGGGTTCTTGATTTTCACCCACGGGCCGCCATCGATCAGCTCACCGCCGAATTCTTCACGCGCCAACTGGTAGCCCCAGTCTTTGAACGCGCCTTCGGTGAATTTCATGATGTTGCCTTTGTGTACCAGCGTGACGGAATCACGGTCGTTGGTGATCGCGTATTCGATTGCGGCGCGAACCAGACGTTTGGTACCTTCTTCGGAACACGGCTTCACGCCGATACCACACTGCTCAGGGAAACGGATTTTGCTAACGCCCATTTCTTCACGCAGGAATTTGATCACTTTGTCTGCTTCAGCAGAGCCAGCTTTCCACTCGATACCTGCATAGATGTCTTCGGCGTTTTCGCGGAAGATCACCATGTCGGTCAGCTCAGGCTGTTTAACCGGGCTAGGTGTACCTTCGTAGTAGCGTACCGGACGCAGGCAAACGTACAGATCCAACTGTTGGCGCAGTGCAACGTTCAGAGAACGAATACCACCACCGACTGGCGTTGTCAGCGGGCCCTTAATCGCCACACGGTATTCACGGATCAAATCCAGTGTTTCTTCCGGCAGCCAGACATCTTTACCGTAGACCTGCGTGGATTTTTCACCCGTATAGATCTCCATCCAGGAAATCGCGCGCTTGCCCTGATAGGCTTTCTTCACGGCGGCGTCAACGACGTTGATCATGGCTGGCGTTACATCGATACCGATGCCGTCGCCTTCGATAAACGGAATGACCGGATTGTTTGGAACAACCAGTTTGCCTTGAGCGTCAACCGTGATTTTCTGACCTTCTGTCGGTACAACTACTTTGCTTTCCATTAACCTCTCCTTCGAGCGCAATTTTGTTAATGACTTGTAAGATGCGTGTCAATACTACTTGAATATTTAGCCCGCGCCAATCGCAAACCATTTGAGTATAATGCTTTTGTTATCCGCGACTATAAAGATGATGAATAAATTCTCTGTTAAAAATCACAAAGTTAAACGATTCAGCTCACAGCCGGCAAGAAAAAGGCAGCCTGACAACGCGCCGCGCCGCATCGTTTTGTTCAATAAACCCTTCGATGTGCTACCGCAATTCACTGATGAAGCCGGACGCCGGACGCTGAAAGATTACATTCCGGTTAGCGGTATTTATGCTGCCGGGCGTCTGGATCGCGATAGCGAAGGCCTGATGATTCTCACCAATGACGGCAAGCTTCAGGCACAGCTAACCCAGCCAACGAAGAAAACAGCCAAAATTTACTATGTGCAGGTCGAAGGTATTCCTGACGACGACGCACTGACGCGCTTTCGTACGGGTCTGGACCTAAATGATGGCAAAACGCTGCCCGCCAGTGCGGAGATCGTCCCGGAACCTGACTGGCTGTGGCCGCGTAATCCGCCCATCCGCGAGCGTAAAAGCATTCCCGACTGCTGGTTAAAAATCACTCTGCATGAAGGCCGTAATCGGCAAGTTCGTCGTATGACGGCAAATATCGGGTATCCTACATTACGTCTGATTCGATACGGCATGGCCAATCAGACCGTAGAAAACCTGTTACCCGGAGAATGGAAGGAGATAACGGATGTTTAAACCCCATGTGACAGTCGCCTGTGTGGTACAGGCCGAAAACCATTTTCTGGTCGTCGAAGAGTTAATTAACGACAAATTATTGTGGAACCAGCCCGCGGGCCATCTGGAAGCCGACGAAACACTGATTCAGGCTGCAAGCCGTGAGCTGTGGGAAGAAACAGGCATTCAGGCCACACCGCAGAGTTTCTTGCGTCTGCACCAATGGATCGCCCCCGACAGCACACCGTTTCTGCGCTTTTGCTTCGCGCTCGATCTGCCTGCGCGGGTCGATACCCAGCCGCATGACAGCGATATCGAATGCTGCCGCTGGCTGACCGCCGAGGACATTCTGCATTCGCATCAGCTTCGTTCGCCGCTGGTAGCCGAAAGTATTCGCTGCTACCAGCAGCCAGAGCGCTATCCATTAACCGTATTGAGCGCGTTTAACTGGCCATTTTAGGCATCTTGCTATTCCTGCCGTGAGCGGACTTAACCACCGTACGGCAGGAATAGCGATGCAGCCCTCGGTTCAACATGCTAAAATACGCCGCTTGTTTTTCGCATCAATGCGTCAGTAAATTTCAGTTCGTGAGACTTCCATGTCAGATAACAGCCAGAAAAAAGTGATTGTCGGTATGTCCGGCGGTGTTGATTCCTCCGTTTCCGCTTACCTGTTACAGCAACAGGGCTATCATGTTGAAGGCCTGTTCATGAAGAACTGGGAAGAGGACGACGACACGGAATATTGCTCAGCGGCCACAGACCTTGCCGATGCACAGGCTGTTTGCGACAAGCTGGGTATCGAATTACATACCGTCAACTTTGCCGCCGAATATTGGGACAACGTTTTTGAACTCTTCCTTGAAGAATACAAAGCGGGCCGTACCCCCAATCCCGATATCCTGTGCAACAAAGAAATCAAATTCAAAGCCTTTCTGGAATTCGCCGCTGAAGATCTCGGCGCAGACTATATCGCGACAGGCCACTATGTCCGTCGTCACGACGTTGACGGTAAAAGCCGTTTGCTACGCGGCATGGACGGCAACAAAGACCAGAGCTATTTTCTTTATACGCTGAGCCACGAACAGATCGCTCAAAGCCTGTTCCCGGTCGGTGAGCTGGAAAAACCGCAGGTACGTAAAATTGCCGAAGAGTTGGAACTGGCAACCGCGAAGAAAAAAGACTCTACCGGTATTTGCTTCATCGGTGAGCGCAAATTCACCGATTTTCTGGCGCGCTACCTGCCCGCACAGCCCGGTCCGATTCTGTCCGTCGACGACAACAAACCGATGGGGCAGCATCAAGGGCTGATGTACCACACGCTGGGGCAACGCAAAGGTCTGGGTATTGGCGGCGTCAAAGACGGCGGCGAAGACCCTTGGTACGTAGTGGATAAAGATGTCGCCAACAATATTCTGTACGTCGCGCAGGGTCACGAACATCCTCGCCTAATGTCGTACGGTTTAATCGCACAGCAGCTACACTGGGTCGATCGTCAGCCGCTCACCGCTGAATTACGTTGTACGGTGAAAACCCGTTATCGTCAGGCGGATATCCCCTGCACCGTCACGCCACTTGGCGACGATCGCATTACCGTGCGTTTTGATGAGCCCGTCGCAGCCGTAACTCCGGGCCAATCTGCCGTGTTTTATCTGGACGACGTTTGCCTTGGCGGCGGCATCATCGAAGAGCGCTTACAGGAGTAACCGTGGCTAAGAACTATTATGAAATCACGCTAGCACTAGCGGGCGTTTGTCAGTCGGCACACTTAGTCCAACAGTTGGCCCACACCGGGAACTGTAATAACGATGTGCTGCATACCTCGCTGAACAGCGTTTTGAATCTCAATCCGGCGTCTACGCTGGCCGTTTACGGTAATGACGAGCAGAACCTGAAAGTTGGGCTGGAAACGCTGCTCGGCATTCTGAATAGCAGCAGCAATAAAGGCGCGGGTGCAGAGCTATCACGCTACGCTTTCAGCCTGATTGCGTTAGAACGCAAGCTGAATGCGAAGTCTGCCGCGCTTGACGAATTGGGCAAACGCATCGGGCAGTTGGAGCGCCAACTGGAGCATTTCGAGCTGCTCTCCGAGACGATTGTGAGTGCGCTGGCCGCGATTTATGTGGATGTCATTAGTACGCTGGGGCCACGTATTCAGGTTACTGGTTCACCGGAAGTGCTGAAAAACAGTCAGGTGCAGGCTAAAGTGCGTGCCGCGCTGCTGGCCGGTATCCGCTCTACGGTGCTCTGGCAACAGATTGGCGGCGGACGCTTGCAGCTGATGTTCTCACGCAGCCAGTTGGTCAAAGAAGCGAAACAGATATTGGCGCGTTGCCCGTCCGTTTGATGGTATTCTTGCCGCTATGATCGACGCTGGTGTGAGTAACGCCAGCGTCACGAAATTGATTATTGTTAATAATTCATTGTCCTTATCGAAATTAATCGTTATTGAAACCAATCTCAGGAGTTGCTTGCGATGGAATTATCCTCACTGACCGCCGTTTCCCCTATTGATGGACGCTACGGCGATAAAGTCAGCACGTTGCGCACCATTTTCAGCGAATTCGGTTTGCTGAAATTCCGTGTGCAGGTTGAAGTACGTTGGCTGCAAAAACTGGCAGCCTGTGCAGAGATCCAGGAAGTTCCTGCATTTGACGCTGACGCAAACGCTTTCCTTGATAAAATTGTCGCCGAATTCAGTGAAGAAGATGCAGCGCGCATTAAAACGATCGAGCGTACGACCAACCACGACGTGAAAGCCGTTGAGTACTTCCTGAAAGAGAAAGTTGCCGCAATTCCCGCGCTGCACGCCGTCAACGAATTCATCCACTTTGCCTGTACGTCAGAAGACATCAACAACCTGTCTCATGCGCTGATGCTGGATACCGCTCGCCGCGATGTGATCCTGCCGCACTGGCGTCAAATCATTGATGCGCTGAAAACGCTGGCGCAGGAATATCGCGATATCCCGCTGCTTTCCCGTACACACGGCCAACCAGCTACGCCGTCCACTATCGGTAAAGAGTTCGCTAACGTGGCTTACCGTATGGATCGCCAATATCGCCAGCTGCAACAGGTTGAGATTCTGGGCAAGATTAATGGTGCCGTCGGTAACTATAACGCCCATCTGGCGGCCTATCCGGAAGTGGACTGGCACCAGTTCAGCGAAAGCTTTGTTACCTCGCTGGGCATCAACTGGAACCCGTACACCACGCAGATCGAGCCGCACGATTACATCGCCGAACTGTTTGACTGCATCGCGCGTTTCAACACCATTCTGATCGACTTTGACCGTGATATTTGGGGCTACATTGCCCTGAATCACTTCAAACAGAAAACTATTGCCGGCGAAATCGGTTCTTCCACCATGCCGCACAAGGTTAACCCGATCGACTTCGAAAACTCGGAAGGCAACCTGGGTCTGGCGAACGCCGTTCTGGGGCATCTGGCTAGCAAACTGCCGGTTTCCCGCTGGCAGCGTGACCTCACCGACTCTACCGTGCTGCGCAATCTGGGCGTAGGCGTGGGCTATGCGCTGATTGCGTATCAGGCAACGATGAAAGGCATCAGCAAACTGGAAGTGAACCGCGATCGTCTGGCTGACGAACTGGATCACAACTGGGAAGTGTTGGCAGAGCCGATCCAAACCGTGATGCGCCGCTACGGGATTGAAAAGCCGTACGAAAAACTGAAAGAGCTGACTCGTGGCAAACGTGTTGATGCTGCCGGTATTCAGGAATTTATCGATAGTTTGGAATTGCCAGAAGCGGAAAAAACGCGTCTGAAGGCGATGACACCAGCCAACTATATCGGCCGTGCTATCGCGATGGTCGATGACCTGAAATAACCGTTCTTAAACCCGATCGCAATCCCTCTCTGGCGGGCGCCCTGCCCGCCAGTTTTGCATAAGACCAAGCATTTCCAGCCTGTTTATACCCGGTTTACCCTCCCTGTGGATAATTTAACAAATAAAATAAATAACGTTCTCTGCGTATAATGTTGATACGCAGGGGCGACATACGTGAAAGATATGGCGCATAGCAGTATTTCGATAAACATGGCCATTTCTATTCGACAGAGGATATAGCGATGCGAATTCTGGTCGTTGAAGATAATGTATTATTGCGCCACCATTTAACCGTTCAGATGAACGAAATGGGGCATCAGGTTGACTCGGCGTCTGACGCCAAAGAAGCGGATTATTTTCTGCATGAAAATATGCCGGATATCGCCATTGTCGACCTCGGGCTACCCGATGAAGACGGCATGAGCATGATCCGCCGCTGGCGCGCCCATCAGGTCAAGCTCCCAATTCTGGTGCTGACCGCCCGTGAAGGCTGGCAGGACAAAGTTGCGGTGCTGGAAGCGGGAGCGGACGATTACGTGACCAAGCCCTTCCATATGGAAGAAGTCGTGGCGCGCCTGCAGGCACTGATGCGGCGTAACAGCGGGCTGGCATCGCAAGTCATCAGCCTGCCGCCCTTTGAGATCGACTTATCGCGCCGCGAGCTGGTAATCCACGGCGGTCCAATCAAACTCACCGCGTTTGAATACACGATTATCGAGACGTTGATTCGCAATAAAGGCAAAGTCGTCAGCAAAGAGTCGCTGATGTTGCAGTTGTACCCCGATGCAGAACTGCGGGAAAGCCACACCATCGACGTGTTGATGGGGCGATTACGTAAGAAAATTCAGCAGGCAGAAGCCCCGGATGTGATCACTACCGTGCGCGGACAAGGATATCGCTTTGATATTGATACACCCTCAGGCTCAGCATGAGCGATAAGAAGCTGCCCTTCTCGCTTCGTATTCGTTTTTTACTCGCGACAGCGGCCATCGTACTGGCGCTGTCGCTCGCCTATGGCGTCGTCGCCATTATCGGTTACAGCGTCAACTTTGATAAAACCTCATTCCGCTTGCTGCGCGGCGAAAGTAACCTCTACTACAGCCTTGCGCAGTGGCGCGATAACCAACTGAATATCGTCACACCACCCGACGTTGACATCAATTTCCCCACGCTGGTGTTGATATACGATGAGAATGGCAACGTGCTCTGGCGCGAAAAACACGTTCCCGAGTTGGAAGCGCTAATCAAGCCGGAATGGCTGAATAAGACGGCCTATCACGAGTTGGATACCGATACCGATACCAGCAGCGCGGTATTAACGGGCAATACCTTACTGCTTAGCAGCCTGCGGGCGCTGAACGGTGCGCATAGCAATGCGTTAACGCATTCTATCGCCGTGAACGTTTACCCGAAGACCGAGCATCTCCCTTCCATCACCATTGTCGTGGTTGACCGCATCCCGCAGGAACTGCAACAGGAAGATGTGGTGTGGGAATGGTTCAGCTATGTGTTGATCGCCAACCTTCTGCTGGTGCTTCCCCTGCTGTGGCTGGGCGCTCACTGGAGCCTACGTCCTATTCAGCATCTGGTAAAACAGATCGCCGAGCTGGAAAAAGGGACGCGCGATCAACTGGATGAAAATCCGCCGCGCGAATTGTTCAGTCTGGTAAAAAACCTGAATATCTTGCTGAATAACGAACGCCAGCGCTACCATAAGTACCGCACAACGCTCACCGATCTCACCCACAGTTTAAAAACGCCACTGGCGGTTTTGCAGACCACGTTACGTGCGCTGCGAACCGGTAAAGAGATCACTATCGATCAGGCCGAGCCTATTATGCTGTCGCAGATCAGCCGCATCTCGCAGCAGATTGGCTATTACCTACATCGCGCCAGCGTACGCTCCGAACATAATCTGCTGATACGCGAAGTACACTCGGTTCCAGCGCTGCTGGATGGCCTGTGTTCTGCATTAAATAAGGTGTATCAGCGCAAGGGCGTAGTGTTGACGCTCGATATTCCGCCAGAACTGACCTTCGTGGGCGAGAAGAATGACTTTATGGAAGTTATGGGCAATATTCTTGATAACGCCTGCAAGTACTGCCTGGAATTTGTCGAAATTAGCGTGCAATACTCCGATCACAAACTGCATCTGATTATCGATGACGATGGCCCCGGCATCCACGAAAGCAAGCGCGAAATGATCTTCCTGCGTGGGCAACGCGCCGACCGTATGCGCCCCGGACAAGGTATCGGCCTTGCCGTTGCCGTCGAAATTATCGAACAATATCAGGGTGAGATACTCATCAGCGACAGCGCACTGGGCGGTGCCCGAGTCGAAGCTATTTTCTCCCGCCAGAACCTGAGCCAGAATGAGGGATGAAAGGCAGTACAGCGCGCGATGCTTCCGCTATACTTATCGCCAAAATACTGATTGTTTTAAAATACTGATTATTTCAAGAAAAATCATATCTTCAAGAACAGTCATTTCCTCAAAAAAACACGTTTCTGGAAAACAGTATGGACTATCAGCTCAATCTCGACTGGCAGGATTTTTTAGCGAACTACTGGCAAAAACGTCCGCTCCTGATTAAAGGCGGTTTCACGCATTTTATCGACCCGATTTCACCCGACGAACTCGCCGGGCTGGCGTTGGAAAATGAGGTTGATAGCCGTCTGGTCAGCCATCAGAACGGACGCTGGCAGGTAAGCCACGGTCCTTTCGAGAGCTACGATCATCTGGGGGAAAGCAACTGGTCGCTGTTAGTGCAGGCCGTCGATCACTGGCATGAGCCCTCTTCTGCCTTGATGCTGCCCTTTCGACAACTGCCGGACTGGCGTACCGATGATTTGATGATTTCTTTTTCCGTTCCCGGCGGTGGCGTAGGGCCGCATCTGGATCAGTATGATGTGTTCATCATTCAGGGAACGGGGCGTCGCCGCTGGCGCGTCGGTGAAAAAATACCGATGAAGCAGCACTGTCCGCATCCCGATCTGCTTCAGGTCGATCCGTTTGACGCCATTATTGATGAAGAGCTGGAGCCGGGCGATATCGTCTATATTCCACCGGGTTTCCCGCACGAAGGCTATTCGCTGGAGAACTCGCTGAACTACTCGGTAGGTTTCCGAGCGCCGAATGCTCGCGAGTTGGTGAGCGGCTTTGCGGATTATGTGCTTTCCCGTGAACTCGGCAGCTATCGCTACAGCGATCCTGATGTGCCATCCCGCGATCATATCGCCAGCGTACTGCCGCAAGAGCTGGATGCGCTGCAAAAAATGATGTTGGATTTGGTGCAGCAGCCGGAGCATTTCCAGAACTGGTTTGGCGAATTTATTTCCCAGTCCCGTCACGAGCTCGATCTCTCACCGCCGGAGCCGCCTTATCAGGCAGGCGAAGTGTATGAATATCTGCAACAGGGTGAACCACTGCGTCGTTTAGGTGGCCTGCGTGTCATCTGCGTTGGAGATAGCTGCTTCGTTAACGGGGAAAAAGTGAATAGCACGCACAAAGCGGCGCTGTTTGCGCTGGCTGAGCATCCTGCTATTGATGCAGAACAGCTGGGCGATGCGCTGGAAGACCCCTCTTTCCTCGCGCAGCTTACTGTGCTGATTAACAGCGGTTACTGGTACTTTGCGGATTAAGACCCATCTTGAATACTGGTTACAAAGATAAGGCGGGAATATCCCGCCTTATTCGTCTCTGCAAAATGGAAACTCTTACGGCTTCGCGCGCAGCGCCGTCAGTTCAGCAATGCGCATAATCACAGACACCGCCTTTTCCATGCCTTCCAACGTGACAAATTCGTGTTTGCCATGATAGTTGTAGCCGCCGGTAAACAGATTTGGGCACGGTAGCCCTTGAAATGACAGGTGTGCGCCGTCGGTGCCGCCGCGAATCGGCTTCATATTCGGCTCAATGTCACAATCCCGCATCGCTTGCTGCGCCAACGCAATAATGTGCGGATGCTGCTCAACCTGCTCACGCATGTTGTAATAGGTATCGGTAATCGTGACTTCAATATAGCAATCTGGGTGCAGCCCCGCGCCGACTTTTTCCGCAATATCCAGCATCGTCTGTTTACGCTGTTCAAAGCCGTTGCGGTCAAAATCCCGGACGATGTAATGCAAATCTGCGCGTTCCACAGAGCCTTTCATGCTGTGAAGGTGGTAGAACCCCTGATAGCCGTCCGTCTGCTCCGGTGATTGACTCTCCGGCACATGTTGGTGATAGCGCGAGGCCAGCGTCAGCGCGTTCACCATCACGCCTTTGGCGCTACCGGGATGCACGTTATTGCCCACGATTTTCACCTGAACCGATGCGGCATTAAAATTCTCATACTCCAGTTCGCCAACACCGCCGCCGTCCACGGTATAGGCCCACTGTGCGTTAAACGCGTTGACATCAAAAAACTGAGCGCCCTTGCCAATTTCTTCATCAGGCGTAAAGGCAACGCGAATATCGCCGTGCGGGAGCTGGCTTTTCTTCAAACGCACCAGCGCGGTCATAATTTCCGCGATTCCCGCCTTATCATCCGCTCCCAGCAGCGTTTTGCCGTCTGTGGTAATCAGCGTGTGCCCCAGTAGCTGGTGTAACACCGGGAACATCACGGGTGACAGCACTTCATCCCCCACGCCCAAGGCAATATCGCCGCCGCGGTAGTTTTCCAGAATCTGCGGATTAACATTCTTGCCGCTAAAATCCGGTGACGTATCCATATGTGAAATAAAACCGATGGCCGGAACGGGCCAGGCAACGTTTGCCGGAAGCGTCGCCATCAAGCAGCCCTGCTTGCTCAGCGCAACTTGCTCAAATCCCAGTTCGAGCAGTTCCTGCTGCAACGCACGCGCCAGTTTCAACTGACCGTCGGTGCTCGGCACCTGCCGAACGCCGGATTTAGACTGCGTATCAAATGAAACGTAATTCAAAAATCTGTCGAGTAATTTATCCATCTTATTTATGCCCCCTGAACCCTGAAAGGCATTATGGATAGGGCTACCCCGGTAGATATTGCGTCAGGTCAGTTTTTTCCCGATTTAACAAACTGCCAGACCAGAATTCAGGCCAAAAAGCAGCGACCGTGTCACGAAGAACCTCTAAATCAGGTAACAATCAGGAAACATGTGCGCGAATTCATTGACTGAATTGTCACCATTCACACATCCATTGGCAGAAGTGGGGCCACACAAGTTGGCGTCAGGCAGCGTTTCCCGTAAAATGCCGCCCTTAACTGCGCACGCTGGCTGAAAGGTGATAACCCTTGGTACGATCGCAACGGAGATACCGTTGATCGGCCAAATCAGGACATAGAGCTATACCTTAATGAAAGAAAACTCCCTGACTGTGCCGGTCGTTGAATTGCTCAACGTCCATAAAGGCTTTGATGGCAAAGACATCATTTCACATTTTAATCTCACCATTAATAACGGTGAGTTTCTGACGATCCTCGGGCCATCCGGCTGCGGCAAAACCACTGTACTGCGTTTGATTGCCGGTCTGGAAACGGTCGATAGCGGCAACGTCATGCTGGAAAAGCAGGACATTACCCACCAGCCTGCTGAACAGCGACACGTGAATACCGTATTTCAAAGTTACGCCCTGTTTCCTCATCTCAGCGTGTTTGAGAACGTGGCATTCGGCCTGCGCATGCAGAAAACACCCGCCGCAGAGATTGCGCCGCGCGTGATTGAGGCGCTGAAAATGGTGCAACTGGAAGAGCTGGCGCAGCGTCGCCCGCACCAGTTGTCTGGTGGCCAGCAACAGCGCGTTGCCATCGCCCGCGCCGTCGTCAATCAGCCGAAGGTTCTGCTGCTGGATGAATCCCTGTCCGCGCTCGACTATAAACTGCGTAAGCAGATGCAGAACGAACTGAAGGCGCTGCAACGTAAGCTGGGTATCACCTTTATTTTCGTCACGCACGATCAGGAAGAAGCGCTGACCATGTCCGATCGCATCGTGGTAATGCGCGATGGACGCATCGAGCAAGACGGCACGCCGCGTGAAATCTACGAAGAGCCAAAAAATCTGTTCGTCGCTAGCTTTATCGGTGAAATCAATATCTTTGATGCTGTGGTGCTGGAATTGTTGAACGAACAGCGGGTACGCGCTCAGGTCGAAGGCCACGACTGCGTTATCACCGTCAGCTTTCCGGTCAACGTCGGCCAACACCTCAACGTACTGCTACGACCGGAAGATTTACGCGTCGAAGAGCTTGGCGACGGCATGCAGGCGGAAGGTATGGTTGGCTATGTGCGCGAGCGTAACTATAAAGGCATGACGCTGGAATCCAACATTGAGCTGGAAAACGGCAAGATGGTCATGGTCAGCGAGTTCTTTAACGAAGACGATCCCGACTTCGACCATTCACTCAACCAGAAAGTAGACGTCACCTGGGTGGAAAGTTGGGAGGTAGTCCTGCACGATGAAGAAGTCGCGTAAACGCTTTCAAAACATCATTATCACACTCATCGTGGCCTGGCTGGTGCTGTTTGTTTTCCTGCCCAACCTGATGATCATCGGAACCAGTTTCCTGACGCGCGATGACACCCATTTCGTCAGCCTGGTCTTTACGCTGGAAAACTATACGCGACTGGCCGATCCGCTTTATGCCTCTGTGCTGCTGCATTCGCTGAACATGGCCGTTATCGCCACGCTCTGCTGTCTGCTGCTGGGCTATCCGTTTGCCTTTATTCTGGCGCGTTTACCGAAAAAAATTCAGCCGCTGATGCTGTTTCTGCTGATTGTGCCCTTTTGGACCAACTCGCTGATCCGTATTTACGGCCTGAAAATCTTTCTGAGTACACGCGGACATCTGAATGAGTTTCTGCTCTGGACGGGTCTTATCGATACGCCGCTGCGGATTATGTATACCTCTGAAGCGGTGATTCTCGGTCTGATTTACATCCTGCTGCCGTTCATGGTGCTACCGCTCTACTCCAGCATTGAAAAACTCGATAAATCCTACCTTGAAGCCGCCCGCGATCTGGGTGCCAATAAGTGGCAAACCTTCATTCGCGTCGTCATCCCGCTGACCATGCCGGGGATTATCGCCGGCTGCCTGCTGGTGCTGCTGCCTGCCATGGGCTTGTTCTTTGTTGCCGATCTGATGGGCGGTGCCAAGAATTTGCTGATCGGTAACATTATTAAAAGCCAGTTCCTCAATATCCGCGACTGGCCGTTTGGTGCCGCCACCAGCATCTGCCTTACGCTGGTCATGGGCGTGCTGCTCTTTATCTACTACCGCACAGCCCGCCTGCTGAATAAAAAAGGAGAGCTGGAATGACCGGACGCTTAATCCGCGGTGGATTTATGTCCATCATTTACGCTTACCTGTACATCCCGATCGTTATTCTGATCGTGAACTCGTTTAACCAAGCGCGTTTCGGCATCAACTGGCAGGGATTTACACTAGACTGGTATCGGCTGCTGATAAACAACGACAGCCTGCTCCAGGCCGCGCAACACTCACTGACGATGGCCGTTTTTTCCGCGACGTTCGCCACGATGATTGGCTCCCTGACGGCCGTCGCGCTGTATCGCTACCGCTTTCGCGGCAAACCTTTTGTCGGCGGCATGCTGTTCGTGGTGATGATGTCGCCGGATATCGTGATGGCGATTTCACTGCTGGTGCTCTTCATGCTGCTGGGCATATCGCTTGGATTCTGGTCGCTGCTGTTTTCCCACATCACGTTCTGCCTGCCGTTTGTGGTGGTGACCGTCTATTCGCGCCTGAAAGGCTTTGACGTGCGGATGCTGGAAGCCGCGCGCGATTTGGGTGCTAGCGAAGTGATTATTCTGCGCAAAATCATTCTACCGCTAGCTATGCCGGCAGTAGCCGCCAGTTGGCTGCTCAGCTTTACGCTGTCGATGGATGACGTGGTGGTGTCCTCGTTTGTCACCGGGCCCGCGTATGAGATTCTACCGTTGAAGATTTACTCGATGGTGAAGGTCGGCGTCTCCCCTGAAGTCAACGCGCTGGCAACGATTTTGCTGATTCTATCGCTCGTGCTGGTGCTCAGTAGCCAGCTGATTTTACGCGACCGCACCGGAAAATAAGGTTGCGGTAAGCACGATGAATACTGTTATTTTCATATCTGCTTGTAAGGACCTATTCCAGTAGGCGTTATTGGTGCAGCCAGTTTGGACACGGACAGCGCACAGAAACCGGAGCGTACACGTAGTACGTGAGGATTTCGAGCACTGCCCTGGTTCAAAATGGCAAACAAAATAGCCTAATGGGATAGGTTCCAGGCGGGTATTTCCTTTGGGACTCGTAAGGAGGTAAACATAATGAAAAAGTGGCCACACCTACTGGCAGCCTGCGCAATGGCGTTTGGCATCAGCACCGCCAATGCCGACGACAGCAAAACGCTCTATTTCTATAACTGGACCGAATATGTGCCGCCGGGCCTGTTGGAACAGTTCACTAAAGAAACGGGCATCAAGGTGATTTACTCCACCTATGAATCCAACGAGAGTATGTATGCCAAGCTGAAGACCTATAAGGATGGCGCTTACGATTTAGTCGTGCCTTCGACTTATTTCATCTCTAAGATGAGCAAAGAAGGCATGCTGCAAAAGATTGATACCAGCAAGCTCAGCAATTTCCATAATCTCGATCCGAATCTGTTGCACAAATCCTTCGACCCAAATAACGACTACTCCATTCCCTATATTTGGGGCGCAACGGCGATTGGTATTAATCATGAAATGATTGACCCTGCCAGCGTCACCCGTTGGGCCGATCTGTGGGATACCAAGTACAAAAACAGCCTGCTGCTGACGGACGACGCGCGTGAGGTGTTCCAAATCGCCCTGCGTAAACTGGGTTACTCCGCGAATACCACTGACCCTAAAGAGATTGAGGCGGCCTATAAAGAGCTGCAAGCCCTGATGCCGAACGTGCTGACGTTCAACTCAGACAACCCCGGCAACCCGTTCATCGAAGGTGAAGTCAATTTGGGTATGGTGTGGAACGGTTCTGCCTACGTGGCACGTCAGGCAGGTACACCGCTGGATGTCATTTGGCCCAAAGAAGGCGGTATCTTCTGGATGGACAGTCTGGCGATTCCGGCCAACGCCAAAAACGTTGACGGCGCAATGAAGCTGATCGACTTCCTGCTGCGCCCGGAAGTAGCAGCACAGGTCGCGGAAACTATCGGCTACCCGACGCCGAATCTGGCAGCGAAAAAATTACTGCCACCGGAGGTTTCAGGGGACAAAACACTGTACCCGGATGATGAAACCATCGCGAAAGGCGAATGGCAGAACGACGTCGGCAGCGCCAGCACGCTGTATGAAACCTACTTCCAGCAGCTAAAAGCGGGTCGTTAATCGCGCACGCTATCGCGATGCAGATCGGCTAAGTCACGGCGGCTTCCCTTATCGGAAGCCGTTTTTTTCATATCGATTAGCGAGCAATAATATCTCAAGCCCTCAAATTGACAGCCAAAAGCATTATCCTGACGGTATTAGGAAAATAATTATGTTCGGCTTCTTCTATAATGATTCCACACCCACCGGAATCACGATAAGGAGTACCACCATGCTGCAACTCTCCAGCCACAGTTTTCAGGACGGCGAAACTATCCCGGGCGAATTTGCCTTTGCTGTACCGGACGCAACTAGCCACATTGCGCTGTCTTCTAACCACAATCCCCACCTTGCCTGGCACGGCGCGCCCGAAGGGACACAGTCTTTCGTATTGATCTGCCACGATCCGGATGTCCCCAGCCGGGGTGACGATGTGAATCAGGAAGGCCGCGAGGTGAGCGCTTCTCTACCGCGTGTCGATTTCTACCATTGGCTATTGCTCGATATTCCAGCCAGCGTCAATGAAATTCCTGCCGCCTCTCATTCCACTGGCATCACGCCACGTGGTAAAGCAGGCCCGGATGCACCGACAGGGATCCGACACGGCGTCAACGATTACACCGCCTGGTTCGCCAGCGATGAGCAGATGAATGGCACCTACTATGGTTATGATGGCCCTTGCCCACCGTGGAACGATGCGATCGTCCACCATTACATCTTCACTCTCTACGCTATCGCGACGCCTGTTTTAGCAATAGAAGGTGAGCTTAATGGAGCGAATGTCCGCGCTGCGCTGGCTAGCGCGCCAGTATTGGCAGAAGCGACACTCACCGGGCTGTATACGCTGAATCCCGCATTGTTGTGATAACAATAAGTTATGATAATGACTTGTTATAAGAATGGCTGGCTATGAGCGTGACCGCTTTACGCCCCGCTTCTCCGTCTCTCATTGCAGAGGCGGACTGGCGATTGCCATCAGGCCAGCCGCTGCAACGGTATGGCCTGTGCGCACTCGCTCAGCCCCACTTGCGTACACCGCAGCAGACAACGTGTTTCCATTTCTATGAGGCCACGCTCCTGCTGGTTCTCTCTGGCCAATTAACCATTCTTGAGCAGGATACAGCGACGGTTATCGACACATCGTCTCAGCTCTGCCTGATTACACCTGACGCAAGTGCCGATTTGACGAAAATGCCCGGTGGTCACGACTCCGCTTTCCGGTCAATCTTTCTGACATTTTCGCCCACGCTTTTGGCGCGTTTTTATCATCGCTATCCTGATGAATGCGTTCCGACTTATCCTCCGCGCCCCTTCACTACTCTCGCGCTGGATGACGATCTTATCAGCACATTACAACATCTGGTTGAAGGAATAACGAGCAACAAGCTCAATGCATCACGTCTCGAACTGCGGCTGATGGATATGCTGCTTGTGCTGTCGGAACGGGGATACCGCTTTGGCGTACCGCCACAGCCCGGCGTTACCGCTCAGCTACGTACGCTTATCAGCGAAGAGCCGGAGCGCCACTGGACCGCGCAGTCTGCGGGGCGACGACTGGCGATGAGCGAAGCCACGCTGCGCCGGAGGTTATCCGCCGAGCAGACACGCTTTGAAGTGCTGTTGCTGGAGACGCGCATGCAACACGCGATGATGCTGGTACAGACGACATCATGGAGTATGCAACGTCTGGCCGAAGCCTGTGGGTATAAATCCTCAGCGCGTTTTTCCGAACGGTTTAAAAATCGTTTTGGCTGTTCGCCAACCAAGATTCGTTAATCCGTCATTGACGGTACAGCGCGGTCATCCTGTAACACTCAACAACAACCATCGTCAAAAACAACGATCAGGTTCAAAAAAAAAGCGCCCTGTTGGATAAACCCACAAGGCGCTTGATGATCTCAGATGATCAGAACGATTTTAACGTATTACTTTTTACGCTTTACTCTTTCTCTTCCTGCGCCAAATCGTTAGCGATTTTCACCGTTTCATCCAGATAAGGATCGGGTGCCTGATAGTCTTTCGGCAGATCTTCCAGCGATTTGAGCGGTTTTTTACCTTCTCTCGCCAGTCGATCGTTAATCCGCTTCAGACGCATCGCTTCATCATCGTCATTCTCTTTCTCGCGCTGGGCCAGATTGAGCGACACGAGATTGCGCTTATCCTTCAGCGCGTTGTAGCGGGCAATATCTTGCGCCACATACTGGAACTCAGGATCTTTAGCGATACGCTCCTGATGATGTTCATTCAGTTTGCTAATCAGTGCCTTCAGATCGCCGCTCTTCGTGTAGTTGGCCGCTTTGATGCTGTCCCACGGTAGCGCGTTGTCTTCAAACTTCTCACCGGTATCTACCGTTTCCGTGCCGGTTGGCATCATCACGTCAGGCGTCACACCTTTCATCTGCGTGCTGCCGCCGTCAATGCGATAGAATTTCTGAATCGTATATTGCACGGAACCCAGCGCTGGCCAGTCAGGACGCAGCATCTGATCGTAAATCCGATTCAGCGAGCGATACTGCTGCACGGTGCCTTTACCAAACGTCGGCTCACCCACGATTAAAGCGCGGCCATAATCCTGCATTGCCGCCGCGAAGATCTCAGAAGCGGAAGCACTGAAGCGGTCTACCAGCACCACCAGCGGGCCTTTGTAATAGACAATGCCGTCGGTGTCGCTGTCTTCGCGCACTTTGCCATTGTTATCACGCACCTGAACCACAGGGCCGCCGGGGATAAACAGACCAGAAAGCCCTACTGCTTCCGTCAGCGCGCCGCCGCCGTTAGTCCGTAAGTCAATCACAATGCTGCTGACGTTCTGTTTTTCCAGCTTCTGAAGCTGAACTTTCACGTCATCCGTCAGGCCGACATAGAAACCGGGGATATCCAGCACGCCGACTTTATCCTTGCCGACCGTCTTGACGGACATTTTAACCGCGCGGTCTTCAAGGCGAATGCGTTCACGCGTCAGCGTGACAATGCGGGTTTTCGTCCCCTTGCCCGCAGGCAGGATTTCCAGACGCACCTTACTGCCTTTCGGCCCTTTAATCAGCGCAACAACATCATCCAGACGCCAGCCGATAACATCCACCATCGGCTTGCCGTTTTGGCCTACGCCAACCACGCGGTCACCGACGGTAATGTTTTTGCTTTTCGCTGCCGGACCACCGGGCACCATGGAATTGATCATGGTGTAGTCGTCATCCATCTGCAGCACCGCACCAATCCCTTCGAGCGACAGGCTCATTTCGGTATTGAATTGCTCGGTGTTACGCGGTGACAGGTAGCTGGTGTGCGGGTCAATTTCACGCGCAAAGGCGTTCATGACGAGTTGGAAAACATCTTCGCTGTTGCTCTGCGCCAGACGACGAATCGCAAATTGGTAACGCTTGGTCAGCGTCTCTTTGATGTCTTTATCATCTTTACCGGTCAGCTTCAGGCTGAGCCAGTCATATTTTACCTTGGCATCCCACAGGCGGTTAAGTTCACCCACGTTCTGCGGCCAAGGGGCTTTGCTGCGATCGAGTTCAAACGTCTCATTGCCCGTCAGATCGACCGGTTTATCCAGCAGCGACAGTGCATATTGAAAACGCTCAAACCGACGCTTCTGCGCCAGATTGTACAACGCGTACGGAACATCCAGTTGACCGGATTTCAGCGCGTCGCCCAACTGGGCTTTTTGCCCGGAAAATTGTGCCACATCAGAGGCCAACAGCACGTTGTGACTGTAGTCCAGCATATTGAGGTAGCGGTTAAAAATTTTCTCAGAGAACTGCGCATCCAGCATAAACTGGCGATAGTGCGAACGCAGGAAACGTGAGGCCACCCTGTCGCTAACGGTAGCATGTTGAGGTTCCTGATGTAGCTGAGGAATCTGTTCAACACGCGTCATGTTTTCATTTGCAAAACTAGAGCCCGCCAGCAGTAAGCCTGCGATGGCGGTTATTTTGACTAAGTTGTTCATGCCCAGGTTGGCCTCCGTATCAGAACTGCAAGTGTTCTGCGCGTACAATCATTGCCAGTCCAGAAGCCAATTGTACTCTGACTTCGCCTTTGGCAATTTCAAGCACGGTGGCATCCATGGCGTCTTTGCCGGCTCTGACTTTGATTTCCTGACCGATTTGCAGTTTGGAAACATCCGTAACCGCTACCCGTTGAGGCTCATTGCTGGCAGGCTTTGCCTGACGAGATTGAGCATTAGCGGATTGCTGAGAAGAGGACTGCGATTGGCCGGAAGAAGGCTGACGTGGTTTACGTGATGCGCTGTTTTGGGATCCACGGTTTTGGGATGCATTGTTTGAAGCATCACGGCGCGGCGCACGTTTCTGAGCGGGACGAGGGGTACGCGCCGCTTCTGCCGATTCTCCGGCCGCTTCACGTTTTTTCGCCTGTTGCTCAGCACGCTGAGCCTGAACTCGTGCTTTAGCTTCTTCCAACTGCTTACGAGCATGATCGACATGCTGCTGTTCCAACTCACCGCATGGGTTACCATCCAGATCCACACGTTGGGCACCCAATTTTACACCGTACAGATACCGCCAGCTTGAGGTGTAAAGACGCAGCGCAGAGCGTAATTGCGTCTTACTGACGTTATCGGACTCCGGCACACGCTCAACAAGATCCTGAAAAATACCGATCTTTAACGGACGAGTTTCACCTTCAGTGGTGAAACAAAGCGGGAATCGCTCTGCCAAAAAGGCAATGACTTCTTTACTACTGTTCAACTTAGGTTGATTTTCCATGAAATTTCCTGATTACAACGGGTTTGCCAACCGGCGCAGGCATGAACAGGCGTCATTATAATGACGCCATCGGCAATTGCCACGTTAACCTTGTCTCAACGTGAGAGAATTGATGAATGTCATCACATCGCTCGCTTCCAGTTGAGCACAAAGTACGCTCACCACGGCCTTCAGCCCTTCTTCATCATCTGCGTCAAAACGCTGATAAAGGGTACTGTCAATATCCAGAACGCCAATCGGTTGCCCGTTAACGACAAGCGGTAGCACAATTTCAGCATTACTCGCGGCATCACAGGCGATATGACCAGGGAACGCATGGACATCATCCACACGTTGAATGCGATTTTCAGCTATTGCCGTACCGCATACACCTTTGCCAACCGGAATACGCACACAAGCAACCTTGCCCTGAAACGGTCCCAGGAAAAGCGTGTCGTTATCCAACAGGTAAAACCCTGCCCAGTTAACCCCATCCAAACGCTCAAACAGCAGCGCACTACTGTTTGATAAAATCGTAATAAAACGGTTTTCATCCGCGATAAGCGATGACATGTCGCGGATGAGATCCTGATAAAATTCTTGTTTATTCATAAAATATATCGTTGTCTTTTCAAAACAGTGCGAACCATTCCCGCACAAACTGCATTAGCATCGGTTACAGAATGCCATAAGATTAGCGCCTTCGCGCGAAGAATCATCCGCTTTACTGTACCGCTGTCGTGCATATCGTGCTATTTCCACCTGTAAAATAATATCGGTCAGAGATCATATCCTTTTATGAATTTATCATTCAGTTAGCCTTCAGTTACACTGAATAGCTGTGAATACGTTATCCATCGTAGACTAACACTTTCTATCGGATCGCAGGAAAGATGAAAATACAGAGTATAGCCAGCCCTGCGCCGTTTCCTTCTCCCCGGCCGCCGTTAACCGGGGGATCGAAAAGTGCCGTACCTGCGGTCGATCGCTATCATCGCTGCCCGGAATGCGATGCCTTTTTTGCGCTGCCGCCGTTGAAGCGAACCCAGACGGCGAATTGTCCACGCTGCGATGCCAAAGTCAGTTCAGGCCGAGATTGGAATATTTCTCGGCTGGCTGCGATGGCCGTCGCCATGCTGGTACTGATGCCGTTTGCCTTCACTGAACCGTTGATCAGTATTCGATTGCTGGGCGTCACCATCAATGCCAGCCTGTTTGAAGGCATTTGGCAAATCACCCGTCAAGGGCATCCGCTCACGGCAAGCATGGTCGCCTTCTGTACCGTTGGCGCACCGCTGACGCTGGTTTTTTCTCTGCTCTACCTGTTTTTTGCTCCCCGAATCGGGATGAACCTTCGCCCCATCCTGCTCATGCTAGAACGGCTAAAAGAGTGGATGATGTTGGATATCTATCTGGTCGGCATGGCCGTTGCCGCAATCAAAGTCCGTGAATTCGCGGATGTTCAGGCGGGAATCGGGCTGGTCGCCTTTCTGGCGCTGATGATCTTAAGCCTGTTGACGCTGATTCACTTAAATACCGACCAGCTTTGGCAGCGGTTTTATCCGCGCATGAGACCGTTGATTTCGCCGGATCGCTACCGAATCTGCCTTTCCTGCCATTTCACCAGTTCACCCGACAACCGGGGGCGCTGCCCCCGTTGCCATATTCCTCTTCGCTTGCGTCAGCGGCAAAGCCTGCAAAAATCCTGGGCAGCGCTCATTGCTTCTATCGTTTTACTGTTCCCCGCTAACCTGTTGCCCATATCGATTATTTATGTCAACGGTGCGCGTACGGAGGACACGATTTTTTCCGGTATTCTTTCGCTTGCCTCAGGCAATGTTCCGATCGCGCTGGTGGTCTTTATCGCCAGTATTCTGGTGCCGTTTACTAAGGTTATTGTGCTGTTCGGGCTGCTGGTGAGTATCCATCTCCGATCGGAAGGCAACATAATGATGCGCATGAAGATGCTGCGCGTTATCCGTTGGATCGGCCGCTGGTCCATGCTCGATTTATTCGTGATTGCTCTGACGATGTCGCTCGTCAACCGCGATCAATTACTCGCTTTCACCATGGGGCCTGCTGCTTTTTACTTTGGCGCGGCGGTGATTCTCACTATCCTTGCCGTTGAATGGCTGGATAGCCGACTGATGTGGGATAACACTGATGTGGAATAACAATGCAAGATAATACGCCTGGGACACCAACTGAAGCTACCGTGAAGAACAAACGCCGCCTGTCGCCCTTTTGGCTACTGCCGCTGATTGCGTTGATGATTGCTGGCTGGCTGATTTACACCAATCAGCAGGAGCGCGGCACCACGGTCACCATCGATTTTGTCTCCGCTGACGGCATTGTCGCCGGGCGTACGCCCGTGCGCTATCAGGGCGTTGAAGTCGGTACCGTGCAAAATATCAAGCTGAGTGAAGATCTGCGCACCATACAGGTCGAAACCAGTATCAAAAGCGATATGAAGGAAGCGTTACGCAGCGGCACACAGTTCTGGCTGGTGACCCCGAAGGCGTCTCTCGCTGGGGTTTCAGGGCTGGATGCGCTGGTGGGCGGTAATTACATCGGGATGATGCCCGGTTCTGGCGAGCCGCAAGAGCACTTTTCTGCACTGGATACACAACCCAAATACCGCGTGAATACCGGGGAACTGCTGATTCATCTCCATGCGGACGATCTGGGTTCACTGAATACCGGCTCACTGGTTTATTACCGTAAAATTCCGGTAGGGAAAGTCTACGATTACACGGTTTCTCAGGATCGCCGCGGTGTGATGATTGACGTGCTGGTGGAACGCCGCTTTACCCATCTGGTGAAGAAGAACAGCCGCTTCTGGAATGTGTCCGGCTTTAATGCCGACATCAGCGTCAGCGGCGCAAAAATTGAGATGGAAAATCTGGCGGCGTTGGTTAACGGTGCGATCGCGTTCGATTCGCCGGAAGAGAGCGAGGATGCCAGTGCCGAGCAATCCTACCGCCTCTACCCCGATCTGGCACAAAGCCAGCGCGGTGTGAAAATTACGCTGGACTTACCTTCTGGCGACAGCCTATCCGAAGGCCGCACCCCGCTGATGTATCAGGGGCTGGAAGTCGGCACGCTAAGTAAAATTACGTTGAATCCGGACGACGGCAAGGTCAGCGGGGAGCTCATCATCGATCCTTCCGTGGTTTCGCTGATGCGGGAAGGTACGCGTATCGAACTCAGTAAACCTCAGCTTTCTCTCAGCGACCTGAATGTTTCACGTCTGCTGAGCGGCCCAACGCTGACGCTCATCCCCGGTGAAGGCGAACCACGCCAGCATTTTGACGTGCTGGATAGCGGACAGCAGCAGCTCGCTCAGCCCGGCGCGCTTTCTATTCAGCTCACGGCCGCACAAAGCTATGGCATTGATAGCGGTCAACCCGTGCTGTTGCACGGCGTGCAGGTCGGTCAGGTCGTGAAGCGCACGCTGGACGAACAAGGTGTCAGCTTCCTTTTGGTGATCGAGCCACGATATCGCCAGCTATTACACCGCGACAGCAAATTCATCGTTAACAGCCGTGTGAATGTGAAGATGGGGCTAGATGGGATTCAAGTGCTGGGTGCCAGCGCGCAAGAATGGGTCAGCGGCGGTATTCAGGTTTTACCGGGCAGCAAAGGTGACGTTCAGGCGCGCTATCCGCTGTTCAGCGATCTCGAAAAAGCCGAGGAAGGCATTCGCGGTGCCACGCCTTCTCCGACTCTCACCTTAGTGACCGACAGCCTGCCGGATATTCAGGATGGATCCATCGTGCTGTACCGTAAGTTCCAGGTCGGCGAAATCATGCGGGTGCGGCCAAAGGCGGATACTTTTGAAGTTGAAGTTTATATTCGCCCTGAACACCGCAAACTGCTGACGGAAAACAGCGTGTTCTGGGCAGAAGGCGGGGCTCGTGTGCAGTTGAATACGTCGGGCCTGACCGTGCAAGCCTCCCCGCTGAACCGAGCGCTTAAAGGTGCGATCAGTTTTGATAATCTGGAAGGTGCACCGGAAATTAAAGGCGGTAAACGCGTCCTCTACAACAACGAAACGGCGGCGCGCGCTGTGGGGAGCCGCATCATTCTGCGCACCTACGATGCCAGCAAACTCGCGCCGGGCATGCCGATCCGCTATCTGGGAATCGATATCGGTCAGTTGGATTCGCTGAAGTTGTCCGATCAGCGTAACGAAGTGCTGGTGCAGGCCGTACTCTACCCTGAATATGTGCGTAATTTCGCTCGCTCCGGGACACGTTTTTCCGTCGTTACGCCAGAAATTTCCGCCGCTGGTGTGAATCATCTGGAAACGCTATTCCAGCCTTATATCAACGTCGAGCCGGGTAACGGCAGCGTAACGCGCAATTTTGAGCTGCAACAGGCCACTATCTCCGACTCTCGCTATCAGGACGGCTTGAATATCAGCGTTGATGCGCCAGAAGCAGGCGCATTGCAGGTCGGTACGCCAGTGCTGTTCCGCGGCATTGAAGTCGGTACGGTAACCGGACTGTCTCTGGGCACGCTTTCGGATCGTATCGCCGTGTCGCTGCGCATCAGCAAACGCTATCAGCATCTGGTACGCGACAATTCCGTCTTCTGGCTGGCTTCGGGTTACAACCTGGAATTCGGCCTGACGGGGGGCGTCATCAAGAGCGGAACCTTCCAGCAGTTCATTCGCGGCGGTATCGCGTTTGCCACGCCACCCAGCACGCCGCTCGCCCCCAAAGCACAGGAAGGAAAACATTTCCTGCTGAGGAACGAAGAGCCCAAAGAGTGGCGGCAATGGGGTACGGCGATTCCGACACCGAATAATTAACCTCACCACCGGACAGGGCAGCGATCGTTGCCCTGTCGTTTTCACGCGTCGCTTTGCCGTTTTCACATGATGTATGAAGGATCCGTGCTACACTTCGCCGCTTCTTCCCCTCGTTTTACTGAATAACCTGTACGGAACCACGCCGTGGCAAAATTTACCCCAGCCAACCTGCCTGCTGAATTTCTCGACACAATGCGGGACATCATGCCTTCATCGCTTTCGATGGAGGATTTTATTGCCGCCTGCCAGCGTCCGCTGCGTCGGAGCATCCGCGTGAATACGTTAAAAATCAGCGTCGATGCCTTTCTTCAGCTTGTGCAACCCTATGGCTGGCAGCTTGAGCCGATTCCCTGGTGTCAGGAAGGTTTCTGGCTGCTGAATGCAGAAGAAGAAAACACGCGGCTAGGCAATACGCTCGAACACCTGAGTGGGCTGTTTTATATTCAGGAAGCCAGCTCCATGCTGCCCGTCAGCGCCCTGTTCCATCGTAACGATGCGCTTGAAACGGTTTTGGACGTCGCGGCTGCGCCGGGCTCCAAGACAACGCAGATTGCGGCGAGACTGAATAATGAAGGGGCTATCATCGCCAATGAGTATTCAGCCAGCCGGGTAAAAGTGTTGCATGCCAACATCAGCCGCTGCGGCGTCAGCAATACCGCGATTACACACTTCGACGGGCGGGTTTTCGGCGCGGCACTGCCGGAGTATTTTGATGCGATTCTGCTGGATGCCCCATGTTCGGGTGAAGGCGTGGTGCGTAAGGATCCGGCGGCGATGAGCCACTGGTCGCAAGAAAGCATTACCGATATTGCCGCCACACAGCGCGACCTGATTATGAGCGCGTTTCATGCTCTGAAGCCCGGCGGCGTGATGATTTACTCTACCTGTACGCTGAATCGGCACGAAAACCAGCAGGTCTGCCATTGGCTACAGGCGCAGTTTCCTGATGCGTGCGAATTTGAATCGTTACACGATCTCTTCACCGACGCCGAACGCGCTACAACCGAAGAAGGCTTCCTGCACGTCTTCCCACAGATTTATGACAGCGAAGGCTTCTTTGTTGCCCGCTTACGGAAAACCGCCAGCGTGCCGCCCCTGCCGCGTCCGAGTTATAAAGTCGGTAAATTTCCGTTTTCTCCGGTTGCCCCCAAAGAGTCTGCGTTACTCGCACAGGCAGCAGGTAAACAGGGGATTCATTGGGATGAGGCGTTACTTCAACTGTGGCAGCGTGATAGCGAAATCTGGCTCTTCCCTGCGGCGCTGACTTCCGCTTTTGGCAATATCAAATTCTCACGAATTGGTATTAAGCTTGCTGAACGCTTCCCTAAAGGTTTCCGCTGGCAGCATGAAGCGATTGTCGCGCTGGCCGATCCGAACGCGAAGAATGCCTACGCGCTGGCCGATCGCATCGCCTGCGAGTGGTTTCAGGGGAAAGACAGCTATCCGGAACCGCTTCCTGCTGCGGATGAGCTGATTTTAACTTACCAGAATACGCCTGTCGGTCTGGCAAAACGCATCAGCAGCCGGATAAAAAACAGCCTGCCGCGCGACTTAGTGCGAGATGGCGCAGCCTCCGCCCAGCCTCTTTCTAAAGAATAAATGCGGTTTCTGCATCAGGTGGCGATAAAACCACCTGATGAACCACCCATTCTCCCTTTCCTCACTGATTTTCATCTACAATTATCCTGACAGAAGAAACTCGGTAATGTCTGGAGAGCGACATGTTTGCGTTAGTGATATTTGTTTGTTATCTCGGGCATGGCTGTGACGATTTGGTCATCGGTGCCTACAACACCGAAGCGCAATGTCTGCAAGCGATGGATGAACAACGCCTGCGCCGCGCGGGTTGCTTCCCCATTGAAGAGTATATTGATGGCTTCTGGATCCCCGCCCAGGAGTACGCTGATTTTTAGTTTTCCCGCCTGAGTATTCTCATCGACACACACCAAAACCGCGCATGCCAAAATGAAAGTGATTAGCGTGTGCGGCATTGTATTCCGGCCCCAACGAGTTACCGAAAAAACGACAGCTTTCTCTGAACGTGGTACGCAAGTAGCTACCACGATCGTCCGCTTCTGACCACTGATTCAGGACGCTGACCTGCCGACCGTCAGAGAGACGAAAAGCGGCAATATCCCACGCATCTGCCGTCGCATGCTCGCTCAAACGCCCTTCCGGTCGGTGATAAACATTTCGACAAGCATAGCTGCCCATATGGTCGATGCGCGCTAGCGACGTGCCAAGAGACTGCGCCTGCGGCACCGCAACTTGCGAAACAAACATGGTGCTACTCAGCGCCAGCGCGCAACTGGCAAGAAAACTGGAACTGAGCGTGACCGCACCAAAGCCTTGTATCCGCACGGGTGACGCGACCGGACATTGTCCATTGATGTCATTGGCCTCGGAGAATCGCAGACGCCCGTTCTCCTGCGCCTGCTTTAACACGGCCAAACAGGCTTCAGGATCGTTGGCGACAGACTTCATTTTCAGCCGGGTAATAAACGTAGGTGGGTCATCGACGGACAGCGGAGAAAGAGGATCATAGCCGGGCGGGAGTTGACGTTGGATCCAGGGCGCCAGAGCGACTAACGCCCCCAATATCACCACAACGATTACCCATCCCCGCATCAGTACCCCCTCCCGATTATTGTCTTCTCCTGAATAATATTATGCTATTAACGCGAATTCGGCCGGATTCATCCCCAAAGCGATCCCCGCCTCCACGATTTTCTGCCACTCCTGATCGGACAAATCAATACCATCAGCGTTACGTTGCGCCTGCGAAATACGTTCCGGTTCACCGGCGATTAAAATAGGCTGTGTCGGATCGGGAGCCGTTGACGTGCGAACGTAATCCAGCATCGCATCATATTCTTTCTGCAACCACGCCATAGAAACCATACTGGCGGGATCGATAACAATCGTCGTCATGTTATTCACTATCGCCCCCTGACGCGCATTCTCCGGTTGAATCGTTCCGCCGCCAGACAACAGTCCTGCCAGCATTTCAGCCGCTAAAATCAACCCGCCGCCTTTATGTTTCGCGATGGGTTTCAAGGCACCGTGCTTTTCACCTTCCCACATGACTTTCGGATCGTTAGTGGAAACACCGTGGCAATCCAACATGACCTCTTCATCAAACGTTTTGCCTGCCAGATACGCGACCCGCGTTTTCCCCAGCGCAACCACGCTGGTGGCGAAATCCAGAACAAAAGCCGCATTATTATCCGTTGGCGGGAATGCAATGCAGATAGGGTTCGTCCCGAAACGAGCTTCACTGCCACACCAGGGAGCCACAATCGGGTCGAGATCGTTAACGTTGACGAAGTGTATCGACACAAGCCCGGCGTCCGCCGCCATTTCTCCATAAGTGCCGATGCGTCCCAAATGGCAGGTCGACGACAGCGTCATTAAACACACGCCCGTCGTTTTTACCCGATCGATAGCCGCCTGCATCGCTTCTTTGCCCGTACGCTGACCAAAGCCGCGATCGCCGGTAAATTGCAGCACCGCCCCACTGTCACGCACTAAACGCGCGGGCGTATTCGGGTGCATGATGCCTTTCTCGATGAACTCCACATAGTGTGGCAACATCCCCACGCCATGGCTGTCATGCCCTTTCAGATTAGCCGCCACGAGGTGTTCGGTGACAGTACGAGCTTCGTGTTCTTCACATCCTGCTTTTTGCAATACGCTTTGCATCGTCGCCATCAGACGACTGGCTGAAATCTGCATATCTCTTCCCTTCATCTACTGATTTATTCTTCACCGATTTCATCCTACTGCGGAACCGGAATGAATAAAATATAAACAAATCAAGCGATATACCAATCAGTGTGATTGCTTTAACCATCTGGTGAAGAATATCCCCCAACAGTACCATCCACGATATTGTAAGACGTGTGCATAGACGGCTGACATAGACAGAGTTGCCCATTTATCGGGCGTAAATAATATGGATTTTATTTAAATGAAAAAGACATCGCGTTTTCTTCTGGCGCTTGCCGGATTATTGGTTTCCATTACTGCTTATTCCGCAACGCCCTCTCCAACTCATCCGGAGGAAACTCGGATACCGGCCATCAAACTGATCAATACGCCAGACAATCACTCAGCCTTCGTAACAGGCAGTGTTCCCGCTCTGGAAAAAATTACCGCGCAAAAATTTTGGCTTAGTAATTCCACTGAAGCCTGGGAGATGAACGTTCACCCGGCACCGCGCAAACAATATGTCATCACGCTGAAAGGCACGTTGAAATTTCGGGTCAGCGATGGTTCCACTTTTCTGCTTTCTCCTGGGACTGTCTTGATTGCCGCCGATACGCAGGGAGAAGGACATAGCTGGGAGATGGTTGAAGGATCTGAATGGGTCAGAGTTTATATTCCGATTGTGGATGAGAGCGATTATTTCACTCCCGATTCAGCTGTCACCGTGGCGTCTAAAGCGCACTAATCTTTCGTTGTACATTGGCGACAGAAGCCTGTCGCCAACCTATTAATCCTGATTCGCATCAAACGGATCTTCGACATCATCTTTGCTGTCATCACGTTTGCGCGGAATCTCACCCTGATCTTTTGGCGCATCTTTTGCCGGATGATCATTTTCATCCTTGTGTTTAGTACCCGTATTTTTCTCAGTCATTGTTTCCTCCCATTACGTCGTGTTCTATCAATTTAGTCGATAACTGCTATAAACGGGATATAAACCTGTCGATTAGATTGTGATAAAAGGCATTTTATAATGAAGGTAGAGGAATTATGTCCGTTCGCTATGCAACAGTTAATGAAGCTGAATACTTACGGATGATGAGGAATAAAAAATATAGGCTGCTGAGTACTGAACATAAAATGCAGTAAGCGGCGATGAGATATAAAAACAAAAACCCCCAGCTTTACGCTAGGGGTTTTCAGTGCTTTTCTTGACCGCTCCGGTTAAACCATCATCGCTATCGCAAGAGAAGCATTAATTCATTTGGCTTTATTGTAGCGCGACTTTTTACAGTGCGACAACGTTGCCAGCTGATGGACCTTTCTGACCATTTTCAATGGTGAACTCAACCTTTTGGCCTTCGTCCAGCGTTTTGAAATCGTTGCTCTGAATAGCAGAGAAATGTACGAATACATCTTTGCTGCCGTTGTCAGGAGTAATGAAACCAAAACCTTTACCAGCGTCAAACCATTTTACTAAACCAGTCATTTTATTAGACATAGAAATTACCTTAATTTTATAGCGCCTTCCGGCAAATAGGGCCTGTGCACAGAATTTAATTAGCAACAATAAGGAGGCTCAAAAGAAGGGATATCTATGGATAACACTTTGAAATGAGAACTGCTTTACTAAACTGCTTTTTACGTCTGCGAATCAAACCGACGAGTCATTAACTCATGTATCAATATCTTTAGCAAGCATTTATTTTTAAAAACCTTTAAAAGACCCACCAGCACTATTTTATGAGCACATACAAAGTACAGAGTAAGCCAAAGACATGGAAGGTTAGATCCTTTATTTCGTACATTGATTTTTTGAAGCAAAAAAAAAGACTGAATACGATTCCTGTATTCAGTCTAGGGAAATGGCTCTTGGGAGAGCCGTGCGCTAAAAGTTGGCATTTATACAAGCTGTACTAGCCCTGTAGACTTAAGCTTAGCCAACTCCCTCGCGTTTTCCAGCCTTAACCTATTCGCAATCATCACAAATGGAACAGATTTCACACTTTATCTTAACCATAAAGAAGTAATTATTTAACATTGATAAGTAAATCAATCACTTCATGGCTTATCGTCTGGCTGACATAACTGCTCTGCACGTTCGATAAATGGTTGAAGGCTTTTTTTCTGTCCGGGATGCTTAGGATCGTCCAGCCAGATCGCGTCTATCGGCTGCGCACTCACCTGCCCAGATTTCATTTGCGCAATCGCGACATCGTTCAGCGGATATTGCATCAGCGTACCGGTATGTAAGGCGTACAGCGCATTGCCAGGGCGGCAAATCAGTTGAACTTCTTCACGCGTGAAAGCCCAGCGATCGCCGTACTCAAACCGGCTGATATTTGCCAGTTTAGCGGCAGCAAAAGCATTCACAGAAAGTGAAGTAAGCACGATAGATAGCAAAAATTTCTTCATCATGTATTCCCGACATGGCGTATTCAAACAATGATGTGTGGGTTTTGCAGCCTTATCCGAATCAGAGAAAGACAGCTTCAACCCTTATAAAACATAACGTTGTATATCACGACTGATGCGATCATAGCGACAGAGGAAGGTGAAGTCGAGTGCGGATTTCAGGAATAATATCGGTAGTTTAGTACTGGCAGAAAGGTCGTTCGGGAGAGGAAAATGGCGGGATAAGAAAAGCGTTATCCCGCGTCATTCAACTAATTATTGGCCGACAGAAGCGTCGCTTGTCATTAGGTTGACGGCGCTGCCGCAGACATTTTTTTCAGGTCCTGATCGATGAAGAACAGGCCGCCTTCGCTGGCTTTGACTAACGCCAATTTGTCCAGAATAGAACGGAACAATTTCTCTTCTTCGTGCTGCTCAGCAACGTACCATTGCAGGAAGTTAAATGTAGAGTAATCCTGCAGCGCCATCGCTTCATGCGCCAGCTCATTAATTTTTGCAGTGATCAGTTGTTCGTGTTCATAGGTCAGCTTGAAGACATCAGCCAGTGAATCGAAATCAATCGGCGGTGCAGCAATCGCGCCTAATATAGGCAGACTTCCGGTATCGTCCAGATAGTCAAACAGGCGCTGCATATGTTGCATTTCTTCCTGAGAATGCGTCTTCAGGAAACTGGATGCGCCTTCAAAACCTTTGTCACCGCACCATGCGCTCATTTGCAGATACAAATTCGCGGAATAAAACTCCAGATTAAGTTGCTCATTCAGCTTCTGAATCATTTCTTTTTTTAACATATTAACTCCCTATTTTCCCGGCAGGTGAAATTATTCAGGGCATTATGCCTGAAAAAATAAAATAAAAAACACTTTATTAACATTGATATCAAATTGACAAAAAACCTCATTTAAACAACAAGTTAATATTTATGTTATTGATATTTATTATCACTTAAGTCTTGGGGTAAATATATTATTGCGAATCATTTTTATTATCAAAAATAACAACCGTGAACGATGTCATTTATGACACTTTTGTATTAAAAATGATTCCCATTTCGTAATGAGGATAATAAACATCCACATAACAAGGTGAACGCTTGCCATTTTCCTGTCACTACTTTACCGTGACACGCATCAGTCTGTGGCCAATAGGCAGGAGAAAACGATATGGGATACAATCTGGCAGAATTGTCCAAAGAAGAGATGGATAAAGTTAACGTAGACTTGGCGGCGTCAGGCGTAGCCTTCAAAGAACGTTACAATATGCCAGTCATTCCCGAGGTCGTTGAGAGAGAGCAACCCGAGTACTTGCGTGACTATTTTCGCGAACGCGTGATGTTTTATCGCCAGCGTTCACTGCAGTTCTCTCGTTTACCCTACGAACCTAAGTCTAAGTAGGCTTATCCCTTCATTATTCCAACCTACGACGACCTTGCCGCGGAAAACATCCCTTTCCACGGGTTACATTCTTACACAGCAAAAACGATTTTCTGCTTGCATATCGGCCCGCACAAGAGGTTAATGGAGTAGCAACCTACCCCTTTATCACACGAGGCAAGATATGAGTAAAGGTTTGGATAGCAAAAAGAACAGTAAGAAGAAGCCACTAAAAACGGCAGCCGAAAAACGTGCCGATAAAAAGGCGAAGAAACCACAGGCTGATATTACCTGAGTACTGTTATTACCTAAGTAATATGCCATGCTGATAGGGTAAACCCGAAGACGGGTTTACCCTCATAATCGCAGTTGCTCGCCCTTATTCGTGATCGTCCGCAGCCATTTCAAGCACCATCAGCAGAAAAGCATATTCCAACGCAATATCATCATACCGTTTGAAGCGACCGGATTTTCCGCCGTGCCCAGCATCCATATCGGTGTATAGCAGCACCAGACGATCGTCCGTTTTGACTTCGCGCAATTTCGCCACCCACTTCGCAGGTTCCCAATACTGAACCTGAGAGTCGTGTAACCCAGTAGTTACCAGCAAATGCGGATAGCGCTGCGCGGTAATGCCGTCATAGGGGCTATATTGTTTGATGTAGTCATAATAGATTTGTTCATTCGGATCGCCCCACTCGTCATACTCTCCGGTCGTCAACGGGATAGACTCATCCAGCATTGTCGTCAGCACATCAACGAATGGAACCTGAGCAACGACACCCTTAAATAGATCGGGAGCCATGTTCACTACCGCGCCCATCAATAGTCCGCCCGCGCTGCCCCCCATCGCGAACATATTGTCCCTGTCGCCATAACCTTTTTCTATCAATGCCTGAGACACATCGATGAAATCGGTGAAGGAATGCATTTTATTGAGCAGGCGGCCATCGTCGTACCACTGTTGACCCAGCTCGCCGCCACCACGAATGTGCGTTAAGGCAAAGACGAACCCTCTGTCCAGCAGGCTCAGACGGCTAACGCTAAAATCGGGATCCAGGCTATGACTGTACGCGCCATAGCCGTAGACCAGTATCGGGTTCTTACCTGGGCTGAAATGATCGCGATGATAAACAAGGGAAACCGGAACGTCGACGCCATCCCGAACCGTGATCCACAAGCGTTCACTCCGGTAATTGTCCGGGGAGAAATCTTTCACTTCGGCTTGCTTAAGTAACTGCTGTTCGCCCGTATCCAGATTCAATTCATACTGCGTGCTGGGGGTCGTCATTGATGAATAACCATACCGCATTAGTGTCGTTTCTGGCGTAGGGTTGTACGACAGCCACGTCACATAGCTCGCATCATTAAAGGTGATCGCTTTCTCTTCCCGCGTATGCCAGTGAATCTGGCGCAAGCTGGTCAAACCGCGTTCCCGTTCTTCAACCACCAGCCAGTCACGGAACAGCTCAAAGCCTTCCAACACGCGGTGTTCATGTGGCGCAATCAGCGTTTCCAACGCTTGCTCATCGGGCCTATCTGAACGGTAGAGGCCAAAGTTTTTCCCTTCCCGATTGGAACGTAGATAAAACGTGTCCTGATAGTGATCGATGCCATATTCATGATCTTTTCGACGTGGAATGCATACCTGCGGCACCGCATCCGGGCGCGTAGCGTCGAGCAATAGCACCTCACTCGTCGTTGTGCTACTGAGATAAATGGTGATGTAGTGCTCTGAGGTCGTTTTACTCAGGCTAACGTAATAGGTGTCGTCTTTCTCTTCATAGACCAATTCATCCAACGCCGGATCGCTACCCAGACGGTGGCGATAGACCTGATACGGCAACAGCGTTTGCTCATGTTTGCGCACGTAATACAGAACCGTCGAATCCGCCGCCCATTCCGCCCCTGCAGTCACATTTTCGATCACATCAGGCAGCCACTCGCCGCTGTTCAGATCGCGAAAACGAAGCGTGTACTGCCGACGGGATAAAAAGTCCTCCGAGAGCGCCAGCAGCGTGTTGTCAGGGCTAACCTCAAGCGTGCCGAGGCTATAAAACTCATGCCCTTCCGCACGTTGATTCCCATCCAGCAACGTTTCCCACGTGTCTGTTGCCTGCTCAGGTTGACGCAGATAGATAGCGTACTCTTTACCCTGCTCATAGCGACTTTGGTAGCGATAGCCTTTTCTGACATACGGTACAGACATATCCGTCGACGGAATGCGTTTGACCATTTCGTCATACAGCGACCGTTTACGTGCTTCATGAGGTGCCATGACGGCTTCGCTGTAGGCGTTTTCCTGCGTCAGATAGTCCAACACCTGCGGATCGGTACGCTGGTCATCACGCAGCCAGTAATAATTGTCGATGCGCGTATCGCCATGTGTACTTAGTGCATGGGGTCTTTTTTCAGCTTGCGGTGTCTTCATGGCGTCGGATCTCGTTGTCTTGACATAAAATTTTCGCTTTGTAAGAAGAGTGGCACGATTGCCCAGCAATGCCAAGCCACGTCCTTGTCTCTTGGTGCGCTTTTGCGCATCGCATTCCACTGCACGCCCTCTTTAATGCGCACGCAAACGTTTTCGTTTATACTGCGGCCATTTTTCACAACCCGATCAGGTATAAGGTTATGTTAACAATTGGAACCGCCCTGCGTGCGGATGCCACACGAGTGATGCTGCTTGGCTCCGGTGAATTAGGCAAAGAAGTGGCGATTGAGTGTCAGCGCTTGGGAATCGAAGTGATTGCGGTCGATCGCTATGCCGATGCTCCCGCCATGCAGGTTGCGCACCGCAGCCACGTCATCAATATGTTGGATGGCGATGCATTAAAAGCGTTAGTTGAAGCCGAACGCCCTGATTACATCGTGCCGGAAATTGAAGCCATCGCGACCGACATGCTGGTGACGCTGGAAAAGCAGGGTCACCATGTTGTTCCTTGTGCTGAAGCGACGCACCTGACAATGAATCGTGAAGGCATCCGTCGTCTGGCTGCCGAGACACTCGGCGTTCCCACTTCCACCTACCGTTTTGCCGACAGCGAAGAGAACTTCCGTCAGGCGGTAGATGCGATTGGCTATCCTTGTATTGTTAAACCTGTCATGAGTTCTTCTGGCAAAGGGCAAAGCCTGATTCGCTCTGCGGAGCAGTTAGATCAGGCGTGGAGCTACGCCCAACAGGGGGGACGTGCAGGTGGCGGACGCGTCATCGTGGAAGGACTGGTTAATTTTGATTTTGAGATCACCTTACTGACCATCCATGCGGTTGACGGCATTCATTTCTGTGCGCCAATCGGCCACAGACAGGAAGACGGCGACTATCGTGAATCCTGGCAGCCACAGCAGATGAGTGCGCTGGCGCAGGAACGCGCGCAGAAAATGGCCAGCGATGTTGTGAAAGCGCTCGGCGGCTATGGCCTGTTCGGCGTTGAGCTGTTCGTCTGCGGCGATGAGGTTATTTTCAGCGAAGTCTCCCCTCGCCCGCACGATACCGGCATGGTGACGATGATTTCTCAGGACTTGTCCGAGTTTGCGCTACACGTTCGTGCTTTTCTGGGGCTGCCCATTGGCGCAGTTCGTCAGTATGGCGCATCGGCTTCCGCCGTGATTTTACCGGAACTGGATAGCAACAACGTGCGTTATCAGGGACTGGAAAGCGCACTGCTCCCTCATACGCAAATTCGCCTGTTTGGTAAACCGGACATCAGCGGTAAACGCCGTATGGGTGTCGCATTAGCCAGTGCGGAAACCACGGATGATGCTGTAGCAATCGCCAAGCGCGTTGCTGCGGGCGTAAAAGTCAGCGGCTGATACAAAAAAGGCCACTCGCAGTGAGTGGCCTTTGTCATTCAATCACGAGCAAACTTACGCTTTCGCGCCTGCAACCGCTTCACGCGCCAGTTCAGTAATACGCGCGTAATCACCGCTTTCCAGCGCGTCGTTCGGCACCAGCCATGAACCACCTACGCACAGCACGCTTTTCAGCGCCAGATAGTCGCGGTAGTTATTCGGCGTAATGCCACCGGTTGGGCAGAAACGGATCTGAGCAAACGGACCAGCGATCGCCTGGAGCGCTTTCACGCCGCCGTTAGCTTCCGCTGGGAAGAATTTGAACTCACGCAGGCCGTAATCCATACCCAGCATCAGTTCAGATACGGTGCTGATACCTGGGATCAACGGGATGTTGCCTTCCGTTGCGGCTTTCAGCAGCGGCTCGGTCAGGCCTGGGCTGATGGCAAACTGCGCACCGGCCTCAACCACCGCAGCCAGTTGCTCAGGGTTTGTTACCGTACCAGCACCCACGATAGCTTCCGGTACTTCTTTTGCAATCGCGCGAATCGCTTCGATGGCGCAGTCGGTACGCAATGTCAGTTCCAGAACGCGAACGCCGCCCGCGACTAACGCTTTTGCCATCGGCACCGCGTGTTCCAGTTTGTTGACCACAATCACAGGAACAACGGGACCCGTTGTCAAAATCTGTTCCGCGCTCGTTTTCCAGTTTTTCATCAAAAATTATCTCCAGTCATGCCCGAGGGCATCATTAATTATATAGCGCGCCCCTGCCACAGGGATCTGCGTTGCCACAGATGTCCGACCGCACCGTGAGCCATACATTAAAAACTGTGGGAGGCCGACCGTTCTCGGCCAGCCTCCCCATTACTGACGTATTATCAAAAAATTACTCAAACTCATTCCAGGAACGGCCATCGCGGGTAATCATCGCCACGGATGCCACCGGTCCCCAGCTTCCTGCCTGATACGGCTTCGGTGCATCGTTGTCCATCGCCCACGCATCCATGATGGAATCCACCCACTTCCAGGCTTCTTCAACTTCATCACGACGGACAAACAGTGCCTGAATCCCACGCATGGTTTCCAGCAGCAGACGCTCGTAAGCATCCGCTAAATGCTGCTGATTAAAGGTTTCCGAGAAGCTCAGATCCAGTTTCACCGTTTGCAGGCGGTGTTTGTGTTCTAACCCTGGCACTTTATTCAGAATCTGGATTTCCACACCCTCATCCGGCTGCAAGCGAATAATCAGCTTGTTCTGCGGCAGCTGCTGGTAAGAATCACGGAACAGGTTCAGCGCAGGATTCTTAAAGTACACCACCACTTCTGAACATTTGGTAGGCAGACGTTTACCGGTACGCAGGTAGAACGGCACGCCAGACCAGCGCCAGTCATCGATATCAACGCGAATCGAGACGAAGGTTTCCGTGCTGCTGCTTTTGTTCGCGCCCTCTTCTTCCAGATAGCCCGGCACTTTATGTCCCTGAACAAAACCAGACGTGTATTGGCCGCGTACCGTCGTTTCATGCACGTTGGAGCGGTCGATGCGACGCAGTGAACGCAGCACTTTCACTTTTTCATCACGGATGCGATCAGTCGTCAAATCAGACGGCGGCGACATCGCAATCATCGTCAGAATCTGTAACAGGTGGTTCTGGATCATATCGCGCATCTGGCCGGCTTTATCGAAATAGCCCCAGCGCCCTTCAATCCCAACTTCCTCGGCTACCGTGATCTGCACATGGTCGATCGTCCGGTTGTCCCAGTTTGAGGAGAACAACGAGTTGGCAAAACGCAGCGCCAGGAGGTTCAGAACGGTCTCTTTACCCAGATAGTGGTCGATGCGGTAAACCTGACACTCGTTAAAGAATTCCGCGACCTGATCGTTAATGACGCGAGAAGACGCCAGATCGGTACCGAGCGGTTTTTCCATTACCACGCGCGCGGGCTCTTTATTCAGCCCTGCTGTTCCCAATCCTTTGCAGATCGCACCGAATGTACTCGGCGGCATCGCAAAATAGTTGATGGTGGTACGGTTTTTCTGGTCAAGCATCTTGCCCAGTTTGTTGAAGGCTTTGGTGTCTTCCACATCAAGATTGCAGAAATCCAGCCGACTGCTTAGCGTTTCCCACAACTTATCGTCGATGGCTTCTTTCATAAAGGTGTCAAGCGCTTCGCGCACGACGCGGGTATACTCCGCTTTATCCCAATCCGCACGGCCCACCCCGATAATTCTGGTGTCCGCATGGATGTGCCCTGCTTTTTCCAACTGGTAAAGGGAAGGCAGCAATTTACGGCGTGCCAGATCGCCCTTAGCACCGAAAATAACCAGATCGCACGCTTGGGCTGTTGAAGTTACCGCCATGTTCATCTCCTCGTTGCAGGATGCTGTAATTTTATTACAGCGATAATGTACTCTTTTTGACTACAGCCAGTAAACCCATCATAAAAATGCTAAATAATGGTCGGGATTGACTGAAAACCATGCATAAATCGGTCTGTGCAGTGGCTGAAGTCACTTATGCATTCGCCCTAAAACGAAATTTTTCGTCGTTTCTGACAGTCGATTACTTTTCTGAAAGTTAGACACATGTCATGTTCTGGCAAAAAAAGGACCTAACTTGGCCTGTTGCCCTCTGCCAACCACTACAGGGTCGTAGTATATTTTCACGACGTGCATTTTTTCACGTAACATTTTTTCACGTAATACATGCCAGTTGTACCTTTAGTTGAAATTGGAAAAAACTTACATGGCCCTTGTCGTATGAATATGCTGGAAAAAATCCAGAGTCACTTAGAACTCTTGAGCAAATCAGAAAGAAAAGTTGCTGAAGTGATCCTGAGCACTCCGCAGACGGCCATTCACTCCAGCATCGCAACCTTAGCCAAAATGGCCGATGTCAGCGAACCAACGGTTAATCGTTTCTGTCGCCGCCTTGAAACTAAAGGTTTTCCCGATTTTAAACTACATCTGGCGCAAAGTCTGGCAAACGGTACACCGTATGTGAACCGTAACGTTGAAGAAGATGACAGCGTTGACGCCTATACCAGTAAGATTTTTGAATCCGCGATGGCTGGCCTGGAGCAGGTGAAATCCAGTCTGGATGTCACCGCCGTTAACCGCGCCGTGGATTTGCTGACGCAGGCGAAGAAAATCTCTTTCTTTGGTCTGGGTGCTTCCGCTGCGGTCGCACACGATGCGATGAACAAATTTTTCCGCTTCAATATCCCCGTTGTCTATTTCGATGACATCGTCATGCAGCGCATGAGCTGTATGAATTCCAGCGACGGCGACGTCGTGGTATTGATATCCCACACAGGCAGAACCAAAAGTCTGGTCGAAATGGCGCAGTTGGCACGCGAAAACGACGCGACCGTTATCGCCATTACCTCGGACGGCACGCCGCTGGCGCGTGAGGCGTCGCTGGCCTTGCGGCTTGATGTGCCTGAAGATACCGACGTTTATATGCCGATGGTGTCCCGCATCGCTCAGTTGACGTTGATCGACGTTCTGGCGACGGGCTTCACGCTACGCCGCGGGGAAAAATTTCGTGATAACCTGAAACGGGTCAAAGAGGCCCTGCGTGAGTCGCGCTTTGATAAAGACGAGCGATTGATTAACCCCTTCAGGTGATAGATAAGTTTTACGTTATGCTTTGTTTTTTAGCTATATTTTGTACCCTAAATAATTCGAGTTTCAGGCAGGCGGCAAGCGAGGGAGTCCCGATGAACTTACTCAAGTAAGTGATTCGGGTGAGTAAGCGCAGTCAACGCACATGAAACTTGAAGTATGACGGGTAATGGAAAATGAGCGGTATCATCAACCTGTTTCATCTTGATATGGCCACAGACGACAGACATAGAAAGATGGCGGGGATTACCTGTACAGTATGATAATCAGACTCAACACGATGTTCGGATAACGCAGGTGAAATAGTTTTGTTGTAAAGTGACATTTTGCACCGTTATTCGACGCTTAATCGCAACACTACAGCTTCACAAGTGAACGGAGTTATACATGTCCAGACGGCTCAGAAGAACCAAGATTGTCACCACCCTGGGGCCCGCTACCGACCGTGATAATAATCTCGAAAAGATTATCAGTGCGGGCGCGAACGTAGTACGAATGAATTTCTCTCACGGCACAGCAGAAGATCATCTATTACGTGCCAACAAAGTTCGTGAAATTGCGGCTAAATTAGGCCGCCACGTTGCCATTCTTGGCGATCTACAGGGTCCAAAAATTCGTGTTTCTACCTTCAAAGAGGGTAAAATTTTCCTGAATATCGGCGACAAATTCTTGCTGGATGCCAACTTAGCGAAAGGCGAAGGCGATAAAGAAAAAGTCGGGATCGATTACAAGGGCTTACCGAGCGACGTGGTACCTGGCGATATCCTGTTACTGGATGACGGCCGAGTGCAGTTGAAAGTCCTGCAGGTTGAAGGCCTGAAAGTGTATACCGAAGTCACCGTTGGCGGTCCGCTGTCTAACAACAAAGGCATCAACAAACTCGGTGGCGGTCTGTCTGCCGAAGCGCTGACGGAAAAAGATAAAGCCGACATTATTACCGCCGCAAAAATTGGCGTCGACTATCTGGCCGTCTCTTTCCCTCGTACCGGTGAAGACCTCAACTACGCACGCCGCCTTGCGCGTGATGCGGGCTGTCACGCCAAGATCGTATCAAAAGTTGAACGTGCTGAAGCTGTCTGCTCAGATGCCGCAATGGATGACATTATTCTGGCTTCCGACGTGGTGATGGTGGCGAGGGGCGATCTAGGCGTTGAAATCGGCGACCCAGAGCTGGTGGGTATTCAGAAGAAATTGATTCGTCGCGCCCGTCAGTTGAACCGTGCGGTCATCACCGCTACGCAGATGATGGAATCGATGATCACCAACCCGATGCCAACGCGCGCCGAGGTGATGGACGTCGCCAACGCCGTGCTGGATGGTACCGATGCCGTGATGCTGTCAGCAGAAACCGCTGCGGGCCAATATCCGGCTGAAACCGTCGCAGCTATGGCGAAAGTGTGTTTAGGCGCGGAGAAAATCCCAAGCATCAACGTCTCCAAGCACCGCCTTGACGTGCAGTTTGATAACACCGAAGAATCCATCGCGATGTCTTCCATGTACGCCGCCAACCACCTGAAAGGGGTTACCGCGCTGATCGCCATGACGGAATCGGGTCGTACCGCCCTGATGATGTCCCGTATCAGTTCTGGTCTGCCGATTTTCGCGATGTCTCGTCATGAGCACACGCTGAACCTGACCGCGCTGTATCGTGGCGTTACTCCCGTGCATTTCGACAGCTACACGGACGGCGTTGCTGCCGCCAATGATGCAGTGATCCTGCTGCGTGACAAAGGGTTCCTGATGTCTGGGGATCTGGTCATCGTCACACAAGGTGACATCATGGGTACCGTGGGCACCACCAACACGATCCGCATCCTGCGCGTGGAATAATCAGTACCATAACCGCTCTGCTGCTGAGGTGGTGGACGGTTCATACCAGCAAAAAGCCGGACGATTTCTCGTCCGGCTTTTTTATCTATGCGGCCTATCAGCCCGCTGTTATCTACCGTATAAGTTAGTCGCGGTATAAATCGTCCCGACAGTACGGTTCAATCTCACCCGGTTTGCGGGTTTTCAACAGCTTCAGAATCCAGGTGTACTGCTCAGGGTTCGGTTTGACCAGAATTTCCACTTCTTCATTCATACGCCGCGCAATATATACGTCATCCGCATCCGCTAGATCGTCCATCGGCGGACGGATAAACACATCCAGGCAGCCGTCTTTGGCGTTATACACCGGGAACAGCGGCACGATATCAGCACGACACACTTTCATCAGCCGTCCGACGGCAGGCAGCGTTGCTTTATAGGTCGCAAAGAAGTCGACGAATTCGCTGTGCTCAGCGCCGTGATCCTGATCGGGCAGGTAATAACCCCAGCACCCGGAGCGCACGGAGCTGATAAACGGTTTAATACCGTCGTTACGAGCATGGATGCGGCCACCAAAACGACGACGTAACCGATTCCACCAGTAGTCCACCAACGCATTCTTCTGGTTGTGGAACATGGCCGCCATACGTTGACCACGCGAGGTCAGCAGCATCGCAGGGATATCAACCCCCCAGCCGTGTGGAACCAGAAAAATCACGTTCTTCTCTTGTTCTTTAATACGCTCCAGAATGTCTTCGCCATGCCAGCGAACGTATTTTTCGATTTTCTTCGGGTTACGAATTCCCACTTCCACCATCATGATCATCGACTGAGGAGCCGTTGCAAACATGTCATCAATGATAGCTTCGCGCTGTGCTTCAGTTAATTCCGGCATGCAATACAGCAGATTAATACGGGCACGGCGGCGGGCGCCTTTTGATATTCTCCCAACAAAACGCCCTAGCCCACCCAGCACTGGATTTCTTAATCGCGCGGGAACATAGGCAGCGAGCGCCATCACACCAACACCTAACCAAACGCCCCAATAGCGCGGATGAAAAAAGGCGCGTTGAAACTGGGGAACAAATTCAGCGTTCGATTTTTTTTCTTTTTCCATGCCTAAACTCTTCAGATCAATCAATAAACATAATCATAATTGCCGCTCGGCGTTTAGCAACACCGACAGCAATTACGCAAAAACACGTCTGCTCGATAATAAAAAATCAGGAACCTGTGTTCTATCAAATGTTCTATAAATGAAAATGCCGGCAGCAAGCCCCACCGGCATAACATGCAATCAATATCTATCCTAAATAATTCAAGTTGCATGAAGGCGGCAACCGCATGAATCCCCAGGAGCTTACACAAGTAAGTGACTGGGGTGAGTAAGGGCGGCCAACGCACAAGCAGCTTGAAGTATGACGGATATCATTAATCAAACTTAAGCTGCGGTACCACTTCCTTAACCTGCGCCAGATAATCACGACGCTCTTTACCCGCCAGCCCTTCAGAACGCGGCAGTTTAGCCGTTAGCGGGTTTACCGCCTGCTGGTTGATCCAGAATTCGTAGTGCAGATGCGGACCAGTAGAACGTCCAGTGTTACCAGACAACCCGATACGATCGCCACGTTTCACTTTCTGTCCCGGTTTAACCAAGATGCGATGCATATGCATATAGCGCGTGGTGTACTGGCGACCATGGCGGATCGCAACATAGTTCCCCGCTGCACCGCTGCGTTTCGCGATCACCACTTCGCCATCACCGACGGCCAGAACCGGTGAACCGACTGGCATGGCAAAATCGACACCTTTATGTGGTGCGACGCGCCCTGTCACAGGATTCAGACGGCGTGGATTGAAGTTGGAGGAAATACGGAATTGTTTCATGGTTGGGAAACGCATAAAGCCGCGCGTCAACCCAGAACCTTCACGATCGTAGAATTTACCGTCTTCTGCACGAATAGCGTAATAGTCTTTGCCACCCGTATTCAGACGAACACCGACCAGCTCACTCTGCTCACTTTTACCATCGAGCATTTCGCGGGACATCAGGACAGAGAAGGTATCGTCTTTGCGTAATTTACGGAAATCCAACTGCCATTGCAGCGCTTTAATGACTTCACGCACTTCTGTGCTGGTCAAACCGGCGTTTTTTGCGCTGCTGACAAAGCTGCCGCTGACTCGGCCATTCAGGACGCTGTTGCGCCACTCGCCTTTCAACGTTTCAATGCGCTCTTTGAAATCGGCACCAACACGCTCATAAATGCGTGTTTCACGGCGGGACATCTGCCAGGTCAAACTTTGCAGGTCGCCGTTTTCTGCCAGAGCCCATGAGATTTGCTGACCAATTTTCAGGTTCCGCAAATCTTTATTCTGCTCCGCAAGCTGGGTGACATCCGCAATATCAATGCCGTACTGCGTCAAAATGCTGCTTAAGGTATCGCCCGTAGAGACCACGTACTCATGTACGCCGCCTTCATCGGCCACCTTATCATCCAGCTCATCTTGTGGAATCTCGTCATCTGGCGAAGGTTGGTCTATCGGTTCACTGGCTTCAGGCGTCAACGTACGCAGTTGGCTGGTTTCCAGGTCGATATCTTTCACGATGACGGGGGCATCATCGACGTGGGGATAAACAAAAGGCCGCCAAACAGCAACGGCCAATGTTACAACGGTAAGCGACCCCAGCATGACGCGATGGGGCCGAGGTAAGCTGTTATACGCCAGAGCGATAGTTCGGACTATCTGCTGCACTTATTCGTATCCTCATGATTTTTCCTCCAGACAGCTCACATACTGGTTCGATAGCTGCAACAAGAAATCGGCATAGCTATCTCTACCCAGTGCAATATTGCTTCCCAATGGATCGAGCACACCCGAGCGCACGTCGGTTCCCTTGGCAACAGCATTAATAACGGCTGGCCTGAATTGTGGTTCAGCAAAAACGCATACGGCTTTGTGCTCAACCAACTGTGTTCGTATTTGATGTAAACGCTGTGCACCAGGTTGGATTTCGGGGTTAACCGTGAAGTAACCCAAGGGGCTTAACCCATAGTGTTTCTCAAAATAGCCATAGGCATCATGGAACACGAAATAGCCTTTACCCTGCACAGGCGCTAGCATCTTAACAATTTTTTCATCTGCTTGCCCGATTTTATCCGTGAAATAAAGCAGATTCGCGTCTAGTTTGTCCTTATTCTGAGGCATAAGTTCCAATAATTTTGCATGAATGGCCATTGCCGCCTGTTTTGTCATCTCCGGCGACAGCCAAATGTGCATATTGTACTCACCATGATGGTGGCCATCGTCGCCGTCATCATGGGCGGCATGGCTATGATCGTGGCCTTTTTCATGGCCATCATGCGCCTGTTCATGACCATCCTCATGATCGTGTCCGGCCTCTTTTTCCAGCTCAGCTTTAATCGCGGGGAGCGCGGAAAGCGTAATCTGTTTTTCAGGTGAAACTTTCTCTAATGGCTTTCCGAGAAAGGCTTCCATTTCCGGCCCGACCCAAATCACCAGTTCAGCAGACTGTAAACGCTGGACATCAGACGGGCGCAGGGCATAATCGTGGGGCGACGCGCCATCAGGTAACAAAACCTCAGTTGGCGTCACACCATCGGCAATAGCCGACGCAATGAATCCTAAAGGACGAATTGACGTAATGACCGCAGCGGATGCCGCGCTGATTGACATCCCGCTTGCGAGCAGCGCGCTGGCAACAAACACACTTTTTAACCATTTTTTTTGCTGAATAGATTTTTTTTGTTGAATAGACTGCTGCATGAAAAGTCGCTCCCATCGATTTTTATCGTGTTGTTTGTTATATTATAACGTTACATGGGTTATGCAAACCGAATTCTATGTCCACATTGGTATCACTTAATAATATTTCAGTTACATTTGGCAGCCGAAAGGTTCTGTCAGATATCTCTCTTACCTTGCAGGCAGGCCGAATTCTGACGCTGCTGGGGCCGAATGGCGCAGGAAAATCGACGCTGGTGCGCGTGGTATTAGGGCTACTTGCCCCCACCTCCGGTTCACTGGTACGAGATCCCGCGCTGCGTATCGGCTACGTTCCGCAGAAACTGCATCTGGATACCACCCTGCCCTTGACCGTCAGCCGCTTTATGCAACTGCGCCCCGGCGTGAAAAAGCAGGATATTTTGCCAGCACTTAAGCGGGTTCAGGCTGCACATCTGCTGGAACAGCCGATGCAGAAGCTCTCCGGTGGCGAAACCCAGCGCGTTCTGTTGGCTCGTGCGCTGCTCAACCAGCCCCAACTGCTGGTACTGGATGAACCGACGCAGGGTGTCGACGTCAATGGGCAACTCGCGCTGTACGACCTCATTAACCAATTACGGCAAGAATTCCACTGCGGTGTACTGATGGTGTCGCACGATCTGCATTTGGTGATGGCGAAAACCGATGAAGTTCTTTGCCTTAATCAACATGTTTGCTGCTCCGGCACGCCTGAGGTCGTTTCGCTTCATCCCGAATTTTTAGCGATGTTCGGCCACCGCGGCGCGGAGCAATTGGCGGTTTACCGCCACCATCATAATCATCGTCACGATCTACAGGGACGTATCATTCTGAAAAGACAAGGTGGAAACGACGCATGATAGAACTGCTGTTTCCCGGCTGGTTGGCGGGGATTTTGCTGGCGATTGCGGCCGGTCCGCTCGGCTCATTCGTCGTCTGGCGACGGATGTCTTACTTCGGTGACACGCTGGCGCACGCGTCTTTACTCGGTGTCGCCTTCGGCCTGCTGCTGAACATCAACCTGTTTGCTGCCGTTATTGCCGTGACGCTCATTCTGGCGTTGGGGCTTGTCTGGCTGGAGCGACGCCCCTATCTGGCTATCGATACGTTACTCGGCATCATGGCACACAGCGCCCTGTCGCTTGGATTGGTGGTCGTCAGCCTGATGAATAACGTGCGCGTGGACTTGATGGCTTATCTGTTTGGCGATTTGCTCTCTGTCACAACAGAGGATCTGTGGGTTATCGCCGCTGGTGTCATCGTTGTTGTTGCCATTATGTGCTGGCAATGGCGCGCACTCCTTTCTATGACGATCAGCCCTGAGCTGGCGCACGTCGATGGCGTGAAGCTACAGCGCACCAAGCTGCTCCTGATGTTGACCACCGCGTTAACGATTGGTATCGCCATGAAATTTGTGGGTGCGCTGATCATTACGTCACTGCTGATTATTCCTGCAGCCAGCGCCAGACGCTTCGCACGGACGCCGGAACAAATGGCAAGCATCGCGATTATTGTTGGAATGATTGCCGTAACAGGCGGTTTAGCATTCTCGGCTGGCTACAATACACCCGCTGGGCCATCGGTGGTGCTGTGCGCATCGCTGCTGTTTATTGTCAGCCTGATTAAGCGACAACCCACCTAACCTATCAATCGCTCAATAGTACAAACACTCAATAGCAAAAAGCCCTTCCGAATACATGATTCAGAAGGGCTTTTGAAGACGGCATGAGCAGCGTTTATTTCCGGTTAGCCATATCTGGAATGATTAAATCACCCCGTAAGACATACGAACCCAGCACATCCTGGGTTTTCTCATTGAGCCACGACACGATTCTGGCTGCCACCGCATCCATCGAATATTCAATTGCTGGTATCGCCGGAATGCCCGGAATATCGAGAGATCCTGCCAGACTGAATACCATGATGTCTTTTGGTACAGATTTATTAAACGCCTGAAGCTGCGTAATCACACGTTTGGCTTCCAGCTCATCCGCCACCAAAAGCGCATTGAAATTCAGCGTCGTGCTGTTATTGAGCAGCACTTGCAGCGCCACCGACGACGATGAAGACGCATCCATAAAAATCAGGTTGCGGTTAAACGGTAAGAAGTTATTTTCCAGCGCCCGCTTATACCCTAACAGCACCTGCTCCGCTGAGCTGCTCGCGGCGGGATTGATCAGCGCAATTTGCCGTCTTCCTTGCCGAATCAGGTAATTACACGCGGTTTCCGTAGCGAAAGCGTGATCGAATTGCAGGCTGTTCGTGGTATCCGTTTCCATGCAATCGATCAGAATGATGTTCTTATCGGCCAGATTCAGCGGAAAGCGCGCGCCGATGATTAAAATGTCATCGCACAAGCCGCTGGTCAGCTCATCAAGCACATTCATAACTTCAGCCCTGCTGCTGGCGAACCGCAACAAGAGATGCTTTTGATGTCGGCTAAAGTGTTTTTCCAGCGCATAAAGGTAGCCGGTCGTCTGGTTGATGTTGTCCTGAGCGCAAATGACGCCAATACATCCAGTTGACTGACTCAGCAGAGACTGGGCGATGACGTTCGGTCGGTATTTAAGCTCGTCAACTGCTTTTAACACCGCAAGACGGCTAGCTTCCTTTACGCCGCGTGAACCACTCAACACCCGGGAGACTGTGGCTTTGGACACCCCAGCTAAACGCGATACATCGTTGATTGTAGACATCATTTGCCCCTGGAAAACGCTAAATCCGACTCAAAACCCTAAACACCAACCGCGCATTGCGTTGCTTCGCAGTATAACCGTTTCCATCCAGCATGGAAACCGATTATCCGTTTAACATCCAATGCGTATTTCTACCAATAAGATGTGATGCAAATCTAATTAATACCGCCAGAAATCATCACATCTTGACGGTCATCACACTTCTCTTTTCTTTGCATGGAAAACGGTTTCCATATGATATCCAATCATCTTAGCAATAACTTTTTACATTGTGCTTGGCGGAAAATGCGGTCCGCAGCGGAAGAAAGATAACAGGTATAGGCTCACATTTATAAAAGGCTGCCACACGCGACATTCCCGTAAGATATTTAGATACAATGAGTTACGGCGTACAACGTGGCGATAACATACTTGGTGACGAGCTGTCGCTGCTACGGCGACACATGAAAAGGTGTTCACATGAGTTCCTTATATCAATCAATGATTGCCGCTATCGAACAATCGATTACCCCGCTTGCAGGGCGTTTGGGGCAGCAAAAGTATGTGATCGCTATCCGCGATGGTTTTACCGCCGCGCTACCTTTTATGATCATCGGCTCGTTTATGCTGGTGTTTATTTTCCCTCCGTTTTCCGCCGATACGACCGTCGGATTTGCCCGTACCTGGCTGGATTTTTCTATTACCTATCGCGAACAGTTGATGCTGCCTTTCGAGCTCAGCATGGGCTTGATGACATTTTTCATCTCCGTAGGCGTGGGTGCCAGCCTGGGAAGGCAGCTCAATCTCGATTCCGTGATGTCCGGCCTGCTGGCGTTTATGGCTTTCCTGCTTGTCGCCGCGCCTTACGCCGATGATAAAATTTCCACCGAATATCTGTCAGGACAAGGGATCTTCACCGCTTTACTGACCTCCATCTACGCCACCCAAGTTTATGCGGCGCTGAAGCAGCACAACATTACTATTCGCTTACCGAAAGAAGTCCCGACGGGGGTCGCTCGCTCGTTTGAAATTCTCATTCCCGTGTTGGTGATTGTCGCAACGCTGCATCCGCTCAACCTTTTCATCGAAGCGCAAACAGGCATGATCATTCCCGAAGCGATTATGCACCTACTGGCACCGCTGGTTTCCGCCTCAGACTCGCTGCCTGCCATTCTTCTGTCTGTGTTGCTGTGCCAGCTTTTCTGGTTCTCGGGGATCCACGGCTCGCTGATTGTCACGGGCATCATGAATCCATTCTGGATGACCAATCTGGCGGTGAATCAGGCCGCGCTGGCAGCCGGCGAAGTCTTACCACATATCTATTTACAGGGCTTTTGGGATCACTATCTGTTGATTGGCGGCGTAGGCTCGACGCTACCGCTGGCATTTCTGCTGTTACGCAGCAAGGTCACGCACTTGCGGACCATCGGCAGAATGGGCGTCGTACCCAGCTTCTTTAACATCAACGAGCCGATCATGTTCGGTGCCCCCATCATTATGAACCCGATGCTGTTCCTCCCTTTTGTCTTCGTGCCGATGGTTAACGCCGTGCTGGCTTACACCGCAACCAAGATGGGATGGCTGGCGCAGGTGGTGTCGTTGACGCCGTGGACCACACCGGCCCCCATTGGTGCATCGTGGGCCGCAAACTGGAGCTTCAGCCCGCTAATCATGTGCCTGCTGTGCATGGTGTTTTCCGCGCTAATGTATTTGCCGTTCCTGCGAGCTTATGAACGCACATTAATGAAAACCGAGGAGCAAAAAATACAGGACGATATTTCGCTGACGAAAACAGTGAGCAGTAATTAATAGGATTAATAAAAACAGCGATAGATATTAAATAGAAGAAAGAAAATAAAGCGTTTAGGGTCGAAATATTTTTATTATTTGCTTTCATCGACCCGGACGACATTCAAGAACGCGGCATAGCAAATACGTGCTGCGAATATTCGTTCACATAAAAATAGGTCATATGATGATTACATTAGAAGATGCAGTAATGGAAATTATCGTCAATGCGGGACAGTCGCGCAGTCTGTGTTTTGAAGCGCTACACGCTGCGCGTAAAGGTAACATTGATGAAGCCAAAAATCTGTTGAAGGAAGCCGACGGTTACGCGCGCAAAGCCCACCATATGCAGACTAAGCTGATCGAACAGGATGCGGGAGAAGCCAGACAGCCGATGACATTAATTATGGTTCATGCTCAAGACCATTTAATGACATCACTGCTCGCCCGCGAATTATCAGAAGAGATTATTCATCTCTATCAGCGGCAATAGTTCATTTTAATCCCCTTATAGGGAGGGTCGATTACGTCAGTTATTTAATTACGCTGTACCCGTTTAAAAAAATAACAATCACCTTGTTCTGAGCGCCGTGCCATTATTCACGCCAATCAGAGCGGGATGGTTATTGTCTGAAAATAACTTACCGAATTGAGATGACTATGACAAATTCCAAAAAACTGCCCGTTACACTGGCGGTACTGGCTGCCCTTTGCTCCGGTTCCGCATTCGCACAAGAAACGATTACTCAAGAGCAATTAGATCGCATCGTTGCTCAGGCCGTAGAAAAAGCGCTGGCGGAACGTCAGGCCAAATTAGACGCGATTGCCAGTAAACAGGTCGATCCGCTGACGACACCCGACGCCCCCAAAACGCCTGACATGGCGATACCTTATGGCATCAACTTCACTGGCTATGCGCGTTACGGTGCACAATTCCAGAGCGGTGACCAGAAATATGTTGCGGTTGACGGCTCCTATAACGGTGCCTCCGCACTGGGCCGTCTGGGCAACGAAGGCAATGGCGGTGAATTCCAGCTTTCCAAGGCTTTCAAAAGTAACAACGGCGCAATCTGGGATGTCGTCGTGATGATCGACCACTGGGGCGACGAAGTTAACCTGAAAAAAGCCTATGCTGGCGTCACCAACCTTTTTGCTTCTCAGCCAAACGCCTATCTCTGGGCCGGGCGCGATTTCCACCAGCGTCCACAGCAAGGTATTAACGACTACTTCTGGATGAACCACGACGGTCAGGGCGCAGGGATAAAGAATTTTGATCTCGGTGGTATTCAATTCGATGTGGCGGCCGTCGCGGCCGTGGAGTCCTGTAACCCCGAAGTGATCACGAATAACGCGAACCCCTCACGCATCAGCTGTACCGGCAGTTCCGGCACGGGCGATAAAGGTAATTACGCACTGACGTCCAAAGTGCATGGCATCAAGCTGGGGCCGTTGGATCTTGCGCTGTACGCAAACTACGGTTTTGACTCGAAAGCGGTAGATAACGATGCACGCCTGAAAGCCTGGCAAGGTGGCGCGGTCCTGAGCCACACGGGAAAAAATAGCCTCAATCAGTTTATCACTCGCTACTCGGATAATGCGGATAACAGCGTTTACAACAAAACGGACAACCTGAAAACCTTCTATGCCAGCTTTGAGGGTAAATACAAATTCACGCCGCAAACGCAGGTCGAATATCTGCTGGCCTACCACGACTACTCGAATGACTCAGCCAGTCAGGACGATCGTCGTAACTATAATGCCATCGTTCGACCGATGTATTTCTGGAATGATGTGCATTCCACCTGGCTTGAAGCGGGCTATCAACACGTAGATTACGGTCAGGGTGGTGATAACAAAGGGTGGAAGCTGACGCTTTCCCAGAATGTATCGATCGCCATGGGACCGGAGTTCAGACCGATGCTGCGCTTCTACGTCACCGGCGGGGAAGTCGATAACAAACACACCGCGCGGACAACGACCGGCGTCAACACGCAGCTCGATTCGTTCAACGTTGGGGCAATGTGGGAAGCCTGGTTCTAATCACATAAACTCAGGGAGACCGCGTGGTCTCCCTGAATATGGAAAGCATTTCTTAGGCGATACGCTTTTCACCCGTTAACCTAAATCTTCACGCGTTAAGCCAAAATGCCGATAGGCATGCTGCGTCGCCATTCGACCGCGCGGCGTACGCTGAATAAACCCTTGCTGAATCAGAAACGGCTCCAGCACGTCTTCAATCGTTTCGCGTTCTTCGCCAATCGCTGCCGCTAAATTGTCCAGCCCGACGGGGCCGCCCATGAATTTATCGATGATCGCCAACAGCAGCTTACGGTCCATGTAGTCAAAACCTTCGGTATCCACCGCCAGCATATCCAACGCCTGCGTCGCCACATCACCGGTAATCGCCCCTTCTGACTTAACTTCGGAGAAATCACGCACCCGTCGCAATAATCGGTTAGCAATACGAGGCGTACCCCGCGCTCGCCGCGCCACTTCAAGCGCACCATCCGATGTCAGATCCAGCCCTAAACACTGTGCGCTGCGGCTGACGATATACTGCAAATCCTCAACTTTATAAAACTCCAGACGCTGCACAATGCCGAAACGATCGCGCAATGGCGAGGTTAACGAGCCAGCACGCGTCGTTGCGCCAATCAACGTGAAAGGCGGTAAATCGAGTTTGATCGAACGGGCGGCAGGCCCTTCACCGATCATGATATCCAACTGATAATCTTCCATCGCTGGATACAGTACTTCTTCCACAACGGGTGACAGACGGTGGATTTCATCGATGAACAGCACGTCATGCGGTTCAAGATTAGTCAGCAGCGCGGCAAGGTCGCCGGCTTTTTCCAATACCGGGCCCGACGTCGTGCGCATATTCACGCCCATCTCGTTAGCAACAATATTCGCCAGCGTCGTTTTACCCAGACCGGGAGGACCAAAAATGAGCAGATGATCCAGTGCATCCCCACGTTTGCGGGCCGCCTGGATAAAAATTTCCATCTGCTCACGCACCTGCGGCTGCCCCACATACTCGGTGAGCAATTTAGGGCGGATCGCACGGTCGATAAATTCTTCTTCGGGAACGGCGTCAGCGGAGATCAAACGATCGGCTTCTATCATGAATACCTCACAGCGCCGCGCGCAGTGCATCCCTGATCAGGGTTTCACAGTCAGCATCGGGACGCGCAATCTTGGAAATCATGCGGCTAGCTTCCTGTGGTTTATAGCCCAGCGCAACCAATGCTGCTGCGGCTTCTGTTTCTGGATCGCTAACACGGCTGTCTGCGGTAGCGGGCGATGCCAGCGGAATATCGCTGACTGGATTAAACAGATCGCCGCTCAAGCCTTTGAAGCGATCTTTCATTTCAACAACCAATCTTTCCGCCGTTTTCTTACCGACGCCCGGAAGTTTAATCAACGCACCGATTTCTTCACGCTCAACGGCGCTGACAAACTGTGTCGCGGACATCCCGGAGAGAATGGCCAGCGCCAGCTTCGGCCCGACGCCATTCACTTTGATCAACTCACGGAACAGCGCCCTCTCCTGCTTATCATTAAAGCCGAACAGCAGCTGTGCATCTTCGCGAACAACAAAATGGGTAAAGATGACCGCTTCCTGATTGAGTTCAGGGAGTTCGTAAAAGCACGTCATCGGCATATGGACTTCGTAACCCACGCCGTTAGCTTCTATCAGCACCTGCGGCGGCTGTTTTTCCAGAATAATGCCTCTGAGACGACCTATCACGTTGCGCTTCCTTTTACGTAGGGAAAGAATGGCTTGAAGTATGACGAGTATATAACATAAAAAAGGCTGGATGAATATCCAGCCCCCTGTTTCAGCGCAGTCTTCCTGCCAGCGGGTTCACTTTCGCCGCCGCTGTTCGCAGCAGGCTTTGGCTAAAGTGGCAGTGAGTAATGGCAATCGCCAGCGCATCGGCGGCATCCGCCTGCGGGCTGGCCGATAGTTTCAGCAGTGAGCGAACCATATGCTGCACCTGCTTTTTATCCGCCGCGCCCGTTCCTACCACCGTTTGTTTCACCAGCCGTGCCGCGTATTCAAACACGGGCAGATCCTGATTCACGCCGGCAACGATAGCTACACCGCGCGCCTGCCCCAGCTTCAAGGCTGAATCCGGGTTTTTCGCCATGAAAACCTGCTCAATCGCCATACAGTCTGGGCGAAATTGCGTAATGATTTCACTGACACCAGCGTAAATCAGCTTCAGCCGCGTGGGCATATCATCCACCACGGTACGGATACAGCCGCTGCCTAGGTACGTCAGATGACGCCCCTGCTGACGGATAATGCCATAACCCGTCACGCGCGAACCGGGGTCGATGCCTACTATTATTGTCATAGTGCCGCTCCGCCGATTCGCCCGTGTGGATAGCTGTTGCTATGTTGCATTACCGACCTGCCATTACAGCAGTTCAGCCACCTCATCGGAGATCTCACCGTTGTGGTAAACCTCCTGCACATCGTCGCAGTCTTCCAGCATGTCGATCAGACGCATCAGCTTCGGTGCCGTTTCCGCATCCATATCCGCTTTGGTAGACGGAATCATCGACACTTCCGCAGATTCGGCTTTCAGGCCAGCCGCGTCCAACGCATCTTTCACATCACCGAACGTTTCCCACGGCGTGAAGACGTCAATCGCACCGTCGTCGTACGTCACAACGTCATCGGCACCGGCTTCCAACGCTGCATCCATCACCGCATCTTCATCCAGACCCGGCGCATAAGAAATGACGCCTTTCTTGGTGAAGAGGTACGAAACAGAGCCATCGGTACCCAGGTTGCCGCCGGTTTTCGTAAACGCGTGGCGCACTTCGGAAACGGTACGGTTACGGTTGTCACTCAGGCATTCCACCATGACAGCAGTACCGCCTGGGCCGTAGCCTTCATAAATGATGGTTTCCATGTTGGCATCATCATCACCGCCGACACCACGGGCAATCGCGCGGTTCAGCGTATCGCGCGTCATGTTGTTGGACAGTGCTTTATCGATCGCAGCGCGCAGACGTGGGTTAGAACCCGGATCGCCACCGCCCAGACGGGCTGCGGTGACCAGTTCGCGGATAATCTTGGTAAAAATTTTACCGCGTTTGGCGTCCTGTGCTGCTTTACGATGCTTTGTGTTAGCCCACTTACTATGACCTGCCATAAAAATCTCCGAAAAAAGCCTGTTCAGGCCGGATAAATAACAAATTCCTCAATCGCCTGCCGGTTGCTCCAGGACTTGGTCAACTGCGCCGCATGGGGCACATCCAGCCACTGGTAAGCAAGATGCTCGGATAATTGCACCTCGCGCTCAGCAGGTAACGCCAGACAAAACCAGTGTTCGGTATTGTGCGTGACCCCCGGCGCATAGCGACGTCTCAAATGAGCAAATAGCTCAAACTCAATACAGCGCTGACAGTCAAAGAGTGATAACGCTTCCGCGGATATATCGATGTTAACTTCTTCTTTGACTTCACGCTGTGCGGCATACGGCGCGCTTTCCCCTTCTTCTATGCTGCCAGTTACCGACTGCCAGAATTCAGGATCGTCACGCCGCTGCAACATCAGCACCCGCCCGGTGTCACGGGCATAGATCACCACCAGAACCGAAACGGGTCGCTTGTATACCATCTTATTCGTTCTCGGATTTTCCATCCTGAGCCGCTTTCCCTTTCACAACAACCGCAATGGCAAGCTCTTCCAGCGAAGCCGGGTTGGCGAAACTTGGCGCTTCCGTCATCAGACACGCTGCTGCCGTCGTTTTCGGGAAGGCGATAACGTCACGAATGTTATCGGTGCCCGTCAGCAACATCACCAGACGGTCAAGGCCAAACGCCAGACCCGCGTGCGGCGGCGTACCATATTTCAGTGCGTCCAGCAGGAAGCCAAATTTCTCACGCTGTTCTTGTTCAGTAATACCCAGAATGCTGAACACGGTTTGCTGCATTTCACCACTGTGAATACGCACGGAACCGCCGCCCACTTCATAACCGTTAATGACCATGTCATACGCGTTGGCGATCGCCGAAACCGGGTTAGCCGCCAATTCAGAAGGCAGCATGTCGCGCGGTGCGGTAAACGGATGGTGCATCGCAGCAAGGCCGCCTTCGCCATCTTCTTCAAACATTGGGAAATCGACGACCCACAGTGGTTCCCAGCTATTGTCTTTCGTCAGGCTCAGATCGCGACCCAGCTTGAGACGCAGCGCACCCAGCGCATCGGTCACCACTTTCGCGCTGTCCGCACCAAAGAACAGGATGTCGCCATCTTGTGCCGCAGTACGATCCAACACAGCAGACAGAACATCTTCGCTCAGGAATTTTGCTACCGGGCTTTGCACGCCTTCCAGACCCTTGGCACGCTCGTTGACCTTAATGTAAGCCAGACCTTTCGCGCCGTAGATTTCAATAAACTTGCCGTATTCATCAATCTGCTTACGGCTCAGCTGTGCGCCGCCCGGTACGCGGATAGCGGCAACGCGGCCTTTAGCATCGTTTGCCGGGCCGGAGAAGACTTTGAATTCAATGTCTTTAACCAGATCGGCAACGTCGACCAATTCCAGCGGGTTACGCAGATCGGGCTTGTCGGAACCGAAACGGCGCATGGCTTCTGCGAACGTCATGATCGGGAAATCGCCCAGATCGACGCCTTTCACGTCTTGCCACAGTTCACGCACCAGTTTCTCCATCACCTCACGCACCTGTGGCGCGGTCATGAAAGAGGTTTCCACATCGATCTGGGTAAATTCTGGCTGTCTGTCAGCACGCAGGTCTTCGTCACGGAAGCATTTGACGATCTGATAGTAGCGGTCAAAACCAGACATCATCAGCAACTGTTTGAACAGCTGTGGGGACTGCGGCAGCGCATAAAATTTGCCTTTATGTACGCGGCTCGGCACCAGATAGTCACGCGCGCCTTCCGGCGTCGCTTTCGTCAACATCGGGGTTTCGATGTCCAGGAAGCCGTGCTCGTCCATAAAACGACGCACAAAACTGGTGATACGAGCACGCGTTTTCAGGCGCTGCGCCATTTCAGGACGGCGCAAATCCAGATAGCGGAATTTGAGACGCGCTTCTTCAGTATTGGTTTGGTTGGAGTCCAACGGCAGCGCTTCAGAACGGTTAACGATCGTCAGTGCGTTGGCAAAAATCTCGACTTCACCCGTCGCCATATCTTTGTTGATTTGGCTTTCTGGACGGGCGCGTACGACACCGGTAAGTTGGATGCAGAACTCGTTACGCAACTCGGATGCCAGTTTAAATGCGTCCTGACGATCCGGGTCAAAAAACACCTGAACCAGCCCTTCGCGGTCACGCATATCAATAAAAATCAAACCACCCAGATCGCGGCGGCGGTTAACCCAACCGCACAATGTCACTTCCTGGCCCACATGGGACGAATTCAACTGCCCGCAATAATTAGTACGCATCACGATGTCCTTTTACTCATCCGCCAGCTCACACGTTTTCACGGTAGATCACAGTGCAAAAACAGTGGCATTTTCGCTGCACGGCATGGTTTTTCTGGGTTACTGTCTGATGAAAAAAGGCGGCTATTATAAAGGATATTCGCCCGAACGATAAGCATGAAGGTAACGCTCTGCGACGCTGTCGCCTACTCTTTTTACGAAATTTCCGTTCCGGTTAACGGAATGTTCACTAATCCGCATAGAGTTGTTGCAAAACTGAACGCCAGAGGAAACCCCAATCATCAGCCCAAAGAGGCAGAACTCACCGACACACATCGCGTGAGGATTTGCGGAAGCTAACCTTCTCTTTTAATAAAACCTGCTAAAATTACTGAGTAACTGCTTATTTTTATAAAAATTTTAATAAAAAGCGCTTTCCCATTGCTGGCAAATGCGTATGGTTTACATGGAGAACAACTATGTATTCATTTGTTGCCCGTCAACCCATTTTAAATCAACACCTACAAACCGTTGCTTACGAGCTACTTTTTCGCATGGACGTCACCAATAGATTTCCTGACGTGAGCCCTGAATTTGCAACCGCACAGCTTATCTCCGATCAGTTCTTAACCAATCCGTTGACAAAGTCCGTGGTTGAAGAACAACCTTACTATATTAATTTTCCCCATCAGATGTTGATCAATGGCCAGGCTGAAGTATTACCACAGGAAAAGGTTGTTATTGAGATCCTTGAAAATTCGATCCCCAATAACGATCTCTTTACTGCTGTAAAAAGGCTGAAAAGAAAAGGCTTCAGAATTGCACTTGATGATTTTTCAATGGACTCAGAGTGGGATCGGTTTTTGCCCTACGTTGATATCATCAAATTCGATTTAACCCTGTCGACTTTTGGCGACATTGAACATTTCATCAAAAGAACCACACAGCGCAAGTTAATCTATCTGGCTGAAAAAGTAGAGACGCATGAGCAATACTTGCAAAGTAAAAAGCTGGGCATCACCCTGTTTCAGGGATATTTTTTCAGCCGACCTGAGATGATCAAATCAAAAAAATTGGTCAGTAACTCCAGCAATACCATCAGGCTGCTGCGAGAGGTCAATAAACCTGAGATCAACTATGCCACGATCGAAGAATTGGTCTGCGCCGATCTGTCGCTTTATTATAAATTGATGCGCCACATCACCAATATCAAATACAACACGCGCTTTGGTATCACCGCGACCTCGATGTCTTTCCGCGCGATGGCGATGCTGCTTGGACAGCGGGAACTTAAACGTTTTGTCTCGTTAATTAGCATTACCAATAGTAATGAAAATAAACCCAGCGAGCTTTATCGCACCAGCTTAATTCGCGCCAGGCTCTTCGAGCTGTTGCACGCGTCCTTCAACGTAAAGGACGATACCACCGAGGCGTTTCTCTGCGGATTATTGTCGCTGCTTGATGCTGTATTGGATTCCCCGATGCCGCTGCTGCTCTCACAAATTGCCCTATCGGAAAAAATTAACCAGAGCTTGTTAGAAAATACTGGCGAGCTTGCGATTTATCTGACGTTAATCGCTAAATACGAACAGCAAGAATGGGAAGAACTTGAGCAACTGTTAACCCAATTGGGCATTGATGAGGAAAACTTCTTTAGCATGATCATGGAGGCAACACAGTGGGCGGATGAGATTTTATGAACGATTTCTCTCTGTTCACTCGCGCTGCCCGGACAATTACGCGATAATCGTCACTATCCTATTGATGGCGACGACATGATGTATATCGGATTACCACAATGGCAGCATCCCGCCTGGAGTCGGTTGGGATTAAACGATCTTGCCGACTACAGCCGCTATTTTACCTGTGTTGAAGGTAACACGACTTTTTATGCGTTGCCTTCACGCGAGGTTGTCGAGCGCTGGCGTGATATGACGCATGATGACTTCCGCTTTTGCTTCAAGTTTCCCTCAACGATCAGTCATAAAACTGCCTTGCAGAACTGTGATAACGATGTTGGGCTTTTTTATCAATGCCTTGAACCGATTGCCCACCGTATCGGACAGCTCTGGCTACAGCTTCCCGCCGCCTTCGGCCCCACACAGTTGCCCGTTTTATGGCGCTTTCTTGATGCCTTGCCGCAGGGATTTAGCTACGGCGTGGAAGTACGTCACCCGCTATTTTTTGCCAAAGGCGATGAAGAACGCGCGTTGAATCAGGGGCTACAGCAGCGCGGTATTAATCGCGTGATTCTTGACAGCCGTCCGGTTCACCACGCCGCTCCAGAAAGCGCTGCCATGCGTGAAGCCCAGCGGAAGAAGCCTCGCGTACCTGTACACGCCGTGCTGACGGCCACGCAGCCGCTGATTCGCTTTATCGGCAGTGAAACGCTGGAAGAAAATCTTCGCTGGTTCGAGTCATGGCGTAACAAGCTGCCGCAGTGGCGCGAGGCAAATCCCTTCTTCTTTATTCACACACCGGATATCGGTGATGCCCCACCGCTGGCGCAGCAGCTTTGGCCTTTACTCGCCGAGATCGACCCGACCTTTCCGCCCCAGCCGGATTGGCCACAGCAGGCGACGCTCTTTTGATCCACCCGTTACTGACATGTGTTAGCCCGTTTGGTTATAAACAATTTTACAATGCAACGCATTTCCGCTAAAAAAATCGGCCTTTACAGGCGACAGTTGCGTTAGGTAAAGCTATTATTCTGCAAGCCGTTTTCGGTTAGGTTACGGAGTAAAACATGGTAAGTGCGCTCTATATCGTGCTTGGCGCAATCTTGTTGATAAAGCTGTCTATTGATGTTGTGAAACTCAGAATGCAGTATCGCGTGGCCTATGGCGACGGCGGATTTTATGAATTGCAAACGGCGATCCGGGTACATGGCAATGCGGTGGAATACATTCCGATTGCGGCGATTCTGCTGGTGCTGATGGAAATGAACGGCGCCCTTATCATCATGATCCACTTCTGCGGCATTTTATTGATCACCGGACGTTTAGTTCACTACTACGGCCTTCGGCATCGCGAATTCCGCTGGCGACGTTCAGGTATGGCGGCAACCTATGCCTCGCTCATCCTGATGATTGCAGCAAACCTCTATTATCTCCCCTGGGATCTGGTTTTCACGCTGTACTGATGGCGTGAAACAAGAACGAGACCTGTTTCTCTCGGACGCTCGGAATTTATGCGTCCGGGAATCAAAAACCGCGTCCATACCCTGTGGAAGGTGAAGAACACTGTGTATTCTGCTAGAATGCGCGCCTCTTTATTACTCTCAGTGCACTTTCTGCCATGCCAAACCGCGATATGCTTTTTTCTGTGCCAATTGCCAATTTAGGCGACTGGACATTCGACGAACGCGTTGCCGACGTATTCCCCGATATGATCCAACGTTCTGTACCCGGCTATTCCAACATCATTTCGATGATTGGCATGCTGGCAGAACGCTTCGTCCGCCCGGATAGCCACGTTTACGACCTAGGGTGCTCGCTGGGCGCAGCCACGTTGTCTATGCGACGTAATATTCATGTCCCAGATTGCAAAATTATCGCGGTAGACAATTCTCCGGCAATGGTGAAACGCTGCCGCAGCCACATTGACGCTTTCCGTTCCGATACCCCCGTTGAGATTATAGAAGCCGATATCCTGAACATTGATATCGAAAATGCGTCTATGGTGGTGCTGAACTTTACCCTTCAGTTTCTGGAACCTTCCCAGCGTCAGGTACTCATCAAGCGTATTTATCAGGGACTCAATCCCGGTGGCGTACTCGTGCTCTCAGAGAAATTCAATTTTGCGGACAAAGACGTCGGTGAATTGCTGTTCAACATGCATCTCGATTTCAAACGGGCAAATGGCTACAGCGAGTTAGAAATCAGTCAAAAGCGCAGCATGCTGGAAAACGTCATGCTGACCGATTCAGTAGAAACCCATAAGGCTCGACTGGCAGATGCCGGTTTTGAGCACAGCGAGATTTGGTTTCAGTGTTTTAATTTTGGCTCATTATTAGCCGTGAAAGCAGAGGAAAAGGCGTGATCGATTTCGGCAATTTTTACCAGCAAATCGCAAAAGGTCCGCTCAGCCACTGGCTTAACACGCTGCCTTCACAGCTCAGCAGTTGGCAGCAGGAATCTTTGCACGGTAAGTTCAAACTCTGGTTTAACTCGCTGGAACATCTCCCGTCGTTAACGCCAACGTCACTGGATTTGAACGACAGCGTCACAGCACGCATGGAGCCCGATATTTCCGTCGGCCAGCGTGAAGGCATTGAAAAGCTGCTGCGTAACCTGATGCCCTGGCGTAAAGGCCCTTTTTCGCTTTACGGCGTGGATATCAACACAGAATGGCGTTCTGACTGGAAATGGCAACGTGTTCTCCCGCATATCAGCCCGCTGAAGAATCGCCTGATTCTGGATGTAGGCTGCGGCAGCGGCTATCACCTGTGGCGGATGGTGGGTGAAGGCGCCACGATGGCGGTCGGCATCGATCCCATGCAGCTGTTCTTGTGCCAATTTGAGGCCGTGCGTAAGCTACTCGGCAACGATCAGCGGGCGCACGTTCTGCCGCTCGGCATTGAGCAACTCCCCGAACTTGCTGCGTTTGATACCGTGTTTTCTATGGGCGTGCTGTACCACCGTCGCTCCCCGCTCGATCATCTGTGGCAATTGAAGAATCAGCTGATGGAAGGTGGCGAACTGGTGCTGGAAACGCTGGTCATTGAAGGCGATGAAAATCAGGTGCTGGTGCCGGGAGAACGCTACGCACAAATGCGCAATGTGTATTTCATCCCTTCTGCCGCAGCCTTGACAACATGGCTTGAGAAATGCGGGTTCGTTGATGTCCGCGTCGTCGATATCTGTACCACGACAACGCAGGAACAGCGTCGGACTGACTGGATGATCACGGAGTCGCTGGCTGAATTCCTCGATCCTGAGGATCCAACGAAAACGGTGGAAGGTTACCCCGCCCCAGTACGTGCCGTACTGGTTGCCCGTAAACCCGGCATCTACCAGCCCTAAATTACTGCGCTAGACAAAAAAAGCCCCAGCAACACGCTGGGGCTTGGTACTTGCCATGCACACCTGATGGTATGCGGCGCGGCAAAATTGAAGAATGACGATGTGGTGTTGCGAACAACGCTGTCGCTCTACCCCTGCACCGTGAAATTCTTTACGTCATGACACGTACTGCATTTCACGGTCCGGGCTGACTGCCCGCTTCATTGCTTCTACCACATCACCATCCACGCAATACTGGCTAAACTCATCTAATTCCGTATCAGAACACATCGACACGCCGATTTTGCGATAGCGCATCGGAGAGGGTGTCCACTGGCCTGCGGAACTGTGCAGTTCCCGGATACCGGCCTGCTGAAATTTGTGCACGTTAGTCAAGCGCACGCCGGAACCCGCCATAATAATTGGACCGCGACTGGCCTGTGTTAGTTCACGTAATAATCGCAACCCATTTTCCGCCGTCTGCTGCTGCCCGGAGGTCAATATGCGCGATACACCAAGCTCAGTGAGCTGTTCCAGTGCAATGTATGGGTTCAGACACATATCGAACGCGCGATGAAAGGTCACCGCCATGCCTTGAGCCGCCGCCATGATTTCGCGCATTTTGGGCAAATCAATGTGCCCTTCCTCGTTGAGCGCACCGACCACAACACCGGGAAAACCCATCTCACGAATCTGCTCAATGTCGTATTTGATGGCAGTAAATTCCGTCGCGCTGTAGCAAAAATCGCCTCCCCGCGGGCGCACAATCGGGTGGACAGGAATCACGACCTTTTCACGCGCGCCACGCAGCGCACCATAAGATGGCGTTAACCCGCCTTCTCGCTGTCCTGCACAGAGTTCAATCCTGTCAGCCCCAGACTGCGCTGCTGTTATCGCGCAATCAACGCTATAACAGCATACTTCCAGTTTCGTCATCGCTGCTCCTCCATGTAAACTCCCAGACCACTTTTCTTAATTATCGAAAAATCGACGAATCATAACGCCGATTAAAGTAATAACTATGGCATTCGCATTCATATCGTGAGGAGACAGGAGTCACAATGAACGCGATACAGTGCCGAAATAAACATGACATAAACCACAGTTTTATTAATCTGTTCCACTGTAAAAGAAAATGGCATCAATAACGTGGCACACCATTTTATCTTTCCGCCAATGTTATCTTTCTGATTACGCTACGCACGAGCCATACATTATTTTTATAGCGTCAACATTTCGCTTGCGACAACATCACGTATATCAAATGGATGAAACTTTATTGTCACTTTCCCGTCGGTTACCGCCAGCGTAGGATTAGGAATTCGCTCTTTTTCGCCTTGCGGAGAACTGAATTTAAGCTTGATGCCCGGCGCACGCAGCGCATCATCAGACAAGCAGGCTAGCGCACGCTGATGCAGCGTTTCTGCCTCACCGGGCAGCACCAACTCCACATGTTCCCATCCTTCATGCGGATAATGCTTTTTCCCCGGCCACGGTAGCTCGATACAGGTAATCTGCCAGGGGCCGACCGCGATGGCATTGTCCAGAATAAACAAGCAGATTGTGCGGCCATTGATTTGGTTTTCAGACAGCAGGCTGCCAGACTTTAGCAGCGCCGCTTTCCATGATTCAGCCGTCGTATTCTGATGGCAGCGCAGCGAAATATGGTCCGCATGAAATGCGCCTAAATCCAGCTGTAGCACATCGGCCAATTCCTGTAGCGCTTGCTCAAATCGCGCTAAATCCGTCATCAAATCATCGGGTAACATATCGGGTAACACTCCTCGCGGCCTCTCACATTATCAATCACCATTTGCACTGTGAGAATATCATACCCGTGACACATCCTAATTAAATTCTATTTTTATCCACGTACATTTATTTACACCTTCATTACGTGAAACGCATTAAATGCAAAGAAAAGGTAACCATGGTGTTTGATTAATAAACGGAAATGTTTTTTACCTGGTGTAATCTGCGATACTTCTCGCAATCTATTCTGGGAGGAATCTTAAATAATAATCGCCCCATTGAACGCCGAAAAGAAAACGTATAAATTAAGAAAACAAATAATAACGCAGAGATATCATCATGGTTTTGCTCATTATATCCATCGCGCTTATCGCTATTGCGGCATACGCTATTTTTCGTCATTTTAAAACCAGAGATTCACATAAAATTGGTGTAAATAGTCGGTCAAGAAAACGTTAAGATCGCGATTTGATTTATTTTTATTCTACCTAAAACTACTTTTTCTTTTTTGTCGTGTTCTCCTTATCCATTTTTTTCATATCATCGCCCCTTCTTTTACCTCCCGCTTGCCGGGTATTTTTTCGCCTGAACATCCCTTTGCCTCACCCCGTCTGCTGACGAGGAAAGGCAAATATGGTATAAGCAAGGCTTAATTTTTTATTTAAGGTAAACCGGTGAATATTCAGGCTCTTCTCTCCGAAAAAGTCAGCCAGGCGTTAACCGCCGCGGGCGCGCCAGCAGACAGCGAAGCTCAGATTCGTCAGTCGGCAAAAGCACAGTTTGGTGATTATCAGGCCAATGGCGTCATGGCCGTGGCAAAAAAACTGGGCATGCCGCCGCGACAATTGGCCGAAAAAGTCGTCCAACTTTTGGCGCTGGAGGGCATTGCGGAAAAAACAGAAATCGCAGGCCCGGGATTTATTAATATTTTTCTCGATAAGCAGTGGGTTGCGAGCCAGGTTGAGAACGCCCTGAATGCACCAAAACTGGGTTTAACCCCAGTTGAGCCTCAAACGATCGTAATTGACTACTCTGCCCCTAACGTCGCGAAGGAAATGCACGTCGGTCACCTGCGCTCAACCATTATTGGTGATGCATCGGCCCGTACGCTGGAGTTTTTAGGCCACAACGTGATTCGTGCGAACCACGTTGGCGACTGGGGTACGCAGTTCGGCATGCTGATCGCCTACCTTGAAAAAATGCAAAACGAAAGCGCCAGCGAGATGGATCTGTCCGATCTCGAAGCGTTCTATCGTGAAGCGAAGAAACACTACGATGAAGACGCCGATTTCGCCGAACGCGCGCGCGCTTACGTAGTGAAATTGCAGGGTGGCGACGAGTATTGCCGTCAGATGTGGCGCAAGCTCGTCGATATCACCATGACGCAGAACCAGATCAACTATGAACGCCTCAATGTCACGCTGACCAAACAGGATGTAATGGGTGAAAGCCTGTATAACAGCATGCTGCCGGGCATCGTTGCCGACCTGAAAGCAAAAGGTCTGGCGGTTGAGAGCGAAGGCGCAACGGTCGTTTTCCTTGATGAATATAAAAACAAGGAAGGCGAACCGATGGGCGTTATCATCCAGAAAAAGGATGGCGGCTATCTCTACACCACAACGGATATCGCCTGCGCCAAATACCGTTATGAAACCCTGAACGCCGATCGCGTGCTTTACTACATCGATTCTCGTCAGCATCAGCATTTGATGCAGGCTTGGACCATCGTGCGTAAAGCCGGCTATGTGCCTGATTCTGTCAGCCTGGAACACCACATGTTCGGCATGATGCTGGGTAAAGATGGTAAGCCATTCAAAACGCGCGCAGGCGGAACGATCAAACTGTCAGAGCTGTTGGATGAAGCCTACGATCGCGCCCTGAAGCTCATTGCAGAGAAAAATCCACAGATGGAAAGCGATGAGTTAACCGCGCTGGCGAAAGTGGTTTCTATCGGCGCGATCAAATACGCCGACCTGTCGAAGAGCCGCACGACGGACTACGTTTTCGACTGGGACAACATGCTGGCGTTTGAAGGCAATACCGCGCCTTACATGCAATACGCCTATACGCGTGTCGCGTCTATTTTCAAGCGTGCAGGCATACAGGAAGACAGCTTAACGCAGCCAATTACGCTGAACGATGAGCGCGAATTTGCGCTTGCCACGCGTCTGCTGCAATTTGAAGAAACCATCACTTCCGTCGCCCGTGAAGGCACGCCGCATGTGATGTGTAGCTACCTGTACGATCTGGCGGGCCTGTTCTCCGGTTTCTACGAGCACTGTCCGATTCTCAATGCCGAAAGTGACGACGTGCGTCAAAGCCGTCTGAGACTGGCACTGCTGACTGCGAAAACGTTGAAGCAAGGTCTGGATACGCTGGGCATCGAAACCGTCGAGAAGATGTAATTCTCCATCGACTGAAAACTTATTTATCTATCGATTGAAAGCAAAAACGCCATTGGTGACAAACCAATGGCGTTTTTTTATGGCGAACATCCTTGTCCGTCACCCTGAGGGCCGTTGCTGTGCAAGGTTGAAAAACGATCCCTACGTTTTTTATTCCGAATGGCGTCGCGTTGTCACACGCTACGGCGGGCAAAATCCCGGGGACGGAATCCCAACAGCGCCAGCGTGGCAAAATAGGAACCCGCCCCTGCGACCACGACCAGCAACAAGCGCAGGATTCGCATCGTCATATTGCCGTCATCCCACGCGGGCATCCACCACAGCATGCCCAACAAAACCAGCGACATCACAATAACTGCCGTCAACAGGCGAACCAGAAACCCCCGCCACCCCGGCAGCGGCTGGAAAATATCCTGCTTACGCAGTTGCCAATACAGCAGTCCGGCATTCAGGCAGGAGGCTAGACCGATAGACAACGCCAGACCCGCATGTTGTAGCGGTCCGATAAAGATCAGGTTCATAACTTGCGTCAGGATCAGAGTGACTATCGCTATTTTGACTGGCGTCTTGATATCCTGCCGGGAATAAAAGCCAGGCACTAACACTTTGACGACAATCAATCCCATCAGCCCGACCGAGTAGGCAATCAGCGCACGCTGGGTCATCAGCGCATCAAAGGCGCTAAATTTTCCGTACTGGAACAGCGACACGGTTAAGGGCTTAGCCAAAATGCCTAATGCCACCGCGCTCGGCAGCGCCAACAGGAAACACAGGCGGAGCCCCCAATCCATCAGACGGGAGTATTCATCATGATTGCCACTGGCAAAACTCTTCGCCAGCGACGGGAGCAGGATCGTCCCTAACGCCACACCCAGTACACCGGAAGGAAACTCCATCAGGCGGTCGGCGTAATACATCCATGACACCGCTCCTTCGCTGAGGAAGGAAGCAAAAATGGTGTTGATGATGAGCGAAATCTGGCTCACCGAGACGCCTAGAACCGCAGGCCCCATCAGCTTCATAACTCGCCAGACGCTCGGGTCACGCCACTTCAAACGCGGCAATACCAGCATGCCAATCTTTTTCAGATGCGGTAGCTGATAGCCGAGTTGCAGTAAACCGCCAACCAATACCGCCCAGGCCAGCGCCATCACCGGTGGATTAAAATACGGGGCGGCAAACAGCGAGAAACCAATCATGCTGACGTTAAGCAATGTCGGTGCAAACGCAGGCACCGAGAAACGGTTCCAGGTATTTAGCACCGAACCGACCATAGAGGTCAGCGAGATCAGCAGGATGTAGGGAAACGTGACTCTTAAGAGATCCGAGGTAAGTTCAAAGCGCTCTGGCGTCGCGGCAAAACCGGGAGCAGTCACCATGATAACCCACGGTGCGGCGACCATCCCCGCCACGGTGACTAACGCCAGAATCAGCGTCAGCATACCGGAAACATAAGCGAGGAACGTCCGCGTAGCTTCGTCGCCCTGCTGACTTTTGTATTCGGCCAGAATCGGCACAAAAGCCTGTGAAAACGCGCCTTCCGCGAAAATTCGTCGGAGCAGGTTAGGCAGCTTGAACGCCACAAAGAAGGCATCCGTCGCCATACCTGCACCAAAAATACGGGCGACGATTGCATCGCGCACAAACCCTAAAACGCGCGATAGCATGGTCATAGAACTGACGGCAGCCAGTGATTTAAGTAAATTCATCCGATTATTTTCTGAACGGTTCAGGACCGATTATTAACCCGTTGAGGTCATCCTGATTACGAGGTGCGACTAGTCTACGCATTGCGCGTGTAATAGCTACCGAACATTGTCATAACCGCCGAACTTTTCAGCTTTTTCCCAGCAATTGTTCAATCATTCGCTGGGACAGCAATGCCTGGTTACCTGATGTTTCCACTGGTTTCCGTTGTTCAATCGCCGCGATGAAATGCTGTACCGCACCGACAAATCCGCGTTGTTCTAGCGTGGTTTGCCAGGATGGTACGGCCGGGCGGATCGTTATTCCTTCGCGATCTTCACGCCATTCACGCATCTCATCCACCTGATAGAGCCCCCCCTGAGTGACGGCCTGAACCCATTCCCGCTGGCTTCCCGCATGACGATGCATGCTGGTCGTCACTTGACAGCCGCCGCTCTGGAAATGGTGCTCGGCATACAGCAATTGGCCATCCGCATTCGCATGCAACACGCCATCAATCAGTTGAGCATCGCCGCCCGCCAGCCAGAGTGCGGTATCCACCACGTGCAGATAATCGTCGAGCAGAGTAAAACGGACATCCTGCGGCCCAACGCCATTAATACGGTGTTTATCCATGCGCAAAGATGCTGGCTGATCCAAGCGTTGCTTTAGCTGCTGATAGCACGGTGCGAAACGGCGATTAAAGCCAACCATCAGAATTTTTTGTTGTTGCGCCGCCAATTCGACCAGCGCTTCCGCCTGCTCAAGCGTCTCTGCCAGCGGTTTATCCACATAGACATCGACACCCGCGTTAAGCAGTTGGCTCACAACGGAAAAATGGCTGGCAGTGCTGCTATGAATGAAGACCGCATCGCACTGTGCTGCCAGTTCATCCAACGCCGAGAAACTCGTCATCCGATAGTGCTGACAAATTCGCTGCGTCTTTTGCCAATCGGGAGAAAACGCGCCGACCAGTTCCCAGCCCTCAGCCTGACTGAGAATCGGCAAATAGGCTTTCTGCGCGATGGATCCCAGCCCAACGACGCCGATACGGGGACGTCGGGCGGAGACGCTCCGTTCTGAAATACTATTTTCTGAAATGCTATGTTCTGCAACACGTTCCGCAGACGTAAACTGAGGTTTCATAACGCGTTTTCTCCCTGATACAGATTCATTGCGCTAACAGCGCGGCAAGCTGGCGTTTGAGTTCAGCAACCTCTTTTTCTAACGTCTCAACGCGCTCAGCCAGCGGTGAATTGTCACTTGCGCTGTCCGCTTCGGGAGCGGCAGCATCACTGACCTCGCCGCTGAAAAGATGCTGATAGCGGCTTTCTCGTTTCCCTGCTTCACGTGCCAGCCGGACGACAAATGGCCCATCCTCACGCTGTTGCAACTGTTCAAGGGTAGACTCGGCTTCACCGACATCTGAAAATTCATACAATCGGGCCGCACGCGTACGCAATTCGCCCGGCGTCTGCGGACCGCGCAGCAGCAGCGTCGTCACCAGCGCCACTTCCGCAGGTGAGAGTTTCAGGTCACCAAACTCAGAATTGCAAAAACGATGTTCATACTTCACCACTCGATTACCAAACCCGCTGAGCGTGCGCAGGAAATGCTTCTTCACGAGTAAATCCAGCGTTTGCTGAACCTCGCTTTCGCTCAGTTCCATCACGGGCTCTCGGTTGGTTTTTTGATTACAGGCCGTGGTGATACCGTTTAACGACATCGGATATTGATCCGGCGTAGTGATCTGCTTTTCCAGCATGCAACCAATCACGCGGGCTTCACGAGCATCCAATTGGTATTTCATCATTCTTCCTTAACGCGGAGACTTCCACTCGGCGTTGGTCAGCGCGGTTAATACATGATCCTGCCATTTGCCATCAATGAGCAGATAATTCTTCGCATAGCCTTCACGTTCAAACCCCAAACGCGCCAGTAAATTCCCACTACGCTGGTTATGCGGCATATAATTAGCCATGATGCGATGCATATGCTGCTGACGCTGCATATAACGTACTGCCGGTTGCAGCGCTTCATACATCAGCCCCTGCCCCTGCCATTTTTGGCCGAGTGAATAGCCCAGATAGCACGCGTGAAACGATCCCCGCAGTACGTTGCTGAAATTCGCCACGCCGTACACTTCGTTTTCATTCTGATCCAACAGGAGGAAGTAATAAGCGCTGCCCTGTTTGTGCATATCGTTAATCACGCTCAGCCGCGCCTGCCAGCCTGATGGATAGCAATGGCTCGCGTCTCTCACGGGTTCCCACGGCTTAAGAAAATCACGGTTTTCAGAATAGTATTCGGCCAGACGCCATGCATCGCGTTCATGGGCCAGACGCACCACCAGCCTGTCAGTTGTCAATTGCACTCTTGCTGGCGTTGAACGGTAGCCAAACATTTTTCCCCCTGCCTCTCCATGTTATCGATAAGTAAAATTCATCGCCGCTGAAAAAGTAACTACTCTGTACAAGCAGAATATATCGGTATTTCCGATAATCCTTACTATAACCACATAAATTCAGAGACGTAAAATCCCCGTCGCCGAGTTATTGCGCAGTTGAATCAGGAAAGCCATTTTTTCTCGCCGAAATGCTACTCGCATAACGTTAAATCGATAAAAAAATATTATCCAACAATAGGCTATACCAAAGTCGAATTAGAGTACAAAATAGTCACGTCTGTTATTTTCCTCCTTTCTTCGTTGTGGTGAAACATGCCTCTGATGTCGCAAGCTCGGAGCTTGGGTAAATATTTTCTATTACTCGATAATATGCTGGTGGTTTTGGGATTCTTCGTTGTCTTTCCCCTTATTTCCATTCGTTTTGTCGACGATCTCGGCTGGGCCGCATTATTAGTCGGTATCGCATTGGGATTGCGCCAGTTTATTCAGCAAGGGCTCGGTATTTTCGGCGGGGCCATTGCTGACCGTTTTGGTGCCAAACCGATGATTATTACCGGGATGCTGCTGCGTGCCTCCGGTTTTGTGTTCATGGCAATTGCCGATGAACCCTGGTTGCTCTGGTTGTCTTGTGCGCTATCCGGCCTTGGCGGCACGCTATTCGATCCGCCGCGTACCGCACTGGTCATCAAACTGGTTCGTCCGCAGGAACGTGGCCGTTTTTACTCTCTGTTGATGATGCAGGACAGCGCTGGTGCCGTTATCGGTGCCCTTATCGGTAGCTGGCTGCTCCAGTATGATTTCGAGATCGTCTGCTGGGCGGGCGCGGTCATCTTTGTGCTTGCCGCTGCACTCAATGCCTGGCTGCTGCCGGCCTATCGGATCTCGACGGTCAAGACGCCAATACTGGAAGGTCTGACACGTGTCATTCGCGACCGCCGTTTCCTGATGTATGTGTTAACGCTGACGGGCTACTACATGTTGGCCGTGCAGGTTCTATTGATGTTGCCCATTATGGTCAACGAAATCTCCGGAACGCCGTCTGCTGTGAAATGGATGTACGCCATTGAAGCGGGGCTGTCGCTAACGCTGCTGTACCCTATCGCCCGCTGGAGCGAGAAGCGCTTCCGGTTGGAACAACGTCTGATGGCAGGCCTTTTCATTATGTCCGTCAGTATGTTCCCGATCGGGATGACAACGGAGCTGCAAACCCTGCTGCTGCTGATCAGCCTGTTTTACGTAGGTTCGATTATTGCCGAACCTGCGCGTGAAACCTTGAGCGCTTCGCTGGCAGACTCCAGAGCCAGAGGCAGCTATATGGGTTTCAGTCGACTTGGGTTGGCGCTCGGTGGCGCGATTGGTTACAGCGGCGGCGGCTGGTTATTCGATACCGGACACGCGCTGAATCAGCCTGAACTACCGTGGTTCATGCTAGGCACTATCGGGTTCCTGACGTTAGCCGCACTGTATTGGCAGTTCAACCAACGCCGCATTGAACCCGCGATGCTGGGTGGTCATTAGTCTGAATTTTACCGGCGAGTTTGATCTCGTCGGTAAAGCCCTCCTATACTTTCCTAATACATTCAAACAATTGTTATCGTCGCGGGCCTTCTCGCACACTCGGCTTATTTTGTTTGATGATGGGTTACACGCTGGGCCGCCCTGCGGCCTTTGTCTACAACCTGTGATTTAGGAGACGATGTATGAAGCTCTACATTTACGATCACTGTCCCTACTGCGTTAAAGCGCGCATGATCTTCGGCCTGAAAAATCTCCCTGTTGAACTGCAAATACTGGCGAACGATGATGCTGCAACGCCAGAGAGATTGATCGGCCAGAAAATGGTGCCCATTCTGCAAAAAGACGATGGCAGCTACATGCCAGAAAGCATGGACATCGTTCATTACATCGATCATTACGACCGCAAACCGCTACTGACTGGCTCAACCAATCCGGCCATCGCCGCCTGGCTGCGTAAAGTCACCGAGTATACGCCGCGCCTGATTATCCCCCGCTTTGCTCAGGCGGCCTTTGAAGAATTTGCCTCCGCTTCCGCCCGACACTATTTCGTCAATAAGAAGGAAGCCCAGCTAGGCAATTTCGCTGACCATCTGAGTCATTCACAGGGGCTGATTAAGAAATTGAACAACGACTTACAGGATCTGGATCCGCTAATTGTTCAACCAAATGCCTGTAACGGCGTGCTATCAACGGACGACATCAACCTCTTCCCGTTGCTCCGCTCGTTGTCCATCGTTGCGGGAGTTACCCCTCCTTCCCGCGTTGCGGATTATCGGGATAACATGGCGAAACAGACTCAGGTAACACTACTCAGCAGTCTGGCAATCTAACCGTTTAGTTTTACTCCGCCGCTTCGTTCTGAAGCGGCATCATCGGCCATTTCAGTGCTATCCTATTGTTTACCCTGCGCATCAGGCGCACGCTGCCCGTGCAGAATCGTGTTGATTGTTCACATAAAGAGATCGTTCATGTGAATAGACAACCGTAGGAATGAATTGTGCGCGTAAATAGTACCAAGAGGTCAGAATAATGAAAAAATCAGGATGGATGGCAGCGGCCGCAGTGCTGCTGGCTTTTACACTCAGCGGCTGTAACAAACTCACGCAATACACGCTCAGTGAGCAGGAAGTGAATGAGTACCTGCAAAAACACAATGATTATCAGAAACAGCTGGGCGTGCCTGGCGTAGTGGATGCCCATATCGTGTTGACCGAGCTATCTAGCCAGATCGGTCGGGCAGAACCGGGAAAAGTTACCCTGACGGGCAATGCGAAAGTCGATATTTCGTCCCTGTTGGGCAATCAGGCTGCCGACATGAAGCTTACGCTGAAAGCACAGCCGGTATTTGATAAAGCGCAGGGCGCGATTTACCTGAAAGACATGGAACTGGTTGATTACACCGTACAGCCGGAAAAAATGCAGACGGTAATGAAAACGCTAAGCCCGTATCTTAATCAATCGCTAAAAAGCTATTTTGACCAAAAGCCAGCTTACGTGCTGAATGCGGATAAGAGCACAACGGAGTCGATGGCGAAGAAGATGGCGAAAGGCATCGAAATCAAACCCGGCCAGATCGTTATCCTGTTTACTGACTAACGCTGACTCGCCGATAGCATACTCAATGTTTGCTATCGGCATCGTCGGTCTACCGTATTACGCTTCTGCTTCAGACTCGTCGTCGTCTTCTTCGCTTTCGCCCAGCTCATCCCGCATGGCTTCCAGCGCTTCGCGGCACACTATCGCCAGTGTGCGATAAAATGCAGTGGTGGCGTGGCTTTCCACCTTCCCGAGAAAACGATCGCTCCACGGTAAGAGATATTCATCAAACAGGGTAATCTGTGCCGCCGTTTCGTCTTCTTGTGCCTGATCTTCCAGCCATGATGCGGCAAGTAACAAGCTACCAAAATGCCCAACCACACCACCGTCATTTAACGGCATGCCACGCTGTTGCAAAAAGGTACGAATTTCCGCGTCATCAGCATCACTTTCGTAGGACGAACGCAGCGGTGACACTGAGCCATTTTCACTATCGAACAGCGCCTGATAATCTGCCGCCATTGCGGGCAAATCCAGACCCTTTTGCAAACGTTCCAACAACGCATCCTGCTCTAACGGCCAGTGTTGCGCCAGTTTCCCGTCTTTAATCAGCGTGAATAACGGCGTCAGCAAAGGATCCTGCGGCTGGCGATAAAACAGTGTGCCCAATAGGCGGCACACAATAGAAAACTCGTTCATTCATAATCCTGTTTATCTGTAAGTGACAATGCTTTAAGTGACATTGTTTTGAGTGACAACGTCACAAATCAGCAAGTTCAGCGATAGCCGGCATTCCACGCTGTTCGAGGAAATCCAACACGCGCCGAGGGCTTACGTTTAATATCCGATCCTGCGGGAAATTCACTTCCTGCAAAATGCGTTCGCAGTGGGTAAAGTCTCCCAGAGAAAACGCAATATGGGAATCGGAACCTAAAGAAAGTAACCCACCCGCGTCACGCACGGCTTCCGCGATCGCCCGACAGTTTGGCTCACTGCCTTGGCGTGAATGCATGAAAGAGGAGTTATTCAGCTCCAGCGCAACGTTGTATTTCGCCGCGGCTTCCGCAATCGCGCGGATATCGACGGGAAATTTCGGGTTACCGGGATGGCTAATGATATGCGCGTCGCCACGTGCCATAGTCGCGATCATCGCCGTAGTATGCGTGTCTTTATCCTGTGGTGGAAAAACTGGCTCATGAAAGCCCGCGATTATCACATCCACCTGATCCAACATGGGGCCAGTGCAGTCGATATCGCCTTCGGTGTTTTTAATATTCGCTTCGATACCGCGCAGGATACCGACACCATCAACCAGACGCGGCCAGACGCGCATGTTCATGAAGTGCCAATAATGCGGCGCATCCGCCATATCCGGGCCATGATCGGTAATGGCGAACAGGCGGATATTCTTCTGTTGTGCTTCAGCGATGTAATCATGCAGGGTACTGTAAGCGTGCGTACTGGCAACGGTGTGCATATGTAAATCGACGGGATACATAGGTTCTCCTGGGTCAACGTTTGCAAATCAGCATACCATTTTCAGGGCTATTCCGCAGCCAGCGAACGAAATTACAACGCATGATTAACACAACTGAAACATCAGTTTTTGGCGCATGACGAGGGAATGCGCGAGGGTGAGAATGAAAAGCGGTGAGCAAAGCAACAAATTGCGTTAACTTTAGCTAATTGCGCGCATTGAATGCAGAAGTTTGTTGACGCTGTTCGGCAATTTCCCTACATTAGCGCCGTCCGCTGCTATGCGATACAGCGAGACCACGGTGAGGTGTCCGAGAGGCTGAAGGAGCACGCCTGGAAAGTGTGTATACGTGAAAACGTATCAAGGGTTCGAATCCCTTCCTCACCGCCATATAAAAGAAAACGCCTTTGACGCAAGTCAGGGGCGTTTTCTTTTGTATCGTCGGAACGGATGAGAAGCAGCGGCAGCGTTCGATTAATGCCTGAACCCCGCCGTTTTGTTCCTCTTACCTTGCTCCCAGCGCCAGATAGCTGCCTGCGGATTCATCGACGCGGAATTGTTCAACGGTACGTGACAGCTCCTGCGCCTGCTCGTTTAGCGATCTTGCCGCAGCCAGCGCTTCTTCAACCAGTGCCGCATTCTGTTCAGTACTCTGATCCATCTGCGATATCGCGAGGTTGACCTGTTCAATACCGGAACGCTGTTCTGCACTCGCCACGCTAATCTCGCCCATCATGGACGTGACGCGGTGTACGCTTTCAACCACTTCACTCATGGTATCGCCTGCCTGCTTCACGAAATCCGTGCCCTCGCCTACCTTGGCAACGGAATCATCAATCAGACCTTTAATTTCTCGAGCAGCGGATGCAGAGCGCTGCGCCAGCGTGCGGACTTCACTCGCGACCACGGCGAAACCACGCCCCTGCTCACCAGCACGTGCCGCTTCTACCGCCGCATTCAGCGCCAGAATATTCGTCTGGAAAGCGATACTGTCAATAACGCCAATGATATCCACAATCTTACGCGATGATGTACTGATGGAGTCCATCGTCACCACGACCCGGCTGACAACATCCCCACCACGCACCGCCACATCCGATGCCGACACCGCAAGTTCATTCGCGTAGCGCGCGTTATCTGCATTCTGTTTCACTGTTGCGGTCAGCTGTTCCATTGCCGCGGCTGTTTGTTCCAGAGCGCTGGCCTGCGATTCGGTACGAGCGGACAAATCGCCGTTACCCGATGCAATCTGCGTCGAGGCTGTGGCAATGGAGTTTGTGCTGCTGCGAACCTGATTAACCAGATGCGACAAGTTGTCACGCATCGCGCGAATAGCGTAAAGAATACTGGTTTGATCGCCCGGCTTCGTTTCAACATCGACACGCAAATTGCCTTCCGCGATTTCTCGCACAACCTCCACCGCATATTGCGGCTCGCCGCCAAGCTGGCGCATCAGCGTACGCAACATATTCCATGCAAACGCGGAAATGATTAGCAGCAGAACCAGCCCTAAGGACAGCAGGATCAGCGCATTGCGCCAGAACGTCTGCTGAATATCGTCAATATAGTCACCGTAGCCAATCGTCCAGTCCCAAGGCTCGAATTTAATGACGGCATAAAGTTTCTCAACTTTATTCTGCTGCCCCGGACGCGTCCCTTCTGCGATCACCGTGCCAATCGTATTGCCTTGAAGCGACGCACGGTAGCGTTCTCCCGCTTCTTTACCGCCATTCGCATCGACGATGCCAATGCGCTTAGGATTGGGGTGCACGTAGTTCACATCATTCGTATAGCCGCGTACGAAAAAATAGCGATCGTCCTGATGGAAACTGCTAATTGCCCGTTTGGCCTCTTTCTCTGCGTCCTCGCGTGACAACTGACCACTTTTCTCAAGGTCATATGCCTTTTGTGCTGCCGCATGAGCCAGTTGAACCAGCGTAGAAAGCTGGCCGGTGCGTTCGCTCATCATCGTGTTATAGAGCGTATTCAGCGCCACCGCAGATAAAATTAACATCCCTAACAAGGTCGTACCGCATAGCAGTGCAATTCTGGTTCGTAATTTCACGATATTCTTCTCTCTAACCGCTTTTCAGAAAATTCCGAACAAAAAACTACACTACATTGCCGCCTTGAGCCATACCATCCAGGTAGTAATGATAGATTTTTTAACAATAAATAATGAAAAATTACCTTATTTGCTCAATTTAAAACCACATTCGAGCAATAACGAATAAGAAATTGGCAAAAAATGATCGAAAGCGAAATAAATACGTAAATGACGTTACAGAAGCAATACAGTCCTGGTTCGTCATCCGAGGACCGTGCATTTGTCGATCGCTTCCGCCAGTTGATCTCTGTGTCGATTGAACAGAGAAAGATGCAGAATCAGGGGATTTAGCCCCTAAAAAACAAAAGCCTCCGCAGAAGCGGAGGCGTTCCCTCTAATGACAAGGCGCGCTAAGCGGTAACAGCCCTGTCCTCCATGGCTTTTCGCCAGCCTCCCAACCAGTAAGACCGGGCATTAATTGATTGATAAGGACAAAATTCCTTTGGTCTACCGACAATACCTGCTTGATAACCACGTGAATGAGCCCGTTCCAGGCGATCGCGTTTCTGTCTCTTCATGCCTTATTTCCCTCATCATTTATCTGGTGGAAAGAAAACAATGATTACTTTGCAAGCAATCACAGACTATCAATACCGATTCTGTCGCCAAAGGTCAAGGCGCAAAATTCACGCCAGTGTCATATTTGTGATCCAAAATAGGAATTTTCCCCGTTAAAGAACCGAAAAACCTAACTAATTGAAAACAATAAAAAACCTCTAAAAACGTAATGCAATCACAGCATTACATCTCTAGAGGCCTGATTTTTTTAGAACGTTAGTTATGTCAAACCGTGATCGGATAATACCGAGCACCCGTAACCGTTATTTCAGCGTCCCCGCCTGCTGGGCAATCGACTGGGAAACCTGCTGCCAGCCTTGCGCCAATGTTCTTACCAGCGCGTCATAGCCATCTTCCGTTTGTGGCAGCACTACGCTAAAGGGGCGTTTAGTCACTTTTCCCTGATAGGTCAGCATCCATTCACCACGGACGATAACATTGCCATCATAACGGCCATGAAAGCCCGTAACAGCCACGTTCAGCACAGCCTGTTCGCTTCCCTGCGGCTGCGTGGTCACAACCCAACCGGGCAGTTTATTCCCCAGATTAGTCACCAGCGCCTGCTGTAATTGCTGATCCAACGGGCTGGCCCACAGGTTATTACTGGCAATGACATACTGCACATCGTTAGTCTGATAAACCAAGCCAGCATTGACGAGGTAATCCGCCACGCTGACATGTTCAACCCATAGCGGATGCCCCTGAGTCACCGCAGACTGCGTCGTAGTGGTATCCGCGATTGTAGGCAACTGATAGTACGTTTTCTGCGTATTACTACTGCTGCACGCGCTCAATATCAGCGCCAGAACCAGTGTCCATGCTTTCATCATTATTTTGCCCTCTTCGGCTGAGGATCCTGACTACCCGACGCCTCAAACACCAACGCATTACTTTTCTCGTTCAGGGTACGCAGCACAGGCTGTAGTTCCCGCAACACCTGATCCAAGCGCTGCATATCCGCCACCATCTTGTTATACGCCGGTGAGCCAGGCTGGAAGCCTTTCATGCTGCGATTCAACTCAAGCAAGGTTTTTTGCATATCTTCCGGCAGATCCTGCATCGCTTTGCTCGATGTCAGCTTGTTCAGCGTCGCCAGCGTTTTTTGCATTTCGCGCAGCGTTGCCTGACTTTCCGTCAGCGTCTTCGTTGCTTCATTGACCATCGGGTTCAGCGGCAGGTTATTCACCTTATCCAACACCGCCATCAGCTTCTGCTGAATCTGTGACAGGCCACCGTCAATCGTAGGCAGAACCGGGTAACCATCCAGAACGAACAGCTGTTTATCCACTTTCTCTTTTGGATAAAAATCGAGATCAATATAGAGCGCGCCCGTCAGGAGGTTAGCCGACTTCATCGACGCACGCAGCCCCAGCGACTGGGCTTGCTTCAGATGCTGTTCAAAGTCGAACGAACCACCAATCTTCTTCTCGAACCGATCGGGTTCAATACGGATCAGCACCGGAATGCGATAGTCATCATCCAGTTCCTGCTTCATATTGCGCGGGAAAAACGGCGCTTCGGCAACCGTGCCCAGTCGAATGCCACGGAACTCAACCGGAGCCCCGGCCTGTAAACCGCGGATCGATTCGCTGAAGAACAGCAGATACTCTTTATATTCGGTGTATAGCGAGTCCTGAATACTGCGCTGACTATCAAAGAGTCGATACTGCGCCATTGTCTTGGCCGCATCGCCCAGTTCCCACCCAGCAGGAACATCAAAGCTGACGCCACCGCTGAACAGCGTGGTCAGCGAGCCCATTTCGACACGCATGCCCTGTGCCGACATATCGAACGCTACGCCGCTGTCTTTCCAGAAACGGACATTGGTTGTGACCAGACCGTCATACGGCGCGGAGATAAACAGTTGATAGCGCATCTTGCGCGCTTTCGGATCGAATTCGCTGGTTTCCACCGATCCCACCCGATAGCCACGGAACAGGACCGGATCGCCCGCATTCAACTGCCCAGACTGCTCACTGTCCAGTATCACCCTGATGCCTTTCGCATCCGGCGAGGCCAGCGGCGGTGCATCCAGCAGGGTAAACTCGCTTTTATCATTTTTACTGGCTCCGGGCTGTAGCTCAATGTAAGCACCGGATAAAAGCGTCCCCAGACCGGACACCCCTTCGCGACCAATTTGCGGCTTCACCACCCAGAAAGCGGAGTCCTGCTTGAGCAGTTTATCCATACCGTCATGCAGGCGTGCTTTAATCTCCACCCGATGGAGATCGTCACTCAGCACGACGCTTTCTACGATCCCAACGTCCACGCTACGGCTTTTGATGGTGGTTTTTCCCGCTTCAATGCCTTCGGCGTTGCTGGTAATCAGCGTAATTTGCGGCCCCTGATGGCTGAAATGGTAAAACAGTATCCAGGCACCGATCAGTACCGTGACAATCGGCACAATCCAGACCGGCGACCAGCGTTTAATCGTTTCTACATCCGCAATGGCATGGTTATCTTTCGCCAACGGCAGGCTCCTTATGAAGAACATCATCGCGACGATCCCACAACAAGCGGGGATCAAACATCATCGCGGCAAACATGGTCAGAATCACCACGGCCGCGAACAGCACCGCCCCAATGGCGGGATAAATACTCATCAGGCGACCGATGCGCACCATCGCAGACAGGACGGCAATAACGAACACATCAATCATCGACCAGCGTCCAACAAACTCCACCATCTCATAGATGACGTGCATCCGCTCGCTGTCTTCCGTTTTTTTGGTTTTGCCATTGGCCTGCCAGCAAAGCCAGCCTAGCGCCAGCATTTTTAGCGATGGCACCATGACGCTGGCGACAAAAATCACCAGCGCGACAGGGTAAGATCCCATCCCCCACAGCAGGACGACACCCGACATGATCGTCGATCCCATGCGATCGCCGAAGGCTTCGGTCACCATGATCGGCATCAAATTCGAGGGGATATAGAGCATGATGGAGGTAATCAGCAGGGCTAGCGTCCATTGCAGGCTGTGCTTCTTGCGGGCATGTCCGCGTGAGTGGCAACGCGGACAGATTAACTGGTTAGACGGCAGAATGGCGGTGCAGCATGGGCATGAACGCAGCCCTTGCGATAGCCCGCTTTGCCCCAGAATTGGTGGCGCAGGCAGCGCGGGGGGCGGCACGATGTCATTCCACAGCCAGCGGCGGTCGAGGCTTTGGAAAGCCAGCAGTTGCAACAGACAGAACAGGACAAAAGGCATAAAGCTGGTGCCGATGCCGATATCGCCATAGGCCATCAGTTTGACAAAGCTGACCAGCACGCCAGCCAGGAAAATCTCCGCCATGCCCCAACTTTTGAGATGAAACAGCATCTTGCCCAGGCTTTTTTTCAACGCCAGCGGCAGAGAGGCGTGCAGACAAAGCAGAATGAGGGTCGCCATACTGAAAGCCGGGACCAGTTGGACAAAAAGCATGAACAGCGTCGCAACGCTGGCATAGTTTTCCGCCACCATCACTTTAGGAATTTGTATCAGGGTAATTTCGCTGGTGATGCCCGCCACGCGCATAGAAACGAAGGGAAAAAGGTTTGCCAGCAATAGCATGAACAGTGCACTCACCGCGTAGCCAACAGGCCGTTTACGCGGTTCCGTCTGGCGACTGGTTAGTACGGTTTTACAACGTGGGCAGGTCGCTTTCTGGCCGTGTAATAGCTCAGGTAACTCCACCAGCAGGTCGCACTGCGGGCAAAGCATATAGTCATCATGGTGATGCTCATGTTGAAGATTACAGTCATGCCGATCGTGATGGGAACACACACGTTCTCTCCTTCAAAATTCGTCAGCTTCTGACTGAAAACCCCATCAATACGGGTCATTACCCCCATATTGATGGCGTCATACAACCACGTGAATTAGCCGTTTTTCTGTGCTTCCAGCTCTTCCCAACGTTCGAAACAGGTTTCCAGCGCGCTTTCCGCCTCCGCCAGAGCACTTAAGACCTGCTGCGTCTCTTCGCGTGGGCGGTTAAAGAAACCTGCGTCATTCATTTGCGTCTGCAGCGACGCAATTTCCTGCTCCAGTTGCTCAAGGCGCTGCGGCAGTTGCTCTAATTCGCGCTGCTGGTTATAACTCAATTTCCCCGCGCTTCGTTTAGCGGACGGTGCGGTGCTCGCTGCAGCCGTTGTCGTGGTGACTGTCGGAGCGGCCGTCGTTCGCAGTGGCGTTGCCGTGGCACGCTGCTGTTGCGCATCGTAATACCCGCCGACGAAGCGAGAAATCTTGCCCTCACCTTCAAAGATCCAGCATTCAGTAACCGAATTATCGACGAACTGACGATCGTGGCTGACCAGCAGAACGGTTCCCTGATAGCTTTCAATTAACTCTTCCAGCAACTCCAGCGTTTCCACGTCCAGATCGTTGGTCGGTTCATCAAGAATCAGCAGGTTACTAGGTTTGAGGAACAAACGCGCCAGCAGTAGGCGGTTACGCTCCCCACCCGACAGCGCTTTTACTGGCGTCATAGCGCGTTTCGGATGGAACAGGAAGTCTTGCAAATAGCCCAGCACATGACGTGAGCGGCCGTTGACCATCACTTCCTGTTTGCCTTCTGCCAGATTGTCCATCACCGTACGTTCTGGATCGAGTTCAGCGCGGTGCTGATCGAAATAGGCAACTTCCAGCTTCGTGCCACAGTGCACTCGACCGCTGACCGGTTCTAACCCACCCAACATCAATTTTAGCAGTGTGGTTTTACCGCAGCCATTCGGCCCCACCAATGCAATCTTGTCGCCGCGCTGCACCTGAGCGGAGAAATTGCGCGTTAGCACTTTCTTTTCACCCACAGAACCCTGATCAACATGATAGTTCACGTCTTCCAGCTCAAACACAATCTTGCCGGAGCGGGCGGCTTCTTCAACCTGCATTTTCGCCGAGCCCATCACTTCACGGCGCTCCGCACGTTCCTGACGCATGGCCTTCAGCGCCCGAACACGGCCTTCGTTACGGGTGCGACGGGCCTTGATGCCCTGACGGATCCACACTTCTTCCTGAGCCAGTTTGCGATCGAATTCCGCATTTTGCAGATCTTCCACCCGCAGCGCTTCTTCTTTCCCTTCCAGATACTTATCGTAGTTACCCGGCCAGGAAACCAGCTTGCCGCGGTCAAGATCGACAATGCGGGTTGCCATATTGCGAATAAACGAACGGTCATGGGAGATAAAGATGATGCTGCCCTGGAACGTTTTCAGGAAGGTTTCCAGCCAGTCAATCGTTTCAATATCCAGATGGTTGGTCGGTTCATCCAGCAACAGCACACGCGGTGAACTCACCAGCGCCCTGCCGAGTGCAGCTTTACGCAGCCAGCCACCGGAAAGTGAAGCCAGCGGTGCATCGGCTGCAAGCCCAAGCTGTTCCAGCACTTCGTGAATGCGGCTTTCCAGTTGCCACAAACCCTGATGTTCCAGAACGTCCTGCAACTTAGCCAGCTGATTCAGGTTTCTTTCGCTCGGGTCGCTTTCTACCAAACGCAGCATAGCGTGATAGTTTTTCAGGTGATCCGCCTGTGCAGCGACCCCTTCAGCAACAAAATCAAAGACACTACCAGCAACATCACGCGGGGGATCCTGTTGCAGGCGTGCGACAATCAGATCCTGTTCATAGGTGATACGACCGTCATCCAGCGGGATTTCTTTGGCCAAAATTTTCAACAGGGTCGATTTGCCCGCACCATTACGGCCAACCAGACACACGCGTTCATTTTCTTCGATATGGAGTTCGGTGTTATCCAACAGCGGCGCATCGCTGAACGACAGCCACGCACCTGAAACACTGATTAAAGACATCGGTTACTTTTCCTCACCGGCATGCGTCAGCAGCCAGCAGTTATGAATTTGACGATTACGAGCAAAATCCTGCGATTGGGTCTGCGCGGTAATTTCTTTGGCGTTCAGCCCCAGCACGGTCAGGCCAGCAATATCCATCTGGAAGCCGCGTTTATTATTCGAGAACATGATGGTGCCGCCACGGCGTAACAGGCGTTTGAGATCTTTCATCAGCGCCAGATGATCGCGCTGGACATCAAACGACTCTTCCATCCGTTTTGAGTTGGAGAAGGTCGGCGGGTCAATGAAGATCACATCGAACTGTTCATTGGCGTTATGTAACCATGACAGGCAATCCGCCTGAATCAGGCGATGCTGACGCCCGGTCAGGCCATTCACCCGCAGGTTTTTCTCGGCCCATTCCAGATAGGTGCGTGACATATCGACGGTGGTCGTTGAACGTGCGCCGCCTAATCCAGCGTGCACACTCGCTGTGCCGGTGTAGGCAAACAGGTTGAGAAAATCTTTGCCACGGCTCATCTCACCCAGCATTTTACGAGCGATACGGTGGTCGAGGAATAGACCGGTATCGAGGTAGTCGGTCAGGTTGACCCACAGCTTGGCACCAAATTCTTCCATCAGGAGGAAGTCACCTTTCTGCGCCAGTTTCTCATACTGATTTTTACCTTTCTGACGTTCGCGCGTTTTCAGCACCAGACGGTTCGACGGTAATTCCAGTACGCTCAGCGTCGCGTTGATCACATCAAACAGGCGCTGACGAGCCTTTTGCGCATCAATGGTTTTTGGCGGCGCATACTCTTGTACGACAACCCAACTGCCGTAGCGGTCAACCGCCACATTATATTCAGGCAGATCGGCATCATAGATGCGATAGCACTCAATCCCCTGCTGCTTCGCCCATTTCTCCAGCTTGCGCAGGTTCTTGCGTAGACGGTTGGCAAAGTCTTCTGCGATTTGCCCCGCAGATCCACCCGGTGTTTCCGCCAGTTGATAGTTTTTCTGTACGCAGTCCAGCGGGCCATTTTTCGCCTTGAATTGGCGCTCGGCACGCAATTGCAGACAGCTCAGCAGCTCCGGCGATGCGCTGAACAGAGAGAGTTGCCAGCCACCAAAGTCGCTTTTCATCTTGCGACCCAGCATATTATGCAGAGCGATCAACGCGGGCTCACTTTCCAGACGCTCACCGTAAGGCGGGTTGCTGACAACCGTACCTTTCGGGCCTTCCGGCAGTGGATTTTTTAGCTGTGCGGCATCCCTCACGTCGAAAGAAATCAGTTCGGCAACGCCTGCGCGACGCGCATTAGCTTTGGCGATCTCGATCACTCGACGATCGTTATCCGATCCGAAGAAGCGCGACGTTGTCGCCTGCAAACCCTGACGAGCACGCACCTGAGCTTCTGCGGTCACCTCCCGCCACAGTTCAGCATCGTGCTTTAACCAGGCGTTAAATCCCCAGTGCGTACGATGCAAGCCGGGCGCGCGATCGGACGCGATCATCGCCGCTTCGATCAGCAACGTACCGGAACCACACATCGGATCGACCAGTGGCGTGCCGCTCTGCCAGCCGGAGCGCAACACAATCGCCGCAGCCAGATTCTCTTTTAGCGGTGCCAGACCAGCCAGATCGCGGTAACCACGTTGATGTAAGCCATCACCACTTAAATCCAGTGAAACGCTGGCCATATCACGCTGTAAAAAGACGTTAACGCGAATATCCGGCTGCTGTTTCGCAACATCTGGACGCTGCCCGGTTTTGCGCGTGAAGCTATCCACAATCGCATCTTTGACTTTTAACGCGCCGTACTGGCTGTTGCGGATATCTTCATTGGTACCGGTAAAATGCACGGCAAAGGTTTTATCGATGCTGAAGATCGTTGACCAGTCAATTGCTTGCACGCCCAGATACAAATCCAGATCGCTGTGTACCTTGAATTCATTCAGCGGCAGCAGAATGCGCGATGCCAGACGGCTCCACAGCAGGCTCTGGTACAGCAGGCGATTGTCACCCTCAAAATGGACACCGCCCTGCACAACCGCACAGGACTGCGCACCCAATGATTCGAGTTCGCTTTTTAATAACTCTTCCAATCCCCGCGCCGTACTGGCAAACAAAGCATTCATGTCGTCACTATCACCAAAAAATAGATTCATAAAAGAAATTGAGGCGCATTATAGCTAATCCGAGACGCTTGTCATAAAGTTGCCGTTTTACTTTGGCAAGGAACAGGTCAGTGATTGGCGTAACGCGGCTTTATATTCATCCGGTAAAATCGATGCGGGGACTGCAACTGTCCCACGCAATGGCGTCTGTCAGCGGTTTGGCGAACGATCGTGCCTTCATGATTACCGAGCCTGATGGCACATTTATTACTGCCCGCCAGTATCCGCAGATGGTGTTATTTACCCCCGCCTTGTTACCCGATGGATTGTTTATTGCCGCGCCGGATGGTCAAACGGCCACTATTCGTTTTGCCGACTTCACCGAATCACCTCAGCCAACAGAAGTCTGGGGAACGCACTTCACTGCACTCGTCGCCCCCGATGCTATCAATGTTTGGTTAAGCCACTATTTTCAGCGCACCGTCCAGCTTCGTTGGGTGGGCAATGAGCCATCGCGTCGAGTGAAGCATTATCCAGACGTTCCTCTGGCGTTTGCCGACGGCTATCCGTTTCTGTTAATTAATGATGCCTCATTTCAGGCGCTACGCCAGCGCTGTTCCGCCGGCATTAAAATCGAACAATTTCGCCCCAATCTAGTAGTGACGGGCGCGGAAGCCTTTGCCGAAGACAGTTGGAAGACCATTCGGATTGGCGAGGTTATTTTTGACGTCGTCAAACCCTGTAGCCGCTGCATTTTCACCACCGTCAGCATCGAACGTGGCCGTAAGCACCCGTCAGGAGAACCGCTGGCAACACTGCAATCGTTCCGTACTGCCGAGAACGGCGACGTTGATTTTGGGCAAAATCTGGTCGCCAGAAATACGGGCATCATTCGCGTAGGCGACACATTGGAAGTGTTAGCAACCAAACCGCCGCGTCCTTATGGTTCTGGTCAGGTGGTCGAAAGCCTTGTCGTTCCCGAAAAAAGCGAACAGGTCGTCACCATCCACTATCAGGGAAAATCGTTACAAGGGAATAATCAGCAGATTTTACTGGAGCAGTTGGAGCAACAGGGTATTCGAATCCCCTATTCTTGTCGGGCAGGGCTGTGCGGTTGCTGTAAATTGACGTTAGTCAGCGGAGAAGTTTCCGCGCTGAAGCAGAGTGCCATCAGGGAAAACGGCGAAATTCTTAGCTGTAGCTGTATTCCGCAGAGTGACCTTCATTTGCAATAAGAAAGCATCTGCAATAGTCGAAGAAAAGCCAGTACGTATGCAGCTTGCGGTATGACAAAGTGGTTTAGACGACCTTGGCATACTCAAATGCCGACGTGCCTTCACCCAACGCGGTTTCCCACTCAGCTCTATTCTGAACGACGGCAGGCATTAGCCTGTCGTGCATGATTTTTATGGCGTCGCCCAGCCCCATGGTCTTTCCACTTAATGACAGCTGTTCTTGCGCCAGCAGACAGAGACAGGCTTTATCCCCTGCTTCCGCCACCAGGAAACAGGCCGTTTCATGAGTTTCAGTGAGCTGTACCTGTACAACATCACCCGCCTGCGGCGAATACGTTACGGCATCCGGCTGTTGGATGAAGTGCCAGCTTTTTGGCATAAGCGGTTTTAAGAATCGGCTTGCGACCAGTGCATTCAAAACCAATTCGCCTTGAAGGTCACGGTGCAGTGCCGCTTTCTGACATTTGTCGTTATAGGTAAAAAATAGCGCAGCATCGTCAACACAGAATGCACATTCATTAAATGCATCCGGCGTTAGCATTTTAGATGGAAAACGAGAACGGAATAACATGCCGTTAGCCAAATCCAACATCAGGCGATCGTGTTCGGTATCAAAATACCAGCGCCAGTTATCGTCAGGTTTTAACTTCATATTATTTACCCTTCGCCTTCACAGTAGAAATATCAGAAATGGCTGATTGTGTTTTCTCACATTGCAATAACAGTTCATCGTCATAAACGTTGCGGTAAGAAGATCAGACATCGGTTGATAGATTATTTACGTAAACGGATAAAATATAGACTAGCTGGGGGGATAAATAAACCCCCAGCTAAAAATGAAAGGCATTTCGGATTAAATATGTGTAACGATATCTTTAATCAGGCGAGGACCATGGAAAATAAAGCCTGAATATATCTGTACCAGCGACGCGCCAGCCGCCATTTTTTCACGTGCGGCGACCAGAGAATCAATTCCGCCAACGCCAATAATTGGCAAACGTCCCGCTAATTCCTGTGACAAACGGCGGATAATTTCCGTGCTGCTTGTCTGCAATGGACGTCCACTTAATCCTCCGGTTTGCCCGCAGTGGTTTAATCCCTGAATCAGTTTTCTGTCGAGCGTCGTATTGGTGGCAATCACCCCGTCGATGTTATGGCGAACCAGACTGTCGGCAATTTGGATCAATTCTTCTTCAGAAAGATCCGGCGCGATCTTTACCGCCACGGGAACATATTTCTGATGCTTATCTTTTAATTCCGTCTGCTTGTTCTTTATCGCCAGTAAAAGATCGTCCAGCGCTTCACCATATTGCAGGCTGCGTAATCCCGGCGTATTGGGTGACGAAATGTTGATCGCGATATAGCCTGCGTGAGGATAAACCTTATCCATGCAGATCAAATAGTCGTCTTTACCTTGCTCAACCGGCGTATCTTTATTCTTGCCGATGTTGATCCCTAATACACCGCCAAAACGTGTTTTCTTTACATTCTCGACCAGATAATCCACGCCTTTATTATTGAAACCCATCCGGTTGATCAATCCTTCCGCTTCCACTACGCGGAATAATCTCGGTTTGTCATTACCGGATTGTGGACGCGGCGTCACCGTCCCCACTTCAATAAAACCAAATCCCATTGCGCCTAACGCATCGATACATTCGCCGTCTTTATCTAATCCCGCCGCTAGACCGAGTGGGTTTTTAAAAGATAACCCCATGCAGGTAACCGGTTTAGTAGGAACAGATTGGCGGACGAGAAATTCAAAAGGCGTGTTGGTAATACGGCGTAATTGTTGGAAGGTCAGCTCATGTGCACGCTCTGGATCGAGCTGAAACAGGGCTTTTTTGATAACGGGATAGAACATATTGTCTCCTGAGATCCCTATCGCAAAGGTATCTTGCCTACGCTGGAAGTAAGCAATAGTGGATTACGGTTTAACTCACGGTCGGTGATGGTAGTGCCATCTCTGCGGAAAGTAAAACGTTTGCGGAAGTAAGAAATTAGTGCGAGGGAGAATGTCACACGCGGCAGGCTACCGCGTGTGACCGAAGAATTAGCGTGGCAGGATTAGTCTTGTAGTGCCTTGCTGATTTTCTCGAACAGATCGCCGGACAGATTTTCCAACGTCTTCAACTGCTCCAGCGCCTGACGCATTTGCGCCTGACGTTTAGCATCATAGCGTTTCAGACGGATCAACGGTTCGATCACCCGTGCCGCGACCTGCGGATTACGGGTATTCAAGTCGCTCAGAATTTCCGTCAGGAAGCGATAGCCGCTACCGTCTTCGGCATGGAAAGCCGAGGGATTCGAGGCCGCAAATGCCCCTACCAGCGAACGCAGACGGTTAGGGTTGTTCAGGCTGAATGAACGGTGTTGCAGCAGTTCACGCACGCGGGTCAGCACATCGGCCGCCGGGCTGGTGGCTTGCAGCACAAACCATTTATCCATGACCAAGCCATCCTGATGCCAGCGGTTATCAAACTGCGTCAGCAGCTCATCACGCACGGGCAGTTGAGCCTCAACCGCCGCCGACAGCGCCGCTAGCGAATCCGTCATGTTATCCGCCTGACGGAACTGCGCCTGCACCAATTTATCCGCCTGATCCGCATCGCTGAATGCCAGATAATGCAGGCAGACGTTGCGTAGCGCGCGTTTGCCCATATCCGCATGTTCGATACGATACTGCGGCGCGTGATTCGCGTGGTATACCGCCAGCCACTCATCCGTCATCTCTTTTGCCATCGTACGCGTCATGCTTTCACGTACAGCAGCAATAGCCGTAGGATCGATGATGTCAAATAGCTCGGCAATCTCGTTTTCGCTCGGCAATGTCAGAATCTGAGAAGCCAGCATCGGATCCAGTTTTTCATCCAGCAACACGCCACGGAAAGCATCGACAACATGCATCGGTACAGAAAGCGGTTGTTTCTGCTGATAGCGAGAAACGTTCAGACGGATATAGTTAGCCAGCAGGCTCTGTGCCGCATCCCAACGTGAGAAGGCATTGCTTGCGTGGCGCATCAGGAACGTCAGTTGTTCATCGCTCCAGGCATAGTTCAGTTTTACCGGCGCAGAGAACTCACGTAATAAAGAAGGAATCGGGCGGCAAGGTACCTGATCGAAAATGAACGTCTGTTCAGATTCGGTCACATTAAGCACCGACGCCAGCAGTTGGCCGTCTTTCTGTAGCGGGATGACCTGCCCTTGTGGGTCGTACAGTTCGATATCCAACGGAATATGCAGCGGCAGCTTTGGCTGTTTGTCGGCACCGATCGGCGTCTTTTGGCTCACGCTCAGCAGATATTGTTGCGTCTGCGGATCGTAATCATCACGCACGGTCAGAACTGGCGTGCCTGACTGGCTATACCAGCGGCGGAACTGTGTGAGATCGACACCGGAGGCATCTTCCATCGCCAGCACGAAATCATCACAGGTCGCCGCGCTGCCATCGTGACGCTCAAAATACAGACGAATACCGGCTTGGAATTTTTCCTCACCTAATAAGGTGTGCATCATGCGGATCACTTCCGATCCCTTTTCATAGACCGTCAGCGTGTAGAAGTTATTCATCTCGATCACCTGATCGGGACGAATCGGATGCGACATCGGGCTGGCATCTTCGGCAAACTGCGCACCGCGCATCACACGCACGTTATCAATACGGTTCACCGGACGCGATCCCAGATCGGAGCTGAACTCCTGATCGCGGAACACCGTCAGCCCTTCTTTCAGACTAAGCTGGAACCAGTCGCGGCAGGTGACGCGGTTACCGGTCCAGTTGTGGAAATATTCATGGCCGATCACCGCTTCAATATTCAGATAGTCTTTATCCGTCGCGGTTTCTGCCTTGGCCAGCACGTATTTTGAGTTGAATACGTTCAGCCCTTTGTTTTCCATCGCCCCCATGTTGAAGAAATCAACGGCGACGATCATATAGATGTCGAGATCGTATTCCAGACCGAAACGCTCTTCGTCCCACTTCATCGAATTCTTCAGCGAGGTCATCGCCCAGCCAGCCCGATCGAGGTTGCCACGGTCAACGTACAGCTCCAACGCCACATCGCGACCAGAACGTGTCGTAAAGCGATCCTGAAGCACATCAAAATCGCCGGCAACCAGCGCAAACAGATAAGCCGGTTTCGGGAACGGATCCTGCCATTCAATCCAGTGGCGACCGCCTTCCAGCTCTCCTTGTGCAATACGATTACCGTTAGAGAGTAAATAAGGATAGCGAGCTTTATCCGCCGTGATGCGCGTCGTGAATTTCGCCAGCACATCCGGTCGGTCGAGATAATAAGTAATGTGGCGGAATCCTTCGGCCTCACACTGCGTACACAGTGCTTCGCCTGATTGATATAGCCCTTCCAGCGCGCTATTGGCGGCAGGATTGATTTCCGTTTCGATGCTGAGCGTAAAACGTGCGGGTAATTGCGTCAGAATCAGGCCATCGTCCTGCTGCTGATAATGTGTCCACGGCTGACCATCAACGCTCAGGCTAACCAGCTTCAGCCCTTCTCCATTCAGCTTCAACGGCGCGCCAGCGTCCCCCTGCAACACCACCTGACTAACGGCTTTTACGTGAGTTTTTTCAGCATGAAGATCGAAATCCAGTGCAATGTCGGTAATGGTGTAATCCGGCGCACGGTAGTCATGGCGATATTTTATTTGCGGCTGTTGATTCATATAAAGTTTCCACCTCGTCATAAGCATCAAAGATCAAGTCTAAGCCTGTTATCTTAATGTTACCACGACAAAATAATGAGGATAATCATCGTACCGTGGTTCATTCCCGCACGTCTCGCTATGTTGTCGTAATGTAATAAACAGATAATCAAGGTATACTGACCGGACATTGCTAATTGTCCCGATGGTGGATAGGCATCTTACAAGGATGCTGTAACGCATTATGACTTTGCACACTTCCCCGATTCTGCACTCATTGCTGGATACCGACGCCTACAAGCTGCACATGCAACAGGCGGTGTATCATCACTATTATGATGTCGACGTTGCGGCTGAATTTCGCTGTCGCGGTGATGAGTTATTAGGCGTTTACGCTGATGAGATAGCCCATCAGGTCGATCTGATGCGTTTCTTGTCATTGAGTGACGATGAGTTTACCTATCTTTCTTCTCTGCCGTTCTTTAAACAGGACTATCTCCACTGGCTGCGGGACTTCCGTTTCAATCCGCAGCAGGTGTCGATCAAAAATCATGCTGGCAAACTGGATATCCGTATCACTGGGCCGTGGCGTGAAGTGATTTTGTGGGAAGTTCCCTTGCTGGCCGTGATCAGTGAAGTCGTGCATCGCGATCGTTCGCCCGACGTCACGACTGAGCAGGCGCTCGCCCAACTGTCTGCCTCACTGGAGAGCTTCCGCCAGAACAGCGCGGATGTGGATCTCAGCCAATTCAAGCTAATGGATTTCGGCACGCGCCGACGTTTCTCTCGTGATGTCCAGCAGACTATTGTTACGACGCTGCAAGCCGATTTCCCTTATCTTATCGGCACCAGCAATTACGATCTGGCGCGCCGTTTGGATATCACGCCTGTCGGTACGCAGGCGCACGAGTGGTTTCAGGCCCATCAACAGATTAGTCCAACGTTGGCAAACAGCCAGCGCGCCGCGCTACAAATGTGGTTGCGTGAATATCCCACACATTTGGGCATTGCGTTGACCGATTGCATCACTATGGATGCCTTCCTGCGCGATTTCGATTTGTCGTTCGCCGAAGCCTATCAAGGGCTGCGTCACGACTCTGGCGATCCGGTCGATTGGGGAGAGAAAGCCATTGCACATTATCAGCGCCTGAACATCGATCCGATGAGCAAAACGCTGGTCTTCTCCGATAATCTGAATCTGGATAAAGCGCTGACGCTGTATCGTCACTTCTGGCAACGCGTGAATCTGGTATTTGGCATGGGCACCCGCCTGACGTGTGACATCCCCGGCGTGAAGCCGTTGAATATCGTCATCAAACTGGTGGAATGCAATGGCAAGCCAGTGGCAAAGCTCTCCGATAGTCCAGGTAAAACCATCTGTCAGGATCAGAACTTCGTGTGTGAGTTGCGCAAAGCGTTTGACTTACCCCGCGTGAAAAAAGCCAGTTGAGGCTTTCCCCTATAGATGTTGACCAACTTTGCAGCAGATTCACCCACATGAGCGAAAACTTCGCGCCATTCCGGTGATTTCTGCTTGTGTCCTGTTGCATCGCAAGTAACATAGCAAATGGCTCGGATTGGGCCATTTGACGTTTTAACCACGATATATTTCTTAAACACGATTAATTAAAGAGAGAATTTTATGAGCGTAGTGCCTGTAGTCGATGTACTGCAAGGCCGTGTCGCCGTTGACAGCGAAGTCACCGTGCGCGGCTGGGTACGTACCCGGAGAGATTCTAAAGCCGGTATCTCCTTTATCGCCGTTTATGACGGCTCCTGCTTTAATCCATTACAGGCTGTCGTTAATAATAATCTCTCCAATTATCAGGATGACGTGCTGCGCCTGACTACCGGTTGTTCCGTAGAAATCACCGGTAATGTCGTCGCGTCTCCGGGTGAAGGTCAGAGCTTCGAGCTACAAGCCACCAACGTCAACGTTGTCGGCTGGGTTGACGATCCCGATACCTACCCGATGGCGGCGAAGCGTCACAGCATCGAATATCTACGTGAAGTTGCGCACTTACGTCCACGTACCAATCTGATCGGCGCCGTGGCACGTGTTCGCCATACGCTGGCACAGGCGATTCACCGCTTCTTCCATGAGAATGGTTACTTCTGGGTATCTACCCCGCTGATTACCGCATCCGATACCGAAGGCGCGGGTGAAATGTTCCGCGTTTCTACTCTCGATCTGGAAAACCTGCCGCGTACCGAACAAGGTAAAGTGGATTTCAGCGAAGATTTCTTCGGTAAAGAAGCATTCCTGACTGTATCCGGCCAGTTGAATGGCGAAACCTACGCCTGTGCGCTGTCTAACGTCTATACCTTTGGCCCAACCTTCCGCGCGGAAAACTCCAACACCAGCCGCCATCTGGCCGAGTTTTGGATGATCGAACCGGAAGTCGCTTTCGCCACGTTGGATGACGTTGCCGGTCTGGCTGAAAACCTGCTGAAATATGTTTTCCAGGCTGTACTGAACGAGCGTGCCGATGATATGGCGTTCTTTGCTGAGCGTGTCGACAAAGAAGCCATCACTCGACTGGAAAAATTTGTCAGCTCTGATTTCGCACAGGTGGACTACACTGATGCCGTCGAGATCCTGCTGAACTGCGGGAAGCAGTTCGAGAACCCAGTTTACTGGGGCGTTGACCTCTCCTCCGAACATGAGCGTTATTTGGCGGAGCAGCACTTCAAAGCACCGGTTGTCGTTAAAAACTACCCGAAAGACATCAAAGCCTTCTACATGCGTATGAATGAAGACGGTAAGACCGTTGCTGCGATGGATGTTCTGGCACCAGGAATCGGTGAAATCATCGGTGGCTCTCAGCGTGAAGAGCGTCTGGCTCAACTGGATAGCCGTCTGGAAGAGATGGGACTGAATAAAGAAGACTACTGGTGGTATCGTGATTTGCGTCGCTACGGCACCATTCCCCATTCCGGTTTTGGTTTAGGTTTTGAACGATTGATTGCTTATGTTACCGGTGTACAAAATGTGCGCGATGTCATTCCTTTCCCACGCACACCACGGAACGCCAGTTTCTAAATAAAAATTTAATATAAGTAAAACAAATATGTAGAAAAGAAGAGTCGGGTTTCCCGGCTCTTTTTTTTTAATTTTTGTTATGCCTCACAAAGTTCCCTGATTTTTACATTTAGATACACATTATTTCCATTTGTTACTCGATTACGAACTTTGTAGCATCTTTAGGGTGGATTAACTGGCGAGTGAATGGAAAACTGCGTTCAGACACAGGAAGACACCAAACTTTCAGGAATAGTTCCGTAAAGAATTATTTATGGCAGTGGCAGGTGTCTAAATAACACCAATGAGGGTAATAATGATGAAACGCAACATTCTTGCAGTAGTAATCCCAGCTCTGTTAGTCGCAGGCACAGCCAACGCAGCAGAAATCTATAATAAAGACGCTAACAAGCTGGATCTGAATGGTCGTGTACACGCGGGTTATACTTTCAATAACCAAGACACAGACAACGAAGATAACACCTATGCACGTCTGGGCTTTAAAGGCCAAACTCAGATCACCAGCGATCTGACGGGTTACGGTACTTTTGAATACCAATTCGATGCCAAGAAAGCAGAAGATAGCAATGGCAGCGCAGGCAAAACCCGTAAAGCGTTTGCTGGTCTGAAATTTGGTGATTTCGGTTCTTTCGACTACGGTCGTAACGTAGGTGTAGCTTATAACGGTATGGCTTATACCGACGTGCTGCCAGAAAACGGCGGCGACAGCAGCATCACCGATACGCTGACTGGCCGTATCGGTAACGCCGCAACTTATAACACCTCTAACTTCTTTGGTCTGGTTGACGGCTTAGGTTTCGGTCTGCAATACGTTGCTAAAGACGATACTTCTTCTACCGTTAACGCAACCACTGGCAAGAACATTGAACGCAATCACGGCGATGCGTGGGCGACGTCTCTGTCTTATGATACTGATTTCGGCGTAGGCGCGGTTGCTTCTTACGGCTCTTATGAGCGTACCGCTGCTCAACGCACATCAAGTGCTGGTGGTGAGCGCGCAGACGTATGGTCAACTGGCCTGAAATACGATGCAAATAACATCTACGTTGCAGCCACTTACGGCGAAGCTCGTAATTTCTATGCACCAATCGATGGCATTATTGCTGATGAGAGCAAGATCTTCGAAGTGGTTGCACAGTACAACTTTGATTTCGGTCTGACTCCGACAATTGCTTACGTTTCTCGTAAAGACAAAATCAGCAATGTTGTAAACGACTATGGCGTTAAGTATGCAAGCATTGGTGCAACCTATGCATTCAACAAAAACTTCTCTACTTACGCTGAATACGACATCAGCCTGTTGGACAAAAACAACAATTATGGTATCGAAAACAACGATGTTGTAAATGTCGGTGTTGTTTACCAGTTCTAAGTTGTTGCAGCATAACGTAACGAGTTAATCGTTCGTATTGCATGAAAAGACAGAGCCTCGGCTCTGTCTTTTTTATTGTGGGCCGGATAGCATTCTACCTTTACGCGCGTTTTTTGGTTTCTGCTTTACGCCACGCTGCGCCAATTATTCTCGTCTAACCAGTCTTTTATTTCGTCTCTCTCCTTCTCCCTGTTATTTCCCTTTCTTTTTGACATCAACGGTTGGCAAAGCCTTTTACTGACGGTACTCTGAGAATTCTTATTTCATCTCAGTTATGGAACATTCTGGCAATGTTTGAAAATATCTCTGCCGCACCGGCCGATCCTATTCTCGGGCTGACCGATCTTTTCCGCGCCGATGACCGCGCGAATAAAATCAATCTGGGTATTGGTGTCTATAAAGATGAAACCGGTAAAACCCCGGTTCTGACCAGCGTAAAAAAAGCAGAACACTATCTGCTGGAAAATGAAACCACCAAAAACTATCTGGGCATTGACGGTCTGCCAGCATTCGGTCAGTGCACGCAGGAGCTGTTGTTTGGCAAGCAGAATGCCATCATTGCCGACAAACGTGCCCGTACGGCGCAAACCCCAGGCGGAACTGGTGCGTTGCGCGTAGCCGCTGATTTCATTGCAAACCAGACGTCTGCGAAACGCATTTGGATCAGCAACCCAACCTGGCCAAATCACAATAACGTCTTCTCTGCTGTCGGTTTGGAAGTGTGCCAGTATGACTACTACGATGCAGCGAACCATGCGCTGGATTTTGATGGCCTGCTGAACAGCCTGAACGCCGCACAAGCAGGCGACGTGGTACTGTTCCACGGCTGTTGCCACAACCCAACCGGTATCGATCCTACCGCTGAGCAGTGGGCTACGCTGGCTGAACTGTCGGTAGCGAAAGGCTGGTTGCCGCTGTTTGACTTCGCCTATCAGGGCTTTGCCCGCGGGCTAGAAGAAGATGCGGAAGGCCTGCGTCTCTTCGCTGCAAAACACGATGAACTGATCGTATGCAGCTCGTACTCTAAAAACTTCGGTTTGTACAATGAGCGCGTCGGTGCCTGTACGCTGGTTGCCGCCGATGCCGCAACAGCAGACAAAGCATTCAGTCAGGTGAAAGCCGCTATTCGCGCAAACTACTCTAACCCACCGTCACACGGCGCGACCGTTGTTGCTACCATTCTGGGCAACGATGCGCTTAAAACCATGTGGGAGCAGGAATTGACGGCGATGCGTGAGCGCATTCAGCGTATGCGTCAGCTGTTCGTGAATACCCTGCAGGAAAAAGGCGCGCAGCAGGATTTCTCCTTCATCATCAATCAGAATGGAATGTTCTCATTCAGCGGCTTGACCAAAGAGCAGGTTCTGCGTCTGCGTGACGAATTCGGCGTTTACGCGGTGAATTCTGGCCGTATCAACGTTGCAGGAATGACGCCAGAAAACATGGCGCCACTTTGCGAAGCGATTGTTGCCGTACTCTGATCGTTCTGCGATCAAAAAAGCCGACACCCTGTGTCGGCTTTTTCATTTCTGTCCTTTACTGATAAATTTCTGCCCTTACTGATAAAAAGTACAGAAACTACCAAATCGCAGCATCTTCACGCAGGAAAGGATTAGTTTTACGTTCATGTCCTAAGTTTGACATCGGACCGTGCCCCGGAATAAAGGTCACGTCATCACCCAACGGCAGCAGCTTATTCTTGATGGACGCAATCAACGCCTGATGATCGCCCTGTGGGAAATCGGTACGCCCTACGCCACCGTTGAAAATAACATCGCCGACCTGTGCCAAGCGCGATTCTGCGTCAAAGAAAACAATGTGGCCCGGTGTATGGCCTGGACAGTGGAAAACCGCCAGCGTCGTCTCGCCCACGCTAACCTCATCACCTTCCTGTAACCAACGCGATGGCGTCAGCGGCGCGCATTCTTCCAGACCAAACATGCGGCTCTGTGCCGGTAGCCCTTCCAGCCAGAAAGCATCTTCAATCTGCGGGCCAATAATTGCTACCTGATAGTGTTCGGCCAACTCTGCAGCCGCACCCACATGATCCAAATGACCGTGCGTTAACAGAATCTGTTTAACCGAAATGCCTGCATCCGCAACGGCACGTTTGATTTTTTCTGCATCGCCACCGGGATCGACAATCGCCGCTTCATTCGTTTTTTCGCACCATAACAACGTGCAGTTCTGGCTAAATGCCGTCACCGGGACTATTTGATATTTCATATCACTCCATGTTGAATAAACTGAGCGGCTCGCTCTGCATTCGCGAACCGTATCAGAAAAAATTTAACGCTGCTGTAGCGAATTACCAGGTGCGAACCGGGCCGGTATCGATGTGAACGAAATCACTGCGTGGGTAGTAGCCAACGCCGCCAGCACGCATTTTCATCGCCGCTTTACGAATGTTAGCGAGTTGAACGCCCTCAATATGGAAATCCATCGCCTGCCCTTTCGTATGGTAGCTCTGCTTTGCCACACCTCTGCTATGCGCGCGTAATTCATTATTCGTATCTATCGCGCGATAACCAGAAATCAGCTGTACGGGCTTGTTAGTGCCCAACATCACCTGTAAGCGATAAAGCTGATCGAAAAGTTGAGGGTCAATCGTTTTGACTTTATTGGCGCGATAGTCGCGGAAAAAGTGATTCAGGCGGGAAAGTTCTGATTTGTTATACCGTTTGCCATCAAAGAATTCCGTTTTCAGCCGCTCTCCGGTATTCAGATTGTTCAGCGTCAAAATTCGTGGTCGGGGTGTCGATAACGTCGCAAATGCCTGACCGGGAAGCAGTGCGATACCCAACGCGGCACCACCCAGTGCAAGCCACTTACGGCGATGATTGTCAATGTGATCCATAGAACAAGTACCCTGGCTAAAGAACGGTATAAAAGGAGGCACAAAACGTGCCGCCTTGAACCTTAACTGCCAGAGAAAAGTGAGTCAACCCGCTTTGCTAAGGGGTTTGCGGAAGATCGCATCGATCCTCCGCAAAACAATAAAATACCAATGCCGCTAATGCTCGTATTTTCAATACTTACTGAAGCAACAGCCCTGCTTTGGACAGCACTTTCGTCCCGGCACGCGCGGTGTCATCATAATTGTAAATATCTGTTCGGAACTGCGGCCTGCCATCCTCAGCCACCCACGCAGTCAGGTAATAGAGGTTGACCGGAATCCGGTGTTTCATCGACACAAAGGTGGTATTTCCCTGGTCCAGCGTGGAAGAAATACGACTATTATTCCATCCCGCATCTTGCAATAGCATGCTAGCCAGTTCCGACGCCTTATTAACCCGCACGCAGCCGGAACTCAGTGCCCGGATATCGCGCTGGAACAGATTGTGATTAGGCGTGTCGTGCAGATAAATCGCTTCCGAATTCGGCATATTGAACTTATAGCGTCCCAGCGAGTTATTCGCACCTGGGGCCTGACGCAGGCGATAGGGGAAGCGTTCCGCTGACACCATCTGCCAATCGATCATTGAAGGATCGATCGCTTCAGCATCCTGACTCCAGCCGGACAACACCGTGTAGCCATGACGCTGTAGATAACCAGGGTCACGCACCACTTTAGGAATGATGTCCTGCCGAGTCAGCGTCGTCGGGACATTCCACGGCGGATTGACCACGACGTTATACAGCGAGCTGCTCATCAACGGTGTCTTACGCTTGGGCTGCCCCACAATGACGCGCGACGATAAACGCTCAGCGCCATCCTGATAATAGATCAGTGAATAATTGGGGATGTTCACCATGATACCGGTGTGAACATTGTCCGGTAACAGGCGCAGACGTTGGATATTCAGCGCCAGCAGCGTTGCGCGCATTTGCGGGGAGACATTGAGCCAATCGCGCGTACGTTTACCAATAACGCCATCATCCTCCAGCCCTTGCCAATGCTGGAAGCGTTTAACCGCGTCAACCAGTTCGCCAGTATAACGATCGTCGCTAGTCCCGCTGCCATCGACCAGCGGAACCTGTCCTGTCGATACTGTCGTCACGGCGGTATTTTCGTTAAATAGCGTAATGCTCTCCGTTGAAGTCAGCATGCCAGTACGTTGCAGAATTTCACGCAGTACCGCCAGTTCCCGACTCTGCTGTTCTGGTCGCAGAGATTCCGCCAGATTCAGGCTCGGCCACGGGCGATTGTCCGTCAGCATCGTCTTCAGCGCTTCATGCATTTTGGCGTACTGCGAATGCTGTGGTGCCAGCGAAACGACATAAGCCGCGCTAGTGCCGGATTTCACGGCCTGTTGCCATTGCGCAACGATATTGAGCGCTGGCGATTGCAGACGGTAAGGCACGCTGCTGTACAGCCAGTCGTTACCGCTGCGTTCTACACCCGAGACGAACTGCAAATAGCCCAGCATCGCATCCGATAGCACGACGTCACGCGCAAATCCGGTCAACTGCGGATCGGTCAGCCAGGTCACCCACGTGGTGAACTGCGGCTGTACACCAGCGATCGCCAATTCGGCCAGCTGTTGTTGAAACTGCTGAACCGCGCGATTATCTGCCCACATAGGTTGCATCTGATGCTGGGCATAAAGCGATGATAAATCAGAGAGATAATGTAACGTCATACCGTGCGGCAGCGCTGCCAGAAGCCCTGCACGGCTATTTTCTACAGACACCACACCCGAGCTTTGTGATAAGCCGGATACCACCGTCGGAGATGCTGCCAGCACCGAAAACGAAGGAGACAGGCTTCCGACCCAAATACAACCCACGCGTAACAGCAGCCTGACCATTTTTCGTTTATGTAACAACAACATCCATTTATCCCCTGTACTCATTAATCACTATGCTTTCACAACAATCCACGTTGGATATGGAATAACAACCGAATTCGCTCGTATACGGTCACACTGGCGTAAGCACATTCTTTAGGCTTTCTTGTGTAGAAAACGAGAAAGAATGAAATATGATCATTTTTATATAGCGCCCGTTATTACGGTACACCACCTTGCAACATAAAACCGTAAATCCTTCTACGGCCTGCAATCGTTTTATCGTCAGTATATAAAGAGAAAAATATTTTTGCTTCTTCTTCTGGTTATTATCTTACGCGTTTGATGAAGCTATTCGCTGTCAGCATTCTCTTTACGCAACGCTTTACGAAAAAAATAAAGCCGCTTAAAAAAGCGGCTTTATCATTATAGAAGAAAATATCGGCAAGGTTTACAACGGTAAAATTTACCACTCTCCACTACGAGGCTTGCTCTTGCGTCTCTGGCGCTTCCGTTCCAAAACCACGCAGCCCGACCACATGGACGTGCTCGTTGTTCTGGTAGACTTTACGCACCAGCTTATAGGTGGTTCCCTTCTCGGGGCTGATATTTTCCGGTGCCGCGATGACCAACTGCATTTCCAGACGATCGCAGAGCTCGAACAGCGTCGCAATCGATTTGGCATCCAGACGCGCCGCCTCATCGAGGAAGAGCAGACGACACGGAATAATATCTTTGCCACGCAGGCGCTTGGACTCTTCTTCCCAGCTCTGCACCACCATGACCAGAATCGACATCCCGGTACCAATGGCTTCCCCAGTAGACAGTGCCCCACTTTCCGCTCGTAACCAGCCATCCGCGCCACGATTAACCTCAACTTCCATTTCAAGGTAGTTTCGGTAATCCAGCAGCTCTTCACCGATGGTTTGCGGCGTGCGCTGCCCCATGTCAATTTCAGGATTCAGGCGCTGATACAATTTCGCCAACGCTTCCGAGAAGGTCAGTCGGTTGCTGTTAAACAGATCCTGATGCATTTCCTGCTGCTCAGACAACACATTGAGCAACGTGGTATGCGTTTCGCGCACGTTGACGTTGAGGCGCACACTTTTCACCTGACCAAACGCGACCGCTTGCAGCCCCTGATTCAGCATCCGAATACGGTTCTGCTCACGCTGGATCGTTTTACGAATGATGTTTGCCACGCTGCGAGAGCTGATGGCCAGCATCTGCTCACGCGCCGTCAGCTCTTCAGTCAGACGATTAAGCTCGATCTCCATCTGCTCAATGGCTTCTACCGGATCATCGGTGCGGATAATATCCTGACGGATACGCTCGCGCAGATGCTGGTAAACGGCGATATAGAACTGAATCTTGCGCTCGGGCCGCTTCGGATCTTCGGAAAGCCGCAGTACATCGCGCAGGTGTTCGTTATCCGCAACCGCCAGACGCAGCGCACCCAACGCCTTATCCGACATGGAACGCAGTTCATCGCCTTCCATGTACGCCAGTTCACGGCGGTGCAGACGGCGCTCGACGCCGTTGTCTTTCACCAAACGCATGACCGCACACCAGCCCGCTTTCGCCGTAACAACCTGCTCACGCATCTGGTGATAATCACGCTCCAGCTTGCGCAATTTCTTCTGCAAACTGTCCATTTCCGCTTCACAGAACGTAATCTGTTTTTCCAACTGATTCCGGCGTGAGCGGTTGGTACTTAATGCGGCATGCAGCTCATCACGACGCTGACGAGCGCGCGCTTCGGCATCCGCGTCAGCACGTACGCCTATATCCTGAAGCTCTTGCGTCAGTTCCTTCAGCATGTCCTGCTTGGCATCGTAAGAGCTTTTCAGCGAGGCCTGAACCTGACTGTACTGCGTCAGTTGAGCCTGATGCTGGCGTAGCTGTTCACGCGCTTTTGTCCGTTCTGCCTCAGCCTGTTCCAAACGATGGCGCAGTTTGTCATTCAGACCGGCATTCTCACCCAGCATGCCAGCAGAATCGGCGTAGCTAAAGTGCGCGCGACGTTGCACAACCTCAGTCAGTGCAAACGCCTGCTGTTTTGCCTGCCGCTGTGCGTTCTGCGCCTGAGTATAATCCTCCTGCAACTGTTCATGCTGCTGCGGGTCGCTTTGCAGGACAGAAACCAACGGTTCCAGCTTAGCCAGCGTTGCACCGTGCTGCTGAATGAAACGGGCGGATTCTTCCGTTTCATCCAGTTCCGCACGAATCTCTTCCACGCGATCCTGTAATGTCTCATCGCAAAGCAGGCTAATGCGCGGAATCAGTTTATTCAGCTGTGCGCTGGCTTCTTTCGCCTGCTCGTACTGCTGACGCTGCTGCTGGTTTTCGCCATCAAAGCTGGCCATCGCACGATCAAGTTCGCCACGACGAGAACTGAGCGTACGAATTTCCGCTTCGGGATCTTCATCAAAAACGACGGCCAGATGCGTACCGATAAAGCGGCTAAAAGACTGGTGCAGGCGCTGCGTTTTTTGCACGTCAAACGACATCGTCGCGTACTGTTCCGCCAGTGCTTCGCGCTCATCACGCAGGCTTTCCAGACGCATTTCCCGCGCGGCGCGGCCAAACAGCGGCACTTCCGGGAAACGCGAATAACGCCACTGGCGCTCCGCAACTTTCACCACCACGGCGCGTTCCAGTTCTTCAACGGCGAACACGCTGTCATCAAACGACTGCGGGTCACCCTCAATCAGATAAAGATCTTCTGGGCAATCTTCCAGACCGGCAAGCTGATCGCGCACCAGCGAGAGATCGGACACCACGATTGCATGGCGGGAGGGACCATAAAGCGCCGAGAAGTACGGCGCATCATCCAACGTCACGTCATCATAAATCTCAGACAGCAGCACGCCGCCAAAGCGTTCCGCCAGCGCGTTCAGGCGCGGGTCTTCCGAACCACCGGGCTGACTCAGCCGCTCAATCTGCGCTTCGATCTGCCGCTTGCGGGCGGAGATGTCATCACGTTCAACGGTGGTTTCACGCTCACGCTCCAGCAACTGCTGCATGAATTCCGTCACCTGGCGGCTATCTTCAAACGTTTCGCCGCTCTGCTCACTCAGTTGCGTCAGCATTTCCTGTGCGGCCAGCCAAACTGGCGCGCGCGTCGTCAGCTTCTGAATACGCTGCTGGGTTTGCTCCAATTCCTGACGCAGCGCCATGCGACGCTCGCCCGCTTCCGCCACCAGCGATGACAGCGTTTCTATGCGGGCATCGAGTTCTTGCTGGAGTGATTCCAGCTCTTCCGGTTGATAATCTTGACCGTTGCGTTTGCTGAAATCCAGCAATAACCGCTCGGCATCCTGCTGCTCACGCAGGCGCTGTTCTAGCTCAGACAGGCGCATCCGCAGCGGTTGTACTCGCTCCGCCTGATAGCGCTGTGAAGAGCTGTCACGCAGTAAATCGCGCGCAACCTGCCAGGCCTCGTTGCGATTCACCGCACCCGCAATCTTAGTCACCAGCTGATAGGCTTGTTCGAACTGACCGTGCGCCGCATCGGCCACGCTCAGTTTCTGCTCCAACATCAGCAGAATCTCTGTCGCTTCCTGCTCTTTCGCCTGATAGCTGTCCAGCCACTCATCCGCGTTGTCTGCCGTTAAATCCGGCAACTGGCACAGCGTGCGGGCGCGCTCCAGCGCTTGTTGCGCCTGCTGATACTGAATGGCGCGCGTTTGCTGTACGTCCAACGCCTGCTGATAATCGGCAAGCTGACTTTTCAGTTCATCCACTTCCAACTCGGCAGCATCAGCGCGTTCTTCGTTTTCCGCCTGCTGCTCCCGAGCCTCTTCCACCACCTCATTCTGTTCTTCGAGGCGATAGCTCAATTCTTCCAGATCGGCGTTATAGCGCTCGATTTTTTCCTGCTGGCGCATGGCGGTCTGCACCAGATTCAGGTGATCGCTGGCCGCCTGATAATCTGTTTCCAGATCGCCTTCGGCACCGCTCTGCTCCGCCAGTTCCCGCGCCATTTCTACATGACGATATTGTTCCGTCGACAGTTGCTTACGGCTGGAGAACAGGTCACGACGCAGTTCCAACGCCCCATCCAGATGAATACGGCGTTCATTGGCGTGTCGCATGTAGTCAGCAGCAACATAAGAGGTCGCTTCAGAGATCAGGTGTTTGAACAGATCGCGATCGGACTGGGTGACGCGGATCGCTTCCAGCGTCATGCGGTTTTCACGCAGCGCGGCTTCCATATCCTGAAACGCTTTACGCACGCCGCTGTTTTCCGGCAGCAGGTAGTCACGCAGCGAGCGAGTAATCGCACTGGAGATACCGCCGTACAGCGACGCTTCGATCAGACGATAGAACTTGCTGCGATCGGATGCAGAACGCAGGCGACGCGGCACCACGCCCAAATCAAACATCAGCGAGTGATAGTCAGTGATGGAGTTAAACTGCTTGAACTGAACGCCTTCCATCTCCTCGACGCGATCTTTCAACTCCTGCAATGAGAGTACACGCGCCTGACGATCGCCGACCACCTGCGTCAGAATTTGCGTCGGCTGTATCGCCGTCGGTAACCCCTGAATGGTGAAAGGCTTGATATCAACTTTACGGTCGCGCCCTGCAACCTGCTGGAGGCGAACCCCAACCAGCACGCGCTGATGACGCGAGTTAACGACATCCAGCGTGGAGTAGCAGACACCCGCGCGCAATTTACCGTGCAGACCTTTATCGCGTGAACCGCTGGTGGCCCCCGCTTCTGTGGTGTTCCTGAAGTGCAACAGCGTCAGGTCAGGGATCAGTGCCGTAATAAAGGCGGCCATCGTGGTGGATTTCCCGGCACCGTTACCACCGGATAGCGTGGTAACCAGTTCATCCAGATCGAAGGTGCGGGCGAAAAAGCCGTTCCAGTTGACCAGCGTTAGTGAGCGAAATTTACCGCGTTCAATCATTCCTGTTCATCCTCAACACTTATTCATCCTCGCCCGTTTCTGGCGCGGTATCATCGGTGCGATCATTGTCGTCGCTGTCATCTTTCAGCGACAACGTACCTTCAACAGGCATCGCTTCACCATCGCGAATCATGCGTAGCTGTGCTTCGCGGGCATCATCACCGCTGCGCACATCAGCCCCGAAGCGGAACACCGATTCAGTAATTCTGAATTTGCTGCTGTCATTGCCCATAAAGTAGATCATACCTAACCGACGTAAGCGGTTAAGTGAGGTTCTGACTTTTTCCTGCAACTTTTGGCGATCCAAATCGGAACCGGTCGAACGCTGGTTAACCAACTTCAGCAGTTTGCTTTCATCCGCCAAACTCAGCAGCTCTTCATACAGCTCCTGCTGGCTGAAAATGCCTTCGTGCGCCAAACGCTCCGGGCTCAGATAGAGATAGCAGAGAATTTTCCCTACCATCATATCCAGCTCAGACAGCACCGAGCGAGGGATCAGCGTGGTGGAGCGCGGACGCAGATAGAAAAATCCTTCTGGCGCGCGGATCAGCTCCACGTTGTAACGGCTGTAGAACTCTTCCAGCACCTCCTGGAAATCCATCAAAAATACGTGGTTTTCCAGTTCTTCAATGCCAACATGGCGCCCGGCGCGCAATTGGCTGTCCAGCGCAGGAAAGAGATTATTCGACAGCGCGGTTGCCAGCTTCACTGGCATAAATTGTTCAATATTTGTCGATGACATGGGCCTGCACCTTGGCTCCGTAATCATTGATCGCCTGCCACAATGCAGGCAATCCGGTGAAATCTGTTTCGGCTACGCCCAGACGTACTGCCTGGTCGACCACGATTCGGGCAACATCAAAATGCCGCGAGCGAGGATGCTGCGCGAGGTATTCACGCATCACTTCACTCAAATCCAGCGGAATTTGTTGCGCTTTATATTTATGCAGCGCCTGCTCGACCAGCGCGATCAGCTGCTCGCGCATTTCACTAAACTCTTCGTATTCCAGCTCCGGCGGCAGTTCACCGGTGACTTCTTCACTACGCAGCGTCAGTTCTTCGTCACGCATATCCAGCAGACGATCGGCGTTGGCGAACGTCAGCGCCCAAGGGCTATCGAAATAGCTCTGCACCGACTGACGCAACCGCTGGGCAAAGACGCGGTTTTTATCCATATCAATCGCGGTACGGATAAACTTATGTACGTGGCGGTCATAACCAATCCACAAATCTATCGTCTGCTGCCCCCAGCTCACAATGCGATCGAGTTTGTTTTGTAGGTCAAACACCAGTTTGTCGACAAACTCCAGATTATGCGGGTTATTCATAATCGCATCCTGAATGCTCAACAGGCTCGTCTGCAATTTGTCGCCTGCGGCTTCCAGCGTATCCTGCAGCTCACGCAACGTCGATGACGTTTCTGTCAGCAGTTGTTCACAGCTACTGATCGCTGCTCGCCAGTCCTGATTTAACAGCGCGGCGATGTCGTCTTTAACGCCCTGTTGTTGCTCATCCATCACGCGCTGTGACAGATCGATGCTGTCAAAAATTTCTGCAACGGAGTATTTCAGCGGCGCAAATACGTTGCGGTGCCAGTGAAACTCATCACCGTCTTCCTCCGCCGCATCAGCTGCGCGACTGAGCTCTTGCGCCACGATAGATAGCTGCATGGAAAGGCGCAGCGTCGAGAACTCACGCTGTCGAATGTAATAGTCGGTAATGCCAATCCCCAGCGGAGTCAGACGATAAATCGCATTACCTTCGGCCTGCTCGCTGGTAAAGCGGTTAAGCAACCGCTGACGCACCAGATCGTTAATCGCGTTATTGGCGCGGACGGTAATGGTTTCGTTCGTCTGATCAAATCCCTGACTCACATGACGGAAGGCATCAATCAGCTCGCCTTCACTCATTTCACCATCCATGCGCTCGCCGTTGAGCGTAGCGATCGCCATCAAAAACGCCAGGCGTTCGGTGGGGAGAGAAATGGAGAAATCGTTTTTTCGTGCCCAGGCGACCAGTTCGGGTACAGTCTGGGAAAAATCACTCATAATGCATCCTTCAAATGGGGTTTATGCGCCATGACATGGATATAACGGCCCAAACTCACAAAAGGCTCTTGCCGACAATACCGCTGTTCAATCTCCAGAATGTCGTCAAATTTCTCAACTTGCTGCTGTTTATTTTTCAAGTAGTCATGAAACACGCGCACGCCGGTTTTCCCGCTAATGGTCAGCCCCATCTCATCAAGCCAGCCGTATACTTCTTGCGGGTTCAACGGGTGATCCGGCGAGAGCGAGCGCCGTTTACCCTTAGGCATTCCGGCCTGCACATAATCAAAGTTGCCCACCACCATGTTACGCATCAACAGCCCATGATGGTTATAGAACATCAGGGACAATGCCCCTCCCGGCGACAGGCAATCGTACAATATTTTCAGTACCTGCTGCGGTTGCGCGACCCACTCCAGCACCGCATGGAACAATATCAGATCGGCGGGGCCGTCCATATATTGCGCGACATCCTGTGCGGCACACTGCACAAAACGCATATTATGGGTAACGCCCTGTTCCGCTGCCGCATTTTTGGCGCGCTGAATCATCTCACCGGAAACATCACACAACAAGACCTGATGTCCTAAAGCTGCCAGACGGCAGGCCATCTGCCCTTCACCGCCTCCCGCATCAAGGATACGCAAAGGCCGGGCAGGAAGCTGTGTCAAAAGATGGCTAAGATCCTGCCACAATACCGCCAGCCGAAGTCTCCCCTTCGTCGTGCCATAGATATTCTGAGCAAATTTTTCGGCGATATCGTTAAAATTGCGATCCTGCATCAGTCATTGTTCCGCATCATATAAACGGGGATCTCGTGCAGGACATGTCTGCGCGATGCGATTTTTTTCCAGCCTGCCATTTTGGCACAGGCTGGCTTAGAATAAATGGCCTTACCGCATGATATCTTCCCAAATGCGGGTTTTTCACTCAAAAGGAATGCAATTTTATGCTTTTCACACTCAAAAAGTTCGTCGGTGGGCTTATGCAGCCCCTGCCATTGCTATTGCTTCTGATGGGTGTTGGCCTGTTGCTGCTCTGGTTTACCCAGCGGCAGCGCACGGGGAAAACGATAATATTAGCCAGTTGGCTGATGCTCATTCTGCTCAGCCTGCAGCCTGTTGCCGATCGACTGTTGTTACCACTGGAATCACACTACCCAACCTGGCGACAAACGCCACAGGCGAGCAAAGCTGAGTATATTGTCGTGCTAGGCGGGGGATATACCTATAACGCGGAATGGGCACCCAGTTCTAATCTCATTAGCAACAGCCTCCCACGCGTCACGGAAGGCGTTCGCCTTTATCATGCCAATCCCGGCGCAAAATTGATTTTTACCGGTGGAGCCGCGCAGGGGAACCCTGTCAGCAGCGCGAAAACCGCGGCGCTGGTCGCCGAAAGCTTGGGCATTCCCCAGCAAGACATCGTCATTCTGGATACGCCAAGGGATACGGAAGAGGAAGCGGCAGCAACCGCTAAGATTGTTGGCGAACGCCCTTTCTTGCTGGTGACCTCAGCCAACCATTTACCTCGCGCCATGCGATTCTTCCAGGCTCAGGGGTTAGCGCCGATTCCCGCGCCAGCCAATCAGATGGCGATCACCTCCGCGCTCAACCCGTGGGAAAAAGTATTCCCTTCCGCTTACTATTTATCGCACAGCGAGCGAGCCTGGTACGAAACGCTCGGTCGCCTCTGGCAGGCACTGAAGGGAACCACAGCAGCACCGCATGATGCGGAACAACCGCAGGATCACTCCAGCCAAGGGGACAACTCACGGGAAGCCACATCAAATAGCTGACGGTCCAGCTGTCCCGTGTGGATATAGCGGGATACCGCTTCCCAAATGACATATAGCCAGCGCCGGTAGACAAAGGATTCAGATACCGGTGCCTTTTTTAGATAGTGATAAAGTAACTGCTCCGGCATGCCGGATTCACAAAGGCGGAAGAGTTCGTACTCTCTGGGTGCCCACAGCATCATTCCCGGATTGATCATGGCCAATAGCTGATCGCTACGTGCGTCCTTCAACATACTGCGCAGCGAAAGGTTACCGTGTACCAGCACACAACCATCTTCGAAATCCTCAAACAGCATCTCTAAACACTGGCGCGAACGATAAAGCACGCTCCGGTCCTGCTGCGTAAGCTGCGGCGCATTGACATTGAGCAACGTGGACCACAGGACTTCCAGACGCTGCTGATACCAACTGAACCAATCATTGTCCTGCGTGCTGTCCACCGAACCGACGCAGCCATGGCTATCAATTCGGTGCCAGGCCAATACATTTTCAACGATTTGGTCCATCAGCAAGGTCCAGCGCTGGCCGCTTCGTGGTGGCGCTTCCACCGACACACCGCGCAAACGCTCAATCAGCAGCAGTTCCCGATAAGGCTGCTGTTGCGTCAGCACCAGCCCGTAAACGGTTGGCAGACGCACGTCGCCCTCACGCGCCAGCATCGAGAGTTTGTAAGCTTCCTGCTGTGCCACGCCCTGACAAACATAACTTTTAGCCAACAAAGGAATGGCGTTGCCTTCTTTATCATACAAGGCATACAGATCCGCATACGGCTGTTCGCTTATGCGCTCAAGTCGGCTGAGGCTTTCCCCTAACACCGTACTGAGTTCCGATTTCAACTGTTCCATAAACGGCGATACCTCAGTTGAGCCAAATAGCTCCACTCACCATGATGCGGCGAGCAGAATACAAATACTTCAACGCAGATCAAATAAAAGGGGATCTCATGACGGCAGGGAGCACACCCTGCCGGGGTTGCTGCAGCGATATTCCCTGCCCGTCAGCAGGGAATATCGTGAGTGACAGGCTAGCGTGTTAACACCCGACGATTATTCGCGTTCAAAGGCACCCAGGTCTGGGGCTGATCCTTTATAAGGCAGTTTGACATCGCCACCCTTGTTGATCAGCGCGCTACCTGAAGCAAGACGCAGACTCTTCAGCACTGGTAAACTACCGTCGGCCTGACGCGGTGCATCCCATCCGGTCACGGACACGCTCTCGAAGTCAGAATCTGATACTGCAATTTTCAGATCCCACGAGTTATAGCGCATGTTCGCTCCGTCGGAGAACGACAGGTCCTTACCGCCGTGAGAAACGTTGTTGCGCAGCGTACCCAGGCCAATCGCTTTTCCGTTTGCATCGATGCCGCGGATATTAAAGTTCGGGTTATTTTTATAGCCCGTGTTGTTGAAGAAATCGTTCGCTACCGGATGGTGGTTGGCATAAAATCCGGCCGCTTTATTTAAAAACGCAACCGAATTACGCACGGTATGTTTCACCGCATTCGCCACATAAACGCCACCGTAGCCACCGATTTTAAAACCGTTGCCGTTACCCGCAGCCAGTGATTGTGTCGTCCCTGGTAAATAACCGTGTGACCAGGCCCAGGAATTTTCAATCAGTACCGGAGAATAGGCATTAATTAAATCAAAGCCATCATCCGAGTTTGACCACGCCCGGCAACCGCGGAAAATATTACCCGGTTGGTTAGCAGGGATATGCGCACCAAAACCATCACCACTTTGGCCAGCACCATTAGAGGTCAGAGGATCGTAATTATGGTGAGAATCACTATTCAATACCAGGTTATTCCCCCCACGCTGAATAAACAGCCCTGTCCCCATAATATGGTGGATATTCAACTGTTCGAATATATTATTGCTGCCCCTTATCCACACGCCCCAGGATTCATGGTTAAGGTTATTACGCTGTGGGACACCGGTTATTTCCAGCCCTTTTACGGAAACCCAATCTGCAACGACGTTGAACCCTTTGACCCGGCAATCATCCTGCATCTGGCTGAAATCAAAAACCGGCACTTCCCCGCTAGAGGCCCAATATTCAATGCGCTTACCTTCAGTACCGCTCTTACTCAGCGTGATCGCATTCACCACATCGGTGCGCGTCGTACAGACGTTCAGCCCTTTGGTAAACACGTATTTACCGCCACGGATCCACAGGCGGTCACCAGGGTTTAATGTTTTCTGTGCGCGGTCGATTGTTTTCCAGGGGGAGTTTTTACTGCCGTTGTTCGCATCGTTGCCGTTGGGTGCCATGTAATAAACCGCCGCGCTACTGCCCGCTGCTGCCCCCATTAACATACCGCCGAGAAAAATTTTTGCGATATAATGTTTAGCATTCATATCATTACCGTCCTTAGTTGAAATAACAAAAACGCCATGCGAAAACATGGCGAATTGATAGTAGCATTTAACGATGAAAATAAAAGTTCCACTCGCGACGAATCAATTCAGGATAGGAATAAGCCACCCGCATAAATAAAGCGATGCCGCGTAATTTAAGAATTTTTAAGAATGCTTATCTAAATAAGTGCTAAATAACTTAAAAGATAATATGTCGTATAAAGAAAAAACGTCATGGAGAAAATCTATTCCGGCAAGAATAGATTCCCCCATGACGTATTCATCGCCGCATCGCGTGATAGATATTACTGACTCGCCATGACATGCCGCACTCGGGCCAGATCTTCTGGGGTATCCACGCCGACGCTAGGAACGGCTTTGGCGACCGCAACGTGAATCTTCTCGCCGTACCACAGCACACGTAGCTGCTCCAGTAGTTCGATTTGCTCCAGTTGGCTCGGTGCCCAACTCACATAACGACGCACAAAGCCCGCGCGGTAAGCATAGATGCCAATATGACGCAGGAAGTGATCGCCAATGGTTTCCTTAGACTGAGCAAAACGTTCTCTGTCCCAGGGAATCGTCGCACGGGAAAAATACAGCGCGTATCCCTCAGCGTCGGTAACCACTTTTACCGCATTCGGGTTGAATGCTTCTTCGCTGGTTTCAATCGGCACCGCCAGCGTTGCCATTCCTGCTTTACTGGCAGCGAGGTTTTCCGCCACCTGACGAATGATCACGGAAGGAATGAGCGGTTCGTCGCCCTGAACGTTAACGATGATGTCGTCATCGGTAAAACCGTAACGCTCGATGACTTCAGCCAGACGCTCTGTGCCAGAATTATGATCGGCGCGGGTCAGGCATACTTCGCCACCGGCTTGCTGCACGGCAGCCTCGACGTCGGGGTGATCGGTGGCCACAATAACGCGCTGCGCCCCCGATTCCAGCGCCCGCTCCATCACATGGACGACCATCGGTTTGCCGTTGATGTCCGCCAGCGGTTTACCTGGCAGTCGGCTTGACGCAAAACGCGCAGGAATGATCACAGTAAAGGTCATTGTGTTATCTCATCAGCCCCGAGTTTACGCGCCTCGTTTTCCAGCAGCACAGGAATACCATCACGAACTGGATAGGCCAAACCATCGACCTTGCATATCAGTTCCAGTTTCTCTTTATTAAAGTACAGCCGACCATTACAAACAGGACAGGCAACAATCTCAAGTAAACGGTGATCCATGCTTCCTCCATCTTTGGCCGATCGATGACCGGCATGTTCTTTCTCGCTATGACAGCGATCTAATAAGGTGATATCCACAAGGGATACCTGAAACCGTGATAGCAGACTAATTTATGCTCTGCTGCCCGCATTTCGATTAAGCATATTTTCTAGTTTGTCGAGCAATTGCGTGCCGTAGGGCTCAGCTAACACGGCATCGACAGGCAGATACCACCAGTTATCCTGAGCAAACGCCTTACATTTTACGGCATCTTTTTCCGTCATCAGCAGTGGCTGCGTCGCATCCTGAGTCAGCGAGTCGAGCTGTTCTGGCTGGTACGATTGATGGTCAGCAAAGGCGACTTCACGTGCAATGCGAACACCAGCATCACGCAGCGTAGCAAAAAAACGCGGAGGATGTCCGATGCCCGCCATCGCAATGACATCATGCAACTGGCTCAGCGGGCGCGATTCACCGGAAAGCAAGTTAACCGCCATACCCGCCGTGAGTGTCATGCCTATCTCATTCTTTCGTGGCGTGCCGCCATTAACAATAACCGCATCCACTGATGCCAGACGGCTTTCTCTTTCCCGCATTGGGCCTGCGGGCAGCCACCATCCGTTGCCAAAACGCCGCACCCCGTCAATCACCACCAGCTCGATATCTCTTTCCAACGCATAGTGCTGTAATCCATCGTCGGTGATCACCACATCTAGCGTGTGCTGTGCTAATAACGCACTCACGGCATCCCGCCGACGGGGAGCGACCGCAACAGGTGCCCCAGTACGCTGGAAAATCAGCACCGGCTCATCACCTGCCTGCGCCGTCGTTACCGACTCATCCAGCAGCAGCGGATAACGTTCAGCCTTCCCACCGTAACCGCGTGACACCACGCCGACACGATAGCCTCTGCGTTGCAGCTGTTCGACGAGCCAAATGACTACCGGTGTTTTCCCATTGCCGCCAGCCGTCAGATTCCCCACGACCACAACGGGAACAGGCGATCGCCAGCTTTTCCGCCACCCCAACCGATAGCTCTGACGAATCAGAAACGTGATGAGTCCGTATAGCCACGAAAGCGGCAGCAGCAGCCAATAGAGCGGCGACCGCCCGGACCAGATGCGCTCAATCATTCGCCAAACTGCATTTTATGCAACTGAGCATAGGCACCGTTCGCCGCCAGCAACGCCGCATGGTTACCACGCTCGATGATTCTGCCGTCTTCAACTACCAGAATTTCATCTGCCTTTTCAATCGTGGAAAGGCGATGTGCAATCACCAGCGCGGTACGATCTTTTTGCAGCTCGTCTAATGCAGACTGAATCGCACGTTCAGATTCCGTGTCCAGCGCCGACGTGGCTTCATCCAATATCAGGATCGGGCTATCACGCAACAGCGCACGGGCAATTGCGATACGCTGCCGTTGTCCGCCGGAAAGCATTACGCCGTTTTCACCAATGACCGTATCCAGACCGTGTTCCATCTTATTAATGAAATCCATCGCATACGCCATTGTCGCCGCACGCTCAATTTCCTCACGGCTATAGTGCTCATTGCGGGCATAGGCGATGTTGTTCGCTACCGTATCGTTGAACAAATGTACGTTTTGAGAAACCAACGCGACCTGATTACGTAAGGAAGGCAGGCGATACTCGCGTAAATCATGGCCATCGAGCAGAATCTCGCCTGATTGAATATCGTAAAAACGGGTGATTAAACTGGCAATGGTCGATTTACCCGAACCAGAGCGGCCAACCAACGCCACCGTTTTACCCACAGGAATATGCAGATTGATATTCTTGAGCGCCAGATTTTCTCTTCCCGGATAAGCGAAATTTACCTGGCGGAATTCGAGTTCACCTTTCGCACGTTCGATTTCCAGTTTGCCAGTATCACGTTCCTGTTCCATGTCCAGAATCGCAAACAGCGTCTGGCATGCAGCCATCCCGCGTTGGAACTGCGCGTTCACGTTGGTCAGTGATTTTAGCGGGCGCATCAGCGCAATCATGGAAGAGAACACCACCGTGATCGTACCGGCCGTTAGCGTTTCCATCACGCTGGGGAAGCTGGCGGCATATAGCACAAACGCCAGTGCCAGCGAAGCAATCAACTGAATGATGGGATCGGAAATCGACGAAGCGGACACCATCTTCATGCCCTGCTGACGCATCCGATTACTGACCTGATCAAAACGTTTAGTTTCAACTCCTTGGCCGCCAAACATCAGCACTTCTTTGTGGCCTTTAAGCATCTGCTCCGTGCTGGTGGTAACGTGCCCCATCGTATCCTGCATGTTTTTACTGATACTTCGGAATCGCTTGGACACCATGCGCATGGCAATTGACACGATCGGCGCAATAACAATCAGGATGATGGAAAGCTGCCAGCTGTAGTAGAACATCAGAATGAACAGGCCGATAATCGATGCCCCTTCCCTGACAACCGTAATCAGCGCGCCGGATGAAGAGGCCGCAACCTGTTCCGAATCATAGGTAATGCGGGATAACAGCGTCCCGGTTGACTGCTGATCGAAGAACGACACCGGCATCCCCATAATATGGGAGAACAAACGACGACGCATATTCATCACTACTTTGCCTGAAACCCAGGCAACACAGTAGCTGGAGACAAACCCAGAGAGCCCTCTTACTAGCATCAACCCAATGACAACCAGCGGCATCCAGAGCAATACGGAACGCTCAGCTTTACCGAACCCTTCATCCAGCAAGGGTTTCAACAGCGAGAGCATCAATGTATCGCCAGCTGCGTTAATGATGAGTGCGATGGCAGCAGCAGCAAGCCCTGCTTTAAAAGGAGAGATCATCGGCCATAGGCGGCGAAAGGTCTGCCAGGTGGAGAGATCTTTATCATTCAGCATGTAGTGAACCTGAATCGGGAAGAAATAGCCGACCATTTTACTCATTATACCGCTCTACGCCAAACCACTGATGATACCAACGGGGTGATATGTGATCCCTGAACCGCAGAATGTGCCATGAATCGCTGAAAAAACGTGCACTTAGTTGCCCGTATGCCGCGGTATCCAGCCATGAGTAGCCATATTGCCGATATCGTTCAACAATCTTTACTGAAGGCAATCGCCACGGGTTATAACGCGCTGCAGAAGCCATAGCAAACTCGGCATTAACTGCACGAATAAAGGGAGGTGATGATGATGTCTTACTGCCATGGTGAGGGATTTGTAACAAATTCGCACGCAGGGCACTGCGATCTAACCTAATCAATGCGTTTTCTGCATCCGACTCCAGATCACCCGTCAGCAGGACACTGTATTTTCCATCATCAACACGGATAACGCAGGAGTCGTTATTTTCCGCCCGTTCTACGAGCGCTAACGGCCACAGCACGGTAAACGTGAGATCCTGCCAGCGCCAACGCTCACCACGTTGGCAAGAACGATGATTCATCGTGTTGGTCGCGCTATATATCGTCGCTTTAGGGTAAGCCATCCGTAGCGTTTCCAGCCCGCCGATGTGATCCCTATGGCTGTGGCTCAGAATAATGTTTTCCACGTCGACGCCCCGCCATCGCAGGTAGGGTAGAATTTCTCGCGTCGCCATATCGCCGCCTTCCCAGCGGTTTCCCGTGTCGTATAGCACCGCTTTCCCACGCTGTTCGATCACAATCGCCAGACCATGACCGACATCCAGCATGTCCACACGCCAATCAGGCTCATCAGTCTTTATGCGAAAGACCAATAAAACCAGAATCAGAGCACCGACACTCGCCGGATGGATGCGCCACCAGCTAAAGCGCCATATCACAACCACACCCCAGCCCGCGACGCTTCCTAGCAGCAGCGATGCATCAAGATACACCCACCCTGTCTGTAGATACGTCAGCGGGGCGAATACCACACGCAGCGAAATATCCGCCAGCCACCAGAGCATTTCACTCAGCGGCACAAATGCCATTGTGCTCAATGCCAGCAAAATGAGCGGGGTAGTAACGAAGGACACCAAAGGCACAGCCCAAAGATTTGCGGGCAGAGAGGTGATACTGAAACCGTGGAAAATATGAAGTTGTAAGGGCATCAATAGCAGCGTGATTCCCGTTTGCAGGTGGATCCAGCGCAGCCAGAACCACCGCCGCCGGGTCTGTAGCCGATGAGGAAGTGGTGCCCACTGAAACCAGAAAATCAGCGACGCGACGGCAAGGCAAGATAGCCAAAAACTGTCTGACAGCACGCTCAATGGATCGCTGACCAGAATCAACGCGACACACCATAGCCAGACCTGCCAGGCTGAGCCGTTGATACTCCACATTCTTAGGCAAACCCATACGCTAAGCGCCAGTGCAGATCGCACCGCAGGCGGATTTCCTCCTGCCAGCCAGACATATCCCCAGGCAACCACGGCGCTCGTCAGTAATGGAAAGCGATAGCCAATCCACTGCACGGGAAAACCATACTGTAACGCCCGCGCTATTCCCCAGCCAACCAGACCCGCAAGCACGATATGGAGGCCAGAGATCGCCATCAGGTGCATCGTCCCGGTATTCTGAAGTAGCGCCTTGAGCTCTGGGCTAACCGTTTTCATCTCACCAAACGTCAGCGCTAGTAAAACAGAACGCCACGCTAGTCCCCGCACCTGCTGCTCCGCCTGTACAATCGTGCGCTGGCGAAAATCACAATGACTGTCAACCACCGTTGCCGTTAGCACACGACCCGACACCGGTTGCCGTTTGGCTATCGCCCAGCGTTGGCTATCAAAACCGCCTTCATTTAGTCGACTGTGAATAGGTCGTAAACTGGCAGTGATTGCCCAACGTTGACCACCACACCAGTTTTCCATTGCCGGTGATAAGGTCAGTTGGGCATATAATGGAGGGAAGATTCTGTGCTGATTTATCTCTTCCAGCCGAACCGTGATCCAATCATCATCATCATGCTCATTGAACCGTATGCTACTTATCGTCACGACAGCGTTAACCTGCCCCTGCGTAACGCGCTCAATTTGTAGCAGTAAGGTTTGAGCATTCAACGATGCCCAGCAAAAACTCATGGCAACAAGCGCCACACCGCGTATCCCCGCGTGACGATATCCGACTAACATCACGCAGGTGGATAGCCCAATTCCCCACCACAGCAGCGTTGGTGCTGGGATCTGCGGTAAAAAAAGTAACGGCAGAATACCCAGCACGCTCGCCCAAGCCAGACTATTGACTGACATCATCCCTTGCCATGACACACCCTTCCCTCTTCCCTGTGGTTCGTCCTGGCATGTTGCAGTAACCCAAGCTGATGCAACAGGACGAAAAATTCAGGTAGGGAAACGCTTCGCAAGAAAACGGCTAACTGTCAGCAAACGACGTCGACTCTGTGAGCCTGATTCCATTTTCTGCTTCCTGCGTTTCCCCAGGCGGTACGATGACAACAATCTGGCTACGGCGTACCACATTAAATCCCGAGCGCTTTTTTCACGATAGCTTCAGCAGGCTGACCTTCGCGGTTGGTTACGCCGTTAAGCCAGCTTGAAAGCCGTTCTGGGTGCTTCGCCAATTCTGCGCGCGCCGCGTCTTCGGCAGTTTGTTTATCATCCAGAATGCTGGTGATAATGGCGTTCTCCAGCGCGACATCAAACGTTAACTGACTGAAAAAACGGTTAACATTCGGGCACTGCGTGGCGAAGTCCTTACGCGTCACCGTATTCACCGTCGCGCTGCCATAGTTAGGGCCGAAATAGGCATCCCCACCGCTTAAATATTTAAGTTTGAAGCGCGTATTCATCGCGTGCGGCTCCCAACCGAGGAAAACCACCCACTGATTGCGGCTCGTCGCACGGGTGACCTGTGCCAGCATCCCACTCTCACTGGATTCCACGAGGTTCCAGCCTTGCAGCCCGAAATCCTGTTTATCCAGCATCTTTTTAATATTTTGATTGGCTGGCGCACCGGGCGCGATACCGTATATTTTGTGGTCGAACTTATCGGCGTATTTTTGTAAATCGGCAAAGTCTTTTACTCCAGCCTCTGCAACATACTCCGGCACCGCCAGTGTGAATTTGGCGGCCGGGAGATTCGCCCCGAGCACCTTGATTGAACCCTCTGCGGTATATTTGCTGATAACCGGTTCCTGCGCGGGCATCCAGTTACCGAGGAACACATCAACTTGCCCGGTTTTCAGCCCCTGAAAAGCCAGCGCGACGGAAAGATTCTGTACCTTCTGCTGATAGCCCAGCGCCTTGAGCACAACACCAGACACCGCGTTGGTTGCCGCGATATCCGTCCAGCCGGGATCGGATTGCGTGACCACCGCACAGCGTGGATCTTCCGCGGCGAAACTGGTCACAGGCAATAGCGCAGCACCGGCCAACAGCATGAATACCGACAATGATTTCTGCTTCATTATTCTTCCCCGATTGATTTTTTTAACGGCTGTGGGTAGCGAGCAAAGGCTTCTTGCTCGTCCAGTGTTTGATGGTTGCGGATATAGCGCTGCGAAGCCTCCTGATGAGGCTGATAGCCCCATTTAGGGATCGCATCACGGCCCGCGATGCGGGTTAAAAACAATCTCTTTTGCTGGCTCGCCAGCACCTGCTGGTTCAGGTTGTCTAACTGCCAACGTGCGGCCACTTCTTTAGCAAAGCTCTCAACGGTATCCTGATATTCACTATCTGCTGCCAGATTGCGCTTTTCATACGGATCCTGTTGCAGATTGAACAACTGCGGCGCTTCACTCAGGGAGTGAATGTATTTCCACGGCCCGCGGCGAATCATCACCATTGGCCCTATTGCTCCCTCTGCCAGATATTCGCTGTATACGCCATCTGGGCCTGTTTCTCCACGCAAATGCGGCACTAAACTGCGTCCATCCAGCGGCGCAATCGCCCGCGCTGAGCGATCCTCACCGCTCGCCAGGTCGCACAGAGTGGGCAGCAAATCGACCAACGAAACGTTCTCTGTGATACGACGCGGCACGAAACGTTTCGGGTTATGCACAATAAACGGAATGCGAACCGCATTTTCAAAGAACGTCATCTTGTACCACAGACCGCGTTCACCCAGCATTTCACCGTGATCGGCGACCACAAAAACGATGGTATCGTCTGCAAGCCCGGTTTCTTCCAGCGTGCGCACAATCTCACCAAAACAGTCATCCACATAGGCCATCGCGCCGTAATAGGCATGACGGGCCCGACGGATGTCATCTTCGCTAAGTAGCCCCTCCTCCAGTTGATACATTGCCCTCAGACGGGCGGAATGAGGATCGTCCTCAACGTCACCAGCCTGTGTTCTCGGCAAGTCGATATCCTCGGCGTTGAATCGGTCGAGATATCGGCGGGGAATAGCAAATGGGTCGTGTGGATGCGTCAACGACAGCAACAGCAGGAACGGCTGGTCCTCAGGGCGACGGGCGGCGTCATACAACCGTTGCCGCGCCAAAAACAGGGCTTCATCATCAAAATCAAGCTGGTTGGTTCGCACGCATTCGCCCGCCTCCAGCACCGAACTCATATTGTGGTACCAATCCAGACGCCGCTCCGGGTGACGCCAGTCAGGTGTCCAGCCAAAATCCGCAGGATAGATATCCGTCGTCAGCCGTTCATCGAAGCCGTGCAGTTGGTCAGGGCCGCAAAAATGCATCTTGCCGGAAAGCCAGGTACGGTAACCCTGCTCACGCAGATAGTGACAAAACGTCGGCGAATCGGCGTGAAACTCGGCTGCGTTATCGAATACGGCATTACGTGAGATGAGCTGGCCCGTCATTAATGACGCCCGCGACGGCGCGCACAGCGGACTGTTGCAATACGCTGATTCAAATACCACACCTTCACGCGCGAGCCTGTCAATATTCGGGGTCAGACTGACATTATTTCCATACGTTCGTAATGCCGATGCCGTTAATTGATCGGCCATGAGAATAACGATATTCGGTTTATTTATAAGCATAGTCAGCCAGAAATTAAAATTGATTAAATGAATCGTGATATTTTTATCGCACGCCCTTTTCATTCTGTGAAGGGGGTATTTTATTATCATGAGATAAGGTCAGATTATGGCAAGAAAATTACAATTACCGCCGTTACAGGTATTAGTGGTGTTTGAGGCGGCAGCGCGTCATGGCAATTTCACCGCAGCGGGAAATGAGCTGAGTCTTTCTCAACCTGCCGTGAGTCAGCGCATTCAACTGCTTGAAAATCTCCTGAATACGCCGTTATTTGAACGTCGTCATCGTGGTGTGGAACTCACCGAATCAGGTAATGGGCTTTATCAAATTGTTCGCTCTTGTCTTAACGATATCAGCGAACAACTGGAACGCACGCGCTACCAGCGGAGCACATTGCGAATCGATACCGATATGGGGTTCGCTAGTTACTGGCTGCTGCCACGTCTGAACGACATTCAGGCACTGATCCCCGGCGTAGAGGTACAAATTTCCACCTCGCCCAACGACTACAACTTCCGCGACAACAATGCCCATCTGGCCATCTATTTTGGTAGCGGAAATTGGCCGGGCACGCAGGCGCAGCGCCTGTTTCCTGAAGACGTTGTTCCCGTTTGCAATCAAAATCTTATCGATGAGATCGGTGCCAATCCCTCGCCTGATAAACTGCTGGGATATCCGTTAATAAAACTGCCGGAAACGCATCCACAGCGCTGGTTAACGTGGGAAGACTGGTTTCGACAACATCAGGTTATCAGCCAGCAACATACGGCATCGCGTACGTTTAACGCTTACTCTCTGGTGATTCAGGCCGCTATTGAAGGTCAAGGCATTGCTCTCGGCTGGCGCTCCTTAATTGACTCTTTTCTTGCCAGCAAACAGCTTTTCCGTTGTGGGCCAGAAATGCGAACCGAACGGGGATATTACTTAATCTCCGCCAGTGGAAAGCCGTCATCAGCTCAGCAGGAAAAAGTAAAAGCATGGTTATTAGATGAGGCATGGAATTTCCATCTTAAAAAGAACGCATTGCAATAATATCGCTAAGCTAATACGGAATAGTTCTATTCTCTGCAATAAAATATTTAACTTGGCCTGGTTATTTTAGGTTAGCGTATAATGATTCTCAGAAAATAGGTGATATGGCCATGTCAGAGCCAATTATCGAATTGCGTGCAATCAATAAAAATTATTACAGCGAAGAAAAAGGCGGTCTTTTTTTTCGGGCTAAACAGCAAACGTCAGTTAATGCCTTGAATAATATTAATCTGCAAATTTATCCGGGCGAAATTTTTGTCATCGTTGGCCTTTCAGGTTCAGGAAAGTCGACGCTTTTACGCACACTGAATTTTCTGATTCCCCCCACTGACGGTTCGGTGTGGTTTGACGGCCAGGAACTGTCATCACTCTCATCCGCACAAATGATCGCCTTACGTCGTCAAAAAATGGGCATGGTTTTCCAGTCTTTCGCGCTTTTCGATGAGCGCACGGTATTGGATAACGTGGCATTCGGTCTGGAAGTCGCCGGAGTGAGTCGTGCAACCCGTTACCAGAAAGCACAGGATATGCTGGAGCAGGTCGGGCTCGGTCAGGTAGCAAACCATTATCCCCACCAGCTTTCCGGTGGGATGCAGCAGCGTGTCGGGCTTGCCAGAGCGCTGGTTGTGAACCCGTCAGTGCTGTTGATGGATGAAGCGTTCTCCGCGCTGGATCCCATCATTCGTCGGGAAATGCAGTCGCTATTGCTGACGCTACAGGCGCAGCAGCGGCGCACCATCGTGTTTGTCACACATGACATGGAAGAAGCACTACGGCTGGGAACACGCATTGCCATCATGGAACAGGGCAATCTGGTGCAGGTCGGCCAGGCGGAAACCCTGATTAATACGCCTGCAACGCCCTACGTGCGCCATTTTTTCTCCGGCGTGGACACCTCACGCTGGCAACTGGCGGAAAGTTATGTCGATACCGGGATGGCGCCCTGAGAAGGTAAATTTATGACCTATCCATTAGATTTTAGTCGCCAGATTGACCGCGCAATCCACGCCATGCTGTCGCATGCTGGTGGCTTTTTTGACGCGCTGGCAGCAAGTATTGATGCCTTTGCTGGAGGAATGGAGACGCTCACCGGATGGTTAACGCCGTGGGGGCTGGTAATCCTCTCCGTGGGTATCGGGCTCTGGCGTATCGGAAAAGGGTTCGCGCTGTTCGCATTGCTTGCTACGCTCTACATCATCTATAGCGGGTACAGCGAACACGCATCGATCACTCTCGCGCTAACGCTCTCTTCCACTTTTTTCAGCCTGCTGTTCGGTATTCCTCTGGGCATCTGGAGCGCACGGCGCGCGGTCGTTGGCAGCCTAGTGCGCACGCTGTTGGATTTTATGCAGACCATGCCCGCCTTTGTTTATCTGATTCCCGCGACGATCTTGTTTGGATTGGGTCGACCGCCAGGTATTTTCGCCACCATTTTATTCTCCATGCCGCCAGTCGTACGTCTGACCGATTTAGGGATCCGTCAGGTAAATGCTGCCCGTATTGAAGCCGGTGTCGCCTTTGGCTGTACGCCGTGGCAACTGCTGTGGAAAGTACAATTACCCGCCGCTCAACCGTCAATCATGGCGGGGGTGAACCAGACCATTATGATGGCTATGTCGATGGTGATCATTGCCTCCATGGTGGGTGCAGGCGGGCTGGGCAATGACATTCTCAGTAGCATTCAGCAGCTTGATATCGGCTTGGGGTTACAAAGTGGGATGGTGGTGGTGCTGATGGCCATTTTGCTCGACCGGCTTTCCGCCAGCTTTGTTCGGCACAGGGAACGCTAGCGTGCTGTTTTAATCAGGATCGCCGACAGGCTTTGTTAAGGGGCTGAGCACAGCAAAAGAAAAAGGACCGCAGAAGCGATCCTTTTACAGTAGCTATTTACCGTAGCTGTTTACCGTCAAAAACGGCGCGTCAGGTTACTTAACTTCGCCCATCGCTTTCAGCTTTTTAGACAGTTCACGGCGTTCTTTCGACAGATCGGCGTTTTTGATGATGTAGTCATCAACGCGGTCTTCATAATCACCGCGCATGTTAGCGATGATGTTCTGTACGTCCTCAATGGACATGCCAGGTTTAAGATATTCGCTCAGGTTATCCAGCAGCAGAACACGCTTCTGGTTATCACGAATTTTCTTCTCGTTGTCGACGATTTCACGCTGAAGTTTGTTTTTACGACGAAACATGCGCACGAATTCCAGCACATCCTGGAAACACGGCTTAGTGTCCTTATCCATCTTTTACCCTTACCTTAAGTCATACATAAATTCTTTATGCATTCACCATACAGGTTATACCCAGCGTCTTTCAAGCAGTGCTTACGCCCTTTGCGCTAACACCTCACTGAGCGGATAATCTGTCATCAAACTATCAACGATAATATACCGCGATACGCTGGTTATGAACCTGCTCAATGACCACTTCCGTATCGAAAATATCTTCCAACACCTCGGATACCATAATGTCTTCCGGTTTTCCCGTGTAGATGATCTGCCCTTTGCGCATCGCAATAATGTAATCCGAATAGGCGGAAGCAAAGTTGATATCGTGGATAACCAGCACGATGGTTTTGCCTAGCTCGTCGGCCGCACGGCGAATCTGCTTCATCATCGCTACGGCGTGCTTCATATCCAGATTATTCAGCGGTTCATCCAGCAGCACGTATTCCGTGTCCTGACACAGCACCATCGCGACATAGGCACGCTGCCGCTGGCCGCCGGAAAGCTCATCTAAAAAGCGATCTTTCAATTCGGTCAGATTGAGGAACGCCAGCGCGGCGCTGATACGTTCACGATCGTCAGCATTCAGCCGCCCTTTGGTATAAGGATAGCGACCAAACCCTACCAGCTCCGCTACCGTTAAGCGACTGGTAAACTGATTTTCCTGACGCAGCACGGACAAACACGTCGCCAGCTTATCGCTTGGCGTGGTCATCACGTCCATGCCGTTAACTTTGACCTGTCCGCGATCCGCGTCCAGCAGGCGACTGATGATGGACAACAATGTCGACTTCCCTGCACCATTCGGACCGATAATCGACGTGACGCCACCACGAGGCACCGTCGCCGTGACATTATTCAATACCGTCACGTTATTATACGTTTTAGTTACATTGCCGATCTCAATCACACGGAAACCTTTTTCAGTAGCAACACAATAAACAGCGATCCACCCACAAATTCGATCACGACCGACAGCGCCCCAGACATATCCAGCAGATGCTCAAGCACCAACTGTCCGCCAACCAGTGAAATCACGCCTAGCAGGAAAGCCGCGGGCAGCAACAGGCGATGCTGGCTGGAGCCAATCACTAAATAGGCAAGGTTTGCGACCATAAAACCTAAGAAGGTAAGCGGACCGACCAGCGCCGTTGAAATGGCCACCAGCACGGAAACCAGCAGCAGAATGATCGTGACGCTGCGCTTGTAGTCGATACCCAGGTTAATCGCGTTATTACGTCCCAACGCCAACACATCAAACCGAAAGCGCATGCGCCAGATCACCACCGCGACCACCAGCGTAATGCCAACCGACAGCGCCACCAGTTCAGGCACGGTACGGGTAAAAGTGGCAAACATCCGCCCCTGTAGGATGGCGAACTCACCGGGCGTCAGCAGACGCTGCATTAAGCCCGCCATGCTGCGAAACAGCGTGCCGCAGATAATCCCGACCAGTAAAACCAGATGCAGGTTATTGCGGCTGCCGGTGAACAGCCAGCGATACAGCAGCGCGGAGAAGAGAATGAGCAGCAGCGTCTCAAGAACGAATTTGCCTTCAACGCCCAGACCCGGAATACCGCTAATGCCGAAAACAAACACCAGCGAGGTCTGAATCAGGATAAACAGGGCTTCAAACCCCATAATCGACGGCGTCAGCACCCGGTTATTCGTCACCGTTTGGAACAGCACCGTCGACGCGCTGGCGGCAAATGCCACCAACAGCATCGTCGTCAGCATCAGCCCACGGTGCGTTAAAATGTAGCGCAGGTTGCTGCCTAGGTTGATGGTCATAAACAGCACGATCACCACGACAGCCGCGCCAGCCAGCCACATCAACCGCTGCGTCGGCGATAACCTCGCACGTTTTTCGCTGACGGCTCCGGTCAGCACCGTATTACGTTCATTGACTGACATGGCGTTTCTGGCTTAGCAATAAGAGAAGGAAAACGGCAGCGCCAATGACGCCAAGAATTACGCTCACTGGAATCTCGAAAGGATAGCGAATCACGCGGCTGATAATGTCGCAGCACAGCACCAGACCGCCGCCAAGCAGGCACACCCACGGGATCGTTTTGCGCACATTGTCGCCCATCATCATGCTGATCAAGTTCGGCACGATCAGTCCGATAAACGGCAGGCTGCCAACCACCACGACTACTACACCGCTGACGATGGCGATAATGCTCAGCCCCATCATCATCACCTGCCGATAGTTGAGGCCGACATTGACGGAAAATTCACGCCCCATGCCTGCGACCGTGAAGCGGTCAGCAATCCAGCAGGCCACCAACGTTAACGCACCAACCAGCCAGAGCAGCTCGTAACGCCCTTGCAAGACACCGGAGAAATCACCAGATTCCCAACTGCCGAGCGCCTGTAGCAGATCAAAATACATCGCGCCAAACGTGGTGATTGAACTGATAACCGCACCCAGCATAATGCCGACCAGCGGCACCACCAGTGCGGATTTCAGCACAATTCGCTGTAGCAGCATCATGAACAGGAAGGTACCCGCTAAAGCGAACAGGCTCGCCACCACCATTTTGGTGAAAATCGTCGCGCCGGGCACGGCGATCATCACCACCAGCAAACCTAAGCTAGCCGACTGTGTGGTCCCTGCCAGAGACGGTTCGACAAAACGGTTTTGCGTCAGCAACTGCATGATGAGACCCGCCACACTCATGGCGCTGCCTGCCAGTAGCAAAGCTAGCGTGCGGGGAACGCGGCTGATAAAGAAAATATCGCGCATTTCCGAGTCGTTCCAGACGGCCTGCATGTTCAGTTGCCCTGCCCCAACAAACAGGCTGACAACGATCATGCAGGCCAGAAACGCAAGACCCAGCGAATAGTAAAAAGACTTCATTGATTCTGCCGTAACCCTGCCGTTATTGCTTATCTAACGCGTCGCTGACGGTAGTCACGAGGTTTTTATAGCTTTGCAGCCCCCCAGCGATATACAGCGATGCAGAATCCAGATAGATCACGCGATTGTTTTTCCAGGCGTTAGTTTTGTGAATCAGCGGGTTATCCAGCACCTGCTGGGCCGATTCCCCGCCCGGGCGACCAATCGCGCTGTCACGATCGAGGATGAACAGCCATTCCGGGTTCACACTCAGTAAGAATTCTGAGGTCACCACGTTGCCATGACGCCCGGATTCAGGGAATTCGGTCGCTGGTTTGAAGCCCAGCTCATCAAACACGAAGCCAAAGCGCGACTTAGGACCGTAGGCCGACATCTTGCCGCCGCTAATCATCAGAACCAGCGCATTGCCCGCGTTTTCTGTTTTGGCGCGCGTTTGGGCGATCTGTTGTTTAAAGTCATCAATCTGTTTTTTCGCTTCATCTTCTTTGCCGAAGATGGTGCCCAGTTGCTCGATGCGTTGGATAAAGCTCGCCATAAACTGGTGCTCATCCACATCCATCGAGATCGTCGGTGCAATACCGCTCAGCTTGTCGTAAGCGTCACGCGTACGTCCACCGGCAATAATTAGATCGGGTTTAGCGCTGCTGAGCGCTTCATAGGCAGGTTCAAACAGCGTCCCGGCGTTCAGGTAAGTATCGCTGTTATATTTTGATAAAAACGCAGGCAGCGGCGTGCTGCTTTTCGGTACACCGGCAATCCCGTCGACCTTCAGTGCATCCAGCGTATCCAATGAGGCAGGATCGAACACAATCACTTTCTTCGGCGGCTGTGGAACCTGAGTGGTGCCCTGCGCATGCTCAATGCTGACCGTGTGGCTTCCTTCTGAAGACGATGCCTGCTGATCGCAGCCGGCCAGAACAAACATAGATGCCAATAACGTCGCCTTCACTGCAAACGTTGCATTCAATCGCACCGCATTTAACCGCATAAGTGTGTTCTCCATTTCGCTGTTTGTCGCCGAATGCTACCCCGCAGCGGACGCTACGCGGCAATAAAGAATTTAATTATCATTCGCATTAAAACGAAAATTGTAACCGAATGGACACAGTCATGCCTAGCGATTATGTCTACCCTCCTATTGATGTAAGTCAGGGAAGTGATGCAAATCAGGAAAGCGCCACAGAAAAGTCGATTCAATGGTATCCTTGCCGTTTTCCAGATTGTTTTGCCTGATTTCAGGCTTAGCGCGCACACGTAGCTAACTGCATATATGGCCGAGAAAACACAACCCACTTTTTTCATACACGACTACGAGACGTTCGGTAAGCATCCGGCGCGCGATCGCCCCGCGCAGTTTGCGGGTGTCCGTACCGATATGGATTTCAATATTATCGGTGAGCCGCTCGTCATTTATTGCCGTCCGTCGGATGATTACCTGCCGGAACCAGAAGCGGTGATGATCACCGGCATTACGCCGCAGATCGCGCTGGCAAAAGGCGTCAATGAAGCGGAGTTCGCTCGTCAGATCCACGAGGCATTCAGCGTGCCCGGCACCTGCATCATGGGCTACAACAACATTCGCTTTGATGATGAAGTCAGCCGCAATATTTTCTATCGCAACTTCTACGATCCTTATGCCTACAGCTGGCAAAACGGGAATTCCCGCTGGGATTTGCTGGATGCGTTACGCGCCTGCTATGCCCTGCGGCCGGAAGGTATCGTCTGGCCGGAAAATGATGACGGCCTGCCCAGTTTTCGCCTTGAACATCTGACAAAAGCCAACGGCATCGCGCACGAGCAAGCGCACGATGCAATGTCAGACGTTTATGCCACCATCGCTATGGCGAAACTGTTTAAGCAAGCTCAGCCCAAGCTGTTTGACTATCTGTTCCCGTTGCGTAACAAAAACAAAATTTCCGCGCTGATTGATATCCCGCAAATGAAGCCGCTCGTTCACGTGTCTGGCATGTTTGGCGCGGCAAGGAGCAACACCAGTTGGGTTGTGCCGCTCGCCTGGCACCCGGACAACCGTAATGCGGTCATCATGTGCGATTTGGCTGGCGATATGACGCCGCTGCTGGAGCTGGACAGCGAAGCATTGCGTGAGCGGTTATACACCCGCCGGGATGCACTGGAAGCCAATCAGAGCGCGGTTCCACTTAAGCTAGTGCACATCAACAAATGTCCGGTCTTAGCGCCGGCCAATACCTTACGGCCAGAAGACGCAGAAAGATTAGGCATCGATCGTCAACGCTGTTTAGACAATCTGGCCGTGCTGCGTAACAACGCGAGCGTCAGAGAAAAAGTGGTGGAACTGTTTGCCGATGCCCCTGCTTTCGCCGCTTCTGATGATGTCGATCTGCGGCTTTATGATGGCTTCTTTGGCGATGCCGACCGCATGGCGATGAAGATTATTCAGGAGACCGCCCCGCAGAACCTTCCTGCGTTGGATCTCACATTTGCCGATAATCGTCTGGAACCACTGTTCTTCCGCTACCGTGCCCGCAATTTCCCCGGCACGCTGGACGACCGGGAACAGCAGCGTTGGTTGCAACATCGGCGTGCGGTATTTACGCCGGAGCGCTTGCAGTCCTATCTGTCGGAACTCAGCAACCTGTATCAGTTGCATGAAGACGATAAAGAGAAGATGGCACAGCTAAAAGCGCTGTACGCCTATGCGCAGGAACTAGTGGGCTAAAGCATAAAAAAGCGGAGCGCACTGGCTCCGCTGGAGGTTGCTGACAAAGTCTGTTGAGCGGTAGTAACGGATAGATCGTAAAGACGCTGTAAATACATCCCTGTACGCTCGGATTGCGCCATCCCTGGCGCAAACGCTTTACTCTTCTATTCCGTTACTCCCGTTCTCGTTCAGAAAATAGGTTTGTCAACAGTCTGAAACGGAGCACATTGGCTCCGCTTTTCTCTTTTATGTAAGCCGTCAGCTTATTTAAACCGGCTCTTCACTACATTGCGGTACTGGCTGACGGAAGCTGCGCGTCACGAATGCCAGATAGAGCAATCCAATCGTTGCCCACACCAGACCCAGCGTCATCGAACTGGCTTCCAGATTCACCCACAGCGCCCCCACCGTCAACGCGCCCAACACAGGCATCACGAGGAAATTAATGGTGTCTTTCACTGTGCGGTTACGGCGTTCGCGAATATAGAACTGTGAAATGACCGACAGGTTCACGAACGTAAACGCCACCAGCGCACCGAAGTTGATCAGCGCGGTTGCCGTCACCAGATCGAACGACACCGCAGACAGTGCAATGACGCCAACCAGCAAGACGTTCAAAGACGGCGTACGCCATTTCGGGTGGATGTAACCGAAGAAGCGCTCTGGGAATACACCGTCACGACCCATCACATACATCAGGCGAGACACGCCTGCATGTGCGGCCATACCCGATGCCAGCACCGTGACGCAGGAGAACACCAGAATAACGGACTGGAAGAATTTACCCGCGACATACAGCATGATTTCAGGCTGAGACGCATCCGGCTCTTTAAAGCGCGAAATATCCGGGAAATACAGTTGCAGGAAGTACGCCACGGCAACAAAGATCACGCCGCCAATCAGCGCCGTCAGGAAGATGGCTTTTGGAATCACTCGGCCTGCATCCTGCGTTTCTTCCGACAGAGAACTGATGCCGTCAAAACCCAGGAACGAGAAACAGAGAATGGTTGCCCCAGTAATCATCGGCACTACGTGGGCATTCTCAGACCAGAACGGACGCGTACTAGTTAGCGTACCGGCACCTTCACCCAGATAAACACCGTGAATCACCAGACCGAGGAATACCGCCATGATCGCAACCTGCACCACCACGATAATGGAGTTCAGGTTAGCAACCAGACTGATGCCACGCAGGTTAAACAGCGTCATCAAACCGACCAGCGCCGCCACAAAAATCCATGACGGTACGCCGGGGAAGATCGCTTCCAGATAGATTTTCGCCAGCAGGATGTTAATCATCGGCATGAACAGATAGTCCAGCAGCGACGACCAGCCGACCATAAACCCGACGTGCGGGCTAATCGCTTTTTGCGCGTAGGTATACGCAGAACCCGCAGACGGGAAACGTTTTACCAATTTGCCGTAGCTCAGCGCCGTGAACAGAATGGCGATCAGCGCAAACGCATAAGCAGTCGCCACATGGCCGTCGGTCAGGCCAGACACGATACCGAAGGTATCAAAAATGGTCATCGGCTGCATGTACGCCAGCCCCATCATAACGACAGGCCACAGCGTGAGCGTTCTTTTTAACTGGGCACGCTTTGCGCCAGCATTAGGCAGTTGAGAATCAAGCGACATGGCGCACACCTCCGTCAGTCACAGCAAAGGCAGCACTGTTGTCGGCGAACGCACTAAAAATAAGGGAGTGGATACAGGATTCGCCTGAATCACGATGAGAAGAGGTGGCTGTAACAGCACCAGAGATAACTTGCGACTGCGTCGCGCCATAACCAATACCTTTGCAGCACAAACCGGCGGGCACCGGTGCGAAACGTGTTAATTGCCCCATCTTTCCTTTCCTCACTGTGCTCACAGGCACACACAAAATTATCTATCCGGATCGTTGTCCGGCCTCTTTGGTTGAAGACCCTATACCCAGCCAATCTGAGCTACAGAGAAAGGTAAGAAACCACACCAATACCCCTGTAACCTGAAGTATGACGAGCATAAATGTAAAAAAATAACCGACGCTATTAGACGTCGGTTATTTTGCAAGGCGCGTATTCTGCACCACTCGATCTCATCTGACAAGGCTCTGAGAACGCTGGAAACCATTTATTTATCCCCACCCTTCTTCAAGCTGCCTGTACGTTGGCTTTTCGCATGACTCATGGGTAAATAAGTAGGATAAATAAGATAATACTCGTTATAAAAACGTTGCTGCTATGTGTGAAGCCCACACAAAAAGTGGTGCTTAAAAATTACAATTCCTGGAACCGCTTTTTCTTTTCGTTTTGTAATCTTTCCAACTCAAAAATCACCTGCTGAAGATCACGTTCCTGCGCCGCGTTCAGTGAAGGGAACTTGAAGCTCAAACGCTGCGTCAGTTTCAATTCGCCTTTGTTATCGACGATTTTCACCATTGCCTGACCGACAAACTGCAAATCAACGCAGAAGAAACCGTGGTCAGCCAGATCCATCTCGACGCTCTTAATGATGTCACCTTCGGTCAACAGCCCCGTAGTGTCACGGTCGGTATACAGGCTCAATCCACCCAGAGAGAGATCTTTGATGGTGAACAGGAAAACACTCTCGTCCGGCAGTTCGCCACGGCACGTCAACGGCGGCCACAGCGGCGTGTTAATGCGGAAATAGGTTCTGCGTTGGATAAGATAAAGCAATTCAGGAATCTGCGCGCTAAAGGCCGGCAGCCCGTCGTAGTCCACCGTTTTTGCAATTTCGGCATTAAATTCGACTTTTGCACCCGCGGGTTCAGCGACAAAAGACAGTGCGCCGGCATACAGCGCGCGGTTATTCTCACGCTCAATGCCGCCTAAATCGAAGACAAACAGGTTGTTGTCGGGCACGACGTCAAGAATTTTACTGATGAACTGTCCGTGAGAATGATGAACCATCAGAGACGTATCATTCTTCTTTAACTCGCGCAATGTTGCACAGATGGCCAGTTTGTTGCGCTTAACAAACTGCTCTTTCAAATTTTCATTCACCGCTTTCATCCCCACCATTGTTTACACGGATTATGTGTCAATGGCTTATATTGATGCACGCCTCTTCGTTATCTTTCAAGTCCCATGTGTGCCAACACGATGCACTGTACTGGCTACATATTGAAAACGATTACTCGGAGTACCTGAAACAGCATGAAACCTACCTTAAATACATCGAGTAACAGGACAAAGCGTTGGTCCTTTAAGGCAAGGCACACTTATGCGCCTCGTCACGTGACAAGCGAAGAACAAACTCGTGGAAAGGAATTTGAGCAGCCAGCACGTACGTAACTCGAAGTATGACAGGTAGAAGTTGGTGAAAACGATATCGGCAATTTTCTCAATAACTTTAGTGGAACAATAGGAAAAGTGTTAAGGAGCCGTCAAAAGATGAAAATTATCGACGCCAGTCATCACGAGGCCAGCCGCTCCTTATGTAACACCCGTTCGCTATTCAGCAGGATAGTGAAACAGCAACCAGGTTAAGGCCAGTAAATCGGCGCTGCCGCCCGGGCTAAGGTTTCTGGCAATCAGCGCGTCGTCCATCTCCCTCAATGCCTGACGATCCAGCGGACCAATCAGCAATCGCCGTGCGTAATCTTGCACAAACACCAGTCCGTCCATTCCGCCGCGTGAAACGACATTGGTGTCAGGATTGTGAGCCATCAAGACCAGCAGCGTCCGTAACAGCGCGGTTTCGTCATCCTCTCCGGCGGCAATAGCCTCCTGCAAAGCGGGCAACGCGTACTGGCATACGGTATTGAAACCGCTGGCAGCTTCCCCTCTCGCGCCCGTCAGGCCATGACGTTGATAGAGATGTTCACCCGCCGTTGCGGCACCAGAACACGTCTCCAGCTCATTCCGCACCACATCGTGACACATTGTCGCAACGCTATCGCACAGGCTGCGCTGCGTCACACGCTCTCCCCGTCCTGCCAGCCAACCAGCAGCACTACACAGCAGGCCAAACGCGAAAATCCCACCTTTATGGGTATTCACACCTTGCGTCGCTGACAGCATCGCCTGTTCACAGGCGATACCGATAGGCCGAACCTGAGACAGCAGCTGCGCTAGCGGTACGCTGGCGTGCTGATAACCCGCCTCGGTAAAATGCCGAAACCAGGGGGCGATCGCCTGAATGCTGGTCTGAAACAACGCGACATCCATATCGCGGTGAGATCCGTTATTGGCGCAATCCACCAGTCCGGGCTTCGGTGTCAGCATGACTTCCATCGTCAACGCATGCTCCACCCGCTGGTCGATATCCGGTAATGAGTCACGCTCCCGATAATCGCCGACAGCGGAACGGGATAACGCAGCAGACAGAATACCGTCAGGCTGGCGTAAAGTAGGCATTAACCTTTTCCTCAATGTGCTCAAGCAGCTCAGGCAACGAATGACGACGTGAACGGCTACAGGCATGTGCCATCTGGTCACACAATAGGCAGGTTCGCCCGCTGTGCGCCAGCATCGACCGGCCAATCAATCCTTCTTCCGGGCTGAAGATATCGAAATCCCATAGTCGCCCCAGCTCATGGCTATCTTCCAGCGCAATGGTCGCGGCTTTCACCGACAGCGCATCTTTGGTGATCGCCCATAGCCCTTCCGCGCCCGTTGCCAGCCAGCATATCTGCTGTTCCAGCACCGTCCACCCTCGCGTCTGACACAGCGAAGCGAACGACTTGATGGCTTCGGCCATCACCTGCCGATAGCCTTCGCTATCTTTTACCGGCCCCGGCGTGACCAGCGTCAGCGACACCAGTGTCGTACCGTGGCGGGCAAGCCATTCTTGCTGGCGAACTGCGCGGCGTTCCTTCGCCGCGAGTAAGGTTTCCAGCGAGATGGAAACAGCATTTGTCATCATCGATTCCCTCATGCGTTTACGCTTATTCGTCGGCTTCTTTCACCTGACGAACGACGTCAATCACGCTGCCATCGCGATAGCGAATAACGCCGACGATGCGCTCGTGAAACTCGATAGCGCGTGGTTCCCCCACCAGCGCAATCGCACGCTGATACAGATCTTCAATCGTCATCACCGTCAGACCCGCCTGTTTCAGGCGTTCAGCAACTTCAGGGCGCGCCGGGTTAACGGCAATGCCGTGATCGGTCACCAGTACGTCAATGCTTTCTCCCGGCGTAACCCGCGTCGTCACCTGACGCACCACGGTCGGGATACGGCTACGAATCAGCGGCGCAACCACGATGGTCAGGTTCGCTGCCGTTGCGACGTCACAGTGTCCGCCGGACGCGCCGCGCATCACGCCGTCAGAACCGGTGATGACGTTGACATTAAAATCGGTGTCAATTTCCAGCGCGCTGAGAATCACCATATCGAGCTGATCGCAGCTGGCGGCTTTAGAGCTTGGGTTGGCGTAAACGTTAGTGGAAATCTCGACGTGATTCGGGTTCTTCGCCAGCGATGCAGCCGCATTGGCATCGAAACACTGGGTATCGATCAGTTTTTCGATCAGTCCTTTTTCGTGCAGATCGACGATCCCGCCCGTGATGCCGCCGAGCGCGAAGCGCGCTACGATGTTCTGTTGACGCATTTTATCTTCGAGGAAACGCGTACAGGCCGTAGAAGCCGCGCCGGAACCGGTCTGGATCGAGAAACCATTTTTGAAATAACCGGCATGTTCAATCACGTCTGCCGCGGAACGAGCGATCAGCAATTCACGTGGGTTGCTGGTGACGCGCGCCGCGCCCACGCTGATTTTGGCCGGATCGCCCACTTCATCTACCTGAACGATGTAGTCCACCTGATCCTGCACGATGCTGGCTGGCATGTTCGGGAATGGCACCAGCGCTTCGGTCAGCAGCACCACTTTATGGGCAAACTGCGCATCAACCATCGCATAGCCCAGCGAACCACAGCTGGATTTCCCAACAGTGCCGTTAGCATTACCAAATTCATCGCTGCACGGGACGCCCAGAAAAGCGACGTCAATATTCAGTTCACCGCTTTGCAGCAGATGGACGCGACCACCGTGGGAATGAATTTGTACCGGTTCTTTCATTAATCCATGAGAAATCGCATCGGCCAGCTTGCCACGCATCCCCGAGGTGTAAATCCGGCCGATCACGCCCGCTTTAATGTGCTCGATCAGCGACGCGTTACAGCTCATCAGCGAGCTGGATGCCAGCGTCAGATCGCGAAAGCCCATGCGAGCCAGCGTATCAATCACCCGATTAATCACTTTATCGCCTTCGCGGAAATGGTGATGGAAAGAGATCGTCATTCCATCTTTCAGTCCGCTGTGGCGAATCGCCTCCTCCAGATCGGCGCACAGTTTGCGCTCATGTTTTTGGGCGACATCATTCAGCCACGGCGTATTGTGGTTGGCGTTGACGAAGGGTTGCAGATGACGTTTTTCCGGGTACTGCTTTTGCAGTGCTTCAATAAAATGACTCATTGTCTAATCCTGTAATTCCTGAGAGCGGCCATTGCGGTGTAATCGCGCAATAGCTATTTGCGAACGCCGGAGGCCTGAGCACGTTCCAGCACTCTTCTGGCGTGGTCGATGATTGGCCCGTCGATCATTTTCCCGTTCAGGGAAATCACGCCCAAGCCGGCACGCTCGCCCTCATCGGCGGCTTTGATCACCAGATGGGAATAGTCCACTTCATCCTGCGTGGGAGCATAGGCGTTGTGTAGCAGCTCAATCTGGCGTGGGTTAATCAGGGATTTACCGTTAAAGCCCAGTCTGCGGATCAGATCGACCTCTTTCAGGAAGCCCGCATCGTCATTGACGTTGGGATAAACCACGTCGAAGGCGTCAATACCGGCAGCGCGAGCCGCGTGTAGCACCGCGCAGCGGGCATAAAAAAGCTCTGTGCCGTCACCGCGTTCCGTCTGCATATCCATCACGTAGTCGAACGCTGCCAGCGCAATCCCGATCATGCGCTCGGAAGAACGGGCAATCGCGACGGCATTAATCACGCCCACCGCAGACTCAATCGCCGCCATAATGCGCGTGGAGCCAACCTCACGACCACAGGCTTTCTCGATACGAACCAGATGATGTTCCAGCTCATCGACATCGTCGGTGGAGTCAGTTTTCGGCAGGCGGATCACATCGGCACCACCGCGCACGGCGGCTTCAAGATCCAGCAGGCCAAACGGCGTACTTAACTGGTTGATGCGTACCACGGTTTCAATATCACGGTACATCGGGTGCTGGAGCGCATGGAAAACCAGCAGGCGCGCGGTGTCTTTCTCGCGCAGGGAAACGGCATCTTCCAGATCGAACATGATGGAGTCAGGCTTATAGATAAACGCATTAGACAGCATGGCGGCGTTCGCGCCGGGGAGGAATAACATGCTGCGACGAAGCTTATTCATTATAATTTCTCCCATTCAATCTGCTGTCCGTCTGCGGCGCGCAATACCGCGCTTTGCACGCGAGCACGAATGACACAATCCAGCGCGCCTTTATCATCCACAATGATCGTCCCTTCCTGTACGCCCAGCGCTTTCAACGTGTCATTCACGACCTGTTTGATTTGATGACCGAACTGTTTCATCACTTCGCTGTTGATGACCACGGTGAGTTTTCCCTCTGCCGGTGCCACTTTGACCAGCAAATCGCTGGATTCAAAGGTGCCCGCCAGGGACTCCTTAACAATCTTCATAGACTTATCCTGATTAATTTTAATTACGCGTATTCGGGTTCGTAGTAGCGCTGTAAATGCGCAAAGGTTGAGGCCGGCACGATGTCCTGAATACGGCTGTACTGCCGAAGTTTGAGTAATTTCCTGACTTCCGAAGCGGAAATTGCCAGTCCTGATGTTTGCCGTTTGCGTTCAATTTCAACCACGCTTAACGCGGGGGAAGACACCGTCTGGTCTTTCTCCAGCCAGTAGTGCATGTCCTGGTTGTACTGATACGTCACCGGGCAAAAGGGTTCGGTGCCGACGAAGCGCTGGGTAATCCCCAGTGCTGGCGCGATATACTTCCTGAAAATGATTAAATCCAGCGCCGCGTGGGCGCGTGTGATCAGCTTCTCTTCCTTAAGGAAGTAGCCGGGAAACGTCGCTTTAGAGATCATGTAGTGAGAACCGGCATGTACTGTCAGATTGCGGATGTGTTCCACACCGCGCTGTACCATCTCCAGACGTTCACTGAATGGGAAAAAGGAAACGTCTTCCCGCACCACGAAAACGTGCAGCCAGTCACACGACTGCGCCGCATGCTCCGCCAGATAGCGGTGGCCCAGCGTGAAGGGATTCGCGTTCATGACAATCGCGCCGATCTTTTTATCTGCCTGCGTCGCGAGCGATTCAGGATGCGCAAACGCCGACAAAGACTGGCAATATTGCTGAATGCCAATCGGCGTGTTTTCCATCAGCACCGCGCTGTCCTGATAGCACGCCAGCGGGTAGAAACCACATCCGCGAAAGATGTCGACATTTTCTGGTCGGGTATAGAGAAACAGGTGAAAGTGGCCGCGCTGCGCCGCCTGCTGCATCACTTCATTCACTACCTGCACGCCCAGATTGAGGTGTCTGAATTCAGGATCGACCGCAACGCATTTAATGGTGTTGGCGGCTAGCCCCGCGCAGGCAATCAGCCGCCCACCCCGTTTGCCAACCACCACGATGTCAATATCGTCATCCATGCCGAGCTGGCAGTGTGCGAGGAACTGTCGTACGGCATCCCTCTCCTGCTCCCGAAGGCGCACATCCAGCGTGTCAAAAAAGACGGAATCATTGGCATACATCACGGTTCTTCCTGCAACTCGAATTATTTAGGCAATCTATTACAGGCTGCCGGTTTAGCGTCGGCAGCCTGGTACTTACACGGATAGTCAGTGCGCGACGGCTTCAGCCGTTGCCTGAACCGATTTCACCGGCGCAGCGGCATCCACTATCGTGTTACGCAAATGGCCAATGTTTTCGATTTCAACTTCAATGCAGTCACCCGCTTTCATAAACAGCGGTGGATTGCGTTTTTTACCCACGCCGCCCGGTGAACCGGTAATGATCACGTCGCCGGCACTCAGCTCGGTGAAGGTGCTGATGTATTCAATCAGTTCAGCGACTTTGTGGATCATGCTGCTGGTATTGTCGTCCTGCACCATGCGGCCATTCAGATACGTGCGGATCGCCAATACATGCGGATCGGGAATTTCATCCGTAGTGGTCAGATAAGGGCCGAACGCACCGGTTTTTTGCCAGTTCTTACCCGCAGTAAACCAGCTGTGCTGCCAGTCACGCGCAGAACCATCCATGTAGCAGCTGTAGCCTGCGACATGAGAGAGCGCGACATCCTGAGAAATATTCTGTCCACCTTTACCGATAACGACGGCCAGCTCGCCTTCATAATCGAACTCGCTGGAATAATGCGGTTTGATAACTGGCGTCGCGTGCCCGGTTTGCGAATCCGCAAAGCGCACAAATAATGTTGGCGCGGGATTCTCTTCATTAAATTCCTGACGTTTAGCGGCGTAATTCATCCCCACACACAGTATTTTCCCTGGTGCGGTAATAACCGGTAAGAACGTCACATCTGCGACCGGAATATCCGGCGTACTCATACTGAATTCGTGTGCAACGTGTAACGCATTCTGCGCCAGCAGTGTTTTCAGATCGGGATAGCGGTGACCAATTTTACCGCCGAGATCGATTAATCCCGTTGGCGTATAAATGCCGTAACTGTCCTTACCGTTATAACGATAGCTTGCAAGTTTCATAATATTTCCTGTGCAAAATAAACCCACGCGCATTGGCGGTTTTTATTCTGTTAACTCAGCTCATTTTTCAACGTAATACTTATTTATCTCAGCGCCGTTTTATTTTCTGAATGGCATCAGACTAAAAAGTTGGCGAGCACCAGCAGTGATATCGAAACGTTAATCGCACCGCCGATACGCGTGGCAATCTGTGCGAATGGCATCAGCACCATACGGTTACCTGCCGTCAGAATCGCAACGTCACCGGTACCGCCTTGTCCGCTCTGGCAGCAGGAAATAATGGCAACATCAATCGGGTGCATGCCGATTTTTCTACCCACAAAAAAGCCAGTCGCGACCAGCGTCACTACGGTAGAAATAATCACCAGCAGGTTTTGAATCGTAAAAGCGTTCACTAATTCCTGCCACGGTGTAATCGCCACACCCACGGCAAACAGAATCGGATACGTCACAGAGGTCTGGAAGAACTTGTAAACGACCTGAGAACCTTCCAGCATTTTCGGTGAAACACCGTGAGCCAGTTTCACCAACACCGCAGCGAACAGCATGCCAACCGGTGCAGGCAGGCCAATGACTTTGTGACCAAGCATACCCACCATATACAGCAGGATTGCCAGCAGAGCGCCTGAGGCAATGGTCGTGACGTCGGCTTTGCCGCTAAAGGCAGAAGCCGGTGTGCTGCTTGCGCCACCGCCCAGGTTATTGTCTTTATTCGGCATCAATTCACCTTCACCGGTCAGGTGTGGATAGCGTTTACCCAACTGATTCAGAACACCGGCAAGAATGATCGCGGTCAGGCTGCCCAGCATGACGATAGGCAAGACGCGCCCCAGCGCAACGCCCTGATCCATATGCAGAATCGTGGCATAACCGATAGACAGCGGGATAGCACCTTCACCCACCCCGCCCGCCATAATCGGCAGAATCAGGAAGAAGAAGATTTGGAACGGATCCAGGCCAAGCGCAATACCTACGCCCATGCCCACCAGCATGCCAGCGACTTCACCGCACAGCATAGGGAAGAAAATACGCAGGAAGCCCTGAATCAGCGTCTGCCGATTCATACTCATGATGCTGCCGACAATAATGCAGCAGATATAGAGATACAGGATGTTGGTACTTTTATAGAACTTGGTCGTGGATTCAACGACAACGTCCGGCAGCAGGCCGTAATGCACCATCGCCGAGGGGATAAAGGTCGCACAGATTGCCGCCGCCCCCATCTTGCCGATAATCGGCAGACGCTTGCCAAATTCACCACAGGCAAACCCGAAGAATGCCAGCGTCGCCACCATCACGACGATGTCGCTCGGCAACTTGCCACTCAGGCAGTCGATGCCGATTAATACCCCCGCCAATACAAAAAGCGGCACTGGGATAATACCTACTTTATAGGTATCCAGAACGTGCCACCATTTTTCCTTTAATGAGGCCTTCCCAGCCGCCTCATTATTTACCACAATATATGAATCATCAGTCGTGCTCATAACTCTGTCCCCGTTTTATTTTGTCCGCGAATGATAGGGGGCGGTCACCTATTATTATGTGATTCCCTTCAAATTAAAAAATGAGTTTTAAAGGTGTTTATGGTTTTTATGGTTTATATTCAAAAATCGTTTATTACGCAGGCGGTTAGATGATTTTACGATCAAAATAAACTTTATGGTTTCTATGGAGTTTATGGTTTTTATTTCCTAAAAATGACTATGTTGATAAAACGTAATTAAGTTGTTTATTAAAGAAAACAGATGCGTTTAATTTTATCTGTTTATTACTGCCATCGTATTGGTAACAACCTATTTAAACGTGTTATTGCTCACAAGTTTTTTCCTCTCAGTCCATTCTTATTACCATTCGTGATAAATTCATCAGCTATTTTTCGTTCACCGGCAGGCTACCGCACATCATGAGAGTAAGACTTTCCTTTCATATCAAATTATTTATCTATTTGATCGTCTTCTTCTCTTCGTTACTTCTGATGACGGGTATTTATTATTACCACGATATCGATAAGCAGCTGTATTCCGAGCTGGGTACTCGAGCGCAGGTACAGGCCAGAGAAATCGCCATCATCCCGTCCTTGATTGAGTCGGTGAAGCATAAAGACATCAAGCAGATCAGCACGCTCGTTCAACAATTGAAGCTGCGCAGCGACGCCAGCTATATCGTGATCGGGGATGATCAGGCGCATCACCTGTTTCATTCTGAAGATGCCAGTCTTGTCGGCACGCAAATGGTGGGCGGCGATAACGTTGAGGTACTCGCCGGAAAAAGCACTATCACCGTGCGCCGGGGCGGCATTGGTATCTCACTACGCAGCAAAGCACCGATTGTAGCTGATGGTCAGGTTATTGGTATTGTCTCCGTCGGCTATCTGAAAACCCATATAGACAACCTGACGTTCAGTAAACTGGCGCATATCCTGCTGGCGATTCTGGCGATGTTTGTCGCACTGTTTATCTTTTCCTGGTGGTTCTCGCGTAATCTGAAAAAACAGATGTTTGGCCTCGAACCCCTGGAGATTCGTATGCTGGTCAGGCAGCAGAAGGCGCTGCTCGAATCAATCTACGAAGGGGTGATCGCCATCGATAAGCAGCACCGCATTGCTGCCATTAATCATGCCGCCAAAGAAATCCTTGGACTGAACGAACCTTCCTATCTGTTACGCGGCAAGCCGATTGATACCGTCATTAAACCCGTCCCCTTTTTCTCCGGCGAGGCCATGTGGAACAGCGACACCCACGATGAGATCTGCCGGTTTAACCACGCCACTGTGATTGCCAGCCGGGTGCGGATCATGCTGGAGGATGAGCTTCAGGGTTGGGTCATCAGCTTCCGCAGTAAAAATGATATTCACACGCTTAGCATGCAGCTCAGTCAGGTGAAACGTTACGCGAATAGCCTGCGCATTCTGCGCCACGAGCAGTTGAACTGGACCGCGACGCTAGCTGGGCTCCTGCATCTAAAACGCTATGACGAAGCCATCAAATATATTGAAGCGCAGTCGGAAAGCGCGCAGGTGGTGTTGGATTTTGTTTCGCGCCGCTTCTGTTCGCCCGCGCTGTGCGGGCTGCTGTTGGGCAAGTACGCGACGGCACGGGAAAAAGGCATTGAGATTGTTTTCGACCCACGCTGCCAGCTCACCCACATTCCACCCGCGCTGAGTGAAACGGAACTGATGTCCATCATTGGTAATTTGCTGGATAACGCGATGGAAGCCACATTAGCCACCACCGCGCCACATTATCCTGTCGAGGTGTACATCTATAACAGCGAACAAGAGCTGGTCATTGAAGTCGCCGATCAGGGAACGGGTATCGATCCCGCCATTGCCGATAGCCTGTTTGAAATGGGCGTGACCAGCAAAACGCAGGGCGATCACGGGCTGGGGCTGCATCTGGTCGCCAGCTACGTCAATCAGGCTCAGGGAATGATCGAAGTCTCGGCCAACCAGCCGAAGGGCAGCATATTTTCCCTATTTATTCCGATGTCCCCCCAATAATTTGAGCGGCAGCGTATTGAACAACGCACAGGCCGCTTGAGGTATAACGGACACACTATTTTATAATTCAGAGACTAACAGGGATTCACACCATGCAGCACACTGAACATTTCGATGTCTTAATCGTTGAAGATGAAAGTAAGCTGGCAAATATTCATGCTGAATTTATTGAGAAACATTTCAATCTGCGTGTCGTCGGGATTGCCGCTACGCTTTTTGAAGCCAAAAAGCTCCTTCAGCAGCACAGGCCACGTCTAATCCTGCTGGATAACTATCTGCCTGACGGCGAAGGGGTTTCGCTGATTGAAAGCCAACTGCTCAAGGGGATGGACTGTTCCGTCATCTTTATTACCGCCGCCAGCGATATGAATACCTGCGCTCAGGCGATTCGCTGCGGGGCCTTTGACTACATTATCAAACCGCTCTCCTACCCACGGCTGCGCTCTTCGCTGGAGCGATTTATTCAGTTCGTAAAGACCCAGCACACCTACAAAATTGTCGATCAGCAGAACGTCGATATTCTCTATCAGCTGCAATCGTCCGGCACTGCCTCCTCCTCATCAGCAAAAGGCATTGAAGAGAACACGCTGGGGTTGATCAAGCAGATTTTTGCCAACGATGGAGGCGATACACTCTACTCTGTCGATGAGATCGTCGAAAAAACGGGGCTCAGTAAAACGACGGCGCGCCGCTATCTGGAATTCTGCGTTGAAAACCAGTTCCTCGATATCGAAATGCGTTACGGCAAGATTGGTCACCCACGTCGGCTGTATCGTACAAAAAGCACCCTGTAGGTGCCATAAACCGTACGCTATGGCGACAATATGCGCCGCCATAGCGTATCCGGCAGAGGCAGACGACGATATGCAATAAAAATTGAGATAAAACTCGGATAAGGTAATAACGTCATTCACTACTTGGGGACGATTCACCAGCATTAAAACCAAACTTAACCATTCGTTACTTTCACTCCATTTTTATTTCAACATATTTCTAAATTAATCACTTTCTTCTCAATTTTTTAAAGATTAAAAAAATAATCACAATTTTCTGTGTTTATTCTGATAACGAGTAAAGTAACGCCTATTGGTAATTCAACCCGCACTTGCTGTGCAGGTGTCCAACCATAAGAGAGAAGCCTCACAAATTATTATTAGTTTCTTCGTTCACACTAAAAAAAATCGCCATAAATCCGATAAGCACCATGGGTCATATCGCTATTAATTCGTTACCCGACACCAGTAATTCATCCCCGGAGAGACGTCATGTTCTTAGCCAAAAAAATCAGAAATCTTAAAATATCCCAAAAGCTGTATCTTGGGTTTGGGGTAATCCTGCTACTGGTCATCATTGCATCGCTACTGAGCGCAGGGCGCTTCAGAGAAATTCGTGATATCTATGAAAAAACCAATCTTATTTACAACATCAACATCGAAGTCTTTCAGGCCAAAATAAACCGCCTGAAGTATTTTTATTCCTATGAAGAGAAGTCGCGTGAAACCATGGCGGGCTTCGTTAAACATGCATCAGAGTTAACCACTGAAGCGAAAACGCTCTCATGGAGCCCAGAAGGCGCGCCCCTCGTCAACGATCTCGGCCAGCACCTGACCGAATTTCAGAACGCTATCACCGAGATGGGGAAAGCCACGCAGCGCCTGGTAGAAAATCGCGACAAAATCAGCACCGCCAACGGGCAAAATATTACCGCAGACTTTTACGCCAAGCTGCGTCAGCAACCTTCTGATAGCGCGACGCAGTATCAAGCTGAAGATTTGGCAACGCAGGTTTCAGAACTCAAGCCGTTATCCTATGAGCTGCAGCTTAAGCAAAATGCCGATGCCGCGAAGAAGCTCGATGAGGCTTTTAGCCGCTTTGACAGCAGCTATCAGGCCGCCACTGCGGCACTGACGCCTGAACAAAAGGTCGCGGCAGAGGGCCTGCGGAGCTATGTCACCAGCTATAAAAAGCTCAATGCTGATTACTTCCAGAGCGTCAACGATCTGAAAAAAGCCGAAGACGGCGTGAAGGTTGGCGGGGATAAAAGCAGTGCCTCCATTAAAGCGCTTATCACTATCGTCAAAGAGAAGAATGACGAGCTGGCATACGGTTCCGCGACTATCACGATGATCATTGGCCTCATCGCCGTCGTGATCGGTATTATCATCTCACTGCTGATTACCCGCCAAATCACCCGTCCCGTGATTCATAACCTTTCTCTGGCGGAAAAAATCGCCGCAGGCGATCTGACCTCAACAATCGTGGCTGACCGCGATGATGAGCTGGGCCAGCTAACGGCCGCCATGGGCAGAATGAACGAAAAACTGCGCCATATGATCAGTGATGTACGTGACAGCGTGGACAGCGTGTCGACCTCTGCTGCCAAGATTGCCGCCGGCAATAGCGATCTCTCCTCGCGTACCGAGCAACAGTCGGCCGCCGTGGTAGAAACCGCCGCCAGCATGGAAGAACTGACGTCGACTGTGAAGAACAACGCCGAAAACGCCAAACAGGCGAGCCAGATCAGTACCGAAGCCTCGCAAAATGCGCACAAAGGCGGAGAAGTGGTACGGGATGTGGTAGATACCATGTCAGGGATTTCAGACAGCTCACGAAAAATTGCCGACATTACCGCCGTTATCAACAGCATTGCTTTCCAGACCAATATTCTGGCGCTCAACGCCACGGTAGAGGCCGCACGCGCCGGGGAGCAAGGCCGTGGATTCGCCGTGGTTGCCAGCGAGGTACGGACGCTTTCTCAACGCACCTCTCAAGCTGCGAAAGAAATCGCCAGCCTGATATCCGAATCGGTGTCGCGTATCAATGTCGGCACACAATTGGTGGCTAACGCGGGAACCGCGATGGATCAGATCGTCTCCTCTGTCTCGCGGGTTAACGACATCATGGGAGAAATAGCCTCCGCTTCCGATGAGCAAAGCCGCGGCATTGAGCAAATTTCTCGCGCCATCAGCGAGCTTGATACCACCACGCAGCAGAATGCAGCGCTGGTAATGGAATCCTCAATCTCCGCTAACTCGCTGGAAGAACAGTCTGCAATACTGGAAAGTATGGTGGCGAACTTCCGCCTGTCCGATCACGAGGGGCGCAAACCCAAAGCAACTCTCCCCAGTTTGCCGCCACAGCAGAAACACTTACCGCCTGCATCAAAACAAACGCAGGATTCCGGCTGGACAACATTCTAACGTTTTACCTTCCAGCCCTGATATCACGTCAGGGCTGGATTCAACGGCATAACATTATTCAACGATAAATAAATCGTTAAATAATCAGTAGGCTACGTTAATTTGGCAGTATTTACATAAAAAACTATGCATTTGCACATTCTATCTTGATACCCATCACAGAATGTTATTATCCCCTACTTTGGCACTAACATCGCGATAAGAAAACCCGATAACTCATAGTAGTGAGTCATAAAAAGCTGTTAGCAATAAAATCGTGAGCATTATTTTTATTAAAAAAGCGTCACACATGGAGAGTTATAATGCAGCATTTTGCTAGTCGAATTCGTAACACAAAAATCGCACATAAACTGTATGCCGGATTTGGCATTATTTTATTACTCGTTATTGTTGCCTCATCGCTTAGTACAAAAAGATTTAAAGACATCAAAGATATCTATGAGAAAACCAATCTTATTTACAGCATCAACATTGAGGTATTTCAGGCAAAAATAAACCGTGTTAAATATTTCTACGCCCCCGATGAGAAGACAAAAGATATTCTGGCAAAATTCGTTAAAAGCGCGACAGACTTAACAGACAGTGCAAAAACTCTGGCTTGGAGCGCCGATGAGTTAGGCCACATCAACAGCTTAAAAGAAAACTTAGAGGGTTTTCAGACATCGGTATCCGCCATGTCTGTTGCGACACAAAAAGCAGTTGAGATTCAGGGAAAAATGAATCAACTGCATGCACAAGCCACGCTGGAACCCGTTGCACAGACCATTCATAACACCAGCTCGTTCCCCGATAATGATGCTTATTACGCGATGAGCAAACTGGCTTTCTTATTGAGTGAGGTGCAAAAACTGAGTTATGAGCTGCAAATAACAAAAGATGAGAAAACAATAGCCGCACTGAATAACCGTTATGCAGAGACGGAATCAGCCTATCAGGCCTTACCGATTTTACCTTCCGATCTGAAAGGCCAGGCGGATGCATTACGCAATTACATCAAGCAATATCAACAGATTAACGCAGACTATTACACCGCTTTCGATGACGTGAAAAAAGCAGAGTATTTGGTCATGAGAGCAGGAACGAAAAGCAGCGCAGACATCAACGCGCTGACGGCCATTATCAAAGCGAAAAACGATGAACTGGCCTATAACTCCGCCACCATTACGATGATTATCGGCTTCATTGCCGTCATTATCGGTATTATCATTTCGATCTACATTACCCGGATTATCACCCGACCTATCATCCATAATCTGGCATTGGCGGAACGTATTGCCAGTGGTGACCTGACGACGACAATTCAGACCGATCGCCACGATGAACTGGGGCGGCTTACCCACGCAATGGGGACAATGAATGAACAGCTGCGCCACGTTATCTCCGAAGTGCGGGACAGCGTCGGTAGCGTTAGCCAGTCAGCAAGTAAAATTGCCACAGGCAATAGCGATCTTTCATCACGCACCGAACAGCAGTCGGCTGCCGTCGTTGAAACCGCAGCCAGCATGGAAGAACTGACATCAACGGTGAAAAACAACGCCGATAACGCTAAACATGCCAGCCAGATCGCTGCCGATGCCTCCAAGAATGCGCTGAAAGGCGGTGAGGTCGTGAAACAGGTTGTGACGACCATGGACAATATCGCGGCCAGCTCCAAAAAAATCGCCGATATCACCACCGTCATCAATAGCATTGCTTTCCAGACCAACATTCTGGCGCTGAACGCCGCGGTAGAAGCCGCACGCGCCGGTGAACAAGGGCGCGGTTTTGCCGTGGTCGCAGGCGAAGTACGCAGTTTATCGCAGCGCAGTTCTCAGGCTGCCAAAGACATCGAAGCGTTGATCTCAGAGTCCGTCGAGCGCACCAATGCGGGTAGCCATCTTGTGGCAGTTGCTGGAGAAACCATGGAGCAAATCGTCGATTCCGTTTCTCGCGTGAACGACATCATGGGGGAAATTTCATCCGCGTCTGAAGAACAGAGCCGGGGAATTGGGCAAATCGCGCAGGCCATCAGCGAACTGGATACCACCACTCAGCAGAACGCTTCGCTGGTAATGGAATCTTCCATTTCCGCCAACTCGCTGGAAGAACAGGCTGTATTGTTAGAGAAGTTGCTTGAGCACTTCCGCGTGTCCCAATCGGATAACCGCACAGGCTCACGCGCATCATCCTCCGCGTCACGCCACGCGCTGCCAAAACGTCTATCAACGGCAGACAAAAAAACCGCATCGTCAGAAAGCGACTGGACGTCGTTTTAACGCCTCACGCCCGGATGCTTCACACACATTCGGGCGTATCAGAAACCCTGTCGCGGTGTATCAAAAAATCGAAGCAAATAGACTAGAACGCATTGGGATTCGCGCTACAAGCCCTCGTTCAACGGCATCGTTGAGGGATTAGGGTACTGATACTCAAACCCGAGTTCATGGCAGATACGCTGTCCATCCACAATCTTCCCCTGATCGCTGTCGGTTACGGGCGCAAACTGCGGCGGAGACAGGTGCAATCTGCGCGCCTGTTCAGGATAAAAGTCCTGTCTGGCAGGATGTTCTGGCGCACACAGATTATAGATATGCCCGCCGTTTGGAAGCTTAAGCAGCAATAGGATCGCCGCCAGCACATCTTCCTGATGTACAAGATTCACGCCATGATTACCGCGCGGCAGATTGGTTTTGCCCGCAAGGAAACGTCCAGGATGGCGTTCACCACCGATCAGCCCCGCAAGACGCAAGATATCGACGGAGGTATCAGGTAGATGCTGCAACCACTGTTCGAGGGACACCAGCGTTTTCCCTGCTACCGTCGTCGGCTGTAGCGGCGAGTTTTCTTTTGCCGTGCCGCTGCTATCGCCATAAACCGAGGTTGAACTGGTGAAGATAATACGCGGGACATGAAACACGCGCGCCATATTCACCAACTGCTGTACCGCTTGGGCATACCCATCGCCCCCTTCCGCCGTTCGGCTAGCGGGCAACGTCACGATCAACACGTCAACCTGTAGTAGTGCGCTAAGTTCATCAGCGTCACATTCCAGTTCAGGCGTCAGCGCCAGTTGATAACACTCAATACCGCTCATACGCGCCGCTTCAACGCCATCCTGAGTGGTTTTCGTCCCTGTCACGTGGTAGCCGTGCCCATTCAGCGCCAGAGCTAGCGGCATACCCAGCCAGCCCAATCCCACAATCGATACTTTTTTCATCAGCCGTTCTCCCCTGCAAGGAGCCTGTTAATTAACACTATACTCTACATAATTCGAGTTTCAGGCAGGCGGCAAGAGAAGGCATCCCGATGAGCTTACTCAAGTAAGTGATTCGGGTGACTGACAAATCTGCCAGAGGCAGGTTTGAACGCTGCTTGCAGCGGCCCCAACGGGGCGAGGTCCACGCTAGTGGACCGAGTAGCGTCGCCAACGCACATGCAACTTGAAGTATGACGAGTATACGCACGCCTACAGAGTAAACGGCTTTGACGCCCACCGCTACGGATGCCTGTCCGATTTCCGTAGTCTTTTCTGCCTATCAAAAGCGGATATCCAGCGCGATTATGCTGGCACATCACGCAACCAAAACGAACTTCCCACATCTGCTAAAAAAATGTTGCACAACAGCCCGAACATGGTTTAGGTTATTCGACAGAAATCGTTATTGGTTTAATAAACACTGACACAACAATATTTGTACAACAAAGAGACATCTTATGACACGCGTTCTGTTTAACCACCATCATCACCATCATCCTGATTAGTCTTTCGGGCAGTTGGTGCTGGAAGACATTAAGATCTTCCAGTGGCGCAGAACACAAAGAGAGCCCTCGGAAGATCACCTTCCGAGGGTTTTTTTATGGCCCAATGTTTCTAAAAATTTTAAATTTGACAGGTTAATGAGGTTTCCATGCTGGATAAAACACGTTTACGGATAGCAATGCAGAAGTCAGGTCGCCTGAGCGACGATTCACGAGAGTTGCTGGCGCGCTGCGGGATCAAAATCAACTTACAGCAACAGCGTCTGATTGCATTCGCAGAAAATATGCCGATTGATATCCTGCGCGTACGCGATGACGATATTCCTGGTCTGGTCATGGATGGCGTAGTCGATCTGGGCATCATCGGCGAAAACGTGCTGGAAGAAGAGCTGTTAAACCGTCGTGCACAGGGTGAAGATCCGCGTTACTTCACGCTGCGTCGTCTGGATTTCGGCGGCTGCCGCCTGTCGCTGGCGATGCCGCTGGACGAAGCCTATACCGGTCCTGAATGTCTGCAAAACAAACGTATCGCCACCTCTTATCCTCACCTGCTCAAACAATATCTCGACAGACAATCCGTCAATTTCAAATCCTGTCTGCTCAACGGTTCCGTCGAAGTAGCACCGCGTGCCGGTCTGGCCGATGCTATCTGCGATCTGGTCTCTACCGGTGCCACGCTGGAAGCCAACGGCCTGCGCGAAGTGGAAGTGATTTACCGTTCCAAAGCCTGCCTGATTCAGCGCGACGGCGAGATGCCAGAAGAGAAACAGCTGCTGATCGATAAACTGCTGACCCGTATGCAAGGCGTGATTCAGGCACGTGAATCGAAATACATCATGCTGCACGCGCCTAGCGAACGTCTGGAAGAAGTCATCGCCCTGTTGCCTGGCGCTGAGCGCCCAACCATTCTGCCACTGGCCGGCGACCAAAGCCGCGTTGCCATGCACATGGTCAGTAGCGAAACGCTGTTCTGGGAAACGATGGAAAAACTGAAATCGTTGGGTGCCAGCTCCATTCTGGTTCTGCCTATTGAAAAAATGATGGAGTGATGACGATGGCTGACAACACCAACAGCACCGGCAGTTTTAGCACGCTCGTTGACTGGCAGCGCTGTTCAGCAGAAGAGCAGCGTCAGCTACTGACTCGCCCGGCTATTTCCGCATCAGACCGCATCACCGCCATCGTGAGCGATATTCTGGCAAACGTGAAAAGCCGTGGTGATAGCGCGTTACGCGACTACAGCGCACAGTTCGATAAGGTTCAGGTGAATGCGATTCGCGTCACCGAGGCCGAGATTTCCGCCGCCTCCGCCCGTTTGGGCGATGAGGTAAAACAGGCGATGGCGATCGCCGTGCGTAATATCGAGACATTCCACAACGCGCAAAAACTGCCGATTGTCGATATCGAAACGCAGCCAGGCGTACGTTGCCAGCAGCTCACTCGCCCTATCGCAACCGTCGGGCTGTATATTCCTGGGGGCTCTGCCCCGCTGCCGTCAACCGTGCTGATGCTGGGAACGCCTTCACGCATTGCCGGCTGTGGTCGTGTCGTACTGTGCTCACCGCCGCCGATTGCCGATGAAATTCTGTATGCCGCACAGCTGTGCGGCATTAAAGAAGTCTTTCAGCTCGGTGGCGCGCAAGCGATTGCTGCGATGGCATTTGGCACCGAGAGCGTGCCGAAAGTGGATAAGATCTTTGGCCCCGGTAACGCATATGTCACGGAAGCTAAGCGTCAGGTTAGTCAGCAGCTCGATGGCGCGGCCATTGATATGCCCGCTGGGCCATCCGAAGTATTAGTGATCGCCGACAGCGGCGCGACGCCCGCGTTTGTCGCCTCCGACCTGTTGTCGCAGGCAGAACACGGTCCGGATTCACAGGTCATTCTGCTCACGCCTGACGCAGCAATGGCTAAGGCCGTGGCGGACGCCGTTGAAGAACAGCTCACGCAATTGTCCCGTGCGGACATCGCGCGTCAGGCGCTTGCCAGCAGCCGCGTCATCGTTGCGCGTGATTTGGCGCAGTGCATTGAAATCAGCAATCAATATGGTCCAGAGCACCTAATCATCCAGACGCGCGACGCCGAATCACTGGTTGATAGCATCACCAGCGCGGGTTCAGTTTTCCTTGGCGACTGGTCACCAGAATCCGCGGGCGATTACGCCTCCGGCACTAACCATGTTCTGCCGACCTATGGCTATACCTCGACCTATTCAAGCCTGGGACTGGCCGATTTCCAGAAACGCATGACCGTACAGCAGCTCACTCCGCAGGGGTTACTGCAACTGGCGCCGACCATAGAAATATTGGCACAGGCCGAACAGCTGACCGCCCACAAAAACGCCGTTACCCTGCGTGTTGCAGCACTGAAGGAGCAAGCATGAGCAGCATTGAAGAACTGGCACGCGCCAATGTCCGTGCGCTGACGCCGTACCAATCTGCCCGTCGTCTGGGCGGTAACGGCGATGTCTGGCTGAATGCCAATGAATACCCTGAAGCACCAGCATTTCAGTTAACGTCACAGACGCTGAACCGCTACCCGGAATGCCAGCCAGTCACGGTGATCGGCCGTTACGCCGAGTATGCTGGCGTAACGCCGGAGCAGGTTCTGGTCAGCCGCGGTGCCGACGAAGGTATCGAGCTGCTGATCCGCGCGTTCTGCGAACCGGGAAAAGATGCCATCCTGTTCTGCCCACCAACCTACGGCATGTACGCCGTCAGCGCCGAGACATTTGGCGTGGAACGTCGTACCGTAGCCAGCAAATCAGACTGGCAGTTGGATCTCGACGCGATTGAAGCACAGTTGGACGGCACTAAGGTCATTTACGTATGTAGCCCGAACAACCCAACCGGCAACCTGATCGCACGGGAGGATTTGCGTCAGCTACTCACGCTGGCACAGGGAAAAGCGCTGGTCGTTATTGATGAAGCCTACATTGAATTCTGTCCGCAGGCGACCACCTCGGTCTGGCTGGACGAATTCCCACATTTGGTGATTCTGCGTACCTTGTCCAAAGCCTTTTCACTCGCTGGATTGCGCTGTGGCTTCACGCTGGCAAACCCTGAGGTCATTCAGCTTCTGCTGAAGGTCATTGCCCCTTATCCGCTGTCCACTCCCGTAGCGGATATCGCCGCGCAGGCGCTGAGTCACGAAGGGATCGCCAAAATGAAGGCGAATGTTGAGGAGATTACCTCCGCTCGCCGCTGGCTGAGCGATGCCTTAAAAGACATTCCCTGCATTGAAGAAATCTTCCCCAGCGAGAGTAACTATTTGCTGGTGCGCTTTACCGCCTCCCCTTCTGTATTTAAAACGCTGTGGGATCAAGGCATTATTCTGCGTGACCAAAATAAGCAACCGAGCCTCGCAGGCTGTTTGCGCATTACTATCGGCAACCGCTACGAATGTGAACGCGTTGTTGCTGCATTACAATCATTGCCGGGCATCAACGCTTAATTTTAAGGAGCTCACGTGGGCCAGAAATACCTCTTTATCGACCGTGACGGAACATTGATTGCTGAACCGCCTGAAGATTTTCAGGTTGACCGTCTGGATAAACTGGCGCTGGAACCAGATGTCATTCCCTCGCTGCTGGCGCTGCAAAAAGCCGGTTATACGCTGGTGATGATTACGAATCAGGATGGGTTGGGAACCGAGAGCTTTCCGCAGGAAACCTTCGATCCACCGCACAACCTGATGATGCAGATTCTAACATCGCAGGGCATCCGTTTTGAGCAAGTGCTGATCTGCCCGCATTTACCCGCGGATAACTGCACCTGTCGCAAGCCCAAGACCGAGCTGGTGACTGCCTATTTGAACAACGGCCTGATGGATGTGGCGAATAGCTACGTCATCGGTGACCGCCAGACCGATATTCAACTGGCACAGAACATGGGCATAACCGGGCTGCTCTATCAACGTGGCGGGCTAAACTGGCAAGCGATTACCAACCAGTTGACCAAGCGTGACCGCCATGCGCACGTCAACCGCGTCACGCGTGAAACTGCGATTGATGTGAACGTCTGGCTGGATCAGGAAGGTGGCAGCAAAATCAACACCGGCGTCGGCTTCTTCGATCACATGCTGGATCAAATCGCCACCCACGGCGGATTCCGCATGAACATTGAAGTGAAAGGCGATCTATACATCGACGATCACCACACGGTAGAAGATACCGGTCTGGCGCTGGGCGAAGCCCTGAATAAAGCGTTGGGCGACAAACGCGGTATTGGCCGTTTTGGCTTTGTTCTGCCGATGGATGAGTGTCTGGCACGCTGTGCCCTGGATATTTCTGGACGTCCGCACCTGGAATACAAAGCGGAATTCAGCTACCAGCGTGTTGGCGACCTGAGTACAGAAATGGTCGAACACTTCTTCCGTTCTCTGTCTTATTCCATGGCCTGTACGCTGCACCTGAAAACTAAAGGGCGTAACGATCATCACCGTGTGGAAAGCCTGTTTAAAGTCTTCGGGCGCACGCTACGTCAGGCAATTCGCGTCGAGGGTGATACGCTGCCGAGCTCGAAAGGAGTGCTCTGATGAAGGTCGTCATTCTTGATACCGGCTGCGCTAACCTCTCTTCGGTGACCTACGCCGTGCAGCGGTTGGGGTATACGCCCGTGGTAAGCCGCGAGGCCGAGATTGTCCTGCAAGCGGACAAGCTGTTTCTGCCGGGCGTTGGCACCGCACAGACTGCGATGAATCAACTGGAAGAGCGCGACCTGATTGCGTTGATCAAAGCCTGTACCCAGCCCGTTCTCGGTATTTGCCTCGGCATGCAGTTGCTGGGCACAAACAGCGACGAAAATGGCGGCATTCCCACGCTCGGCATTGTTGATTCACCGGTGAAAAAGATGGTTGACCACGGCTTACCGCTGCCGCATATGGGCTGGAATCAGGTCATTCCGAAGGCCGGACATCGTTTGTTCCGCGATATCGATGACGGTGCCTATTTCTATTTCGTTCACAGCTATGCCATGCCGGTCTGCGAAAACACGATTGCCCAAGCCAACTACGGCGAAGCCTTCACCGCTGCGCTGGAAAAAGATAACTTCTTTGGCGTGCAGTTCCACCCTGAGCGTTCGGGTGCGGCGGGCGCGCAACTGCTGAAAAACTTTCTGGAGATGTAGAGCGTCATGATTATTCCCGCATTAGATCTGATTGATGGGCAGGTTGTCCGTCTGCATCAGGGTGATTATGGCCAACAGCGCCAGTACGGTAGCGATCCGCTCCCCCGCTTGCAGGATTACCAGCAACAAGGCGCAGGCGTGCTGCATCTGGTGGATTTGACCGGTGCAAAAGATCCCTCTGCCCGCCAGATTCCGTTATTAACGACGCTGTTGGCTGGCGTTACCGTCCCCGTTCAGATTGGCGGCGGCATCCGTACCGAACAGGACGTGGAAGCGTTATTAAAAGCCGGAGCCAGCCGTGTCGTCATCGGCTCCACCGCCGTTAAGCAGCCGGAACTCGTTCAACAATGGTTCACCCGCTACGGTGCAGAAGCGCTGGTGCTGGCGCTGGACGTTCGTATCGACGCCAACGGCACGAAGTTCGTCGCCATCAGCGGCTGGCAGGAAAATTCAAACGCCACGCTTGAGCAGGTCGTTGAACAATATCTGCCGTTCGGTCTGAAGCATGTGCTGTGCACTGACATTTCTCGTGACGGTACGCTGAGCGGTTCCAACGTCGAGCTCTATCGTGAAATCAGCCAGCGCTACCCGCAGATTGCCTTTCAGGCATCCGGCGGCATCGGCAACTTGACGGATATCGCCAATTTGCGCGGCAGCGGTGTGCAGGGCGTGATCGTGGGTCGTGCGCTGCTGGAAGGTAAATTCAACGTCGCGGAGGCTATTTCATGCTGGCAAAACGGATAATTCCCTGCCTGGACGTGCGTAACGGTCAGGTCGTCAAAGGTGTACAGTTCCGCAACCACGAAATCATCGGCGACATCGTCCCGTTGGCGCAGCGCTACGCGCAGGAAGGGGCCGATGAGTTAGTTTTTTATGATATCACCGCCTCTTCCGATGGCCGTGTAGTCGATAAAAGCTGGGTATCCCGCGTCGCGGAAGTGATTGATATTCCCTTCTGCGTGGCGGGCGGCATTAAAAGCGTGGAAGAAGCCGGTCAGATCCTCTCTTTCGGCGCGGATAAAATCTCCATCAACTCACCAGCGCTGGCCGACCCAGAGCTGATTACCCGACTGGCTGACCGCTATGGCGTGCAGTGCATCGTCGTTGGGATTGATACCTGGCACGATGCTGCGACGGGCCGCTACCATGTCAATCAATACACAGGTGATGAAGCGCGCACCAAGGTCACCACTTGGGAAACGTTAGAATGGGTTGAAGAAGTGCAAAAACGTGGCGCAGGTGAGATTGTCCTGAATATGATGAATCAGGACGGCGTGCGTAACGGCTATGATTTACACCAGTTAAATCTGGTGCGTGATGTCTGTCATGTCCCACTCATTGCTTCCGGCGGCGCAGGCACCATGGAACATTTTCTGGATGCGTTCCAAACCGCCCACGTTGATGGCGCGCTGGCAGCATCGGTGTTTCACAAGCAAATTATTAATATTGGCGAGCTGAAACAATATCTTAAGCAACAGGGTGTGGAGATTCGAGTGTGTTAAGCGAAGCAATTTTTCTAAACGACGAACAACGAAACCAACTCGATTGGGAAAAAACGGACGGTATGCTGCCGGTTGTCGTGCAACATGCGGTATCCGGTGAAGTGTTGATGCTGGGCTACATGAATCAGGACGCGTTGCAGGCTACGGAAGAGAGTGGCAAAGTCACGTTTTTCTCGCGGACCAAGCAGCGCTTGTGGACGAAAGGCGAATCTTCCGGCCATTTCCTGAATGTCGTCTCTATCACGCCGGACTGCGATAACGACACCCTGCTGATTCTGGTTAACCCTATCGGACCAACCTGTCACCTTGGCACCAGCAGCTGCTTCTCGCCTGCTGCCAGCGACTGGACGTTCCTCTATCAGTTAGAGCAACTGCTGGCCGAGCGTAAGCATGCTGACCCAGATAGCTCTTACACTGCGCGCCTATATGCCAGCGGCACCAAGCGCATTGCGCAGAAAGTCGGTGAGGAAGGGTTGGAAGCGGCATTAGCGGCCACGGTGCATGACCGCGAAGAGCTGACCAACGAAGCCGCAGATTTGATGTACCACCTGCTGGTGCTGTTGCAGGATCAGGATTTAGATCTGGCGACCATCATCAATCGCCTGAAAGAACGTCACAATAAGTAAACCTGTTCCCCGCGTTATCAGTCGTTGATAACGCGGGATAGCCATATGCTGTCAGATAACCGCGTCATATCGACGGAAGTACGGAGAAGATGCTGACCATAAATGTAAAAAAGCACCCAAGATGGGTGCTTTTATAAGGCTGGTATTTAAGACTAACGATTAGCCGTAAATATTAGCGCGGTCGCGGAGTTCCTTGCCCGGTTTAAAGTGAGGGACGTACTTACCTTCCAACTCAACTTTGTCACCCGTTTTCGGATTACGACCTACACGCGGTGCACGGTAGTGAAGTGAAAAACTGCCAAACCCACGGATTTCAATACGGTCGCCTTCGGCTAGCGTAGAAGCCATTTGTTCGAGCATTTCTTTCACTGCATCCTCAACCACTTTGGCTGGGATATGAGATTGCTGTCCAGCAAGCCTTTCAATAAGTTCAGACTTGGTCATAGCTCCTCCAAGTGCGGTTATCAATAACCAGGATAACTGACTACCGTTACAAGAATGAGCAACTTACGTTGCTCATTCCACCGTAGTGATTACTCGCCTTTAGCTGCTTTGAACGCTTCTGCCATCGCGCTGGAGAAATTGTTTTCTTCCGGCTTGTTGTTAACAGTTGCGATTGCATCTTTCTCGTCAGCTTCGTCTTTCGCACGAACAGACAGGCTAACAACGCGGTTTTTACGATCAACACCGGTGTATTTCGCTTCAACGCTGTCGCCAACGCTCAGTACCAGAGTTGCATCTTCAACACGGTCACGTGAAGCGTCAGAAGCACGCAGATAGCCTTCAACACCGTCTGCTAATTCAACTGTAGCACCTTTGGCGTCAACTGCTGTAACTTTACCAGTAACAATAGCACCTTTCTTGTTAACAGACAGGTAGTTATTGAACGGGTCTTCAGCCAGTTGTTTCACGCCCAGGGAGATACGCTCGCGCTCTGCGTCAACCTGCAGAACAACAGCGGCGATTTCATCACCTTTCTTGAATTCGCGAACGGCTTCTTCGCCAGCCACGTTCCAGGAGATGTCAGACAGGTGCACCAGACCGTCGATGCCGCCGTCCAGACCGATGAAGATACCAAAGTCAGTGATAGACTTGATTTTACCTTCAACGCGGTCGCCCTTGTTGTGAGTTTCTGCGAACAGCTGCCATGGGTTGGATTTACACTGTTTCAGGCCCAGAGAGATACGACGACGTTCTTCGTCGATGTCCAGAACCATAACTTCCACTACATCACCAACGTTAACAACTTTGGATGGGTGGATGTTTTTGTTGGTCCAATCCATTTCAGAAACGTGTACCAGACCTTCAACGCCTTCTTCGATTTCAACGAAGCAGCCGTAGTCAGTCAGGTTGGTCACGCGGCCAGTCAGACGCGTGCTTTCTGGGTAACGCTTAGCGATAGCGACCCATGGATCTTCGCCCAGCTGTTTCAGGCCCAGAGACACACGAGTACGCTCGCGGTCGAACTTCAGCACTTTAACAGTGATTTCGTCGCCCACATTGACGATTTCGCTTGGGTGTTTAACACGTTTCCAAGCCATATCAGTGATATGCAGCAGGCCATCAACGCCGCCCAGATCAACGAATGCACCGTAGTCAGTAAGGTTCTTAACGATACCTTTAACTTCCATGCCTTCCTGCAGGTTTTCCAGCAGTTGATCGCGCTCAGCGCTGTTTTCAGATTCGATAACTGCACGGCGGGAAACAACAACGTTGTTGCGTTTCTGATCCAGCTTGATAACTTTGAACTCAAGCTCTTTGCCTTCCAGATGCAGCGTATCGCGAACCGGACGAACGTCTACCAGAGAACCTGGCAGGAACGCACGAATGCCGTTCAGCTCAACAGTGAAACCGCCTTTAACTTTACCGTTGATAATACCGGTAACAGTTGCAGCTTCTTCGTAGGCTTTTTCCAGCGTCAGCCATGCTTCATGACGTTTAGCTTTTTCGCGAGAAAGCAGCGTTTCACCGAAGCCATCTTCGATAGCGTCCAGAGCAACGTCAACTTCATCACCAACCTGAATTTCCAGTTCGCCCTGTGCGTTCTTGAATTGCTCTACCGGAATGGCAGATTCAGATTTCAGACCGGCGTCAACCAGTACGACATCTTTATCAATAGCAACAACAACACCACGTACGATGGAACCAGGACGGGTTTCGATTTCTTTCAGGGATTCTTCAAAGAGTTGAGCAAAAGATTCAGTCATGTTTGATAATCTTAAGGGTTTCAATTTAACGTCCATCTGGCATCCTGCTCGATGGGGTTGTTTAACATGCCCCGCTGTGCATCCTTACAGCGAGGTAAAAATTCAGTTTTCTGTGATTACGCTAAAATTTCGCGGGCATAAGCCAACGCGCGCGCTATCACTTCATCGATTGTCATTTCCGTTGAATCCAGCACCAACGCATCGGCAGCAGGCACTAACGGCGCAACGGGGCGGCTGCGATCGCGCTCATCCCGTTCTTTTATCTCAGACAAAAGACGTTCAAAGTTAACATTAAAGCCCTTCCCCTGCAACTGTAGCATGCGACGTTGTGCACGTTCTTCCGCACTGGCATCCAAAAAAATCTTCACTGGCGCATCAGGAAAGACTACCGTTCCCATGTCTCGACCATCAGCAATCAACCCCGGAGCCTCGCGGAATGCGCGCTGCCGACGTAATAATGCCTCACGAACGCGAGGGAAAGCTGCGGCCTGAGACGCCGTGTTGCCTACCGCTTCAGTACGAATTTCATGGCTAACGTCTTCACCTTCCAGGATGACTTTCAGTTGCCCGTCTTCTGCAACAAAGCGCACATCAAGATGAGAGGCTAACGGAACCAGCGCGTCTTCCGAACCGATATCCACATGGTGGTGCAATGCCGCCAGAGCCAAAACACGATAGATAGCCCCCGAGTCCAGCAGGTTCCATTGTAAAGCTTCAGCCAATGCCTTACACAAAGTACCTTTGCCTGCGCCGCTCGGTCCGTCAACCGTAATTACCGGTGCCATCACCGTCATTTCTCTCTCCTTTAATACTGGGAAGTTCCGCTTATGCCGTTTTATGGCATCACGGAGCCTCATTATACGCATCAATACAGAGAAAGGTTACCCCAATGCCGGAATGGCGGGAAAAATAAGGCATTCTCTGAACGCGGTGCGCAATTTCAGAAGAAAAGTTGAGCGTAACTCGGGGAAATCGATAAAGGAAAAAGGCACGGAAACCGTGCCTTAGAGAGGAATCAAGCCAGCTCGCTGAGACGCGCCAGTTGTTCAAAGTAGTCAGGAAAGGTTTTAGCCGTACATTTCGGATCCAGAATCGTAACTGGCGTATCCGATAACGCGACCAGCGAGAAACACATCGCCATACGGTGATCGTTGTACGTGCCGATTTCTGCCGCTTTCAGTGTGGTCGGCGGCGTAATGCGAATGTAGTCATTACCCTCTTCCACTTCCGCACCAACTTTACGCAGTTCAATCGCCATTGCCGCCAGACGATCGGTTTCTTTCACGCGCCAGTTGTAGATATTACGCAGTGTAGTGGTGCCACCTTGAGCGAAAAGCGCCGCCGTCGCGATAGTCATCGCAGCATCAGGAATGTGATTCATATCCATGTCGATCGCGTGCAGTTCACCACGTTCGCATTCGATATAATCCTCACCCCAGCGCACGGTCGCACCCATTTTTTCCAACACATCAGCAAAGCGAATGTCGCCTTGTACGCTATTACGGCCTACGCCGGTCACACGCACCACACCGCCTTTAATCGCCGCTGCGGCCAGGAAGTAAGAAGCCGATGACGCATCGCCCTCCACCAGATAATCCCCCGGTGAACGATACTGCTGGCGACCCGCAACGAAGAATCGCTGATAATTTTCATGACGTACTTCAATACCAAACGCTTTCATCATATGCAGCGTGATATCGATATACGGTTTGGAAACCAGATCGCCCTGAATGCTGATTTGCGTATCCTGCTTAGCCAGAGGCGCAGTCATCAACAGCGCGGTCAGGAACTGGCTTGATACGCTGCCATCTACGCTGATTTCACCGCCCTGAAAACCGCCGTGCAGACGAAGCGGTGGGTAGTTTTCCTGCTCCAGATAGTCAATCTTCGCTCCGCCCTGACGCAGTGCATCGACTAGATGCCCGATCGGGCGTTCTTTCATCCGCGGCTCGCCCGTCAGTACAATATCGCCATCTGTCAGACACAACGCGGCAGCCAGTGGGCGCATCGCTGTACCTGCATTCCCTAGAAACAGTTCCAGCGGTTGCGATGCCGTAAACGCCCCACCCAGACCCGTAATCTCACACACCGTCCGGTCAGACGACAGATGATACTCCACGCCCAGCGCCGTTAGAGCGGTAAGCATATGGCGAACATCGTCACTGTCTAACAGGTTAGTCAACCGGGTCTTTCCTTCAGCCAAGGCCGCTAGCAAAAGCGCACGGTTAGAGACGCTTTTTGAGCCAGGAAGGTTAAGGGTACCGTTAATCAGTTTGATGGGTTGTAGCGTCAGGGATTCCTGCATGTAAAGCCTATTCTTTCAACGTGGACATAAAAACCCCGGAAAGTCCGGGGCTGATCAAAATGTATCGAGGGGCGGTCTTAATCAACCGTGGCGACGCGCGAAGTCAGCCATAAATTCTGTCAGCGCTTTCACGCCTTCCAGCGGCATCGCATTGTAGATAGAAGCACGCATGCCGCCCACTACGCGATGGCCTTTCAGCGCGTGCAGACCTGCAGCGACTGATTCTTCCAGGAAGACTTTATCCAGCGCAGAGTCCGCCAGCAGGAACGGCACATTCATGCGAGAACGGTTCGCTACCGCGACGTCATTACGATAGAAATCGTTACCGTCAATCGCGCTATACAGCAGGTCGGCCTTCTCTTGGTTACGTTTTTCCATTTCAGCCAGACCGCCGTACTCTTTCAGCCATTTGAAGACCATGCCGGACAGGTACCAGGCAAACGTTGGCGGCGTGTTAAACATGGAGTCATTGTCCGCCAGAACCTGATAATCCAGAATCGATGGCAGCTCACGGCGCGCTTTGCCCAGCAAATCTTCACGCACGATGACCAGCGTCAGACCGGCCGGGCCGATATTTTTCTGTGCGCCAGCATAGATCACGCCGTAACGGCTAACGTCAATACGGCGAGACAGGATGCTGGAAGAATAGTCGGCGACCACAATTTTATCGCCAAAGTCCGGCTCTTCTTCGATCGCAATACCGTCAATAGTTTCATTCGGGCAGTAATGTACAAACGCCGCGTCATCAGACAATTTCCATTCACGCATCGGCTTAATGCCGCGCAGATCGCCTACGCGCGTTTTCACGTCAATCACGTTAGGTGTGCAGTATTTTTCTGCTTCATTGATTGCGCTGTGTGCCCAATATCCACCGTCGATGTAGTCAGCAGTTGAGCGTTCGCCCAGAAGATTTAACGGTACTGCCGCAAATTGCGCACGCGCACCACCGTGGCAAAAAAGCACTTTGTAGTTGGAGGGGATTTTCAGCAAATCACGCAGATCTTGTTCGGATTCAGCGGCAACCTGCATAAACTCTTTACTGCGGTGGCTGATTTCCATGACCGATGTACCCAGGCCATTCCAATTACACAATTCCTGTTCAGCACGACGCAGTACTTCAACCGGCAGCATTGCTGGACCGGCGCTAAAATTAAAAATCTGAGTCATTTCCCCTCACCACACCTGAAAAATAGCGGCTCTTTTTATCACCGTTGTTACAAATACCATTTTTATAAACCTGACGGTTATAAAAATACCGCTGTTACAAGATAGTAGTTATAACGGAACAACCGCCATAACCACACTACTTTTACCCTGCTATCGGTTTTATCACTCGTCAATCGCGGCTGCAACGCTTATTGCGCTTTCATTATGCAAAACGGCACGTTACGCAGCCTGTTCTTTTTCACTGTTGCCGATCTGTTATGAATAAATAGAGTCTGAACAGAAAAATCCGTATCATGCCGCTTCCGCTAATCTCGATAAGAGTGAACACCATGACTCAAACGTTTATCCCAGGCAAAGACGCCGCCCTGGAAGATTCCATCGCCCGTTTTCAACAACAGCTCCAGGACCTGGGGTTTAACATCGAAGAAGCGTCATGGCTGAACCCGGTGCCAAACGTCTGGTCTGTCCATATTCGAGACCGCGATTGCCCGCTTTGCTTCACTAACGGTAAAGGTGCCAGTAAGAAAGCGGCACTGGCCTCTGCGTTAGGTGAGTATTTCGAGCGTCTGTCCACCAACTATTTCTTTGCTGACTTCTATCTCGGCAAAAGCATCGCTAACAGCGATTTCGTTCACTACCCGAATGAAAAATGGTTCCCTATTCCGGAAGATGATGCGCTACCGGAAGGTATTCTGGATGCCCGTCTGCACCAGTTTTACGATCCTGAGCAGGAACTGAGCGCCAGCGATCTGATCGATCTGCAATCCGGCAATGCCGACAGAGGCATTTGCGCGCTGCCATTTACGCGTCAGTCCGATCAGCAAACTGTCTATATTCCGATGAACATCATCGGTAACCTGTACGTTTCTAACGGGATGTCCGCAGGTAACACCGCCAATGAAGCCCGCGTTCAGGGGCTGTCTGAAGTGTTTGAGCGCAGCATCAAGAACCGTATCATTGCCGAATCCATCAGCCTGCCAGAAATTCCGCAAGAGGTGCTGAACCGCTACCCGGGCGTGGTCGAAGCGATTGCAACGCTGGAAAAAGAAGGTTTCCCGATTTTCTCTTACGATGCCTCACTGGGCGGGAAATATCCGGTTATCTGCGTGGTGCTGTTTAACCCCGCTAACGGCACCTGCTTTGCCTCCTTCGGCGCACATCCTGACTTCGGCGTGGCGCTGGAGCGTACCGTTACCGAGCTGCTGCAAGGCCGTGGCCTGAAAGATCTGGACGTGTTCACCCCACCGACGTTCGATGATGAAGAAGTTGCCGAGCACGCTAATCTGGAAACCCACTTTATCGATTCCAGCGGTCTGATCTCTTGGGATATGTTCAAGAAGCAAGCGGATTATGAATTTGCCGACTGGAGCTTTAAAGGATCGACGGAAGAAGAATTCGCTACATTGATGGCGATCTTCAAGCAGGAAGATAAAGAAGTCTACATTGCTGACTATGAGCATCTGGCTGTTTATGCCTGCCGCATCATTGTGCCGGGAATGTCGGACATCTACCCTGCCGACGATCTGTTGTTAGCCAATAACAGCATGGGCGCTCATCTGCGTGACACGCTGCTGGCGCTGCCTGACAGCAAATGGGAAAAAGAAGACTATCTGACGCTGTTGCAGCAGCTGGATGACGAAGGGCTGGATGACTTCACCCGCGTACGCGAGCTGCTCGGCATTGCCACCGGCAAAGATAATGGCTGGTTTACTCTGCGCGTTGGCGAACTAAAAGCCATGCTGGCACTGGCCGGCGGCGATCTGGATCAGGCGTTAAGTTGGACAGAGTGGACGCAGGATTTCAACGATTCCGTCTTTACGGCACAGCGCAGCAACTACTACCGTTGCCTACAGACCCTGCTGTTACTGGCACAAGAGCCTGAGCGCGATCCGGCAGAATATTACGATGCCTTCACCAAAATGTACGGCAGTGAGACCGTCGATGCCGCTAGCGCTGCGGTTGCTGGCGAAGCATGCTTCTATGGTCTGTTTGCCGTGGATGACACCTTTACTTCTTTACCTGCGCACCAGTCGCTGCTGGCAGCCTATGAAAAACTGCAACAGGCGAAACGTCGTTATTGGCAAGCAAAATAATGCCAGAATGATGAAGTCAGCACGCGTCTTATATCGATGAGTGCGTTCGAGTGCAAATAGCCACCGACCAATAGCCCTTTATCTTAAAGGGCTATTTTATTATCCAGAGGGCAATATTTATTATTCGTAATGCATAATCAGAACATTGTTATTGAATGGTGAAATTTTAATTAAATTGCATCGACAAGGTGGTACTGAAATTCTACAAAACATGATTTTTATTAACGCTAAATCGGTAGGTTTAACGTATACCATTCAACTCTTTTTATAAAATTTAAAATATTTTTTTATTATAAAATTCAATAAATTAACCATAAAATCACCGTATCCCACCCTACTTACCAACCTGTTAATTTCTTGCAATATGATCCACGTCAAATTTTACCGTATACTGCTTTGTTAGTATCTCAACGCTGATAATTTTTAAGAGAGAGTTAGTGTGAAAGCTGACAACCCCTTTACTCTATTACTCCCGGCCGCCATGGCAAAAGTTGCTGAAGACGCCGGAGTCTATAAAGCTACAAAACAACCGTGTACGACGTTTTATTTAGCGATCACTGCGGGTGTGTTTATTTCGATCGCCTTCGTCTTTTATATTACGGCTACCACAGGGACCGCGACGATTCCTTTCGGCATCGCGAAGTTGATCGGTGGTATCTGTTTCTCCCTTGGCCTCATGTTGGTTGTCGTCTGCGGTGCGGACTTGTTTACCTCAACCGTTCTCATCGTGATTGCCAAAGCCAGTGGACGTATTACCTGGAAGCAACTAGCCTGTAACTGGGCAAATGTCTATGTCGGTAACCTGATTGGCGCGCTTTTCTTCGTTGGGCTTATCTGGTTCTCGGGAGAGCACATGGTCGCAAACGGTGCGTGGGGGCTTAACGTCCTGCAAACAGCTGAACACAAACTTGAACACACGTTCGTTGAAGCGCTGTGTCTGGGGATTCTGGCCAACCTGCTGGTTTGTCTGGCCGTGTGGATGAGCTATTCCGGCCGTACGCTTACCGACAAAATGTTTGCCATGATTCTGCCTGTCGCCATGTTTGTTTCCAGCGGCTTTGAGCACAGTATCGCCAACATGTTCATGATTCCTATGGGCATCGTTATCAAAAATTTTGCGGCCCCGGAATTCTGGAATGCCATTGGCATGGTGCCGTCTCAGTTTGAACATTTAACCGTTAGCCACTTTATTACCGATAATCTGATTCCCGTCACCCTGGGGAACATCATCGGCGGCGGCGTAATGGTCGGTTTGACATATTGGGTAATTTATTTGCGCGGTGGAGACAAGCACCACTAAGGTGCAATCGGCCGCAACGTCGGGTTTTAAGAAATCCATATCAAAGGTAGGTGTAAAATGACCGAGCTGAATGAAAAATTGGCCAATGCATGGCAAGGCTTTAGCAAAGGTGAATGGCAGGATAACGTCAACGTTCGTGACTTTATCCAGAAAAACTACACGCCGTATGAAGGTGATGAGTCTTTCCTGGCTGGCGCAACCAAAGCGACCTCAGCGCTGTGGGACAGCGTCATGGAAGGCATCAAACAGGAAAACCGTACTCACGCACCTGTTGATTTTGATACCAATGTTGCTGCAACTATCACGTCTCACGACGCGGGATACATCAACAAAGGTCTGGAAAAAATCGTTGGTCTGCAAACTGACGCTCCGCTGAAACGTGCGTTAATTCCGTTCGGCGGCATCAAAATGGTTGAAGGTTCATGCAAAGTTTACGGTCGTGAACTGGATCCTCAACTGAAAAAAATCTTCACCGAATACCGCAAAACGCACAACCAGGGCGTGTTCGATGTTTACACTCCAGACATCCTGCGTTGTCGTAAATCAGGCGTTCTGACTGGTCTGCCAGATGCCTACGGCCGTGGCCGTATCATCGGTGACTACCGTCGCGTTGCGCTGTACGGTATCGACTATCTGATGAAAGACAAGTTTGCCCAGTTCACTTCTCTGCAATCCAAACTGGAAAACGGCGAAGATCTGGAAGCAACAATCCGTCTGCGTGAAGAAATTGCCGATCAGCATCATGCACTGAGCCAAATTAAAGAAATGGCTGCTAAATATGGCTGTGACATTTCTGGCCCAGCAGCGACAGCTCAGGAAGCCGTGCAGTGGACTTACTTCGGCTACCTGGCAGCGGTGAAATCACAGAATGGTGCGGCAATGTCCTTCGGACGTGTCTCTACCTTCCTGGATATCTACCTTGAGCGCGATCTGGCAGCAGGCAAAATCACTGAGGAAGAAGCTCAGGAAATGATTGACCATCTGGTCATGAAACTGCGTATGGTGCGTTTCCTGCGTACGCCTGAGTATGATGAGCTGTTCTCTGGTGACCCAATCTGGGCAACAGAATCTCTGGCCGGTATGGGTCTGGATGGTCGTACTCTGGTGAGCAAAACCAGCTTCCGCTTCCTGAACACCCTGTACACCATGGGGCCGTCTCCAGAGCCAAACATGACCATTCTGTGGTCTGAAAAACTGCCACAAAGCTTTAAAAACTATGCGGCTAAAGTCTCCATCGATACCTCTTCTCTGCAATATGAGAATGACGATCTGATGCGTCCTGACTTTAACAACGATGACTACGCCATTGCTTGTTGCGTAAGCCCGATGATCGTTGGCAAACAAATGCAGTTCTTCGGTGCCCGTGCAAACCTGGCGAAAACCATGCTGTACGCGATTAACGGCGGCGTGGACGAAAAACTGAAAATGCAGGTTGGTCCGAAATCAGAACCAATCAAAGGCGACGTTCTGAACTTCGACGAAGTGATGGATCGTATGGATCACTTCATGGATTGGCTGGCTAAACAATACGTCACCTCTCTGAACATCATTCACTACATGCACGACAAATACAGCTACGAAGCGTCGCTGATGGCACTGCATGACCGTGATGTGTTCCGTACTATGGCGTGTGGTATCGCGGGTCTGTCTGTTGCTGCTGACTCCCTGTCTGCCATCAAATATGCCAAAGTTAAACCAATTCGTGATGAAGATGGCCTGGCTATCGACTTTGATATCGAAGGCGAATATCCACAATTCGGTAACAACGATTCTCGCGTAGATGAACTGGCTTGTGACCTGGTTGAACGTTTCATGAAGAAAATTCAGAAACTGAATACCTACCGTGGCGCAACACCAACGCAGTCTGTTCTGACCATCACCTCTAACGTGGTATATGGTAAGAAAACGGGTAACACGCCAGACGGTCGCCGCGCAGGTGCGCCATTTGGACCAGGTGCTAACCCAATGCATGGTCGTGACCAGAAAGGTGCCGTTGCTTCTCTGACTTCTGTTGCCAAACTGCCGTTTGCTTACGCGAAAGATGGTATTTCTTATACCTTCTCCATCGTCCCTAACGCGTTGGGCAAAGACGACAACGTGCGTAAAGCTAACCTTGCCGGCCTGATGGATGGTTATTTCCACCACGAAGCTAGCATCGAAGGCGGTCAGCACCTGAACGTCAACGTCATGAACCGTGAAATGCTGCTTGATGCGATGGAAAACCCAGAGAAATATCCGCAGTTGACTATCCGCGTATCTGGCTACGCAGTGCGTTTCAACTCACTGACGAAAGAACAGCAACAAGACGTCATTACCCGTACTTTCACTCAGTCAATGTAATTTCCATGACTGTCTGAAAAGGCGTAAAATAAAGGCTCCACGTCAGTGGGGCCTTTTTCTCACCCTCGCTTGTCGTTCAGATTGTTAGCCTGTTTTGCCAGCCCGCTATGTTGCTTCCTTCATGTGGATGGCTCGCAAAACAGATTCGACGCAGCATCTGTCACACGGTGTTCTTCTGTCAGTAATCCCTGTCAGATCGATACTTGCTTTCTTATGACTGCGCTCATAAAGACCGCTATTGTCCGGTCAAATTTGGAGAAAACCTCGCAATGTCAGTAATCGGTCGCATCCACTCTTTTGAATCCTGTGGCACCGTCGATGGCCCAGGCATCCGTTTCATCATCTTCTTTCAAGGCTGCCTGATGCGCTGCCTGTATTGCCATAACCGTGATACCTGGGATACGCACGGCGGCAAGGAAGTGACGGTTGAAGAACTCATGAAAGAAGTCGTGACCTACCGCCACTTTATGAATGCATCCGGCGGTGGCGTAACAGCATCCGGCGGTGAGGCCATTCTCCAGGCCGAATTTGTGCGCGACTGGTTCCGTGCCTGTAAGGCAGAAGGCATCAACACCTGTCTGGACACCAATGGCTTCGTGCGCCGCTACGATCCCGTCATTGACGAGCTATTGGACGTCAGCGATTTAGTGATGCTCGATCTGAAACAAATGAATGACGACATACACCAGAATTTAGTTGGCGTATCCAATCACCGTACTCTGGATTTCGCTCGCTATTTGGCAAAGCGCAACCAGCGTACCTGGATACGTTATGTCGTCGTTCCCTGTTGGTCTGACGATGATGCGTCCGCACACAAACTGGGCGAATTCACCAAGGATATGAAGAACATCGAGAAAATTGAGCTTCTCCCCTATCATGAACTTGGCAAACACAAGTGGATTGCGATGGGTGAAGAGTACAAATTAGACGGCGTTAAACCGCCAAAAGCCGATACGATGGATCGCGTTAAATCGATTCTTGAAAGCTACGGTCACAAGGTCATGTACTAGCCTCTGACGCTTTCTGGAAAAATAGCGCGCTCAGGGCGCGCTATTTTCATTTTGGCGGGTAAACAATCTCTGCAACGTTAATGTGCTGCGCTAAGCCAAGTTCCCTGCCGCCTTGATTTTCACCTGTACCGCATTCCCCGGCAGATAAGCCAACGGAATGTCCTGATAGTCGATGATTTCAACGCTGCCCGGCATGGCTCCCATCTCTTCTGCAAGAAAAATGGTTTGCTGCTGCAATTCGCTTTTTATCTTCTCACGATCGTTATCCGGCATTTTAACTACGCGCTCGATCTGTGCGCCCACCTTCCCTAACGCCACACCAACCGCATTTGCCGCATCAAAATTCTGCGGGCGCATGACCTGACTGACACCGGATAAAACGTCAGGGAGTAAAATACTGCCACCGCCCACAAGCACGGCCGGAATAGCCGCGCTTGACGATTTAATCCGATCGATAGCACTTTCCACTTTCTCAATCATCTGGCAATAAGCCTGCTGGCAAAATGTGTTATCCAGTTCGGGCAGCGGATGAGGAAGAGCGGTAACCCATCTCTCACGATGAAGTTGCAGCATGATATCGCTGAGCGTTAACGTCTCCCCGCCAAAGCTGACTCCCTGTTCAAGCAGGCGATAACCGACACTATCCGGCCCAAGGGTGAGTTTCCCGTCCTGAGACTGTCGCACGCAGGTTCCGCCACCAATACCGATAGAAATAATGTCTGGCATTCTGAAATTCGTCCGCACATCGCCGACTTCAACGGCAATTGCTGACTCACGCGGGAAGCCATTCACCAACACGCCAATGTCTGTCGTCGTACCGCCAACATCGATAACCAGCGCATTATCCAGTCCAGAAAGGTGACACGCCCCGCGAATCGAGTTCGTTGGCCCGCAAGCCATCGTCAAAATGGGATATTGCTTCACCATGCTCTCGGACATCAATGTGCCATCGTTTTGCCCGAAAAAGGGCGTAGCCTTAATGCCGTGCCGAACTAGCGCTTGCGTAAAGCCGTTAACAAAGCGGTTCGCGGTGCTTTGCAACGATGCATTCAGGATCGTCGCGTTTTCCCTTTCCAATAATCCCGTGCTGCCTATCCGGTGGGATAACGACACGGAAACCTCTGGCAATGCCGCACTCACCCACTGGGCAACCTGCAGTTCCTGCTCATTATTTACGGGGGAAAATACGCCACAAATGGCCAGGCTATCGACATGGCCGCGCATCTTGTCACAAACTGCCAGCACTTCATCCCGCAGTACAGAATGAATCTCTCGACCATCAAATTCATAGCCGCCGTGAATCTGGTAGAAATGCTCGCCTAATGTCCTTTGCCACTCGTCATCCCAGCCAAACAGCGGCGGGACGCTATCGCTACTTGGCAGGCTCAGGCGCAATAATCCGACGCGATCCAGCCCTTTCCGCTCAACAATGGCATTGGTACATTGGGTTGTACCTAACATCGCATAGCGAATATGCTGCGGTGCGATGCCAGACTGCGCCAATACTTCCGCAATCACCCGTTCGATGCCGCTGTAGATATCCAGACTGGTAGGAAATTTGGCCGTCGCGATGCAGCGTAGATCAGCATCTAAAATTGCCGCATCCGTGTTGGTGCCGCCGACATCAATCCCGAGTCGGTAATCATTTTTATGTAACATCGGGAAAGCCTCAGCGATTCGCAAGCAGTTCTATCGGTACATACTGCACCGGATAACCGAAATACTCCGGTCCCGCAACGTCAATCCCTTTTGGCGTTCGCCACTTGTCATTGCACGGATAGGCAATCACATCGACTCGCTGCCCATAACGTAAATGTTCCGTGATGATCGGACGTCCGGTTTCACTATCTACTATGGAGATTAAATCAGGCACAACAGCCAGCAGATTATCCTGTGTAGGTTCTGTTGTCTGTGAAGAACGATAAGCCAGCAGGAGTTCATTCTGGAAAAGTACCGTAAACGACTCGCCTTTGTCGTTTCCCATACCATCCAGCACCACTTTACCCCGAGCAAAACCACCGGTTGTGCGCCGTGCTACATCAACAATTTTCCCTGATGCAACGATATGGCCATTCAGCACAGTAAGCAGAGACTGTACTGGATGACTGCCCGACTTGTGAGCCTGACGTAGCATTCTTCCGATATCCTGCGCCAGCGTCAGCGTGCCTTTGATAGCGCTACGCTTAAGTTGGCTACCGCGTAAGGGGTAATCGCACATCGCGCAAGCAGCGCCCATTTGTTCAACAATCGCGCGGGCCAACCGTTCCGACCACATACCATCTATAGGATTAAGAATGACTGCATTGCCCTTCTCATCTGCCAATGTATTTGGCGCAGAGGTTAAATCATCGAGAAAAAAGGTCACCATCTGCGCTTCGGGGAAGGCTCTCCCCATTGCGTCACAGTCGATAACAGGTAACCCTTTTGCGGCCGCAACCACTAATGGTATGAGTGAATTGATGCCGCCGACTTCGATAGAAAAAGTCCCAGATGCTGATTCAGCGAGATAATTCTCCATTGTTTCAAATGCCAGAAGAATTTGCCGCGGTGAAATGATTTTTTCTACGGAAACCGTCGGTGCACCCATCGTACTGCACGGGATAAAAAGCTCGCTATCCTTTACGTCATCCAGATTGCACAACGTTACAGGCTTTCCATGGCGCAAAGCATTTTTCGCAATTAGCGATCCTAAATAAGGATCCCCACCACCGCCGGTGCCAAGGATTGAAGCTCCCAGAGCGATATCATCTATCATTTCAAAATCAATATAGCGGACCATTACTTATCCAATAACCACTGAACAACCTAGGATTTAGAGAACGAATGGGCAGACTCTGCCAACTGCGGGAACATTTTCCGCATAGCGATATACATCACTAGGCTGATTATTATGCCATCCAATGTAGAAACGGATGTGATCGTAAACAAATCAAAGAAATCTGTAGCTGTTAATAAGCTTACAAAACTGCCGCATAACCATGCGATAGAGGCACAAATATTCAGTAAAGGTGGTTGTGATGCATCCTGCTTTAGACGCGAGGAATCAAAAAAGTAATATTCAGCAAGGTAAACCCCTGCAATAGGGGAAATCAGAACACCGAGTAACGACAGAAACTGGGTGAAGTTATTAATCATGCCGTTATAAGCCAGAAGCAGACCCGCAAATGCCATCAACACAACGAGTATTGGCCGAGATATCGCTCTGACAACAACAGAGAGGCCTAATGAGGCTGAAATTAAATTAGAACTATTCGTTGTCCATTGCGCAAAAATTAAAATCACAATCGCTGAAACACCGAGCCCTATAGTGAAAAATATTTCAACCAAATCGTCACTACCAACCATGCGGGTCAATATGAGTGCGACAAGAATCGTTGCGCTGTTTCCCAGTAAGAACCCCAAACCTGAGCCTAATATGGCATCTTTACGCGTTCTGGAATAACGAGCGATATCAGGCGACATGATACTTGCTGCCACGATCCAGATAGAAACAACGTAAGAAATAGCACTCCCTAAACTTATCGGCTTTTTAATGACAACTTCAGCAGGAGAAGAATGACCGTCAGCGGCGAGATATATTCCTGAGACGATGAGTATAAGCATTAGCGGGACACTTAATGCGCTTAGTTTCCCTAACGCCCTAACGCCCCAAATGGCCGTCGATGCCATTAGTGCCATACCAAAAAGTAGGATAAAAAAGCGACCAGGTTCCAGTTGATAATGTGACAGTGCTTTTTGCAACATCACACCAAAGAAATCGAGTTGAAAGGCAAACCATCCAACCAGTGAAACAGCGGAGAATACGCCTATCACTTTCCCACCTAGTCGCCCAAAAACAGAGATACTCAGTAGCGTTGTTGATAGCCCACAGCCATAACCAACGTTCGCACATAATGCGGCAAGAACACCGAGTAAGGCTGAGCCAATAAGCGTGGCACTGATGGCCTGAGAGAATGGTAATCCACTACTTAGAAAAGACCCGAGAAATAGACCAGAGATATCGATCCCTATAGCCAGCCATATCAAGGCAATGACATACCAACTTTTTCTTGCTTCGACAGGAACTTTTTCGTATTCGTAATCATAAATTTGCCGCTCCTGTTGTTCTTTTTCAGGTACAGCTTTCCCTTGAGACATAACTCCTCCATTAAATAAGCAGCAAATAATTATTGTATCGTTGTGATATTTTATAGAGGTTGCCTGGCGGCGTATAGAACAATGGTGCCGTCAGCAAGCTAACAACACCATTGTGCTTATGAGAGACCCTGATGTGACGCATAAAACCACACTATTTGTGGTAACCACATCAGTGATGTGGCGTGACAATAAGATAAATGGGTTTCATATCGATTAATACAGATATATTTTGATGTTAACATTCAGATATGTAATGTATGCGAAGGATATGCTATGCGCTTAGATAAACTGGAGATCCGCTGGTTAAAGCTTTTTTGTAAAATTGTTGAAAAAAAAGGAATTACTAACGCACAAGCCGCAACAGGCTTAAGTCAGCCTGTACTAAGTCACTACCTGTCTCGCCTCGAGGATACGCTCGGGCTTGTCTTGTGCGAACGTGGCCGTGGTGGGTTTGCCTTAACAACCGAAGGTGAGGTCGTCTATCAGGAGGCAAAATCTGTCATTTCCACACTTGATGACTTTGCTAACAGACTAGCCCGTATCAAGCACCAGCTTATAGGTAAAGTCAAATTAGGCTGTCTGGATAACATTGCAACCCACCCTAATAATGTTGTGTCTCAGGCGATAACCCACCTTTATGCCCAAAGCCCAGAAGTTAATGTCGAACTTGAAATTATGGAATACCTTCCACTCATGGAGCGGCTAAAAAACGGACATCTCGACATTGTTCTCAGTGCCCTGCCCGATGATATTCCCTCAGACATTTTTTATGAGCCTGTATTTGTTGAACACAGTTACTTTTATTCACTAGCAGAAAATGCTGAAACTATAGAACGTGAATGGATCAATGGTGAATTAAATCCTCGTCGACTGCTAATCGGTGGGCATGCCTTCAACGAAATATCTAAACAGTTAGGTCCTGTATCAAAGCAAGGTTTCCACCAAACAGCCTGGCATCTTGAGGGAAGCCTACTGCTTCTGCTGGCAGGAACGCATATTGGTTTTCTTCCCGATCATTATGCCAACGCTTGGGTTGAAAAAGGAAAGCTTGCTGCAGTCGCTCCAGACCGTTTAAAGCTCACCAGCATATTTTATCTGGTGCGAAACGCGAAACAGCGCCTTAGCCCAGTGGCCGAAGCGCTGTGGAATAACATGGTGGAAGCGGGACAAAGTTCGCTGGCCAGCCTCGATGTTGTTAGCTCAAGCAGCAGCTAATGGCGTTGGGTGGTGATCGGCCTTCCTGAGCAGCATCATCAGGTAGATCATGGCAACAACAGCGATCAAAACAAACAGCAATCGATCGGAATAGCTCTGCATCAATACCGCAGCAACGCTTGGTCCGCAAAGACTGCCAAGCGTGTAGCTGAGGAGCAAGGCCTGATTCATCGCGACCAGTTCGTCAGGGCGCACTTTTTCACATGCCCAAGACATGGCAACGGGATACAGCGTAAACCCTGCACATCCCAGCAGGAACAGCGACGGTGCCATGGCATAGTGGCTAATGCTTAACATAGCAATACAGCCAATAATCACCACAAAGACCAATACCCGCAGAACCAGCAATCGGCCATAACGATCGGCCATACGTCCAATAGGCCATTGTCCGATAATCCCGGAGCTGATCAGCAGCGCCATCCAGTATCCAACCTGCGCATCATTCATTCCCTGATGGGAGAGATACAGCGGCATCAGACCATACAGCGATCCTAAAATTGCGCCGGAAATAATACAGCCGTGAACGCCTAAACGGGCACTGCGGTACGTCAGCATTTTCCACATGTTGACATGCTTTTCTTGCTGCTCTGGCGGCGTAGGGAGACGAGTAAACAGCAGCGGTAATACCGCCAAAATAACTAACGCGACCATCCACGGCAGCACGTTCAGTAATGCGCTCGGCAATATGCCAAGCAGAAGCTGTCCAACTACGCTACCGAGGTAATAGGCAATCATATAGGCAGCCAGCAACTGCCCTCTCTGCGTCGGCGTTCCGCTACATAACAAAGCGCTTTCAACCACGACCCAGATTAATGCACAGCCGATACCGGCAAGGAAGCGCCAGAACAGCCAGCTACCGATATCCCCAGAAATACCGAGGCCAACGATTGCGATGCCAAATAATAAAGCCGCAAAATAATAGCTACGGTTAAATCCATAAAGTTTGATTAACTTACCGGCTAATAACGTTCCAACCAGATTACCGCCGAAGTAGGATGAACCAACAAGGCCAACCTGCCAGACAGGAAGAGATTGATAACTCAGCCACAGTGGTACCAAGGTATTTAATACCGCAATACAAACCGTCAGCAGCAAAAGTCCGCAGAGCAATAACAGCACTGGGCGGGAATAAGCAGACATAGCGAAGTGGATAACCAAACAACCGGAGAAGAGTGAGCGCATCATGCCACTGCGTATATAAAAGTCAATCCGGGCAAAAAGTGCTAAAAGTCCTTTCTCAAATTATGGATTGAAAGAATTAATCAACACAAATAGGAAGCCCGCTACGCTTAAAAACAGAAAACCACTACTCCACTGATTTTAAATAAGTTTTAACTTAAAATTTCAGTAACGCGAGGTGTTTAAGGGAGAGTAATTATTTTTACGATGAAAAAATATTACCGAACCTATACCGTAAAAAAAGCGCCCTTAGGCGCTTTATTCAGGTAACCGCAATTAGCCAATAAATTCCAGCCCGCCCATATATGGACGCAGCACTTCTGGAACCTCAATACGGCCATCAGCCTGCTGGTAGTTTTCCAGAACGGCAACCAGTGTACGACCGACTGCCAAACCAGAACCGTTCAGCGTGTGAACCAGTCGGGTCTTCTTATCGGACTTACTGCGGCAGCGAGCCTGCATACGGCGCGCCTGGAAATCCCACATGTTTGAGCAGGAAGAGATTTCACGGTACGTGTCCTGCGCCGGCAACCAGACTTCCAGATCGTAAGTTTTGGTGGAGCCAAAGCCCATATCACCCGTACACAGCAAGACCTTACGATAAGGTAATTTCAGCAGTTGCAGCACGGTTTCAGCGTGAGTCGTCAATTCTTCCAGCGCCTGCATGGAATCTTCAGGGCGGACGATTTGTACCAGTTCAACCTTGTCAAACTGGTGCATACGAATCAACCCACGCGTATCACGACCATACGAGCCCGCTTCTGAACGGAAGCACGGCGTGTGTGCAGTCATTTTCAACGGCAAGGATTCTTCATCAAGAATCTCGTCACGCACCAGATTGGTCAACGGCACTTCAGCCGTCGGAATCAGTGCATAGCTGCTGCTTTCCGCTTCTTCGCTCAGCGGAGTAGTATGGAACAGGTCTTCACCAAACTTAGGCAGTTGGCCTGTACCATATAACGTGGCGTGGTTTACCAGATAAGGGACATACGCTTCCTGATAGCCATGCTGCTGTGTGTGCAAATCCAGCATGAACTGGGCAAGCGCACGGTGCAAACGGGCAATCTGTCCTTTCATCACGACAAAACGCGCACCGGTTAATTTCACCGCAGCGGCAAAATCCAACCCGGCAGCCATCTCTCCGAGTTCAACATGATCGCGCACGGGGAAATCATATTTACGCGGTTCACCCCAGCGAGTCACTTCCTGATTCTGCGTGTCGTCCTTTCCAAGCGGCACAGAGTCGTCCGGCAGGTTCGGGATCGTTAACGCCAGATCGCGAATTTCATTCTGCAACTGATCCAGCTCGGCTTTCGCGGCATCCAGTTTTTCGCCTAATGTGTTAACTTCACGACGTAAAGGCTCGATATCTTCACCGCGTGCTTTCGCTGCACCAATCTCTTTCGATCGGGAGTTACGCTCTGCCTGCAGGTTTTCAGTTTCTACCTGCAATACTTTACGACGTTCTTCCTGCTTACGCAGGGTCTCAACATCCAGCTTAAAGCCTCTGCGAGCCAGTAACTTTTCGGCGACTGCGTCTAGCTCATTGCGCAGTAAATTGGGATCGAGCATGCTAATCCTGTGCTTATGATTATCAAATGAAATGGTGGCTTACACGGCGCGCTGCGCGGCCGGTTTCAGAAAATACCGCAATAACCTTACCGCAACGCTTAGTTCAACGGTAGCGTTTTGTCGGGCTATTTTGATCCTGAGTGGCAAGCCAGGCGAGCTTTTCACCAATTTTGCCCTCAAGGCCGCGTGAGGTCGGCGCGTAATAGTGCGTATCGGCCATTTCCGGCGGAAAATAGCTTTCGCCAGCGGCATAGGCATTAGGTTCATTGTGTGCGTACCGATACTCTGCCCCAAGCCCCATTTCTTTCATCAATCGGGTAGGCGCATTGCGCAAATGCTCGGGAACATCATAGTCTGGCCTCTCGCGCGCATCCTGCATCGCGGCTTTAAACGCGCTATACACGGCGTTACTTTTCGGCGCACAGGCCAGATAAACAATCGCCTGAGCGATGGCACGCTCCCCTTCTGCGGGGCCAACGCGGGTGAAGCAATCCCAGGCTGAGATAGCCACCTGCATCGCACGCGGATCCGCATTGCCGACATCTTCCGATGCAATCGCCAACAGTCGTCGGGCAACATACAGCGGATCGCCACCGGCGGTGATGATTCTCGCGTACCAATAAAGTGCCGCATCCGGCGCAGAGCCTCTTACTGATTTATGCAACGCTGAAATCAGGTCGTAATAGCGATCGCCTTTGTTATCAAAACGGGCACTACGCTCGCCAGAGATTTCGTTGAGGAGTGCCGGCGTCAGAACACGCATACCCTGCGCGTCGATTTCCGCCATATCCGCCATCATTTCCAGGCTATTCAGTGCACGTCTGGCATCGCCGTTGACCAATTCGGCCAGCATTCGCACGGTTTCGGCAGGCAGAACAATATTCTGTCCGCCGTATCCTCGTTCGCTATCGCTCATGGCCTGCAGTAAGACCTGTTCGATATCTTCCGCCGTAAGTGCTTTTAGCAAATAGACACGGGCACGCGATAACAACGCGGAATTGAGTTCGAAAGAGGGGTTTTCGGTTGTCGCACCAATAAAGGTGATCGTTCCATCTTCAATATGTGGCAGAAACGCATCCTGCTGACTTTTGTTGAAACGATGGACTTCATCGACAAACAAAATAGTGCGGCGCCCCGCATTGCGATTTTGCCGGGCACGCTCAATCGCTTCACGAATTTCCTTAATACCAGACGTCACGGCAGAAATACGTTCAACATCCGCCTGCCCGTAATGCCCAATCAGCTCTGCCAGCGTGGTTTTTCCCGTTCCTGGCGGCCCCCAGAGAATCATTGAGTGCAACTGCCCTGCCTCAATGGCGCGTGGTAGAGGCTTACCGGCACCTAACAGGTGCTGTTGACCGATATACTGTGCCAACGTCGCAGGCCGCATACGCGCAGCCAGCGGTTGGAATTCATTATGGGAAAAATCAAGGGACAGATTGCTCACCCTGGCCTCACTGACGCTGGTCATCCAGCGTGACGCCTTTCGGCGGTGTAAACGTGAATTGCGTGGCATCAACAGCGCCGTTTTGCTGATTCTTCAGCACATAAGTGCTCCGCTGCCCGTCTTGTTCCGTCGCGGTAAACTGCTTGATTGTGCCGTTTGTCGTCACATTAATCGCGAACTGCTTTAGATTGCCGCTCGCTGACTTCGGCGTAAGTTCAAAATCATCGCCTTTCTGACGCACATCGTATTTATTCCAGTCGCTGGCATCGTTACGCGTAATCAGAATGAACGGCGTATTTCCTGTCGCATCTTTCAGCCAGGTTGCCGTGACTTGCTCAACAAACGGATTGTAGAACCACAGTGTTTTGCCGTCAGAAATCAACGTACTTTCGTCAGGTGATGTGGTTTTCCAGTTAAATAGGTTCGGACGTTTCAACCACAGTTCGCCTTCCCCTTCCTGCACCGCTGCACCGTCAGCGCTGGTGACTTTCTGGCTAAAATTGGCGTGGAAACTGTTTACTTTATTAAGGCGACCCTGCAAATCTTTTGCCGCGTCCGCATAGACAGCGGTTGAGGTAACACCTGCAATCAGGCAACTGATAGCTAACCACTTTTTCATACGCATAATCCTTTGAATTTCTTAATATAACGAACCTTCATCTATCGAGGTCAGACGCTTTGCCTAGCGCCTATGTTCTTTACAGATCGGTGTTATTCGTCGAGCTACGTTATCTATAGATCTATGTTATCTGAACCCACTCGGACGGTGATAGGTGAATTATCTGCTTATTGCCGCTTTTACGCTTCTTTGCATAAGGGCTGCTCGCGCAGCCCTTATCGTGGAGTGACGTCAATCAGTACAGCATGCTTATTCCATCGATGGAGGAGCCAATACCTCGCGGTTACCGTTGTGTCCTGGGGAGCTGACGATACCCTGCGCCTCCATTTGCTCAACGATTCGCGCGGCACGGTTATAACCGATTCGGAACTGACGCTGTACGCCAGAGATGGATGCACGCCGCTTATCGACCACAAACTCTACCGCCTGATCGAATAGCGGATCGAGTTCTTCATCGCCATCAAGACCGAGGCTTCCGCCTTCAGCATCGTCGCCACCGCTGACAATATTATCGATATATTGAGGGCGACCGCGCGCTTTCCAGTCCTGAACGACGGCGTGAACTTCCTCATCGCGCACAAAAGCGCCATGAACACGGACAGGTATCGAGGAGTTAGGTGCCATATACAGCATATCCCCCATCCCCAATAGCGACTCCGCGCCACCTTGATCGAGGATAGTTCGTGAGTCGATCTTGCTGGAAACGGTAAACGCGATACGCGTCGGAATATTTGCCTTGATCAACCCGGTGATGACATCAACGGAAGGACGCTGCGTCGCCAGCACCAGATGAATCCCCGCCGCACGCGCTTTTTGCGCCAATCGGGCAATCAGTTCTTCAACTTTCTTACCCACCGCCATCATCAGGTCAGCAAATTCATCGACCATCACAACAATATACGGCAGTTTTTCCAGTACTGGCGGCGTCATATCCATACTGTCACCCGGCTTCCAGAACGGATCGGGGATCGGACGACCCATTGCATTTGCGGTCATTACCCGTTCGTTGTATCCCGCCAGATTACGTACGCCAAGCGCTGACATCAGCTTGTAGCGGCGTTCCATTTCACCGACACACCAGCGTAGGGCATTGGCCGCATCTTTCATGTCGGTCACGACTTCCGTCAACAAATGCGGAATGCCTTCGTACACCGAGAGCTCCAGCATTTTCGGGTCAATCATGATAAAGCGTACGTCTTCCGGCGTGGCTTTATACAACATACTGATGATCATGGCGTTGACGCCGACCGATTTACCCGACCCCGTCGTACCAGCAACCAGCAGGTGTGGCATTTTCGCTAAATCGGCAACGACAGGCTCGCCCGCAATATCTTTACCCAGCACAATCGACAGCGGTGATGGATTATCCCGGAACTGATCGCAGTCCAGTACTTCTCGCAGATAAACCGTCTGACGATGCGCGTTCGGCAATTCCAGCCCGACGTAAGGTCGGCCTGGGATAACCTCAACAATACGTACTGCGACAACCGACAGTGAGCGTGCCAAATCGCGCGACAGATTCGAGATACGTGCCGCTTTAACACCCGGTGCCAGATCCAATTCAAACCGTGTGATCACCGGCCCAGGAGAATGATCGACCACATCGGCTTTTACCCGGAAATCAGCCAGACGTGCTTCAATCAGTCGCGCCGTCTGTTCCAATGCGAAATTATCAACAGGCGCTTCGCTAGCCGGCGGTGGAGTCAACAAATCCAGCGTTGGCAGCGGCGTCGTCGGTTTCTGCAACGGCTGTTCGTTACGCATCAGGAACGGGTGAATCAAACCATCCATTGCCGGATGATGCGTTGGTGTAGCCACCGTTTCCTGTTTCACGGACTCAACAGGCGCTGACGTCGGTTGCGCTGGCTGACTAAACGTCAACGGATTGCGCTCATCGTCATCATCCCCATCTTCACCAGCATGCATCGGCGGAAGCTCGGGTTCAGCACGGTAGGACGGCTGCGAATAGGTGGACTCACTGAACGTATGCGGTTCAGGCTCGCGCTCACTCTCCGCACTAAACGGCGAGAATGAAAAAGCGTTATGCGATGTGACAGGATTTGGCTGAACGGGCGCACTGACCACAGGCGGCGCTACCGGAGCAGGGATTTCCTCATCGTGCTGCAATGCGCTGGCGTCATAACGTGACTGCTGCTGTGCAGCGAAGTCTCTGGCTAGCTGGGCTTGCAGACGCGCGTCTTCATCGTCTTCCTGTAACGGGTACTCATCACCGTAACGCTGACGTTGCTGATCCAGATACGCTTGCTGCAATGCCGCTTCCTGCTGGGCGATGTCATCCGGCGTCTCTTCCTGATACACATCATTCGCCAATTCCGTTTCTGCACTACCGCTCTGCGCCTGCAACCTTGCTTGCTCTTCAGCCAGCCGCTGCGACGGCAGTTTGATTCCGTATGACGCCAGTTCGCGGCGAGTAGGAATACGTACCGGATTAGGACGCGGCAGTTCCGGTCCTACGCCGCGTTTAATCTGCGGGTTATCATCCCCATCGGCACTGAACGCAGGCATAAAGGTGTTATTCGCATTGGAATCCGTATCACGCGCAAGCTGTGGTGGCTCAGCAAACGGTTGAACCACGGGTGCCGTGACAATCGGCGGTACAGTACTCTCTCCGTAACTATTTCCGTAAGGTACATACGCACTACTATGGAGCTCAGGAGAGGTTGCGATCGCTGGCGTTTCAGGGATTTCAAACGAATACAGCGGTGGATTTAGCGACGGCGTCGAATCAATCGCAGATGGGGTAACGGGCGGCACAACGCCAGACGATGAACCAGAGCCAGACGATGAACCAGAGAATGCGGCTCCTGATAATGTGGAATCAGGCGTTGCCACATCAGGCAATGTTGACGCTGTCACTGGCGTTTCAGCGGAGATCGCCGGTTGTGTCGCTGTCGGCGCGTTCTCAGCTAACGGTGATGACTCAACTATCTCAGTGCCTGACGCCGTGTCGTTTACCGCATCAGCCACGTAAGGCGCAGAAAACAGGACGTCATCATCATCACGCTGTTGTGTTCCTACCTCACCCGACGCCTCATCGTGGCGCAGGTTAAGCACATCACGTTCATCTTCTTCACGATCGTGTTCTTCGCGGTAGTCCTCATCGTGGCGTGAACGGTTTGACATAAACGTCAAACACCCCAAGACACCCGCGCCAATTTTTTCAGCGATCGTTAACCATGACCAGCCGGTAAACAGCGTTAACCCTGCGCCCCACACGCACAGCAGAATCAGCGTCGCGCCCATGCTGTTGAAACGTGGGATCATTGAGCTGCTCAACAGGCTTCCCAAGACACCACCGGAAGCAAAGTAGTAGAGATCGTCAATATTCAACGCAGCCAAACCGCAAGAGGTCAGGATCAGCGCCAATGTCCCAATCAGGCGAAGTGAAAAGGTAAAATATTCAATAGATTGTTGGTTATCGCGCTGACGGAAAGCCGCCCAGCACAGGGATAACATAATCGGTGGAATGGCGTAGGCCAGCACACCAAAAATAAAGAACAGCGTATCCGCCAGCCATGCACCTGCTACACCACCAAGGTTGTGAATAGGTTCATGCCATGCAGTCTGTGACCAACTGGGGTCGGAGGGGCTGAAACTGAGTAGTGCGACACTAAGATAAACCGCAAAAAGTGCCACAACGATTAAAATCGCTTCAAGCAAACGACGTGTTCCACTGAGTTTTTTCAGGGTAACGTCTTTATCTTCTGTATATTCCTGGCTCAAGAGTCTCTCCAGGGGCCTGTAAGGTTTATGACAAAGCGCCGAGAAAACCCGGCGCTGGGACTGTATAAATTCACAGGAGTGTAGCTGAATTTATCGGGTTTTGCACCCACACGTTTATCGCGTCTTAATGACCAGACGGTTGCTTTGCTTCACTTCTTCCATCACCACGTAGGTACGGGTGTCGTTTACACCCGGCAAACGCAGCAGCGTTTCACCCAGGAGCTTACGGTAAGCGGACATGTCTGGCACACGCGTTTTCAACAGGTAGTCAAAATCACCGGAAACCAGATGACATTCCTGAATTTCTTCCAGTTTCTGCACCGCAGCATTGAACTGTTCAAATACATCAGGCGCGCCGCGGTTTAGCGTTATTTCAACAAAAACCAGCAGTGACGCATCCAGATAATGCGGGTTTAGCAGCGCTGTGTAGCCGTTAATGAAGCCCTGTCTTTCCAGACGACGTACACGTTCCAGACAAGGCGTTGGCGACAGCCCAACACGTTTGGAAAGCTCGACATTGGAAATACGTCCATCTTTTTGCAATTCGTTCAGGATGTTACGATCAATACGATCGAGATCTTTGCCTGGCCGTTTTTTAGTGTCTACCATTATTATTGTCTCTCTTCACTTTTCCCTGCACCCGCTTTACCCCGATAGACCTCATGTATCAGAGCTACCCTTAAAGAAGACACGCTGCCTATTTTGTATATCAACAGTCATTAACTTCTCGTTCTCGCCCCACGTATTGCTCACCCGCGAAAAGACCATCACGTCATATCCGTGGCCCAAAGGCCTACTACCTGCGCAAAAACGAATAAAAAGCCGAGCTTTTAACTGTTCACATACAAAAAATTTCCTCTTACCCAGATGTTTTCGCAAATGCACAGCCGATTGTCAAAGCAAAACAACGAAAATCAGAAGAAACTGCCAGATTGGATAAGCCAGAGCCATTCTCCGAGGTGACTTCAATCATTTTACTTATGAATGTGGCTGATTTTTCAGCGATTTGTCATCCTCATCGTCATTAACGATTAAACAAATAGCCAGCAACTTTTCTGCATACTTTTTTTACTCTTGTAATTTCCTTACAATCGTTCGCATTGTCCGTGGTAGAGACTGTTCGTAGTAAGGAAGCGGGTTTGTTGTAGAGACCGTTCATATGGACATTATCCGCCGTCATGAAATGAGGAAAGCATGGGTACTGTTAAACATCACAAGTTATTGATTCTGGGTTCAGGCCCGGCTGGCTACACTGCCGCTGTTTATGCTGCACGGGCGAATTTACAGCCAGTATTAATCACGGGTATGGAAAAAGGCGGTCAGCTGACGACCACAACCGAAGTAGAAAATTGGCCTGGTGATGCCGATGATTTAACTGGCCCGCGGTTAATGGAGCGTATGCATGCACACGCGACCAAATTCAATACTGAAGTGATCTTCGATCATATTGAACGTGTTGATTTGCAGAACCGTCCCTTCCGTTTATTCGGCGATAGCGCCGAGTACACCTGTGACGCGCTGATCATTGCCACGGGGGCATCGGCTCGTTACCTTGGCCTGCCGTCTGAAGAGGCATTTAAAGGCAAAGGGGTTTCTGCCTGCGCAACCTGTGACGGGTTCTTCTACCGTAATCAGAAAGTCGCTGTCGTTGGCGGCGGGAATACCGCGGTTGAAGAAGCGCTGTATTTGTCTAACATCGCTGCGGAAGTGCATTTGATCCACCGTCGCGAGACGTTCCGTTCAGAGAAAATTCTGATCGACCGCCTGATGGACAAAGTTAAAAACGGCAACATCATCCTGCATACCAACCGTACGTTGGACGAAGTGCTGGGCGATGACATGGGTGTAACCGGTGTCCGTATTCGCGATACGCAAAGCGACGCAGCGGAAGAACTGGAGCTGGCTGGCGTGTTTATCGCTATCGGCCACAGCCCGAACACGGCCGTATTTGGCGGTCAGTTGGAACTGGAAAACGGTTATATCAAAGTACAATCCGGTATTCACGGCAATGCGACACAGACCAGCATTCCTGGCGTCTTTGCCGCAGGCGACGTCATGGATCACATCTACCGTCAGGCCATTACCTCCGCAGGTACCGGCTGTATGGCGGCACTGGATGCTGAACGCTATCTGGACGGGCTGACCGTCAACAAGTAAGAGTGTACTGATAACGGAGCGGCAATAGCCGTTCCGTTTTCTTCCTTCTGGTTTTCCTTCCGCAACACAAAAATTGATCGCCTCACCCATTTCCCTTCTCCTTTTCGTTTGCAGCGCGTCCTTGTCGCGGTAACATGGCCTCATTCTGCGTGATAGAAGATAATTTTGTTAACTAACAGTTACATGAGAGTTATTTTCTGTTAAGCCCGTTTCTGCAATATAACGAACTGGTGCCTGATGAAAAAAACCCGACAGCAAGAACTGACCGCCTGGCTGAAACAGCAGAGTAAGTTGGCGCAACGTTGGCTACGGATTTCACTACTGCTTGGATTCCTGAGCGGTGCGTTAATCGTGGCGCAAGCCTGGCTGTTAGCGACGCTGCTTCATGCCTTGATCATCGAGCATGCCACGCGCGAATCCCTGCTCACTCCTTTCCTTCTGCTGATTGCCACATTTATTCTGCGCGCACTCAACAGTGTGTTACGCGAGCGTGTTGGTTTTCTTTGCGGACAAGCCGTTCGACAACAAATTCGTAAGCTGGTACTGGATAGATTGCAACAGCTTGGCCCTGCCTGGGTACAGGGCAAACCCGCGGGCAGTTGGGCAACGATGATTCTTGAGCAGGTTGATGACATGCAGGATTATTACGCCCGCTACCTGCCGCAGATGTATCTTGCCGCGCTGATCCCGCTGCTTATCTTGATCACGATTTTCCCGCTCAACTGGGCTGCGGGTCTGATTCTGTTTCTAACCGCTCCGCTCATCCCGCTTTTTATGGCGCTGGTTGGCATGGGCGCGGCAGATGCCAACCGACGTAACTTTCTGGCGCTGGCGCGCCTGAGCGGACACTTCCTCGATCGCCTGCGCGGGATGGAAACGCTACGTCTGTTCCATCGTGGCAAGGCTGAAACCGAACAAATCCGTCATGCTTCCGAGGATTTCCGTAGTCGCACGATGGAAGTGCTGCGTATGGCGTTTCTCTCTTCGGGCGTGCTGGAGTTTTTCGCCTCCATTTCAATCGCTGTTGTCGCCGTCTATTTCGGTTTCTCTTATCTCGGGGAACTGGATTTTGGTCATTACGGCATGGGCGTGACGCTCTTCGCCGGCTTTCTCGTATTGATTCTGGCTCCAGAATTCTTTCAGCCTTTACGCGATTTGGGCACCTTCTATCATGCCAAGGCTCAGGCTATCGGCGCAGCAGAATCGCTGGTGACTTTTCTGTCAGAGGAAGGCGAGACGGTCGGCTTTGGCACACAAGAATTCAGCAGCGATAGCGCCATTACTATCCGGGCGGAAAACCTGGTTGTCCTCGCGCCAAATGGCACACCGCTGACCCAACCGTTGACGTTCGATATTCGCGCAGGTGAACGCATCGCACTGGTCGGTCTCAGCGGAGCAGGAAAAAGCTCACTACTGAATGTCCTGCTGGGATTCCTGCCCTATCGCGGTTCACTCACCGTTAACGGTCAGGCATTGAACACGCTAACGCCTGAATCATGGCGTAAGCAGTTAAGCTGGGTCGGGCAAAACCCTCACTTGCCGGAACAGACGCTACGCAGCAATATTCTACTGGGTAACCCGCAGGCCAGTCCCTTGGAATTGCAGTATGCGATTGAGCGCGCGTATGTACATGAATTTTTACCGCAGCTCCCGCAAGGACTGGAAACGACAGTCGGTGACGGTGCGGCACGCCTTTCTGTCGGGCAGGCACAGCGCGTCGCCGTTGCTCGTGCGCTCATTCACCCTTGCAACTTACTGCTGCTGGATGAACCGTCAGCCAGCCTGGATGCTCATAGTGAGGAGCTGGTTATGACGGCGCTGAACGACGCGGCACGTTCACAGACCACACTGCTGGTCACGCATCAGCTCACCGAGATCGCCGAGTATGACGCGATCTGGGTAATGGACAGCGCTCAGTTAGTTCAACAGGGTGATTATCAAACACTCCGAGCCGAAGCGGGTCCCTTCGCGACGCTACTGGCACAACGACAGGAGGCGCTGTAATGGCTCAGATGAAAACGATGCAGGTATTAAAACCGTTTCTGGCACTTTATCGTCAGCACTTCTGGTATTTGAGTCTGGGCGTGGTCTTGGCCATTGCTACGTTGCTGGCCAGCATTGGTCTACTCGCCTTATCCGGCTGGTTTCTGGCGGGTGCTGCGCTGGCGGGGATCGTCGGGCTGCTCACCTTTAACTATATGTTGCCCGCCGCTGGCGTGCGGGGTGCGGCTATCGCCCGTACGGCCGGGCGCTACGGGGAAAGAGTTGTCAGTCACGATGCCACCTTCCGCGTTTTGCTGCGCTTACGTGTTTTCACTTTTTCTCGCATTCTGCCGCTCTCTCCGGGTGGACTGGCACAATTTCGCCAGGCTGAACTGCTAAACCGGCTGGTGGCGGACGTCGATACGCTCGACCACCTCTATCTTCGCGTGATTTCCCCCATCGTCAGCGCATTCGCCGTCATTCTTATCGTCTGTTACGGCCTGAGCTTCATTGATGCCTCACTGGCTCTGACGCTGGGTGCCATTATGCTAGTACTGCTACTGTGCCTGCCGATTATCTTTTATCGGGCAGGAAACGGCATCGGGCAGGATTTGACCGCGCTGCGTGCACAATACCGCCTTCAGCTCACGACCTGGCTGCAAGGTCAGGCGGAACTCACCGTCTTCGGCGCACTCAGTCGCGTCCGTCAGCAGTTGGCTCTGGTGGAAATCAACTGGCTGCGTCGCCAGCGTCAGCAGGCCAACCTTACCGGCCTGTCTCAGGCGGTGATGATTTTATGCAGCGGACTGACCGTTACTTTGATTCTGTGGCTGGCAGCCAATGGCGTTGGTGGTAATCCGCAGCCCGGTGCATTGATTGCGCTGTTTGTGTTCGCCTCGCTTGCCGCCTTCGAAGCGCTGGCTCCCGTCACGGTGGCCTTCCAGCATATGGGACAAGTGATTGCCTCCGCGGCTCGGGTCGATCAAATCATTCGCCAGCCCGTTGACGTCACGTTCCCAGAGCATGGGCCAGAAACCTCGCGTGAGGCGGCGCTAGACATCTCACATGTCGGTTTCACGTATCCCGGTCAACCCCAGCCCGTGCTACAGAATATTACTCTTTCCATTCAGCCGGGCGAGCATCTGGCGCTGCTGGGGCGTACCGGATGCGGGAAATCGACGCTATTACAATTGCTGACTCGGGCATGGAACTGTGAATACGGAGACATTACGCTGAATGGTCACCCCCTTGCCGACTGGCGAGAAGAAGATCTCCGCGCCATGATGAGCGTGGTGCCACAACGCGTGCATATTTTCAGCGCCACGCTGCGTGATAACCTACTGCTAGCAGCACCGACTGCACGAGATGAAAAACTGGCCGAGGTATTACAGCAAGTTGGGTTAGAAAAACTGCTGGAAAACGAAGGGCTGAATGCCTGGCTGGGAGAAGGCGGTCGACAGCTGTCCGGTGGCGAGCAGCGCCGTATCGCGTTGGCACGTGCCTTATTACACGACGCACCGCTCGTTCTATTGGATGAGCCTACTGAAGGGTTGGATGCAGAAACCGAAAAGCGTATCCTGCAACTGCTCCGCCAGCACTGTGCCGATAAGACGCTGATCGTCATCACTCATCGGCTATACGGCTTAGAATCGATGGATCGCATCTGTATTTTGGACGATGGCAAAGTGATCGAACAGGGCAGCCATCAGGCTTTAATGGCACAGCAAGGTCGTTATTGGCAATTCCGCCAACACGTTTAAGGCAATTTCAGTGAAACACAACCTTTGAAAAATATGCGCCTATACCAGCTATCGTCTCAATCACTTCAGTTTCCTGATCCGAATCATGCGCTGGATGACCCCAACGGCCTGCTGGCCGTTGGCGGCGATCTCTCCGTTGCCAGACTGAAAGCGGCTTACCGACAGGGCATTTTCCCTTGGTACTCCCCCGGTGAACCTATCTTATGGTGGTCTCCGAATCCGCGTGCGGTTCTCTTTCCCGGTGAATTCCATCTCAGCCGCAGCATGAAAAAATTCCTAAAACGTCATACTTTTCATGCCACGCTCAATCAGGCATTTGATGATGTCATCCACGCCTGCGCGCACGAACATCATGATGGCACCTGGATTACGCCAGACATAATTTCAGCTTATCGCCAGCTTCATCAGGTTGGGAAAGCACATTCCGTCGAAGTGTGGCACAATGGCGCACTGGTTGGTGGGTTATATGGTATTGAACAAGGGCGATTATTTTGCGGTGAATCAATGTTCAGCCGCATGGATAACGCCTCAAAATATGCACTGCTGGCGTTCCAGCACCATTTTATTCGCCACGGCGGTCATTTGATTGATTGTCAGGTGTTAAATTCCCATACGGCGTCACTGGGCGTAAGTGAAATTCCCCGCGACCGCTTTCTGCAACTGCTTTTCCAGTGGCAGGATATTGCCGTCGATGACGGTTGTTGGCTACCACAACAGCTCGCCGAACCGACATGGTGATAGAGGAAACCGTGTAAATAACGCCCCAAACGTGAACGCTTCTTTACATAATGTCGGTTTTTCGGCATTATCTTGCGGTTAAAAAATAAAGGTAGTTAGACCTAGAGGATTCGATGGCCAAAGAAGACAATATTGAAATGCAAGGCACCGTGCTTGATACGCTGCCCAACACCATGTTCCGCGTTGAATTGGAAAACGGGCACGTGGTTACCGCTCATATCTCCGGTAAAATGCGTAAAAACTATATCCGCATCCTGACGGGTGACAAAGTCACTGTAGAGTTAACCCCGTACGACCTGAGTAAAGGCCGCATTGTCTTCCGCAGCCGTTAACCGGTTCGCTCATCGCTATTATTAGCGATATATGAGGATGTGACTCCCTCCCCAGCCCTTCCCTTCATGGCAAGGGCTTTTGTTTTTGGGGAGCAACCGTTTTAAGGTCAACAGCCTGCTCGTCATGGATTCCGCCTATGAAGCCTGACTCTCCCCTATTTTTCCCCCTTTCCTTTCAGGAAGGTACGCCGCTTTATCGCCAGCTTTACGAGCGGGTGCGTCGGGCTATCAGCGTAGGCCTATTATCTCCGGGTGACCGTCTGCCTTCCGCACGTATGCTTGCAAAAGAGCTCGGCGTCGCACGCGGAACAATAGAACAGGCCTACTCGTTGCTGATTGCCGAAGGTTATCTTCAGGCACGCGGGCAAGCAGGAACGCTTGTGAATCCCGATTTACCCTTAGCGCCAACGCCCGTTACCGATGCGACTATATCCCCCTCAGCGCCAGATGATGAACAGAACATACTGTGGCGTCCATCGCAACTGTTGCCCTTTCAAATGGGAGTTCCCGCTTTTGATGCCTTTCCCCGCAAACTCTGGGCTAGACTGGGCGCACGCTATCTTCGCAGCATGCAATTACCGGATTGGGATTACCCTGCACCTTATGGCTTGCCAGCGCTAAGAAACGCTATCGCCTCTTATCTGCAAGTGGCACGTGGCATTGACTGTACTGCAAATCAGGTATTCATCACCTCAGGTTGGCGCGCTAATTTGCAACTCGCAGCGCTAGCCTTGCTGAAATCCGGGCAGCGCGTCTGGGTTGAAGATCCCGGCTATCCCCCCACTCGCCAGTTGCTATCACAATCTGGCTTATGCCCGGTTCCGATAACCGTCGATCGCGAAGGACTTAACGTGGAGCGCGGCATTGCGCTGGCGAATGACGCCAGTATGGCCGTTGTCACTCCCGCACATCAAAGTCCCTTGTCGATGTCGTTATCGCTCCCTCGGCGACAGGCATTATTGCAGTGGGCAACCGAGCAGAACGCCTGGGTAGTGGAGGATGATTATGATGGGGAATATCGTTACGTCAGTCGCCCGCTCCCAGCGCTCGCCAGTCTGGATCGCAATGGGCGGGTTCTGTATGCGGGCACCTTCAGCAAGGTGTTATTTCCGGGGATTCGGTTGGCTTATTTGGTTGTACCGCAGGCGCAGATTGCCACCTTTGAACACATCAGCCGAATTTTCTTCGCTTCCGCATCACCAACCATGACGCAGTCTATCGTTGCCAGCTTCATCGCTGAAGGCCATTTTGCCCGGCACATTCAGCGTACACGACGCCTTTACGCCGAGCGCCGCACCGCTACCATCACATCGCTACAAGGTATTTTAGGCGATCGTATACACATCGACGCGCAGCCGGGCGGCATGCATTTAGTGTTACGCCTGCCGGATAACATAAACGATCGGCTGCTTGCCGACCGCTTGCTGGCTCAGGGGATTGCCGTCCAACCGCTATCACGTTGGGCTGTATCAGGAAACGGTGACAACGCACTACTCGCCAGTTTCACCAACTGCGCCACGATGGCAGAACCAGAGCGGCTTGCCACGTTGATCCTTGCCGAGCTTGAACAGCACGGGAGCTAATTAGCTCAGATTGGCTTTTTCCAGGCCGTACAGTTTATCTGCGGAGCCGGGAACGACCTGAAACGCGACGCCCAGACGATTCCAGCCATTAATTGCAATAATCATGAAAGATAAGTCAGCCAGATCTTCTTCTGACAGCTGTTCACGAACGCGCGTAAATACCTCGTCAGGCACACCGTGAGGCGGAAGATGAGTCAGCACTTCTGTCCACTCCAGCGCAGCACGCTCGCGCGAGGAGAAAAGCGGTGATTCACGCCAGACAGCCACGTGGTGCAGGCGTAGCTCGCGCTCCCCATTAATCTTGGCTTCTTTAACGTGCATATCAACGCAAAATGCACAGCCGTTAAGTTGAGAAGCGCGTAGCGTAACCAGATGGCCTATTTCAGCCAGAAACGGTTTCTTGTGCAGAATATTATTGAACTCCAGATACTTTTTAGCGGCATCGGGAGACTTGCTGTAGTAATCAAGACGTTGGCTCATAGTGAACTCCAAAACGAGATAGGATGGAAGAGAAGAGAGACAGCCACACGCCTGCGACAACGCACAGGGCCGACTACTCGGTAGTCATGATTGTGCAAAATCTTGGCCTATCCGAAAAGATCCAAGAATCGTACTTTTAACTGGGCCATGATGCGAAATAGCGCACCCAAAGCGGTCGGCGACCCAATAAAAAAGGGATGCCTCAGCATCCCTCTTAGATAACACACGATATTGACTAATTAACGCTTTCTGCTTTTCGCTTCTGCGCACTCACGAAGCCATACGTCAGCTGTTGCGTTTCTTTATCCAGTTCCACCGTCACAGAACCCCCGTCCACCAGCGAACCAAACAGCAGTTCGTTGGCCAGCGGTTTCTTGAGGCTTTCCTGCATCACGCGTGCCATTGGTCGTGCACCCATCGCCTTGTCATAGCCTTTCTCTGCCAGCCAGTCGCGCGCTTCATCGCTCACTTCCAGCGACACACCTTTCGCATCCAACTGCGCCTGAAGTTCTACGATAAACTTATCGACAACCTGCTGAATGACATCGGTCGACAGATGGTTGAACCAGATAATGCCGTCCAGACGGTTACGGAACTCCGGCGTAAACACCTTCTTAATTTCTTCCATCGCATCAGTACTGTTGTCCTGATGGATGATGCCGATGGATTTACGCTGTGTTTCCCGCACGCCCGCGTTGGTGGTCATGACGACAATGACATTGCGGAAATCCGCTTTACGGCCATTGTTGTCCGTCAACGTACCGTTATCCATCACCTGCAACAGCAGGTTAAAGACGTCAGGATGCGCTTTTTCGATCTCATCCAACAGCAGCACCGCATGAGGATGCTTAATCACCGCATCTGTCAGCAGGCCGCCCTGATCGTAGCCCACATAGCCGGGAGGCGCACCAATCAAGCGGCTAACCGTATGGCGTTCCATGTATTCGGACATATCAAAGCGCAGCAGTTCAATATCCAGCGCTTTGGCCAGCTGTAACGTCACTTCCGTCTTACCGACACCGGTAGGACCGGCAAACAGGAAGGAACCGACCGGCTTACGCTCCTGACCCAGCCCTGCACGGCTCATCTTAATAGACTCAGACAGCGCTTCGATTGCTTTGTCCTGCCCAAACACCAGCATTTTCAAGCGGTCGCTGAGATTTTTCAGCACATCGCGATCGCTGGCGGAGACGGTTTTTTCTGGAATACGGGCGATACGAGCGACAACCGATTCGATGTCACTCACATTGACCGTTTTCTTACGTTTGCTGACCGGCATCAGACGGCTGCGCGCACCGGCCTCATCGATCACATCAATCGCTTTATCCGGCAGGTGACGGTCATTAATGTATTTCACGGCCAGCTCTACCGCGGCACGGACCGCTTTCGACGTATAGCGAACATCATGGTGAGCCTCATATTTCGGCTTCAGACCATTAATGATTTGTATGGTTTCTTCCACGCTCGGTTCAGTGATATCGATTTTCTGGAAACGACGCGCCAGCGCCCGATCCTTTTCAAAGATATTGCTGAATTCCTGATAGGTGGTCGAGCCGATAACGCGAATCTTGCCGCTGGAAAGCAGCGGTTTAATCAGATTAGCCGCATCAACCTGGCCGCCAGACGCCGCGCCAGCGCCGATAATCGTGTGAATTTCATCAATGAACAGAATACTGTTTTTATCCTGCTCCAACTGCTTCAAAAGCGCCTTGAAGCGTTTTTCAAAATCACCACGGTATTTGGTGCCTGCCAGCAGCGCGCCGATGTCCAGCGAGTACAGGGTGCACTCCGCCATCACTTCTGGTACATCGCCCTGCACAATACGCCAGGCCAGCCCTTCAGCAATCGCGGTTTTACCAACGCCGGATTCACCGACCAGCAGCGGGTTATTTTTACGGCGACGGCACAATACCTGAATCGTGCGCTCCAGTTCCTTATCCCGGCCAATAAGCGGATCGATACCGCCAACGCGAGCCAGTTGATTCAGATTGGTGGTGAAGTTTTCCATACGGTCTTCCCCTCCTGCCTGTTCTTCATTGACGGGACTTTCAGGGTTTGGTGCCTGATCGGATTCTTCTTTACGCGTGCCGTGAGAAATAAAGTTCACCACATCCAGACGGCTGACGTCATGCTTGCGCAGCAGGTAGGCGGCCTGTGATTCCTGTTCGCTAAAAATGGCGACCAAGACGTTGGCGCCGGACACTTCGCTGCGGCCGGAGGACTGCACGTGGAAGACGGCACGTTGGAGTACGCGCTGGAAGCTGAGCGTGGGTTGCGTTTCGCGCTCGTCGTCACTCTGCGGTAATGTTGGTGTGGTTTGCTCAATGAACGCTTCCAGTTCCTGACGCAGCGCGGCTAAATCTACCGTGCAGGCTTCCAATGCTTCACGGGCGGCTGGGTTACTGAGCAGAGCCAACAGCAGGTGCTCCACGGTCATAAACTCGTGTCGGTGCTCACGCGCTCTGGCGAAAGCCATGTTGAGACTGAGTTCCAGTTCTTGATTGAGCATAGGCACCTCTCCCAATAAATCGCCTGACTTCAGGCTTTTTCCAGCGTACAGAGCAGCGGGTGCTCGTTTTCTCTGGCATAACGATTGACTTGTACGACCTTGGTCTCAGCCACTTCAGCGCTGAATACGCCACAAATCGCTTTACCCTGATAATGCACAGTTAACATAAGCTGCGTGGCACGTTCAATATCATAAGAAAAGAACTTTTGCAGAACGTCAATAACAAATTCCATCGGGGTGTAATCATCGTTATTCAACACCACGTTATACATGGAAGGCGGCTGCAATTTTTCTTTCTGTTTATCAGTGGTCAGGTTCTCAGATTGTGACCACGTACTGTTGTTTCCCATTATCTATCCACATCATGCAACGAATATCGCGACTCACGACATTGGTCTGTTTATTCCTAATAGATCCGAGAAGCAGGAAATGAGCGCCTGCGACTTGAAAGATGACGGGTATCTCTACATTTACAGTAGCACGTCTGCTTTTTATTTTACCACCTGAGGGATTAAATGGTTCCCGGAAAGCAAAATTCAAGGCCTGTAACCGATATCTTGATGACGCAACGCGATCGTGGATTCATCAATAGCGTTATCTGCATCAAACTTTGGCAAACTGCCCTCCTCACCGCACGGTGGATCGCTTGACGCCGGGATCGATTTCACTAAAGTGTACGGATGAATTGATGGGGTTTTAATCAATTCGTATTCGTAGTAACCAAATAACCACACCTTACTGAAAAGAATACTCTTGCGAAGGATGTCAATGCATGGAGACAGGTACTGTTAAATGGTTCAATAATGCCAAAGGGTTTGGTTTTATCTGTCCAGAAGGGGGCGGTGACGATATCTTCGCGCACTACTCAACTATTCAAATGGATGGCTACCGGACTCTGAAAGCCGGACAGGTTGTCAGGTTTGATGTTCATCAAGGGCCGAAAGGCAATCATGCCTGCCTGATCGTCCCGCAAGTCGCCGAGGCCGCATCCTGACCCCTGCTACACCCTACACGTCTACTCAGAACACGCTACGCTAAACAGTAAAACGACTATAATGCGACAAAATGCCGTTCGTCATATCGAACGGCATTTTTTTATTGGTCGATACCGTTAATCCGCACGCCCGCGAGCCAGCCACAACACGCGAGAGAACATGCTGCGAATAAGCGGAGGGATGGCATCGCTGCCCATCGCCGCAGCTTCCATCGCCACTTCAATCGCCAGATCGGGCTTGGATGAACGATGGATAGCCTTGATGATGATTTTATGCATCGAGAGCGGCACTTTCTCCGGCAGTTGCGCGATGCGGTGATAAACGTGACTGAATCCCTCACGATACATGTAGTGTTCCATGTCCGATGCGGGCAAGACGGTCAAATGATCGCGCTCGCTCTCATCCTGTGCAGTTAACATGCTTTTCGCCGTCGCGGCATATTTCTTCCCCGCGTCGTCGCCATCGACCAACACATGCCATTCAATCCCCATACGCCGTGCGAATCTCAGTAATGGCCGGAGCCCGGACTGGGCAAACTCAATCACTTTCACCCCTTCCGCCTCAAAATGATGTCCACATTGGCGCGCCAGTTCATTCAGCATCCAGACTTCGGTTTCCCCTTCCACCAGCAGCCAACAGCGGGCAAAAAGTGATGCAGGTCGATTCAGACGAATGTGAAACGCAATGCGTCGGCTATCTTCTGCGTTCATGCCCTGACGACCAATGCGATATGTCGCCACCCGTGAAGACTCCCGCACCAGACGGCACACCTGCTCCATCGGCACCAGCGACAGTAGCTCGCCTGAATTCGTGGTTGTGATCTTCTGGAGTGGCAACTGCACCAAAAGCCCCCAGGCGACCGATAGCATAATCGGGTGCAGCCGGGTTTCGGGGTCTTCAATCAGTAAGAGCGGACGCGCATGGGGATCCAACGCCACCGATCCTTTCGCCTGTAACAACGTAGAAAACAATTCCAGCAGGATAATTCGGCGACTGCGGCTATTCGGGTCAGCAATCAGACGGTTGATGTTGTCCAGCGATCGCCACGATTTACCGTTGTGCGTTCGCGCATGCCGATGATGGCGTCGGTCATTATCCGTGGCGCTTTGCTCGGAAAAATAGTGCTCCAGCAGTTGCCGCATCGCCACTAACCCCTGGCGCAACTCTTTATCCGTCAGCTTCTGCGGATTTTGCACCAGTTCCCGCATCAGTTGCTCAAACTGCTGAGCCAGCTTTTCATTGCTGTTATCTAACGTCGCGGCCAGCGTCCCGGAACGCAGGCGCCGCATAAAACGCGCGTCTCGCAGCCGCAGCACCGGGTGCAGGCGGATAATCTCTCTGGCCAGTTCATCAATGTCATCCAGCGGTATCGGGTGCCCGTCAGCGTCCAGAAAGCTGCGCCAGGTGAAAACCGACTGGCTTTCGTCCACTTCACCTTCCAGCCGATAAAAAACGCGGTAGAGCGACTCATTTCCCTCTATCCAAACGGAGCTTAGTGAACGGTAGCGAGGGGATAGATGATGGCCGGGTGCCGTTTCGCAAAACGTGAAAATAACCTGAAGATGCTTTTCCCGGCTATTTTCATCCCCCGGCGTGAAGTGAAAATCCTGCATATCAAAATGATAAAGCGGCAATGTCGGTGCCAGCAGCAGCGAGAGCGCATCCAGCAGGCTTGATTTCCCCCAGGCATTCTCACCAATCAGTACATTGTTCTCGTCCAGCGTCAGCGACAGACGATTGATTCCCCGAAACCCTAGGATTTCAATACTTTCCAGATGCATCCTTCTCTCCTGTAGCAGCGGCCTGCGAGTTTCTGCTGCAAAAACGCTCACCGTATAGAATATCCTGCCAGACAGCGCTTTACTCACCCCGATAATTTGTTTAATTTTAATAGATTATCGTTTTTCTTCCCGCCAAGTGTAGCCGATGAATCCCACGATGTTGTTAATGACAATATTGTTAATGACGATGTTGTTAACGAACGGTTTGTGTTTCCGCCGTGTCGATATCTATCGGGGTAGAACTGAAGAAGAAAAGCCTCATGGTTTAACAACGGCAACCCCAGCCACTCCTAAAATACGGGTTAGCGCCGTTTTTCTCGCGTAAGGACATCAATTCTGTGATGTATTCAGGATTATTAATTATTTTATTACCGCTCATCATTGGCTATCTGGTACCGCTGCGCGGCAAAAAAGGATTACAGCTGATTAACCAACTGCTGAGTTGGATGGTGTACGTTATTCTGTTTTTGATGGGCATCAGCCTGGCTTTTCTGGAAAATCTCAGCAGCAATTTGTTACTGATCTTCCGCTACACTGCCGTCTTCGCCTTCTGTATTGTCGCGGCAAACGGCATTGCCCTGTGGCTGTGGGAAAAACGCAGCGCATGGCGTAGCAAGTACAAAGACGCGACTCCGCCGTCCAGACTGCGAATGATCCTTGAATCGTTCAAACTCTGTGGCGTGGTATTCGGTGGTTTTTTGCTGGGCTTAACGCAATGGCCGGGATTCACCTACGCCAGCAAAGGCAGCGAGTATGCCCTGATTTTCCTGCTTTTTCTGGTGGGCGTTCAACTGCGTAACAGCGGGATGACGCTGCGCCAAATCGTATTAAACCGTCGCGGTCTGGTCATCGCGCTCATCGTCGGTATCAGTGCGCTCGGTGGCGGCCTGCTGGCTGCGTGGATTCTGGGTCTGCCGCTGAAAACCGGTCTGGCGATGGCATCCGGCTATGGATGGTATTCGCTGTCAGGCATTCTGCTAACCGATGCCCTCGGGCCCGTCATCGGCAGTACTGCGTTTTTCAACGATCTGACTCGCGAGCTACTGGCGATTATGCTGGTTCCCGTGTTGGCACAGCGGAATCGCTCCTGTGCATTAGGCCTTTGCGGTGCAACCTCGATGGATTTCACGCTGCCCGTTTTGCAGCGCAGCGCGGGTATCGACGTCGTGCCTGCGGCTATCGTACACGGTTTCTTATTAAGCCTCGCGGCACCAATATTGATGGCGCTATTTTCTTCATAAGCGCACACTAAACGCCGTTTTCCCCCTCGTTTATGGGCTGTGATTGAGAGTGATTTTCATTGCCCATCACCAAACTTGCGCTAAATCAAATTTACCTAAAGTTGCAGTAAAAAAGCCTTTTTACCTGCCTCGGCTAACACTATGCTTTAAACAAGCATTTAAAATGCAACTTAAAAAAGGAAGTCATTATGTTTTGTGTGCAATGTGAACAAACGATTCGTACCCCTGTTGGAAACGGCTGCTCTTACGCGCAGGGCATGTGCGGCAAAACCGCAGAAACCTCCGATCTGCAAGACCTGCTGGTTGCTGTGCTGCAAGGGCTTTCTGCCTGGGCGCTGAAAGCGCGCGAATTAGACATCATCGATCACGATGTCGACAACTTTGCGCCACGCGCCTTCTTCTCGACGTTGACCAACGTTAACTTCGATTCCCAACGCATTATTGGCTACGCACAGGAAGCCATTACACTGCGTGAGTCTCTGGCTGTTCGCTGCCGTCTGCACGATGCCACCGCGACCGTGGATCACCCAATGGCAGCCCTGCAACTGGCTGGCAACGATATTCCGACCTTGCTGCAACAGGCAGCGGATTTTGCGCTGGACAGCGATAAAGCCAGCGTGGGTGACGACGTTCACGGCTTGCGCATGCTCAACCTTTACGGCCTGAAAGGCGCGGCGGCCTACATGGAACACGCCCACGTTCTCGGCCAGTATGACAACGCGATTTATGCCGAATATCATGCCTTCATGGCATGGCTGGGCACGCAGCCATCCGATGTTGACACCCTGCTGAACAACGCGATGGGCATCGGTAAAATGAACTTCAACGTTATGGCGATCCTCGACCATGGCGAAACCCATGCTTACGGTCATCCACAGCCAACCTCCGTTAACGTCCGCCCAATTGCGGGTAAAGCGATTCTGATTTCCGGTCATGACCTGAAAGATCTGCGCATGCTGCTGGAGCAAACCGAAGGCACTGGCGTGAATATTTATACCCACGGCGAAATGCTGCCTGCACACGGTTATCCAGAGCTGAAAAAATTCAAGCATCTGGCAGGCAACTACGGCAGCGGTTGGCAGAACCAGCAGACTGAGTTTGCCAAATTCCCTGGCGCGATCGTCATGACTTCGAACTGCATTATCGATCCAAATGTGGGTAACTATGGCGACCGCATCTGGACGCGCAGCATCGTTGGCTGGCCGGGCGTGAACCATCTGGAAGGCGACGATTTCAGCCCGGTTATCGAACAGGCACAGGGTCTGGCTGGTTTCCCATACAGCGAAATCGAGCACATGATCACCGTCGGCTTTGGTCGTGAAACGCTGCTGAGCGCCGCTGATACCGTCATCGATCTGGTTGCACAGAAAAAACTGCGTCACGTCTTCCTGGTTGGCGGATGTGACGGTAGCCGTGAAGAACGTAGCTACTTCACTGACTTTACGCTGAACGTTCCGCAAGACTGCCTGATCATGACGCTGGCCTGCGGTAAATACCGTTTCAACAAACTGGACTTCGGTACGCTGGAAGGCCTGCCACGTCTGCTGGATGTCGGCCAATGTAATGACGCCTACGCGGCAATTATTCTGGCCGTGAAACTGGCAGAAAAATTGGGCTGTGGCGTGAACGACCTGCCGCTGAGTCTGGTGCTGTCCTGGTTTGAACAGAAAGCGATTGTCATCCTGCTCACCCTGCTGTCCCTCGGCGTGAAGAATATCTACACCGGGCCGACGGCTCCGGGCTTCCTGACGGACAACCTGCTTGCCATTCTGAACGACAAATTCGGTATGCGGGCGATTACCACCGTTGAACAGGACATGAACACCATTCTGGCCGCTTGATGAATCAATGCGGACGGAGGAGCGCGTTCCTCGTCACGCAGCGTGAGGTGTCGGCATTGATGCCTCACGCTAAGCCCACGGTCTTATGGGCTGCCATTTTTACACGCTTCACCGTACCCGTTTGTTATGGAGATTGATTATGACCATGCCCGCACTACAGATTGGGCCGACACCGCTTTGCTCTAACCGCATGCAGGTACACTCGATTACTCAGGAAACGCCTGATGTCTGGACGATTTCACTGGTTAATCATGATTTTTATCCGTATCAGCCGGGTCAGTATGCGTTAGTCAGCATTGCCAACAGCGCGGAGACGCTACGGGCTTATACGATTTCGTCTTCACCGGGCCTCAGCCGTTTTATCACGTTGACGGTAAGAAGGCTCGACGACGGTGTCGGCTCACGCTGGCTGACCCAGGCGCTGAAAGTCGGTGATTATCTGTGGCTGTCCGATGCACAGGGCGAGTTTACCTGCGCCAACGCCGTCAGCGATCGCTACCTGATGGCGGCAGCAGGCTGCGGTGTCACGCCGATTATGTCGATGTGCCGCTGGCTGCTGGCAAACAAATCACAAACCGATATCCACGTTATTTTCAACGTGCGCAATCCGCTACAGGTGATCTTCGCCAAAGAATGGCAGGATCTGGTGCAGCGCTATCCACAACAGCTGCATCTGACGCTGATGGCAGAATTTGACGCTGCGCCCGGCTTCCTCTCTGGACGCATCAGCGGCGACCTACTGATCGAACACGTGCCGGATATCGCCAGCCGCACCGTGATGACCTGCGGCCCGGCACCGTATATGAACCAGATTGAAACCCTGAGTCAGCAGCTTGGCGTTGCCTCAAACCGCATCTTCAAAGAACAGTTCCGCCCGGCAGATGAAGTACTGGATGAAGACGCCGATCAGCTCACGCTGACCATCAGTCGCCCGCTGAAAAATCTGCGCGTTCCGGTAGGTATCAGTCTGCTGGCCGCGTTGGAAGCCAATAAGGTGCCGGTTGTCGCTGCCTGCCGTGCCGGTGTTTGCGGAAGCTGCAAAACCCGCGTGCTATCCGGTAATTACACCACCAGCAGTACCATGACGCTAACACCAGCCGAGATCGAACAGGGCTATGTTTTGGCCTGTAGTTGCCAGCTGCAAGGCGACACCGTTCTGGCCTGATACGCCCGCGTTTTACCCCCTTCTGCTCGGTAGCCTCGGCTATCGGGCAGGTAGGCAGAGTTAAATTACGCTTGGTTTCAGGCGAGCATTAACCTCATACTTTTCATCGCTTTTTGCCCTTTCCCGATTTGTCTTTTCCCGATTTGCCTTTTCGCGATTATAGTAAGCCATGGTTATATTTTGCTGTGGAGCCGCTGGCACATGACATCCCCCTCAGCCCCGATCCTGATTCTGGGCGCAACTGGCTATATTGGCCGCCATTTAACCGAACGATTGAGCAAACAAGGCAACCGAGTCATCGCTGCCGGTCGGAATACCGAATCCCTCGCGTCACGGAATTGGCCGGGCGTTGATTGCCAACAGGTTGATCTCGCTAAGCCAGAAAGCCTGCTTGATGGTCTGTGGGGAGCGGAAACACTCTATTATCTGGTGCACAGCATGGGTGACGGTGCGGACTTCGTCGCAAGAGAACGAATGACCGCCATGAATCTGTTGTTGGCACTGGCCTCCAGCAACGTAAAACAGATTATTTATCTGGGATCGCTTCAGGCGAAAGACGATACCTCGCCGCATATGCAGGCACGCCAGATCACGGGAGATGTTTTACGCAGCAGCGGTATTCCCGTCACAGAACTGCGTGCGGGCATTATTATCGGTACCGGTTCGGCGGCGTTCGAGATCATGCGCGATATGGTCTATAACCTGCCGATACTGACGCCGCCGCGCTGGGTGCGTTCTAAATCGTCCCCCATTGCACTGGAAAACCTGCTGGTGTATCTGATCGGCATCGCGCAGCATCCCGCGACAGAAAACCGCATCATGGATGCCGCAGGCCCCGAATACATCAGCTACCAGACCATGTTCGAGCGTTTCATTCAGATCAGCGGCAAGCGCCGCTTGCTGATCCCCGTTCCCATGCCGACGCATCTGGTGTCTGTCTGGTTCTTGCATCTGGTGACCTCGGTTCCTCCCTCCATCGCCCGCGCCCTCATTCAGGGGCTAAAACACGATTTACAGGCCGATGGCAGCGAATTGCAGGCATTAATCCCACAAACGCTGATGAGCTTTGATGACGCCGTGCGCCTCACTCTGCAAAGCGAAATGGAGAGCGTACAGCAGGCGGACTGGGGCGATGACACCGAGGTTCGCGCGCGCTGGAAGCCCAATTACGGCTTTTACCCTAAACAGGCGGGTCATACGATGGAGACGCCCGCTTCCAGTCAGGCGCTCTGGCAGGTCATCCAGCAGGTCGGCGGGAAAGAAGGCTATTTTTACGCGAATACGCTGTGGAATATCCGTGCCCGGCTGGACGATCTCTGCAGCAACGGCGTCACTTATGGACGCCCCGAGCGTCCGACGCTGGAAGTGGGCGACAAGATTGACGGCTGGAAGGTTATCTCAATCAAGCCACAGCGTCAGTTGGTGCTGCTATTCGGCATGAAAGCGCCGGGGCTGGGTAAACTCAACTTTACCATCACGGACAAAGGCACTCACCGAACCGTGGATGTCCGCGCCCGCTGGCACCCTTCCGGGTTCAACGGGCTGGTCTACTGGTTCCTAATGATGCCCGCTCACCTGTTTATCTTCCGTGGTATGGCGGCGCGTATTGCGAAACTGGCAGAGAAGGAAACGGTTTAGCGGCTGCCGTATTTCTCCAGCAGCGCGTCGACAATCGCTTCACTCTGCGCATCGGGCTGGCCTTGATAGTTCTCAGGGCGGAAATGCATCTGGAAAGCGGCGATCACCTGCCGCTTCTCACGCGCAGTCATCGTGTCTTGCACCGAGTAGCCATAGCGCCCCAGCTTTTCCAGCAGAACCGCTTCATCCACCGGCTGCATCGTCGGTCGTCCGTTCAAATAAAATGCTACCCGCTGCGCATCCGGCCAGGCACCAATGCCTGCTTGCGCCAGCGCCTGCCAGGGGAACAGCGGCCCAGGGTCTTGTTTGCGCTGTGGAGCAATATCGCTGTGTGCCACCACGTTCTGCGGGGCAATCTGGTAGCGGTCGACAATATCGCGGGCGATCGCAGTCACGAGCTGAATCTGCGAGGCGGTAAACGACTCCCACGTATAGCCTGTTAGCGTGCGCTGATAGCCCGCATTTTCGATCTCAATACCAATCGAAGAATTATTCAGTCGACTAAATCCGCGCCAGCTACTGGCTCCCGCATGCCAGGCAGATTGAGATTCCGGCACCAATTGCCAGGCAAGCGGCTTGCCGCGCTGCAAAGGTGGACGTGCTGGAATCAGGTAATGGGCGCTGACATGCTCATCCGTCAGAATATTCAGCGAGGTGGCAAAGTCTTCCGCCGTATAGTGAATCACCAGAAAGCGGATACGGGACTCCTGCGCCCGCGACTGCACTGCGGTCTCCAGCACATAATTATTCTGTTCTTTCAACGAGGAGGCTGATTGGCAACCCGCCAACAGTCCCAGCGCTATGCAGACCATCCATTTCAACATTGTTATTCCACTATTGTGCTTATTTTCCGCCAGATACTTTTATGCTTTAACCTGCTAGCGGCGAACTTTTACCGCGGTACCGCTCACGGTCACCATCAGCATGCTGCCGTCCTTCCCGACGGTTTCATAGTCAAGATCGATGCCTACAATGGCGTTCGCCCCTAAATCTTCGGCCTGTTCTTGTAACTCTTTGAACGCAATCTGCCGCGCCTTACGTAGCTCCTTCTCATAGGCACCAGACCGGCCGCCAACGACATCGCGGATGCTGGCAAAAAAGTCCCGGAAGATGTTCGCGCCCAGGATGGCTTCGCCGGTCACGACGCCACAATATTCAGTGATGGTGAAACCTTCCAGACTTGGCGTGGTGGATAATTGCATGTCGTCTCCTTTCACTGCTTTTCTAATAGATGTTAAGTACACGTAAATATAAGTCGGCGGTACTGTTAGCACCCGCGATCAGAAAGCAAGCGCCCAGATTGTAAGCCGCTATTTTGTGCTATTATTTAACCAACAAATCGCTTATTGGCAAATTTTAACCCACGGTGATTGCATAACTATTCTGCCGACGTTAACATTCGCCGCATCAATGTCTATTCAATTCTTACGCATGAGTATTCAACTAAACGGCATTAACTGTTTCTACGGCGCATACCAGGCGCTATTTGATATCACCCTCGATTGTCCTGCGGGTGAAACGCTCGTGCTCCTTGGTCCCAGCGGTGCGGGAAAGAGCTCGCTGATACGCGTTCTTAATCTGTTGGAAATGCCGCGTTCTGGCAAGCTTTCCATCGCCGGTAATCAGTTTGATTTTCAGCGCACGCCATCCGACGGCGCGATCCGTGAATTGCGTCAGAACGTCGGAATGGTGTTCCAGCAATATAATTTGTGGCCGCATTTGACCGTGGTGCAGAATCTTATCGAAGCGCCCTGCCGCGTGCTGGGGCTGAGTAAAGAAGAAGCGAAAGCGCGGGCGGACAAGTTGCTCACGCGTTTGCGCCTCAATGACTTTGCCGATCGCTTCCCTCTTCATCTTTCTGGCGGACAGCAACAGCGTGTCGCGATTGCCCGTGCGCTGATGATGGAACCTCAGGTTCTGCTATTTGATGAACCCACTGCCGCGCTGGATCCAGAAATTACCGCTCAGGTCGTCAACATCATCCGTGAATTGGCAGAAACTGGCATTACGCAGGTGATTGTGACCCACGAAGTTGAATTTGCCCGTAAAACGGCTAGCCGTGTGGTTTACATGGAGAACGGCCGTATCGTTGAACAAGGGGATGCGACGCACTTTACCCAGCCGCAGACGCCTGAATTCGCTGGTTATTTGTCACATTGATTACTATCAGGAAAATGATAATGAAAAAATTGATTGTTGCAGCCTTATTCGCCGTTGGTGCCGCCTCTGCTAACGCCGCAGATACCATCCGTTTCGCGACCGAAGCGTCCTACCCTCCGTTCGAATTTGTCGATGCCAATAACCAGATCCAAGGTTTTGATATCGATCTGGCCAATGCGCTGTGCAAAGAAATGCAGGCGACCTGTACGTTCAGCAATCAGGCCTTCGACAGTCTGATCCCAGGCCTGAAATTCCGTCGTTTTGAAGCGGTCATCGCGGGAATGGATATTACGCCGGAACGCCAGCAGCAGGTGTCATTCACTCAGCCTTACTACGATAACTCCGCTCAGTTTATTGCCCAGAAAGGGAAAGTTGCCGATATCGCCGCGCTGACAGGCAAGCGCGTTGGCGTACAGAATGGCACCACCCACCAGAAATACCTGATGGAAAAGCATAGCGATATCAAAACCGTGCCTTACGACAGCTACCAGAATGCCGTGCTGGATCTGAAAAATGGTCGTCTGGATGCCGTGTTCGGTGATACCGCCGTGGTTAACGAATGGCTGAAACAGAACGATGCGCTGGCAACCGTTGGGCAGAAAGTGACGGATAAAGGTTACTTCGGTATCGGTCTGGGCATCGCTGTGCGCCAGAACAATGATGAGTTGCTGAAGAAATTCGACACTGCGCTCAACAAAATCAAGCAGGATGGTACTTACGAGACCATCTACAAAAAATGGTTCCAGCAGTAATCTGACGCTCAATGATTGAATTTCAACCTCTTGCAAGCGCCGCCGGGATGACCGTCGGCCTTGCCGTTTGTGCACTGGTGCTCGGCCTCGTGCTGGCGATGCTGTTTGCCGTTTGGGAAACTGTCCGCTGGAAAGCCGTTAGCTGGACGGGAACCGCCGTCGTGACGCTGTTGCGCGGCCTGCCAGAAATTCTGGTCGTGCTGTTCATCTATTTCGGCTCTTCTCAACTGCTGATGATGCTGGCAGACGGTTTTACTCTGAATCTCTTCATCGTGCAGATTCCGGTAAAACTGGATATCGGCATGTTTGAAATCAGCCCATTCCTGTGCGGCGTGATTGCGCTGGCGCTGCTGTATGCGGCTTACGCTTCCCAAACGCTGCGCGGCGCGCTGAAAGCCGTCCCGCAAGGGCAATGGGAATCGGGTCAGGCATTGGGACTCAGTAAATCCGCGATCTTTTTCCGTCTGATCATGCCGCAAATGTGGCGTCACGCCCTGCCGGGGTTAGGTAATCAGTGGCTGGTATTGCTAAAAGATACCGCGCTGGTGTCGCTGATCAGCGTGAACGATTTAATGCTGCAAACCAAAAGTATTGCGACACGAACGCAGGAGCCCTTCACCTGGTACGTTGTCGCGGCGGCGATCTATTTGATTATTACGCTGTTAAGTCAGTATGTGCTGAAACGCATTGAACTGCGCACCACGCGTTTTGAGCGGAGGCCTTCCTGATGCTCGCTTATTTACCTGAGCTAGTAAAAGGCCTGCATACCAGCCTGACCTTAACTGCCGTTTCCATCGTCGTAGCGCTGGTGTTATCACTGCTGCTGACTGTCGTACTGACGCTCAAAACGCCGGTCATATCGCTGTTGGCTAAAGGCTACATTACGCTGTTTACCGGTACGCCGCTGCTGGTGCAAATCTTCCTGATTTACTATGGACCCGGACAGTTTACCTCTATCCAGCAAATCCCCTGGCTGTGGAACCTGCTTTCGCAGCCGTGGCTATGTGCGATGGTGGCGCTGGCGCTCAATAGTGCAGCGTATACTACGCAGCTGTTCTATGGTGCGGTAAAAGCGATTCCCGCCGGACAGTGGCAATCCTGTGCAGCGTTGGGCATGGATCAGAAGCAAACATTACGTATTTTGCTGCCGTTTGCGTTTAAACGCGCGCTGTCTTCTTATTCAAATGAAGTGGTGTTGGTGTTTAAGAGTACCTCACTGGCTTACACCATCACGCTGATGGAAGTCATGGGCTACAGCCAACTAATGTACGGTCGGACGTATGATGTGATGGTGTTTGGTGCCGCTGGGATTATCTACCTGTGCGTCAACGGGTTACTGACGCTGCTGATGCGCTGGGTCGAGCGTCGTTCGCTGGCATTCGAACGCCGTAATTAATCCTTATCGCATTTATCCACTTAGAAAGCAGGCTTTGATAGCCTGCTTTTTTTATGGCGTGCTGATGTAAAAACATGCAATAAATCGACTCATTAATCATTTTAATTGCATATAAATTCAATCAATGGCATGGTAATCGCCATGACGTCGGAATCCTTCCGCACATATATTCATACCCTAAATAATTCGAGTTTCAGGAAGGCGGCAAGAGAAGGCATCCCGATGAGCTTACATAAGTAAGTGATTCGGGTGCGTGAACGCAGCCAACGCACATGCAACTTGAAGTATGACGGGTATGAACTATAAGAAAAACAGACAGGAGTAGGTAATGAAAAAATTAGTGCTCGCCACGTTACTGGCAGGAATCGCCTTCAGCGCCACCGCCGCAGACACCATCCGTTTTGCGTCATCAGCCACCTACCCGCCATTTGAGTCACTGGATGCCAGTAACGAAATCGTCGGTTTCGATATGGATCTGGCGAAAGCGCTGTGTAAGCAAATGCAAGCGACTTGTACGTTCACCAATCAGGCGTTTGACAGCCTGATCCCTGCGCTGAAATTCCGCCGCTATGACGCAGTGATTTCTGGTATGGACATCACGCCAGAGCGCAGCAAGCAGGTCGCGTTCACGCAGCCTTACTATGCCAACTCCGCCGTAGTTATCGCGCAGAAAGGGAAATTCAGCGACTTTGCCGCGATGAAAGGCAAACGTATCGGGATGGAAAACGGCACGACGCACCAGAAATACATGCACGACAAGCATCCGGAAGTACAAACCGTTTCTTATGACAGCTATCAGAACGCGGTGCTGGATCTGAAGAATGGCCGTATTGATGGCGTATTCGGTGATACCGCTGTCGTCAACGAGTGGATCAAGACGACCCCTGAACTGGCAACGGTTGGCGAACATGTGACTGACGCAGAATACTTCGGCACCGGACTGGGCATCGCCGTTCGCCCCGATGACAAAGCACTGCTGGAGAAGTTAAATAAAGCGCTGGATGCCATCAAAGCTGACGGCACTTACAAAACCATTAACGACAAGTGGTTCCCGCAATAAGATCCACTTAGCTTAACGCGGTGTGATACACCGCGTTATTGAACGCTTCCACTATTCCATGTCAGATAGTCCAAAGGTTTCGTGCGTGTTAATTGCTCTATTCTTCTGTAATTTCATCACACGCCCGACAAGGAGCGCTTGTATCTTTCTCACGTAGTGATTAGCTATCACTACATGAAACAGAGTGAGCTTCAAAGGCGCGCTAAGGCTATCAACCTTGCGATTGAGTTT
>NZ_FQWI01000005.1 GCF_900129615.1 Pectobacterium carotovorum | reverse complement strand
GCTGAGTAGCATAAAAAAATCCGTAATCCCTGTGAGATTACGGATTGTTACACAAGTACCGGATCGTTCAACTGATCCTTAACTGATCGGCATTAAGCACTAGGCTGGGTTTAACATCAAACTGTGTTGCTTATGATTAACGCAGCAGAGACAGAACGGTCTGAGGAACCTGGTTCGCCTGAGACAGGACTGACGTACCGGCCTGTTGCAGAATGTTCGCCTTGGTCATGTTCGACACCTCCACCGCATAATCCGCATCCTGAATTCGGCCACGGGCGTTGGACAGGTTGTTGATGGTGTTGTTCACGTTGGTGATCGTGGATTCGAAACGGTTCTGGATCGCACCCAGGTTACTACGTGCGGTATCTACTGCTTTCAGTGCAGTATCAACAGCATCAACAATTTTTTGAGCCAAGCCACCAGAACCACCAATGCCGCTTACTGTACCACTTGCAGTTGTTCCGCTAATTGCGGCAACAGCACTAGATACGCCAGATGACAGACCGCCAGAAGTTTTAGCATTAACCAGCGCGCCAGAATCGATGGTAATCACTTCGTTAGCACCGGTGTTGGCACCAACCTGAATGTTGATACCGCCACTTGCCGTGCCGTCCAACAGGTTCGTGCCGTTGAAAGAGGCAGAGCCAGCAACGCGGTCGATTTCGTCCAGACGCTGCTTCATTTCAGTGTAGATTGAACCACGGTCAGTCTGACCATTGGTGTCACTGGCTGCCTGCACTGCCAGCTCACGAACACGCTGTAAGTTGTTGTTGATTTCGTTCAGGTTACCTTCTGCGGTTTGCGTCAGGGAGATACCGTCGTTCGCGTTACGCGCAGCCTGAGTCAGGCCTTTAACCTGTGCAGTCATACGGTTGGCAATCGCCTGACCAGCAGCATCGTCTTTTGCACTATTGATACGCAGACCAGAAGACAGACGCTCAATAGCGGTGCCCAGAGAGGATTGTGATTTGTTCAGGTTGTTCTGGGTAACCAGAGACATGATGTTAGTATTAATCGATGCCATGATAAGCGTTCCTTAATCAATGAGATGTTAAGTGTCGGGTTCAGCTCATTGGCTCATCCCCGTCCTTACTAATTATCGGAACCTTTTTTAAAATCTTTAATTTTTTGTCTGTCCGCGTTTTTTTATTCAAAGCATCTGTTTCAGAAAGAAAAAACCCAGCACTTGGCTGGGTTTAACATCATGCTGTATTGCTTACGATTAACGCAGCAGAGACAGAACGGTCTGAGGAACCTGGTTCGCCTGAGACAGGACTGACGTACCCGCCTGTTGCAGAATGTTCGCCTTGGTCATGTTCGACACTTCCACCGCGTAATCCGCATCCTGAATTCGGCCACGGGCGTTGGACAGGTTGTTGATGGTGTTGTTCACGTTAGTGATCGTGGATTCGAAACGGTTCTGGATCGCACCCAGGTTACTACGTGCGGTATCTACCGCTTTCAGTGCAGCATCAACATCTTTAATAATTGTTGAAGCCAGACCACCAGAACCACCGATAGTACCAGTACCACCACTGATTGCAGCAACGGAAGTCGATACGCCAGAAGCCAGGCCTGCACCAGACGTCGTCGTCGCGTTAACCAGCGCGCCAGAGTCGATAGCGATAACTTCGTTAGCACCAGTGTTGGCACCAACCTGAATGTTGATACCACCGCTTGCCGTGCCGTCCAGCAGGTTCGTGCCGTTGAAAGAAGCTGATTTAGCAACACGGTCGATTTCGTCCAGACGTTGCTTCATTTCAGTGTAGATTGAAGTACGGTCAGTACTGCCGTTGGTGTCACTTGCTGCCTGAACCGCCAGCTCACGAACACGCTGTAAGTTGTTGTTGATTTCGTTCAGGTTACCTTCTGCGGTTTGCGTCAGGGAGATACCGTCGTTCGCGTTACGCGCAGCCTGAGTCAGGCCTTTAACCTGTGCAGTCATACGGTTGGCAATCGCCTGACCAGCAGCATCGTCTTTTGCACTATTGATACGCAGACCAGAAGACAGACGCTCAATAGCGGTGCCCAGAGAAGATTGTGATTTGTTCAGGTTGTTCTGGGTGACCAGAGACATGATGTTAGTATTAATCGATGCCATGATAGCGTTCCTTAATCAATAAAATGTAAGTTTCGGGTTAGACCCACGGGGTCATCCCCGTTGTGTCTATTTATCGGAACACTTTTCAAAAGCTTTAATTTTTTACCACACATCTTTTTTTGAGCCTGATAGCACAACTGAATCTCTGTCCAGCAACGCTTAAGACAGGATCCATGATACTGGGTAGAAATAACTCTCGCTCAAAATGCTAAACTTATTATTCGTACTGCCGATAACTGATACATAGACCATTGGCTCTGGATAGATAAAGGATTCGATCATGGCAAGTATATCTTCATTGGGTGTGGGTTCAGGTTTAGATTTGAGCGGTTTGTTAACGCAATTGAGAACAGCTGAGAACCAGCGTTTGACGCCCATAACAACGCAACAAGCCAGTTATAAAGCTCAACTTACTGGCGTCAGTGCACTTAAAAGTTCACTCGATAAGCTCAATACCGCTACCAATGCCTTAGCCAAATCACAGTCATTCGGCATTGTCACTGGATCGATTGATGGAATAACCAACACAAAAGTATCCAGCACCAATAAGGCCTTTACTGCAACAACAAGCAGCAAGGCTGTCGCTGGCAGTTATAGTATTGAGGTACAGCAATTAGCTCAAGCTCACTCCATTACCTCTGGCGTTAAAACAAGTGCAACGACCGCGCTAAGCTCAACAGATAGCAGTCTCACTATCGCTCAGGCCGATGGTAAGTCATTGACGGTTGACATTAAAGGTGGTGAAACTTCATTAAACGACGTCCGGGATGCGATTAATAAAGCAAACGGCGGCGTAAGCGCGAGTGTAGTCAAAGCCAAAGATAATGAATATTACCTGATGCTAACAGCCAGAAACAGCGGCGAAAAAGGTGAAATCACAATCACTGATGGCGGTAATGTTCTGGGTGCAACAACCGAAAAAGTGGCCGCGCAGAATGCCGTGATCATTGCAAATGGTATTACCATTGAACGCCAAAGCAATACGATTGATGATGCCATTGAGGGCGTCAACTTAACGCTACAGGCTAAAACAGAAGCAAGCAAACCCGAAACCCTGACTATTAATCAAGACATCACGGGTATGAAAGCTGCCATAACAGCATGGGTTGATGCCTATAACGGCCTGCAAGATACGATTGCAGCACAAACCAAGTACACCGCTGTTAAAAAAGGGGAAGAGCAATCCAGCACAAACGGTGCATTAATTGGTGACTCAACGGTTCGTAACATACAAAACGCGCTTAAAGGACAGCTTACCACGGTACAAAGCGGAAATGGTGAGTTTAATATTCTCGCCGATTTAGGCATCAAACAAAACTTTAAGACCGGTAAACTTGAAATAGATAACACCGCTTTGGAAAAAGCGCTTAAAGAAGAGCCAGGTAAAGTTCAAGCCTTTTTCGTGGGTGATAATGACAAAACGGGTTTTGCGACACAAACCCGTGTTTATATGAAAGAACTCCTTGATACCATCGATGGTACGATCAAAACGAAAGAAGATAGTATTAATAAAACAATCAAAAGTCTGGATACCCAATCTCAGCGAATCAAAGACGGTATTGAAGAAACAATTGCTCGCTACCAGAAACAGTTTACAGATCTCGATAAAGCGATGTCTAACATGGCTTCAACCAGTGCAAGCTTAACCAGTATGTTCTCCAAGCTCTAAAGTTTGCATATTAAGTAGATAGGTAACGAGATGTACAATATGAAAGGCAGTCAGGCCTACGCTCAGGTAGGTCTTGAAAGCAGTGTGATGAGCGCAAGCCCTCACCAGCTTATCGTCATGTTGTTTGATGGTGCTCGCAGTGCAATGGTGCGCGCACGCATTCTCATGGAGCAAGGCGATATCCCGGGCAAAGGTATGGCGTTATCCAAAGCGATCAACATTATCAATAACGGGCTAAAAGCCGGATTGGACATGGAAAGAGGGGGGGAACTCGTTGAAAACTTGTCCGCCCTGTACGATTACATGTCTCAGCGTTTGTTGATTGCCAATTTGCATAACGATGCAAAAGCAATAGAAGACGTCGAAGCGTTGCTGGAAAACATCGCTGATGCCTGGCGGCAAATCGGTCCTAATTACAAACCAGAGCAGGAAGTACGTTAATGGCCTCCCCCCATCGGCTTCTAAAAGATTACCAACAGCTTTTGTCTCTAAGTCAAAAGATTCTTCATTTGGCAGTCAGCGGCCAGTGGGATACGTTGGTTGAACAAGAGATTGTTTATGTTCAGTCCGTTGAAGGCTTAGTTAACACGCCAATTCCTGACGAAATTGACAGCGTGATGCGTTTGCATCTGCGACAGATTTTGCAGGAAGTGATGGATAATGAAGCGAAAGTAAAACAACTTCTGCAGAAGCGGATGGACGAGCTAAGTTCGCTAATGGGGCAATCACTGAAGCAAAAGTCAATTAATACGACTTATAGCGAATTTGCAGGACAGCGACTGCTTCCAGGTGAACCCGCTCCAGGTGAGCCAAGCTCATAATTTCATACTCGTTATATACGCCACTCGCGCCCTTATCTTTGCCTGATACGGGCGCGTTTTTTTACCCACAAACGCTGCTTTTACTCTGCATGCTCAGACTATCAGCATGACGAAATCAGTACGCGTTAAGAATTTAGAGATTAGAAAACGTGAAAGCAGGGAATAGGCATAGGTGGGAAGCCAGCATAAGTAAAGATTGTGCGTAATTTCATTGCATTAGCAGTGAGATTACGCACAATGACTTTGCTAGTTGCAGGTTGATGTCATTAGACGACATCAAACAGACATATTCATCACTTCCTGATACGCAGATACCAGTTTATTACGTACCTGAATGCCCATCTGCATTGAAATGGATGATTTCTGCAAATCCACCATCACATCATTCAATGCTACGCCTGGCACACCCAAGGTAAATTTTTCAGCCTGCGTACGAGCCGTCTGCTGTGTGTCGCTGATCTTATCGATCGCGGCCTTCAGCTCACTGGCAAAACCAGGTTCTACCGATGGTCTGGCTATTGGCGTGTCAGCAGCCTGCAGAGCTTTGACCTGCATTTGCTGTAAAACACCATCTATACCTTGAACTGACATAACACCTCACTACATCATACAGAGTAGACTGCTTATGCATTTTCTATGACAGCATTACCCTATCACACAGCTTTTCAGATAAATCGCACAATTAGCGCGAAAAATGCCACCTTATCGACCCATCGATTTTTCTTTTACGGAAAATAATGACATGCCGATAAATGTAGGCGAAATGTTTTATTGATTGCGCAATCAGGGAGTTCTGTTTTGTCACGTCACAACGTTAAGTATATCGTTCAACAACCAAGCAGAGATAGAGTATGAACGCCTCATTAACCGGCTCCGCTACCGGTAAAAATAGCTTTGGCGAAATACTCAACCGGTTACGCGCCAATCCGAAAATTCCGCTATTGATCGCAGCCGCTGCGACCATTGCGATCGTCGTTGCGTTGACACTATGGGCCAAAGGTCCAGACTATCGAGTGCTTTATAGCAATATAAATGACCGTGACGGTGGTGCGATTGTCAGCGAATTAACGAAGCTGAACATCCCTTATCGCTTTGCGGAAAATGGCGGGGCGATCATGATTCCCGCCGCAAATGTCTATGAGACCCGACTCCGACTTGCTCAATTGGGGCTGCCAAAAGGCGGCGCGGTTGGCTTTGAATTACTCGACCAAGAAAAGTTTGGCATCAGCCAGTTCAGCGAGCAGATTAATTACCAGCGTGCACTGGAAGGTGAACTGTCCAGAACGATAGAAACACTCGGACCCGTTCAGAATGCACGAGTTCACCTTGCTATACCGAAGCCTTCACTGTTCGTTCGTGAGCAAAAAGCCCCCTCTTCATCCGTCACCCTGACATTACAACCGGGTCGTGCATTAGATGAAGGGCAAATCAATTCCATCGTTTATATGGTTTCCAGCAGCGTTGCTGGCCTGCCACCAGATAATGTTACGGTCGTCGATCAGACTGGACGCCTGTTAACTCAGGCTGGCGGCAGCGGCCGCGATCTGAATGCTGCGCAACTGAAGTACAGCAACGAAGTCGAGGCGATGTACCAGCGCCGCATAGAGTCAATTATCGCGCCGATGGTTGGCATGGGTAACGTACATGCCCAGGTCACCGCACAAATCGATTTCTCTGCTCGTGAACAAACTGATGAGCAGTATCAACCCAATCAACCGCCAGATAAAGCGGCTGTTCGCTCTCAGCAAACCAGCCAAAGTGAGCAAAAAGGAGGCCCGAACGTCGGTGGCGTTCCTGGTGCATTAACCAATCAGCCCGCACCGGCTCCTACAGCCCCTATCGCAACACCGCCAAATAACGCTAATGCCAATGCAAACAATCAGGCTGGCCAGCAGAATCAAAACAATGCGGCAGGTGCCCAAGCTAATGCGGCAAATGCGAATACCGTTATTCAAACATCCAATGTTCGCAATGATGCAACAACCAACTATGAAGTCGACAAGACGATTTTACATACCAAACACAGCACAGGTGGTGTAAAGCGCTTGTCTGCGGCCGTTATTGTTAACTACCAGCCTCCTGGTGAGGATGGCAAACCGGTTGCACTGACGGAAGAGCAGATCAAACAGATTGAAACGGTAGCACGCGAAGCAATGGGCTTCTCTGCTGAACGCGGCGATACCTTAAATGTTGTTAATACGCCATTTATGGACAGCACCGACGGTTCTGGCGAACTCCCGTTCTGGCAAAAACAGGCATTTTTCGATCTCCTGATGGAAGCTGGCCGCTGGCTGCTGGTTCTGATCGTTGCCTGGATTCTGTGGCGTAAACTGGTTCGTCCGCAATTGCAAAGAAAAGCACAACAACAAGAAGCGGCACTGGCGGCGGCTGCCCTGTCTCAAGGTGCAGACAGCGATGTTATGGTCAACTTGAGTAGCTCGGAAGTTGAACAGCAGCGGAAATCACAGCAACGCGTCAATGCAGAAATGCAAAGTAATCGCATACGTGAAATGGCAGAGAACGATCCACGCGTTGTCGCTCTGGTAATTCGTCAATGGATGAGTACTGAACTATGAACCTGACAGGAACAGAAAAAAGCGCCATCTTATTGATGACCATTGGTGAAGACCGCGCGGCAGAAGTGTTTACTCATCTTTCGACTAAAGAAGTACAGCACCTTAGTTCTGCAATGGCGAACATGCGACAGGTCTCACAACAGCAGTTGCTCGAAATCCTGAGAGAATTTGAGGCTGATTCAGAGCAATATGCCGCACTCAGTGTGAATGCGGGTGACTACCTTCGCTCAGTGCTTGTTAAAGCACTTGGTGAAGAGCGAGCGTCTAGCCTGTTGGAAGATATTCTGGAAAGCCGCGACTCTACGAGTGGAATGGAAACACTCAACTTCATGGAGCCGCAGATTGCCGCAGACCTTATTCGCGACGAACACCCGCAGATTATCGCAACAATCCTGGTGCACCTGAAGCGTGCTCAGGCTGCCGATATCTTAGCCCTGTTTGACGAACGTCTTCGCCATGACGTTATGCTACGTATCGCGACCTTCGGCGGCGTTCAGCCTTCCGCACTGGCAGAATTGACAGATGTTCTGAATGGCTTGTTGGATGGCCAGAATCTCAAACGCAGCAAAATGGGTGGTGTTCGTACTGCTGCCGAGATTATCAACCTGATGAAAACCCAGCAGGAAGAAGCGGTTATCGATGCAGTACGCGAATTCGATGGCGAGCTGGCACAAAAAATCATCGACGAAATGTTCCTGTTCGAAAACCTGGTGGACGTGGACGACCGCAGCATCCAGCGTCTTCTGCAAGAAGTCGAGTCCGAGTCTCTGCTGTTGGCATTGAAAGGTGCCGAAGAGCCTTTACGCGAGAAATTCCTGCGCAATATGTCTCAGCGTGCTGCGGAAATTCTTCGCGACGACCTTGCAACTCGTGGTCCAGTACGTATGTCGCAGGTCGAAAACGAACAGAAAGCTATTCTGCTTATCGTCCGCCGACTGGCAGACAGCGGCGAGATGATTATCGGTGGCGGCGAGGATGCTTATGTCTAACGCCCCCAAAAACCTGGCCTGGCAGCCCTGGAAACTCAACGACCTGGCTGCCCCCATAGTTTCAAAGCCCGTTCCAGCATATCAGGTCAATGATGAACCTGAATTGCCGGACATGGAGCGTTTCTCTGAAGAAAATGCCCTTTCTGCTGCAGAGGACGAACTCGCATCTCTGCGTGAAAGCACAATGCAACAGGCACGAGAAACGGGTTTTGCGCAAGGTCATCAGCAAGGCTATGACGCCGGTTATCAGGAAGGTTTAGCCAAGGGGCAACAGCAGGGTTTGCAGAACGCCTTACAGCAGCAGCAACCGATTATTGAACAGATGCAGCAAATGGTCACCGAATTCCAACAGACGCTGGATACGCTCGACAGTGTGATCCCGGCTCGCCTGATGCAGTTAGCTTTGACCGCAGCCAAGCAGATTCTGGGGCAACCTCCGGTATGCGATGGTAATGCGCTACTTGGTCAAATACAGCAATTGATTCAGCAAGAGCCTATGTTCTCAGGGAAAACGCAGCTGCGTGTTCACCCTTCAGACCTGGAACGTGTTGAACAATATTTGGGCCCGACACTCAGCTTGCATGGTTGGAGATTGCTTGCCGATAGTCAACTTCACCCTGGTGGTTGTAAAGTTAGCGCAGAAGAAGGCGATCTGGATGCCAGCCTGGCGACACGCTGGCATGAGCTTTGCCGTTTAGCCGCACCGGGAGAACTATAATGACTTCACGCCTCGGACGCTGGCTTTCTTCTCTCGATTCATTTGAGAAGCGCATTGATGACACGCCTTCGGTGCGTCGTTACGGCCGCTTAACCCGGGCGACAGGTTTGGTATTGGAAGCGACAGGGTTACATATGCCGCTGGGTGCCACCTGCCTCATTGAACGGCAGAATGGCTCGCAGGTTGAAGAAATCGAAAGCGAAGTTGTCGGTTTCAACGGGCAAAAACTCTTTCTTATGCCGCTGGAAGAAGTTGAAGGTATTACCCCTGGAGCGCGTGTCTACGCTCGCGTCGGCCAGGACAGCAGCAGCCAAGGAAAGCAACTGCCCTTAGGACCTGAACTGCTTGGGCGAGTACTGGATGGGAGCGCAAAACCGCTGGATGGTTTACCCGCGCCAGATACAGGCTATCGCGCACCACTGATTACGCCGCCGTTCAACCCATTGCAGAGAACGCCAATCGAAAGTGTTCTGGACGTGGGCGTTCGAGCCATCAATGCCTTGCTTACCGTAGGCCGGGGGCAGCGAATGGGCCTGTTTGCGGGTTCAGGGGTAGGTAAAAGTGTGCTGTTGGGTATGATGGCACGCTATACTCAGGCTGACGTCATCGTTGTTGGCCTTATCGGTGAACGTGGCCGAGAAGTGAAAGACTTTATCGAGAATATCTTGGGCACCGAAGGACGAGCACGCTCTGTCGTTATTGCCGCACCAGCCGATGTTTCTCCATTATTAAGGATGCAGGGTGCCGCGTATGCTACGCGTATTGCTGAAGATTTTCGCGATCGCGGGCATCACGTTCTGCTCATCATGGATTCGCTCACACGCTATGCCATGGCACAGCGTGAAATTGCGTTAGCTATTGGCGAACCGCCGGCGACCAAGGGTTATCCCCCTTCTGTCTTCGCTAAATTACCCGCGTTAGTCGAGCGCGCTGGTAATGGTATTCATGGAGGTGGTTCAGTCACTGCCTTCTATACTGTTCTAACAGAAGGTGACGATCAGCAGGATCCTATCGCTGACTCCGCTCGTGCCATCCTTGACGGACATATCGTGTTGTCACGTCAATTAGCTGAGTCTGGCCATTATCCGGCAATAGATATTGAAGCATCGATTAGTCGTGCGATGACAGCGCTGATCGATGAAGGTCATTATGCTTCTGTAAGGCAGTTTAAACAGTTACTATCCAGCTACCAACGTAACCGTGATTTAGTCAGTGTTGGTGCCTACGCCGCAGGCAGCGACCCTATGCTTGACAAAGCAATTCGGCTTTACCCGCATCTGGAAGCCTTCTTGCAGCAGGGTATGTTTGAACAAAGTAACTATGAAGAGTCCTGCCAGGCGTTGCACACTATTTTCCCTCGTAACGAGTAGGAGAGCAGATGAAAACCCAGTCACCGCTGGTTACACTACGCGAACTGGCGCAGAAGGACGTTGAGAAAGCTGCTGGCCAGTTGGGACAAGTGCGTCAGGCACATCAACAGGCCGAGCAGCAGCTCAATATGCTGTTAAACTATCAGGATGACTATCGTCAAAAATTGAACTCGACGATGTCCTCTGGTATGGCGAATAATAGCTGGCAAAATTATCAGCAGTTCATCCGAACGTTGGACAGTGCAATTGAGCAACACAGACAACAGCTTTCGCAGTGGACATCACGTTTAGATTTAGCAATGAAGACCTGGCAAGAAAAACAGCAGCGCCTGAACGCATTTGAGAAATTGCAGGATCGCGAACTGACAAGACAGCTTGCCAAAGAGAACAAAATAGAACAAAAACAAATGGATGAATTTGCCCAACGGGCCTCACAGAGGAAAGCAGAATCATGAATCTGTCCGCGTTACCTATAGCTACCACTGCCAGTGATACAAGCGGTTCTTCCGCTTCGTTACTGACACAGGGTGAGCTGCCAAAAGATTTTGTTGATCTGTTGAGCAAACGCATATCACAAGTAGCCGATACGTCGGGTAAAAAAACGCTCGATAAAGTAGACGAAGAAGCCCTGCTAAGCGCGTTAGGGAAAGATAATGCTTCGCTGAGCCGTGACGATTTAAATGCCCTGCTTTCTTCCTTCAGTTCTCTCACGGGAGCAACGATTACAGCGGGTAAGCAAAATCCAGAAATTGTAGGGCAGGCGAAATTTAAGAATCTGGACAAAAAAGAGAGTGACAGCACGACAGGTGACCCTATCGCCATGCAGGCACTGCTTGCCATGTTGCAGACAACGCCGCTTCCTACACAACCTGCCGCTGATAATATTGCAGCGAATGCCGTAAATGCAGGGTTAACGATTCCGGGACTCATTGACGCTAAACGCCAGAATGACGCATCCGCATCAGTACTAAACAGTACGGGTGAAAGTGCTAAAGGCACACTGGCAAAATTGCTTGACGCTTCAGTGACGCCAGATAAAGATGCAGGTATATCACGCGACCTGCATCATGTAGCCAAGCAAACCTCATCAACAACAACCGAGTCTGCTGATGAGGCTGCAAAATTTTCGCTAACGACGCCAAATTCCCTTGCGGGCGATCGCAATGTGTCTGAATCAGTCTCCACATTAGGCAACGGCGCGTCTCAAACAACGCCACCTGTTGCACAGGCTATGCATATTCAGCCAGCATCGGTGGGAACGACCACGCCAGCCCCTCAGGCAGCGAGTGCTCAACTGAACGCACCATTTGGTTCACCGCAATGGCAAGACGCATTGGGCCAGCAAATCATTATGTTCAGCCGTAATGGTCAGCAGACCGCAGAGTTACGTTTGAACCCACAGGAATTGGGAGCCCTGCACATCAGTCTAAAAATCGATGATAACCAGGCTCAAATTCATCTGGCTTCAGCAAACAGCCAGGTTCGCTCAGCGCTGGAAGCTGCGCTACCTCACCTGCGTAATGCGATGGCAGAGAGTGGAATTAACCTTGGTCAGAGCAGCGTAGGCAGTGATTCCTCTGCCTGGCAGCAGCAAATGGCGGGTAATAACAACGATGGCAATAACCGTGGCCCGTCTTACCAACAACAATTTGGCCATTCATCAGAAAGCACAAGTGAATTATTAGACGTACCAGAACAGTTAAGATCAATGGCATCATCCGTCAACGGCGTTGATATCTTTGCCTGAAAGTGAAGTAAACGAATAAGTTAGCACGATTTTCCCTGCCTATTCTCTGTATTGAACATTGCAATAGGCAGGATAATCATCGACATTACGCATTTATTTATTGCTGGTTTCATCCGGCAGTAAATATCGATAAGTAACGGGAACTATCTTTGGCTATGTCTGATATGCAAGTTCGACCAGGACGTAAACGGTCTATTTGGCTAATACTACTGATTATCGTTGCTCTCGCTGCAACTGGTGCTGCGGGCGCCGCCTGGTGGCTATTAAATCAGAAAAACGCAGCAACGGCTGAGCAGGAAGCACCGCCACCGCCAGAGCCTGTTTTCATGCCACTGGATACCTTTACCGTTAATCTCGTCAATGCAGATAATGACCCTGACCGCGTGCTGTATGTTGGATTCACGCTGCGTTTACCAGATGAAGCCACGCGTACACGGTTTACTAATTATCTGCCAGAAGTTCGCAGCAGACTGTTATTACTGCTTTCTCGTCAGGATGCGATTGCGCTTGCTAATGAGCAAGGTAAACAGAAGCTGATAGAGCAAATTAAGCAAGTGCTAAGCCCGCCATTAGTTCCTGGTCAACCTAACCAGGTCGTTACTGATGTTCTGTTCACGGCCTTTATACTGCGGTAACCATTATGGGCGATAGCATTCTTTCACAAGCAGAAATTGATGCATTATTAAATGGCGACAGCGGCGATAGCGACGCTGATGCGAATGCGTCGTCAAAAGTGGATGGGGGCGTCAAGCCCTATGATCCGAATACTCAACGACGTGTTATCCGCGAGCGTTTACAGGCATTAGAAATCATTAATGAGCGCTTTGCGCGTCAATTCCGTATGGGATTGTTTAACCTGTTACGCCGTAGTCCTGATATCACTGTAGGTGCGATCAAGATCCAGCCTTATCATGAGTTTGCCAGGAACCTCCCCGTACCGACAAACCTGAATCTGATTCACTTAAAACCACTACGTGGTACCGCATTATTTGTATTTTCACCAAGCCTGGTATTTATCGCCGTAGATAACCTATTCGGCGGTGATGGGCGCTTCCCGACGAAAGTTGAAGGGCGTGAATTTACCCATACAGAGCAGCGTGTCGTTAAGCGTATGTTGCGCCTTGCTCTGGAGGCTTATGGTGAAGCCTGGAATGCGATTTACAAACTTGACATCGAATATGTGCGTTCAGAAATGCAGGTCAAGTTTACCAACATCACGACGTCACCTAATGATATCGTCGTGACGACACCGTTTCATGTTGAGATCGGTTCGCTGACTGGCGAATTTAACATCTGTATTCCTTTTTCAATGATCGAGCCGCTGCGTGAACTGCTCGCGAATCCGCCATTGGAAAACTCACGTCAGGAAGATCAGAGCTGGCGGGACACCTTAGCCAAGCAGGTACAGCATTCCGAATTGGAATTAGTTGCCAGCTTTGTTGATATTCCGCTGCGACTCTCCAAGATTCTGAAGCTACAACCCGGCGATGTCTTACCGATCGACAAACCTGACAAAATCGTTGCTCATGTTGACGGCGTGCCCGTGCTGACCAGCCAATATGGCACATTGAACGGGCAATATGCTCTACGTGTTGAACATTTGATTAACCCTATATTGAATTCTCTGGATAACGAGGAACAGCCCCATGAGTGACACCAAGAAACCGTCCGACGACAAGGAATCAGTGGACGATCTGTGGGCTGATGCATTTAACGAGCAGCAGGCTGCAGAAAAACCGGCCGCGACAACGGAAGGCATTTTTAAGTCGCTAGACGGTCATGATCCGCTGGGTGCTCTGCAGGATATCGACCTGATATTGGATATTCCTGTCAAACTCACCGTTGAGCTTGGCCGGACCAAAATGACGATAAAAGAGTTGCTGCGCCTAACTCAGGGCTCCGTTGTTGCACTTGATGGCTTAGCAGGTGAACCGTTGGATATCCTGATCAACGGCTATCTGATCGCCCAGGGTGAGGTTGTTGTTGTATCTGACAAGTACGGTGTTCGTATTACAGATATCATCACGCCATCCGAACGTATGCGCCGCCTGAGTCGTTAATGGCAATAGCCTCGATATCATCTCCGGCCCCAGTAGCAAGTCAGCAGTCAACACTTGTTACTGAGCCCCCCCTTACCGGCAGCATGTTACTGACACAGGTTGGTAGCGTGCTAGCTGGTATTTTATTATTTATTCTGCTGATTGCCTGGCTAGCTCGCAAACTCGGTTTTGCACCACAAGCCAAGCAAAACAAGTTGCTAAAAGTGGTATCCAGTTGCCCTGTCGGGCAGCGTGAACGTGTCGTTATTGTAGAAGTTGATAATACCTGGCTGGTGTTAGGTGTTACGGCTCAGCAAATCACGCCGCTGCATACACTTCCGGCACAACCAACCAACGACAGTTCCTCAACTGGTGACACCAAGCCGGTAGATTTCAATCAACTGTTAAAGAAAGTTTTAAAGCGTCCGGAAAAATCGGAATGAGTGCCTTGCCTAATTATTTTCGTATCACCGCCCTGCTTCGCACACTGCGCTACGGTTTAGCCATCGGTTTATTGTTCATGGCACCATCGGTGTGGGCACAGCTTCCCGGTATTGTGACGCAACCGCTACCTAACGGTGGACAGAGCTGGACGCTATCCGTACAGACGCTGGTTTTACTCACGTCATTAACGTTTCTTCCTGCTGCATTGTTAATGATGACCAGCTTCACCCGAATCATCATTGTACTAAGTTTGTTACGTAACGCGCTGGGTACACCAACCGCACCACCGAACCAGGTATTGCTCGGATTGACGCTTTTCCTGACATTTTTTGTCATGTCGCCAGTATTAAACCGCGTTTATGACGAAGCCTACCTTCCCTTCAGTCAGGATCAAATCAGCATGGAAGTCGCCATAGAACGTGGCGCGGAACCCGTGCGTGAGTTCATGCTGCGGCAGACCCGGGAAACCGATCTGGCGTTATTTACCCGGCTGGCAGAAATTCCAGAGATCCAAGGGCCTGAAGCGGTACCCATGCGTGTACTTCTCCCCGCATTTGTGACAAGTGAGCTAAAAACTGCTTTCCAAATTGGTTTCACCGTATTTATCCCTTTCCTCATCATTGACCTCGTTGTTGCCAGCGTATTGATGGCACTAGGGATGATGATGGTTCCTCCGGCAACCATTTCATTGCCTTTTAAACTCATGCTTTTCGTATTAGTCGATGGCTGGCAGTTGCTACTCGGTTCATTAGCCCAGAGTTTTTATAGTTAGACGAATAGAGGAATGCGACTATGACACCAGAATCGGTGATGGCGCTTGGCTATGAGGCAATGAAGGTAGCATTGGCATTGGCGGCGCCTCCGTTGATGGCAGCACTACTCAGCGGGTTACTTATTAGTCTTTTACAGGCTGCAACTCAGATAAACGAAATGACGCTGTCGTTTATCCCTAAAATCCTAACGGTCTTCTTCACCTTAGTGATCGCTGGCCCCTGGATGTTAAACCTCATGCTGGACTATATGCGTACGCTATTCGGCCAGTTACCTAACATTATTGGGTAAGCATGCTGACGTTTAACAGTTGGGACATGGTGAATTGGGTTAGCCAGTTTTTTTGGCCCTTTGTCAGAATTCTTGCGCTGATCAGTACCGCACCTGTCTTTAACGAAAGAGCGATTGGCAATCGGGTCAAGATCGGTCTGGGCGCACTGATTACCCTACTCGTTGCGCCTTATTTACCGTTAAACACCACGCCTATTTTTTCCGTCGCAGGTGTATGGCTGTTAATACAGCAAATACTTATCGGCGTTACGCTCGGTCTGTCAATGCAGTTAGCATTTGCCGCTATTCGCCATGCTGGCGAACTCATTGGCTTACAAATGGGGCTCGCTTTTGCGACCTTCTTTGATCCCACTGGCGGCCCGAATATGCAGGTAGTCGCCCGTTTCCTGAATATTCTCGCGATTTTATTGTTCTTAACCTTTGATGGGCACCTCTGGATGATTTCGCTATTAGCGGATAGTTTCTATACTCTGCCAATCAGCACCAACCCTATCAACAGCCATGCTTTTCTCGCGCTTGCTCGTGCCGGCGGGCTAATTTTTATTAACGGATTGATGCTGGCGCTGCCAATCATAACCCTATTGCTGACCATCAATCTGGCATTAGGTATGCTTAACCGCGTCGCTCCCCAACTCTCGGTATTTGTCGTTGGCTTTCCGATTACCCTTACGGTGGGAATCATGACGCTAGGTTTATTACTCCCACTGGTTCCCCCCTTCGCAGAGCATTTATTCAGCGAAGTATTCGATTTACTCGCTGATATTCTCACTCAGCTATCAAGTTCTTAGCAGTTCACTATATAAATCCGTAGTGGTCGAAGTGAGGCCAATACGGATACCAGACGCACATATTTATTCCCCATTTAAGATTCTTACGGTTTGGTATCGCAGCTCATCCTATGGAATATGGTTATACGATGCTGTTGTTTTGCTAAATCGCGCGTAGGGATTGCACCAGACATTGCCTGAAACAATCTATGCACTAAAAAAGTAGGTGTTATATAAAAGGGAATGCCGGAGAAAATTGAGGATGATAGGGGAATAAAAAATGGCATGTCATCCATTCAATATAATGAAGGGAGTGACACGCCTAAAAAATACGCCCGGTTTAAGCGTATTCAAACCGTAAAGTAGAATAGAAAAATATCATCTATTACTACTATCTCATTTGGAATAACGACATTCCTTGCATATTCTGGAAAGCCGTATAAGAGGCCTGCAGAGAAGACTGTTGCATGATATAAGACGAAATTGCGTCATACCAGTCAGTATCCTGCAGTTGTCCCAACGCAGTCTTATTCGCTACATCACGATCTTTGCCAATAGCATCGAGATTATCAATCTCATTGAGCTGAATACCCAACTCTGCGCGAACGGCTGAAATATTATTAAATGAATTTTTTAAACCGCGGTTTGCCGTCTCTAACGCTGCTGCCACACCGGCTTTTGTTGCATCGTCAGCATCGGCAATAGGGGTTTCAAGCGCTTTAATTGCAATATCCAAAGTCTCAAACAAATCTGACTGGATACTACCATCCGGTTCTGCTTGAGCATCACCGGTTGTCCCATTGAACACCGCAGAACCAACATGGCTGACCGTCATATTTCGGGATGCATCTACGCGTTGTGAGATCGCCTGATTACCGCCCAAATACTCAACGCCTGTGGCCCCATCAACAAAAGGAATTTTGTCGGTGTTATAACCAGCAAAAATATAATTACCGTTACCGTCGGTGCTGTTAGCCATATTCAGCAATTCAGCTTTCATACCACGCAGGGAGGTCGCGACCGACTTACGATCGTCATCACTCAGAACACCACCGCCTTTGATTACTTCGGTCAATGCGCTGCTAATTGTGGTAGTGCTTTTGTCCAGAATAGACTCTTCAAGAGACATACTTTGCTTGGCAAAAGTACGAGCCAACGTGTACTGACCATTCTCCGACTGAGCCTGGCCAAGCATAATGGCACCCGCCGCAGCGATCGGATCATCTGATGGGTTTACGACACGTTTACCGGTTGACAGTTGCTCACCCGTTTTTTGCCACGCAGTCTGACCATTCAAAATGCCTTGCATATTTTGCTGATATATCATGCTAGTACTTAAGCGCATGGTATTAATTCCTCTTTATCAAATGGTCAAACTAGCTGCGTGCGGCTAATAACGCGTCGAATATGGATTGTGCTGTTTTGATGACCTGAGCATTTGCCATGTAGTATTGCTGGTAACGCATCAGATCGCCGTACTCTTCATCTAGATTCACACCAGCTACAGATTGCTGCTCTGCCGTCAGTTGCTTAACAACGTTTTGCTGCGACGTGTTATTTATCTTCAGCGTACTGGTCTGGTTACCGATCATGCCCACTAAGCTCGCGTATGCGCCAGAAGCACTTGCCTTTCCGCCTACAATCTTCTCATTTTGCAGCGCAAGTAATGCCTTCGCGTTGGTATTATCACCTACACCACCAAACACGGGATTGCCGCTTCCATCCACAACTGGGTTGCCCGCATCATCGAGCTTAACGGATGCCGCAGCAATTTTATTAGGATCGGAAATAGCCACTGACATATCGGTAATGACATCATTAACTGGTTTGAGCAAGAAACTGTCGTTCGTTGCCGGCGTTCCCGAGATAGTCATCTTGATACCATCAAAATTCAGGCTGTTATCAGAGGTATCCACCGTTGCCGTAAATTTTGAGTTGTCAGATAAACGGGTAACTTGCCAGCTAGCGCCGTCATATTTAATCGAATAATTGGTCGCTTGTACGTCTTTGGTATCGGTGTAAGAAGGAGTCAACACGGCGTTACCCCCGTTCTTGCTATCATTCAGAACTACAGCCTTACCAAAGGAAAAGAAATCACCGCCTTTGACCCCATCATGGTCAAAACCTTTTTGGTGCTGGGCATTAAATGCATCAGCAAATGCTAATGCTAACTGCCCTAGCTGATTACGTGCTTCATCCAACGTCTCTGTACGGAAAGCGATCAAACCACCTAATGAACCACCGGTTAATGTACTCTCATTCAACGTGACAACATCGTTTGTCCGGTCTTTATATCCGATGGTGAGACGAGACGGGTCGCTGCTGGAACTAATTGCAACTAATTGATTGCTGGTACCCGCCTGAACCAAGTTAGTGCCGTTCTTCAATGCAACGTTATAAACAATCCCATCCTGAACGGTAACATCAACACCCACTAATTTATTGAGCTGATCGACCAGAAGATCGCGCTGATCAAGCAAATCGTTAGGCATTGTGCCGCTATTTGCGCCCATTAGTTTCGTGATCTCGTTGTTTAACGATGCGATCTGGTCGGTATACGTATTAATTTGGCCAACAGTACTTTGAATCTGTGTATTCAGCCCGCTGTCCATGTCACGCAGGTATTTATCCGTGACTTTGAATTGGTTTACCAGCCCTTCAGCTTTGCCCAATACAGTTTGACGAGTCGACGAATCGCCCGCGTTACTGGTGAGGTTTTGCAGGTTAGAAAAGAAGCCCTGTATGGTTGATGACAGGCTAGTCGTACTACTCGCCAGCAGATTATCAATCTTGGAAATCTGCTCGTAATAAGCGGTAACTGAGCTGCTTGTCGTTTGCGCAGAACGCAGCTGGTTGGTGATGAACTCATTGTACTGACGATTAATGCTAACAACATTGACACCGTTACCAATATATCCAGCGGATGTGCTGCTGCTAGTTGCTTGCTCAAGAATCGCATTTTGCCGACTATAGCCAGTAACAGCCTGATTACTAATGTTGTTACTGACGGTACTCAGCGCAACCTGTGCACCTTTTAAGCCACTCATCGCGGTGTTAATTAAATTGGACATAGGGTGTTGTTCCTTTTACACAGGCTTTTTTCGCCCTGCGCGATTAACCAAATGCTGAAAGCAGCAAATACGCTACATAAGTTAATTACTATATCGGTCAGGAAGCGCAAATCTTGAATAAAAAAATCAAAATAGCCGACTCAAATCGTGAGTGTAGGCTTTCGCTACTTTCTCACCTGAATTCTTCATTTGCTGGATCATGCTAACCAGTTTTTGGGCATATTGTGGATCCGTTGCATAACCCGCCTTTTGTAACGCATGAGCCGCTTGCTCAGCCGTTCCGGCACTCATCACGGCAGAATAGCGTGGGTTATTGGTCAACAACTTCACATAGTCACCGATAGCCTCAATATAGGAATCGTACACTCTGAAGCTGGCTTTTACCTTTTTGGCCACACCTTGCTCATATTCTGTCGTAGTTATCTCTGTTGTCGGCCCATTCCAGCTACTTCCTGCTTTGATACCGAACAGATTATGACTTGGGCGCCCATCTTCGGTAGGGATTTCGCGCTGTCCCCAGCCAGATTCAAGCGCAGCCTGAGCGATGATAAGGTGATGAGGTATGCCGCTATGCTGGCTGGCAATCTGAGCAGGTAAAGAAATCTGAGACACAAAATTACTATTGGATAGCGGCAACGCTGACCCCGTAGTGGGCAATTTGGGTAGCGCTTTACGTACCATCTGTTCCACGGCCGCGGTTGGCATGCTTTTGAGCACGTCACCATCAAATGTTAATGGAACAGATGGAACAGCGGCTTTAGCCGCCGTGGCATCAGGGGATTGTCGGGTTAATTGCTCAACCATAACATCCGCGAGCCCAAGCCCCTTGCCCTTAGTTGAGATCTCTTGAGCAATTTGCTGGTCATACATTGAGGTATACAGACGCGTCTGATCGCTGTTGAAGAGCCCGTCCTGCGGAATCGCTGAACGCATGCTTTTCATCATCAATTGTACAAACACGCCTTCCATTTGTTGCGCAACCGCCCTAATGCCCTCTTTGCTTTGAGGATTACCTGAAACTTCACGCTTCAACGTATTCAGGGACTGCGCATCATAGGCCGCGTTATTCAGCGTCTGCATATCACTCATCAGATAATTTCCAGTTTGGCACGCAAGCAGCCAGCACTTTGCATCGCCTGCAGAATAGACATCAGCTCCATCGGCGTCGCGCCCAAAGAATTCAGTGCACGCACGACGTTGTTGAGGTTGGCGCTGGAATTGACACGCTGTAAAGCACCACCCGCTTGCTGAACCGAAATCTCTGTTTGCGGCGTGACAACCGTCTGGCCACCGCCAAATGGGGTATTAGGTTGGCTGACGTTGGCCTGCTGATTGATCGTCACAGAGAGGTTGCCCTGGGCGATAGCACAGCTATCCAGCGTGACATCGCGGTTCATCACAACAGATCCGGTACGAGAATTAATAATCACCTTGGCGTCCTGAATACCGACGTTGACTTCAATATTCTGGACATCAGCCAAAAAGCGAACCTGAGAACTATTGCCATGCGGAGCAAGTACCTGAATGGTACGAGAATCCAGCGGAGTCGCTGTACCACCGTATCCAGAGCGATTGATTGCATCGCTGACTTTCTGCGCCATCGAGAAGTCGTCATTCTTCAGTTGTAGCATTATCGTGTTTGACGTGCCAAACGTACTCGGTAACTCTCGCTCAATAATTGCACCGTTACTGATGCGTCCGCCGGCAAGCTGGTTAACCTGAACACTACTTCCGCCAGCGGAGGCACCCGCGCCACCAACCAAAACGTTCCCCTGCGCCAAAGCGTAGACCTGATTGTCCACCCCTTTTAATGGGGTCATTAACAGTGTCCCGCCGCGCAAGCTCTTCGCGTTACCGAGTGATGACACAACGACATCAATATTTTGGCCTGTTCTGCCAAAAGGCGGAAGTTCCGCCGTTACCATCACCGCCGCCACATTCTTCAACTGCATGTTGGTTCCAGCAGGAACGGTAATACCCAACTGTGAAAGCATGTTAGTTAAGCTTTGCGTCGTAAATGGCGTCTGCATGGTCTGGTCACCAGAACCATCGAGACCAACCACTAAACCATAACCAATTAACGCATTACCGCGTACGCCCTGGATATTCACCAGATCGCGAATTCTCTCTGCCGACGCAGGGGAAATATTCAGCGTCAGTAACGTCAGCAGTACAGTGAAAAATGATGCAATCCGCATGGCAGGCCTCTTAAGCTTAGAACGGAGAAACATTGAGGAAGAACCGCTGTAACCAGCCCATGTTTTGCGCTTCGTTAATATAGCCATTACCGACATATTCAATGCGCGCATCCGCAACCTGGGTTGATGGCACCGAGTTGTTACCACTAATGGTTCTCGGATTTACTACCCCAGAGAAACGGATAAACTCTGTTCCCTGATTAATTGCAATTTGTTTTTCGCCAACGACCTGCAGGTTGCCATTAGCCAGCACTTGACCCACGGTGACCGTAATCGTACCACTGAAGGTGTTGTTCGCATTCGCACCACCCTGCCCCGTGAAGTCATTCGTTCCTGTCGCATTCAGCGACGCACGATTATTACCCAACGGCCCTTCAAGATAACGTGGTACCGTCGTTACACCGAACGTTGACGCACCATTACGAGCAGCATTGGCTGATGAACTTTTACTGGCGCTAACATTTTCCTGCAACACGATCGTCAAGGTATCGCCAATATTACGTGGACGACGATCCTCAAACATCGGCTGGTAACCATAATTCATCGGCTGTACGGTTTGGAAAATAGAGCCATTAGGGCCCGCTAATACGGGCGATCCAGGCTGAGCAGTCGTAGGCCCAGTGACAACTTTATCATGCGGAATATAGGCGCAACCGTTAAGTGCTAACATCGCGATCAATGCCAACAGACGGTGTCGGCGGAGTGGTTTGATAACCGACTTTGCATTCATTATCACTGCGGATATCGCCTTAAATTAATCTATTTCACATATTCACGGGGTAAATCAAAACCATACTGGCCCACTCATCGGGTGCCTATGGTCATCATTACCCCGTTAAACACTGTCTACATTGCTACTATCAGGCAACCAGAGCACCCGCTCTCGCTCCTGAAATTAGCGGGTTACCCATTACAGTTGGGTCAATTTCTGCAACATTTGGTCAGAAGAAGAAATTGCTTTACTGTTGATTTCGTAAGCACGCTGAGTCTGAATCATCGATACCAATTCCTCTGCCACATTGACGTTGGAGGTTTCGACATATTTCTGATACAGCAGGCCCGCGCCATTCAAACCTGGGTTCGTTTCATTCGGCGCACCTGAACTCGCCGTTTCCAGGTACAGGTTCTCACCCATGCTCTCAAGGCCGCTATCATTAATAAAGGTCGTCAGTGTCAGTTGGCCAATCTGGTTTGTTGCTGCCTGCCCCTGCACTTTAACGCTCACAATACCGTCACGGCCGATATTCAGTTCTGTCGCATTCGCCGGAACAGTAATAGCAGGCTGAACCTGATAACCACTGGACGTCACTAATTGACCATTACCATCAAGCTGGAAGGCACCGTCACGCGTATAAGCGGTTGTCCCATCAGGTAATTGGACCTGAAAGAATCCCTGACCTTTAATAGCAACGTCTTTAGAGTTGCCCGTTTCGGAAAAGGTCCCTTGGGTATGAATACGCTCTGTTGATACCGGACGGACACCCGTACCTAGCTGCAAGCCGGACGGTAGCATGGTTTGCTCTGAAGATTGAGCTCCAGGCTGACGAACTGTTTGATACATCAAGTCTTCAAATACCGCACGCTGACGCTTGAAACCATTGGTGCTGACGTTTGCCAAGTTATTGGAAATAACGTCCATGTTGGTTTGCTGAGCATTCAAGCCGGTTTTTGCAATCCACAAAGAACGGATCATTTATTCACTCCTGTGCGCACTCGGCGCTTAACCCATTGCTAATATCTGATTAGCGCGTTGTGCATTATCGTCGACGCTACTAATGATTTTCATCTGCATTTCAAAGCGACGAGCATTGGCAATCATATCGACCATCGTATCGACCGTGTTCACATTACTGCCTTCGATTACACCCGGCATAATACGCACGGTAGGATCGTTTTGCAGAACATTACCACGTTGTTGCTGAGCTTGTTGCGTCAAGCGGAATAATCCGTCATCGGACCGCTCAACTTCTTGTCCGGTAGCTTTTACAAGCTTCAAACGCCCCAATTGGGCAATCGTATTCGGCGGATCCCCCGCATTAAGCGCAGAAATCGTACCATCAGGAGAAATACTGATCTGGGCCTGCGGAGGAATATCAATCGGTCCACCGTCGCCCATCACAACACGCCCCTGGATAGTCAACTGCCCATCAGCGTTGATCTCCATATTACCATTACGGGTGTACGCTTCACCGCCGTTAGCCGTTTGCACTGCCAGCCAACTTTCTTTCGGTAAAGCGACATCCATTGCACGGCCAGTATAATTCATCACGCCTTCAGTCATATCAGCGCCAGGCGTTGAAGCGACAACCAGCGTTCGGGTGGGCAGTGTCAACCCATTTACCGGTACAGCACGCAGTGCAGAAAGCTGTGCCCGGAAACCCGGCGTTGAGGCGTTAGCCAAGTTGTTCGCAGTAATCGCCTGCTTTTCCAATGACTGGCTCGCGCCACCCATTGCCGTATAAATCGCGTGATCCATGCAATGTCCCCGTTAGGATAATTAACGCAGGCTAACCAGCGTTTGCAGAATGGAATCCTGCGTTTTGATAGTTTGCGCGTTTGACTGGTAGTTACGCTGCGCAACAATCATGTTGACCAACTCTTTACTCAGGTCAACGTTTGAACTTTCGGTAGATTTACCGATCAGTTTACCCAGACTTCCGGTACCTGCCAGACCAACAACAGCCTGACCAGAGCTCGCCGTTTCAGACCAGGCGTTATCCCCCTCAGGTGATAAACCTTCTGGGTTAGCAAAGCTAGCCAGCAGGATCTGACCCAGCGCCTGCTTCTTACCGTTGCTGTAGCTGCCTTCGATCGTACCATCGTCATTGATAGCAAAACCAGTCAGCGAGCCCGGGGCGAAACCGTTCTGAGTTGGGCTCTTATAGCTATATTCGGTATTTTGCTGCACGCTGCCAGTCAAATTAAGCGTAAACGTCCCATTCGCTGCACCATTGGTCCCAGTGAGGTTGATGTTAAAAGGCGTATGCCCCGTTAACGCACCATTAGAAGCAAAGTTCAATGCTCCTGCATTTTGATAAACAGCTGGGCTGACGGAATCATCCTTAGCATATGTCTGCCACGTATTATTCGCGGTTTTAACAAAATACAGCGTGAAGTTATGCACGTTACCCTGACTGTCATAGGTTGTTAGTGCAGTCTTGCTGTTATAGGTGCCTTCTGCACCAGGCGTTGTGGCCCAGGCGCTCGTTGGAACGGCATCTGAGGATTTCAGGTTGGCCTGAATTGAGGCAATCGTCGTTTGGCTCGCCAACATATCGCCATCAGGAACCGTCAACGGTACTGGATCGGCACCCGTTTGCACCGTTGGCGGTGTACCAGCAACCGGGTAACCTGTCAGTTGCATACCTTGCGCATTGACGATATTACGGCCGTTCAGCATGAACTGACCATTACGGCTGTAATAAGTCGAGCCATTGGTATCTTGCAGACGGTAAAAACCACCGCCGCTAATCGCAATATCCAGATCTCGTGAGGATGAAGTTACCGTACCGTTGCCAAAGTCCTGCAATACCGATGCGACCTTCACACCCATACCAACTTTAGAACCCGCAAACATATCCGCAAATGTGACGGTCCCGGATTTAAAACCCACTGTCGCTGAGTTAGCGATGTTATTACCGATAACATCCAGGTTATTAGATGCCGCGTTTAAACCACTGACCGCCTGAGAAAAACCCATGTCGCTCTCCAGAGAATTGATTAAGTCATATTCCAGATAGTGAATTTCACTGGAATAACATGAAATTTACACCGTTACAGAATCTGCCGGACATCGTCCATGGTGGCTCTGCCGCGTAGTCCCAAATCCAGTAATGCACCGCCATCAGCGCGAATAACACTATTTACAACCGCATAACTCAATGGTTGAACAACCTGCTGCGCACCGCCCGTACTGGCGGCGACAGTGAAGGTATAAGCTCCATCAGGCGCAACCGTGCCATCAGAAAGTTTACTATCCCAGTTGAATGAGTGAACGCCGGCAGAAAGCGTCCCCAGATCGATCGTACGAACAGCTTTACCTGTCGCATCATTAACGGTGACGGTAACAACCTCTGCGGCTTTTTCCAGTTCCACGCCAAACGGGGTGCTGGTTTCTTTACCAACAAGAATGTCTTTTCCAGGGATCATGACACTGTGGCCAATCAGCGTTGTTGCCTGCATGGATTGGTTGTTATTGATCTGACCAGAGATAGAACCCAATGTGGTATTCAACTTTTCAATACCACTGACCGTATTAAGCTGAGCAAGTTGGCTTACCAACTGATCGTTGCTCATCGGATTCGTTGGATCCTGATTCTTCAACTGCGCAACCAGAAGTGTCAGAAACTGATTCTGTAGGTCAGCGCTGCTGTTCTTCTCTATCGCCGTTGTCGACGAAGTACTCTGGACGCTATTCGCAGAGGAAGTATCATTAATTGTTACAGACATTTATTCGTCTCCCGATTATTGCCCGATCGTTAACGTCTTCAGCATCATCGATTTTGTTGTATTCAACACTTCGACGTTTGCCTGATAACTGCGCGATGCAGAAATGGTGTTTACCATCTCGGCCACTGGGTCAACATTCGGCATGCGAACGTATCCCTGCCCATCAGCTAGCGGGTTGCCCGGTTCGTAAACCAGACGAGCAGGCGATGGATCCTCAATAACATTGGAAACGCGTACGCCACCCGTAGACTGCCCCGGAGCGGCATTCACTTCGAATACAACCTGCTTGGCGCGATAAGGTTCGCCATCAGGGCCGGTCACGCTGTCTGCGTTAGCCAGGTTACTTGCACTCACGTTCAGACGCTGGGATTGCGCAGAAAGCGCTGAGCCTGAAATTTCGAATATGTTTAATAACGACATGAATCTTTACCTTCCCATCGCGCTACGATCATGAACCTGACTGCAGGACCGACATCATGCCTTTAATCTGTCCGCCCAAGACGGTCAGGCTGGATTGATATTTCAGGCTATTGTCGGCAAAATTAGTGCGTTCGCGGTCCATATCGACCGTATTGCCATCCAACGCAGGCTGATCGGGTACGCGATAGAGCAAATCAAGTTCCGGCGGCTGAAAGTTCTGTGCCGGTATATGCCGTACAGATGTGGTTTTCAGCGCGATACCCGTACCGTTCACCCGCCCTTGCTCCATCGTTTTACTGAGCTGGCTGGCAAAGTCGATATCTCTGGCCTGATAGCCTGGCGTATCCGCATTGGCAATATTCGCGGCCAGGATTTCCTGCCGCTGGGCACGCAAGTTCAGCGCTTCCTGCTGAAACCGCAACGAGGCGTCTAATTTATCAAGCATGCTCCCTCCGCAAGTTAGAATTTGGAGTGAGTAGGATAATTCTCATGATGGCTATGCCATCGAACGAATAGACACCAAATGCAGCGCTATTTATTGCCTTAACCTCACGCTGACATCGTTACACTTAATGCCCGATATAATCAGGATCAGGAGAGCCGAACAGGAATGAAAACAATACATTATTACCTCTATCTGGCGGCGTCCTGTTTTTTCACCCTTTGTGCTCCTGTCAATGCGAACGACCTTCCTGCACAGATCAATCAATTTTTTGCCTCACGCTTTCAGGGAAGCACGAATACCGTAAACGTTGTGATAAAATCACCAGAATCACAATGGCCGCAGTGCGAAGCGCCCCAAATCACGCTGCCTGGAAATACGAAAATGTGGGGTAATGTGAGCCTGTCCGTACGTTGCGGGCAACAACGTCGCTTCATTCAAACCGAAGTTCAGGTAACGGGGAATTATGTCACCAGCGCACGGCTTATAAATCGAGGCACCACGCTGACGGAAAAAGACATTCGTTTGACAAAAGGCAGGCTCGATTTATTACCGTTGCGCCCTATACTGACGTTACCAGGCGCACAGGGCGCAGTCCTTTTGCGCGATCTCACACCTGGACAGGTTATTACCGCGTCGATGATCAGACGTGCCTGGGTCGTAAAGGCCGGTCAGTCAGTGCAGATTATCGCCCAAGGGGAAGGCTTCACAGTTAATGGCGAAGGGAAAGCCATGAACAATGCGGCAGCCGGACAAGCAGTCAGAGTCAGAATGGCAAATGGACAAATAGTCAGCGGAATCACAAACGAAGATGGGATTATTCTGATCTCACAGTAATTAATTAAAGATTTGCTCATGTTTGCCGATGATAGTTACAGAGTCATTACTGATGACGTTTTAAAATTGAACACCAATGTGATTAGCATTCTGTAACACATTGATGATTAACCATTTATCCTCAAATCAGAGGGATGTATTATGAGTATTGATCGCACCCAGTCACTGAAGCCGGTCAGTCAAGTTCAGCAACGCGAATCTGGCGATGTCGCTAAAGCTAAACGTAAACAAGCTGAGGCTCAGTCTGAAGTTAGCGCAACACAGGTAAAACTGAGTGACGCGCAAGCAAAATTGATGCAACCGGGCACGCAGGACATCGACATGAACCGCGTTGAAACCTTAAAGCAGGCAATTCGTGATGGCTCACTTAAAATTGATGCCGGAAAAATCGCGGATGCGTTGCTTAAAGAGACGCAGGATTTTTTAGCAGGTAATTAATATTTATGGAAAATCTGCAATCGATTTTGGATCAACTGCTGAGCAACCTACGTGAGCTCGATGTTGTTATGTCCGAAGAGCAAACATTGCTTTGCGCTGGCCATATTAATAGCATCGCACTACAACAGGTAACAGAGAATAAAACGTCTTTGCTGGCGACAATGCAGCATTTGGAAACGCAGCGTCATAAAACTGAGTCGGCTCTTAAGTTGCAAGCGCCTTATGACGGTATTGAAAAGCTGTCGGCTTACTGGCAGCAAGTGCAAGAGTTAACCAGACGTTTAAATGATCAGAATCAGCACAATGGCCTTCTGCTTAGCCGGCATATTGCCTACACGAATGAAGCCATCAATATATTAAAGCCCCGCCATGGTCAGGGACTGTATGGTCCAGATGGTCAGTCGAAAGGCGTCACAGTTGGCGGTAGGAAAATTGCATTCTAAAAGTCTCTGCGCTTTAGGCAGAGACTTTTGATTATCTAAACAGCCACTTAGAAAACTACTTATAGTTTACCGCAATATCGATCGTACGCACGCTGAAGGTGTGATTAATACGACCATTTCCTTCAATGTAGTAGACAAAACGAAACTCATTATTAGCTGCTAATCCGTCAAATGCTTGAGTTTGCCCGTCACCACTTCCGCCTAAGTCAATACAGCGCTGCGGCGATTGTGAACACAATTTCACAACAAGCCCTACTGGTATCGCTGAATCAATTACGTGCCGCCAATATATTGTCGTAATCGTTTCATCTGGATTAATGGCTATATTAGGAACAAAAGCTGACGTCGTAACCATTTCACCACGATGATCAAGTTTTATTCCCGGCATGCTGCCGTTCCAACTACCTGGCGTCGCGATGGCACAGAGCGGGAATGCCAGCACGACTGCAGTCAGAGAATGCATCATCTTCCTCACTTCTGAGCTTCCCCTATCACTGATGTCATACGAATCTGGCGATGATCGCTGATTTCTAAATTAGACAATACGGCCATGTTTGGCAGACTACGATGCAGGAATCGGGCAAGCAAAGCGCGCAAAGCATGGTTCACAAGCAGAACAGGCGGAGCACCCAACATTTCCTGCCGCTGTAGCGCTTGCTTCGCCTGTTCAAGCAAGCGATCGGCAAGCCCCGGTTCGAGGCCACCGCCTCCTTGAAGCGCCTGTAGCAGGAGGCGTTCCAACGAACCTTCCAAACCAATAACCTGAAGTTCACTGTCTCCTGGGAACCACTGCTGAGTAATCGCACGTCCCAAAGCAACCCTAACCACCGTAGTGAGTTCATAAGGATCTGGCTGCACCGGCGCATGTTCAGCCAATGTCTCCATGATGGTACGCATATCCCTAATCGACACCCTCTCGCTAAGCAAATTCTGCAAGACCTTATGCAAGGTCGTTAACGTCACTACGCCCGGAATGAAATCTTCTGTCAGTTTTGGCATTTCCTGCGCAACGCGATCCATCAGTTGCTGAGCTTCCTGCCGTCCAAACAGTTCACTGGCATGCAATGCAATTAAGTGGTTCAGGTGCGTTGCTACTACGGTACTTGCCTCTACGACCGTGAACCCTTGAGCTTGAGCTTGATCTTTGAGGGCATTATCAATCCAGACCGCCGGGAGCCCAAACGCCGGATCCTGCGTGATATCTCCAGACAAAGAGCCAACCGCATTGCCCGGGTTGATCGCCATCCAACGACCTGGATGAGCTTCACCGCTACCCACCTCAACACCTTTCATCAATATGCGATAGCTGGCAGGCTGAAGTTCCAAATTATCCCGGATATGAACCACTGGCGGTAAGTATCCCATTTCCTGGGCAAACTTCTTCCTGATACTACGAATCCTGCCCAGCAGCTCGCCATCTTGCTGCGCATCAACCATTGGGATTAATCGATAGCCAACTTCCATACCCAGCGGATCTTCAAGCTGTACGTCAGACCAGCTGGCTTCAATAACCTGATGCTTCTCCATTGATGCTGGTATAGGTTGCATCACGGGTTCTTTCTGCTGTTCTCCACGCATCCACCAGGCAAGCCCTAACAAAGATGCTGTAAATAACAGAAAGACAAAGTTGGGCATTCCAGGAACCAGACCAATAAGTCCAATAACCGCCGCACTCAGCACCATCACTCGTGGGTTATTGAATAACTGGGTGACCATCTGCTGGCCAACGTCCTGATCGGTACTCACGCGAGTAACAATGACACCTGCAGCGGTAGAAATAATCAGAGCAGGAATCTGGGCAACCAAACCATCACCGATGGTAAGCAGCGTATAGCTTTCTGCTGCCTGCCCTACCGGCATGTTGTGCTGAACAACACCGACAATTAATCCACCAATAATGTTGATGACCATGATAATCAGTCCGGCAACAGCGTCACCGCGCACAAATTTACTGGCACCGTCCATTGAACCGTAAAAATCTGACTCTTGAGTGACTTCAGCTCGGCGCTTTTTCGCCTCTTCTTCACCGATGATTCCAGCATTAAGATCGGCATCGATCGCCATCTGTTTGCCTGGCATACCATCCAACACAAAGCGAGCACCCACTTCAGCGATACGCCCGGCACCTTTGGTGATAACCATGAAGTTGATTAAGACAAGGATGATAAAGACCACGATACCAATGGCAAAATTTCCGCCGACCAGGAAGTGACCAAATGCTTCAACAACTTTACCTGCGGCGGCAGTCCCTGTATGCCCTTCCAGCAAAATGATACGGGTAGAAGCGACGTTGAGCGAAAGACGCAATAAAGTAGAAAACAGCAGAATCGTAGGGAACGCAGCAAACTCCAGCGTCCGCTGCGTAAACATCGCAACCAGCAATACCATGATGGACAGTGCAATGTTAAAGGTAAATAACAGATCCAGAATGAATGGCGGCAGCGGCAATACCATCATGGAAAGTATCAGCAGGATCAATATTGGTCCGGCTAATATTTGCCATTGGGTACCTTTCATATTACTCGGTAAACGAAGCAAAGAGGCCAAATTAGCCATCAGTAGTATTCTCTTTAGCAAAATCCAGTGCATCCGGCACTGGTAGATGTTTCGGTTTTCTAGGAATTAATCCACCTTCCCGCTTCCAGCGTTTCAGTTGATAAACCCAGGCTAAGACTTCTGCAACGGCGGCATACAGCGCAGCCGGAATATGCTGCCCGACCTCTGAATGGCGAAATAGCGCTCGCGCCAACGGAGGAGCTTCTAAAATAGGAACGCGATGTTCGGCCCCTAACTCACGAATACGCAACGCGATCTCACCAGCCCCTTTAGCCAGCACTCTCGGCGCATTCATTTTTTTCTCATCATAACGTAATGCTACCGCATAATGCGTCGGGTTAGTGACTATCACATCAGCCTTAGGCACATCAGCCATCATTCTACGCTGAGCAATTGCTCTCTGCTGCTGACGAATGCGGCCTTTAACATGCGGGTCGCCTTCGTTCTGTTTATGCTCATCACGAATTTCCTGCTTGCTCATTCGTAACTTTTTGATGTGGCTCCAAACTTGCCAAAACACATCAAAAGCAACCATGGGAATGAGCCCCATGATGATAAGGAAACCACACATAACGGCCAGTTCCAGCGCATCCCCCATCGCCGCAATCGGCGCTTCAGATACCAGATGCAATATCTTCGGCCAGTTATGAATCAAGAAGAAGGTACTAATGATCCCGACCATGACTGATTTCAATATTGCCTTGAAGAGCTCAGCCAGTGATTGTGCGGAAAACAACCGTTTCAGCCCAGAAATAGGATCTAACTTTTTGAAATCAACCTTTAATGATTTGGTACTAAATAATATCCCACCAAGCAGCAAAGGCGCAGACAGCGCAACCAACACAGCCCCTAGCATAATGGGTATCAACGCCGATACTGCCTGACGCAGTAATGAGCCAACATGCCGTAGCATTTGAGTGTCATCACCAATCGTTGCGTAATCAAAATTTAACGACTGTGAGACAATTCTGGCCAATCGGCCAGCCATGGCTTCGCCTCCCATCCACAAAATAGCTAGGCCTGCGACCATCATCAGAACAGAAGTCAGCTCTCGCGATCGCGGTATCTGCCCTTCTTCACGCGCCTTCTCCTCTTTTTGGGGAGTGGGGGCTTCTGTTTTTTCTAGATCGCTATCTTCAGCCACTATGGCGTTCCTGTTACGACTTTCGGGATAGGAATTTGCTGCCTAGCATGACAAATACGAGAAAGTTTTATGGCTGGAACAACGAGAAAAACCAACGCTTCTTTAACGCATAGTAAGAATTAAGGGGAAGGGAAAAACGAATTTAGCTATTTATGGCCATAAACACTGGCCATAAATAACAGAGCGATGTGTTCGTCATCTTTTTCAAGAAAGGAAGTGACTTCCTTTCTTGAAGGAAGATTCATTAGAACCCAAGGCTATCCAGAAGGTCATCAACCTGATCCTGATTGGCAACAATACCTGCTGCACCTTTATCCAACTGAGGTCCATTAAGCAGACCATCATTTGCACGCTTAGGCGCATCTGGTTTTTCTGGAATATTTTCCAGCAACACCATCAGCAGCTGTTTTTCAATCTCCTGAACAACATCCATCATACGCTTGATTACCTGACCGGTAAGATCCTGGAAATCCTGCGCCATCATAATTTCCAACAGTTGAGCATTGGTAAACGAGGTATGCTGTGGTACATCTTCAAGATAGCTACGCGTATCCGTCACTAATTCGCGCGCATCAGCCAGCTCAATAGGATTTTCAAACCATTCATCCCAACGAACTTTCAGAGATTTGGCATCCGCTTCTAATTGGTTCTGACGTGGTTGCGCAGCTTCTACGCAGTTCAGAGCACGCTCTGCCGCTTGCGCAGTCATCTGGACAACATAGTCAAGACGATCGCGGGCATCAGGAATAGCCTCTGCGGCTTCTGCTATCGCATTATCCAGACCCAGCTCTTTCAAACTGTCGCGCAGCATACGAGTCAATTGGCCGATGCGCGAAATGATCTCGGTTGCTGAAGCTGTGTCGTTCACGGACGGCATATGTGGCGTCATAAGATCCCCTTACATACCCAGTTTTTCGAAAATCTTACTCAGTTTTTCTTCAAGGGTAGCTGCAGTAAATGGTTTAACTACATAGCCACTAGCACCCGCTTGTGCTGCAGCGATAATGTTCTCTTTCTTCGCTTCTGCCGTTACCATCAGCACAGGAAGGCTTGAAAGCGCGCCGTCAGCACGAATAGTCTGTAATAGCTCCAGTCCATCCATGTTGGGCATATTCCAGTCAGAAATGACGAAATCAAAAGCACCGGAGCGAAGCTTGTTCAGTGCATCTGCGCCGTCTTCTGCCTCTTCTACGTTATTAAAGCCCAGTTCCTTCAGCAGGTTACGGACAATTCGGCGCATCGTCGAAAAATCATCCACTACCAGAAATCTGAGTTCTTTATCGGCCATATCTACTCCTAAAATATTTATTGCTCACCGAGAGCTGCTTATATACGTAATGCCTGTCCGGCAGAGATTTGTGCCAACATACGCTGGCTCACCTGGTGCAAATCCACCACTTCATCGACGCCACCCATCGCAATCGCTTCACGTGGCATCCCGAAAACCACACAACTTGCTTCATTTTGGGCCAGAGTGTAAGCACCAGCCTGATGGAGTTCCAACATGCCAGCAGCCCCATCATTCCCCATCCCAGTAAGGATTACCCCTACGGCATTTCGCCCGGCGTATTGCGCAACCGAACGGAATAACACATCGACTGATGGACGATGCCGATTGACGGGAGGTCCATCATTTAAACGTACTTGATAGTTTGCCCCACTACGTGCCAGTTCCAGATGGCGTGCGCCTGGAGCAATGTATGCATGACCAGGAAGAACACGTTCCCCATCTTCAGCTTCTTTCACCGTAATCTGACATAGCTTGTTCAAACGCTCAGCGAAAGACTTCGTAAAGCCAGGTGGCATATGCTGTGTGATCAGTAATGCGGGGCTTGTCGGCGGCAAGGGCTGTAATACATGCCGTATCGCTTCCGTTCCCCCCGTTGACGCACCAATCGCGATCAATTTCTCACTACTTAGCAGTGGCGTATGCTGAATAATTTTTGTCGGCTCTGCTCCAGTGCTACGTTGCGGCAGGCGCGCCTTCGCGGCCATACGAATTTTTTCCGCAATCAGTTCGCTGTATGCCAGCATCCCTTCACGGATACCTAACTGAGGCTTGGTGACAAAATCGATCGCACCAAGCTCCAGCGCGCGCAGCGTAATTTCTGAGCCTTTTCCCGTCAGGGACGACACCATGACAACAGGCATCGGGCGCAAACGCATAAGCTTCTCAAGAAAGTCCAACCCATCCATACGAGGCATTTCAACATCCAGTGTTAATACCTGGGGATTGAATTTTTTAATCAAATCACGAGCAACTAATGGATCTGGCGCGGTTGCGACAACTTCCATATCAGAATGGCTATTAATTATTTCAGTCATGATCTGACGCATTAGGGCAGAATCATCAACACATAATACTCTTATCTTGCTCATTATCTTTCCTTAGCCAGCCCATATACAGTTTGCCCACGCAAATAGAACTCGCGACTGATCTGACTGAAATTCTCTGAATGCCCGGCAAATAACAATCCTCCCGGTTTAAGCATCGGGACGAATCGACGGAGAATACGCTCTTGAGTTTCTTTATCGAAATAAATCATTACATTACGACAAAAAATAGCATCAAATGGCGCGGGAACGGACCAATCAGGTGCGAGCAGATTTAGTTGTTGGAAATGCACCATTGACGCAAGCTCAGGGCGAACACGAACCAAACCACTGTGTGGCCCGGTACCGCGTAAAAAAAACCGCTGTAGTTGCTGTGGAGAAAGAGAGCGCAACTCTTCCTGACGATAGATGCCAGCCGTTGCCTTTTCTAATACCTGAGTATCAATATCGCTGGCCCATACCTGACACCCGCTCGCTTTATTACCTAAGACCTCTGCAAGTGTCATCGCCAGCGAATAAGGTTCTTCCCCTGTAGAGGCGGCCGTACTCCAGATGGTGTAGCCATTTGGACGTTTCCTGGCATGCTCAGCCAATATGGGAAAATGATGAGCTTCACGGAAAAACGCCGTTAGGTTAGTGGTTAATGCATTAACAAAAGCTTGCCATTCTGCACTGTTAGGATCTGACTCTAATAGTGCTAAGTACTGACCGAAATCGTTAATTCCAAGCAAACGGAGACGTCTAACCAAACGGTTATAAACCATTTCACGTTTGTGATCGGCCAGAACAATGCCAGCACGCTGGTATATTAGTTGACTGATTCGCCGGAAATGAGTGTCCGACAACGGCAATCTGTCAACCATCTGCGTTAGAATAGAGGCAGATTCAGGGCGATTTTGTGACGGTGTACTTTTCATATCAAACCGCTCGAATAGTGTTTTTTGCTATGGTTTTTTTTCAATCTGAACTTTCCTTTACAGCTAACGCAGGTTTTTATTGTCATTCGTCAATTACTCATCGCATTACGATTAAAACTGACACTGTATTGGTAATACACCCCGCAAGTTCTGCAAATTGAACCGGTCAGCGTGTTCGTTCTACCAAAGCCACATGCTGTCGGGTGGCGTTGTCCCTCTCATCACAGCTGTGCTACCTGCTTTATTCTTTGGCTTTAATACCAAAACCAGCCTCACCCCATCATATCCATAACATAAGTTACAGATTGAACAATATCATGAATTATCCTGCTTCAAAGCACCAAGTGCTGTATTACTCATCAACCTCAAGTGTGTACTGATCAATGACTCGCATGTTCATTTTTCTAAATTATGGCGAGTTAACAATCACCCAGCCACCTACATGTAAGCGGCTGGGGATGAGTTCAGTATTCCTACAGCTTGGGTTACTTATAGCCTATATGACGATTCTGATCAGAACGTTTCCCAATTATCATTTGATGAACCTTCTTTCCCTTTTTTACCGCCATTCGCTGATGAAGCTAACAATGCAGGTTTTTGGCCCGCTGTCGCTGGTGTCGTCCTTCTAAACGAGCCAGCATCTTCAGAGAGACGGAATACAGCAACAGCCTGATTCAGCACTTTCACTTGTTCTTCCAATGCAACAGCCGCAGCAGCAGACTCTTCAACCAAGGAGGCGTTTTGCTGCGTAACCCGATCCATCTCAGTTACAGCTTGGCCGACCTGATCAATACCTTTGCTTTGTTCATCAGAAGCAGAGGCGATTTCACCCATAATATCCGTTACACGAGTGACAGCACTGACGATTTCTCCCATCGTCTCGCCCGCACTTTCAACCAGTACAGAACCTTCATCGACTCGGCTGACAGAATCTTCAATCAAACTTTTAATTTCTTTCGCAGCCTGAGCACTACGCTGTGCCAAATTACGAACTTCACCAGCAACAACCGCAAACCCACGGCCTTGTTCCCCTGCTCTGGCTGCTTCAACCGCTGCATTCAGCGCAAGAATGTTGGTCTGGAAAGCAATGCCATCAATCACACTAGTAATATCGGCAATTTTTTGCGAACTTCCAGCAATATTGTGCATGGTTTTGACGACATTATCGACGACCTTGCCACCCTTCTGCGCCGTCTCTGAGGCACTCAGCGCCAACTGGCTGGCCTGACGAGCATTTTCCGCATTCTGTTTAACTGTTGCGGTCAACTGTTCCATACTTGCTGCCGTTTCTTCTAATGAAGCAGCCTGTTGCTCGGTACGCGACGAGAGATCGTTATTACCCGCGCTAATTTCTGTAGCACCCGTATAAATGGCATCAGCACCTTGTCGAACTGCACTAACTGTTGAAACAAACTCACTTTGCATATGGCGAATACTGTCAGCCAGAATGCCCATTTCATTGCTACTGTGAAAGTGAGTCGTTTTTGTCAGATCGCCTTTCGCAATATGACGGATGTGTTCAACAATATTATTTAGCGGCCTTATTAATAGCTGTTGAATACCAATCCAGGAAATCAGCGCTAACGCAAAAACCAGCACGATAATGAAACCAAGGATCCAAAGCGCGGAATCGTAAGCTTCATCATTTTTAGCTATGCCAGCCTGATAAAGTTTATCGCTTTCGGCTTTATAGGCGTAATACGCTTTTTCAAAGTTATCCTGAAAACGCTGTGTCGGTTGCTCAATAAATTTTTTAAATTCCCCTGCATTCAGGAACTGAATTAACTCAGTTAATGCAGCATTCAGAGCCACATAATTCTCTTTTACTCCCCGAGCGACGCTCTCATCCTGACGCGCATCCTGCGGTACTTTCTCATAGCGGGAGAAAAAATCGTTTGCAACAGACAGTTGTTTTTGAGCCGAAGCCAAAAGCTCTTTCCCGCCCGCACCGGCTCCCGTACCGTTTGCATCAAGAGCAAAACGCGTACCCGCGCGGTTAAGTGTATTACGGGTCTGTAATAAATATGACCACGCAGAATCCAGTTCGGAACGCTTCTGGTTAATCACCTGCGTTGAGCTGAAGATATCCTTATCATTTTTTAATGCACTAAAGAATAAACCACCAGAAATAAGCTGAAGAGCTCCAAACAACACCAGTACAAGCATCAAACCTGTGACAACTTTTATACGGTTAAACATATAACGCCTTTTGAGTAGACCAACCACCGATGATATCGGCATTTTTCTGGATATCTTTACGAATTTCTGAACTGACAAGAATACAGCTAAGGAAGGTTTTCGGGGCCACTTTCGTAGCCCCTGAAGGCCAATGGATTAGACTTTCAATACGCTATCAACCAGCGCCATTTCTTCGCTGCTCAACAGTTTTTCGATATCAACCAAAATCAGCATTCTCTCGCCCAGAGAGCCTAAACCAGTCAGGTACTCTGTTGACAGCGTTACAGCAAACTCCGGCGCGGGACGAATTTGGTCTGTGGTCAATGACAACACATCAGACACGCCATCTACAACAATCCCGACAACACGCTGGCCAAGGTTGAGAACAATAACAACCGTGTTGTCATCGTATTCAACATCCTGCTTGGCGAATTTAATGCGCAAGTCAACAATCGGTACAATGACACCGCGTAAATTAGTGACACCTTTAATGAAGGAAGGTGTGTTGGCAATACGCGTTACCTGGTCATAACCGCGAATTTCTTGTACTTTTAAAATATCAACGCCGTACTCTTCGTCACCCAGCGTAAAAATCAGGAATTCCTGTCCTACTGTTTCGCCAGTTAATTTCGTGACGCTTGCAAGTCCAGTCATGTTTTCCACCCTTTATTAACGATCTGTTTTATTAAGCAGCAGTTTCAACCGCACGCTTTTCACGATTAAGCGCTTGTAACGCTGAAACATCCACAATCAGCGCAACGCTGCCATCACCAAGGATAGTAGCGGCTGAAACGCCTGGCACCTTGCGATAATTACTTTCCAGGTTTTTGACGACGACCTGATGCTGCCCAATAAGCTGATCGACCAGCAAGGCGTAACGTCGACCCGCACTTTGCAGAATAACGACAATACCCTGAGTCGCATCCGTCTTAGCGCCATCCACATCAAAGATATGGAACAGTTCAACGAGAGGTAAATATTCACCACGAACCTGCAATACCCTTTCTCCACCAGCTAACGGATACAGATCTTCCGACTGCGGCTGCAAGGATTCCATCACGGCGTTAAGCGGTAGAATAAAGACTTCTTTGTTAACTTTAACGGACATGCCATCAAGAATCGCAAGCGTTAATGGCAGCAGGATTCTGATCGTCGTGCCTTTTCCAGCCTGGAAGTGGATTTCGACATGACCACCCATTTCCTGAATATTTCGCTTCACCACATCCATGCCGACACCACGGCCAGAAACGTCTGTGACTTTCTCAGCGGTTGAAAAGCCTGGAGCAAAGATCAACATGCCCACTTCTTCATCAGACATCGAATCATTCACAGCCAAACCTTGAGACAAGGCTTTAGCCAGAATTCTTTCGCGATTGAGCCCTGCCCCATCGTCGATAACCTCAATACAGATGTTACCGCCCTGATGTTCTGCAGAAAGCGTCAGGTTACCCACCGCAGACTTACCTGCAGCTACGCGTTTATCTGGAGATTCGATACCGTGATCGAGGCTGTTACGCACCAGGTGCGTCAGAGGATCGATAATACGTTCAATCAAGCTCTTATCCAGCTCAGTCGAACTCCCCATCAGCGTTAGTTCAACCTGCTTATCCAATTTCGCAGCCAGGTCACGAACCAATCGAGGGAAACGACTAAATACATATTCCATCGGCATCATACGGATGGACATAACCGATTCTTGCAGATCGCGGGCGTTACGTTCCAACTGTCCCATACTGTTAAGCAGATCGCCGTGTGCCACAGGATCGAGCTCGCTTGAGCGCTGTGCCAGCATGGACTGCGTAATCACTAACTCACCAACGAGGTTGATAAGCTGGTCAACCTTCTCAACCGCTACACGAATACTGGTATCACCGGTTTTTGCTTTATTTTTTCCATTTTCCGGTGCAGCTTGTGGTTTTGCAGCAACTGGCGCAGACGGGGCCACTGGAGCGACAGCGACTGGTGCTTCAACTACAGCCAATGTCTCTACGGCTTCAGCGACGACAGGTTGGCTGGCCACAGCAGATTTGAAGCTGATTTGCTCAGGTTCAAGTACAAAACACAGTACCGCGCTAATATCGTCTTCGCTTTCAGACGTGACCAATGTCACTTCTACGCTAGTGTCAGTCTGGTGAGGATCTTTAACCGTCCCCAGATTGCCAAGCTCTTCCAGCATCTGAGGTATTTCCTGAGACTTCAGGCCAGTTAATGCGATACGCATTTCACCTTTACCTACACCGTTAGATGCAGGGCTAGCAGAGTGCTGTGTTGCAACCGACGCATCAGGCTGTGCTGCATCACCATCGGCTTTAGACTCCAGAGCGAGCTGGCGCAAGGCCTGACAGATATACTCAAAGCTTTCAGCATTGGGTTCCTGTGCGGTTTTATAAGCGTCCAACTGATCCTGCATAATGTCTTTTGTTTCCAGAAACAGGTTGATGATATCAGTGCTAAGACGCATTTCGCCACGTCTTGCCCCATCGAGTAAGTTTTCTAACAGGTGCGTAGTTTCCTGCAATACTTTAAAACCGAATGTGCCAGCGCCTCCTTTTATGGAGTGGGCTGCACGGAAAATCGCATTCAATTGCTCGGTGTCGGGTTCTGACGGATCTAACAACAATAAGTGTTGTTCCATATCGGCCAGTAATTCATCTGCTTCATCAAAGAACGTTTGATAGAAAGCACTCATGTCCATGCTCACGTGGTCACCTCTGCTGTGAATCGCGGCTTATTGAGAAGGCGTCGCCTGGCTATCGGGCGCAGCAGGCAACGCAGTGGTTGGCTGCTGACGCTCTGGAGCAGGAACTCCATTAGTTGGTTGTGGCGATGCCCCACCACTTCCACTCGTATTGTTGTTATCACTATTTTCGGCAGCCGGAGTGGTAGGTTTAGGCTTATCCAACTCCATATTTTGTAAATTTTCCACCTTGTCTATATTTACAGCAGAGCTTTCTGCATTTTCTTCTTCAATATCCTTTTGAGCTTGTCTGCTCAATACCAGTAAACTGATACGTCGGTTAATCGCATCACTTCCACCTGCCGCCTGTTTGAGGCTCATTGTCGCAGCCATGCCCACAACGCGCAAAACTTTTCCATCAGACAAGCCCCCAAAAATAAGCTCTCGACGTGATGCATTGGCACGATCTGCAGATAATTCCCAGTTACTATAACCACGTTCCCCTGTCGTATACTGAACATCGTCGGTATGGCCTGAGATACTCAGCTTATTAGGGAAATCGTTCAGGATAGGGGCTATCGCACGCAGGATATCCCGCATATAGGGCTCAACCTGCGCGCTCCCGGTTTTAAACATGGGGCGATTTTGACTATCGATGATTTGGATGCGTAACCCTTCATCAATCATTTCAATTAACAGATGTGGACGAAGCGCACGTAAACGAGGATCGGCTTCAATTAACTGATCCAGACGTTCACGCAATCTATTGAGTCGAACCTCATCCAGCTTCTTTTCTACATTATCTGTCTTGATGGCCTTTTTCACTTCACCATCTTGCTGAGTGGGGTCATTCCCGCCACCCGGAATCGGGCTGGAACTGTCGCTTGATTTAGAGCCTGAAGTTAACGCAACCTTTAATGGAGTACGAAAGTACTCTGCGATTTGGGCTAGCTGCATTGGCGTAGAAATTGCGATAAGCCACATTACAAGAAACAATGCCATCATTGCTGTCATGAAGTCAGCGTAGGCAATCTTCCAGGAGCCACCATGGTGGCCCCCATGTCCAGACTTACGCTTTTTGCGAATAATGGGATGCTGATGTTTCATGCGTTACTGTCCGACGCTTGCTGAGTCGGCGATTTCACACGACGAATGTGTTCTTCCAATTCGGTAAAGGAAGGACGCTCCGTTGAGTACAGCGTTTTACGACCAAATTCAACGGCAATTTGCGGAGCGTAGCCATTAAGGCTCGACAGTAAAGTGACTTTAATGCACTGCAATACTTTGATTTTTTCTGCATTTTTTTGACGCAGCAACGCGGCTAATGGGGAGACAAAGCCGTAAGCAAGTAGAATCCCCAGGAAGGTCCCCACCATGGCGTGAGCGATCATCATCCCCAACTCAGCTGCTGGCCGGTCAACATAGGCCAGTGAGTGAACAACCCCCATAACGGCAGCAACGATACCAAATGCAGGAAGACCGTCACCCATCATCGTCAAGCTAGACGCCGGCACTTCACTTTCATGTTCAATAGTCTCGATCTCTTCATCCATCAGCGTTTCAATCTCAAACGCATTCATGTTACCGCTGACCATCAAACGCAAATAATCGGTAATAAACTCAACAACAGTGTTGTCAGCAAGAATATTTGGATAGCTCGAGAAGATTTCACTTTCACGAGGATTATCAATATCAAATTCCAGGGAAAGCATGCCTTGCTGGCGGGATTTGGCCATTACTCGGAAGAGTAAGGCCATGAGATCCATATACAGTGCTTTATTGTACTTGGAACTTTTGACCAAAAGAGGTAGTGCACGTAGCGTTGCTTTTATCGCCTTTCCATTGTTACCAACGATGAAAGCACCTACCGCCGCACCACCGATGATCAGCAGCTCCGAAGGTTGATAAAGCGCACCCAAGGCCCCACCGACCATGAGATAACCGCCGAGTATCGAGGCCACAATTACGATATAACCCAATATAACCAGCACAAGAAATCCTTATAATAAAAAAGGTGGGCGGAAAGAGAGGTAAAACTGCGGAGCCGTAGCCAGGACGTTCTAGAGGAAGAAATCTATCACCGCCTTCACAACCAACAGTGATAGATTCACAAATCGCTACAGGCTCAGACTGCGTGTTTTACCTGTTCATCCAGCAGTTGAGGTATTATATCGGCAAGATTTTGCGAAAGTTTACGCCTTTTTACCGCTCTGGAAGGGGGTTGGCACAAACTACAAACAAAACTGTTTTTAGGTTGATGAGCGTGGGTAATGAACATCCCTTTACAGCAATTACATGACGATAGTTGCAGCATACCGCTGTCAACAAAACGGACTAATGTCCAAGCTCGCGTCAATGCCAACAGTGGAGAATCGCTCTGCGGCGCACACTGTTCCAGGTAAAGTCGATAAGATTTAATAACCGCTTCAACACCGCTGCACTGCCCATTCTTGATTAAAAAACTGTAAGCGTTGTAGAACATTGATGAATGAATATTCTGTTCCCAGGTCATAAACCAATCCGTTGAAAAAGGTAGCATTCCCTTGGGCGGCGGACTTCCTCTAAGTTCTTTGTACAGTTTAATCAAACGTCCGCGACTTAACTGAGTTTCACTTTCAAGCATCTGTAAACGAGCACCGAGCGAAATGAGCTCCATCGCCAATTGGATGTCTTTCGCCTCCTGAACAATACTTTTCTCCGCCATTACTTATGCCCTTTTCTTAGGCAGGTTTTCTTCTTTCGAAGTTAACTGTTGTAATAAGTTACTCGACAACAAAATCCCCGTATGAATTTGTTGTAAATCATCCACACGTGATTCCTGAGTCAAGACTTTGATTGTATTGTGATCGTTAAAACGAAAATGGCATATCAGTTGGTTAGTTTCTGCCAGTTTCACCATCTGCGGTAAAGTCAATTGCATCAGGATATCTGCCATCTCTTCATTGATTCCAAGACGAAACATCGCAGAAGCTTTTTCATCATTAATTAAGCGTTGCGCCAGTAACAAATAAGACAGATTAATGTCATAAATGTGTTTGAGTAATTCAGAGGTACCCATATTTCCCATCCCGACAGGCTATGTTTAAAACATAAGTTAGGTGATAGACCATATCGCCCAGTTCGAAAATCACTCTCCATTGATGGCATAAAAAACTATCGGTGCCAGATACTGCGAGTTACTACTTTATCATTTCTTATTCGGGCAATCGTTACTTGCCAACTTTGCGCATCACGCTGAGAATCCGTTCATCCGTTGCTTTTTAGTTCCACCCTGAAGACTCGCCTCAACCAAAGCATAGGATTAATCCTAAAACAGCGCAACTGTACCGCCTAATCCATAGCACATACAACGCGACGGAAGAATGATTTTGGCCATTATGTGACACAGATCACACAAATGAAAGCATTATGCGCTAAACCCTGTCTGGTCAGATCACTTTTATGCCTATTTTTCCGCCAAAATCGCACACTAAACGTTACAAAAAAGAGCATTGAAAATAATAAAAAAGAAACGATTTGCTTGCTATATAAATGATAGATATACAAAAAATCCCTCATAGCCATAACACGCTCCGTTATGTAAGTTTATACCTTTCACGAAAAACTTACACTTTTTACCCAAAAAACTCTTAACCGCATGTTATGAAGCAACATTTATCTATCCTTTGCTAGGACACAGTCGCAACGACAACAAAACATACCGCTCTCGCCGTAAAAAGTGGTTAAACATTACTGTATTGATATTAAAGAAATTAGTGATTGTCTGGAATTCAATACAGGCACTGCAGCATGACGCTACTCGCGACTTCAACGATCTCAAGCATCACGCTGCAGGCACTACCTTCAGGGGGGATAGGTGAGTTGGATCACAAAGGCAGTTATCGATCGCTTTTAACAATGCGGTTAACCAGCCAAATACCTGAACATACCAGAACAAGTGCAAAGAAATATTTCCACTCCAGAATGCTTTCATTAAGAAACACTGCTGACAACAGCGTACCAGAGACCGGGATAAGAAAATTAAATGGTGCGATCATACCCACCCGATTATATTTCAGCAATTGGCTCCATAGTGAAAACGCGACTGAAGAAAGCAAAATAAGGTAGCCTAGCATCAGTACAGCTTTCCAATCAGGTATGATGAGTGTCCCGCCAGTACAGTACCCTGATATCGTTAAAATGATCCCACCAATAGCCAGTTGGTAACCGGTCATAACGGTTGGATCCATCGTTTGTGATATCCGCTTACCATATATAGTCGATGCAGACAAAATAAATGCGGCAATTACAACGAACCCATCACCTAACAGCGTAAAACCAATATTCATTCCGTTGCTATTGATATTAACAACCATCACACCGACAAAACCTAATATACAACCAATTAGCTTGTTGATATTTAATTTATCATTTTGGTATAAATAATGAGCAAGCAGTACGCTGAAAAAAGTACTGGTTGCATTCATGATCGAACCTTTAACGCCAGTGGTATAAGCCAGACCGATGTAGAAAAAAACATATTGCAACGATGTCTGGAATATTCCCAGTGTGGTCAACTGAACTAACTGCCCACGCTGAAATCGCCCGATGGAGCGTCCGCTTAACACAGCAAGTACCAAAAGCAACAGCCCAGCGAACGCGAACCGGTAGCCTGCAAAAACGAGTTTTCCAGGAATATCATTATCTGCAATGTGAAACAGCTCATAGCCATTTTTAATTGCCGGATAAGCACTTCCCCAGAGCAAACAGCATAATGTGGCGATAAAAAAAACAACTTTTTTATCAGAAAAAAAATGCGTGCGCTTTTCCAAGAAAAATTCCTCCGAAGATAGATTCGCTATAATAGCGTTGAACCTCAAACAAATAAAGTTAGGGGTTAGACTCTTTATTTTTTATTATCAATCTGTATGATTTCGCATCACGTATTTCTCTTTTCTTTTTAAAGAGTTAAAAACGTGATCGGGATCGCATCGAATTTGATTAAGGTTTCTCAATATATGCCGATTATCTTTTACATTGGTTGTTTAGCTAATGAATTGTCATTAATGTAGACACTAAAACCTAAACGCCAATGCCGCAGCGAGTGGCATGGTAAATCATAAATTCCTGAGAATGAGCGAATGGATATGAAAATAACGTCAAGGTCTGAGCAGCACGCCGAGGCCGGCATGCTGAGCAATTTACGGCTAGTTCCCTTATTCATCATTATTCTGGGTGGTATCATGCTGTTATTTGCAGCATCTATCGGCACATCCAGCTATTTTCTACAAAGCAGCAATCAGTCATTAGACGACGTCACACAAGAAATCGATACCCGAATGGGGATCTCAAACAGTTCCAATCACCTTCGCACTGCACGTCTGCTGCTGATTCAGGCCGCTGCTGCTGCTCGTATTGGTGATTCGCAGGTCTTCAATGACAACCTGAAACAGGCTGAGCAGCGTCTGGAACAGTCGAAAAAAGCCTTCCTTGTCTATGAACAACGTCCGGTTAAAACACCTCAGGATATGGCGTTGGATGGCGATCTGCGTAAGTCCTATGACGCGTACGTCAATCAAGGTCTTATGCTGATGCTCACCGCTGCAAAACAAGGCCTGTTTGAAGAGGTTATCACTCTCGAATCCGAAGAAACCCGGGTTTTAGATTTGGCCTATAACAAATTTTTGCTAGAGGCTGTCGCTTACCGCACGCAAAGAGCGAAAGACTTAAACGAAACAGCGCATAAAAATGCACTGCTTGGATATTCATTGATGGGCGGCAGTTTTGCACTGGCCACCATTTTAACGCTTCTGACTTTCTTCCTGCTGCGCGGAATCCTCATCAAACCAATAAATCAATTGGTCCTGAGAATTCAGCGTATTGCGCAGGGCGATTTGACTCAAATATCGGACCGTTATGGCAGGAATGAAATTGGCACACTCGCCAGTAACGTTCAACAGATGCAGTCTTCTCTGGTCACTACTGTCACTACCGTTCGGGAAAGCGCAGACTCTATTTATCAAGGTTCTACGGAGATTTCATCCGGTAACACAGACCTTTCCTCGCGAACCGAACAACAAGCCGCTGCGCTTGAACAGACCGCGGCAAGCATGGAGCAATTAACCGCGACGGTGAAGCAAAACTCAGAAAATGCGCACCACGCTAGCCAGCTCGCGGCAAATGCCTCAGGAAAGGCCAAGCAAGGCGGTGAGATCGTTGCAAACGTTGTGAACACAATGAACAGTATTTCAGGTAGCTCCAAGAAAATATCTGAAATTACCAGCGTTATTAACAGCATTGCTTTCCAAACGAATATTCTCGCACTCAATGCGGCGGTTGAAGCAGCTAGAGCGGGGGAACAAGGTCGCGGTTTTGCCGTCGTAGCAAGTGAAGTTCGCAGCCTCGCACAGCGCAGTGCACAAGCCGCAAAAGAGATAGAAACGCTGATTTCCGAATCGGTGAATCTGGTCAACAGTGGTTCTGTTCTGGTTGATAACGCGGGTCAAACCATGAAAGAAATCGTCGATGCCGTTACCAACGTCACCGACATCATGGGTGAAATCGCTTCTGCGTCTGACGAGCAAAGCCGAGGAATTACTCAGGTCGGCCAGGCGATATCTGAAATGGACAGCGTGACACAGCAGAATGCTTCGCTTGTTCAGGAAGCCAGTGCTGCCGCGGCATCGTTGGAAGAGCAAGCAGCATTGCTTACTCGCGCCGTTGCGACATTTAAGTTATCCAGCCATTTGTCAGCCCCTACCCGGCCGAACGCTCTGGCCGCCAAGGGACGTTCATCGCTCGCCCTTCCCCGTCAGGCCAATACGGAAAACGGTAACTGGGAAACGTTCTAATACTGGATACCAACGTCACTGCGAGCATTGTTCACTCGGACAATGCTCGCATATTGGCATCATCCATTTACTCTTTTTCTGGCAATATCTTTGGTTCAACAAACGTACCGTCTTTGCTATCAACCTCATTGAAAAACCAGATGCCAGCTGGGTAATCTTTTAATGCAACTAAATACATAATCCCTTCCTGAAACGTATCTACAGCCAGAATCGTCCCTTCTCGGCGCGTCTTTCCATCAGTTTTAACCGTAACCAGATCATTAACTTTCATAAATTTATCTCAAAATAGCTTCTAACATCAAAAAAACAGCATTATCATTTACAACTACGGTAGGAATAGTACCTATATGAAATGATTAATTTTATTTGTTTTTAACAACGCCATGTTGACCCTCTCTGTCATTCAATATCGATTATTCAGGCAAAAAATTGATCGTTTCTATCCTAGTACATCCGACATATTCGCAAAAGAGATTAAAAGTTGAACGAACTATTGAACGTTAATGAACAGAGAGATAACGGTGAGTCAGACTACAATCAAGTCATAACATCAGAATGGACAAAACTGATAGCCACAACCTCACAAAAATCTTTTAATCTACTGCGAACCCTCGCCGATCAGAAAGCCTCCGACTTTGCTGACGCGTTCTACTCCTACATGCTCAAAGATCAAGAAGCCTCACTGTTTCTTTCCAGTCAGCAAGTCCACGATCGACTCCATGGATCGATGAGCAAATGGATTGCAGACATCTTAACGAATACCGGAGATCGTCTGGCTGACCTGATTAACCATCAAAAGAAAATTGGTCAGATTCATGCGCGTATTGGTATTCCCGTCGATCTGGTTGAGCGCGGCGCTCGGCGTTTAAAATGGCACCTTTATGAAGACATCGCACAGGTGGCAGAGGATAAAACACTATGCTTTGATGCTATGCGTTTTGCCTCTATCTCTATGGATATCGCCATAGAGGTAATGAGCAAGACCTATTCACAGTCGCACGATCTGGCTGCTAAAAATGAAGAATCCTATCGGCTATTTTCTATTCTGGAAAATGCCAGCATGGAGAGAGAGCGTCAGAATGCCTCGCTGCTGAATTGGGAAAATGCCTTTATTTTTAGTGTTGCCACCGGTACGCCGCTTTCCAGCATCCAGGACCTGAGTGATTCGGAGTTTGGCCTGTGGTTTAACCATAAGGGGAAATCCAGTTTCAGTAATATTCAGGGTATACGCACTATCGTCTCAATCATGACGGAAACGGATGACTACATTCGCAGCCATAGCACTACCGCACTACTGACACAGCAGGATTACGCCCCGTTACTTAAAACGGTCAGAAGTAAAATTTATAAAATAAACATGCTGCTGGGATCGCTATTTGACGAAGTCCAAAAACTGGAAAGCGGCAAGGATACGTTGACCCTTCTGTTAAACCGTCGCTTCCTGCCAACCATTCTTAGACATGAAATATCGCTGGCAATGCACTCAAACACCTCGCTCAGCATCGCCATGATTGATATTGACCATTTTAAAACCGTGAATGATACATATGGTCATGCCGCTGGCGATAACATCCTGAAAAGGGTTGCGGAAATTCTGTATGAGAGCACACGAAACAGCGACTATGTTTTCCGTTACGGCGGCGAAGAATTCATGATCGTGCTTATTGAAACGCCTAAAGTCGCCGCCCACACCATCATCGAGCGACTGAGAAAGAAAATCCAGGATCACCCGATTCATCTTCAAAACGGTGAAAGCGTGACAATGACCATAAGCGCAGGCATCGCCGTCTATAGCGGTCATCCAGATTATGAATGTCTGATAAAGGCAGCGGACGATGCACTCTATCAGGCCAAAGCCAACGGCAGAAACAGGATCGAATACGCGCCGGAATAACTATTCTATCTTATTGCAAACCTGCGTTTCAGTTCACATCTGAAAAGAATAGCGCCCTATTCATCATCGCAGGTTTACACCATATTCCTTACCAAACAGATGAATTTCCCTCCATTGAACAAATTCACAGCATGAAAACGATAAACCAACGATTTTACTAACCAACCCGCTAGAAATTTGATACATATTCAATAAATAAGCATGATCGTCAACAATGCGTCATGCAGTAAATCTTTTATACTTTGATCTTATTTTATCCTGGGGAGGAACGAGCATTGCAGCGACAGCAGGTTTCATCGTCACGAATTGATTCAATTGGGTATGACCCAAAGACGCACACGCTTGAGATAGCATTTCATAACAAAGATATCTATCAGTATGTCGGTGTGCCTGAATCTATCTATAAAAAGTTTATTTCTGACGCTGTCGTCTCTAAGGGCCGTTTCTTTGATGGCGTGATAAAAGACAAATTCCTATGCCGAAAAAACAAGTAGGTAAAAATCTAGCGGCAGCCGTTTCGCTACTCTTCGCCGTCTCTTAACGGCGAGTAAAAGAGTGGCTTTACACCGCATCAATTTGCCATTTCATCCACCAGCCCTGCCTTCCAAAATCGCAACTAATCATATGAATTAAATATAAATGGCGTCATGTAGCGATGTCGGTTAATCACGCGCATCGTTCGTTATACTACAAGAACACTTGCAGGTGATGTTCCCCTTTCTCTAGCACAATTCCGACCTGTTTCTTCTCTGCATCGAATAGCATATCCCTGCCATCCAGTATTACCTTTGATATCCCTTGGCATTGATGGCGATCGTTCACGACCTGGATACAATAACGGCTCTCACCCACGGCCACCTGAGCCTCAAAGCCTGGCCAATCATCGGGAATACAAGGTGACAGTATCAACTCACTTCCTTCACGGCGGATCCCTAATATTCCCTCAATGCCCGCTCGATACATCCACCCTGCCGAACCGGTATACCACGTCCAACCTCCCCGTCCCGAATGTGGTGCCACCGAATAAACGTCTGCGGCGATAACATAAGGTTCAACACGGTAGCGGGCGATTTGTTGCGGTGTCGAGCCATGATTAATCGGATTAAGTAAAGTAAACAGATCCCTTGCCTTATTCCCCCGCCCCAATTTGGCAAACGCTAATACTGACCACATCGCAGCATGCGTGTATTGACCACCATTTTCACGTAACCCCGGTGGATAACCTTTGATATAACCTGGGTCGTGCTCAGCACGATCAAACGGAGGCGTAAACAACAGCGCTAGCCCCTCGTCTTGCCGAATCAGATGCTGTTCCAGCGAGGCCATGGCCGTCGCCGCTCTTTCTGCATCAGCAGCGCCAGAAAGTACTGCCCATGATTGGGCAATAGAATCAATGGCACACTCATCATTGCTGTGACTGCCCAGCCATGTCCCGTCATCAAACGTTGCCCGACGATACCAGGCACCATCCCAGGCCGAACGTTCAATAGCTTCCCTGACAGATTCGGCATGATCGCGCCAGCGGGCCGCACGAGTGGCATCATATCGTTCAGCCAACGGTGCGAAGCGTGCGATGGTATAAATCAACAGCCATCCAAGCCACACGCTCTCACCTTTACCCTTCTCACCAACGCGGTTCATACCATCGTTCCAGTCACCGCCACCGATAAGGGGCAAGCCGTTTTGTCCGGTCAACTGTAAACATTGATCCAGGCCGCGCGCGCAGTGTTCAAACAGCGTCGCCGTGTCAGCTGAAGGCATCGGCTGGAAAAATGCGTCATGCTCCCCTTCAGCGACAGGTGGTCCCTCCAGAAAACCAATCTGTTCAGTTAGCACGTCATAGTCTTGGCTAACCTGAATATAGTTCGCCGTGGCAAACGCCAGCCAAACACGATCGTCGGAAATTCGTGTTCTCACCCCAGCTCCCGAATGCGGTAGCCACCAGTGCTGTACATCACCCTCGGCAAATTGCCGCCCCGCAGCGCGTAATAGGTGCTGACGCGTTTCCTCCGGACGAGAAAAGGTTAAGGCCATGCCATCCTGTAACTGGTCACGGAAACCATATGCGCCGCTAGCCTGATAAAAGCCACAACGCGCCTGAATACGAGAAGACAGCGTTTGATAAAGCAGCCATCCGTTGAGCATGATATCCATGGCGCTATCGGGTGTTTTCACGCGGATCGCCCCGGTTACCGATTCCCAATGCGCTTCTACGTCATGTAAAACCGCATCCAGATCGATCTGTCGGTATTTCTCCACCAGCGTTCTGACCAACTCAACAGACGCCGCCTGCCCGATAAACCAGACAACCTCAACCTCCTCGCCGGGTGCAATCGTCACCGCCGTCTGTAACGAACAACATGGGTCAAACCCCGCTGCAGTATTCCCCGACAAGGGGCTCTGGTTTACCAACGCTAAAGGCGCGCGCATATGCCCGTTACGCCCGAGGAACTCTGTTCTGTCCGCCGTCAGCGACTGCTGGCTACCCGCTAGATCGGAAAATCCCAACCGTCCGGGAAAACTACCAGACCACGGATTCCGTACCAACACCGCGCCCGTTTGTGAATCCACATGGCTTAACAAGTAAGGCGCACTGGCGCTACGTGATGTACCCAGCACCCATTCTGCATAAGCAGTAATCGTCAGTTGCCGCGTATACATAGAAGTATTGCGCAATCGCAAACGCGAGATCTTTATCGCGTCGCTCAAAGGGACATACTGCAACAGCATCGACTCGATATCATTGGCGGCATGGGTAAAACGGCTATAGCCAAAACCGTGACGTGCAACATAGCATCCGCCGTCATTAATCGGCCATGCCGTAGGGGTCCATAGCACACCACTCGTCTCATCGCGGAGGTAAAGCGCCTCACCGCCGGGATCAATCACCGCGTCATTGCCCCAAGGCGTTAATTGATTTTCACGGCTATTTTCTGCCCAACTGTAGCCACTTCCCTGTGCCGAAACCTGAAAACCAAACGTTGGATTGGCAATCACATTAATCCACGGCGCGGGCGTAGTGTGTTCAGCATCTAGCACCGAGACATATTCCCTGCCTTGCCGATCAAAACCGCCAATTCCATTAAAGAATGCCAGTCCTTCTGGACGGGAAGTGTTATCAGGCTGGGATTTTGGCGGGATGAGACTTACCGCTCTGATATCCTTATCAGGATGCGGAATGAGTGCCAACTGATGGGAAATCGGCCCACGACGCGCAACCAGCGAGACACGGGCGATTGATAGCAACAGCGCTCTTGCTTCTACTGACATTAAATCAGCACGTAGCGCAAAGACCTCTCCTCGTGTTGATTCGCCGCCAAGGCGGGCTCTTGACTGACTGCTACGAATGGCCGTTTCAATCGCTATCTGCAAATCCTGGATATAGGATGAGGAACGTTCGTTAACGATCACCAGATCGACATTCAGTAACTTCATTCGCCAGTATTCATGGGCCCTTAGTAACTGATGTACCTGGGCTATATCGTCAATGTCATCAATACGCAACAGCACAATCGGCAGGTCACCAGAAATAGACAGTGACCACAGATCGGATTGTTTACCTGCGCCCTTCACAATGGATTCAGACGGCGCACGAAAACGGGGATCGGCATAAATAATTGGCGCAGCCAGACGCTGAAAATCTGCCGCTTCCTCAGATTTCACGCCGAGATGGCGCAACTGCACCTGAGCCTGCGTCCAGGCAAACGTTTTATCCCGCTCATAGGCGCTGCGATCGTGGTGCTTATCAATCACATCAATTAACGCTTCGCGGGAAGCCGCCACCACGGTCCAAAATGCCACTCTCACCGTTTTACCGGCAGGAATTTTTACCTGTTGACGGAGTGAGAAAATAGGATCAAGTACCGTGCCGGTGGTATTCGACAAGACCTGATGACCCAGAATGGCATCGGCTGTCATCACTGATTTACCCTTGCCAATAAAACGCGCCCGGTCTGATTCATACTGCATCTTGCTGCCGATAGCCCCTTCCAGCACGACAAAATGCGCGGCCCAGACGGGGGGTTCATCCGGCGTTCGTGGGCGTCGGGTCGCAATCAGAGCAGAGAATGCGTCCAGATAGTCTGTTTGTACGAACATGCGGGAAAATGCAGTATGTGCCGTATCAGCACTGGGCGGAGCCAGCACCATTTCCGCGTAGGATGTCAGTTCGATATCGCGCTGGCGGCGCCCACTGTTTGTCAATGTGACACGGCGTACTTCCCCATCGCTCTCCCCCGATACCAACACATCAAGCGTGGTGGTCAGAGAACGTTCATGACGAATAAACGACGCGTGATCTTCACCAAAAATCACCTCATAACGATGCCTTGGTTCACCCAGCGCATTACCGATCACGCTGGGTGAAACGGGGACATGCCCCCCGGATTCACTTAGCTGACGTTGTTCACCAGCGGACCAAATTCTGTTGCTGCGCATATCACGTAACAACACAAAACTTCCCCAGTTATCCTGAGTCGTGTCTTCACGCCAGCGGGTAATCGCTAATTCACGCCAGTGGCTATAGCCGGAGCCCGTCGTAGTCAGCATCACCGCATAGCGGCCATTAGAGAGCAGATGTGTCATCGGTGCCCCTGTCGGCGATGCGGAGAATCGCCGTAACATGGCAGCCTCATTGCGGCTTTCGCCTCCACTGGCCTTCACCTCTTCAACCTGAGGCTCGGCGAGTGCCATCTGCGTCGGCAAACTTTCCTGTAACAGTAGCTCACAGGACTGAATCATTGGTTCGCGGTGGAAACGGCGGCGCATACTACCGTCATGCAGGGTATTGGCGATCGCGATCAGCGTCATCCCCTGATGGTGCGACATAAAGCTGTAAACGATAGCCACTTTTTTGTTATCCGGCAGACGAGACGGCGTGAAATCAAGCGCCTCATAGAAACCATAGCGGCCCGACGCCCCCATATCAGCCAAACGCGCATAGTTCCGGCAGGCAGCAAGCGGGTCCACCATGGTTGCCAAACCGGTCGCATAAGGCGCGACAACCAGATTGTCTGCCAGACCACGCTTTAAACCTAAGCCAGGCACGCCAAAATTTGAATACTGATAGGTAAAATCTATATCTCGTGCATTATAGGCCGATTCGGAAATCCCCCATGGCACGGATAACGCTCTACCATAAACCTGCTGTTGAGCCACAACCGACCGCGTGGTTTGTTCTAATAAACTCCCCACAGGAGCACGCATGACCAGCGATGGCATTAAATATTCAAACATCGATCCCGACCATGACATCAGCGCCGACCCGTGAACAGTGCGCACAGCCGAACGTCCCAGGCGGAACCAGTGACGCGTACTAACATCCCCTTTGGCAATGGCAAACAGACTGGCTAATCTGGCCTCTGAAGCCAACAAGTCGTAACAGCTCACATCCAGTTGGTTTTCTGACATCAAATAGCCAATTGATAGCAATTTGCGTTCGGGATCGACAAGGAAGGCAAAATCCATCTCTATCGCCATCTTACGGGCGCGTTCGGCCACTACACGCAGGCTTTCCATCAGAGATTCGGATGCTGTCGTAGAACCATGCAGCTCACGCTCATGGGAGGTCAACATCGATATCGTCGCACTAATCCAGAAGATGGACTCCGCTACCTCATCTTCATTGGCCGGCGTTAACCGCGTTTGCGTCCGCTGTAGTAGTTGCTCCAACTGCACTATCATTTCCGGTAACAGGCGATCCGATGGCAAATGGCTGTTTCGCAAACTGTCGATTTTATCTAACGACCGGAGCAGGACGGATTCATTCTTCGTTGCTTGATGAAGCAACAGTGATGTACGGATCAGTTGCAGGTGGTCAGCCAAGGACTCCCGATAATCCGACAACACATTTTCTTCCTGCCAGAGTTCGCAGGCATTTGCCAGAACAATCAAATTCCCTGCCAAATTGCCACTATCCACCGAGGACACATAAGCTGGTTGCAGCGTTTGTAGATCCCGCGTGTCATACCAGTTAAAAAAATGACCGCGAAAACGCGATAATCGATCCATGGTGCTCAGTGTCGCACTGAGTCGTTCAACCACCTCAGTCAGGCCAATCCAACCAAAATCGCGCGCTGCTACGGTAGACAGTAAATACAGACCGATATTGGTTGGAGAAGTCCGGTGAGCCACAACCGGCTTTGGTTGCTCCTGGAAATTATCCGGCGGCAAATTGTTTTCACCTTCAGTAACAAAGGTTTCAAAAAAGCGCCAGGTGCGTCGGGCGGTCAATCGCAGCGCCTGTTTATCTGCCTCACTAATGTTTTCCTGACGCGATATTGAGCGCTCACGACTCACTTGCAGTGCCAGGGTTGGCGCCGCCAGCCACACGATGCCAAGCGATAGCCAAAGTGGCCAATTCTGCGGAGTCATTAACCACCCGCCTCCCACCGCCGCCACACCGAGTAACACCCCGCCCAGCATTTGACGATAAAAGCCCCCTAGCGTCAGACGGGGACGGCGACCCGACTGCGCTGCCGTCGTCCATTCAAGTAAATGCTGGCGGGTAATCGTTAGCCGTATCAACGTGCGAATGAGTGCATCAAGCGCCTGCCAGCTATGATCGGCAAGAAAGACAAAAGAGAGCACGACCTGCATGAAAGCGAGCTTAAGATCGCGCAATAAATGCCGGATAGGCTGGCTTTGACTCAGCGACTGTTGTCGGGTTATGCCACGCAAACCGCGTGCGATAACATCCCACAACGCGGGCAGGCAGGAGGGAAACGCCAAGACCAGCAGGACGATAGCGATGCCCTTCCATGCCATATCAGGCGGTAGCGCCGCGCATCCAATCAGCATCAATAGAAGGCTTGGAGCGAGCAACGATCGGCGCAAGTTATCAATCATTTTCCAGCGCCCCACCGCGGGTAAATGCACCGTCGTACCTGACGCTGACGGCATCCGTCCCAGAATCCATGGCAGCAACTGCCAGTCACCGCGCGTCCAACGATGTTGTCGTTTGACGATCACATCATAACGTGAGGGAAAGGTTTCGATTAATTCAACATCAGAAGCCAGCCCCGCACGGGCATAAATACCCTCAAAGAGATCGTGGCTGAGTAGGCTGTTTTCAGGAATACGGTCTTTGAGCGCGCGTTCAAACGCATCAACATCATAGATACCTTTACCGGTATAGGACCCTTCGCCAAACAAATCCTGATACACATCAGAGATCGCCGCTTCATAAGGGTTAATTCCCCCCGGTGCCGAGAAAATCCGCTGATATAAGGACGTTTCATGCCCGGCAGGCAGAGATGGCGTAATGCGAGGTTGTAAGATGGCATATCCCGCCACAATATGTTCCCCGTGGCGATCCCAGCGCGGTTGGTTGAGAGGATGAGCCATTTTGCCAATCAGTTTTAAGGCCGTATCCCGCGGTAAACGCGTATCCGCATCCAACGTGATCACATAGCGAACATCAGCAGGAACATGAATATGATGACCGTCTACCGAAATAAAGTGGGTATCCGTCGCGCCGCGTAATAACCGATTAAGCTCATGCAATTTCCCCCGTTTACGCTCCCAACCCATCCACACATTTTCCGAGGGATTAAAGACCCGGCGACGATGCAATAATAAAAATCGATCGCCCGCAGGTCCTTTCCCATAACGCACATTGAGCTGTTGTATGGCGAGTAATGCCTGCGTCAACATGGGTTGATCGCCAGCAAGGTGTTCCGTTTCGGCGTCTACACCATCAGTCAACAATGCAAAGGTGATATCACCCTGCCCACCGGATAAGTAGTGAACCTCAAGCTGTTCTACCTGCTGTAGTAGATCTTGTGCGCTGGACAACAGCGTTGGCACTACGACTAATGTCCGGCAATGGCTGGGCACGCCTTGCAACAACTCCAGTCCAGCCAACGGTGCTGCGCCAAATAGCCAGGTGACCAGGCGATTAACCCAGGAGGTCGCGACGTCAGAACAGGGAATGATACAGATCAGTCCCATCACCACGAGCCAGGCATTCGACACCGCAGGAGAAGACAACACTATGCCGATGCCCGCCAGTAAAAACACAGTGAAAAACGCGATAGCACCAACATAGCCGCGCATGCCACCACTCAGGGTAAAGCGATTGAATCGCAGTAGAAACGCGGGCTGAAAACCGATCGCCTCTTCAAGCTGTGGCCTGCCCTCCGCAATCAGATAGTAACCCGGTTCACGCTTACGTTCGGTAAGCTCGTCAGAATGAGAAGAAGCGGGCACCTGTTGTGCCAGTAAAAGCGCTTGTTCTGTAATATCCAGTTCAGAGCTGGGTGCCTGACGCGCGAGTTGTTCAATCGCGCTGCGGTATAAATTTCGAGTAGGGAAATCCATGGTCGCAAAGTCACTGTTCGCCCGCAGACGTGCATCAACAAGACTCACGCTTTCGAAAAACTCAGCCCAATCGATATCCGAAATTAATCGCATACTGGTAATGATATTGCGCACAGTGACATTAGAAATGCCCAGACGCTGCTGAGCGTGTTGCACGACTTCTTCTGTTGAACTTCCCTGCTGTTTTAGCCGTTGTTCAAGCCACCCTAATGCGGGCGTTGTCTTTGGATCCTGATCGCGTAGTCGCTTGACCAACTGTGCCGCAAACGTCTCCGACAGAGGAGCATCGTTATCAGAAGAAAGAATATAAGCGGAGAGATAACTATTCGTTATTTCATCGCCTCGTACGGCGCCAGCTTCACCGGATTGCAAAAGTTCATTAGCAACCCGCTCAGCATCTGCGCGAGCCTTGCGCCCGACAGTCATCTGGTCAGCCAGACGCCGCAGATTTTCTATCAACACAATGCGCAAGGTGATAGCCACAGCCCATAGCTCACCGATCGTCAGAGGCTGAACATCCTGATACGCCATAATGAAGCGACGTAAAGCGATGGGGTCAACATGGCTGTCAGTATGAGCAATAAAAGCCCATACCAGCCCAAATACCCGTGGATAACCGGCAAAAGGGCCTTGTGACAATTTGGGTAGCTGGCGATAGTAACGAGGCGGCAAATCTTCACGAACTTCACGAATTTGCGCGGCGACCAAATGGTAGTTATCTAGTAACCATTCAGCCGCAGGCACGACACTGCCCCCTTTATCCAGCTCTTGAGCACTGGCTCGGTAAGAGGCCAGCAATACTTTTGCATTATCATTCAAACGCTGGTGTAACGAGATCACATTAGGTGGCGATAAGGTCACAGGCTGCGCGCTGGCTAACGTGCGGCCATGTTGCTCTAAGCGCTCCATGCCGAATAGATCCCCTCTAACGGGAAGAGTGTCATTCCAGGGCGACGCAACATCTTGGCGGGGGAAGGAAAAATGGCGGGAAAATATTTTCATAATCGCCTTTTGGTCTGGATGCAAAATACGCACTGACCACCTTAAAGGTAACGTTCAGAAAGCCAGGCAAACCTTATTGATCAGGATTACCGACACTTGATACAGGAACTGAATAAAAAATACGGGTCAATTGCCCAAATGGTGAGAGAAAGTGGAGTCAAGAAAAGAGAGGCAAGGAAGTAAGTATAGTCGATAAACGCTAATCCATTAGGCGCGGTCAAAAAAAGAAAAAAAACGTATAACGAAATAATTCAAAGATAATAAATTAAATATACAAAGAGGGTTCACCCTGGGGTCGAGTTTTAAAACGTCGATGCAACCAGAGATACTGCTCAGGGGCCCTCATGATTTCATGTTCTATCATTTTATTCAGATAATGAGCAGCTAACAGACTGTCCTCATAAGGATATTCTTCTAAGATCGGAGAAATAATAAGTTGATACCCTTTCCTACCATCCTTACGAATCACGACAGCCGTCACCAATTCAGAACGAGTCAGCTTGGCAATAATAAACGTCCCATTGCTGGTAGCTGCACGTTCTACGCCCAGAAAAGGCACAAATACACTGCCTTTTACGCCATAATCCTGATCGGGTGCAAACCAAACACTGCCGCCTTGCTTCAAAGTATGCACCATGGAAATGAGTTTTTTCCGGTCAACCAATACATTTCCCGATCTTGAGCGCCCCCATTTTTGCACCAGTTCCAACACGTTATTGTTATGAGGACGATACATCACAGTCATCGGTTTACAATGGCCTAAAATACGAAAGTGCAACTCCAGCGTCATAAAATGTACGCCAACCACAATAACACCGCGTTGCTTACTTTCAGCCTCTTGCAAATGTGTAATACCAATAATATCAATCCATTTTTTTATTCGCCAATCGGGCCAAAACCATGCCATCCCAGTCTCCAGCAGTGCGATGCCGAGCGAGGAGAAATTATCAATTAGCTTATTCTCAAGCTGCTGAGATGAGATGTCAGGGAAACAAAGCATCAAATTACGCCTGGCAATCGCTACTCGTCTTTTTAAAAAATGCATTGACTGACGCCCTAACCATCCTCCCAATACCACCAATGCAGGATAAGGCAGTTGAACCAGTAGAAAGAGTACTCCTAGACCAAACCATAATAACCAGTATCTAGGATGCGCGTAGCTTAAAAAAGACCGACAACGATTAAACATACCTTGATCTCTACTCACTTGCGCACGGTTGACATTCAACTTAAGTTACCACCATTCAGAGATAAACATAACGAAAAACAATTCATTTAATTATTGTAATTTTTCATATTCAGCAGACAATATTTCATAAATCTTACTAAAACGTTGTTGAATAATAAGTGGTTGACCTTCTCTTGCAGCAAGTACGCCAGAGAGAATCACACAAGTCTGTGTAAATAAAAACACTTTAAGCTCTTCTTCAGTCAATTGGAATGTTCCTCCATTAGAGGCAATTAAGCCTACTCGATAATTCTTTGAAAACGGAAGATAAATAACATCCTCTACTCTCCCCTCGGCAAAAAATACAATCCACACTTAGGACACATGACCGTAACATTTTCACGAAATCTATTTCTTTTCTGCTCAGTGAGATGCTTGCATACGGGACAACTCACTTTCACCGTTGTGCGATTAAACACCTGGAGAAAATCAAAGGTAGCCATACATTGTACCAAATAGGTGTATGAATATGCAGTGTACGCCCTAAAATCATAAATAGCACGATATCATCGTCATTAGCCTAAAATATCTAATATTAAACCTCAACACCCTGTTATTTAACAACAAATACCACAACAAAGAAATTAGCCAGATTCGTAAATTTATAAAATAAGTGTTGCCGTGAACACAATCGCTCAAGTTTTACTTATAGATAAGGTGAATAATCAAAATCAACATTAGATATGTCCTCACTGAATCCCCTATTAATTCAGAAAATATTATAAAAAAATATTAATATTAAATTTCAATAGAAAATAATAAACCAGGATTAAATCACTGATTTAAAAACAAAAACATAACTAAAAAAGAGTTATTTTATGTGAATCAATCATCAATAATTAATATAGGCATATCATCATCTAAAATAAAAATCGTTATATCCGTCATACTTCACGCTACTTGCGCGTTGACAAAGTTCAGTCTCCCAAATAACTGGCTGGATAGCCGTTACAGCTTCAGTAGTGTGCAGGCTATCACTCGCTTTATTTCCATGCGATTACATAGCGTATACTCCGCAATCCTTTGATCGGTAGCGCCGATCGATAAGATCGCATTGATCTATCAAAACGATTATCTTTTGATTATCAACACGACTAAGCTACTGCCGAGAATAACCATAACGTAATGTTTTATCTGTTCTTTATTCCCATACTCGGGAAGGACTGACTATTGCCTGTTATCCGGTAAATCAATAATCAGCAGATAAAGGTATCGCGTTATTTCTACCAAACCAGGACTGGTGCGCAATGACGCCGATTACCTCTCTTCATTTAACGATACGGAATCAACAGGATAAATCGGCCACCCGATTGAGCCAGGCGATTGAACGACTTTCATCGGGTCTGCGTATCAATGGCGCGAAGGATGATGCCGCTGGTCAGGCGATTGCCAACCGGATGACTGCCAATTTGAATGCCAACAGCGTCATCACCAACGGAATGAAAGATGGCCTCAGCCTGATGCAAACCGCCGAGAGCGGGCTTAATGCCATCAATAACCTGATACAACGCGGCAGGCAACTCGCGGTGCAGGCGGCAAATGGCACGTTGTCAGATACCGACCAGGCCAGCCTGAACGGTGAATATCAACAAATCAGGGAAGAGATCGACCGCATCGCTTCGTCAACGCAAATCTTTGGCCGCTACCCGCTGGCTCCTGCTGAACCGGGCCCTCAGCCTGCCAAATTGGGGGAAACTTTGCCACTGGCTGAAAAGTTTCCCGTCCCCAATATCAATCATCAATTTCCTTCCGGGGTGGTCTCACTAGCTTACATTCCTGCTGGCGCAAAAAATATCACCATCACCATCGACTCATTAAGCGCCGATGACGATATCCAGCTATTCGCACGAGATGGCAAGCATCTGGCCGGTACACCCGCAGAAGGCACAGACGCCGATATCGTCTGGTCAGCAAACGGCGTAACGGATGAAAGCACCATGAATACCGCCGTGATTACGCAAGATAACGGCTTTTTACCTGGAGCCACCTACTCGGCAGATTCGCTGCTGCAAGCCGGGGAATACAATATCAACACAGGGGCACAGACAACGTATCAGGGCATGACCATCACCTACAGCGGTGATGGCGACCGTTTTGAAGATGCCAACACCGGGGGATTTAACGATGGAAATGTGGGAACAACAAACCGACTGGAAAAAATTCACATTGATGAGGTGACAGAAGATCTGATTGTCATTGTGGTTGGCAGCGGCGTGTTTACTAGCAACGCAAGCTGGGATGAACTTCCCACACCGACAGAGCCTGCCCCGCCACTGCCGCCTTCAGTACCGATCAGCAAAGAAACGACGTTTGTCGTCGGGGCGAGTTTCGGTGATGCATTGCAAACGGTCACTATCAACCCAGCGCCAGCAGACAGCCAGTCACTGGGACTTTCCTCTGTGACGCTGGGTACACCGGAACAGGCCAGTGCGGCATTAGCCACATTCGATAACGCACTGAAAACGCTGGACGGTTATCGCAGCGAATACGGTAGCCAGATGAACCGCTTTGAATCAGTAACCGCCGTGCTTTCACAGGAGAAGGTTGCCACCGCTGCCGCCCGCTCACGTATATTGGATGCGGATTACGCCATTGAGGTTTCCGCGATGACAAAATCCCAGATCCTACAACAGGCTTCCCTGTCCGTATTGTCACAAGCCAACCAACTGTCGGGAAACGTATTAAAGCTGCTACAGGGATGACGTGCCGCCATAAACATCACGTTGTTATTTTTCTATCGAATTGCGATCGCCATGAGTATTGAAATATTCAGCCGCTGCCCTTTCACCACGGCGGCGTTTACCTGTCTGGGAAATAGGGATAACGGTAATGTGCCAATCACTGTTGTTGATATTGAACACGGTATCGACATGGCACTATTAAGCCACATCATTACCACTGAACACCGGACATTCATTATTATTCTCAACAACCGCAGACATGCACCGGTGATGGTGGCTAAAAAGGTATTGCTATTATCAAAACACGCACCGATGAGTACGATTAAAAACGTGATCTCTGCCCTGTCATCGTTCAGAGAAATAAAAGGCAAGACGATATCGTTATCACCAAATGAGAAAATATTCTTCGGCTATTGGCTGGACGGAATATCAATAAAAACCATCGCAAAGAAAATGGCGATAACCCATAAAACCGCCAACAACATGAAAAATAATATCTACAGAAAATATGGCATAAAGGATCTGCTCACCTTTTTACTCATCGCCAGAATCTCACATATGCAAAGTATCACTGACGCCGAGCATCACAGGGTTATCTACGTTGATAAGGTGGCGTGATACGAGATATTGAGAGCGACGAAAGGCTTGAATCCCACTGATTTTGCGAGCATTATCACAATATATCCCTTTTCTGCTCGTGTTGCGTATGCCATCTGCCCAGGAACTTCAAACCGCAATTTCCAATATGTCTATATGGCGTAAAGGCGATCAGCGTGCGCCTCATAAGCCATTGTTGCTGCTTTATGTCCTATCGGCCTATCAGCAAGGACACCCGCGCCTGTTTCACTATGGCGATGAAATCCGCCCTTCTCTATTGGCACTTTTGAACAGCTTTGGGCAGCAGCGGCGCGCTCATTACCCTGAAATGCCATTCTGGCGACTGAAGGGCGATGGTTTTTGGCAGTTGCAGAATGACGAGCATTGTTCACCGCAGAAAGGAAGTAAAGAGCCGCCAAATCGTGAGCTGATTCAGCACGGTGTCATGGGGGGATTTGATAAAGTCAGCTATCAACTATTATGCAAACAACCTCAACTTATCGATAAACTGGCTCAGCAGATTTTAAGCGAGCATTTTCCTGAAAGTGTTCAGGAAGTCATTGCCAACCGCCTGGAACTGTCGCTAGATGATGTACGCAAGTCTCGCGATCCTCATTTCCGTCAAACAGTACTACGTGCGTATCAATACCGCTGTGCGGTCTGCGGTTATGATTTACGACACGATACAACACCTGTCGGCCTCGAAGCAGCACACATCAAATGGAAGCAATACGGTGGCCCTTGCACCGTGACCAACGGATTAGCCTTGTGCTCAGTACATCACTCTGCGTTTGATATTGGCGTTATCGGTATTGATGACAGTATGAAGTTGATGGTTTCAGAAGGAGTGAACGGCAGCAAGATCGTCGAAAGGCTATTCTGGGGTTTTGAGGGTAAACCGCTGTTTCTGCCTAAAAAACGGGAGTATTACCCGCTAGAGCAGTTTGTTGAATGGCATCGGGGGCAGGTTTTTAAAGGTATTTAAGCCCATTTCCTAATTGGTAACTCTGCCACCAATCAAAGAAAACCGGTGTCTTTCAAGTACACACGACAGCTTTAACGCGCACTGGATGAAGGCAAAGAAAAAAGCGGAAGAGCTGCATCCGAATTTAAGTTTCGACTTCACGTTTCATGATTTGAAGGCGAAAGGCATTTCTGATCTGGAAGGCAATTTGTACGAAAAACAAACCATACCCGGCCATAAAAATGTTAACCAGACGGCAAGATACGACAGGAAAATAGCAGTCGTTCCAGTTGTTAGTGGTCAGAATATGGCGAAGTGATATGGCGAAAATATGGTGACGGGGTTATTTAGATACAAACAAACCGCCTTTCGGCGGTCTACGACATTGCACATAAGTGCTTGTTTTAATTCTTTTTAAATCAATGGTGCCCGGGGCGGGACTTGAACCCGCACAGCGCGAACGCCGAGGGATTTTAAATCCCTTGTGTCTACCGATTTCACCACCCGGGCATAAATATTGGAGGCGCGTTCCGGAGTCGAACCGGACTAGACGGATTTGCAATCCGCTACATAACCGCTTTGTTAACGCGCCAAAATATTCAGGTCTTAATGACCAACATCCGCAGTTGCCGATGTTTTAAATTGGAGCGGGAAACGAGACTCGAACTCGCGACCCCGACCTTGGCAAGGTCGTGCTCTACCAACTGAGCTATTCCCGCAGCACAGAACTCACTGATTCTCTTAACTTCTTACAAACCAGCGTTGCTGTTGATGCGGTGCATTCTACTGACCTGACGCAATGAGTCAATAAAATTATCAAGCAACCGCGTTCGTTTGTTGGTTTTTACGGCGCTTCGATCAAGGTTCAAGCAGATCGTGTCGCGCGGCGTTCAAATATTGAAACATGGACCAGAAAGTCAGTACGGCGGCGATGTACAACGCCACAACACCAACACCTTCAACAATGCGTTCCGGGCGCCATAGCAAAGCAAAAAGCGCCATCATCTGAGCCGTGGTTTTAACCTTCCCTATCCACGACACGGCAACGCTACTTCTCTTGCCGATTTCAGCCATCCACTCGCGCAATGCTGAAATGATGATTTCCCGCGCGATCATTGTCGCGGCAGGCAGCGTAATCCACCAGGAGTGATAGTATTCCGCAACCAGCACCAACGCGACAGCCACCATCACTTTATCCGCAACAGGATCGAGGAAAGCACCAAAGCGCGTGGTCTGTTTCCAGCGGCGGGCCAGGAAACCATCAAACCAATCCGTCACGGCAGCAAACACGAAAATCAACGCGCAGAGCAGCGGTGCCCAGACGAATGGAAGATAAAACGCCAGCACGAAAAACGGAATAAGAGCAACACGAAACAGGGTAAGCAACGTCGGTATATTAAATTGCATAGCGCTTAGGTAACTATCTGGCTGGAGTGGATACTAAGAGTATGTTGCAACATTGTCCCTAGTGTTTCAATGCATGGAAGATTTTTTCTGCCAATGCATGCGAAATTCCTGGAACATTTGCAATTTCCTCAATACTGGCATTCATCAAAGGTTGCAGCCCTCCCATGTATTTCAACAGGGTCTGACGACGTTTAGGGCCGACGCCTTCGATAAGCTCCAGCGTACTGGTATTTCTTACTTTCGCTCTTTTCTTACGATGTCCACCAATTGCATGATCATGCGAATCATCGCGAATATGTTGGATAACGTGCAATGCGGGAGAATCAGGCGGCAGTGCCATGCCCTCGCCCGTCGACTCAAAAAACAGCGTTTCCAGTCCGGCTTTACGATCGCTGCCTTTCGCGACACCAAGTAGCAGAGGCTTGTTTTTATCCCACGATACTTGCAGCGAGTCAAACACGGCCTGAGCCTGACCGAGCTGCCCTTTTCCACCATCGATCACAATGACATCCGGTATTTTGCTGTCATCTAGCGCTTTACCATATCGACGCCGGAGGACTTGCGCCATGGCGGCATAATCATCGCCTGGCGTAATGCCACTGATATTATAGCGGCGATATTCCGAACGTAATGGACCATTGGCATCAAATACGACACAAGATGCCACAGTCTGTTCCCCCATCGTATGACTGATGTCAAAACACTCCATCCGATGGATTTCTGGCAACTGCAAGACGTTGGCTAACGCAGCCAGACGCTGGTGGATGGTGGACTGCTGAGACAGTTTTGTGACCAGCGCCGTGGCAGCATTTGTCCGCGCCAGTTTTAAATAACGAGCACGATCGCCACGGGGTTTCGTCTGAATCTGTACTTTTCTTCCCGCGACTGCCGTTAGAGACTCTGTTAGCAAATCCTTATCGGGCAGAGTGAAATCGAGCAGAATTTCTGTAGGAAGCGTTCGGCCTAAGCTTCCTTGCAAATAGAATTGCCCGACAAAAGTCTGCACGACCTCCCCCAACTCCGTACCACCAGGCACTTTGGGGAAATAGCTCCGGCTGCCAAGCACTTTTCCTTGTCGGATGAAAAGGACATAGACGCAGGCCATGCCAGCATCAAAGGCAACACTGATAACATCCAGATCTTCTCCGTCGCCGGAAACAAATTGTTTTTCCGTCACCCGCCGGACTGCCTGGATCTGATCGCGTATCCGGGCTGCATCTTCGAAATGCAGATCGCGACTGGCCGCTTCCATCCGAGAAATGAGTTGATTCAGTACTTGCTGGTCTTTGCCAGACAAAAACAGGCGAACATAGTCAACCTGCTGTTGATAATCCTCTTCGCTAACCAAACCGCTAACGCAAGGCCCGAGACAGCGACCAATTTGGTATTGCAGGCAAGGACGAGAGCGATTGCGATAGACGCTATTTTCACACTGGCGCACCGGAAACAGTTTTTGCAGCAATATTAGCGTTTCACGCACGGCATTGCCGTTGGGAAATGGGCCGAAGTATTCGCCCTTCGCATGCTTAGCGCCACGGTGAACAGCCAGACGTGGATGCGCATCACCGCTTAGGAAAATCATGGGATAGGATTTATCGTCGCGCAACAAGACGTTATAACGCGGCTGATAAAGCTTGATGTAGTTGTGTTCCAGCAGTAAGGCTTCAGTTTCTGTGTGCGTGATCGTGACATCAATATGCTTGATGCTTTTGACTAATGCCTCGGTTTTACGGCTGGCGACATGACTGCGGAAATAACTGGCAAGTCGTTTTTTTAAGTCTTTTGCCTTACCGACGTAGATGACCGTATTACCGGCATCATACATCCGGTAGACACCAGGCTGGCTCGTTACCGTTTTTAAAAATGCCGACGCATCGAAACTCTCACTCACTACTTAACAATGTCTCCGCGGTAAAAAGCCCATGCTTGATAGCCAGATGGGTCAACTCTACGTCACCGTTGATATTCAGCTTACTGAACATACGGTAGCGATAGCTGTTCACTGTTTTAGGGCTAAGATTGAGCTGATCTGAAATTTCAGTCACTTTCTGTCCCTTCGTTATCATTAGCATAATCTGTAATTCGCGTTCAGACAAACACTCAAGCGGTGCATCCGTCTGCGGCTCCAACTGACTTAATGCCATCTGTTGAGCAATATCAGAAGCAATATACCGTTTACCAGCATGCACAGCGCGAATGGCGGAGATCACTTCCTGAGGAGCGGCAGCTTTACTCACATATCCCGCGGCACCGGCCTGCATCACTTTAGCAGGTAGCGGATTCTCAGTATAAATAGTGAGCATGATGACTTTTATATCTGGCGTAAAACGCAGGATCTTGCGCGTTGCTTCAAGCCCACCGATGCCCGGCATGCTCATGTCCATCAGGACAACGTCCACATCATTGCTTCGGCACCACTTAACTGCATCTTCACCGCAGCATGCCTCACCAACCACTTTCAGACCTTTGATATCGTCAAGAATGCGTCGTATCCCTGCCCGCACCAGTTCATGGTCATCAACAAGAAAAACGCTAATCAAAGAATAATTCTCCAAAAAAGGGAGTAACACTTACATAAAAAGTTGCTTGCAGGTGATACTACGTTGGTTTCAAAAAATAATGAACACTGATTTATATGAATATGTATTTTAAAATATGCCGAGAAGGAATAAAGCGCATTCCCGATCATAACAATATATCGTTAACCTGATGGTGTATGTTGATCACATTCTTAACATTTCAAATACGCCACACAGTATAAACACGTCGCTGGCACAAAATGTATAAAAAACAATGCAAATCAAATGGCATGCAATTGGCTTTACATCTTGAATGTCAATAAAAAGTCACTATTGTAATCAGGATATGGTTGGATATTTTATCATCGTCTGCCACGATATTATACAAATAATATATTCAGTGAAAAACGTCCATAGTGAACATCATATGTATTAAACAAAACACATCTATAGCCTTTACCACAAAAAAACAGCCAAAATATAGACGCTATTTTAATAAGTTAAATGCATAAAAAACAGTCACTAAAATGGCTTTATCCGCGAATAATATCAATCCACAATATGCTTTATGTTATACTCCCGTCCATCTGGTTCTGCCTGTCGCGTCAGCGGTAACGCCCGCAGCAGACGAAGGAAAACATCTTTTTCTTGTTGAGGAGAAAACATGAGCAACGCAGATTTTTCTACTGCTGCATCCGCTGAAACGCTGGCCCATGAGGTTACCTGCCTGAAGGCTATGGTTACGCTGTTATTAAAAGCAATCGGCCAGGCGGATGCCGGTAAAGTTATCATCAATATGGAAAGATATATTGCTCAATTGGAAGATGCCGAGCAAGCCGCTGTCTTTGATAACACGATTAAACAAATCAAAACCAGCTACCGTAAATAGCACTATTTGCTACACCGCCATCTTAATAATTTGATCTGGCGGTGTAGTGATATTTAGCCTTGCCTTCCTAATTTAAAAAATAGAGACGCTCGTCTATTTATTTCCGATACTGATGAGTTTCAAAAGCAGTGCCTCTTCTTTCTTTTTATATTGCGTTAATTCCATCACCAACGCTTTATCCAGGAACTGTTTTCTGGAGAGTGCTTTCCTTTCATCAACCAGTTCCCTCAACTCAGTGAAGCATTCATTTATTTTGTACTCTTTTGAACTTTCCGTACAAATTATCTCATGGATTGCCTGGCTCAGTTCAGACAATGAGATAACCGATTTTGGATCCTGGTGACTTTTTTCTATGACAGCCAGTAATTTTTCGAATCCCATATGAACCTCCGAAATCAAGCAGAAACTTGCTTATGGCTAACCAGGAAACTCCAGCTACCTCTAAACGCCGCCCCAGTGGATATGGACACAACCCTGTGCAAACAAGTCGTCACATCATAAACGATCTGTCAACGATTCCATCCGTTAAGCATAGCACCTTCTCACCACTCTTCAGGACGCATGAGGCACATTCTCGCCATCAAAAATGATAACGTTCAGCAGTGTCATCAGACACCTTATGTATCCACTTGGCATTACAGCAGAATATCAATAAAACATGATCGAAAAAGTCACAGCTATTAAGTAAGGTGATTTTTTATGAAAGTGATAAAAATAGAATAAATCGGGGATAACTAACGCAGAAAATACGGTTAATGTTAAGAATGGATATAATTAAAAATAAATTAACCAAAGAAAGATGAAATAATAACAAACTGAAATAAATATCATAAACCATTGAAATTGTTGGTGGGTCGTGCAGGGTTCGAACCTGCGACCAATTGATTAAGAGTCAACTGCTCTACCAACTGAGCTAACGACCCAACGGCGAGGATTATTCTCCTCCCCGGCGTGCCTGTCAAACACTTCATATTAATTTTTTATGTGTGTTAATAGAATTGTTAGCGATTGGTAATTTTGTTAACCTATTCAGCCTATTTATCTCTGCTTCTCATCATTTTATATCATCTTCATTTTAGGGCGAAAAACATACAGCATCATCTTACATCATTAGCCGCCCTCTTTATGCCTGGCTATCTCCGACATCCGCTGTAATAAGTACTGCGGTTGCGCTATCTTATTCGTTTCGATTTTCGTAAACGAGAGCCGCCAAAGAGCTCAAAAAACATCACAGACAGAAACAGGAAAGTGTACTTACATGGTCGAACAATCAAAAGAAGCCGCAGACCTTACCTCTGAACAGGGAGAAGGACTGCAACGGAATCTGACTAATCGTCATATTCAGCTCATCGCCATCGGCGGAGCGATCGGTACTGGGCTATTTATGGGCTCAGGCAAAACAATCAGCATGGCGGGTCCTTCGATCATCTTCGTTTATATGATCATTGGCTTTATGCTGTTTTTTGTCATGCGCGCAATGGGAGAACTATTACTTTCCAACCTCAACTATAAGTCATTCAGCGATTTCGCTGCTGACCTCCTTGGGCCATGGGCAGGTTTCTTTACCGGCTGGACTTACTGGTTCTGCTGGGTCGTAACTGGGATCGCCGATGTCGTAGCCATTAGTGCCTACTCGCAGTTCTGGTTCCCTGATTTATCGCAGTGGGTCTCTTCGCTGCTTTGCGTTCTGCTATTACTGACGCTAAATCTGGCAACCGTGAAGCTGTTTGGCGAGATGGAATTCTGGTTCGCGATGATCAAAATTGTCGCTATCGTTGCGTTAATCGTGGTCGGTGTCGCACTGGTGATGATGCAATTCTCTTCCCCATCAGGAAACGTCGCCTCTTTTACCAACCTCTGGAATGACGGTGGCATGTTCCCTAAAGGAATAAGCGGATTTTTTGCCGGATTCCAGATCGCCGTATTCGCATTTGTCGGTATTGAGCTGGTGGGTACCACTGCCGCTGAAACTAAAAATCCGAAAGTCGTCCTGCCCCGCGCCATTAACGCCATCCCGATTCGCATCATCATGTTTTATGTTTTTGCGTTAATTATGATTATGTCCGTCACCCCGTGGGGTGCAATTACGGCGGATCGCAGTCCTTTCGTGGAAATGTTCGTACTGGTTGGCCTACCTGCAGCCGCCAGTATGATCAACTTTGTCGTCCTGACGTCGGCGGCATCCTCGGCCAATAGCGGCGTATTCTCCACCAGCCGCATGCTCTTTGGCCTGGCGAAACAAGGCGATGCACCGAAAAGTTTCGGCGTGCTCTCTAAACGCGCGGTTCCTTCGACTGGGTTGATGTTTTCCTGTATTTGTTTGCTGTCGGGCGTGGTGCTGATCTACCTGATTCCGAACGTGATGACGGTCTTTACACTGGTGACTACCGTTTCCGCGATTTTATTCATGTTCATCTGGAGCATCATCCTATGCTCTTACCTGACATACCGTAAAAAGCGCCCTCAGCTACATGCCGAGTCATCCTATAAAATGCCGTTGGGTATTTTCATGTGCTGGATATGTCTGGCCTTTTTCGCTTTTGTTATTGTACTGTTAACATTACAACCAGATACACGGCAAGCGCTTATTGTCACGCCGCTGTGGTTTATTGTTCTGGCAATTGCTTATCAGTTTATTCGTCGGAAAAAGCAGGCTGTTGACGTGAAGTAAAAGATATAAACGCAAGAAAGGCGCGGACAACGTCGGCGCCTTCAATTTTTTTCAGCAAAATCACGCATAGCACAAGTATTCTCTATTATTGGATATAAACAATTCTCAATTGTATATAAGAAAATTAATATGCGAACAATTAATGTCGTCACCATTGATATATAAGAAAGTTATTCCCGTAATGGGACGGTTGTGATTCGATTGATATTTTTCGCTAATAGTTCGAGAGCTAAGTAATTATGTTCATCCTTCCGCTGTGAAGCATCAGCAACCACACCTTCTATCTTTCTATTTAACTCATTGATTTTACTGTCATCAAGTGTTGAAACAATAGCAGAAATCAGCATCTCTAACGATTCAATCTTCGCGTTAAGCGCTTTTTCTCCAACTTCTTTTTCTGCCAGCTTTATTAAAAGATGAGAGAGGATATTATTCATTTGAACTCCTTAATCAAAAAAATAACCGTCATACACCCATAAGGCAACACCTGTTCTTGGTGCACAGGATTAGAGAAAACATAACGAAGATTAATGTAACACTGTGAATGGCCTGGCCGCTAGTGTCTATTACCATTTTAAGGAAATCATATTCACACGGCAGCAATAAAATGAAGTTGCAGATAAATAAACCAAATAAATAAAAAAACTAAAAAACCATTTTATTTTTAAGAGTGAAAATCCCTGTTTTGAGGAAGCTCGATAATGCTATGAATGTGATGATCTTCACAAAAATAAGGAAGAACACCGTTTTGATAGTACAACTGACCACAAAGTCTAATGAGTAGCCAGCCATCGGGAAATGGCTGGCTCTATGGCTAACGCTTACGCACTCATTGATTGCCGTGCACCACTCACCGCATCCTTTGCCTGTTCGCACTGCGACAATATCGTCTGTGCATGAGAATAAAGAATTTTCCCCGCCTCGGTGGGCGTAACACCACGCCGACTCCGTACCAGCAGCTGTTTTTCGAGTTCACTCTCCAGCGTCGCGACCTGCTGGCTCAGCGCCGGTTGTGCAATATGCAACAACTCAGCAGCCTGTGTCAGGCTACCGATATCAACGATTTTCACAAAATACTTGAGCCGTCTAAGATTCATGTCTGCCTCCTGAGTAGTTACCCTAAAGAGGTAGCAAAAAGCGCGCCATATTATGTTTCTATGCCTAAGAAAAAGTGATACCTCATTGATAAGCCACAGGTAAAATAAGGAAAAGCAATGATTCTGCTAACCAAAACACCTGATTTTGTCTGGGAACCCCGCCATCAAGCCAATACCAACCTGCACCATCTTAAAGCAAATCCTGCTATTTTAGGGTGCAAACCCGCCCGCGAATCAACGTATTTCATTGCTTTCCAGTGCTCAACTTGAGCAATAATTTCAATATGTTGGTTATTAGTTCGGCAATCAAACGCACCAAGCGATAACAGCCTTTGACAACCCGAAACGCTCCCGCTATTATCCATCGCACTTAACCGATTCCTCTGTAGTTCAGTCGGTAGAACGGCGGACTGTTAATCCGTATGTCACTGGTTCGAGTCCAGTCAGAGGAGCCAAATTTAGAAAATCCCGCTTAAGGAAACTTAAGCGGGATTTTTTTTTATCATTTTATTCAATGTCTTCACGTGCAAAAGTATTCTCGGCGCACATTCTGTTTTCACTCGAAAAAAATCGCCACGCATAGGGAGAATCTGGTGGTCAGATTCGGGGTCACGTTGGTTCGATGACGGAGTGACCCCCAAATATCTCTTAGCGACTGTCCCATAGCAGCACGAAAATCCGCAACGTAAAACCATCAGCAAAACCCTTTAAAGTTTCCGACTCACATTACCTACACCTTTATTTAAACCACAGCTCAATAGACCTTCAGTTGCCGTCGAGGCCGGAATGAATACCTGATATACATCGGGCAGTTTTGAATGAAAAGACCTCATCAAACACCAGCCAAGGTTAACAAAAATGCGACACCACTCTATAGCCAGCTTTACCAGAGTAACCGTCATTACTGCATTGTTTGGTATCACCTTTTCTTCCATCGCCGCACCACCGAATGTTTCACTGCAACATGTTTCACTACAACATCAGCAATTCGAAGGCCTGATCAGAGAGCCGCTTTCGTTGCAGGTAACGCTGGATAATGGCAAGCCAGCCATACTCGATGCATTTGTCACCCGACCAGTCAGCCAGACAACACTCCCTGTGGTGGTGATCACGAATGGAACCGTGGGTACTGCCGAATTCGATCGCTGGGAAATGAACCCAAACCGTGCATCGTCGACAGCACTTGCCTTTGCACGCCACGGTTATGCTGCGGTTACCGTTCTGCGGGAGGGATACGGTTATTCAAGCGGTGGTGCCGAATATTTAGGCGGTTCCTGTAAGCAACCGCTGCATAAGCTGGCTGGTGAAAAAGACACCCGAGATATGCTGGCCGCGCTTGAGGCAATAAGACGCCAGCCCTGGGCCTCTCCGGATAAAGCGGTTCTGGCAGGTATGTCAGCAGGCGGTTTTGCTGTTCTGGCAACCAGCGCAGTTAACCCGCCCGGCGTTCAGGCTATCATCAATTTTGACGGAGGCCGGGGTTCCATCGACGGCAAGTCACTTTGTGATAGACCCGACCTAATTAAAGCATTCACCACATATGGCCTCACTGCGCGCATCCCTTCTCTGTGGCTTTATTCCAGTAATGATCAATCGTTCACCCCGGAAATGGGCAAAGCCTTTTATGAGGCCTATCGCAGCGGTGGCGGTAAAGCCGAATTTATTGAAATGCCGGCTTTTGGCAAGAATGGACACGTCTTTATGGATACCGCCCCGGAAAGTTTCTGGTGGAAAACTGTGGCTGGATTCCTTGCGCAGCAACACTTGCCATACGAGGAAGTCGTCACCTTACCAGTAACGCATCTTGCTTCCCCCGCAAACCTGAATAACAACGCAGGCAAAAACGCATTCAGAAAATACGAAGCGGCGCGACTTTATGAGAAAGCATTTGCGACAGGCAAGGACGGGGCATGGGGGACGGCATACTGGGCGCGAACTGGCCGTGAGGCCGCTGATGCAGCCGTCAAGAGCTGTGAAACATTCCAGCGTAAAGGGGCAGCCAACTGCACGGTCTATGCCATCAATGATGAGGTTGTTGCAAAGTAGATCGGCCATGGCATCGGAAACCCCTTCGGGGGTTCCGTATTGGTTTAATCAAGCCCGTGTTTTTATAGCATTACGCCTTTGAACGTGTATTCGATCCCGCCAGCGAACTACAGCGAAATAATATCAGTGCTATCAGACAGGCCGTCGCCTGTATACCGCCCAGCGTTGTGACCGCGGGAAACGGCAGTACCGAGCCCAGCCAGGTTGTTAGCGCCGCCATTCCCATCGTCAAAAAACCAAGCAGCGCGGATGCCAAGCCCGCTTCTTTCCCGAAAGGCCCCATCGTAATGGCCGTACCCAGTGGATTGGCCAAGCCCATTCCCCAGAGGAAGATGATCATCGACAAGGTATACCCGCTCAGGCTTGGCGATTCCGGCCCAAGCAACAGCAAACACCCACCGGCTAACGCGGTAGCGAGCCCCGCCGACGCAATCCTTCTCGGGCCATAACGGCGAGCCAGTCGCGGCGCGGCCATACCAGCACCAAAGACAACGAACACGGTGGAGGCAAAATATAGCCCAGCTTGTAGTGATGATAGACCGATCCCACTCATCAGAATCGCAGGTGCAGCACCGAAAGAGGCAAATAAGCCGCTCATCAACAGACTCATCGACAGTGCTGGAAGGATAAACTTCCCATCAACAATCAGCTTGCCGTACGCCACGATGACGCTCGAAATGGAGTTCGGTGCGCGACGCTCAGCGGGATGCGTTTCTCCCAGCCCGTGAGCATAGAAGACCGCAATGACAAAAGCGGCAAGGCCCACCAGTATAAAGATCGCTCGCCACCCCAATGTGATAGTCAATACGCTCCCCACCAGCGGTGAAAAACCAGGAGCCGCCGCTGTCGCGATCATTGTCAGCGATAGCGCTCGCGCCAGCGTTTCACCGTCAAACAGATCGCGTGCAATTGCGCGTGCTAACACTGCCGCAGCGCAGATGCCCAACGCCTGAATCACTCTTCCTACAATCAGCGTTTCAAATGAACCGGCTAAGCCACCGACTACCGTACCCACGATGAATAGTGAGAGGCCGCCCAATACCAGTTTCTTGCGTCCGTAGCGGTCAGACAACGGCCCTACTACCAGTTGAGCTAGCGAGAAAGTGATAAAAAAGCTGGAAAGCGTCAGACCAAGTTCACGAGCAGATGCCCCAAACTGCTCGCCAATATCGGGAAATGCCGGAAGAATGATATTGGTAGACAATATGCTAATAGCCGAAAGACCAGCCAATAGCGCGACAATTTTCCCGCTTAATCGCGGGCTTTCGGAGGAATGGGATTTTGCCATCATTCCAGCGGATGTACTTTCAGTACTCATGGTTACCTCAACGGCAATGACTGGCGTGGGAATACGCTCCACGCCCGCAGGCTGGATGACACTCGCCACAATGTGTGATGTGTGGCGAGTGCTTTTCATATGAATTACGGTTTATACCGATACGGGTTTATCGACATGCGTTTGATTATCGGGACGTATTTTGAACCAGATGGCATACATCGCTGGCAGGAAGACCAGCGTCATGATGGTTCCCCCTAACGTCCCGCCAATCAACGTGTACGCCAGCGTGCCCCAGAAGACGGAATGGGTAAGCGGAATAAACGCCAGAATCGCCGCCATCGCCGTCAGCAATACGGGCCGAGCGCGCTGCACCGTTGCTTCCACCACGGCATGGAACGGATCGAGCCCTTCCTTCTCGTTATGGTGGATTTGTCCGATCAGTATCAGCGTGTTACGCATCAGGATGCCCGATAGCGCGATCAGCCCAACAAGCGCATTAATACCAAACGGCTGGTTGAAGAGCAGCAGTGTTGGCACCACACCAATCAGCCCCAGCGGCGCGGTAAGGAAGACCATCACCATCGCCGACATCGAGCGCACCTGTAGGATGATGATCAGCAGCGTGATGGCAATCATGATAGGGAATAGCGGTGCCATTGCTTTGGTCGCTTTTGCCGATTCTTCGATCGAGCCTGCCTGCTCAATACGGTATCCGGCGGGCAGCGTATCAATGATGGGCTGCAATGATTTCACAATGGTCGCGGACACATCCGGTGGCTGCAGCGTTTCGGCGATGTCGCCACGAACGGTAATCGTCGGTGTGCGGTCCCGGCGCCGAAGCACAGGATCTTCCATTCGTACCTCGACCTCACCAATCTGCGACAGAGGAATGCGTTGGCCAGCCGCTCCGACTAACGTAAAGCCTTCTATTTTTGCGGGATCGCGGCGAATCTCCCCCGCGGCGCGCCCCACTACCTGCACAGAACGGATGTCTTCACGCACAGACGTAATCGGGACGCCAGAGAGCAGGAACTGAAGTTGCTGAGCCACCGAACTTGATGTCAGCCCTACCGATTGCAGCCGATCCTGATCCAACGTGAAATGCAGCGTCGGCACACGCGGTCCCCAGTCGGTATTGACCGTCCTCATCATCGGACTGGCCTGCATCACCGCTTTCACTTTATCGGCAATCTCACGCAATGTGGCAGGATCCGGCCCCATGACGCGGTAGGCAACGGGAAAAGGTGAGTACGGGCCAAACACCAATTGCGTCACGCGGACGCGTGCTTCGGGCGCGAGGCCGCTGGCTGCCGCTTCACGAAGCCGAAACTTGAGTGCCTCACGTGCTTCCTGGCTGTCCGTCAGCACGACAATCTTCGCAAACGACGGGTCAGGTAACTCAGGTGCCATCGCCAAATAAAAACGCGGCGAGCCCTGCCCGATGTAGGACGTGACGATTTTTGCTTCGTCCTGCTGTTTCAGCCAGTCTTCGATCTTCGCCGTCGTGACACTCGTCTGTTCAATGGACGTACCATAAGGCATCTGCACCTCCACCAGCACTTCAGGACGATCGGACGTTGGGAAGAATTGTTTCTTGACCATCCCCATCCCGAGAATAGCCACAACAAACAAAACTATAACGGTGCTGGCAACCATCCATTTCTGCGCGATAACACGCGTCAGTAAACGGCGAAATTGGTTGTAATGGCGGGTGTTATAGATAGCGGCATGTCCCCCCTCCACGGTTTTGATTTCCGGCAGCATCTTCACCCCTAAATAAGGCGTAAAGACTACTGCAACCACCCAAGAAGCTATCAGGGCAATGCCGACGATCCAGAACATGTTGCTGGTGTACTCACCGGCGGTAGACTGCGCGAAACCGTTAGGCATGAACCCCACGGCGGTTACCAGCGTACCGGCCAGCATAGGGGCAGCCGTATGGCTCCAGGCATAGGCTGAGGCTTTGATGCGCCCATAGCCCTCCTCCATTTTCACCACCATCATCTCAATGGCAATAATGGCGTCATCTACCAACAGCCCCAGCGCCAGAATCAGCGATCCTAACGTGATGCGATCGAAGTTCTTACCGGACGCTTCCATCACGACGAAAACAATAGCCAGCGTCAAGGGTACCGCTGCCGCAACAACAATCCCCACACGCCAGCCCATACTGACGAAACACACCGCCATCACCACCAGCAATGCGACGAAGAACTTGATCATGAATTCATCAACGGACGAACTGATGTTCACCGATTGATCGGTAACCTTCGACAACGTCATCCCCAGCGGCATGCCTTCATTGATCCTGGCGGTCTCAGCATCCAGCGCTTTCCCCAACGTTAAACCGTTCCACCCTTCACGCATCACCACGCCCAGCAACAGCGCTGGCTCGCCCTGATTACGGACCAAAAAGGTCGCGGGATCTTCATAGCCGCGGCTCACCGTCGCCACATCCGACAGTTTCAGTGTTCTGCCCTGCGCGACAATCGGCGTGTTGCGAATTTTCTCCAGCGTGTCGAAGGCACCGTCCAAGCGAAGAAAGACCTGCGGGCCGTCTGTTTCAATCGAACCGGCAGGCGTCAGTACGTTTTGGTTGTTCAGCGCAGAGAAAATGTCCTGAGGAGAAATCCCCAGCGTCGCCAGTCGGTCATGCGAGAACGACACAAAGATCCGTTCAGACTGCTCCCCGATAATATTGACCTTCTTCACGCCCGGCACATGCAACAGACGCTGACGCAACGATTCGGCATCACGAACCAACGCACGCTGAGGCTCGCCTTGCGCCTTCAGCGCAAAGAGCGCAAACGTCACATCCGAGAACTCATCGTTAACCATCGGTCCAATAACGCCTGCAGGCAGGTTTTTGGCTTCATCGCCGAGCTTTTTGCGCGCCTGATAGAACTCCTCCTGTACCTGTGAAGGAGGCGTACTATCGAGCAGCGACAGCATGGTGAAGGAGAGTCCCGGACGCGTGTAGGTTTCTGAACGGTCGTACCACTTCAATTCCTGCATACGCTTTTCTAACGGTTCGGCCACCTGATCCTGCATTTCCTGAGCGGTCGCCCCCGGCCATGCGGAGATAATGGTCATCTGTTTGACAGTGAACGGTGGATCTTCTGCCCGCCCCAGTTCGAAGAACGAGAGAATACCGGCCACGGTAATCAGGATAATAAGGAAGAGTGTGATGGCGCGTTCGCGCACCGCGAGCGCCGAAAGGTTGAACCGTAGCTCACTCATGGTCGGTTCCCCGCCGTGTCAGCAGCACGCGATTCTGCCATGCGGATCTCTTCGCCTTCATGCAGCAGGTGTGCGCCCAACGCCACAATCTGTTCACCGGGCTGTAGGCCGCCAGTGACTCTTGCCGTGTCATCACCCAACCCAAGTACGTTGACAGGGTGCCACGACACCTTGATGGGCTCACCCGAAATACTCCACACGCCCGGCCCTTTCCCCGCATCATAAAGCGCGGCAATAGGCACCTGAAGAACCGGATCAGATAACTTATCTTCTGCAATATTGAGTGTGACAGTAGAACCGAGCGGCGCGTTCGCCAGCGCGCCTTCAAGGACATAGCGTGCTTCAAACGTGCGAGTCTGAAGGTCGGCAGCGTCGGACAGCAGTCGCAGTTTCACGGGAATGGCGGGATTACCAGAACCGTATCGCATCGCCATGGCTTCGCTCCCAACCACGGGGCGTAGCGTCTCAGGCAGATGTACGACGGCCTCCCGTTGCCCAGCACGCGCCAGCCGGATAACAGGCTGTCCGGCACTAACCACCTGCCCCGGTTCCGCCAGCGTGTCGACCACCACGCCATCGGCGTCGGCCATCAAAACGGCATACCCCGTCGCATTGCGTGCCACATCAGCCTGAGCCTGCGCGGCGCTCAGTTCCGCTTTCGCCGTCTCGGCAGCCGCCTTGATCTGATCGTACGCTGACGCGGAGATGGCACCTGCGGCAACCAAGCCACGATAACGTGCTTCATCATCGGTAGCCTGTCTGGCACGAGCCCGCGCAGCGGCAACCGTCTGCTGTTGGGCGTGTGCCTGTAAGCTGAGATCGATGGGGTCTAAACGCATCAAAGGCTGACCACGTTTGACGCTTTCGCCGGTATCAACCAGACGTTCAAGTATTTTGCCTTGCACCCGAAAACCAAGGTCGCTTTGAATGCGGGCGACAACGACGCCAGTAAACGAGCGCGACGTCTCGGTGGCACTCACCACGGTAGCCGTTCTCACTAAAGGAGGCTGATTGCGTGGATCGTCAACGTTGGTAGCGTCGCCGCACGCCACCAGGGCGAGAGGCAACAGGCAAACAGCAAGAGTGGCGGATTTGAGCCGAAGCATGGGTTCCCTTCTTAAATGAGCAGGACAGAAACCGCATTCTCCGACTAGTGACCAATATTGTCAATGGTCACATTTTTAATGCGCCAGACTTCTTAAGGTGACAGGCTACGCAATATCAACGACGACAGTAACACCGCAGCGGACACTGCCGTATCCAGGTTATATTGCAGTTGAGCGGGGACGATATAAGGGCGCATGACCAGATAGATCGCATCCGCCGTCTCATCCAGTGGCGTCTTACGTTCGAACTCCCCAGACTGCCGTCCCTCCAGAAGAATTTGCTGAATAAGCTGGCGTAGTCTTTCTTCATGTGCCGCTGCCGAAGGCCACCGATCGCGGCTGGCTACAGCAGCAATATCGTATAACTTACGATCGTGAAAAAATAAGTCACTGCCCGCTTCTGTCAAGGCTCTGAACAGGCGTCTCAGTTTTTCTGACGCCGTTGGCGCATCAGCAATTGCTGAATTGACAATATCCATAATCATCGCCAGCCGGCTGGCACAGATCACTTCACCTATCGCCTGCTTGGAATCAAAAAATTTGTAGATATATGCCTTAGAAAAACCAATCGCTTTGGCTAAATCGGACACGGTTGTCTTTTCATACCCAAAGTGTCCGAAGTGCTCTTTGGCCGCTTCCACAACCTGATCTCGAACGCTATGGTCCGACGGCCCGCGTGGGGGATGTGTATTCATATGTTTAGTCATTTTTCAAGCTTAGCTCACCGAGCCCTGATTGACAACGAGTAACCAAATGGTAATGTGGTCACAATTTTTTGACTCAAGGAATTACTATGTTATCCCTCCGTACCCTTTCCTTGGTGGTGACCACGAGCTTAATGGCCGGTTGTGCCGTTGGACCGGATTATCACCGCCCGGATGCGCCGTTACCGGCGCGTTATCAGGCGCAATCCGCAGCAGAACGATCTGTCTCAAAACAGCCTGTCTCAAAACAACCTGTCACAACATCAGGGAACGCGGCCCAGGCTGCCGACGTGGCGGTCTGGTGGGAAAGTTTCAATGATCCCTTACTGAGCCAATTAGTTTCAAGCGCGCTCGCACAGAATCTTGATTTAGCCCAGGCGTCCGCACGGATGAATCAGGCCCAAGCCGGGCTTGGCGCAGCAACGGCGGCGCTGCTGCCATCGGGCAACATCAGCGGGCAAAGCGCCCGCGCCTATCAGTCGGTTGAAACATCACAGGGCCAGTTGCTTAACACGGTTCCTGGCTATAGTCGCTACGGCAATGCCTATGAAGCCGACCTTAACGCCAGTTGGGAGCTTGATGTATTCGGTGGCCTGAGACGCGGCCGTCAGGCGGTACTGGCTGATTATCAGGCTTCCGAGGCAGGCGTCGCGGCCACACGTCTGGCTGTTGCCGCTCAGACTGCCGACATCTATATCACCCTGCGCGGATTACAAACGCGTCTGGCGATCGCCACTAGACAGGTCAATACGCAACAACAACTGCTGGATAAAGTACAGCTACTGCACAGCAAAGGACTCGCCGCAGAATATCAAATCCGCCAGACCGAAGGCACGCTTTCACAGGTTCAGGCCACCGTGCCGGTTCTCCAGACCGGGCTTGATGCCGCGATGAATGCATTGGACGTGATGCTCGGCACGCCTCCCGGCACCCATCGAGCCCAGCTATCTACCTCGCAGGCCATTCCACAGCCTCCGGCGCTCATCGCAACAGGGACACCCGCCGATCTGCTGCGCCGCAGACCCGATATTATCGTGGCCGAACGCCATCTCGCGGCGTCCAACGCACGCATCGGGGTAGCCATCAGCGAGTACTATCCTAAATTCTCGCTCAGCGCCTTACTCGGCAGCGCAACGTCGGTGTCGAGTGGCAATCTATTCTCCAACGGTGCCAGCCAATCATCGGGCGTATTGGGACTACGCTGGCGACTCTTCGATTTCGGCCGCATTAACGCCCAGATCGATCAGGCTAAGGGACAGGAAGCCGAAGCGCTGGCGGCTTACCGCCTGTCAGTAATCCGTGCGACCGAAGATGTTGAGAACGCCTTCTCGGCCTTGGTCAATCGTGAAACGCAGGCCACAACGTTAACCGCTGGTGAGACATCGTTAGCCAGCGCGCGACAGTCGTCTTTCATCGCCTACCAGAAAGGGACAAGCAGCCTGATTGACGTCCTTCACGCCGATGAAACCCTGTTACAAACCTCCGATGCCCGGGCTCAGGCGCAAACCGAATCGGCGCGCGCAGCCGTCGCCACATTCAAGGCTCTCGGCGGTGGTTGGCAGCCTCCAGAAGCCATAGCAAAAGCGCCATAAGGTGCCCACTAACCTGAGTGCAAACGCTGTTAGCAGCAATACGCCGTTACGAAAACAAAAATAATGCTACGGATGAGTGTGGTTAGTGACACTTATGTCAATGGTTGTCTGTATATTCTGACGTGTTGCTGCACTATTACTCTAAGAGAGGTTGCACGATTTCATGGTGGCGCCCGACAGCGATGATTCAGTAGTGACGTTACGGGCCTGCTTTCGATACGTCTCTATACCTGATGGGTATCTCTCTTATGGAACAGTCAAATGGTCAATAACAGAACGCAGGCATCATCCATGCTGTTGATGTCGAGAGTCATGGTGTTGATGATCAGTACCGGGGTGTTGAGTTCATGCGCCCAAACGCCTCATGAATGCAAGGATATTAACGGGTTGCTGAAATCGCACGGCGTCACTGACACGCCCGCGGGTCTCCCCGTGCCCGACAAAAGCGTAGAGCAATGGAAAGCGGAACTGCGCCAGGCGGCGCTTTCTCAGGGAATCACGGCGGATACCTTTGATAAGGCGTTGGCTGGCCTGACGCTGGACAACGACGTGGTGGCAGCCACGCAAAAACAGCCTGAGCTGGTCACCCCTGTGTGGACCTATCTTGAACAGCGAGTCACGCCAGAAAATATTGCGCAGGGGAAAACGCTGCTTAAGCAATACGCGGACGTCGTGGCGCGCATCAATCAGCGCTATCAGGTGGATCCGTCGTTGCTGTTCGCCTTTCTCTCCATTGAAAGTCATTATGGTGCCAATACTGGCAACAAAGCGGTCATTCGCTCGCTAGCCACGCTGGATTACTACAATTATCGGCGGGCGTTTAACCGGCAGAATCTGATTGCGGCATTACGTATGATTCAAAACGGCGATGCGCGGCCAGATCAGATAAAAGGATCCTGGGCCGGGGCGATGGGAATGCCTCAGTTTATACCAACCTCTTACTTGCACTACGCCGTAGATTTTGATGGCGATCGCCACCCTAATATCTGGACCTCTTTCCCCGACACGTTGGCGTCGGTAGCAAATTATATGCAGCAGGCCAAATGGAAGGCGGGCGTCCCCTGGGGGGTTGAAGTGAACCTGCCCAGCGGTTTTGATTATTCCCTTTCTGGTATGGATAGCCAGAAAACCGTCGCTGACTGGCAGACGCTCGGGGTAAAAACCGCGGTACCGAGAGATCTGGCATCGCTGTCTTCGGAGAAAGCCTCAATATTGCTGCCGGTCGGGAAGAATGGCCCGGCGTTTCTGGTGACGGATAATTTCCGCGCCATTCTGCGGTATAACAATGACGTTTCCTATGCGCTTACTGTCGGCTTGTTGTCGGATAATTACCAGCACGATACGCCGGTACGCAAACCCTGGCCGCGTCAGGAAACGCCGTTAACGCGCAAAGAACGCGAGGCGCTGCAAATTCTGCTACAGGAAAAGCACCTCTATCAGGGCGCGATTGACGGCAACATTGGCCGCGGCACCACGCAGGCGATCCGCACCTACCAGCAACAGGAAGGGTTACCGCCGGATGGCTACCCCGCCCCTGCCTTGCTTGACAGATTACGCTGCCAGTAAACACCGTGAAGACAGGTAGAATTTATGGAACATCTGTTCGGAACAGACAGGTGTTCCCTCCTCCCCTTCCTTTCCCCATCATGGTCGGTACTTCATAAAAGGACCGAAACATGGACAAATTATTTACCTCCTTCACCGTCGGCGATACGGCACTCACTAACCGTATTGCGATGGCACCGATGACCCGCTCTCGCGCACGCCAAGGCGACACCGCTGATGAACTGACTGCGACGTATTACCAGCAGCGCGCATCCGCCGGGCTGATTATTACCGAGGGCGCTCAGATCTCCGTTCAGGGCCAGGGCTATCTTTTTACGCCGGGCATTTATAACTACGAGCAGGTGAAAGGCTGGGAAAAAACGACGCGGGCCGTTCATGAACGCAATGGCAAAATCTTCATTCAGCTCTGGCACGTCGGCCGCATTTCTCATACCAGTTTGCAGAATGATAGCAATGCGCCCGTCAGTTCTGTTGCGGTCAGAGCACAACATTCAACCTGCTACGCCTGGGATGAAAAAGGTCAGCCCGGCCCTGTGCCGGTCACGACCCCGCGCGCGCTAACAGCGGCTGAGATCGCCTCCGTGGTACAGGATTACGTCACCGCCGCAGAGAATGCCATCCGCGCAGGATTTGACGGGGTTGAAATCCATGCGGCGAATGGTTATTTGCTGGAACAGTTCATCAATGGCGGGCTGAATACCCGTGATGATGAATACGGCGGCGCACCTATTGAGAACCGTCTGCGCTTCGTACTGGAAGTCACGGATGCGGTATCGCGCGCTATCGGCTCAGGGAAAACAGGAATCCGGCTGGCCCCCTTCGGACGCCTCTTCGATATGCACGCCTTTGAGGGAGAGGAAGACACCTGGCTACAGCTGGCGGCCAAACTCGGTGAACGTGCGCTCGCGTATGTCCATCTCAGCGATCAAAAAACGCTCGGCCAACAGGCTATTCCTGACGGGTTCGTCGAGAAATTCCGGGCAGCCTATGATGGCACGCTGGTTATCGCAGGCGGGTTCGATAAACAGAGCGCCGAAGCCTATCTGCAAGAAGGAAAAGCTGACCTGATTGCGTTTGGTCGGCCGTATATTGCCAATCCTGACCTTGCCGAGCGTATGGCAAACGACTGGCCGTTGAATGACGTTAATCGGGCAACCATGTATGGCGGCACGGAGGAAGGGTATACCGATTACCCGTTTTATTCAGACGTCGCCGACGACAAAAAGTAATCAGTCCAACTGGCCGTCTTCTGCTGCCTTAATCAGCGTATCGACCACGTGACGTATCTTGGGCAGCAGTTGGCGGCTTTTAGGCCATAGCGCGCTGATCGGCATTTCACCGCCGGCGTGGCTGGCAAGCACCTCTTTCAGCTCGCCACGCTCAAGGTATTGACCGACCAGCCAACGTGGCAATTGAGACAAGCCACATCCAGCAAGCGTAGCGGCCAGCATCGCGTCACCGTCAGCAAATTCATGCGTAGGCGGTGGCGTATAACGCGTTATCTGCCCATTCTCTTCCTTCAGCAGCCAGGAAATCGGCTGATTCCGGCGAAACCCAACCACACAGCGGTGTTGGCTCAGTTCATCTACCGACACCGGTTCACCATGCTCAAGCAGATAGTCGGGGGAAGCACAGATGACCAGTTTTTGAGTTGTCAGTCGCCTTGCCACCAGACCACTGCTGTCGGCCAGTTCACCGATGCGGATGACAAGATCAATTCCGTCTTCAATCGGGTCCACAAACCGTTCGCTAAAGGTCACGGTTAACGCCAATTCAGGGTAGCTGCGGGTAATGTTCAGCAGCACCGGAAGAATGCGCTGTCTGCCGAAGGCCGCGGGCAAATCCACCCTGAGCCGCCCCGCAGGCTGACAAATGTGAGACGTCAGCTCGGCTTCTGCCTGCTCAAGAATATCCATGGCGCTCTGACAGCTGATCAGAAAGCGTTCACCATCCGGCGTGAGGCTGAGGCGACGCGTCGATCGCTGAAACAGCTTTAGCCCAAGTCGCTCCTCAAGACGGCCGACGCTCTTCCCCACCGCAGATTTCGTCAGGCCCAGCCGTTCGGCCGCAGCGGTAAAGCTGCCTAGCTGTGCCGTGGTAACAAAGGCGTTGATACCGCCCAGATGATCGGTTGTACGCATACTCAATTATCCATTAAACGTATCAGGTTCAGCCTGCATGCTTGATTTGAAAGCTAACGTCCTGCGAACGTCGCGGGATCCAGACTGCATTCCACATCACGATACCGTTTACGTCCTGCCTTCATTGTTGAATTTATGTCTACATAGAGGCGAATGAAAGCCGGTTTATCATGAAATAAAAAACAATCATAGTGATGCCCGAATTTACCGCGATGCCTCAAAGCGAAAAACCATGAGGCAACGGCAGTGATGATGAAAGCACCTCCACACGAATATGGCTGGAATCATCCAGATTAGATCTACGCATCGGAGAACATTATGGCAGCAGTAGCAGGTTTTAAACACGTGGGTTTTATTACCCGTAAGCAGGGTCAGAGCTTTGAAGAGTTTGTGAAACACTGGAATGAGGTGCATACCGAAATCGCCCTGCGCCTGCCCGGCTTAAAGGGATACGTTCTGAACCCTATCGATCGGGAAAAATATCCAGACTCGCCGGTGGATGGCTTCTCTGAACTGTGGTTCGACTCCATCGACGATGCGATTGCAGCCTTCAACTCGCCAACGGGTAAAGAGGCATTTGAGGATGTTCCCAATTTTGCCGACCACGTTGCCGTCACGTATATCACGGAAGTGAGAAAACGCTGAGAGACTCCAGGTTTCCCTCTGAGAACGTGGATGTCAGAACCCAAGGCGGCACCGGGAAACCCACCTAGTGAGCTGCCCCCTGAATTCGATACTGCTTATCGCTAGCCGCGTATTTCGTTCTCAGGGATCGGCTCATCTCAAGCATCATCAGTTGCCACGCTAAAATAAAACGCGCTATCATCGCTGCGGCTATTCACTTTTACATCTTTTGATTTTCATCTTCGCTGAATTTTTTCAGCGCGAATTTCTCTGTCTGTTCTCAAGTCGCACGCGATACCGAGCCAGACATCATGATGTGAAAGGCCTTTTCTATGTGTACACCTCAAATTCGTAATTTCTGCATTATTGCCCATGTCGATCATGGCAAATCCACCCTCGCCGACCGCTTTATCGAACTGACCGCAACCGTCGCCCAACGTGACATGCGTGAGCTGCTGCTGGATTCGATGGAGATAGAACGGGAACGCGGCATCACCATCAAATTGCAAACCGTGCGCATGCGCTATCAGGATGAAAAGGGTCAGCCGTATCAGTTCAATCTGGTGGATACGCCGGGGCACGTCGATTTTTCTGCGGAAGTCTCCCGCAGTCTCGCTGCCTGCGACGGTGCGATTCTGCTGATTGACGCCACGCAGGGCGTTCAGGCCCAGACGATCGCCAATCTCAATCTCGCCCGACAGCAGGGGCTAACCATCCTGCCCGTCCTGAATAAAATCGACAGCCCGCAGGCTAACGTGCCGCAGGTGATGCAGCAGTTGGCGGATATTCCTTCGCTGGATATCAGCACTGTGCTGGCTGTCTCTGCCAAAACCGGTGAGGGCGTGGCCGAGGTACTAAACGCGATTGCCCACCATTTCCCCGCACCGCAAGGGCTCGCTGATGCCCCGCTGCGCGCGCTGGTTTTTGATTCACATTACGATCCCTATCAGGGTGCCATCATGCATGTGCGCGTGGTGGATGGCAGTATTCGGGCGGGTTCAACGTTGCATTTCATGTCCTCAGGAACACGTTTTGAGGTCACCGAAACCGGTGCTTTTTTCCCCCATCGGCAACCTTGTGCCGCGTTGGAAAACGGTGAAGTCGGTTATCTCGCTGCTGGCCTGAAAGACGCCGCGGCGATCCGGGTGGGCGATACGCTAACGTTAGCCGAACGCCCCGCGACAGAGCCAGTTGCACGCTATCAGGACATGAAGCCGATGGTGTTTTCTGGCCTCTATCCCGATGCGGACGACGATCTGAAAGGCCTGCGTAACGCCATGAATAAGCTGTCGCTTAACGATGCGGCGTTGCACAAGATTCCCGACGTTTCCGCTTCGCTGGGTGCAGGTTTTCGCTGTGGTTTTCTTGGGATGTTACATATGGATATTGTTCGTGAACGGCTCAAGCGTGAATACGGCATCTCCGTGATTGCCACCGCACCCAGCGTGGAATACCGTGTCACGCTGCACAACGGCCACTGCCTGACCATTGATAATCCGGCACATTTCCCCGGAGAGGACGTGCTGGACTTCGTCGAAGAACCCTATGTTATCTGCACCATTAACACACCGGATGCCTACGTTGGCGCGTTGATGGAGTACTGCGCCTCGCGTCGTGGGGAGTTTATCGACATGCACTATCTCGATAACGGTAGCGTGACATTACACTGGGATCTGCCGCTCAACGAGATGATCTTCGGCTTTTTTGATGCGCTGAAATCGCTCACGCAAGGCTACGCCACGCTGGATTATGAGCCAGGTCGCTACCGCCGTTCCGATTTAGTGCGCTGCGACATCTATCTCGATAGCCAGTTGATCGATGCCTTTTCCTTCATTATTGCCCGCCATAAGGCATGGGCGCGGGCCACCGAGATCGTGAAAGCGTTGAAATACGTGATTCCGCGTAAGCTGTATCCCGTTCCAGCTCAGGCAAAAGTCGGTCATCGCGTTATCGCGCGCGAAGACATCCCTCCGCTGCGCAAAAACGCATTGGCACAGGGCTTTCAGGGTAGCCTGTCGCAGAAACAGCGACTGATCCGTAAACAGCGAGAAAATAAAAAGCATAACGTTGGGTTCTCAAAACGAGACATTCCCCGCGAGGCATTTATGGCCATTCTGGCGATTGATGCCTAGTGATTATTGATGTCTAGCGATTAACAGAAACAGCACAACGAGCAGGCGGATAGAACGACGCGCTATCCGCCCCTTCGTTTCCCCACTGGCTTTTCCTTACCTGTCGATGGCGGACAGTATCTTTTATCCTGCCGATAATTTATCCTCTCCCGCCTTTCGTCATCGACCGATAAATAAGAAAAAATCAGAGCCTGCACTTATGATCTCATCACCCGACGCAACGCCGACGCCAGTGCCATCTGCGACGTCAGCGCTTGCTGTATTACGCTCGCCCTCGCTGCTGATGCGCGAAGTTTTGGCGGGCACCATCACCGCACTGGCGCTTATCCCAGAAGTGATTTCCTTTTCCATCATCGCGGGGGTTGATCCCAAAGTCAGCCTGTTCGCCTCCATCGTGTTGTGTTTTACCATGTCTTTTCTCGGCGGCAGACCAGCGATGGTAACCGCCGCAGCGGGCGCTGTGGCGCTGGTGATCGGCCCGATGGTACACGTACACGGCGTAGCCTATATTCTGCCTGCGGTAATTATGGCGGGAATCATCCAAATCCTGTTTGGGCTGGCAAGGCTAGCGAGGATGATGCGCTATATCCCCCGCTCGGTGATGATCGGTTTCGTGAACGCGCTGGGCATCCTGATTTTTGCCGCGCAGGTGCCACATGTTTATGGGCAATCCTCGCTCGTCTGGCTGCTGTTTGCGCTAACGGTGGCGATCGTTTTGCTGCTGCCCTATGTGGTGAAAAGCATTCCCGCACCGCTGGTTGCCATTGTGACGGTGACCGCGATTGCCATGTTTACTGGCATCACGGTGCCTAACGTCGGCGATGCAGGCCCTATGCAACCCGGATTGCCGAGTTTCACCCAGTGGCTGGTGCCGTTCAATTTTGAAACGCTGCACATCATCTGGCCAACCGCGCTGAGTATCGCCTTTGTTGGGCTGATGGAATCGCTGTTAACCGCCAAACTGGTTGACGACATCACGGATACCCCGTCTAGCAAGCGCCGTGAATGCTGGGGACTCGGCGTTTCCAATATTTTCGCTGGGTTTTATGGCGGCATTGCCGGGTGCGCGATGATCGGGCAGACCGTGGTCAACGTGGAGTTGGGTAAAGCGCGTACGCGTATTTCCACCCTCGCCGCCGCGCTGGTGCTGTTGCTGCTGGTGACCGGGCTGAGCGAAATCATGGCGAAGATTCCGATGGTGGTGCTGGCGGGCATTATGATGATCGTCGCACTAAAAACCATGAACTGGCATAGCCTGCACCCAACCACGCTGAAACGGATGCCGCTGTCGGAAACGCTGGTGGTCATCGTGACGGTTGTCGCAACCGTCTCGACGGGAAACCTCGCTATCGGCGTGGCGGGCGGCGTGATCTTTGCCATCCTGCTGTTTGCGCGCCGCGTGGCGCACGTCATTCACGCGGAGCGTCAGGTGAGCGAAGACGGGCAATCTGTACACTACACGGTACGCGGCCCGCTCTTCTTCGGCAGCAGCAACGATCTCTTCGAGCACTTTCTTTATGCGCAAGACCCGCAGAACGTCACCATCGACCTGACGCACGCCCAAATCTGGGATGCCTCCAGCGTGGCAGCGCTCGACGCGATCGAAACCCGCTATCATCGCTACGATGCGAAGGTCACTATCATCGGGCTGGATACCAACAGCACCAAAATTCACCAGCGACTGTCAGGACATCTCTAACCTAACCGCTCGAACCCGCCTTGTCCCATGCGTTTATGCGGGGTCAAGGCGGCAGCTGATTACCAAAAATAACCGGCGTATATCTCTTCTGTAGATATGAATACCAGGAATCAAACTAAAGCGTGACGGGTAGATGCTTTATCTTATCTCCTCATTGAAAGGAGGAAAGTATGACCACAACGCTGATTTTGCAAGAAAACGACCTTGTAACAGATAGCACGCCAGAGAGTCGCGATGTCTGCTGACACATCGCCCACCACCTTCGTGTTGATACACGGTGCCTGGCACGGCGGCTGGTGCTGGTCGCGAGTGACCGAGCGGCTTACCGCCGCAGGCTTTGCCTCTTCGGCATTGACGCTCACCGGGCTGGCAGAACGCCGTGACGAGCTATCGCGCGGCATTAACTTATCCACCCACATTCACGATATTACCGACACGATCCGCCAACAGGGCTGGCGCGATGTGACGTTGGTCGGCCACAGCTACGGCGGCTTTCCCGCTACGGCCGCCGCGTATCAACTGCCTGACACCGTCAGCCACCTGATTCTGCTGGATGCGTTTTTACCCACATCGGGCGAAAAGCTGCTGGATCACGCGCCCGATCTCATCGCTGCCTACCAGACACAGGCGGCGCGCGACCCCATGTGGCACATTCCCCCGCTTCCGTCACTGCTGTTTGGCGTGAACGAAGCCGATCGCGAGTGGGTCGATTCCCGCCTGACACCGCAGCCAGTAAACACCTATTTTGAACCAATAGCCTTACCACCTGCGCCAGCGACGCTGAAGAAGACCTACATCCGCTGCACGCGCGCGGCGGGCAACTATCTCACCACCTCAGTACAACGCGCTCAGACCGATCCGACCTGGCGATTTCTGACGATCGACAGCGATCACGATGCGATGATCGACGCACCGGATACGCTCACCACACTGCTGACGTCAACGTTGACAACCCGTACGCCTCTGTGATTAGACTCAATGCTAAGCAGGCTAACTTAAGGAAAGGATTGATGAAAATTACCGACGTGCGCGTGATTCTCGCGAACCGCTATATGTTTGTTGAGGTCACCACTGACGAGGGACTGACGGGCATTGGCGAATCCGGTGCCTGGGGCTTTCTCGATGCCTCCAAAGGGGCCGTTGAGGCATTGCGCACGTACCTGATTGGGCAAGACCCGCTGCGCATTGAGCATCACTGGCAGTATATGTATCGCTGCTGGCATTTCCGTGGTGCCGCCATCATGGGTGCCATCAGCGCCATTGATATTGCCCTGTGGGATATCGCGGGAAAGTATTACGACACGCCGGTTTATAACCTACTGGGCGGCCGCTGCCGCGACAAGGCGCGCGTTTATGCCCACGCGGGAGGTCGAACCACAGAAGAGACCATCGCCAATCTGAAAAAAGCCAAAGCAGACGGCTTTACCGCAATTGGTCATCTCACACCGTTTCTGGATGAGTCACGCGATACGCCTTACTTCACCACCCACGCCAAAGAGATCGGGGAAGCTATCGAGCGCATCGGCCTCTATCGGGAAGCGGTCGGGAACGATGTCGACCTGTGTATTGAAGTCCATCGCCGCCTGAAACCCGCCGATGCCGTGGTGTTCGCCCGCGGCATTGAGCCGTTTTACCCCTATTTTATTGAAGACCCTATCGGCGCGGATAACTTCGATTCGATGGCGGAAGTGGCCGACAAAATCAATATTCCTATCGCCACCGGTGAACGCCTGAATAACCCGCAGGAGTTCGCGATGCTGATTCGCCGCAACGCGGTCGCCTATGTGCGTCCTGACGTTTGCATGTGCGGCGGGATTACCGGTGCGAAGAAAGTGGCCGCATTGGCAGAAGCCAATGATCTGATGGTGGTGCCGCATAACCCGCTTAGCCCGGTGTCTACCGCTGCCTGTTTGCAGATCGCCGTCAGCATCCCAAATTTTGCCCTGCTGGAGTATCCGGGAGATGACCAACCGGCGCTGTCGGAAAAATTTGGTGCGACGGGCGTCGAGAACGGCGTGCGGAAAAAAGATGTGGTGAAGAACACCTTCAAATGCGTGGATGGCTTTATGGAAATACCGACGCAGTCCGGCATCGGTATCGAACTGGCGGACGATCTGGAGAACCGCTTCCCCTATCGCCGTCGCGGCCTGAAAACCCGACTGCACGTCGACGGTTCCGTCGTCGATCAATAGCGGCGTATCGACAGGTCGTGGCGACCAGGCGTCGCGCCACGACCTGTCGTCATTTCACCTACTGCGTAGGATTAACCGCTTTCCGCCCTTCCCACTGCATCAACAGGCTTAACGCGGCAGGTAGTGCCAGCAGGGTCAGCAGCGTCGCCACCATCAATCCGCCGATAATCGCGTACGCCATCGGCCCCCAAAACACCTGATGCGCAATCGGGATCATGCCGAGGATCGCCGCCAGCGCGGTTAATACTATCGGGCGTGAACGATGGTGGGCGGCATTCACAATCGCCTCTGTCGCAGGCTGTCCGTTTTTCACATTCAGATCGACCTCGCCAATCAGAATAACGGCATTACGAATAATCATTCCCGCCAGTGCAATCGCCCCCAGCAGCGCCACAAACCCCATTGGCGTGCCGGTCGGCAGCATGGCGGCGACAATGCCGATCAGGCCGAACGGTGCGGTCAGGAAGGCCAATACCATGCGAGAAATGCGCTGGAGCTGAATCATCAACAGCACCAGCATCACCAACAGCGTCACTGGCAACACCGCATATACGGAGCCATTGCCTTTATCAGACTCCGCCGCCACGCCGCCTTCCGTGATGTGATACCCCGCAGGCAACGCGGCGCGATAGCGTTCAATTTCAGGTGCCAGTTTTTCAGACAGAGCAGGTGCCCGCACGCCGGGTGCGACATCCATTTGCACCGTAATGAACGGTTCACGCTGACGTCGCCAGATAATCGGATCGTCAACGCCGTACGCCACGGTAGCAATCTGTCCCAGCGGGACGGAACGCCCATCTGCAATCGGGATTTGCAGATTCGCGATCGTAGCAACATCTCGTCGCTCCTGCGGCGTACCGCGAACGACCACATCCACCAGTCGATTGTCATCACGTACAGAGGTCAGCGTTGAACCTGAGAATATCGCCGCCAGCATACTAGCCACATCCTGCGAACTGATGCCAACTGCACGCGCTTCGGTCTGATTCAGCACCACGTTCACCGAACGTTCCGGCTCCCCCGCCGTCAGGTTGACCTCGCGCACATCAGTCTGGCTTCCCACCAGACTGGCAAGCCCTTGGGCAATATCACGGACGCGATGAATATCCGGTCCCGCGACACGATATTTAAGCGGCCAGCCCACCGGCGGCCCCAATTCCAATGCAGACACGCGCGCCACAATGTTGCTGAAATCGCGCTCAAGTACCTGATTCAGTTTTGCTGCCAGCGCGTCTCGCGCCTCCAGACTTTTTGCCACCACCACCAGTTGCGCGATATTTTCGTGACTCAGCAACACATCCATCGGGAGATAAAAGCGCACCGCCCCCGACCCAACATAGGTAGAGAAATGGTCAACGTCTGGGTCATCTTTCAGAATGGCTTCCAGCCGTTTTGCCTGCGCTTCCGTCGCCGTCTGTGAGGCATTCGCGGGCAGCGTCAGGCTGACCAGCAGTTCCGGCCTATCCGACGCGGGAAAAAACTCGCCCTCCAGTCGGGTGGCACCAAACAGGGCAACAACCAGCAAGAGCACCGCGATGAGTAACGTCATTCCCCGCTTTGCCAACGCCCGTTGCAGCCACTGGCGATAAAAACGGCCAACTCGTCCCGGTTCGTTATGCTGGTGACGAAACGTTTTTGGCAACAGCCAGACACCGAGCAACGGGGAAAAGAGAATCGCCACGATCCAGGAACTGAGCAAGGCGATCAGCACCACGACAAAGAGTGAAAAGCAGTATTCGCCCGCGCTTGATGAGGCAAACCCGACGGGAATAAACCCGGCAATCATCACCAGCGTCCCTGTCAGCATGGGGAAGGCTGTGCTTTCATACGCCCAGGCAGCCGCCCGTTTGCGATCCCAGCCCTCTTCCAGCCGCGACACCATCGCTTCCACCGTAATCATGGCGTCATCCACCAGCAGCCCCAGCGAAATAATCAGCGCCCCGAGTGAGATACGCTGTAAGCCAATACCGGTTATCTCCATGCCAATAAAGGTCATCGCCAATACAATCGGGATGGACGCGGCAACGACCAATCCGGCGCGGCTGCCAAGAGAGACGAACGAGACCGCTAACACAATGGCAACGGCTTCCAGCAGCACTTTGATAAAACCGCCGACCGCCCCTTTCACCACTTCCGATTGATCGGCCACGCGCGTCATGTCAATCCCATGCGGCAATTGCGTCGCAATCACGTTCATTTTATCGCGAATGGCCTGACCGAAATTGAGCATGTTTCCGGTGGGTGCCATAGAGATTGCCAACCCAATCGCTTTCTCGCCATTCACCCGAAACGTCGGCGACGGCGGCTCCGCCGTTTCACGGCTAATGGTGGCGATATCGGTCAGCGGAACAAATTTCCCACCGATGCGTAACGTAATCTGGCGCAGGCTCTGCTCGGAGGTAAACGCCCCGCTGACGCGCACGGCGACCTTCTCATCCTCGGTGCGAATAATGCCGGCGGGCGTGACCGCATTCTGCGCCTTGAGTGAATCAATCACCTGTTGCGGATCTAACCCCAGCCCAGCCAGCCGTCGGGGGGAGAACGTCACCACAATCTGTTCTTCTTCCACCCCCAGCATGTCGACCTTACCAACATCCGGCACACTCAGTAACGCAGAGCGAATATCGTCAACCTTGTCGCGCAGTTCCCGCGGTGAAAAACCGTCGGCGGTGAAGCCGTAGATGGTGCCAAACGTATCATCAAACTCGTCATTCACGGCCGGTGGGCTGACGCCATCAGGCAACGAACTGGCGATATCGGTCATTTTCTTACGCACCGTATACCAGATATTCGGCACGGCGGAAGGCGGCGTATCATCACGCAGGTTAACGAAAACCACCGATTCCCCGGCGCGGGTATAGCTCTCGACGTAATCGAGATACGGCGTTTCCTGTAATTTTTTCTCCAGCTTATCGGTGACGAAATTCACGGTATCGCTCACCGTGGCTCCCGGCCAGGCCGCAGACACCACGGCAGATTTGATGGTAAATGCCGGATCTTCGTTACGGGGCAAGCGTTGATAGCTCATCACGCCTGCCGCCATAATCACCAACATCATAAACGCGACAAACTGCTGGTGCGCCAGCGCCCAGGCGGACAGATTAAAGCGTGCGGCCGATTGCGGTTCTTGTGCCATTAGCGACGCCCCTCTTCATCCAGCCGAATTTTTTCATCCGGTCGCAGCTTACTGACGCCTGCGGTCACCACGCGGTCGCCTTGTTTCAGCCCCTCGGCGACGAAAATCGCCGTGTCGCTGTAGCGCGCGATGGTCACCGGTTGCAAACGCACAGTCTGGGCTTCTGCGTTCACGACATAGACCGCAGGTTTGTCCCCCTGACGCGTGAGCGCAGACGCGGGAAGTTCAATGACAGCGGTGTCGGACTGCTGTATCGCACCATTCACGCTGGCACCCAGCACCATCGCCGCTGGTGGCGAGGTTAACGTGACTCTCACCCTGAAGGTTCGCGTAACGGGATCGGCCTGCGGACTGATATCGCGTACGCGCCCCTCTGCCTGAACGCTCGGTTCAGACAGCAGTGAAACGCGGATAACGCGCGAAGGCAGCGACGGATTGACCAGACGCTCCGGCACATCAAACACCGCATCGCGCCCGTCAAGCGAAGCGAGCCGGACCACCTCCTGCCCGGCACTGACCACCTGACCGGGGTTCACGCTGACCGTCGTGATCACACCGTCCTGTGCCGCCGTAAGTTGCGTGTAGCTGAGGCGCTCCTGCGCCCCTTTGACGGTAGCCTGTGCACTTTCACGTCTGGAAACGGCGGCATCCCAGTTTGCCTGTGCTTCATCAAGCTGTACCCGCGCAATTGCCCCACCCGGTGCCAGCGCCTTCATACGGGAGAAATTGCTTTTCGCCAACCGTTCTGCCGAGGCTGCGCTGGCTAAATCCGCCTGTGCGCTGCGCAACTGGTTTTCGCTGTCGCGCGCGTCAAGCGTCGCAATCACATCGCCGCGCTTCACGGATGCACCGACATCCACCAGACGATTAAGCACGCGTCCATCCAGACGGAAACCCAGTACCGTTTCTTCGTGCGGACGAATCTCTCCCGTCAACGACACAGGTTCACGATTCATCGCCGGCATGACGAGCTGCGTTTTCACCGGCCTGACAGGCGGAGGCACGGGCGCATCATCAGCGCTGTCGCAGCCGCTCAGGAACACGGCTGACAGCAGACAGAAGGCAAAACGGCTAACCATCATTACAACCTCTCAACAAATGGCATCAGAACGAATACAGAACGGCCAACGTGGCGCCAGTATCATTGCGTCGTTCCACAACCTGACTATCCGCCACCTTGTCGGTGAGCCAGGTTGACGTCACCGCCACGTTAGTTGACCACGCGGGGCTAAATTGATGCGTCCAGTTCGCCCCCAGCGCATAGCCATAGACGCCTTTGTCGGCACGATAGGCGGCCAAGCCAGAACGGCGGCTCTGCTGCGGCGTCACGCCGTAATAGGTTTGGTTAAAGCGTGCATCCCCTATCAGCATGTCCGCCGACAGTGCCAGCACGTCATCCTTTGCTGCTGATTGCCACACGGTGCTCTTTGCTCCGACGCGATACTGATTACCGCGCGCACGCTCACTCAGTGCAAATTCGCCACTCGCCTCCAGCGCCAGCCAGGGTGCAAACTGATATCCCGCCGTGACGGTGGTAATCACCGATCCTTTAATTTTCCCCATGCCTTTCAGGTGGTTCGAACCCGCACGCCAACTGCTTTTTTTGTCATCCCTTCCCATGTCATATCCCACCGCGTTATCGAAATAAAAACCGGAAGGAGACTGGTATTGCCAGCCGATGCCGTGCGAAGAATCCGCATAAAGTGCGCCACGTTGCACGGTCAGGGTAGGCATCAAACGGGTCTGACGGTCTTTGCTCCCCGAGTAACGCGGTGCATTCTGTCCAACAGCCCCCACGGTAACGTCCGTATGGTCGCCCCAAAATGACGCAGGTACATCTTCCGCCGCCTCAGCAAATGCCGCGCTGGACAGCGCGACGGTAGACAGACAGGTGGATAAAATCATTTTTGTTATGTTCACACAGCACCTCTTTTTATGCGGTAATCGTGCATCCGCCATCTTTTCCCGGATTGTCAGCACACATTTTTCAGTACACTTTTTAGTACAACAGTTATTGGCTTTTCAGCACCGTGGCGGATTATGCTGATGCATAGTCAAGAAACGCTGTGTGGTTTTTTAAGATTTCATCAAGAGGTTCGCGATGGCGGAAAAACGGGTATTGATTATTGAAGACGACATGGATGCAGCCAGCGTGCTTGAGGCTTATCTGCGGCGCGATGGCTATCAGGTGTCAATTGCGTCTGATGGACAACGAGGCCTGCACATGGCGCTGACCAGCAAACCCGATTTGATTCTGCTGGATGTGATGCTGCCGAAGATGAACGGTTCCGAGGTGCTGTCCGCCCTGCGGCAGCGCAGCAATATTCCGGTAATTATGGTGACGGCCATCGGCGACGACCCGGAAAGAATTGGCGCTCTGCGTTACGGCGCAGATGATTATGTCGTCAAGCCCTATAACCCGCAGGAGGTGGTGGCGCGGGTGCAGGCCGTGTTGCGACGAACCGGTTACGCCATCCGGGAAGACGCCACCCTGACATTTGAAAATCTCTCGGTTGATCCGACCTCCGTGACGGCCAGTATTGCGGTATCGCCATCAGACTCCGTCGTTCTCGATCTGACGCCGACCGAATTCAATATTCTGGTGACGCTGCTCAAAGCGCCGAACCGCGCCTTCACCCGGGGAGAATTACTCGAAGCCTGTCTGCCGGAAAGCGAGGCGCTGGAACGCGTGGTGGATACGCACGTCCACAACCTGAGAAAAAAACTCAATCAGTACAACATCATCAATGTGCTCGTCACCGTCCGCTCCGTCGGCTATCGATTCCGGTGAGTATGATGAAAAAGTCGATCTTTCTGTCAGAAAACATGTCGCTGTGGCGCTGGCTGTGTTTCCGCATCATTTCTCTGCTGCTCGTCGCCGTGATCACCATCGCAGGCCTGATGTGGCTGCGCTTCGCCATCTACAACATTTATACCGAACAGCACATGCCGGATGCGGTGCTCACGGAATTTAAGCAATTCACCGCACAGAAAGATTACGGCAATCCTCGCTATCAGGAGATTATCAACCAGTATTACGGCCCGGATATGTTCGTTCCGAATATTGCCAGCAGCGACTGGCTGATACTGGCCATCATGGTGTTGATCGCCTTGCCTACTATGGTGATTGTGGTGCTGTGGCGAGCGCGTCCGCTGTCACAGCAATTCTCCAATATCGCCAACGCCGCACGCGACGTCGCACAGGGAAAATTCGATACCCGCACGCAGCGCGTCGAGCAGGCGCCGATGGAACTCATCACGCTGGCGGACGACTTTAATAACATGACGGCACAGTTGGAACGCTATGAGCGGGAGCTTCGTGAATCCAGCGCGGCGTTAGCCCATGAACTGCGTACGCCGTTAAATGCAGCGATGGGCCGCGTTCAGGGCATGATGGATGACGTCTTCCCGCAGGATAAATCACAGCTGGCAATGGTCATCAAACAGCTCGAACAGCTCAATCACGTGATTCAGGATCTGCATTTTCTGTCACTGGCCAGAGCCGGACAACTGCCACTGGTGCACACTCCTTTCTACTTCGACGAGCTCATTACGGAGCGGCTGACCTGGTATCGACCCCAGTTAGAGCAAGCCGGATTTCAGACGCATGTTGATATCGAACAGAACGACTTTTGCCTTGCCGACCGTGAACGGTTGGGACAGGTGTTCTCTATCCTGATTGAAAATGCCTTAAGCTACGCCAGCGACGGCCGCTATCTGGCGATTGAAGTGCGCGAAATAGCGGGACGAGAAAGCGCACCGTGCTGGCAGATTACCGTCACCGATCGCGGCCCGGGGATTGAGCCAGAATCACTGCCCCTGCTTTTCGACCGCTTCTGGCGTGCCGAGCATTCGCGCGGAAGGCACTCCGGCGGCAGCGGGCTGGGGCTTTCCATCGCGTCGGCCATTATCACCGCACATGGCGGCACGATTAAGGCTGAATCTCATGCGAAAAGTCATGCAGAACGAGGGGCGAACGGTGGATTGGTTATCATCATGACCCTGCCGCGTACGGCATGACAGAGCGGCGTACCGTCGGCAATTGCCAATAACGAAAAAGCATAGCGAAATTATTGCTATGCCTTGTCGCAGGGGGACAACACGGTAAATCGTGGCAATACTCATCGGCTACATGGCGAGACAAACAGAACAACCTCAGACACCACGCGCTACAGCGGGGACTGACCGCATGCCAGCGTGATTGTCCTCTCAATGAATCGTTATATTTATCTGGAATGAGATAAGGCGAAAAGAACTAATTTCGCTATAAGTATTTCGCTACTCTGCATGAGCGAAATATATCGCCTCGATTAAAACTCAACCATCAGGGTAATTATAATGAAACGTTCTCTTCACCAGGTATTCATGGCGATAACGCTGATTAGCGCCTCCTTCTTTAGTCAGGCTGCGGAAACGCAAACCTCAACCTGGCAACACATCAAACAGACCGGTGAATTACGCATCGGCGTGGCACAGGGTGAGCCGTGGTACTTTAAAAATCCGTCGACCGGAGAATGGGACGGCATCGGCTATAACATCGGCAAAGAGCTGGCAAACGATCTGGGGGTAAAACTGGTGACGGTGGAAACCACGTGGGGCAATGCTATCGCTGCCTTACAAACCGGCCAGATCGATACCATGCTGGTGCTCGACCCGACGGAAGAGCGGAAAAAAGCGGTCGATTTTCCTGAACAGCCTTTCTTTTGGTATGCGCAAGGCGTGCTGATTCGCGATGGTATCGCTGTGACCAACTGGGACGACCTCAATCGGGAAGATGTTAAGATCGGTGTGACGCTGGGTTCCAGCCCGGACCTGATTCTGACCAAACGCCTGCCCAAGGCACAGCTGGTACGTTTCCCGAATATGGATGAAGGCGTAGCGGCGTTTTATGCCGGTCGTGTCGATGCCCTGTCTTACTTCCATCCGGCGCTGGCACTGCAACAGGCTAAAGTCGGCAAAGGTAATTTGATTTTGCCGAAGCCGATTATCGAGGTCAGCACCAGCGGAGCCATCCGTAAAGAAACCGACCAGACCTTCCATAACTTCCTGAATGACGAATTTGCCAAACTGTATAAATCCGGCAAGACGCAGCACTACTATGAGCAGGCGCTCAAATTGCGCGGCGTGGACGTCAGCAAAGTGCCATCGGTCATTAAAGAAGACTGGAAATAATTGGCATCGGATAACAGAACGGTCCTGAACGGATTCAGGCCCCCCCCATTAGCGGGGTCAGCAGCGCGGCGACATCCTGACATTGTTCAAGTTCGGATAACGCCGCCGTTGCCTCCGCAACATGTGTTGGGGCAAGTCGGGACGACAGATTCTCCGCAAATTTCGCCATGATGCGGCTTTCCGCTAACGGATGTTCCGCACACCCCAGCGGAAACGCAATGCGCTCACCGTTCACCACCTTTCCCTGCGTGACAACATCAACCTGCAACACCGGACGACGTTCCTGAGCCATAAGCTGGTCAAGCTCGGGCGACACCTCAACGTGAACCTTATCGGCCAACGCCTGAAGCACCGGGTTGGCTAAGGTCTCATCGGCACTCCAGCGATGGCGCGGAATACGGTAGGCCAGACAGGCCAGCGCAAACGGCAGGCTGAACTGTGCGTCCGTTTCATTTTGCGGTCGCGTATCCATAAAATCAGCGGCCAGCCTCTGGCTTCCTTTTACCCGAATAACGTCGATGTCCTGCGGCAATAACGCCAATTCGTGCTGTAGGCGCTCGAAGGATTCCAGCGCGGTATGTATCCAGCGACAGGCCGGATACGCTTTGAAACTGGCGTGCTGAAGCGCCCATTGTTCTCCCAGGCCGGTAATCAATGCCGCTTCATCAAAGCAGTCAGAACCCATCATGCGCCAGAATCCCTGTTCGCCGGACAGCACATCTCTTGGGCCGATAATCCCGCCACGATGCAGCTCGACAGCACGGACGCCCGACTCCGCAGCAGGGGCGTTGTAATCCTTGAAAGACACCAGCGGCCGCTGCTGCCAGTTGTATTTGTGTAAGCTAGGCAACGGCGTCAACGACGCCGCCAAACCGATGGCGTTCTCTACTCCTGCGGCATCACATCCCGTCAGTAATCCGTAGGCCACCGCCGCTCCGATGGATTCATGCTGGCACACGCCGTAAACCTGCTGAAAACGCGCCTGAGTCGGCTGCTGAGACTGAATTATTCGCCCATTGATTTCATACGCCGCAGCCAGTGCACAGATCAGCGTTTCGCCGTCGATCGGGCGCGATCCGAGTGCCGCCAGCGCGGCAGCAACCAGCGTGGCACCGGGGTGCCCCATACCGCGCCCAGCAACCTCATAGCCATCATCGTAATCCAGCGCATTGATCGCCGCCGCATTCAAAAAGGCCGCGCCGATGGCGGCTAGCGGCGCTCCGCCATCCACTATTGGACTGTTACCTGCTGCGTAGTGCAGGCGGGTGACGCGCGCGCAGTCCCGCACCACCTGACTATGTGCGCCTGCAATGCCGCAGCCGAGGCTGTCGATAAAATGCAGCACGATTTTTCGTCTTAACGCCGCAGGAATGTCCTGAATCGTCAACCGATGAGCAAAGGTCGCCAGACGCAGCGTCAGAGGTAATACGGCAGAGTGAGTCATCGAAAAATCGTCATTTGTTATACATAAAAGGAATATTAGCACCACGTTTTATTATTTATTTATCATTTTTTCGACCTGCTAAGATGCATAGGTTCTAACAAAATAAGAAACGTATTTCCTAATTCACCCTAAATAATTCGAGTTTCAGGAAGGCGGCAAGCGAGGGAATCCCGATGAGCTTACTCAGGTAAGTGATTCGGGTGACTAAGTGAAGCCAACGCACATGCAACTTGAAGTATGACGGGTATACGCACTTTTCAGGGGCGCTATATTTATGTCGTATCAGTGGGATTTTTCCGCCATCTGGCCCTATCACCAGTTGCTGCTGGAGGGGCTATGGGGAACGATAAAGATCGGTGCGACCAGCATCCTGATCGGTATGGTCGCTGGCATGGTGCTCGCTGCGATGAAAATGTCGCCCCGACGACTGATGCGTCTGCCCGCCGTGATGCTGATCGGCTTTTACCGTAATACGCCTGCGCTGGTGCATTTTTTCTGGATTTACTACGCCCTGCCCGTCATTACGCCCTTAACCTTTTCGCCTTTCACCGCTGCCGTGATCGCGCTGTCTGCACAGTCCGGCGCGTTCTACGCCGAAGTCTACCGTGGCGCGATCTCCTCTATTCACACGGGGCAATGGGAAGGCGCCAAAGCGCTGGGGATGTCGAAATCAACAGCGCTGCGCCGGGTCGTTCTCCCACAGGCGTTACGCCGGATGATCCCGCCCTTTATTGAGCGCTCGTTTGAACTCATCAAATCCACGTCGCTGGCGTCATCACTGGCCTATAGCGAACTGCTTTATCAGGCGATGCAGATCAACAGCCAAACCTACCGACCGTTGGAAGTCTACAGTCTGGTGGCGGTGATGTATTTCACCCTGCTGCTGCTGATTAGCCTGTTCAGTCAACATATTGAGAAACGGCTGTCACTGGCAGACCGTCGACTCGCGTAAGGAATAGCATGCATTATCAATGGGATTTCTCGCTGGTCTGGCACAACATTCCCGTGCTGCTGAAAGGCCTTGGCGTCACGCTCGAACTGTGGTTGCTGGCCGGCGCGCTGGGAACTGCGTTGGGTCTGGTTCTCGGTCTGTTTCGCGTATTTGGCAAACGCTGGCTATCGCTGCCTGCCAGATGCTTTGTCGAAATATTCCGTAATACGCCCGTTCTGATCCAACTGATCTGGTTCTATTACGCCTTTCCGGTTCTGGTTGGTTTGCAGTTCAGTACGTTCGGCGCCGCCGCGCTGGCACTGACGCTCTATAGCGCGGCGTACTGTACGGAGATTTTCCGTGCCGGACTGCAATCCATCGACCACGGGCAATGGGAGGGCGCGAAAGCGCTGGGGATGCGTCACTCGGTCATTTTACGGCGTGTGGTTCTGCCTCAGGTACTGCGTAACATGCTGCCCGCCTTAACCAACCGGATGATCGAGCTGGCTAAAGTCACCTCGCTGGCCTCGATACTGGCCGTCAATGAACTGATGTACCAAGGGCGACTGCTGAGCAGCACCTATTATCGTCCGCTGGAAATTCTGACGGTGGTGGCACTGCTCTATTTCGTTTTGATCTGGCCGGGGAGCTACCTTGCCGCACGACTTGAACGTCGTTTCCGTTCCACCCCCTAGCCTGACAGCAACACAGGATTGCTATGAGTGAAGATAAAGTTCTGCGTGAAGATATAGACCTGAATGAGGATGTCGTTCTGCGCATTCGCGGACTCCAGAAGCGCTTCGGTGCCGTTGAGGTATTGAAAGGTATCGATCTGGATGTGCGGCGCGGTGAAAAAATCGCCATCATCGGCGGCAGCGGTTCGGGGAAAAGTACGCTGCTGCGCTGCCTGAATTTCATGGAGATCCCCAGCGCTGGCACCATCGAACTGGATGGTGTGGTTCTGGGGAAAACGGATGCCAAAGGCCAGCGTGATTACCCGGAAAAGCAGCTTTGCGCCGTGCGGGAACGCGTAGGGATGGTGTTTCAGCAATTCAATCTTTTTCCCCACCTGACCGTGCTGGAGAATGTGCGTGAAGCACTGCTGTCGGTAAAGAAAATGCCACGGCATGAAGCGGATACCATCGCCAAAGCACAGTTGGAAAAAGTCGGGCTGGGCAATAAGCAAGAGGCTCGCCCCGCCAGCCTGTCCGGCGGGCAACAGCAGCGCGTGGCGATTGCCCGTGCGCTGGCGATGTCGCCGGAGATTATGCTGTTCGATGAACCCACATCATCACTGGATCCAGAACTGGTGGGCGAAGTGCTGCACACCATTCGGGCGCTCGCGGAGGAAGGTCGCACGCTGCTGCTGGTCACCCATGAACTGGGATTTGCCTATCACTTCGCCGACCGCGTCATCTTTATCGAGAATGGCGTGATCCATGAAATGGGCAGCGCCGAACAGGTGCTCAAAAATCCGCAGCAACCTCGTACGCAAGCCTTCCTTGCTCGCTTTGCCGAGCGCTCCTTTTAGCTCATCATTCACATTCAGGAACAGCACGATGCAACCCACATTATCCAGCCAGAGCAGTCAGGCCTATTTGCAAGATCCACGTAACAACGACGTACAGGTGTATGTAAATGGGGAATTTGTTCATCGCGATAACGCAGTGGTGTCGATCTTTGATTCCGGCTACGTGTGCGGTGACGGCGTATGGGAAGGATTGCGTTTGGTTAACGGCCGTCTGATCGCACTGGAGGCGCACCTCGATCGCCTGTTTGAGGGTGCCGCCACGATCCAACTGGATATCGGCCATAGCCGTGAAGCGCTGACCCATATTCTCTACAAGACATTGGCCGTCAACGGCATGACCGATGGCGCGCATATCCGCCTGATGATTACCCGTGGGAAAAAGCATACCCCGAATCAGGATCCCCGCTTCATCATCGGCGGCGCAACTGTCGTGTGCGTGGCGGAGTACAAAGTCGTCGATATCGCAGCGAAAAAACGCGGGCTGACGCTGTTTACTTCCACCTATCGCACCAGCACGCCAGACGTCTTCGATTTGCGGCTGAATTCGCACAGTCGCCTCAATCTTATTCAGGCACTGCTACAGGCGTTGCAGGCCGGTGCCGATGAGGCGCTGATGCTGGATCCGCACGGTTTTGTCGCCAGCTGCAATTCCACCAACTTTTTTATCGTCCGTCGCGGTGAACTGTGGACGTCATCGGGACGTTACTGCTTCAACGGCATCACCCGTCAGACCCTTATCACCCTTGCAGAGGCTAACGGGCTGAAGGTCAAGGCTCAGGATTTTACGCTGGCAGAAGCCCTCACCGCCGATGAAGCCTTTGTCACCGGCACGCTGGCGGGCATCACCCCAGTAAAAGCGCTGGATGGCCGCCCGTTTAACCCCGAACACCGCCCGGTGACCGAACAGCTCAGCCGCTGGTATGAGGCGTATTTACACGCGCAGTGATAATTTTGGGGGTGGAAAGTCAACCGTTACCATGAGCCCGCCTTCTGCAGATGTACTTAGGTATACGTTGCTGTTGTGTTGCTGGGCAACCGCTTTGACGATTGCCAGTCCCAGTCCACTCCCGCTTTGCATCTGATTGGGATCGCGAAAAAATCTATCGAACACGCGCTCCCTCAATTCAACTGGAATACCGGGCCCTGCATCTGAGACACGTAACTGCGTGGATTTATCTAATGATCGAAGATCTACCTCAACCCGTCCGCCCTCAGGACTGTACTTCACGGCATTTTCAATGACATTGTCAATCAGCGACATCAGGCGTTCCCTAACACCTGTAATCCATACTTCATCATGGGAGTAGAATTCAAGCTCAATTCTGCGCCCAGCCGCTAGCGGTGCCAACACGGCCATTCGCTCTTGTATGAGCGTCGTCAGCGGCACTGGCTCCATAACCGTGTCAATGCGTGCTTCGCTGTGCATCAGCAGCAGCAGTTGATTGACGAGACGAGCAGCACGGCCATTGCTGCGGATAATCCCTGCAAGCAACGCCTGTTGATTATCGCTGCTTATATAGGCCTGCAAAGCCTCAACATTGATTCGCATCGCAGCCAGGGGGGTACGCAGCTCATGAGCGGCATCGGCAATGAAAACCCTTTCCCTTTCAGCACTTTCTCGCACCCTGGCAAGAAATATATGAATAGCATCCACCATTTGGCGAAGCTCCCTGTGCTTTGGTACTTCTTTTAAGGGAGAGAGATCTTCTGGAGTTCGTAAGGCAATTTCATTTACCACCTTGTTCCAGGGTCGCATTGCAATGCGGATTGACAGCCACGCGGGAAACAAAAGAAAAGGAATGCATACCAGCAGCGGCAATATGTAGTATCCACGCGAGTTCAGGTATATAAAGAAGTTCCAGCCTCCGGCAGGGGTGACCAGCGTTACCTCCGCGTCGGAGCTCCCGGACTTTAGCGTACGGCTAGTCCAGGTGCGGCCGTCACTCTGAATACTCTGAATTTTCCCATATCGGGTGTTTGTCACCCTTGCCGGAGCGCCATCAGATGAATAAATTATCTCTTTATTCTTCCGAACGATTAGGCTGATTGACAGTTCTGGATCTTCCCCTCCGCCATAACTTTCCTGCAACGCCTTGCTGAACTTTTCCAGCACATCGGTTAGATCCTGCGGGCGATCCCCCATACGATCAACCAATGTAAGAATGGTTTCGTAAGTCTTATTGCCCAATAGCATAGAGGGGCTACGCAAGTTCTCCCATAAAATGTAGGTCAGAAAAAGACACCAAAGCAGCGTAAGCAATAGCATTTGGGCGATCATCATTCTCCGTACGAGCGTTGGGATTCTTAGGTGGCGCCAAAAATTGCGCATCAACCTACCCCCTTCTGAATCGGTACGGTATCAATGACATACCCTACGCCCCTCACCGTTCGCACATAGCCCTCGCCGATTTTGCGACGCAAATTGCCCATATGCACATCGAGAGGATTGCTCATGTTTTCTTTTGCACCGAATATCTTTTCTTCCAGAAACCGTCGTGTAAGCACGCGGTCAGTGCGCAGCATTAACGTTTCAAGCAGCGCGTATTCACTTGCCGTCAAATCAATATTACGTGCCCCCACCGTCACGCGTCGCGTCGGCACATGGAGAGATAATCCTCGAATTTCTATCACCTCATTCTGAAAACCGTAACTGCGCCGCGCAAGGGCTCTCACCCTAGCCAACAATTCAGCGAGAACAAAAGGTTTGACGAGATAGTCGTCTGCACCGGCATCCAGCCCAGCCAGACGATCTTGCAGAGTGCCTCGGGCAGTCAGGATGATAACGGGGATCCCCTTGAACTGCTGACGCAGGTTCGCCATCAGGCTCATGCCATCACCGTCAGGCAGGCCGAGGTCGAGCAATACAAGTTCTGGCACGCAGAGAGCGAGTTGATGCAGCGCATCCACTTTACGGCGCACCCATATGACATCTAATCCTTGATCTTCAAGGGCAATACGTACGCCATTGCCGAGATCGAGGTCGTCTTCAATTAGGAGAATGTTCACAATAGTTACTTTATCAACAGTGAATGAAGAACGTCTGAAGAAAAAACGGTATCAGGAAATCTACCAGATTTGCCACCCGGTACTTGCTTCAGTATTTCTTCATTTTTAGCTCATGAGAACTTCAGGGTGAGCATTCAAACTGCGCGTTCTGGTGTTTAAAACCGCTTGTATCGTAATTAGTTGAATCCACAAGGACTTCTTTAATGAGAAACATCGAACTGCATCATAAGTTCCTCCATTCGCTCTTGGGGCGTACCCTGAAAAAATTATTGTCGGGCGCTGTCCTGGCGTTACTGACCACCCCAATACTGGCAGCAGAACAGAAACAGGGCAACGAGTTGACCCTAGGGGGAGGCGTGGATGTTGCGCCACGTTATTCTGGTTCGGATGAAAGCCGCGTCACGACTGCCCTGGTGATTGATTACTCTATGGCAAATGGTTTCTTCGTCAGCACCACACGTGGTATCGGTTACGGTAACAGCATCGGCAAGTTGGATTACAGCGCCGCGCTGAGCTATCGCGCAGGGCGTAAGGATCGTGACATGGACAGCGACTCGATCAGCTACGGCAGCGACGACTTGCGAGGTATGGGTGACGTAAAAGGATCAGCCATCGGTGTGCTTGGTCTGGGGTATAAGGTGACGGACTGGCTTAATTTGCAATTGCAGGCTGAGGTGCCGGTTTCTCAACGAAACAATGGTGAAGCCCTGCATTTTGGCATTATCAGCCCACTCTATACGTCATCGAAAAATTCCGTCACGCTGGCGCTGACCAGCAGTTGGGGGACTAGCGAGTACATGCAGACTTACTACGGGGTAAATGCATCCCAGTCGGCCGCATCGGGGTTTGCCCAACATGATGTCGGATCGGGGATTTATGCCTATTCACTGAACACTGACTGGACGCACAAGTTCAACCAAAATTGGAGCATGGTTGCCGCAGCAGGCTTTACGCAGTTGACTGGTGATGCACGCAATAGCCCAATTGTTCAACGAAAAGCATCGCCTACCGGAAGCCTAAAGGTGACATATAGCTTCTGATCGTTGTTAGACGCGTGCTTCAAGGCAGATTGTGGCTATACACTGTCAATCAGTACACATTCGAACCGCCCCAGTTCAGATGATGGGGCGGTACTCAGCTCACCCACTCGCCCTGCTTATGTCCTGTTAATCAGAGTGTAAGTCTCCCGTCAAACCGGACCATCTGTTTTTGGCAAATCGGATCTAACTCACCGTGATGTTTACAGCGTCTGTTTTGGCACTAGGCGGCCAGACCGAGGAGTTGCTAGGTCTGCCGTCCACCAATGTGGAGCGGCATGACGAATCACCCGATAGAAGGTCTACTCAAGTTAACAATCGGCTGGTAAAAAATCGCAGATAAAATTAAAGCCACTAAAGTGGCTTCATTCATCTGCTTTTACAAAGCGATTAGTCTCTCGAAAAGACACTGAAGGACTGACTGTCGCTTGCCAAGAATGACATGGGCAGTTAGTTCCTCCTGTTCTGTATCGTAGGAGTAAAGGATGCGATAACCATCCCTGGTAATACATTCACGATAACGGTCACAGCCTAATTCAAGCAAGTCAGGTGAAAACTGACAACTCTCAGGGAAAACATCAACTTTCTTTTCAAACTCATCGAGTTGTTTATTAAGTACTTCTTTTGGCTCTTCAACACTGGTCGAAAGAAAATTCAAAAGATTGCGAGCAGTGAGTTTGAACGTTTCGGTGTAAATAACACCTTTTTTTGTGTTGCTTTTAGGCATGTGCCCTCCAGTCATAGCAAGTATTAAAGACTTGCCATTAACTGGTCACGACTATACGTGCGTCCCTCGCTTTTGTCCTTTTCAGAGATAGTTAAGAGTTTCAGCAATGCGATTGCATTATCTCTTTTCAAGCGCTCTTCATACGACTCAACAACATAAGCGGGCACACCGTTTTGTGTGACCAATAATGGCTCTGCAAGATCAAGCACCGCGGCGTGCTTTTTCAGATAACTAATGGTTTCGACTCTCATAGTCTTTCCTCTTAATAAACCTCTATTTAACGAAGCAACTCATTTCATTTGAGTATCATTTAACTCCGTGCTGACGCTAAGTGGTCAACAAATCATCGGCACTTAAGCCGCTTTTAGTTCAATCATCATATTGTGACCCCATCCGCATGGGGTTACCCGAAGGTGGTCTTAATTTAGACCTAATTAAGACTAGTGTCAACCCCTTAGCATGTTTTATTTTAGTGGGCAAGTTTTTTATGGTTTTACGAAACCAAAATGTGGGGCATTCACCTTCACTACTACGAAGGTTATCAGTTAACATCTGCACGTTTTAACATCCTCCGAATACTGGTGAGGATGTGGGTAGATGCCTATGATTCCTATGACGATGAAGGGCTAAGCCCCAAATATAAAGGACCTCAACGAGCGAGGAGCGGACTTTTGTCTATGTATAAAGAGAGAAGGAGATAGCAGATCGTCTGAAAGCAGAGGAAATAAGTCCAGAGCGTGGCGGCGAACTAACTCATAGAGTGGTCATGAATACGAAAAGTCGCCTGAAGAAGTGGGGCTACTTGGACTAATGGTCGGATATGGTTAAGTGATACCCCGGCTATCAACCGAGAATTGATTTATGCTTTCGCACCTACATTATCAACGTTCGTAAATTGTCCCGTTCGGGCGCATGTACATACCATCACTCAGATAAACGTCTTCGCCATCCTCAACACTTAGGTCAGAATAAATATCGACCATGCCAGGTTCGACAATATTCGTCGAAATCCCATGAGCATCGAAGAGCTCAAAGAAGCGAGTGACCCATTCCTCGTTGACCTCATCTTGTATAGTTTTGCCGTGATCTATAGTAATGGAAAACATGGAGATGCAATTATTCTGAAAGCGGTCTACTTTATTCTCAGGTTGAAGATGATTTTCTTGGGCTAACGTCTCAGCGACCGAAAAAAGGAGCTTCTGGTCTACTGGCAGCTTGTATCCGATAGTCAAACCACCCCCTATGCGAATTCTCTCTTCGGGCCTCGTTGGTGTCTGCACTTCAAAAGAATTACCATCATCATTTTGAGCTAAAAAGCGGACGAAAACCGTGTCTCCACGGACTAACATCCAATCCTTTCCATGTTTTGGTTTCATTGCTTTAACTATCTGCGGTTGTAATGCTGACATGCTCATGGTGTTAGATACCGAAAAGAAAAACATGAAAGAGATTATACCGACTAGAGTGTTTTTTTATAGCTCCGCTACTCTTGGCGAGCATCACAGAAAATGACGCTTCAAGCCAACGTCCGCTCCTGGCACGAAGCTGCCTGTCACCCATCAGACAGTTATGAGCGAGGAACAGACCTTGCAGTGGTATGTTAGACAACATGGAACCTATTTAATCTGAAACTTCAAAATGAAGTCACTTCCAGTGAAAATCAACCATTGCCTGACCTGTGGCCAGCCAATGAGCAAAGAGCCAGAAACGCTAAATCTTGATTGTGGCGGCGATTGTTTAAGTTGTATGGCCTGGCATGGCGATCCAGACGCAATTGAAGTTGTTGAAAGGCTTACTGGCGAGAAAGTTAACGTCCGTAAAAATTCATATCGTTCCTGAAAGGGTTAAGGGCACTCAGCGCGAAAAGCAGAAGTGAGAACGGAAAAATGCATTCCTGGTATCAGCGAAGCTGAATGTTTCAGAATAGAACGTGGGGACTGAGTCAATTCAAGCAGGGTGAAATTTTTATTAATGAGAATCAAAACCTGAACAATGTTGTTGCAGAGGAGCAATACGGGCAGTATGGATGCTACCTGAAACAATAATAAATAAGGGATTTTAATGTTCCGAAAATCGACTCTGGTGACTTTACCTCTGCTGATGGCATCGGTATTCCTGCTGACAGGATGCCCCGCAGCACCGGATATAACACAATGGCAGCGTCCTGATACGAATATCGACGGCGTACGCGTCGCGATGGGTAAATGCGGTGTGCAACTCCCCGGCCCCGATATCCCCAAAACGGATAATGAGTCCGTTCTGTATTACCACTGCATGGAGAATATGGGGTTTACCCGTAAAGACGGATTCAAAATTTGCAGCGTTCGTGTTTACCATGATACACCAGCCTGCCGCAAGCAAGAGCAGGGGCACCCCTTGAGTCAGAGCCAGCTAGAAGCACTGCCTTTTGTCGCAGACAGAGGGTTTCATCCGATTAAGCCTGATTCCGGCGTGAGCATGTTTTCCTTAATTACTTGGCGTAAAGTGGGGTCCTCGCTGCATTTTTCTCATGAAGTTGAAAACGACAAAGAGGCACTGGCGGTGATGTATCAATGCGGTTATCCGCAACCTTTGGGCTCGACGCCTTACGTGCCGACGCTTCGCAAAGCCGCTAATGTTCAGCAATGCATGCTGGATAAAGGTTTCGAACCGAAAAACAAACTCAATCTAGTATGTCGCAATTATCCGCAAGTCACGGGCTGCCCAAAAACATAACGCATCCCCTGAACTTATCCCGAAGAAGTTGTATAGACACTGTCGGTATCTCCGCCAATGATTATGATGGTCTCTCAAGAGCGAGGATCGGACATAATTGATCTGCCCCAATCCAGATGAGGGTTTCTCTTAGGTTCCCAAACGCATGTGATGCCGCAAACCTTTTCTATAGGCACCGAAGGAACCACGTTAACGGCATAATTCCCGCCCAAAGTCTGGGTTCTTAGGCCGCTGGCGACTAAGCGCCCTACGTCGGGCGTGGCATCAGTGCTACAGAAGAATGCCGCTGTTTATCACGCACGAAATCTTATCTCTTCCTTGAAATGCGTTTTGCTGTCACAACGCGATTTGTTAAGCCTTTCGTTGGCAGTCTATACGCCCGCACCGCTACGCCTCCGCACATCCTTACGGCCAATCAGAATATTATATTACTTAAATGCATATTCTTTGGTGATTTACTTCGTTCAGTTTCGATTTGCAGCAGATCTACTATGTGGCATCCACCATTTTCAACAGAGTGAAATGCTATGAAAAGTGCCAACGCCGTTCTCGACCTGATCGGTCATACGCCGCTGCTGGAGCTCACCCAGTTTGATACCGGCCCCTGCCGACTGTTCGTCAAACTGGAAAACCAGAATCCCGGCGGCTCGATTAAGGATCGTGTGGCGCTGTCCATGATCGAAAACGCAGAGCGTCAGGGCTGGCTAAAGCCAGGTGGCACCATCGTTGAAGCCACCGCTGGCAATACCGGACTCGGTCTGGCGTTGGTCGCCGCACTGAAGGGCTATCATCTGATTCTGGTGGTGCCGGACAAGATGAGCCGCGAGAAAATCTTTCATCTACGTGCGCTCGGTGCCGAAGTGCGGCTCACCCGCTCTGATGTCGCCAAAGGCCACCCTGATTACTATCAGGACTATGCCCGTCGTCTGGCAGAGGAAACGCCTGATGCGTACTACATCGATCAGTTTAATAATCCGGCCAATCTGGAGGCGCACTACCGCACGACGGGCCCCGAACTGTGGCAGCAGATGGAAGAGCAGATTGACGCTATCGCCGTCGGCGTGGGTTCCGGTGGCACGCTGGGCGGGTTAACCCGCTACTTCGCCGACGTGTCGCCGCAAACTGCGTTTGTGTTGGCCGACCCCGCCGGTTCGATTCTGACGGACTATCTACAGCGCGGTGAATATGGTGAGACAGGAAGCTGGCTGGTGGAAGGGATTGGCGAAGATTTCGTGCCGGCACTGGCCGATTTCACTCAGGTTACCCACGCTTACGCGATTGATGACGCCGAGTCCTTCCACACCGCTCGGGAACTGCTGCGTAAGGAAGGCGTGCTAGCTGGCTCCTCCAGCGGCACGTTACTGGCCGCCGCCCTACGCTACTGTCGGGCACAAACCGAGCCTAAGCGGGTCGTCACCTTCGTTTGCGACAGCGGCAATAAATACCTGTCCAAGATGTTTAACGATTACTGGATGATAGAGAAAGGACTCATCACGCGCCCGTCACACGGCGACCTACGCGATCTCATCACCTATCGCCACGATGAAGGTGCCACGGTTTCGGTGTCACCTGACGACACGCTCAGCGTAGTACATGCCCGTATGCGGCTCTACGACATCTCCCAACTCCCCGTATTAGACAACGACCGCGTCGTCGGCGTCATCGATGAATGGGATCTGCTCAACAGTCTCAAAAACGATACCCAGCATTTTTCACTGACGGCGCGCGAGGCGATGTCCGATCAGGTCAAGACGCTGCCAAAAGAGGCGTCGCCTGACGATCTGCTGGCAATTTTTGACCGGGGATTTGTCGCCGTGATTCTCGACGGCGATCGTTTTCTCGGTTTGATCACGCGTACAGATGTCCTGAACCACTGGCGGCAGACGCTTCACTGATACGTTGCTCACGCTTCTCTTTTCTTATCACTTAGGATGTGAACCATGCCTCAATTCGATACCCAAACCGTTCACGCGGGCTATACCCCAGACAGCACTGGCGCGGTTATGCCCGCGATTTATGCGACCTCCACATTTGCTCAGCCCGCACCCGGTGAACATACCGGCTACGAATATTCACGCAGCGGCAACCCGACGCGTGCGGTGCTGGAGGCGGCGATTGCCGAACTGGAAGGTGGGACGCGAGGATTTGCGTTTGCCTCCGGTCTAGCCGCCAGTTCTACGTTGTTGGAACTGCTCGATCAGGGTAGCCATATTGTGGCTGTGGACGATCTCTACGGAGGCACCTGGCGTCTGTTAGAAAATGTCCGCAAGCGCACCGCCGGATTACAGGTGACCTACGTTGACCCCGCCGATCTCACCGCGCTGGAACACGCCATTACGCCGCAGACAAAAATGATTTGGGTCGAAACGCCGACCAATCCACTGCTGAAACTGGCCGATCTGGCAGCCATCGCCACGCTAGCTAAAAAGCATCAGATCATCAGCGTGGCGGATAACACGTTTGCTTCACCGGCGATTCAGCGCCCGCTGGATGTGGGGTTTGATATCGTGGTGCACTCCGCAACCAAATACCTCAACGGCCATTCAGACGTGATTGCCGGGCTGGCGGTGGTCGGCAAGAACAGTGAACTGGCGTCACAGCTGGCCTATCTGCAAAATGCGATTGGCGGCGTGCTCGACCCATTCAGCAGCTTCCTGACGCTGCGCGGCATCCGCACGCTGGCGCTGCGAATTGAACGTCACAATCAAAGCGCCCTTCAACTCGCACACTGGCTGGAACTCCAGCCGCAGGTGGAGCAGGTTTACTATCCGGGGCTACCGAGTCACCCGCAGCACGGCTTGGCACAGCAGCAGATGCGCGGCTTTGGCGGCATGATCTCTGTGAGGTTGAAAGGCGATGAGGACTATGCGCGTGAGGTTATTAAGCGCACGCGGCTATTTACGCTGGCAGAGAGTCTGGGCGGCGTGGAAAGCCTGATTAGCCAGCCCTACTCCATGACCCACGCTTCCGTGCCGTTGGAAAAAAGACGACAAAAAGGCATCACGCCACAGTTGCTGCGTTTATCAGTGGGGATTGAAAATGTGCAGGACTTAATCGACGACCTGTATCAGGCACTGAATGTGAACGCCGTGAGTTAACTGCACACAACCTAGCTGATGCAGAACACATTCCAGTGCAAGAAAGCGACAAGGTTTCGTGCGTGATAAGCAGCAGAGTTTTTCTGTGGCATTGATGCCACGCCCGACTTAGGGCGCCCAATCGCCGGCGCCCTAAGAACCCAGGCTTTTGGCGGAAATTATGCCGCTAACGCGGTTCCTTCGGCGACCATGCCCGCCTTTCGAGCCGTCAGTGACGCGTTCCTGACGCGGCACTGACTTTCGCGACGTCCTGTCGCTCACTCGGCGTTCATGTTCACCTCAGCATAATTTTTTACGCCATGCGGAGAAATACCATGAACAATACGATTTGGCTTAAGTTTGTCAGTGGTCTTAACTAACAAACGCCGCCTGCAATCGTGAGTCGTGATTAATAACGCTCCAGCCAGTGAGCGTAAGGTGCTGGCAGCGTCCACGAGGCGCGTTCGATGCCCAGTTCGCGGGCGGCCTGATAGCTCCAGTGCGGGTTCGCCAAATGCGCTTTGCCTACCATCACCAGATCCAACTGACCCGATGCCACCGCCTGTTCAGCCAGTTCCGGCGTGCCGAAGCCCCAGGCGGAAGAGACAGGAAGATCGGCCTGTTCGCGTACCTGCTTAGCAATCGGCCCCATAAAGGCGGGTGCCCACGGCACATTCGCTGCCGGCGTAGAAAAACCAATACTGACGCTCAGCATATCCAGCCCTGCGGCTTTAAAGCGACGCGTCAGTTCAATGGATTCCTGCAAGGTTTCTTCATCACGACCGTCAAATTCAATCACGCCAAAACGGGCGGTCAGCGGCAGGTGCTGTGGCCACACGTCGCGAACGGCAGCCAGCGTTTCCAGCAGAAAACGGCTGCGGTTGTCAAAACTGCCGCCGTACTGATCGTTACGCTTATTGGAATGAACGGAGAAGAAACTCTGTGCCAGAAAGCCGTGAGCAAAATGCAGCTCCAGCCATTCAAACCCGGCTTCCAGTGCACGGCGAGCCGCCGCGACAAAATCATCGCGAACGCGGGCGATATCTTCCAGCGTCATTTCCTGCGGCTGTTTAGACAGATTCGCACTGAAAACTTCTGCGGAAGGGGCAATGGTCTGCCAGCCGCGTGAGTCGCCCACAGGGATATGATCGTCACCTTCCCAGGGAATATTGGCGCTGGCTTTGCGTCCAGCATGCGCAATCTGAATTCCCGGCACGGAGCCTGCATCCTTAATGGATTTAGCGACCTTGGCAAACGCCTGCGCCTGCTCATCGTTCCAGATACCCGTGCAGTGCGGCGTGATGCGGCCTTCGGGTGCGACAGCCGTCGCCTCCACGATAACCAACCCAGCACCGCCGCGCGCCAGCGAGGCATAATGCACCTGATGCCACTCGTTGATCAGGCCATCATTCGCGGAATAGGTACACATTGGTGCAACAGCAATACGGTTACGTAACGTAATGTCTTTCAGCTTAAAGGGTTGAAACAGTGCGGACATAATTTCCTACCTTGTCTGGTTATTTCGATATTTCGATATTATTCGAATAATAGATTTTAGACAACCCTGACGCTATAATTCACCCATGAGACCTTTTAAGCACCCTACCCCCGATGAGTTTACCCTTGAGCGCGTCCTGTACGCCTTGAGCGATCCCCTGCGCTTGGAAATCGTCCGCTGTCTGGCCGTGCAAGGAGAAGCTACATGCAGCGAGCTTGACGGGGGTCGCCCGAAATCCAGCGTGTCGCACCATTTTCGCGTCTTGCGTGACTCGGGCCTGCTGCATACCACCAACATCGGCACTACGCACATCAACCGACTGCGCCGCAGCGACATGCAACAGCGCTTTCCCGGCCTGCTCGACGCCATTCTGTCTCAACCCGCCGAGTAAATTTTCGCATCAATGGCGGCCTTTCCGCCATTGCACCGCCTCCGTGATTCCAACCTCTCCGCTATTCCAGCATTGATGCTTTGCTTTGCATTTCTATGAATATAGCGACCGCCATTTTTCCATTACTCTGATGCTGATACAGGTTTTATGAGGCAGCGTGGATGGACTACTACATTGGCATTGATATCGGGACCTCAAAGGTCAAATCGGTACTATTCGATGCCGAGTTCAATGAACTGCTGATTGCGTCAGCCAACACCGTCACCTACTCTCCGCTGCCCGGCTACGCTGAGCAAGATATGTCTCATGTGTGGGACGGTGTGCTCTCTACCCTGAAAACGCTGGCTGCTTCACCGCTGCTACAACAGGGTCGCGTGCGCGCCATCGGGCTGGCCGGACAGGGTGAAGGCGTCTGGTTGAGCGATCGCAACGGGCAACCCATTCGGCAGGCCATCCTCTGGAGCGATACCCGCACAGCGGAACAGGTTTATCAGCTTAAACAGCGCCCAAACCTAGAAGCGACGCTCTTTCCGGAAACCGGTTCTCCCCTGCTCCCTTGTAACAGCGCGCAGCAGCTACGCTGGCTTGCACAGCATCAGCCGGATGCGCTGAACGAGGCCGATTACTTCTTTTTTGCCAAAGACTGGGTTCGCTTTCGGCTGACGGGACAGGCGAATCTGGAACTGACAGATGCGGGTACGTCGTTGCTGGATCTGCATAGCGAGACGCTGTCAAAAACCGTGTTGGATAAGCTGGAGTTACAGTCGATTAGGCCGCTTTTTCCGCCGCTGCTTTATCCCGATGACATCGCCGGAACGCTAAGCGACAGCGTCGCCGCACAAACGGGGTTGCCCACGGGAATCCCCGTTTGTGCAGGCGCACTGGATGTATCTGCCGCCGCGCTGGGTATCGGCGCCATTCACGACGGCGATATCTTTACCATTCTCGGCACCACCTGCTGTACCGGCATCGTGTGCCGTGGTTTAACGCAGGTGAGCCTACAAACCCGGTTTGTCGCACACGCCTGGCCGGGACACTATCTCAACCTCTTCGCCATGCAGTCAGGCACGCCGAATATCGACTGGGCGTTGAGCACATTGGCTGATGAGGCCGATTTTCAGACGATCAACGCGCGTATTTCTCGCGTGCCACCCGGCAGCGGCGGCGTCTTCTATCAGCCTTACCTTAATGGTGAACGCGCACCGTTTTACAGCACATCGGCACGGGCGGGATTTTTTGGTATCGAACAATCCACGACCAACGCGCATTTACTGCGCGCGGTCTTTGAGGGGCTCGCCTATGCGATTACCGATTCGCTCAGTGGCTATCCTGCCCACGGCGATCTCTACATCGCCGGTGGCGGTGCGGCCTCAGCGACTTGGCTGCAAATCATCGCGGACTGCACCGGACGGCGGGTGATCGCCAGTTCGGTCAAAGAGCTCAGCGCATGCGGTGCCGCTCGCCTTGCCGCCCTGTCCGTCGGAGAAAGCGCCAACATCGTTCCCGCCGCCAATGCGCAGGCGTCGACGTTTCTCCCCGATGCTGACGCCCATCGGCAGTATCAGACACTGTTTCCGGTTTTTCGCCAGCTGCGCGACCAGCTACAGCCACTCTGGCAGGCACGGGCTCAGGCGCTTAATGCACTAGAGAACCGAGGCGCAGCACACTCGCACATGGTTCCTACCTCACAGGAAAGTATTGCTTCATGAAAATCGTATTTACCGCCGAATATGGCGGCAACCTTGATGCCTTTCAGGCGCTGGGGGAGTTGGTGGTAGACGGCTGGGCTATCGGTCAGCCCAAACTGAGCGAAGCGGCGCTGATTCATCTGGCGGAGAACGCCAACGTTATCGTCACCAGCTATGACGATATTACCGCCCGCGTCATTGAGGCTTGCCCTCACCTGCGGCTCATCGCCTGTACCCGCGCCAACCCGGTTAACATCGATATCGAGGCCGCACGCCGCCGGGAAATTCCGGTCCTTTACACGCCCGGGCGCAATGCCGATGCCGCAGCAGAATTAACGTTGGCGCTGATGCTGAATGCCACACGCCACATCCCTCAGGCCCATAGCGCGCTCAAACGCGGTGAGTTCACGCGTGAAACCCACAGCGCGACACAGACGCAGGCCGGATTACGGCAGGACGTAGTGTGGGACGTAGACAAGCACAGCCCGTATGAAGTGTTCAAAGGCGGCGAGCTGCGTAATAAGACGCTCGGCATCATCGGCTATGGCAGCATTGGTCATCGGGTCGGGAAACTGGCGCGCGCCTTCGGTATGCAACTGCTGATTGCGGATCCGTACGTTGCCGCCGAAGAGATCGACGAACCGGGCATTCGCAAAACCACGCTGGACGAGCTGTTTTCTCAGTCCGATTTCGTCAGCCTGCACCTGAACAGCACGCCGCAGACCAAAGGGCTGGTCAACCTCGACAGGCTCAGAATCATGCGCCCCAACGCCTATCTGATCAACACCTCGCGTGCCGCCGTCGTTGTCGAAGCCGATCTGATCACGGCGCTACGCGAAAAGTGGCTGGCAGGTGCCGCACTTGACGTTTATGACAGCGAGCCGCTCTGGCGTCATCACCCGTTTATTACCGAATTTGATAACGTGGTACTCACGCCACATATTGCCGGTGCGACGCGGGAGACGTTGGTGAAGCACACCGCAATGATCGCCGCCGACCTACAGCGGTTCATTCGCGGCGAACCGCTGCTTTACGAATGGAAATAAACGCGGCACCGATCGAGTAGGTCAATGTCTCCTAGTAGGTCAATGTCTCCTAGTAGGTCAGCACCTACTAATAGGTAGGCGCTTCTGCCATAAACTGCAACGTATGTTCCCAGTCAATCACGCCCGCATCAGAGCCCAGCCCGGTAGCCACCAGCCCAGACACTGCCGAACCAAGCTGGCAAGCCTGTTCCAGACCCCAGCCTTTCGCCAGACCGGCAATAAAGCCGCCACAGTAGCTGTCGCCGCAGCCAGTGGTATCCGATACCGCCACACGGTAGGCGGGAATGCGCAGCGCAACATCCTGACTGAACACGTAAGATCCTGCCGAGCCGGCTTTGAAAATACAGGTGCCAACGCCGCGATCGAGAAAGAAAGCCGCAATCTCTGCCGGTTGCGTCAGGCCGGAGATAAACGCAGCCTCTTCAAGCGACGGCATAAAGTAGTCTACATCCGGCAGCAGCGGTGTCAGCAGCGAAAGCGTCTCTGCATTCGGCGCAATCAGATCGAAGCTGGTCGTCAGCCCTTTAGCTTTGGCGTGGCGAAGCAGACGCGCACTCTGCCCCTGATCCATTTTCGCCAACAGCCCTGTACCGCCGTGGTGTAAGAAACGCGCATTGCACACAGCGTCAAAATCCTGATCGTTGATGAACAGGTGATCTGACGCCCCGCGATAGTGCAATGCCGGGCGCTCACCGTCTGGGCGAATGGTCAGAATCGTCGCCGAGGTCGACGCCGCCGTCGTTCTCTGAACCAGAGAGCAGTCGATGCCCAGCTTGCGATAGGTCGCCAAAATAAAATCGGCTTTTTCATCCTCACCGAGGCAGGCCGCCGTCGCCGTGCGGATACCCAATTTAGCCGCGTTCATCGCAGCACCGCTGGCCGTCCCAGCAGGGTTAAGGCGAATTTCATCGATAAAGTGGACGCCGCCGCCTTCAGGCAAACCGGTCACTGGCCGACCGGCGACATCCAGAATGGTTAACCCAACAAAAACTGCATCAAATTGACTCACGCTGACCCCTTCACGTTCTGTTTTTTATTCGTGTTCTGCTTTTTCTTCATGTTTGAACATTTACTGCCGCTGACGCAGCCGCCCTTGCAGGAAAGAGAGCGCCAGCGCCAGTACCAAAATCACGCCGCTCAGCGCATCTTTTACGATGAAGTTCAGCCCCATCAGGTTCAAACCGTTGGCGATCATGCCGAGAAATAACACGCCGATTAGCGTCCCCGTGACGTTGGGCCGTCCCTGCGCATGAAACGCGGTACCGATAAAAACGGCGGCAATCGCGTCCATCAGGTAAGCCTGTCCGGCCAGCGGCGTAAACTGACGCAGATTGGCGGATAACACGACGCCGCCGATGGCGCACGTCACCGACGTGACAATCAGCAGCCAGAACATCGTACGCCGCACATTAACGCCCGCAATCAGCGCCGCTGGCGCATTCAACCCCATAGCATGGATACGTTTACCCGCAATCGTCCGTTCAAATAACAGGTAATAGGCAAACCACAGCACCGCGACAATCACGATCGGCACCGGAATGCCCCACAGGTCACCCACAGCCAGCTCGTGGTACTGCGGTGCCATCCGACGGTAAGCGATCGGCCCGCCGCCCTCGGTATAGATTCGCTCAATACTGCTGCCGATAAACCAGGTTCCCAGCGTTGCCAGGAATGGCTTAATCCGGCAATGAATAATCAGCACCGCGTTAACCAACCCCACCAGCGCACCACCCGCCAACGCGGCCAATACCGCAGCCTGCCACGGCAGACCATAGACTTTGAGTGCCACCAGCGCGAAGGCGGCGCCAAAATCCAGCGCAACGCCCACCGACAGATCGATCCCACCGGCCGTCACCACCAGCGTCATGGCCAGCGCCACAATCAACAGCACCGCGCTACCTTGCAGCAGATTCCCCCAGTTGCCTAACGTCAAAAATATCGGGTTTTGCAGCGAGAAAAACACCAGAAAAGCCAGCAGAATGACCAGAAAACCATAGCGGATAAAGAACGACAGCCCCAGTCTGCCGCCCGGCAACGCAGGTTGCGCCGCCAAAGAAGAAGGTTTCACGCGTGACTCCTTTGCCTGCGTAGCGAGGCGGCGGCGAGCACCACCAGAATCAGTACGCCCTTAATCGCGCCGACCCAGAAGATATCGACTCGCAGCAGCGCCAGACCGTTCGACAGGGCGTTCACCAGCAGCGTGCCCAGCAATGCCCCCCAGATGGTGACCACCCGACGGCGAGAGAACGCCGCGCCAAGAAACGTCGCCAGTACCATCTCCAGTAACAGCGGCTCTGCCGTACCGGGCGAGCTGCCGGATCCTTGCGCCACCAGCGTCAGCGAGGCCAGTGCCGCCGCCAATGCACCTAACAGATACGAACCGATAACCAATGGCATATGGGAAATGCCCGACAGCTGCGCCGCTTCGCGGTTTCCACCGGCGGCCTGCAAATGCTGACCCCAGCGGCTATGGTGAACGATAAACTGAAACAAGAGGAAGACCAGCAGCATAAACCAGACCGCCAGCGGCAGACCCAGCAGAGTGCTATCGCGAAACGCCACAATTACCGGATCGCTCACGCTGATGCGTCGCTGTTGGGTCAGCAAATTGGTGAGTCCAATAACGGCTACGGAACAGGCTAATGTCGCCAACAGCGGCGGTAGCCGAATCGCCACCACCAGCGCCGCATTCACCGCCCCCGCCAGTAACGCGGCCCCTGCCACGCATACAATCAACCACGAATAGCTGATATCCGCGTTCGTCAAACCGTCGCTGATTATCGCTACGGCAAGTACCGCAATCGCGGGTAGCGAGAGATCGATACCGCCGGAGACCACATCGTCACCGCCGCCCGTAATGACGCAGACGAGCCCGAAGCACAAGATCGCCAGCGGCGCGCTTTGCCGTAAAATAATGGTGATATTTTGCCAACTGAGAAAATAAGGCGCACTCAGGCAGAGAAACAGCAGCAGCGCCGCAAACAGCAGTAAGGGAATATGATTGAAAAGTCGGGCTAAATGCGGCGTCGAGCGGATGGATTGTAAGGCGCGAGTCATTCCGCCTCCTGCGTTCGGCCGCTGCTGGTCAACGCCAGCAGGCTATCCAGAGAGAGGTGTTCCGTCGGCACATCGGCGATGAGTTCACCGCGCCACATCACCAGAATGCGATCGCAAAGCCCCAGGAGTTCGCCGTCATCGCTGGAAGAGACAATAACGGCCCGCCCTTCTGCCGCGAGCTGCCGGGTAAGCTGATAAATTTCCGCTTTCGCGCCAATATCGACGCCCAGTGTCGGTTCATCCAGAATAAGCAGCCGGGTATCGGTCTTTAGCCAGCGCGCCAGTATCACCTTCTGCTGGTTGCCGCCGCTTAAATTGCGCACAGGAACGCTGACATCGCGCGGCCGGATATCCAGCGTCTGCGCCAGATGATTCGCCTGTGCTACCGCTTGCTTACGCCGCAGCCAACCGCGCCAGGCTACCGCAGGTAAAGAAGCCAGATTGATATTGTCCGCCACCGATAGCGGTAAAATCAGTCCGTCATGACGCCGATCGCGCGGCACCAGCGCCATTTTCTGTGCGATGGCCTGTACCGGAGAACACGGACGCAGCGTCTGACCATTGATCGCAATATGTCCCTCACGGGCAGGCGAAATACCATAGAGCGCATCAATCAGCGCCTCACGCCCCGAGCCTAACAGTCCTGCAATGCCGACGATTTCTCCCGCCGCCACCTGAAAACTTATCGGCTGAAAATGTTGTCGATCCGTGAGCTGTTCAACCTGTAGCAAAGGCGTCTCACTTTTCTCTGCCTTTCGTTTTCCGTCAAACAGACTAGCAATCTCCCGTCCCACCATCAGACGAATCATTCCATCGATATCCTTCGTCTCAGGATCGTCCAGCGTCGTCACGCCCTTACCATTGCGTAACACGGTGACGCGATCGCAAATATCTGCAATTTCATTGAGATAGTGGGAAACATAGATAATGGCGATGCCGCGCTGTTTCAACGTCTGGAGCGTATGCAGTAGTTGCGCAGCTTCACGCGCCTCCAGCGGCGCGGTCGGCTCATCAAACACCACCAGCCGCGCCTTGCCATCAATCAGTGCCCGCGCAATCTGTACCAGTTTACGTTGCGCCAAACTTAAATCCCGAATGAGCTGGTTAGCATCTATCGATAAATTGAACGTGTGCTGAAAAAACTGTTCCGTTTCACGCTGCATCGCCCGACGATCGACGCCTCGCCAGCGGCTCACAAATTCCTGCCCGAGAAACACCGATTCCGCCACGGTAAAATGGGGAATCAGATGCAGTTCCTGATGGATAAAACGAATGTCGTGTGCGTGAATAACCGCTGGCGTCACGGCAGTCAGCCGCTGTCCATCGATAGCGATCTCGCCGCCGTCTGCGGCATAAACGCCAGCCAGTACCTTGATTAAGGTTGACTTCCCCGCGCCGTTTTCCCCAATCAGGCCAAGAATTTCTCCCGGCCGAACCGTTAGCGATACGTTGTCCAGCGCAGGAACCCCTGCAAACTGCTTGCTGATGTGCGTCATTGCCAGACCGCCGCCGGACGGCGACGGGGCTGCGTGATATCCCACCATAGCGTTATTTCAGTTCGCCATAGCCAAGCTGTTTATAGACGGCTTTGGCTTCCGCCTCTCCCTTGACAGGTAACACTGGCACAAACGTCTGCGGCAACAGCGTGACACCGGCGAAATAGCGGGCAACGTTTTTCGCCGATGTTGTACCAATCAGACGCGGCTGCTGCGCAACGTTGGCAACAAACGGACTGCCTTTTTCAGCCATAATTTCCAGCGTTTCTGGCCCGGCATCAATCGCCGTGACCTTCACATCCTTATCACGCCCGGTTTCTTCCAATGCTTGTACTACGCCGATGGCCGGTTGATCCCAGCAGGCAACATGGATCGCATCCAGTGTGCCTTTCGGGTGCTGGCTCAGCAGCTCAAGGGTTTTCTTACGCGCATCTTCCGGTGAGTTGGAATATTGCTCAGCCAGCTCAGGCTGAATGATTTTTATCCCCGGATAATCTTGCAGGACGTATTTCCACAAATCATAGCGGATACCACAGATGCGCAGCGCGTTGGAGAAGGCGTTGAACACCGCAATATTGCCTTTTCCGCCCAGCGCATCCGCCGTGTAGCGCCCGATCGTCGAACCGATCGCGTAGTTATCCGACGTCGTGTTATTAATGGAGTAAGACGAGACATGATCGACGGTAAAAACCGGTATTTTCGCGTCACGCAGCGCTTTAAATTTCGGCTCTACCGCGCTGTCGCCGAGAATACTGATCACCGCATCAACCTTACGCGCCAGCAGGATATCGTGGTTATTGGCATGAACCTGATTATCACGCCCGCCATCCACGCCCACGACCTGTCCACCGAGTTTCTCAATCTCTTCGGTCGCCCCTTTGTAGGCCTCACGATCCCAAAAATGCTGTGTCCCCACGACGGCGACACCAATGGTTTTTCCCTTCAATGACAGTGTCTCATCCGCTGCCTGAACAGAGGTCATTACCCCCGCGGCCAGCACGCACGCAGCAAGACGAGAAAAGCGAGTCTTCATCATTTTTATCCCGGTTTTTATAAAATTATTAGCAGTGAAAGAGATTAGCAACGGGAAAAGTTAAATCGAAATAACAAAAATGATAATGGCTAGTGATTAAATAGAAATAGCATTGATACACAGATGTAATGATTATTACCTATTGAATTTGCAGGAATAAGTTATAAAAAAAGCATCTTGTTTTTTATCCATATAAAGTTAATGGTTAAGTTTCTTCTATACCTAAGGGAAAAGCAGACATGACAACGCTATCGATTTACCACCGTCCGCAGATCACACAACCCGTCCAGCAGATCACCACGTTTAATGACATCGCTTCCCTGCTCGCCAGCGCTGGGATCCAGCTAGAACATTGGCAGACCGACGCACCTCCGCTCGACGCCAGCAGCGAAACCATTTTGGCTCAGTACCGTGCCGATATTGAACGTCTCAAACAGCAGGAAGGCTACACTTCTGCCGACGTGATCAGCCTGACGCCAGATCATGCGGAGAGACTGGCGCTGCGGGAAAAGTTTCTTCAGGAACACACCCATAGTGAAGATGAAGTTCGCTTCTTCGTACGCGGTAGCGGAAGCTTCTTTGTGCCGATTGGCGAGCAGGTTTTCCAGCTTACCTGTGAGGCCGGCGATCTCTTACGCGTTCCCGCCAACACGCCACACTGGTTTGACTGCGGCGAATTCCCTGATTTTGTTGCGATCCGAATTTTTACTAATCCAGAAGGCTGGGTTGGGCACTTTACCGGACGGGAGACGTTTCACTAATTCCACGATCGTTTCTGCATTTCTCCGCCGTTCCCTTTATACTGTGCGTTTTGTACCAAGACGAACGGCGAGACCCCTTCCGTAATGATGAACAACGATGTCCTGCGCAGCGTGCGCTATATGCTGAATTTCAATAATGACCACCTGCTGAAGATCCTGGCGCTGGTGGAGATGACCGTCCCTCCCCAGCAGTTGGCGAGCTACGTCAAAAAAGAGGGAGAGGAAGGCTATCAGCCTTGCCCGGACATCGTGATGAGTTATTTCCTGAACGGGCTGATTCTGCAAAAACGCGGTCAAGATGAAAACCAGCCTGCACCGCAGTTTGAGCGCAAGATGACCAACAATATTATTCTGAAAAAGCTGCGTGTCGCGTTTTCACTAAAAACGGATGATATTCAGGCGATCCTGCTGGCACAAAATTTTCGCATTTCAGTGCCGGAAGTCACCGCGATGATGCGCGCACCTGACCATAAAAACTATCGCACCTGCGGCGATCAGGTGATCCGCTACTTCCTGAAAGGGCTGACGGCACGAGTACGCAAAGGCTAAAAGCGCCGTTAACGAAAGACGTGGGCGTTGCCTGACTGACCTTCCTCGTAAGGGCATCAGCAACGCTCAGTTTTTAGTGCGGTATTGTTTAGCTCAGTATCAATGCTGTGTGTCATGCAGGATAGCCGTGACTAACTGCTCCAGCTCTTCGTTTTCAATTCGGGTAATTTGCCGCACTTTTTCTTTATCCATACCCGTTAACAGCAACTCTCGGGCAATCTGTCTGGCACTGTTTTTCATCCCTTGTTCAATGCCCTGCTCCAATCCTTGCTGAATACCGCGTTGGATTCCTTCCTCGAATCCCATTTTTTTCAATTGTTCTGCAATCGTCATAATGTCCTCCTGACCGGTTGATAGCGGTGCAGCCAGTGCATCAATAAAATCTGCGGGTTTGGATGTGTTTCCCGCTTGTGCAATATAAAATAACAGCGCACGACGCTGCGTCAGCGGCACCGACCAGCGTTCAAATAGTAACCCAATCTCACGCGCCAACTCCAGCATATCACGGGTACGAATATGCTTCTGTACCAGTCACGTGCAAAACTATTCATTTTTAAAACAAGGCGCTGGCTGTAGGCAGGGAGCCGTTACCGTCAGGCTGCTGCATGTTTTTCCATCGTCAACCGCGCAGGAGCAGCGTCGACCTGCAGCGCCGGATGACGGCAGAAGCGGACGACGTCACCGACCACCAGCAGGCTAGGCGACTGTGGTTGATAGCGTGCCAGCAGTGCCGGTAAGGTCGCCAGTGTTGCGGTTAATAGCCGCTGAGCCGGCTGGGTGCCGCGTTCGATAATCGCGACGGGCGTCTGCGCGGACAGCCCGTGCTCGATCAGGCGCTGGCACAGTCGACTGCTGTGGCTCAGCCCCATATAGAACACCAGCGTTTGCTGGCTGTCCGCCAGCGTCGGCCAGTCCAATTGTGGTTCGCCATCGCGCGAATGCCCGGTCACGAAGCGTACCGACTGCGCACAGGCCCGGTGCGTCAGCGGTAGTCCCACCGCCGCCGCACAGCCTGTCGCGGCAGTAATACCAGGCACCACATGACAGACAATCCCAGCCTGCTGGGCATAATCCATCTCCTCGCCGCCGCGCCCAAAAATAAAGGGATCGCCGCCCTTGAGACGAATCACCCGTTGCCCGGCCTGCGCCAACTCGACCAACAGTTGATTGATTTTCTCCTGCGACAGACGGTGGCAGCCGCGCGTTTTTCCGACGTCGATGCACAGCGCCTGCTCCGGCACCAGATCCATAATCTCCGCCGACACCAGCCGATCGTAGACCACCACATCCGCCTGCTGGATTGCCCGCAGCGCCTTCAGCGTCAGCAGTTCTGCATCGCCCGGCCCTGCGCCCACTAACCAGATTTCACCGCCGAGTACAGGCTGACGGCGCTGGCCTGCGGCCAATATTGATTGTGTTGTCATCATGTCACACCTCATTACGCCGTGGCGCTCAACCTGCTTTTTTCAATTCATTGACCGTTATTGGTACATGCTGACTCAATAACGCCTTCAGTTCGGGGATACAGGAACCGCAGTTGGTGCCGCATTTCAGCGTGCCGCCTAACGCTGCCACGCTGTGGCAGCCTTTACGAATCGCACCGACGATGATCGCTTCGCCAACGCTATAGCAACTGCAAATCGTGGCTCCCTGCTTCACCTGTCCTTGTGGAGCCTGACCCGCCAGTAACGCGTGGCGTTCATGCGGTAGCTGCGGTGGAGTGATAAACGCCTGACGCACCGCATCGCTGTCGATACGCAGCGCCTGTGCACTGACATAGCAGGCCAACACCACACGGCCATCGCGCCAGCCAATCAGGTGAAATACGCCGTTGCCCTGTGCAACCTGACACTGCATGTTTTCCAATCCATAATGCTCGGTCAGCCATGCCTGCCAATCGTCTACCGGTACACGATCGGCAAACAGATACTGCGTCACGCCTTCATGAGGGATCTTGCTCCAGTAGGTGGCGGGCGGCGGCAGAACGTCATGCTCGGCAGATAAAGTTAATGGCGCTGAAACGGGTTCATCGGCAAAAAACAGCGTTGCCTGCCATGCAGCATGCCAGGGCTGGATACGCACCCGGCTGTGTTTGCTTTCCGGCTGACCGGAATACGGATCGGTAATCGGTGCGACTAAACTGTCAGCCCGCGCCTGAGCGCTAAACTGCTGATTCCAGTGCATCGGTACAAACACGCTGCCGCGTGCTTGCCCGGCATCGAGTCGCGCTCGCGCCAGCATCCAGCCGTGCACCGACGACAGACGCACCAGATCGCCCGCCTGAATATCATGCGTCTGCGCATCCTGTGGGTGCAGTTCGCAATAAGGTTCGCTGATATGACGCATCAGCCGAGCCGATTTGCCAGTACGTGTCATGGTGTGCCACTGATCGCGAATACGCCCGGTGTTCAGTATCAGCGGATACGCCGCGCTCCACGGGCTTTGCGGCAGCGACGGCGTTACGGCCACCAGACGCGCTTTACCATCGGCATGCCAGAATCGGCCATCGTCACCCAGTCGGGCGCGTCCGTTCGGGAATGCCGCATTCACCGGCCACTGTATCGGTTCCAACTGCTGCCACTGCTGATTGCTGAGCGTCGCCAGCCCGCTGATATCAAACGCGCGGCTACCGTCATTCTCAAATCCGGACAGCGCCGCATGTTCACGAAAAATTTCCGCCGGATGCTGATAAGCAAATGCCTCGGCAAATCCCATACGCTGCGCCACCTGACTCAGCATCCACCAGTCAGCTTTGGCTTCCCCCGGAGCAGGCAGAAAGGCTCGCTGACGAGACACCCGACGTTCGGAATTGGTTACCGTGCCGTCTTTTTCTCCCCAACCCAACGCGGGCAGTAAGATATCGGCGGTTTCTGCGGTATCGGTATGCCGCATCACCTCGGAGACGATCACCAGCGGGCAGCGTTCCAACGCCTGTTTCACCCGGTCGGCATCCGGCATCGATACCACCGGATTGGTGCCCATCACCCATACCGCCTTAATATCGCCGCGTTCTATTGCGCGAAATAGGTCCACCGCATTCAGACCGGGCTGCGTCGCCACGTTATCGCTCTGCCAGAAGCGCCCTACGCGCTCGATATCCTGCGGCGTAAAACCCATGTGGCTGGCGAGCTGATTGGCTAACCCGCCCACTTCCCGCCCGCCCATCGCATTTGGCTGTCCGGTTATCGAAAAGGGGCCGGAACCCGGCACGCCGATTTTGCCGCTCAGCAGATGGGCATTGATGATCGCGTTACATTTATCGCTGCCCGAAGACGATTGGTTAACCCCCTGCGAATAGAGCGTAACGACCTTTTCGCTGGTGCTAAACAGGTGATAGAAACACTCAATATCGACGTCATCCAACTGACAGAAGTCCGCGACCTGCGCCACCGACCACGCCTGCGCTGACTGTAATGCCTCTTCCACGCCGGAAAAACGCTCAGCCAATTCGGTGCGATCGATACGCGAACCCTGTGCCAGCCAATGCAGCAGGCCATTGAACAACCCGGCATCGCTACCGGGCTGCAACGGTAAATGCAGATCGGCAATGTCGCAGGTCGCGGTACGTCGTGGATCGACCACCACCACCTGCATTTGTGGCCGCTGCTGTTTCGCCTGCACCAGTCGCTGATACACCACCGGATGTGCCCAGGCGGTATTAGAACCGACCAGCACCACCACATCCGCCAGTTCGATATCTTCATAACTACAGGGAACGGCATCCGCCCCCAACCCGCGTTTGTAGCCAATCACCGCCGACGCCATACACAGCCGCGAGTTGGTATCCATATTGGCGACGCCAATAAAACCCTTCATCAGCTTGTTGGCGACGTAGTAATCTTCCGTCAACAGCTGGCCTGAACCATAAAACGCGACCGACTGCGGGCCGTGTTGCTGCATAGTCGCCAGCAACCGTTCGGCCACCGTATCGAGCGCCTGTTCCCAGCTCACGCGCCGCCCTTCCACCAGCGGCCACAATAGCCGGCCTTTCAAATCCAGCGTCTCTCCCAGCGCGGAGCCTTTGACGCACAGGCGCCCCAAATTCGCCGGATGTGCGGGATCCCCGCTGGTCTTTATCCCACCTTGCCCATCGTGTTCTGCCAGCACGCCACAGCCGACGCCACAATACGGACAGGTTGTCCGACAGACGCGCGCATTCATGATGCTTTCGCCATCGCAGTGTCTGCCAGAGCGACGCTTTCAGGCACGGCCAGCGGTTGACGGCATACCCAAATCTCGTCATCTTCCACGCGCACCGGCCAGGCACGCACGTACAGCGCACTGTCATCCGGGCTGACGCCGTCTCGCAGTTTGAAGCGTTTTTTGTACAGCGGAGAAATCACGACCGGCTCACCCGCCACGTCACCCAGTAGCCCACGCGACAGCACGTTCGCCCCGCTGCCCGGTTCGTGGTTTTCTAACGCGTACACCTGCTGCTCGCTACCCGGCAGGTGGAACAGCGCGATTTGCTGCTGTCCGAGGCGCGCCGCCATGCCAGCATGACGCGGAATATCACCCAGCGTCGCGACCTGCACCCACTCCGCTTCATGCGCGGCGGGTTTCAGCACAGCGGGTTCTGGCGATACTGCTTTCTCATGATCCTGTGCCGGACGGATCTGCCCACGCTCAGGCACCATCACCACCGCTTCATCCGGGCTATCGCTGTTCAGGAAGCCGCGGAACAGCGCCAGACGTTCTGGGCTTTCCAGCGTGGTTTGCCATTCGCACTGGTAGGCATCCACCACGCGCTGCATCTCTTTATCTAACTCTTCACCGATATTCAGGCTGTCTTCCAGAATCACCTGACGCAGATAGTCGATACCGCCTTCCAGATTATCCATCCAGGTACTGGTGCGCTGAAGGCGATCGCCGGTGCGGATATAGAACATCAGCACCCGATCGATGGTGCGCAGCAGGGTTTCCGTATCCAGATCGCTGGCGAAGAGATCCGCATGACGCGGTTTCATGCCGCCATTGCCGCACACATACAGATTCCAGCCTTTATCGGTGGCAATCACGCCGATGTCTTTGCTTTGAGCCTCCGCACATTCACGGGTACAGCCAGACACCGCCATTTTGACTTTATGCGGCGAGCGCAGCCCCTTGTAACGATGCTCCAGTTGGATCGCTAACCCGGTGGAATCCTGCACGCCGTAGCGGCACCAGGTCGAGCCCACGCAGGATTTCACGGTACGCAGCGATTTACCGTAGGCATGGCCGGTTTCAAATCCAGCATCGATCAGCTCACGCCAGATCTCTGGAAGCTGCTCTAAGCGAGCACCGAATAAATCCACCCGCTGGCCGCCGGTGATCTTGGTGTACAGGTTATAGCGCTGCGCAACCTGCCCAATAGCGATCAGGCCTTCTGGTGTGATCTCCCCCGCCGGAACGCGCGGCACAACGGAATAGGTGCCGTCTTTTTGGATGTTGGCAAAGAAACGATCGTTGGTATCCTGCAACGGCAGGTGCTGCGGTTGCAGCAGGTAGTCATTCCAGCAGGAGGCCAGCATAGAGCCCACCAGCGGTTTACACACTTCGCAGCCCAAACCGTGGCCGTAACGCTCAAGGAGACTGTCGAACGAGCGGATCTCATGCACGCGAATCAGGTGGTACAGCTCCTGACGCGAATAGGCGAAATGCTCACAAATATCCTTCTTCACTTCGACGCCCAGTTGCGTCAGTTCGTACTCCATCACCTGTTTAAGCAACGGCACACAGCCACCGCAGCCCGTCCCCGCTTTGGTGCAGGTTTTCAGGGCGCCCAGTTCACCGCAGCCGCCTGCCACCGCCGCCGAGATATCGCCTTTGCTGACGTTATGGCAGGAACAAATCTGTGCACTAGCGGGTAACGCTGCCACGCCCAATCCTTTCGGCGCATCACCGGAACGCGCGGGCAAAATCAGTCCTTCCGGCTGTTTAGGCAACGGCATATCGTTGAGCATCATTTGCAACAGCGTGCTGTAATCACTGCTGTCGCCGATCAATACGGCACCCAGTAAACGCTTGCCGTCGGCAGACACGACGATTTTCTTGTAGACCTCGTTCGGGCCGTCCGTCCACTGGTAGCTTTGGCTTCCCACCGTGCGCCCATGCGCATCGCCAATCGAAGCCACTTCCACGCCCAGCAATTTCAGCTTGGTGCTCATGTCCGCGCCGGTAAATGGCGTATCGCGCTGCGCCAGCGTATCCGCCACGCTGCGAGCCATCTGGTAGCCCGGTGCCACCAGCCCGAAAATTTGCCCTTTCCACAGCGCACACTCGCCGATGGCGAAAATCGCGTCATCGGAAGTCTGGCAGCGGTCGTCTATCACGATACCGCCACGCGGCCCTTTCTCTAAATCGCAGCTATCCGCCAGTTTGTCGCGTGGGCGAATCCCGGCGGAAAACAGCACCAGATCGGTTTCCAGCACGCTGCCGTCGGCAAAGCAGAGGCGATGTAGCGCCTGCTCACCGTCGGTGATTTCCCGCGTTTCTTTGCTGAGATGAATCTGTACGCCCAGCGCTTCAATCTTGCGGCGCAGCATGGTGGCACCGCCGTCATCCAGCTGTACCGCCATCAGACGCGGAGCAAACTCCACCACATGCGTGTCCAGCCCCAGTTGACGCAGGGCGTTTGCGGCTTCCAGCCCCAGCAAGCCGCCACCAATCACCACGCCAGACTTGCCCTTTTTAGCCTGTGCCGCAATCGCATCCAGATCGTCCAGCGTGCGATACACCAGACAGCCGGGGCGCGTATTGCCGGGAATCGGCGGAACAAACGCATAAGATCCCGTCGCCAGCACCAGTTTGTCGTAGGCAGTTTCTCTGCCCTGCGCATCACACACGCACTGACGTTCACGATCGATAGCCACGATCTCGCTGGCACTGCGCAGTTCAATGCCGCTCTCGGCAAAAAAACCGTCTTTCACCAGCGACAGCGAAGCGGCACTGCGGCCGGAGAAATACTCGGAGAGGTGAACGCGGTCATAGGCTTCATGACGTTCTTCGCCGAATACAACGATGTGGTAATGCTGATGCAGGTCACGTTCAACCAGCTGTTCAAGAAAATAGTGGCCGACCATACCGTGGCCGACGACCACCAAAATAGGTTTGCTCATGACAGGAATCCTTACAGCTTCAGGCTGTGGGTCAGAATCAGGGGAAGAAAGGCCGAAAAGCAGCGAGGCAGGCGGAATCATCTCGCCTTCTGTCGCGCTATCCATCGCGGCCAGCAGACGCTGGCTGTCGTCAGTGTCGCCATACAGCAGAACACCGCTCAGCCGACCGTCGCGAACGAGCAGACGACGATAGTGCTGCGTCTGCGGATCAAAAAGGGTGTACACCTCATCATCCGGTGTAACGTTAATATCGCCGCCGCTGACCACGCCAATACCGGTGACCTTCAGCCGCGTCGCCGCCTGCTCACGCTGGTAGTCTGCCGGTGTATGCCCGGCAAGGCGCTGCGCCAGCAGCGTGGCATGGGCAAAACACGGGGCAACCAGCCCGAAGGTTTCGCCATTGAGTTCGCAGCATTCGCCGATCGCGCTGATATAGGGGTCGGCGGTTTGCAGTTGCCCATCCACCAGCACGCCACGGTTGCAGGGCAAGCCGCATTCGCGCGCCAGGTGGCTGGCGGGAATCACGCCCGCGGTCACCACCACCAGCCCCGCCGGAATCGTGCGACCATCAGCCAGCGCGACCGCCGTCACCCCGCGTTCATCGCCATGCAGCGCCACCACCTGCACATCCGTCTCGCAGGCAATGCCGCGTTCGCGCAGGCTGTCGCACAGCAGGTCACTCGCCGTGGCGTCCAGTTGGCGCTCCATGAGAACCGGGACGCGATGCAGTAACGTGACGTCGGCACCACGCAGTTTCAGCGCCGCGGCGGCTTCAATGCCGAGCAGGCCACCGCCAATCACCACCGCAGGAACGGACTGGCGAATCGTCGCCAACATCAGCTCAACATCATCCAGCGTGCGGAAACCGCACACGCCCGCCAGATCGATACCCGGCATCGGCGGCATAAACGGCGTGGAGCCGGTCGCCAACACCAGATGATCGTAATGCAGTTGCCGTTGCGTCGTTGTCACCTCACGCTGCTGGCGATCGATATGGGTTACCCGCTCACCCAGCAGATAACTCACCGGCAGCGCCGCATCGTCGTCGAGAGTCGCTGGCGTCAGTAGCGTATCCGTAAACGCTTTTTCGCCGCTCAATACCGGCGACAGCAGGATACGGTTATAGCTGGCGCGCGGTTCATCACCAATCACGGTGATTCGGAAGCGCGTTGCAACCAGTTGGCGCAGCACATCGACGAATCGCGCACTCGCCATCCCGTTACCAATCACAATCAGATGCGGTTTCATCATCGTTCCGGCCTCGCTGTCAGGCTGCTTTAGGCTGTTTTTCATATAAGAAATGCAGCACCTGCTGACGGTAGTGGTGGTAGCGTGGATCGTCGGCCAGCACGACGCGTGAGCGCGGACGTTCCAGCTCAACTTTCATAATTTCACCAACCGTCGCCGCTGGGCCGTTGGTCATCATCAGCACGCGATCCGACAGCAGCACCGCTTCGTCGACGTCGTGAGTGATCAGCACAATCGTGGTTTGCAACCGCTGCTGAATCTCCATCACCGCATCCTGAAGATGTGCTCGGGTCAGCGCATCCAGCGCGCCGAACGGTTCATCCATCAGCAGGACTTTCGGCTTCATGGCCAGCGCGCGGGCGATACCTACACGCTGCTTCATCCCGCCGGAGATCTCATTCGGCCGCTTGTTCAGCGCATGCTCCATATGCACCAGTTCAAGATTGTGGGTAATCCATTCGTGCATTTCGCGTTTGTTCATCTGACCGCGAAACACCTGGCGTACCGCCAGCGCCACGTTTTCGTAGGTGGTCAGCCACGGCAGCAGCGAGTGGTTCTGAAAGACCACGCCGCGCTCCGGCCCCGGGCCGTCGATTTCACGGTTGTCACACAGCAGGCCGCCGCTGCTCGGCAGCGTCAGGCCAGCAATCAGGTTCAATAACGTAGATTTGCCGCAGCCGGAATGGCCGATCAGGCTGATCGTTTCACCGGTGTGAATATCAAAACTCACCTGATCCAGCGCCAGAAACTCACCGCTGGCGGTATTGAAACGCTGGCTCACCTGTTGCACTTGAATAATGGGTGTTGTACGCATCGTCGGCTCCTTAGCGGTTGTCATAGCTGAAACGGTTAGCAATCCACACCAGTCCCTGCTCAAGCAGCAGACCGATAACGCCAATCACCACGATGGCGATGATGATGTTTTCCACATTCAGGTTGTTCCACTCGTTCCAAATCCAGAAGCCGATACCGACGCCGCCGGTCAGCATTTCCGCCGCCACAATCACCAGCCAGGCGACACCAATCGACAGACGCACACCAGTCAACACGTTAGGCAGCACCGCCGGCAGTAGAATCTTGCGCATGATGGTGAATTCTGAGAGCTTCAGGACGCGCGCCACGTTCAGGTAATCTTGCGGGATGCGGCGCACGCCTTCGGCGGTATTGAGGATCATCGGCCAGATTGAGCAGATAAAAATGGTCCAACTGGATGCCGGCTCGGCACGCTGGAACAGCAGCAGGCCGATAGGCAGCCAGGCCAGCGGGCTGACCGGACGCAGCAGCGAAATGATCGGATTAAGCATGTTGGCCAGAAACGTAAAACGACCAATCAGGAAACCAGCAGGAATGCCGACCAGTGCCGCCAGTCCGAAGCCGATGCCAACACGTTGCAACGAGGCCAATACGTTCCAGCCGATGCCCTGATCGTTCGGCCCTGCGATGTAAAACGGATCGGCAAAGAGGCTGAGCGCCGCAAGCCAGGTCGTCCACGGCGTCGGGAAGTTTTCGCTGTTGAGCGCGGCAATCTGCCAGACCGCAACCAGCAGCCCCAGCCCCAGTACCGCAGGGAAAAGTTGTTGAAACAGCTTGCGCAGCAGCGGGCGGTAGGCGAAAGCCGGTGCCGCCGGTGCTTTTGCAGGCGTTGCGGGTTTAGTTGGCAGCGGCGTAATGTCGGCGCTGTGTACGGTTTCCGGGGCGTTATCCGCGGTAATTGGAATGACCTGGGCCTGGTTTTTCATCATCAACCTCACTTATTTCTTCACGCTAAAACTGTTGGCATAACCCGCTGGATCGCTACCATCCCAGCGACGGCCATCGATGAGCACGCTGCTGCGCATGTCGCTACCGGGCAATGGCACATTCCCCACGGCATCGGCCGCCTGCTTATAGATATCAATACGGTTAACCTGCTTCGCGACAGCCAGATAATCCGGCTCTTCAGTGAGCAAGCCCCAGCGTTTGTGCTGGGTGAGGAACCACATGCCGTCGGACAGGTACGGGTAGTTCACGGAACCGTCGTGGTAGAAACGCATCGCGTGTTCGTCTTTCCAGCTTTTCCCCAGCCCGTTCTCGTACTGGCCCAGCATGCGTCCGACGATGGTTTCTTCTTTGGCATTGATGTACGCTCGTCCGGCAACGACGCCTGCTGTTTCGCGGCGGTTGTCATCAGAGGCATCAATCCAGCGTGAGGCATCGAGGATCGCGGCGGTCAGCGCGCGGGCGCTATTCGGGTTGGCGTTTACCCAGTCAGCGCGGGTGCCCAGAACTTTTTCCGGGTGATCCGGCCAAATGTCTTGCGAGGCGGCGGCAGTAAAGCCGATGTTTTCGCTGATGGCACGCTGGTTCCACGGTTCGCCGACGCAATAGCCAACCATGTTGCCAATCTTCATGTTCATCACCATCTGCGGCGGCGGCACCACCACGGTGCGCACGTCGTTCAGCGGATGAATGCCGGCGGAGGCCAGCCAGTAATAGAGCCACATGGCGTGCGTGCCGGTTGGGAAGGTTTGCGCGAAGGTATAAGTGCCCGCAGGGCTAGCTGCGATATACTTTTGCAGCGCGGCGAGATCCGTGACGTTGGCTGCACGCAGCTGGTTCGCCAGCGTGATGCCTTGTCCGTTCTGGTTGAGCGTCATCAGTGCAGCCATGTTGCTCTGCGATCCAGACAGCCCCATTTGCAGACCGTACAGCTGCCCGTACAGAATGTGTGCGGCGTCCAGTTCACCCGATACCAGTTTGTCGCGCACAGCGGCCCAACTGGCTTCTTTGCTGGGAACAATGGTGATGCCGTATTTCTTATCGAAGCCTTTCACTGCCGCCATCACGACCGAGGCGCAGTCCGTCAACGGGATAAACCCAACCCGAATTTCCTTTTTCTCCGGTGCGTCGGAACCGGCAGCCCAGGCGCTATTCATCAACCCCGGCAGCATCAGGCTGCCTCCCAGTGCAGCACTCCCCAACAGAAACTGGCGGCGAGAGACGGTCATGCTTTTGGTTTTGGAATCACTCATCAACGACACCCTTGCGCAAAACACCTTTTCAGGCGGTAAAAACAAAAACGGCGTCCACAAGCCCATGCAGAATCTGCACGCTTATGGACGCCGTTGTCCGATTAACACCTTCCGCACCGCCGTTGGCCCGAAACGCATTATGAATGTTTGGTTGTTGCTAATGAGTTAAAGCAAGGTTTGTGCCAGCTATCACACTTTTGAGCGTTCCACTTCGCAGGAGCCGTCTCTTAGTCACATTTCTATACAGACTCAGAGACAGTTTCGTGCGCCATACCACCACCATGATATGCAATACCGTACACGCGCCCGACGCAGGGCGCTCAAGCGCCGCAGCCCTGCGAACCCTGGCTTCTGGCTAAATTATGCCGCTACGCGGTGCCATCGGTGGACATGACCGCTAATCGAGCCGCCAGTGACGCGTTCCCGACGCGGCACTGACTTTCGCGGCATCCATGCCGCTCACTCGGCGGTCATGTCCGCCGCTGCATAATTTTTACGCCATGCGAAAGTAAGACATTAATAAATAGTGATATTTTATGATTTATGACCACGACAGAAAGAGGGTAATAGTGGTTTGTCTTTTCTGTCGCGTAAATTACGCTGAGGACAAATCAGTCTCCAGGATGAGCAGCATGGACGCTGCGAAAGTGGCTGCCGCGTCGGGAACGCGTCAGCCACGGTCCGTCAGGCGACTGATTTTCCGAAGGAACCGCGCAGCGGCGTAATTTCCCGCGAAAAAGCCTCGGGTCACGGGGCGGCGGCGACTGAGCGCCCCGTGTCGTGCGTGTGCTACGACGTAGCATAGAAATGACGATATTTTTACGCACGAAACCACTTCATACTGCCATTGACTCTGAGATTTCCTCCTCACGGGACGATGCCTTGCACCGCAAGCAAGCAGAACACGCACAGTTCATGTGCATATACCTCTTAAGGGGTATCACCAAATACATCGGCCACCGCGAGCATCGCCGTCGCAATGTCAATCAGCTTTTTATTCTGACTCATCGCCATGCGGCGCAGGGTTTTGTAGGCCTCTTCTTCGCTTAATCCACGGTGCTGCATCAGCAAACCCTTCGCACGATCGATCTGCTTTCTTTCATTCAACGTGGCTCGCAGCGCAGCCAATTCATGATCCTGTGCCTGTAAGCGCCGCGATTGTTGCTGCACCAGCGACAGCAGCGAGCGCCCCAACTGTGGGCTGACACCATCGCTATGTAGCCAGCCGGGCTGCGCACTTTGCCCTTCTACATCATGGCCAGCGATAAATATCGAATAACCGGGCTCGTCCTTCTCCTGCTGCGCCATCAGTTCTTCGAGATCCGCGCGCTGATCGCTGCATGCTTTCTCAGCAGCCGCAATACGGGTACGGCAGCGCTGCATCAGCGTCTGCTCCAACTCATCTTCCATCTGCTTCATTTCATCGATGCGCCGCGTGGCAATCGAAAACCAGTGCAGGCTATCGGCTTCCGGCAGCTTTTCTATCGGGCTGCGGGTGCACACAATGCGGCGCAGGCGCTCAAATTCGCTGTCTACCGCGATAGCGCGCCAGCGCTGCTGGTTTTCTTCATCGCTAAAACTCAGAAAGGTATCGAAACAGCGCTCCTGCCGTTCAATCAAATCCAGCAGCTTTTGCCGGGTTTCCTCATCGACGCAGCCCGCCGCATAGGCCGCCGCACCGATAGCTCGCTCCTGCCCCGCCAGCTCTTTCCCCTGCATAAAGCTGAACATGGCAATCAGCGCGCGGGAAATGCCCGGATCGGCCGCCGTATCTGAGACCTCAAAAACCAGCGCCAGCAGGTTGCGGACAATGTCGTTGAAAAACGTCATCGCCTGCGGCTGAGGCAGCAAACGCTGGCGAATCTGCTGACGCAGCGCGGGCAGCAGGCTCAGCGCATAAACCACGCTGGCAACACGGCTGAATAAACGGCTCGCCTGTGGCAACTCCGCCGTCATTTTTTCCAATCCGGCCAGATGCGTCATCAAATGCGTCTGCGCCACCTGCACGTCTTTCTCACGTAGCGCCAGTTCGTCGGCGAACAGTCGACCATCGGAGCAAAGAAACAGGTTGGCCGTTCCCCGTTCACGCTGCAATAGATGAACGAGTTGACTGATTTTGCCCACCAACTCACCGCTTTGCAGCAGGTAGCGCAGGCTGTTCAGCTCACACTGGCGCGAGGCAAGTAAAAATCGAATTGTCGTTGAAGGCTCCGCCACCATTGCTGTCTCTCCTGAAAAAACCACAGTCCGGACTATGCAATTAGCGCGCCATTTGCATCAGCTCACATTTGGCGGGAAGCAAGGACATGTTGTCCGCACGATGTCTGCCGATTTCGTACACGTTTCACTTCAATTTTTAAACTCTGTTGCTAAACCCTCGCCATCTCAGAAGGTACGCTCTGCATCGTTACTAACACTGTTTTATAGCCTCAGGAGCGCATGAGCGTGGCGAATTTATCTGAACAAGAAAACTGGGTTGATGGGATTTATCAGCTTGAAGTAGCGGATCGCGTTATCGCAGGTCCAGGGGGAATTTCCAACCGTCAGGCAGAGCAGTTAGCCAGCCGCACGGCTTACCTGAAAAAAATGCAGGAAACGACTGGCGATAGTTTGCAAACCCATCTCGCAGCCAGCGATCCGCATTCACAATATGCCCCAAAAAATAGCCCGGCGCTGACAGGAACGCCCACAGCGCCAACGGCTGCATCCGGCTCTAATGACACACAATTGGCGACAACGGCCTTTGTGAAAGCCGCCGTAGCCGCATTGGTTAATGGTTCTCCGGCGGCACTGGATACGCTGCAAGAGTTGGCGAATGCGTTAGGTAATGACCCTAACTTCAGCACAACCGTATTGAATGCGATTGCTGATGTGAAAACTGACGCGGCCAGTAAGCTGAATGCTCATGCTTCCATCCTCGATGCGCACCCTCAATATGCCCCAAAAGCGAGTCCGGCATTCACAGGAACACCAACCGCGCCGACTGCTGCATCCGGCTCTAATGACACACAATTGGCGACAACGGCTTTTGTGAAAGCCGTCGTAGCAGCATTGGTTAATGGTTCTCCTGCGGCGCTCGATACGCTGCAAGAATTGGCGAACGCATTAGGTAATGATCCGAACTTCAGCACAACGGTGCTGAATGCACTAGCGGGTAAGCTGGCAAAAGATCAGAACGGTGCGGATATTTCGAATGCTGCATTGTTCCGCAAGAATATCGGAATCATTGAATCGGCATGGGGCAGCAAAGCCGTGCAAATAAGCCGCGTCAATATTCTTGATTATTTTAAGGGCAATACAGCATCAAATTTATATCAAGCCGATCCGAATAATGTCACGGGACTACCTGTTGGTTTTGGCCCAAGCATCATGGAATGGAAATCATCGACGGATGGGTTTGGTGTACTGAGCGTCGTCGATGTCACTACCCCATCAAAATCAGCATGGGTGGTATTGAAAGGTGGCAGTTGGCAAGGGTGGGTAACGCCCATTTTTTCTCATGCACACATCACGCGTATCCCATCCAGAATTATAGAAATCCATGATCCTGATTCATACGATGATTATGTGATTGAATACGGTTCTGTTAATGGAAATCCATCGCATTGTTATATTGACTTTCATACCGATGGAAAAAGCGATACAGATTATAACTCACGTCTGGCTGTCATCCCGCCCGCGCCCGGAGAAACGTTGTCAGATGTTATTTTTCTGTCGAAAAAGTTACAACACAACTATCACGACGTGTGGACGACAGGGAACCTGACGCCATCCGCGATTGGCGCTGTGCCCACATCTGAGCTGGCAGGCATGCCGCAACTATTCCCCGGCGCCGTCGCGCCAGAAGGCTGGCTGAAATGCAATGGCCAGGCATTTGATAAATCACTGTATCCGATTTTAGCGTCCCGCTATCCGTCATCTTTCCTGCCAGACCTGCGCGGCGAGTTCGTGCGCGGCTGGGATGACGGTCGTGGGGTTGATGCTGGGCGTGCGTTGATGTCAGCACAGGGCGATGCAATTCGAAACATAACGGGCAGCTTATTTTATGGTTATGACGCGGACGGAAAAATAAAAACAAACTCGTCAGCAGGTGCGTTGTATTACGACGAGAGTGAAAAACTACGCGATACTGATATCTACCTGAGTGTAGTGAATAGCGGCGATGCAAACGCTTGGTATCGCTCAAAATTAGACGCATCACGCGTCGTCCCAACAGCTAACGAAAACCGCCCCCGCAATATCGCCTTTAACTACATCGTGAGAGCAGCATAATGAGCAACTATTCAACACAAATTAAAAACGCAGAACTGAACGAACACGGATTAGCCATCAACACGGGGTGGATTACCGTTTATCACGTTAATCCGACTACGCGGGAATATCAGAGCGCCAGCTATGAGTATGTGATGCAAGGTGTTGGCCTGCCAGCCGACAGCTACGCAGACGAACCGCAATTGCCGCCTGTCGGCCAAGCCTTGCGCCGTAGTACAGACGGTAAGGCATGGGAACAGGTGCCAGACCATCGCGGCCAGACGGTTTACAGTACGGAAACACGGCAGGCGCAGACGGTGACACAGTTCGGTGAACTGCCTGAAAATATGACATTTCTGGCTCCAGCAACCGAGTTTGATCAGTGGAATGGAACGACTTGGGTGACAAGCTTGGAGGCGCAACAGCTTGCTACAACCAAAAGCCTACAGCAGGAACTGGCGGCACGGCGCGCGACAGCAAATACCCAAATTGCCGAGCTGAACTACGCAGTGGACTTAGCCATTGCCACGGATGAAGAGCAAGAGCGGCTAACCCAATGGAAAATTTATCTGGTGACGTTGAACCGCATTGATCTCACCGCTGCATCCGTCGTGTGGCCAGAAGCCCCTTCCATGTAATCGCTGGCACCCGTATTTCATCATATCAATTAGGTGTGCCGTATTTAGCATACGGCACACGCACATCATATCCGCATCTTTAGTAAGGACATTCTGATAATTTTCCATTACTTTCATCGCCAAATGTAAAATAAAATAAAAAATGAAACTGTTATATTTATACATTTCAAATCTGTACTATTTTAATTAAATTAAATTTTCAACACCAACAAAAGAGCAGAATGAAAAACCAATAATTAAAATCAAATAAAATTAAACACCAAGAGAAAATGTGAAATTAAAATATAAAACCAAAATAATGACATAAAAGATAAAAAAACCGAATCAACAAACTGTACTATTTATCCTTCAGTTTTTGCACGCTATAATCCCCGCACGTTTTATTCACTATACCCTAAATAATTCGAGTTGCGTGAAGGCGGCAACTGCGCGAATCCCCAGGAGCTTACAGCAGTAAGTGACTGGGGTGAGTAAGGGCAGCCAACGCACAAGCAGCTTGAAGTATGACGGGTATATTCATTCTTATCTCACTTCAATCAGTAACGTTAATTTCTGACGGATGCAAATACCGTCGGCGGTAATTTATTCGCATTTTATTCATCACTATTTATTCCGGCAAGCATCGGAATAACAGCATTTTCCTGCCTGAAGCTAGGAGCGTAACATGTTTGATGTCGTTGAGCTGTCGCGGCTGCAATTTGCCCTGACTGCCATGTATCACTTTCTTTTCGTCCCGCTGACGCTGGGGTTGTCTTTCCTGCTGGCCATTATGAACACGACTTATGTGTTGACCGGCAAGCAAATCTATAAGGATATGACCAAATTCTGGGGCAAGCTGTTCGCCATCAACTTTGCGCTGGGCGTGGCAACCGGTCTGACGCTGGAATTCCAGTTCGGCACCAACTGGTCTTACTATTCTCACTACGTGGGCGATATTTTTGGTGCGCCGCTGGCGATGGAAGGGCTCATGGCGTTCTTCCTCGAATCCACGCTAATCGGCCTGTTCTTTTTCGGCTGGGATCGTCTGACCAAAGTCCAGCATATGCTGGTGACCTGGTTCGTCGCGCTAGGCTCCAACTTTTCCGCCCTATGGATTCTGGTCGCCAACGGCTGGATGCAAAACCCGATTGCCGCCGAATTCAATTACGAAACCATGCGCATGGAAATGCTGAGCTTCGCCGAACTGGTGCTGAACCCGGTCGCGCAGGTGAAGTTCGTCCACACCGTGGCAGCGGGCTACACCGCCGGCGCGATGTTTGTACTCGGGATCAGCTCTTACTATCTGCTGAGAGGCCGCGATATCGCCTTTGCCAAACGCTCGTTCGCGATTGCCGCCAGTTTTGGTCTGGCCTCGGTACTGTCCGTAATCGTGTTGGGTGATGAATCCGGCTATGTGATGGGAGACGTACAAAAAACCAAGCTGGCCGCGATCGAAGCCGAATGGGAAACACAGCCTGCACCCGCCTCTTTCACGCTGTTCGCCATCCCCAATCAGGAAACGATGCAGAACGATTATGCGGTCCACGTTCCCTACCTGCTGGGGCTAATCGCCACCCGTTCGCTCGACAAACCCGTCGTCGGCATTAAAGACCTGATGGCGCAACATGAGATTCGCATTCGTAACGGCATGACGGCCTATGGTCTGCTGGAGGAACTGCGCTCAGGTAATACCGACCCCGCCGTTCGCGCGGAATTTGAGGCTGCCAAGCGCGATCTTGGCTACGGCCTTCTGCTTAAGCGCTATACCGATGATGTCGCCAACGCCAGCGAAAACCAGATTCAGCAGGCAACCAAAGATTCGATTCCCCGCGTCGCGCCGCTGTATATCGCTTTTCGCCTGATGGTGGGCTGTGGCGTGCTGATGCTCGGCATTTTTGCTCTGTCGTTCTGGAGCGTCATACGCGGCCGCATGGGGCAGCGAAAATGGCTGCACCGCGTGGCGCTGTACGGCATCCCCCTGCCCTGGATCGCGATTGAATCCGGCTGGTTCGTCGCCGAGTACGGCCGCCAGCCGTGGGCAGTCGGTGAAGTTCTGCCTACCGCCATCGCCAATTCGTCTCTGGAAGCACACGACATCCTGCTGTCGATGGGACTGATTTGCGGACTGTACACGCTGTTTCTGATCGCAGAAATGTATCTGATGTTCAAGTTTGCCCGACTGGGGCCAAGCAGCCTGAAAACCGGCCGCTACCACTTTGAACAACCGACGACACAATCCCTCGCGACACCTGCAAAACCTTAACGGGAGCCATAATAATGCTGGATTATGAAACATTACGTCTGATTTGGTGGGGATTGATTGGCCTGTTATTCATCGGCTTCGCCATCACTGACGGCTTTGATATGGGCGTGGGCATTCTGCTGCGCCTGCTCGGCAAGACCGATACCGAACGGCGGGTGATGATTAACGTGATCGCCCCGCACTGGGACGGTAATCAGGTCTGGCTGATCACCGCTGCGGGCGCACTGTTCGCCGCCTGGCCGATAGTTTATGCCGCCGCGTTTTCCGGTTTCTACTTCGCCATGATTCTGGTGCTGGCCGCTCTGTTTTTCCGCCCGGTTGGCTTTGATTACCGCTCCAAGCTGGAAGATCGCCGCTGGCGCAACATGTGGGACTGGGGCATTTTCATCGGCAGCTTCGTCCCTACGCTGGTGTTCGGCATCGCATTAGGCAACCTGTTGCAGGGCGTGCCGCTGAGCGTCGATAAATATTTGCGCCTCACCTACCACGGCGGGTTCTTTGGCCTGTTGAACCCGTTCGGGCTGCTGGCTGGCGTCGTGAGTGTCGCCATGATCGTCGCACACGGCGCGATTTACCTGCAAATGCGCACCACAGATGCACTTCAGCGTCGCGCGCAAAAAACCGTCCTAATCGCCAGCGCGCTGATGAGCCTCACCTTCTTACTGGCTGGCCTGTGGGTCGTTACCGGAATCGACGGCTACCTGATTACCTCGACGCTGGATAAAGCGGCTCCGTCTAATCCACTGAATAAAGACGTGGTCCAGCAGGCCGGTGCCTGGTTAACCAACTTTAATGCGCATCCCGCGCTGTGGGCAATCCCCGCATTGGGTGTGGTTCTGCCGTGGTTCACCTGTCTCTTCTCGCGTTTGAACCGCTGCGGCTGGGGTTTTCTGACCTCGTCATTGACGATTGTCTGCGTGATTCTGACGGCAGGAATTACGCTGTTCCCATTTGTGATGCCCTCCAGCTTCGATCCCAATGTCAGCCTGACCATCTGGGATGCGACGTCCAGCCAGCTTACGCTTCAGGTGATGACCATTCTGGCCTGCATTTTTGTTCCCACCATCCTGCTTTATACCAGCTGGTGTTACTACAAGATGTTTGGTCGGGTCGATGCGCGTTACATCGAAGAAAATAAGCACTCCGTTTACTAACGATTTGGGGAGAAAGACAATGTGGTATTTCGCCTGGATACTGGGCACGCTGTTGGCCTGCGCGTTCGCGCTGGTCACCGCGCTGGCGGTTGAGAACCATGAAGCGGGCAAAGACGCCCCTTGAGAGAACGAAGCGCCACCATCGGGCGCTTCATCTTGTACTGATACAGTCATCAGGGCAGACGAAACCCGCTAAGGGCGCTAGAATGCAGACGCTGCGCCCAATCGGATGCCCTCTTTTAACCTGAAATCAGACAACGACATGACAACACCCAGACAGGACAAAACGCCGTGGTGGAGTCAGGGGAAAACCCCAGACTACCGTTTTTCATTAGCGAATGAGCGCACCTTTCTGGCGTGGATTCGCACCGCGCTGGCGTTTCTTGCAGGTGCAGTGGGTATCGATCAATTTACCGTTCATATCGATCCGCTGGTGCGTCAGGGGCTGGCTCTGCTGCTAGTCGTCTGTGCGGCATTGCTCGGCGGTCTGGCCTATCGTCGCTGGGTCAGCAATGAGAAAGCCATGCGTCAGGAAAGTGATATGCCGTACACACCAATGCTGCTGATCGTGACGCTGTTTATCACCCTCATTGCCATCGCGCTTGCCGCCATGATCCTGTTCGGGTAGCACATGGAGACAACACGCGATCCCGGTTTACAGCCGCAGCGAACCGGCATGGCCTGGACACGCACCCTGTTTGTGATGTTGATAAATAGCCTGCTGTGTTTTCGTTTGAGCATGGTAGATGACAGCCGCGCTGTTTTTGCCTGCGCCATCCTGCTTTTGTGCGTCTCCGCTCTGATGTCGGTGCTGGCGATTCTGCGCTACCGCTTTAACGCCTCTTGCCAACCGGTGCTATCACGCGTCAGCCACGGGCTGATCGCCCTTACGTCATCGTCAATCGCGATAACTGCGCTGGTCTTGCTGCTGCACTTCAGCGGCGTGTGGCAAGGATAGATTTTCTAAAAGAAAGGCGGTGAAGCCCAAACGTGCTTCACCGATGAAACTGGCTATTCGATCGAACTTTCCGGGAACAGGAAGGGATTGATGCTACTGCGAGAAAAACCTTCTTCCTCCATTTTCACATCCAGCACCAGCGATGCCAAATCGTCAGCGACGGCTTCTACACGGTGATCTTTTTCCTGATACAACAGTTTCAGATACGTGCCACAGTGACCACAGCTTTCCGCTTTGATAGCGGAATTTTCGCTATCCAGCGACCAATAGTTCAGCTCGCTCGACTCTTCACAGTTGCTGCATTTCACCCGCACCATGTGCCATTCGCTCTCGCACAGATTACAGTGCAGATAACGCAGCCCGCTGGAGGTGCCTAACTGCACCACGCCAGATACCGGAATACTGCCACACACGGGGCAGAACTGGCGATGCTCGCCGGGTACTGCACGCGCTTTACCGGGCAGTTGGCTTGCCATCTGCGCCCAAAACAGCGACAAAGCCGCCCAGATGAACGGGGCTTTGTCATTGCTCTCGGCACGAAACTCGTGTTGCAGCAGTGCCGTTGCCTGTTCTTCCAGCTCCTGCTCTGAGGCTTTTTCCAGATTCTCCAGCGTGGATAACACCTGCCCGCTGGCATCCGGTTTTAATTCTTCGATCAGCGCACGCAGCAGCGTGTGCCAGTGCGCATCACGCGGGAACACCGCGATATCGAGCGGTGGACGTTCGCCGGACTGTTTCAGCACGTCACTCAGGTCAAGCTTCAACGGATGATCGTGCAATACCTTCTGCTGGGCTTCCACCACGCCTGCGGCGAAGGTGAGATAATCCCCCAACGGGTGCTCTTCAGCTAACTGACGCAGACGCTCTGCGCGGCTGCTGTACAGGCTTTTCAGATTGGCAAACAGCAGCGGAGGGATGTTCCCTTCCGTCATCGATTTTTCGTTCTGTTCTAACTGTTCCTGAGGAACAATGCGAATACTCATCAGGGTGGTTTTTCCTGTTATTTACGTTGTCTATCCGATAGATTTCGGGGTGCAGGAAGGCCGCCAGTGCGGTCCGAAAGATAGCAGGTATCGCTCAGCTTTAGCCGGGATTATACGCATCGTGCCTATCGACTTCCTGATTTCCGGCAAGGTTATGGCTGTTTTTCGCCATCAATGCCGCCACCTTCCGCCATGACGGGAACAGTAGCAGAAAAGCGGCAAGCATCTCCACACCTCTAAAGGGGTGATCGGGTCAGACGCTCGCCTATCTGCGCCCGAATCAGCGATGCTAAGACGATCACGCTTTGTTCGCAGCGATCGTCCCATTCGTAGGACGCGTTAAAGCGGAAATAGCGATCGTATTTGTCGCCGGTCGTGAACATTTTCCCCGGCGCAATGCTGACACCCCACTCCAGCGCACGACGGTATAGTTCCGTGCTGCTGACACCTTCAGGCAACTCCAGCCAGAGAAAATAACCGCCTTGCGAATGATTAATGCGGACTTCACCGGGAAAGTGTCGGCGTAGCGACTGTAATGCCGCATGTTTGCGCTGCTCCAGCGCTCGCCGCAGACGGCGCAGGTGGCTGTCATAACTGCTGGTCGCCAGATAATCCGCAATCGCCAGCTGCATCGGTGCGCTGGTTGATAATGTACTCATCAGCTGTAAACGCTGAATGCTGCCCGCATGGCTCCCTGCCGCTACCCAGCCAATACGGAACCCTGCCACCAAATTTTTAGAAAACGAGGAGCAGTGCAGAATCGTGCCTTTTTTATCTAACGCTTTTGCGGGTAGCGGACGTTGCAGGCCAGTGTAAAGCTCACTGTAGACGTCATCTTCTACCAGCCCAACACCGTGTGTCTCCAGCATCGCCACCAGCCGCTGTTTCTTCTCCCAGGACAGCGTGCAGCCAAGTGGGTTATGAAAATTGGTCATCAACCAGCAGGCTTTGATCGGGTAATCATTCAGCGCCTGCTGCAACGCGTCAAGATCGATGCCCTGCTGCGGATCGGTCGCTATCGCAATCGCTTTGAGTTTAAGGCGTTCGATCGCCTGTAGCGCACCGTAAAAAGCCGGGGATTCGATCACCACGTAATCGCCCGGCTCCGTCAGTACCTGAAGACTGAGATTGAGGGACTCCATCGCCCCCGCCGTAATCACAATCTCATCGGGCGAGACGGCAATCCCCTGCAACGCATAGCGCTGGGCGATGTTCTTCCTCAGGCTCTCATTACCCGGCGGCAAATTATCCAGCGCGCTCTGTGGCTGCATATGACGCGCCACCGAGGCCAGCGAGCGCGTCAGTTGACGCTGTGGAAAGAGCTGCGGATCGGGAAACGCCGATCCGAACGGCATCACCGCCGGATCTTTGCTGGCCTGAAGCACATCAAAAATGAAGGCATTGACGTCCACGTCTTCGGTCAACTGAACGCGCTCCTGCCCCACGGGCGAATGCAGGCTGTCTGCCGGTAATGCGGACAGCTGCGGTGCCGCGTAATAACCCGACTGCGGACGCGACACAATCAGCCCCTGACTTTCCAGCAGCTGATACGCGTGCAGCACGGTCATCAGGCTCATGCCCGAGTGCAGTGATTTTTCCCGCAGCGAGGGCAGTTTATCGCCCGGCTGCCAGATCCCTTCCTGAAGCTGCTCACGGATTTGGTGAGCGAGCTGTTCAAACTTTGCCATAGCGCTACGGTTTCGGTGGATGAGTCTGTCATGATTTTTGGCTCGACCATCACCGATGAGTGACGATCGAGAAGGACGCTTTATCGACAATAACGCGTTGTTCGAGGGCTATTTCGCCGCGTAGCGTTGTACAAAATCCAGCAGGATCTTGCGCGCCCAGACGGGTTCCTCCGGAATATCCATCATCCGATCGACATCCCACCCACCCTGTCGCAGGGCCGTTTCATTATGACGCAGGCATGTCAGCATGATGTCCGCGCTGAATTCCGGATGAAATTGTACGGTCAACACTTTATCGCTGTAGCGGATAATCTGGCAGCCATCCATCTCTGAACTCGCCAGAACCTGCGCGCCCGCTGGCGGTTCCAGCACGGATTGCTGATGCGTCAGATAAGCGCCAAACTGCTGCGGATAATCACGCAGTAAGATATCGTGCGCGGCAGCTTCATGGGTTGTCACAACCTGAACGCCGACTTCCTTGCCGTTCGGGTTATCCCCTACTTTGCCGCCCAGCGCATCGGCTAACAGTTGATGCCCATAGCACACGCCCAGCAGCGGAACATCCGCGTAATACGCTTCACGCAACCAGCCCGCGGTGTATTCACTCCAATCCAGCCGATCCGTGACCATCGACCACGAGCCGGAAATCACCACCGCCGCCAGCGTATCAAACGGCGGTAGCGGCTCCCCAAGATCGGGACGAACCACCTTCACCGGCTGCGTCTTACCCTGCACCGCATCGGTAAACCACTTTCCCTGCTGCCCCACCTGAGACGCGATGCCTTCCGGCGGTTGGCCCAACTGAATCACCAGCAATACCTTTTCGCTCATCGTCCTGTTCTGCCCGTATTTGAAAAACCATCAACCTGAAAAACCATCGGTCTGAAAAACCACAAGAATGCGGCGCTCGCTGCTTATAACGAACGTAGCATTATGACTACATGAAAACCAGTATATTGGCCTTCATGAAAACCAGTATCTCGACGAAAACCAGCCACCATGAAAATCTGCGCATAGAAAAAGCCATGCGCATTATTTGGTCATCGTGAAATGGAGCAGTTTGAGGGCAGAAAGAGCCTGCTAACGGGAAGGCTGTTGGTGGTAGGCCAGCGAGAAGACGTCGTAAAAATCAACGTCACCTTTGGTGCGTCGAATTTTCTCTATCCCCGCTTTCACGGCTGACGGCACCTGCTCGTTGTGTAACAGCTTATCCTGCGTGTCCTGCGACACGTGGCGGACAGTAAACCACTCGCCGTTATAGCAAACGCGGAGATCCAGGGTATCAATGTCTTCAAAGCGATAGGTCGGGTTGATATCCACAGAGAGGGCCAGCGTCATCGCCAGCAGGAAAACGGTAAAGCCGAGCAGGTAGGGCAAACCAAAATAAGGGGCATAAAAAAGGATGATCGCGACTGGCACGTAGCTCACCAGCATCGCGGCAAACAGATAGGGGTGAGACTGCATGAATTTGCGGCTAAAACGTATTTTATTGTCGCGTTTTTCTTCCCGATTAATACGTTCAATCTCTTCGGTCAGAAGGCGTTTTACTTCATCCATCGTCATCACCATCGTGCTTGAGGAATACAACACTGCTTGCATCGATTAGAACATAGCCACATGAGAGATAACAGATACAGTTTTCGACAGATTGACTATAACAGTTTGACTGATGCCGGGAGGGATTCTCCCGGCAACATTGACGACAAAATAGCGAGAGTTACGGAATGGCGGGCATCGTGAGATCGGGATCGATCAGATTGTAGATGTGATTGCCAAACACGGGTTGCTGCAACAGTTGATCAACCGCCAGCGCGACATCCCAGCGTGATACCAATCCCAGCGTAGCAGTACCCTGCGTCAGTTTTGCATTGTGCGTCGCGACCACGTCCAGCAGACCGCCGGGACGAACGATACAGTGATCCAACGTACTGCTCTGCAACCAGCTTTCTGCCAGTGATTTCTCACGTACCGCGAAGCCAAATGCGGCTCTGGCGCGTGGCGACAACAGCGGCCAGCTATCGCCGCAGCCCAGTGACGTCACCAGCAGCATACGCTTGATGCCAGCCTGCTCTGCGCCATCGATCACCGTGCGATGGCCCTGATAATTTACCGTGCCGCCGCCCATTGTCGATACCACAATGGCAGAAGGCCCCGCCACACGACAGGCTTCCGCTACCGTTTCCGGGTCGCAGGCATCGCCTTCCACTACCGTCATTCCCTGCTCACGCCAGTGTTTGGCCTGTTCAGGATTACGCAAGACGAGTACGACCGCCTGCTCGCACTCAATGGCGCGCTGTAATAAGCAGGCGCCGACCCCATTGCCTGCGCCGAAAAGTAACCACGTCATACCTGCTCCGGTTGTAATTCACTCGCCAGCGCGCGGAACGCCTCAACCTGAGCGCTCAGCAGTTGACGGTGGCTGTCTCGTCCAAGGAAAATTTTAAACATCGCTGCACCGCTGGTATTAAAGAACACCACGGACGCGGTGTCCATCCCCATGAACTTGCGCTCAATAAATGCAATGTGCTGACAGCTCGTTGCACGGATATGCCCGCTCAGGCCATTTTTGCCGCGCAGGTTAAAGTAACCGTGGCGGTGCGTACCGGTTGGTAACTCGCTCTTGAATTCCAGAATCGCGTCTGCCGTGTGGCTGATAAGCGTCACTTCACCCCAGGTCGCAATCGTGTCCCAGACCTGATCGAAACGATCGCCCGTTGCCAGCGTACGCTGAGCCGCAGGCAAAGCCTCAACGACCGCAAACAGCGAGGTATTATACTTTCCGGCAATCTCTTCCAGTGTGCCATCAGGGTTGGTTGCCAGTAATTCATTCAGTGTCATGGTCATCGTTGCGTCTCCGGTTAGTGCGCATGCTCTTCGGCATTAAGCTGGGGGATAATTTGTTGTAATGCCTGCATCAGGTTATTCGCCCAGAAGCGGCCATCATTGGTCAGGCGCAGGCAAGTGGAATCGTCACAGGTCAACCCGGCCTGATGCCACTGGCTGAGTAACGGCTGAAGTTCACGGGCATGTCGAGTCAGTTGAGGCAGCTTGATACGACCAACCTCAATTCCCGCCTGAAGCTGATGCTGCCACGGCCCGGTAGGGCTGGCTAGCGTCATCATCATGATCGGTTTTTGCCCCTGATCGATCTGCTGATAGTAGCGCTCCAGGCTACGTTCCATCATATAGGCTTGCCCGTTTATATTGCCGCCCGCACCGCTTCCCATTGCCAGACAGTCCGCGCCCTGTTTAATCAGCAGGTTGTACAAGTTGCGTTCACGCGTGGTGTGCGCCCAATGACTGTTGCTAAGCTGGTGCCAACCAGCATCGGCCAGAAATGCCGCGCCAGTCCGGTAAAAATCACGACGGGCCACCACATCAGGTAACGCGACACGCTGGTTTTCGGCCGCTTTCGCCAGCGGCGTGGTCGGTAACAGATTAAGCGCATACAGATCGACGCCGTCTAACGGTAAATCACTGACGATAGCCAGATCTTCGCGCCAGATCTCCGGCGTTTGTTCCGGCAGGCCGAACATCAGATCGCACACTACGGCAGCTCTGTCTCGCTCGCACAGGCGTTCAAGGAAGCGAATTGACTGCTGCTTATCCGACGTACGCGCCATACGCTGACGAATACGGGTATCGAACGTCTGAATCCCAATGGAGAAGCGGTTCGCTCCCGCATCCAGACAGGCATCGATTCGCTCATCGTCAAAATCCATCGCCCGCCCTTCCACCGTGATTTCACAGTCTGGTGCCAGCGGCAGAGAGGTACGGATCGCGCGAATGATCTGTGACAGTTCATCGGCCGCCAGCGCCGTTGGCGTACCACCACCAAAATACACCGCATGAATCGGCGCAGACTGATGCAGCGGGCTGTCCGCTTCCATCGCCAATTCCTGCAACAAATAGCGGGTATAGGTCGCCGTGCTGTCATCACGCAGTTTGTTTTGGTAAAAACCGCAGAACGTGCAGTGCGTGGCGCAGAAAGGAATGTGCAGGTAGAGCAGACGCTTACGCGCAGGCACGGTCTGCTGCTTAAGCGTCTGCCAACCGGCCGGAATCTGTTCTGGTGAAAGCGGCACATGGTTGCGCCAAGGCATTGCCATACGTCGGGCGCCAAAAGGCTGCTCACCGGGCTCGGCATAATACGGCGTCAAATCGATGTTCATTAACGGCCCCCAAATAATCAATAAAATAAATTAAATGATAATTATTTTTATTTGGCAACGAGGAGAAAACGTAAATGAATGGGCTGAATTTGAATACAGAAAAATAACGACAGGGATTAACAAATTGTTTTCTTTTGTGCAAACTGAAAATCATGCCCAAAAACCATACCGCTATTTTATTTCAGAGGGTTACGGTGTATCCCTCTTTGTTTTTTTAACAAGTACGAAAAAAAAACAGCGTTTATTAAAGTTCGTTAATTTGGGTAATAAATACAGGCAGGATCGATGAATGTTTCCGTCCGATGGCATCAGCGAAAAGAAATAAACAGAGCATAAAAAGAACGAAAGAAAGGAAAATAGCCGACCTTCAGGCCATGATTTAGGCCTGAAAGTCGGTATGGGGCTTACTGAATACCCTGACTGCGCAGGTAATCTTCATAGTTACCGGTGAAATCGATCACTTTATTTGGCGTAATCTCCAGAATACGAGTCGCCAACGAACTGACAAATTCACGGTCATGAGAGACGAACAGCAGCGTCCCTTCGTACATTTCCAGCGCCATATTCAACGATTCAATGGATTCCATATCAAGGTGGTTGGTCGGTTCATCCATCACCAGAATATTCGGACGCTGCATCATCAGCTTGCCGAACAGCATGCGGCCTTTTTCACCACCGGATAATACCTTCACTTTCTTCTTGATATCATCCTGGCTGAACAGCAAACGACCGAGTATGCTGCGCACGGCTTGCTCGTCGTCTTTTTCCTGTTTCCACTGGCTCATCCAGTCAAAAACGGTCAGCGTCTCATCGAATTCGTATTCGTGATCCTGCGCGTAGTAGCCAATTTTTGAGTTTTCAGACCATTTCACCGTACCGCTATCCGGCTCGAAATCACCGACCAGCGTTTTCAGCAATGTCGATTTACCGATACCGTTGGCACCCAGAATAGCGACTTTCTCACCCACTTCGACCATCAGACCCAGCTTGCTAAACAGCGGGCCATTATCAAAACCTTTGCTCAACGCTTCAACTTCCAGCGCATTACGGAACAGTTTCTTATCCTGATCAAAACGGATAAACGGGTTTTGACGGCTGGACGCTTTCACTTCATCCAGTTGGATTTTATCGATCTGGCGTGCGCGCGATGTCGCCTGCTTAGATTTAGAGGCGTTAGCGCTAAAGCGGCTGACGAACGATTGCAGTTCGGAAATCTGCGCTTTCTTCTTGGCGTTATCGGCCAGTAGGCGCTCACGAGCCTGCGTCGCGGCCGTCATGTATTCATCATAGTTGCCAGGATAAATACGTAGCTCGCCGTAGTCCAGATCCGCCATGTGCGTACACACCATGTTCAGGAAGTGACGGTCATGCGAGATGATGATCATGGTGCTGTTACGTTCGTTCAGCACCTGCTCCAGCCAGCGGATCGTATCGATATCCAGGTTGTTGGTCGGTTCGTCGAGCAGCAGAATATCGGGATCGGCAAACAGCGCCTGCGCCAACAGGACACGCAGTTTCCAGCCGGGAGCAATTTCACTCATCAAACCATAGTGCTGCTCAACGGGAATCCCCACGCCCAGCAACAGTTCGCCCGCGCGTGACTCTGCGCTGTAGCCATCCATCTCACCGTATTGCACTTCCAGATCGGCAACTTTATAGCCGTCGGCTTCACTCATTTCAGCCAATGAATAGATACGGTCGCGCTCTTCTTTTACCGCCCACAGCTCACCGTGGCCCATGATAACGGTATCCAGCACGCTGTATTTTTCAAAAGCGAACTGATCCTGACGCAGTTTACCCAGACGTTCATTAGGATCGAGGAAGACGTTACCGCCGCTCGGCACCAGATCGCCGCCGAGAATCTTCATGAATGTAGATTTTCCGCAGCCATTCGCGCCAATCAAACCGTAACGGTTGCCGCCGCCAAATTTAACGGAAATGTTTTCAAACAACGGCTTGCTGCCGAACTGCATGGTGATATTGTTGGTACTTAACACAGCACTTATACTCGAGTCGGAATGTGATTTGGCGCGCATTATGCCACAAGCGCGCGATAGGATCGCGGTTAGTTTTGAGTAATATTTAAGCGATAGCGCATACAGGAGAGAAATGCGATGCCTATACTACGTCGTTTCAAACAGGTCGATGTTTTCACCCAGCAGCCTTTCAAGGGCAATCCGCTTGCCGTCATTATGGAGGCGAAGGGATTAACCGATGCGCAAATGCAGGAGATCGCTCGCTGGACAAACCTGTCAGAAACCACGTTTGTCCTGCCAGCCACCGATCCTTTAGCGGATTACCACGTCCGCATTTTTACGCCAGAATCGGAGCTGCCCTTTGCCGGACACCCTACGCTAGGCACCGCACATGCCCTGCTGGAAGAAGGATTGCGCCCTAAATCTCCGGGCCAGTTGGTACAACAATGCGGTATTGGCCTCGTACCGATCAACATCGGTGAGGATAAGAGCCTCGCTTTTCACGCGCCTCAGGCCACCCTCGTTCCCTTTGACGATGAACACCTGCCACTGCTGGAAAAAACGCTGGGTATTACTGGTTTTGATCGTGCCGCTATCGATACCCGCTACCCGCCCACCGCAGTACATATGGGCATTCGCTGGCTCGTGATTCGCGTAGACAGCGCCGACACCTGTCTGAACATCACACCAGATGCTGAAGCACTCTCAGCCGTGCAAAACCTCAGCCAGACCAACGGCATCGCTGTCTATGGCCCACACGATGGCGCAACGCCTGCCGACTATGAGATTCGTGCCTTCTACATCGAACGCGGTCATCTCAAGGAAGATCCGGTTACCGGCAGCGCCAATGCCTGTCTGGCTGCGCTGCTTCGCCAGCAGCACTCGACGAATAACGTCACCGCACCACTCAGTTATCTTGCACGACAGGGCACCATGCTACAGTGTGATGGTCAAATTACCGTCACTTATCTGAACGATGAACCGTGGATCGGCGGGCACAGCGTCACGATCGTTGACGGTACGTTGGAGGGATAAAGGAGGGATTTTATGGCAGCGCCATTTGCCGATACGTCATTTACAGATGCACTGTATGCATTGCGTCATCAGCCCCATCTGTGCCTCACGATCCAGGAAGAAAGCGATGCCGATGTGCTCTTTACCCTGATTCAGCAGGAAAAAGCGCGTCTGCGGCGTACGTTACCCTGGCCGGATTCTGTTAAGACCGTCGATGACACACGTGAAACCATTCGCGCCAACAGAAAAGCATTCTTCGACAAAACGGCCGCCGTCTACGTTATCCGCTGGGACGACGCGCTGGCTGGCATCGTTTCCTTCAACACGATTCAAGATAAAGAAGGCGTCATCGGTTATTGGATCGCCGAAGCATTTGAAGGCAAAGGCATCGTTTCTCAGGCCGTCAGCACGCTGATAACGGCCTATACCGGTGCGAGCCTCATTGACCGCTGCGTCATCAGAGCCTCAACCGCCAACACGCGTAGCAACGCTGTCGCTCAACGGCTTGGCTTCCACTTTCACCACACGGAGAAAGACGCCGAGCAGATTGGCGAGCAGTGGTTCAATCACAATATTTATCACTATCCTGCCTGATATTACCCCGTATACCTTCCATCACCTGATGCGCTGACCTCCCGGCTGCGCATCAGATTCTTTCTCTTCACGACGCATTACCTTTGCCATATTGTTATATTTTTGTGACTGATATCACAAAAATGTTGAAATCCAATTTCATCTTCGCTACCATTAAAAACGTGATGAACATCACACTTAACTAACCCGTTAGAGGAGCCTGATAATGAAAATGATGCGCAGAATCAGCAAATTCTTTAAAAGAATGGGAGATGTTTATGTCAGTTACTGTGAACGTATTGGGTCAATCATCAGCCCGTTCTGATTGTGATATAAACAATCTCTGAAGCCGCCTCCTAGAGGCGGCTTTTGTTTTTTCATCCTCTCTCATACCTATTCATCCCCCTTTCCTTTTTGTCTACCCACACGTCGCAGATTTGTGCAGCACACCGCATGCCTGAACATTCTCTTTTAAAAACAGCCCAATGCGTTTTTCTTTCACGGCAAAACCACCGTTAACAGACTATGCTTTTCTCTGGCTGTACTTGCTTCGCGTCCACGACGTCTGCGCTAAAAGATAAAAAGGACATGACTATGAGTAAAGTTAAGCAACAGGATATTGACCGTCTGATCGAACTGGTCGGCGGGCGTGAGAACATCGCAGCGGTCACGCACTGCATTACTCGTCTCCGCTTCGTCTTGCACGACTCATCCAAAGCCCATCCCAAGAACATTGAAGAGCTACGTATTGTTAAAGGGTGTTTTACCAACGCCGGACAATTTCAGGTCGTGATCGGCACCAACGTGGATGAGTATTACAAAGCGCTGCTCGCCACCACGGGAAAAGGCGAGATTAATAAAGAAGAAGCCAAAGTCGCCGCTCGCCAGAACATGAGCTGGTTTGAACGCAGCATTTCACATTTTGCCGAGATCTTTTTTCCTCTGCTTCCCGCACTCATCAGCGGGGGCTTGATCCTCGGCGCACGTAACGTGATTGGCGATATTCCAATGCGCGACGGGCAAACGCTGGTACAGCTCTACCCGACCTGGCAAACCATCTACGATTTCCTCTGGCTGCTGGGCGAAGCTATCTTCTTCTATCTTCCTGTTGCGGTCTGCTGGTCAACCGTACGCAAAATGGGCGGCACGCCCATCCTCGGCATCGTGCTTGGTATCACGCTGGTATCGCCACAGCTAATGAACGCCTACCTCATCGGTCAGCAAACGCCTGAAGTGTGGAATTTCGGCTGGTTCACGATCGAGAAGATAGGCTATCAGGCACAGGTCATCCCTTCCGTATTGGCCGGGATGGCGCTGGCCCTGATCGAAACGCGGCTGAAAAAAATCGTGCCGGATTACCTCTATCTGGTGGTCGTGCCCGTAACCTCACTCATTCTGGCCGTTTTCCTGGCACACACGTTGATTGGTCCCTTTGGTCGTATGATTGGCGATGGCGTCGCCTGGGCCGTTAAGGCAGTGATGACAGGCAGCTTCGCTCCCGTTGGCGCCGCGCTGTTTGGGTTCCTGTATGCGCCGCTGGTCATCACGGGCGTGCACCAAACAACGTTAGCGATTGATATGCAGATGATTCAAAGCATGGGCGGCACCCCCGTCTGGCCGCTCATTGCGCTATCCAACATCGCACAGGCGGCTGCCGTCGTTGGGGTGATTCTCGTCAGCCGGAAAGCCAACGAACGCGAAATTTCTGTTCCTGCGGCGATTTCCGCCTTTCTTGGCGTGACCGAACCCGCCATGTACGGTATCAACCTCAAATACCGCTTTCCGATGCTGTGCGCCATGATCGGCTCCGCTGCGGCTGCACTCATCTGCGGGCTGTACGGCGTCACGGCAAATGGCATCGGCGTAGGTGGGCTACCGGGTATTCTCTCCATCAAACCACAGTTTTGGGGAATCTTCGCCCTTGCCACGCTGGTTGCCACCGTCATTCCGATTGTATTGACATCGCTGGTCTATAAACGCAAAACCCGCAATGGCACACTCGATCCTGCATAGCGGCATATAATTATTGTTTCAACCCAGGCCGTGCTTGCACGGCCTACTGTAATAAAGGAGCGACCTCATGACCATGAACGCCTCGCTTCCCTGGTGGCAAAACGGCGTGATTTATCAAATCTACCCGAAGAGCTTTCAGGACAGTACCGGCAATGGCATTGGCGACATCGCTGGCATCACCGCCCGGCTCGATTACCTGCAACAGCTGGGCGTCGATGCGATCTGGCTGACACCAGTTTACCTCTCTCCTCAGGTTGACAACGGCTATGACGTCGCCGACTACTGCGCCATCGACCCAGCCTATGGCACGATGGCCGATATGGAAACATTGATCGCGGAAGCGCATCAGCGCCGTATCCGTGTCGTCATGGACATGGTGTTCAACCACACCTCTACGCAACACCACTGGTTCCAGAACGCACAGGATCGCCGTAGTCCGTACCGTCATTTTTATATCTGGCGTGATGGTAATGACGGAGCGCTACCTAATAATTGGCGTTCAAAATTTGGCGGCCCGGCTTGGCAGTGGCACGAAGAAAGCAAACAGTACTATCTGCATCTTTTCGCCACTGAACAGGCCGACCTGAATTGGGAACACCCGCGCGTACGGGATGAATTAAAGCAGGTCTGTGCATTTTGGGCGGATAAAGGTGTGGACGGACTGCGGCTGGATGTCATCAATCTGGTTTCCAAGCAGCAGGATTTCCCATCTGATGCTCAGGGCGATGGACGCCGTTTCTATACCGATGGCCCCCTGATTCATGATTACCTACAGGAGTTCAGCCGGGATGTTTTTCAACCCCGTGGCTTGATGACCGTCGGTGAGATGTCATCCACCTCGCTGGAGCACTGCCGCCGCTACGCCGCGCTGGCCGGCAATGAACTCTCCATGACGTTCAATTTCCATCATCTGAAAGTCGATTATCCGAATGGGGAAAAATGGACGCTGGCGGAACCTGATTTTATCCAACTCAAACAGATCTTTAATCACTGGCAGCAGGGGATGCACAACCATGCCTGGAACGCGCTGTTCTGGTGTAATCACGACCAGCCGCGCATCGTGTCGCGCTTTGGTGACGAAGGCAAATTCCGTGTGCAATCCGCCAAGATGCTGGCGATGGTGCTTCACGGTATGCAAGGCACGCCCTATATCTATCAGGGTGAAGAACTGGGTATGACCAATCCAGGCTATACGCGGATTGAACAATACCGCGATATTGAAAGCCTGAATCAGTTTGCTGAACAGCGCGAACGGGGTCAGCCGGACGAACAAACCTTAGCAATCCTCGCTAGCAAATCACGCGATAACGGCCGCACGCCGATGCAGTGGGATGACAGCCATCATGCTGGGTTTACGACTGGCACGCCGTGGATAACCCCATGCCAGAATGTCGACCACATCAACGCAGCACAGGCGCTGGCGGATAAAGACTCCGTTTTCTATACCTACCAGCAGCTTATTGCTATGCGTAAAGCACTTCCGCTGCTGACGTATGGGGACTATCAGGATTTGCTCCCCGATCACCCTAACGTCTGGTGCTATCAGCGCATCTGGGAGGGACAGCGGCTTCTGGTTCTGGCAAATCTCAGCAAACAGACTCAGCGCTGGCAGCCTCCAATTGATACCCATGACCGCCGCTGGCGACTATTATTCAGCAATTACTCTGATGCACAGCCTCAGCCCGCCATACTGGCGCTACGCCCGTTTGAAGCCATCTATTGGGTACAAGGAATGCCGGAGAAAGAGGATAAGATTCAGGGCTAGAGGATACCGTGAGATGTAGCGGGTAACCCCGCTACATTATTACCAGAAACTCAATTACCAGAAACTAGATTGGAAGGAACTAGCGCTTAGCCAGCAGCAATCCCAACACCAGACCGACTGTGGCACCGATACCGATACCGTGCCAGGGTTTGTCATGCACATAGACGTCGGCTTTGTCAGCCACCTGCTTGGCGCGCGCATAATAGCTGTCAGTCACACCAATGCGGGCTTTGACTTCCAGCAGCGCTTTTTCCGCGCCCTTTTTCAAATCAAGGTAGGCTTGGTCTGCCTGATCGCCCGTATAGCGCAATACCTCATCCAGCGTTTCAGACAGAAGTTTTAAATCATCATCGACACGAATTTCTTCAGGCTGTTTTTTGGTCGCTGCCATAAAGTGCTCCCTTCTGTTATGAAAAGTCATTAGTTATAAATCGTTGCCTAATTAACTATAGACAATTTTGCGCCGTTCCTACGGCTTCAACAGACCAGATCATTCCTAAAACGTATTTTGCTTCCATAAAAAAACGCAGGGAGCGTTTTTCAACGTCGCTTGCGACGGCCCGAAGGGTGGCGAGCAGGAAGCTCGCCATAAAAAAACGCCGTTGATTCTCATCAACGGCGCTTCATTACTCAAGCAGACTCTCGTCAGCGGTTACATCATTGGCTGCGCCAATTGCACCAGAGAGATAAGCGGCTGCGGATACAAACCAAAGAACAGTACGGCGATGGAGGAGATTAGCACGACCACACCACCCGCAGTTAAAGCCCAGTTGTTTGGCGTATCACGCTGCAACACCTGCGGCGCATTCAGGAACAAACTCACCATCACACGCAGATAGTAGTACAGACCAATGGCACTACCCAGCACGACCGCACCAGTCAGCCACCACAGTTCAGCATTAACACCGACCGCCAGCACATAGAATTTGCCGAAGAAGCCCAGCGTCATCGGGATGCCCGCCAGCGACAGCATCATCACCGTCATCACCGCAGACAGGATTGGTTTATGCCAGAACAAACCACGGTAAGAGAACAGTGAATCGGCATCCGGGCCACGGTACGGGCTAGACATCAGGCTAACCACACCGAACGCGCCCAGGCTGCTGAACAGGTAACCCACCAGATAAACACCGACGGTTTCCAGCGCCAGTTGATGGCTCTGAACCGCGATCAGGGCAACCAGCAAATAGCCCAAGTGCGCGATGGAAGAGTAGCCGAGCAGACGTTTGATGTTGGTTTGCGATACCGCCATCACGTTACCGAACAGGATAGACGCGAACGCGATGACACCCAGCACAATTCTGACGGACTCGCTGTCAGCCATCGGCGCGTACAGAAACAGACGCATGACTGCACCGAAAACGGCAATTTTACCGGCCGTCGCCAGAAACGTAGACACGGGCGCAGGCGCCCCCTGATACACATCAGGCGTCCACAGCTGGAACGGAACCAGAGACAGCTTGAAGCCCAGACCGACAATCATCATCCCCAGACCTGCCAGCAACAGCGGCTCATGGATTTGGTGATCGCTTAGGCTCTTGCCGAGGCTGGCGAAGCTCATATCGCCTGATTCAGCATAAATCAGCGCCATACCAAACAGCAGGAAGGAAGACGCGGCTGCCGACAGCAGCATGTATTTAATACTGGCTTCCAGCGAACGTTTCAGGCGGAAGGCATAGCCGACCAGACCAAACAGCGGGAGAGAAAGCAGTTCGATCCCGATGAACAGCGAAGCCAGATGGTTAGCGCTCGACAGCAAAATCCCACCCAACGCGGCAATGAGAACCAGCAGGTAGAACTCATCACGATTGTCTGGGTAGCCTTGCAGCCACGGGTAGGCAAATGTGCTGGTTGCCAGACTGGCAAGCAGAACCAGTCCGGTATAGAACATCGAGAAGCCATCAACACGCAGCAGCGGCGTCACGTCCGTTGGGCCAACCTGGCCGACAAAGTACAGTGACAGCAACGCAATATTCAGGCCGATAACCGTCATGGTTGCGTTGACAAAATGGTTGCGTCGCCACGCAATGCACAGCATCACAACCACTACCGTCAATCCGACGATCAACAGCGGCGATAGCGCAATTAGTTGTTGAAGAGTTATTGTCATGGCGAATTACGGCCTTGTTGTTGAAATAATTGAATCTGGAGCAGACGACATAAACCACTGCTGGATATTTGACATCGCGGCACTGGAGGTATCCAGAATCGGTTGCGGGTAAACCCCTAACAACACCAGTAATACCACCAACAGCATCACGATAGACAATTCGCGAAGCGACATACTCTTCAATGGTTCATCAGATTTAGGCGTACCGTAATAAGCACGCTGAATCATGATCAGTGAGTAGACCGACGCAAATACCAGACCGAAGGTTGAGATCACCGTAATCACCGGCACAACCTGATAGCTGCCGAACAGAATCATGAATTCGCCGACAAAGTTACCCGTACCCGGCATCCCCAAGGTTGCCACAGCAAAGAACAGAGACAGCGCAGGCAGGAACTTCAAGCGCGCCCACAGGCCACCCATTTCACGCATGTCACGGGTATGCAGACGTTCGTACAGTTGACCACACAGAATGAACAGACCGGCAGCGGACAAGCCGTGCGCAATCATCTGAATCACCGCACCCTGATAAGCCAGCTGATTACCGGAATAGATGGCAATCATCACGAAGCCCATATGGGACACCGAGGTGTAAGCAATCAGACGTTTGATATCCGTCTGTTTGAACGCCAACCAGGCACCGTAGAAGATACCAATCACACCCAGCCACATAGCGATCGGTGCGAAAGCATGGGAGGCGTTCGGGAACAGCGGCAGGCTGAAACGCAGCAGGCCATAGGCCGCCGTTTTCAACAGGATCCCTGCCAGGTCAACAGAACCCGCAGTTGGTGCCTGACTGTGTGCATCTGGCAGCCAACCGTGCAACGGCACGACAGGCATTTTTACAGCAAACGCGATGAAGAAGCCCAGCATCAGCAGATATTCAACACCATATGACATCGGCGTCTTCAGCAGGTCTTCATAGTTGAACGTCCAAACGCCAGTGGCATTGTGATGCACAAAGACCAGCGCCAGAATCGCGATCAGCATGATCAGTCCGCTTGACTGGGTATAGATGAAGAACTTGGTCGCCGCTGTAATTCTGGTTTTACCGTCGGAGCCTTTATGGCCCCACAGTGCAATCAGGAAGTACATCGGTACCAGCATCATTTCCCAGAAGAAGAAGAACAGGAACATGTCGATGGCAAGGAACACGCCAATAACGCCGCCCAGAATCCACAGCAGGTTCAGGTGGAAGAAGCCCTGATAGCGCTGAATTTCATTCCAGGAACAGAGGATTGCCAACACGCCCAGCAACCCCGTCAGCACCACCATCAGCAGTGACAGGCCGTCCAGCGCAAGATGAATACCGATGCCGAAGCGCGGGATCCATGGCACATAAAACTCGGATTGCCATTGTGGTACGCCTGTTGGTGCGGTCAGCGAATAACCGCCTTGCAACCACAGTTGCAGAGACAGTGCGAGTGTCAGCCCCATTGCAATCAACGCTATCCAGCGCGGTACTTTCGTACCAAAACGCTCTAACTGCCAGCACAGCAGACCGCCGATAAAGGGGAGAAGAATTAGCCAAGGTAGTAGCATGGCGTTTTGTGTCCCTAAATTAAAGAAATCTGAAAACTTGCCGTGGCGGGCATCCCTGTCTGCGGAATGCCCTACCTTTCATACGTTACCGGATACTGCCTTAGACCAGCAGTAACAAGGCCAGCACCAGCACGGCACCAAAGCCCATTGAAGCAACGTACCAGCGCAATTGACCATTCGCACTGAGCGCCAGCCCACGGTTACCCCAACGAGTAATCGTAGCCGGAAGCGTCATCAATGCATTTAACGGATCACGCTGCAACAGCTTCGCGATAGCCAGATACGGTTTAACAAAGACATGGTCGTACAACCAGTCGAAGCCCCACGCGTGGAACCACCAGGTCGAGAAGAAACGACCTGGTGCACTCTTCGCGATGCTGCTCACCGCCTGACGTTTACCCAGCCACAGCACAGCAGCAAGCAGAATACCGGCAATCGCCACCACGCCAGAGGTAATTTCCAGCGTCATCAACTGGCCATGTTCAAGCTCAGTCGTCGCTGGCAATACACCGTGCAACGGCGGAACAATCATCGCACCAATAAAGGTGGACAGAATCATCAGCACAACCAGCGGTAAGTGGTGAGAAATGCCTTTTCCTGCATGCGCCTTGGTTTTCTCTTCACCGTGGAACACGATGAAAATCATACGGAACGTATACAGCGAGGTCATGAAGGCACCAGCCAATCCAGCCACCATCAGATTGATGTGACCATTTGCCCATGCGCCAGCCAGAATCTCGTCTTTACTGAAGAAGCCTGCGGTAACCAGCGGCAGTGCAGCCAGCGCCGCGCCCCCGACCAGGAAGCAAACATAAACCAGCGGAATCGTTTTACGCAGGCCGCCCATCTTGAAGATGTTCTGCTCGTGGTGGCAGGCCAAAATCACCGAACCAGAAGAGAGGAACAGCAAGGCTTTAAAGAACGCGTGCGTCATCAGGTGGAAAATCGCGGCATCCCATGCCTGAACGCCCAGCGCCAGGAACATGTAACCAATCTGGCTCATAGTAGAGTAAGCCAAGACGCGTTTGATGTCGGTTTGAACCAGAGCGGCAAAACCCGCCAGCACCAGCGTGACTGCACCCACGATACCTACCAGATGCAGAACATCCGGGGCCATCAGGAACAGGCCGTTAGTACGCGCAATCAGGTAAACACCTGCGGTAACCATCGTCGCGGCGTGGATCAGTGCGGATACCGGTGTTGGACCAGCCATCGCATCTGCCAGCCAGGTTTGCAGCGGCAGCTGTGCCGATTTACCGACCGCACCACCCAGCAACATCAGCGTAGCCCAGGTGATTTCTGGTGAACCTTCAGCCAGTTTCTGCGGTGCCAATACCATCAGTTCGCGGAAGTTAAGCGTACCCAGCTCTTTGTAAAGGATGAACAGCGCAAAGGCCAGGAAGACGTCACCCACACGCGTAACGATGAAGGCTTTCATCGCCGCCGCGCCGTTCTTCGGATTGGTGTAGTAGAAACCGATCAGCAGGTAACTGCACAGCCCCACCCCTTCCCAACCGAGGTACATCAACAACAGGTTATCAGCCAGTACCAGAACAACCATACTCGCGATAAACAGGTTGGTGTAGGCGAAGAAGCGGGAATATCCCTCTTCCCCACGCATGTACCAGGAGGCAAACAGGTGGATAAAGAAGCCGACACCCGTTACAACGGACAGCATCGTCACCGAAAGGCCATCAAGCGTCAGCGTGACGCTGATGTCGAAGTTGCCGACGGCCATCCATGTCCACAGATGCTGATTAAAGAAGGTCACGCCGCCGTGCTGTTGGCCCATGAAATCGACCACAACCCAAGCGGTAACCAACGCTGCCAGACCAATCGAGCCAACACCGACGGTCGCGGACGTATTTTCAGACCAGCGACCGCGGGAAAATGCCAGCAACAGAAAGCCGAGCAGCGGGAAGAGTATTGTTAAATAGAGTAAGTTCATCCGCGCATCTCACTGACTGTATCAATATTCAGGGTCTGACGACGACGATACATTTGCAGCAACAGTGCCAGACCAATACTGGCCTCAGCCGCTGCCAGCGTAATCGCCAGAATGTACATCACCTGACCATCCGGCTGCTGCCAGTAACTGCCTGCGACGACAAAGGCCAGCGCGGCAGCGTTGATCATAATTTCAAGACTGATCAACATAAACAGCAGGTTACGACGAATCAACAGACCAGTCAGCCCCAGAACAAACAGAATGGCGGCTAAAATCAATCCATGTTGTAACGGAATCATGCGCGTTCCCCCGTTATTTTCTTCTCAACGTCCTGGTTTGCGCCTTCTTTACTGACAACGTCACCACGTTTATCTTCACGACCAATGTGGAAAGCGACAACCAATCCCGCCAGCAGCAGCATTGATGCTAATTCAACGGCCAGAACATAAGGCCCAAACAGGCTGATACCCACGGCTTTCGCCTCAACAGGCGTACCCGTGATGCCCTGCTCTTTCAGGCTAAGAATGGCATTGACGACAATCACCAGTAACGCCAGTGAAAGAATGCTCGGACCGATCCAGACGCTGGGTTTCAGCCAATTCCGCTCTTGTTCTTCTACGGAATTACCGAGGTTGAGCATCATGACCACGAACACAAACAGCACCATGATGGCACCCGCATACACGATGATGCTCAGCGCGCCGGCAAAATTAGCCCCCAGCGAGAAAAATACGCCCGCAATCGCCATGAGCGAGGTGACCATATACAACAATGCATGCACAGGATTGGTATGCGTAATGACGCGCAGTGTCGCCAGTATCGCAATCAAGCCTGTGGTATAAAAAGCGAATTCCATGCTAGCTCCTTAGGGCAACAGGCCTTTGACATCAATGGGTTTGGCTTCGTTTTCAGCTTCGCCTTTGTCTTTCCCATCGATTGCCATACCAGCCATCCGGTAGAAATTGTATTCCGGATATTTACCCGGCCCCGATATCAGCAAATCTTCTTTCTCGTACACCAGATCCTGACGTTTGTAGTCGCCCATCTCGAAATCCGGCGTCAGCTGGATAGCGGTTGTCGGGCAGGCTTCTTCACAGAAGCCACAGAAAATGCAGCGCGAGAAGTTGACGCGGAAGAACTCTGGATACCAGCGACCATCTTTGGTTTCCGCTTTCTGCAATGAGATACAGCCGACCGGACAGGCCACCGCACACAGGTTGCAGGCAACGCAACGCTCTTCACCATCTGGATCGCGCGTCAGCACGATACGACCACGGTAGCGCGGCGGTGGATTCACAGGCTCTTCTGGATACATTCTGGTTTCGCGCTTCTTAAAAGCATTCGATCCCACCATACAGATACTGCGTATCTGGGTGCCGAAACCAACCACTAACTCTTTCAATGTCATGGTTTATTCACCCCTTCTTAAGCGTTGTACAAAATGACGGCCGCTGTCGCCAGCAGATTCAAAAGCGTTATCGGCAGACAGACTTTCCAACCGAAAGACATCACCTGGTCATAACGCGGACGGGGTAACGAAGCACGAATCAGGATGAACATCATCATGAAAAAGCCTGTTTTCAGCGCGAACCAGACAAACGGAGGCAGGATTGGACCATGCCAGCCACCGAAGAATAAGGTCACCATCAGCGCGGAAACAGTCACGATCCCGATATATTCCCCGACAAAGAACAGACCGAATTTCATACCGGAGTATTCAATGTGGTAACCATCGGCCAGTTCCTGTTCAGCTTCAGGCTGGTCAAACGGGTGACGGTGACACACCGCCACGCCTGCGATGGCAAACGTAATAAAGCCGAAGAACTGCGGGATAACGTTCCACAGGTGTTCCTGAGAATCGACGATGTCGCGCATGTTGAACGAGCCCGCTTGCGCGACAACACCCATCAGCGACAGGCCGATGAACACTTCGTAGCTTACGGTCTGAGCAGAAGCACGTACCGCACCCAGCAGCGAGTATTTGTTGTTACTCGCCCAGCCAGCAAACAGCACCGCGTAAACGGCCAAACCTGCCATCATCAGGAAGAACAGGATACCGATGTTCAGATCGGCGACACCCCAGGTTGGCGTGATCGGCACAATCGCAAAGGCAATTAGCATTGACGTAAACGCGATCATCGGTGCCAGCGTGAAGATCACCTTATCGGTGAAATTCGGCACCCAGTCTTCTTTGAAGAACATCTTGATCATGTCAGCGACAAGCTGCAATGAACCGCCCCAACCTACCCGGTTCGGTCCATAACGTCCCTGGAAGAGGCCGAGCAGTCGACGTTCACCCATACTCATGAATGCGCCACAGGTCACCACAACCAGCAGAATCACGATCGCTTTTCCGACGGAGATCAGAATCTCGATTAATTCCGGCGTTAACCAACTCATTGTGCGGCCTCCCGCAGATTTTCAACGGTTGCACCCGCCAGCACCGGTGCAATACCCGGTAAGCCCAGCGGTAAACCAACCTGTCCCTGACTCAATGCCGCACTTAAGCGCAGTGGCAGACGTAGCGTTTGTCCTGCACAGGTCAACTCAAGCAACGCACCAGCGTTCACGCCCAGCGTTGCCGCATCAGCCGGGTTCACCATCACGTAAGGCTCTGGCATACGCTGCTGAATCACGTCAGAACGCTGTGACATTTCATCACTACCAAACAGGTGATAATACGGCGCAACGCGCCATTGACCCGCTTGTGGGACGAAAGCCGCAGGAATGTTATCGAAATACGCCAGCGAACCTTCTCCGGCTTCGATCATACGCACACCTGGATCGCCATGACGCAAATGTCCGCCCACTTCGTCCTGGAATTTGTTCCAGGCTTGTGGTGAGTTCCAGCCTGGTGCCCAGGCAAACGGAATCTGCTGACGATTAGCTGTCGGGCTGTTGTTCCCTTCCATTGAGAAGGCAAACATCGTGTCTTTATCGACGGGCTGACGTGGTTCATGCACGCTGATATTGGCACGCATTGCAGTACGTCCGCTGGAACGAATCGGTGAACGTGACAGTTTCTGACCACGAATACGGAACGACGCGTCCGGCGCGGCATCTTTGATTGCAGCCAGCTGCGGCAGAGCAGCAACACACGCATCAATCACGTTATCCAACTGCGTCCAGTCAACCTGACGGCTGTTATAGGTGATATACAACGAGTGCAGCCAGCGCCAGCTTTCCAGCATCACAATCTTGTCGTTGTAGTACGTTGGGTCATAAACCTGGAAGAAGCGCTGAGCGCGGCCTTCCTGATTCACCAACGTACCGTCGCTTTCAGCAAAGCTGGCAGCAGACAGAATGATGCTAGCCTTATCCATGATGCGAGTACGCTGATGGTCAACCACAATCAGGTTCTCAGCTTTTTCCAGCGCCGCGTCAACGCGAGCGATTGGGGCATGGCGGTAGAGATCGTTCTCCAGAACCACCACGCTGTCAGCGTCGCCGTTTTCCAACTGCGTCAGCGCGTCATCCAGCGAACCGCCACCCATGATTGACAACCCGATGCTGTTAGCAGCAGGTGCAACAAAGGTAATACCGACCTCAGAACCGCGATTTTTCAGCGCTTTGGCAACGTTTGCCGCCGCAGAGATCACTTCCTCGCTACCTGAATTGGTGCCGGAAATGATGAGTGGTTTTTTCGCACCGGCCAGCGCTTGTACGATGATATCGACTTTCTGGTCGAGACCCGCAGCCAGATCGGTAACTGCCGGAGCGCTGCTATCCAGACCATGTGCAATGGCAAAACCAAGACGTGCCTGATCGGCAACCGGCGCACGGTAGTTCCATGCAGCGATGTCGTCCAGACGGGTGTTATCGACGTTGGTGACAAACAGCGGGTGCTTGGCATGCTGACCAATGTTCATGATCGCCGCAATCTGCCAGTCAGCCACTTTCTGTGCGGCCGCCATTTCACGAGCTTTGCCTTTAACGGCCTGACGAACGGCCAGTGCGATACGCGCGCCCGTCTGCGTCAAGTCTTCACCCAGAATCAGAACCGCATCGTAGCCTTCGATCTCACGCAGCGCCGGTGTTCTCACACCGCTTTCGCGCAGCACCTTCAGGATCAGTTGCAGACGACTTTGTTCTTCCTGCGCGATACCTGTGTAGAAGTTCTCGGCACCCACCAACTCACGCAATGCGAAGTTGCTTTCAATGCTGGCGCGCGGTGAACCGATACCGATCGTTTTCTTCGCCTGACGCAGCACATCCGCCGCACCTTGCAATGCCTGATCGGCATTCAGCGCGATCCAGTCATCACCACGACGTTGCAGCGGCTGGTTCGGACGGTCTTTCTGGTTGACATAGCCGTAACCAAAACGACCGCGGTCACACAGGAAATAGTGGTTTACGCTACCGTTGAAACGGTTTTCGATACGGCGCAGTTCGCCATAGCGTTCACCGGGGCTGGTATTACAGCCGATGCTGCACTGCTGGCAGACGCTCGGTGCAAACTGCATATCCCATTTACGGTTATAGCGCTCGGAGTGCGTTTTATCGGTGAAGACACCGGTAGGACACACTTCAACCAGGTTGCCAGAGAACTCGCTTTCCAGCGTGCCATCTTCCGGGCGACCGAAGTAGACGTTGTCGTGTGCGCCGTAAACGCCGAGATCTTTGCCATCCGCGTAATCTTTGTAGTAACGCACGCAGCGATAGCACGCGATACAACGGTTCATCTCATGAGAAATGAACGGCCCGAGATCCTGATTGCGGTGGGTACGTTTGGTGAAGCGATAGCGACGGAAGTTCTGTCCCGTCATCACCGTCATATCCTGCAAATGACAGTTACCGCCTTCCTCACACACCGGACAATCGTGCGGATGGTTGGTCATCAGAAACTCAACTATCGTCTTACGGAATAGTTTCGCTTCTTCATCTTCAATCGCGATGAACGTTCCTTCGGTTGCCGGTGTCATACAAGACATCACCAGACGACCGCGGGTATCTTCCGCGTTTTGGTACTGTTTTACCGCACAGAGGCGGCAGGATCCGACGCTCCCGAGCGCGGGGTGCCAGCAAAAGTAAGGAATATCAAGTCCCAGAGTCAGGCAAGCTTCCAGAAGGTTGTCTGCTCCGTTTACTTCATACTCTTTGCCGTCTACATGAATAGTAGCCATAGTCAGCATGCTTCCATAATGGCCCGTGTTACCACGAGCGCTAATCAAAAATTCTGTATACCCTCACTTTCAAATCGCAAATGCGTTGGCTACCTGCGCCTTGAAATCTATTGGGTTTATGAGGGGGGCTTATTTGCGCCACCCTGCGGATACATTCACTGCATCTCGCACGTGTTGAGCGATAGCTTACCAGCGCTCTTTCAACAGGTTAGGCTGAATACCGCCAATCGCTTTGACATTGCCTAAATACTGTTTAGAGATACCCGCTTCGAATTCTTCCCGGAAATACTTGATGGCACTTTGCAGCGGCTCGACCGCACCCGGCGCATGCGCACAGAAGGTGTTACCCGGCCCGAGGAAACGGCAAAGCTGCTCCAGCGTTTCGATATCGCCAGGCTGGCCTTCGCCCTTCTCCAGCGCACGCAGAATCTTCACGCTCCACGGCAGACCATCGCGGCACGGCGTACACCAGCCACAGGACTCACGAGAGAAGAATTCTTCGAGATTGCGCGTCAGCGAAACCATATTGATTTCGTGATCGACGGCCATCGCCAGTGCGGTACCCATACGGCTACCAGCTTTCGCAATGTGCTCAAAATCCATCGGCAGATCGAGATGGCTTTCCGTCAGGAAATCCGTACCAGCACCACCCGGTTGCCAGGCTTTCAGCTTCAGACCATCGCGCATACCGCCCGCGTAGTCTTCCAGAATTTCACGCGCAGTCGTACCGAACGGCAGTTCCCACAGACCCGGATTCTTGACGCGGCCGGAGAAGCCCATCAGTTTCGTGCCTGCATCTTTACTTTTACCCGCAGACAGCCCCTGATACCACGCTGCACCGTGCTCGATAATCGCCGGTACATTACACAGCGTTTCCACGTTGTTGACGCATGTCGGCTTGCCCCAAACACCCGCAGACGCCGGGAACGGCGGCTTAGAACGTGGGTTGGCACGACGGCCTTCCAGTGAGTTAATCAGTGCGGTTTCCTCACCGCAGATGTAACGCCCGGCGCCCGTATGCACGAACAGCTCGAAATCAAATCCGCTGCCCAGAATATTTTTGCCCAGCAGGCCAGCCGCTTTCGCTTCTTCGATTGCGCGACGCAGATGAACAGCAGCTTCGATGTATTCGCCGCGCAGGAAGATGTAACCACGGTAGGCTTTCAGTGCAAAGGCGCTGATCAGCATGCCTTCAACCAGCAGATGGGGCTCTTGCTCCATCAGCAGGCGGTCTTTATAAGTACCGGGCTCCATCTCATCCGCGTTACACAGCAGGTAGCGGATGTTCATGCTTTCGTCTTTCGGCATCAGGCTCCACTTCAAGCCTGTCGAAAAGCCCGCGCCGCCACGTCCTTTCAGGCCAGCGTCTTTAACCAGTGAGACCACTTCATCCTGCGCCATGCCGGTTAACGCTTTTTGCGCGGCGACATAGCCGTTTTTGCTGCGATATTCATCCAGCCATACCGGCTGTTTGTCTGCACGTAAACGCCAGGTCAGAGGATGCTGCTCAGCAGTCAGAACAATGTCTTTACTCATTGATACTGCTCCAATAACGATTCAATTCCTTCCGGCGTCACATGGGTATGGGTATCTTCGTCAATCATCATTGACGGCCCCTTGTCACAGTTCCCCAGGCAGCAGGTCGGCAACAGCGTGAAACGTCCATCGAACGTTGTCTGTCCCGGTTTGATGCTGAGCTTACGCTCAAGTGCAGCCTGAACGCCCTGATAGCCATTGATGTGGCACACGACGCTGTCGCAATAGCGAATAACATGACGCCCGACAGGCTGACGGAAAATCTGGCTGTAGAACGTTGCCACGCCTTCCACGTCACTGGCAGGAATACCCAGCAGATCGGCAATCGCATGGATCGCCCCATCCGGTACCCAGCCGCGTTCTTTTTGCACAATTTTCAGTGCTTCGATCGACGCGGCGCGTGCATCTTCGTAGTGATGTTTTTCGTGCTCAATGGCGTCACGTTCGGCGTCACTCAATACAAAAGCATTGTCTTTTGTCAGCGAATCGGCAGCAGGTTGTCCCTGAGCGTCAATATGATCGTGATTGTTATGATCATGCATAATTAGCGGTCCACATCTGACATTACGAAATCAATACTGCCGAGGTAAACGATCAGGTCGGATACCAGACATCCGCGAATTACAGAAGGAATCTGTTGCAGATGCGCATAGCTCGGCGTGCGAATACGGGTACGGTAGCTCATCGTGCCGCCGTCACTGGTCAGGTAATAGCTGTTAATGCCCTTCGTTGCCTCAACCATCTGGAATGATTCATTGGCAGGCATCACCGGTCCCCAGGAAACCTGAAGGAAGTGGTTGATCAGGGTATCGATATGCTGCAACGTGCGCTCTTTTGGCGGCGGCGTCGTCAGCGGGTGATCCGCTTTGAACGGGCCTTCCGGCATATTCTTGAGGCACTGATCCAGAATACGTAAGCTCTGACGCAGTTCTTCGACTTTCAGCATCACGCGGCTATAGCAATCGCTGATGCCATCGCCCACTGGCACTTCAAAGTCAAAGTTTTCATAACCGGAATACGGACGCCATTTACGTACGTCAAAACCAATACCCGTGGCACGCAGACCCGCACCCGTTACGCCCCAATCCAATGCTTCTTTCGCATTGTAGGCGGCGACGCCCTGAGTACGGCCTTTCAGAATGGTGTTCTGCAACGCGGATTTGACATAGGTGTCCAAACGAGCCGGCATCCAGTCAAGGAACTCACGCAGCAGACGTTCCCAGCCGCGTGGCAGATCGTGCGCCACACCGCCAATACGGAACCACGCCGGGTGCATACGGAAGCCGGTAATCGCTTCAACCAAATCGTAAATTTTCTGGCGGTCAGTAAACGCAAAGAACACCGGTGTCATCGCACCGACGTCCTGAATATAGGTACTGATGTACAGCAGATGGCTATTAATACGGAACAGCTCAGACAGCATCACGCGAATCGTCTTGACGCGATCCGGCACCTCAATACCTGCCAGTTTTTCCACGGCCAGTACGTACGGCATTTCGTTAACGCAGCCGCCGAGGTATTCAATACGGTCGGTATAAGGAATGTAGCTGTGCCAAGACTGGCGCTCGCCCATTTTCTCCGCACCGCGATGGTGGTAACCCACATCAGGCACGCAGTCGACGATTTCTTCACCGTCCAGTTGCAGAATAATACGGAAGGCACCGTGTGAAGACGGGTGGTTCGGACCGAGGTTGAGGAACATGAAGTCCTCATTTTCAGTACCGCGCTTCATTCCCCACTCTTCCGGTTTGAACGTCAGCGATTCCATTTCCAGATCTTCTTTCTGCTTGGTCAGCTCGAAAGGATCGAATTCGGTCGCACGCGCCGGATAATCTTTACGCAACGGATGCCCTTCCCACGTCTGCGGCATCATGATGCGCGTCAGGTGCGGGTGACCATTGAACGTAATACCAAACATTTCCCACGTTTCGCGCTCATACCAGTTGGCATTCGGGAACAGTTTGGTCACGGTCGGTACATGCAGATCGCTCTCGGCTAACGCGACTTTCAGCATGATGTCGCGGTTACGCTCGATGGAAATGATGTGATAAAAGACGGAGTAGTCGGCGGCAGGTAAACCTTCACGATGGGTGCGCAGGCGCTCATCCATACCGTGCAGGTCAAACAGCATGACATAAGGCTTCGGCTGTTTTTTCAGGAATGCGACAACATCCAGTAATTGCTCACGCTTGACCCACACAACAGGGATCCCTGTGCGGGTTGCCTGTACAGTAAATGCATCTGGTCCAAAACGGTTACACAGTTCGCCAACGACCGGATCGTTAAGGTGATCGCGGGTTTGCCAGCCTGGCTGAGCGAGATCGTGTGTCGTTAAATCTGTCATAAATATGTCACCACATTAAATGTGCTATTTCTGTAGCTGATAATGACCGCACACTATTATCGAGGTATTACACGGTCACCGGGTTTATCATCTACAGGTCAAATCTCATCAGGCGAACGCAGGTTAGTCACAGCGATTCGCTCGCCGCGTTTGCGCTCACGCTCAGATTGCATGTTGGCGCGGTAAACGCCCTGTTCACCCACCACCCATGACAGAGGGCGGCGTTCTTTACCGATGGATTCTTTCAGCAGCAACAGCGCTTGCATGTAGGCTTCAGGACGCGGCGGGCAGCCCGGAATATACACATCAACAGGCAGGAATTTATCTACGCCCTGAACAACGGAATAGATATCGTACATACCGCCGGAGTTAGCACATGCGCCCATGGAGATAACCCATTTAGGCTCAAGCATTTGCTCGTACAGACGCTGAATAACGGGGGCCATTTTGGTAAAACAGGTTCCCGCGACTACCATGAAGTCGGCCTGACGTGGCGACGCACGCAGAACTTCAGCACCAAAACGCGCCACGTCATGAACGGCGGTAAATGACGTCACCATTTCTACGTAGCAACAAGACAGGCCGAAGTTGTACGGCCACAGGGAGTTCTGACGCCCCCAGTTCACCGTATCGTGTAATGCATGTTCCAGTTTGCCCATATAGACACTGCGGTGAACATGTTGCTCCAGAGGGTCGGAAACGATCTCCTGACGTTGCAGGGGATAACGGTCATTCTCACCGTCCGGCTCTATGCGGGTGAGCGTATAGTCCATCTTAAAATGCCTCGCTGTTACTGCGGATGATTGTTGGTAGTGTTGATGATGTCTGATTTAACGACTTGTCTCTTGGAACGTACCGGGGTCCAGTCAAGTGCCCCAACGCGTACCAGATAAATCAAACCAGCCAACAGCACCAAAATGAAAATGGTTGCTTCAATGAAGCCAATCCAGCCGCTTTCTTTGATAGACACAGCCCAAGCGTAGAGATAGAGGGCTTCAACGTCGAAGATCACGAAGAACATAGCGACAAGATAAAATTTAGCAGACAGGCGTAACCGTGCTGAACCTACGGAGTCGATACCAGATTCATAAGGTACGTTTTTGGCCCTGCCTTTTGCTCTCCCCCCCAGCAAGAACCCACCGGTCAGCATGAAGACGCAAAGGCCTACGGCAATGATAAGGAATAGCCCAAATGCCCAATGATGGGCGAGGATTTCAGTAGTTGTTGACATTCTCTTTGCTTACTCATCAAAAGTGGCGGGTAACATCTCTGCTCTATTATCGGCAGTTAATGCGCCACATCGATTAAAAGGAAGGATTAATAACCACAAAAAAGCACGGAAACGTATCAGGTAAGCCTTGCTTGGTATGGTTGAGCCCCTAAATTTGTAACCTTTTTTTCAACCTTACTAAAAATAACAGTACATTACTTTACATGCACGCTGTTTTGTTAACATTTTGTGTTCTCACCCGCAGCTAAATCGAGTCAGTACTTTTGTTAGTTAACCAGTGTGTAGCAGCACAGGAAGCAAGTTCACCGCGTCACTATACCATTTTCACAGGAAATGCCTGTTCCCCCATGTGGTTATTAGGGGTATTTTTTGATCCAGCACACATTTTTACCAATTTAGTTAGTAAAAAAATCAAGACGATGCTGGACAAGGTTTGACGCTATTTTCCATAACATTATTTTAAAAAAATAGAACCGGCGTTTTATAAAATAGAGATAATCATTAATCTCGCCGCGCCTAGCCTATTGATGTGGAATGGAAAACGCAAAGTGGGATCGGCGTGAAGAAATCAGGCCAAGAAGGCGCTGCCGATGCGGGTTTAACACCTTAGTCATAAATCATCATCATTCGGGGTGCATCCCTACCCTCCCCGAATGATAGTTAACTACCCATTACGATTAGATCGCATCCTTCAGCGACGGGTCGGAAGACAGTTTTTCATTCGTGCTGTTTGTTAACATGCTGACAGGCGTAATGTGAGAGGGCTTCCCTGATTCAATCACATTGAAAATTGCCGTTGCCAGCTCATTCTCCTGATTAGGATTCTGGCAGAGGAAATAACGTGTTTCAGGCAATCTCGGCAACCCTTCCTCTTCGCCCAACACCCGCAATTCTGGACTCATCATTTCCACCGACCGCACGGTAATACCCATTCCGGCCTTCACCGCGGCACGTACAGCAGACAGCGTTGAAGCCACATACGCAATTCTCCAGGGGATCCCTGCGGCCGTCAGTTGCTGCGTAGCCAACGTCCGGAAAGGACTCGGCTCATCCAGAACAACCAGAGGTACAGGTTCTTGCGATCGGAACTGATAATCCGCCGCGCAATACCATAACGTTGGAGAACTGCGTAATAACACATGCGGAAACACCACACCGTTCATTGTGGTAATAACCAGATCTATTTTCCCCTGATTCAACATTTCCATCATTTCAGCGCTACGTTTTACGCTGACATTGACGGAGAGTTTAGGAAATACGGATGTCACCCGATGCAAAATATAAGGAAGGATGGTGTCTGCAGTATCGTCAGACGCCCCGATGGTCAGCGTACCCTGAATATCGCTGTACATTAATGAAATACAAGCTTCATCATTGAATTGTAATATTTTTCTGGCATAACCCAGAAACTGGATACCATGTTCGGTCAGCAATTTATTACGCCCGTGTCGGGCAAAAAGCTCCTTTCCGATGAGTTGCTCCAGCCGCTGCATCTGTTGACTGACAGCCGATTGGGTTCTATTGACTGCGGTCGCCGCCGCTGCAAATGTATTTAAATCTGCAACGGCAACAAACGTCCTCAGTAAATCAAGATCGAGATTAAGTACTGGTCGATTTGCACTGGTCATACGATTTTTCACTTATCTATTTTAATTTTAACAAAATATTCCTGGTGTTTTATTACATGTACAGGTAATGACCGATACATTTAAAGACACTATCGCAGACGCACGATAAGGGCAAAAAAATACTTATATTTCGTTACCACTATCGCCTTTCCATTGGTAAGACATCATGTAATTAAATGACTCACCAGCCTTAATCCTTAATTCAATAACAACGGCACCTTCCCTTTATTTCATCTTGCGAAATAAATACGCTCCACACTTAAATAAACACGCTCTCCCTGTCACCCTATTCTGGCGCTAAAAAAGTGCGGCATGAACAGTTGTCCGCCCCCTACCATATCGCACCATCCAACGAGTACACAACCATATAGTGCAGATGCGCAACCATTTGCAGCAAAAGCGATAATCATTCTTCAAAAGGTACTGCAGGAAGAGTACATTAAGCAGGTTATGCTATTCCGTCTGGGAATATGCGCTCTCTGCAGAAGGCTCGTACTATTTATGTCTCCGATTGAAAAATCCAAGAAACTGGAGAACGTATGCTATGACATCCGTGGCCCAGTCTTAAAGGAAGCCAAGCGGCTTGAAGAAGAAGGTAATAAAGTCCTTAAACTGAACATTGGCAACCCTGCCCCTTTCGGCTTCGAGGCACCGGACGAAATTCTGGTCGATGTGATCCGTAATCTGCCTACCGCACAGGGCTACTGTGATTCAAAAGGTCTGTATTCCGCCCGCAAAGCCATCGTTCAGCACTATCAGGCGCGGGATATGCGCGATATTACGGTTGAAGACGTCTATATTGGTAACGGTGTTTCCGAACTCATCGTGCAATCCATGCAGGCGTTGCTTAACCCAGGCGATGAAATGCTGGTTCCTGCGCCGGATTACCCGCTTTGGACCGCAGCGGTTTCCCTGTCTAACGGCAATGCCGTTCACTATCTCTGCGATGAGTCCTCCGATTGGTTCCCCGATTTGGATGATATCCGCAAAAAGATCACGTCCAATACTCGCGGTATTGTCATCATCAACCCGAATAATCCAACGGGTGCGGTCTACAGCAAAGAGCTGCTGTTGGATATCGTGGCGATTGCACGCGAACATAACCTGATCATTTTCGCCGACGAAATTTACGACAAAATTCTGTATGACGATGCGCAGCACCACTCTATTGCCGCACTCGCGCCGGATTTGCTGACCGTCACGTTCAACGGGCTTTCCAAGACCTACCGCGTAGCGGGTTTCCGTCAAGGTTGGATGGTACTGAACGGCCCGAAAAAACACGCAAAAGGGTATATTGAAGGGCTGGAAATGCTGGCCTCTATGCGTTTGTGTGCCAACGTACCGATGCAGCATGCGATTCAGACCGCGCTGGGTGGCTATCAGAGCATCAGCGAATTTATTCAACCCGGCGGACGCCTTTACGAGCAGCGCAACCGTTCCTGGGAACTGATCAATCAGATCCCCGGCGTATCGTGCGTAAAACCACGCGGCGCGCTCTATATGTTCCCACGCATTGATGCCAAGCGCTTTAATATCCACGACGACCAAAAACTGGTGCTGGATCTCCTGTTGCAGGAGAAAGTGTTGCTGGTGCAGGGAACCGCGTTTAACTGGCCTTACCCGGACCACGTACGCATCGTCACGCTGCCGCGTATTGATGAGCTGGACATGGCGATCCACAAATTAGGGCGTTTCCTGGGGCACTATCACCAATAGCCCAGCAGTCATCGAACCTACCCTCGCCGGGCCATCGTCGCCCGGCGAAAATCTGACCTTCGTTTGCATAATCTCCGGCAAGTGCCCACAATAGATGCCCACGATATCGCTATTTCACCGTGCTGTTGTCTGAGAGATCGCCATGAATCAGAGCCACTTTTTCGCCCATTTATCCCGTCTAAAACTGATCAGCCGTTGGCCACTGATGCGCAACGTGCGCACGGAAAATGTCTCCGAGCACAGTCTTCAGGTCGCCTTCGTCGCCCACGCGCTGGCGGTAATCAAAAACCGCAAATTCGAGGGTAACCTGAACGCTGAACGCATCGCACTACTGGCGATGTACCATGATGCCAGCGAGGTGCTGACCGGTGACATGCCGACGCCGATCAAGTACTACAACGCGCAGATCGCACATGAGTACAAGAAGATAGAGAAGATTGCACAGCAGAAACTGGTTGAAATGTTGCCGGAAGAGTTGCAGCAGGATTATCGCATGCTGCTGGATGACCACTACACCAGCGAAGAAGAACGCCTCATCGTTAAACAGGCAGATGCCCTGTGCGCCTACCTGAAATGTCTGGAAGAATTATCCGCAGGCAATGCGGAATTCACGCTTGCCAAAGCACGACTGGAAAAAACCTTGCAGCTGCGCCACAGCCCGGAAATGGACTATTTCATGACGGTGTTCGTTCCCAGCTTTAGCCTGTCGCTTGACGAAATCAGTCAGGATTCTCCGTTATAACGAGCGTCCGCTATAACGGAAAAGCACCGTCAGAACGGATACAGCCACGGTACCATCACCACGCTGACCACCATCACCAGAACGGTAAAGGGGACGCCAATGCGTACAAAGTCCCCGAATTTATAACCGCCCGGCCCCAGTACCAGCGTATTCACCGGTGATGACACTGGGGTCATAAAGGCGGCAGAGGCTGCAATCGCGATGATCATCGCAAAAGGATAAGGCGACACGCCCATCTGTTTCGCTGCGGCAATCGCAATCGGTGCCATCAGCACCGCCGTCGCCGTGTTGGAAATAAACAGACCGATCACGGCACACAACACGAACAAGCACACCAGCATCACATGCGGCCCGGCGTTCCCGGCAACATCCATCAGCCCTTTAACGATCAGCGCCACACCGCCCGTTTGCTGCAACGCCAGCGCAAACGGCATCATTCCGACGATAAGAATAATACTCGGCCAGTGGATCGCCCGGTAGGCGCTTTCCATGTCGATACAGCGGAATTTCCCCATCAGCAAACAGGCGATCAGTGCGGCAACCGCATTCGGTATTTCATCCGTCAGCATCATCGCTACCATCAGCGCCAGACAAAACAGCGCGTGTGGCGCCTGACTTACCGCGGGCGCCACGTCATCCACCTCAGCAGGGAGATTAAGTAAAAGGAAGTCGTTTTTCTGTGTGTGCAGTTGTCGAATCATGCGCCAGTCGCCCATCACCAGCAGAATGTCACCGAGCTGGAGCGGCTCATCAGCCAGGATACCTTCCATCGCTTCACCTGACCGGCGAATCCCCACGACACTCAGGCCGTAGCGGCTTCGGAACCCGACGTCATACAGCGTTTTCCCCAACAGTTCAGAATCGGGAATCAACGAGACTTCCGCCATTCCCACATCACGCGCCTGCTCGGAGAAATACTCACCGCGCAGCACCATCGGTTCAAGCCGCTGTGCGGTGCAAAATTCGCGTAAGTCCACCTCAGACGCCGACATGTCGATCAGTAAGACATCATTCAGGCGAAGTTCGGTATTGCCCGCCACGCTGATCATCACACGACGAAATTTACGCCAGCGCTCAATCCCGACCACGTTCGCACCAAAGCGCTGACGCAAGCGTAAATCATCAAGACGGTGGCCGATAAAAGGCGATCCTGGTCGAATCGCCAGCCGACGCGCCCTGCCCGTCAGTCGGTAATCACGAATCAGATCGCGAAACGTTCTTCTCTTCCACATCTCTTTTGCTGCTGCCGTCTCGGCATCGCCAAGCCAGTAACGCGCCACCATCATATACGCCACACCCAGCAGCAATACCACCATCCCTATCGGCGTCACGCTGAAAAAACCAAAGCCCGCAACACCTTCACGCATCAGCTCACTGCTCACCACCATATTCGGCGGCGTCGCGACCAACGTCATCATGCCGCTAATCAATCCGGCAAAACTCAGCGGCATCATCAGCCTTCCGGGGGAAATTTTCATCCGGGCGGAAACGCTGAGCACAACGGGAATAAAAATCGCGACAACGCCAGTGGAGCTCATGAAAGCCCCCAGCAGCGCAACGGTGACCATCAGTAAGATCAGCATCTTCATCTCACTGCTGCCCGCCACGCGGACCAACCAATCACCGACCTGATAAGCAACACCGGTACGAACCAACCCCTCACCAATCACAAACAGGGCTGCAATCAATATCACATTAGGATCGCTGAACCCTACCAACGCTTCAGATAGCGTCAGTGTACCGCTCAGTACAAACGCGATGATGACCAACAGCGCGACGACGTCCATGCGTAATTTATTGGTGGTAAACAACACAATGGCGATCAGCAACAGGGATAAAACCCAGAGAAGTTCGCTATTCAAAACGGTTCCCCTGACAGAAAAATGCATATTGAGAGGTGGTGATTCAGCATGCCATAAAAAAACCTCGCGGATGCGAGGTCTGATCATATTTAGTCACAGTTTTGTCATTATGTTACAGACAACCTACCGGCGCAGAAGCACCTTAGCGCCGTTCGGTGATGGTTCTATTTCTATCTGCTCCAGCGAATCAAGGATCAGATCGACCTGATCCAGTTTCGGCGTGTCTGCTGGTGCCTTCACCGCAATGACCTTGCAGCCAGCCGCCAAGCCCGATAGCACGCCTGCGGGTGCATCCTCAACGACGACACACTCTTCCGGCTTCAGCCCTAGCTGCTGTGCACCAAGTAAATAGGCATCGGGGTGAGGTTTACCTTTAGCAACCTGCTCCGCTGTAATAAAGGCACGAGGAGCAGGCAGTTCTCCGCGATGATGACGGGCGCTGGCAATCGGCACCGTGCCGGATGTCACAATCGCCCAGGGAATATCCAGCGCATCCAAACGTTCCAACAGCGCCTTCGCCCCTGGCATGGCAACAATGCCCTGCGTGTCAGACGCTTCTGTTTTTTCCAGCGCATCAAACTCTTGTTGAATCGTTTCTTCGCTTTGCCCTTGAAGAAAGTGACGCAGGGAGGTGATTGCCTGCTTGCCATGAATAAAATCCAGCACTTCCTGTGGTTCAATATCGTGATCTTTTGCCCAGTTAATCCACGCACGTTCTACAGCAGGCAGTGAATCAACCAGCGTACCATCGAGGTCGAACAGAAAACCTTTACACTCCACAGAAAGCCCCTTTTTCATTAATCAGGCGTTGATGATCTGTGCGATCTCAACTGCACTCAAGTGATACTGGCGCGGGCAGGATTGCCAAACAGCCAGCATTCTGTTGTATTTTTCCCACATTTTTGTCTGAGCGTTAAACCCATGCGTACCCGCATCAAAGTGGGGATAGCGACCTTCAACATGTACCATAAAGCGTACAAAACCGAGGTAGCGTGCTTCCGTTGCGGCATCAAAGCCCAGGAAGGTCAGGCGACGCTCATCCAAATCCTGCTTATCTTTCAGATTGGTCCACGACACCTGCAAAGCATGATGCATTTCCATGATGTTAATAATGGTGCGGCACACCTCTTCGGTCAGCTCGCCAAACTCACGGTCCAGTTCGCGCATCTGCAAACCATAACCACGCTCGATAATGGTTTGTAACCGGCGATAGCGCTCGGCGTTGTCGGGATCGAGCATCGTCATCATTTTATATTGATTTGAAAGGATCAATCTCTGGGCATTTGTCATTTCCATGTTGCTCTCCTGAACCTCTTTGGTGTAAGCCAATATCGCTAAATAGGTATTGGCCTCAGAATCGCATACTGAATCGTGTCACGGTAGCGGTAGCCACCGCTTCTTTGATTTGAAACAGGGGAAAGAACAAAATAGCCATCAACCCGCACACAGCCTGACGCCGATCACAAATCATCCAGGAAGGTCTTATCAAGCTGGTTAAACGCACGCTTCAGCACATCCGCCAACGCTTGGTAAGTTGGCGCTTCTTCCAATGGCGCTAATGCCTGGCCTGACTCCAATAGCTTATGGCGAATCTCATGGAACCACTGCACCAGCGTCGGCGGTAAAGGCGTCACAGAACGGCGACCCAGCCACCAAAGCCCCTGCAACGGCAGGCTACAGGCAAACAGCGCGGTGGCGATGGCCGGGCCGAGCTGGCCACCGAGCGCAATCTGCCACGTTAAGGTAAACACCGCCAGCGGCGGCATGATGCGGATACCGAATCGCGTCGCTCGCGCCACGCGGTTTTCAGGAAATACAGGCGCCAGCCGCTTTTCTGCTGGCCACGTTTTCATGTAATGCTGCCCACGTTGGAGTAGCTGTAGCCAACTGATTCTACTGTCTGGTTTCGTCGCCATAGCCACACCTCAACTTTACAGATAAAAAATAAAACTTTTGCACAAATCAACAACTCAAGTTGATAAGGTTAAAATATATTTTGTGTTTAGCCTACGCTATCGGTATCCTAGATCGGCCTTTTGGCCGCTGTATACCTAAAGTAGTATGACTACACGCAAGGAGTATAATTCCCTTCGCGACATAAGCGCAGCCAACGGCCATAACGCGGTTATCCATCGCTTTAAAAGCTGCGGTTTACATCAGGTCGATGTCATATGGTTGTATCGATTATCCGATATAACCTACATCATAGTATCGACCCTATTTCATCATCGTGTCTGGTGTATCACACCAAGGTATGATGTTAATCATAAATGCCAGCGGCGGCATGCGATACGCTATGCCCTGTATGACATTTTTTTAACCATGTATAACAAGTAGGTACTTCCATGTCGAGTAAGTTAGTACTGGTTCTTAACTGCGGTAGTTCATCCCTGAAATTCGCTATCATCGATGCGATTAACGGAGAAGAGTACCTGTCTGGTTTAGCCGAGTGTTTCAACCTGCCTGAAGCCCGCATCAAATGGAAAATGGACGGCGGTAAACAAGACGCCGAACTGGGTGCCGGTGCAGCTCACAGCGAAGCGCTGAACTTCATCGTCAATACCATTCTGTCTCAGAAACCGGAGCTGTCAGCTCAACTGGTTGCTATTGGTCACCGTATCGTTCACGGCGGTGAGAAGTTCACCCAATCCGCGATCATCACTGATGATGTTCTTCAGGGTATCAAAGATTCCGTACCTTTTGCACCTCTGCACAACCCGGCGCACCTGATCGGCATCGACGAAGCACTGAAATCTTTCCCACACCTGGCTGATAAAAACGTCGCTGTTTTCGACACTGCGTTCCACCAGACCATGCCGGAAGAATCCTACCTTTATGCACTGCCGTACAAACTGTATAAAGAAAACCACATCCGTCGCTACGGTTTCCACGGCACCAGCCACTACTTTGTTTCTCGTGAAGCCGCTAAAGTGCTGAACAAACCAGTAGAAGAGCTGAACGTCATCACTTGCCATCTGGGCAACGGTGGTTCCGTTACTGCAATCCGTAATGGCGAATGCGTTGACACTTCAATGGGTCTGACTCCGCTGGAAGGTCTGGTGATGGGTACCCGCTGTGGCGATATCGACCCGGCTGTGATTTTCCACCTGCACGACGCACTGGGCATGGACATTGATCGCATCAACACCCTGATGACCAAAGAATCTGGTCTGCTGGGTCTGACTGAAGTGACCAGCGACTGCCGCTACGTTGAAGATAACTACGAGACGAAAGCAGATGCTAAACGTGCAATGGACGTTTACTGCCACCGTCTGGCTAAATACATCGGTTCTTACGCTGCACTGATGGAAGGCCGCCTGGATGCCGTCATCTTCACCGGTGGTATCGGTGAAAACGCGGCAATGGTTCGCGAGCTGTCACTGAAAAAACTGGGTCTGCTGGGCTTCGACGTCGATCACGAACGCAACCTGGCTGCACGCTTCGGTAAAGGTGGCAACATCGCTAAAGATGGCACCCGCGCGGCGCTGGTTATCCCGACCAATGAAGAGTTGGTCATCGCCGAAGACGCTTACCGTCTGACCGCGTAAAACACGTAACTCCCAACACCGTCAGCCAAGGCTGACGGTGTTGTTTTTGACTAACGAGCAACCGTAAAGAGGTTCGGCCGTGTCCCGTATAATCATGTTGATCCCAACTGGCACCAGCGTTGGTCTGACAAGCGTCAGCCTGGGTGTCATCCGCTCCATGGAACAGAAAGGCGTCCGCCTGAGCGTGTTCAAACCTATTGCCCAGCCGCGCAGTGGCGACAATACGCCAGATCAAACGACCACCATTATTCGTGCTAATTCCGCCATCAGCGCCGCCGAGCCGCTGGCGATGAGCCGCGTTGAAGCCCTGCTGAGCTCCAACCAGCAAGACGTGCTGATGGAAGAAATCATCGCGCGCTACCACGAAAACACCAAAGACGCTGAAGTCGTTCTGGTTGAAGGTCTGGTTCCTACCCGTAAGCACCAGTTTGCTAACGCATTGAACTATGAAATCGCCAAAACGCTGAATGCAGAAATCGTCTTCGTACTGGCGCTGGGTAATGATTCCCCGGCACAGCTGAAAGACCGTATCGAACTGGCGCGTTCCAGCTTCGGCGGCAGCAAAAACAAAAACATCACTGGCGTGATCATCAACAAACTGAATGCGCCAGTAGACGACCAGGGCCGTACTCGCCCTGACCTGTCTGAAATCTTTGATGATTCCACGAAAGCCAGCGTTGCCAACATCGATCCGAAGCAGCTGTTCGCTAACAGCCCGCTGCCGGTTCTGGGCTGCATCCCGTGGAGCTTTGACCTGATTGCTACGCGCGCCATCGATATGGCGAAGCACCTGAATGCCCGTATCGTCAACGAAGGTGACATTCAGACGCGTCGCGTTAAGTCTGTAACCTTCTGCGCACGCAGCATCCCTCATATGCTGGAGCATTTCCGTCCGGGCTCACTGCTGGTGACCTCCGCTGACCGTCCTGATGTTCTGGTTGCCGCCTGTTTGGCTGCCATGAATGGCGTGGAAATCGGTGCCCTGCTGCTGACTGGCGGCTACGAAATGGATCCGAGCATTGCCAAGCTGTGCGAACGTGCCTTCCAGACTGGTCTGCCAGTATTTATGGTCGACACCAACACCTGGCAGACCTCACTCAGCCTGCAAAGCTTCAACCTTGAAGTACCGGCTGATGACCGTCAACGTGTTGAGAAAGTGCAGGAATATGTTGCACGCCACATCGACACCCAATGGATCGATTCACTGAGCGCAGCATCTGAGCGTTCACGTCGTCTGTCTCCGCCAGCGTTCCGCTATCAGCTGACTGAGCTGGCGCGTAAAGCAGGCAAACGTATCGTTCTGCCAGAAGGTGATGAACCACGTACCGTTAAAGCAGCGTCTATCTGTGCTGAACGCGGTATTGCTCACTGTGTGCTGATCGGTAACCCAGAAGAGATTCAACGTGTTGCTGCCGCTCAGGGCGTAGAACTGGGCAAAGGCATCGAAATCGTCGATCCGATTGTCGTGCGTGAGCGCTATGTTGCGCGCTTAGTTGAGCTGCGTAAGAGCAAGGGCATGACCGAAGTGGTTGCGCGCGAACAGCTCGAAGACAACGTGGTTCTGGGTACGCTGATGCTGGAACAGGGCGAAGTTGACGGTCTGGTTTCTGGTGCCGTTCATACCACCGCTAACACCATCCGTCCGCCGTTGCAGCTGATCAAAACAGCACCGGGCAGCTCGCTGGTGTCTTCTGTGTTCTTCATGCTGCTGCCTGAGCAGGTTCTGGTTTACGGCGACTGCGCCATCAACCCAGATCCAACCGCAGAGCAATTGGCTGAAATCGCTATCCAGTCTGCTGATTCCGCTACCGCATTCGGTATCGACCCACGCGTTGCAATGATCTCTTACTCTACCGGTAACTCCGGCGCGGGTAGCGATGTTGAGAAAGTGCGTGAAGCGACCCGTCTGGCGCAGGAAAAACGCCCTGATCTGGTCATCGACGGTCCGCTGCAGTACGACGCCGCTATCATGGCTGACGTTGCACAGTCCAAAGCGCCGAACTCGCCAGTTGCGGGTAAAGCCACCGTGTTCATCTTCCCTGACCTGAACACCGGTAACACCACGTACAAAGCGGTACAGCGTTCTGCCGACCTGATCTCCATCGGGCCAATGCTGCAAGGCATGCGCAAACCGGTTAACGACCTGTCTCGTGGCGCACTGGTAGACGACATCGTTTACACCGTTGCCCTGACCGCCATTCAGGCTACACAGCTCTAATATATTCAGATTAATTCTGTTATCTTCTATGCCAGCCTCAGCGCTGGCATTTTTTATTGCTCTCCGCACAAAAAACCACACCGAGCAGGCTCAAGAATAACCATAAACAGGGTCTATGGATGACTGTAATACGATTATTGGATCAACACTTTCAGCAGCAGTTGGAAAAAGGGATCACGCCTTCATCGCCAACAGGGTTAACCCGATTTTTGGTTGAATTTCTCTATTTCGGCGTCAAAGAAGCCCGCGCCTGTATCTTCGTTGGCCTGTTCTTTCTTGCTGTTTTCAGCGTGCCGAAAGCGGGCTGGTTCGCTATCCCTCGCTATGATTTGCTGTTGATATTCGCCATTGTGATTCAGGGGTGGATGATCGCCAGCAAGCTGGAAACCTGGGATGAGTTAAAAGCCGTTACGCTGTTTCACCTCGTAGGTTTTGCGCTTGAGGTGTTTAAAACCTCATCAGGTATTCGTTCCTGGTCTTACCCTGATTTCGCCTACACCAAGGTACTGGGTGTGCCGCTATTTGCCGGATTCATGTACGCCTCTGTCGGTAGCTATATCATTCAGTCCTGGCGGCTATTCGATCTTAAAATTCGCCATCACCCGCCCTACTGGCTGGCAACGCTGGTCGCACTACTCATTTATGCCAATTTCTTCACCCACCACTACATCGGCGACTATCGCTGGTACATTGCCGCACTGGCTGTCGGGCTCTATGCACGCACCACCGTCATTTTCACGCCTTACGATCGGGAACGACGAATGCCGCTGTCATTGGCCTTTATTCTGATCGGCTTTTTTATCTGGCTGGCTGAAAATATCAGCACGCTTTTCAGTGTCTGGAGCTATCCAGAACAGCTCGGAGCCTGGTCGATGGTTCACGTAGGGAAATGGAGCTCGTGGGCTTTGCTGGTGATCATGACGTTCACCATCGTGATTTACCTGAAGGACATCAAGAAGAGTATTCATGTTCCCGAGTGATAACCCGCAGTTTATCACTCGGAAAAATAGACGCCGCAGCGGAGAAAAAGCAGCGGCGAGACAGGGAAGGCATTATTTCTGTGAATCAGCGTCTGATGGAGCAACGACGTTGCTGTCGTTTTCATCATGAGCATTTTCATCATGAATATTTTTATTATTAACAGCAGGTGTCTCAGCAGCGTCTAGCGCTTCGTTCAGCTTACGTGAAATCGGCTTGCCATAATCCTGATCGCTATAGCGCGTCAGCCACAGCGACAGGGCTTTCAGCGAGTCCGGCGTAAATTCATCGCAGCGAGCGGTGATTTCCTGCGGCGTCAGCCAGCTGACCTCATCAACCTCTTCTTCCTGTAGCGCAAACGGCCCGTGGGTGACGCAGCTAAACAGCCCGCCCCATACCCGGCAATTCTCGCCTTCGTAATAGAACAAGCCGTGCTCTGCGAACGGCACGCCCGCAATGCCAAGCTCTTCTTCGGCTTCACGGCGCGCGGACTCCAGCATCTGCTCACCGCTTTGCACTACGCCGCCAGCGGTCGCGTCCAGCCAGCCTGGATAGAAATCTTTGATTTTCGTCCGGCGCTGCACCAGAATTTTACCCATTCCATCATGCACAACAATGTAAGTAGCACGATGACGAAGACTCTGAGCACGCATCTGCTGACGACTTGACTGAGCAATTACCTCGTTGTTTTCATTGACGATATCAACCCACTCTGTGCCTGCTGCCTGACTTTGTTCCGCCATCCTCTGAAACCCTTTAGTATTGGCACGTTGCTACGCGCGTCTGTTTTAAATGATCGAACTTTGCTGTGAATATTCCCTGCTGCCTTGCTGTTATTCAAGGTCAAAAACAGGGTATACGCTAAATTAGTGCCTAATCGCGACCTGCGCAATAGGTTCGCCGCCGTGTAACGGTAGAACCCGCAGTTCGTCTTGTTCAAGTAAACCGTAGCTCGCGGGGTATCCCCCTTTCGGCAAGCTCACTGAGCCGGGATTGAAAAAATAATATTCCCCACGTTGCTCAGCAACTGGGATATGAGTATGACCATATACCAGCACATCCCCCGCGTGTAGCGGTGGCATATTATCTGGATGATAAAGATGACCGTGCGTCAGGAAAAGGCGATTCTGCGGCAATAGCACATGTTGCCAGGGTGCCGTTATCGGAAAGGTCAGCAGCATCTGATCAACCTCGCTGTCGCAATTCCCCCGTACGGCAATGATACGTGACGCATAAGTGTTTAGTTGGGTAGCCACTTCCGCAGGCTGATACGCCTCCGGCAGCGGGTTGCGTGGACCATGATTGAGAAAATCGCCCAGCAAGATAAGCCAGTCGGTCTGACTCTGCTCAAAGATTTCCAGCACGCGCTCCGTCGCACTGAGGGAACCGTGTATGTCGGACGCAAACATCAACTTCATCGTTATCTCCACAACGTTTATATCAACAATGCTACACCCACAACACCCGCATCCTTCATCGGACGTAGTCTACCAAAGTTGGCAGCACGCTTCCGGTAAAGATCGCGCAACGAGGTGCGTCATCGCTTATTTTTCACTCGCAGAAGTGGTAGGGTAAGAGCCCGTTCCTCAATACGCTATTCTGACAGCGCATCGCTCTCTGAAGCGATCAACTGCCATACAGTCCATGATGTTTTTCTGAATTAAAACGGAGACTTGATTCATGATTGACCTGTATTACGCACCAACCCCTAACGGGCACAAGATCACCCTGTTTCTGGAAGAAGCTAATCTCCCCTACCAGCTCCACCGCGTGAATATCAGCAAAGGCGAACAGTTCAAACCGGAGTTTTTGGCTATCTCGCCTAACAACAAAATTCCCGCGATTGTCGATACGCAGCCCGCGGAAGGTGACACGCCAATTAGCCTGTTTGAATCTGGCGCGATTCTGCTCTATCTGGCGGAAAAGCACGGCGTGCTATTGAGCACGTCATTACGTGAGCGTACGGCCACACTACAGTGGCTGTTCTGGCAGGTCGCCGGTTTCGGGCCAATGTTGGGGCAGAATCATCATTTTAACCACTATGCACCCCAGCCAGTGCCTTACGCCATTGAACGCTATCAGCAGGAGACGCAGCGCCTGTATCGCGTGCTGGATAAACATCTGCAAGACAGCCCTTGGCTAGCAGGAGAAAATTACAGCATTGCCGATATCGCAACCTACCCGTGGGTAGTTTCTTATGCTCGCCAGCGCGTCGACCTTGATGATTACCCAGCGGTGAAGGCGTGGTATACGCGTATCAGTGAGCGCCCGGCAACGCAACGGGCCTATCAGCTCGCCGAGCAATAAAATTCTGGCATCATCTCATTCGGCCTTTGGGTATCTTCTGCTATGGTAATCAACATATTGTCGTTAACGATACCCCCTGACGCTGCGGTTTAGCCGCAGTAACAGAAGCAACCGAGGGCCGAGCAATGCCACATCACTATTCTGACGCCATTATTCGTATAAAAAATCTGCGGCTGCGCACCTTCATCGGTATCAAAGATGAGGAAATCACGAATAAGCAGGATGTGATCATCAACGTTGTGATTCACTACCCAGCAGAACAGGCGCGCAACAGCGAAAATATTGCCGATGCGCTGAACTACCGCACCATCACCAAAAACATTATTCGCCACGTAGAAGATAACCGCTTCGCTTTGCTGGAAAAATTAACGCAGGATGTGCTCAACATCGCCAGCGAGCACGAATGGATCACCTATGCTGAAGTAGAAGTAGATAAACCGTTTGCCCTGCGATACGCCGATTCGGTTTCCATGACCCTGCGTTATCACAAGGCATAAAGATAAGGGGAAGCGATGCAACTACTCATAACAGGCGGAACCGGCCTTATTGGCCACCATCTTATCCAACGATTACAGTTGCTTTCCCATGACATCACGGTACTGACACGCGATCCTGAGCGCGCTAGAGGCGTTCTCGGCAATCAGGTGGAATATTGGTCCACGCTGAGTAATGTCACCTCACTGAACGACTTTGACGGCGTCATCAATTTGGCGGGCGAACCTATCGCCGACAAACGGTGGACGCCACAGCAAAAACAGCGTCTGGCAAAGAGCCGCTGGAACATCACCGAACAGCTTGCCACGCTGATAAAGGCCAGCAGTGAGCCGCCAGCGGTTTTTATCTCGGGATCCGCTGTCGGGTATTATGGCGATCAGGGAGAAGCGCTGGTCACGGAAGATGAATCCCCAGTTGATGAATTTACACATCATCTGTGCGCCCGCTGGGAAGCGCTGGCGCAGTCCGCCGAAAGTGATAAAACCCGCGTCTGCCTGCTGCGCACCGGCATTGTTCTGTCAGCACAGGGCGGCGCGCTGGCAAAAATGCTGCCGATTTTCCGCCTCGGACTTGGCGGGCCGATGGGTTCCGGCAAACAATATATGCCGTGGATTCATATTGATGACATGGTAAACGGCATTATTTATCTGCTGAACCAGCCGATACTGAACGGCCCTTTCAATATGGTTGCGCCCTACCCGGTTCATAATGAACAATTTTCTGCCATGCTGGCACACGTATTGGATCGTCCCGGTTTCCTGCGGGCTCCCGCTTTTGTGATCAAACTGCTGATGGGAGAAGCGTCGACGCTGGTACTGGGCGGACAGCGCGCCATTCCGCAGCGGTTAGAAGCCGCAGGCTTTACTTTCCGCTTCCTTGAGTTGGAAGAAGCCCTGCAGGACGTCATCAAAAAACCGAGCTGACTCAGTGCTGAGAGCGGTGATAATGGATAGATCGTAAAGACGCTGCGAGTACATCCCTGTAAGCTCGAGCCGCGCCATCCATGGCGCGGACGCTTTACTCTTCTATTCCATTATCACCGCTCTATTTGAGAGAAACGTCCGCGGCTGATAGCCATCAGCCCCCAAACCTACTTCAACGCACCGGACAAAAACTGCTGCAGACGTGCACTTTTCGGGCTACCGAACAGTTGATCTGGTGGTCCTTCTTCTTCAATTACGCCCTGATGCAGGAAGATAACGTGGCTGGAAACATGGCGGGCAAACTCCATTTCATGCGTCACCACCACCATCGTTTTCCCTTCTTCCGCAAGCTGCTGCATGATGCGCAACACCTCGCCGACCAGTTCGGGATCGAGCGCTGACGTAGGTTCATCAAACAACAAAACTTCCGGCTCCATCGCCAACGCCCGTGCAATAGAAACGCGCTGCTGCTGACCACCGGAGAGATCCGACGGGTATTTCTGTTGGGCAGCATCCGTGATCCCGACCTTGTTCAGATAGAACACCGCCCGCTCACGCGCTTCCGCTTTACTGAGCCCTAACACCTGAATTGGCGCTTCCATTACGTTCTCTAACGCCGTCATGAAGCTCCACAGGTTGAAGTGCTGAAATACCATCGTCAGGCGCGTCCGCAGCATCTGAAGCTGTTTTTTATCAAATACCTTCAGCTGTCCGTCAGTATCACGCACCATGCGAATTTCCTGATCGCTGACGTAAATCGCGCCTTCACAGGGTTTTTCCAGAAAATTAATACAGCGCAGTAAGGTACTTTTTCCCGAACCGGACGACCCGATAATCGAAATAACGTCACCCGCTTTCGCCTGTAATGAGATCCCTTTCAGCACCTCATGCTGGCCATAACGTTTACGCAGTTCCGTCACCATCAGTTTGTTATTCGACATACTCTTTTTTCCTGCGTTTAATGAGATGAACGGGTATAAAGATGACGTAACCAGTGCCGTTCCGCCTTTCTGAACAGCCCAATTAACACAAACGAGATCGCCAGATAGATGACCGCCGCAATGCCAAACGCATAAAACGGCTGGTAGGTTGCCGCATTGATATCACGGGCAATCTTCAGAATATCCGGCACCGTTACGGTAAAGGCCAACGCCGTTGAATGCAGCATCAGAATCACTTCGTTGCTGTAGGCGGGCAGCGCAATACGCAGCGCACCCGGCAAAATAATGCAGCGATACTGCTTAAAGCGGGAGAAACCGTATGCTCTGGCCGCTTCAATTTCCCCATGAGGTACAGCGCGGATTGCCCCCGCAAAAATCTCTGTCGTGTACGCACAGGTATTCAGCGCCAGCGCCAAAATGGCACAGTTTAGCCCGCTGCGAAAAAAGGCATTCAGCATGTCGGTGCCGCGCACAATCTCCAGGCTATACACGCCGGAATAGAACACCAGAAGTTGTACGTAGAGCGGCGTGCCGCGGAATACATAGGTGAATAGCCAAACCGGAAAGCTGAACCGGCGTCGCGGCGACACACGGGCAATCGCCAGTGGCAGCGCCATCAGCCCGCCGATAACCACCGAGGAAATGAGCAGCCAGAGCGTCATCGCTAGCCCGGTCAGGCGGTAACCATCGCTCCACAGGAGCGGCTGCCAATATTGTTGCAGGATCTCACTCATAATTTATTTTTTTGACTCCCTGCGAATAGTGCCTTTCCAGCCACCACAACACGCCGTTAGAAATGGTGGTAAAAATCAGGTACATCGCCCCGGCAACCAGCGCAAAATAAAACGGTTCGTGTGTGCCCTTGCCGGCCAGTTGCGTCGCCTTAATCACATCATTCAGACCAAGCAATGACACCAGCGCCGTCGCTTTCAGGATCACCTGCCAGTTATTGCCGATGCCCGGTAGCGCAAAGCGCATCATGGAAGGAAACAGAATACGGCGGAACACTTTCATAGGAGAGAAACCGAACGCGACGGCAGCTTCGATTTGCCCACGCGGCACGGCAAGATAGGCACCACGAAAGGTTTCCGTGAAATACGCGCCGTAAATAAAGCCCAGTGTAATAATCCCGGCAGTCAACGGATCGATGTCAATCTGATCCAGACCGATCGATTCCGTCACGCCGTTTAAGACAATTTGCAGACCATAAAAAATCAGCAGCATCAGTACCAGATCGGGAATGCCACGAATCAGCGTGGTATAGCAGGAAAAACACCCCGCCAGCAGACGGTTGGAAGACAGCTTCGCCGACGCACCAATCAGGCCGATAGCCAGCGCCAGCAGTAACGAACTCGCGGCCAGCTCCAGCGTCATGATGGCACCATCCAGAATTAGCTGGGAATAGCCATAGAGCATCAATGATATCCGTTGAAATAGCGGTTAATGGCACGCTGCGTCATCAGTCAGGAATACGGCACGAGAGGAACGATCCCGTGCCGCATGCCCTACGATCCCGCTACACATGTGATAAAGAAATGAAAGTCACAGTGGCGACATTAGCCGCCGTAGACGTCAAAATCGAAGTATTTTTTCGCGAAGGTATCGTAGGTACCGTCTTTACGCATTTCTTCAAAGGCTTTATCCAGCGCGGCCTTCAGCTCAGTATCCGCTTTACGCAGACCCATGCCGGTCCCCACACCGAAGAATTTGTCATCTTTTACCGCCGGGCCAGCAAATTCATAGTCTTTACCCGCATCAAGCTTCAGGAAACCTTCACTTGCGGCGACTTCATCCTGAAAGGCTGCATCAATACGGCCTGCAGCCAGATCGGCATAAATCAGATCCTGATTTTGGTAAGCAACAACGTCAACGCCTTTCGGCTGCCAGTTAGCATTAGCAAAGGCTTCCTGTGTTGATGCCTGCAATACGCCAACACGTTTGCCGCCCAGAGAAGCTAACGTAGGTTCAATGCTCGCCCCTTTCTTCGCAATCAGGCGTGAATTGGCCGCATACAGCTTCTCGGTGAAGGCAATTTCCTGCTGGCGTTTTTCGGTGATGGACAGAGAAGAGATGATGGCATCAATTTTTTTAGCTTTAAGGGACGGAATTAACGCATCAAAGTCGCTTTCTACAAACGTACAGTTAGCCTGAATACGCTTGCACAGCTCTTTCGCCAGATCGATATCAAACCCAACCAGTTCACCGCTGGCGTTTTTGGATTCAAAGGGAGCATAGGTAGGATCGGTACCAATTTTAATATTCTTAGGAATCTCCGCCATCGCGCTACCCGCAGCCAGAATGAGTGCCAACGGCAAGACTTTGATCAGTTTCTTCATATTGCTACCCTTATCATGAGTGATTGATGTCATGTGTCGTCAATGTCGGAACGATTTATTGCTTTAAAAATGAACGATATGAGTGCTATTTGTTTTCTACGCCGACTAGTAGAGTTTTTATAGCAGTTTTCATGCCACAATGAACGTAGGGATGTCGTAAAAACCGCATGAGCGAAGCGCGCAGAAAATAAGGGTTAACCGTTTGATTCTGCAATATTTTCAGAGGAAATTTTTTGGCGCGTAACAATAAGGATAGATAACATTGGCATGAATACAAAAACTCAATTGCACTATTTTGGTGCTTTTGCGCACAAAATTAGTGCAATGTGATAAAAAGGCACAAAAAAAGGGCAGTAAAAGTTTACCGCCCTGAGAGAAAAAAATAGCGTGCCTAGGTCTCTATCCTGCTAGGACGCGCCTTGCCAGCGGATAAAGAGATCTTTTGGCAGGTCGATATCAAACTGGTCCAGAATACGATTCACCGTCTGATCGACAATATCCTGCACACTTTCTGGGCGATGATAAAACGCAGGCACAGGCGGCATGATTATCGCACCCAGCTCAACGGCGGTGGTCATCAACCGCAAATGCCCTAAGTGCAGCGGCGTTTCACGTACCCCCAGCACCAGAGGACGACGCTCCTTCAGCACCACATCAGCCGCGCGGGTCAACAGATTGTCGCTGTAGCTGTGCACAATGCCGGACAGGGTTTTTATCGAACAGGGTAAAATCACCATGCCCGCCGTTTTAAACGACCCCGAAGAGATGCTGGCAGCAATATCACGCGTGTCATGCACCACGTCGGCCAGCGCCTGCACGTCACGCAGGCTAAAATCCGTTTCTAATGCCAGCGTCTGCCGGGCGGCCTGGCTCATGATCAGATGGGTTTCGATACCTTCCAGCGTCTGTAAAACCTGTAGCAGCCGGATGCCATAAATGACGCCGCTGGCACCGGAAATTCCTACAATGAGTCGCTTCATTCATACTGCCTCTGGCTGGCCGCGTAAGCAGAAACGCGGAAAAATCATCTGCGCAAACTTTGCCGCATTGATTAGCGATAAGCAAGGGCAAGCGCCGAAAGCCTGTTTTTGATATGCAATTTTTCTCTACATACAAATTTTTCTCTACATACAACAAGGGGGAGGACACTTTCGCGTCCTCCCCCTTCAATACAGCCTTAATGTGCGACTAGCTGTTAACCTTCGTTGTGCAATTCCAGATCTTCGACTTCATTCTGGCTACGCAACGCTTTGGCATCGTCGTTGCGCAAGACTTCCAGATAATCCAGATAGCCTTGATCGACATCCTTCGTCACGTAAATCCCGTTGAACACCGAGCATTCAAACTGAGCGATATCCGGGTTATCTTCACGCGCAGCTTCAATCAGATCGTCGAGATCCTGGAATATCAGCTCATCAGCACCAATAATCTTACAGATTTCATCCACTTCGCGACCGTGGGCAATCAGCTCATTGACGCTTGGCATATCGATGCCGTACACGTTAGGGAAGCGAATTTCCGGTGCCGCTGAGGCCAGATAAACACGCTTGGCTCCTGCTTCACGCGCCATCTCGACAATCTGCTCCGACGTTGTACCACGCACGATGGAGTCATCCACCAGCAGCACGTTCTTGTCACGGAACTCAGCACGGTTGGCGTTCAGCTTACGGCGTACCGATTTCTTACGCGCCTGCTGTCCCGGCATGATAAACGTGCGGCCAACATAGCGGTTTTTCACAAATCCCTGACGATACGGCTTGTTGATGATGCGCGCGATTTCCAACGCGATATCACAAGAGGTTTCAGGAATCGGGATCACGACATCAATATCGAGATCTTCCCACTGGCGCGCAATTTTTTCACCGAGCTTCTGGCCCATGCGAACACGTGCGCTGTAGACCGAAATTTTATCAATGAAAGAGTCCGGGCGAGCGAAGTAGACATATTCGAACAGGCACGGGTTGCTCTTTGGATTCTCTGCACACTGGCGGGTAAACAGCTGCCCTTTTTCCGTAATGTAGATCGCTTCTCCCGGCGCCACATCGCGTAAAAATTCAAAGCCCAGCGTATCCAGCGCGACGCTTTCTGACGCCACCATATACTCGCTGCGGCCATCTTCCAGATCGCGCTTACCAATCACCAGAGGACGAATCCCGTTTGGATCGCGGAAAGCCACCATACCGTGACCGATAATCATGCCAACACAGGCATAGGCACCGCGAATTTGCTGGTGGGTCGCGGCAACGGCCGCAAAAATATTATCGGCTTCCAGCGGGTAGTGTTGGAAACGGTCCAGCTCTCTGGCGAAAATATTCAGCAGAATTTCAGAATCAGACGTGGTGTTAACGTGACGACGCTCCTGCTCGAACAGCTTTTTACGCAGTTCGTGGGCGTTAGTCAGGTTACCGTTGTGAGCCAGCGTGATACCGAACGGAGAGTTAACATAGAAAGGCTGTGCTTCCGAAGCGCTGGAACTGCCCGCGGTCGGATAACGCACATGACCAAGCCCCATGTTGCCCTGTAAGCGTTGCATGTGCCGCGCTTCAAACACATCTTTCACCAGGCCATTGGCCTTACGCAGGCGAAAACAATTAAAGGCATCGATGGTCACAATACCCGCAGCATCCTGCCCACGGTGTTGCAACACCGTTAACGCGTCATAAATCGACTGGTTGACCGGTGTAAAACCGGCGATACCGACAATACCGCACATGGTGTCTTTTCCTCATCAGCGCTACCGCAGCGGTAAATGCTGCGGCAAGAAACTTGACGTGCTTTGCAGGTAGTCAAAAAACCACCTGATAATATAACTGAACTGCGGGATTAACTGGGATTGCTTCCAGTCATCACTTTGTGAAAAACCGGTGAACGTATCCAGAAAGAATAGCAGTGCGGAAACGATCAGCACCCCGCGCAGCGCACCAAAACAGATGCCCAGAACGCGATCGGTGCCGGATAATCCGGTACGTTCAACCAGTGAACTAATCACATAGTTGACGATAGCTCCCACAATCAACGTTGCAATAAACAGAATGGCAATCGCAATGCCGTTACGCACCAGCTCATCATCAAAACGGGTGAAGTAGACCGCGAGGTAAGCGTAGTAATGGCTGGCGACAAAAAAAGCACATCCCCAGGTTACTAACGACAGCGCTTCGCGAACAAACCCCCGGATCAGGCTAACCAGAGCCGAAAATCCGATGATGCCAATAATGACGTAATCAACCCAAACCATGAACTATCCTAATAATGAACGATGCTACCGATAAGCCGCTACGTCATCCTGTTCGCGGCGCATTCTAACAGAAAAAGAAAACGTTTGCGTAGCGTATTTCCGCCGATTTCATCGATAGATAATCAGGTGAAAAAACCGACAAGACGTCATGCCTGATTCTATTAACTCTCGGCATCTCAAAACTCACAGCAGGCATCTTAAAACAGATGCGGGGCGACGTATCACCGATGTGAACCTCATCCCCGCGGCCTGCTTTTACTTATTTACGTGATCGACTGCGAACCATCCATCACGTAATCATCACGCTCGACGACCTCAACGAACGGAATGTGATCGCACCTGCCCGCTTAGCCCACTGAGCTGTTTCAGCTCGCCCAGTGAAGACTCCAGCTTCTGCTTCGAGGCATCCGGCCCCACGTAAATACGGGTGATTTCACCTGAAACTGGCGTTGATGGCACGGTATACGCGCGGTAGCCAGAGAGACGAAGCTTAGCGACAATCTCGTTCACCTTATCCGCGTTTTTCAGCGCACCAAGCTGCACAATATAGGCCTGTCCGACAGGCGCTTGCTGCGTCGGCTGCGTTTCAGGCTTCACTTCCGGTTTAGGTTCCGGTTTAGGCTCTGGCTTCGGTTTCACCTCTGGTTTCACTTCTGGCTTCACCTCAGGTTTTGGCTGAGGCTTCGGCGTCACCGGCGCGGGCGTCTGAACTGGCGGACGCTCAACCACCACTGGCGGTGCCGTCATGGTTGGCGTATTCGTGCCAGAATGGGACGATGGCGGCGTCTGCGTCGTGGTTTCAGGTGCTGTCGTTGCGGATGGTGTAGATGATCTCGCTTCGGCTTCCGCGCTGTTTTGCATCGCCGCTTCCGCCCCTTCCGGCGGCTGACTCGGCAAGGACGGGTTCAGCGCAGGCAGCGCTTCCATCTCATTGCTGTCACCCGGTTTGGGGATCAGCGGAATCGATGCAAACTCGTCTTCGTAGTGCTTTTTCTTGCCGTCCAGCAGGCCGGGTAAGACGATCACGCCCAGCGCGACCAGAATAACCGTACCGACCAGCCGATTCTGAAATTTACTCGCCATTCGCCTTCTCCTCATCCAGCGCTTCCATCACATGCGCTACCGTATGAAAAGATCCACACACAATGACGATATCCTGCTCCGTCGCCTCGGACATCGCCTGCTGCCAGGCGGTAACGACATCGGGGAACGATTGGCTGCGCGTCAGGTGCTCAGCAATCTGCTGAGCCGTTGCGCCACGCGGCCCTTCCAGCGGTGCGCAATACCACTCATCCACCACGGGTGTTAAGTGGGCCAGCGTACCGGCGATGTCTTTATCCGACAGCATGCCGACGACAGCCCGCACTTTTCCGGTTTTCGGCAGCCCGACCAAACGGTTTGCCAAATACGCCGCCGCATGAGGGTTGTGCGCAACATCAAGAATCAATCGCGGTGACGCCTGCACGGTCTGAAAACGACCGGGTAATACTGCGTGCTGCAAGCCTTGTCGAATCGCCTCTTCACTCACGTTGAGTGAAGAATAGTGCAATGCAGCCAGTGCCGTAGCGGCATTGGCTAACGGAACGTTGGGTAACGGCAATCGTGATAGCTCGCGCTGTTTATCCTGCCAGCTCCACGTCTCGCGCTGCATTGAATATTCCCAGTCGCGACCACGGCGGCGCAGTTGCGCACCTTTCTCAACGGCAACGTCGGCAATCGTTTCTGGCATATCCGGCTCGCCAACAACGGCTGGTCTACCCTGCCGAAATATCCCGGCTTTCTCGCGGCCAATGCTTTCCCGATCGTTACCTAACCAATCGGTATGGTCGATCGCGATGCTGGTTACCACGGATATATCCGCATCCACAATATTGGTGGCATCCAACCGCCCACCTAGCCCCACTTCCAGAATAACGACATCCAGATTCGCCTGCTTAAAGAGTTGCAGCGCCGACAGCGTACCGAATTCAAAATAGGTGAGCGATACAGCCCCTCTTCCCGCTTCGATATCCGCAAACGCCTGAGTATGCAGCGCTTCAGGCAATTCTTTGCCCTGAATACGCACTCGCTCGGTATAGCGAACAAGATGAGGAGAACTGTACACCCCCACCCGCAGCCCGGCGGCTAACAGAATGGACTCCAGCGTACAGCAGGTCGTTCCTTTGCCGTTTGTTCCCGCGACGGTGAAAATCGTGGCGGCAGGCTGGAGCAGTTGGAGATGTTCGGCAACCTGCTTAACGCGATCCAGACCTAAATCAATGGCCTGAGCGTGCAGGTGCTCAAGATAATGAAGCCACGTGACCAAAGGTGACGTGGCTTGAGGTATTTGAAGAGTATCCATGAGTCCCGTTCACTAGCTTACGGTTCATTGCGGGCAGAGCGTGCGTATTGCTACTCGGTCGAGAACGACGTGGTCGAGTACCACACGTCCTGCCCATCATGTCAATTATGCGTCATCCTGTGATGATTCAGACGGCGCATCGCTGCGGATTTCCACGTCATCGTTGCCCGGTTCTGGATGGTTCGTCAGTTTGGCAAGAATAGTGGCCAGCTTGTAGCGCATTTCCGGACGACGAACGATCATATCGATCGCCCCTTTCTCAATCAGGAATTCACTGCGCTGGAAGCCCGGCGGCAGTTTTTCACGCACGGTTTGTTCGATAACGCGTGGGCCGGCAAAACCGATCAGCGCTTTCGGCTCGGCAATGTTCAGGTCGCCCAGCATCGCCAGACTCGCGGAAACACCGCCCATAGTCGGATCGGTCAGTACTGAAATGTAAGGCAAGCCACGATCGCGCATTTTGGCCAATGCAGCACTGGTTTTCGCCATTTGCATCAGCGACATCAGCGCTTCCTGCATACGCGCACCGCCACTGGCGGAGAAGCACACCAGCGGACAACCGTCTTCCAACGACTGCTCAACGGCACGCACAAAGCGCGCACCCACAACAGACGCCATTGAACCGCCCATGAAAGAGAACTCAAATGACGCGACGACAATCGGCATGCCGTACAGCGTGCCTTTCATCACGACCAGCGCGTCTTTCTCATCGGACTGTTTCTGTGCAGAAACCAGACGATCTTTATATTTTTTGGAATCCCGGAATTTCAGGACATCCTTCGGTTCCAGTTCGCTTCCCAACTCGACAGTGTTTTCTTTATCCAGAAAAGCCTGTAGACGGGCGCGCGCGGAAAGGCGCATATGGTGATCGCACTTCGGGCAGACACCCAGATTGCGCTCCAACTCAGCACGATAAAGAACCTGACCGCAGCTATCACATTTTGTCCAGACCCCTTCAGGGATGTTCGCTTTGCGGGTCGGTGTAATATTGCTTTTGTTAAGAATTCGTTCAATCCAGCTCATTGATAACCTTTCTGCTTGAACCTGGCAAATGCCAGTCCGCTGTTCATGTTATTCCCTGACAACATTGCCAATGAAAAAATGCCTGAGACGCACGACAATCGCGGTACAAAGGCATCGGCACCAAGGGTGTTCCCAAGAACAGACCATAAATGCTGCCCATTAAACCATAACGTTCCGGTACTGTGGATAAAAAACTGGTCAAACCGGATGTTAAAATACTTCACTTATTTCACATTGCCGCGCGAAGCCGCTCTACGGTGACGGGCAATCTCAATAATGCCCGGCAGGATAGAGAGAAAAATAATCGCGACAATCAGTAATTTCAGATTTTCCTGCACTACTGGCAAATCGCCAAACAGGTAGCCCGCATAGGTGAACGACAACACCCACAGCAGCGCACCAATGACATTATAGGCTGCAAAATGCCGATAGCTCATATGCCCCATCCCAGCGACAAACGGCGCAAATGTTCTCACAATCGGGACAAAGCGCGCCAGAATTATCGTCTTGCCACCGTGACGCGCGTAAAACGCATGCGTTTTATCCAGATAGCTGCGGCGGAAAATCTTTGAGTTCGGGTTGCTAAACAGCTTCTCACCGAACAGTCGTCCAATAGTGTAGTTCACCGCATCGCCCGTAATCGCGGCAACGATCATCAGGAACACCATCGTGTGCACATTCAGATCGTTCGACGGCAGCGCCGCCAGCGCCCCTGCGACAAACAGCAGCGAATCTCCCGGCAAAAACGGTGTCACCACCAGCCCGGTCTCACAGAACAGAATCAGGAACAAAATGGCATAAACCCAGACACCATATTGCGCCACCAGTTCCGCCAGGTGAACGTCAATGTGCAGAATAAAATCAATAATAAACTGTATAAACTCCATCACAACTTCTTCTCCCCAAAGTGTCTATCGAACGCACGCGGTCGATATACGCAAAGCAGCCGCACTATCCGTGTTGCCTTGCGTATAGCACGCTGAATAGCATCGTCTTTAATACGCATCGCACCCTGCCTTTTGACCTACGGTCATCTGGCAGCGTGCAACAGGTAAAAGGCGCACTCGTTACAACAAAAACGTCAATCGGCTAAAAAGAGCGGCCCCATCGTAGGCTGCGGCAAAGCAAAACGCGCGGGATAATCTACCGCCACCAAATACAGCCCTTCGGCTCTGGCCGTTGCACCAGCCAACGTACGATCTTTGGCCGCCAGCAGCTCTGCAATCCACGACTCGGGGCGATTGCCACAGCCGACGTCCATCAGGCTACCCACGATATTACGCACCATATGATGAACGAACGCATTGGCCTTAATATCTACCACGATATAGTCACCGTGACGTGTAACCTTTAAATGATTTACATAGCGCCACGGCGTACGCGACTGGCACTGCACTGCCCGAAAAGAGGTGAAATCATTCTCCCCCAACAGGCATTGCCCGGCACGCTCCATGCGTTCCACGTCTAACGGGTGATAAAAGTGCGTCATACCACGCGAAAGCACCGCAGGACGATAGCGGTGATTGTAGATGACATAGCGGTAGCGACGTGCCGTCGCGCTGAAACGCGCATGGAAATCCTCATCCACCGTTTTCACCCAACGCACCGCGATATCTGGCGGTAAATTTGCATTCACGCCCATCGTCCAGGCGGCATCTTTTCGGATCGCATGCGTGGTGAAATGCACAACCTGCCCGGTGCCGTGAACACCAGCATCGGTTCGCCCGGCGCAAAACACCTCTATCGGTTCATCCGCGACTTTGCTCAGCGCCTTTTCAAGACAGGCCTGCACGCTAGCGACATCAATCTGACGCTGCCAGCCATAATAGAGGCTACCGTCGTACTCAATGCCGAGCGCGATTTTCAGCGGGGCGCGTTCGTTTTCCGCAGCGGCATCGGCCTGAGTAGCCTCCGCCTGAGTGGTTTCCGACATTACCCGAGATACTCCTGCACCAGACATTCTGCCGTTTCCACCGCCATCAGCGCGCCGCCAAAGCGAGCGTTATCGGCGACCGACCAGAATTGCAGTAGCTCAGGAATACCGTAATCATTACGCAGACAGCCGACGCTCAGTTGCCCATTGCCGGACGCATCGCCAACCTGCGTCGGGTAATCCTGCTCGTCGCTTACCTCAATATTCCCGGCATTGAGCAGTTCGTCACGCGCTTCTTCCGCAGACAGCGGACGCAGTGATTCAAGATGAACAACCTGCGCGTGACCATAGAACACAGGGGATTGAATGCAGGTCACTGAAATCGGCAATCCGTCATCCTGCAAGACTTTACGCACCTGATCGACCAGAACGCGCTCTTCACGCACGCTGCCTGCATCATCAGGCAGTAAAGGCAGCAGATTGAATGCCAGCTGTTTCGGGAAAATTCCAGCCTCAGGTGGAACACCATTCAGCAGACGGGCACTTTGTCCGGCCAGATCGTCTATCGCTGCTTTACCGAGTGCAGAAACCGACAGCATATTGACGACATGCAGACGCGAGAGCCCAGCCGCATCAGTCAACGGCTTAATCACCGTCAGCAGTTGGCTGGTCAGGCTGTCGGCCACCGCGACAATATTGCGGTTACGATAATCTGCCAGCGTATGTGTATTCACGCCGGGTACGACCAGCGGGACATCCGGCTCCAGCGCAAACAGACCGCTGCTGTCGATAACCAAACAGCCCGCGTCCCCTGCGTCTTCCGCATAGCGGGCGCTGGCATCCTGACCAGCGACAAAAAATGCCAGCTGCGCCTGTGACCAGTCAAAATCGGCCACATCGGTGACCAGACAGGATTTGCCGTTAAAACGTATGGTTTCACCCGCGCTACGTTCACTGGCCAGTGGATACAGTTCACCCACTGGGAATTCGCGTTCCTGCAATAATTCCAGTAACGCCGTGCCTACTGCGCCCGTTGCGCCCAGCAGAGCAATATTCCAGCCGTCAGACATTTGGTTCTCTCCCAAATTTTGAATGAAACACAAATCATGAATGGAACCGACAGACGATAGTGACGCCATCTGTCAGTTTATGAATAAAAAAGTGTGATACTCGCGCAACACCGTCGTCAGAGGAACACCGTTAACGTGCATCCCGCACTGACGCTGTGAATCCCAGCGCGTTCAGGCAATCTGCGCTGTCAGCATCGGCGCAGATAACATGGAGTGACGACCATTCGCGTCGTTCCTGATAATGTTTACGCAGGTGATCGAATTCGCCTTCCTGATGCGCTACGTGGCGCAATAACGCATCGTCTCGGCGCACATCATACACCAGATGCACCAGACGTTTTAGCAGCGCCTCATCCAGCGGTGCGGTCAATGTCACTTCGGCATACTCTGGCGCAGGCAAAAGCGACGAAAGCGCCACCTGCTGCGGGGTTCCGATAAACTCGCTCCACGCCTCAAACACCTGCGTGGTGCCGCGCGCTTTTCCTTCCAAGGTATAACCGGCGATATGCGCTGTACCGATGTCTACCCGCGCCAGCAAGTCGGTCGATAACGCAGGTTCCGGCTCCCATACGTCAAGAATGACGCTGAGTTTTTTACCCTGTTGCAGCGCCTCAAGCAGTGCAGCATTGTCCACTACTGGGCCACGACAGGCGTTAATCAGAATACGTCCGTCCGCAAACGCGTTCAGTACGGCGGCATCAACCAAATGGTGAGTACGGTACGGGCCATCGAGATACAGCGGCGTATGCAGCGTCAGAATGTCAGCATCCCGCACCAGCGTGTCGAGCGGCAGGAAATCGCCCGCGTCACCGCGATCGGCACGCGGCGGATCGCACAGCAGCGTTTTCACGCCCCAGGCTTTCAAACGCGCATCCAGACGTCTGCCAACATTGCCCACGCCGACAATCCCTACGGTTTTATCACGCAGTTGAAAGCCATCGCGCTCGGCCAGCATCAGCAAAGAAGAAAAGACGTACTCAACTACCGCGATGGCGTTACAGCCGGGGGCAGCGGAAAACGCGATCCCGTTGGCGTTAAGCCAGGTGTCATCGACGTGGTCGGTGCCTGCCGTCGCGCTGCCGACAAATTTCACCGCCGAACCAGACAGCAGATCCGCGTTCACCTTCGTGACCGAACGCACCATCAACGCATCCGCGTTTGCCAGCAGATCGCGTGGCAAAGGGCGTCCCGGCACGGCCTGTACTTCCCCCAGACGGCTAAATAGCTCACGGGCGTACGGCATATTCTCATCAACCAGAATCTTCATTGTCTTCTCCGACATCGGTAGCCAGCCAAAAAAAGCGGGGAGATATTTTGCCACCGAATGGTGCAGAAACCCAAGGCAATTACATGGTTGATAGCTATCCTGTGGCTCTGTTATGTTGTTTGCCATTGCCGCACTTGCCCCATTTTTATCGACCAGACTGGCAATTGGTGCGTTTTCCGTCTGGTCTGTTATGAGAAAAACAACGTTGAACGCCCTATTTCCCACCATTGCAGTCCTGATCTGGTCAATTAACGTCATCGTCAACAAGCTCTCCGCGAGCGTTATTGACCCGGCTGCTATCTCATTTTATCGCTGGCTTCTTGCGTTCCTCGTCATGACGCCGTTCATGTTGCCAACACTTCGCCAGCATGCAGTGGCCATTCGTCAACACGTCTGGAAACTGCTCGTGCTGGGTCTGCTTGGCATGGTGCTGTATCAAAGTCTGTCCTATTACGCGGCACACACGATCAGCGCCGTGATGATGGGAATCATGGGGTCATTAGTCCCGCTACTCACCGTCCTGCTCAGCATTCCTCTGCTGCGTCTGGCCCCCACACTGGGCGTCGTTCTCGGTAGCCTGCTGTCGCTGGTCGGGATTGTCTGGCTGATCGGTGAGGGACATCCAGAACAGATTTTGGCGCAGGGCATCGGCCCCGGTGAATTCATGATGTTTTGTGCGTCGTTGTCCTATGCGCTCTATGGCGTGCTGACCAAACGCTGGAGTATCCCGTTGCCTAACTGGGTGTCGCTCTATGTACAAATTGCCTTTGGCGTCGTCGTACTGATACCAAACTTCCTGCTGACGGACAATGTACAGCTCAATGCCAACAATCTGCCGCTGGTGATTTTCGCTGGCATCATGGCTTCAATCCTTGCACCTTTTCTGTGGATTCAGGGGGTTATGCGTCTGGGAGCCAGCAAAGCCTCTATCTTTATGAACCTGACGCCGATCTTTACGGCGATGATCGCGATTGGCTTTTTGCACGAGCCTTTGCACCATTATCATCTGGTCGGTGGGGGCATCACGCTACTCGGCGTGATCCTCGCCCAGCGCTTGCGCATCCCACTAGGGCGCAGCTCATAAGCTACTCCATAAGATTAGTGCCGTTTTAGGCGACGCATGACTATCGGCCGTCACGGGAGATTGCTATGATTCATTTCAATCATGACGGCAGTGAGGATAACCGATATGCAACCTGTAAGTGGCCCAGGTGCCCCGCTGCCCGGCGAACGCTCGGTTACGCCGACCACCACATCGTCAACCTCTACATCATCAGCTAACGCCGCAGGTTCATCCAACGGCGATCGACCGCTGACGCTGGCGCAGCGCACGACGCTGGAAAATCTGGTGCTTAAAGTTGCCGCGCTGACCACGTCAAAGGCAACGGAAGTCTGGACGACGGTAAAACAGGGATTAGGGCTGGCAGAAAATAATGAACTGCTGTCCCGCCACTACCAGCCTGCAGAGCAGATACTCCAGACGCGTTTAACGCAGGCGCAAGATAGCGGTGGCCGTCAACAGCTGCTTCAGCGTCTGACCGATATGCTGTCTCAGGGAAATAATCGTCAGGCAGTCAGCAATTTCATCCAGCAACAGTTCGGTAGCACCACGCTAAGCGCGCTGACTAAAACGCAGCTACAGCAGGTTGTTACGCTGCTGCAAAACGGGCAAATTCCGCAGTCAACGACATCAACCACCGCGTCGCAAACCGCTCAGGCAGCCAACTCGCCCGATCGTCCGCTTTCTCCTGCGGAACAGCGCGGCTTGAATCAGTTAGTCACCCGGTTAGCGACCATGACCGGGGAACAGCCTGCAAGGGTGCTGAACAATCTGATGATGATGCAGAATCTTAGCCCGGGCGACGCCATCCCGTTAAAACATCTGCCGCTGATCACGCAGTTCCTGCAAGCGCAGGTTGAGCTGCAACAGACGCAGACACTACTGCGCGCCACCCCGCCAGCGCCGCAGGGAACACCGACAAATGCAGGCACGACAGGCGCAGCGTCAGAACCGCTGACAACCAACACCACCAATACGGCTAACGCGAATCCATCATCGGCAGCAAATCTATCATCACAGTCGCTACCGACACAGAACACACTGCTTTCCCCGAATCTCGCCCCGTTGCAGGCTTTGCTACAACAGCCTATGACCGCGCAGGAACAGCATTTATTGATGGATTACACGCAGAATCGCTTCAATATTGGATTACAAACTCCGCTGACACCGATGCAGGTTAGCGATCTGCTGACGTTCCTGTTTACGCAGCGCATTCAGCGTTCACAGGAAACGGATTGGACCACGACCTCACAGTTGCTGCATCCGCTGTTTAACCCGCTGATTGCCTCGTTGCCGCTCAGTTGGCAATCCCTGTTCCATAAACCGATGTTTCTGGTGATTGTCAGCACCTGCGTGGCTGCATTTTTGCTTTGGGTATTGATCTAAGCGCCAATACCGGTAAGACCGGACTTATCGCTCATGCCCATCACCAACAAAATCATCCTCAACCAAACCAGCGCCAACAAAAAACCCCGCTGGCGCAAGCCGCGGGGTTTTTATTTATTTCAATAAGAACGTTTCAATGAGAACGTTTGAATGATAAACCGATTATTTGTCGAGTTTTCTCATTACCAGCGTCGCATTCGTACCACCGAAGCCGAAGCTGTTAGACATCACCGTGGTCAGTTTACGTTCCGTCGGCTCAGTCACGATGTTCAGGCCAGCAGCCTGCTCGTCCAGATTTTCCACGTTGATGCTCGGTGCAACAAAGCCGTGTTCCAGCATCAGCAGTGAGTAAATGGCTTCCTGAACGCCAGCTGCGCCCAGAGAGTGACCAGTCATCGCTTTGGTCGCAGAAATAGCTGGCGAGTTGTCGCCAAACACTTCGCGAATCGCCCCCAGTTCCTTCACATCGCCAACCGGCGTAGAAGTACCATGAGAGTTCAGGTAATCGATCGGCGTATCCACACCGTTCATCGCCATCTTCATGCAGCGAACCGCACCTTCACCCGATGGAGCAACCATATCCGCGCCGTCAGACGTCGCGCCGTAGCCGACCACTTCCGCGTAGATATGCGCGCCACGCGCCAGTGCGTGTTCCAGTTCTTCTACGACGACCATACCGCCACCGCCTGCAATGACGAAACCATCGCGGCCGGCGTCATAGGTACGGGACGCTTTTTCTGGTGTTTCATTGTATTTGGTCGACAGTGCGCCCATTGCATCAAATTCACAGGCCAGTTCCCAGCACAGCTCTTCCGCGCCGCCAGCGAACACGATGTCCTGTTTGCCCATCTGGATTTGCTCAACCGCATTACCGATACAGTGTGCAGAAGTCGCACAGGCAGAGCTGATGGAGTAGTTCACACCGTGAATTTTGAATGGCGTTGCCAGACAAGCGGATACCGCAGAACCCATGGATTTGGTCACCACGTAAGGGCCAACTGCTTTCAGGCCGCGCGGGCTACGCATCGCGTCAGCACCGAACACCTGATAGCGAGCAGAACCGCCAGAACCGGCAATCAGGCCAACGCGTGGGTTATTCTGATAAACCTCATCAGACAGCCCGGAATCTTGAATCGCCTGCTCCATGGATAAGTAGGCATAAATCGATGCATCACTCATAAAACGCACAATTTTGCGATCGATGAGGCCAGTGGTGTCCAGTTTGACATTCCCCCAGACGTGACTACGCATGCCGGAATCTTTCAGCTCTTGAGAGAAAGTAATGCCCGAGCGGCCTTCCCGCAATGATGCCAGAACTTCCTGCTGGTTATTACCGATGCTTGATACGATCCCCAGGCCAGTAATCACTGCACGTTTCATGTAATACCTCTTCTTCCACTTATAGAGTTTGGGATTTCGCTTCGCACTTTAGCGTACAGTTGTAAGCTGAACAAGTCCGATCAGCCAAACTATCGCGAAATCATTGCTAAATTTGCGCCACAATATTCAGCCCGATAGAATCTCATCATCACTTGAATAATGAGCTTTTTGTCGTGACCAACCTCCCCATCCAACACGCGTCGTTAAGTTGGAACGCTCAGGGTACACCTGTATCGCAACAGTTTGATGACGTCTATTTTTCGAATCAGGATGGGTTGGCAGAAACCCGTTATGTGTTTTTAAAGGGCAATCAGTTTCCTGAGCGTTTCACCACGCATCCGCGCGCAGCCTGTGTGATAGCAGAAACCGGCTTTGGCACGGGCCTGAATTTTCTGACTCTGTGGCAAGCATTTGCCGACTTTCGTCAACAGCAGCCACAGGCGACATTGCGACACCTGCATTTCATTAGCTTCGAGAAATTCCCCCTGCGTCGGCATGATTTGGCTGCCGCACACGCACAGTGGCCGGAGCTGGCCGCATTCGCGGATGAACTGCGAGAGCAATGGCCGCTACCGCTGCCGGGCTGCCATCGTCTGATTCTGGCGCAAGGCACTATCACGCTCGATTTGTGGTTCGGTGACGTTAACGTCTTACTGCCTGAACTGGATGATACGCAGAACCATCAGGTCGACGCCTGGTTTCTGGACGGCTTCGCGCCCTCCAAAAATCCAGACATGTGGACGGATGATCTGTTTCAGGCAATGGCACGTCTGTGCCGTAAAGAAGGCACATTCGCCACCTTTACCGCCGCAGGCTTTGTGCGTCGCGGTCTGCAACAGGCAGGGTTTCAGGTCAGCAAAATCAAAGGATTCGGGCAGAAACGCGAGATGCTGAGCGGCATCCTTCCCGATGCGCTTCCGGTCACGTCGCTAACACCGTGGTACACACGCCCCGCCGCCAGCACGACTGACGATATTGCGATTATCGGCGGCGGCATCGCCAGCGTGCTCACCGCACTGGCGCTGCAACGTCGCGGTGCAAACGTCACACTCTACTGCGCGGACGCACAGCCTGCCACAGGGGCATCCGGCAATCGTCAGGGCGCGCTATATCCTCTGTTGAATAACCGGCACGATGCGGTGTCCCGTTTTTTCTCCCTCGCCTTTGACTTTGCTCACCGCAGTTACACCGCGCTGGCGCAGCAGGGTTTGGAGTTTGAGCATCAGTGGTGCGGCGTCAGCCAACTCGCCTGGGATGAAAAAAGTGCGCGTAAAATCGAACAGATTCTGCAAGGCGAATGGCCGGAAGAGCTGGTCGTTAGCGTGGATGCACAGCAGCTGGAAAATCAGAGCGGCCTGAATCCCGGCGTAAACGGCATCACTTATCCTGACGGCGGCTGGCTGTGTCCGGCAGAGCTGACGGCTTCTGCGCTGAAGCTGGCAGAGCAAAACGGTCTGTCGGTACAGATGAGTACCGCCGTTTCCGCATTAGAGAAAACGGACGGCGGCTGGGCGCTCACCCTGAGCACCGGCCAGCAGGTAAACCATGCGGTCATGGTGCTGGCAAATGGTTATCACATTACCGCCTGGCCACAAACCCGCCATTTACCCGCCTACGCCGTACGCGGGCAGGTCAGCCATGTTCCGACCAACCCGGTGCTGGGGAAGCTCAAACAGGTCTTGTGCTATGACGGCTACCTGACGCCAGTGAGTCCGCAACATCAAACGCACTGCATCGGGGCGAGCTATTTACGGGGCGAAACACATTGTGATTATCGGGAAGACGAGCAGCAAGAGAATCGCCAGCGATTGTTGAATTGTTTGCCTGACGCAGACTGGGCCAAGACGATCGATGTCAGCGATGCGCAAGCTCGTCAGGGCGTCCGCTGCGCGCTGCGCGACCATCTACCGCTGCTTGGCGCCGTGCCGGACTATGAACAAACGCTGACAGACTATGAAGATCGCCTGCATCCTCAACACCGTGCCGAGGTGCCAAACGCCCCCTATTGGCAGGATCTGTTTATCATCGGTGCGTTAGGCTCACGTGGCCTGTGCTCCGCCCCACTCGCGGCAGAAATCCTGGCCTCGCAGATGTATGGCGAACCGCTACCGCTGGATCGCGACACGCTCGCCGCGCTAAACCCGAATCGATTCTGGATAAGGAAACTGCTGAAAGGTAAGCCTGTAGCGAAAGATTAATAAACTATCTCTTCACAGACAAACGGCCTCTTGTGCACAAATGCCACGACTTATAATGGTTTTTACCAGAATCCGGCTTAAAAAATTATGCAGCGGTGAGCTTGACCGCCGAGTGAGCGGCAGGACGCCGCGAAAGCCAGTGCCGCGTCGGGAACGCGTCACTGGCGGCTCGACTAGCGGTCAGGAATACCGATGGCACCGCGCAGCGGCATAATTTAGCCGGAAGCCTGGGTTCGCAGGGCGGCGGCGACTGAGCGCCCTGCGTCGGGCGCGTATACGGTATCGCATATGAATAGCGGCGGTGTAACGCACGAAACTGTCTCTGAGTCGGCATAGGAATGTAACTGAGAGACAGTAGGTAGGGAGCGGCCATAACAAGTTCAGCTAAACTCGCTCTGAATTAATTCAAGCTAGTGCGTACTATTCTGCGCCTGTTGGAACAAGCGTTCCCACATCCCGTTAACCAGCACCTGATCCGGCGGTGACAGCTCACCGTTTTTGATGGCGTTATTAATGCTGTCGCTAACGCGCAGATGCAGTGCTTCAAGCGAATGTTCACCGTTTTCTTCCGCTTCTGCCACCGACACCGTCAGATGACCACGCAAATAGCCGCCAGCAAACAGTTCGTCATCGCTGGCATGCTCTACCATGTCATCAATCAGCGCCAGAATGCGCGTTTCAAATTCTGCGATCATTTCTTATCCTCAAATTTTTGCGATTCCCGCGCATCACAGATCGGCTGGATACGGGAAGCTCGCCGCCGTCAGCGGTGGCGTATTGTAAAACGATTGTAATGCACGAATAAAGCTGGCCGGACGCGCGGGAATCCCTTCTTCCAGATACTGCATCACTTGCGCATGCACGCGCCGCTGGAAATCAATACGGTCCGGTTCGCAGTCGCCGTTCAGGTTGTCGCAGCTGACGTTAAACGGAAAGCCCGCAGCAACACAGAACAACCAGTCGAAAGCCTGAGGTTTGATTTCTACCACCTCAAACTGACTTTGCGTCGTGGCATCGCGGCCATCCGGGCAGTACCAGTAGCCGAAATCGACCTGCAAGCGCCGCTGGGCACCAGCAATGCACCAGTGAGAAATCTCGTGTAGCGCGCTGGCATAAAAACCGTGGGCAAACACAATCCGGTGATACGGAATGTCATCATCCGCTGGCAGATAAATCGGTTCATCGTCGCCTTTTACCAGACGGGTATTGTATTCATCGCCAAAGCAATCATTAAAAATATCAATCAGCTGTTGATAATGGTGCGTCGTAGTCATGTTATCTGTTGTTATCATCATTTGTTGTCATAAAAACTGTCCCAGCCAAACGGCAATCTCGTGCCCATGGCTGTCATAAATCAGCTTGCCACTCATGACGGCGGAAACCAGCACCAGCATAGGACGAATCAGCTTTTGCCCTTTCGTCATCACCATTTTGGCTCCCAGCCGCGCGCCGAGGATCTGCCCAATCAGCATGACGCCGCCGACCACCCAAACCACTTTCCCGCTGAGCATGAAAAACAGCAGCCCGCCGAAGTTGGAGGTAAAGTTCAGGACTTTGGCATGCGCCGTCGCTTTGGCCAGATTGAAGCCATACAGGGTGACAAAGGCCAGCGCGTAAAACGACCCCGCACCGGGGCCGAAGAAACCGTCATAAAAACCGACACAGCTGCCTGCCACAATCGCAAATGGAAGTGGCGACAGGCGACGCTGCCGATCTTCATCGCCGATTTTTGGCGTTAATAAAAAGTAGAGACCGATACCAATAATCAGTAATGGCAGCAACTGACGCAGAAAATCAGCATTGATCTGCTGGATCAGCCAGGCACCAAAAGTCGAGCCGGCAAACGTCAGCGCAATCGCCAGTTTCTGTTCGCCCAGATTCACCGCACGGCGACGGATGAAATACAGGCTGGCGGAAAAGGATCCACCGACGGCTTGAAGTTTATTCGTTGCCAGCGCCTGCGCCGGGGATAACCCCGCCGCCAGCAAGGCTGGGATCGTCAATAAACCGCCACCGCCTGCAATCGAATCAATAAACCCTGCCAGCGCCCCGACAAAAAACAGTACGGCCAGCATTTCTGGCCCAAGCACTAACCAGTCCATAATTATTTTTTATCTCGCACAGATAGTTACTCGTTATCTCGCAGCAAAATGTCTGTCGAGCAGTGCCTGACAAGACGGAGGCAACGGTGGCGGCGTAGTTTTTTCTGGAGCTTCGGTACTCGGCTGTTTTGGCTGGAACCAGCTGGTTAATTCGGCACCGCATCCGTCACCGACAGGTGGTTCGTCCTGATCCTGACACTCAAGGCTGTCCGCCGGGCAGCGCAGTCGCACATGCATATGCGCACGGTGTGCAAACCAAGGGCGAACTTTGCGCAGCCAGTCACGATCGTGGCCAGCTTCAACACACAGCTGTTTTTTAATCGCCGGATTGACGAAGATCCGCGTTACGTCGCTATCCAACGCAGCGGTTTTGATCAGGGTGGTGACTTCCGGTCGCCAGACGCGTGGGTTAACGTTAAGTCCGCTGGCGTTAACCAGGTCGATAGGCTGCGGCTTCAGTAACTGCTGCTCGCTCCAGCGCTGTCTGGGCAATTGCAGCCAGATGTCGACATCTAGCCCAGATTGGTGACTAGCGTGGCCGCTGCTGAAACGTCCACCGACCGGCATGCCCATATCCCCCACCAGCACATTACCGGAGGTCGTGCGCTTAACCTCGTTGCTCAGGCGGTGAATAAACGCCAGAAGATCGGGGTGACCGAAATAGCGGCGCTGATCGACACGCATCACCTGATAATCCAGCGACTGCAATGGCAGCGGCTGGGCACCGATGATACAGCCATTGGAAAAACTACCAATTGACTGCGGCGTACCCGCAACCGGATGCGCTATCTCCTGCCAGGGCGTTTTCGCCCACGCGGCGTTCGATAACAGCGGCGCGCTCAGTACCAGCGCGAGAACCCCGATTAACCCTTGTTTCATTATTTTTTACCAGCGAGGAACCTGACTGTTCACATCCCCACACTGTGCGCGTTGGCGCAGCAGGTGATCCATTAACACAATCGCCATCATAGCTTCGGCAATCGGCACCGCGCGAATACCCACACACGGATCGTGACGCCCGCGCGTGACCATTTCAGTCGCTTCGCCCTGACGGTTGATCGTTTTGCCCGGCACCATAATGCTGGAAGTCGGCTTCAACGCCAGATGTGCAACAATATTCTGGCCGCTGCTGATCCCGCCCAAAATGCCACCAGCGTGATTACTTTGGAAACCGTCCGGCGTAATTTCGTCTCGGTTTTCGCTGCCACGTTTGGTGACAACCGCAAAGCCATCGCCAATTTCGACGCCTTTCACGGCGTTGATGCTCATCAGTGCATGAGCCAGATCGGCATCCAGGCGATCAAAGACCGGTTCACCTAATCCGACAGGCACCGATTCCGCCACAACACTAACCTTCGCGCCAATGGAATCGCCCTCTTTTTTCAGCGCCCGCATCAGTTCATCCAAGGCTTCCAGCTTGTCGATATCCGGGCAGAAGAACGGGTTTTGCTCAACCTGTTCCCAATCTTTCAGCTCGCAGGTGACATCACCAATCTGCGACAGATAGCCACGTACCTTCACGCCATGTTGCTGTTGCAGGTACTTCTTCGCAATCGCGCCCGCAGCAACGCGCATCGCCGTTTCACGCGCGGAAGAGCGGCCACCACCACGGTAATCGCGCAGGCCGTATTTTTGCTCGTAGGTATAATCGGCATGACCGGGGCGAAAGACATCTTTAATCGCACCGTAATCCTGAGAACGCTGATCGGTGTTTTCAATCAACAGGCCAATGCTGGTCCCTGTCGTCACGCCCTCAAAAACACCGGACAGAATCTTGACCTGATCGGGTTCGCGGCGCTGCGTCGTATAGCGGGAGGTTCCCGGACGGCGACGATCCAAATCGTGTTGCAGATCCGCTTCCGTTAGCGGGATCCCCGGCGGTACGCCGTCAACAATACATCCCAGCGCAAGGCCGTGGGATTCACCAAATGTAGTGACGCGGAAAAATTGCCCAATACTGTTGCCTGCCATCACAACTCCTTCGCATGTGTTCTGTTTCTGCCTTACCGTCCGGCCAGATTCACCAACGGTAAGACTAATGAATATCGTTACGACCGTTTAATCACGGTAAGCGCTGAAATGCGCTTTGCAATCGACCAGCTGTGATTGCGTTAGCATAAACACGCCGTCACCGCCGTTATCAAACTCCAGCCAGGTGAACGGGATGTCTGGGTATTGATCGATCAGGTGCACCATGCTGTTGCCCACTTCGCAAATCAGCACGCCGTCGTCGCTCAGATAGTCTGGCGCGCAGGCCAGAATACGACGCACCAGATCCAGACCGTCGTTACCCGCCGCCAGCCCCAGTTCAGGCTCGAAACGGAATTCCTGTGGCAGATCGAACATATCTTCTTCATCCACATACGGTGGATTGGTCACGATCAAATCATAGCGAATCGCCGGTAAATCGCGGAACAGGTCAGAACGAATCGGCGTCACGCGGTATTCCAGACCGTGCTGCTGAATATTTTGCTCGGTTACCGCCAGCGCATCGCTGGAGATATCGACCGCATCGACTTCCGCTTCCGGGAACGCCTGAGCGCAGGCAATCGCAATACAGCCGCTGCCCGTGCACAGATCCAGAATATGGTTTGGCGTTTTTGGCAGTTGCTCATCAAAATAATTATTGATCAGCTCACCGATGGGAGAGCGCGGCACCAGCACGCGTTCGTCCACGTAGAATTCCAGGCCGCAGAACCAGGCCTTGTTGGTCAGATAGGCGACCGGAATACGCTCATTGACGCGGCGGATCACACGTTCAACAATGCGCTGCCGTTCGCTGGTGATCAGACGGGACGTGTACATATCTTCAGGAATATCGAGCGGCAGATACAGGCTAGGCAAGACTAACTGTATGGCTTCATCCCAGGGATTATCCGTCCCGTGACCGTAATAGACGTTGGCTGCGTTAAACCGGCTGACAGCCCAGCGCAACATATCCTGAATGGTATGAAGTTCACTGACGGCCTCATCGACGAAAATTTTGTCCAAGGGTGTCCTCCGCAGACAGTTCTGAATGACAAATTGGCGCTTAGTTTGCCATGAAGCCCGCGACAAATCAGCAGATATAACCGACTGAACGCGCTCCGATACAGACTTTTATTTAGCGACAGCGGGGAGACAAGGTAAACTGATCGAATGTTGGCGCAAGATGAATGAAACATGAGTAATAAATATTCGCTGAACGACGACGAATTGCAGCTTTTTCGCACGTCAATCACTGGCACAAAAAAGTTGCGTCAGGATACCTATACCCACAAACCGCTGCGCAAAAAACCGGGTGAATTACCCGCCAAACGGGCATTGCAGGAGCAGGTTGATGCCAGTTTCTATTTTTCGGATGAATTTCAGCCACAGTTGGATGCAGAAGGCCCGACACGCTATGTCCGCCCGGGTGCCAGCCACTATGAATTGAAGAAGCTTCGACGGGGTGATTATTCACCGGAGCTGTTTCTGGATTTACATGGCCTGACGCAGCTTCAAGCGAAGCAGGAACTGGGCGCGCTGCTAGCGGCCTGTCTGCGGGAGCACGTTTACTGCGCCTGCGTGATGCACGGGCACGGCAAACATATCCTTAAGCAACAAACGCCGCTCTGGCTGGCACAACACCCTGACGTGCTGGCTTTTCATCAGGCTCCGAAAGAATTTGGTGGGAATGCCGCGCTGCTGGTGTTGGTGGCACTAGAGGCGCCTTCGCTTGAATAAGCTCGCTCTTCTTCAAAAAACGATGAGGCGTGTAAGTTCATTACACGCCTCATACCGTATGAATTCAGGAGTTTGGGGCTAGTCGTATCAGGATTTCGCGTTCAACTGGGCCGGGCTGACTTGCCAGTGCAGAACGCCATGACCAGACTCCGCATCCACCTGCACACAGGCAATAGCGGATGTGGCGAACATCGGCGCAGTTTCATTCTGGCATAATTCGGCAACCAGATAGCCCACCAGCGGTAGATGCGACACAACCAGAACCGCCCCCACGCCTTCCCTCGCCAGCGTTTGCAGATAATAGCTAACTAGCTGGGCATCCCCACCGGGCGTCAGCTCATTCAGGCAATCCGCTTCTTCCGGCAGCGGCAGCACTTTTTTCACCACCTCGAGCGTTTGCTGGGCGCGCAAATAAGGGCTCACCAGAACGCGCTCAATATCGATATTTTGCTCATTCAACCAACACGCCATCTGACGGGATTCATCACGACCTGCGTCGCTCAATGGCCGAACAGCATCACTCGCTGCATCAAGTACCGCATCACCATGACGCATTATCAACACTTGCATATTACACCGCTATGTTAATGAAATATATGATATATCCTCATACTTAATGCTGTATGAGCATTGGCTTTGCTGCCTCTTTGGCATACCTGCAATAGAAGCCATAGATAAAGTAGATACCCTAAATCATTCAAGTATGACGGGTATAACCGCTTTATTGTTGTAGGTTACCTGAGTTTCTCGCTATGTAAACTCACCAGAGATCAGGTTTTGGTAGAAAAACGCATTATCTCCGCTTCCCACCCACGGGTTTCAACCCAAAATGTGGCAGAATACTGTTATAACATTAACCATTCTCAAGGCGCGTTTTTAGCGGATCCGTCGCCAACGAGTCAATAATAGTAATGTATCAGCAGAGTCATCAGGTTCACTCCGACTTCCCCCCTACATCATTAATTACATGATAAATAAAAAATTTCATAAACACACGGCAGAATCGACCCACTCAAAATACATAACCATATCTTTATAATGGCCATTGTAAATACTTACAATAAAATCAAAAAATAGGATACAGAATTCAGTAACGAACAAAAAATCAGAATAAAATACTGATAAAATCAAAAATGTCGATTTCTTGTACTTTTTTAACGCATATCAATTTTTGTGACATTGTTAAAAAACCACTCTGGTTCTATCTTTATCTTAAATAGCACTTTTCTTTACTATTCATTTTTTATAAACAAGGTAATTACACAGAATATAACGTCATATAATAAAAATAGATTGCTCTTCTATTTATGGACGAATGTGCAATTCAGGATAAAGTCCGAAGAATTTCTCTGTTATTTATATGTTCGAAATTATTCACACCACGGAAGATAAAATAAGTAATACGTTTTCTTGATAGCATGACCTTAACCATACGGAACGTACTGAAAGTAATAGCGATATCTATTTCAGTAGTGCGACATTTTTGTGTCAGTGGCTTAGACGTTCAGGAAAAAGAATACATGCTCTGTGTTTTCCCGATCGGTTAATCCATGCCATATAAATATCCGTACTGATTAAAACGACTCGTTATGATTACTTTTGTAATAGTCATTCGTGACGAGCAGTTTTCACGGAAATAAATGCGCTTTCGTGAAGACATTTTCGATGAAAATAAGTTAGAGGAATATAAAGGAATCGTTATGAATTCTAAACGAATAACATTACCTATTCTGGCTACACTTTTCACCACATTCGGCTTTTCCCACACCGCAAGCAGCGTGACGATTAACGGCCAGATCCCCGTATCCTTAACGATTACTGCCGCCTGTACTATCAATAACGGAAGCGCGGGCCAAAGCGGCATATGGGGTACGATTAATTTTGGTTCCCATTCCGATTTGACCGCCAATATTGATAGCCAGTCCACCAGTGCGGGAGGCAGCGGGATTACGGTCACGTGCTCTGTTGGCACCCCTGCCACGCTGAACATTGGCGCCGGGCTGAACGACAGCGGCGCACTGCGCAGACTCGCACCAGGAACGGGCACGTATAACGTCCCTTATCGTTTATACAGCGACAGCAACCGTAGTGCCGAGCTTACGGCTACGGGGAGTACAGGTATTGCGATTGTCGCCACTGGCAACCCGCAGTTGGTTCCGGTCTATGCCCGCATTCTGCCATCAGACCAGACTGTTCTGTCACCCGTTGCGGGTTCTTACACCGACACCGTCGCAGCAACTATCGTATGGTAATTTTTTACAGGCCGACATGCTCGTATGTCGGCCTTTCTAGGGTCATTGATCCACAAAAAAGGAGCCGTTATGTCACCACATCTCATACGCGATGCTGCGTTTACTGACTACGCCACGTCGCTCCTTTTGACTTCAGACGTTTCTCGTGTCGCCGTTCAATTTACGTAACCGCTGGTATTGCGATGCGTTTTTCGTCGGTTCTGATTTTGCCATTTCTGCTGTCGGGCACCATTGTCCCTACGGTAGCGATAGCGCTCACCGTGAGCAGCACATTTGATGTCATGGCAACGATACAAAAAGGCTGTGTTTTTGGCACCAGCACGGCAAGCAGCCAGCCCAACATGGGTACGCTGAATTTTGGGACGCGCAGCGCCACGGCGACCAACGTGGATATCGCCAGCACCAGCGGCGGTGGGTCAATTATCGCGACCTGTACGCCAGGCATCAGCGCCGTTATTGAACTGAGCTACGGCACCAATGGCGGTGACAGCACACAACGTTATCTGAAAAATACAGCAGGAACGCGCCTGTTGGCTTATCAGCTCTACCGCGATGCGGCACGCACACAGGTATGGGGAACGGGAGGTCTGGCACTCAACATCGCCTCTTTTCCGGCCACAACCCAGACCTACACCGTCTATGCCCGCTATTTTGGCGGCACGCCTCTTCCTCCCGCAGGGGTTTATACCGATAACGTGACCGTCAGCCTGACTTATTAAAAACAAAACAGGGTGAACACAGGATGAAAAGGAAAATGACGTTTTTTATTCGGGCAATGGTCTTTTTATTAAGCGGTTTCGCCTCGTCTTGCTTTGCCGCCAGCTCTATTCTTGTTTGGCCGATCTATCAGGTTATTGAGTCCGATGAGAGCAGCTCGGCGCTGTGGCTGGAAAACAAGGGGAATGCACCCGTCGGCTTGCAAATCCGCATCATGTCGTGGAAGCAGATAGATTTTCAGGATCGTTATGCCGAGCAAAGTAACGTCATTGCCACACCACCGTTCATGACGCTGGAACCGGGTAAGCGCAATATGGTGCGCCTGATTCGCGTCAACCCCGCGCCTGCCAATACCGAGCAGGCTTATCGCATCATCGTTGATGAAATTGCCGCTCCCAACCAGCAAAACTCACCACAGATGGGTCTGCAATTCCAGATGCGCTACCTACTGCCGTTGTTCCTTGATGGTGCAGGTGTCTGGACGCATATTCGCCCGGGTAAACGGCGTGCCAACGCAGAACCAACGCTGCCCGAGCTCAGTTGGCGAGTCAGTGCGGTTGGGGGGAAAAACTATCTTTATGTCCGCAATCGTGGTGTGGTCCATGCTCGTCTGAGTAACGTTTATTGGTCAGCCGACCAAAGCGGGAAAGGAAGCCGGGTAAAGGTAACCGACGGCTTTTTAGGCTATGTGCTACCGGGGCAAGAGATGCGTTGGCCGTTGCCTGCGGGCGCATCTACACCGGGTGCGGCGATGCAGCTCTTCACCAACCTGATCGATATCACCGATCCCATTTTGATTAAACGCGAATGATGGCTCGGTTAACGGCAGAAGCGTGTCTATTGGCCATGAAGCTATGGTGAAACCAGGTATGAAGTGCAAAACCGTTGCCTTCCCCCTGCTCATATACGCTCCATTTGCGCTGTTTTATTCTGCGACGATTCTCGCGGAAGACTATACCGATCTTCCCGCGCCCCCCAGCACCATGCCCTCGCTCAGCGAGTCCGTTTATTATTTAACGCTTTCCGTTAACGGACAGAGCGATAACACGGTTGTCCCTGTCACGTATCGTGCCGGGAGCTATTATGTGGATGCAGCAACGCTGCGTTCGAATCACATCCGCTTACCAGAGCAAAGTACGGGGCTGGTCAATGTTAGCGCTCTGCCAGAGGTGACTGCCGATTACGATCAGGCCATACAGCAGCTAAAACTCACTGTGCCCACACTCTGGCTACCAGAGCAGTCCATTGAAGGCGGAGGGCAAGACATGGCACGTATCCCCGCCCGCAGCAGCCCCGGATTGTTGTTCAACTATAACCTTTATTACACTTCATCCCGCGGCAATGCAGATTCACTCAACAGTTGGATGGAACAGCGCGTTTTCAGTCCCTATGGAACCTTATCCAACACGGGGATCTACTATTTCACGTCGAGCGGCAATACTGCACAGCAAGGTGACTATCAGCGTTTCGACACCTATTGGCGCTATAACGATAACGAACGCATGCTCACCTATCAGGTTGGCGATCTGATCAGCAACTCCCTGACGTGGAGCAACTCGGTGCGCATGGGTGGCCTACGCATCGCTCGCAATTTCGCCCTCCGCCCGGATATCGTGACCTATCCGATGTTGCAATATACCGGTACGGCTGCCGTACCCAGCACGCTGGATCTGTTTATCAACGGCTATAAAGCGAACAGCACCAGTCTGAATGCTGGCCCCTTCACCCTTACGAATACGCCTTACCTTAACGGCGCAGGGGAAGCGACCGTCATCACCACGGATGCTCAGGGGCGGCAAGTTTCCACCACGATCCCCTTTTACGTCTCCAACTCGTTGCTGAGGGAGGGATTAAGTGATTTCGATCTGTCCGTTGGCGTGTTGCGTCAGGACTATGGGGTAAAGAATAACGCCTATACTGACGATCCTGCCGTTAGCGGCATCTATCGCTACGGGTTAACCAATAAACTGACGGTATCGGCGCATGGCGAAGCGGTACAGGATCTCTATCTGCTCGGCGCAGGGGCGGATTTTACCATCGGCCGCTGGGGCACACTGAGTTCGTCCTACAGCCAGAGCGAAAAAGAAGCCACCGGGCACCAATACACTACGGGCTACTCCTACTACACCTCCGCATTTGGCCTGAGTTTTCAACACGCTAAACGCAGTGAAGCCTACCGCGATTTAACCGCCGTCCTCACGGAAGGTCGCCTCAGCCGGGAAAGCTATCAGGCAACGCTCAGCAGCCAAATCTTCGGTGAAGGCAACGGCTCATTCGGCGTGGGGTATTTCGATATCCGTACGTACGATTCAACCCGTACCCGCCTGCTGAATTTCTCTTTCAGCCGTCAGGTCTGGCAAGACAGCTCTATTTACCTCGCCTTTAACAAAGAACTGGGAGAAAACGGCTACAGCGCCCAGATCCAGTTCGTGATGCCTTTTGGTACAAACGGCAGCATTAATGCCGGCGTTCAGCGCGATAGCAATGGCGATTATTCACCGCGTGTCGGAGTGAACCGTACCGTGCCGACAGAAGGTGGATTAGGCTGGAACGCCGCGTATGGCGCAGGAAAAACCCCTTATCACCAAGGCTCGCTGAACTGGCGCGGCCCTTATGCCATGCTTGCCGGCGGAACGTATGGTAATGAAGGAAATACCACGCAGTGGGGGGAACTGAGCGGCTCGCTGATCTACATGAACAGCGGGCTTTTCGCCAGTAACCGTATCAACGACGCTTTTATTGTGGTCGATACCGAAGGATACCCTGACGTCCCGGTAAAATATGAAAACCAACTGGTGGGTAAAACCAACAAACGCGGCCATTTACTCGTGCCGTGGGTCGTGTCCAACTACCCCGCGAAAGTGGAAATCGATACGTTACAACTGCCAGCCAACGTCGCCACCCCACAGGTGGAATCGCGCGTGTCGGTCAAAGAAGGCAGCGGCACTGTCGTTACGTTCCCCGTTCATGCCGTGCGATCCGCCAACATTAAGCTGCGCAATACGGATGGCAACCCGCTCACCATCGGCACCTGGATAACAGACGACGTCAGCGGCGACACCACCATCAGCGGCTACGATGGTCTGGTCTATTTCACCAATCTGGGAACGGCTAACCGCTTACGCTTTAAACAAGAGGACGGGCGGCTTTGCCGGGTGGAATTCTCACTACCGGAATCACAGACCATGATGGCGGCCATCGGCCCGCTGACCTGCCAGACTGACTCAAAAGGATAAAAAGATGCTGACTCCGATACCGAAAATCCAGCACTTCTCCCCCGCTAACCGGCGAGCGGCCCGTTGGCTATGTCTGGCTTTCCTGCTGATGGCGCTGTATTACGCGCCCGTTAGCTACGCCGCCTGCACGACGCCACCAAGTTCCACTACACTGGGGCCTTATGCCTCTTCCGTTGTCGGTGTTAACGGCACTCCCCAGATTGTGACATCGGGGAGTGGATTCCGCTGTACGGGGAGCCTGCTGAGTTTAGCCAGTACCAATACCATCACCGCGACGATACAGAGTGATAGCAACCCGAGCGGCACTACCATGCGGATGCGCAGGGGGACGAGCACAGACTATGTGCCTTACAACCTGTGTATGGATTCTGGCTGCGGTACGCTCTATAACATTAACTCGACCTATACCTGGACCCGAACGACCTTTCTGGACATATTAGGTCTGTTTAATTCCACTGACGGCACGATACCGATCTATATCCGCACCAGTATCGGCAACAACGTGGCGGCCGGGACCTATACCGATACGGTAACCATCAAATGGGATTATGAACTTTGTTCGCTGGGGGCACTCGGTCTTTGTGTTTACGAAAGAGGCTCAACCACTTCAACCCTCAATATCACCATGAATATCACTAATGATTGCCAGATCACCAGTGCGCCGAATGTCAGTTTTGGTATTGCGGCGTTTCCCGCCGATTTCGCGGCGGTCAATAATAGCCTCGGGGTTCGCTGTACGCTGCTGGGAGCCTATACCGTCAAGCTGGTCAGCACCCACCCCGATGATGCCAACTGGCGTAGAATGACGGCCACCGTCGGCGGCACGCCTTACTATTTGCAATATCAGCTCTATCGCACGGGAAACATCGCCTGGACCGAGACCAACGATTACAGCGGAACGGGTACAGGGATTACGCAGAGTATCCCGTACACCGCCCGCATTAACGCCAGTCAGGCCAGCAAGCCAGAAGGCGCGTATAAAGATACCGTCACGATTAACGTCACGATCAACTAGCGCTCTGGTCTTCATCGGTTGGCGGATAAAACGTCCGCCGACCTTCCCGCATCGCGAGCAAACGTTCACAGGGTGCGAACCGATCGCCATACTGTTGTTGCAGCACCAGTAGCGTTTTCACGACCGTTTCCACCCCCAGACGATCCATATAGTGGAACGGCCCGCCGAGGAAAGGTGGGAAACCAATGCCAAATACCGCGCCGATATCGCCATCGCGGGCGCACTGGATCACCCCTTCATCCAGACAACGCGCGGCCTCATTCAACATCATCATCACGGCACGCTGGCTGATCAGCGCAGGATCAATATGGGCCTTCGCCGTAACATCCAGTAGCGGATAAACCGAGCAGTCTACCTCTCTGCCCGCGTGCCAGAAACGGCGCGTTTTATTGTATCGATAGAACCCTTTTCCATTCTTACGCCCTTTGCGCCCATCTTTCAGGATCGCATCAAACGCAGGTGGAGAGGTGAAGCGCTTGCCCAGTTCTTCACTCAGCACCGGCACAATTTTGGTCGCGACATCAATACCGACTTCATCAAGCAGCGCGAGCGGGCCGACAGGGAAGCCAAAGCGTACCAGCGCATAGTCAATCGATTCGATCGGTTCCCCTTCCAGCAGGCAATAAGCAGCTTCGTTGATATAAGGCGCTAATATACGGTTCACATAAAAACCGGCGCTATCACCCACGACGATCGCGGTTTTCCCCTGCTTTCTCGCCAGAGCCACCGTCGTTGCGACCGTCTCTGCGCTGGTGTGAGCGTGAGGGATAACTTCAACCAGCGGCATTTTGTCCACTGGGCTAAAGTAGTGCAGACCCACAACCTGTTGCGGACGGCGCGCGCCCTCTGCGATCTGGTGGATCGGCAGCGAGGAGGTATTCGATGCGAAAATCGTGTGCGGTGCAGCGTGCTCTTCAATCTCCGTTACCATTTGCCGCTTCAGCGCCAGATCTTCAAAAACGGCCTCAATGACGATATCTGCATGTTCAAAACCGCGGTAGTCCGTACTGCCGGAAATCAACGTCATCAACCGCTGGCGCTCCGTCGGCTTCATCCGCTTACTCTGAACACGTTTGGTCAGCAACTGCCAGTTGTACTTCAGCGCATGATTAATGCCCTGTTCATTGATATCTTTAATGCGCACCGGCAACTGCCCGCGCGTCGCCGTAACGCTAGCGATCCCACCGCCCATTAGCCCACCACCGAGAATACCGACGCGGTGGATCGGTTTCGCTTCAGAGGCCGCACCGGCGGTTTTCTTTAATGCATTGGAGGCAAAGAACAGATGGCGTAGCGCAGCCGATTCCGGCGTCATCACCAGTTTGCCAAACGCTCGCGCCTCGTGCCGATACCCTTCCTCACGGCCTTTTTCTATACCTCGACGCACCACCTGAATGATTTTTTCCGTGGCCGGATAGTTGCCGTGTGTTTTCGCACGCGTTTTGCGTTTCACTATTTTGAACAGCACATGGCGAATGCCCGGACTGCTCAGCAGACGAGAACGCCAGCCCAGCGGCACCGCTTTGCGTTTTCCTTTTTTGAGAATCTCGACCGCCGTCTCCAGCAGGATATCGTGCGGGACGGCCTCATCAACCAGCCCTTGTCGTAACGCCTGACTCGCACGGAGGTGGCGACCGGTCAGAATAAGATCCAGCGCGCTATCCAGACCAATTAACCGTGGCAACCGCTGCGTTCCACCTGAACCGGGAAGAAGGCCAAGCTGCACTTCCGGTAGCCCTAGTACAGTTTTTTCATCCAGCGAGCAGACGCGATAGTCGCACGCCAATGCCAGCTCCAGCCCACCGCCCAGACAGGCACCGTGGATCGCGGCCACCACGGGGAACGGCAGCGCGGCCACCTGATCGAACGTTTCCTGCCCTTGCTTCGCCAGATTCTCTGCCTGTTCGGCGCTGCTGCACTGATTCAACATGGTGATATCCGCCCCGGCGATAAACGAATCAGGCTTGGCGGAAATAAAAATCAGCCCCCTGAGCGTCGCATGCTGCCGCGCCAGCTCGAAGACCGAAAGAATCTGTTCTGCAAATTCGCTCTTTAGCGTGTTCACCTTCTCGCCGGGGACATCAATGCAAATAACGCCGATATTGTCCGGCCGAATCGTTAGGGAAAAGGCTGAGGGGATTTCCGTTACGGGCGCTGTTTTTTCCGTTGCAGACGATGTTGTCACGGAGAAAGGCTGTTGATCGTTCATGGCGTCACCTCCAGTACCATTGCCGCACCCAGCCCACCAGCCGCGCAGGCGGTGGTTAATCCCAACCCGCCGCCGCGACGACGCAGTTCATTCAGCGTTTGGGTAATCATCCTCGCCCCGGTGGCAGCAAAGGGGTGTCCATAGGCAATGGATCCCCCCAACACATTGAACTTGTCACGATCCACCTCGCCTAGCGCAGCGTTTCTACCCAGTTGATTCCGGGCGAACTCATCGCTGGCAAACAGTTTGAGATTTGCCAACGTTTGGGCGGCAAAGGCTTCGTGCATATCAATAAGCGTCAGATCGCTCAGCGTCACGCCGGCCCTTGCCAACGCCAGCGGGGAGGCGTAAGCCGGCCCCAGCAACATATCACGCTGCACGCCGATGGCGCTGAATGCATAGCTGCGCAGGTAGCCCAGCGGCGTGAGCCCCAGACTTTTGGCCTTAGACTCACTCATCATCAATACCGCCGCCGCACCATCCGTCAGCGGCGTACTGTTCGCCGCCGTGACCGTACCGTGTCGGCGATCGAACGCCGGGCGTAAGCGGGAATATTGATCCAGTGCGGAATCATGACGCACATTGTTATCTTCGCTCAGCGCCTTGTCATAAGGTGGGACGTAAGCCGTCATGACTTCATCGCGCAGCACGCCGGATTCCCAAGCCTGAGCCGCCAGCTTGTGCGAGCGGTGCGCCAGTTCATCCTGCTCTTCACGCGTGATGCCGTAGGTTTTTGCCATTTGTTCGGCGGTATCGCCCATGCGCAATCCGGTAGAATACTCCGCCACGGCGGGCGCAACCGGTAGCAGGTCTTTCGGGCGCAGGCCGCTTAACAGTTTCAATTTCTGGCTCAGTGTCCGAGCCTTGTTCATATCCACCAGCGTTCTGGCCAACGCTTTGCTGACGCCAATCGGCAGCACGGAAGAGGAATCCGCCCCGCCAGCAATCCCGACTTCCACCGTACCCGCCATAATGCTTTCCGCCACGTTGGCGACTGCCTGAAAGCTGGTAGCGCAGGCGCGCGACACGCTATAGGCATCGGTATGCACACTCATGCCCGTGCCGAGCACGATCTCTCGGGCGATATTCGGCGCTTCCGGCATTTGAACCACCTGCCCAAAGACCAATAGCTCGATCAATTCAGGATCGATCCCGGTGCGAACCAGTAATTCGCTGGTGACGAGCTTCCCTAATTCGATGGCAGGTACACCATGATAGGCCGTTGCCTGCCGGGCAAATGGGGTGCGTAATCCGCTCACGATCGCAATGCGATCGCCACGGCGGGTTATCAGAGGTAATACCTCGCTCATAAACGCTCCTGTTAACCGAAAATATTCCCGTTAACTAAAAATAAAGTACGCGTACAACAGGTCAGACCTAATTTCATTGTTAACCAAATAGTTACATTACGCAAAGCTGCGCAACACAAAAGTGTGACCTTTTGCGTTATAACTTTTTGCATTAATAAGTAATAAGCAGGAGTGAAAACAGAGAGATTTGAAGGGGGATAAATTAAACGCAGCTCAGGGCATGAAATAGAACAGGAGCCGGTCAAGGCTCCTGCGGGAGCATAGTTAACGCAGGCCGAGCTGGAAAATCATCGTTTCAGCCTGGCAGCTGAACGTAAAATCGATGTCCAGTTTAACGCCGCCGTCTACATCTTCCAGCGTGCTGGCAATTTCGCAAGGTTCAGACTCTACCGCCCGCGCTTTTTCCGTCAGGGCGGCCAGTGCCGCTTCCGCCTCAGCACGACTGCTGAAAACGTTGCTGTAAGACGCCGTGCAATCCGTGTTATCCATGATTGTGCCAACATCGACACAGCAGCAGGCTGCGGTTTCTTCAGCACTGCATTTGTTGATTACGTTCGTCATGCCTATTTCCTCTTACTCTTAAGACGCGGGAGATTATGATCCAGTTCAAATATTCTTATCTTCCTTATATTTTACTCCCTCATCCCGAAGCAGTACCAGCACTTCATGCTGACCAGTAATTTTAGTGATATCAATCACATTACAGTGTTATACGGCAGTAAAGACTGAGTAATATCTCTTCACACAAATTAACCAAAACGTTAAGCAGATCTAAATTTTGCATCATTTTAGAAATATTTTTAACACACAAGCGCAACATTGTCGTATTCCCAACTTATACTTTGGCAACTGGTCTGATTTGTCAGGCTGAGTGCGCCCCCTACAATGCGCGTCCCTTGTTACCTCGCGTAACAACGTTAAATAACAAGCATATAAAGAGGTTTTGGTCATGAACCAGAAAAACCTGTTCAAACAATCCACAATTGCTGTTGCGGTGGCCCTGTTTTCAGCAAATGTGTCCGCAGCTGGTTTCCAGCTAAATGAATACTCATCATCGGGTCTGGGACGTGCGTTTTCTGGTGAAGGTGCCGTAGCCGATAATGCGACCTCAGGTAGCCGTAACCCGGCGACCATGACCATGTTTGACCGCCCTTCGTTCTCCGGTGGTGTCACCTATATCAACCCGGATATCGATGTTCAGGGGAAAAATTCCCTGACAGGGCAAAATACCAGCGCCAAAAATATTGCGCCGCACGCCTGGGTGCCGAACCTACACTTCATCATGCCGCTGAATGAGCAGTGGGCGGTTGGCGCTTCTGCCACCACCAACTATGGCTTAGCAACGGAATTCAATGATAACTATGCCGCAGGTTCTATCGGCGGCCAGACCGACCTGTTGACATCAAACCTGAATCTGAGCGCCGCCTATCGCCTGAACCAGCATTTCAGCTTTGGTTTAGGGGTTAACGCCGTCTATGCCGATGCTAAGATTGTTCGTCGAGCAGGTGAATTGGCAAACGTACCTACCGCTGCTGGCGGAGCACAGGGCGTCGTTGCTGGCCCTTCTTCGGAACTCGCTCGTCTGGAAGGTAAAGAGTGGGGTTACGGCTGGAACGCAGGTCTGCTGTATGAAGTCGATGAAAATAATCGCTTCGGCCTGACTTATCGTTCAAAAGTCGATATCGACTTTAACGGTGATTACAGCAACAACCTCCCAACAGCCGCTGGTGGTACTGGTGGTGCGAAGATTCCTGGCAAGCTAACGCTTAATCTACCGGAGATGTGGGAAGCCTCTGCTTACCATCGCGTAGCGCCGAAGTGGGCAGTGCACTACAGCCTGACCTATACCAGTTGGAGCCAGTTCCAGGAGCTGAAAGCAACAGGTAGCAGTGGCAACACGCTGTTCCATAAAGATGAAAGCTTCCGTGATGCTTACCGTATCGCACTCGGTACCACCTACTATCATGACGATAACTGGACGTTCCGCGGCGGTATCGCGTTTGACGACAGCCCAGTACCAGCCGACAAACGCTCGATCTCCATCCCGGATCAGGATCGCTTTTGGTTAAGCGCAGGCACCACCTACGCCTTTAATAAAGACGCGTCTGTGGATGTTGGTGTGTCCTACATGCATGGCAAGCAAGTTGATATCAGCGAACCTATCTCTGATAGAGCTGGTTCGCCAAGTTACACTTTCAGCTCGAAAGGTAAAGCTTGGCTGTACGGCGTGAACTTTAACTATGCGTTCTAAATAAAGCACGCGTTCTCATTGCTATCAGTCAGAACGTGATAAAGCAGGTAAGGCAACTTACCTGCTTTTTTATTGCTCATCACAAGGCATTTGTCTCTTTCTTACTGGCGTAGTGATTAGCTAATGATGAACAATCCACGAATATCATAGTGTCAAATCAGTCGTTCAAGAGACGTCCGCCATCCACGACGATCTCACTACCGATGGTCCATCGGGACTCATCTGAAGTCAGGTACAACACCGCCCTAGCCACCTCCTCCGCCGTGCCGAAGCGGCCTGATGGAATGCTTTTGACGATCTCTTCGTTGGCTTGTTTGCGATAGGTATCGGGAATACCAAGTTTGTCATACAGCGGGGTATCGACGGGCCCAGGGCTAACCGCGTTGATGCGAATGCCACGCGCCATCAGTTCGCTCGACAGCGTCTTTGACAGGCTAAGAAAAGCAGCTTTGGTCGCAGAATAAACCGAGGAGCGAGCCGATCCTACATGCGCATTAATCGACGTGTTGAGCACGACCGACGCGGGGTTCGCGAATACCGGCAATAGCGACTGGATCAGGAAGTACGGCCCCTTGACGTTGATGTCAAAGGAGCGATCAAACATCTCCTCCGTCCATTCCTCAATCGGTTGCCAAACGGAAACACCAGCGTTGAGAAAGACAGCATCAACCTTTCCGTAATGGGCTTCCACAGCTTGTGCCAGTTCCTTTTGTGCACTCACGCTGGCCGAATCGGCGCGCAGCACCAGCACCTCGTTGCCAAGCTCGGCTTTTGCCATGGCAATAGAATCGGGGTTGACCCCAGTAACGATGACGCGAGCCCCTTCCGCGAGAAACTGCTTTGCGGTTTCCAGCCCAATGCCGGAGGTGCCTCCGGTGATAAGGGTACGTTTGTTGTGTAAGCGAGACATAGGAAACTCCTGATAATCATAGCGGGATGCAGCAATGTGCTGCCAGGGACAGCGCTAATCATATTTGTATGTATAAATGATGATAAGATCCCTATTTCGCATATAATTTATTCCATTACTGCATTAATGAGGCATCTTCACGTGGATCGTTTTCTGCTCATGACCTGTTTTAAACGGACTGTCGAAACAGGCAGCTTTTCTGCAGCAGCACGCGATCTGAATATGGGGCAACCCAACGTAAGTCGATACGTTGCCGCTTTAGAGGAACATCTGGGTGTCAGACTACTTCAGCGGACCACACGCCAACTGGTGCTGACGCCTGAGGGTGAGCGGTACTACGCAGATGTCAGCCGAATTCTTGATGCGGTTGCAGAATCGGAGTCATCCTTGAGCGATGAGACGGAACCCACTGGACTCCTACGAGTGGCCTGCCCAACCGCAATGGCTCATGCCTTCCTTATGCCACAGATCCCCGCTTTTTTATCACGCTACCCCGGGTTGTCGTTGGATTTGCAACTGAGCGATCGTTTCGTCGATCTGGTGGAAGAAGGTGCCGAGTTAGCTATCCGAATCGGTCATCCTTCCGACAGTGCACTGCGTGCGCGCCGGATTGGCCTTTTCACACGCGTGTATGTAGCCTCGGTAGACTATCTGAATCGTCGCGGCATACCGCAAACACCAGAAGATCTACGCGATCATGACTGTATTCTGTACTCGCTGTTAAACACGGGTAATACATGGCATTTTCGAGATATCGAGATCAACGTTTCGGGGCGATTCCGAGTCAACTCACCCCAGGCCGTACAGGAAGCGGTCATCGCCGGCCTTGGTATCGCCAGCGGACCCAAGTGGCTATACGAGGATGGATTACAGAGCGGCAGGCTGTGTCAGGTACTTTGCGACTACGAAGCACCGCCGGTGCCAATCCAGTTTCTCTATGTCGCCAATCGCCTGCTACCGAAGCGAGCCATTGTATTCATGGACTTCATTGCAGAAGCGTTTTCCAGGATCCCTGGACTCAACACCGACGATCGCTAGTGCGCATTGGGCTTGAAGGCACAAAAAAGGCCGCTTTCGCGGCCTTACATCGTGACTTCCTGCTAACCCCGATTACTCAGGTTTAACCTCGATATAGTCCAGATCCAGCGTACTGCTGGTATAGCTGCGGATTTTATTGGTCATTTCAATATTACCGTCCAGCTTCTGACCATAAGATGGAATGATCTCTTTCAGCTTGCCCTGCCATTCCGGCGTAGCGACTTTATCTTTAAACACTTTTTCCAGCAGGCTCAGCATAATCGGTGCGGCAGTAGACGCGCCCGGAGAGGCACCCAGCAGCGCGGCAATTGAACCATCCTGAGAACTGACGATCTCCGTACCCAGCTTCAGCACGCCGCCTTTGTCATCATCTTTCTTGATAACCTGAACGCGCTGGCCAGCAATCGTCAGTCTCCAGTCTTCTTTCTTCGCGTTCGGGAAGTATTCCTGCAACGCGGCGAAACGATCGTCGTCATCCATCATGACCTGACCAACCAGATACTTCACCAGATCGAAGTTATCCAGACCGACGTGCGTCATCGGCATCACGTTAGAGAAGGTCACGGAACCGATCAGATCCCACAGCGAACCGTTTTTCAGGAACTTGCTGGAGAACGTAGCAAACGGCCCGAACAGCAGGACTGGCTTACCGTCAAAAATACGGGTGTCCAGATGAGGAACAGACATCGGTGGCGCACCGACGGAGGCTTTACCGTACACTTTTGCCATGTGGCGCTTCACGATTTCCGGGTTTTCTGTCACCAGGAATTCGCCACCAACCGGGAAGCCACCGTACAGATCGGCCTCAGGAATACCGGACTTCTGCAACAGCGGCAGTGCCGCCCCACCCGCACCGATAAAGACAAACTTCGCCTTAATCACGCTTTCTTTCTCGCCGTTCTTCAGATCGGCGTAAGTCACGCTCCAGGTGTTATCCGCATTACGCTTGATATCACGCACTTCTGAATTCAGGTGCAGCGCAAAGTTGGGTTTGGTTTTCATCGCGCCAACCAGCTGACGCGTGATTTCACCATAGTTCACGTCGGTGCCGATAGGCATACGAGTCGCCGCAATCTTCTGAGCCGGATCGCGACCTTCCATCACCAACGGCGCCCACTCTTTGATCGTATTGGGATCGTCAGAGAACTCCATGCCACGGTACAGCGTGCTGTGCTGCATCGCATCATAACGATGTTTCAGGAAGGCGGTGTTCTCGTCACCCCAGACAAAGCTGATGTGCGGCACACTGTTAATGAAAGAGTGCGGGTTATTCAGCACGCCGTTTTTCACCTGATAGGACCAAAACTGGCGCGAGACTTCAAAGGCTTCGGTAATTTCCAGCGCTTTGCTGATATTAATTGGGCCGTTGGGATTATCCGGCGTGTAGTTGAGTTCCATGAAAGCAGAGTGACCCGTACCGGCATTATTCCAGCCGTTCGAGCTCTCTTCCGCCACGTTATCCATCCGCTCAACCATGTCGATAGACCAGTCTGGTTGCAACTCCTGTAAATACACGCCCAGCGTAGAGCTCATAATGCCCCCGCCGATCAGTACCACATCCGTTGTCTTCTCTGTCGTTTTAGCATCTTCAGCCATCGCCAGTGGAGCGTTAACCACCATGAGGCAGAAGAACATAGCAAGTAGTTTTTTCATGCTTATATCTCTATTTTTATAAGTGCAGGTAAATAGAATTCCGGGCATTCATTAACACACGACCACGCCATCATCCGTAAAAAGCATCATTCTTATGACCTTTTTGTTAATCACCTTGCTAACAAAAAAATCAGCGTGCAGACACATTTCAACCATGATGGACATCGGTACGGGTTAACGACGTAGCATTATTGTTATCTGGCGGGAGGAAATAAATTTTAGTAAGTAAATAAATGAACAACAATGCCATAACTTTTAAGAAACAAACCACAGAATCATCATGGTAAAAGTAAGTTTAGCAGTGTTTTATAAAAGCAAAAGGCACCCGCAGGTGCCTGAGAAATGAGCGATGTGACGCGACACTATTTCGCTGAATCGATCTCGTCGAGCGAGTCTTCAATCGCTGCCGCATTCGGGTTCTTCTGCGGGGTGAGTTGCCCATCACTGGCAAGGAAATCATGCCGTTGGAAGTAGGCTTCACGCACCATCAGGTATGGATCGGAAGAGTTACGCAGCAGCCCGTCGGAATCCAACAGCTGTGCTCGCGTTTCTATCCCTTCGATAGCCCATTTACCCGCGGACATCCAGAACGTCAGATAGCTCAGCATCGGATACAGCGTATCTACTACGCCACCGCCGTCTTCACGAGGTGTCACGCTACCGTAGCCGGGTACCACCAGATAAGGCCCGTAGCCAACGTCATAATGACCCAATGTGCTACCAAAGCGGCGAGACTCTTCTTTCGCCAGTTTCGGATTCGCCATTGAGGCCACGTCAATCAGACCGCCCATCCCGAGCAAGGTATTCAGGAAGAAGCGGTTAAAGTGAATCATCGCTTTATACGGCTTACCTTCAACGAAGTAGTTCACCATCGTTGCAGGTTCTTCCAGGTTGCTGAAGAAGTTGCCCAGTCCATTACGCGCGGGCGTCGGCACATAATCACGCCAGGCTACAGCCGCAGGACGCACCAGATAAGGATCCAGAACGTCATAGTTAAAGCTGAACATGGTACGGTTAAAGCCTTCAAGCGGATCAGAACGTCCTTCTTGAGCTCGATCCCCGGAACTGGCGCAGCCGATCAGTAACACGCTGGCAAACACCACCCCACTCAGGCGGTAATTCATATCTGTTCTCCCTGATTTATAGTGTGCTATACCCGTCATACTTCACGTTGCATGTGTGTTGGTTACGTTCACTCACCCGAATCACTTACTTGAGTAAGCTCATCGGGATTCCTTCACTTACCGCCTGCCTGCAACACGAATTATTTAGGGTATATACCCGCGACCGAAAATGGGTATTCCCAGTATCAGCTCCAGCCTCGCAGGCTGAGCGACAAGGACGGGATATCGGCCAACAGTGTAACATTTTATCGCTCCATCGCTACGTTGGCTTACGCATTACTGCATTTTCAGAGGTTTGCCATTTTTCTTATGGGGACAACACGCGGCATCGTTGCGACACGCGCTCCAGCGTGGGCGACAGTACGGTATTCCCTTGTTCCCCTCACAGCATAGCACCGCCAGCCTAAACCAGTGAGTCGCGCCGCGCCATCCCATGTTGTAAAAACTGACTACGCTTATCATCGGGGTTGTCGGTGATTGCCCCTCAACATCAGTACCGTTAGCCAGACAACAACCGGCCCACACGTCGAGAGAATCGCTATGAATCCACCTTCAGAATCCAGACAAATCCGGCAAGAGAAAGAAAGGGACGTGGCGGTAGAGAGTGAGGAAAGCACGCAGGGAAAAGCGATCGATGTAGACGAAGATCACTTGCCTTCCCCAGCTGCTGCGATCCATGAAGAGATTCGTCAGGAAGGGCAAAAGGAGCTGGAACGCGATGCAATGGCGTTACTGTGGTCGGCGATTGCGGCAGGGATCTCCATGGGAACCTCATTCATGGCGGTCGGTATGCTCCACACCCCTCTGGTTGGCGTACCCGGCGGCTTTCTGCTGGAGTGCTTCGGTTACACCATCGGCTTCGTAATTGTCATCATGGCACGCCAGCAGCTGTTCACTGAAAACACGGTCACGGCCGTGCTTCCCATCATGCATAAGCCCACGCGCAGCAATTTCTACCTGCTCGGTCGGTTATGGTTTGTCGTGCTGGCTGGCAACCTGATTGGCACAGCCTTGGCCGCCCTTGCCTTTACCTACATGCCCGTTTTTGATGGCGAAACGCGGGAGGCTTTGGTCGACATCGCGATGAAGGTCATGAAGCACTCACCAACGGAAATGTTCGCTAATGCCGTCGTCTCCGGCTGGATTATTGCCACGATGGTTTGGATGCTGCCTCGCGCCTATTCTGCCAAGCTGTGGATTATCATCATCATGACCTGGATGATTGCTTTCAGTAACCTCACGCACATCGTGGCCGGTGCCTCAGAGATTTTCTATCTGGTGTTTATTGGCCACATACCGTGGCATGACTTCATCTGGCCGTTTGCCTTGCCCACGCTGGCGGGGAATATCATCGGCGGCACCTTTATTTTCGCACTCATCAGCCACGCACAAATCCGCAATGACATGAGCAGTTCATCTCACGGAAAACGCCAAAAGGTGCAAGGGAATGACGGAGAAGAACATCGGCAGAAACGCTGATTGCCGACACTTTGAGCAAACGCGCCGTTAAGTGCTTATTCTCAGAGCAAAAATGCGTATAATAGCCGGGCTTCACGTCTCCATAGTTAAATGGATATAACGAGCCCCTCCTAAGGGCTAGTTGCAGGTTCGATTCCTGCTGGGGACACCATAACACCCTCTTACATGCTCTCCAAAAGTCTAAAAACCCCTTTAAAAACAACAAATATACTCAATTCATTGTCTTAGTTAATACCATAAAATCTTGTAGAAGCTATACACAGATGCGTATAAAATCATGTATACATTCAGTTCGATCTTTTTCTTATACACATGCTGCTAACCGACCTCAAAATTAAAAAGGCGAAAGCCCAGGACAAACCCTACACACTTAATGACGGTGGCGGGCTGTCTTTACTGATTGATCCTAAAGGGACAAAAGGCTGGCGCTTCCGCTATCGGTTTGCTAATAAGCCTAAGCTCATATCGTTTGGCACTTACGATACCGTATCCCTTGCTGATGCTCGTAAGAAGCGTGATGAAGCCCGCTCCATGTTAGCTAATGGTATTAACCCCAGCGACGCACGCAGAGCCGATAAGCTCTCTTTGTTGTTCTCTACGGAAAACACCTTTGAAGCCGTAGCGAGAGAATGGCACACATCAAAACTCACTACCTGGTCGGAAGGGTACGCCAAAGAAGTTATACACTACCTGGAGAAAGAAATTTTCCCGTTCCTGGGTAAACGTCCGATAGACCAGATCACACCGCTTGAACTTTTAGCCGTTCTGCAAAAGATCGAAAAACGCGGAGCGTTGGAACAAGCCAGCAAAATCCGCCGCCGCTGTGGTGAAGTATTCCGTTACGCCGTCGTAACCGGACGCGCTATGTATAATCCAGCGCCTGACCTGGCCAGCGCTATGAACAAGCCAAAGAACAATCACTTTCCGTTCCTAACCGAAAGTGAACTACCTGACTTTGTTAAGGCACTCAATAATTACAAAGGAAGCCAGATCACCAAATATGCCACTCAGCTTTTAATGTTGACCGGTGTTAGAACCATTGAATTACGCGCGGCTGAGTGGGTTGAATTCGATTTAGATAATGCACTGTGGGAAATACCTAAAGAACGGATGAAGAAGCGCCGCCCGCATTTGGTGCCATTGTCCACTCACGCAATTACTATCCTGAAAGAACTGAAAGTGCTTACTGGGTATTATCAACTGGTTTTCCCTGGTCGAAACGATACCAGAAAGCCGATGAGCGATGCCGCGATTAATAAAGTGATCAAAATGCTGGGTTATCACGGCAGGCTTACCGGTCATGGCTTCAGGCATACCATGAGTACCATTTTGCATGAGCGCGGATTTAACAGTGCATGGATTGAAACCCAGCTTGCGCATGTGGATAAAAACTCCATCCGTGGAACTTATAACCATGCGCAATATTTGGAAGGCCGTAGGGAAATGTTGCAGTGGTATTCTAATCTAATTAATACCACTGAAATTTAGTAAAATTAATTTTTAATAGACATATTACAATATGGATGTGTTAATTGACAATTATTCACATCCCCTTTCCCACCATCTTGCGCTCTGACAATATGGTCATAAGATATAGATTTTTCTGGATCTAAATATCCATTACATATTGGACACTTAATAGCAGACCTCAACGCTGATATTATAAAAACTTGACTTTTGTTATCATCTGAAAAACTTTTGCTACTCGATTTTACATTTCCAGCGACAACCTTTCCTTGTAATCCCGACTCCTCAATAATTACACTTTCAGATACATCTTCCCCTTTACTTAATTTTTCAATAAAAATAGAAAGAAGCTCTGAATATTTCTCAACACGTTTTCCACTTACATGCTTTTGCATAATGGTTGCAATTAGATCTTTATCACTAACTAATATATCTTCCAGTTCCTGTCTAACACTTGTGAACTTTTTAAAAAAACCACTATCATTGGCCGATATTTTTTTAGCAATTAAAGAGACCGTCCCCAAAAACATTGGACTTGAATGCCTACCCGTCGGGCCATAGAAATATACAGCAGGATGTAAACCTAGACTCCCATTGTCGTTACCTGTAATACGGTTAGCAAGCCTCGTGGCTTTTTGAAGATACTGAACTGTATCATTTCCCGTATCATCATCTATCTGCTCATTAATGGTTCTAGGGTTACCTTGGCTATTTTGGTTCGCTACAAGAATAAAATCAATTAACAATTGTAAGGCTATTCTAACCCCTCTAGAGCCACCTAATGGTAAATCCAAAGTTTTAACTGGCCTTTTTAGATCAGGATCAAACAAGGTTGAGTGAAGTTCTGATGCGGCCTTTTCTATTTTCACAGAATTTTCTGCACTGAATGAAGACCAATACTTGTGCCCTTTCCCTGCCCTTATAACAGCACGAGCAGCAATTGATGTGGGTTTTTTCCTATTTCTAAGTAAAAGTTCCTCAACATCATCTAATGCCGTTCCTTTCATGTTAATATTAAAAAATGAAGTTTCTGCCTTATCAACATCACCTTTTACCCACTGAATAGATAGTCCTCTAGTAAGTATAGTAGATATTTTTGCTCGTTCAGAATCAGAAATATCTTCATCATTTTTCTTTTTATTGAAATCAGCCCAACTCCCAACTTTCGAATTAACAAGCTTTCTCGTTTTCTCTGCTGTAGCTTTTTGCTCTTTAGATATTTCCCCACCAAAATATTTTAATGATATTAATCCATCACCATAGTCGTCCTCAACCCATGCTCTTAAAACACTTAATCGATGACCACCATCAATAACAAACAAAAATGAACTAGACTTCCAAAGGATTACTGATGGTATAAGATCACCAGAGACAAAACTTTCAAGTAATGATGTAACTTGCTCAGGAGACCAATGATTTGTCTCTCTTTGAAAATCAGGCTTCCTTAAAATCGCAGTAAAATCGCCTAAATCTCGAACAGATATATTATGAATAGTATCGAATGTTGTATCCTCATCTGGTTTAGATGCAAAATCAGATCTTTTTATCATAGCATCCAAGTTCACAAGATTAGCTTTACTAGCCATTTCAGTATCCTTTTAGAGAAAATTTAATTTTTCCGATTTAATAGATATCGCTCTCAATTATTAAATTTGATAACTGTATGTGAAAATATCAATTTAAAGGATCACGAGAAAAACTTAGAGCATACCTATCACGCTATTTGTTATGCATTCTTCAGTTATCATATGCAATGATATATCAACCACACTCTTACAATGCAACTACTACCCATACAAAATAAGCACCCACACCACAAAATCGGCGCTACACCGCACCCGCCTGCGGTTTTCGGATCATAAAAATTTTTCAGTTTTCTTTTTCTACAAACCAACCCGCCAGCCCGCGCCATTACTGGGCTTGTGCATTCCGATGCCAACTGAAATCATTGAAAAGAATTTCAGCTTTTTTCAGTTTTGGCGTTTTTTGTCGGTTCAGAAACTCGCAAAAAACTACACTATCTACTTGAATTTAAAGACAGGTTATTATTTTACGTGGCGTGGTGAAAAAAATCAGGCAGAGAAAAGAATGTGCTCCCGTTCCGGTAATCCCTTGCAGGACGCGGCCTACAGATGGGCAGAAGTGTTGGAGCCACTGAAAAACGTGAATAGCCAGGCACAAAAAAACCCAACTGGTGAGGTTGGGCTTTTTCATGACGCTTGGGATTCGCTGCCTCAGATAAAGCGCGGTTAATCCACTACTAACGCTGATGAGCGTAATTCCTATCTATACGCATTACAACATCATGCTTCCACTAACAATCAATAGTTTAGTCCCTATCCACTGGGATAACAACAGCCCGTTACTTTTCCCCAACTTTACGCCGCACCACACCCAGAGAGCTTTCCGGTTCGTCCACAGCTTCGGCCTTTTTGTCGTCCTCCTGTGCCTGGTTCAGCATGTCGATCATGTCTTTGCGCTTCTCCGGGGCGATCCCGTCTATCACGCCTTTAATCATATGCCCGTGGGTTTTGGCGCTGGGACTGAGGGTATGTGAGAACGTCATATTCATCACGAACGTATGCCCGCATTCCACATCCGCACAGGCGCAGTAAATATCTGAGATATGCGGGTGCTTACGGTGGGTTTTCTTCACCGTGGCCACAGCGCCACATTCAGGGCAGTAAACACGCATTATCCTCATATCGCTCACTCCTTCCATTCTGTTAACCCCGCCCGCCAGGAATAAAGCCTTAACAGACGGCCATTTTTACGGTGTTTCTCTTCTCTGCGTGTGGTAACAGTGGTAACACTGGTAACAGCCTTGATATAAAAGGCTTTTATCTGTTACCACTGAATTTTCACTACTGGTAACAGTGGTAACACACGGCTTTTTGTTACCAGTGTTACCACAGGGCTTTTTTCACTGGTAACACATCTAGCCCTTGTCCTGCCTGCTTGTTACCAGTGTTACCTCTGTTACCTCAGAAAAATAAGATACGTGTGAGAGTATTAACCCAATACGCTGCTATTAAACTGATACACCCGCTTGACGCCTATTTCTGGCAGGCGGATGTTTTTCTGTGTCCGGGTCGCGTCTTCCGGCAAATCCAGATAGCCCGCCCTGGCACAAAGCTGCGCCACCTTCTTGGCGTCGAATCCCTTACAGATTTCTTTCCAGCCCGATGACAACACGTAAAACGTGGTGGCGGCATCCTCGGTGTTGTTGCCTTTGACCACCTGGCGGAAGCCCACCAGATTGGCCGGACGGCTGTACTCGTTGTGCCAGTCGGCAAAGCGGCTGAACTGGTTACGGGTGATGAAGTCTTTCACCTGCTCCAGCGCGGCGGCTTCCTCCTGATTGGCGACATGGCCACGGTCTACCATCCACGCATCCAGACAGACTTTTGCCGCCCGTAGCGCTTCCCCCGCAGGCCAGCCGGTTATCCCCGCTTCGGTGGCCAGCTCGCCCGCCATCGCCACCAGTGCAAAGCGCGTGACCGCCCGCCCCACCTGGTTGCCCGCCTCCGCTGGGGTTAACTCGCGGGTGTAGGTTTTCAGCAGCGCTTTGGCTTTGGCCGTCATACCGGATAAATCCGCCGTGAGGTGGCGCAACCACTCACGGAACGCCGCGCCGTGGTATTCCGTCACCGCCTGTTCTAAATGCTCGGCCAGCGTCTTACCGCCAGAAAAGCCGTGCAACTCTTCAAACACGCCGTACTTGCCCGAATCGCTGGGGATTTGCACCATACGCACTTCCACACCGGCATAAGTACGTTCTCCGGCGTTGGCGGCGTGTTCAACCAGTGACAGTTCACCAGTGGAGAGAAACAGCAGACACCAACGATTCGTTTCCCTTACGCTGCCGTCTGTTCTGGCTCTGGCCTTACCCTGGCCATTAGCCAGCATGTAGGCGATATTTCCCGCCTCCCGTCCGTCAACCTCACGGATCTCATCGAGCATCAGTGTGGCATCGTTGCGACGGCTGGCCGTCCCTTCCAGCGCATTGCCAGTTGACCGCCAGGTGTGCCAGAAGTCTGAACCGCCGCACACCGATGCCGCCACCTTCATGGTGGTAGTCTTGCCGTCCGTCGATTCCCCTTTCAGGTGATAGCCGCCGCCCCCGACGCCAACCAGCTTGAGTAGCGGCGCGGCAAAGGCCAGGCTGACGGAAAACGCCACGCGGGCATTACCGACGCAATAGCGTGACACCTGATCGCGCCAGTCGGCCAACGTGCCCGCCGTGCGAAAATCCCGCCCCTGTACGCTAGACGTTTGCAGAATGACCGACTCCGCGCCCTCGCCTATCACCTCATCCTGAAGCACGTACACCGAACCGTGCCAGCCGGTTTTACTGACGCATGTCACCTTGCGGTCTGGCTTGCACAAGGAAAGGTATTCCATCGGCATCGCCCATTTGCGGCTGATGCCGTTGGTGTCTTCCCATTCCAGCAAGCGGCCATAGTTGCTGCCGTCCATGTCGCAGGTGATAGCCGTCACCCGCACCGGGCTGCACAGCTTGATATTGCGGATTTCCGTATCGCCGTCCGACTTGTTCACCAGTTTGTCAAACCACAAGTATTCTTTGGTCAGCCGGAAACCTTGCGGCAAGCGGGTCTTACCCTTGCCAAACAAAATCATTTCTTCGCGCAACGCCTCTTTGGTGCGCTCCTGGCCATGCTCCTGCCTGAAATCATCCCAATCGGCTTTATGCCGCGTCGGTGGCAGCGTCACCCAACCGTCTACCGCTTTGGCGGCTTTCTCCGCCCACTGTTTCCCGGTGTTTTCCTTGCCGTCGTCAAAGTCGTTATCGCCAGCAATCACCAGCCGCACATCCGGCCAGCGCTGCCGGAACGCCTGCGCCACGTTCAGTAAATTACTGGCGGCGACAGCGGCCACCGTGACGCCCTCGGTCAATGCAGCCACCGTCAGCGCGGTAGCGTAACCCTCGGTGATAGTCACCTGCTCTGGTGCCTCACTCAGCAGCGGTTGCAGAGTAATAAAGCTGCCCGCCAGGGTGGAATGGGCCAGCAGCCGTTTATCTCCCAATGGGCTGATTAGCTGCGCGCCCGTTATCTGGCCGTCAACGTCAGTCAGCGGCAGCAACAGCGAACCGGCAGGAAACGCCACGCCACCGCTCTGTTTCTCCTGGCGAGTCAGGGGCAAGCCCTGCCCCGTTAAGCCTTTATTGGTCAGATAGGCGCTTTCGCCGGTTTCACAAGTCGCCCGCAGTGTGCGATAGCTGGCGCTGAACTGGCGGCGCTTTTCGGCTTCATCGGATTCTTTCCTGGCGGGCGGTGTTGTTGGGTGTTGCACTTGTGGTAAGCCCAGCACGGACGCCACCGCATCGGCAGCGGTTTTGTTGTCATCCCCGCTGACCAGTTGCACCAAATCCAGCCCGTCACCGTTGCCACACTGCGAACAAAACCACGTCCCACGCCCATCCTTATCATCAAAGCGGAAACGGTCTGTACCGCCGCATTTCGGGCAGGCACCGTGCCTGCCGTTGGCCGGAACCGTAATCCCTAATACCGGTAATATCTGCACCCAGCGGTTGTTTGCCGCCTTCACAGTCTCGGAGAGTTTGGGTCTACTCATTGCGCCGTTCCTCCCGTCGTCAGCGTTTCCACCACGGCACCGGGCGGCAGTTCGCCATCCGTCGCACCACTGGCTATCTCGGCATACATGGCCAACAGGCAGCAGTAGCCATACGCTGACAGGCGTACCGCCTCACGCATAAAGCCCGGTTCGAGCATTTCATACAGCGCCTGCGCCGCCATCGCTTGCCCCATTACACAGCCGAACTGGTCGATATAGGGCGCTTCAATGTGGGAAATGATGTTAATCGCCACCTTGTCGGCGGTCAGCGGAATACGGCTACCGTTCAGTACATACACCGCCTGGCCGTGCTGGGTTGTCATTGCTTCCAGAAAAGCGTTGGCGATGTAATGGCGCAAAAGCGCCATTTTGAAAGCCGGTGAGGTCGGCAGGTTAATTGCACTCATGGTTCACCCCTCCAGCAAAGAATTCACTGGTTTCTACCGCACCGTTGAGTTGGTCACGAACACATTCAAAAATAGCGGCCAAACCGTCTGAATTAAGCGGCTTACCAGGGTGAACGGCATGGTGGCGTAACAACTCGGCCATGCACTCGGTGGCCTGTAAAGCGCGATTTATACGCTCTTCGCCATTCTGCGTGTAGCCGCAAGGAAACTGAGCATTAGTCATGTTCACCCTCCGTTACCGGCTGGTGAAAGGTGCGGTGCAAGCAGTCCAGCCGCTCCGACAGAACAAAGGTCAGCACCTCTTTCGCCTGGGGCTGATTCAGCTCAACCAGCGCATACGCCAGCGCCCGGCATTGATCGATAACTTCTTCCAGATCCAACGGCGTGTTATCAAACATGACGCGCCCCCTCAACTGGCAGACGGCCAGCAAAAGCGAGCACATAGTCACGCGCCAGCAGACGGCGGGCGCTGCGTTCATTGGGGGCAATAACGGTTTCACGGTGCGGAACGGCGTGAACATCAGCACGGCGCACTGCAAGAAATAAAAAGACAAATTCGGGGCGAGTTTGAATAGGGGTAGCAGCCATAGCGGCAGACTCCTGTAACTGGGTGAATGTCCCACCACCGGAGTTCCTACACTCAGGGTGGTGAGCTGGACGGGGGTAGGAATACCGGCGTTACAGGAAACCGGCCAGCCCGAAAGCTGCCCCGCCCAGCCCACCATTGATTCTGAATGGCTAAAAGCCACTTTTACTAGGTGTGCAAAAGCTTCGACAATAAAAAAGACGCATGGCGCGTCTGATGTCGCCTGTAAACATATCGAGTTCCTACGCCCGGTTGCCGATTTTGCGGCAACGCGAAAACTATACCCCGCGTATTCTGGCGACAGCAAGCAATTTTTATCCGAATCCCCGTGATTGACCGGGTGTGTTATCGCGTACATAGTGTTTCCTGCTCAGTGACGAGCCATGACGTTAGATGACAAGGGAGTGTTACCCGGTGCCTGCCGCACCGGGTATTTTTTGCCTGCGTTTAGCCGCCTGATATCGCGGCATACCAGCCGGACGGCGACAGCGAAAACTGACAGGGGATCGGCTGACTGAGTCGGCCACGTTTCCCCCGGCGTGAGAAATACCCGCGATTTACACTAAAGCGCAGGCGATCCGTTCCCACGCTGGCCGGACTGTCCGTGACTGCCAGCCCGCTAAGGTAAAACCGCCCGGCTTCGGGGAAATCCTCTTCAATCTCAATCGAGCAAAACAGCTTTTGCCCTTTCTCGTTGTAGCTAACCAGTTGTGCCGTGGGACGAATACGCACGAATAGCCGGGACTCGCCATCGATAACCTCATGTTTCGCGGCCAGCACTTCCCCCAGGTTATCGCCGGTGCGCTTGTGTTCTCCCCAAATCAGCGCGGTATAACGTGATGGGTTGTAGGTCGCGCCCATGTCTTTTAGCCAGGCCGGATCGATATAGCGCCCGTCAATGGTGATGCCTTCGGTAGCCACGCAAAACCAGCCGGTGGTTAACTGTGAATCGTTCATGTGCTCCCTCACGGTAACAACGTAATGGCCTGTTCATCGGCAGCGGCATACAGATAGCCATTCCCCAGCGCATAGCCCTCATTACGCCAGTAGCTGTGCTCATACACGGAACGGTCATCCACGAACTCCGCCCGAAAATAACGGCTGTTTTTTTGCGTGTAGACGTGCAAGTTTTCCAGTGTGGTAATGGCCAGCCGTTTACCCGGCATAAACGGTGGCACAAAGGCAAAGCGCCCCGCAATCGAACTGGTGACCATCTGTGCGGCGGCGAGATCCGTTGGTCGGTCTGCCATATTGAATAGTCGTAGCCGTTCCGCAGCGGCCAGCTCTGCACCGACCAACACCACCAGGCGCGGATCTTCGCGTAATCCCTCTGGTATCTTTTGGGTAATCAGGTAATTGGCCAATGCATCCAGATGTGGGAAATCGCCGCCGTTCCCCAGCGTGATCGCATCAGCCAGCACTTGTGAGCCGCCATTAAATTGTTTGGCGACGGCATGCCAGCCAAGATTGATATCTTCCCCTTTGGGGTATTTAGCGGGGTTGGTTTCGGGGCTAAGAAACGTGCCATTTAGCCCGATACGCAAAATATCTAACGCCATTGCGCGTTCAAAGAACGCCGCCACCGTCCGGGTGAAGTGATCAATGCCGCCCACGTTGGCAATCAGTGACATTTGCTCATACGACAGCGACGCGCAGGAGTCCGTTTCAACCAGTACATACGGCGTACCATCAACGGCCAGCGGCTTGTTAAATCGCCCTTCTAACGCCCGCCCGGTATGCAGGCTGCTATCCCCAATGGTGATCGCCTGGCCGGTTTCTTCCACCATGTCCATCATGGTAATGCCCTGCATCATCCAACCGGATTCCAGTAAGGCAATGCGTAATTTATTTTCTGCCTCATCGGATACAGAAAAACTCTTTTTGTTATTGCTTAAATAATTCGCGCCGCGGGTAAAATTGCGATGAAATTCCCCCGCCAATGCCGGAGCATTAACGTGATGCATAAAATATCCTTTTATATAAATAGGGTAATACGGTAAATTACAGTGTGTCTCGCATCATGCGATTTTTATCTTGTTCGGCGTTCACCGTCTCGATCATTAATTCCACATAATCATTCACTGGCATGAGTTGGCGAAATAACTCACCTTCATGGCCGTAATATAAACGGCATAACTCAGCCTTTGCGATCCCATTACGGTTTAATTCATATTTATCTATAGGATGACGACAGAGTTTTAATATCTCCTCTACCGATTTTTGTAATTCATCCATCTTTGACCAGGCATAAATATGAGACTGACTGCTTAGGCTATTAGAATAGGAATCCATCCTATAGGCATACGCAGGCAATGAGGCAATCGGCAATTTTTCCATAACCTTGCTCATAAAGCCTTTGATGTTCTTTTTCAGCATCGCTTCTACAACAGGGCGTAATAAACCTAATAACCCCTGCCGCGCCTGATAGATTAATTTGGCCTTTTCGTGATTGTCCTCCGCCCGTTGCCGCTGCACTTGCAATTGTCTCAATGCTTCTTTCATCGAGACAAGGCCATGATGGGTATCAAGCGCATGGTGATTATCTGTCTCACCACCGTAGCGGATAACGCCCTGGTGTGCGTCATTGACGGCCTCCTGTGCCGCCGCACAGATCGCCGTCCCTCTCTCAATCAGGAAGTTGATTTCGTCCGGGTCACACATGTAGCTAGGCATGTTATAGCCGGTTAGCGTTTCCAACTCAGCTAATGAACGCTCCATTTTAAACAGGCGATAAATTTCAATGACGCGGATCGCATAACCACCATCCCCGTATTTTGGTTCAAACGGAACCGGCTGATAAACTGAAATGATGTTCAGGGCTTTATCATATTTACAGCGTTCTATTTTTTTCATTTCCTTACTCCGCGCTTTTCCTATTTACCAGATTGCTATTAATCCAATCGATAATTTCTTGCTCCACCCATGCCACCGTTCTTTCCCCGATCGATACATTAAGCGGGAATCGACCATCCTTCATTCGATGATAAATCGTTGAACGGGGAAGCCCCGTTTTAGACATTACATCTTTCAGACGAATTAACCGTATCTCTTTGTTTTTAATCAATGAAGCATCCATAGCCATACCTTCCACACATTTATTTGAGATGCACGATCCCTCTGAGATGAATTCAGATTCAAAAGGAGTTCGTAAGATGTATATAGATTTACATGGCGGAATTTTGTTGTAAATAGGAGTCGTCAGGCGAGTATCATCATTCGAATCACTCAAAACCCCATATTTATCTATATATCGCTATATATATATATATTCAGTAAAATTGACCTACTAAAAATAAAAATGTAATTTTTTGTAATCGAGAGCTTTACTTAGATTCCAACAAGGTTTAACTCAATCTCACCGGATGCATAAATCCTCGCACAAAAATATTAATTCGTAAATGCACCCAGATTTCACTTAAAAAACACCTGCCTAAATAAAGCTGGAATTTTGAACTATTGAATATAGATGAATATAAGTGAGTGTTAATGAGCAGTAAACTTATGCTCACAAAATGTATACTCGAATCGACCGCAATTCATTTTGTAAAGTTAGGTAAACAAAATGATTAGATTAACCGGTTGCCAAAATGAAGTAAGAAGATCGCCTATGTATAAATGAATGTATAAGTATTTATGAACAATAAAAATTAATTCTTAAAAATCAGCATAGTGGTTTATATTATCGATTCCTGCTGGGGACACCATTCACACCTCTCGAAGCGCCTAGAAAATCCAATTTTTTCTTATAAAATCATAAAATTAAGTCATGCACACCGTTGGCTACAAACAACGATGTCGTACCAACATCTGCGCGTCTTTGTTGGTACAGCACCGAGCCAACAGGAAATAGTAGTGTGAGCGCCAGCGGCAGGAAGTGAAGCGATGGGCAATATGCAGGCGTTTGAGGGTTGCCTGCATAAGAAAGGCACTTATCGTCGTCGGCCTGGGCCGGGAAAATGCTCGACGAGTCTAACTTTGAAGTCGGGGTGAACGTCGACAATCTGAATCTTAAAATCAGGAAAATTATCAACAATTTCCCATTCCCCTGCTCGGTTAGCGAACGCAGTAACTTCTTGTACTCTTAGGTGTTCGTGTGCGCTGACAATCTGCACTCTATAGTCTGGAAACGAATCAACAATTTGAATTCTGCCATAAACTTTAGACACATCGACGGCAAGGGAAAATGGCGAAAAAAGAACCGCGCAACAAACCAGCGTTAAACCTAAATACCTCATACTTATTCCCTTGATTTATATGTATTCCTGAAAATCATTTGATGGTACTTACCTGATTTTGTCAATGTGGAACACGACGTTCATCTCACGATACAGAGGGTTATATGGAATGGCGCAATATCACGCTGCGTTTGGCTACACCGCAAGACGAAGCGTTCCTGTTTAAGCTTCGTCGCTCAACGATGGATGAACATCTTCACAGAGCCGGCGTTATTGCTGATGATTCGGCGCACTGGCAGCGAATCAAATATCATTATAACGACGCTTATATTGTGCTGATGGGATCTGAACGTATTGGGTTATTCAAACGACACAAAGGTGCCAACGAGTGGACCATTATACAAATTCAGATTTTGCCAGCCTATCAAGGACAAGGCATCGCGGCGTGGCTATTAAACACATTTTTACAGCAGGCAGACGAAGCCAACGTCCCCGTGACGCTAAGTGTTTTGAAGGGCAATAGAGCAATAATGCTCTACCAACGCGTAGGTTTTAAGGTCGTTGATAGTGCTGATGGTGCAGTAAAGATGAAACGCAACAGACAAGATCGTCTGTAGAACATCAACAACAATGTGAATGACAAAGAATATATACGCACAACCATGAATAACCTTATAATATCAAAAGGATTTATTCACTATTTTTAAGGAATGCGTGTTTATTATGAAACGGAGTTATATAAAAAGCGTCGTTTGGCCTTTTCTTTTCCTTCCCCTCGCCAACGGAGCATATGCGCAAGACTTCTCCACTTTTGTGACAGATTTCACCAATGTGTTGCAAAAAAGTAAACTATCACAAAAAGACTATAACCAATTTATTGAACTCACTAATTCCTATTTTATTCCCGCTAGCTATGGTGTAAGCATCGCGAAAAAAGATAAAATAAGTTATAAAAACAATGAAATAATGCCAAAACTGGAATCTGACGCCAGCTTTATCTTCAATGGTTCAAATGGAAAAGCGGCTTTTATTTCATTTCTGCAAGAAATAAAAAATCTACCGCCGTCAGAAAAATATTTTGAAAAATCCTACACGGATGCAGGATCGGTCTTCGTCATGAATTACTATACGCTGTCATCAGGCATCATTAATATCCAGATGGACATCGTTTCTCCTCCTGGCCTCAAAGGCATTGTCATCAATATACTTAACGAAAGGGAATCTGAACTTAGACAAGAAGCAGGCGAAGGAGCTTATATTTACCAATTCAAAAAAACAAATGAGACCTATAAGATGGTCAGCGCTAACGCCTATTCATCTTCAGACAAACGAATCTGCATGTCCTGCTAACATGATTTCAATGGAATTGAAAATGATAAAAATCCTAATAAAATCTCTATTATTGATAATACTTTCATCACACTATGTTAATGCAAATAATTTTGTGTGTCGTAGTCCTCTCGTCATTCAGTCGTTAATCAAAGAAGATCAAGATAAAGCACAACCCATCAGCGACCGTGTATCTTTAAAAACAATTAAAAAAATTGAATTTGAATATGACATCATTATCACAAAACTTAAAACAAAAAATAACCTAAACTGCTTTGGTAAAGCCAAAATAAAAATCCCATCCGATGTATTAAATTTTTTAAAATACTATCCTATTCTGGAGAATGGAGATCCTAAAGCAAAAAGCATTTACCTTCTCAATATCCCCCCTCACAAAAAAGGCGATGAATACATCACATTAGACCGTGTTTATTATAATGTACATATTGCTGATAATCAGCAAGAAACCAATATTATGTATCCACACGATGAGTCAGTCTCGCGCACACTCTATGGCCTGGCCTGGTTACAAGAAAATGCGGCAAGACTGGAAGAGCAATCACCACGTTTTAAATATATTAAAGCCATTGTCGAATTCAGAGAGGCTGATAGTGCGTTAAATACTTACTGGAGTAGCCTTCCCGATTATATTAAAGGACAGATGAAAGAGGATGCACGGCAGTGGATAAAAAATAAAAATAAAAATAAGCAATGCGGTGCGATAGAAACTGTCGCGAGTAAAAATCGCTCAATGGAAGATCAGGCAAAAATTTATACCTGCCAACAGCAGATGACGAGGGAAAGGCTGGTACAACTTGGATTGACTGAAAACAAGGACAAGAAATGAAACAACTCCTCTATATCATGATTGGGATTATCTTTACCTCCACGTCAGCGTATGCAAAGGATGATTTTCAATGCAGCGATCCCAACGCGCTTGAAGCCGTTAAAAAAACGTTTACCGAACGCGCAAAAGAAATGTTCTATAAGTCCCCTTCTCAATCTGTTGATACGGTGAACGTGATTTATTCTAAATTATCCACTCAGCCGCGCTGGGGGAAAGCATTCTCATGTAGCCTTCGGGTTGAAATCCCCGTGAGTCAGGAAGTCATCGATATTATTCTTAATGAAGACGATCTGATGTACAAAAAAGATGAAACAGATAAGATCGACAATAATATTTTCACTAAAACAGGTGAAAGCAGAGATAATAGACTCAACGATAACAAGATCGTCATTCCGTCCTTTGCCTACGATCTCAGTGTTCTTGATAATGGCAAGGAAATAAAAGTAGAGAAAAAAACCTATGACGCCCTATCCAGAGCGATTTATGCCGTAGCCTGGCTCAGTGAAAATGCCGAAAAAATCACAACGACCGCACAAGAGAAAACGCTTGAAAGTGAAAAAGAACAATATCTTTTCTTTTTCACCGACGTGTATGGAATATTGGAAGACGCACCTGAAGACATAAAGAGTAAATTCCACGCCTCTCAAGAAACATGGGTTAAAGAAAGAAATAAAAAATGCGGTAATGCCGAATCCTTAGAGACGAATAATCTTTCCATTAAAGAAAAAATTGATGCTTATCGCTGCCATAATGCAACGATGAGTGAACAAGTATCAAGTTTAAATCCAAACGAGGAGTGAACAAGTATCAAGTTTAAATCCAAACGAGGAGTGATAGCCACGCCGATACCGCTTCAGGCTATTGCCTGCTATCTTAGCAATGGCCTGAATATAAGCCTCTCATTCAGTTTACCCGTCAGTGCATCAGTTATCACTTGGCTGTACGGGGCGCTCAAGATAGGTAGACAGCACAATGTACGAACGTGTTGAACTCACGCTCAGCACCGCGTAAAGCTGAAACAGGCGCTTTTCCAGCGACTGCGCATCTTCTGTGCGGATCCTGAGGATACCTATTTAGCCGTCTTTACCGGGAATACACTTTTGGGCGCACTCTACCTATATTGGGTTATACAACCGCGCTATACGCCGCAGTAGGTTTCATGGTGATTTCCATTCTGTTCACAGTATAAATTCGAACGACTAGCAAGCGCTGAATGGCATGAATACATTTCCCTCTCTTATCCAGCAGGATTTTTTGTAGCGGCGCACTGAATGTGTACCGCCTGACAAGATCGGTGCGGCCCCGTCACGACTTCCGCGATACCAATATCACATGGATTGACACTCAACCGCCTATTTTGATAAGCATGCTATTCGCTCCACGCTCAATATCCGAATCGACACTGGGAAATATCTCAATGGTATACCAATGCTATGAGCACCCAGAAGAACAGCGAAAATGCGGTCATAGTTTATTTGAGAAACACACATCAAGTAATGCCAAGCAGTAACTGCATGATAGAATGGCTAAACTAGCATCTAGGGTCGTTCCAAAAGCCGACACCTCATCGGTTGGTGCCAGTTAAAAAATAGAGGGGAAAGGTAATGGGGAACACCTTTGTCAAAGTTGAACAATTTACGGAAATGGCTCAGTCTCGACGAGTCAGCGAAATACCTCGAAAGAAAAATTAATGAGCAAGTAGCCATAACAGATATTTTACGATTTGCTCTGGATGGGCATCTGATTTTATCAGTAAACCTACAATCACCCAAGATCGCCAAAAAGGTTGAAATCAAACGAGTAAAAATGGCTGAAACAGCGACCAATGTGGAAGTGTATGTGCGTGAAAACTGGGGAGTGTATATCGGTGAATCCTTCTCCCCAGATCGTGAAATAGACTTTGCTATCCCAACAAGCAATGAGATAACCAGCCTGAGTGGGGTTCAAGACACGCCACTGTTAGGTATTGAACGCTTATTTGCTGAAGAACAATACTGTAAGAGCCTTGGACTCCCCAAGCCATCAAGAAAGCAAGATATCATTCGAGGTGTAACCATCTCTGCTGGCCCATCGGGTCTTTACCAACTCCAGCATTTTATCGACGTTGAGGATGAGATCGAGGAGCTTTACCGAGCCGCAGAAGCCGCCGGGGATGCCAATCATCCCGCTTTCAATAGCATTATCGAAATATTCCAAAATCTCAGCACGATTACCATGTGGGATCCCGATGCCCACATGAGATATATACCCGCACCATCCGTGCCAGATGATATCTATTTTGTTGCCAGAACAGCCAACCTGGATAAGTTAGTTGAGGTGCTCAATGCCACTCCTGTGACAAACACACCAAAACAATCAAAGAAAACTGAGAATGCTCAAGCCAAGTTTATTAAAAATCTACTCACTGTGATGTATGGCGAGGATGTCGCTGAACATCCAAGAAAACATATCGATGGAAAGATGGCGCAAATTAGAACTGATTTGGAGGCAAAAAGCCTTTACTGTCCTAGCGGAGTCACCATCGAAAACTGGCTATCAGACATAGAATAAATCGTAATATTGCACTTTCTCTTTGTAAGATTACCCCACCAGCGATTCAGCATTGACACAATTCTCCTGTAGAACCGCAACCCCCTACAGGAGATAGTAAATGACTCACCTCTCTATAGTTCTTTCCTCCCAACTAACTGCCCCTATCAGGATCGTCTGCGCTATCTATGCTGAAGCCCGCGAATCGCTGGAACAGGAGGCAAGCAAGTGAAGAAAGGGATCGACATAAAGCTGACCATGCTCCGTGGAATTATTGACCTAATGACCAGTTGCGACGACTCAACCGAACTTGACACCCTACGCAATGTTGCCCTAACGGCACTTGTGATCGTGGACGACATCAGTGATGAATATTGCCGTGAACAGTTCGACGAGAAGCGTACAAAAGCGAATAACGTCACAGTGTAAACATGCCCGTATTTCCGGAATAAAAGTGTTCACCTTATATTCTCCTGAACGAGCTATACACGCCAGGTTCGATGATATAAATGGTCGCGTAATTGGGTGAGCATAATTTCAAGGAAAGATTGCTAATGATTATTATCAAAATAAATATAAAAATATCTATATATCGAAAAACGCATAGCAGGAAAATAAACCTAATAATGAGAGGTATAAAAAAAATTATACCTCCCTTACCATCATAATTATTTAGACGCCGTTAAGCTGGCAGCCGTAAATTCTGGATAACCAGCCGGTCGGCCATTATTCAGGTTAGTCAGGAAATTACTGTCTTTAAGCGGAATCGAGGCAGAACCGTAGTCAAACGCATTTAATCGGTTACGCAGTTCCTCGTTACTAATACCGTCACCCGACATCGCATACCAGCTGACAATGTCCGGCGTCACAAAGTTGCCGTAAGGGTTTTCCGCCTGTTCATTCGTTTTGGCAAACCGGAAAGCGTGTGTTAACGCGCCGTCTTTGTGGTACACAAATTTTAGGCGACCGCCCTGCTTATCGATATTCGCTGCGGCTTCCGTCGTCAGTTTACCGTGCGCGCTGAAACTACCGTGTGTTACCGCGCCGTTTTTAGTCCAGATGGCAACATGTTCCCAGTCATGTCGATGACCCGTATTCAAACCGCCCAATACCTGATCTTTTAAGAAATAGAGCGCATAGAAGCTACCACAATAGCGAGAGCCACCGGAATCAACACAGGCGTATCGGTGCAATGTATTTGACGATTCGAGAAAATTTCCCCATCGGCATCCGCCTGTCAGACTTCCTGTCGGCTTCAAGCCACCGTTTTGTATCCCGCCTCGGCTAAACCCGGCACTGGGCAAACAACCATCACTGTCGAAATCAAATACCGGCGCAATCGCAAGCGCATTAATACCTGACGGTAGCGCTTGATCCAACTTAGAGAAATTATCCGCATGCGCAGAAAAAGCGACACATAATATGGATATCGCCATGATCGTTTTCTTTCCTGAAAGCATTTTCACTCCTTTAGCAGAAAATAGCCCCTTTATGGACTCGTACCCTTGCAGTTACAATGAAGATAAAACGCAATATTGATAAAAAAATGAAGGCGGGATTATTTTTAACAAGAAAGGAGTGGAAATAAAAATCATTTATTTCCAACAATGAACACCAATATATTTAGCCTGCAAAATAATGCAGAGAATTTATCTATGAAAAACCGCTAACGTTCCTAACGCGTTAGAACCCTTACCCTTACTCACCGACCACACCATAACGCTGACTTGCCGCATCAAAACGGTATTCCAGCAGAATATCACCTCCGCCGTGGGAATAGCAGTTCAGCAGGATGCTGCGATTATCTCCGCCATTTTCAATATTCATATAAACCGGAGTCATGAAGAAGCCAAATTGGCATTGTTGAAAATCAGGCTGGAGAAGCTGATCGACATTGCCGCTCTTCTTGTTAATCGCCTTGATTCCCTCAACGACCATTCCTGCATCACTGTTTTGATACACACCGACGAAACTGTGAGTCGCCGTTTGCCCCCAGAAAGGAATATCAATCTGCCCTTCGACTTTGACGGGCTGCTCGCTATCGTCAAAGGATGCCACGCGCCGTAGGCTAACATCATAACGCGCCTTTCCGTCTGACCACTCGCCGCGGAGTTCTTCCCCTGTCTCGGTCAATTTAAACGGGCAGTGCGTCATATCGCTGTCGGACTTAGCGCCCTGGATGATATATTTGTCATAGTCCTGCGGGGTATGGATTTCGCAGATTTCAAGCGAGGTTTCGGAGAGTCGTCCATACAGAGGGATCGGCGCTCTGTATTTATCGTAAAAGTAGCTCCCAAGAAGGTTCTTCTCCTGGTCAATACTGTATTTCTGCAATGAAAAATGTACTGGATAAGGCCCAATGTGACCTTCGTAATTGCTCACGACATACCAGCCGGCTTGCGCACCCCATGTTGCCGCCCACAGTCCACAGGCTATTAAGGTTGATACCGCTGCTCTCATACATTCACCTTGTCTACCCGTCATACTTCAGGCTGCTTATGCGTTGGTTTGTCTGCAACTCGCATTGTGTTTTAGCGTGTCAATCATGAAGCCGAACGTTCAAAATGGCTTAGCCTATCTGGCTAATCATGGTGGCAGCAGGGGCAGATTTCCACCTCAGACACCATCATGGCTGTTGTGCCTTCACAATCCCATTCAACACGTACGGCCTGCGCTTCTCGCCCTGAGTGGTGCAAATACTTCTCGACCGGGCTTTCCGTCATTCCGGTAATCACCTCCGTGGCAATGAGTTCATCACCAACAAAAACGCGGGCCGTTGCCTGTGAGGCTTCGCGCGTTTCGCCGACTTGCCGATACAAATAATTAACCGTCAGTTTAATGCTAGGCATAGCGCTTCTTAACAGAGGAAAAGACAGGGAAAACAGTGTATCGCGTTCCCCCGCGCTTGTAGAGAAGATATGAAGAAAGGGTTATCACTGCATCACGCTAATACCCTGATAGTTTTCTATTTTTTAAAAATAGAGAGGTTTGGTCACATAAGTTCGCACGATTGGTAATCAAAAAGTTAAATCTTATGCCTTTTGGATATTAATGAAGCAGAAAAAACAGCCGATACCTTTTCCGATAGGGTGTTTTTTAATGCAATTGCATTTTGCATAAATAGTGTTTGGCATAAATACTTTTTACATTAACCGTGTTCTCACTGAACCATTTCGTTAACGTCATAGTGTTGAATAATAGGAAATTATCTCCGGCAGATTGATCCGTCTTTCACGGAAGATAATTATCCTGCTGGTGTTGGTGACCTGAATTTCAACGATTGCGGTATTAACGTATGTGGTTTTAACACACTGAAGTAACTCACTGGTAAAACCATTACCAGCATTAAATAGATATAAGAAGGAGTTATACTGTGGTGATTCCAGATATTCAACTCGTGAATGCGACTACTCCGGCAACCATGCCTCCGATTGGCGCGGCTGCTAACCCGACGGTCGTTGCAGCTATCAGCCCGGGGAATAAAACCGACACATCAACAAACTCCGACTCTCAAAATATGCCGGGCTCAAACGAGAGCACGAAGGTCACGCTGTCTTCTCAAAAGAAGCGCGCCGCTGAAGAGAAAGATGCCCCTCCACCTGAGCAAGTTAAGGCACAGCAGAAAGCCGCCACCGAATACTCACTGGCAATGACGGGTATTCCTTTGTACAACGGCAAGCTCATTTCCGTGGTTAAATACCCAGATGGTAATTCTGAAATGTTCGATGCCTTTACCGGGCAGCGCATTACACAAGAAGATCTGGCACTCATGGGCGCACTTCATAGTTCCGGTGGTGAACAGGTATTACATTTTGAGAGCAAAACGTCATATAGCAATTTGTCTGCTGCCGAAGTTTATCAGCAGATTCAGGAAATGCTGCATGGCTCAGGCGATCAAGAAGAGCTGGCTTAATAAAAAATAGATGCCAAGACAACGCTATTCATTGCCCTGGCATTAAAGAAAAATATAACGTTATCTTAATAATGTAATATGGCTACTTGATGGAAACTGACCGATTAACGAGTATCAATGAGCGCCTCTGAAAACTCAGCTAATCTTGTCAGACCATATTCCCAGGGACCAAATCCCGCTTCTGCATTAATGTGCCCTGCCTCACCGACATCAACCAGTTCACTGTTCCACGCATGCGCCCAGTATTGGGCGCGAGTGAAGCTCATCAGTGGATCGTTATGACTGGCAAATGTCAGCGTCGGAACCGACAACGGTGTAGCCTGAATACGATCGTCAATCTCAAAGCGCATCGGCTCCGCAGGGGCCACCAGCATCACGCCGGCGATCCCTTCCTGACCCTGCTGCACAACATGACAGGAAGCCAGCGCGCCAAAGCTGTGGCCGATCAGAATCACGGGCTGTGTACAGATGCTAAGCTCACGACGGATCGCCAACACCCAGCGATCCAGATCGGCCTGATACCATTCCCGCTGGCGTATACGATGCCAGTAAGGGAAACGCCGTTCCCAATGGCTTTGCCAGTGTTCATCATCGCTGTCCCGCAATCCCGGCACCAGCACCATCGTTAGCTGCTGGCTCACTTCCGTTAGCCGCCGATCGATTTCTGTTGTCTGCATCCGCCTTTAACACTCCTGTCAGTTACCCGTGGCCCTTCTGTCTGGTATATCAGCCACCGATTACTTTAACAATCTGGCCTTGCAGCTTTTTCCTTTGATTTTACCTTTCTGGAGCTGCTGCAACGCGCGCTTAGCACTGGCTTTACGGATTGCCACATAGGCATGCATCGGGAACATATCAATTTTCCCCACTTCTGCTGCCGTTAATCCTGCATCACCGGTTAACGCCCCGAGGATATCGCCGGGACGAATTTTGGCTTTTCTGCCACCATCAATGCACAGCGTCATCATCTCAGGTTCGAGCGCAACCTCGCCACTGCGGCCAATCTCATCCGCCGGTGTCCATTTAATGCGTATACCGAGATAGTCTTCAATCAGATTCGCGCGGTTCATTTCCTGTGGTGTACACAGGCTCACCGCCAGCCCCTTCGTACCCGCGCGTCCCGTTCTGCCAATGCGGTGAACGTGAACTTCAGGGTCGAAAGCCAGCTCAAAATTCACCACCAGCTCCAGCTCTTTGATATCGAGGCCGCGAGCCGCAACATCGGTTGCCACCAGCACACGGCAGCTGCGGTTAGCAAAACGCACCAGAACCTGATCGCGATCGCGCTGCTCCAGATCGCCATGCAGCGCGGATACGCTAATCCCACGCATGTCCAGCGCGTCAAATACGCTCTGGCAATCACGTTTCGTATTACAGAACACCACGCAGGACGCAGGCTGATAATGGTCCAAAATGGCAATCAACAGCGGCAGGCGCTGCTCTTTCGTCGTCTCATAGAAACGTTGTTCAATAGCTGGCTCTTCTACACCATCTGCAACCTCGAAACGTTGCGGCTGACGCTGAACGCGTGCGCTGATCTGCTCGATCTCTTCCGGATAGGTAGCAGAAAATAGCAGAGTTTGACGATCGGTCGGCGTATAGGAAATCACATCATCAATCGCGTCAGTAAAGCCCATGTCCAACATGCGATCCGCTTCATCCAGCACCAGCACTTTCAGGCTATCCAGAGACAGCGACTGCTTGCGTAAATGGTCCTGAATACGACCCGGCGTCCCGACGACAATATGCGGGGCGTGAACCAGCGAATCGAGCTGCTGGCCCATCGGCTGACCGCCGCACAGTGTCAGAATCTTAATATTTTGCGCAAAACGCGCCAGACGACGCAGCTCTTTGCTGACCTGATCGGCCAGCTCACGCGTCGGGCACAGTACCAGCGCCTGCGTGGTAAAATCGCTCACGACAATACGATCCAGCAGCCCAATGCCAAATGCCGCCGTTTTGCCGCTACCAGTTTTCGCCTTGGCCCGCACGTCTGCACCGCTCAGAACGGCTGGCAGCGTCGCCGCCTGGACTGGCGTCATTTCGGTATAGCCCAGTTCATTAAGGTTGGATAACTGCTCTGCGGGCAGCGCGAGGGAAGAAAAAGAGGTTGTACTCACAGTGATTACTCTACCAAGGACGAGATAACGAAAGGTGACGCCGAGCTAAAGAGCGGCGCAGATATGCCGCAATCATAGCAGAGTTCCTCATCGTTGACCGATTTACCTCCCGTTCTGCAACTAAAACAGCGAGGCGAATCCTTTGCTCACCAGAAAGCCTTGTCCTTCAGGTGATAAAAGGTAGTTCGCCAGCAGCCGCGCTTCACGCCGGGCAGGCTTCATAACGGCCAGCATGTACTCGGCATCAATACGATAGAGATCGGGTAAATGAACCACATGCAGATCCGGTTGATTGAGCAGTAACGGCAGATAGCTGGCATAGCCAATGTGCATATCGCTCTGCCCAGTCCGAATCAGGTAACTTCCCGCCGTCATACCTGCTGGGATGGCATGGTCAAGCGCTCCACCCACCAGCGGTTTTGCTTTGTCGCGCAGTTGATTTCCCCATCCCCGATGCAGACGTTCGATGCGATCAAAGAGTTGAAATGCATAATCCCCACCGGGATCGCTGCCGGGCGTTGAGGTTGACAGCACAAAACGCGGGTCACGCAGCGCCATCAGCCAGGATTGCGTGGTGAGTTCCGGTACGTTACGCATCACAATACACAGATGGTTGCGCGTAAACACGGTGGTTTCCTCCGCCAGCCCCAGCGCTTTCAAGCGTAAAGGGTGCGCGCAATTCGCCGAGGCGAAAATATCCACCGCATCGCCGTGCATCATTTTTTCACTCAGCAGCCCCGCCGGGCCGAAAGTCGGCACAACGTCCACCGCATAGCGTTCGCTGAACGTCGCCAACAGCGGAGCGAATGCAAGGCGCAGACTGCCAGCCGCATACAGGCGCAGGGGGGTAATCATAGTGACTCCGTCATGGTCAATATCGGTATCAGCGCATAATACGGCTGCGGCGCGATGTCCACGCAGACCTGCCGCATCGGAATGCCGTACAGCCGTGACAGGTTATCCTCCGTCACAACCTCATCACAGCGGCCATAAAGATAGTGCTGATTATCCATCAGAAGCAGTGCTCGATCGGCAATGGCCAGCGCGTGAGAGGGATCGTGTGTGGTCAGAAGAATGCTCAAATGCTGCGTTTTAGCCAGATGCTTCAATAACCGCAGCACCTGCGCCTGATTTTGCACATCAAGCGCCGCCGTCGGTTCGTCCAGAATCAGCACCTGACACTCCGAGGCCAACGCGCGCGCGATGAGCACGAGCTGTCGCTGCCCGCCGGACAACGCACTAAATTCACATTCAGCAAGGGAGGCGATTCCCAGCATGGTCAGTGCATTCTGAGCCACGGTGATGTCATGCGCAGAAGGCATGGCAAACAGCCGGACACGCCCCGCACGCCCCATCAGCACCATGTCCAGAACGCTATAAGAAAACGGCGGCGTAAATAGCTGCGGCACAAAGCCAATGTGCCCATCGCGCTGGATCGTCCCGGAAAGCGGCGATAAATGCCCCATCAGCGTATTCAGCAGCGTCGTTTTCCCTCTGCCGTTCGCGCCCAGAATCGCCGTAATTTCCCCTTCCAGACAGCACAGATTCAACGGTGAAAAAAAGCCCTGCCTCTGTTGGTAGCCATACACCAATTCTTCTGTCGATAACCTGATAGTCGGCATGCTAGCGTCCTCTCCCCTGTCGCTGTGTTTTATACAACAGCACGGCAAAAAGCGGTGCGCCAAGTAGCGCCGTCAGAATGCCCAGCGGAATCTCCGCCTCAGTGAGATTGCGAGCCAGATCGTCCACCAACACCATAAAGCCCCCACCCAACCACAGCGACACCGGCAGCAGGCGACGGTGATCGGCTCCCACCAGCATGCGTGCGACATGAGGAATCACCAGCCCAATCCAGCCAATACTCCCGCTGACCGCCACCTGCGCGGCGACTATCGCGGCACACAAGCTCAAAATCAGCCAGCGCAAGGGCTGTACGGCGACACCCAGCGCACGCGCATCCTGCTCACCCATCGACAACACGTTGATGTGCCAACGCAGCCGCAGCAGTAACCCACCCGCAAGGCCTAGCGGCACCGCCATGGTCATCAGCGAGTTCCAGTGTGCGGTGGCAAAACTGCCTAACAGCCAGAAAACGATGCTCGGCAGCTTCTCTTCGGTATCCGCCAGATATTGCATCAGACTGACCAACGCACCGAAAAAGCCGCTGAGGATGACGCCCGCCAGAATCAGGATCAGCACGTTCTGTTTGCCGAATGCGGCGGCCATCATGAAAATCAGCAAGAGCGCCAGCATGCCGAATGTAAACGCAGACAGCAGCAAAAGCAGCGGCGTCCAGCTTAATAGAATCGCCAGCGTGCCGCCGAAGGCCGCGCCTGCGGACACACCGATAATATGCGGATCGACCAGCGGGTTACGGAAAACGCCTTGCAGCGTAGCCCCGCTCAGTGCAAGCGCCGCACCCGCACACCAGGCTAATAACACGCGGGGTAAACGTACGCTCCACACCACTTGCCGCTCGATATCCCCAAGCAGCGGTTTTTTTCCGAACAGCAGATCGTTGCCAGACAGCGGCTCGACAAGGATCTGGATGATGCGCCACGGGGATAAGCTAAAACGCCCTATCCCCAGTGAGCACACGGCAATCAACAGCGTAGACACCACCACCGTCAGCAGCGTGATCCGATAGGTGCGATAACTCATTGTGCCGCAGAGGCGTCCGCACGGTAGTCCATACGGTAGAAGCGTTGGTAATACGCATCGGCCGCTTTTTGCATATCGATATCGGCAAAGCGCTCAGGGTACAGCTTTTTCGCCATCCACAGTTCGCCAATCGCTAACGCTTCCGGCATCGGGTAACCCCAGGCTTTGGCGTATTCCGGCATCAGATACACGCGATGCTGTTTCACCGCCTCAATCGCCTGCCAGGCCGGATCGTTAACGATCTGTTTCACCACATCCGGGTAGCGATCCTGCACAAAAATCACCTCTGGATTCCAGGCCAGCACATTTTCAATTGATACCTGTTTAAAGCCTTTTATCGAAGCGGCCGCCACATTCAGCGCCCCTGCATGCGACATCATCAGGCCGGTATATTTCCCTGAGCCGTAGGTTGTCAGGTCAGGGTTAGCCATATACACGCGGATTCGCTTTTCTTCTGGAATCGACTCCAGACGCGCACTCACATTTTGCCGCTGCGTAAACGTATAGTCGATCAGCGCTTCCGCCTGTTTTTGACGCTCAACGACGTCACCAATCAGCCGAATCCCTGCCTTAAGCCCTTCGTTATATGCCGTGTTTTCATCACTCATCGTAGGATTGATTTTGTCGGCCTCTCCCGGCTGATCCTGACGCAGCGAGATCGCCACTACCGGAATGCCTGTCCGCTCAATCTGCGCAATCATTTCCGGCGGCGCATAGTTAGCGACAAAAACCACCTGCGGTGACAGCTTTAGCAGGCTTTCAATATTGACCTGCGTGAGATCGCCCGGCATCGGTAAATCCGCCAGACGAGGAGCCAGCCGCACATAATGCTCGCCCAGCTGTTTCTTCCAACTGGAAAGCACACCCACTACGCTCTCTTGTGCATCCAATTGCACCAGCAGATTTAAGGTTTGATGCTGTAACACCACCACGCGGTTAACGTGGTCGGGAATCGTTACATTACGCCCCAGTTGATCGGTCACCTGACGCACTGCCCAAGCGTTAGAAAACACCAAAAACAGCCCAGCAACCCACAGCGTGTAGCCAAATTTCTTTATCATGTTGGTATCCTGATTTTCGCTATATATAAAATGATACAGCGTTAGCGACAAAGAAAATACTGATCTCGCTCATAATAATATCTGGATACCAATTTTGGGGTAGATAAACCCAGACTGGGTTTTCTGCTTGAGTTTTCTGCTAAATAACCAGCGGCGATTTATTCTTCAAAATATTAGTCAGATAAACTGAATTATTACGTTAAAAAAATCATATTTATTCTCACTATTAATCGCGTAGAGTGCTTCTATTACTGATCTATATACCCTTGCTGTGCAGGGTAAATATGCTAAATATTTGTCTGAATATAAGGATAAATACCCTATGAAGAAGATTGGCTTTTTATCATTCGGCCACTGGGCCCCATCGCCGCAGTCTGGCACACGTTCAGCGGCTGACGCACTACTGCAATCTATCGACCTTGCCGTTGCCGCTGAAGAGCTGGGGGCTGACGGCGCTTATTTCAGGGTGCACCACTTTGCCCGTCAGTTGGGTTCGCCTTTCCCACTGCTGTCCGCGATTGGGGCAAAAACCAAAAGCATTGAGATTGGTACTGGCGTCATCGACATGCGCTACGAAAATCCGCTGTACATGGCTGAAAACGCCAGCGCCGCCGATCTGATCTCTGGCGGACGCTTGCAGCTCGGCATCAGCCGTGGCTCACCTGAACAGGTGATCGATGGCTGGCGCTACTTTGGCTACCAGCCGACAGACGGGGAATCGGAAGCAGACATGGCACGGCGTCATACCGAAGTGCTGTTGGATGTGCTGCGTGGCGAAGGGTTTGCAAAACCGAATCCACAGCCTATGTTCCCGAATCCACCGGGCCTTTTGCGTCTGGAGCCTTATTCTGATGGGTTACGTGAACGAATCTGGTGGGGTGCCGGATCGAATGCTACGGCAGTATGGGCAGCGAAGCTGGGCATGAACCTGCAAAGCTCCACGCTAAAGGATGATGAAACAGGCGAGCCTTTTCATATCCAACAGGCACAGCAAATTCGTGCCTATCGAGCTGCCTGGGCTGAGGCGGGACATACGCGCACGCCACGTGTCTCCGTCAGCCGTAGTATTTTTGCATTGATGGATCACCGCGATCGCGCCTATTTCGGCGGAAGCAGTAACGATAGCGACAAGGTGGGTTTTCTGGATGAAAACACGCGCGCGATTTTCGGCCGCAGCTATGCCGCCGAACCAGAAGCACTCATCCAACAGTTAAAACAGGATGAAGCGATTGCCGAAGCGGATACGCTATTACTAACAGTGCCGAACCAACTGGGCGTGGATTACAATGCGCATGTGATTGAATCAATTCTGAAGCATGTCGCGCCTGCGATGGGATGGCGGGATTAGGTCTACGGCCTAACAATGAAAGCCTATTCAGCAGGCGTAAAACCGACGATAACAGCGTCAAGAATCGGGGAGATTGAGGGGTTATTTTTACTCGTATCTCCCCGTTTTTTTCAGCCTGTGAAACGGCTCGACGCTTTTTAATGCTATTTTGAAAATATAGTTTCTGGACCTCTTGAATTCCCCCCCTCACTGGGCGTAGATTTAGCGCCGATCCCGTCATAACTGGTGTGACTCTGGTGATGACAACGGGAAAGATTACCCTTCGGTGACATCACCGGCAGCGTAATTATTTCCTTCCATAATAAAACGCACAATCGGGATCGTTGCTGGCGTGGTTTCTGCTGGAGAATAAATCGGTGAAGTATTTTTTTATGGGTATCTCATTCTGTTTAGTCGTTTGGGTGAGTACCTTTATGCTGATGGTAGAATAACCTGTCATTTGCCCGGCAAAGATTTATTCATTGAAGGGCACACACAGATAAAGATAAAAAAGGCTGATGGTATTTATACCCTCAGCCTATTTTTATGCCTGCCGATCTATGTTCAGCCGACGGTTATTCAGCCGATAATTCGTATTGCCTTTGTCATTCTCTACAGATTAAATCCGTTCATTATCACGCCGAACACCCCACCGATTGCCAGCCAGGGGCCAAAGGCCAGCGGTTTAGCCGTATCCTCTTTACGCAACCCGCGCCAGATGAGAGTCACGGCCAGCCCGCTCAGCGCCGCCACCAAAACCAGATTCGGCAATGCCTGCCAGCCCAGCCAAGCCCCCAGCGCAGCCAGCAACTTAAAATCACCGTACCCCAGCGCTTCTTTGCCCGTTGCGTATTTGAATGCCCAATAAAGTAGCCACAGAGATAAATAACCGGCCATCGCGCCGACTAAGGCATCATTCAATGAGACAAATGTCCCTGACAGATTAAACAGCAACCCCATCCACAGAAGCGACAGCGTAAGCACATCCGGCAGCAGCAGCGTTTTTATATCAATAACGGTCAGCACCAACAGGAAGGACAGTAGGATCAACGCCCCCCACAGCGCCATACCGGGCAACCAGAGCAAACCTGCCGCCAGAAAAGCCAGCATGGTGATGACTTCCACTAACGGATATTGCACAGAGACCGATTGATGGCAGCAGCGGGAGCGGCCGCGCAGCCACAGCCAGCTGAATAGCGGGATATTATCTTTTAGCGCAATAGCCTGCTGGCAGTGCGGGCAAGACGAAGGCGGCCACCACAGGTTGTAGCGCGTATCAGGATCGGAATCGGCCACGCCCGTTTCAAGCTCGATGTCCTGCCGCCAGCGACGCTCCAGCATAATCGGCAAGCGGTAAATCACCACGTTCAGAAAACTGCCAACAATCAACCCCAACACGCCCAGCGCCCCAAACCACCACGCCGGAAACAGCTGTGCGAATTCCCTTAAATCGTCCACGTTAGTCCCTGATTGTTGATAAAGAAACGATATGAATGAGCGGTTTATTTTTGCGCTCGACTACGCGGCACCGACAGCGCTTACCGCTATTACAGCAAGCGCCCCTGAAAATTCAGCGTTCTGGCACCCTGATCATCGGCTTTACCGGTGGTTGCCAGCAGTTTTTTCATCGTCGCGGGTAAGTCATTTCCGCTGCTAAGCTGCCCCGTAAAACGATATTCGCCTTTCGGGGTGACGCTGCCTTTGCCAGACAATTGCAGATGTGAGGAGGTCTGCCGCAGGCTCGCTTCTAGCGCGCCTTGCTGGCAGCGTAACGTGGCCTGCGGTGTCGCAAGCACTAGTCCACCGAGCGGCGTTTTCACCCGCGCGCCCGGCCAGGTTACGTTGGCATCCAGAGATTGGCAGCCCGAACGGTCTACCGTCGCCTCTTGTAGATTTAGCTGCACGTTTCCTTCGGCCCCGATTGGCACAATAAAGCGCATATGGCTAAATAAATAGCCTGCCGGTACAGAAAGCTGCCATTGATAAAACTGCGGCTGCTGCCAGCCGCGAATGATCCCACGGCCTGCAATGCCTTCTGGGTTTTTAAACGCAATATCCAACGCGGGCATAAAATCCGAGAACGTGATGTTCCAGTGCACATCATCCAGCGTTAACGTGCGCCAGCTAAACCGTTGCAGGCTCCCCTGCCACAGCGTTCCGGCGGCCTCTGCAACCACCATTCCAGCAGGCAGCGGCACGGCAGTGAGCAAGCGGGCAGGCGCATAGCTCGCCAGGAACAGCCCATAGGCCAGAACCAGAGCGACACCAGTGCCGATGCCGGACTTAAGCTTCATCCGTCCGTTCCAACATCAGTCTGGTAACATCTACGATTCCTGGGCTTTGCTCGACGGCATTCACATCCAGCGATATCACTTTCACGCCATTTTTCTGTTCCAGTTCACCAAGCCAACGCAGCAGACTATTAAAATCACTCTGCCCCAGCGTCACCGATGCCTGACTGCCCTGCGGCTGCAAACGCACGACGGTCAGCCCGTAACGCTTGGTACTTTGCGAAATCAAAATCGGCAGACTGACGTCGCGCTGACTATTGTCCCCCTGCGCCTGATTTCCCTGCGGAATCGATGAGGCCTGTTTCTGCATCCAGTTGACGGTCTGCTGCTCGCGGGAAATTGTGCGACCCCACAGATCTTCCCGCTCCTGCCAAGGCTGGAGGATAGCGTAATACACCACACAGAGCAGAAGCACCGCCGCGCACACCACCATAAGCTGACGTTCGCGCTGGCTCATCGCCTGCCAGCGTTGCCGTAATTCATTCATTGCTGGCTCCTTAATGTTAAGCGACCTTCAACCCGATCGTTCTCCTGCCGCATCTCTCCCGCCTGTACCTGATAATAAGCGGCAGCCTGCTGCTGAAATTGCTCGAGTTCCTGATATGACGTGCCCTGCAACGCCAGCCGGAACTCACCCGCAGCGCCGTCGTAAGACAGCGACTGAATTTTGATCGCACTATTCTGTGTCATGAGCTGCTGCAAAGGAGTCAATTGATCCAGCAGTGCTTTCCCTGCTCCCCCGGCTGCCGTACGTTGCAGGTGCTGCTGCATCTGCGCGCGCGGGTTAACGACATTCGTCTCGGAAGGGAAAATCTGCCGATAGACACGCACGCTTTCCTGCCGCCAATGTTCGGCCTGTTGATAAAGCTGATAGTGCGCCCAGCCAGCATCCGCCACGACAAGCAGGAGGTAACAGGCAAACGCGATCCCGACGCCGCGCCACGGCAGCAGAGTGTTTTGCCAGGCTTTATCCGGCGTATAGTCGCCTTGTCGCAGATCGACCGAGGCAGGTAAGTGCGCCGTTGCCGCCAGCGTGAAGAGATCCGTTTCCGGCTGCGCCTTCCATTCGCCCTCTTCCTGCCATTCGTACTGCGACAACTCACCGCCGACCGATGCAGAGCTGTAGCTGTATATTGCTGGCAGCGGCATAGACGCTTTCAGCAGGTCGCCGCACCAGGAGGATTCCGCCGCCATCGCATGGCCCGTCGGCTGGCGAAACAGCCACATGTCATCATGCTGCAACGCGCTCCAGCCATCCTGATGTTTCGGCAATACGCGCGCGTCAGGCAATAACGTATCGACGCTGAGGCCCAGCGCATCACACTGTGCCAGCCAACGCTGCATCCGGTTTTTTTCCACCACGGCAACCGTGCCGTCGTCGCCATGAATTTCCAGCACGGCAAAATGCAGCTTTTCAATTTCCGTCGCCAGTTGGTCTTCCAGCATAAACGGCACGACTTGCGTCAGCTGACGCCTCGCCTGTCGGGGCAACGTCAGGGCATAAAACGTTACGTCAGTGGCTGGTACCAGAACGCGGGTAAACGTCACGGACGGGTAGGCCGCCAACGCAGGACGAACCTGCTCTATGCTACCGCGCCCCTGACTCAGTAAACTTTCCCCATTGGATGAACGCACCTGCCATTCGATCTCTCCCTGCTCTTCTACCGGAAGACGAACAATGAGGCACGGATGTCGAGCGACCGTTCCTCGATGTAATGGGGCTTTTGCGGCTTTTCGCTTCCATTTTCCCGCTATTTTCATGGATTCACCGTCCTATATCCTCCATATTGCCGCTGCACGACCTGTACCTTTTGTCCACTCAGATGAAGCAAGCTACGTTGATGAAAATCGCTGTCGCCGACACGCACCTGAAGTTTTACAAAGAACCATTCACTTTTTACTGCCAGCACTCGCTGCGCGGTATTTTTACTATTCGGGGGCAATAGCCCGGTTTGTTGCAGAACCTCAAGACTTGCCCACCCCATACGTGGGCGCTGCTGCACCAGCGCTTTTGCCTGCGACATCGTCATTTCGTTCAGGAATACGGCAGATAACAGTGGGGCATCAAATTCGGTTAGCGTGTTGATATTAATGGACATCGCATCCACCGGCAGCGCACAGACATAGGGCAACAGCCGACGATAGAGATCGCTATCAATACCATACACTGAGCGTAATTCACTGATTTCACTCATTCTCTGATTCGCGGTACGATAAGGCACTGGCAGCGTGGCATAGACGTCGTCTTCTGCGCCGTTCGCCGACGGATAGTTATCCGCGTCGATCCAGTCACGCACCGCCGCGGTAATTTTTTCTGCACGATCCGTTTCCTCGCCCAAATTTTTCAACAGCAAACGAAAAACCTGTGCCGGATAAGGCGTCTTCACCAGCGTGCTTTCGTTATCCACGCCTTGATTGATCGCATTCACATTAAAGCAGGTACGCGCATCGCTAATCTGGCCCGTGATCTCCCCACCGTCCACGGGGAAACGCAGCCCCGGCTGCGACCAGTTCTGTCCGGCAAACGTGCGCCCCGGCATATTCCGCGCATCGCGCTGTAATATCTGCCCGCTTAGCGTTTCCGCGCCCAATGCATACCATTTCGCCTGCTGACGGCTCAAATGACTTTCGGTGCGCAAAAACGCTTTGCCCGTGCGTTCCGTAATCACCGCGGCAATCGTCACCATTAATGCCAGAATCAGGAGCACCACCAGCAGTGCCGCGCCGCGCTGACGCGACCTCATTTAACCGGCCCGGTGGTAATCAAGAACATACGCGACATCTCTCCGTAATCCCTTAAGGTCAGCACCACTTCAATCCCTTGTGGCAATTGCGTACTGTTGTCCCAGCGATCGCGCCAGGTTTTATTGCTGAAAAAGCGCAGGCGGAAGCCATCGACCTGGGTGAGAAGCGGTTTTACACCGGGATCGAGCCCTTCAATCGGGTCAGGAGTCACATGCGTTAACCGTTCCAGCGTGTGTTCCCGCAGCCGATAGGCCACAGGCTGAAGTTCAGAGCGTGGCAGAATGCCAAACGGGTTCTGCCAGCCATTGCGCATGAAGCTGACACCCCAGTCATCACTTTTTAACTGATCGCGACCGGCGTAAAACATCGAGGTACTTCCTCTGCTGCCGCGTGCGATCATCTGGGAGAAATCGTTGTCCATTTGTGAGAATGCGCGCTGTATTTCAGCCAGACGCTCGGCTTTACGCTGCGAAATTTCATCATTACGCATCACGCCGTTCAGCACCTGAAACGCGCTAAGGCTCAGCGCCGCAAAAATAGCGATCGCCAGAATCATCTCCAGCAGCGTAAACCCCTGATGGCGCTTCTGTCGCGCGGGCTCTCGCCCCCTTCTTGTTTGGCTACACGTCCCTGTTTTACTAGACATTATTGCTTCACCACATAGGTGCGCAGGGAAGCATCGGCGGCAAAGGCATCTTTATTACGTCGCACTTCCACATCCAGCGCTTTGGTCTGAGGATCGCCGGTCTCTACGCCCTGCCAGCGCCAATGCCAGCGCTGGCCTGCGAACTGTGTTTCGCCTCTCACCCACGACGCTTCCGGCCAGCGCTGTTCAAGCCGCAGTTGAACCTGCTGGTTTTCCGCCACCCAGCCTGCAAACGTCTTCTCTTCCAGCCGGCTCAGGCTGCTTGCCTGTCTGGCTGTCGTTTGTAAAACGGCAATGCCCGCCAGCGCAAAAACACTCAGCGCGACCAGCACCTCCACCAGCGTCATCCCTTTCTGTCGTCTCATCGTTTCTTGCCCTGACTCATCGACGTCACAAATCGTCCGGTGTTATCCACCTGGAGCCAATTCGAGAGCGCTTTGTTTTCAGATTTAACGAGCAGACGGAAAGGCGTGATTTCGCCACCGGGCAAAATCAGGATATCGGGGTCGCCGCTCTGCGTTTTATCCACCTTTTTCCCATCAGCCTGTAATAGCTCAAGCCGTAATGCCTCGGGTAGCGTCGCCGATGCGCTCACCCGATGCGGTTGCCACGGCTGCCATTTATAGCCCTGCCAGCGATCGCCGCTCGGGATCGGTATCCCTTCTGATGTAGCGGGTCGCTGGAGCTGATAAAACTGCCAGCGATCGGGATAGATACGAACACCCAGCATGTATTCGTTAACCTGACTGCTTTCAGCGGCAAACTCTAGCTGCGCCTGAAAACGAGCCAACTGCCAGGCGCTGTCATTCTGGCGCTCGGGAGGAAACGCCATGACCACCATGCCAGCGGCAATGCCAGCCAGTAACACGACCAGCATCATTTCCAGCAGGGTGAACCCCTGCTGCTTCCTAGTTGACCGCTTCATTGCGCTTTTGCCGTCCTTTTCCCGCCGCCATTGATAGCAACTACCCACAACAGTCATCCACTGCCGTCATCAATAAAGACAGGCATATTTATTTGAGGTTGCCGACAAAGTCCGTATGGCGGTAGTAACGGATAGATCGTAAAGACGCTGTAAATACATCCCTGTACGCTCGGATTGCGCCATCCATGGCGCAAACGCTTTACTCTTCTATTCCGTTACTCCCGTTCTCGTTCAATAAATAGGTTTGTCAACAATCTGCAACAAAGACCGACGTCTTTATTTTTTATCAAGATTCCAGTTGCCGATGTCATCTTCCGTCCCCGGCATGCCATCTGGCCCCAGAGAGAAGATATCCAGTTTGCCGTGCTGGCCAGGGTTCAGAAGTTGATAGTCCGTACCCCACGGATCCTGCGGAAGGCGGCGAATATAGCCATCGGCTGGATAGTTACGTGGTTCCGGCTGTACCGTCGGCTTCGTTACCAGCGCCTTCAGCCCCTGCTCTGTGGACGGATAGCGGTTGTTATCCAGCTTGTACATGTCGAGTGCGCTTTCCAGAGAAACAATATCGCTGACGGCTTTTTGCCGATCCGCCTTTTCCTTATTCCCCATCAGATTGGGCACCACCAGACTCGCCAGTACGCCGAGAATGACGATGACCACCATAATCTCCAACAGGGTAAAACCACGCTGACGATAACCGCTCTGACCATAACTATTTTGTCCACAACCACGCTGAGACTGTTGCATCCTTACTTTTCCTCATTCAATTGTTGGTTCTCTTACGAACTCATTAACGTATTCAGTTGCAGAATCGGTTGTAAAATCGCGAGTACGATAAACAACACCACCGCCGCCATGCTAACCACCAGCAGAGGCTCAAATAGCCCCAGTGCCAGCGTCATCTGCGAACTGAATTCCCGATCCTGATTATCCGCCGCCCGTTCCAGCATGCTGTCCAGCTCGCCGCTGCGTTCACCGCTGGCGATCATATGGCGCATCATTGGGGGGAAGAGCGCCGTCTGTTCCAGCGCTTTGTGCAGGCTGACGCCCTCTCGTACCGCATCCGTCGCCAGAGAGAGCCGATGGCGGGCATAGTCATTACTCATGACATCGCCGCTAATGCGCATCGCCTGTAACAGCGGCACCGCACTGGCGTTAAGAATACTGAGCGTCCGCGCGTAACGTGCCGTATTTAAGCCACGCGCTATGCGGCCGATCAACGGTAAATGCAGCAAGCGTCGATGAAAACTGACGCGTCGCTTTTCCTGCCGCAGCATCACGCGGAACGCCATAAATCCCGCCAGCAATGCCAGCAACATCCACGGTCCAAACGTGCGCACGGCATCACTCATCCCCATCAATACGCGGGTTGAAAGCGGCAACGCCTGCTTCATATGAATAAATTGCTCAACAACTTTCGGCACCACGACGGACAGCAAAATGCTGACCACGGCAATCGCGACCACGGTTAGCACGCACGGGTAGATCATCGCCTGCTGGATGCGGCTGCGCATCTGCTGGCGCTGCTCGGTGTAGTCGGCTAACCGGTTCAACACGGCATCAAGGTGACCGGATGTCTCGCCTGCGGCAACCATCGCGCAGTACAGCCGTTCAAAGCTGCCGGGGAAGCATTTCATGGCATCGGCCAGCGAGTGCCCCTCCATGACCTTGCTGCGTACCGCCGCCATCAACTGGCTCAGATGTGGCTTTTCGCTCTGTTTTGCCACCGCATCGAGCGCTTCTTCCAGCGGCAACGACGCCGCCACCAGCGTAGCCAACTGGCGAGTCAATAGCGCCAAATCTGAGGTGCTGAGCCGAATTTTGCGGCGCAGAGAGAGTCCTGTAGAACCGGATTTCTGCTGATCGCCTCGGTTTTCATCAACCGACAGCGGCACCAGCCCGCGCTCCCGCAATAGCTGACGCGCCTGTCTGGCAGAGTCGGCCTCCTGAGTGCCACGGCATTTTTTCCCCTGCGCATCCAGCGCCTGATAGTGGTACTGTGCCATATCATTCCTCTTTGGTTACGCGGATCACTTCTTCCCAGGTCGTGAGCCCCGCCAGTACCTTATTCAACCCGTCCTGACGAATGGTGGTTCGACTCCCCCCCAGAATCTGCGCAATCGCCATTTCACCGTCACTGCGGTGGATCGCGGCGCGGACGTCGTCATTAATCAGCACCAGCTCATGAATGCCGATACGTCCCCGGTAGCCGGTAAAGCTACACTGCGGACAGCCAACGGGATTATGCAGTAGCGTACCGGGCGCGATCCCCATCTGTTCAGCCTGAACCGGATCGACCGGCTGCGGTTGGCTACAGTCAGAACACAGCGTCCTGACCAGACGCTGCGCGAGTACGCCCAGTAGAGAGGTTGACAGCAGGAAAGGCTCGACGCCCATATCCTGTAAACGAGACAGCGCGCCCAGCGCACTATTGGTATGCAGAGTGGATAACACGAGGTGACCGGTCAGCGAGGCCTGCACAGCAATCTGCGCCGTTTCACCATCACGAATTTCCCCCACCAGCACGACGTCCGGATCCTGACGCAGAATGGCACGCAGCCCGCGGGCAAACGTCATATCGACCTTGGTGTTGACCTGCGTTTGCCCGATGCCTTCCAGTTCATACTCGATGGGATCTTCCACCGTCATGATGTTACGTTCCGAAGCATTCAGGCGACTGAGCGCAGCGTAAAGCGTGGTACTTTTCCCCGAGCCTGTCGGGCCGGTGACCAGAATAATGCCATGAGGACGATGGATCAGGCTGTCCAGCAGTTGTCGATTGCGTTCCGACATCCCCAGCAGCTCAAGATCGAGCTTAACGCTGTTTTTATCCAGCAAACGCAGCACGACGCGCTCGCCGTAGTTCGACGGCAGCGTGGAGACACGGACATCAATCGCCCGCCCCCCTACTCGCAGCGCCATACGTCCATCCTGCGGGACACGCTTTTCGGCAATATCCAGCTTTGCCATCACCTTGATACGCGACACCAGCAGCGAAGCCAGCTTACGCTGTGGACGCAAAATCTCACGCAATACGCCGTCAACGCGGAAGCGGATCAGCAAATAGCGCTCATACGTTTCGATATGAATATCCGACGCTTTATTCTTAATCGCTTCGGTCAACATGGCGTTGATGAGGCGGATAATCGGCGCGTCGTCATCGGCATCAAGCAAGTCATCGCTATCTGGCAGTTCTTCCACCAGCGTATAGAAGTCCATCTCATTACCGATGTCCTCCATCATACGGCGCGCTTCTTCCGAGTCGCGCTGATAGCTAATGACTAATTGCCGCTCAAATTCCTCATCCGTAACGCGCTCAATCTTGAGCGAACAGCCCGCAATCCGGCGCGCTTCCAGCAAAGCGGCTAGCGGCGTTTGCGCGACGCAAATTGTCTGCAGGCTCGCGTCATTTTCCCTCTGCAACAGCAGAATTTGCTGCGATCGCGCATAGGCAAAAGGCAGTATGGGGCGTAATTCTATAATCTGGGAGGCAACGTCACTCATTTCCCGCCCGCCGGATAGAACGCCACAATGGAGGACTGAACCTGACGGAACGTATAAGCATTCCCACCTTCCGGCAGACGCAGCAAATCGTTATCCAGAAGCCCTCCCTCACCATTACTCACGTTTCGCTGTTTATTTTCTTCAGCACTGAACGAGTGATACTTACTGGCAGAGGCGCTCTGGAATTGGCTGCGATCGCGAATAATGGAAGGACGGATAAACAGCATCAGGTTACGTTTTTTCGTTTCCTGACTGTTGGAACGGAATAAGTATCCCAGAACGGGAATATCCCCTAAAAATGGCACCTTACTTGCAGACTCATTCGTACTTTTATCCAGCAAGCCGCCTACCACCACGGTTTCGCCGCTGCTGACCAGCACCGCGTTATTAACGGTACGCGTATTGAAGGTTGCCCCTAGATTGGTACTGCTGCTGGAGGCCGCATCTGCCACGCTGGAGACTTCCTGCTCGATTTCCAGCAAAACGGAGTCACCTTCGTTGATTTGCGGCTTCACCTTCAGCTTGATACCGACCGTTTTACGCTCTACCGTTTGGAAAACGTTGTCACCGGATGTCGTCTGTGAACCCGCCAATACGGGCACTTCCTGACCGACATTAAACGTCGCTTCCATATTGTCCAGCGTCACAATGCTGGGCGTCGCCAGAATATCGTTCTTGCTGTTGCTGGACAGCGCCGTCATCAGCATGCCCCAGTTGCCCTGATAGAAGCCCGCGGCAATGCCGTTGAAGCTGCCAAGTGCACTTGTCGCTGCCGTGCCAAGCGTTCCATCACGCCGATACTGGTCCGCTCCCGCCATCATGGTCGTGATCGGTAACCCGGTATTCGTGAACTGCGTTACCCCCGCATTTTTATTGGCCCACTGCACGCCGAGGTTCATCCCATCGGCATCTTGCACTTCCGCAATAATCGCTTCGACCAACACCTGCGGACGGCGGATATCCAGCTGTGAGATCACCTGTTCCAGATCGCGCATGATGTCCGGTGCGGCATTCACAATCAGGGAGTTAGTTTGTTCGTGCGCCTTAATCGAAATGTCTTTACGCAGCGCAGGCAGCGCATTTTGCTGATCGGTTTGGATACTGTCCCCGACGCCGGTGAGCACTTCGACCAGATCGGCAGCCTTGGCATATTTGAGGTAGATAACTTTGGTGTTGCCCTGTACCGCCTGCTGGCGATCGAGCTGCTTGATCATATCAATCACGCGCTGGCGTGAATTCGGCTCACCGCGCACCAGCACCGAGTTGGTTCGTTCGTCAGCCACCACGTTGGCGGTCAACATGCCGGGCAAGGCGGATTTCTCATCCATCTTGTTCAGCTCATTCACCATCTTCACCACTTCCGTTGAGGAAGCGTAAGACAGCGGTATGCTGGTCACATTCCGATCGCCCGTCTGATCAACCCGTTCGACAATCGTCATCAGCCGCTGGATCACCCCCGCGCGGCCGGTCATCAGCAGCACGTTCGATGGTTCGTAATGCACCACGCTCCCGGCACCGGCGTTGTCGTTCAACTGGCGCAGCAGCGGTGCCAAATCGCGGGCCGCAACGTTGTTGACGGGCACGACGCGCGTCACCACCTCATCACCAATGCCCGGCTGTTCATCAGTCGCCAGCGGCATAGACGTCGATTTCGCATCCTTCGAGCGAATAATTTTCAGGACGTTGTTATCCATCGGAATCACGGTGAACCCATAGACATCCAGCACGCTCAGGAAGAACTGGTAATACTGTTCTTCATTCATCATGTCATAGCTGCGTACGGTAATCGTTCCGCTGACCGACGGATCGATAATGACCGTCTTATTTAGATTCTTACTGACGGTATTAATAAACTCCTGAATATCGGTGCCTTTAAAACTGGCGGAGAATTCGGCACTCCACGCCAATGATGACGCCATCAGCAGAACACTCCCGCTGAGCAATAGCATGCTCTTGCGGCGTACCTGACCAAGCCATTGGTTTTTATTCTTCGAAAAAACCTGACGCTTAAAAAATCCCTGTCCCTTGCTAAACAAATTAGTGGTCTCCATCCAGTGCCAGATATATATCCTGCTGTTGACCATCACGCTCGACGGTCAAATTAAATTTGCTCATCCCTGCCAGTTGCGCCATCGCCTGCTGTGCCTGATCCGCATCACGTAAATCCATGCCATTTAATGACACGGCGAGATCGTTATCCTGCAAGCCTGCGCGGTAGAAAAGATCGGGATTTTTGCCGGGGTTTAACTGATATCCTTTCAGGACTTCTTCTTCCGTGACGGGAGAAATGGTCAGGTAGTCCTGCGCCGAGAAGGGATCTTTTTGTATCTCATCTTTCACCTGATTAAATGCGCCAGACGACGACGGCGCGCCAGTCGCTTCTTCTTCCTGATACAAATGCAGCGCCTCATAGCGCCCCTGATACTGGAGCACGACACGATCGGCAGAGATAGTCACAATTTTGGCTTCATAGCCCGGAATGGCATCGCCGACGTTGCGACTGTATTGCTGACTATCTTTAGCGATAATGGCAATCGAACGCTTGGCGTCTCCACTCGCCAACACCCCAGTCAGGCTGATATTTAACGAGGTTAGCGGAATATCGCCGGATAATGCGGCGTCGTTAACCGCAGACGCATCTGCATCGGGGGCATGGCCGAATAAGGTAAAATCACCCGGCGTTGAGGGCTTTTCTTTCGCCTGAGCAGGCGTGACCGACACGCCAACAATGCGTGAGTCTTCAGGTAGGAGAAAGCGCCAGGTCAATACGGCCAACTGCTGACAAATCAGCAGCAAAATCAGCCCCAACACAATACGGCGGATCAGCGGAGCTGGCAGTGACCGAAAAGTGGCAACCAACGAATGAAAAGACGGATCTTTGAAAGCTTGCAATCGTGCCATAGATAATCATCCATAATACTCCCCACGCCGATTGGCGTGGGGAAAATGCCTTATTCCGTTGCGGCTTCCCGGGTGATGGTTTCATCACCGCTGGTCGTCAGCGCGGCATCCTTATTTACACGGTCTTCGAGCCTGATATTTTCAATATGACCGAAATTCCAGGCTCCCGGTACATTCTCAAAAATGACATTTTTAAATTCACTGTTCTTCAGGAACGTAATGTCCGTCGCTTTTACATTTTTGAATTTTACATTCTCAAAATGCAAGCCTTGGTGATAGGCATCACGTCCAAAAGAGAACTTATACGCATCAGCCATTTCAGCCACAGTCATCCCATCGACCATGATACTGTTTTTCTTCGCTGTACCATCAACCGTGACGTTGGAAACGGTCACATCACGGAACTGTGCAGGCTCAGCGGCAGGCTGGGTATCGTTCACGTCCGCTTTATATTTAATCGTGAACACAAACGGCTCGTTGACAATATCACGCATCGCGTTATTACGGAATACCACGTCACGCGAGCCACCACCATAATAGGGTCGGCTCTTCATGCGCAGGCCAACATCCGTCTTATTCATTACGTTATCTTCAGCAACAATTTTTTCAATCCAGGCACCGGTATGGCTACCCGTGACCACCGCACCATGCCCACGGCGGAAGTAGTTATTGAAGATCCAGGCACCACTCTGCGCTTTTTGCCCCAGCGTGGCGACTTCGGCACCGTATCCCGCGGCAAAGTTTACACTGTCATCACCTGTGTCAAAAAAGTTATTGAATACCATGACGTTCTGGCTGTTGCCGAATTCAATACCATCCGCATTATTGGCATCGTACGTCGTGTGTACCAGCGCATTCATCGCCACATTTTCGGATTCAAGCACCATCACACCGTGGAAAGCCGGGTTCAGAATCGTCAGCCCTTCCAGATACATGTTGCTCACGCCGCGCAGCGTCATCAGGCTGGAGCGCCGGTTTTTGTACGCCTCATCCAGTAACATTCCTTCAGCAACGGCTTTTGCCGTTTGGTCTTTTGCCAGAATACCGTCACTACCAACATTGGCGGCTTTGCTCGCACGGTAGAGCGGCAATTCATTCTTTAATTCATCAATTTCAGTAATGTTTGTATCGCTGGCTTTAATGCCACGCGTCCAGCCGTTGCCATCAATGGTGCCCTGCCCGACGATACGAATATTTTTAAAGGTGCCTGCATGGCTGCTGCCCTGATCGTCCGCTTCCAGTACGTTAATCAGCGAAGGTGGGCGCTTCGGCAATTTAGGTGAACTGTAAGGGTAGAGATAGTAGCCGCGGGCGAGCGGGTAATCGTCACCGTTTGCCGATCCCAGCAATATGGCACCTTTCGCGACTTCAAACGTCATATCACTGTGCAGGAACAGCGCGCCAGTTTTAAACGTTCCCCCCTCAACCACGACCTTACATCCTTTCGGATACGCGGCTGGCGTACAGTCATCAATCGCCTTCTGAATCGCCACCGTGTCGTTGGTTACACCATCCCCTTTCGCACCATAGTTGGTCACATTCAATGAAGCTGGCGTCGCCGTCGTTTTCTGCACGACGGTTTCACTATCAACGGATTCTTTGCCATCGTCATAAAGCGCACGCACCGTGAAACGGTATTCCGTTTCCGGTGACAGATTAGCCACTTTGAAATTATGGAAGCTGACGCGGACATGCCAGTTATCGGTATCGATCGAATTGTAGAAGTTATCGATATACGGCTTGGCCGGCGAATGGGTGTTCTGGTTATCAATAGTTCCGCCCAGCAAGGTTCCATTCATGTAGACACGGTAATCCTTAATGCCAGCGGCAGGTTTGGTCGGTTTTTCCCAGGCCAGTACCACGCTGCTGTCATCATAAGCCAACGTCGGCACTTTAAGATTTTGTGGCGCGGCGGAACGATCAATACCGACATCCGGCGTTGAGTCGCTATCGCTGCATCCGGCAATCAGGCCGCTCAGAACTAATGTCGCGCAGAGCGTAAGACGGGTACGAGGTAAAAAGTCAGTCATAGCATTTCCTGTATTTTTACTATTATTTTGTCCGATGTATTTCGCCCTGCGGCAGGATCGTTGCCACAGAGCGAAACTTATCGGCAGAGGGCTTACAGATAAAAATAATGCGTTGGAACAGACGTTCTACGGCAGAGAAATATCCAATTTCCCCGCACCAGCATTGTCCAGAACGTATTTCTCAACGGCGGCGATGGATTTCCCAGCGCTATAGGCATAAGGCGGACTCCATTCCAATTCATTGGTGCAGGTTTCCAGCGCCCATGCCGGAGCGGCTTTCCCAGAAGTCGTGGCGGCGGCCTTCTCGGCTTCTTGCAATACACTGCATTTGTCTACTGCGATTTGATTCAAATTGCTTGCCGGATTGCCATTGAACCAGGAGCCGTTGTCTTTAAATTTACTTCCCTTGTAGGCACCGATGATCAGCTTTTCATCCGCACCGCCGCCCTGGAAATTAAACACGTTACTTTCGGAAAGAATGGATGAATCGAAGCCCATCCCAATGGCATAGAGAATGGGGTAATTCGTATCCGTTGCCCCGCGATGGTAGTTATTGAGCAAATGCACCTGGCCAAAGCGTACACGCGGTGAACGCTGCACGCTGTTGTCCCATAAATTGCCTTCAAAGGTGATTCGGTATTCCCCTTTATCACCATCGCCGGAGCCAATTAATACCGTTTTGTCATGCTCGGCAAAAATGTTGTAGGAAATCGTCAGGTAGTCGGCACCGTCTTCGATATCCAGCAAGCCGTCGTGGCGTTGGATATGCTTGCCAAATAGCACCGGTTCCTGATAGTCAGGATGTTCACCATCCGTAAAGGTACAGTGATCGACCCAGACATTTTTGCTGGCGTTAATCGACACGGAATCATAACGCGCATTCCAGTTCCCTTTATCTCCGTCGCCCGCATCCCAAGCCGGAGCAAAGTCACGCGGTGCCTGAAACGTAATATTACGGATAATGATATTGCTGTTATCCGTTTTGCCGAACGTGTGGCTCAGGGTATTGAGGGATAAATAACCTTCCACCAGTTTTGCTTCGCTACCCACGCCTAAAATCGTGGTATTTGGCGGTACCTGAAATTGAATCTGCGCCTTCTGGTTGTTGGCATACTGCGAGCGTTGACCATTTTGCTTTTTAAGCAGGCTAAGTTCAGCGCTAGCCGCCGCCGCATCGCTGCCGCCAGCATCCGCCGTCGCTTTCAACTGCGCCATGTAATCCTGATCGAACGCTTTGACATATAAATCAAAATCAAACGTCGTTTTATTCGGCTTGGTTTTATAATACTCAGCATCCGCATAGCGTCCATTACCTAAATCATCGCCGCGAACCGTGCCTTGCCAGTAGATAATTTTGGGCTCTAACTTCGCCTTCAATTCCGCATCAGCATCACCGGCGATATAACGGGGGCTGCGGATATTATTTAATGCATCTTTTAATTCCTGACGGCTGGTGACGACATAAATGCTATTTTCATGCGCACCCTCGCCCCCCGTCGTCGCATAAAATTTACCATCCGTATTATGATATTGCGCAGCCCAACCAAACGGTGCCGTTTTCACCTGTAAATCTGGCGGAACCGCTTCTTCCACGGGCTGCTGACTATTATCACACCCAGAAAGCACGATCCCGGAAAGGGCAATAGCTACCGCACAGGTGCGTAAACGACCAGTCCCAATAACCGCTCTAAACATTTTATCCCTCAGTATTTTTTAATTATTAAAATAACAAAATAAATCCGCACAAAACCCTGCGATATTAATCGCATACTTTAAAAGTACTTTTATTCTTAATGTCGTGGCAGATTGACACGTCCCTTATTGATAAAAAAGCAGCGCACTCTCTGTAGTAAAAAACCACATAATAGTACTGCCCATTTAGCACTCGGGACTGTTAATTAAATGATGATGGCACCACCCCACGCTGATTGATTATCGACCACCAAAAAGAAACGTTATACCTACAATGGTAAAACATGGTTTCATTAAAGCAAATTCACACGTTTTTTTTGCGACCCGCATCAAGATTCCATCTGTGATTATTATGACTGTAATAGTTTTTAATCAAAATGGAGGAACTGTCACATAACCGAGAGATTCAGTTTTCTGGCTCTTTCTATTTTTTGCAAAATAAGGCAGACGGCACCATCCTACGCACCCGACTTTCGTTTATGATGTGATGCTACACGGACTAAGTACCCCCTAAAAATGAAGGATGAGCGCGTGGATAACGCACCGGACGCACAGACACACTCACAGCCAGCGCTGCTTGCCAGATACCCAATGCCCGGTTATCTGATGGTTATTTATGCTCTGCTTTTTATCGCTCTCGGCTGGTTCAGCCACCAGCGCTGGGGGAGCCCTGCTTCTCCTGAGCTCGCTTTGGCTGCTCAAGCTGCTACCTTGCCTATGGTAGAAGAGCAAACGCCAACCGTTCCCACAGCAACGTCTCATCAAGAAGCGCCCCATACCGATACGCCAGTTCCCCCAGAGAAAAGGACCACACTGTCGTTACCCGCCATCAGCAACGGTGAGATTCCACCGCTGACCTACAGCGCACATGTTTATACGTCGGATGAAACCAAGCGCAGCATCACGCTCAACGGCCTGCAATTCCGCGAAGGGGATTCGCCAATAGAAGGGCTGACCATAGAGCAAATTCAGCAGGATATGACCATTTTTAGCGTAGAAGGTGAAGTGTTTATTCTGGAAGCACTGGAAGATTGGCCGGGCGGAAAATTCAACGAGAATGAACGTTCCGCCGACGATGAAAGTGGAAACGCTACGCCTTAGCCCCGGCTGCGAATGGCGTCAATAAACGGCGTCAGCGTACGGTTAAATTCCGAACACTGCGCCTCTTTTGGCGTACTGTCTTTCAATAACCCTTGATACAGGCTTTCACTGCGCTGCGGTAAAGCCTGATAGCTCGCGACATTCCAGCCTCGCTGTTTCGCTACAGCCAACGCGACATTGGCAATCGTCGCATCATCAGGCAGATCGCTGCGATTACACTTCGATTTGAGATAGCGGGTAGCCGCAACCAGCGACGCCAGTTGATTCATTTGATCGTTAGGAGAAACCGTTACCGCAGAAGACTGACCTGCCACCGTTCCTTTTTGGGCAGACGTTCCTGTTTGTTGGCACCCGGCCAGCGTGACGCAAAGCAGCGTTAACGCAGAAATTTTAAACAGAGATAATGACATGACAAACTCATCCTGATTGAGATTAACGGTAGGCATTCTAGCAAATGATAAGCCGCTGTCACGGCATGTTTATGTGCTCCCGGTCAGACAACCGGGAGCCGTGGACATCAGGAAATCACTATCAGGCAGCCGTGCCCTTGCCGGGTAAGGATTTGGTGGTTGGTAGGAGACCGTCAGCACGGAACATGGCCTTAATACCGCGCACCGCCTGCCGAATACGATCCTGATTCTCAATTAAGGCAAACCTCACATGGGTATCACCATAATCGCCAAAGCCAATACCGGGGGAAACGCAAACCTTCGCTTCCGACAGCAGTCGCTTGGCAAACTCCAGCGACCCCATATGCGCATAGGCTTCAGGAATTTTCGCCCAGACGTACATTGACGCTTTCGGTTCATCAACCATCCAGCCAGCCTCGTGCAGACCACGCACCAACACGTTACGGCGCTGGCGATACTGCTCGGCAATATCCCGCACACATTGCTGATCGCCTTCCAACGCAGCAATCGCCGCCACCTGCAACGGCGTGAACGTGCCGTAATCATGGTAGCTCTTAATCCGCGCCAGCGCGCTGACCAGCTCCGGGTTGCCGACCATAAAGCCGATGCGCCAGCCCGCCATGTTGTAGCTTTTTGACAGCGTGAAGAACTCTACCGCGATATCCTTCGCGCCGGGAACCTGCATGATCGACGGCGCTTTCCAACCGTCATACACGATATCGGCATAAGCCAGATCGTGGATCACTAACACGCCGTACTGTTTCGCCAACGCTACAACGCGTTCAAAGAAATCCAGCTCGACACACTGCGCTGTCGGATTCGACGGAAAACCGAGAATCATCATTTTCGGCTTCGGAATACTCTCGCGGATCGCGCGTTCTAATTCATTGAAGAAATCAACGCCTTCTACCAGCGGCACAGAACGCACCTGCGCCCCGGCAATCACCGCACCATAAATGTGAATCGGGTAACTGGGGTTAGGCACCAGCACCGTATCGCCATGATCCAACGTTGCCAGCATCAGGTGCGCCAGCCCCTCTTTGGAGCCAATCGTGACGATAGCTTCGCTTTCAGGATCGATATCAACCTCATAGCGATCGGCGTACCAGCGGGAGATCGCACGACGTAAGCGCGGAATGCCTCGGGATGTCGAATACCCGTGAGTATCTTCGCGTTGTGCAACCGTACAGAGTTTTTCCACGATATGAGGAGGTGTCGGGCCGTCAGGGTTACCCATGCTGAAATCAATAATATCTTCGCCACGACGACGCGCAGCCATTTTTAATTCAGCAGTAATATTAAATACATACGGGGGAAGACGATCGATGCGCGTAAAACGGCGCGGAGAAGTAGAATCAGCCATAACATCCTCAGATTAACGTGAGCGCCCGGACCGTCCGAGCGACGCAGTGCCTGTAAAGGCACTCTACTCAGCATCATTCAAATCGCAGTAAACCCGTTTTCGTTGACGACAGCTTTCGTTGACGACAGCTTTCGTTAACTACAGCTTTCGTTAACTACAAGGGTACAGGCGACCTGAAGTGTGATGAGCTTATTCAAGCTATCTCAGATAATTCGTCCTGTCGATACCGTGCTCATAAATTTTTCCGGCCCAGAATTAAGCCTCATCAATTTCTGGCTAAAATCGCGAAAAATGAAGAATACGCACCGAAAGAAGCATTACACTTGATGACCCGCTCAGGCCTTGTAAATAAGGCACTTATGCCAGTGAGGCACAGGATAGTTAATCCGAGAGTAAGCTTATGACTGAGATGCGATATTTCACCGAGAGTTGGCCAATAGAAGGCGCCTTTACCATTTCACGCGGCAGCAAGCGTCAGGCGGATGTCGTTGTGGTGGCGCTCCAGTCTGGCAACGTGGCAGGCTATGGCGAGTGTGTCCCTTATTCACGCTACGGCGAGTCCCTCGACAGCGTAATGGAACAGATTGCCTCACTGCACAGCGACTTTTGTAACGGTTTAGATCGGGAGACGCTGCAAACCATCCTGCCTGCCGGCGCGGCACGCAATGCGCTCGATTGTGCATTCTGGGATCTGGAGTGCAAACAACATCAGCAGCGCATTTGGCAGCGTTTGGATCTCCCTTCGCCTACAGCGTTGGAGACGGCCTATACGCTATCGCTGGATACACCAGACCGTATGCGCCACGCCGCAATACATCATGCCACTCGCCCTCTTCTCAAACTAAAACTGGCAGACGCAGACGATCTGGCCAGAGTTGCAGCCGTGCGCGAAGGCGCGCCATTAGCACGTCTGATTGTGGACGCCAACGAAGGGTGGGATATCGAGCGCTATCTGGCACTGGTTCCTGAACTCGCCGCGCTTGGCGTAACAATGATCGAGCAACCTTTCCCGGCAGGCAAAGACGATGTGCTAGCAGAATTGCCCCGTCCGATTCCCGTTTGTGCCGATGAATCCTGTCATGACAGTCAGTCGCTGGCCGCTCTGGTCGGTCGCTATGACATGATCAACATCAAGCTGGATAAAACCGGCGGACTCACTGAAGCCCTGCGTCTGCGAAAATACGCACAGGCGCAAGGTTTAAAAATTATGGTCGGCTGCATGGTGAGTACATCACTCTCGATGGCACCCGCATTTGTCGTGGCACAAGGTGCCGCCGTGGTCGATTTGGATGGCCCGCTGCTCTTGCAGCGCGATCGCACTAACGGGCTGCACTATAACGGTAGCGAAATATTACCGCCCAACGCATTATTGTGGGGATAACGCGCGTTAACCTGCATTGAGCAACTATTAAGGAGTGTTGTGATGCAACGTCTTGTTTATGTTGATGGACAGTATTTAGAAGAAAATGAAGCAAAAATATCTGTATTTGACCGTGGTTTCCTGTTTGCCGATGCCGTCTATGAAGTGACAGCGGTCATCGATGGCAAGCTGGTTGATTTTCCCGATCATATCACTCGCCTGCAACGCTCCTGCCACGAGCTATCGCTCACGTTGCCTGTCACACCTGAGGCACTCAAAGAGATTCACGATGAGCTGATCAATAAAAACGATCTGAAAGAAGGCGCGATCTATTTACAGCTTAGCCGTGGCAATGCTGGCGATCGTGATTTCTATTTCCCTTCTGCTGACGTCAAATCCACGCTGGTTTTATTCACTCAGGCACGTTCGCTGGTCGGTAACCCGAAAGCCACCACGGGCCTGCACGTTGTCACCACCGAGGATATTCGCTGGCAGCGTCGGGACATCAAAACCGTCAGCCTGCTCGCCGCCAGCCTGGCAAAAGAGTATGCCCATGCCAACCAGGCCGACGACGCTTTCTTTGTTGAAGAAGGTTTCATTACCGAAGGCAGTTCCTGCAACTGCTACATCGTCCTGCATGACAACACGGTTGTGACCCGCCCACTGAGCAACGCTATTCTGCACGGCATTACACGTCAGTCGCTGCTCAAATTGGCAGAAAAGGATGGCATTGCGCTGGAAGAACGCTTTTTTACGCCGGAAGAGGCGTATCACGCCAAAGAGATTTTTGTCAGTTCAGCCACCATGCTCGTTCTCCCCGTCGTGATGCTGGATGGAAAAACGATCGGCGACGGCAAGCCCGGAAAAATTACTCAGCGGTTGCGTGAAATCTATCTCGATATGATTAAACAACAGGAAAGATAGCCGCACTTCACATCCTGTAAGCACGGCTTCGATGTTCATCCGTTACCCGTTCAATGCCGGATAACGGATGGCTGAGCACATTATTTATCCTCACCCGAAATGCCGTCAGGCAGCGCAAATCCTGAGTTTTCCAGCACCATCTTCTGCGGTACGGCCAGCGGAATATTTGATGCCCGTAGCCGCTTGATAATCTCAAACAGCAGATCGCTCTTCGCTTCCGATACCATTCTCGGGCTGCTGACATAGCCCGTGACGCTCAGCACCATGCCCGTTGGGTTTAACTGACTGAACTTCACTGACGGTGCGGGTGTTTCCAGAATCGCCTCATGGCTGATGTAAGCATCCAGCAAAAGCGTCCGAACTTCTTCAGGATCGATATCGAGCGGGAACGTCAGCGCCAGCGTAGCGACCCCAAACGGATTTCCCATCGTAATATTGCGTACATTCTGTGAAATGAATTGAGAGTTCGGCACAATCACCGTCGAACGGTCGCCCAGCTGAATTTCTGTTGCCCGCACGTTAATCCGCCGGATATCCCCTTCAACGCCGCTGATACTGACCGAGTCGCCGACTTTCACCGGGCGCTCCGTCAACAAAATCAGGCCAGAGATAAAGTTCTTCACGATCTCCTGTAAACCAAAACCGATACCCACCGACAGCGCGCTGACAATCCATGCCAGCTTGTTCCATTCAATCCCTAATGTCGCCAACGTCAGCAGGATAATCAGGATGTAGCCGATGTTGCTGAACAGCGTCACCAGCGACGCCCGGATTCCGCGTTCTAACGTCGTTTTAGGAAGAAATTCATCTTCCAGCCAGCGTTTTGAGGAACGTAAAACATAAATCCCCACCACCAGAAAGAGAACAGCATTGACCAGATGCGCCGGCACGATGCTCAGCGTTTCCAGCCCTTTCCCGCCCCAGATTTCAACGGCTTTTTGCACGAGTTCCAGAGGGGTCGTCGTACCAAACGTTCCGTTAAGTAAGGCGACGGCTGCCATTAAAATTAACAGGACTTTACCGCCGGCCGACAGAATCAATGTGGCCTGAGCCAAATGCCGATCGTCCAGATTAAGCGAATTTTTCATTCGCTTGCCGCAGGCATTGTTGGGAGAAAAGAGGCTTTCGCAGATATCGGTAATAAACGTTGAGAACAAATACAGACAGGAGAACACCATGCCGATCCACACCAGTTCGAACGCCAGGAAGCGAGCCAGTGAGATATAACCGATGACCAGCGACACCAAAATAGCAAACGCCGTCGCCAATACGGCAAGATGAATAATGCCGGATAATGTCGAACGCGCTTCCGGCTGTTCCCCTGAGTGCACCATCTGCCGACGGATCTGATCGCTTTTCAGCGTGATCGTCCCCGCAGTAAAGGCCAGGAACAGTGCAGATAAGCCATTCACCATAATGGTTGCCGCGACCGATGTCCCTACCGTCGCCGTGATTTGTTCAATAAAACCGAAGATCAGAATAATGCCAGCGGCAACCACGGGAAACGGCTTCATGGCTTTTGCGACGGGGTTAGCAATCGCAGGCAAACGCCATGAAGGGCGTTGATTCGAAAGAAACGCACGTCCCAATCCAGCGATCATCGAACAGAAAATTGCCTGTCTCACCAATGCATCAAGGAACGACACGACGCGTTCTGAAGCCTCACCGTGGCGCGTAAACGTAAAGTCGATCAGATTTACCGCAATACCGATCGTGACCACGGTTGAAATAACCGACGCCGTGGCTAAAAAGCTCCGCCGCAGACGCCCTTCCGGCAGCCAGTTAATTCCCGCCCAGGCCAGACATTTCTCCATATACCGACGCCCCGCCGAACTCATAGCCATGGCGATCAAAATCAGGAGTGCGGAACCGTAACGCCAGTCTGGCTCCCAGGCCACCGTAAAGGCATCACTTAATTGATCCTGAAAGGTGCTCAGGCGGCGTACATCCTCAGCCTGCGGAGCCACAAGCGGTGCCCAGAAGCGACCGCCCAGAATACTACCGGAATTCAATGCCAGCTGCGTTTTCAGCGCATTACGGCGCAGAGTCACTATTTGCGCGGACAGATTGGCCGCTCCGGTGCGTAAGGCCTGAATCTGCTCGATCTGCGCATCCATTTTTGCTTTTTGCGCATTCAGACTGTTTCGCTTACGCGTCACTTCGCTGGTTTCATTAATGCTGGATCCAGACTCTGGCGCTGGCCCTAAGACATCCAACTGAGCCTGAATTTGAGCGCGCTGCGGTGCTACCGCATTAGCAAGCTCGTTGGCGCTATTCACCAGTTCCTGCGTTGTGTCATTCAACGCGCCGAATTTGCTGTCGTTATTGGTGCCTGAAACCTGCTGCTTGATGTTATCTAACTGTTTTTGCAGCTTGATCAACTCGGCATCAACATTAATTTTTACGGGCGCATCGGTCTGCGCGGGCTGTGGGTCAGGATCAGAATCCGCACTCGCCGCCGATGCATATCCAACAGGCAGCAGCAACATCGCCAGCAGACAAACGCGCAAGAATGCGGATGAAAGAATGTTCATAAATCAAAAGATTCCAAAGTTCGACAAAATAGCGGATCCACAAATGACCGGACGATAAGCCCGACACGTGAAAGCAGCCCACACTCATCCAAAACCCAACGAATGCGGGCATAGTGTACCAACAGCGCAGGATGCAGAATACGCCCGATCATAACTTGAAAAGAATTACTGGAAGCATCTAGCAGATAAAACTGAAATTTTCATTGCTATGTGTAGTTCATGTGGACGAAGCTCGCAATTGTGCAAAAAAGTCACACCAGAGAAAGCGACAGTTACCAAAGTTGTACAGGGATTCACCGTATAGCGTAAATCCAGCGCCAACCCGTTGACTCACTGGGACGTGTGGGTATAATCCAGCCCACTGTTGTAACAAGCAACAGCCATTTCTTTTTGAAATGCGCCCTTAGCTCAGTTGGATAGAGCAACGGCCTTCTAAGCCGTAGGTCACAGGTTCGAGCCCTGTAGGGCGTACCATAATTTCGTCTTCTGACGTCTTTTAAAGTCTACAATTCCCTTTAAAATCAGAACTATCCTCTACGGAATGGGCTATCAAGGTCTAGTGTGGTCTCTTGAGTTCTAGCATCACTTGGGGGTATGTTTGGGGGTATTCGCAGGTTCAATAGAAGTGATACCCCCAAATGAAGCTAACTGCTCGCCAAGTAGAAACAGCTAAACCCAAAGATAAGCCCTATAAGCTTACTGATGGTGCTGGATTATATCTGCTGGTTAACACCAATGGCTCACGCTACTGGCGTTTAAAGTATCGTTATGCAGGAAAAGAAAAACTGCTTTCTATTGGCACATATCCCGATATCTCACTGGCTAATGCAAGAACAAAACGTGGGGAAGCCAAAAAGCTTCTTGCGAATGGCGGCGATCCGAGCGAAGAAAAGCAGGTTGAGAAACAGGCAAAAATCGCGGCAGTCAACAACAGCTTTCAGCTTATCGCATTAGAGTGGCACGAACATAAGCGCCCTAACTGGTCGAAGGGCTATGCTGAAGACATTCTTGAATATCTGAAAAAAGACATTTTCCCCTACCTTGGTAAACGGCCAATCACTGACATCAAGCCAAAAGATATGCTGGATGTGCTGAGAAAAATGGAACAGCGGGGCGTACTGGATAAACTGAAAAAGACTCGTCAGGCTTGCCGACAGATTTTCACCTACGCCATCGTATCCGGTCGGGCTGAATATAATCCGGTAACGGATTTAGCTGGGGTATTGAAAGCGCCGAAGCAAAAACACTTCCCTCACCTGTTGGCTGATGAACTTGGTCCCTTTATTCAGGCACTGAGTGGCTATAGCGGTAGTCGCATTACTCAAATTGCCACCCGCCTGCTGATGCTGACCGGACTGAGAACCATCGAGCTACGATCTGCTGAATGGCAGGAAATCGATTTTGGCAAGAAGATCTGGCAGATCCCCAAAGAGCGTATGAAAATGCGCCGTCCCCATCTGGTTCCCCTATCCACTCAGGTTTGTGATCTGTTGTCGGAACTACAAAACATCACTGGGGGTTTTCAGTTGGTTTTTCCGGGTCGGAACGATTCCAGTAAATCAATGAGCGAAGCGAGTATCAATCAGGTCATCAAACGTGTCGGATACGATAAAAAACTGACTGGACACGGTTTTCGCCATACGATGAGCACCATCCTTCATGAGCAGGGTTTTAATAGTGCATGGATTGAACTCCAGTTAGCCCATGTCGATAAAAACGCTATCCGTGCCACTTATAACCACGCGCTATATCTGGATGGTCGGCGGGAAATGCTTCAATGGTATGCGGATTATGTTGATAAGTTGGGAAAGAGTAATATCTCTGAATTCAGTCTTATTGCTTAGTATTGCTTTCTGAGAGCAACAGGATGTGTAGAAGAAAAATCAGATGGGTCATCAAGAACGCAATCAGGCTTAGCATCTCGATGAGCGTAAGCTGATGATGCAATGGTGGGCAGATTTTCTGGATGCAAACCGCAATCACGTGATAAGGCTATTGAGTCTGCTAATAGAGGATAGATCTCACAGTAAAGAATAGCTTACACTGTAAAATATCTTCACTCAAAGAGTTTTCTGTCATTACCCCCTGAAACCATGCGGTCTAGTCCACTAAAGCAAATCTTGTAATGATGAGTAATTTTCTCAGCATTAACTAATGAAGTGAATAGTCTGGCTGTTTAGATTTGCAAAAAGAAATATAAAATCTAATATACAGATATGGTTGAATAACAACTATTGTATATTAACTTCAATCGCAATTATTTTTTAATTCCAAAATATTATATCATACATATCTTGAGGGAAAAATGAGCATAAGCATATTCTTAAGTCATAATAACAGCGATAAGGATTTTGTCAGAAAATTGGCAAGAGATCTGGAAAATCATGGTGTTCGATATTGGCTTGATGAAGCAGAAATGAAAATTGGTGATTCATTAATAATGAAAATTAGAGAGGGCATAGATAATGTAGATTACTTTGCCGTTATTCTCTCCCCCAATTCCATTAATGCTCCTTGGGTAGTAAATGAACTTGATGTGGCAATGAATCAACAAATAAGTGGAAGGAAAATAAAAGTCTTACCAATAATGCTTAAAGAGTGTGAACCACCTGGGTTTTTATTGGGGAAACTTTATGGTGACTTTAGATGTGAAGAAAATTACGAAGAATCATTTAGAATACTAATAAACAGTATTGGAATAGTTTTCAATAAAAACATAATGAGAAATGAGAAAACTCCTCATAATTTATCGACCGCATTAGATAAAGCATTCTATAAAAACTTACCAATGATGTCTAAACCATTTCACCGACCATTTCAGTATATAGGAATGACAACTTCTCAAGTGGAGAAAGAAACTGGATGTAAAGCCAATGATGTAGGGAATATCATCATTGAAGATGAAGATTGCCATATGCTACTTGAGGCAGAGGGTAATTTTATAAGTTATGTTGAAATTGATCTTAAAAAGACAGCCCCTCATTATCAGAACCAAGAATTTGACTCTGAAATTCCACTCGGCGCATTGAGTATAGGGCTATCAGAAATAGAGTTAGCAAGAAAAAAAACTCATTATCATACATATTATGACCACCGTAAGAAACTAAAAATCAGTGTTAGCTGCTCATATGATGGAGCACCTTTGACTGTTGGTTTTAGTTCAAAGTATTATGGAATGTGATATCAAAGATCAATACTATCATATAATTTTTTCAATTATTTATTGAAGACCTCGCTATAAAGCCTCATAATCGGGGCTAATAAGGAGGTTCATATCGGCCAAATACTCGGAGAAAACATATTATATATTTTAAATAGAAGTACTTATTTTTTGAAATGATTTGTATATGATAAAAAATCTAGATTTTAATTGCAAAATTATATGGGATACTTACACGACCTAAAACTCTTCACTCCTAATTATAGTTAATCTTTAGGAGTGATTATAACGATAGAATTGTCAATATACATTTTAGTTGCCTGTTCTTTATTAAATTTCATTATTTCCGCCAAAATATCAATATCTACATCCTTGCATCTCACCAAGATTTGATTAAATACTTCTGACTGGTTTATATAAGATTGAAGTAAAACATAATTTTTGAGATATTTCTTTTTTATCAATTCAGCCGCTTTAGACGGAAAATTTTTCAAAAAATCATTAATCGTGATTAAGAGATCGTCGACTAATGTTATAAACTTTTCTGTCAAATCAACATACTTCATAAGCAAATCTTCGCTCAGCAAATCCCTCACATCTTTGGTTTTTATTTCGCCATTTATATCTGCACGGGAAAGCAACGGTGCTAAATTTCCTTTCACTTTTTCATCAAGTTCATTTCTTATTGTTAGCAATTCTACAAACATATTAAAGTTAGCATATGTTGCAATAAATGAAGATATATTCATCCACGGATATTTTTCAAAATCTATTTTTCGCACATACAATAGCTGTGCTAATTCGTGTGGTTTGAGATTCACTGTTTCAATTTTTATAGGCATTATTGGAACATTCAAAGCCCGTTGTATCGGGTGTGTAGTTAAATCCTCACAATAATTTTTCTTCACTGCAATTAGATTTGATTGCATGATCTGCATTTGCAGAATAACAGTATTAATTAAATCAGCCTTCATGCGTTCAGTTTTCGATGCTTCCTGATATTGGTAGCCTCGAATGGCGATAATATATGCTGTTATAGCTGAGAGAATAACAACAAAAACAGGCATAAAATAGTCTTTAAAAAAGTTTGTTTGGTTTGCAGCATCCACAGCATCTATTAGATGATTTAAAGCAAAGACAATCGAGTAATGGTCGAATGATTTCATGAATAAATCCTTAGAGTTTTAGTGTAAGGTTTCCGTTCATCCCTTCGGCTCAATCCCCTGCTTGCGAAGCTCTTTACGGGCAAGTTCTTTGAACCAGTTCCCAAGGCTGACGCCCTCTTTTGCAACTATCTCATCAAGCTGTTCGCGTAGCTCAGGGGAGATGCGTATCTGGAAGGTTGGTGATTTACCTGCTGATGAAGATTTTTTCGTATCGCGTTTTATCGTTGACATGTACGTACCTTTTTAACTATGCTGGGTTTTATAGGTACGTACCCTATCACAAAAGCATCTTATACACATCACCCGTTTCGCCCCTGAAAGGTAGTGGAATACCAAACAGGGGCTGACCACAACGTTATAGGACTAACGATATGCCTATCAACAAGTCTAGCAATTCCCTTTTTGAAGATCAGCAAGTTAAGCAGTCTATTAATCGTTATTTTAAGCGGTTCCTGCAAGAGAGTGTGGAGGTGCGTTATGTTCGATAACACACCATTAGAGCAGGAAGAAATTATTGATCAGTGCCGGGCCTTGATCTATGCCGTTATCGAGACCAAACAGCCACAGGTTAAAGAGATCCTGACGTTCATCCTCTGGGAAAGACTCGACTGGCTGTATCAGGATGTTCATGCGGAAGAAGCTGTATAGATATTTTATTCGACTGTATTCATAATATATCGCTCTGAGACTATAGCTTTAAAAGCAAATTTTATTCACAACTGATCGTTAGTATCTATATTAACGATCAGCATTTATTTATCAATTAAACAACCTCATTAATTATTTTTTGGCCTATAAGATTTCTTCTTATATATTAAGTCATCTACGGGTATTTTACATATTCTAACCTCATAACCAAAGTTAGAAATAGATTTATAAAAATTCTTAAGATTTATCTTTGAAAACAGTGGGAGTTCATTAGGTATATTTTTATTAGTTGCTATTGCAAAAATTATTTTATAATTTCTTGCATCTGGTCTCAATATGTGATCTTTTAGTTTTAAATTAACAGGGAGTTTATCATTAAGTTTTTCTCTGAACTCAGAATCACTTATAAAAAGTTCTGAGCTAATAAATCCCTGAGAGAACAAATGGCTCATGCTTTGAGAACCATTATAATATTTTACGTGTATGAAATCGTTACTTCCTCGGATTAAATCGCAAAACTCAATCTTACTTTTCCCACTGCCATGATGTATAAATTTTTGATCCATATGGGTAAAGGAGGCATCAAGCCCACATATATTGCTATTATAATCCTCTTCTCTTTTAAAAGAATAAATAGGAAATTTATCAGCATTTTCATAAGGTAAAATTTTACTTATTTCATCATCTATAGTTGACAGAAATTTCCGGTCAGCCACGTACCAAATTGAATCTCTCAGGATATAGTTTTGATCGCCATTTTTTATCTCAGCATAAAGACATCTATAGATTGACCATTTCTTTATTGATTGATAATCAGCATCTAATATGTGTATGTTTTTTTCTTTCAAATTATCAACTGTGATTTCTATTTCTTTCTCTTCGAAAAAATCACAAACATGGTTCATAGATAAGCTTTCATAAATTATGCTACGTTGCCGCTTCTCAAAGCAATAACCTATCTGACTTTCCCAATCAACAATTTCAGGTTCACCAAGCCAAATGTCAGAAAAATCTTTCGCTTTAATTAAGTCCATAAGTAATAAATCAAGTATTTCAATTTCTGACTCATCTGCTTCTTGTATATTATTTACCCATTCGAATTCCTCAGGAAGAGGAAGGCTATATATATCAATGATTTTTTCCAATAAATCTGGGATACTATTTAAAACAACATCTGGTGTTATGACAAAAGCATCTCTTCCCGTTATTTTATTACCTAATATCTCTTCCGTAGAGGTTCCTGTTAAAGTTGTTAATATATCTAATTCTGAGTCTATTTTTAAATTATAAATATCAACTTCTTTACTGCTCTGGTTTCGAGTAAGGAGATTTGTCTCGTTATGATTTCCTTTATCAATACTACGTATTTTTTTATGTTCAATGCAGTTAAGAGTTGTTTTAAGACCAAATCCTTTAACTATATAATTATCATTAATTAGATGATGACCAGTTCCAAATGGAATGAGGTATCTTTCGTCATTAAGCTCCACAACAAGAACCGCACCAGTGTTGCTATTCTTTCCAAAAAAATCATAACCTAGATCTAAATTAGCATTTATAAACAACGTTGCCCATTCAGGTACTTGTGGCTCAACATATTCTTTAGCATATAGATACATTCGTGCTTTTTCATTCTCAAATTCAATGGAAGATTTCACTCTTTCCAGATTTAATACCTGATCAATACTGTCACTAATTTTTTTTGCTTTATATATTGATAGTTTAATCTTCATTGAATTTACTCTCTAATATTTATAATTAATGGTCTAAATCACAGAGGTAATGTAGTGATGGGTATACAGGATTTTCGTAGAAGGGATTGGTATGAATAAAGAATCGTTCAAATTCAAACTTGATGGTATCGTCAAAGGACTCAAAAGAGACGATCCAGTCGTTGTTATCTACTCCCAGTTGCCATCTCGTGTAAGTAGACATCCAATGCGAACTATTTATCATCACCCATTCAGAATGTTTTTTTTCTATAGTTTTTATAAACATTGCTGTCCTGTTTAATTAATAACAATTTAAAAAAATTACAGACGTAAAATATTTTTATGCTAATGATTTTTAAAATACTACTTATACGATATAGCTCTACTATCAGAAAAGATCCACCTGAGAGATAAAAATAATCATTTAATGGTCTTCGGCCACATAAAGATAGCAAGGTAATAATATTAACATTGTTTAATTCGCATTCAACTAATAAGCATGTTCGAAAGTCCTCTCTTCTGCTAGATTGGAAGAGTTACCAGACAATACGCCGATGATGCAGCAGTACTTTTCTAGACAATCTAAGTTAATGATCTAAAATGAATAAAAATAAAAATCCTCATCAAAGGTTACATATAGGCTACATATGAAAAGAATAATCGGTTATCTCCTTACCTTACTTTTACTTGTTATCCTTGTGTATGCAGGATTAGTAAAGGGTGATGTGTTCCCTGAATGGATCATGAGCAAGAAGCTAATGATCCGTTGTGGACTGATCGGAGTGCTTGGTGGGACTCTTTACTGCCTCCGTGGTGTATATCTAAACAAGTGTGTTAGAAACTGCTGGGATGACCGCTGGCATGTTTGGTATGTGTTGAGACCTATCGTTAGTGGTATCTGTGGTGTTGTGGCCTACCTGTTCCTTAAAGCGGGTTTGATAGTGTTAGATGCATCACAAAACGGTAGTGGTGGCGATTATGGATATATGGCATTTGCCTTCTTTGCTGGCTTGAATGTAGATAAATTCGTTGGCAAAATCGAGGATGTAGGTATGGCTATTTTTGGGATTGAGAAATCTCGCACAGCAAGATCGGGAGATAATACCGATCAGAAATAATTAATAAGGATATAATATGTCTGCAAAGATATGTTTCTTCCCCGTTGGTAATGGGGATATGACCCTCATCCAAACGGAAGATGGGCAAAATATTTTAATCGATTGCCACATAAGAAAAGGGAAGGAACACCCTGATGTTCTTTCTCAGTTAAGAGAAAAGCTGGATCGTGATGAGAAAGGTAGATTATTTATCCACCTATTTATTTGGTCTCATCCCGATAAAGATCATTGTTCTGGAATTTCTGAGCACTTCCATTTAGGCAAACCCGAAGACTGGAGTGAAAGGTCAGATAAAATCTTTATTAATGAAATCTGGTCCAGTCCGATAGTATTTAGGCGACACCATGCGCAAAATCATAATTTAGTCCAAGATGCAAGAGATCTTAATTCAGAAGTAAAACGAAGAGTTAATCTTTACAAAGAAAAACGATATTTAGATGGTGTCGGTAATCAAGTTTTAGTCTTAGGTAAAGATGAAAATGGTAAAACTGATGATATCCCTAATATTGTACTGCACCTTGATAATACAACTCGACTAATTAATGGTGCATATTCATACAATTTTGAAGCTCATTTGCTTGCACCATCACCAAAAAAAGATTTGGATGAGGATGAAGATAAGTTAGGTAAGAATCATTCAAGTGTAATTATCAATTTTGAGTTAAAAGGCGATAATAAAACAGCATTCTTTTTAAGTGGTGGTGATGCGGAAGTTGTTTGTTGGGAAGGTGTCCGTAACCGCCTGTTTAAAAATTACAATATGTCGTGGCTTGATTACGATATACTACAAACCCCACATCATTGCTCTTGGCGATCTTTATCGCATGATAGTTCAAGCGGTAAAGGTGATGAAGCAAAAACCTCCGAACTGGCGATGGAAGTATTCAACCGGGCAAAACAAAATGCATTCATAATTGCAAGTTCAGATCCTATTGCAGATGATGCTAATGATCCCCCATCATATCGAGCAAAAAAAGAATACGAAAATATTGTTGATAATGTACAAGGTCAATTTTTATGTGTATCGGACCATAAAAAGAATGGAGAGAATATTCCGTTAGAAATTGAAATTTCAGATAATGGTATTAAGAAAATTGCAGCATCTGCATTAGGCATGGCTGAATCATCAAGTGCCGCTGTAAATAGACAAGGTGGTGGTGGTTATGCCTGATTGTCTTAAAAAAAAGATAGATCAGTTGAGCACAATCCTTGCACCTTATGGTGCAAGGAAGCTTTCTATGAATGAATTAATAAAATTCGATAATAGATATGCTTGCGCTTGGGAGTTACCAACTGATTTAGAATTTAGTAATGAACCTATTGTATTGCAACTAAGATACAAAACTCTTAGTCAATTTGACATTCCAGATGTGTTTATTTCCTCACCTAAAATTGATGTTTGCCAACTCCCGCACTTAGAAAAAAATGGCAAGTTATGTGTTTGGCCTGACAGTTATATCATCGATCATAATGATATGACCTATGCAGTCGACTTACTAAACGATGCTATACTAATGCTAAGAAAAGGAATAAATGGAGATTTAAATGAGGATTTTATTGATGAGTTCCAGAACTATTGGATTTATCAATGTAATAAAACAGATCGACTTATAAGCCTGTGTGATCTAACAAATAAAAACACAAGGTTGGTTTTCGGTTATCGGACTCGGAAATTTGGAGTAATATATTCTGACACACAAAAAGAATTAATTAACTGGTTGGAAAACCAAAAAATATTGCTAATAGAATCGGATGAAAGTAATTCAAAAGATAAGCGAATAAGGCAACAGCAACTCTCTAAAATAATTTCAATTCCATTGATATTCTTCGATGAAGCCTGGTATCCGAGTCAGTATCCCAAAACTGCAAGGGATTTTTTTGAACTAATAAATCAGCAACAGGAAGATTCAGAAAGCACTATTGAATTGATCTTAAGATCTTGTGCTAATATGTTCAATGTCAAGCCAATAATTCTAATTTCATTCCCAACCCCTTCTGGGATGAATATTATAGGAATACAGATTCCTAAGGGAGTTAGTGATCTTGCCTCCGATCGTTTCGATACCAGAGGTATTAGTCGGGGTCGATTCAGGAATACAGCTTTATTAGATGGTTATAGAAATTACATCGATGGAAAGATTTTAAAAAATAGAATAAGTCAAACTAAAACAGAAAATCTCATAGTAGACCGTTCTGACGATTTTTGGTTAACTGGCCGTGAGCATAACAAAACTTACAAGAAAATCTCTGAACATAAAGTAGCTATCGTCGGATGTGGTTCAGTAGGTTCTTCGGTCTCAAGACTATTACTTCAATCAGGCGTTAGAAAAATGATGCTTTGGGATGATGATTTAATGAAGAGTGAAAACTCCTCTCGTCATCTATTAGGATTTGATTCTGTTTATAAAAATAAAGCATTAGCTCTTGCCTCAAGACTACGGGAAGAGTTTCCAAATGCCTATATAGAAGCATTTAATGAAGATTGGACAGAAGATTCCAAGAATAACCAGAAAATTGCAGAAGCTGACATTATAGTAAGCTGCACTGCACATTGGAATACTGAACAGCAGTTAATTAAAAGACAGTCGGAAGACATTCTTGGTGCTATTGTCTTTGCATTTGTTGAAGCTCATGCAATGGCTGGGCATGTAATAGTCAATCAAGTGGATTCTAATGCTTTTAATAGCTGGCATATTACAGAAGGTAAATATATTGGTGCATTAAAATATCCTGCTACTTACTGGAAAGAAAATACTCGCAAAAGAATAGCTGCATGTGCCGGAGAGTTCCAGCCATACGGAGCTATCCCATTGACTAATTTACATGCTCTAACTGCAAGAACAGTAATAGATCTTATTATGACTCGTTTTTCAAATGAATCTTTTGCTTATAGTTATTTAGGAAGAGAAGCAGAACTATTAGAGCTGGGTGGAAAATGGAATAATAAATGGATAGCACAATTCGGAAATCCAGAAAAAGGTGATTGTATTATACCTCTTATTTTTAAAAATTCTAATTGGGAAAAAATGTGATGCATAAATTTCATTGTACCGAATTAGATTTTAAAATATGCATCAGCCAAAGCATAGTAGATGAATTATTTTCTCATCGTCAAACTCACTGTTTCAGTAAAGAATCTGGAGGTATGTTATTTTCAAATAATCTTAATGATTCAGAGGTTGAAATTAATAAAATTACTATCCCCGGCCCTTCTGACTTGCGGAGAAGAAATTATTTCAAGTTAGACGAGAAGAAAGCCAAAGAAGATATTACTTCCTTATTTAAAGAGGGATTTCACTATTTGGGTGATTGGCATACACATAACGAAGCCGTAGCAAACCCTTCTGGGACGGATATCCGCAGTATCCAAGACTTATTTATAAAATCAGGACATACAAGACCCTTTTTCATCATGCTAATAATTCCGAACAAAGCGAATATTTCCAATTGTTATTTGGTAGCAGCAGATGGGGGAAAATTACATAAATTTAAATATTGTTTAGAAAGGAAGGGTTTTGAATGAATAACTCATTACATCCAAACTGTATCAAAGCTGCATTAGGGATAGTGGGCATTGGATTTATAGCTGTTATAGTGGTAGTCATTGTAAAAGAACTCAACAATGAAATCCTTTCTAAATATTGGTTGCTAGTTCCTCCAATTTTAATATCTTTTGGTTTTTCTATTTTCTACGAAAAATTGAAAAAGATTGCAGAGTTTATTTTCTCCATTGCTTCTGCATTGGGAGCATTGACTTTGTGTATTGATACTTTGGCAAATACACAGAATAATCTATTCCCATATTTTTTTCAAAGTGTTATAGGGTATTTAATTATAGTTGTAATAGCTTCTCTTTCATTAGCAAAAATAATTTCCGCAATTATATTAAAAAGATTACCATAAATACGGATGAATGCTAATAATGCGGAGATTATACCTTATCTCTGCATTTATTTTCAAAAAAGTAAAAGAATGGGAAAGCCATCATGTAAAAGAAACTAGCTAATACTACTAATACCTCCACGACACTTCCATCTTTATATAATGGCTGACTGAATGGTAGATTAAAGAAAAAACAGACTACAAAGATTATGGCCATTAAATTTTGATATCTTTTATTACCCTTCATATATACCTCTTTTATATAATTGCTATGTTTAATTCTTTATACATTATGAAACAAGTTTGTCAATTATCTAAACTTCTTATATTATTATTTAGCAAGGGCTAACTCAGCGAAGCGCTACGCTTGCTTCTTCGAGTTGCTCCTTGTTTTTTCGCCCTTTGGTTGAAAAAATAAAAAGCAGAATCAACACCATCCATTGACATTTTTAGCATCTATCATATAAATAAAATAAGCATCACGGACATGCTTATTTTACTTCACTATATGAAAGGAGTTCATATGAATGGTGAAAATCGTACTTTTAATAAAATTATTTCAGATAGAAAAATTAGCGATATTAACTCTAATTCGTCTAAATTTCCTGCCCAGAAGATACGCTCTCATTGTATAAGTGTCAGATTGAATGATGACGAGTTATCACACGTTGACGGCGCACGAGAGCATCTCAATCGTGCGGTGTGGATTCGTATGTCGGCTTTAGAGCATCTCCCACAAAAAATTCCTGAAATAAATCTGACTGTCTGGAAGGCTTTGGCTAGAGCATCTCAGGATCTGAACAACCTTGTTCAGCATCTCAACAATAAATCACATGATAGTCCTTTTACCATCACCGAAATTTATACCGTACAAAAAAGAATAAAAGCATTGAGAGATGCTCTGATCTCAGCAACTCCATCAGTCAGTGATAAATAATGAAGATAATGTTGAGGTTTAGTGATTTTTTCACCTAAAATATTAACACCCTAGTTTCGTAGTAGCATAGCGAAGATTAAAACAACTTGGGTGTTCCCTTATAATTTTGATAAACCTCAACTCTACAATTTCATACACATAATTAACAAAGGAAAAATTAACACATGAATACAAATGAATTCGAACAATGGTTGAGTCAGGCCGACCCCGATGGGACAGAAGAAATATATGCACTATATGAAGCTGTAACTACGGAGGAAGGTGATGGAATTTGGAATGTCACTAGAAAAGGAAAAAAATTAATAATATCTATTGGTCATGTAGAAGATGATTTGATCATAGACTCTGAAGAAGCTAAAGCCAATTTTCTTAGCATTTTAAAAGAAGATTACATGTCTGGAGCTGATGATGTAGAAAGTTGGTATGGCTTTCAAAGAAATATGGATAATCCTAAAGCTTAAAAATGCTATAATTTTAATCCATTTCGACGGATACAAAAGCCTAAGTTATAAATTAGTTTAATTATAAACTCTCCCTTATTAAGTTAGTTCTTATAGGGGAGAGTTGTTAATATATCGATCTAGGTATTTTAAAATAAAATCACTTTTAAAATGGTTAGAAACCATCCCCTACCTCGATGTGATTTATCTTATGCTGAAAAACCTCAAAATCCCAACCCTTAAGCGCCCAGGAAAACACAAAACCATTACTGGCGTGAGGATGGTAGATATAACGCCGTCAACCCCAAAAACCGGCATTGATACACCACATAAATCCCGCAGAACTTCGCTGTCAATGTAGGGCTGGCAAGCCTTCTGATAACTCTTTCTTTATACGTATAGACTGATAAAACGATCGATATAAACGATCTATAATCAATTTATGATAGTTAATAGCTATTATAATTCATGCATCGATCGGTACAAGTGATTTGCCTTTCCTGTAAACCCAGTCAAAATGTGATTTCACGCCAAAGAACATAACAGACTGATTTACCTAGTCTATTTACGCACTCAACTAACACGCAGGTTTTGAAATGGCTGATACCGTCTCATCTGTAGTCCCTGATTTCTTCATACATCGAATATGAATTTCACATCTAACACAAAGGAACTTGTATGAGTATCACCACCACGAAACGCCACAGTGAAGAAACTAAAGCTGGTCTTTCTGATCGTCTGAAAACCGAGATTACAGCGCCCAAGTTTGATCTGTTTGGTGAAACTTACACGTTTGTTGAGACTTTCTCTCGTACCGTCATTGATTCCGATCCAAATAATGGTCAGATCTGGGTAAAAACCGACGCCGGGGATGAGAAGCAGATTTCCGACTATGGTATCCCGTTCAGAAGTTCACACACTATCCATAAATACGAGCTTCGTCGGTATAGTGAAGATGGTTCGTATGATGCGTATAAAGATGCCCTTATCGTTAATAAGAACACGGGTGAACATGAAGTAAACTTAAACAGGAAAACAGTTGTTATCCCCGCTTTTATGACAATGCTTTTCCATAATGCTTCCACAGCTTCGTATTACAGAGCAATGCCTGTTCCAAAGATGTTCTCCGTTATTTTTATTTTACTTTGTGCTGTTGCACTTATTTCATTTCTCACATTGCCTTGGGGCTTTAAAGACGGCTACATGTGGAGCGACCACAAATATATGTGGTTTACGTATCTTTTCTCAAGAATTGGAAGTTTTATTTGCATCAAGTTGATGAAAAGAAGAAGCGAAAGATTTGAAAATGAACTCAGAAACCTTATTGAGTCAGTAAAACGCTAAAAGTTAAAAATAAAAAGGAAAGTGTTGTATGAAAAAAATCATTATCTCAGCATTCGTTTCTCTGGCTCTTGTGGGTTGTTCTTCTGTGGGTAATCAGTCCCTGAAAAATGAGACGCAGGAAAGTGTGAAAACCAAAATTGTTAAAGGCAAAACTACAAAACAGGACGTGTTAGCATCGTTCGGTGAACCTGACAGCCATTCCTTGATCGATGGTGAAGAGCAATGGTCATACACTATGTATAACAGCCAGTCCAAAGCAACCTCTTTCATCCCCGTTGTGGGACTGCTTGCAGGCGGAGCAGACTCACAAACGAAATCTCTGACAGTTTCTTTCAAAGGCGAGAAAGTAAGCTCTTACATCTTTAATGCCGGAAAAAGCAACGTGAAGACGGGTGTTTTTTAATATCACAATGAGAAGATGTTTTGGTGAAGTGAAATAACCTATCAAAATATCTTCTTATAAATAAAGCAACAGGGAAATTATTTTCACTTATATTTGACAAAGAAAAAAATGTACGTCATAAGATGAATAATATGGCTACCAGCGCGAACTGGTAGCCATACATCAGCACAACTTAGTATAGTGATGAGCTATACAAGAGTAGGCTGATAAAAATTACCATCCTTAGCACTTGTAGGTGATTATTTTTCATAACTCACCTCCTTTTTTATTATTGTTATTTTTAAGGACTCATGGTCCAAGCGTATAGTAACAGCAAAAGCATCCATTAGGATGCTTTTTTTATAGGCAATTAACTTCTACGAATAATAATTAACCATGAAATAATTACAATTAATGATGATTTTTATTATATTATTCAACAATGAAAAATAAATTAAAACTGCTTATTCTACAACAATCACAATCCATATTTTCTTTTCTTCTCTTTCATGGATAACTCTTTTTTTAACATATTTTCATCATGCTTATTTTTCTCATGAACATAGATTTTTTCAGTTCTGCTACCATTGTTAATCATGAAATTAATCAATGAAGAACATACGCTTTTCATTCGTCCTTTATCGATCATGTCATTCTCAATTTTATTGATATAACAATAATAAGAGAGAAGTAAAAAATTCAACACTACTTCCCTGTTTGAGAACGTTAGTTTTTCTATTTCAGACTGATATTTAATGTAGAACCCAGCACAAAACAGGTATGATTTTTCTATAATTTCTTTTTCTTCAAAGCCTGATTGCGTAAGCTTATCAACAAACCTATCAAGCAGAATAAGGTATCTTTCCATTAGATTGATATTCATCTTTTTCATAATATGCATCCTTGCAGTGATTTTGTCATCCTGACATCAAATAAATATCAGCATTAAATTAAAAATCAAGCACTCCGTAAAAATATATTTACACAGTAAATATTAACTTACATTTCGAGTGCGTTTTTCAGGTAATGATGCATTAAGTTGATGTTCTTTCATCCCATGCTTATAAGCACCATATTGCCATCGGGTGAATTGCTCTTTATACCTGTTATTCTGCTTTTTGAGTAATTCGATTTCTGCGGCCATATATTTAATTGTCTTCGCCGCAATGGTAAGGTTTGCAGGCTTCTTTAACGGAATATCGATTTCTTTGATCAGCTTCTTTTTCAATAAATACGCATCAACAATATCTTTATGCATGTTTAATGACTGTCGGGTTGGTCTTTTTCCGATACGTGATTTTACCGCTTCACACAGCGCTTCCCATGTTAATTTCCCTTCCCACAGATGAATAACGCCTTTGATTTTATTAATATCGGATTGTGTTAAATGCTTCGCCATACTGCCTCCTGTTTATTTCATTAATTTTTATAAGTTATTTTTAATTTTTCTGGTTATTTTTATCTAAAATGAACAACACTTCTTCGTAGTGAGCAACCCACCTATCGGCACCATAATGATCATCATCCACAGCATCTTTAGCTGTTTGCCAGAGTGAGCGGATTTTTTTAATGTTTTGTTCTCTTTGCTGTTCGCTCATTTCGTTATGTCCTGCCCATCCATAATGAGTGGTTTCGGATAATTTCCTGCAAGGGGGAATGACATAATTGTGAATACAATATCCATGAGGCGTTAAGTGAATCGCTCCACTCACTGAATCATGAAACACCTCAGCCCCGACAGGCAGAGTCTCACCAGGCTTGTCGTCAGGTTTGGGCTGGTAGCAATAACGATGGTTCCCCAGCTTCAGCGTCCCGACTTTTTCAAGCATCTCTTCCTGCGAAGTATGGTTGTAGTCTCGGTTTTGCATCACGCTGACTCTACCCGACCATTTTGCGATATCTAATTCTGATAATTCACCGAGATGAGCAAGTGTGTTTAACAGATGTCTTGGCTGATGAGAACGCAGGTATAACGCTTTGCCTGAATCATTCAGATAACCGTAACGGGCAAAGATATTTTTCATTGCCTGTCTGTTCTTTCTCTCCTTCTCTATATCCTGCGTAAAGAAGTCATAGGTTGGTCGGTATAATATGTAATCAACCGTCATTTTCAGTTCATGGCACTGATGCAGATTCAACAAACACAATGCATTGCTGTATTTCACTGACTTCTCTTCATCAAACCAGGGAAAATCCGCTGGAAATAGGCCAGTTATCATTTTCCATAGTGTTCTCAGTGTGTAATGCCCGTCTGTCGGGTTAAGAAATGTAATGCCACCGTCAAGACTCGTGCGCTTCAGTTTTTCAATGCATTGTTTCTTATCATTCAGTGGATAACCCAGCGCGTGGCAAACCTGAATAACATCAAGTGATTCATCTTCATTTACTTCTGGGCAAAGCGGGTGTCTGTAAAATTTATCCGGCGAGGATTCATACCATCCTGCAAGCGTGCGTGCGTTTTCAGACAGCCTGCGCAGTCTGCTAATGGCTTTTCTCGCAACGGGCACCATTACGTCAGGTATCCACTTAATAGTAGCGCCATAGCCTTTTACGGAATAAAAACGCAGCCCGTAGCGCTCTACCCCGCTTTTATCATTTCGGGTAATTTCACAGTCAGCAGGCAAGGCCAGTATTTCTGAGGCACGACTTGGTGAACACATCAGTAGCGCAAAAGCAGAGGTTGTAAACAGATCTCTCTCACTGAGTTCTTCATCCGGTCGGGAAAAAATTTCAGCGATAGCGAGTAAAGCTCGCTCATCCGGTAATTTATTTTTTCTGTCTTCATCTTCTTTCTCAGGAAGATAATTATTTTTAGTATGTGGTTTAACCGGATTGACCCAACCAAGGAAGCCACATTTCACAAAATGATGTTCAGACAAAAACTTAGCCAGTTTTTCAATCTCATAACCACACTTATACAGGACATTATTTTCATAATACTGACCTGCAATCTGCAAAGCTTCATCAATAACAATGACTGAAGTATTATAAACATAAGCGTTCTGATGAACCTGTAAAAGTGCTTTTTCCAGGCACTTCAAGGCCGTTATTGCTGTGCCAGGCTTTTTAACTGGGTTCAGTGCCTGCTGATATCGAATATAGCTTTTTGCAAAATCTACAAAGTTTTTATCTAACAGGTATTCATCTTTAAATGCGCCACTGCCAGTGTCCAATTTTCTAAAAATGGCAATACCTTTCCAGACAGGTGAATCCCATTTCAGCTCTGTTCCGAACACGGTTAATTTATCACGGCAAAAGCTGATAAATTCCTGAACATTTCTTTCCGCATCTAAATCGGAGTGAGATTTGAATACAACGACATTATTCATATATCACCTCTTTGTTATCAACATTATTGTGTAATGGTCTGAAATAAATACAGCTATGACAGGGTATTGCTGAAGTATCGGCGCAGGATGAACATGTTTTTTTCGTCAATAAACCATGATTGCCACTGGCTCTATCCCCCTCAACTTTCCCAAGAAAAACATCAGCAAGAAAGGCCAGTTTCTCAGAAACTGCCTGACTGATTTTTTCGGCATTATCGGGCAGGTTTTCAATATAAATTCCTGCACTGGCGATTGAAGAGTGATCTAACAGTTCGGCAATAATCTGTACACTACACCCTTCGCGGGCTAATCTTGTCCCAATGGTATAACGAAGCCTGTGCGCACTCATTTTCATGGGCTGTGCCGTTCTTTCCGAAATCACATTTTCTTTTTTGATAATCTTTTTCAGGATAATGTCGACAGTATGCTTTGACGCATGAAGTCTGTCAGAAACCAGTAAGCCTAAAACATCCTCGCTCCCGACCAGCATCTTACAATGTGTTTTGTCAGGGAATACGGGAGCCTCATCCTTTTCTGCTGGCTTGAGTGCCCTGCCAATATGCGATTCAATAAGCTCAACAGAGGCACTGGCCTGTTGGCTGAGGATATCAAAAAGGGACTTATTAACATTCAACGACCTGAAAGCCTGTCTGAACCTAAGACCTTGTTTTATTCTGGGGATGTTTATAAAAAACCTCACCTCGCCATTGTGTGTCTTTTCTTTTACTATGTCCTTCAATTTTAGTGACGTGATTTGTAATGACCTTCGCCCTGAAAAACTCACTAATAATGCCGCAGAAAATTCATGCAGTGCTATTTTTTTATTTCTGTAAGCACTGTATATAGCCTTATTAAAAATCTCATGCTCATTATCTGTCAATGCCCCTTTATCTGGGTTGTCCTGTCTTATGATATCCCCTGCCTCTTTAACTCTTAACCTTGTTGCTTTCAGAAGTGTTATTACTTTTTCATCGATACCATAGTAGCCAAGAGAATGCCATTTGGTGAAAAAACATCTCAGACTCACTAAATTCTGAATTTCCCATTTAGATAGTGAAGACCTGTAGTTTAAGATAACTGACTCATCAATATAATCAGGAGATACCTTACCGATAAAATCGGTCATGGCATTATTTATTTTCAATACATAGCTAGGACTGTATCGGCAGGCATAAAAAGCAAGTGTATTGAGGTATCCATCAATTAATTTTGGTTCAAGGAGAAGCGATACCGCCTCAACATTAACAAGGCTATTTCTGTTTAATCTCCACTTCTCATCATTGATACAAAACGAATAATCAGGCTGTTTTGCTTTTAAAAATACGCTATCTTCCTGATAGTTTAAATCATTCATTAATGTATCCCTCCATAAGTTGGTTCTGCATGGCAAGAGAAGTTTTGTGAGCCTCTTCAACAAGATGTCTTCTGTTATAAATTTGCGCCGTTCCAGAACCCGTTTTCCATCCCATAAGATACGATCTGATTTGTTCTTCCTTTTCCTCCGAAAAAGTCTCATCCATTCCATCTACCAGTGAGGAAAACTCATAATTCCATGTATGTCTTAATTTATGTCCTGTCAGTTCAGCCAGTTCAGGTGAAGTCTCGCTTATCATATTAATAATTTTATGATACGCAGAAAAAGACAATGGCTTTCCCTGTGAATATCCTTTTTTATAGGTAATGAAGAGAAAATCATTATCTTTTGAATTTTTCACATTACGTCTATCCTGCGTAATATAATTAAATAACTCAGCCATTAATGCATTGCCCACAGAAAACATTCTCTCACAAGTCTTCACAAGTGGTTGATTAACTCTTGGGTCAAACTTATCATCGGGTCGCCTTTTTATTACAATCCTTCCAGAAGAAAAATCAATGTCCCTGATGCGAAGATTCAACAGTTCTCCTGCCCTGATCCCAAAAGAAAAAAGCAGTAATATAATCAATCGGTTTCTTGACTGAACTTCATCAGCAAAAGGATTGAGTTCAGAGCCGGGCCTGACCACCTCAAATAAAATATCAAGCTGTTCTCTGCTTAATGTTTTCTCAGGAATTTGGTTTTTATATCTGTCTTCATTTGAGGGTCTTTTATTTTTTAGCTTATCAATAAAACTGTCCATCATTTTTTGATTATCTTTACTCTTAGTTCCGATTGCGTTGACTTCACACAGCCATTCAAGATAATTAAAAATAACGGTTAATCTGAAATACTTTGTCGGTTCTTTAACAATACTACGCTCATGCAAAGATGTTGTTCTTTTGTTTTTGAAGTTTTTCGAAGCGAAATCAGCCAAATCATCAATTTCATTAAGCGCCAGGAATTGTAATGTAGCTATTCTTTCTCTGATATCTATTCTTCTGAGAGAGAAAAAACGATAAAGTAATGCCAGACTTCCGGCAACAGCCTCCATCGTGTTAATCGACTCTGACCTGTTCCTGACTCGTGTCGTTATATAGAGAGTAGGGTCATACAATGGTTCCCCTGTCTTCTTATCAATGACATGGCAGTATCTTTCACCATTTTCAAACATAAATGTATTTGTTACTATCCTTTCCATCACTGCGTCCTTTTTATTTAATTTTACAAATTGATAGAGGTGAGATATATAATCAAATATAGAAATTTATTTTACAAAAATATCTTCATAGGAATTATCTGTTTGTTGTCTGATAACAAAGAGAAAACCAAAAATAATTACATATATCAGTAGTGGTGAATCTAGTTATCTTTGTATTCACCAATTACCTCCAGACACGCATCAAACCCTTTAAATAAAAGCCTCTCCGAAAAGCTGTAAAATATTCTGTAAAATAAACCGCTGTTTTTCGCTTTAAATTTTACATTTTACTTTAAGCGACATGGTTTCTTGAATTTTCGATAGTTAATTGAATCCACTCATCGATTTCGCTTTCAACAAAAGCGATGGCACGAATACCGATTTTTACTGGCCGGGGAAAGCGATTTTGGCTGATAAGACGGTAAATCCAGGCTTTACCGAATCCTGTTCTTTCTAAAACTTCCGACAGGCGAATAAGACGTGTACATGGCTGATTCATGGTATTTTCCTCATCTGGGTTGACGGAAATGACTATACGAATGAATCAGCGGTGAAAAGAGCGACCTTCATATCGCTGGGGGTATGGACATCAGTCTTTTTCAGAATCAGCGATTTTCATCACGTCTGAAACTCTGATGTTTTATTTATATGCATAAAATACGAAAAGCTATGTAAACAAACATCAACAATACTAATGAAATTATTTTATATAGAATAATTAGCAATGTAGGTTAGTTATAAAGTCGCAGTTTAGTTAATTTAATGAGATGTAGTGTTTTGATGAAAAATCATTAGACATTTTAAGTTATTCATAGATATATTATGCGAACTAACCTACCCAACTAATGAAACCTTTATTTAAAATAAGATGGAGTTATTTAATGTCCGAGCAACTTAAAAAATGCATTGTGTGTAATAAGGAACTGAGTGCATTAGCAACAACATGCAATGGGTGCAACTCTCCTGATCCATTTGGACACAACCAAGCAAGGATCAGATTACATAACCGTATTACTTTATTAATTATTGCCGTCATTTTTTCTGGTTTAGCTTTATGGTACTTTGGTGTTATTGATCCCATCAAATTATTAGGCCTTGATAAAATCATCAAGTAATTTTTTCATTGCATCAAAATCTTGCTCCAAAGATTTCCTCCAATATTTAAATGATTTTTTTCGTGGATTCTCTGGAGCAAGGCGGTAAACAATTTCATAATCACCATTGAAGTTAGCTATCAGACTCCACCCCCAGTTTAATTTTCCCAATGAAGATTCTGAATCATCTCTTAAGATTTTTTCTAACTGCTTTGCTTTAAGTTCCGTAGTTTTAAAGGCAATATAAGGTTTAACTATATTAGTAGGAATACCATGCCCTTGACACGAAGCATAAGTATCATATCCAACCTTATTCATGAAAATCACAAGATCTTTTATTTTTGGTTCTATATATACATTCATATTAACTCCTTTTTTATTTTAACTAATATTCAATTAATATAAACATGTCAATATGCGGTTATTATTTTATGCAATAACCTGAATAGATGAGATTTGTCCCGTTATTCCTTATCAGAATCCGCGATTTTCATCACGTCTGAAACTCTGATGTTTTTGAGATGGCTATTCTTATTGATAAACAGATGAAACTGCCTGATAAAAGGTATACTCGCCGCCTTTAAAGCTAGTGGTCTGTCCGTATCCCTAATCTGATGGTTAAGGCGGGTTTGTTCTTCATCATCATCGTCCGTGTAAAGGAGGCGGGAAAGACGATCTTCTGATATCCGAACCTTGTGCAGGTTTGACCATACCAAAATGTCGATCATGGGTATCAGTCTGTAATTGATGATTTTCTTGATAGTGCCATAGCCAAAACGAACAGCATCCGTTATGTCCGGTTCTATACCAAGGACTTTACGCCATTGCGGAAGTGCGGCTTTCAGGGATTCAGCGATTTCTTCGTCAGTGCCACTGGATAGATCGATTTCTACCATCACCGTATTAGTAAACAGACGTGGCAGCACCTCCGACACCGGAGCATCGAGATATTCACGGTTTACCGAATACTCATCGCCACCATCCCAGAAAAACAGTGAATTTAGGCCATTAATACTCAACTGTGCCAGCCTTTCAGTTGTCGTCAAAAAGAAGTGTGGTGGCTGATACAACGTATCTTCTCTTGTGAGATAGCCAAGGTGTTTTTCAGTAATGAGGAAAGGATTACCACTGAAAATCCGTTCAATGTATAGACCGACCGCTTTCGCTTCAAATTCTTCATGGTAGGGTTTGAAGAACAGTGTCCTTGCCAGTAGCTCATGATAAAGCTGTATGAGCGAAAGCGCTTCAAATCCGCGATATGTATCGACATCCAGCCATTTTTTAACTTCTTTGGTGTGTTCCGTTGACCAGTTTTTCATGATTGCCATTCAGTGTCTTTTGTTCTTCCATCCAGAAAGGATAGTTGATCCAGACTGAGCAACCACATGAAAAAGTGTATTATGAATTCGGCTAATAAATAAGTTTGTTTTCCTGTCGTTTTTTTGAACAAAAAATGTAATAGCATTCGTCAGTAAAAAAGTTGGGGGTATTATTGGGGGTGTCAACAATCGCTGAACAAAAAATCTTTAAATAAAAACAATATCCTACTCTTCAGTATCGAATCCTGTAGGGACCATTTCGAAGTAAACAGACGTCAACTGACGTCTTTTTTTATGCCTAAAATTCAGTAAACCAGAAGACAATTAGCCGGAGCCGTTCCGGCTTTCACACAGGTTGTATGCCGGCCACTGATTTAATCGGGATCACGTTAGAGAGATTCAGTGGAACTGGAATATCCAAATACCCATCGGAAGATAACAACTCAATATCAGATGGGTTAGCTATTGCTCAACAGAACACCAAACAGACAGCTTATTTAGCCAAAAGTTGTTAACACAGGGGTGACTAACCAGTTAGCATGTGCCTGTGAAAAGACTCTGGAGGAATGTCCGTCAGCTAATAATCTAACTGAATATACCAGATGGATGTAAGACTTAAGACGCCCTTGACAGACCGATTTTGAAACCCGCCTCTTTTCATATGCGCAATGGAAAATATAAATATGTTAATCAAAGCAGCGGTTCTTGCTGACACCAAAGAATTGGAAGAAATTTACTCCTCCTCTTTTGAATCAAATGCCGCCTTTTTCCCTGATGATATGGAAGAAGAAGATGACGATGGTGAAGAAGATTTCTCATTTGAGTCCGCAATAACAATGTCGAACAAAACCGTCCTGGGATTTTGGGAAAATGCTCGTCTGATAGGACGAGCAGTTATTTCACAAGATGTTTGCGAAATAAACCTACTTGAGAGGTTATTTATTCTGCCTGAAAAACAGGGAAAAGGTTATGGTTACCGTGCATGGATGGAAATTGAGAGGATGTATCCGTGCGTTAGAGAATGGAGACTGAGAACGCCGACATGTCTTATCAATAATGTATGTTTCTACGTCAACAAGTGCGGCTTTTCAATCGTTCGTGTAGAAGATATGGGTAATGATGGCGTTGGAATGTATGTCTTCTCAAAACCAGTACGCTAAAACGTCAGCTTATCAACAGTAATGCTTCTTTAGGCTGCGCTATCGCATGGATGTTAAGCAGCCTATCCACTGACCTATCTCGTTTGTAATTTAAAACGGTCAATAACACCTTGTACGAAATGATATTTTCATTGCGTACAAGGATAAAAATTAAATAACTAACAAGGCCTTAACTACCGATACGCTTATCCGACGCAAGTATGCCGGACAAAGCGATTACGATCGCCGCGAGTATGAAGCAAAAAGCAACGATCGGCCAACTTGTACCAACCGGGAAAATAGAGATGATGATCGTCCCAATACAGCCTAATAATATTCCACCTAAACAGAAATAAACGGCAGTAACCGTTCCTGCAATCTCATCAAATCCCTGTAAAGCACCATTAGGGGCAATGGAAACCGACATAGCAATGCCCATTCCTATTATCCACATTGGTGCAATAAAACCTGGAACCCAAAACGGCAACAATAATTCACTTATCATCAGCATCATTCCGCCTAAAATAAGACATCCCATCGCTATTCGCATTACTTTAAGGCTTCCCCAGACAGGAATTAATTTCCCTATTATTCGAGCCGTTATCATCATTGCGATAGCGACGGTAGCAAAAACCATGCTGAATAAAAGCGGTGACAGGCCTTGTCTACCCATCATTATTTGTGGGGCGGTTGAGAAAAAAACAAAAAAGCTCCCCATCCCTGCGCTGTAACAAAAAGTATAAAGCCAGAAGTTCATTTTTTTCAGCGGGAGTAAAAACTGTGACCAGCTTAAATCAGTGGTACGCTGATGCCGGGTTTCAGGCCAGAATCGCCATGCAGATACATAAGCTATTGCCATCAAAATACCGAGGACGGCAAAAATTAGCCGCCATCCCATCCACATATCGATTAACGCCCCCATAATAGGCCCAACCGCCGGTACAATGGCGAGCATTGAACCTAGAATTCCATAGATAACATTGCTTTCCTCACGGCCTGCGTAGATGTCGCGCACAGTTGCAAACATCGCCACCAAGCAAGCTGAAGCCCCACATGCCTGAGCAAAGCGGCATACCAGAAATAGATCTATTGAAGATGAGACCGCAAGTCCAAATGATGCAAGCAGGTAAACAAAACTGCCCCACAGTAATATTGGGCGACGGCCAAAACGGTCAGATAGCGGGCCGAATAGCAATTGTCCGACACCGAGCATGACGAGGTAAATTGATAATGTTAGCTGAATGACGTTCGGGGTCGTGCCTATAGCATCCGGCATATAGGATACAACGGGCAGATACATATCCATGCCCAGTGAAGCCAACAGATCAAAGGGTGATAATAGCAGTAAAGTTACTGTAAGAGAGTAAGGCCAGATAGTGTGAGTTGAGCGCACCAGATTATCTCCTGAATAAAGGATTTAGCGGCGCTCTTAAAGAACAAAGAGAGTTTTGAGAACGCCGCAACAACGTAAATGAGAGTTGTTGCGGCTTAGTTATCTGCTTTTTTGGTCATGCTCTCAGTTTTCATCACTCAGGGATAATGTCGCATAGTAACGGATAAGCCGTGCCCTGTCCTCACCCAGAATAGGATATCCCCCTACTACGGATAACCCGCAAAAATCCAGCCAGAAGGATTTAAGGTCCATCGAGCTTTACCGGGAAAAGCGCAATAAACCATAAAAAAACCCCAGATAAACCTATCCGGGGTCTTTAAATAGTGAAGAATCGGCACTGATTCAGGCTTAGCCGCGATTCTCTTCAATGTAGCGAGCCAAATCCGCAGGGGTTTTCAATACGGTAGCGACTTCGGTTGGCGGGATCACGCAGCCATAAACGTCCTGCACTTCCAGCACCAAATCGACTGCCAGAATAGAGTCGAGAATATCGGACTCAATTAGCTCATCGTTAAAGCCCACTTTACGGGATAAGATCTTTTCAAACAGCGCGAGTATTTCTTGTTCCATCATTTTTCCTGGGTAATTAGATCGTGCGGGCATGGGTATCCAGCAGCTTACGGTCGATTTTGCCGTTAGGATTAAGCGGCAACGCGTCTTTGATAATAATTTGGGAAGGTACCATGTAGGGTGGAATCACCTTCGAGAGCGACGTTTTAATCGCTTCTGGCGCTAAGTTCGTCACGCAGAACGCGGCGATGCGAAGAACGCCACCACCCGATTTCATCAGCGGCAGAACAACCGCTTCGCTGATGTCGGATATTGCCAGCAGACGATTTTCAATCTCATTGATTTCAATGCGATAGCCATTCAATTTGATCTGGCTGTCATTGCGACCCTGACAGTACAGCAGCCCGTCTTCGTAGCCCAAGTCGCCGGTTCTGTAGCCGCGGAACGCTTCGCTCTCCCGGTGCAGCAGTTTTTCCGCATTCTCTTTCGCGAGCCCGAGGTAGCCACGCATCACGTTTTTACCCCAAATGATCAGCTCCCCCTCAGACGTAATTTCCATTCTGGAGTCCGGCATCATCGCACCAACCGGCAGCAGGTCGTTTTCACTGTGCAGGATTTCATCGGTGATTTCTATGACGGTGGTCGCGATCGTTGCTTCCGTTGGGCCATAGGAGTTGAGAATTTTGGCGTGTGGGAAGCGGCGGCGTAACTGTTTTACCAGCGCTTTGTTGAGCACTTCGCCAATGAACACGAAGACGTTGAGTTCAGGTAAATATTCACTGTTGAACTGGGGAGAAAGCAGCCTCTGGTAGGCGAAAGAAGGCGTTGAAACCCAGACGGAAACGCCGTTGTCTTTCAGGCGGTCGAGCCAGTTTTCTGTCGCGATATCCTCTTTCGCATTCAGAACGATGTGCCCTCCGGTTGCCAGATTCGCCAGCAGCGGGATCAGAGAGAGATCGAAGCTGAACACCGCATGGTTCATCAGCACAGGCACGTCAGGCAGCTCAAAGTCCTCACGCACCCACTTCATGAAATGCCACAGGCTTTCACGTCCGATCTGCACCCCTTTGGGTTTTCCGGTGCTGCCAGAGGTGAACATGATATAGGCGAGATCTTGCTCGACCAGCGCCTGACCCGCCTCACCGGTAGCAATGAACTGTCTGGTCGCCACATCGTAATAATAAGGGGCGCTCGCCAGATGGCAAATCTCGTTGAGCCGCTCCTGCGGATAGATGCAATCCACCGGGATATAAGGAATGTTGTGTAGCAGACAGCTATAGATTGCCACGGCAAACTCGGCCTGCTGATGTCCATATAACACAACCGGCGATCCAGCAGGCTGCTGACAATGCTGATAGCGATCAGACCAGTCGGTAACGGCGACAGAGAGTTGTTGCCAGGTCATCGCGTCATCGCTTCCGCTAATCGCCAACTGATCTGGGTTCGCGGGGTCGAGTAATGCCGCCCGGAGGAAATCTTGCAGTTCCTGAAGCTCTGAGTGAAGGTTCATAGAGGAGACATTCCGCTAAAGATGTAGAGGGAGGCCGCAGCGCTTGCCAGCGTCAGAATGCGACCGATGAACACAATAACCGGATGATGTAGACAACTGCTCAGCGCTGGACTGCGTTTGGCTGACCACTGCAGCATGTTGTGAGCAACGGAAATAGCGCCAAACAGCGCGCCGCTAATGACATAGTGTCGTTCGAGCCCGTTCCATGCCCCCATACAAAACAGGGTGCAGAAGATGCCAATATTCTGCGCCAATGTTTTGTTCTGTCGGAAAAAGTCGAGCTTCATCAGATTCATATAAATTGGCATAAAGACTACATCCCTCAGCCATTCAGACAGGCTGATGTGGAAGCGTCGCCAGAAGTCCTGCGGGTTTTTCGCCAGAATAGGCATATTGAAGTTCGCTGGGATGTTCAGACCAAATAAGCGCCCTGCCCCGATAGCCATATTGCTGTAACCGGCAAAATCAAAGTAAAGGTAGGCGCTGTAGGCCAGCGACATCACGACACCCACACTTAATGTAAACGGGCGCTGACTCCACGACTCAATAACCAGATTATTGATCAGCATGGCGAATAAGAACTTCTGGATAATACCGGTGAAAATTTGCTCCATCGCCACTAAAAACTGCTCACGGGTAATAATGAAGACCGGTTTATTAATGTCATTCACCCATGTCCGCCAGCGATACATCGGGCCAGCCAGAATAATGAAAGGCATAAAGAGGTAGCAGAAGTAATGCAGGACGTTATGACCATCTTTTTTGCTGCGATAAAGCAGCACATCAATGGCACGGAAGGTCATAAAGGACAGGCCTATCATGCCCCAATGGTTGTTGAGGTGTAATTTCACCAAGAACAACGGGAGCAACGTTAGGCTGACCGCTTGCCAGGTTTTTAACCAACCTTTCTCTTTTAAGGTGACGAGAACATAAAAGCTCAGGAACACGGCCACGGGAACAATGTAATCCCCTTGGAAAATATACCCCCAGCCGAATACAGCCAATATGGAAAAGGCGGATAAATACGTCAGCCGATAACTGAATACGCGATTAACCAGCGCAAACAATAATGCTGATGAAAACAGAAGGAAAAAAAACATTCCGGAGCTGTACATCATTCATCCTTCAGAATTTTTGATATTCAAAATGCACTTTTAAACTCATGCTTTCATCAACAGAGGTCCACGCGACAATGGTGACTGCCAGAAAGAGATAAAGGAAAAAAAGGCGAATGGCGGTTTTCATCATTTAAAACTCTCTGCAATAAATTGATCCATCGCGACCCATGCTGGTTCAGTTGGATGCAGGCGATCCCAATTCCAGCCGTTCTGATAAGGCTGCGCATACATATCAAAATAACGAACCTGATTTTCTTCCAGCATCGACCTGATCTGGCTGTCGACTGGCTGGAATTTCTGGGAGTTATTAATCGCCCACGGATTAATCGGATCAACAATGACCACAAACTGGACATTGCGCGCTTTCAGCAGTTGGATCGTCGCCCGTAATGCTTCCATCTGCGCCGGAACAATCGGTGCGTTATCCCACTCTTCCGGCGTTTGATCGTCTGCAAACACAGTTTTATCCATCCACAATGTTTCTGCACTTTGCTGGCGAGATTGGTTCAGCACATGAGCCTGCGCCAACTCGTGATTCCAGTCTGGAATCATGTTGGACGTTGGCTGCTGAGGCCACCGTTGTGCAGGCTGAGGGACAATATGTAGCATCGCCAGCCAGTCGTTTTTTATCAGCTCGCAGAAATTAGCAAATTGATAACTCACTTCCTGCCAGATAATTTGCGGATCCCAACCATAGACCTTCATTTGGCCAAAGGTTAAATGGCTTATCTCTTCTTTATCGATATGCTGTAGATAATTGACCAAAAAGGGACGCGCCTGCTCATCCTTCATCAGCGGATTAAAAACAGGTGCAGGGAAATTGTTGGCAAAAATGGCCGGGGGAATACCGTCTGAATAAAAACTATCGGGCGCAAGCAGCAAAACAACCTTACTGTTTGCGTTAAGATCGTTTTTAAAGCGCGAGAGCAGTAAAAAATGTGTGACGCTATCGACATAGCTATCACCATAGGCCACGACCGGACGATGTAGCTGGTTATTAAAGTAATTATATACCGCGTAATGTTCGTCTTCAGATGTCGAAACCTCAGAAGCCCCGAGAAAGAAAATCGCATTCCCCTGTAAGGCATGGGAAATGGTGGCAATTTTTTCCTTTTGTTCTTTTGCCGTCCCTTCCATTGTGTTAATCAGCGGCTGGAACGTTAGTGCCGGATCAATGCTCGCCACTAGCGGGGGAACGCTAAGAAACAGGATGGCAAGGGTAGCCATCAGGATATGTAAGCAGAGAGTATTTTTGATTTTCATTATAAAGTAAGGCTACATAATATTTATTGTTTAAAATTTGTGAATTTTTATCTTCACGGTAAATCGATCCCTGTGTTTTGGGATTATATACCAGGCTTATCTGCGATGATGAGCGTTGCTGTGTAACGGTATGTACAGTGTTTATGTCCGTCACATAATAGGGCCAACGCCCCACACGAGATCGAGGCAGGAGAAGGGTTCTCTGACATTCATTCGCCCTTACGCGGTTCGAATATGCGGTAGTAAAAGCTCGATGGCGGGAACCAGTTAAGACTCAGTTTACTTGTGATTGCGGAGATGATGAGGTTCAAGCGCTTTAGGCGTTATGTGAATAAGGATCAGTAACGTCCAGTTCAGTCCTTGACTGCTTCTTGTACAGTGAATTTGATTCAGAGAAATGTAGAATGGCAGGATGGGAAAATAGCGGTCATTATTGAAAATAACCGCTATTTACTTCAATTCGCTACCCGATCTAAATCGCCACGAAATGAATACGTATCGATTATTTCAAGCGTTTTTTAATTGCCTGACTCATGTAAGGAGGCAGTGAATTTATCATCGTCACTATTGCATCAATGGTGCTGTTTTCTTCATCAGCCACGCTGCTGTTTCTCATTACAGAGACTCTCAGCAACTTATTAGGTAATTTGCCAAAAGAGGACAACAGTTCCGCAACCTTCCCCATCAACAGCTCTTTTTCTTTTCCCTCTGCGGCAACGGAGAAACGCGATAAATTACTTTCGGACGTGCGCCCATCAAGGTTGTCCAGATGTTGAATGTATTTGTCTCTATCCATCCCTGCATAACCGACATATTTGCTCGGGGCAAGAAGCCAGCCATCACGTGATTTATAAGCGTACCAGGCCCGAAAATAAGGCAGGTAATCGTAGAGTTTATGGTCAGTTGATGACAAAATTTCATCGTTGAATTTTTCAATATTTTCAATGCACTGGGATTCGTTCGTGATAGGTTCCATGATCATCATTCCTTTCAACGTCATATAACGCTTATTGCGTTGAAATAATAGTACAACATGAAGTTCATCATGTTCAAGAACTTTATCATCATAATTTTCGTTCAGAGGAAAATGTCACAAAACGATTGCCGCTGGCGGAGTCAAAGCACTCCGCCTTACTGGCATCCCCCCAACCGCTAACGCGGGTAGCGCAGCGCTTCCACAAACAGTGAGAAGGCAGTGGTATGCTGTTTACGGCTGGGATAATACAAGTAATAGCCGGGGAACGGTGAGCACCATTCCGTTAGCACCCGAGTCAGACGCCCACTGGCAATGTCATCTCGTACCGCATCTTCCGGCACATAGGCCAGACCGAGCCCGATGAGTGCCGCGTCGATCCGCTGGCGCAGGCTATTCATGGTCAGCTGTCCCTCAACGCGCACCTTGATTTCCCGACCGTTTTTTTCAAACTCCCATGCATAAATGCCGCCCATCGTCGGCAGACGCATGTTAATACAGCGGTGATGCTGCAAATCCTGTGGCGTCGCGGGGGCAGGATTACGGGCGAAATAGTTCGGGGAACCGACCACCGCCATGCTCATTTCCGGTGCGACACGCACAGCAATCATGTCTTTCTCCACCTGTTCCCCCAGGCGAATACCCGCATCAAAGCGGCCGAGAACGATATCGGCTAAAGCGTTATCCATCGTAATTTCGACGTTAATATCGGGGTAATTCGCCAAAAATGGCTTTAACACCGGCCATAATACCGAATCAACCGCATGCTCCCCTGCCGTGATACGAATGTTCCCCGCAGGCCGCTCGCGCATGTCGCCCAGCGCCACCAGCTCACTTTCAATATCCGCGAAGTGCGGGCCGAGGCTATGTGCCAGCTTCTCTCCCGCTTCCGTCGGCGCGACGCTGCGCGTGGTTCGGGTCAGCAAACGCACGCCAAGTCGTTCTTCAAGGCCGCGAATCGAATGGCTTAGCGCCGACTGGGAAAGCCCGAGCTTCGCCGCCGCTTTGGTAAAACTACGTTCTCTTGCCACCACAAGGAACGAAATGAGGTCATTAAAATTTTCTTTTAACATCAGCGTGTCCGAAGAGTGGTGTCATGAATGATGCCCATGTGAAACGATCAATCGCTAATTAAACCACGCTGAAAATCAACAGCGGGACTTAGCGTCCTGCATTACGCGGCGTAATTAATGAATATAATTCATAGCCGCTTGCTGGTTTTGTCCTCTGGTGCTTCTCCGTAAATCGCAGTAACGTTTTGCACAGCCGCTGTCTTTCATCTTTCACCAACCCTGAATAGTTCAATTACAGCGAATCTTTCAGTAACTACAAATTTTTCAACAACAGCTACGCTTTCCATGAGATGACTTACCGCCTCTGCCGTGATGTTATCCATGTTAGCCTCGGCAGTGATTGCCGAAAGGGAGGAAAAATTGAAAATTACCCGCAGTGGTTCACACCCGTCCCAGCCTGGCCCGGAAAGCTATTTTTCCGGCAACGTTCGTATCGATGCGCCCTTTCAGGGCACCGCCCCCGCTCGGGTTGGCGGCGCGACGGTCACCTTTGAACCCGGCGCACGCACCGCATGGCATACCCATCCGCTAGGTCAAACACTGATCGTCACGCAGGGTCGGGGCTGGCTTCAGGAATGGGGCGGCGACATTCAGGAGATCAATCAGGGTGATATCGTCTGGATACCCGAAGGTGTAAAACACTGGCACGGCGCGACGGCACAAACCGCGATGACGCACATTGCCATTGCCGAGTCACTTAACGGCAGCCCGGTCGACTGGCTGGAAAAAGTCAGCGACGAGCAGTACGGAAACGGGAAATAGCATAAGGAAAGCGTCGCTATAAGAAAAATAGCGGCGGGCAGAAACAGCAAAGCCACTCAGCGTGAAACTGAATGGCTTTTCCCTTTGCTCAACGATGCAGCTAGCGCATGTGGAGATTGACGCCAGAGACCTCTTTTCTGAGTTCAATAATCTCTTCAGCCAGCTCACGGCATAGCATCGCATTCATCAGGTGATCCTGCGCGTGTACAACAATAAGTTCGATATTGGCTTTTTCCTTACTCTGGTTGCCAATAAATCCGGCCTGGATCAACTGCGCCCGGTTCAGCGCCACCGCCGCCATTTTTAATAGTTCATCGACGTGATCCCACTCCCCTCGACGAGCGGATCTCAGTGCTTCCATTGCGCAGGAACGTGTTTCGCCAGATTTAACGATAAGCTCAATCATCCGCGTTTCTACATCCATTTTTCCATCCCCCGAATATCAGTTGCTGTGTCACCTTTTTGTCGGTCAATTAACCCCAAATTGCAGACAAGCGCACGTGACACCGAGGCAAATACGGTGCATTTGTTGTATCGCTACTCACAGCCTGCACAGTAAATATAGATGATGAATCAGTATTTGTTTCTGTAAATCATGACGTTATATCTCATTTCCGATGAAATAAATTTCACAGAAGCGTCAGCCTGCTTTTTAGGCGATAGATTTATACACATTCACACTGCGACACGCGTTGAAATAAAGTGATGCCCGAAATATCACATTCACCGGAACCTTAATTTAACCTTAAGAAAGCGAAATAATAATAACTATCATTATTATTACCGATATGTAGAATTCTTTTCCGACTGCCACTACATCCCGTCCTGTGTCGCCAAATAGCATGGCTATCGTGAGCGGCGTGGGGAACGCATGTAGGCCAGCAATACGCAAACACGACAGGTATTGATAAGGGTAAATAATATGAAGCTTGGTTTTGGATTACTGAGTTCTGCCGTTTTATTCGCTTCCGGTTTGGCTCTCAGCGCATCGGCAACTGCAGCAGAAAACGATGAAGGGATTGTGATTTACAATGCCCAACATGAAAACCTCGTGAAATCCTGGGTTGATGGTTTTACCAAAGAAACCGGCATTAAGGTGACACTGCGCAATGGCAGCGACACCGAATTGGGCAACCAACTGGTGCAGGAAGGGAAATCGTCCCCTGCCGATGTCTTCCTGACTGAAAACTCACCGTCGATGGTGCTGGTCGATAATGCCGATCTCTTTGCTCCGCTGGATAACGCGACCCTTGCTCAGGTGCCGTCCGACTATCGTCCGTCCCACGGCCGCTGGATCGGGATTGCCGCACGCTCCACCGTCTTTGTCTACAATCCGACCAAATTTACCGACGCTCAACTGCCGAAATCCCTAGCCGATCTGGCGAAACCAGAATGGAAAGGCCGCTGGGCGGCCTCCCCATCCGGTGCAGATTTTCAGGCCATCGTCAGCGCCTATCTGGAGCTGAAGGGCGAGAAAGCCACGCAAGAATGGCTGAAAGGCATGAAAGAGAACTTCACCGCCTACAAAGGCAACAGCACGGTGATGAAAGCCGTGAACGCAGGCCAGATTGATAGCGGCGTGATCTATCACTATTACCGTTTTGTCGATCAGGCTAAAACCGGCGAAAACAGTAACAACACGAAGCTGTACTACTTCAAGCATAAAGATCCGGGCGCGTTCGTCAGCATTTCAGGCGGCGGCGTACTGGCATCCAGCAAACATGCGAAAGAGGCACAGGCCTTTATTCAGTGGATTACGGGCAAATCCGGTCAGGAGGTCTTGCGTACCAACAATGCGTTTGAATATGCCGTTGGCGTCAACGCAGCCTCAAATGACAAACTGGTTCCGCTGAAAGATCTGGATGCACCAAAAGTCGATGCCGCCAAGCTCAACAGCAAAAAAGTCGTGGATCTGATGACGCAAGCTGGCTTGCTGTAACGCATCGATCGTAACGCGTGGATTGTAATACAGAGGCTGTAACGACAGCCCCTTTCGTCAGGGCGTTCGCGTCCTGACGAATCTTCACCCGAATGCCCGCTCAGCGCGGCTTCATCGTCTTAAAATACCGTCTTGACGAGGCAGCTACAGGCCGTATGACAAACGTTAGCTATAGCGAAACCACCACGTTCACCGCCCCCTCACCGCCATTACGCAAGCCAGCCGCGCTGCTTACGATCGTCGCCCTGACGCTATCCCTGTTAGGGTTCGTTCCGCTGGGCTTTGTGATTGGCGTCAGCATTGATACCGGCTGGGAAACGGCCCGCGCCCTGCTCTTGCGCCCACGCGTCGGTGAACTCCTGACAAATACGGTGCTGCTGGTTGTTCTGACGCTGCCGATTTGTACGGTGCTGGGCGTGCTGCTGGCCTGGCTGACAGAACGTACGACTCTGCCTGCCCGACGCCTGTGGTCACTGCTGCTCACCGCGCCACTGGCGATCCCCGCATTTGTACAAAGCTATGCCTGGATCAGCGCTGCGCCCGGTCTGCATGGCCTGCCGGCTGGCGTGTTTTTATCCGTCGTCGCCTATTTACCGTTTCTGTATTTACCCTGCGCCGCAACGCTGCGACGCCTTAACCCGGCGCTGGAAGATGTCGCGGCTACGCTGGGCGTCCCTCCTATTACCGTGTTTTTCCGCGTGGTGCTGCCACAGCTAAAGCTGGCTATCGGCGGCGGGCTGCTGCTGATTGCGCTGCATCTGCTGGCGGAATATGGCCTGTTTGCCATGATCCGCTTCGATACCTTTACTACCGCGATTTTCGATCAGTTTCAGTCAACGTTTAATGGTCCGGCAGCTAACATGCTGGCTGGCGTGCTGGCGTTGCTGTGTTTGTTTCTGCTGTGTGTGGATGCCCGCGTGCGCGGCGTTACGCGCTATGCACATGTCGGATCTGGCGCGCCGCAGGTTGTCACACCGGTACGCCTGTCGCCGTTTTCGCTGTTACTGGCTCTGCTGTTACTGACCACGCTGGTCGTGCTGACACTCGGCGTGCCTTTTATTACGCTGTTTCGCTGGCTGTGGTTTGGCGGCTGGGAGGTGTGGCAGCGCCGCGAACTGCTTGATGCCTTTAGCCAAACTATGACGCTGGCGCTGAGCGGTGCGGCCCTGACAACGCTCGCCGCGATCCCGATGGCCTGGCTGACAATCCGTCACCCCAGCCGCCTGTTTCGGTTTTTGGAAGGGTGTAATTACATCACCAGCTCTCTGCCGGGTATCGTCGTTGCGTTAGCGTTGGTGACCACCACCATTCACCTTATCAGGCCGCTCTATCAGACCGAATTCACCGTGTTGCTGGCTTATCTGCTGATGTTTATGCCAAGGGCGCTGGTTAATCTACGCGCGGGTATCGCACAGGCACCGGTGGAACTGGAGCAGGTTGCCGCCAGCCTAGGGCGTTCGCCATTACAGACGTTAATGACCGTGACCATTAGGCTGGCGGCACCCGGCGTTGCAACCGGGGCAACGCTCGTCTTTCTGGCGATCATTAACGAACTGACCGCCACGCTGCTGCTGGCACCCAACGGCACCCGCACGCTGGCGACGGGTTTTTGGGCGCTCACCAGTGAGATCGATTATCCCGCGGCGGCACCCTACGCACTTATTCTGGTCCTACTGTCGCTGCCGTGGACCTGGTTTCTCTACACGCAATCACAAAAAATGGCGGGGCTGTAATCATGTTGGAACTTCATCGCGTCAGTAAAAGCTTTAGCGGGCGCACCGTGCTGTCTGACATTCATCTGACGCTAGAAAACAGCCGCCGCACGGCGATTGTCGGTCCGTCCGGTTCGGGGAAAACCACGCTGCTGCGCCTGATTGCCGGGTTTGAAAAACCGGGTACTGGCGTCATCACGCTAAACGGGCAGACGCTCTGCGATAACGGGCTGTCCGTTCCTGCCCATCAGCGCGGAATCGGCTACGTACCGCAGGACGGCGCGCTGTTCCCGCATCTCTGCATCGCAGACAACATCGCCTTTGGGCTAAAAGGCACGAAGGCGGAAAAGCAAAAACGCGTGGATGAGTTGATGGAGCTGGTTTCCCTTCCGGCGCATTTGCGGAAGCACTCACCGCATGAAATTTCCGGCGGTCAGCAGCAGCGTGTCGCACTGGCTCGCGCGCTAGCGCAGCGCCCTGCATTGATGCTGCTGGATGAACCGTTTTCCGCGCTGGATACCGGCCTGCGTGCCACCACCCGTAAAGCGGTGATGGATGTCTTGCAGCAGGCTAACGTGGCATCGATTCTGGTAACTCACGATCAGGGAGAGGCGCTGTCTTTTGCTGACCAAGTTGTCGTCATGCGTGATGGTCAGCTGTCTCAATCCGGCTCGCCGTGGGCGCTTTACCACCAGCCCAACAGTGAGGACATCGCGACCTTCCTCGGCGAAACGCTGATTCTCGATGCGCAAATTGACGGCGGTCAGGCTAACTGTCTGCTTGGGCGCATCGCGGTGGATCGCCCAACGGCAAACGGGAAGGCAAGAATCATGCTCAGACCGGAGCAGATTGTGATTCAGGATGAAGGGGTTGATAGCGTTGAGGTTGATAGCGCGGCAACCATTCGCGCGACCATCCGTAAAGTTGATTTTTCCGGCTTCGTTTCCACATTGACGCTGCACGTCCACCATGCAGATGCCAGTATCATTGAACTGAAAACCGTCAGCCACGCCGCTTTTGCCGTCGGCCAACAGGTCAGCCTGAGCGTGAACGGTGCGGCACACGTTTTCAGTCAATAATCACCTTCGCAGGCGGCTTAGCGCACCGCCTGCGCGTTACGACTCACCAGCCAGACACCCAGTAGAATAATCAGGACGCCGAGGGTTTTACGCAGGCTCATCGGTTCATTCAGCCACGGCAGGAAAACCGCCGCCAGATAAACCACCGCGTAGCTCAGACTAATCAGCGGATAGGCGCGGCTTAGCGGCAGATAGCGCAGCACCATAAACCAGCACACCATCGACAGCCCGTAGCAGATCATCCCGACCAGCACCGCAACCGCAGGCCAGCCCGCCACCAACGAGCTTAGCGACGGCCAGTGCGCGAAGGAAATGCTCGGCAGCGCCAACATGCCGCTTTTCATTAACACCTGTGCGGTGCTGGCTAGCACAATGCTGATAATCGCCCAGACATAGCCTCTTTTCGCCATCATCCCCCCTGCATCAGATAGATACCGGTGACAATCAGCGCAATGCCCCACCAGTGGTGCCTGTCCACACGCTCGCCAAACCCGTAGTGCGCCAGCAGCGTGACCAAAACAAAATTGATACTCAGCAGCGGATACGCCACACCGAGCGGGAGATGCTGCAACACCACAAGCCACAGCAGCAGCCCGATGCCGAGCAGCAAGGCCGCCACCATCAGCCATCCCAGCGTCACACGCTGGCGTCGATGCGTCGGCAAACGCCGCCAGCACTCTGCCGCCTGTTTCTGGCACAGTTGCCCTAAACTGGTCAGCAGGCAGACGATGGCAACTAATAGATAACTCATGGCGCTACCTGCTTATAAAACAGCAGTACGTAACGGTGCGATTTTCTCAACTGATCGGGCGCAGGCAGATTGCGATACTCGTCATCGCTGTCCCGGTCGATCTTCAGCATCAGCGCGACATTTCCGCTACGCCGTTTCTCGGCAAGCCAGGTTGGAAAAGCGCCCTCATCGACAAAGCGGTCAGCGGAATCGGCATAGTTCAGCCCATAGTTCAGCTCGCCCCGCGCCTTAAATAAGGTGATATCGCTACGCTTTAACTCCCACGCCAGTCCGGCAGCCAGCCCCACCTCGTCGCTAAGTACATAGCGGCTGTCTTGCAGCAACGGCTGATGGCTACGAATAAAGGTTTGGGGGTTCTTTGAATCCACCACGCTCGCCGGAATACTCCCGCCAACGAGCAGCGCCAGAAATAACGGACAGCCCGCCACCAGATAGCCCCACGCTCGCTGCTTTTTCAGGCTGACAGCGGCAAAGGCCACCCAGCCGATGAAGCAGACAATCCCCGAGACGATGGTCAGCCCTTCTCCCGGTTGGTAGACATGGGGTGCGACCAGTCCGAAGCCCAGCGCCGCAACGGCGAGCGCCAGCACGCTGCCGAAGGCAATATTGAGCCAGCTATTGATGCGCAATACACGTTCGCGTACCGCAGGCACCAGCCCAGAAATCCACGCCGCCATCAGCAGCGCCAGCGGTGCAAAGCACGGCAGAATATAAGTCAGCAGCTTACCTTTGGCGATGCTGAAAAACAGCAGCGGCATCACCATCCAGCACAGCAGGAGGAACCGCTCCGGGTACGCCTTCCGTTCCGTCCAGCCGCTACGCAACGCGCCCGGCAGCAGCGCCAGCCAGGGGAACGTCCCGAGAATCAAAACGGGCAGGTAATACCAGAACGGCGCTTTATGCTGCGCATCGTCTTCGGCAAAGCGCTGGATGTGCTCAATCCAAAAGAAGTAATGCCAGTAATCGGCTTCTCGCGCATGCACCGCCAGCGCCCACGGCGCACTTAGCAATACCGCGACGACAATCGCCAGCGGCCCGAACAGCAGCAATTCCTTAATCCGCTTTTGCGCTAGCGCCACCGGCAGTACGCTGATGACCGGCAAGGCCAGCGCCAGAAAACCTTTGGTCATAAACCCCATGCCGCAGGCCACCCCCATCAGCCCCCAGGCCACGAGCCGTTCGCGCGTCAGCGTGGCGCGCTGAATCAGCACGTGGCTGAACAGCGCCGCCGTCATCCAGAGCGTCACCATCGGATCGAGAACGCTGTAAGTACCTATGCCGTATACAAGGAGTGAGGTGAGATAGATCGTCGCCGCCAACAGCGCGGTACGCTGGTTTTTCCACAGCAGCATCGCCAGCCAGAACACCAGCAGCGCGCTCAACCCGGTAGAAAATACCGAGGCAAAGCGCACGGCAAAATTGGTATGACCTAATAACCACTGGCTGATGTTATTCAGCCAGTAGCCCGCAACGGGTTTCTCAAAATAGCGAATCCCCAACAAATGCGGCACGATCCAATCGCCGCGCTGAAGCATCTCGCGGCTGATTTCGGCATAGCGCGTTTCGTCCGGCGACCACAGCCAACGACCGTTAAGCGGCAACAGGTAGAGCAAAGCAAATAGCACCAATATCATGGTGCTTTTCAGCCTTATCATGCCTTTTTCCATGTTATCTCCTGCTTTATTTATTCTTCCGTTTGCACACCAAGCCACCCTTCCCGCCCGGGAAACGGCGCGCGTTCAATCCGCCCGACGGGCAACGTGGCTCGGTCATCAGGCAGTAATGCGGAAAGCGGACAAAATTCGATGTGCTGCTGGCAGGCGCGGAGCAGCAATTGGCGGAACAGCGCCAGCTTCGCGCCACCTTCAACCTCCGCATGGATGGTGTAGACCGGCACGCCGCGATCCTGCTGGATCGCCTCAAGAATGAAGTCATTAAATTCGCCGTCACTCACGCACTCGCCGATGACTTCATCGTAGGTCGGCAATGTGACCGGAATCTGCACAGTACCTAGCTCACCATTTTTCAGGCGTGGTCGGAAAGGCCGGGTGCCGCGGCAGTCGCTGTTATAGTCCAGATTCCAGCGCTGCTTCATCTCGACAACACGCGAATCAGCTCGCCAGCCCGCCACAGCGGAGCAGCGCACCGGCGATGGCAGAATCGATGTCAGCGCGTCCATTCCTTCACGGAACTGCGCCGCTAATTGCGCCTCCGACCAGCGGGCGACATTCGCCTGCCAGCCATGATGATCCCAGGCGTGTAGCCCCACCTCATGCCCGGCGTCGTGCGTCTGGCGGATTAACGAGCCAAACCGTGCGCCGATATGACGCCCCGGCCACGCCGTACCGGCCAGCAAGATATCCCAGCCGTAGAGCGAGGCCGCGTTGGAACGCAGCATCTTCCATAAAAAGCGTGGACGCAGCAGACGCCACAGGTGACGTCCCATGTTGTCCGGCCCAACGCTAAAAAAGACACTCGCCTGAATATCGAACTCCGCCAGCACATCCAGCAGCGCAGGCACGCCGTCCCGCGTACCGCGCCAGGTATCGACATCTATCCGCAGGCCAACACGCGTCATCCCTGCGCATCCGTGGCATCAGCAGTGTGCTGGGACTCAACGGTACGCAGAAAATAGTCCAGCGTCTCCGCAACGGTTTGCTCCATTTTCACCGTTGGTTCCCATTCCAGCAGCCGTTTGGCGTTGCGAATGCTCGGCGTGCGGTGTGCCACATCCTGATAGCCCTTGCCGTAATAGCTGCTGCTTTCCACGTCAATAAATCCGGCGAACGGCGGGAAGCGATCGCGCAGCGGGTGCGCATTAAAGCTGGTCAGCAGCATTTCACCCAGTTCGCGGATACTGGCTTCATTGTGCGGATTACCGATATTGATGATCTGCCCGTCGCACTGGCCGTTACGGTTTTCAATAATACGGAACAGCGCCTCAATACCGTCGTGAATGTCGGTAAAGCAGCGTTTCTGCTCCCCGCCATCCACCAGCTTGATTGGCGATCCTTCCACCAAATTGAGGATTAGCTGAGTAATGGCTCGAGAGCTGCCGATGCGTGCAGCATCCAGCGTATCCAGACGCGGCCCCATCCAGTTAAACGGACGGAACAGCGTGAAACGCAGGCCGTTTTTCGCGCCGTACGCCCAGATCACCCGGTCCAGCAACTGCTTGGATACGGAATAAATCCAGCGCTGTTTGTTGATCGGCCCGACAATCAGGCGCGAGGTGTCTTCATCAAACTCTTTGTCATCACACATGCCGTACACTTCTGAGGTGGACGGGAAAACGATGCGTTTGTTGTAACGCACGCAGTCGCGCACGATTTTCAGGTTCTCTTCAAAGTCCAGTTCAAACACGCGCAGCGGGTTACGGGTGTATTCAATCGGCGTGGCAATCGCCACCAGCGGCAGAATGACATCGCATTTCTTGATGTGATATTCGATCCATTCGTTATGGATGCTGATATCGCCTTCCACAAAATGGAAACGCGGATCGCCAAGAAAACGGGCGATGGCATCTGAGCTGATATCCAGCCCGTAGATCTCATAGCGATCGTCACGCAGCAGACGCTCGGTCAGATGGTTACCGATAAAACCGTTCACACCGAGGATCAGGACGCGCGTGCGGCGTCGCTGCACACGGCTGGCGAGGTTACCCAGTCGCGCCTGCGGCACCATGCCCATTTCCGCCGCCAGTCGGCTGCCCGACATGTACAGCCCGGCTTCACTCTGCCCACTGACGATCTCAAGTGCGTCCTCACCGCAGGACACCACCAGCGGCGATGTCGAGATAATCGCGCCCGGCTCACCACCGATCTTGTCCTTTACAACACGAGCGCGCCAAATCGTCACTTTACGCTCACCGAGAAACGTAAATGCTCCGGGATACGGCTCCGTCACCGCGCGGATCAGGTTGTTAATCTCACGGGCGCTTTTGTGCCAGTCGATCAGCCCATCTGCCGCCGTGCGACGTCCGAAATAGCTGGCCCGACTTTCATCCTGCCGCGTCAGCGTAATCTCACGCGAGCGGATCAGCGGTAATTGCTGCGCCAGCAAAGCGGCAGCAGCGGTACGGCATTTGCCATGCAGCGTCAGCGCAGTATCTTCCTCGTCAATCGCCACCACGGACTGGGCAACGATATCACCCGCATCAGCGCGAGAAACCATCTTGTGCAGCGTCACGCCCGTCTGCGTTTCACCGTTCACCAACACCCAATTCACCGGCGCACGTCCCCGGTAGCGCGGCAGCAGTGAGCCGTGCAGATTGAATGCGCCAAACGACGGTAACTGGAGAATGTCATCGCTTAATAACGTGCGGTAATAGAAGGAAAAAATAACATCCGGTGCCAGTTCCCGAATGCGGTTCACCCAGAGCGGATGGTTAATGTCTTCCGGTGCAAACACTGGCACATCCATCTCGGCCGCCGCTTTCGCCACCGACCCATAGAAGTGGTTCTCGCCCGGCGCATCGCTGTGCGTGAACACGGCCTGAATCTCATAGCCCGCAAGCTTTAACGCCTCAAGACCGACGCAGCCGATATCATGGTAGGCAAATACGATCGCTTTCATTCTTCTTCATCCCGTAAACTGGTGGTCAGTGGCGTTGCCGCACTCACTGTTTTTTGCACAAAATAGCGTGGTCGGGCACGGACATCGGTATAGATACGGCCGATGTATTCCCCTAATAGCCCCATCCCGACGAACTGCGCGCCGATAAACATGAACAGCACGGCAAACAGCGTGAACACGCCCTCTGCCGCCCATTCCGCACCGAAGAACAGACGCAGGCCGATCAACAACAGCGCCAGCAGGAAGCCCGACAGCGCAACGACGCTGCCGATCAGGCTGAGTATGCGCAGCGGCGTCGTCGTCAGGCAGGTCAGCAGGTCGTACATCAGGTTAATCAGCTTCAGAAAGCTGTATTTGGACGTGCCGAATTCGCGCTCGGCATGCATCACGTCGATCTCGATGGTTTTCCGGGCGAAGGTATTAGCAAGGATAGGAATAAAGGTGCTGCGTTCGTGGCAGCGCAGCATCGCGCTGACAATGTGACGACGATACGCTCGCAGCATACAGCCGTAATCCACCATCGATTTCCCGGTTGAACGCCGGATCATCATGTTGATGGTTTTCGAGGCCAGTTTGCGAAACAGCGAATCCTGCCGGTTTGCCCGCACGGTGCCGACCACGTCATACCCTTGCGCGGCGTACTCCACCAGCCGTGGGATTTCCTCCGGCGGGTTCTGTAAATCGGCATCCAACGTGATCACAACATCGCCTACCGCCTGCTGGAATCCAGCCATAATGGCCGAATGCTGACCATAGTTGCGATTCAACAGCACGGCAATAATGTGCTTTTCCGGGTCACTCGCCGCTTCGGTCAGCAATTCCGCCGAGCGATCGCTGCTGCCGTCATCAACCAGAATGATTTCCCAGGGTTTACCGATCTGCCGACAGGCTGCCAGCGTGCGTTCGAGCAGTACCGGCAGGCTCTCCTCTTCGTTATAAACGGGAATCACAATAGAAACATTTTTGATGTCATCAATCACGAACAGACTCCAAAATCGAGGTTAGCGCCGCGACGACGCGATCGACATCGCTGTCCTGCATATCGGGGAACAGCGGCAGCGTCATCAGCGACGCCGAATTCCATTCCGTTGCCGGCAGGCGCAAGTGGGGATAGCGCTCGCGGTAATATTTCTGTGTATGCACCGCTCTGAAATGCAACCCGGTGCCAATGCCGTGTGCCTGCAATGCCGCCATCAGGCTATCGCGCGATATGCCGCACCGTGCTTCATCTACGCGCACCATAAACAGATGCCAGGCATGCAGATGGGGATAATCAGGAACGGCCAGCGGCTGGAGCGGCAGCGAACGCAGTTGGGTGAGATAGCGCGCCGCAAGCTGCTGACGGCGGGCGTTGATCGCCGGGAGTTTATCCAGTTGAACCAGCGCAATCGCCGCATTGATATCCGCCAGATTGTATTTAAACCCCGGCGTCACCACTTCGGCCTGCGGTTTGCGCCCTTGTAACTGCCTGTCGAACGCATCCACGCCCAGCCCGTGAAACTTCAGGCTGCGTAGTCGTTCGGCGAGTGCCTCGTCGTCCGTCACCACCATGCCGCCTTCAGCACAGGTGATATTTTTAATCGCGTGAAACGAGAAAATGGCGGTGCCACGCGCGCCGATCCATTCATCACGATATTGCGTCCCGACGGCGTGCGCCGCATCCTCAATCAGCGGGATGCCGTAGCGTTCACTGAGCGCACGCAGCGCATCCAGATCGGCAGGCGCACCGGCATAATGCACGGGAATAATGGCTTTGGTCTTCGGTGTGATGGCCGCCTCAATATCCTGCGGTCGCACCATCAGCGTATGCCGATCCACGTCGACCATCACCGGTTCCGCTCCCAGGAGCGTGATGATGTTGACGGTTGAAACCCAAGTTTGGGATGGCGTAATCACCTCATCGCCGGGGCCAATGCCAAGCGCCATTAGCGTCACGTGCATCCCGCCCGTCGCCGAACTGACCGCTATCGCCTGTCGACACCCTATTCGCTGGCAAAATGCCTGCTCTAATTGCTGACATTTCGGCCCCGTGGTTATCCAGCCGGATCGTAATACTTCCGCCACGGCAGCAATTTCCTCTTCGCCCATACTCGGGCGGGAAAAAGGCAAAAAATCCGTCATAACGTATTCCCAAAATAAATAATGGCGAGAAATCATCATTGAACAGTCTAAATAACGAAGCCTTAAGCCAACCTTAATTTATTGCGATAATCATAAAACCACAGATAAACGGCACGACATGAAAACACGGGAAAAGACATAATTCATTACAATGCAAAAATGAACTTTTCGCGAATAACAAAATGTCGGATTATTGATTTACGGCAAGAAATCAATCTTCGCCAAATAAGTCTCGCGTATAGACTTTCCCCATCACATCTTTTAATTCGTCGGCATAACGATTGGTAATAATAATGTCACACTGCTGTTTGAAACTGTCGAGTTGATGAATGACAGGAAAATCCAGAAAATCATCACCATCAATCCCCGGTTCATAAACCACGACCTTGATTCCCTTCGCTTTTATCCTTTTCATAATCCCCTGAATGGAGGAAAAGCGAAAATTATCCGACCCTGCTTTCATGATAAGACGATGAACGCCGACAGTTTTCGGATGACGACGGATAATCGTGTCGGCGATGAAGTCTTTCCGCGTATGGTTCGCGTCCACGATCGCCTTGATCAGGTTATTCGGCACGGTACGATAGTTAGCCAAAAGCTGTCGGGTATCCTTCGGTAAACAGTAGCCGCCATAGCCGAAAGAAGGATTATTGTAGTAATCACCGATACGCGGATCGAGGCACACCCCTTCAATAATCTGCCGGGTATTCAGCCCCAGCGATTCGGCATAGCTGTCCAACTCGTTAAAGTAGGCCACACGCATCGCCAGGAAGGTATTCGCAAACAATTTTATTGCTTCTGCCTCGGTTGGGTCGGTAAACAGCACGCGAACATCTTTCTTTAATGCACATTCCATCAATAAGTTAGCGAAGAACCTTGCCCTTTCTGACCGCTCACCCACCACAATCCGTGACGGATAAAGATTGTCGTGTAGCGCCTTTCCCTCACGTAAAAACTCGGGCGAAAAAATGATGTTATCCGTATCCAACTGCTGGCTGATTTTCTCGGTGAAGCCAACGGGCACCGTTGATTTAATCACCATAATGGCCTGCGGATTAATCGCCAGCACGTCGCGAATAACCGCTTCTACCGACGACGTGTTGAAATAGTTGGTTTGCGGATCGTAATCCGTCGGCGTCGCGATAATCACGAACTGCGCATCGGTATACGCTTCATGCTTATCCAGCGTAGCGGAAAAATTCAGCGTTTCATGTTGTAAAAAACGCTCAATCTCGGCGTCATTAATCGGCGATTTTCGTTGATTCAACAGCACCACTTTTTCAGCCACAATATCCAACGCCACAACCTGATGCTGTTGCGCTAATAATAATCCATTCGATAAACCGACATATCCCGTTCCGCTAATCGCTATTTTCATGAAGGGCTCTTTATTTCATTACTGGCTAAACAAACCTATTTCGCCGCAGTATCTTTCTTCTGTTTTCATCTGAATAGAGATGTAACATGTCAATTTATTTCTTGTTCCTCGCCCGCGATGCATCTCTATCATTCACAAATACACTTTTACCTTATCCGTCGATAACCTCTGAAGCACAACATCCTTATCATTAGCAATTCCAGTTAAACGCCAATTAAACATAGCGTATTTAATGATAAATAAAGATCTTCTTACACCTTGTGACTTTTTTAAATCATTAGCGTGAAAACAAAATTTCATGACGTGATGTAACACAACGTCATTTATCTTAGATGATATTGGCGAATAAACATGATGATACCGGTTTATTTTCGAGTTTTTATCAACGCTATATGGAGATACTGTGTAGAGACGTTACTTTATTATCAAAGCGGCTTATTACTCGATAAAACCGACAAAAAAATCATAAGCACGTCTCATCAATTGCCAGCGCAACTGTCAGAAACGTCTACACTTATCATCAGTCATCTCTCTGGCTAAGGATGGGAAGGACAATGAAGGTCAGCACGCGCGACAAGGCCAGCCACTATCAAATGCCGCTGCAAAAATTGATGATCGTTTTTATGCTCTTCATCATCACCACGGTAGTGGCGCTGAACGGATGGGCAGTCTTCAATTCTCACCAACAGCTTATCGATTCCACGGAGAAAAACGCCAAGAATCTGTCGCTGTCGCTGGCCCGCCATGCCGAAGATACGTTTTTACAAGTCGATATACTGTTGCAGGATTTACAAGAGCGCATCGAGCAGGATGGTCAATCACCCACGCAATTGAACCGCTTGGGCGATATTCTAAAAAGCCGTAAAGCAGCGCTGCCGCAGTTGCATGGCATCTTCATTTACGACAACAAAGGCGAATGGCTGGTGAACTCCGGTATAGCAAAACCGGCCAATGCCAATAACGCCGACCGAGAGTATTTCAAGTATCACCAGAACAACGTCAACCATTCCATGTACATCGGCAGTGTAATTCAGAGCCGCTCGACGGGCGATCTGATTATCCCCGTATCTATGCGTATCAGTAAGCCAGACGGCAGTTTTGACGGCGTGCTACTCGCCACCCTCTCACTGAACTACTTCAAACAGTATTATGGTTACTACTCCATGGGGAACATGGATGTGCTCGCCATTCTCCTGTCCGATGGCCGCATTCTGTACGGCCGCCCTTACGACGATTCCTACGTCAACCGTAATGTGTCTAACGGCCCGCTCTTTTCTGAGCATCTGAAACAGTCCGAAAGCGGCACGGCAACCTTTGTCTCCACGCTCGATCACATCGAACGGATTTATGGCTACACCAAGTTAAAGCGCTACCCCATCGTCATCGCCGCAGGTTACGACCTCAATCTGGTGCTCCAGAAATGGAGAACAGACAGTCTGGTCTACGGTGCCATTACCTTAATTCTGCTATTCACCATCACCCTACTCGGCCTGATCGTGCTGAGACAGATTCGTATAAATGTGAAAAATCAGATCGATTTAACCATCGTGCGCGATGAACTTACGTCGGTTAACCACACGCTGCAAACGCTGGCGCTGTTCGATGGCCTGACAGGCTTAGCCAACCGCCGCCAGTTCGATATTTTCCTGCAACAAACCCTATTGCAGGCTGCGGAGAAGCGGCAGTGTATCGCGCTTATCATGATCGACGTCGACGCTTTCAAGAAATATAACGACCACTATGGGCATGTGGCAGGCGATGAGTGTCTGCGCAAGATTGGTAACCTCCTGAGCAATATGCTGCGGCGTAACGAAGATTTGGTCGCCCGCTATGGCGGTGAGGAGTTCGCTATCATTATCACCGAGACTGATAAACAAAGCGCCGCCGCGCTGGCTCAGCGTGCGCTGGATTTAGTGCGCGAGGAAAAGATCCCGCATGAAACAACGCTGTTCCCAGAAAAAATCGTCACCATTAGCGCCGGTGTCTATGTGTTCTGCGCCGATAGCCCGCCACCAGCGGCATCGTCCGTTATCGATATTGCCGATGCTGCACTGTATCGCGCCAAACATGGCGGTAAAAACCGGTTCGAGGTGAGTGAATAGCGCCCTCAATCTCAATGTAGATACAATTAATATTGATGCAATGCCTGACAGCGCACGCAGCTTCTGACAAAATAGCGGCCATCTCCCCCTATTTCAAATTGATGGGTCTCTTCTCAGATGGCAGCAAAGATTATTGATGGTAAAACGATTGCGCAGCAGGTCAAAGACGAAGTTGCCGCACGAGTCACGCAGCGTTTAGCAGAAGGAAAACGCGCACCGGGTCTGGCTGTTGTGCTGGTCGGTGAGAATCCAGCGTCACAGATTTATGTCGCCAGCAAGCGCAAAGTGTGTGAAGAAGTCGGCTTTATTTCCCGCTCTTATGATTTACCCATCACCACAACGGAATCTGAGCTGTTGGCGCTTATCGACCAGCTCAACGCCGACCAGACGATTGACGGTATTCTGGTTCAGCTTCCGCTACCGGAAGGCATCGATAACACCAAGGTGATTGAACGCATCGCACCAAGTAAAGATGTGGATGGCTTCCATCCTTACAACGTGGGTCGTCTGTGCCAGCGCGCGCCAATGCTGCGCGCCTGTACGCCACGCGGCATCATCACGCTGTTGGAACGTTATAATATCGACACCTTCGGGCTGAATGCCGTTGTGGTCGGCGCGTCTAATATCGTTGGTCGCCCGATGAGTCTGGAACTGCTGCTGGCAGGCTGTACGACTACCGTCACGCACCGTTTTACCAAAAATCTACGCCACCATATTGAAAACGCCGATCTGCTGGTTGTCGCGGTGGGTAAACCGGGCTTCATTCCCGGCGAATGGATTAAACCGGGCGCGATTGTGCTGGACGTGGGTATCAACCGTCTGGAAAGCGGCAAAGTCGTCGGCGATGTGGAATTTGAAACGGCGCAGGAAAGAGCGTCTTACATCAGCCCCGTACCGGGCGGCGTCGGCCCAATGACCGTTGCCACACTGATTCAAAACACGCTACAGGCGTGCGAAGAGTATCATGACCACGCCGAATAATTGGCGATCCCCGTCATACTTCAAGTTGCTTGTGCGTTGACTGCCCTTACTCACCCCAGTCACTTACTTATGTAAGCTCCTGGGGATTCGTGCGGTTGTCGCCTTCACGCAACTCGAATTATTTAGGATATATTCGGTCAAACACCGATAAGCAGGAATTTATGGCAACCTTTAATCTTGAAAAGCATCCGCACGTTGAACTGTGCGACCTATTGAAACTGCTGGGCTGGAGCGAAAGTGGCGCAGCAGCCAAACTGTCTATCGCCGCGGGCGACGTGACCGTTGACGGCCAGACGGAAACGCGCAAGCGCTGCAAAATCGTTGCCGGGCAAACCGTTCAGTTCAATGGCGAAACGGTAAAAGTGACCGAGTAACCCTGACGGTATCGATCATGGCGAAAAAAAGCCCGCAATTTCATTTTTGCGGGCTTTTTATTTACTGAAAGCGTATTACAGGAAGAAAGCGTTACTTACGGCGCCAGATCGTTCCCTGCGAGCCATCTTCCAGCACGATCCCCATTTCATTCAAGCGATCGCGAGCCTGATCCGCCAGCGCCCAGTCTTTGGCCGCACGCGCATCTTTACGCTGCTGGATTAACGCTTCGATTTCTTTCACTTCCTCGTCATCCACCTGCGCGCCATTTTGCAGGAATTGCTCCGGATCCTGCTCCAGCAGGCCAAGCACGCCGGACAGTTTACGCAGTGCCGATGCCAGTTGGTTCGCCGCTTGTACATCTTCCGCTTTCAGGCGGTTAACTTCACGCGCCATATCAAACAGTACCGAATAGGCTTCCGGCGTGTTGAAATCGTCGTCCATCGCTTCGCGGAAGCGAGCTTCAAACTCGTCACCGCCGTGCGCCGCAACGCTAGCATCCGTTCCACGCAGCGCCGTATACAGACGATCCAGCGCCGCACGCGCCTGTTTCAGGTTGTCTTCGCTGTAGTTCAACTGGCTACGGTAGTGGCCTGACATCAGGAAGTAACGCACGGTTTCCGGATCGTAATACGCCAGCACGTCGCGTACGGTGAAGAAATTATTGAGCGACTTTGACATCTTTTCGCGGTCAACCATCACCATGCCGGAGTGCATCCAGTAATTCACATACGAACCGTCGTGTGCACAACTGGACTGCGCGATCTCATTTTCGTGGTGCGGGAACATCAAATCTGAACCGCCGCCGTGAATATCAAAATGCGTGCCCAGCTGTTTGCAGTTCATGGCAGAACATTCGATGTGCCAGCCAGGGCGCCCTTCTCCCCACGGAGAAGACCAGTGAGGCTCACCCGGCTTGGACATTTTCCACAGCACGAAGTCCATCGGGTTACGCTTCACTTCGGTAATTTCAACGCGCGCGCCAGCCTGCAACTGATCCAGATCCTGACGAGACAGCACGCCATAGCCCGGCGCGGTATCAACGGAGAACATCACATCACCATTACTCGCAACATAGGCGTGGCGACGGGCAATCAGCGTTTCCACCATTTCAATGATGTCGGCAATGTGGTGCGTCGCACGCGGTTCGGCATCCGGGCGCAGAATATTCAACGCATCGAAATCGGCGTGCATCTCTGCGATCATGCGGGTCGTCAGCTGGTCGCTGGTTTCCCCATTTTCGATCGCACGTTTAATAATTTTGTCGTCAATATCGGTGACATTACGCACATATTTCAGTGAATATCCCAGATACCGCAAATACCGCGCCACCACATCAAACGCCACGAAAGTACGCCCGTGACCGATATGACACAGGTCATAAACGGTGATGCCACACACATACATTCCCACCTGACCGGCGTGGATAGGTTTAAATTCCTCTTTTTGGCGACTCAGCGTATTAAAAATCTTTAGCATCAGGGCGTTCCAGTGTTTTTATAAAAAATGGTTTTCACAAAAAAATGGTTTCAAAGAAATGGTCTTCACAATCGCAGTTAGCGTCAGCAACATCAATGCATTCAGGGTTTACACCCCAACGGCGTATTGAAACCTGAACCCTACTGTATTGCAAGGTTAATAAGAAGAGGGAATCAGCGAGAAAGGATAAAAATGAAACGGCCCGGAAAATCCGGGCCATTTCACATCATTGGCGGTCACTGACAAAAGCAATCCGCCGACAAAAAACCATTAACGCCAGCGCGGATTGGACATCACAGAGTATTTTCCGCTACCGAGCAGGGCAATCGCGATACCCGCAAAGAAGAACACCGCCGTGCCTTCAACACCCCAGGCACCGGTTTTGGCCAGCGTGACGAAACCACCAGGGTGAACCAGTAACGTCGCCACCACCATCGTGAAAGAGAAGATCAGCGCAGAAGGACGTGTAAGAATCCCGAGAATCATCAGAATCGGAGTGATGACTTCTCCGACATAGACACCGTAACCAACAAAAGCAGGGAGCCCGGCCGAGGTCAGCATGCCTTCAATGGCACCGATGCCGCCATGTACCTTATGCCAGCCATGAAACAGCATCAAAACGCTGAAAGATACGCGCAAAAACAGTTTGCCAAAATCCGGTTTGTCTAATAAACGATTAACACTATCCAGAATACCCAGCATAGTTCACCTATCTCTTTAGAGTTATTTATGAAGAATAAGAATTACTCTCAGATTAATCTGAGCCACAAAAAAAGAACACGTTGATTACGCAAAACATTGATCTGGGGCAATAAAAATCTCATTCAAATTAATTAACTGTTATATGAAATTTTAATCAATTTATTTGTTTTTAAAAGTCCCCATTGCCTGATTAACACCTTATTGCGCACCATTCTTAAGCGCACATATTATTTGGCGCCTACCAAAATCAGAGTAGTAAACCTTTTTATACGATTTTCTCATCCATCCAACCGCCAACAGCGGTGCGGTAAGCGCGAAGTACTGACTCAATCGACCAGTTATGCTATAACAGCGCTCTTGTTGTTCACCGCCTTTTGTGAACAGCACTCTTAATCACTAAGGCTATCTAGGGTTCATTATTATGATTACGCTTCATACCAACCACGGCGATATCGTTATTAATACGTTTGCAGACAAAGCGCCGGTTACCGTAGAAAACTTCCTGAACTACTGTCGCAGCGGTTTTTATGACAACACGATTTTTCACCGCGTGATTAATGGTTTTATGATTCAGGGCGGCGGCTTCGCTCCCGGCATGGATCAGAAAGAAACCAATGCGACAATCAAAAATGAAGCCAACAACGGCCTGAAAAATACCCGTGGCACGCTGGCGATGGCACGTACTAACGATCCGCACTCTGCGACTGCGCAGTTCTTTATCAACCTCGTTGATAACGATTTCCTGAACTTCCGTTCAGAGCGTGCCGATGGCTGGGGCTACTGCGTATTCGCTGAAGTCACTGAAGGCATGGACGTCGTTGATAAAATCAAAGGCGTTGCTACCGGCCGCAGCGGCATGCACCAGGACGTACCGAAAGAAGACGTGGTGATTACCCACGTAACGGTCAGCGAATAATCCGACCTGCATGGCAACGCTGTTCATTGCCGATCTGCATTTAAGTGTTCATGAACCGGCGATTACCGCCGGTTTTCTGCGTTTTTTACGCCATGACGCGATCCATGCCGATGCGCTGTACATACTTGGCGACCTGTTCGACGCCTGGATAGGTGACGACGATCCTCAGCCGCTGCATGCGACTGTCGCCACGGAACTGTATGCCTTACATCAGCGCGGCATTCCCTGCTATTTCGTGCACGGTAACCGTGATTTCCTGATCGGTAAGCGTTTCGCCAAGCAAAGTGGAATGACGCTGCTGCCGACAGAAACGGTGCTCGATCTCTACGACCAAAAGATTCTCATTCTGCATGGCGATACGTTGTGCACTGACGATCGGCATTACCAACAATTCCGCCGTCGGGTACACAACCCATTTATTCAGCGACTCTTCCTGCTATTACCGTTGTCGCTACGTATGAAAATTGCGGCGAAGATGCGGGCAACCAGCCAGCACGAAAACCAAAAAAAGTCGCAGCAGATTATGGATGTCAATCACGACGCCGTGCTTGAACGTTTGCGACATTATCAGGTGGAGACGATGATCCACGGTCACACGCACCGTCCGGCCATTCATCAGGTCGATCTCGGTGAATCGTCTGGTCGTCGCGCCGTTCTCGGAGCCTGGCATGAAGAAGGGTCGATGATTAAGGTCACGCCACAAAATATCGAACTGATTTTCTTCCCATTTTAATGCGTTTCCTGCCATTGACTTAACGGCCTCTCGCCTTATTCCCCCAGCATTTCCGTATACGCAACCGTTTTCCTCGCCATAATGGCGTGATATGCTCTACGCCCTCAACGCCAGACCCTCCCTGTCTGGCCGACGCGAACGCGTCACGAACACGTACAATCACAGGAGCGTTACAGGCATGTCATCCAACGTTGCCCCGGCTAAAATTGCCATCGTCATGGGTTCAAAGAGTGACTGGGCCACCATGCAGTTTGCTGCGGAAATCCTCACCACGCTGAACATTCCTTTTCATACCGAAGTCGTTTCCGCACACCGGACGCCAGACAAGCTATTCAGCTTCGCTGAGCAGGCGGCACAGAACGGTTTTGATGTGATTATCGCGGGCGCAGGCGGCGCAGCACACCTGCCGGGTATGCTGGCAGCAAAAACGCTGGTTCCCGTGCTTGGCGTGCCGGTACAAAGCTCAACGCTGAGCGGGGTAGACAGTCTGTATTCCATCGTCCAAATGCCGCGTGGTATTCCGGTCGGCACGTTGGCGATTGGCAAAGCGGGCGCAGCGAATGCGGCTCTGCTGGCCGCACAAATTCTCGCCCTGCACGACAAGGGCATCGCTACCCGACTGGCAGACTGGCGTCAGGCGCAAACCGATGATGTGCTTTCTCATCCCGATCCGCGGGAGGAGGCATGAAACCGGTCTGCGTATTAGGCAATGGTCAGTTGGGCAGAATGCTGCGTCAGGCTGGTGAACCGCTAGGCATTGCGGTTTACCCCGTCGGTCTGGATGCTGAGCCGGAATCAGTTCCGTTTCATAACAGTGTCATTACCGCCGAGATCGAACGCTGGCCGGAAACCGCCCTCACCCGCGAGTTGGCCGAGCACACGGCGTTTGCGAACCGCGATATTTTCCCACGTCTGGCCGATCGCCTGACGCAAAAGCAGCTGCTGGATTCGCTGAATCTGGCAACCGCGCCTTGGCAACTACTGGCTAGCGCCGACGAATGGCCACACGTCTTTGCCTCATTAGGTGAACTCGCTATCGTTAAACGCCGCGTCGGTGGTTACGACGGTCGTGGACAGTGGCGCTTGCGCGATGGCGAACAACAGACGCTGCCCGCTGACTGCTACGGCGAGTGCATCGTTGAGCAAGGCATTAATTTTTCTGGCGAAGTCTCGCTGGTGGGTGCACGCAATACGCACGGCAAGTGCGTGTTCTACCCGCTCACTCATAACCTGCATCAGGACGGCATTCTGCGTACCAGCGTGGCTTTCCCTCAGCCCGATCCGCAGTTGCAACAGCAGGCAGAGCAGATGCTGTCTGCAATAATGAATGCGCTGGGTTATGTGGGCGTGATGGCGATGGAATGCTTTATCGTCGGCGATCGCCTGCTTATTAACGAGCTGGCTCCGCGCGTACACAATAGCGGACACTGGACGCAAAATGGCGCGTCGATCAGCCAGTTTGAGCTGCACCTGCGCGCCATTCTGGATCTGCCGCTGCCAGTACCGGTTGTCGAAACACCGTCGGTGATGGTCAACCTGATCGGCACTGACGTGAATATCGACTGGTTGGCGCTGCCGCTGGTACACCTGCACTGGTATGAGAAAGACGTTCGTCCTGGTCGCAAAGTTGGACACCTCAATCTACCGTCGTCGGACACCGCACAGTTGCAACGCACGCTGCAATCGCTGGCACCTCTCTTACCAGAGGAATACCACAGCGGTCTGGCGTGGGCAGAAGAAAAACTCACCGCCTGACAGATCGGTGACCATTATCCGGCAGGTTGCAATCTGCCGGATAACTCTCGTCTGAGGTGATGCAACAGCAGGAACCGCACCATCGATACGTCCGCAAAAGAGAAAAACCATCATTACGCGTGACATCAGAAAAATTGCGTTTATTATTTCATCTGCCCTTTATTTTATTTATTGTTCATTTTTCATCACTCAGCAATTAAATAAAGTATCAATAACGAGCCGTTAAAAATATTTAAAATAAAGTATCAAGATTGATATTTTAATTTGCGCGGAAATTTATTAAAATATTTCCCGTCAATTCATTTCTGTGATCGCCTCAATATTATTCGCTGACCACCACGATATAGAATGCCGCCACAAAACAGTATTGACCTACTGACATAATTAGCAACATGTCTCGTTCGTTTTTTAAACTCCGTAACGGCAACTTGCCGATACTGTAATTTTTATAATCCACATCATGTGGCAATATCCTTGTAACAGGGTATTAATATGTTCACCGAGGAGAGATCAGTATATGAGCACCATTCAAGATAGCAGCCAGGTGTTAGAACAGGCTTCAGGATGGCGTAAAAGCGACACCGTCTGGATGCTGGGCCTCTATGGCACGGCCATCGGCGCTGGCGTGTTATTCTTACCTATCAATGCTGGTATTGGTGGGTTAATTCCGTTAATTATCATGGCACTGATTGCCTTCCCGATGACATATTATTCTCACCGTGCCTTATGCCGCTTTGTATTATCCGGCAAGAAAGGTGGTGAAGATATTACCGAAGTCGTTGAAGAACATTTCGGCGTTGGTGCAGGTAAATTAATCACTTTGCTTTATTTTTTCGCTATTTATCCGATCCTATTAGTTTATAGCGTCGCCATCACCAATACGGTAGATAGCTTTATTACTCACCAATTGCATTTGCCTTCTCCGCCACGTGCGCTGCTGTCATTAATATTGATCCTCGGATTAATGTTTATTGTCCGCTTCGGTGAAGCGATGATCGTGAAGGCAATGAGTATTCTGGTTTACCCATTCGTTGCTGTGCTGATGTTGCTGGCGCTTTATTTAATTCCAAACTGGAATACCTCTGTTTTTGAAAACATTTCTTTGAGTTCCAGCGTAACGGGCAACGGTCTGTTGGCGACATTATGGTTGGCTATTCCGGTGATGGTTTTCTCCTTCAATCACTCACCAATCATCTCTTCTTTCGCCGTTGCCAAACGTAAAGAATATGGCGATGACGCCGAGCAAAAATGCTCACGCATTCTGTCTTACAGCCACATCATGATGGTGCTGACCGTGATGTTCTTCGTCTTCAGCTGTGTACTGAGCCTTTCTCCGGCTGAGCTGATGGAAGCGAAAGCACAGAACATTTCTATTCTGTCCTATCTGGCGAACCACTTTAACAACCCGGTAATCGGCTATCTGGCGCCGGTTATTGCCACCATCGCGATCTCTAAATCGTTCCTGGGTCACTATCTGGGTGCGGGCGAAGGCTTTAACGGCATGATCGTGAAATCCCTGCGCAGCCGAGGCAAAACCATTTCCAACACCAAATTGAACCGCATCACTGCGCTGTTCATGCTGATCACCACCTGGATTGTTGCGACGCTGAACCCAAGCATTCTGGGGATGATCGAAACGTTGGGCGGCCCGATTATCGCGTGCCTGCTGTTCCTGATGCCGATGTACGCCATCCAGAAAGTCCCAGCAATGAAGAAATACAGCGGCCAGATCAGCAACGTCTTTGTCACCCTGATGGGACTGATCGCGATTTCCGCTATCGTTTACAGCCTGAGCGAACTGCTGTAATCCCCCCACCCTAATTTAACGCCGGCACGTTGTTTAACGACCGGCGTTTTTTTTCAAGGAAATCGCTATGGTCAGCGTATTTGATATCTTCAAAATCGGCATCGGCCCGTCCAGTTCTCATACCGTCGGCCCGATGAAAGCGGGTAAAATGTTCACTGACGATCTGGTGAACCGCGCGCTTATCTCATCGGTGACACGTATTGTCGTTGATATTTACGGCTCACTTTCCCTGACGGGGAAAGGACACCACACCGATATCGCCATCATTATGGGGCTCGCGGGTAACCTGCCAGATAGCGTAAATATCGATAGTATTCCGGCGTTTATTCAACAAGTGAAAGACACTCAGCGCCTGCCGATGCTTAACGGTCAGTATGAGGTCAGCTTCCCGCTGGAATCCTCCCTGCGTTTCCAACCAGAGAATCTGCCGCTGCATGAAAACGGCATGATCATTCGCGCCTATAACCAGCAAGAGTTGGTCTATAGCAAAACGTATTACTCCATCGGAGGCGGATTCGTCGTCGATCAGGAAAATTTCGGCAAACCCAATCTGGCCGAAGAAAGTGCGCCCTACCCGTTCTTTTCTGCCCAGAAACTGCTGCAACACTGTCACGATCACTGCCTGTCTTTATCCGCTATCGTCCTGAAAAACGAGATTGCGATGCATGGTCGGGAAGCGCTTGAGCACTATTTTGCCGACGTATGGAAAACCATGCAGGACTGCATGCATCGCGGCATGAATACGGAAGGCGTATTGCCCGGCCCATTGCGCGTTCCGCGCCGGGCATCAGCGCTGCATCGCCTGCTGTTCATCAACGATCGTTTTTCTAACGACCCGATGGATGCGATGGACTGGGTGAACATGTTCGCGATGGCCGTGTCGGAAGAAAATGCGGCTGGCGGACGCGTCGTCACCGCACCAACGAACGGTGCGTGTGGCATTATTCCTGCCGTGCTGGCCTATTACGATCGCTACGTTCAATCCGTCACCCCAGAATCTTACCTACGCTACTTTCTGGCATCCGGCGCTATCGGCATGCTCTACAAAATGAACGCCTCGATTTCCGGTGCAGAAGTGGGCTGTCAGGGAGAAGTCGGCGTGGCCTGTTCGATGGCCGCAGCAGGTCTGGCTGAACTACTTGGCGCGAGCCCTGAACAGGTATGCATCGCGGCGGAAATTGGTATGGAGCATAATCTGGGGCTGACATGCGACCCAGTCGCGGGTCAGGTTCAGGTACCGTGCATTGAACGCAACGCTATTGCCTCCGTGAAGGCGATCAACGCCGCCAGAATGGCGATGCGCCGCACCAGCGAGCCACGTGTATCACTGGATAAGGTCATTGAAACCATGTATGAAACCGGCAAAGACATGAACGCCAAGTACCGTGAAACGTCTCGCGGGGGATTGGCCATTAAAGTTGTGCTGTGTGAGTAAGAAATAGCAGGGGATACGCCTTGTCGCATTAAATGCTCGGCAGATTAACGCGAAAATCAGGGGTTAATGTGTATGGTTTCGCATTAGCCCTTTATTTTTTATCGCTTTCAGGCAGCGACCAGACAATGTTGTTTTCAGCCGCCGCGATATACCAATCTACCGTGCTGTTAGCCGGTTTCTTGATATTTTCATGCTTGGTGAGTGCTTTGGCAGGAAAGGTCGCGGCTTTCTTTCTGATACGCAGCGGCGTCTGTTTTTTCTCACCGCTGATCTGCGCATGGAAGGATTCCACTTCAGCATCGAAGAGCACGCCTTCAATCTGATGTAAACGATTTAATCCGCGCAGAATGGAGAGCAGGCTGCTTAGCGTAATGGATTCGCCCATTTCCGCACGCTTGATCGTTGCGATTCCCAGCCCTGCCCGTTCAGCAAGATCGACCTGCGATAAACGTTGTTGAATTCTGGCGTCTTTTATTCTCCGGCACAGCTCGGTAATAATTTCGCCTTCGTTCATGGTACTGAATTTCATCTTACCCACCACTTGCCAGAGTTAAAAAATTTGCGCGCATTTTATCATCAATTTTTCAAATGGCACGGACAATTGATGAACGGTATCCATAATTTTTTTATGGTTTGATGATACCATAGACATCCCATCAGGCTTGTCGTAGATACGGGTTATATTTAATCGAAACAATTAAACAATATAATAATTAAAACCACTAATTAGAAATCAAAAAGAGATGTTATTTAAATAACAAAACAAAAACAATGAGTTAAAAAATAACTCATTGTTTCCTGAATAAAAAGAAGACAAATACATTAACTAAGGTAAACTTTATTCTATATTCACACGATTGCACTGCATAACAACGCTCTACTATTAAATTTCACTCTCACAGGAAAGGAACTTCCATAATGAGCATTACAAGCCTTAATGGTATCGCTAACTACTCAGCCCCCTCGGTGAACCGTAAAGAACCTGCGGAAAACGTATTTTCACTCGCTGGCAACACGTCAAAATCAAGCGTCAATTCTGTTGCTGCCAATACCCCCTCAACGATCCAGTCAAGCAAACGTTATGATTTTTCCAATATGACACCACAGGAAGCGATTGACGCGACAAAAGATCTCACCGCCTCCGGCGATATGTCATTTGAAGAAAGTCTGGAAATCGGTATGGCGGCGCTGCTCATTTTGCATCCTCCAATTGACGATGTCGCCCCCGCCGATCCCAACCAGAAAATCAATTTTATCCAAATGCTAAAAAATGGGATAAGCGGTTCGCTATCACGCGGCGAGCACTTACATGCAGAACAGCAGAAATCAGTATTAGATAAGCTAGCACAACTTAGTTACATGCCGATTAGCGTGAAGGCATAATGAAAAGCAGGTCCTCTTTTAAGAGAACCTGCTGAGAATGCGGTGTTATCGAATATTCAGTGAAGTGCTAAGCGTTCTAAAAGGTGCATTAATCGAAGTAGATTGATAGCGGAAAGGACCTGACTGCATGCCATCGCCATTGAAATAAGCCATCCATCCCACATAAGTCGAACCTGCAGGGCATGACTCGGTATAATAACCACCGACGACACAGACGCCATTAACCTGATAGGGACTCTTTTGCGTACCATTCACCCAACCAAAGCGGTTATTACCATAGCCCACTTCCAGCACTGCAATTCGCAGTTGCGCTCCGCCATGATCCTGAGTTGTCGCAAGTTTATTTGGGCCAATATATTCCCAGGCTCCACCATTCTGTGTTGATGCCACAGCATAGACATAGACAGAACTCAATGCAGGCGCTGGCGCACGAAGAGGCTTATAGTCCTGAGAAGAGGATTCATTTGCAGATGTTGGGTTCTCCAGAAGGGGAGAGTCGAATGCTGTAATTACCTCCGCCACTGGCTCTTCCTGAGCCTGAGAATAAGCCGGAAACATCACACTAACCAACATACTGAATGCAACGCCAATATATATTTTCTTTCTCATCCTGAGTAATTCCATTTAAATACAGCCAATCGCTGCATATAAACTATGAATCAAAATTTCATTTTTTTCAGTAATTAAATCACAAAAAACAAAAACTTTTAAATTAAAAAAAATAATAATTAATCGGTTATTTATTTTTATGAAAAGTTTAAAAATATTCGCAATATCATTACCATTCATAATAAAATGATACGCATAGAAATGATATTGCATTCTATTATTTAAGTACGGTTCTAACCAAAACGCCCAGTAATATAATCCTCTGTGCGGCGCTGAGTCGGAGAGGTAAATAGATCGTCCGTACGATTGTATTCGATCAGTTTGCCCTGATTGATAAACGCGGTGTAATCCGACACGCGAGCCGCCTGCTGCATGTTGTGCGTCACCAGCACCAGCGTGAAATGTTGCTTTAGCGTTCCCATCAGTTCCTCGACAACCAGCGTCGAAATGGGATCGAGCGCGGAGGTCGGCTCATCCAGCAACAACACTTCCGGTTCAATGGCGATCGCTCGGGCGATCACTAAACGCTGCTGCTGGCCGCTGGATAGCGTTAGCGCGTTGTCGCTCAGACGATCCTTTACCTCATGCCACAGTGCCGCCGCACGTAGCGCGCGCTCAACGGCATCATCCAGAAAGCGGCGATCGCGTAGCCCCTGTAATCTCAGGCCATAAATCACATTTTCATAGATCGACTTGGGAAACGGATTCGGTCGTTGAAAAACCATACCCACCCGACGGCGCAACGTGGCAACATCCAACTGCGGGTCGTTGACAGGCATTCCATTCAGCCAGATATCACCTTCGGTGCGACAGTCATCCACCAGATCGTTCATACGATTAAAGCAGCGTAACAGCGTGGATTTGCCACAGCCCGACGGGCCAATCAGCGCCGTCACCTGATTCTTCGGAATACGAATCGAAATATCGTTCAGTGCCTGCTTGTCGCCATAGTAAAGATTCAGATGTTCCACGGTTAACGTCGTCTGCTCATCACTCAGTTGATGAACATCAGGCAGCGGTGCCATCTCCTTTTGTGTCATAAATCCCATAACTTCATCCTACTTTCAGAGTGATAACGAACGGTATTTCTCACGCAGAACATGGCGAATCCCAATCGCTGCAAGGTTCAATCCAACAACAATCAACACCAGCAGCAGTGCGGTGATGTACACCAGCGGCCTTGCCGCTTCCACATCTGGGCTTTGGAACGCCAGATCGTAGATTTGGAATCCCAGATGCATAAATTTTCGCTCAAGATGCAGATAAGGGAAAATGTCATCAACCGGTAAAACCGGCACCGACTTCACCACGCCGACCAACATCAGCGGCGCGGTTTCCCCCGCGGCACGCGCCACAGCGAGGATCAAGCCCGTCATCATCGCGGGAACCGCCATCGGCAGCACAACATGCCACAGCGTTTCGGCTTTGGTAGCCCCCAACGCCAGTGAACCGTGGCGCACAGACATTGGAATGCGCGACAGCCCTTCTTCCGTCGCCACAATCACCACCGGTAGCGTCAGCAGTGCCAGCGTCAGCGACGCCCACAACAGCCCCGGCGTCCCAAACGTCGGATTCGGCAGCGCCTCGGAATAGAACAGTTGATCCAGCGTACCGCCGATGAGATAAACAAAAAAGCCTAACCCGAACACGCCGTACACAATGGACGGCACCCCCGCCAGATTGACCACGGCAATCCGCACCCAGCGCGTTAAGCTGTTTTTCCCCGCGTACTCATGCAGATAAACCGCGGCGATCACACCCAACGGCATCACGACAATAGACATCAGCACCACCATCAGCACCGTGCCAAAAATGGCGGGGAAAAGGTGGCCAGCGCTGTTGCTGTCCGGCGAATAGTGCACCAGCATGAATTTCGCCTGCTCGCCCCAGTGGCTGACTTTTTCCCACAGGTTCATCGCATTAGGGAACCAGGCCTGTTCAATGTCCCTGAGCGGGATAAGATGAACGCTGCCGTTTGCGTCGCGTAGCTGCACGGTATCTCGATTAATGTCCAGATTAAGTGAGGTTAACTGGCGCGACAGCTCATCGAAGCGGCGTTGCAGTTCAATGCGCTCAGCCTGAAGACGGGCTAACGCCTGATTATCCAACGTCTTGGCCTGCTGCCGCTTTTTCTCTTCCAGCCGCAGCGTCTCAAACTGCTGGTTGATCTTCGCCATCTCTCCCATGCGGATGGCCTGCGCCTTCGCCAGCAACCCCTGCACCTGCTCGACGCGATGCTGCAACGTTGCAGGGAGATCCGTCGCCACCAGCGGCTGCTCACCCTCCAGCATGCCAGACAGATAGCCATAGGCCGTGCCATTGTTCGTCCGCTTTAACACCAGAATATCGGCAGGTCTATCAAAGCGGACAATATCGCGCGACAGCAGCGAGCGGAAACTCTGCCCATAGATTTCACGCTGGCCAATTTTGATCAAATAGCGGGTTTCAGCGTCCCCGGGCGAAGAGGACAAACCGGCCTGTTCCAACTGCTGGGACGAAAGCGTCTGCTCCGCATAAATTTCCCCTATCAGCGCACGCTGCGCACCTTGTTCCGGCTGCAACGTCAGCAACCAAACGGGCTGCGGCCACAGATAGCGCATGCCCTGCCCAGCCAGCAGCACGATGATTGCCAGCATCGCCAGCAGGCTAATGGAAATTGACGATGCGGTCAGCCACACCCAAGGCCTTCCCGAACGGAACCAGCGCTTCACGCGTTTTCTCCTTCATCACGGTAGCGTTGGCGTAAGCGCTGCCGGATAGTTTCAGCCAGCGTGTTCACGATGAACGTGAAAACAAACAGCGTTAATGCCGTTAAGAACAGCACCCGATAGTGACCGCTGTTCGTCACCGCTTCCGGCATTTCAATAGCGATATTCGCCGCCAGCGAACGCAGACCCTGAAGCAGGCCTTCATCCATAATCGGCGTGTTGCCCGTCGCCATGAGCACAATCATGGTTTCCCCCACGGCGCGACCAAAACTCAGCATCAACGCGGCGAAAATCCCAGCGCTGGCGGACGGCAGCACAACGCGCCACAGGGTTTGCCACGCCGTCGCCCCCAGCGCCAACGATCCCTGACTTAAACGAGCCGGTACGCTGAACAGCGCATCCTCCGCCAGCGAAAAAATCAGCGGGATCAGCGCGAAGCCAAGAGCAACGCCCGCCACCAGCGTATTACGCTGCACAAAATCATCGCCTAACCACTGGTACAGCGGCTGCCCTAGCACCCAGATCTCCATCCGTGGCGCAAGCCAGCAGCCGACCACAAATGTCAGCAAGATCGTGGGGATGAGGAATAGCACGTCCCAGCCCGCAGGGAAACGGACGCGCCAGCGCGTCGGCAGGCACTCAATCAGCCAGCCGCAGCCAAGCACGGCCAGCATCCATAAAATCGGCATGACCAGAATCGCGGACAGATAGGTCGCAAAATGCGGGGCCAGCCAGATGGCCGCAATCAGGCCGACAACCACCGTCGGCAGTGCGCCCATGATTTCCAGCGTGGGTTTAATCCAGCGTCGCAGCGTCGGCGACATAAAGCAGGCGGTATAAATCGCGGCGGACAACGCCAGCGGCGTAGCAAACAGCATGGCGTAAATCGCTGCCTTCATCGTGCCCAGCATCAGCGGCATCATGCTGAATTTGGCCTGATAGCTGTCGTCCGCAGACGTGGATTGCCAGATATAAGCAGGCTCCGGATAGTTCTCGTACCACAGCTTTTGCCACAGCCCGCGCCAGCCAATATCGGGATACGGGTTATCAACCTGATAGCGATGCCAGCCCTGCGCCGTTTCAACCAAGATGGCAGAACCGCGTGGCGAAAACGCCAGCGTTTGTGCATGGGCCGGTAGCGTCTGCGTCAGCAGTGCATGAGACTGTTTACTGGCAAACAGTGACAGTTCACCCTGTGCGTTCAATGTGGCAAAGACTCGTCGCTGCGCCTCCGTTGCCAACAACACCGATTCGCCCACAACGTGCGGAAACTGGCGCGTCTCTGTCAGCGTCGCACCCTTTTCGCCCGGAACCTCAAACCATTGGCTAATCCGCCCGTCAGCAGCCTGCACCAGCAGCGATCGTCCACCGGACAACAGCGCCAGATGCAGCGGTTCCGCCAGTTGTAACTGTCGCTCTTCCCGCAGCGTCAGCGCGTTCGCCCCCACCTGCCACAGCGTTAATGTCTTACCGCTGAGCAAATACACCTGCTGTCCGTCTGGTGTCAGCAGTAGTTGGCTAACCGTACCCGCAGGAAGCGTAATCTGTGCCCGTTGCCGCACACCATTTTTATCAACATCGGCAATAATCAAGGCATTTTCCTGTCCGATCGCCGCCACAACAGCATGCTTTTCACCCACTGCTGCCACTGCCAGATAACGCAGCGGCTGCGCAGGTAACCCAAGCGAATACGCCTGCTCACCCAGCGGATAATCCCAGCCTGGAGAACGGTTTTCCATACGCGATAAAACAGGTTGCACGAAAACCAAACGGCCATCAGGCTGGCTCAGGGCATAAACCTGTCGCTCCCCCTGACTCTGCGCCAGTAAACTCAGCGCAGGCACCAGTTGAATACGCGACATAGGCTGGTTTTCCGCAAACGGAATAAACTCGCCATATCCCTGACTGTCGATGCGAAACCCGATTTGCCCGTTATCGCTAAGCCCCAGCGCCAGCGAGGGCTCCGCACCGTGGCGTGACACCGTTTTTTGGCCGTTAACGGTGGGGGAAAGGAACAGTGGCGTCACCACATACAGTAGATAGAAGAAGATTAACAACAGCATAGCCAGCACTAGCAGCCCACTGCCCGCAACAATGCGGTGAACCAAGCGGTCGATCCACGCTCGCCGACGATCCCGATACTGTGATGTGTTGCCTGTGTTTACCATTATTCTCGCCGTTAGAGTGAAGCCGCCAGAGTCGTGTTGCTAACGTATTGCGGGTAGCATATGTTGCCTTTACGCCCATAATATGACAATGGTAAGTCTGTCTATGAATTAGATTTTATCGTCATCAACACGCCATAATGTTGTTGTACCCTATCCTCACAGAGGAAGGGTATGAATATTGGATGAACCTTCAGTACATGAGTTGAGCGGAGTGACAATGGGTCAGGACAAACTCTACATAGAGAAAGAATTAAGTTGGTTATCCTTTAATGAACGAGTACTTCAGGAAGCAGCAGATAAAAGCAATCCGTTAATCGAACGCATGCGCTTTCTTGGCATTTACTCCAGCAACCTTGATGAATTTTATAAAGTCCGTTTTGCCGATTTGAAAAGACGCATTCTGATTAATGAAGAGCAAGGTCTGGACGGCAATCTGCGACACCTTTTAGGCAAAATTCAGGCGCGCGTACTAAAAACCGATCAAATTTTCGATAGCTTGTACAACGAACTGCTGCTGGAGATGGCGCGTAACCAGATTTTTCTGGTCAACGAACGTCAGGTTTCCCCTAATCAGCAAGAGTGGCTGAGAGATTACTTCCGGCAATATCTGCGCCCGCACATCACGCCAATACTGATCTTTGACGAAACCGATCTGGTGGAGTTCCTGAAGGATAACTATACCTATCTTGCCGTCGAAATTATTCGTGGCGATGAGATCAGTTACGCCCTGCTGGAAATTCCTTCGGATAAAATACCGCGCTTCGTCAACCTGCCAGCGGAAGCGCCACGCCGCCGTAAAACCATGATCCTCATCGACAACATTCTGCGTTACTGTCTGGATGATATCTTCAAGGGCTTCTTTGATTATGATGCGCTGAACGCGTACTCCATGAAGATGACGCGCGATGCGGAATACGATCTGGTGACGGAAATGGAATCCAGTCTGCTGGAGCTGATGTCTTCCAGTCTGAAGCAACGCCTGACTGCCGAGCCGGTGAGATTCGTTTATCAGCGCGATATGCCGGACGCGATGGTCGCCATGCTACTCGAGAAACTGGGGATCTCTTCTTATGATTCCGTCATCCCCGGCGGGCGCTACCACAATTTCAAAGACTTTATCTCTTTCCCGAACGTCGGACGTGCCAATCTGGTCAACAAACCCCTGCCGCGCCTGCGACACACCGGGTTCAACCATTTTCGTAACGGATTTGATGCGATCCGTGAGCGCGACGTTCTGCTCTATTACCCGTACCACACCTTCGAACACGTATTGGAACTGCTGCGACAAGCCTCTTTCGACCCTAACGTGCTGTCCATCAAAATCAATATTTACCGCGTCGCCAAAGACTCGCGCATCATTACTTCTATGATCCATGCGGCGCACAACGGCAAGAAAGTGACGGTCGTGGTCGAGCTACAGGCACGCTTTGACGAAGAGGCAAACATCCATTGGGCTAAGCGCCTGACGGAAGCGGGCGTGCACGTCATTTTCTCAGTGCCTGGGCTGAAGATTCACGCCAAACTGTTCCTGATTTCCCGCCGCGAAGGGGAAAACATCGTGCGTTACGCGCACATCGGCACCGGCAACTTCAACGAGAAAACCGCACGCCTGTATACGGATTACTCGCTGTTGACCGCCGACGAACGCATTACCAACGAAGTCCGTCGCGTCTTCAACTTCATTGAAAACCCCTACCGCCCGGTCAGCTTCGAGCACCTGCTGGTGTCACCGCAAAACTCCCGCGACAAGCTTTACCAATTGATCGATACCGAGATCGAAAATGCGCTGGCGAATCGTGATGCAGGCATTACGCTTAAGGTAAATAATCTGGTGGATAAAGGGCTGGCGGAAAAGCTGTATCAGGCTTCGTCTGCGGGCGTAAAAATCAATCTGCTGGTACGTGGCATGTGTTCACTGATTCCTAATTTACCGGGGATCAGCGAAAATATTCAGGTCATCAGTATTCTTGACCGCTATCTGGAACACGATCGGGTGTATGTCTTCAACAACGGCGGGGACAAGAAAGTCTATCTCTCTTCCGCAGACTGGATGACACGCAACATTGATTATCGCATTGAAGTCGCAGTGGAAATCCTGGATCCCATTTTGAAAAACCGCGTACTGGAAACGCTGGATATTCTGTTCAGCGATACGGTAAAAGCCCGTGTCATTGATAAAGAGTCGAGCAACCGCTATGTCTCACGCGGCAACAAGCGTAAAGTACGCGCGCAAAATGCCATTTACGACTACATCAAGGCGTTGGAGCAACCTGGAGATAAGCCTGAATAATGCCGTTAACGAACAATGAAAAAACCGAGATAAAGCCGCAAGAGTTCGCGGCTATCGACCTGGGCTCCAATAGTTTTCACATGGTGATCGCACGCGTGGTAAACGGTGCGCTTCAGGTATTGGGACGTTTAAAACAGCGAGTGCATCTGGCCGACGGGCTGGACAGCAAAAATGTGCTCAGCGAAGAAGCTATTCAACGCGGCCTGAGCTGTCTGGCGCTGTTTGCTGAACGCCTACAAGGCTTCCCCGCAATGAACGTGTCCATCGTCGGCACGCACGCGCTGCGTCAGGCGGTCAACGCGCAGGAGTTTTTGCGCCGCGCGGCGGACATCATTCCCTATCCGATAGAGATCATTTCCGGCCATGAAGAAGCCCGTCTGATTTTTATGGGCGTGGAGCATACGCAGCCGGAAAAAGGCCGCAAGCTGGTCATCGATATCGGCGGCGGTTCTACAGAGCTGGTCATCGGTGAAGATTTCGAGCCGATGCTGGTGGAAAGCCGTCGTATGGGGTGCGTCAGTTTCGCACAGCAGTTTTTCCCGAACGGTGAAATCAGCGAAGCCAACTTCAAGCGCGCCCGGCTGGCCGCGGCGCAAAAGCTGGAGACGCTGTCCTGGGAATACCGCATATACGGCTGGAAATTCGCCCTCGGCGCGTCTGGAACGATCAAGGCCACGCACGAAATTCTGGTGGAGATGGGAGAAAAAGACGGCCTGATTACGCCCGAGCGGCTGGAAATGCTACGCACGCAGATCTTGCAGTTTAAGCACTTTAAAGCGCTGAGTCTGCCGGGCCTGTCCGAAGATCGTCAGTCGGTGCTGGTTCCCGGTCTGGCTATTTTGTGTGGTATTTTCGATGCGTTGGCGATCAAAGAGTTACGTCTGTCCGATGGCGCGCTGCGCGAAGGCGTGCTGTACGAAATGGAAGGGCGTTTCCGCCATCAGGACATTCGCATCCGTACCGCGCAGAGTCTGGCGACCCATTACAATATCGACCGTGAGCAGGCACGACGCGTGCGGGAAACCACACAGCAGCTTTACGCGCAATGGGCAGAGCAAAATCCTAATCTGGTGCATCCACAGCTCGAAGCCATCTTAAACTGGGCTTCCATGCTGCATGAAGTTGGATTAGGCATTAACCATAGTGGCATGCACCGTCATTCCGCTTACATTCTGCAAAATACCAATCTGCCCGGCTTCAATCAGGAACAGCAGCTTGTGCTGTCCCTAATCGTGCGATTGCACCGTAAAGCGATCAAACTGGAAGAGCTGCCGCGGTTGAACCTGTTCAAAAAGAAACAGTATTTACCCATGATGCAACTCTTGCGCCTTGCCACGCTGTTGAATAACCAGCGTCAGGCAACAACAACGCCGGAATCGTTACGGCTGCATACCGATGACAACTACTGGACGCTGACGTTCCCACGCGACTTCTTTACCAATAACACGCTGGTACAGCTGGATTTGGAACGGGAACAGGAATATTGGCAGGACGTCACTGGCTGGAAGCTGATGATTGAGGAAGAAAAAGCCTGATTGATTAAAACATTACGTGAAAACTCGAACCTACGCCGAACAGTACCGTGGCGCAAAATTGTGCAACTGAGCTGGCTGGTGAAGTCCGGTTAACGTAAAGTTTACAGAGATGGGGCCGATACCCAAATGATGGCTGGCGAGAATTTTCGCCAACATCATGCAGCCTCGGCGGAAAGGTGCGCTTCCTTTCCATACCGGATATCAATCCAACTCAGTGTTAAGGAGAGTGAAATGGATGTATCACAGATTGCATCACTCGCTACCGACCTCAGCAACATGCGTACCAGCAGTGAGGCCAGTGCGCTTGTACTGAAAAAAGCGCTCGATAGCCAAGAGTCTGTTGCTTTAGGTATTTTGCAGGCATTACCACCTCTGCCAGCAAATCCGGCGATTGGGCGTAACATCAATACCACGGCGTAATCCCCTTGCACCACACAACCCGCTTATTCGTTTTTGAGCGGGTTTTTTACTGATTCCCTTTTTCCCTTATGCCCTTTCCTCTTCGCGCGGGGTTCTACCCCCTCTCTCCTTGCACCGAACGTGCGAAAACCGGATCGACCATCATCTTTTTCACTGAGGTAGATTGACCTCCCCTACTGCTTGTGCCTAAATAAACAACAGCGAATGTTCGCTTTCACAGAGGATTAACTGGTAATGTCCACGCTTACCCATAAACGACGATTATCGATACGCCCGCGACGAAGTGGTTCTCGGATCGCCCGTGCCGTTTTACTCATCAGCTTCATTATTCTTTTAGGCCGCTTTGCCTACTCCACCATCACCGCGTTTGGTCATCATCAAGACAAACAGCAGCAGCGTGCTGAACAATTACTGCTTCCTGCCAACGTACTCGTTAATCAGAAAGAGTAGCGCTTAACCAACCCGTTCCTTATATTCTCTTTTTTCTTCATCAGGCTTTGTTGCCCTCGTATTCCCGTGCCCGTCATTCACGCCCGTTGCCTATTGAGATGATGCCGTACCAATAAAAAAACGTCGGGAACGTTTTTCAACGTTGCGCAGCAACGGCCCGAAGGGTGACGGACGAGGATATCCGTCATAAAAAAACGGCAGTGCGAATCTTCGCAGCCACCGTTTTTATTAATCAATTTTGTTCATTAATCAATCGTGTTCATCAATCATGAACTTGCTTCAAACCGGACTTAGACGATAGTCAGGGTCACGTCGATATTGCCGCGCGTTGCATTGGAATATGGGCAAACGATGTGGGCTTTCTGCACCAGATCTTCGGCCACGGCGCGATCCAGACCCGGCAGGGAAATTTTCAGTTCGACTTCAATACCAAATCCTGTCGGGATGGCACCGATACCTACGCTACCATTTACCGTGGTATCAGCAGGGACAGCAATTTTCTCACGCGCACCGACAAACTTCATCGCGCCAAGGAAGCAGGCAGAGTAGCCCGCAGCAAACAGCTGCTCTGGGTTCGTCCCTTCACCGCCTGCGCCGCCCAGCTCACGTGGGGTCGTTAATTTAATATCAACCGCTTTATCGGAAGACACCGCACGACCATCACGGCCACCGGTAGCTTGAGCATGAGCAACGTATAATACTTTTTCAATAGACATAATGTGACTCCAGATAGTTAGGGAATGACCTAAGGCAGTGTAGATGCTGCTCAGGTCTAATTAAATAGCGAAAAATAGAATCGCACACTACTTATTTACTTAAAACAAAACACTTAGACATGGACTACTTAGCAAATATGACGCTGTCTGACAGGCTTCGGATGCTCAAGACAACCGCGAGTATCTTCAAAGATGCCCAATCAGATTCTTACGCAGCGTCTCTAAATCTTTTTTGATCGTCTGCAACTGGTCAAGATGACATTCCGTCGCGCAAAACACGCTTTCAGGAATCGCTCGTGCCTGTTGCTGAAGTGCTCGTCCTGCTTCGGTTAACCCGATCAGCACCTGACGCTCATCTTCCGTTCCCCGATTACGCACCACTAAACCCGCGCTTTGTAACCGCTTGAGCAACGGCGTTAGCGTGGCAGAATCGAGATACAGACGCTCGCCCAACTCAGACACCGTCAAACCATCACGCTCCCACAGCACCAGCATCACCAGATATTGGGGATAGGTCAGATTCAGTTCAGACAGCAAACGACGATACAATTTATTCATCGCCAGATTGGCTGAATACAGTGCGAAGCACAGCTGTCCATCCAGTTTGTAAGCGTTGTCGTTCATCGTCTCTGCCATCGGTCTTTGTTACGTTTCTAGAACTGACTATATATCGCCAAAAACTAAGTAGCAAGCGATTTAATAATACATTAGATAAAATTTTCCATAAAAACCCGTCTGGGTACTATCACACACCTTTCAGACGGCGATTCACCAGTAATCCTATTCTTAATCTACTGATTTTGCGCTACGTTTAATAAAACACGGATAAAAAACAGATCGAGCATAAAACATTATGTCGAGTGTAAAAAAACTTACCGACCTCCGTCGCCGCATCTCCCTTCTGCTGTTGGAAAACAAAGAACTGGTTGAAGACATTATCAACCGGCAACCGCGTGTTACAGCAGGCGATGACGCAACGTTGGGCGACAATGCTGCATTAAATAACAAAATCAGGCTGCGCGAAAAAAGCATCCTGCTCGATCAAACCGCAGAAATCAGCGAGCTTATCATCGGGCTGCATGCCGCTGACCTTGCCGACCTGCTGGAATCCTTACCACAGGATGAACGGCTGGCGCTCTGGCGGCTTATCCCCATAGAGAAGCGCGGCCGCGTATTGATTGAGGCCTCTGACAGCATATCTGACGATCTGATCGGCGATATGCAGGACAAAGAAATCCTGAGAGCGGTTCGGATACTGGATGTTGATGAGCAGGCTCAACTGTCTCGCCTCGTCCCCCGTCATCTGTTGGGCAGAATACTGACGTCGCTTGAGCCGAAGCAGCGCGCGCAGCTACGCGCCGCCATCAATTATGATGAAGACTGCCTTGGCCACATGATGGATTTCAAACTCATCACCGTGCGCGCCGATGTCACGCTCGCGGCCGTACAGCGCTATCTGCGCTACCGCAAAAAGATCCCCAATTCCACCGATAAACTGTTTGTTACCGATCGCAAGAACACGCTGATCGGCGAGCTGTCGCTGGCCAGCATTCTGCTCCATTCGCCTAATGCTCTGGTTACTGACGTCATGGACGATCAGCCGTTGAGGTTCCAGCCTGAAGATAAAGTCGAAGAGGCCGCAGGGGCTTTTGAACGTTACGATTTAATTTCCAGCGCCGTAGTCGATAGCAAAGGGAAACTCATGGGACGCCTGACGATTGAGGATATCCTCGACGTCGTGAACCGGGAAAGCGACAGTAATCTGCGGCGTTCAGGGGGCTTAACACCTTCTGAAGACGTCTACGCGCCCGTGTATAAATCATTTCGCAATCGCTGGGCGTGGCTGGCCATCAATCTTTGTACGGCGCTCATCGCCTCGCGGGTCATCGGCCTGTTCGAGCATACGCTGTCCCATTTGGTCGCGCTGGCGACGCTCATGCCGATTGTCGCCGGCATCGGCGGGAATACGGGCAACCAGACGATCACCATGATTGTGCGTGCACTGGCGTTGCATCAGCTTGAACACGGCAAGAAATCGTACCTGCTGCTTAAAGAATTAGGCGTTGCGCTGGTCAACGGGGTGATATGGGGCACGATCATGGGCGTGGTGACCTTCCTGCTCTATGGTAATGCCGCGATGGGGGGCGTGATGATGCTGGCGATTCTGCTGAACCTGCTGCTCGCCGCGCTGATGGGCGTCGCTATCCCGTTAGTCATGATGAAACTCGGTCGCGATCCAGCCATCGGCTCCAGCGTAATGATTACGGCCATTACCGATACTGGCGGTTTCTTTATCTTCCTTGGGCTGGCGACGCTGTTCCTGCTGCCTTGATAAAAGGGCTAGAATTAACATTAATGATTCATTAATAAACATATAAGTTGTCATTTTATACAAATAAGTTAGTGTAGTTATAGGGTGAAAACTGAGCAACGTGGCGGGATGCCAAATGAAATATTCTGAATTCAGACGCTGGCTTCTGCAACAAGGAGCAGAATTCACTAAAGCATCGGGAGGTGGGAGCCACCTTAAAGTTAAATTAAACGGAAAGGCATCCGTTCTGCCTTTTCATGGCGCAAAAGAAATACCTGAGCCTCTTCGTAAGAAAATCATGAAAGATTTGGGACTATGATACTTAAGGCTTACCAGATAATTTGGCTATCTCATATACCAAAATTTCTGTAAATTCAGCGAATTGGTTAGAAGAACCACTAATATGATTACGTCGATACCACTATAATCTATGTAAGTGCGATTCTCGTTACATCGGGGGAAACCCCATTTAGAGGTAAAAGTATGTTCAACTATCCCGTAAAACTGGAACTCGACGAAGCAACCGGACAATACGTGGTTTCTTGCCGCGATTTGCCATTAATGAACTCGGTTGGTGACTCCGTTGACTCAGCCCTTCTGGAATCTGTTGACGGAATTGTTACCGCCATAGCCATCGAAATTGAAGAACGCCGCCCTGTTCCTTACGCTAGCGCGCCAATAGCAGGAGAGCACGTTGTCACGATCCCAGTATTAGTGACGATGAAGGCTGCATTACATAATGCAATGATTGAAACAGGAACGCGTAAAGCTGAACTTGCCAGACGCTTAGGCCAAAAAGGCCCGCAAATTGATCGCCTTTTGGACGTTGAACATTCATCAAAAGTTGAAACGATAGAGTTAGCTCTGCGCCAGCTTAACCGTGACGTTAATGTTTCTATTTCCCCACAGGCTCGACAGTAAATTGAAAAGGTGAGGTATCCCTCACCTTTTCCAGCCTAAACTTAACTCACACGCCCTGCACCGCCGGATGCCTGACACAGATAGATGGACGGCTGAAGGCCGGTGCGCGACGGATATTCACGTTCGATCACCTGTTTGACTTCATCCGTCAGCGCAGAGGGGATAAGGGCAACAATACAGCCACCGAAACCGCCGCCGGTCATACGCACACCGCCCCGCTCACCCACATACTCTTGAATCAGATCCACCAGCGCATCGATCGGCGGCACGGTAATTTCAAAATCGTCGCGCATGGAGACATGCGATTCCGTCATCAGCGTAAACAAACGGTGCGCATCCTGACGCGCCAGCGCATCGGCCGCTTCCAGCGTACGGCGGTTCTCGGTAATAACGTGTCGCGCACGGCGTACCGCTACTGGATCCAGCCCCTCGATTCCCGCTTCAAACTGTGCGAGTGAAACATCACGCAGCGCCTTGACGTTAAAGTGACGCGCCGCGGCTTCACACTGCTGGCGACGTGTATTGTATTCGCTGTCCACCAGCCCACGACGCACGTTGGAATTCACGATCAGCACGTCAACGCCGTCGAGCATACGCACAGAACGCCCTTCCAGAGAACGGCAGTCGATCAACAGCGCCTGACCGACACGTCCTTGAGCGGAAATAAACTGATCCATAATGCCGCAGCTACAGCCGACAAAATCGTTTTCCGCCTGCTGGCCGTTCAACGCCACATCCAGTTGGCTGATATCCAGATTATTCAGCTCTTTGAACGTCTGCCCGATAGCGACTTCCAGCGAGGCCGATGAACTTAGTCCTGCGCCAGAAGGCACATTACCGGATACCACCATATCCATGCCGGTGAGCGGCAGGCCACGTGCCTGCAAAAACTTCACCGTTCCACGGATATAGTTCGCCCAGGTGTAGTCCGGGTGAGGCACAATCTCTTTGGCGAGATCGAATTCATCCTGCTGGTTGTCAAAGTCCACCGCCACCACCCGCACGATGCCATCCTGACGTACCGCCGCGCTGACCACCGTCTGGTAATCGATAGCACAAGGCAAGACAAAACCATCGTTATAGTCGGTGTGCTCACCAATCAGGTTGACCCGGCCGGGAGCCTGAACGGCCGCGTGCGGCGCATAGCCAAATAATCGGACAAAAACAGACTCGGTTAACTGACGTAGAGAATCAATACGGCTCATAAAATGACCTCAAATTTGCTCACGAAAATGGATATCACTCACGCTGCGTAAACGTTCAGCGGCCTGCTCTGCCGTCAGATCACGCTGTGCCTCAGCCAACATTTCATAGCCGACCATAAATTTGCGCACGCTGGCGGAACGTAATAACGGGGGATAAAAATGGGCATGCAGTTGCCAGTGTGCGATGTCATCACCCTTGAACGGCGCGCCATGCCACCCCATCGAATAGGGGAATGAACACTGGAACAGATTGTCGTAACGGCTGGTCAACTTTTTCAGGAGCAGCGCCAAATCGTCACGTTGAATGTCATTTAGCTGTGGCAACCGCTGTACGGCGAACTTGGGAAGCACCAGCGTTTCAAACGGCCACGACGCCCAGTAAGGGACAACCGCCAACCAGTGTTCCGTTTCCACCACGATGCGCGAACCGTCAGCCTGCTCGCGGCGAACGTAGTCCAGCAGTAACGGCGAGCCGTGACGGGAGAAATAGTCTCGCTGTTGCTCATCCTCACGCTGTACTTCGTTCGGCAGAAAATCGTTAGCCCAAACCTGCCCGTGCGGATGGGGATTGGAGCACCCCATCATCGTCCCTTTATTCTCAAAGACCTGAACCCACGGATACCGCTTGCCCAACTCTTCAGTCTGCTCGCTCCACGTATCGATCACCGCTTTCAGCGCTGGCAGCGAAAGCTGTGGCAGACTTTTACTGTGATCGGGGGAAAAACAGATGACACGGCTGACGCCACGGGCTTGCTGCACGCGGAAAAGCTCGTCGTCGCCCGACGGTGCCTCAGGCGTGTCCTCCATCAGAGCCGAAAAATCATTCGTAAAAACAAAGGTGCCCTGATAGTGCGGGTTGATATCGCCAGTAATGCGTTTATTGCCCGCGCACAGATAGCAGGTCGGATCGTAAGGTGGCGGTGTGGCACGATCCGGTTCATCCTGCTGCCCCTGCCAGGGGCGCTTGGCGCGATGCGGAGAAACCAGAATCCATTCGCCTTTCAGCGGGTTAAAACGGCGATGCGGATGTTCAGTTGGCTCAAACTGCATAAGCTATTCCTCAATACAAAACACAAATTCGGTACAACTGCGGCACCATCCGCAGCCCATTGTATGGCGCTAACAGTCCGTCAGAGATCTCGGAAAGGCATCAGGTCTGTCTGTAAACTCAGCCAGAAAAACCCTTTAATGTAATCAGTTTCACTATATGGCATGGATAAAATAGCTGTAATAATGCTGAATAAAGATAGCCAGCTATCGTTTAGCCACCACATAAGTGTAATCGGTTACCCTAAATTTAAACCTCGGAATGGTATTTTGGAAGAGAGAAATGACCGATGATTGTTGATAGCGATCACATAAGTACGGTCTGGATCAAAAAGGAAAGGTGGTCGGATAGGTAACATCCCCCAAAAACCTGTACATTTATAAATATAAGTAATCGATTTTTTCTTTTAACGTGTGCGTTAGGCTGCGGTCCGCCTCACCACGCATTTGACCGCTCAGGAATGCCAATGGCCACAATAAAGGATGTTGCTCGTCTATCAGGTGTATCAGTCGCTACGGTTTCGCGCGTGATTAATAACTCGCCCAAAGCCAGTACCGCCTCAAGGGAAGCCGTACACAAGGCCATGGCGGAGTTGCAATATCATCCGAACGCCAATGCCAGAGCGCTCGCGCATCAAAGTGCAGAGACTATGGGGCTGGTCGTTGCAGACGTATCCGATCCCTTTTTCGGGACGATGGTTAAATCTGTCGAACAAATTGCTCAGGCAACGGGAAACTTCCTGCTGATTGGTAACGGCTACCACAATGCCGAGCAGGAAAAGAAAGCCATTGAGCAGCTAATTCGCCACCGCTGCGCGGGGCTGATCGTGCATGCAAAAATGCTTTCAGATGAGGAGCTGGCGGCGCTGATGAGTCACATTCCTGATATGGTGCTCATCAACCGCACCTTACCCGGTTATGAAAACCGCTGCGTTGCACTCGACGATCGCTACGGCTCCTGGCTGGCAACACGTCATTTAATTCAGGAAGGACATCAGCGGATCGGTTTTCTCTGCTCTAATCACCAAATTTCCGACTCCGCCGACCGCCTGCAAGGCTATGTGGATGCGCTGCAAGAGCACGGCATCGCACGGGATGAACGTCTCATTGCCCGCGCCTCGCCAGACGAGGTGGGCGGCGAATCGGCCATGATGGAACTCCTGAGTCGGGGCGGCAACATGACGGCAGTCGTGTGTTACAACGATTCCATGGCCGCAGGCGCGCTTTCTGTCCTGAGTGATAACAGCATCAGCGTACCGCAGGATATGTCGGTGATTGGGTTTGATGACGTATTGATCGCTCGCTACCTCCGCCCTCGCCTGACCACCGTGCACTATCCAGTTTCCGCCATGGCAATTCAGGCCGCAGAATTAGCCATCGCGCTATCTCACGGTAAACAGCTCAGTGAAACCACGAATATGTTTAGCCCGACGCTGGTACGCCGCCATTCGGTGAGTCCCCCGGCCCGTAAGAAGTAGTCGCCTTTCACCAATGTCGCTTGCCTGACGCAATACTCATTTGCATCAGGCAAGCGACATCATTGCCTTCTGACCTCACCCCCCTTGTTTGCGCTTTCCTTTTAACTGACCTCCTTTCCCTCTATTCCAAAAATGTTTCCTACTCGGCATCGCATCACTCCTTTTATGTAACGCCACCGATTCTGACATAAAAAAATTTTATGCTAAATTTTATGCATGCAAGTAAAACGTGTAACCAGTTACACCTCATTACATAGCGAATAACATCAGACAAATACTGATAAACACCCTAAAGACAGTCTGTAGTATCGTTAAATCAGTGTAAATTTTGGTGTAACTCTTTTGTATTTTGTGAGAACAATCATGTCACGCGCCATTTTATTCCCCCATAATCCTTCGCCATGAGTGGAAACGCTTTACCTCCGTTCACGTCATGTTATTTGGAACATCCACATTCTTACCCGAATAAGCGAAAGGTATATTATGAAAAGAAAACTGCTGACAACATCCATTGCGCTGAGTTTGGCAATGCTGGCAACCCCTTCTTATTCTGTTGATTTTTCAGGGTACTTCCGTTCTGGCGTGGGGGCTTCAAACCACGGAAAACAACAGGCAGCCGATAAAAGCTATGTAGGAAGATTAGGTAACGAAGATGACACCTACGGCGAAATCCAATTAGGGCAGCAGCTGTATAACGAAAATGGGAAAACGTTTTACTTCGATAGCATGATTTCCATGTTCTCCAACGGCTCGAACGATAATGAAACGACAAAAAATGACGATGCCGAGTTTGGTTTGCGCCAGTTGAATCTTCAGGCAAAAGGCTTTGTGCCAGGCCTGCCGGATGCCACAGTATGGGCGGGGAAACGCTACTATCAGCGTCATGACTTGCACATCATCGATACCAAATATTGGAACATCTCTGGTGCAGGTGCTGGGATCGAAAACGTCAAGGCTGGCGAAGGTGCGTTCTCGTTTGCCTGGATCCGTGCCGATGCCGAAAACATGAAAATTAACTTAGGCTGCGACGCCAATACTGACGAATGTAAAAAAAGAATAGACACCTACGACGATCTGAATATCAACTATCTGGATGCGCGCTATGCAGGCTGGAAGCCGTGGGACGGCGCGTGGACGGAGTTCGGTATCTCCTACGCGATGCCAAATGAAGCGGACACGCAGAAAAATATCTTCCTCGCGGAAGGGCAAAAATTCGATCCTAAAAACTCGATGATGATCACGGGTGAGCTCAGCCACTACTTCTCTGGCCTCAAATCCAACCAGAAACTGGTGCTGCAATATGCCGACAAAGGGCTGGCGCACAACATGGTCGATCAGGGCGGCGGCTGGTATGACGTCTGGAGCATCAACGACAGCGCCAAAGGCTACCGCGTCATTCAGGCCGGAGACCTGCCAATTACCGATACTATTTCCCTTAGCCATGTTCTGACCTACGGTAAAGCGGATGAAATCAGCCGCTGGCGCGACAGTACAGAATTATTGTCTGCGGTAGGTCGCGGCCAATATGCCTGGACCAAGAACCAGAAAACCTATCTGGAAGTGGGTGCGTATCAGAAAACCGATAGCTGGAAAGCGGGTACAGAAACCAAATACAGTGGTGAGAAATACACGCTGGCACACGCCTTCAGTGCCGATATTCCTATGCTGACACGCCCGGAACTACGCTTCTTCGTGTCTTACCAAAACCGTGGAAATGAAAACCGCAACACCTTCAACGACGATCGCAGCAACGCAGTGAACTTCGGTATTCAGGCAGAAGCCTGGTGGTAATACCGCACTAACCCTCAGCTCGACGGGCCAATCATTCTCGTCGGGCGTTTCCCAAAAGGCTTTCTACGGAAAGCCTTTTTCTGTTGCGGATGGTATCCGCTATAAAACGTTCACTGCATCCTGTGTGGTAGTGCGAAAATTTCGTGCGTGTTAACTACTGAGCAAATCTGTGATTTCACCACACGCCCGACAAGGCGCGCTTGTATCTTTCTCACGTAGTGATTAGCTATCACTACATGAAACAGAGTGAGCTTCAAAGGCGCGCTAAGGCTATCAACCTTGCGATTGAGT
>NZ_FQWI01000021.1 GCF_900129615.1 Pectobacterium carotovorum | reverse complement strand
GGGGCCATCAAGCCATCCTGCTAAGCGGGAGCGGCAAGCGGCGGCAACGACGCGACGGGGGATTGTGGATATGTGTAGAACGCGGGGCTCCGGCGAAACGGCCATCTGACGCACAAAACAAAAACGCGGGCCAAGGCCCGCGTTCGCGTCAAATTATCCAGCTTAATTTTTATTCGTTCTTTGTTAAATAATCGACGTAGTGTTTTGATGTACTACCGCGCAAGCTATCAGGATAACCTTTCGCGGAAAACCACTGTGGGTATTTTACTGCTAGCTCCCGATATTTGGTTTTCATACTGGCAATAATGTAATTGTTTGAGCGCCGTCTTTTGAGACAATTATTGATGAATACCATGTCATTATCACTCGGCGCATGAATAACCACGGGTTCTATGTCAATGCTCTTGACTGTGTTAATGCTGGCTGTTCCGAGTCGCCGCTGAAATTCATCCATAGCCATTTTTATCAGTTCAGCAAGGGCGTGATCTGATAGGCCTTCAATATGAATTGCTGTTTTTACTTCCTTCTTCATTTTTCTGTTACCTCGTCTCCTCTTTTATAATCAATATCACTTTCCCATTCTCCACGTAATTCACTGACAGTATCCTGTAAATTCTTCATCATCGCTTCTACAACGCTCGGTATTACCACGTTATTGAAATCCCCAGCTGATAAATATTGCGCCATTTCAAATGCCAGCCGCGCAGCTTCCTGACGGGCGTTTTTATCCCTCGGCAGACGCCTGACGGTCAAAAATTCGGGATGATTATTTGCCAAAATCAGCAAGTAATTATATTCCCCCACAGACAGATCACGATGAGACGGGCCAGTAGACTCTTTTTTCTGCCACGCATTGATCTGAATACCAAACCGTTCCGCCGCTTCGCGCTGTGTCAGTTTGGCTGCGGCCCTGGCTGCGGCGACCTGGGCGGGGGTGGGCTTCTCTGTTATCATCGTCTTTTCCTCTGTAGATTCTAAAAACGTTTTAAATTGCTGTGTTAATTCAGGAAATGGGTATTGCGACCAGTCGATTAGCTGATTGTTTATTCGCTGATCGTTTGTCAGATAAAAGGTCTTATTCAGCGTCTCAAACCGCTTTTCTTTCACCCCTTGTGCGCGTTCTTCCGCGCTCGGATTTGTGCGATCTAGTGCGAGATAATCGAGTTGATAGCCTTTCGCGTCGCTGTAGACAGTCAGCATTTTTCTGACTCGGCCCGGCAATCGTGCAAAAAAAATCTGCTGCATATTATCCTCATGATTAGCTGAGCGGCACGGGGAACTCCGTGCCGTTCGTTATTTTATCGCTCCAGCGTTGAGATAAATCCCGCCAGTTTAATTAACTGGTCTTTGCTGAGGCCGGAAAGTTTCAAATTATATGTATCGCCGTAGCCTTCTAACACATCCCCACGGATGCTGTGCGCCCTGATTTCACATAAAACACCGTGATAATTATCGTAATCGCGGGTTTCTATCAGCCGGGTCAGCAGATTCAGCAATATTTTCCTTTCTTCTTTCATGGCATAACTTCCCGCCAAATCAGCCGCCGCTTTGTCGCACAGTTTCTGTGCATCGGCGAGGATCTTTTTTTTGATATCCCTAGCAATGCCGCAAGGATCGCGCGTTGGCGCGACGGTACAACATGAATAATCGTTGTATGACTGATGGCGCAGCGGGGAACCCGTTAAGATCAGTCGGTCTTTTTCATGCCGCACAGTGATGCCATAATTTGGCAATGCCGGTGTAAACAGATGTATCCGATAGCTATCATCATCCCTGCGTTGATCAACACGCCAGCCATTGCCTAAAAAGGCACATACACGCTTAAACACGGGCATCATGCTCTCATAGAAGGTTGTTGCCATAATTTGCTCCTGAAATCGCAGTGAGGGGGCTTGTAGGCCCCCTGAATGATGGGTTACGCGTGCATTTCTACCGCTTTGCGGCCTTTTGCACGAAACTTGCCATTCGCGCCATGCATTTCACGGATTTCATCAATGCTGCGCTCCTTACGATTCCATGTGCTTTTTTGTTCTTCTGGGCGGAAAAACCATTGCTGTTTTTTCGGTGCCCATTTACAGCCAATTTCTTTCAATGCCGCTTTGTGCTCAAACGTCTCACCGCTGATCCACACCCAATTACCGATCACTTCATACACAATGCCAGCCAGCCCGGATAATGCAGCCAGTACATTTTCCAGCGCTTCACCGTAGTTATAACGCTCGTTTTCATCAGCAGATTGAAACTGGTTAATTTTGTCGATGTTAGCCATCAGCACTTCACGCGCTGCATTAACAGCTTTCATCAACTCAGTGCCCAACGGATTACGATCCGGGTGATATTTCAGCGCCAGCTTTCTATAAGCCTTTACAACATCTTTTTCAGTCAATTCACCAGACAACCCAAACACATTCAATGCTTCTTGTACGTTCATTTTTATTCCTGGCCGCTCGGCCTTTATATATGGAATCACCGTTGATTCCATGTCGTTAATTATACGTACAATTGATTATAAATGCAATTATTAACACGTACATATGTACGTGTTTTATTGTTTTATAAGGCAATGACACGGATCTACATATGCCGGTTTCGTCAAATTGCCGGGCCTTGCTGACTGCCAGAACGCCCCAACCCCTCCCCCGTCCTGCTAAGCCATAACG